>NZ_JAPEPC010000003.1 GCF_026340465.1 Streptomyces sp. NBC_01306
CATGTCGTCGGCCGGCCGGGTCCGCTTCGCGGCGACGAGGTCGTCCAGAACCTCGTAGAGCAGGCCTGTGTTGGCGGTGGCCTGCTCCACCGAGAGGGTTGTGTCGAAGACACCGTTGACAACTGCCCGGAACTCTTCGCTCCGGTCACTGGGCAGCCCCATCAGATGGCTGATGACACGGATGGGCAGCGGGTGTGCGAGACGCGTGCGGAGGTCGACCGGTTCCCCGGCCTCCGCTTCTTCCCGTTCTTCCAAGGCGTCGATCAGCTCGGATGTGAGGGCCTCGATGCGGTGCTTCAGTGCGGTGATCCGCCGGGCGCTGAAGGCGGGGGCGACCAGCCGCCGCAGTCTGCGGTGCTCGCTGCCGTAGGCGGTGAACATGTTCTCGACGGCGATCCACAGGGCGAGTGGCCATGTCTGTACGACTCCGGGGAACGCGGGCCAGTGCTGCCGCGCGTCCTTGGAGACGTCAGGGCTGGTCAGTAACCTCTTCAGCAGTGCGGGGTCGGTAACGGCCCACGCCGTGACGCCGAGGATGTCGACGCGGGCGGCGGCGCCCTGCGCGCGTAGCTCCCGGTGTTCGGCGTGGGATGCGGCTCCGGTGGGGTCGAGCACGATGGGCCCGGAGGTGATGGGCCCGAAGGTGATGGGCTCGGGGGCGGCGGGCTCGGGGTTGACCACGGTGGAGTTCTCCATCTCGAATCCGGACATGGTCCGCGAAGCGAAGGCCATGGGGCTGGGGGAGGGGCAGGATCCTGTGCGGAGCGGATCGGTCGCCGCTGTCTCCGGTTGTCTCCGGTGCGGAAGCCGCCGGATGGCGCCCTGGGGAAACGCGCGGGGTCGGCGGCTGCTGGAGCTTGCCCTACCCAGGCGGCGACGCGTCAATACCCAAGTGTCCGCACCTGTCGATGTGTTCAGGGGGCCGCGCGCTCCCAGGTCACTCCCGTATCACTCCCTTCCATGATCACTCCTTGGAGTGACGGATGCATCACGCTGTGTGCGTCTGGGCAGATCGGGATCGCACGCACACACCGTCATGAAGGGAACTCGAAGTCCATATGAACGCTCAGCCCCGTCCGCGCCGCACCTTCCGCCGCATCTTCACCGCCGCACTCGGCGCGGCGGCCCTCACGCTCACCTTCTCCGGCTCCGCCCAGGCTGCGGAGGGCGACTTCACCTACGTATTCCATGACCCGAGCGGCGCCCCGCACCTCGGGCACCTGACCGATCCGCCGAGCCGGGAGTGCATCACGCTCCCTCAGGTGGCGGACGAGTGGCTCACGCCCTCCGCCCACAGTCCGCGCAACTTCACCGATGCCACGGCCACCGTCTTCACCGGCGCCGACTGCCGGGGCGACCACTTCTCCCTCCGGCCCCACGGAGGGCACGCCTCGGAGCGGCTGAAGCTGCGCTCAGTTGTCTTCTCCTGATCCCTGGCCCTGATCCTGGCCTGATCTCTGATCCGCTGGATTCGGTGAGCTGCTGAGCCGCCGATCCGCGCGCTCGGCTCCTCGGGCCCGAGGAGCCGAGCGCCGGAGGCCGGGGTCGTTCCCACGCCCGGGATGGAATCCCTGCCGTCTTAGGTATGGTGGCGGTGATACCTGCAGCGGCAGGTCGGGCTACGCGGTACGAAGCAATCCGTATCCGAGGGTGAGGGATCATGGCGGACGAGCTGGGGCATCCGAGCCTTGAGGAAATGGACCTGGGTAAGGTCCTGACGGCCCTTTCCGATCCGCTGCGCCGCCGCGTCGTGACGGAGCTGATCGTCGAGCCGGGGGATGCGGAGCGCACCTGCGCATCCTTCAACCTGCCGGTCTCGAAGTCGACTTGTACCCATCACTTCCGGGTGCTGCGCGAGTCTGGGCTGGTCACGGATATGGACTACGGCAACCGCCGCGGGGTGCGACTCAGGCGGCTGGAGGTCGAGCAGCGGTTCCCCGGCCTGCTGGAGTTGCTCGCCCAGAATACCGGGACCGCCCGTCCGCAGGCGTAACACCCCGGCGCCCTGCCCGACCCGGAACGCATCCCGTCGCCCGGGTCGTGTCCGAGCCCCCGAGTTCAGCGGCCGATACTCTTCGGCGTGCGGCGGCGCAGCCACTCCGAGGGCTTGCGGTATGGGGGCCGGGCGGTGATGTCGCCACCGCGGGACCGCCCGGACAGCTGCACACGAAGGGTGACGGGAGCGTCCGGGCCTGATGCCGGCCGGATCTTCACGTCGCCGCTGCTGCGCTCCAGGTCGTCAATGTCGACCACGATGCCCGGCCGGGTCACCAGGGTCAGGTTTCCCCCGATGCGCAGATCGACATCGATGTGCAGGGTGCTGTGGGTGATCACCGCGTCGGTGAAGTCCAGCTTCGCATCGCCGAACATCAGCCGGATCTCCATGCGGCGCGGAACCAGCCAGCGGCCGGTGCGGGTGACATCGCCGAAACGCTGGTCGATGCGGACCAGTTCCCTGGCTTGTGGGGGCATTCCTTCCGAGGGCAGATCGGCGGTCAGCTCGGCCAGTTGGTCCAGGGTGCGGGCGGAGAGTGCGGCGTCCAGGCGCTCGTCCAGCTCGGCCGCGGTGAGCCGGCCGTCGCCCGCGGCCACCTGCAGAATTTCGACGACCTGGTCCCGCTCGCGGTCGGACGCCCGCAGTGCGGGCGTCGTGCCGTTCCCGGAAGAGTCGTCAGCTGGCCTCTGTTCACCCGTCATGCCCGCATTCTGGTCGACGGCCCAGGGTCCCGCAACACTGGGTGATGGCGGTCGATGGTGAGTGATTCCCGGGGAGTTACGGGACAATCTTCCGCTTGCGGAATTCCTCGAAGATGCTGATGAACATCTGCTCGGTCTCGACGTACTCGTGGAAGCCTGCCCGCCGTGACTTCGATGTGTCGGCGAACATGTCGTAGTCGAGTCCGAACACGAAGTCGCCGAAGTTCCAGCAGGAGACTTCCTCGTATGAGTGCGCGAGACCGTACCGGGCCGACATCTCGTTCCACAGGGCCTCTTTGTCCGCCATGACGGTGGTGAGAGACATCTGCAGAGGCGGGGCGACATCCATCTCGAAGTACGCGGCGATCCTGGGCCACATCTCCTCCCACCGGAACAGATCGCCGTTGGCGATGTTGAAGGCCTGTCCCTCTCCGTTCGCGTCGGTCGCCGCCCAGACTGTCGCCTTCGCGAGCAGGCCGGCGTCCGTCATCTCGAAGAGGCTGGTGTAGGCGCCGGGCTTGCCCGGGAAGCGCAGGGGCAGGCCGAGCTCCTTCGAGATGGACGCGTACACGGCGATGACCAGGGCCAGATTCATCGGGTTGCCGAGAGCGGCGCCGCCCACCATCGAAGGGCGGATCGCCGACCACGTCCACGGCTTGCCCTGGCTCCGGCGTTCCAGGAAGGACTGCTGGTCCACGTTGAACTCCGGCGGCATGTGTCCCGCGTCGCTCTCCCGTGCCGGGGTCTTGAACGGGCCGAGGTGCGCGCCGTAGACCTTGTAGCCCTGCATCAGGCTGATGTGCCGCAGACCGGACGCCACCGGCTCGATGGCGTCAACGGAATTCACCAGCATGGCGAGGTTCGGGGGTACGAGCTCCGCCCAGGTCGGCCGGTCCTGGAACGCCGCGTAGAAGATGTGCGTCACTTCGGTCAGCCCGCCGAGCTTCTGGCGGGCGTCATCGGCGTCCAGCAGATCCACGGCGATGTAGCGCACTCGGCCCGTGTCCGTGCCTCCGCGCCGGGAAACCCCGATGATCTCCCAGTCGTTGAGATCGCGGAGGTGCTGGATGGTGTCGCGGCCGACAACTCCGTTCGCCCCGACGACCAGGGCGACTTTGCGTTCCGGATTCATGACGCGGCTCCTGAAGTTGACCGTGCGCAGTGGATTGGTACGACTGTCTTCGTACCTATGGAGTGAATCACGTCGCAAGGTATGGCGCAAGGCGTACCTGCGGGTCTGTGCCGAGTGAGGTCGGTGCCGTTCGAAGGCCCTTGCCCGCACTGCGAGCGGCTGTGCCCCGGACGGCGATCGGGACCTGAACCGCCGTCGGCTGTTCTAGAGTTCCCAGGTCAGTCCCCGTCACTTGATGACCTGAGAAGGAAGCATGGATTATGCCGACTGAGACGTTCGAGTTTCAGGTGGAAGCGCGTCAGCTTCTCCAGATGATGATCCACTCGATCTACTCGAACAAAGACGTGTTCCTGCGCGAACTGGTCTCCAACGCCTCCGACGCGCTCGACAAACTTCGTATCGAAGCCCTCCGCGACGACTCTCTCGGTGCGGACGTGTCCGATCTCCACATCGCCATAGAGCCGGACGAGAAGGCCCGTACGCTCACCGTGCGCGACAACGGCATCGGTATGTCGCACGACGAAGTGGTCCAGCTCATCGGCACGATCGCCAACTCGGGCACGGCCAAGTTCTTGCAGGAGCTCAAGGAGAAGGAAGCGGAGGGCGCCGCCGCTGCCGACGGACTGATCGGTCAGTTCGGAGTCGGGTTCTACTCCAGTTTCATGGTGGCCGACGAGGTCACCCTGCTGACCCGCCGTGCGGGCGAGAGCCACGGCACCCGCTGGGTGTCGACCGGCGCGGGTACGTACACCATCGAAACCGTCGAAGGCGCTCCCCAGGGCACCGCGGTCACACTCCGACTCAAGCCGGAGGACTCCGAGGACCGGCTGTACGACTACGCCTCCCCGTGGAAGATCCGGGAGATCGTCAAGCGCTACTCGGACTTCATCACCTGGCCCGTCAGGCTCGTCTCCGATTCCGCGGCCGCCGACGCGAGCGGCACGGAAGGGGAGACGGAGACAGGGGCTGAGGGGGCCGATGGCGAGGCCACCCCCGCCGAGCCCGAGACCCTGAACTCGATGAAGGCCCTCTGGGCGCGGTCGCGCGACGAGGTCACGGACGACGAGTACCACGAGCTGTACAAGCACATCAGCCACGACTGGAACAGCCCCCTCGAAACCATCAGGCTGCAGGCGGAGGGCACTTTCGAGTACCAGGCGCTGCTGTTCATCCCCGCCCACGCACCGCAGGACCTGTTCACGCAGGGCTACCAGCGCGGAATCCAGCTGTACGTGAAGCGCGTCTTCATCATGGACGACTGCGAAGCACTGATGCCGCCGTATCTGCGCTTCGTCAAGGGTGTCGTCGACGCGCAGGACCTGTCGCTCAACGTGTCGCGCGAGATCCTCCAGCAGGACCGGCAGATCCAGCTGATGCACCGCCGCCTGGCGAAGAAGGTCCTGTCGACGGTCAAGGACATGATGTCCGGCGAGCCGGAGCGCTACGCCACGTTCTGGCGGGAGTTCGGCCGCGTCCTCAAGGAAGGACTGCTGAGCGACTTCGAGAACCGCGACGCCATCCTCGGTGTCTCCTCCTTCGCCACCACCCACAGCGAGGACGAGCCGACCACCCTGCGGCAGTACGTGGAACGCATGAAGGACGGCCAGGAGCACATCTTCTACCTGACGGGCGAGTCCCGCCAGGCCATCGAGAGCTCCCCGCACATGGAGGCGTTCCGGGCCAAGGGCATCGAGGTACTCCTGCTCACCGACCCCGTCGACGAGGTGTGGGTCGAGGCGGTTCCCGAGTTCGACGGGAAGCAACTGAGGTCCGTTGCCAAGGGCGAAGTCGACCTCGGCACCGAGGAGGAGAAGAAGGAGGCCGGGACCGAACGCGAGAAGCAGCAGCAGGAGTTCGAGGCCCTGCTGACCTGGATGACGGACCGGCTGAGCGAGAACGTCAAGGAGGTGCGCCTCTCCTCGCGACTCACCGTCTCGCCGGCCTGCATCGTCTCGGACACGCATGATGTGACGCCGGCTCTGGAGAACATGTACCGCGCCATGGGCCAGGAGGTTCCGCACGTCAAGCGCATCCTCGAACTCAACCCGGGGCACCCGCTGGTGACCGGATTGAACAAGGCGTACGCGGAAGGGACGGACGACAGTGCCCGCAGCAGCCTCGAAGAGGCCGCGGAGCTTCTGCACGGCATGGCGCTGCTGGCCGAGGGCGGCGAGCTGAGCGATCCGTCGCGCTTCGTCAAGCTGCTGGCCGACCGCCTGGAGCGCACTCTGTAGCCGCGCGGCTCGGGTCCCGGGAGCGTCCCGCCGCACTGGGCGGGACGCTCCCGTCTTCCGGGAATGCGCGGTCGGACTGGCCGACCGCGTTTGACCTGAGCAGACTGGGCCGGCTTGGACCGACTTGGACTGGCCGGGGCCGACCTGGGCCGGCCTGGGCGCTCGTCGGTGCTTCCTGTCAGCGCATCGGCACCTGGTGCGTCAGCCAGCGGAAAACCTCCGGAACCTGTTGCCTCCAGACCACGGTGGCGTGCCCGCCCGCATCGGCGGGCAGTCTCACGGCCTGGACGGTCGTCGGGCGTCTGGCCGCCTGCCTGAGGGCCACCGCACCCTGGTAGCCGTCACCGGACGCACCGGAGACGAACAGCGCCACCCTGGGCGGAACCCGGTCGTGCCGGAGGATTTTCCACGGGTTGTTCCGGTTACGCAGCTGAAGTGTCCGAGCGGTGAGCGAGGCAGGTTCGCCGACCGGGTCGTTGTAGCCGGACAGACCGATCGCGGCACGGTAGCGGTCCGGGTGCCGGACAGCCAGTTCGACCGCGCAGTGCGCGCCGGCCGAGTAGCCCGCGACGGCCCAGCCGGCCGGCCGGCGCTCGGCCCGGAAGTTGTCCGTCACCATCTTGTGTACGTCAACACTGAGCCAGGTGTCGGCGTTGACCTTGCCGGGGATGTTGGCGCAGCCGGTGTCGACGTTGCCCAGCAGCGTCGTCCGGGGCGCGACGATGATGTACGGGGCCACGTCACCGCGCTGCATCATCGGTGCGAGCTGCGTGTTGACGTGCAGGCTCCCGAACCAGGCCCGTGCGGAACCGGGGTAGCCGGGGAGCACTTCGACCACCGGGAAGTTCCGGTGCCGGTAGGCCGGTTGACCGTACTGCGGCGGCAGCCAGACGTAGACCTCGCCCTCAACACCGGAGATCCGGCCCTTGAGCTGGGTCACCTGCACTCCGGGGCCCATCCGGGGGTCGCCGGCCGGGTGGAACTTCTGCTTGATCCGTGGCTCGCTCCTGACTGACTTGCCGCCGGTTCCGTCCGGGCCGAGATCGGCGGCGGCATGCACGTGGTTGCCGGTGCCGAGGAGGTCGGCCCAGTTGTCGTAGAGGCCGTTGGAGTTGTTGACGATCACGAACACCAGGAGCACCCCGGTGGCCTGGACGACGACCAGCATGGCCAGTCGCGCGGTGTGCCGCACCGCGCCGGGACCGCGGATCCGCCCCCAGAACAGCAGCGGAAACGCGAGTGCCGCCGCCACCAGCACGATCGACGTCAGGAAGAAGGGTGTCCCCGTAAGGCTCATCAGATTCTCGTCTCCGGATAACGAGGAGCCGCAGGGGCATTGCTGCCCGCCCCGGGCCCCGGTCCGGTGAGGGAGATGGCCGAGGGCGCGCCGGGGTTCCCGAACCGCGTGGATCGCGGGACAGGTCACATCCGTATCCCCGTGCCGGATGCGCGCGTATCCGGCTGCGGTGTTCCGCTCGCCGGTTCGTCGACGACCAACTCCCCACTGCCTTTCGTGACTGCCTTTCGTGCCGGGCCGCCGCGGGCTAATGTGCGGGTACCGAGACCGACGAGGAGCCAGCCCATGCCCGGTCGCCCGAGCGCGCGTTGACGCCGTAGGCCGTTGAGCGGCCTGTCATCGCGTGCTGCCTCAGATCCGCGGCACAGCGAGCCTTCCCCTCCCTGAACCGCCGGTGCACCTGCCGTGCGCCGGGTGGCGGGCCTCGTTCTCGGTACCCCCAAGGGGCACACTGTGTCGTCCGATTCCTCAGCTGTATCCGATGCCGGCCGGCCGGTTCCGTCCCGCCTGTGGAGGGACCGGGACTTCCGAAGGCTCTGGCTCGGCCAGGCATCCTCCCAAATCGGCGAGCAGACAAGCCTGGTGGTCCTGCCGCTGATCGCCGTACTGACGCTCGACACGGACGCCGGCCGGCTGGGCGTCCTCCGCGCGGTGGGGCAGGCGCCGATCCTGCTGTTCTCGCTCTTCGCCGGCGCTTGGGTCGACAGACGGCAGGCCCGCACGGTGATGGTGCTGACGGACGCGGGCCGGGCACTGGCGCTGGGCGGCGCCGCGCTGGCCGGCCTCCTGGGCGGACTCGGCCTGCCGGCACTGCTCGTGGTCGCCTTCGTTGCCGGAACCCTGTCCGTGTACTTCGATGTGGCGTACCAGGCGTCTCTCGTACGGCTGGTACGACGCGATCAACTGGTACGGGGCAACAGCGCGCTGGAGGGCTGCCGGTCAGCGGCTCAGCTGGGCGGCCCCGCACTCGGGGGTGCGATGGTGTCGCTTCTGTCGGCGCCCGTCGGGGCCGCGTGCAGCGCTGGGTTCTTCGTGCTGTCGGTCCTGTCGATCGGGCGGATCCGGCGCCGCGAAGCGGTCCCGTCGGCCTCGTCGGTCGCATCGACCCCGGTGAAGGCGGAGAATCCGGAACCCCCTCGGGTATGGCTGCGGATCCATCAGGGTCTGCGCTTCGTCGTCGGCGATACCTGGCTGCGGATCGTGGGCCTCGCCTCGGCCGCCTTCCAGTTCTCCTTCGCCGCCATGATGACCGCCTATCTGCTCTTCCTGCCGAGGGAACTGCACCTTTCGGGGGCCGCCGTCGGCCTGGCGCTTGCTGCGACGGGTCCGGGCGCGCTCCTGGGGTCGCTGCTCGCCGCCCGGCTGCCGGGCCGGTTCGGTCATGGCGCCGTGCTTGTGGGCGCTGCGGTGCTCGGGGACGGGGCGACGCTGTGTGTGCCCCTGCTGCACGGTCCCTCAGGGGGGACGATGGCCGCGCTCCTGTCGGTCAACTTCGTGTTCGGCACCTTCGGCCAGCTGGTGAACGTCACGGCCATGTCTCTCCGGCAGGCCGTTACTCCGGAGGGGATGCAGGGTCGCGTCACAGCGACGATCACGTTCGCCGGCATGGGCCTGACCCCGCTGGGCTCTCTGCTCGGTGGCTGTCTCGTCCAGCAGTGGGGGCTGCGCACGAGTCTCCTGGTGACAGCCGCCGGCATGATGGTGTCGCCGCTGCTGATGGTCCTGTCACCGCTCGCCCGGGTGGGACGGACACTGCCGGTTCCGAAGGCCGTACCCCCGGGCGGGCGCCCGCCGATGACGTAGTGGTGGACGTGCGAACATCAGTCCAGTGTCTGAGTGAGTTCGCTGCGGTCCGACGTGTGCACGACCCTGCCGCGTGCGCCATTGACGATCGGCATATACGGCGGGACATGACCGCATTCGACATCGGCGATGATCGGCACGTTCAGCGGTCCGAGTGCGTCGATATCCACATCGCCCCGGCCGTCCAGCCTGGTCCGTCCACCTGCCGGGGGCGTCGAGCAGGTACGTACACGCCTTCGGCTCGGCCCGGAAGTCGTCTCATCCCGTGGTGCGGTGACGGTTCGGCGGGGGGCGCGGGTATCGAACTGACATACGCCAGATCCTGGCACGGGACTGGCGTGTCACCAAGGGGATTCCGGCGGTCGCGCATCACGAGGTCTCGAACGCCTGGGTGACGGCGAGACTGTCCTCGTAGACGTGGTGCCGGGTGACGAGGCCGCCCTCGACCGTGAGGTGCAGTGCGAACCGGGCCCGGTAGGCGCGTCCGGTGGGCAGGGCGGTCTGGCGGATCTCGCCGAGCACGACCGCGTCGCTGCCGTCGATGAGGATGCGCTCGATCTCGGTGGCCGCGAGCCCGGGAACATGGTGCTCCGCCAACTCGCGGTAGTGCGCGGCGGCATCGGCCCGGGTGGACCGGTGGCGGATCCACGGTGTGGCCGAGCGCCCGTGCTCGGCCTCCGGCCAGTCCAGCTTCCAGTCGCCCTTCTCGGCGTACAGCTCGGCGATCCGCTCGGGGTCGCCCTCACCGATCCGGCGCAGCAGCTCCTCCACCAGGGTGCGGGTGGTCATGGGCGTGGTTGTTGTGGGCACGTGCGTTTCCTCTCCACTGCTCAACTACGGTGTTCCGCCGGGTCTTTTCGGGCTTCTGTAGCTGTATCTACGGGGTCCGCATCGCGGTGGTGCGGACAACGCCATTCTCGGCGGCGTCGTGAGCGCTCGGCAATTACCTCCCGGGTAAGCGCGCGACCCCGAGCTCCCCTCGCGTCAGGAGGGATGTGCCGGCCGCCTCCAGAACGCCGTCTCCGATGCGTGGCGGTTTTCCGGCACTGGTTGGCAGAATATTGGAAGTGCGACAGCCCCGGGATGCCGAGCATGGATGTGTGTCCAGGAATAAGTTGATCCCTCTGCTGTCTGTCGGTCACGCCTGCGTGGATGTGTACCAGGGTGCGGTGGCCGCGCTTGTGCCGTTCTTCGTTGCCGAACGTGCCTACAGCTATGCCGCCGTGTCCGGGATTGTCCTCGCCGCGTCACTGCTGTCATCGGTGGCCCAGCCCGTGTTCGGTCTGCTGACCGACAAGTGGGCGATGCCGTGGCTGCTGCCGGTGAGCACCTTGCTCGGCGGCGTGGGGATCGCACTCAGCGGTGTGAGTGGCTCGTACAAGCTGACGTTGGTGTTCGTCGCGCTGTCCGGGCTCGGAGTGGCGGCCTATCACCCCGAGTCGGCTCGGGTCGCGCGGCTGGCCGGCGGCGGCAGCCACAGCGGTATGGCGTGGTTCTCTCTCGGCGGCAACCTCGGGTTTGCGGCGGCGCCGCTCATGGTGTCGGCCGTCGTGGTGACCGGTGGCCTGCGGCTCTCGCCGCTGCTCGTGATTCCGGCCGTGGTCGGCAGTGTGCTCTGTCTGCCGGCATTGCGGGCGCTGGAGAGGAACGGGGCGGGGCGTGCCGGTGCGGCGGCGAAGGCGGGGCGTGATGACCGTACTTCGTTCGTCAAGCTCTCACTCGTGGTGGTCTGCCGTTCCATCGTCTTCATCGGACTGAGCACCTTCATCTCGCTCTATGCCAGGCAGCGCATGGGAGGCAGTACGCCGGCGGGCACCGCCGCACTGTTCGTGCTCTACCTGGGCGGTGCGGTGGGTTCCGTGCTGGGCGGCAAGCTGGCCACCCGGTGGGACCGGGTGACCGTGGCGCGCTGGTCGTATCTCGCGACGGCGGTCGCCGTGGCCGGGATCGTGACCGTCCCGGGTCCGGTGCTCTACCTGTTCGTGGCGCTGGCTTCCGCCGGCCTCTACGTACCGTTCTCGCTCCAGGTAACCCTCGGTCAGGACTACTTGCCCTCCCGGGTCGGCACGGCCAGCGGGATCACTCTTGGCCTGACCGTGAGCATCGGTGGTCTCGCCAGTCCGCTCATCGGTGCTGTCGCCGACGCGACATCCCTTCGTACGGCGCTGGCTCCGCTGGTGGTGCTTCCGGTGGTGAGTTGGCTGCTCCTGCGAACCCTGCCCGAACCGGCCCTGCCTGCACTGTCCATGACGGCGCAACACTCGGGAGGGATCGACGTTGACGAACCTCTGCCCGGCAGGCCCGCCCAACCTGCCGAGCCCGCCCCGCCGGTTCACCCCGTTCCGCCTGTTCCGCCCGTTCAGCCCGATCGCCGGTGAGTGCTCCCTTGGCGTCCCGCGCAGTGCGTCCGATTGTCCCAACGCCGGGCGGGATCGGCTTCACCCTTTGGTCTTCACGCCGACAGCGAGGTATGGAGCATCCCGGCAGCCGGTGTCCGAGCCCGGCGCCCGACCGACGACCGGGCCCGAGTCGGCCACCTCTGCATCTCGCCGGACGCCGCCCTGCTCGCCTGGACCTCGTCCCGCGACGGTGTACCGGAGGCGTACGCCGCCCCGCTCGACGCCGGACCGCCGCGCACGCTGTGCCCCTCGGGCACGAATGATCCTGAGGTTACTTGCCGCCTGTGACAGTCCGGGTCACAACTCGGCTGCCACGGTGAGGCCCTCCAGCACCGCTTCCTCGACGGTGCGCGGAGTGACACAGTCGCCGATGGTGAAGACCTGTCCGGGCGCGATCCCGACGGCCACGGGATCGACCTCGTTGACCGGCACATGGCCCTGGGCGAGCACCACGGCCGCGACGCCATCGAGCAGCACAGGCTCCTCCGTCAGAGTGTGCTGGAGGTAGACGGTGTCGGAATCCGCGCCGTACAGCCGCACGTTGGGCACGATGTCGATGCGCGCCCGCGCCGCCTGCCCCAGCATGGCGGAGCGGACGTACTGCTGCAGGTGCTCGCCCGCCGCGAAGCCCGTCACGCAGAGCGTCACCTTCCGGCCCTGGCCGGCGAGCCGGAGTGCGACCCCGATGCCGATCCAGTCGCCGCGCCAGTCCGCGACCACGATCCGCCCGCGCGGCACCTCACCGCCCCGGATCACCTCCCACGCGTCCAGTACCACCGGGTCGTCGATCAGCTCCAGCTTCGCCGTGCGCGGGCGTGCGCCCGTCGCGAGTACCACCGCGTCCGGAGCCACGGAGGCCACGGTCCCGGCATCCACCCGCGACCCCACCAGGATGCGGACTCCCGAACGCCGTGCCTCGCCCTCCAGGTTGGTGATCGCCCCACCGAACTCGGCCCGCCCTGGCAGCTGTTCGGCGAGCAGCACCTGGCCACCGACGCGCCGGCCCGCTTCGTGCAGCTCCACCTCGTGGCCGCGCGCCGCGGCCACCGCCGCCGCTTTGAGACCGGCCGGTCCGCCGCCCACGACCAGCACCTTCTTCCGTCGGGTGATGGTCGGCAGCACTCCGAAGCGGCGTTCGCGCCCGGTCTCCGGGTGCTGGATGCACGAGATCGGGTACCCGAGCTGGAAATGCCCGATACAGGCCTGGTTGCAACCGATGCAGGCGCGGATCTCCTCGGTGCGGTCCTCGGCTGCCTTGACCGGCAGCTCCGGGTCGCAGATCAGCGCCCTGGTCATCGCGCAGGCGTCGGCCTGCCCGCCCGCGATGATCTGCTCGGCCTCCTGGGGCTGGTTGATCCGCCCGGCCACCATGACGGGAACTCCGACCACGGCACGTACCCTGGCCGCGAGCGGCGCCGTGTAGCCGGCCTCGTGGAACATGGGCGGGGCGATGTGCTGCGCACCGGACAGGCTGGCCGAGCTGCCTGCGCAGACCGATACGTAGTCGAGCAGACCTTCGGCGTCGAGTTCGGCGACGGCCGCGAGGACCAGTTCGGCGCCGAGGCCGTCGTGGCTCAACTCGTCGCCGGAGATGCGCAGACCGACCACGAAACCGGGCCCGGCCTGTTTCCGTACCCTGCGCAGCGACTCACGCAGGAACCGCAGCCGGCCCTGGTCGTCGCCACCCCAGCCGTCGCTGCGTACGTTGACCTCGGGGTTGAGGAACTGCGCCGGCAGGTACCCGTGGCTGGCGACGACCTCGACACCGTCCAGCCCGGCCTCGCGCAGCCGGCGGGCCGCCTGACCGTACCCGTCCAGTACCTCCTCGATCTCGGCCCCGGTCATGGCACGCGGCATGACATGGAAGCGCTCGCTCGGGGTGGCGGACGGTGCCCAGGCGACCGGTGCGCTGCCGTCCTTGGACTCCAGGATCTCCCGGCCGGGGTGGAACAGCTGCCCGAAGACCTTCGCCCCGTGCTGGTGCACCGCCCGGGCGAGACGGGCATAGGCAGGGACGCAGTCGTCCTCCGTGGCCATCAGTACGTGGGTGGTGTAGCGGGCCGACTCGTGCACCCCGGAGACCTGGAGCACGATCAGGCCCGTTCCGCCTGCGGCGCGCGCCTCGTGGTAGGCGATCAGGTCCTCGGTGACCGCGCCGTCCCGGACCAGTACGGTGTCGTGCCCCGAGGACAGGATTCGATTGCGCACCGTCACCGGGCCGATGCGCAGCGGGCTGAACAGATGGGGGAACTGCACTGCCATGGACGTCCTCCCTGAGACCTAGGCGCGTACGCCGAGTACGGCGCGCGCGGTACCGAGCAGCAGCTCGGCGTAGCGTTCTGCGGTGAGCCCGCCCCCGGACGCGACGGCCAATTCGCAGCCGTCGACCATCACCACCAGTGACCCGATCGCGAGGTCCACCGGCAGCACCGGGGTGAACTCCTCGCTGCGCAGGCCCGTGTGGACGATCTCGGACATCAGCGTCTGCCACTCGGCGTGCACCCGGCGCACCCCGTCCCGGAGTTCCTCCCGCCGGGAGGCGCTGGCGCAGAACTCGGTCCAGGTCGCACAGCGCCGGGTGAGGTCCGGGTCCGAGGTGAGCGCCTGGACCAGCAGCTCGAAGCGGCGCCACGCGCTGCCGGCCTCGACGGCGACCCTCCTCCAGCGCTCGATCAGATCGTCGATGGACCAGGCGAAGGCTTCGAGGAACAGGGCGTCGCGCGTCTCGAAATAGTGCTGAAGGGAGCCGATGGACAGTCCGGCCGTGGTGGCGACGTCCCGCAACCGGCCCGCGTCGAAGCCGCGTTCGGCCAGTACCTCCGCCGCCGCCTGCAGAATGCGTTCCCGTTGTGCGTCCATGCCGCTCCCCGCTGATCGGAAGTCCCTCCGGGCTCTTCCCAGCCAATAATAAAGCATTATTGTGACGGGCGACACAATGATGTGCTCCCTAGGAACGGGTGATCGGCGTGCACCAGGATCAGAACGACGCCACAGAGCTGCGCAAGACGCTCACCTGGCGCGACGGCTTCGCCATCGCACTGGTCGTCCCCAACGGCCTGCTGCTGACGGTCGGTTACGGAATCGGTGCGGTCGGCGGCTGGACCGCCATCGCGCTCTGGGTCGGCGGCGCGGTCGTCGGCCTGCTGCAGAACATGCTGTTCGCGGAGACCGCCGCGATGTTCCCCGGAATGTCGGGTGGCGTCAGCCGCTACGCCATCGAGGGATGGAAACGGTACTTCGCTCCGCTCGGAGCGGTCGCCTCGTTCGGCTACTGGATCGGCTGGTCGTTCAGCATCGCGGTGAACGCGGCGGCGATCGGCGCCCTGGTGCGGACCCAGTGGTTCCCGCACTCCGGCACGACCCATGTACTCGGCCACCCCCTGGGAGTTTCCGAACTCGTCGCCGTGGCCGCCATCGCCAGCGGGTGGGCGTGCAACTTCTTCGGCGCGAGACTGGCCGCCGGTACGAGCAAGGTCATTGCCGCGATCGTCATCGCCGCGCTCGTGGTGGTCGCCGCGGCGCCGCTGCTGCACCCGGGCACCTGGCACGTCCAGCGCCTGACCTGGTACCACGGCGGCAACTGGATGACGCTCGCGGTCTGGTTCTACGTCACCGCGTGGTCCACCTACGGCACCGAGATCTGCGCCTCGTTCGCACCGGAGTACCAGGACACCGTCCGCGACACCGCGAAGGCGCTGCGCTGGACCTCACTGGTCGCCCTGGGAATCTTCTTCGTCGTGCCACTGTCCATGATCGGCTCCATCGGCGAGGACGCCTTCCGCGCCGACCCGGTCGGCTCCTTCGCGGTCGCTCTGGAACGGGCGCTCGGCGGCTTTTCCACGCTCGGGGTGCTGGTACTGATCGTCTCGATGTTCTTCGGGATGGTCTCCACCACCGCGGACGGCGGCCGCGCCCTGTACGGCCTGGCCCGCGAGAAAATGACGCTCCGCCAACTCGATCACCTCAACCGCTGGGGCGTGCCCGGGAGGGCTCTCACCCTGGACGCGGTCATCAACAGCCTGGTCGTACTGCTGCTCGGGGAGCCCCTGGCCATCCTGGTGGCCAGCAACTTCGGCTACCTGGTGGCGATCACGCTGGCTGTCGCGGCCTTCCTGCTGCTGCGCCGGGACCGCCCCCACTGGCCCCGCCCCATCCGCCGTGGACGGATCTGGGTCCCGGTCGCCTGGCTGCTGCTCGCCTTCAATCTGCTGATCCTCGCGACCGGCGTCACCCACCCGTCCCTCGCCGGCTACGGCGGCGCCACGGAGACCCTGGTGGGCGTCGGCATCCTGCTGCTCTCCGTCGTGCTCTTCGTCTACCGCTGTCTGGTCCAGGACCGAGAGCGCATCGCCTGGCGCATCGAGACGCCGTCGGTGCCCGGGCGGCCCCCGGCTTCCGGCGGAACCGAGCATGCCCGTACGGGGAAGCAGGAGGCTTCCGAACCGTCCCGGTCCGCCTGACGTCTGCTGAATGCCTCGCGCCCACGGCCGGGCGACGGGGTGGTCGGCCTTCCGCCCGACGACCTCGCCGCCCCGCTGCTACGCCGCGAGCGCGTCCCGTGGCGCCGTCAGCGGAAGGCGGCCTGACCGGTCAGGGCCTGACCGATGACCAGGGTGTGCATCTCCGGAGTGCCTTCGTAAGTCAGCACGGACTCCAGGTTGTTCATGTGCCGGATCACCGGGAACTCCAAGGAGATCCCGTTGGCGCCGAGAACGGTCCGCGCCGTACGGCAGATCTCCAGGGCCTTGTTCACGTTGTTGAGCTTGCCCAGGCTCACCTGCTCCGGGCGCAGCCCCACCCCGTCCTTGCGGCGGCCCAGGTGCAGGGCCAGCAGGGTGCCGTTGGTGAGCTCCACGGCCATATCGGCCAACTTGGCCTGGGTCAGCTGGAAGCCGCCGATCGGCCGTCCGAACTGTGAACGCTCCCCGGCATAGGTCAACGCCGTCCGGAAGGCGCTGCGGGCTGCCCCCATGGCACCCCAGATGATGCCGTAGCGGGCCTCGTTGAGGCAGGACAGCGGTCCGCGCAGACCACGTACCTCCGGGAAGGCGGCAGCCGCCGGCAACCGGACCCCGTCCAGCGACAGCTCACTGGTCACCGAGGCGCGGAGCGACATCTTGTGCTTGATGGTGTGGGCGGAGAAGCCGGGCGTGCCGGTCGGCACGACGAACCCGCGTACGCCTTCCCCGGTCTGCGCCCACACCACGGCGACATCCGCGACCGAGCCGTTGGTGATCCACATCTTGCTGCCGTCCAGCACCCAGTCGGCGCCGTCGCGGCGGGCACGCGTGCGCATGTTGCCGGGGTCGGAGCCGTGGTCGGGTTCGGTGAGGCCGAAGCAGCCGATCGCCTCACCGGAGGCCATCTGCGGCAGCCACCGCTGTTTGTGCTCCTCGCTGCCGAACCGCCGGATCGCGTACATCGCCAGCGATCCCTGCACGCTGACCAGCGAGCGGATTCCGGAGTCGCTCGCCTCCAGCTCCAGGCAGGCGAGACCGTAGTCGACCGCGCTCATGCCCGCGCAGCCGTAGCCGTCGAGGTGCATGCCGAGCAGACCGAGGGTGCCCAGTTCCTTGGCGAGTTCGCGTATCGCGGGCAGCTCGCCCGCCTCGAACCACCCCGCGACATACGGGTCGATCGACGACTCACATACCTGTCGGACGGCGGCGCGCACGGCCTTCTCGTCCGGACTGAGCAGGTCGTCGATATCGGCCAGGTCGAGCGGGTCGGCCTTGGTGCGCGGGGAGTTCGATCGAGTCATGAGGTCACCTCGTTTTCGTTCGTGGGACGGTGGAGGGGCGGGCTGCCGGGTTCGGACAGCCAGGCCCGGACCACGGAATCGTCGGCGCCGAGTGCCGGGGGTGGTGTCGGCGGCCGGACCAGGCCGGTGGAGTAGGTGGCGGCGTGCCGCGGTACGGGTGTGCCGCCGGCCGGGGTGACCGTGGGGGAGAGGCCCAGGCGCTCGGCGAGTGCGAAGCCGTCGGCCACGGTGCCGACCTTCCCCGCGGGGACTCCCGCCTCGGTGAGGCGTTGCTGCCAGACGGCGGATTCGTCGGCAGCGAGCAGCTTCTCCAGTGCCGTGACCAGCTCGGCCCGGTGGCCGACCCGGGCCGCGTTGGTGGCGAAACGGGCGTCGTCCGCCAGCTCCGGCCGGCCCAGAGCCGCCGCGAGACGGGTGAACTGCCCGTCGTTGCCGCACGCCACCGCGAGCAGCCCGTCCCGGCAGCGCAGCGTTTCGTACGGGGCGATCGAAGGGTGGCGGTTTCCCATCCGCTCCGGAGAGCGGCCGGTCTCCAGACAGCTCTGCGCCTGGTTGACCAGTGACCCCAGCAGGCTGGAGAGGAGATTGACCTCCACCCGGCAACCGCGACCCGTCCGGGTGCGCTCCGTCAGCGCGGCGAGTACGCCGACGGCGGCGTCCTTGCCGGTGAGCACGTCCACCAGGGCGACACCCGCCTTGGTGGGCTCTCCGTCGGCCTCACCGGTGATGCTCATCAGCCCGCCCACAGCCTGCACGACGAAGTCGTAGCCGAGGAGGTCGGAGCCCTCTCCGCTGCCGAACCCGGTCACCGAGCAGTACACGACGCCTGGGTTGGCCGCGGCGACGTGCTCGTAGCCCAGACCGAGGCGGTCGAGTGCTCCCGGACGGAAGTTCTCCACCAGCACGTCGGCGCGCCGGGCCAGCTCCTGTGCCAGGGCAAGGTCGCCGGGGTCCGAGAGGTCGAGCGCGGCACTGAGCTTGGAGCGGTTGACGCTCTCGAAGTAGGTGCTGGACGTCGCCGACCACGGCGGGCCCCAGGAACGGGTGTCGTCGCCGGAACCGGGCCGTTCCACCTTGACCACGGTGGCGCCCAGATCGGCCAGGGTCATCGTGCACAGCGGTCCGGCCAGCACGCGGCTGAAGTCCGCCACCAGGACACCTTCCAGGGGGCCGGTCATGACACCCTCCGTACCGCGCCCGTAGAGGAGCGCGGGGAGAGCGGACCGCGCCGCGGTTCGAATCCCTGCACGGGCGGGGCACTTGGAGCACTTGGAACGCTTGGCAGTCCGGCCGCGGGGTGCGGCCGGGAGGTGACATCGGTCGTCACGGGAGGTCCTTCCGAAAGCCAGAGGCCGTGTGGTGGCTGTCAACCTAGGCACCGGTGGGCCGGCAAATCATGGGACGATCCGCACAAGAATTCCTGGACTGCGGTCAGAACGCCCACATGCGGGACGCGTGCGGCGATCAGCGAGAGCCCGCGCCCACGCTCGACACTCCCGGCCGGGATCTTGGCCGGCCCCTTCCGAAGCCGCGCGCTCTTCGGAAAGCACGGGCCCCGGCATGGGGCACACGGCGAACACACCCGGTCCGGGTCAGGCCAGTCCGTCTTCTCGCAGGGTGAGCCAGAGCCGGCTGGCGACATCGGGATCGTCCAGGTCGGCGTCCAGCAGCGTGGCGGCCCTGCCGATGCGGTGGCGCAGCGTATTGCGGTGCACTCCGAGGTCGGCTGCCGCGCGTTCCCACTGTCCGCGGTGGCGCAGATAGGCGGCCACAGTCCCCACAAGGTCGGCGTGGCGGTAAGCGAGCAGGGGCTCCAGGGTGGGCGCGGCGGCGACGCCTTGGCCGGCCAGGTCGCGGAGCGTTCCGGCGGGAACGCCCGCCAGCGTGCGGTTGAGGGCCGGCAGTTGCCGGTGCAGCTCGGCCACGTCGGTCTCGGTGCCCAGCACCGCTCGCACGCGGCCGGCCAGCAGTGGCCGTGCGGCGGCCGCGACGGCTGGGGCGTCGCACGGCTCGATAAGGATCAAGATGCGGTCCGCTTCCACAACGGCCGGGAAGTGCCGCCTCTCCCTGGCCACAGACATCTCCAGGGAGTCGAGGACCTCCTCGCCGCCCGGGCCGGTGTCGATGGCCAGCACGAGAGGCCGCATACGTGGAACGATCGCCGGCAGAGCCAGTTCCGCTGCCAGGGCCCGGGCCGCGTCGACGAATCCCGCCATCAGGAGCCGGCCCACGCAAGCGCGGGTCGCCCGGGTGCCCGCCACGAGGCGTCGGTGCTGCTCGCTCTGCAGGGCGAGCAGGGCGCAGGCGGTCAGCGTCAGCTGCCTGTCGGGGCCGTTCATGGGCCTTGGACAGCCGACGGCGACGAAGCCGGTGAGCCGACCCCGGCTCGTCAGGGGCTGGAGCAGTACGTCATCGGTCCCGAGCGGAAACGTGGCCGAGGAGTGCGGACCGGCGACACGGAGCCGGGCCACCTCTGCGCTGGTCTTGCGGGCGCTGGCCCGGCGCCCCCGTGGCCAGACCTCCACCACCTCTCCCTGCGCGCTCAGTTGGGCAGCCCATCCTGCTACTGCGCCGGCCAGCGTGCGGACGACGGTCGGCACCGGGTTGGGCCCGGCCGCCGCCCGCACGAGCTCACGGTGCGAGACCAGCGCTGAGGCCAGCTGCTCCTGACCGGCGGCCGCGACCAGGGACCAGTAGGTGCGGGCAACGACCAGGAAGGGGGTGGGTCCCGGCACGACCAGCAAAGGCAGGCCGACTGCCTCGCAGGCCTCGGTCAGCGCCTCGGGCACGCGCTGGTGGGAGGGCCCGAGGCCGATGGCGAGAGCGGCAACGCCCCGGCTCGCGAGCCGGGTTGTGTAGGCGCGTGCCTGGGCGGTGCGGCCGGACAAGCACATCCCGGTTGTCAGGAGGAGTTCGCCCCCCGAGAGATAGGGTGTCGGGTCGGCGAGTTCGCTGACATGCACTGCGGTGACCTCGCGCGGCGGCGGGACCGCCGGGCGGACCGGGGCGAGATCCGTTCCGAGCGTGCGGACGAGTGCGGCAAGCGTGGGCATGGGTCCTTCTTCTGCGGCCGGTGCGGTGCAGCGCTGTTCCTGCCACTGTTCACGACAGCCCTTTCCCCGTGAAGCGTAGGTGCCGCCCCCGGACCGCTACAGGCCGGGTCGCCACGTGGTCCGCGCGCCGGCACCCGGCCCCGTCACCTTCCACGCCAACATCATCTGTGGCATGGCCCCCGACGTGACGGGGAACTCCGTGACCGTGCAGCCGGGTCAGGTGGGCGAGTCGTCCGGGCACTGCGCCTTCTACAGCACCGGTATCGGCGGCATCAGCTGGACCGTGGGGTAGGGGGTAGGGGGCAGGAGCAGGGCCCCACGGAGGAAGCCACCCCGCGTGGCCGAAGACCGGGCGAGGCAACACGTGGGCCTGAAGGCCGCGCAGGTCCCGTACTGCCATGTGGCATCCTGCGTTCTGCCCCGTCGGCCCAACAGCGTTCGCAGGGTGACTCGTTACTTCGGCCGGTCGGCGGTGACCAGCCAGGCGGTGCTGCGCAGTCGCAGCGCACCGGCCTCCTCGTGGCGGCGCAGAGTGTCCGTGAGCGTCTGACGGGCGCGCTCCTGGACCTCTGGCGCGACCTGGCTGATCAGATGATGTCCGGGGCCGGAACCGAGCAGGAAGGCGGCCGCGTCGTCGGCGTTCTGCCCCCATGTCCCGAACGCCTCCGTGTGCGCTGCGCCGATGTGCTCGAAACCGGCGGCGGCCATCACTTCGCAGGTACGGTCCGGGTCCGCCAGGGAGAACATTCCCGGGCTTCCCTGCGCACCGAACTCCCCCACGGGCAGCAGGTGGCGCAGTGCCGCGATGGCCTGGAGCCATTCATTGCCGTCGGCCGCTGTGGCGCAGACGAACGCCAAGCGGCCACCGGGGCGCAGAGCGCGTCCGATGTTGGCGAAGGCGGCGACGGGATCAGCGAAGAACATCACCCCGAAGCGGCTGATCGCGACGTCGAATGCGCCTGGTGCGAGGGCGTGGACCTGGGCGTCCCCTTCCTCGAAGGTCACATTGCCGAGGCCTTCGTGTTGTGCGGCCTCGCGTGCTCGCGCCAGCATCGGCGCCGACAGGTCCAGCCCCAGGGCCTGGCCGCTCCGAGCTCGGCGTGCGGCCAGTCTGGTGGTACTTCCGGCTCCGCAGCCGATGTCCAGGACGTGGTCGCCCTCCTCGATCGCGGCGGCGGTGAGCAGGGGGTCGTTGAAACCTCCGTTCACGGCGTCCCAGCGATCCTGGTTCTGGGCCCAGTGAGTGCCCTCGTAACCGTTCCACGCCTTCGACTGACCGGTGTTGGCGATGTTCTGCATTCGGGACCTCCTGCTGGATGATGCGCTTGCAGAGACTAGAATGGGCATGCGCCCAAACAGTATGGGCGTGCGCCCATACTGGCAATCCCCTTGTGCGCCGGGGTGCGCCGCATGACGTCATCCCGTACCAGGAGAGGCCCTATGTCACCGCGTGGAGTGGCGATCCCCGACCTTCGTGAGCGGCTCTTCGACGCTGCGGAGCGGGTCCTGGCCCGCGAGGGCCCGGCGGCCCTGACCAGCCGGGCGATCACTGGCGAGGCGGGCTGCGCCAAGGGGCTGTTGCACGCTCACTTCGACGGGCTCGACGAGTTCGTCGCCGAACTGTGCCTGAGCCGGTTCGCGCGCACTGCACAAGAAGCCGGGGAACTCCCGGAGCGAGCAGGGCATGCCACTGTGTCCGACAACCTCACCGCGGCCGCGCTCGCACTTCTGACCTCCCTGGATCCCGCGGTCATCGGGGTCACCATGACCCGTCCCGCCACGTTCCTCCGGGTTCGCCAGGCGCTGGCGGGCGGCGCGCCGGGATTCACGGCGATCCAGGATGCGATCAACGCCTACCTGGAGGCCGAACAGCGGCTCGGCCGCATCGCGGACAGCACCGACACCACCTCGGTCGCGCTTGCCCTCGTCGGTACCGTCCACCACCTCCTGATGACCAGCTGGTCCGGCACGCTGGACCCCCAGGACCAGGCAAAGCGGCTGGTCGCCCTGCTCGTTGACGCGGACCCCAGCGGCAGTTGACCGACGGCCTGCGATGGCCTGGGGAGCCGATCAGCACGCGCAACGGGGCGACGTCGGGCAACCGGTGGTGAGAGTTCCGCCGCCGGACCGGGACCCTGCGCTCCCACCGGCCTGGCGAGAAGCTCTACGCCACCTTGAGGGCGGTCCCCCCCGACCTGACGGCGGACCGACGGGTCTGGGTGCCCGGCGGACGTCAGTCCCGCTGTGTCCCCCCCCGGCCGGGGGGGGCTGTCGTCAGGTCCGCAGTCCGGGATGGACACGGGGGCGGGCGGGCGCCGTCCCGCCGTGCGGCTCGGCGAAGAGTTCCGGGCGGTTCGCCTGGATCGTCCCGGTGTCCTCGAAGACCCCCTGGAGATGTCCGCGCAACGCCTTCTCTGCGCTCCCGGCGTCACGCTGCTCCAGTGCGTCAACCACCGCTGTGTGTTCGGCGATGAGGTTCTCGATGCGGTGGGGGAGGGGGAGGCTGAGGCGCCTGGCCCGGTCGAGGTGGGCCTTGGCGGTGGTGACCGTGCGCCACAGCGTGCGGTATCCGCTGGCTTCCATCAGGCGGCGGTGGAACGCCTCGTCCTGTTCGAAGAACGCGTCCGGGTCCGCGGTCGTGAGCGCTGCGCGCTGGGCGTCGAGGATGGCGCGCAGCGCCGCGATGTCCTCGGCGTCGGCGCGCCCCACCGCCTCGCGCAGCGCGGCCAGTTCGAGCGCCTCGCGCATGAACTGGGCCTCCAGTACGGCGTCGACGCTGATGCGGGAGACGAACGTACCGAGTTTCGGGAAGACGTCGACCAGCGATTCCTCGCCGAGCAGGATCAGGGCCTCGCGCACCGGGGTGCGGCTGACGTCGAGCTCGGCCGCGAGCTCGTTCTCGGAGAGCGGGGTGCCCGGCAGCAGCTCCAGGGAAGTGATCCGGGACCGCAGGAGTGCGTGCACGCGGACGCGGACCGACTCCTTCGCCGGCGCGGCCGGTGCGGCGGGAGTGCGGCGCGGGGTGGATCTTGTGGATCGCTGCGGGGCTGCCATGACGTCACCTTCTCACTTTCAACTGCGGAGATTCTTACATACAAGGCTTGTATGTAAGCCATCGAGAGGGTAGAAAATGTCGTCGGGAGTCCCCGTACCCCCTTCGGTCTCGCGAGCCGCAGCCCACCCCACCCGTACACCCCGTCCCCGCACGAAGGAGCCGCCGTGCCCGATGTCCACGACGCCTCCGACCGGCCAATGGCGACCGGAGGTCCCCGATGACGACGCACCCCGTCACCGAATCCGAGGCCACACAGGCCTCCCCAGGCACGGCCCACCCCACCCGGCCCCGAGGCCGTGGCAAGAACGTCCGTTGGAGCATCGCCCTGCTGTGCTTCGGCGGTCTCGCGGTCAACTACCTCGACCGCTCCACGCTCAGCGTCGCGCTGCCCACCATGTCGAAGGACCTGCACATAGGACCAGAGACCCAGGGCTTCATCCTCAGCGCCTTCTTCCTCACCTACGCGCTGTGCCAACTGCCCGCCGGTGCGCTGCTCGACAGGTTCGGCGTCAAGAGGGTCTTTGCCATCGGCGCCATCTGGTGGTCGGTCGCTACCGTCGGTATGGGCCTGGTGCGTGGCGTCGGCACACTGGTCGGGGCGCGCCTGTTGCTCGGCGCGGGTGAGGCCGCCGGCTACCCGGCCCCCGCCAAAGCGGTCTCGCGCTGGTTCCCGCGGCACGAGCGGACCCTTGCCAACAGTGTCTGGGACAACGGTGCCCGGGTCGGCACCGCCATCGCGCTGCCGCTCGTCACCCTGCTCGTCTCCGCCTTCCACTGGCGCGTCGCCTTCATCTCCTGCGGTCTGCTCGGCTTCCTGTGGATCATCGGCTGGTGGCGGCTGTACCACGAGCCTGCCGACCACCCGAAGCTCACCGGTGAGGAGCGCGCCTACATCGAGGCGGGTGGCGCCCGCGTCGAGGAGACCCCCGCCGAGAGCGCGGCCGCCGCACAGGTGCGCTGGCGCGACCTGTTCCGGTACCGGACGGTCTGGGGCATGATGCTCGGCTTCTTCTGCCTCAACTACGTCGTCTACTTCTTCATCACCTGGTTCCCCAGCTACCTCGTCGACGAGCGCGGTTTCGATCTCCTCAAGCTCGGCTTCTTCGGGACGGTCCCGGGGCTGGTAGCCATCGCCGGCTCGCTGCTCGGCGGCTTCACCGCCGACCGGCTCCTGCGCAAGGGCTGGTCCACCACCAAGGTCCGCAAGACCTGCCTGGTCTCCGGCACGCTCTGCTCATCCGTGATCGCCCTCGCGGTCGTCGTGCCGACCGCGGCCGGCGCCCTCGCGCTGCTCTCGCTCAGCTACGCGTCGCTGACCTTCGCCACCGCGTCCGTCGCCTCGCTGCCCGCCGACGTCGCACCCACCGCCGGGCACGTCGCTTCCCTCGCCGGCATCCAGAACTTCGCCTCGAACGTGGCGGGCGCTCTCGGCCCGATCGTCACCGGCTACCTGCTGGCGTCGTCCGGCGGCTCCTACCTCGTGCCGCTGCTCGTCTCCGGTGCTCTCTCGATCGTCGGCGCCCTCACCTACGCGTTCGTGATCAAGAGCGTCGAACCGCTGCAGGCCCGTTAGTTCCGGAGTTCCGGCCCGCCCCCACCCCGTACGACAGAAAGGCTCGCCCCGTGGACAGGACCACGCACCGCGCCGCCGTGCTGCACGGACCCAAGGACCTGCGCATCGAAGACCGGCCGCTGCCCGAGCCCACGGCGGGTGAGGTCCTCGTCGCCGTCCGCGCGGTCGGGCTGCGCGGCTCGGACCTGCACTACTACGCTCACGGCGAGAACGGTCCGAACGTGCTGCGGCAACCCACCGTGCCCGGTCACGAACCTGCCGGTGTCGTCGTCGGGCGCGGCGCGGGCGCGGTCGATCTGCCGCACGGCACGGCCGTCGCGGTCGAGCCCGCGCACCCCTGCGGACGCTGCGCCCTGTGCCGCGCAGGACGCTACAACCTCTGCCCCCTGGGCACCTGCTTCGGCTCCCCGCCCACCGACGGCGCGCTCGCCGAGTACGTATGCGTTCCGGGAGACTTCGTGCACCCGCTGCCCGCAACCATGGACATACGGCTCGGTGCGCTCGTCGAGCCACTCGCCGTGGCCGTGCATGCCGTCCGGCGCAGTGGGCTCCAACCGGGCGCACGGGTCCTGGTCACCGGAGCCGGGCCGATCGGCGTGCTGGTCGCGCAGGTCGCCGCCGCGTCGGGAGCCGGATCCGTTACGGTGTCCGATGTGGCCGCTGCCCGGCGGGAGTTCGCCGCCCGGCACGGCATGGCGACCGTGGACGCCGCCGACCTCACCCCCGACCCGGAGCGGGCGCACGCCCTCGCCGACCCGGACGGCTACGACCTCGTCCTGGACTGCTCCGGCGTCGGACCCGCCCTGGTGTCAGGGATCCGTGCCCTGCGCCCGGGCGGCACCGCGGTCGTCGTCGGCAACCCGAACCGGCCACTCACCGACCTCCCGCTGGCCTGGATGCAGCGCCAGGAGCTGTCCTTGGTCACCTCCTTCCGGTACGCGGCCGGGGACTTCCCGGCCGCTGTCCGGCTCGCCGCGTCCGGCCGGATCCAGCCGGCCGAACTGGTCACCGCCGTCTTCCCGTTGGAGCGGGCCGCTGAGGCCCTCGATACCGCACTCACCGACCGCACACAGCTCAAAGTCCTGATCGAGCCGGGCGGCGAGGTCTGACCATGGACATCCGCACCCTGCCCCGCCTCTCCCGAACGTGCCTGCCCGTCCCCGGTCTCACACTGCCGCCGAGCCTGCCCGAGCCCGGCATCGTCCACCTGGGTCTCGGCAACTTCCACCGCGCCCACCAGGCCGTCTACACCGCCGACGCGCTGCGCCACGCCGACGGGCCCTGGGGTATCACCGGAGTATCCACGAGCCCCGGCCGCGGGACCCGCCCGGTACTCACCGGCATGGCCGAACAGAGCGGCCTGTACACGGTGTTGACGTTGCGCCGCGACGGCGGCGTCGCGGCCGAAGTCCCCGGTGTGCACCACCCCGGCCTCGCCGCCGACGGGCAGGGCGCCGATGTCGTCGCCGCGATCGGCAGCACCAGGACCCGCATCGTCTCCCTCACGGTGACCGAGAAAGGCTACACCTTCGGCCCCGACGGACATCTCGACCTCGACGACCCACTGGTCCGCGCCGACCTGACAGGCACCACCCCCCGGACCGCGCTCGGCCTCACCGTGCGCGGGTTGCAGCAGCGGCTACGCACGGGCGCCGCACCCGTCACGGTCCTGTGCTGCGACAACCTCATGGACAACGGTAGCCAACTCCGCCGCCTGATCAGCGAGTTCATCGCCGCACTGCCCGCCGCCGAACGCGAAGACCTCCAGGCGTACGTCGACACGTCCGTGTCCACACCGAGCACCATGGTCGACCGGATCGCGCCCGCCACCACCGACGAGCACCGCGCCCTGGTCGCCCGCGCGTTCGGCGTCCGTGACACCGTGCCGGTGCCGGCCGAGCCGTACAGACTGTGGGTGATGCAGGACGACTTCCGTGCGGGCCGGCCCGCCTGGGAGGCCACGGGCGCCGTCTTCACCGATGACGTGGCCCCGTACGAACTGATGAAGCTGCGCCTGCTCAACGGCGCGCACTCGCTCCTCGCCTACCTGGGCCTGTTGCGCGGCCATCGCTCCATCGATCAGGCCGTCACCGACGACCTGATCGGCACCGCAGTCGAGGCGGCCATGCGGGACGAGATCCTGCCGACCGTCACCGAACCGCAGGGCATGCCGGGCAAGGCGTATATCGCCGAACTCCTCGAACGCTTCGCCAACCCGGCCCTCGGCCACCGCACCGCCCAGGTCGCCTCCGACGGCTCACTGAAGATCCCGGTGCGCTGGGCGGGTGTCATCGAGGAGTCGCTGGCCGCCGGGCGTGTGCCGCGCGTGCTCGCCCTCGGCGTTGCCGCGTACGTGCGCATCGTCACCGGCTGCGCCGACGCCTACGACGAGCAGGTGCTCGGCACGGTCCACGACGCAGCACGGGTGCGCCTGGCCGAACTGACCCGGCGCGCTCCTGAACCCGGCGAGGCGGCGAGACTGATCCTCGCCGAGGGCGGACTGCTGCCCCAACAGGCAGCTCGGGACGGTGCGTTCGCGAGCGCCGTGACGGAGACTGCGCGGACACTGCACACACATGGAGTCGAAGCCGCCCTGCGCTGGGCCCGCACCTGAAGCCGGTGCCGACCGCCGCCCCGTGCGGCGGCCGGCATCACCCGCACTTTCACCCCGCCCCACGAAGCGACCTTCCCTCCCTACGAAGCGACCTTCCCGTCCAACGAGAAGAACGGCACCCCATGGCCACGATCACCTCAGCCGAGGTCTTTGTCACCTGCCCCGGCCGCAACTACGTCACCCTGAAGATCACCACTTCCGACGGCGTCACCGGCATCGGCGACGCCACCCTCAACGGCCGTGAGCTGTCCGTCGCCTCCTACCTGCGCGACCACGTCTGCCCGACCCTCGTCGGCAAGGACCCGGCGCGTATCGAGCACCTGTGGCAGTACCTGTACAAGGGTGCCTACTGGCGGCGCGGCCCGGTCACCATGACCGCCATCGCCGCCGTCGACGTCGCCCTGTGGGACATCAAGGGCAAGGTCGCGGGCCTGCCGGTGTACCAGCTGCTCGGCGGCGCGGCCCGTGATGGCGTCACCGTCTACGGCCACGCCAGCGGCAACACGATCCCCGAACTCCTCGACGACGTAGGACGCTTCCTCGACAAGGGCTTCCGCGCGGTGCGCGCGCAGGCGGCGGTGCCGGGGCTGGAGCGGGTCTACGGCATGCGTAAGGGAGACGGTGCGACGTACGAGCCTGCCGATGGCGCTCTTCCCACCGAGGAAGTCTGGGACACGGGCGCCTACGTGGACTTCGTGCCGACGTACATGGCCGCTGTCCGCGAGGAGTTCGGCTACGGCTTCCAGCTCCTGCACGACGTGCACCACCGGCTCACCCCGATCGAGGCGGGCCGGCTCGGCAAGTCCCTGGAGCCGTACCGCCTTTTCTGGATCGAGGACCCGACTCCGGCCGAGGACCAGGAGGCGTTCCGCCTGATCCGCCAGCACACCACGACGCCGCTCGCGGTCGGCGAGATCTTCAACTCCATCTGGGACTGCCAGCACCTGATCACCAACCGGCTGATCGACTACGTCCGCACCTCCGTCTCCCACGCGGGCGGCATCACCCACCTCCGTAAGATCTTCTCTCTGGCCGAGCTGTACGGGGTGCGCTCCGGCTCACACGGCGCGGGTGACCTCTCCCCGGCCTCGCTCGCCGCAGCACTCCACGTCGACCTGTCCGTCCCGAACTTCGGCATGCAGGAGTACATGGCCCATCTGCCGGGCTACGAGGAGGTGTTCCACACCTCCTGGACGTTCGAGGACGGCCTGATGCACCCCGGCGACGAGCCCGGCATCGGCGTCGAGTTCGACGAGACAGCAGCTGCGAGGTTCCCGTACGAGCGCAAGTACCTGCCGGTCAACAGCTTGCGAGACGGTTCCGTTCACGACTGGTGAGTGCTGGTGCTTCTATGGTGTGGCCAGGGCGTGGGTGAGTTCGGTGAGGTTGTTCGTGTGCCAGTTGAAGGTGTCGGTCTTGCTCGGGGGGTTTCCGGTGGGTCGGTGGATGTAGGCGGTCAGTATTCCGTGGCTCTGGGCTCCGCGCAGGTCCCAGGCGTGTGCGGCAACCATGAGGACGTGTTGGGGTGGGCATTGCGCGGCGTTGAGCGCGAGTTGGTACACCTGGGGCGCGGGTTTGTAGGCCTGGGCGTCTTCGGCTGAGAGGGCTTGGTGCCAGCGGAGACCGGCGTGCGCGTTGAGGCGCAGCAGGCATGCACGGCTGGCGTGGGTGAGGGCGAGTACCGGGAAGTTCGCGGCGAGGCTGGCGAGCGCGGTGGGGGAGTCGTTCCAGGGTTTCATGCGCTGGCCTGCTGTCGCGAGTTGTTCGATGGTGTCGGGGTCGGTGAGGCCGGAGCGGGCGGCTACGTGGTGGGCTGCTTCGCGGTCGATGATGTCGGAGTTGGCGTAGGGGCGGGTCCCTTCGTGGATGCGTTGCTGTTCGTTGGCGACGTGGTTCTGCCATACGGTGAGGAGTTGGTCGATGGTCGTGTCGTCGGCTGCGGGCAGTGCGTTGCGGATGGCTGTTCGCAGGCTGCCCGGTTCGTCGACCATGGTGCCGAGGACGTCGAAGACGATGGCTTCGATGTTGTTCGCCCGGTCCATGGGGCCTCCCCATTGTGGTGTTCGGGATTGTGGATATCGGGTGTGGTGTGGCCCGAAGTGTTTTACTGCGGCACGGTGTTGGTGAGTTGTGCCCAGGTGGTCGTGCCCGGCGATATTCCGGTAGAGCGGTGACCGTGTACAGCCTGGTCGGGTCCGGCGGTCGGGGAACGGCATTACACCGTCGGCGGCGTGTCGCCACCCTGGGAGTCGGCGGGAATGAGTCCGCCGCCGACGGGTGGGTGTCCAATTTCCATTGGTTTGCGCATGGATGGCGCATGGGGTAGCTGTCCCGGTGCCGGGGTGCAGAGGGAGTGGTGTGGTTCCGTCGCTTCGGGGCGCCGGGCAGGGCGGGTTCCGTCCGGCGCCCCGGTTATTGGTGCCGGGATTCCGGGGCGGTGCGACAACTGTCGTAAGTATACCGTTGGGTGTACCGTTCGGTGGTGACTATTAACAGTGAGACCGTGGGCCGGAGAGGTAAGCGGCGGGGTATGAGGCACCTGACGCCGGCTGGTGTGAGGGTCCTTGAGACCGCGTCGCGGCTGTTCTACGAGCAGGGGATCCGCGCTGTGGGCGTGGAGGCGATCGCGGACGAGGCGGGTGTCACCAAGAAGACCCTGTATGACTGCTTCGGCTCGAAGGAAGATCTGATCGTCGCGTATCTGCGTGCTCGCGATGGTCTGTGGCGTTCTACGTTGGTGAAGCACGCGAACGATGATGATGCTCCCCCCGGTGAGAAGATCCTCGCGACGTTCAGTGCTTTGCGTGACTGGATGCGTGAGCGGAACTCGCGGGGGTGTGCCTTTATCAATGCTTCTGTGGAGTTGCCTGAGGATCATCCGGGCCGAGAGGTTGCCCGTGATCAGAAGGCTTGGCTCTTTGCGTACTTGGAGGATCTCGCGACGCAGGCCCGTGCCCAGGATCCTGCTGCGCTGGCGGCGCAGGTGTTGATCCTTCATGAGGGGGCTTGTATCGCTGATTCGATGCGGTCGGTGGATAACGCTGTTGACCGTGCTGAGCAGGTGGCAGCTGTTCTGATCGAGAGGGCACTTGCCGAGTGACCCGTGACGGCTCAGCAGTGCCGGGGTATCCGGTCACCGGAGACACGGCCACTTGGCGGGGGAGGGCTCAGTCCCTTCACTGAAATGATCTTGTGTTCAGTTTGCTCTTGTTGTTTGTTCTGGGCTACGGCGGGTTCAGCTCAGCGCGTCCGTCCTGCCGTTGCCGTCCGAAAGCCGCTCCGCTGCCCGGACGTGGTTCTGCCGTCCGATGGGGGCTGTCGGGCGGCTGTTGTGCTGTCGGACCGGTGGTCCGTGTCCCGAGCTGGATGACTCGTTTGTTTGTCTGTCGTGGGCTCTGAGGACTGTCCCGTAACTGCTGGTCACGGAGCTGCCCACGCTGCGGAAACTGTGTAGCTACTGAGTTCGCGGTGCCGGTATCGTCCGGTCTCTCGACCCGCCATACCAGCGGTCTACGTTCAGAGAGCGATGCACATGACCAGCCGGCAAGCAACGACGACCCTGTGGCGCCCCACCGGCCCCAAGGAGCTGGATCTGGTTCGGGAGCTGAACTGGCGTGCCTGGCCACCCCGGCTGCCCGAGCAGCCGATCTTCTACCCGGTCCTGAACGAGGACTACGCGATCAGGATCGCCCGGGACTGGAACGTGAAGCACGACGGCGCAGGCTTCGTCACTCGTTTCGAGGTCGAGTCGGAGTTCTTGAGCCGGTATCCCATCCAGCAGGCCGGCGGGCAGACGATCCTTGAGCTCTGGGTTCCAGCCGAGGAGCTGGACGACTTCAACGCCCACATCGTCGGCGAGATCCAGTTGGTCCACGAGTTCCGCTGAGGTGGGGAGGCTTGCTGGCGGGGCACGCTACGGTGCGATGATCCCGGCGTGGCTGGTGTGATCACGGCGTGGGAGCCGTCCAGGACAGCCCCGTTCACCGGGATGAGCCCGCGCGCCTTCGTAAAGCTGGTGACCGTGCTGCGGCGCGAGGGTGCGACCACGGTCCGCAAGGGTCGGCCGTGGGGCCTTTCCTTGGAGGAGCGGGCGCTGCTGGTCGCGGCTTACTGGTCCCACAAGCAGGGCCGGGCCCGCGTCGAGCACACCTTCGCCCGCATGAAGACCTGGAAGATCCTCCGCGACTGCCGCCTCAAAGGCGACGGAGTCCACCACGCCATGCGCGGCATCGCCCGCCTGCACAACCTCGCTCTCGCCGGACAACGAGCGGGACACACGGCGGCCAAGCACGCCCGAGGTGAGCCAAAGCTTATTTACAGGACAGCCCTTAGGCGACGAGGGAGGGTTGGGTGGGTGTGGCTGCTGGTTTGGCTGTGGGGTGTATTGCCTTCGTGGGTTGGGGTTGGGTGTCGAGTTTCCGTGCGAGGTCGGCTGCGTAGGCTCGTAGGAGGATGTGCATGTGGTAGTGGTGTTCGTCCTGGCTTCGGATGAGGTGTGCGCTGGCGAGGCTGTGGAGGAGTCGTGCGGCTTCATTGTGGGTGATGCCTGCGGGTGTGGCGGTGGTGGTGGCGTCGATGAGGTGGCCGGGGAGTATGCCTAGGAGGCGGAACATACGGGCGCTCTGTTCGTCGAGCGCTCTGTAGCTGGTGTCGAAGGCGTTGCGGAGTGCGATGTCGCCTTCGGCGAGGTTGAGGCGGGCGTGTTCGGGTTTGAGTTCGGTGGCGAGCGTGTCGGCGCTGTGGTGTTGGTGGCTGACGATGTGTTCGGCGGCGAGGACCAGTGCGAGGGGGAGGTGTCCGCAGCGTTCTGCCAGGACGGTTACGGCGCTGGGGCCGGCGTCGGCGCGTGTGTCGCCTATGATCGCGCGGATCAGCATGGCGGCTTCGGGCTGGCACAGTTCTGCCAGTGGGAGGGTGGTGGCGTCGACGCGGGACATGAGTCCCGGCAGGCGTGAGCGGCTGGTGACTATGACGGCGCATCCTGGTGAGCCGGGCAGCAGGGGATAGATCTGCTGGGCGTTGGCGGCGTTGTCCAGGACGAGCAGTATTTCGCGGCCGTGGAGGAAGGACCGGAAGGTGGCGGCCCTTTGGTCCAGGTCTGTGGGGATGCGGTCGGTCGGTACGCCCACGGCGCGGAGCAGGTCTTCGAGGACGTCGTGGGGGGCTGCTGCGGTTCCTGGCTCGGGGCCCTGGAGGTTGACGAAGAGTTGCCCGTCGGTGAAGTGGCCGTCGTTGACGGCCCGGTGTGCCGCTTGTACTGCGAGTGCGGTTTTGCCGACGCCCGGTGGTCCGCTGATGAGTGCGACGGGTAAGGCAAGGGAGTGCTGGTCGCCGGGGAGTAACCTTTCGAGGCGGGTCAGGTGGTCACGCCGTCCCACGAAGTTCTTTTTGGCCGGGGGAAGTTGGGCGGGCTGGATCCATCCTTGCTGATGGCGGGAGGCGGCTTCGAGGGCTGAGGCGATGGTGGTGAAGGTGTTTCCGACGTCGAGTTCCCGGTCGCAGGCCTCTGCGAAGCTGACCGAGGGAGGTCGTTTGTCGGTTTCGATCTTGCTGACGTGGCCCCGGTTGAAGTGTACGAGGGCGGCGAGTTGTGTGAGGGAGAGTCCTCGCTGTGTGCGGTGGGCCCGGAGCAGTTGCCCGAATGTTGCGGGACCGCCGGTACGCGGCGGGTAGCCGGCATCCGTGTGGGAAGGCCGGGTTGTTGTTGATCCCTGCGCTGGTTCCCGTACCACTTCAAGCCCCCAGAATCGTACAGATCGTCTAGAGCGGCCAGCTCCGGAGCGGAGTTGGTGGGATGCCGTGCGTACTTCAGATGCTGATTGGGCTCCCGACCCGCTCGGTGCAGGCGGCGGGGGCTGCAGGCTCGGTGGTCCAGGTCGTGGTTGCGAACTGGCTCGGGCGGGGCTGCCTATGTGTATCCAGGTGTCCACCGGCGCACTCGGCGTCGGATGTGCTGGTGGGTATCCGGATGACGACGTTGTCAGAGCCCGGGCCCCGCCCCAGGGGCCGGGAGTTGTCCGCCGGTAACATCTGTGGCGCGCAGATGCCGGGACGGAACATCGTGCCCACGTTCCTCTGCGTCCTCTGCGTTCCGCTATGCGGTTCTGCGTCGTCCATGTGGCGGCGCGGGCCTGTCACGTTGCTCGTGCCGCTCGGGGCTGGGACATCGGACGGCTGGGAGGGCGGCTGTGTCGCTCATGGTGCGACTGTCAGTTCGTCGAAGGCCGGGAACCGGGCGGCGATGCTGTCCGGCAGGAACCGGGCGGCGCAGCCGTTGTCATCCTGGAAGAAGCGGACCGCGGTGTAGTTCGGTCGTGTCCCTGCGTCGAACCAGTGCTTCGTCCGGCTGGGTATGGACAGCAGATCTCCTGCTGTGCAGAGCATCGCGTGTACCTGACCGGCGACGTGGAGGTAGAAGCAGCCGGCTCCAGCTACGACGAAGCGCACGAGGTCCTCGTCGTGGAAGTGCTCCTTGTGCCGGGGCTGGCCGGGACCGGGCGAGGTGGGGGTCATGCGTGCGATGTCGACGACCCGGTGGTTGCTCTCGGCGCTGACGTGATCGATGTGGCTCCGGTAGGCATTCATGATGGTGGAGTCGTCCGCGTCGGCGGGGAGCCGGCGGGCGGCGTGCCATCGCGCGAAGCGCACACCGATTCTGAGCAGTTCTTTGCGGATGACGTCCAGGTCGTCGCTGTGCACGGTGATCGTCTGCGGTGCGTCCTCCGGCATGATCTGCAGCAGCGTCACCGGGCACTCACCTTGGCCGTGCCGGGCTCGTCGGCGCCCGTCAGCAGGAGCAGGTGGCTGAGTTCCTCGACGCACTCCAGCCTGTTGCGCGCTTCGTCGATGTCGCGGCCGAAGGAGAACATGCCGTCGCGGTCGATGAGCAGAGCAGGCGGGGTGTCGGCGGCCGGATCATCGAGGAGGGCCGTCACGTCGTCGGCGATGAGGGACGCGTCCAGGTGGTTCGCGACGATGGGCAGTACGACCAGGCGGGGGTCCGGTACGTCGAGGCTCTTCGCCATTTCCATTTCCTCGAAGACCACTTGGCCGGTGCGGTCGGCGCCGGCGGTCCGGGTGGCAAGTGCTGTGGACCACGGTGCGTGTGCGTGGATCACTGCTCCGCAGCCGGGCAGCCGCCGGTAGAGCGCGAGGTGTACCGGGGTTTCGGCGGGCGGCCATTCGCTCTCTCCGAGCAGCGGCAGCCCTTTGAACGGGTCGACCATCACCGTGTCCTGATCGGTCATCACCCTCTTGCTCAGGTCGCCTGCGGTGATCATGACCGCTTCACCCGACCTGACCGAGACGCTGCCGAACGTTCCGGGCATCCAGCCGCGCCGGTACAGGGACTGGCAGGCAGCCGAGAGGTGTTCACGCTGCAGCTCGGCATCCTCGCTGATGCATACGGGTTTCACAGGCCCTCTCCTCCTGCGCGGGGCGACGGGTCTGTTCTCGTGCACCGGCTGCCTTCCTGGTGCCGTTGCGGTGGATCAACAGCGCGCGGTCCGGGGAGGTTCAGGGCCCCCGGAGTCGCCTGGCCGGACTGATGGAGCGACACGCGTGCATCTCCTTCGCGTGAGCGGAACGGTGAGCTATACCAACCGGTATAGTTACATGCTACGGAGTTGATTTTCCCGGTGTCAACGGCCCACTTCCCGGGTGGCTGGAAAGGCCCTTCCAGTTGCAGCCTTCCGACGTGCCTGGTAAGTGACGGGGGTGGTTTCCTCCGAGGGGGCGAGGGAGCCTGCAGCCGGGGCCTGGCGCTGACTGGTGAAGGAGCACGCGGCCGAGCCCTGGCACACGTTGGCTCGCAGGGTGTCCGAAGTGCAGTGCATGCGGGGGCGGCAGACAGCCGGGCCGGCCGCGCCGCTGTCCTCGCTGCGCTGCCCTTCCCGCCGCACCGCCATTGCAGCCCTGCGCGAGGTGTCCTGACGGCCCTTCGCCCACCGGCCGTTCGGCGTGGTCTGTCACCGGTGAACACATCCGGGTCAAGGGACTTGTGCGGCAGCTCCGGGTTTCAGGCCCTGGATGGTCCTGTTGCTGTTGCCTCGGGAGAGGCAACAGGGCAACCCTGTACAGCTTTGCGGGAGTTGACGATAGTGAAGTCACTTCCGCCGCAGGGGCGCCGTTCCTCGTGAAGGGCGCGATCCGGTTGCTGCTGGTTCCTTCGGTTGCAGGACGCCTCGTGTGCCCTTCGGCTGTCCGCTGGCCCGGGCGGGCCGGAAGTTCTCGTAGAAGCAGCGCTGTCGCCACGTCGAAGGAGGCCGAGATGGGTACACACATCGACTATGCCGAACTGGTTGTGTCGCCGAGCGAGTTTTTCCAGGTCGGGGAGCCGGAGCGGATCAAGTCATCCATCGGGCTCAGGCTGTCGGACCATTCATACCTGCCGAAGGCGGATGAGCCACGCGCCGACTGGGTCGCCAGTGTTGCTGTGCCGGCGTTCAAGACGCTTGCACGGATGGGTGTCCTGGCTCCGCGGTTCTGCACGATCGGGACGGGTGCGGGACTGGATGCCCTGGCGGCCGTGGAGATTTTGCAGGCGCGTAGCGTTGGCTTCACCGACCTTCACGAAGATGTTCTCGCTCACGCCCGGGAAAACATTCAGAGCAACCTCCTGGATCAGGATGTCGAACTGATCGGGGGCGCCGGGGACATTCTCTCCCCGCTGGCCGGCAAGGTGTCGCAGGTCGATGTGATCTACGAGAACCTCCCCAATATCCCGATGGCGGGGAGCGGTGATCTGGCTGATGGCCAGACCAGTTCGACGTTCATCGCGGAGCGCGTTGAGGAGATTGCCGGCTTCGCGGAGAAGAACCTTGTGACGCTGCACTATCTGGCCCTGCAGCAGGCACATCCGGTCCTTCGGGTCGGTGGCCGGGTGCTGTCGTCGATCGGTGCGCGGATTCCGTTGTCCGAGATCCTGTCTCTGGCCGGGGCCGCCGGTTACAACGGCAGCATCCTGACCTATACGTGGAAGATCCAGTCCGAGCCGCACGAGGTGGTCGGCGGCTATGCCCAGTGGGAGAAGGAGGGGATGGGGCCGTTCCACTTCTACCCGGTGAGCGTTCTGCGCGATGCCTTCGCGGGAATGTCCCCCGCGGCAGCCGGTGCGCAGGCTCTCCAGATGGAGAAGGAGTTGTCGCCGTACGAGATATCGGCGGTGGATGCCCTGGCACTGGTCGAGAAGGGCCAAAAGGTCGGTCACACGGTCGCGATTCTTGACTCTGTCAAGATTCCTGACTCTGCTCTCTGACACGGTTTCACCGCCTTTTCGGAGCGGCCTGTTGGCGGAGACACGGTGAAGCAGGAATTCGGCAACCACCGGTGTGGTCCTGACACGCGGTCATCGATGAAGCAACTGCATGTCCTGACCGTGTACGGCCCGATGCACCGCACTGCCGGATTCTCACCGGTCTCTGCCGGCTCCCGGTCACATGCTGTCCTCTCCCCACCGTGTCCGAACCCCCTTGCCGTCCGCGCGCTTTCCTGTTCGTACCCTTTCGTGTCGTCCGCACGCCTGGCTACATTCCTCCCGCAGTACTAAGGAGCCGGCATGAATATCCAGTCGTTCATTGGCAAGACACCCCTCGTCGAACTGAACACCTTTGACGTTCCGGCCGATGTTCGGATATTCGCCAAAGTCGAATTCGTAAATCCGGGGGGCAGCATCAAAGACCGAATCGTCCGGTACATCATCGATGATGCCGAGCGTCGCGGTCTCCTCGGGCCGGGCGCAACAATCGTGGAGAACACCTCCGGGAATACCGGTGCAGCGATCGCGATGCTGGCGGCAACACGCGGATACCGTGCGATTCTGACCATGCCGGACAAGGTCAGCCAGGAAAAGCAGGACGCGCTGCGCGCAATGGGGGCCGAGGTGATTGTCTGCCCCACCTCCGCCCCGCCGGACTCGGCAAAGCACTATGTGACGTGCGCGAGGCGCATCCACGCCGAGACGCCGGGCTCGTTCATGCTCAATCAGTATGACAACCCGCTCAACGCGGAGGCGCATTTCCGTTCGACGGGCCCCGAGATCTGGGAGGCACTCGGACGGTCGGTGACGGCGTTCGTCGCATCAGGGAGTACAGGCGGCACCATCTCCGGAACTTCGCGGTTCCTGAAGCAGAAGAACCCGTCCGTGCGGTCTGTCCTCCTCGATCCGGCCGGTTCCATCTATCACCGCTACTTCCATGAGGGCGTTGTTGACCCTTCGCAGATCGCGCCGTATTTCGTCGAGGGCGCCGGCGAGGACCACCTGGCGAAATGCATGGACTTTTCCGTCGTCGATGACGTGATTCAGTTCACCGACGCCGAGGCCTTCGCCACGTGCCGGCACCTGGCAACGCGCGAGGGTCTCATCTGCGGCGGCACCTCGGGGGCGAATGTGTGGGGCGCGGTGCAAGTTGCCCGTTCGTTCACGAAACCGGCAACGATCGTCACCGTCCTGCCGGACAGCGGAAACAAGTACATCTCGAAGATCTACAACCCGGATTGGCTTATGCAGAACGGCTTTGATACCCGTCGGATTCACTCACCAGAACCGACCCTGTAATGGGAAGTACACGAAAAAATGTTGCCGCCGCGCTCACGGCCGCCCTGCTCTGGGCCTTCGCCTTCGTCGCTCCGGCCGCCGTCAAGCCCGCGAGTGAACTGCTCCTGGTCACCGGCCGGTACTCCTTGTTCGGCCTGTGCGGCCTCTACGTCCTGTGCAGAAACTGGAGCCAGCTCAGGCAGATGCCCGTCCGGCGGACCCTCTTCGGCCTCTACATCGGCTTCGTGGGGTACTTCGTCTTCTACATCTGTGTCTCGTACTCCGCCACAACGAGCGGCGGATTCATCACCGCAGTCGTCGTGGGATCGTCACCGATCACGATCGCGGTGGCCGGTAACTTCGCAGAAAAGCGCATGTCGTGGCGTGAGCTCGTCGCACCGGTCATCCTGATTCTCGTCGGTCTCACCCTCCTCAGTGTCTCGGATCTCCTTCAGGGGAAGCATTCAGGTGGCGCGAGCGACTCGCTCTTCGGGATAGGCCTGGCCATCATGGCCATGCTGACCTGGTCCTACTTCGTGGTTCGTAATGCCCAGTCGCAGCGGACCTGGGAGACGAAGCCGGACCCCACGATCTGGGCCGCTCTGGTGGCGATGGGAGCAGGCGGTGCCTCCATGGTGCTGCTGCCCTTCGCCATTGCCTCCACACCGGATGCGACATTCGATCCGTATCCGCTCTTCAAGATCATCGCGTGGTGCGTGTTCCTGGGCGTCATCGGATCCTGGTGGGGGACATACATCTGGGTGAAGGCGGCACAGGGCATCCCGGTACCACTGGTAGGACCGCTGCTCGCCACGGAGACGATTTTCGGCGCGATCCTGAGTCTGCCGATGGAACAGCGGATGCCTACCTGGACGGAGGTCGGCGGGGCCCTCTTCGTCCTCACCGGCATCGCCGTCTACATGGTGTTCGACGTGAAGAATTCACGGTCGAGCGGCACAGGGGACAGTGGGGACAGCGGGGGCACCGGGACCGAAAGATCGGACGCATCAGATGTGCCCGCAGTGACTTAGCGGGACAAGAAAAGAACGGTCATGATCGTTGGCTTATCCTGACAGGGAGTCAATTCCATGAGTAATTCCTTCGCGAACATCAAGCAGTCTCACGTGTTCTTCGACAATTCCTCTGGCCTGAAGAGCTACTACGAGGACTGGGCGACGCGGTACGACGTGGACCTGGCGGATCAGAAGTGGGTGGCGCCGCGGGTCGCGGCCAACTTCGTTCACCTGCTCGCCTCCGCCTACGGGAGGCCGGGAACAACCATTCTCGATGCCGGCTGTGGCACCGGCCTCGTCGGCAGTGTCCTGAGCACTCTGGGAAAGTACGTGATCGACGGCGTCGACCTGTCGGAGAACATGGCTGCCGAGGCCATCAAGACCAACGCCTACCGGAAGGTCTACGGCGGCGTGGACCTCTCGACACCGGTACGCGATGAGCGTCTGGACCAGTACGACATCGTCGTCAGCAGCGGCGTGTTCACCCTCGGCCATGTGCGCCCGACGGCGTTGCTCACGCTCATCGAATACGCCCGGCCCCATGGGCTGATCCTGGTGTCCACCCGCGGCAGCTATGCCACTGAAACAGGCTTTGAGGACTTCTCCCGCTCGAAGGAGGTCACCGAGCAGGCTTCCCTGGAATTCAAGCTGAAGGACGCCAACTACATCGCGGAAGAGGGAGCCGACTACTGGGTCTTCCGTAAGACAGGACCGGCGCAGTAGCGATGCAGTAACAGCGCAGTAGTAGTGCAGTGGCAGTAAAGGGCACGAACCGCTGATTCTGCTCGGGGCGGCCTGCTGCCGAGGCCCTTCCGGCAACGCGCGACGCATGCGGTACGCGACATAACACCGCCCGCGCGGCCGCCCCGGACCGGCCCGGCGTCAGGAACGCGCGAACCCCTGGTGGCACCGGGACAACGAAAGTCCAGCCCCGCCCACCAGGGGCCCGCACGCCGACCGGTGACACGCGTGCCGCTGTACTCGGATGACGCCGCGACCAGAACACCACGAGACGTATATACGAAGGGCGCACCCCGCAACTCCGCACCCGCGCAACCCCGTACCAACTCCGCACCCACCAGCCCGTGTCCGCCCACCACTGTCCTGGAGTGTCATGTCCCGCAGCCTGTTCACCTCGGAATCAGTGACCGAGGGACATCCCGACAAGATCGCCGACCAGATCAGTGACACCATCCTCGACGCACTCCTGCGTCACGACCCCGCATCGCGCGTCGCGATCGAAACCCTGATCACCACCGGTCAGGTCCACATCGCGGGCGAGGCGACGACCTCCGCCTACGTCGACATCCCCACTCTGGTGAGGGAGAAGATCCTCGACATCGGCTACGACTCCTCGGCCAAGGGCTTCGACGGCGCCTCCTGCGGCGTGTCGGTATCGATCGGCGCGCAGTCCCCGGACATCGCCCAGGGCGTCGACACAGCGTACGAGTCCAGGCTCAAGGGCGCCGCCGGCGGCGGGGAGACCGACGAGCTGAACCAGCAGGGAGCAGGCGACCAGGGCCTGATGTTCGGCTACGCGGCCACCGAGACCCCCACCCTGATGCCGCTGCCGATCGAGCTGGCGCACCGCCTCTCACGCCGTCTGACCGAAGTCCGGAAGGACGGGACCGTCCCCTACCTGCGCCCCGACGGAAAGACCCAGGTCACCATCGAGTACCTGGGCAGCCGGCCGGTCCGCCTGGACACCGTCGTCGTTTCCTCGCAGCACGCGAGTGACATCGACCTGGACAGCCTGCTCACCCCCGACATCCGGGTGCACGTCGTCGAACACGTCCTGGCACAACTCGCCGACGACGGAATCAAGTTGGACACCGAGGACTACCGGCTGCTGGTGAACCCGACCGGCCGTTTCGAGATCGGTGGCCCGATGGGTGACGCGGGTCTGACCGGTCGCAAGATCATCATCGATACGTACGGGGGGATGGCCCGGCACGGCGGTGGCGCGTTCTCCGGCAAGGACCCGTCGAAGGTGGACCGTTCGGCGGCGTACGCGATGCGCTGGGTGGCCAAGAACGTCGTCGCGGCCGGTCTGGCGGAGCGCTGCGAGGTGCAGGTCGCGTACGCCATCGGCAAGGCCGAACCGGTCGGCCTGTTCGTCGAGACCTTCGGCACCCACACGGTCGCTGTCGGGAAGATCGAGAATGCCGTCAGTGAGGTCTTCGACCTGCGTCCGGCCGCGATCATCCGTGACCTGGACCTGCTGCGCCCGATCTACGCCGAGACCGCCGCCTACGGCCATTTCGGACGCGAACTGGCGGACTTCACCTGGGAGCGCACCGACCGCGCCGACGCTCTGCGCAAGGCAGCGGCAGCGGGCTGACAGCAGAGCGCCCGGAGCGAGCCCCGGCGGCAGGAGTGCCAGGGCTTGCCCGGGCACTCCCGCCGCCGGGGCGCGGCCTTTCCCATGGCCGCGCACCGCACCGCGCACCGCTTCCCTGCGTGGCGCCGCCACCCGAGCCGTTCCGCCCGCCCAACCCCGCCCTCATCAGGTCCAAGGAGTGCTTTTCCGTGCGTATCGCCGTGACCGGATCGATAGCTACCGACCATCTGATGGTGTTCCCCGGACGCTTCGCCGAGCAGCTGATCAAAGAGCAACTGGAGCGGGTATCCCTGTCGTTCCTCGCCGATCGGCTGGAGGTACGCAGAGGTGGCGTCGCCGCCAATATCGCCTTCGGTCTCGGCTTGTTCGGTCTCGACCCCATCCTGGTCGGCGCCGCGGGCATCGACTTCGCTGAATACGATGCCTGGCTACGGGCGAACGGCGTCGACACCACCGCAGTCCAGGTGAGCGACCACCTGCACACCGCCCGCTTCGTGTGCACCACTGATGAGGACCAGAACCAGATCGCCACCTTCTACGCCGGTGCCATGGCCGAGGCCTCCCGGATCGATCTGGCCGCGATCGCGGAACGCACCGGGGCGCCCGCACTCGTCCTGGTCGGCGCCGACGACCCCGCCGCCATGCTGCGCCACACCGCCACCGCCCACCGTCTGACCATCCCCGTTGCCGCCGACCCCTCCCAGCAGCTCGCCCGTCTCGACCGTAATCAGGCCCGACAACTCGTCGACGGGGCGCGGTGGCTGTTCACCAATGAGTACGAGGCCGCCCTGCTGCTCGAACGCACCGGATGGACCGAGGAACACCTCCTGGGCCGGGTCGGTACCTGGATCACCACACGGGGCGAGGCCGGGGTGTCACTGGCCGGCTCGGATACGCCCACTCTGCGGATACCGGCCGTACTCACCGACGAGATCGCCGACCCCACAGGGGCGGGAGACGCCTTCCGGTCCGGCTTCCTCGCCGGCACCGCATGGAACTGGCCGCAGGAACAGGCGGCCCGGCTCGGCTGCGCCCTGGCCACCACCGTGCTGGAATCGGTCGGCACCCAGGAGTACAAGCTGTCCCCGTCGGATCTGATCACCCGCATCGACCAGACGTACGGCAGCGACGCCGCCCGTGCCCTTGAGGCGCAGCTGGCGCGCGTGTCATGAGCGTGGCCCGGCGCCGACGGACAGACGCCCTGCGCCAGGCACCGGCCGTCGTCGTCGTCCACCACCACCCCGAAGCCTCCTACGTCAACGAGGGCCGGGCAGCCAGGGGCGAACAGTGAGGCGGACGACAGCACCGACGTTCTCGTTCGAGTTCTTCCCGCCGAAGACAGCTGCCGGCGAGACGACCCTCTGGGAGGCAATCCGGCGTGTCGAGGTGCTCGGCCCGGACTTCGTCTCCGTCACGTATGGGGCGGGTGGCTCCTCCCGGGACCGTACCGTCGCCGTGACCAAGCGGATCGCGGCCGAGACGACGCTGCGCCCGGTCGCGCACCTGACCGCGGTCGGGCACTCGGTGGCCGAACTGCGGCGCATCATCGGCAGGTACGCCGACGCCGGAGTGCGCGACGTACTTGTGCTGCGCGGCGATCCGCCCGGCGACCCGACAGGGTGGTGGGTGCCGCACCCGGACGGCTTCACGCACGCGTATCAACTGGTCGAACTGGTGCGGTCCCTGGGGGATTTCACCATCGGCGTCGCGGCGTTCCCGGAGCGGCATCCGCGTTCGCCCGACTGGGACAGCGACATCGGTCACTTCGTGGCCAAGTGCCGGGCCGGGGCGGACTACGCCATCACCCAGATGTTCTTCGACGTGGAGACCTATCTGAGGTTCCGCGATCGTGTCGCCGCGGCCGGTTGCTCGACACCGGTCATCCCGGAGATCATGCCGGCCACCGATGTACGCCAGATCCGCCGCTTCGTGGAACTCTCCGGCGCCGCGTTCCCCGAAGATCTGGCGCACCGCCTCGAAGCTGCCCGCGGGCGGCCCGGCGATGCGTACCGGATCGGGGTTGACCATGCCACGGCTATGGCGGACCGGTTGCTTGTCGAGGGTGCGCCGGGTTTGCACTACATCACGCTCAACCGTTCGACGGCGGCCGTCGACATTCATCGCAATGTTCTGTCTTCAAGGAGCTTTCATGTCCGCTGAGTTCACCGATTTCAAGGTTGCTGATCTGTCGCTGGCCGCGTTCGGCCGTAAGGAGATCACGCTGGCCGAGCATGAGATGCCGGGTCTGATGTCGATCCGTGCGGAGTATGCGCAGGCCCGGCCGCTGGCGGGTGCGCGGATCACCGGGTCCCTGCATATGACGGTGCAGACGGCTGTGCTGATCGAGACGCTGGTGGCTCTGGGCGCGCAGGTGCGGTGGGTCTCCTGCAACATCTTCTCCACCCAGGATCACGCGGCGGCGGCGATTGCTGCCGCGGAGATTCCGGTGTTCGCGTGGAAGGGCGAGAGCCTGGAGGAGTACTGGTGGTGCACGGAGCAGGCACTGACCTGGCCGGACACACCTACCGGCGGCCCGAACATGATCCTCGACGACGGCGGGGATGCCACCCTCCTGGTCCACAAGGGCGTCGAGTACCAGAAAACAGGTGAACTCCCCGAGGCCGCGAACGACGAACTCGCCGTCGTACGAGCACTGTTGGAGCGCAGTACGCTCGACTGGACGAAGATCGCGTCCGAGATCCGGGGGGTGACGGAGGAGACCACGACCGGTGTGCACCGGTTGTACGAGATGCACCGCGACGGCACGCTGCTGTTCCCGGCGATCAACGTCAATGATGCCGTCACCAAGTCGAAGTTCGACAACAAGTACGGCTGCCGACACTCGCTGATCGACGGTATCAACCGTGCCACCGATGTCCTGATCGGTGGAAAGGTCGCGGTGGTCTGCGGTTACGGCGACGTGGGCAAGGGCTGCGCGGAGTCGCTGCGCGGCCAGGGTGCCCGGGTGATCATCACCGAGATCGACCCGATCTGTGCCTTGCAGGCGGCGATGGACGGCTTCCAGGTCTCGACCCTGGACGACGTCGTGTCGATCGCGGACATTTTCGTGACCACGACGGGCAACAAGGACATCATCATGGCCGCCGACATGGCCAGGATGAAGCACCAGGCGATCGTGGGGAACATCGGCCACTTCGACAACGAGATCGACATGGCCGGCCTGGCCAGGATCCCCGGCGTCGTGCGGGACGAGGTCAAGCCGCAGGTCCACACCTGGACGTTCGGCGACGGCAAGGTGCTGATCGTGCTGTCGGAGGGGCGTCTGCTGAACCTGGGCAATGCGACGGGTCACCCCTCGTTCGTGATGTCCAACTCGCTTCGCGGACCAGACGCTGGCCCAGATCGAGCTGTTCACCAAGCCCGCCGAGTACCCGACCGACGTGTATGTGCTGCCCAAGCACCTGGACGAGAAGGTCGCCCGCCTCCACCTCGACGCCCTCGGCGTCAAGCTCACTACGCTCCGCCCGGAGCAGGCCGCCTACATCGGTGTCGAGGTCGAGGGCCCGTACAAGCCGGACCACTACCGCTACTGAACGGACCGGACAGGCCGACCCTGCGCGCCAGGCGCGGGGGCGGCCGTCCAGCTCGCGAAGGTCCAGCGCCACGTCTCTGCCCATCAACCCGGCGTCCACGACGGCCTCACCTTCGCCCAGCCCGTGGGCGTGAGCCTGTGGTGTCAGCAACAACATGACCCGGGCAATGGCCGTTCTGTTCGGCTCCGGGGAGTCCGGACAGATCCTCCAGCGACCCGACGCCAACGACCCTCACCGGCATCGCGACATAACTGTCAGACCGCGGTTGCCTTGCTGTCGTCCGTGGCCTCAGCGCCGGCGGGTGCGGTCTGGTAGTAGACGGAGCGCCCCTGCTTGGAGCGCTCGATGACGCCACGTGCGACGCCCTGCTCCAGTGTGTTGCGCACGACGGTCACCTGCACACCGCGCTGAGGGTGGGCCTCGGCCACACCGGCGGCGATTTCGGTGGACGACTTCGGCTCGCTCTGGCCGGCGAGGTAGGCGCCGATCAGCTCGATCCAGGACGGCCCGCCCGCACGCTGCGCGGTAGCAGCCTTTGTGGTGCGGGTCTTCCCGCGGGTCGACGGCTCTGCCGCGCTCTTCGACGAGCGCCCCGTCTTCGGGGTCTTCTTGGCTGCCGCTTCACTCTTGGGGATGCGAGCCGCGGGTACCTTGGCCGTCTTCCTGACGGACTTGCCGGTCGGCTTGGAGGAGATACCGAGAACGCCCTGCATCTCTACGAGGACCCGCCCGCTTTCCTCCAGCTGCACCAACTCGTCCTGCAACCGGGCCAGTTCGTCACGAACCCGGTCCTGCTCACTTTGATTGGCCGCGAGGTCATCGGCGACTTTCTGCGCGTACTCGGCCTTCACACCGGTCGCTGCGTTTGCCTTCGTCATGAATACCTCTTCTTCGTTGTGTCTGAACGGGTGTGGTGTGGATGCTACTCATACCTTCGAAGAAGGTTCTTCAGTGGTACTGGTCGAACGCAGGCGCACCCGACTGTGTTCGACCAGGTTGAACGGATTTCGAAGTGGCACCGGGAGTGCCATGGCGTGCGGGCGGTACGGACGAACCTGCCCGCACATGGGGCAGGCACGGGCTTCACAGGTTCAGGGCGTGGCTGGTCCCAGTTGAACTGGTGGCGCAGGAAGTGGACCAGGATCGTGGCATTGTCCGTTGTTGCCGATGACCCCCATACGGGGAGTGCACCCGTCGAGGCATTCCAGCAGATGGATCCACCGTCCAACTGCTGCCGCTTGTCCCCACTGTCCGGATTGGTCGGCCCGTAGGTGAGCGGGAAACCTGAGAGGGGACCGGTCGGGCCGAGGTTGTTGCACTTGGCGAGGATGTCTTCGCCGGCCTGGTGTCCGCAGCTCGACCCTCTGTTGTCGCGTCCGTGGCTGCGGGTACGGACTGGATGCCACGGAAAGCAGCGAGAGCCGCGAGGCCGGTGAAGACCGCCTTGAGCGCGGGAAGTTTCCATGAAGAGGAAGGAGCCGTTGTGGCCATCGTCGTCGGCCGCTCCGGAGCTGTCCCAGCGGGCACAGCGGTCACACGGGCACAGCGAGACCGGACGCACAGGCGGCATGAAAGAGCAGGGCAGTGGGCAGGTGCACGTCCACGCATTCGCCCGCACGGTCGGGAACGACCCGGTTGCACGACGGGCGGTGGACCAGCTTGGAGCGAGCTGCACCGTGATGCATACCGACGTGTTCGCGCGGTGGACTCACAGCCGTACCAGGGCAAGCCCGCAAAGCCGCGGGCCCCGGCAAGCACACCGTGTGCCGCCATCGTGTCGTGACACCCGGTCACCTGTGGTGCAACGACTGCCGCAGCCGACCGATCCGCCCGTGACCACCGGAACAACCGAAGAGCACGAAAGGCCCCGCCCATGAGCACAGCCGCCGCGATACCGCCGACAACCGCCGGACCCAGTCATCACACCCGCCGCTTCCTACGGCGCCTGACCGTCGCCACAGGCGGCGGAATGTTCGTCGACGGCTTCGTCTTCGCCTCAGTGGCGTCCGCCCTCGCCGGCAGCGCGATGGCTCGCGACATCGGCGTCACCTCGACATGGAACTCACTGATCTCCTCCTCGACACTGATCGGCACGTTCTTCGGCGGTCTGCTGCTCGGCTACGTCACCGACCGGCTGGGCCGGCGCCCGATGTTCACAATCGACCTCTCGGTCTTCCTGGCATCTGCCCTGCTGATGCTGTTCGTCACTTCCCCCTGGATGGTTTTCGCGCTCGGACTCGTCATGGGTCTCGCCGTAGGGGCTGACTACTCGATCGGTTCTCCGCTCCTCGCCGAATTCGCACCCAGTGAGAAACGTGGCCACTACCTGGGGATCCTCGAAATCCTCTGGAACGTCGGCTACGTGGTCGCCTACCTCCTCGGCTACATCATCAACACCACATGGCCGGGAGCCTGGCACATCACCCTGGCCGCCAGCGCCGTCCCCGCAGTCTTCTGCCTCCTGATCCGCCACGGCCTGCCCGAATCACCACGCTGGCTGATTTCCAAAGGCCGAAGGGACGAGGCCGTGGCCGTCATCGAGCGCGACCTCGGAACCACCCTGGACAGCGAGGACTTCAACTCCGAAGAGACCGAACAGACGCGCTACCGCGAGTTGTTCTCAGCCGCATACCTGCGCCGCACCGTGTTCGTATGCACCTTCTGGATCTGCATCGTGCTGCCCTACTTCGCACTTACGTTCTTCCAGCCGACCGTCCTGCGCGCCATCGGCCTGGGCGGCAACGCCCTGGTCGGCGCGCTGATCGGGACCATCGTCGCCCTGACAGGCGCGGCCACCGGCTGGTGGCTCGTCGACCGCGTCGGCCGCCGCACGATCCTTGTCTGGCCGATGTTCGGCTGCGCACTCGCCTTGTTCCTGGTGAGCCTGGGCCATGTGCTCCCGGTGTGGCTGGCCACCGTGTGCTTCTTCGGGTACCTGTTTTCGTACGGGATCATGAGCATCCTCCCCGGCATCTACCCCGACGAGGTCTTCCCCACCTCGATCCGCACCTCCGGAGTCGGCCTGGCCTCCGCCGCCAGCCGCATCGGCGCGGCGATCGGCACATTCCTGCTCCCGGTCTCCCTGGATCACCTCGGCCTGAGCTGGTCCATGATCTTCATGGCAGCGGTCTCGCTCATCGGCGGCATCACGGCCCTGATGTGGGCACCGGAAACGAACGGCCTCCAACTCACCGCCACAGGACATCGTGAGGCAGACACGGGCGGCTGGTGGTCGACCAAACCGGCCCTCGTACAGGACAGCTGAGCACACCCGTACCGAGGCCGCCCGGAACACCCCCTGCTCCTCAAACCGGGCCGAGTTCTGTGACTCCGGGATGAGATGCTCCCGATGAAGTCAAGCCGAGCAGCTCCTGATCGAACTGCCGGACGCGGGAGATGAAGACACTCGTGTCGCGGCCGATCGGTACAGGGGGGTGTGATGCACGGAGATCTGGTGCGGTCCCAGCAGAACGAGGCGGGGCCGCACTCCGGCCTCTGTCACCCAGGGACCGCAATGCCGGTGACGGTACGGCGCCCCGGCCGCGACAGCCGCCGACTGCGCTTCCCCTGGCCAGCCATTGGGTGCGCCGGCAGCTCAACGGGGCCTAAGCGCTGTCCCGTAATCCCACGAGGCTGAGGGTCGTGCCGTGTCCGGGTCGGCGCCGATGGCACCGGCCGAGCGAAGCGAACGCCCGAGGTCTCCGGTGAGGATGCGGGGGTGGCGCCGCCACCACCACAGGTCGGGGCCGGGCAGCCTGTGGAAGTGTTCGAGTGCCTGGCCGTCGTCGTCGATGGTCGAGGCCTTGTACCGCGCGTCCAAGGCTTTGATCCGCGGGGTCCAGAGCTGGACGACGTGTTCGTCCAGCAGGAGCCACGCCTCGTGAAGCCAGTTTCGGCAGTAGAGGTCGTTGGTGTACTCGTAGATGTCGTCGCCGTAGCCGTGCTCGATGGCGCTCACCAGGGCGGCCCATGCGTTCACCCTTTCAGCGACCGTGAACGGCGTCCTCCAGCCGCGCTGGTGCAGCAGCTCTCCCACCTCGGTTTCAGTAGCCACGGGCGTGAGGCTCTCATGCCGAATCCGTCCGGGCGACCGAGATGTGTCCCGTCAGAGGCCGGCGGCCTCGCACCATGATCAAGATGAGACGATCTCGCCGTGGCCGGAGTGATCACGGCGTCGGAGCCGACCGGGCCCTCCTGGTCGCGGCCTACTGACGCACGAACCTGACTGGCCGCGGTGACCACGGTCCAGATCCCCGCCATGGTTCGCGATGCATGCATCTGTTTTCCGATCGCCGTTGGCCGGTGCGCCGGCTCGTGGAGCACATCGGTTCCAAGGGCTTCGCCGAGCTGAAGTCGGCCGGGATGAACGGCACGTACCTCGCTGATCTTCTCTGCATCAAGTCGGCCTTCGCTGTTGCCCGACGAACGCTTGCCCTGGCGGGAGTTGGAGTGCCCGGGCCGCTACCTGTTCAACATCAAAGCCAGCGGCCCCGAACAGGGTCTGCGCGCCTTCCGGGACCCGGACGCCGTCGAAGAAGGCGAAGGCTGGCGGTCGGCGCACCATATCTTCGGAGCTCAAGCGGGCGGCGTGACCGGGGGCCGCAGGCCGAACCACTGCTCGGCGTCCCAGGCATGGAACCGCTCCACCTCGGTGAATCCCAGCTTGGCCGCGAGGCGCATCGAGCCGAGGTTGGCGGTCTGGGTGGCAAGTACCACCGGCTCGCCGGGAAGGACGCCGTCGAACCAGTCGAGCGCCGCCGCGCACGCCTCGGCGGCGTACCCGAATCCCCACGCCCGCGGTAGGAACATGTAGCCGAGATCGGCCTTTCCCGCGGCAGCCGGGCGATGGTGCCCCGGTGCTCTCCTGAGCAGGATCTGCCCGATCATCGCCCCGTCGAGTTCCACGACGAAACTCCCGGGCCACCGCTCGGGTATTTCGGGCAGTTCGCGCTCCAGCTCGTCATACCGCCGGGGGCCGCCGAGGTAGGTGTGCACCGCTGGCGATGCCAGCAGTTCGATGAACGACGCACGGTCCCGGGCCTCGGACTCGCGGAGCACGAGCCGCTCGGTCTTGATCGGGGCAGGTGGCCAGGTGACGGATTTGAGTTCAGTCATGGCGGGCAATCTATCGCCTGCCCGCAAACGCGTGCGGTTCTCTTCCTCAGGCAGCCCATCCGTGGGTGGGGTAGGGCGAGCTGCGGCTCTGCTTGGGGGCTCTTGATTTCGGGTTTCGTGACTGCTCGGTAGGCGTTATGTCCATTTCTGAATGATCTGGTGTCACCCGTCCGTGGGCGCCGAGTCGTTCGGACCCGATTCGCATGTCGTGTGAATGATGGGGTCGGGGCATGGGAACCGCGGCGGGCGCTACGTCTTCGGATCCGGCGCTGCGGTCGACAAGCTACTCGGCTCCTCCCAGGAGCAGTTGGAGACCGCCCAGGGGCGAACGAGGCCGTGGCCGGGTCGTGTCCTGTGGTTCCAGGATGAGATGACCCCGGACCCGATGGAGTCGAGCGGCGGTCAGTGGGTGGTGTGGGTGATGCGCAGCAGGTGAGGCGCTTGTGCGGCTGGTTCGGGCAGTCGCAGCGGCTGTCGGCCGGGGGTGATGCTGCCCAGCAGCGTCGCCCGGCGAGCGCCGGTGCCCGAGGGGAGGGTGCCGGGCAGACCGTTGGCTGTGAGGAAGCCAAGTACGGCGAAGGCCAGGGCCTCCTTGGCGTCGGACGGCAGGCCCAGGTCGTCGCTGAGCCGTACCGGAACGCCGGACAGTTCCTCGGCGATCATGCGCATCAGTACCGGGTTGCGGGTACCGCCGCCGGAGACGACGAGGCCGGTGACGTTGTAGGCGCGGCAGGGCTCGGCCACCGTGACGGCGGTGAGCTTCGTCAGGGTTGCCAGCACGTCGTCGGCGGGTGTGGGCACCGCGTCCAGGGCCCGCTGCAGGTAGGGGAGGTGGAAGTGTTCCTTGCCGGTGCTCTTCGGGGCGGGCCTGCGGTAGTAGGGGTCGTCCAGGAGCACGCGGAGCAGCTCGGGGCTGGTCCGACCGGCGGCTGCCCTGCATCCGTCCTCGTCAAAGGCGGCGGCGCCGTCGGTGAAGAGTCGCACGGCCGCGTCCAGCAGTGCGTTGGCGGGCCCGGTGTCGAAGGCCAGCGGCTCGGCGCCGGGTACGAGGACGGTGACGTTGGCGATGCCGCCGAGGTTCAGCGCTGCGGGTGTGCCGGGCAGGGCGCGCAGCAGCAATGTGTCGGTCATGCCCACCAGAGGGGCTCCCTGACCGCCCGCGGCCACGTCCCTGCTGCGGAGGTCGGAGACGACCGGGAGCCCGGTGGCCTCGGCGATCCAGGCGGGCTGGCCGAGTTGGAGTGTGCCGCGGACGGCGCCGTCCTCGACCCAGTGGTGCATGGTCTGGCCGTGCGAGACCACGAGGTCCGCGGCGCCGTCGCACAGCTCTCCCAGAGCACGCCCGGCTGCGTCGGCGAAGGCTCGGCCGATGCCGGTGTCCAGGGCGCAAATGGTCTGCGTGGTCGTGGCAGCCGGCGGCAGGGTGGCGGCGATCAGGTCCCGCAGGTCGTCCGGGTAGGGGACGGAGAGGTGGCCCAGCGGACGTAGGAGCAGGGTGTCGCCGTCCAGACGGAGGTCGGCGGCGGCAGCCTCGATGGCGTCGTACGAGGTGCCTGACATCAAGCCGATCACACGCATGGTTTCTCCTGGTCTGCGGTCTGCCACTCGGGCGGGATGAGCTGCAGTTGGGGCATGGTTGTCCCAAGGGGCTGTTGGACGCGAAGGGCAGGTAGGTGCTCCGTCATTCCCTGGCCGCGGGGGCCTCGACGCGGTCGGTACGGGGCTCTGGAGCGTCGTCCGCGCCGGTCTCGGGGGAGCGGTGGAACAGGCTCATGACAGCGCCGACGGCCAGCGTGACCACCACGCCCGCCGGCACCAGCCATTGGGCGGCGAGTGCTGTCGGGACGGTGGCTCCGGCCACGGTGACGTCGATCTTCACACCGCGCACGAGGTACGTCATCACGCCGATCGTCACCAGGAATGCCACGACGGAGTCGGTCTCGTTTGCCCGCCGGACAATCCGGCCGAGCAGGAACGCACCGAGCAGCGCGCCGTAGGTGTAGCCGGCGATCGTCAGACCGGTGAGGTAGACGTTGCCCGTGCTGGTGCTGAACGCGCAGGCGAAGACCGCCATCAGCGCCGCCCACACCAGTGTCATCACCCGGGCGAGCTTGAGCAGGAACTCCTCGGAGGGAGCGCTGCGGAAGAAGCTGTGGATGATGTCGGCGACCGTCGAGTTCGACATGGAGTTCAGCGCCGCGGACAGCGAGCCCATGGCTGCGCCGATGATGCCGGCCACGAGGAGACCCGAGATCACCACGGGCAGTCCGTGCAGGATGAAGCTCGGGTAGAGGTTGTCGGAGCTGCTCAGGCCGAGCTCCTGGAAGCTCTTGCCCTTGTTGTAGGACCACAGCAGAGCGCCGACGAGGGAGAAGGCGGCGAACTGGACGGTGACGAAGACACCGGAGGCGATCATGGCTTTCTGGCCGTCGCGCAGCGAGCGGGTGGCCAGGATGCGCTGAACGATCAGTTGGTCGGAGCCGTGGCTGGCCATCGCGAAGATGGCGCCGCCGATGATCGCGGTCGGCAGGGCGAACGGGCTCGTGAGGATGTGTGCCAGGTCGAAGTTGGTGTCAATGAGCTTGAAGTGGCCCGTGTGCAGGGCGCGTGAGAGGCCGTCGCCCCCGACGTGTGCGGACAGCACGGCGATGGCGAGGATGGCGCCGCCCAGGTACAGGCCCATCTGGATGGTGTCGGTCCAGATGACCGCCTTGATGCCGCCGAGGTAGGTGTAGACGACGGTGATCACCGTGAGCACGATGATGATGGTGCGGAAGCCCGTGTGCATGCCGAGCTCGTCGAGCAGTAGTTTGATCGGGATCGCGGAGGCGAAGAGCCGGACGCCCTCGGCGAGGAGCCGGGTGAAGACGAAGGTCACCGAGGCGAGGCCCTGCAGTTTCAGTCCGAAGCGGCTTCCCAGGTACTGGTAGGCGCTGACGAAGCCGCCCCGTTTGTACAGGGGGATGAGCACCGTGGCCACGACAACCCGGCCGATCACGTAGCCGAGGGCCAGTTCGACGTTGCCGAAGCCCTGCCCGCTGTACGCGCCGCCGGGCACGCTGATGACGGTGAGCACGCTGGTCTCGGTGGCCACCACGGAGAACGAAACGGTCCACCACGGCATATGGCTGTCGCCGACGAAGTAGTCCTTCGCCGTTCTCTGCCGACCTGCCAGGCGCAGTCCGATCACGGAGATCGCCACCAGGTAGATGACGATCACCACGAGGTCGAGTTGGCGCACACTCACTCCTAGGTGGGGGCCTGCTATGTCACCGGCAGGCTGGGGTCGGTGGGGAGGCTGTCGTTACGCAGTGCGCGGACGGATGGGGGTTCGCGGGGGCGTCGAGGTCCGGCGCCGGCAGGCGAGCGCCGCCCAGCGGATCCCGGTGCAGCGAGTGTCGGAAGACAGGGCTCCGTGTGTCAATGAATAACTTGAGGAATTTCGGTACGTAAATCTTTGACGCACCATCGAGGGGCGGCTGACCTGCCATCCCGCCGCTCAGGAGGAACGGTCCATGGCCCGCCAGGAACCACAGTGCACATCGGCCCGATCGGGAGAGGACACCTCATCGGCCGACACCCTGGCGCGTATCCGCGCGACGCTGCCGTCCCTGGCGCCTTCGGAACGGCGCGTGTCCGAGGCTGTCCCCGGCTGATCCCGCGCAGGCCTCGGAGCTGTCCATCGGCGTGCTCGGTGAGCGGGCCGACACCTCGGTGACGACGGTCATGCGTTTCTGCCGGACCCTGGGGATCAGCAGCTGCGCCTCGCGCCGGCGGTAGCCGCCGCCCGTGAGCGCGCCCGACTGCGTGTCCGGCGGTGTCGCCCAGTGCTCCTTCGATACTTCAGTCCGCCGGGGTCAGACGGATCGTCAGGATCTGGAAGGGCCGCAGTGACAGGGCCACCTCGGTGTCTGCACAGGCCAGGGTGGGTTCGTCGCCGAGAGGACGCTCCAGCAGGTCCGTGATCCGCGCCGCGGCGAGGGGGAAGCCTGCCGAGAGCGTGGTTCGCGCCCGCCCGCCCGCCGACTCGTAGAGACGGACGACCACATCCCCCGAGCGGTCGTCGGCGAGCTTGACCGCCTCGATGACGACACTCCCACCGTCGACCCGCAGGAGCGGGTCGACGGCCGACCGGCCGGGCACGGCACGCTCGGGCAGATTGAAGTGGTAACCCTCACGGACCGCGTCCTGGAGATCCGCGCCGAGTACGAGTGCGTACCGCAGGCGGTGCTCGCCCCGGTCGGAGTCCGGGTCGGGGAAGAGCGGGGCGCGCAGCAGCGAGATCCGCGCCGTGGTGGTGGTTCCGCCGTCGGGGCGCACGTCCCGTGTGACGTCGTGGCCGTAACTGGAATCGTTGACCAAGGCCGCGCCCCAACCAGGTTCCGCGAGGTGCAGATAGCGGTGGGCGCAGATCTCGAACCGTGCGCTGTCCCAGCTGGTGTTGGTGTGCGTGGGCCGCCGGACATGGCCGAAGGGGATCTCGGCGCTGGACTCCGCCGCCCGGATGTCGAGCGGGAAGGCCACCTTCAGGATCTTCTCGCACTCGCGCCAGTCGATGACGGTGTCGACGTCGAGACGGCGGCTGCCCTCGATGAGGGTGAACACCTGGGTGATGCGGGAGGCATTGACGCTCCGTACGACCCGGATGCCGTCTGCTGTCGCGGCGACCTCGTCCGCCTCGGTCAGATCGCGGACGGTGTTGCGGTAGAACTCGTCGATGTCCCAGGCGTCCCACTGGTTGGGGAAGTCCTGGTGGAGCTGGAGCAGATTGCCGACCGTACCCGGAGCGAGCGCCTCACGTCCGGCCGTCAGATCGCGGGCGGAGGTGACCAGACCGCGGGCGTCGACGGCGATCCGTACGAGCCCGTTGTCCAGGACGAGACCACCGTCCGGCCCGGCCTGTGGGGCGACGGGGCGGGCCGGACACCGGCGAGGTGCCCCGCCGAGTGCAGGGACGCCGTCACGGGCATGTGGTGCGGCGTTGAAGACGATCTCGCCCGCACCTTCTTCCTGACCGTCCGCGAGGGCGCGCTGAGCCGTGTCGATGACCACGCCGAGTTCCCTGGCGACCTCCGCGTACGTCTCCTCGGCCTCGCGGTGCACCCAGGCGATGGATGAGCCGGGCAGGATGTCGTGGAACTGATGGAGCAGCACCGTCTTCCACACCCGGTCCAGCAGTTCGTACGGGTAGGGCTCTCCGGTGCGCTGTGTTGCCGTCGCCGACCACAACTCGGCTTCGCGCAGCAGGTGTTCACTTCGCCGGTTGCCCTGCTTGGTGGCGAGCTGGCTGGTCAGCGTGCCGCGGTGCAGCTCCAGGTAGAGCTCGCCGACCCAGACGGGCGCGTCGGCGTACTCCGCCTCGGCCTTGGTGAAGAACTCGGAGGGGCCCTCCATCTCCAGGCGGGCCGAGCCCTCCAGATTCTCCAGACGCTGCGCCCGGGCCAGCATCTCGCGGGTGGGGCCGCCGCCACCGTCCCCGTAACCGAAGGGCACGAGAGACCGGTTGGCGGCTCCCTTGTCGCGGAAGTTCCGTTCGGTGTGAGCGATGTCGGCGCCGGAGAGGTCGCCGTTGTAGGAGTCGACGGGCGGGAAGTGGCTGAAGATCCGGGTGCCGTCGATGCCCTCCCACCAGAAGGTGTGGTGCGGGAAGGCGTTGGTGGTGTTCCAGGAGATCTTCTGGGTGAGGAACCACTTGATGCCGGCGAGCTTCATCAGCTGGGGCAGGGCCGCGTTGTAGCCGAAGGTGTCCGGCAGCCACATGTCCTCGGTCTCGACCCCGAACTCATCGAGGTAGAAACGCTTCCCGTGGACGAACTGCCGGACCAGGGACTCCCCGCCGGAGAGATTGGTGTCGGGTTCGATCCACAGGCTGCCGGTCGGCAGGAACTGGCCGCTCTTCACCTTCTCCCGCACGCGGTCGAACACCTCGGGCCGCTGCTCCTTCAGCCAGGCGAGTTGCTGTGCCTGTGACATCACGAAACGGAAACCCGGATGGTCGTCCATCAGCGCGGTGACATTGGAAACGGTGCGTGCGGCCTTGCGCACGGTTTCCCGTACGGGCCACAGCCAGGCGGTGTCGATGTGCGCGTGGCCGACGGCGGAGATGCGGTGGGCCCCGGCATGCGCGGGCGAAGCGAGCGCGGGGGCGAGGACCTCACGCGCCGCGGCGGCCGTACCACTGATGTCCTGGAGATCGACGGCGTCCAGGGCCCGGTCCACCGCGTGCACCAATTGCCAGCGCCTGGTGGAGTCCTCGGCCAGCTGGTGCATCAGGCCCGAGATGACGTCCAGGTCCTGTACGAGTTCCCAGACGGGGGCGTCGAAGACGGCGAGGTCCATCCGGTTCAGCCGGTACAGCGGCTCGCCGGGCGCCTCGCCGCCGCGCAGCCAGGGGGCGAGCCCTCCGGACCTGGTGGGGACGAAGGGGTCGCCTTCGCCGCCGGAGTCGAAGATCACCGGATTGGCCGCGGCCTCGATGAAGTACGTGAACTCCTCTCCGCCGACGGCTCGTTCGGCGATCGCGAGCCAGGTGTTACGGGGGTTCAGCGCCTTCACCGGGGTGCCGTCCGCGCGGTGGACGAGACCCTCCGCGGAGAAGCCGGGCTGGGTTGTGCCGAAGCCGAGGTCGAGGACGGCCTCGACACGCTGCCCCGCCCATTCGGCGGGGACGGTGCCGCTGATCCGGAACCAGCTGGTGGACCAGGCAGGGCCCCACAGCGCGCCGGTGCGGACCGGCTCGTACTGAGCATGGAGCCCTTCGGACACGGGTACGGGTTCGCCGGTGACGTTCCATATCGCTACGTCGAGAGGGGCACTGCGGTCGTGAACGGCGGGCCGCAACCGCTGGTTGAGCACACGGTCGAGTCGGCGTTCGGTGACGGTGCGGTCGTGGTGCATGGATGCTCCGTGAGGAATGCCGGGGGCGGAAGAGGGCAAGCCGGTGCCGCGGAAGAGAGCGGCACGAGGCTCGGGTCAGTGCGTCCCGTAGCGGATGACGTGGGTGGGGACGACAGTTCTGCGCGCGGGGATCGGCTCCGCGGACGAGTGGTTGATCCGGTCGATGAGCATCTGGCCGGCCCGGCGGCCGATCTCGTCGGCGTCGTACGACACGATCGTCAGGGGCAGCCCGAGGACGTCCGCCAGGTCGAAGTCGTCAAAGCCGGCCAGGGCCACCGAGGTACCGAGGGCGCGCACCGCGCGGATGGCCCCCTGGGTGAGGCGGTTGTTGGTGCAGAAGAGTGCGGTCGGGGCGTCAGGTGCCTGCAGGAGGGAACGTGCGGCGCTTTCGGCGGTGGCCATGTCGGTCAGTCCGCGCCGCACATGGTTCTCGTCCGGTTCTATCCCGGCCGCTTCGTGGGCGGCCCAGTATCCACGGAACCGCTCGGCGCCGGTGTAGAGCGCGGGCGGGTTGCCGAGGAATCCGATCCGGCGGTGGCCGTCGGTGATGAGCTGCCCGGTGGCCTGTTCGGCTCCTCCGAAGTCGTCGACCAGGACACAGTCGGCATCCATACCGGCCGGGGGGCGGGAGGCCAGGACGATGGGCATGCCCCGCAGGGCTGCGGGCGCCAGGTGGCGGTGACTGCTGCCCGCGGGTACGACGATCACGCCGTCGACCTGACGGGACGCCAGGTCCTCCACGAGTCCCCTTTCGCGGTCGGCCTGTTCGGCTGTGTTGCTGAGAAGAACTCGCAGCCCGTGCTCGGACGCCACCTCCTGCACACCGAGCGCCAGGCGGGAGTAGAACGGGTTGGCGAGGTTGGTGACGACCAGTCCGATCATCCCGCTGCCACCCAGACGAAGGCTGCGTGCCGTCTCGTTGCGCCGGTAGCCCAGTGCCTCGACAGCGGCCAGGACACGTTCCCGGGTGGTGCCGCTGACCCGGGCGTCGTCCTTGAGCACCCGGGAGACGGTCATGGCGCTCACTCCCGCGCGGGCGGCGACATCGCGCATCGTCGGCGCACCGGCGTCGCTCGCTCGGTGCTGCGCCATGGGCTTGCCTCCTGCGGAGTCGTCGTACGGCCGGGGGATCAAGGACGCCGTCATTCTAGGTCCCTGCGTACGTGGCACCGCTTGACCCGTGCGGGGCCCAGTGGGCGGCGCCGATCAGCGGGGCGTCAGCGGGACGCAGGGCGGTGGCGAGCGGTGGCGCCGTCCCGGGTGTGGCCGCCTGGAGACCTGCTCGGATGGCAGGTCCGACGAGGTCCCAGGAGCCGGTCATCGACCCGCCGACGACCACCAGACTTGCTCCGAACCGCTCGCACCACGGCGCCAGGGCCCGGCCCAGGGCGCCGAAGCAGTGACGGATAGTCCGCTGCGCGTACGGATCGCTGTCGCGAGCCAGTACGGCGATGTCGTGCACGTCCGGTGCACGGCCCTCGTGCGCCCCTCCTGCGAGGTCCGTGTAGTAACTGCGGATCGCCCTGCGGGAGACGACCTCCTCCAGGGGGAGCCCGCCGACGGTGAGCCGGTGTGCCCTCCCCTCCGGCGGGACGTCGGGGCCCCCGCCGACCGGCTGTCCGCCGTCCAGGAACGAGGAGCCGACCCCGGTGCCGAGCGTGATACACACGGCCCTTTCGTGGCCGGCCGCCGCGCCGGCCCGGTACTCGCCCACAGCGAAGGCGTCGGCATCGTTGATGAAACTGATGCCGCGCGGGCGCCCCGGGAGCCGTCTCAGGAGTTCGGCGCGCACGTCCACACCGTGCAGTGACTCGAACTTGCCGATGCCCCGGAAGTGGCCGACTCCGGCGGCGTAGTCGAAGGGGCCAGGTATGGCCACACCCCAGTGGGCCCCTTCGCACACATCGGCACGGTCCGCGGCGCCGGCGATCGCGTCAAGCAGTTCCCCGGCCGCGGCATCGGCGGCGACCGGATGCCGTACGACCGAGCGAGGGACGGGCAGCCCGGCGTCGGTGTCGATGACGGCCGCCGTCACATGCGTACCCCCGACCTCCAGGACCGGAATGTGGCTCATGCCTGCGTCACCAGCGACTTCACGACGTGCACCGGGCGATCGCCCACCGCCTGGAGCCGGTAGGCGCCGACGGCGGCGGGCACCGTGAGGGTCTCCGCGAACGCCAGGTCGTGGCGGCGCCCGTCCGCGGTCTCCACCACGACGCCATCACCGGCCGATACGTTGAGGATGTGGAAGCGTCCCGCGGTGTCGTCCTCGGCCGCCGCCGGTCCCTCGATCACGAAACGGTGCACGGCGTAGAACATCTCCGGCAGCGCGCCAATGACCTCCTCGCGCCAGCCTCGCCCCTCCCGCAGGGTGCGCGGCTGCTGCACCAGGTCCTTGGCCACGTCGTCCCCGCGCCGCGCGGTGTCGAGATTGGCGAACGCGTGCTCGTGGGAGAGGGGCCTGGGAGCGCCGGAGATCCCCTTGCGCAACCAGTCGTAGAAGCGCAGGGAGTAGAGGTACGGGGTGGCGCTGATCTCAAGCACGAGATTGCCCTCACCTGACGCGTGCGGGGTCCCGGCCGGGATCATGAAGAGCTGGCCGGGTTCCGCCGGGTGCTTCTGCACATGGTTCTCCACGCGCAGCGGAACACCGTCCGTGGCCGCCGCTTCGACCTCCTTGCGCATGACCTCCACATCGGTACTGTCCCGCAGCCCGAGGTAGACCTGCGCACCGGGTTCGCCGGCGGTCACGTAGTACGTCTCGTGCTGGGTGTAGGGCCAGCCGAACGTCTCCCGCATGTACGGCTCCTGCGGGTGGAGATGCAGAGAGAGATTGCCGCCGCCGACGGTGTCGAGGTAATCGAAGCGGATGGGGAAGGACGTGCCGAAGCGGCGGTGGACCTCGGGGCCGAGGAATTCCCGGGGGTGGAGCTCGCAGAGGAGCTGGAAGGGGAGCTCGACCTGAGCGGCCTCGTCCTGCCCGACCAGGACGCCGGCTTCGGGGGCGATGAGTTCGTAGCCGAGAGCGGTATTGCCGTTCTGCGGTACGAAACCGAGCTCGCGCACGCCCCACTGGCCGCCCCACGGCGTGGAGTTGAAGTAGGGCCTGGTGCGCACGGGCCCGGTGGCGAGCTCGGCGAGGGTGGCCCGAACCGCGGCGCCGTCCAGCGACGCGGGGTCCTGCTCGTTCTGCAGGTCGATCCAGCGGTCGATCCGGTGGGCCAGGGCGTCGCGGTGACGGTCGCAGACCGGCCAGTCGGTGTAGAAGAGGCTTCGCAGCTCCCCGGGCACGTCCGGGCGCCCAAGATTGGCGGCGAGGGGCAACTCTCCCCGGGTGATGGCCTGTTCGGCATACCGCTTGGGCAGATCGGCCCACCACAGCAGGTCGGGTCCGCAGAGGGCCGCGCCAGGCCCGAAGACGAGCAGCACGCCGTCGTGCGGACGCTCCTGGGCGGGGGGCGTCTCGAACAGATCGCTCATGGAGAACCCGGCGAGCGGCAGGAAGAACGGGTCGGCGTCCGGGCCGGGCACGCAGAGCCGCTCGACGGCCGTCGCGGACCAGAGCCGGCGAATGTCGAGCACGGCGACCTCGGTGCCCCGGGACCGCAGGGCAGCGGCGAGGCCGTCGGCGGCCGCCGACCAGTCCAGGGCGGCGGGCCCGTCGAGTGCGAGCACGGTGGGGGCGGTGGGCACGTTCGCGACCGCTGCAGCCCAGCCGGTGACGACGGTGCCACCGTTGGGGGAGTATCGCGGGTCGCGTTCATAAGGGCGGGGCTGGTGCACAGGTGCTCCTGAAAGACGTAGTCCGGCAACCGGCTGAATGGTATCGATAACATTCGAGGTGGACAAGATGAGCGTTCGAGTCTTGCTGGCTTTCCGCTGACAGGAAGCACTTCGATGTGAATTTCAAGAGCTCCCCTTGTTTCGGTCTCATGGTGTCGTTAACATCCAGGCAACCCGGAGCACGGACACGAGTGGTGCGCTCCGGAGCGATCTCCCACACCGCACCCCGGCACCAGGGACTCCCTGCCGGGGCCCGGAGGGAAGGGAAGGAACCCATGAGATCAACCGGCGAGGCGACACAGCCGGCTCACCTGCTCCGACGCCGAACCGTGCTGGCCGGTGTCGGAGCCGGCGCCGCGGCCGTACTGGCAAGCGGCTGCGCACGGGGCGACAGCACGGCCTCCATGCCGGGCACCACGTCCCTGGCCAACGACAACGCCACCTGGGACCAGGGATACGTCACAGCAGGCCGCGAGCTGAAGAAGCTCACCGGCTACGCACTTCGCCCCCTGTCCAACCCGAACCCCACCGCCTACACACAGGTCACCCAGATCTCCCTGCAGACGACCAAGGCGACGGACCTGATCAAGTGGCAGTCGGGCTACAACCTGAAACAGCTCGCCCGCACGGGCAGTCTCAGCGACCTGACACAGATGTGGGACGCGTACGAGCGGAATGGCTGGGTGACGAAGACCCTCCGTGACGCGATGTCCTACCGCGGTGCCGTGTACGGGATCCCGCTGTACGAGTCGTACTACGTGCTGTTCTACAACACCGCGGTCTTCGACAAGCACGGACTCCGGGCCCCGGACACCTGGGAGGAGTTGCTGCACAACGCCGAAGTCCTCAAGAAGTCGGGCATCACGCCGTTCGTCGCCACGCAGAACGGCAACTGGCCCGCGTACGAGTGGTTCGAGGAACTCCTGAGCAAGGTCGACCCGCAGTTCTACGCCGATCTGATCGCGGGCCGGGCCAACTACACCGATCCGCAGGCGAAGAAGGCCCTGCAGATCTGGCAGGACTTCATGAAGAAGGGCTGGATGACGCCGGCCGACTTCGACCAGAACAACGGCCCGGCCGCGCTCAAGACCGGCAAGGTCGGCATGTTCCTGCACGGCTCGTGGCAGTCCCAGGGTCTGGCCGCCGCCGGAATGAAGCCCGGCGAAGGCTTCGACGCCTTCGTCCTGCCTCCCGTGGACGCCTCCACCAAGAGGTCCGTCATCACCGAGGCCGGTGTCCTCGCCGTACCGGAGAAGGCCGTGTCGCACGACGCCGCCATGGCCAACGCCGCGCACTGGCTGGACCCGTCGGTCCAGCGAGTATGGACCGACTTCCTCCAGGACGGCTCGGCCAATCCGAAGGCGGTCATCAGCAACCCGGTACTCGCCCGCCTCAAAGAACAGGCCCGGCGCGAGCACTGGACCGAGCTTCCCCGGTACGGACAGTCCGGGCCGCCCAACCTCATTCAGGGAAACACCGACGACCTGGGAGCCTTCATGACGCAGGCCATGTCCCCGGAGGCCTTGCTGCGCAGCATGGCGAGCCGGGCGTCCAAGGAGTGGGCCGCCTGGAACAAGGACGAGTCATGACATCGGCACTCGACAGGCGGCCCCCGGCGCCGGGCCCTCCCGCCCCCGGCCCGCCACCCGCCGCGCCGACTCGCAGGCCTCACCGCAGACTCAGGGACACGCTCGTGGGGGCAGGGTTCCTGGCACCCGCCGTGCTGCTCGTCTCCGCACTGCTCCTGGCCCCGTTCGCGGCGACCCTCTACCGGGGGTTCTTCAGTGACGGCCGCGTCTCGGGCTTCACCTGGTTCACCAACTACGGGCTGTTCTTCACCGACCCGGTGCTCGCCAAGTCGATCGAGAACACCCTGATGTGGGTGGTCGGCACGGTCGCCCTTCCACTGGCCCTCGGCCTGGGGATCGCGATCATGACCGACGGCGCCCGGTGGTCACGGGTGGCGCGGCTGCTGGTGGTCCTTCCCTACGCGATCTCCGGCTCCGCCGTCGCGGTCGTGTGGAACTTCATCCTCACCAGCGACGGCGCCGCCAACCAGGCGCTCAAGGCGCTCGGTCTGGGCTCCTTCGCCCAGGGCTGGCTGCTCGAATGGCCGGGCAACACCCTGGTGATGATCGTCGCCAACACCTGGCAGTCGACCGGTGTGGCCGTGATCCTCTTTCTGGTCGGCCTGCAGACCATCCCGCCGGAGACCCTGGAAGCGGCGTCCCTGGACGGCGCCACCGGCTGGAGCAAATTCTGGTACGTCATCCTGCCCCAGCTGAGGACGGTCTCCGTGATCGTCGTCGGCAGCAGCCTCGTCAACGGTCTGAAGTCGTTCGACCTGATCTGGGTCCTCACCCAGGGCGGTCCCGGCCGCAACTCCGAGACGCTCGCGGTCTCGATGTACCAGGAGACGTTCCTCGCGCTGCGTCCCGGCGCCGGCGCGGCCGTCGCGGTCGTCCTCACCGTCATCGTGCTGCTGGCCTCCTGGCTCTATCTGCGGCGCCAACTGACCCCGAAAGGCGCCTGACCATGCCCATCCGCCGTATCTCCGCGGGCACCGTCCTGCGTAACACGACCCTGGTGGTCGTCTCCCTGCTCTGGGCCGTGCCGACCTGGCTGCTCGTGGTCAACGCGCTCGTGCCGGCCGCCCAGTACGGCGGCAGCCCGCACTGGTGGCCGCACGGGGGCTTCGGGCTCTTCGACAACATGTCCCAGGCGTGGACCCGGGCCAGGCTGGGGCCCGCCATGGGCAACAGCCTGCTGTACGCGGTGACCAGCGCGGCCGCTGCGATCCTCGTGGCCACCACCGCAGCCTTCGCGACGGTCATCATGCCGGTGAAACGCAAGACCCTGTGGTTCTGGCTGATCTACTCGGGCACGCTGCTGCCGCTCCAGGTCTTCCTGCGGCCCCTCTTCCTGGCCTATGCGAACACCGGTCTCTACGACGCCCAGCTCGGGCTGTTCCTGGTGTACGTCGCGGTGGCGATCCCGTTCGCGTACTTCATCATGCGCAACTTCGCCCGGACTCTTCCCGGTGAGGTGATCGAGGCGGCACGGCTGGACGGCGCGTCCTGGTGGCGGATCTTCTGGCAGATCCACGTACCGCTGTCGAAGTCGGCGATGGTCGCCGCCTTCGTATTCCAGTTCGTGGCCGTCTGGAACGACCTTCTCTTCGGCATCACCCTCTCCACCAGCCGCAACATCCGCCCCGTGATGGCCGCGCTCGCCGAACTCCAGGGCAACTACTCCAACGTCGGCCCTCCGGTCGTCCTCGGCGGCGCCCTCCTCGTCTCGCTGCCCACCGTCGTTCTGTTCTTCTCCGCCCAGCGCTTCTTCGTCAGCAGCCTCAAGCTCAGCTGACGCCGACGCGAGGACGTGCCACCACCAGTACTCCTTCTCGCGAGTCACCACGCCATGAGCCGATCCCCCGAAAGGCACACTCCGGTGAAGATCTCTGCCCGCGCCGCTCTCACCCTCGCCGTCGTCCCACTGCTCTCCGCCGCACTGTGCACCGCGCCGGCCTTCGCCAACGCGGGGCCGGCGGCGAACCCGTGGACCGGCCGCGCCGAAGACGCGTACGACGCACTCCAGAAGAACCTCTACCAGGGAGCGGACCATCACGGGCTCTACCAGGAGGAGACCCCGCGGCAGAGCACCGACAACGCCCACTCCTACCTGTGGCCCCTGCGCGAAGCCACGGCGGCCACCGTGGACATGGCGGGTCTCCCCACGTCCGGAACGTCCTACACGGCGGACGCAACCGAACGCTTCCGCACTCTTGAGCTCTACTTCGACCCCCGCGACGGACGCCCCGGTTACGACTCCTACCTCCCCGCACCCCTCGGCCAGGGCGGGGACGTCTTCTACGACGACAACTCGGTGGTCGGACTCTCCCTCCTGGACCAGTACCGCGCCACCGGGGATGCCACATACCTCGGCCGGGCGGAGCAGAGCTTCGACATCGTCAGCCGTGGCTGGGACGACGACCCGGCCAAGGCCTGTCCAGGAGGCATGGACTGGGTCGACTCCACCAGCAACACCATGCGCGCCGCCAACGTCACCGGGCTCGCCGCCGAACTGGCCGCGCGGCTCTACCAGGCGACATCCGGTGACCGCTATCTGGCGAGCGCGAAGAAGTGGTACGAGTGGAACTGGTCCTGTCTGCGCCAGGCTCCGGGGCTCTACCACAACAGCCGTGGCGACGACGGGACCGTCAACACCACGCTCTGGACGTACAACTCCGGAGCCATGGTCGGCACTGCCACCACGCTCTACCGGGCCACCGGCGACCGCTCCTACCTCAAGCGAGCTGTCCAGGACGCCGACGCCTCGCTCGCGTACTGGAAGCAGGGCGACCGGCTGCATGACCAGCCCGCGATCTTCAACGCCATCTACTTCGACAACCTGCGGATCCTGAACGCCGTACGGCCCGACCCGGCCTACCGCCAGGTGGAGAGCGCCTACGCGGAGCAGACCTGGAAGGAGAACCGGGACCCCTCGACCGGGCTCTTCCGGTTCCAGCCCTCGGGCGGCGGCGACTACGACGCCACCGCGCCCGCCGAAACCCTCGAACAGTCCGCGATGGTCCAGATCTTCGCCGGCCTCGCCACCCATCGCTCCTGACCTCTTCACCTCCTGCCGTCCGCACACCCGCACGTCACCACCGACCGCTGTACGCACCAGACCGGCACCACGCCAGAGCGGAGAACCCTCTCCATGCCCCGCCCAGATCTGTCCCGCCCCTCCTGGTGGGACTCCGACATAGCCCGCGACATCCTGCGCGACCGCGGTGTCAGCTCCACCGGAGTCCTCGGCGGACGCCCCGTCCGGCTCTCCTGCGAGCCGCTGCTGCGCCACGACGGTGACGGCGGTCTGCTCCAGTCCGTACGGGTACGGACCGACCGCCCCGTCACCGTCGCCCGCGTCACCACCGTGTCCGGAAGCGCCCTGCGCTGCGACCTGGTCCCCGGGCCCGACGGCACCACCCGACTCCTGGTCCCCGAGGTGGATTCCCCGGTCCGGATCCTCATCGAACTGCCCGAGCTGGCCGAGGGCGAGAGCGTCGAAGTACAACTCACTCCGCAGCGTCACTGGACCCTGCATCTGGTCCAGCACGCCCATCTCGACATCGGCTACACCGACCCGCAGGGCACGGTCCTCGCCGAGGGACGCAAATACCTCGACTCGCTCCTGGAGCTGTGCCGTACAACGGACGACTGGCCCCAGGAGTCCAGGTTCCGCTGGGCCGTCGAAGGGTTCTTCAGCTACGAGAACTGGTCGGCCAACCGTCCGGCGGAACAGGTCGCGGAGTTCCTGGAGCGGGTCCGCGAGGGCCGCATAGAGCTCGCCGCGATGCCGTTCAACCTGCACACCGAGACATGCTCCACCGATGAACTCCACGAACTGCTCCGCCCGGTACGGGAGCTGCGTGACCAGCACGGCATCGACATCACCACGGCGATGCAGACGGATGTCCCCGGGCAGGTAGTGGGGCTGCCCGACGTCCTCGCCGACAGTGGCATCCGCTATCTCTCGGTCGCCCACAACTGGGCCGGACGCGCCGTGCCGCACCACGTCGGCGGCGGGCAACTGCCCCGGCTGTTCCGCTGGAAGGCACCCAGCGGGCGCAGCGTGCTGGTGTGGCGCACCGACACCCCACACGGGCTCGCGTACATGGAGGGCTCGATCCTCGGCTTCGACGAGTCCTTCGCCCGCGTCGACGACCTCCTGCCGAACTATCTCTCGGCGCTGGCCACCCACCAGTACCCGCACGAAGGGCGCGGCATCCCCGGGTTCCCCGTACTGGACGAGGAGTTCAAGGGCGACCCCTATCCCTGGGACATCCTGCATCTGCGCGTGCTGGGCAAGTTCGCGGACAACGGTCCGCCGCGCCGCATCATCGCCGACACCGTGCGCCGGTGGAACGAAGAGTGGGCCTTCCCCGTCCTGCGCACCTCACGCAACGAGGACTTCTTCCTCGACGCCGAGGCGCGCCTCGGCGACCGCTTGGAGACCTTCGAGGGCGATTGGAGCGACTGGTGGGTGGACGGCGTCGGGGCGGGCGCCGTCCCGCTGGCCGCCACCCGCGACGGTCAGGCGGCACTGGCCGACGCCCAAACGGTGGCCGGGTACGCGGAGATCCTCGGAGCCCACGGCGGCGCGGAGATCACCGCGTCCGCGCCCGCGGTCTACCGGGCCGCTTCGTTGTTCAACGAGCACACCTGGGGAGGCGGCGACCCGTGGACGCACGGCGATCACGGCCATGCCTCCGGCGAGCGGCAGTGGCACTGGAAGTACGCCCAGGCGCTGCGGGCCCACGACGACGCGAGGACTCTCCTCGACGGCGCAGGCGCCGCGCTCGGCACCCGGCTCTCGCCCCGCCAGGGCACTCTCGCCGGCTACTACGTCACCAACACCTGCAGCTGGCAGCGCTCCGAGACGGTCCGGCTGTTCCTTCCGGAGAGCACAGTCCCGCTGGAGGACTGTGTCCACCTGCTCGACACGCGAGACGGCTCACCGCTGGAGCACACCGAGGAGGCCCAGACCAACGAACTGCACCGGGCCGCAGGCCGCTTCCTGCTCTTCCGGCTCGGGGACGTGCCCGCGCACGGTGCGGTGCGGGTGGACGTCGTACCCGCCGATACGGCTCCTCCGGCCGCAGCGGACGCCGGAGACTCCACCGTCCTGGAGAACGAGTTCCTGCGGGTGCGCGTTGATCTGCGCTCGGCCTGGATCGGATCAGTCACCGACAAACGGACGGGCCGGGAACTGGTCCGCCAGGACGCGACGGTCGGCCTGAACGGCTATGTGTACGACGAGTACGCCACGGCCGGCGGCTTCAACCACCAGTCGAGCAAGACCACGGCCACGGACTCCATGCATCTGCTCGCGTCGCGCACCACGGCCCCGCCGGCTGCGCTGGTGGACCGCTTCTCCGACGCGACCGGTCAGACACTCGTCTACGAGTGCGCACCGGCCGGCACCGAGCGCCTGCGTGTCCGGGTCCATCTTCCGCGTGGCGAGGCCCGCATCGATCTGGAGAACCGGATCGCCAAGAGCGCGACCCTGACCAAGGAAAGCGCGTTCTTCGCGTTCCCCTTCGCCATGGAGGCCCCTGTCGTCCGGATGGAGGCCACCGGGGGCATGACGGGCACCGGCCTTCCGACAGTGCCGGGATCGGCGCGGCACATGCGCGCGGTGCGGCGCTGGGTCAGCTTCCAGGAGGGGACGACGGTCGCAGCCGTGGCCACCCAGGACGCCCCGCTGGTGCAGATCGGCGGAATCGCGATTCCCTACGTTCCCTACCCGCAGTCACTCGCTCAGGAGGAGCCCGGCACTCTCTTCTCCTGGGTGCACAACAACATCTGGGACACCAACTTCCCTTCGGAGCAGGCCTTCGACCATGTCTTCCGGTACAGCGTGGGCGTGGCATCCTCCACCGACTGCGCGGGCCCCGAACTGGGCATGCGAACGGCGTCCGCCGGCAGCCGCCCCCTGCTGGCGGTGCGCGCGAAGGGCGAGGCGATCGAGGAGCCGAGGACCTCGTACGGACTGCTGGCCGTCAGCGATCCACGGATCAGGATCGTGGGTCTCACCGTGCCCGCTCAGGGGCGGGTGCTGGCCAGACTCCAGTCGTACGCGCAGGAGCCGGTCACCTGCCGGATCACGCCGGGATTCCCGGTGGCGGAGGCAGAAGCCGCCGACTATCTGGGAGCCACGGGTGCGCGACTGGAGCCTGATCCCGACGGCTCTGTGCCGGTCGTGGTGCCGACCCTGGGGACCACAGCTGTACTGCTGCGGCTCCTCTGAGGGACAGCCAGTGGTCAGGCTGCGGCCCCTGGTGGTTTCCGGGTTTGTCGGCCGGGGCGGTGGATGTGTGGGGTCTTGGCGATCGCTTGTGGTGGGTGATCGTGTCGCTGAGCGGAGTTGGGCGGCTTTCGCGCGGCAGTAACCGGATCACCGAAAGAGAGGTGACTGGACCGTATCCGGCATCTCACCGTCGTCCTCCCGCCCCAGCACGCGGCTCGCCTCTTCGACGCCCAGCAGCGGGGCGAGGCGATGACCGGCTGCGCGAACTCACCGCCGAAGCACTCAAGGAGGTGTACTTCCAGACGGCGGCCGCCGCGCAGGCTCCCTGGATGAAGTACAGATCAACGACGTGCTGGACCTTGAGTTCGAGCTGTAGAGACCGCCCCCGAACAACCTGCGGGCCCCGGATGTGAATGAGCACTTCATCTGCCGGCTGAACGTTCGGGGCCACGGTCAGGGCACGTTGCGTCGTCCGAGCGCCTCGGCGACTGGTTCGCCACTGCGCCGGGCATGTGTCATCCGCTCGCGTATCTCCCGGAGAGTCCGGGGCCGGTAGCCAGGTCCGCCACAACAGCTCTTGTGGAAGCCCACGCCAGCATTCAGCAGCACGGTGAGAGTCCGCCATGCTGCGAGGTCCCGCCGCCGGGGCGTGGCGAACGCCGATCCTGCATGAATCATCGGTGCCGCACAGCGTGGACAGGTCCGCTGCCTCGTACGGTCGTAGGGCTGCTTGTACGAGACCCGGCATGAGAGGCAGACGTACGAGGTCTTCGCATGGGCCATGTGCTCAGCCTAGAGATGACACCGTGTGCTGGCCAGTGGCTTTCCGTACCGGAGAGGTGAGCGGTGCGGGCCGGCCCGTCTGCCCGGACGGCCGGCCTCCAGCTCGTGGAGCTCCGCGCCGAGCGATGACCAAACTGCCGCCCGGACGCCGCCGGCATCGAAACAAACGGCCAGCCGATCTGGCTGCGGCCGACAACCGGCCAGACTTCACCGCCGCTACCAGATCCGTACGAACGCTCCAGCTTCTGATGCAGCGCGCCCACCTCACCCGTTGAGCCGGAATAAGAGAAAGGCCTCCGAGACCGGGGGCCTTCGTACACTTCGCTGACCGGCCAGCTCAACGACCAGCCCGAGGCGGTGCTACGCCCAGTTCAGCTGGTGCGGCGAGCTGTCCGGGGTCCAGCCGGTCCGTCTCGATTTGGTGTTGAGGTGCATCCAGTGAGCCTCCGCCAACTTGAAGTCACAGGTCAAAGGGCTGGCGTGACCGGCTCTCGGGGTGCTCACGCTGGTCCTGGGTGACTGTCTGCGCAGTAGGTCATCTGTCAGCGATTGGCTTGGAGGTCTGTCAGGAAGGGCTGGGCGTCTCGGAGGCAGTCGACGGGCGCCGCAGCGCCCATGGCGCCGACAGCCGAGCGGCATGGATCAGCCCAGCGATGCCGTTGCCGCACGCAGGTCTTCCAGGGTTGCCAATGCATGTGGCGCGAGCCCTTCTGTGTCATCACGATCACTTTCAGACCACTGGGCGTATCCCCGCTTGAACGCGAGGACTCCCAGCTCGCCCGCGAGGTGCGCGGTCGGGTCGGGGACGCCACGGGCGATGAGCGCGGCTGTCATGGCGGCCGCGAGACCGACGCTCTTGAGGGCGTCGCGCTCTTGTATTCGGTGCTGGCTGCCACGGCTGCTGTGAGGCGGGGGCCGAGTTCGCGGTTCGCTGGTCCCATGGCGCTCGATACGCGCTCGAACCGGCTGCTACCGCCTGGAGCGGGCTGACGCTCGCAGGGGCCTCGGTAATGCCATCGGCGAGCAGCCTGCTGAGCGTCTCCTGGCCGGCGACCAGTAGCTCGCGCTTGTCGGAGAAGTGCCGGAAGAAGGTGCTCTTGGTGACTCCGGCGCGCTCGGCGATCTGCGTCACCGTGGTGGCGTCGTACCCCTGCTCGGTGAACAGGTCGACGGCCGTAACGACGAGTCGCTGGTCGCCCCCGCTTGCCATCTAGCCATGCGACCAGGAGAGGTGATGGGACACCTGTCCCGTCACCGTGTAGGGTCAGTGATGGGACAACAGTCCCATCACTTTCAGGGAGAGCTCATGCATGTCTTCGTCACCGGCGGTACCGGCACCATCGGCTCCGCCGTCGTCGCCGAACTCCTCGGCAACGGCCACACCGTTCTCGCACTGGCTCGCTCGGACGGCTCCGCGCAGGCCCTTGAAAGTGCTGGCGCCAAGGTGCTGCGAGGAGACCTGGCGGACCTCGACGTCCTGCGGTCCGGCGCAGCGCAGTGCGACGGCGTGATCAGTCTGGCGTTCGGACGCGACTACAGCAGTCCGGACGCTCTCGCGCAGGCCATCGCCGAGGAGAGCGCCGCTCTCGCCACGCTGGGGCAGGAACTCATCGGAAGCGACCGCCCGATCGTCACGGTCTCCGGGACGCCCTGGGTGCCGGGACGCGCCTCCACCGAGGCCGATCCGCTGCCGACCGACGGACCGGTGGGCGGTCGGGGCCGTTCGGTCAATGCACTGCTGGACCTTGCCTCGCGCGGTGTGCGCAGCGCGGCTGTCCGCATGCCGCGCACGGTCCACAACGAGGGCCAGGGCGGATTCGCCGGCCTGTTGACCGATCAAGCGCGCCGCACCGGGGTGGCCGGCTACCCGGGCGACGGCACCCAGCGCTGGCCGGCCGTGCACGCGCTCGACGCAGCCGTCCTGTTCCGGCTGGCCCTTGAGTCCGCACCGGCCGGGACGGCCTGGCACGCCGTCGGCGACGAGGGCGACGCGGTGCGGGACATCGCCACAGTCATCGGCCGGCGACTGGGCCTGCCGGTCGAGGAGGTTCCGCAGGAGAACTTCGGCCCGTTCGGCCCGATCTTCGCCATGGACCAGCCGGCGTCCAGCGCCCAGACCCGCGATGCCCTCGGGTGGCAGCCGACCCACTCCAGCCTCCTCGCGGACCTGGAAACCATTCAGCCCTGACGCACACCGGTTCCAGGGGACCGGACGGGGCCGGCTCAATGGGTCACTGGCAATGGGCCAGTACGCCCGGTACCGGGACACTCCAATTCGCCGTGGGCGACTGCCTGCTGAGCGGATCCCTCAGCGGTTGACTTCGAGGTTCGTCAGGACGAGCAGGGCGCGCAGGAGGCAAGTGGCGCGGGCCGGTTCGGTGCGGAGTTCGGTGAGGATCCGCCAATTCTTGAGGTGGGCGAAGCCGTGCTCGACCGGTGCGCGTCCGTTGGCGAGGACGCGGTTGGCGGTCTTCTGGCCGGGGGTGAGCTTGTGGGTGCGGGTGGCGTGGAAGCCGGTGACGATCACGGGGTCGAGTACGCCGTTGTCCAGGCCGCGGAAGCCCAGGTCCGCCAGGGCCCCGAGGCCGGCGGCGCGCAGGTGGGCCAGGAGGTGGTCGGCGGGCGGCGGTGTTGTCGTGGGTGCAGCCGGGCCGGGCGGCGGATATCCAGATCAGGCGGCCCCGCTCGTCGGTCAGGGCGAGGAAGCGCAGGCCGTGCCGGTGGTGTTTGCCGGAGTAGTTGCGCCGGTCGGCATTCCCGGTGCGGCGCTGGGTGGCGATGACGGTGCCGTCGATCAGGACCACCTCCCCGCCCTGCCGGGCGACCTTCTTCAGGGCGCGGTCCAGGCGCGGCGCCTGCGCGGCGAGCAGGGCAATCAGCTCGTCGCGCCAGCGGCGGACGGTCGACTCGGACACGTTGTTGCCGCCGGCCATGTCGGCCAGGCGCTGGTCGTGGCGCAGCACAGCCAGGACGATCACTGCGATCTTCCCGGGCGGCAGGATCCGCCACCTGGACCGGATTACTTTCAGGTGACGCCGCAGCAGATCGGCGAGGTGGTTGAGGGTCCGCATGGACAGTGGCAGACGGCACTGGTAGACAAACGGCAGGTGTCCTCGGGCGTGCTTTTTAGCTTCGTCACACAATTCCAACGGCCGCCGGGGGAGCGGTCGTTATGCCCGCGCCGCGCTGCCGTGGGCGGCAGATCAGGTCACCGGCGGGTGGTGAAGCGGCCGTCGGGCAGTTTGCGCAGTCAACTGCGGTCGACCAGTCTGACCAGCTTCCCACGCAGAGGCTCCAGCTTGGACCGCGCACTGACATCGATTCCCAGGGCGTCGCCGACCTGCCGGGCCATGACCGGTCCGGCGGCCTGCCGCACGGTGGCAAGGATGCGCTGGTAGTCCGGCGGGAGCATGGTCTCCTCCACGTCCGGCGTTCGGTGCGGGACCAGCATCACCGCTCGTCCGCCCACCTGCCCGGGCGCCGGCGCGGCCGAGGCGCGTTCGTCGGCAAGCTGTTCGCTCACCCACTCAAGAACCCGCTCCGCGACGGCGAGCTCGTCCCGCTCGGCCCGCACCTCCGCCAACTCCTTGGCGAGCAGTTCCTCACGTTCGTCCAGCTCCGCACGCCGCGCGGTGATCCGTTCCAGCAGCTCGGGATCCGTGAAAACGTCCACCCTGTTCACGTCAGCAGGAGAGGTTGCCGCCCGGATCGGTGCCGAGAACGGCGACGAACTTCTTGTAGAGGTTGATCCGGTCGTTGCGTTCGGCGGGGTTTTTGCCGTTGCACTCCAGGTCGCCGTTGATGCTGCGGATCGTCTCACCGAAGCCCCGTCCGTTGACCACCGCGTCGTGCGGGGTCGTCGTTCCGGCGCCCTTCTGGCTGTTCCAGAACCACAGGCCGGTCTCCCAGGACACGGCCGCGTCCCGCTCCACCTGGTACGGGTTGTGCAGCAGGTCGATGTGGAGGGCGTCCCCGGCCGCCTTGTAGTTGAAGTTCCAGCTCAGCTGGAGCGGGCCGCGCCCGTAGTAGGCGCTCTGGCCGGCGGGGCAGCCGTAGGGCTGACTCCGGTCGCAGTAGTGGGGATAGTTGGCCTTGTTCTGCTCGACGACGTACCTCAGACCGCCGGTTTCGTGGCTGACGTTGGCCAAGAAGGCCGCCGCCTCGCGCTTGCGCACCGCATCGCTCCCGGTGGTGGTGAACCCCGGGTAGGTGCGAAGAGCGGTGACCAGGCCCTGGTAGGTGTAGAAGCTGTTCCTGCCAGGAAACAGCTGATCGAACTGCGCCTGGCTGACCACGAACGCCCCCGCGGCGGAGGCCGGCCCCGCCGGTACGGCGACCGCCAGCCCGCTCGCGACTGCGGCGGCGCTCAACACGGCCACAACACGCGATCGGGTCCGGGACAAGACGCGAGGCAGGGACATCAGTTCTCCTTCGGTACGCGGACGCGGTCCGGTTGGGTTTCCGGGGGCATCTCGCAGACGGAGAGTTCCGAATGCGGCGTAACGACTGAAGCTTTGCAGCCATACGCCCGGAATAGCGCTCTACGTGACGGTCGGTCACCCGTTGGGAGCCCAACTCAACTCAAGTTGACGCCCCGTCCAAGCCGCCGCGGAGGACCGCTCTGCATGGGCAGGATCTATACCCCCCCCGCATTCAATGGCCCCATAGGCCCCATAGGCGCCGGTTCCAAGCTGTTCGACGCGCAGTCCGCAACCGGTCTGCTTCGGTGTGGTATCTGCTGGCCCACCCGGACCTGGGAGATATCCGGCTCGCTGTGCTGGAGAGGTTGGGGCCGCTGATCCAGCCGAAACTCAAGCGCGGCGTCCACCGCTTTGTCCAAGCCCTCGAACGCGAAGCCCTCGGAATGCGACACCCAGGCCTGGCTCGCCGACCGGAACGACCGATCACGATTGTTCCGGTCGGACGAAGGACGAAGACAGCCGGCGAGATCCTCGACAGGGGTGCCGCTACTGCCACCGCACCATGAGACCGGGAGGCCTTCTGGCGGCTGCGTCCGCGCGCGGGGAGAGTTTAGGTTGGGCACGGGCCGTAGTGGCCAACGGCTGGTGCTTCGTCAGCGGTTGTGGCGGTGGCCGGTGTGGGGGAGGGGCGGGCGCCGACAGCTGGGGGCTGGTGCCGGAGGTGACGCCTGCACGCTTGCGAGCCTGACCTCAGGGCCGGGTGGCAGACGGGGCGTTGCTAGGGTCGCGGCCCATGACGGAACCCATGAGTACGTGATGGGAAAAGGCTGACGAAAGGCTGCGTAACCGTGCGGAACCCCACTCATCTTCTGATCGGCGCGCTCGCAGCGGCGGTGGTGACGCTGAGCCTGTCCGGCTGCGGAACCAACGCTTCTAGTCCGCACAAGCCCAACCCCAGTGGCTCGGGCGGCGGCTCGGGCGAGGCCTCGCCGGGTGCCGCCCGGAACGGGGCAGGCGGTGCGAGCGGGGCGAACGGGGGCAAGGGCAAGGGTCGCGAAGCGGCCCAGGCCGGCACCAAGGGCCTGGACCCGTGCAAGGCGTTGAGCGGGAAACTGGGCAAGTTCCAGCTGGACTCGCCGGTGCCCGCGATTCCGGAGACCGGCGAGCGCGGATGCAACTACATGTTCCAGGGGGCCAGCGGCCCCGCGGTGACCATCAACTACTGGGACACCAAGGCATGGAAAGACGTCATCGTCGGCGGCGCCGGTGCTCCGAAGACCGCTGTCACCATTGACGGCCGGCAGGCCAAGCAAACGCGGTCCACCGGTCCGGGCCTCTGCGACGTGATTGTGCCCCTCGGACAGCACTCCACGGCCGAAGCCGAGGCCCGTGGGCACTCAGCCACGTCCAAGGACCCGGTGTGCAAGTGGGCCAAGGACGCGGCCAGGGAAATGGTCACCAAACTACCCAGGTAGGAGCGGACGAGCCGTGCGTGTGAAGCCGCAGCGGCGTACCTCTTACGGAGGCCAGATCAGCGGGCCGTATCGGTTGTCGGCAACGATCCCACGCCAAGGCGTGGTGCGGGGCCGCCCACGGGCCGGGAAAGCGCGCGGAGACCGGCGGCGAAAGCCCCCGGGCTCCGCGGTGTGACGTGCGGGGCCCGGGGGCGTGGTCCTGGCTGTGACCGGGCGTGCTGGTGGTGTCAGTCGAGGTAGGTGTCGTACTGCTCGACGTCACCGGGCTTGAGCTGCATCTTCGGGTCGGTCTTGATGCTGGAGAGCTCCGTGCCCAGGATGCGTCCGGTGTGCTCGTCGAGGATGATCGTCCACCGCACCGTCCCCTTGAAGTCCACGCCGTACGCCTGGCCCTGGCGCCCCGCACGGTCCTTGACCGGGCCGAGGGCACGCAGGCCGGACCGCTCGGCGAGCAGGCCGTCGATCGCGGCCGTCTGGGCGGGGCCGGGCGTCCACTCACGGAGCAGCGCCTCCACGGAGTCCATCGTCCAGTACGCGCTGGCGCGGGTGTCGGGGTTCTCCTTCGCCAGGTAGTCGGCGAGGCCGCCGACGGTGGTCGGGGGCGTGCTCCGGAAGTCGGCGAACTTCTCCCATGACCCTGCCGCCAAGTGCGTGCGGTGGACGATCCGGCCGTCCTTGATGTCTTGCGCCTCACCGGTGCCGTCGGCGTTCCAGCGGTCGCGGGACTCGGTCACCGGCATCTGTTCCGGCTTGTGCTTGCCGTCGTCCCACATCCCCAGTGCCCACTCCTGGCGGTGGGTCCCGCGGTGCGCGGTGCCGGGGGAGTCGGCGAGGGCGGCGGCCCGCTCCGCGACGGTGGCGAGCGCCACGGTGGCCCGGGAGTTCTCCACCGTGAGCGGGGCGGGCGCGGCGACGGCCGTCTGACCGCTGCTGCCGGTGACGGCGAACCCCGCCACGGTCGCTGCGACGACGGCGGCCGCCGCCCCGAGGGACATCGACCGGCCGGGCGTCAGCCGGCCGAAGACCGAGGGGCGGCCGGTGGTGGAGCGGGACTTTGCGGCGCCGGACGTGGCGGCCGTGTCGTTGATCTCGTTCATCAGGTGTGCTTCAAGCTCCGCGTGACGGGCGGGCGAAAGCCGGGGGGCGGTGGGCGGCGGGACCATCTCACGCAGCGCGGCGAGCTCGGTGCGCTCCCGGGCTTCCCGCCACTCCTGGCTCTCTTCCTCGTGGGTTGGGTCCGCCGGACGCCAGGACGGGGTGGTTGCGCCAGAACGGTTCCGGAACAGGGCGTTCATGTGAGGTTCTCCTGGGTGGTTCGAGCCGGAATACTGTTTACGCGCTGTATCTGTCCGCTGCCTTGGGGAAGTTCCCGACCGGGTGCGCCCTGTGTGCCGTCGCGCCGGCCGGCCGGGCGCCCGGCGGAGTCGCGCAGCTTGGCGCGGGCGCGGGACAGCCGGGAGCGCACGGTGCCGACGGGTATGCCCAGGGCCTCGGCGGCGGACGCGTAGTCCAGCCCGCCCCAGACACACAGGGTGAACACCTCGCGCTCGGTGCGCCGCAGCCCCTCCAGCGCTGCCTTGGCCGCCGCCAGCCGTTCGGCGTCCGCCAGCCGCCCCGTCACCTCCTCGGCGAAGTCCGCGACGATGTCCGCGCGCGGCATCCGGGCCAGGGCTCTCTGATGCCGCCGGGCCGAACGGGCCGTGTTACGCAGGACATTGGTGGCGATGCCCAGCAGCCACGGGCGCAGACTGCCGGTCTCCTCCGGGCGTAGCCGCTCGCGCGAGCGCCACGCCTCCAGATAGGTGAGGGAGACGACGTCCTGGGCCGTGGCCCAGTTTCCCGTGGACCACAGGGCATGGCGGTACACGGCGTCCGCGTGCTCCCGGAACGCCTCGGCGAGCGCGGCCGGGTCACCTTCGCGGAGACGGGCATGGGTTGAGTGAGTCACGTGGAGTACTGTCCGACCGGTCTCACGGGTTCCCGTGACGTGCGTCACGGGCCCTGGGTGGAGGTGCGCTGAAGCCGGACTCGCACCGAACCGGGGAAGAGAAAAGCATCCGACAGCACCTGGACGACATGCCGTAGGCAGGCTTGGTGAACGAACAGGCTGTTCGCACTCTCGCCCCCGCCTTCAGGCCGACTTCTGGTCCCGCTCGGCCTCCACGATCAGAGTCCCGGTGTGGCTCTGGACCCCGGCGCCGGGATCACCACCTTCGCCTACGGCTCGGCCGATGTCACCGCGATCACGCAGAAGAACACCGACCGAGGCCGAGCCGCTCGTCTCCGGCCTGACGAAGATCCCCGGCGTCGCCGATGCCGTGGTCGACCGCTCCTTCTACGCCCAGGCGATCAAGAACGGCACGCCCGTCACCGACGAGGGCGCCGACGAGTCCGGGCACGGCTTCGCCAGCGCGCGCATGGCGCCGTACCGGCTGGTCTCCGGCCGCGCTCCCGCCACCGCGAACGAGGTCGTGGTCGACCGTGACCTCGGCGCCGCCGTGGGCAGCGAGCTGACCGTCAACATCACCAAGGGCCGCGAGCAGTTCCGGGTCGTCGGCACGGTGGACGGCCCCGGCTACTACTTCAGCGAGCAGTTCGCGGCCCGCCACCAGCCGGGCGTGGCCACCATCGCCCTGATCCCCGACAAGGGCGCCGACACCGGCGTGATCGTCTCCGGCGCGAAGAAGGTCATCGGCGACCACGGCAGCGTCGTCTCCGGCGACGGCCGGTCCGAACTGCAACCCGAATACATCGAGCACAAGCGCTTCCTGGGCGTCCAGCTCATCAGCGCCATGGCCCTCCTCGGGCTGTTCACCACGGTCTTCGTAGTCGCCTCCATGCTGGTCCTGTCCACCGGGATGCGCCGCCGCGAGATCGGCCTGCTGCGCACCATCGGCGCCTCGCCCCAGCAGATCCGCCACATGATCCTCGGCGAGGCCGCCGTGGTCGGGCTCGCCGGTTCGATCGCCGGCTGCCTGGCGGGCATGGCCGCCACCCCGCTGCTGCTGTCCATCCTCAAGGGCCTGGACGTGACGCCGCCCGGCATGGAGATCACCGTCGCTGCCTGGCCGCTGCTCACGGGCTCCCTGGTCGGCATCGGCGTCAGCGTGATCGGCGCCTGGAGCGCGGGCCGCAAGGCCGCCGAGGTCGCCCCCATCGAAGCGCTGCTCGACAGCCGCTCGGCCAACCAGGGCATGGGGCGCGGTCGTTGGATCGCCGGTCTCTCCGTCCTTGGCCTGGGTGCCCTGCTCGCGATCGGCACCGCCACGTCGACCGCCGACAACCGCGTCAACATGGCGATCTTCGCCACCATGACGCTGATCGTCGCGGCGGCCCTGCTCACCCCGGCATTCATCGGCCCGGCCGGCCGCTTCCTGACCGCACCGTTCCAGCGCGGCGGCAAGGCCGCCCCGGTCCTCATCCGCGCCGAGCTGGTCGCCAACCCGCGCCGCGCCGCCTCGCTGGTGGCCCCGGTGATCGCCGCTGTCGGCTTCGCGGTACTGCTCAGCGGCATGGTGTCGACCATGCGGGTCGCCTACCCGGCCGGTGAGGCGCTGAAGGTCGCGGGCCAGACGATCGTCACGCCGGACGGCACGCCCGGCAACACCGACGAGGTCGTCGCCGACAACCCCGTGGGGAAGGCGGCGCTGCCGACCCGGGCCTTCGTGGAGACGAAGAACGGCAAGAACAGCGAGCGGCCCGGGGCGTCCACCGTCCTGGACGTCCTGGGCAGCCGAGACGCGAAGTGGAACAAGCAGGGCGAGGCGGTCCTCGGCAAGAAGACGGCCGGCGACCTGGGGCTGAAGCAGGGCCAGAAGGTCCCGGTCCGGTTCACGGACGGCGCCACCGTCACCCTCCGCGTCTCCCAGGTACTGCCCGACGACCCGGCCCGTGGTGACTTCGTGGTCGCCCGAGACCTGGTCCGCGCCCACGACCCGGCCGCGCTCACCGACGACATCTTCGTCCCGGGCAACGCCAAGGCCTCGGCCGCGGCCCCCGGAGTCGCGCTGCACGACGCCGCCGCATACGCCCTGGCCGACTACAACACCGACGCCAAGCTCACCGAGTCGCTCGCCATGATGCTGATCGTCATCGCCGTCGGCTACAGCGTGATCGCCGTCGCCAACTCCATGGCCATGGCCGCCCACGGCCGGCGCCGCGACTTCGAGGTGATGAAGTCGGCCGGCGGCACCGTCCGCCAGCTCCTGTTCACCTCTGCCGGCGAGACCGCCCTGGTCATCGTCATCGGCGCCGCCCTTGGTGTACTGGTGACGCTGCCCCCGCTGGCCGGCATGGCGGCCGGTCTCTCCGAGGCCACCTCGTCGGACGTGGGCCTGCACCTGAACTCGGGTGTCGTCATCGTCGCGATCACCGGCACCCTGATGGCGGCGCTGCTCGCGGGGGCCGCCGTCACATCGAGGACGCTGAAGAGGCTGTCCGCCTGAGGCGGACGCGGACCACGCGAGGATCAGCACAGCACGACGAAGCGGCGGCCCCCGGAATTCCGGGGGCCGCCGCTTCGTCGTGCTGCGAGCCCGTCCCGGCGCGCCCCGGGGCACTGACCTCCCCACGCCCTCCAAAGTGCCTCCACGCGCGCTTTACAGTGCCCGGGCAGCGCCGCTGGTTGTGCTGGTGGGCCGCGCCCCGCCGTTCGGGCAGATTCGCAACGAACACCGCAGCTCGCGAATGAGGTTCACGCGTGTGTGACGTGGGCCGTGCCGCTCGCGCCCAGTCGACGCCCAGCTTCCGCGGCCCGCTGTTCCTGGGTGAGGTTGTCTCGTCTAGATTTGGTGTGAGATCCACCCGCCCACTTCACGATCACCGGCTCCGTCTCGCCGTCGACCGCGATCTCTTCGCCGTGGCCGCGCGGCACGGGCTGGTCCGGGCCGTACCGCCCGGCAGCGGCTACCGCGTCCTGGCGCCCAAAGTTCCCTGCACCCGGCACCTCGCGAAACCTTCGACCTGACGGACATTCCGTTCGACAAACAGGTCGTCCGGATCCGGGTTCACAACTCGGTTCCGGAATCCGCCGAGCATGCGGGCGGAACCCCCTCGCGTAGTGGTCAACCTTCCCCGGCCGAGGTGGGGGACCGGGACCGCACGGTCGACGACCTCGCCGCGGCCACTGCACACGTCAGAAACGCCAGGTCCAGGAGGCGGTGGAGGCTCGCCGACGCGCCGAGCCGCTCAGCACGCCGGCTGGGCGCGGGGCCCGCCACTGGTGGACAGACCCAACGAGGGCGCTCTCGGTGGTTGTGGGTCGGTGGCCGCCCACTCTCCGGGCGCGTCCTGCCCGGGAACCTGGCACAGGTCCCGGTACACGGCGACAGGTCGCCGGCATCCTCACCGCCGCCACCGGTCGGCGGACCAGGGTCGAGCGGATCACCGACGACGCCACGCGCGTACAGCTCCACGAGGCCGGGATGACCGAGGGGTTGGTCGAGGCCGGGCTCGGAATATCGACCGGCCTGCGCGAGAACTTCGTGCCCGAACAGGGCCGAACCGTCCGGACCACCACCCGACCAGCCTCGCTGCCTGGACCTACGGGCATCTCCGGCACCGGATCGTCGACGCGTCGTAGCCGATCCGGCCGGGTGTGCTCAGCAGAGGCGGTCCGAGCGGCTCTGGTTCACCCTCTGGCTGAGCTCAGCGGCGAACACTGGGTGAGGTCGTGTCGTGATCGCCCATCAGGTGGGCAAGTAGACACCGTCCCGCCCGCTCAGGTCCGCGCCGTACTCCGGTCTGCCGGCGCGGCGCACGGACCGGCGGCATATCAAGATCAGAGCAGGTCGCCGAGGTACACGGGAGCGTCCGCCGCCTGGCCAGCGCCAAGGGCGGTCAGCGGTGTCTGTAGCCCGAGCGGAAACAGGGCCAGCTCGCTGAGCGTGGCCAGGGGATGCCGGACAACGGCCGATTGTGTGCGGTCTGGCGCTGTCGCCGGCAACGCGGCTTCGGACTCCAGTTGGGCTTTGAGGTACAGCTGAAGCTGGTGCAGTTGAGTGCGGTGATACGGATTGCCGGAGTTCTGCTCCGGTAGGTACTCGCGGACCCAGAGCAGTTCACCGACACTGACCCGCAATCCAGTCTCCTCCAGTACCTCACGGACTGCTGCTTCGGCAGCCGTCTCACCAGGCTCGACACGTCCGCCGGGCAGCACGTGGAATTCCTGGCCGCTGTCGCAGTGCCGGATCAGAAGGATCCGACTCGCGTGATCCACTACGACAGCGCGAGCACTCACCCGCAGTTCGGAGGCGAGTGGTCGTCGCCCGGCACCGGACGACGACAGCGCATGATCGTTCATCCCCGCAGCCTGTGGGCACACCCTGCCGAGAATAGCGAGCTTGAGATGCCCGCAGGCAGCCGCCTTGGAACACCGCTCGAAACCCAAGCTAAGGGGCATGCGTAGGAAGGCCTTGGTGTCAGATGATGGCGGCACTTGGGATACCGACCTGAACAGGGCATAGGGAAGGGCGCGTTGAGATGTCGCGGTGCGGCTTTCTATTGGGTTTATGAGGCCAGTTTCGGTGCCGCCTTTCGATAGGTCTGCCGGTAGTGCATTCGTGGCCACGCGCGCTTTGGATTGGCCGGGGTGGGTCCTCAGGGAGTGTTTATTCACCCGGACGGAGCTGGTCCGGTTCAGCGAGGCGTACGGAAACCGTGCGTGTCTCCTTGACTTGCTGTAGGTCGGCGGGCTTCTTTTCCGGAAAATGAAAGGCCGTCTCCCTCTGCCGACGGCGGCCGTTCGCGTCGGATACGGCGCGTTCTCTTTCCATCACGGGACACCACTTCACGCCTTATCACCTGGGATGTGAGCGTCGACTCGACCGTCTGCCGGGCCCATCAGCACGCCGCCGGCGCGCGTAAAAAGGGGATCTCCAGCGCGAACCTCCCGGAGGGATCGATACCGAGCCGGGCGACCATGGATTCGGATGCTCCCGAGGTGGTCTGACCACGAAGATCCACCTCGCGACCGAGCAGGGGCAGAAGCCGCTGTCGCTGCGGATCACAGTCGGCCACCGGTACGACAGCCCGCAGTTCCAGCCCGTCCTGGAGTGCATCCGGGTCCCCCGCGCAGGACCGGGGCGGCCACGGACCACGCCGGACAGGGGCCGAGCCGACAAAGCCTACGGCTCCTGTGCGAACCGCTCCTACCTGCGCAGACGCAGGATCGAATGCACCCTCCCGGAGAAGGCCGATCAGGTCCGCAACCGCAAGAAGTTCGGCTTCCGAGGCGGCCGACCACCGACCTTCGACAAGGAGGACTACAAGGAACGCCACGCGGTGGAGTGCGGGATCGACCGACTGAAACGCCACCGCGCGGTAGCCGCGGGATACGACAAGCTGGCCGCGCGTTACGAGGCAACAGCGCTGGTCGCAGCCATCAACGAGTGGGCTGTGACCAGCATTTTCGCGACAGACCCTAGGGCACGGCTCCGGCCGCGCGTACGTCGGCGAGCGCCTGCCGTGCCAGCGGGCCGAAGCCCTCACTGTTGTCGGTGCTGATCCACTGGTCGTAGGCGATCTCCCAGGCGAGCGTGCCCAGTTGCGCGGCCACACGCGCGGTCAGGCTCGGGACTCCGCGGCGGTTGAGGGCCTCGATCATCGAGGCGGTGAGCTCGATCCTCTTCAGGGCTTCACGTTCGCGCAGTTCCGTATTGGCGTTCAGAACGGCCTGGCGCCGACCGCTGAACTCGCGGCGGTCGGCGGTGAAGAACGTCCGGCCGAGCGCATCGAGGGCCTCCGCCACCGAGTCGAGAGGTCCGGACTCCGGCGGCGCCGAGGCGAACCCTTCGACGAGGAGACCGGCCACCGTGCCCCCGCCGAAGAGCACCTCGCGCTTGTCCGGGAAGTGCCGGAAGAACGTGCTCTTGGTGAGCCCGGCGTGCTCCGCGATCTCGATCACGGTCGTGTTCTCGTAGCCCTGTTCCTCGAAGAGGTCGAGGGCAGCGGCGGCGAGTCGTCCTGGTGCGTCGGGTTGCCAGCGAGTCATGGAAACAGTGTACGGGACTTGGTCCCATCAATGGTGTACGGTCGATAAGACCAAGTCCCATCACTGGTCAGGAGAGGTCACCGATGAGTAAAGCTGTCCGCTACCGGCGATTCGGCGGTCCCGAAGTACTCGAACTGCAGGAGATACCCGAGCCGCACGCCGCACCGGACGAGGTCCGCGTCCGGGTCACTGCCGCCGGGCTGAATCCGATGGATTGGCAGATCACCACACGGCCCGACATGGCGGCGCGGTTCGGCATCACCTTGCCGGCCGGGTTCGGCAGCGACTTCGCCGGAGTGGTGGACGAAGTGGGCGCCGAAGCCACCGGATTCGCAGCCGGCAACCGGGTGTACGGGGCGGCGATTGGCCGGTCCGTCGCCGATTTCGTGCTGGTCAAGACCCCCGCCGCAGACCTGTGGCCCACCCCGGATGGCATCGGCGACGAGGTGGCGGCCACGCTTCCGGTGTCCGGCCTGACGGCCGCCGCCGCGCTCGCCGCGATCGAACTCCGCGCCGGGGACACTGTCCTGATCGGTGGAGCGGCGGGTGGCGTGGGCATCTTCGCCGTGCAACTGGCGAAGCTTGCGGGTGCCCGGGTGCTCGGCACCGCCTCCGAGAGCACTTTCGGATTCCTGCGCGGGCTCGGCGCGGAACCCGTGGCGTACGGCCCTGGCCTGGCGGACCGGGTGCGGGCCCTGGCGCCCGAGGGGATCACCGCCGCAACCGACCTCTTCGGAAGGGAGGCGGCCGAGGCCGCCCTCAAGCTCGGCGTGGCACCCGAGCGGATCTCCGTCGTGGCCGACGGCCCCGCCCCGCCGCCCGGTGTCCGCAAGGCGGGTGCCCTCGACGCGGGTCCGGGCGCCCTGGAACGGATCGCCGACGCGATCCATGCCGGCGAGATCACGGTTCCGATCGCGGCGACCTTCCCGGTCGAGCAGATCCGTGAAGCCGTGACGACGCAGGCCGAGAGGCACGTTCACGGCAAAATCGTGATCGCCCTGTGAACCGGCACGAGGTGGACTCGGCGGCCAGGATCCACTTTCGCAACAAGCCCTAGTGGAGACCGTCCGGGACCGTCACGGCCAGCGGAGGCAGAGCGTCAACGGGACTGGCGGCCGGTCAGAGACAGTGGCGCGAGCCCGTGCCAGTTCGCGGGCCCGCTCACTCTTTGCTTGGCCGCCATCTGGGTTGGTCAGGCCCTGACCGGCGTGCGCGCGGCCATCAACTCCAGCCATACAGACGGCAGTTTGCCGTCGTCATGTGGCTTGAGGCCGGAGCGGGCCGCCGCGCGGAGCACTTCGTGTACGCGTGCATCGGAGAAAGCTGGGACGTCGTCTCCCGGTGGCAGCCCGTTCCAGCTCAGCACATGCCGGAGTCCCGGGCGCTCGGGGTCCTCGAAATAGACCTCATGGCAGTCCCGCGGATCGCGGTTGATCGCCCATTTGCCCGCGTGCCGCCCGCGGCGGCTGGAGAGCCGACCTCGATAGGAATCCAGCACCGGACCGGTGCCTTCGTACCAAAGTCCGCCGACCGTCACACCGCGACGGCGGTCGATCTTCACGAAGTGGGTGGGCAGCAACTCGTACTACAGGCTTGGATCAGGAATTTCCAGACTGCTCCCACCGCGGGCTGCCGTGGCGGCGAACAGCGTGTTGGGGGTGGTGCCGCCCACCGGGGTCCCAGGCAGGCGAATACTGATCAACTTTTCGGTTCTGCCACACCGCGACAACCCAGGTCGCCAGAAGGTGCTCCCTCTCCGTAAGCGTCCAGACAGCGTCTCCCTGCGGGTCCAGGTCCCCGTCCGCGACATCAACACCGCAGAAATCGGGCAGGAGTTCCAGTAGCAACGACTGGATCCCGGCGAAGGCACGTGCGCAGGCCGCCTTGTCGGTCGGACGCATTGCGCGGGCTGGCAACAGCTCGACCCCCAGAGTGCGCGCGACCTCGACGAACTGATGATTCTTCATGATCGCCGCAGGTGGGCCGCGGGGCGAGCAGGCTTTTCCTGAGCGACCACCTATGGAACAGGGGCTGCCCGATGGGTCAGCGGGCAGCCCCTCCAGAAGCCCTTCACCTCGCACGGGAGATGTCAGGCGGCGAACACCTGGGAGTCGTCGGCGAACGCCTTGAACTCCAGGGCGTTGCCGGCCGGGTCGAGCAGGAACATCGTCCACTGCTCGCCGGGTTCGCCTGCGAAGCGTACGTAGGGCTCGATGACGAACTCCGTGTCCGCGAGGCGCAGCCGGTCGGCGAGCCGGTGAAAGGCGTCGATGGTCAGGATCAGCCCGAAGTGCGGTACGGGGACGTCGTGGCCGTCGACCGGGTTGTGTATCTGTTCGGTGCGGGCCGGGGCGAGGTGGGTGACGAACTGGTGGCCGTGCAGATTCCAGTCCACCCAGGTGTCGGCGCTGCGGCCCTGCTCCAGGCCGAGCGTCTCACCGTAGAAGCGGCGGGCGGCGGCCAGGTCGTCGACCGGGACGGCGAGGTGGAAGCGGGGGATGGGGGAGGCGAGAACGGTCATGGGCGGGGTTCCTTCCGGGTGACGTGGAGTGCCTGGCTCTTACCAGTTCTTCGGACATGCCGGTCCTTATGATGGGTTCACGGGCTGTTCCGGCGGGTCCACAGTGCCTCGGGGAGGCACTGTGACGAGTACACCGCTGCACACCGGTGAGAGCGCGACCAGCCCTCGTACCCGCCGAAAACCGGCGCTGACCTGCATCAACGAGGTGATGTCCGGCGCCGACTTGCCCTGAGCGGACGTCATCACCACGATCGCCCGCCGCAGCCTCACCGCATCCTTCGCCGTCCTACTGATCCGCTGGAGCCGCCGGCCCTCCTCCAGACCAACTGGCCGGACGAACACCTCCGGACGATGCCCCACAACCACCTCCATGATCACGACCCGAAGACAGCCTGCCGCTTCGGCTTCGACGGATCAATTACCCAGCCAAGCAATCGAGACGAGCCGCTAGCCACCCGTGCGGCAACTGCGCCGACGTGCTCCTGCTCGGCGGTCACTGCAGCCATAGGTGCACACTCCCGTGCCGGGAACCTTGCCCCTGGCGGCAGAGGCCACCCCAACCGTGTGGCCGGCGTGCTCGGTGACTACTTCTCAAGCGCTGCCTGGCTCCGGCGCCGTACGTACAGACGGTTGCCCTTCGGGCCGGTCCACTCCAGGCGTACGACGCCGGCCACCGCGGCATCGCCGGTGCGGGACGGGTCGGCCCAGTATCCGGCGGCCGGATTGCGGAAGAAGGTCGCCCACAGGTCTCCGTCGCGGTCCGTGAAGAAGTTGTTGTGCCCAGCGCCCACGCCCGCGGTCCAGCGCTCGGAGTACGGTCCTTCGAAACGGTCGGCGACGGCGACGATCGCGTCGTACTGGTACTGCGTCCGGCCGGTGCCCGCCTCGTCGTAGGTGTAGCGGGGGCTGCCGTAGGCATCGATCGAGGTACGGTCCCACGCGGCCTGGACCAGGTAGTACTTGCGGCCGTGCTTGAAGACGTAGGCACCCTCCAGGTACGGCTCCGGTGTGTACGGCTTCTGCTGGAAGGCCGGGAGGTTCGTCGTCGGGACGATGTCCTCCATGTCGTCGCGGAACTTGGCGTAGAGGTTGTTGTGCAGCACCAGCCATGCGTCGGCTCCTTCCGAGAAGAGGCTGCCGTCGATGTGGTAGTACGCGCCGGGCTTGATGAACGGGGGCCCGCCGATGAACGAATCACCGAAGGGCTTTTCGAGGTTGCCTTCGGCGAGGCGGTACGGGCCCGCGACTCCGCCGTCGCTCACCAGCAGGAATGAGCCGACCTTCTGGGAGTGGTCGCCCATGCACGCGACGAGGTACCACTTGCCGCGGAAGTAGTGCAGTTCGGGCGCCCACGCCTCACCCCGCTTGCCGAACTGGTCGTCGTACCAGTACTCCTGCCACGGGGCGACGACCGTGCGGCCGGGGCGGTTCTCCCCGACGAACTCGGGTGACCACACCTTTCCGCGCTCGGCGCCGGGCCGGATGCCGGTGGTGTCGGCCAGTTGCCAAGGGCCGTGCAGGGACCGTGCCGTCCACACGAAGATGCCGTCGTTCCAGGGGCCGGCCACGGCGAGGCCGGGCACGCGGGTGGTGCCGGTGGCGACGTAGAGCGCGCGGCCGTCGACGACGAAGCAGTTGACGTAGGCGTCGCGCATCCAGACGCGGCCCAACTCCTTGTCTCTGGGCCGGAGTTCCAGGGGAAGGGCAAAGGAGTTGTCCTCCCGCGGCCACAAGTCCTGGCGGGCGTCCGCGAGTCCGTACGGCTCCGGTTCGGGCCAGTTCTGCGGGTAGTGAGACGTCGGGTGCGCCTGTGTCTGCGCGGGCAGCGCCTCGGCAGTGGCCGTGGGCAGCGCGGCCACTCCCATGGATCCGGCTATGCCGGTCAGTACGGACCGTCGGCCGATGTGCATTCCGTTCTCGGATCTCTTCATCAGGCTGTCCCCTTTGTCGTCAAGGCTTGCGGCGTGCTGTCGGCAGCATGTGGTTCATGACTGTCCGGCCCCGGAGTGCGCTTCGGGCCCGTCGGATTCGAAGGCGGAAAGCGTGGTGTCGTAGTCCGTCTCCACGTCGTACATCGGCGTCATCCAGTGGTAGAAATTGTCGCCACGCTCGCGGAGCAGGTCGTACAGCTGCCGGGTCAGTGTCGTGCGTACGCCGAGTAGTTCCGGGTGGTCGTGGCGGTTGTGCAGCTCGTCGGGGTCGGCATCGAGGTCGTACAGCTCGTTGCAGGACTCGGGGTTGATCACCAGCTTGTGGCTTCTGGTGCGCAACATCCGCTGCGGGTACGGGAAGTGGTGACCATGGAACTCGGCGAGATGGTGCTCGTCCCACTGCGGGTGCTCACCGCGTACGAGGGGCAGCAGGCTGCGGCTGTCCACGGCCGGCTCCGTTGCGCTGCCCGCCAGGTCGAGAATGGTGGCGGTGCAGTCGGTGAGGGAGACGAACTCGTCGCGCACCTGGCCCTGCGGGGCGCCTGGGACCTTCAGCAGCCCGGGGATGCGGTAGATGTCCTCGTACATGGCCGGCCCCTTGTCGTGCAGCCGGTGGGCGCCGGTGAATTCGCCGTGGTCGGCGGTGAAGAAGACCGCTGTCCGGTCGTCGAGCCCGAGTTCGCGCATGGCGTCGAGGATGCGCCCGATCTGCTCGTCGACGAGCGTCACGTAGCCCCAGTAGACGGCGACCAGCTTCCGTGACTCCTCCAGCGCCATGGTGTCGAAGGCCCACAGCTTGCTGTAGTTCTGCTGGACGGCCGGCTTCGCCGCGAAGGTCTCGCCCACGGAGGCGGGCAGTTCGACCAGCCCGGGGTCGTACATGTCGTAGTACGCGTCCGGGAGGATGTACGGCAGATGCGGGCCGAAGAAGTGGGTGGCCAGGAAGAACGGCGCCCCGTCACCGTGGTCCTCCTGCGCGGCGAAGCGATGGAGCATCTCGATGGTGCGCGTGGCGAGGTAGTACTCGAAGGTGGCTTCGACCGGCTGGTGGAGGCGGGCGGCAAGGAGGTTTCCCGGGCTGCCGTTGGGCGTGGTGCCCCGCACCGGATCCGTAATGCGGTACGGGGGCAGGCCGTTCTCCGTCAGGTACGCGAGGTAGTCGGGGTGGTCCACGGGGTTGTGCCAGCCGGCCAGGTCGGGGCCCTCGAAGCCGTAGTCGGCGGCGGTGCGCTGCACGCCGCCGTGCCACTTGCCGAGCAGGCCCAGGTTGTAGCCCTCGGAACGAAGTTGCTCGGAGAAGGTGAACTGGCCGTCGGAGAGATCCTCAAGATAGCCGACGTTACGCTCGTAGTTGGCCAGCAGCTTGTGCCGGAACGGAGCCGCCCCGGTGAGCAGGCTGGCGCGCGCCGGGGTGCAGATCGCGGTAGGAGTGTAGAAGCTGTCGAACCGTGTTCCCTCGTCCGCGAGCCGGTCGATGTTCGGGGTGCGCGTGTGCGGATTGCCGTACGCGCCCAGGGTGTCCACCCGGTGTTGGTCGGTCATCAGGAAGAGCATGTTGCGGCGCACGGAGGGCCTTTCGGGTCGGTCCGGCTCGCGCGTCGGCCGGGACGGGCGGACGCATCGGAGACGTCGGAATTTCGGGCACGCCGCCTTGACGCCTCGACAGATTCCGCTTGGGGATGGCTGATTCGGCATCCGGTGCGTGCTCGACGGTGCCGTGCGACGCATGTTCCGGCCCGGCGATGATTTAAGTCAAGAGGGTGGACGCAAATCGTACGGGGGACCCCGCCGAGGGAGGCATCTACTGTTTCGCGTTGCCGAAAAGCCGCCCGGCGGGGTGCCGGGCGCGTCTGCACCGTACATGTCGGCAGGTCAGGGTGGACCCGTTGCGGCAGCTGTTGACACATAGCCTTCATATGAACAATTTGTTTCGGCTTATTGACGAAAATACTCGGCACTCACATGCTGTCCTGCATGCACGAACACGACGGTCCGCTGACGCGCCTGCGCCGCAGCCATGAGCAAGCGGTTCTTGGGCTGCTCCGCAGGCACGGCCCCTTGAGCCGCGCAGAGTTGGGCGATCGCAGCGGGCTGTCCCGCACCACGCTTCACGACATCCTCGCCGGGCTGGTGGGCAATGGCTCCGTGGTCACCGGCACACCACACGTCGAGGTTCGCAAGCGCGGGCGGCCGGTCGAGAAACTCAGCCTCAACCCGGCGGCGGGGGAGGCGGTCGGCATCGACTTCGCGCGCCGCTCCGTGCACGTCGCGGCCGTCAACTTCGCCCATGAGGTGGTTGGTTCGGCGAGCGAGGCGCATGCCGCAGACCTGTCCTGGCCCGAACGGGTCGATATCGCCGTACGTCTCCTCGCCGCGTCGGCGACCGTCCAGCTCGACGCACTCAGCGCGATCGGCGTCGGCGTGGTCGGACCGATCACCGACCCCGGCAGCGGAAACGCCCGTGCGCAGGGCATCGACGGCCTGCCGGACCTGCTGCGCAAGCAGTTCGGTGTGCCGGTGCTCCTGGACAACAACACCCGCCTCGCGGCGCTCGCCGAGGCGGTGTGGGGTGCGGCGGCGGACAGCAGCGACGTGCTCTACCTGCGGTTGTCACACGGCGTCGGCGGCGGACTGGTCGTGGGCGGCGCGCTGCACCGCGGCCGCAACGGCCTGTCCGGCGAGTTCGGGCACATCACCGTGGACCCGGCCGGCAGACCGTGCGACTGCGGCGGGACCGGGTGTCTGGAGACCCGTGCCTCGCTCGACGCGGTTCTGCACCGCTACCGCGAAGCCGGCGGCCGGGCCAAAGGCATCGCCGGGCTCCTCGACGCCGCCGCTGCCGGCGAACCGTCCGCCCTGAAGGCGCTGGAGCGCGTCGGCGACGACGTCGGCGGGGTGCTGGCCGCGGTCTGCCAGGCCGTCGGCCCGGGCGTCATCGTCATCGGCGGCGAGCTGGCGGAAGCAGGCCCCGCGCTGCTCGGGCCGGTCGAACGAGCCCTGCGGCAGCACCTGATGCCGATGGCCCGCCCATACGTGGACGTACGGCGCGCGACGCTAGGCGACGCGGGCAGCGCGCTGGGCGGCATCGCCCTCGTTCTTCATGAATCCCCCCTGCTCTCCCACTACCCGCAGCCCGTCCCCGAGGAGAACGCGTGAAGCCACCAGCGAGGAACTCATGGCTGTGATCGCTCCTGCGGAGAAATCCGCCGCCGAAGCGCAGCAGCAGCCGCGCCGTACCCGGCACCGGCCCCTGCTCCTCAACGTCGTCGCGGTGGCCGCAGGCATCGCCGTCTGGGCCGTCGTGGCCGCCCTGGGGCTGGTCGAGAACCTGCCCGCGCCGACGGGGGTGGCGGAGAAGGCCGGCGCCATGATCTCCGACGGCACCCTCGCATCCGATACGTTCGCCAGCCTGCGCCGGGTCTTCCTCGGCTACGCCCTCGGCGTGGCGGTGGCCATCCCGGTCGGCTTCCTCATGGGCTGGTACCCCATCGCGCGCGCCCTGATCGAGCCGTACATCCAGTTCTTCCGCACCATTCCGCCGCTCGCGCTCATTCCGCTGGCGGTCGTACTGCTGGGAATCGGCGAGGTGCCGAAGATCGCCGTGATCTTCCTGGCCTCGTTCATGTCCTGCGTCCTCTCCTCCTTCCAGGGTGTCATCGACGTCGACAGGACACTCATCAACGCGGCCCGGGTGCTCGGCGCCTCGGACCGCACCATCTTCGCCAAGGTGGTCGTCCCGGCCTCCACTCCGTTCATCCTGGTCGGCATGCGGATCGGCCTCGGCGCGTCCTGGGCCACCGTGGTTGCCGCCGAACTCATCGGCGCGCAAGAGGGGTTGGGATACCGGATGCAGAAGGCGTCCACCTGGTTCGACATGGACGCGGTCTTCGTGTCCCTGATCACGATCGGCGTACTCGGGCTCGTCATGGACCGGCTGCTGCTGCTGGCCGAGCGACGTCTCACCGGCTGGCAGGAGCGACGATGAACAGCAAGATCACCTTCCGTGACGTGGTAAAGACCTTCCCGTTGAAGGGCGCGTCCTTCACCGCGCTCGGCGGGGTGAGCCTGGACATCGCGGACCAGGAGTTCGTCACAGTCGTGGGGCCGTCCGGCTGTGGCAAGTCCACCCTGATGAGCATGGCCGCAGGGCTGCAGGAGCCCGACTCGGGCAGTGTCCTGGTCGACGGGACCCCGGTGTCAGGGCCGGGCCCCGAGCGGGGGGTGATCTTCCAGCAGTACGCCCTCTTCCCCTGGCTGACCGTACGGCAGAACGTGGAGTTCGGGCTCAAGATCGCCTCGGTGCCCGCCGCCGAGCGGCACCGGCGCACCGAGCAGGCCATCAGCCTCGTCGGTCTGAACGAGTTCGCCGAGGCCCTGCCCAAGACGCTCTCCGGAGGAATGAAACAGCGCTGTGCCATCGCCCGTGCGTACGCGGTCGATCCCCAAGTGCTGCTGATGGACGAGCCGTTCGGGGCGCTCGATGCCCTGACCCGGGTGCAGCTGCAGGACCAGCTGCTGCAGACCTGGAGCCAGGAGAAGCGCACCGTGCTGTTCATCACCCACGACGTGGACGAGGCCGTCTACCTCGCCAGCCGGGTCGTCGTCATGGCCGCAAGGCCCGGCCGCATCCATCGCGTCATCGACGTGGATCTGCCCTATCCCCGTACCGAGGAAATCCGGCTCTCGCCGGAGTTCCTGCATATCCGCAACAGGGTGTGGACCGCCGTGTACCACCAGGAAGCCCCGCCCCGGGCGGCCTGACTCGTCATCCCAGGGCCCGCGCCCTGAACCTCCGTACCAGGAACTTCGCAGAATCGACCGGCGCACCACCCCGAGAGGAAATTTCCGCATGCCCAGAAAGTCGATCAGGCGCGCCGTCACGGCGCTGCCCCTCGCGTTCATGCTCTCGCTGTCCCTCAGCGCCTGCTCCGACAGCGCTTCCGAGAACAACAGCACGGTTCGGTTCGGCTACATCGGCGACTACAACGGGGCCAGCCTGCTGGCGATCGCCGACAAGCAGGGGCTGTGGAAGAAGGCGGGCCTGACCGCACACGTGAAGTCGTTCAACAACGGTCCGGTGCAGGTCCAGGCGCTGAGCGCCGGTGACCTCGACTACGGATACATCGGGCCCGGCGCGATGTGGCTGCCGGCCTCCGGCAAGGCCAAGGTCATCGCCATCGACACCCTCACGTACGCCGACCGGGTCATCGGCCAGCCCGGCATGACGTCCATGAAGGACCTCAAGGGCAAGCGGGTCGGCGTACCCGAGGGCACCTCCGGCGACATGATCCTCAACATCGCCCTGGCGAAGGCCGGGATGACCGTGAAGGACATCGACAAGGTCAACATGGACCCGTCCACCATCGTCTCCGCCTTCTCCTCGGGAAAGATCGACGGCGCCGGCTTCTTCTACCCCGCCATCGACACCATCAAGAAGAAAGTTCCGGGCCTTGAGGAGATAGCCAGTACCAAGGACACCGGGAACGCCTTCCCCACCGCGTTCGTCGCCGGCAACAAAGTGCCCGGGGCGAAGAACAGCAAGGTGATCAAGGTGCTGCAGCAAGCCAACGACTGGCGCAAGCAACACCCGGAGGAGTCCATCGCACTCGCCGCCAAGATGCTCCAGGTCACCGAAGCCCAGGCCAAGTCCGACGCCTCTCATGTGGAGACCCTCTCCACCGCTGACCTGGCCGCGAAGACCAGGAGCGGCGAGGTGAACCAGTGGCTCAAGAAGCTGGGCGCGTTCTTCGTCCGCAACAAGCAGCTGGATGACAACCCGGACCCCAGTGACTACTACGAGGGCGATCTCTACGGGCGGACCGCCGGCAAGTAGCCCTCGACCGCGAGTCGCTCTCCCCTCGCGGGTGGCCGACTGCCATGCGAGCCTGCTCGGCCGCTGCCTTGGGAGAGCAGGGTGGGCTGTTGTGATGTGCTGTGGGGTCGGTGCGTGTGCGCACCGACCCCACAACTGGAGTGCGCCGGGGTCAGATCAGGTCGAAGCGGTCGAGGTCCATGACCTTGGCCCAGGCGGCGACGAAGTCCGTCACGAACTTCTGCTGCGCGTCGTCGCCGGCGTAGACCTCCGCGAGGGCGCGGAGTTCGGAGTTGGAGCCGAAGACCAGGTCGGCGCGGGTGCCGGTCCACTTGACCCGGCCGGTCGCGTCGCGGGCCTCGAACTCGTCCTGCGCCGAAGACGTCGATTTCCAAGTGATGCCCAGGTCGAGCAGGTTCACGAAGAAGTCGTTGGTCAGCGTGCCCGGGCGGTCGGTGAGGATGCCGTGTTTCGAGCCGCCGGTATTGGCGCCCAGCACGCGCAGACCACCGACCAGGACGGTGGTCTCCGGGGCGCTCAGCGTCAGCAGGTTGGCCCGGTCGAGGAGCAAATACTCGGCGGGCAGACGGCTGCCCTTGCCGGCGTAGTTGCGAAAGCCGTCGTACACGGGTTCCAGGGCAGCGAAGGACTCGACGTCCGTCTGGTCCTGAGTGGCGTCGACCCGGCCCGCGGTGAACGGCACCTGTACCTCGACGCCTGCGTCCTTGGCCGCCCGCTCGACGGCCGCGTTGCCCGCGAGGACGATCAGGTCGGCCAGTGAGACCTGCTTGCCGCCCTTGGCGTTGAAGGATGCCTGGACACCTTCCAGAGCGCGCAGGACCTGGGCCAGCTCGTCCGGGTCGTTCGCCTCCCAGCCGCGCTGCGGCTCCAGGCGGATCCGGGCGCCGTTGGCGCCGCCGCGCTTGTCGCTGCCGCGGAATGAAGCGGCCGAGGCCCAGGCGGCCGAGACCAGCTGCGCCACCGTCAGGTCCGTTGCGAGTACCTGCTCCTTGAGCGCGGTGATCTCCGCGGCGTCCAGCGGCTCACCGGTGCGCGCGGGCAGCGGGTCCTGCCACAGCAGTACCTCGGAGGGAACCTCGGCGCCCAGGTAGCGCTGGATCGGACCCATGTCGCGGTGCGTCAGCTTGTACCAGGCGCGCGCGAAGGCGTCCGCGAACACGTCCGGGTTCTCATGGAAGCGGCGCGAGATCTGCTCGTAGGCCGGGTCGAAGCGCAGCGCCAGATCGGTGGTGAGCATCTGCGGCTTGTGCTTCTTGGACGCGTCGTGCGCGTACGGGATGGTCGCTTCCGCGTCCTTGGCGACCCACTGGTGCGCACCGGCCGGGGACTTGGTCAGCTCGTACTCGTAGGCGAAGAGGTTGTGGAAGAACTCGTTGCCCCACTTGGTCGGGGTGCTGGTCCAGGTCACCTCCAGACCGCTGGTGATGGCGTCCCCGCCCTTGCCCGTCCCGTACGAGTTGCGCCAGCCCAGGCCCTGCTCCTCCAGCGGGGCACCCTCGGGGTCCGCGCCGACGCTCTCGGCCGGGCCCGCGCCGTGCGTCTTGCCGAAGGTGTGGCCACCGGCGATGAGGGCGACGGTCTCCTCGTCGTTCATCGCCATCCGGCGGAAGGTCTCGCGGATGTCGCGGGCTGCGGCGATCGGGTCCGGGTTGCCGTTGGGGCCCTCGGGATTGACGTAGATCAGGCCCATCTGGACCGCGCCGAGCGGATTCTCCAGCTCACGGTCGCCGGTGTAGCGCTCGTCGTCGAGCCAGGTGGTCTCCGGGCCCCAGTAGACGTCCTCCTCCGACTCCCAGACGTCCTCGCGGCCACCGGCGAAGCCGAAGGTCTTGAGACCCATGGTCTCCAGCGCGACGTTGCCGGTGAGGATCAGCAGGTCGGCCCAGGACAGCGCCTGACCGTACTTCTTCTTGACCGGCCACAGCAGACGGCGGGCCTTGTCCAGGTTGCCGTTGTCCGGCCAGCTGTTCAGCGGGGCAAAGCGTTGCTGACCGGCGCCCGCGCCACCCCGGCCGTCACTGATGCGATACGTGCCTGCGCTGTGCCAGGCCATCCGGATCATCAGGGGCCCGTAGTTGCCGAAGTCGGCCGGCCACCAGTCCTGTGACGTGGTGAGCACTTCGGCGATGTCCCGCTTCACCGTGGGCAGGTCGAGCCCTTGGAACGCGGCCGCGTAGTCGAAGTCCGCACCGAGCGGGTTCGCCACCGCGGGGTTCTTGGCCAGGATCTTCAGGTTGAGGCGGTCCGGCCACCACTGGCGGTTCCCGCCGCCCTGAGTGGGGTGCGCCGCGCGGCCGTGGGCCACGGGGCAGCCGCTCGCTTGCGCCTCGGGCACCTCGGGGATGGCCGTCTCGGGCGAATCCGGGGTGACCGGATCGAAGACATGCGACTCGTGGTTCTCGGTCATGGGCAGTCCTTCCGGACCCGGCGGGTCGTGGGGCGCTGAACGGGGGAGGAGGATTCGGGCCGTGCAGAAGGGGCACGTTGTGTTCCAGGGCCTCACCGCGGGCAGCCCGGGGCGCCTCACGACCACCGGACCGGACGATCCCGGGCGGTGCGACGAGGACGGTGCTGGGCCGGCGGGTGGCACTGCGCGGTCGACCCGCGGTGTCCCGTCACGTGTCTCTGCTGCCGTACCGGAGTCATCCTGTCTCTTGGATGTCGCCGGGATCGATCCTACGATGGACTTCGTCCAAGTCAAGAAGTGCGCTAAAACCATAACGACCGGGGTGCTGCGTCGTCGGATCCTTCGCGGGGGCCGTCCCCCGCGAAGCGGAGCAGAGGAAACGAGATGAGCGACCTCCTTCAACGTCTACGGGGCCGTGGCTGGCGGATGACCTCGCAGCGCCGTGTCGTCGCGGAGGTCCTCGACGGCGACCACGTGCACCTGACGGCGGACGAGGTGCATCTGCGGGCCGCCGCGCGACTTCCCGAGATCTCCCGCGCGACCGTCTACAACACCCTGGGGGAACTCGTCGGGCTCGGCGAGGTGCTGGAGGTCTCCACCGTGGGCCGGGCCAAGCGCTACGACCCGAACGCGCGCCGCCCCCATCAGCACCTGGTGTGCTCCGGCTGCGGCACGGTCCGCGACGTCCACCCGGCCGGCAATGCCCTCGGTGACCTGCCCGAGGCCGAGCGGTTCGGGTTCGCCGTCGGCTCGGTGGAGATCACCTACCGTGGGTTGTGCCCGGCCTGCGCCTGACCGCGGCGGGATCCACGGCTTCTCCGCAAGCCGGGTCATGGGTGCGCGAGGTGGGAGGCGGCCACTCCGGTGAGGGCCCGGCCGGTGCTGTCGTAGGCGAGGGGGCAAGGCTCGGGGGTGGAACGTAGCCGTCAGGCATGCCGGTGTAAGCGCGGTCCATCAGGGTGGTGTCGAGGAGTGATGCAGGGCCCCGGGGTCGGTCACGCTCGGCACGGTGTCGGCCGTGGCGAGAGCCGGGACGGCGGGTAGTTCCGGGTTGAGGGCTTTGAGGATCGGGGTGGTCCAGGCACCCGAGGCCACCACCGCGCCCGCAGCGGTGGTGGCGCCTTCGGGGGTGTTCAGGAGACAGCCCCCGCCTCGGGGTGCGGCGGGGGTTCCGGCTGGCGTCCGCGTGGTGTTGGGTTGCGTGGCTGGGGCAGTGTCCAGGGTTGCGAGCCAGGCCTGTCCATCGGGGAAGCCCTTCTCGGGCAGGTACCAGGCGCGCAGGGCACGGTCGTTGTCCAGCGGCCGGTAGCCCGGGATATCCGCCGGGGCAGACTCTTCGCAGGGGAGACCGTACTCGTCGGCGGCGCGCGCGACTGCCGCGAGTGAGGCATCGTCCAGAGCTGAGGAGACCGCGTTCGAGATCATGAAGGTGCCGGTGCGGTAACCATCGTGGCGCGGGGCGGCGGAGCCCGCTTGGCGCGGATCTGCTCCCGCGAGGACCGCCGACGCCCGGCCGTCTCGGCCGCAAGTTGAGTGCGCGGCGGTTAGTCGGGAGGTAGTGCTGATGCTGGCGTAACCGTAGGTCGCGCAGTCTGCTCCCCGCGCCCGCGGGGATGGTCTCAAGGCCGAGGTGCCGCGCGACGGCTGTGCGGTCTGTTTCCTGTGCGGGTGGGGGTGGTTTCCCGTGATTCCATGCCTAACCGCGTCTTCGGTTCTGCTGCGCCCGTAGGTCGTCACGGAGTGCCATGTCCGGTCCGGCATTCGGAGTCAGCTCTTCGAGTTCCATATCTCGTGGGTGGGGGTACTGGTCCGGTTCCATTTGACGCATTGGTCCTGAGTGGACGTGGGCCTGTCTGGTCACCGGTTTTGGGGTGGATGTTGTCCTGGGCCCCTGGGCTTCTGGGCCCCTTGGGTCAGGGGAATGGGTGGGGGTGGGGGTTGAGTTCTTCTGGGCGGAGCGGTCGGGTGGTGTGGCCGAGGTGGTGTGAGGCGGTCAGTGCCCGGTTGAGTCCGGTGATGCGGCGTAGGTGGTGTCCGAAGGTCATGGGGAGGAGGCCGGGGACGAGGACTTTGACGCAGGAGAGCCCGGATGAGGTGTGGACCGGGGTGGTCTGGTCGATGACGACCGTTTCGAGGCCGGTCGTGGCGTAACGGCCCACCAACTCATCGAGATCCGCACGCAGGTCGGTGTGGCGCGGCCAGGCGTAACGCTTCGCGAGTTCGCGCAGGTTCAGGCGTTTGTGTGGTGGTCGGTTGTCGGGGTTGAGGAGGAAGTCGAGGCGGTGGGCGGCGACGGGGTCGCAGTACAGCAGTGCGTGGTCGTCCATCAGGCGGACGTGGTGGGGGTCTTCGCGCATCCGGGCGGCGTCCTTGGCGCGTTGTGGGTAGATCAGCTGGTAGGCCTCGATGGCGGTGACGAGTTCGTGCAGTGCGCCGAAGATGCCTCGTTCGGGGTCGAGTCCGGAGCCGCCGGCGCACAGCACACTGGGGCGGGGTGTTGGGGGTTCCGTGCCGGGGGTGGGGGGTGGTTGTGTGTCGATGGCGGCGGCCCAGAAGCAGGGGATGCTTTCGGGGCCGGTCACGTCGAAGACTTCGACGCGGTAGCCGGTGCGTTCCTGGATCCGGTCGGCGAGCAGGCCGATTCGCTGGTCGGACGCGGTGTGCAGGTCGAGTGCGGGTGCGGGCATCCTGGCGTACCAGGTGAGCAGGAATGCGTCGCGTTCGGCGAGTTCCAGGAGGCCGTAGAGGGCGGCCTCTTCGATGCAGCCGCCGAGTGCGCAGCCGTTGGAGATTTCGGAGACGAACGGTCGTGCGGTCTGCGGGTGGTGGCGGCCGAGCCGGTAGTACGCGAGGCTCTCGGGGACCAGGACCGGTTGTTCGCGGGTGAGGGAGTAGCCCCAGACCCATGGCAGGACGAGGTCGGGGTGGTAGGGCTGGAAGGGGAAGCCGGGTTCCTGGTAGCGGTGGGGTTCGTGGCTGCCGGTGGTTGCCGGGTCCAGTACACGGCCGGGGTGGCGGGTGGTGAGTTCGCGGTGGCTGCCGTGCACGACGGTGCGCCGTCCTCCTGGGCGGCCTCCGCCGAGCCGTTCCAGTGCTTCGGCGATTGCGGTGACTTTGGCGGTGCGGAAGTCGAGTGCGCGTCCGTAACCGCCGTCGACCGACTCGGGTGGGCCGACTTTGGCTTCGGCGAAGGGCAGGGTGTGCAGTCCGCGGGTTCGTAGTCCCTTGAGTACGCCGGTTTCGTCGTCGGCGTAGCGGGCTTCCAGATCGGCCTGCTCGGTGCGCAGGTCCCGGAGTCGCAGGATCTCGGGGTCCGGTTTGGGGCGGGGGACGCGTGGGATTGTCGCGCGGGCGGGGGAGTCGTCGGGCAGGTTGCCGCAGTTGTGGCAGTGGGGGTCGGGCAGATAGAGGTGCCGGGTGATTTCCAGGTCGGTGAGGCGGACCATAGTGACGGCTTGTTCGGTGGCTGCCGCCGCGCTGAGCCGGTTCAGCGCGAGGTGCGCGGCGAGGTCGGCGGCGATCGGGGTGAGCAGCGGGGAGACTGTGCCGGTGAGGCGGCTGCCGTAGGCGGTGCGCAGGGCTGCTTCTTCCGCCGCGTCGGTACGTGCTCCGGCGCGGCGTGTGGCGAGACAGCGGTGGCAGCCGGGTGTGCCGGGGCGGACCAGCGGGCCGATGACCACGCGATCCAGTTCTGCGACGACGAGCAGGAACGAGTGCCCGCCGGTAGCGAGTTCGCGCGCGGTTTCTGATGCTGCGTCGGGTGTGTCGGCTGCCAGGAGCCGGGTCCCGGTCCGTGGTGGGGGTGCGGTGGCGGTGCGGCGGGCGAGGGCCTGGCCGAGCAATCCGCCGTCGTGGTGCACCCGGGTGGCGGCCGGCAGGGGGGCGTCAGTCATCGCAGCGCACCGCTCTCACGAGGTAGGGCAGGATCCCGGTGGCGGCCGGGTCGTGATCGAGCGGCACGATCAGTGTGCCGTGCGCGGGGCCGCGCAGGTCGCGGAGCGCCGCTGTCACCGCTTCTTCGAAGGTGGCGCCGGAGCCGAGACCGCGGGGTGCGTGCGGGCCCAGCGCGGTGACGGAGGTTGCCGGGACCAGGTGGGCCGTGCCGTGTTCCGGAGACCAGGCCCACAGGGAGGGTCCGTTGGGGGCCGGGACGAACCGCCTAGGGTCGAGGGCGAGCAGTGCGTAGAGCGCGAGTGCACGTTGCGCGGTGCGAAGGCGCGCGGTGGTGAAGTCGGGGCCTGTGGCGTGGACTGGGTGTGTTGCCCGGCCGGTGTGCGGGTCACGGACCAGGGCCCTGGAGGCGTGTCGGGGGAACTGTGGCAGGGCCCCTTCTTCCAGGTGTGCGAGCAGCCCGCTGCGCGGGTCGATGCAGCCTGCGGCGCGCTGGGAGAATTCTCCGGGGCTGACGGTCTGTCCGTCGCGCAGCGCGGAGATCCCGGCGAGGAACCGGGCCGCGGATTCCGGCGTCGCGGGCAGTGTGGCGGGGTGTGGCCGGTAGGGGTGGCGGGTGGTGGTCAGGGTCGCGGTGTCCAGCCGGACGAGCGGTTCCGGTTCGTTGCCCGCGCCGGCGGAGGGGCCGTGAAAGGCCTGCTGGAAGCGGTGTGCCAGCAGAGTGGCGGCGAAGTCGGCTGCTTCGTTGGGGTATTGGGGCATACGCGGGGCGGTCTGTGTGCCGTGTACGCGCAGCCAGCCGCCGAGCCAGCCGCCTGCGGTGCGTTCCGGGCCGGGGCCAAGCCACCAGGACTGCGTGTCACGGACAGCCGCGGCGAACCACAGGCCGTGGGTGCGGCATTCCTCGTCGAGCAGGGCGATGGACTGCGGATCGTCGCCGGCTGCGAGCAGCAGCATGGCGTCGTGGCCGCCGGCCGCCACCGCGGTCCGGGCTGCTGCGTGGTCGGTCACCGGTGTGATGGCGCAGAGCCCGGTCAGACGGAGTGCGTCCGTCAGTGCGTCCACCGTGGCCGGGGCACAGAGGACCAGCGCACGCAGCTGCGGGTAGGCGGCGGCGGGTTGGTCCGGGCCGGGAGTGGCCCGGTCTGCCAACAGGCCGTGGCGGTCGATGAGCTGGAGGATCCGCAGCACCACGGTGCGGCGGTCTGCGTCGAGGCCGTCGAGCAGCTGGTCCACGGTGCGGGTGCCGTCCAGGAACGGAGTGAGCCGGTCCAGCCAGCCGGCGATACCGGGCGCGGCGATCAGGTCGGTGCCGCGGCTGGAGCGCACATAGACGGTGCCGTTGCCGCTCGGGGTCAGGAAGACGTCGGGGCGCAGGAGAGGTGTGGAGTCGGAGGTGATCACTGTGTCCTCGGCCGGGCAGGGGGCGGTACGGTCGGGAGGTCCGGTTGGTTCACAACGGGCCTTCCCTGCCGAGCAGATGACAGGCCGGTGTCCCGCTGCCGCGTTCTGGGCCCAGCAGCACGGCGAGCAGCGTGGTCCGGTCGGGGCGGGTGGACAGTACGGTGTCGGCGGCCGCGATGTCGACGTCGCAGCGGAGTCCGGCGCCGAGCCCGGCGCGCGCGGCGGCCAGGCCGATCCGCTGGCCGATGACGCCCGCCCGCAGGTTGAGCATCCGGTACCAGTGGTCGCCGTGTCCGGGGTAGCCGGCCTCGTAGTCGCCGGTCACGAGTACGGCGCAGGCGGCTTCGAAGCCCGCCAGTTCTCCGGGGCCGCCGGGCGGGAACAGGTCCCGTGGCGTGAGGTCCCCGGTGACCGGTACGAGCCGGCCTCTGCGCGGGTCGTACCGGTAGCAGCCCGCCTCCAGTCCGGTGACGCGCTGGGCGACGACGTAGAGGTCGCAGTCGGCCGGGGCGGCATGGTCCAGGGGGATCGGGCGGGCGGCCTCTTCCAGGACCGCGCGCAGGGCGGCCGACGGGACGGGGACCGGCTCGAAGCCGGAGCGGGCGGTACGGCGGCGCAGCAGCGGCGCGCCGGGCGTGATCGCGCCCGGAGTCCGGGCGGTGACGACCGCATGGACGCGCTCGGCTGCGGAGTCGAGGCCGAGCAGGCGGCCCAGTTCCTCCTCCGTGAAGCGCGTGTGGGCCGTTGGTGCGGCACCGGCCGACTCCAGCAGGGTGAGCGCCTGCCCGGTCAGTACGCCGGTGTCGAGTGCCTGCAGACGGTGGCCGAAGAGGCCGTAGCGGGCCAGGTTCGCGTCCAGCCGGCTGGTGATCAACAGGACTGATTGCGGTTGTTCGAGGGGCGGGCGGTCCAGCGCGCGGGTGAGGTCGTCGCGCAGGTCGGCGGGGGAGAGGAGTTCGAGTGCGTGAGCCGCCGGCAGGTAGTGGCAGAGGCCGGAGGCGGTGGCCGTGTACACCTCGGCCGGGTAGGTGCCGCCTCCGGACGGCACTGGCCGGCCTGCACCCACGCCTGCGGCGGTCCAGTCGACCCGGGTGATGCCGTTGAGCAGGGCGAGGAGTGCGCCCAGACACTCCGGGAAGGCGGCCGGACCGTGGTCGGCGCAAGGGGAAGGGAATGTGGGCGGGAACGGCAGGGGGAGGACGGGCACGCCCGGATGGTGCTTGGGCGCGGTGCTGCCCGCTGCCGGGTCGATGGTGGGCAGCACACCGCCGTGCCGTGCGTGGTAGCGGCGCGCTGCCGCTCCTGCGTTCTCCGCGTGCGCAGGGCAGGCACCGGGCGGGGCGGTCCTCATCGGTGTGTCCGTGCCGGTGCGGTCGCGTTCTCCGGCGTGGCGGGAGCGCTCGCGGCGGTGGCCAGGACCAGTTCGAGCGCGCTGACCCCGTAGACCTCCTCCACCGCGTTGGCCGTGAGGTGGCAGAGCAGATAGCGGGTCAGGCCGGGCAGCCCGAGGCGGGAGAGGTGGAGGTAGGTGTAGTTGAGCATCAGGCGGTAGCGCAGGAAGCGCGGATCCCGGTACATCATCTGCTTGTACGTGGCGCTGCCGTTGATCGCCCGGTGCAGCGGGCTGGTCGTGAGCAGTTCGCCGATGCCGTTCTCCTCGTCGGCCGGGATCTCCGTCTCCGGGATCTCGCCGGCCTCGTACAGAGCGGTCCAGCGGGTGCCCAGCGGATCGATCGTGGCCACCCAGCGGTGCAGTTCCGACGCCGGGCCCGGCTCTGCCGCGGCCCCGGTTTCCGATCTCCCGGTGTCCGGCGCCCCGGGCTCTGCCGCGCCGGAATCGAGGGCGGCGACCACGGCGCGCACCTGCGCGGTCAGTACTGTGCTGTTGGCCGTGTACCGCTGCTCGAAGGCGTCCCGCACCTGGGGGCCGACCGTGCTCAGGTAGCCCTCTGCGTGCGAACGGAAGGAGACGAACCCGCGACGGATCGATGGGTCCTGCGGGTGCCGGCAGAGTGTGTGCGCGGTGGCGAGCATCAGGCGCAGGGCCAGTGTCTCGCGCGGCAGTCCCGCGGCGACGGATTCCAGGTGCTCGAACAGCAGGCTGTTGGTCCGCTGGTAGAAGAGGGCCAGTTCGTCGGCGCCGACCGGACAGCCCAGCACGTCGATCCGGCGGTCGTGCTCCTCCCAGGTGATCGAGTTGTCCCGGTAGAAGGGGGTCAGCGGGCCGGGTTCCCGTTCGGCTGCGGCGAGACGGCGGTGCAGGGGCAGCAGGTCGGCCTCTTCGAGGGGGGCCGCGGTGGACGGCCGCGCCCGCAGATGTCCGCCGACCAGTTCGCAGACGGCGGGCTCCACCAGCCCGGCGAAGACGGCGGGGGTGGCCCGGACCACCAGGCGCAGATGGGGGCCGCGGCGCCAGTGCCGCAGCACATAGGCCGATTCGACGTGACCGGCGCAGCGCTCGATCACCGGCCGTACGGCGTGCAGGATCAGCTGGTCGGTGTCGTCGCCGAAGTAGGCGATGTGGGCCGCGCGCCACTGTGGCTCTTCCGGCTGCGGGATGGCTGTCACGGGAGTCCTCCTCTGCGGTTCTCTGCGGTTCTCTGCTGTCCGTGCTTCTCGGTGCGGGCGGCCACGGCCTTACGGTGGGGCGGCGCCGTCGTGCGGGGCGTGGTCCTGGCTGCCCCGGTGCCGCCGGGAGCTGTGCCGGCGCGGCCGGTCACTTTCCGGACGCGGCCGGTCGGTGTCCGTCAGTTCCGCGTCCGTCAGTTCCGCTACGGCCAGCAGGGCCAGGGCCCGCAGGGTGGCTTCCTGGCCGATCCGTACGTCGAGACGGTTGCAGGCCAGGTGGGTCAGATGGCCGGCCAGCAGGGCAGGGGCGGCGGCCTGTCGCTGGGCACCGCGGCAGGTCGCGAGCCACCGGCTCACCGGGTCGGCCCTGGCCGGGTGCGCGACTTCCGCCAGTGGGGCCGCCTCGGCCGGGTCCGCCACTGCCGACTGTGCTGCCGCGCGGGCCGGGTGTGCCGCTTCCGCCAGTGGCGCTGTGCGGGCGGCGCGGGCGACGGTGAGCAGGGCGGCACGCCCGTTCCTGTACTGGGCCAACACCTCCGGCGCCGGCTTCCCCGGCGGAGCACCCGCGTCCAGGGTGCCGGCCAGCAGGGCGAAACAGTGCGCCGTCCGCTGTGCCGGGCTCCAGCCGGCCAGTACGGCGGCGACGGCCAGTTCGCTGCAGGTGGCGAACGCGTCCTCCGCGGCCCGCAGTGCGGCGCCATGGCCGTACTTGCCGTGCTCCGGCCGGTAGGGGTGGAAGGCGAGACTGTCGTTGGGGGCCAGGGTCCCGGGCTCGCTGTCCGGTTCCAGGGCGGCCAACTGCTCTGCCAGTGCCCGGTATTGGTGTGCGGGCATGGGCTGAGAGGGCGGCAGCGTACGGAACAGTGCTATGGCGTGTGCGTTCAGCGCGGTGCGTACCGCGGGCCCGGCCGCCGGTGCGGTGAGACGGACCCGCAGACGCAGGTGCGGGCCGCCGTGCCAGTGGCGGAGGAAGAAGAAGCGGTCGGCCAGCCCGCGTTGCCGCAGTTCCGCGACGGCCGCGGGGATCAGCGTGCTCACCACCAGGTCGAGCGGGTGCCCGGTGAACACATGGGCGCTGACCCAGCGGTCCTGCGGCTCCGGGCCCGGCACGCCGCCGGGCGGACGGGTCAGCATGACTGCTCCCGCCGGTCCGCCGCAGGGAGCGGGGCGGTGGGCAGCTCGATGAGGAACTCGGCCGCGTAGCGGTGGCCGTCCCGGTGGGCCGGTGCGTCGTGGAGGTCGGGCAGGGCTTCTGTGAGCAGCAGTGGCCGGCCGGTGGCCGCCGCCCGCTCGAAGACCCGCAGCAGATGGGCGTGGGCGAAATCGACGTACACCGGCTTGCGGTCCTTGTCGTGCAGCGCGGGGCCGGTGAAGCCGTCGGCGGGGCGCGGGGTGAGGACGCGCAGGAAGCAGCGCTGCGGCAGGCCGAGCGCCGCGCGCCAGGTGTGCACGCGGACCAGGTGGGCGGCGTCCGTCTCTCCGGCGGCGCGGGCGGGTGCCCGGCCGGGGTCGATGAACCAGGTCGCACGGCGCAGCACCACGGCCCCGAGGGCGAGACGGGGCATCTTCGTCCAGCCCGGTCCGGGCGCCGCCTCCGGGTCGCGCAGGGGCGGGCCGGTCCGCCCCGGCGGGAGCAGCCGCCACAGCTGCGGCCAGTCCGACCAGAAGGCGTAGGAGGTCTGGCCGAATGCTTCCACCAGCAGCCGGGCGGGCAGCGGCAGCAGCGGTGTGGCGAGCAGGCCCAGATGGAGCGGCCGTACGACACGGCCGGTGGTGCGGTGGGCCAGGTGGAGGCGACGGGTGTGGCGGTCGTGCACGACGTCCAGGTCGGCGGGGCGGATCAGTTGCTCGGGCGGCCGGTGCGAGGTGGCGCCGTCCAGATCTATCGCGTAACGGGTGGCAGGTGCCCGCTGGTTGAGAGCGCTGCTGAAGACGGCGTCGAACTCGGCGTAGAGGGGGGTGTCCGCGGGGCCGTCGCCGGGAGGCCCCGCATGGGCTGCCCCGAAAGGGGCCGGTGTGTCGAGCAGCCGGGCGATCCGGGTCAGGCCGGTGCCGTGGCCGCAGGTCACCGTGTTGAGTACCAGTCCGAGCCCGGTGGCAGGGTTGGGCAGCGTCTGGACGTAGCAGGCATGGCGGTCGCCGGAGGTGTCCGGGTCGGGCCAGGTGCCGCAGAGGTCACGGACGGCCTGGGGGCCGAGACGGACGGTGCCGTCGGACGCGGGCGGGGTGCCGGCGATCAGGCGGCGCAGTGCGTCCTGCCGCCGGGCGTCGCGCTCGGTGGGAGCGTGCGGCGCGGCTGTGGACCACCAGGCGCCGAAGTCCTGGAGGAAACGGGTGAACGGCTGCTTGAATCCTGGGCCGTAGGCGGTCACGGCGTGCTCCCGCAGTGCCTCGCGCGGCGGTGCGAGGGTGTCGAAGGGGGCGAGCAGCGCGGGGACGTGAGCGAGGTCGGAGAGAGCCGGCCGCCAGGCGGCCGGGTCCAGTACGGCGGCCGTGCCGACGGCGACCGTGTGGTGGAAGTACAGCGGGCCGCGGTCCAACTGCTCGCTCCGGCCGAGCAGTCCGAGCTGTCGGGCGGCGGCCGTGGTGTGCTGCTGCAGGGCGGCGGCGATGCCCCGGTGCAAGCCGGGCCCGGCGGTCCTGGCGGCGTCGATCCGGTCGCGGATGGCACGCAGGTCGGCGAGCAGCGGGGCGAGGCGGTGGCCGTCGTGCGGCTCCGGCAGGTGCCTCCCGAGCCAGTCGCAGAGCGTGGCGGCGTCGAGCTCCTGGTCGGGCGGGCCGAGGCGGATCTCCAGCAGGCCGGTCCGGACGAGCCGGGCGACGACAGCGTCGGCGTCGGCGGTTGTGGTGCTCCCCGGTCCGGGCGCGCGGAGCAGGGCACGCAGCCGCTCGGGGCTGCCAGCCTCGCAGACCGCCGCCAGGATCGCGGCCAGCGCCGGGGTCGCGGGCAGGGCACGCACCTCGCCGGACGGGCCCGGCACGGTGAACAGCCACCGCTCTCCCCCGGGCGAGGCCACCGGTGTGGCCGACGGGTTGACGCGCAGCCGGACGGCCGCGTCCAGCTCGGGTACGTGGGCGAGAGCGGCGGCGATACCCGACAGCGGCAGCAGACTCGCCTCTGCCACAGAGGCCCGGCCGGAACTCTCCAGGCGTACGCCGGAGCCGGCGTCCGCCGCCCACCGGCCGAAGCCGCTGGAGGCGAAGGTCGTCAACGGGCTGGGCTTGGCCATCGCGCGGCCCGCGTACTTGGCGAGCCGGACGGCTGCCCCGTCCAGCGGCCGCCGTCCGGCCGCGTCGCGCGCCTCCCGGCGCAGCAGGTCCTCGTACAGATCCGCACTGGCGTAGTCGAGACCGGTGGCGAACGCCGGGTCCTGGAAGAGCGCGTCAAGGGCCGCTGCCGCCGAACGGGTCTCCGCGGGCAGGACGTTCCCCAGTTCCGCGAAAAGCCCGGCCCGGGTACGGCGCAGAGCGGCATGGGCGTGGAGACGCCCGGTGAGCGCCCCGCCGAGCACCTCCGGCGGGGCCGCCGCGTCCAGCAGGGGGCTGATGCGGGCCCCCCGGTGCACGGCTCGGCGCAGGCCCACCAGCCTGGCCTTGAAAGGGCGCGCGGGCGCTGTGCCGATCAGGGCGTACAGCGCGTCGCAGAGCTGCGCCGCGTCGTCGGCCAGCCGCTGGTCCAAGGACGTGACGCGCAGGGCGAGTTCGGTGCTGCGAGGGATGCGGGAGGCGTCGAGCGCGGTGGTGGGCAGCCCGGCGATCCGTACGCCCACGGGGGCGGTGACGGCGGGGGGCGCGGTCGGGGGCGGTGTGTTCCGGCTCATCAGAACACCACCGGGACGCGGAAGGCGGCGCCCGGCCGCGCCGTGCCGATGGCCACCTGGAAGAGCACTGTCTCCTCACCCGGGGCCAGCCCGAGCAGGCGTTCCGCACCGGCGGCGTCGTAGCCGTTGTGGACCCGCGCGGCCAGGCCCTGACGGGCAGCGGCCACGCAGAGCAGATGCGCCGCCGCGCCCGCGGTCAGGTGCAGTCTGCGGAAGGCGTCGGCGCCGTAGCGCGCGACGGCGGCGGCGCGCCGGACGGCGATGTAGGCGGTACAGGCAGTCGAGCGGAAGTTCAACGACACCCGGCCCTCCGTCTGTCCGATCTGTTCGAGCGACGTTTGCGGGTCGCCGTCGCTGACCTGCCGCAGATGGCCGTCGCTGTGGACGTAGTGGCCCGGGGAGAAGCCGGTCACACGCTGTACCAGCAGGTGGCAGGAGAAGTCGGTGAACGGCGCCGCGGCGAGGGCGGCGCCGAGATCGGTGAGCAGCGCTTTCGGGGAGAGCACCGGTTCCGGGTCGAACAGCGCGGCGCCGGAGTGGCGGGCACGGAGCACGGAGGCCAGGTCGGGCGGGGGCCAGGACCGGTCGCCCGGATGCTTCACGGGTCGCAGGATCTCCAGATAGCCCATGGGGTGTTCCGCCCCGGCGGGCAGCAGGTTCGTGCAGAGGCCGTGCAGTGTCTCCTGGTCCTGTCCTGGCCGGGTACGCAGGCCGAGTGCGGCGGCGACCAGGTGCACCGCGCCCAGCAGCATTCCTGCCTCCTGGGCGCACAGCCGCGGAGCGTAGCCGCCGTAGAGCCGCGCCGTCCGGGCGAACCGGCTGGTGATCACGGCGAACCGGGAGGCCCCGGGATCAGCGGCCCGACGGCTGGTCACTGATGCGTTCTGCATGATCAGTTGATGGTGGAGAGGGTCGAACCGGAATGCCGCGGTGGGGGAGACCAGGGTGAGTTCGCTCGGGTAGCGGCACCGTGCGGAGGCCACCGCGCGGTGAAGCGGCCAGCCGCCCGGGGTCAGGTCGTGCTGGAGCAGACCGTAGGAGTAGTGCAGCAGCGCGGAGAGGACGGCCGGGTCGGCGAGGGTGGCCGGGGAGCCGGGGGCGGGCGCCAGATGGAGCGGTGGCGGCGCCAGTGGAAGGCGCGGCCCGTGGGGGAGGAGGCCGGGCTCCGCGCTGCCCGTTCCCGGGGCAGGGGATCCCGTGGCGAGGGTGGCCGGGATGGCCCTGCGGGAGTAGACCGCCTCCGCCCAGAGCGCCAGGGGAAACGGGTTCTCGCCCGCGAGGCTGCGAGATATCCCGCCGGTCATTCCGGCTCCGCGCCGAGAAAGCGGCCGGTGGTCAGGTCCAGCACCTCGGCATCGGTCACCGGTGACGGTTCTGCGCCCCCGCCGGAGTTGTCCAGACCGGCCGTCCGGCACAGCAGTTGCAAACAGAGCTGGTTGGCGGCGAGGGCCGCGACCGGGCCACCGAGGTACGGACTCGGCTCACGCACGCGAGCCGGATCCCCTGCACACGCGGCGCCCGCCGCGGGGTGATCGCGCCCGTTGCCGGGCGGTACGCAGGAGGCCGGTGGTTCTGGCGCGGCGCCGGGGTCACCCACTGTGCTGATGACGATGTGTGCGCCCCGTCCCACCGCCTGTCCGTACGGAACCCCGGCACGTATCGCGAGCGCGCGGGCCTGGTCCGCCGGCTCCCTCTCGTACGCGTCAGAGCCGAGAAGCACCACGCCGGCGTTCGCGGGCAGGCCGGACAGGTTTCCGCTCAGCTGCTGGTAGCGGAAGCACCCGCCCTCCTGCTGGAGCAGCGCGACACATTCGCGCAGCCGTGCCACATCTGTCGGGTCCCCGGAACCCTCCTCCACTGTGCGCAGCCGCAGGCGTACATGTGCCACACCCGACGCGAGCAGGGCAAGGACCAGCGCACTTGCCATCCGTCCGGTGCCGACCACCAGGGGAGCGCAATCGCGATACCGCTCGAAGCGGTGCTCGGGCGAGTCCGCGCGCGCCGCGATGAAGTCGATCAGTGCGGCGTGGCGCGCACGGACCTGCGGGCTCAGCCCGTGTGGCAGATCCGCCGTGGCATCGCGTACGAACCCTTCCCGGGCCAGCAGTTCCACCAGTGAGCGGACATGCTGCGCGGCCTGTGGCGGGAGGTCGGAGGTGAGCTGGTCCAGGCTGCTACGACCGTCCAGGAACGGCCGCAGCCGCTCCAGCCACGGGTGGATTCCCGGCAGTGCGAAGGCCGCTGTGCGCTGGGGGCCACTTATCACCACGCCCCGGTCGGAGGGCAGCAGACGGGTGTCGGGAAGCAGCCTCGGCTTCATGACCACCTCCATCGGGATTCCTCAGCGGGAACGCGGTTCCGCAGGCGTGAAACAGGCGTGAACAGGCGTGAAAGCGCCGGACGAAGCTGTGCTCGCGGCCTCTGGGCGGCCGACACTAGCGGAGCCGAATGGTCTAGTCCATCCCCTTCACAGTTCCCAACTGTCACGCTAGTGTCCGAACTGGGCGCCCAAACATGTCTGTTGATGCTCCACTAGTTCGAAAGGAGGGCTTTGATGAACGAGAACAGCAACGGTTCACCGTCGCTCGCTGCCGCGGTCGCCGACCTCGCACTGGACCTCGACCTGGGCTCGCTGGCCGGGGACGAGCACAGCCAGTCGCTGACGGCGGGTCACGGCATGACGGAAGCGAGTGCGTCCTTCTGCTGCGCTCCGCCGCCGAACTGCTGCAACTGCAGCTGTTCCTGAGCCGGTAGCGCGTGCCGGGCGGGCAGTCGGCCCGGCACGCGCGTCCGCCCCGGTGGCCCGCTGATCACCGCACTCGTCGAGGAACCCTTCTGCCACCCTTCTGACTCTGACTCTGCCTCTGCAGCTGCCTCGTCGCGGCGCGTACGAGCGCAGGACGAGGTAAAGGCACCGGTACCGGCGATTGCGCGTCCAGGCGGGCCATCGGACACATCGATGGACGGCCTTGCAGTGGTGCGAGGGCCGGTGACCCGTAGTCTGCCTGGTATGGGCGCCATGCTCGGAGCCACCTTCTGCGCTGCCACCGGCGGAGATATGGAAGCCTTCGGCACTCCCGACCGGCTGGCGGCATTCGCCGGCCTGTCGCCGGTTGCGACGACCAAGCCGCTATCACCGCGGCCTCCTGCGGGCCTTCTGCCCCTCGTCCATGGCCAGCCTGCGATCTCGTGCCCGCATCGCGGACGTACTACGAACGCAAGCGCGCCGAAGGGAAATGACACAAGCAGGCCGTGCTCTCGCTCGCCCGCCGCAGAGCCAATGTTCTGTGGGCCATGATCCGCGACGGAGCGTGCTATCAAGCCGCACCACCATTCACGGCGGCCGCTTGATTTCCTGATTGGGAATTCATTTAAGGCTCGCGTGCAGTCTGGTGAGACTGGAACTCCGGGGGCATGACGCATCGCACCGAGTCCGAAGAGGAATTGGATGAGCTCCTCCACCGCGCTGTCGAGTCGTTGCGGCAGGGCCCCCGGGCTGGCATCGAACTGCGCGGTCCGCTCGTGGAGTTGCTGGAGGATGCAGCGGCTGGCGATGATGAGGGAGTGACCAGCCCTTATGCGGCAGATGTTGCCCGAGCAGTGTGGGGCGACCGATCGGACGCCTGAGCAGTTCGACGCGGTTTCGTGCCGACTTTATGGCGGGCAGGGCGGTTGAACGCCTCGCCGGTGGCGAGGACTCTGCCCACGTTGTGGCGGAGGGCCGGGAGGCGGTTCTTCGAGCCGGGCGGCCTGCCTGATCCGGAGCGGGTCGGTTTCGGTGCGCCGGTCTTCGCGTGTAGGTTCCTGAACCCTCTGCGGACGGGGCGGGTGTCAGTTTGTTCGGCTCGGTCGGCTTCTTCCAGGGCCTGGGGAGGTCGGTGGCTACCCGGGCGGCGGCCATGGTCGAGAGTGGCCACCACGAGGTGGGGGCGGTCATAGCACCTCGGCGCATTCGTCGACGAACGCGCAAAGCCGGCGAATAAGACTCAAGTAGAAGGGGGTGGGGTCCGAGTCGCCCTGCATGTGAGGTGCATCCTGGAGCCACTGCTGCCACAGGCCACCCGGTTCCCGGAAGCGGTCGGCTTGACCACCTCCAAGGTTCAGGTCGATGAACTGGAGAGCGCCCATGACTACGGTTTGGTCGTATCCGAGGTCAGGGCGACGGAGGTAGCGATCAAGGTAGGTGGCGAGCAGATCGGCGTCGCCCGCCGTTCCGAAACTGGCCAAGGCCACGCAATAGGCCAGCCCAGCACAGCAGACCTCGCTGGCCAGCAGGAGTTCCCCGAGGCGCTCACGGAACTCGGTCCGGCGGGAGACAGCTACGAGCCAAGCCGCAGTTCTTCGTTCGCGCCAGCCGCCCTCAAGAAGCTTGGCGATCTCATCTGAGGTGATGAGTCCCGCGTCCTCACGGAGGTCTCGCATGAATCGGTCGTACTCAGGACTTTGCATGCGCAGCAAGTTGCCGCCGAGCTTCAGGTAGCGCCGCTCGGGCGTGACATAGTGGCGCACCAGGGCCAGCAACTCGGCATCGTCTTGGGGATGGCGTATCACACGGCCGATCTTGCCTTGCCGGTGCAAAACGAGGCCAGCCCATTCCTTGCGCTCCTCGTCCGCCGCCCTCACCGGCCCCAGCGCGACGGACTGGACGAAATTCGTCAAGCGCGACTGGACCGGGCCGCATCAGCAGCCGGCGAAGTGACAGCTGAGAAGTCGGTTTCCCTCGGGGGTGAGCTCCGGCATCGTGGTCGTCGGTAAGTCCATACGCGAGAGGGGCGAGTGCGGCGGGTGTCTGGAGACGGGCAGGCGGATTTGACGGAGCTGTGGCAGCGGCGTTGGCCTAGTTGCCCTCCGGTTGGGTACAAGCTCCGAGAACCGTATCGGGACGTTTGGGTACGTTTTCACAGCCTGCCGGAGTCGAAGCGGTACGCGGACGACGAGAGCGAGTACGCCATCGTCCTGGAGCGTTACAACACCGTCCTCGATGAATTGTTCGCTGGTGCGGACGTGTACGTGATCACTCCGCTCTGGACGACCGAAGCCGAGGTTGCGTCATCGCAACCCATCACGGGCTATTGGCAGAGCTTGCTGGTGGAGGACGATCCTCACCCTGAGTTCCGCACGTACTGCCACCTCTTCGCCGCCCGCCGGTCCTGGCGGCCAGGCTGCATCGACGAGTCGCTCCGGGACGTCGCCGACGACAAGGTGGCGGGCGTTCTCATCACCGACACCCGGATGCAGCGCATCCATCACCCCTACGACGGTGGCGCCGACGTCTTCCTCGCCACGTCCGCAGAACGGGACCGGGTGCGCGATCGGCACGCCGACTGGCTTTCCCGTCATCCGTCGGGTATCTGACCGGTTCGGACCACTGCTCCACTCGAAGTGGTCTTCACCGCAAGTACCGGGCTGAGAGGCTCCACGAGTTCCTTGGTGGCGATGGCCACGAGGCGCGCGGGCGCATCACCGTCCAGCAGGGCGCTCACGTACTCGATGGCCTCTGCAGGCGAGAGCGTTGGCAGCCTCTGGCGCAGTGTCCGCACAGCGTGCATGCGTCCATGCGTAGCGGCGACTCCGCAGAGCGCATCGTGCAGGTCGTCTACTGCAGTGTGCACCGGAAGCCCACGTATTCAGGCCCGGTAGTCCTTCTCCCACTCCCCGGTTACCGCGGAGACGACGCCGATCTGGTGTAGTCCCCCGTCTACGCGGTCGACCAGGTACGGCCCATTGCCGACCAGCTGGTACTTCGAGTTCCGAGTGCTTGCGAACTCCTCGGACGGCCAGGAGACGATCCACACCAGCTCGCTCCTTGACACGGACCACAGCCATCCTCACCGCGTCCGTGCTCACAGCCCGCCATTGCTGATAGTCGCGTTCCAGCTGTTCTTCGACAGCCCGAACGGCGGCTTCTCGCTCGCTCACGCGTGCAGCATCCCGTACGGGCCCGGTTTCGACCAGCGAATTCCCACGGCTCAGAGCCACGCAGAAGGGGCCAACGAACCTTCTCGCCCAGGAATACGGCAGCTGAAAAACAAGTGCTCTACGCCAGTACATTCCTCGGCTGCGGCAAGCACATCCGGGAGGTCCTCGCGTGGGATCGGGGGCCCGGCTGGTAGCCGGCAGTACCGCCTGGTGTGGTCCAAGGGATGTATGGGCAGACCTCGACCATTCCACGGTCGACGAGAGCGAGGAGGAAGGGCACCAAGTCCTCCGCCGGGCCGGATGCCAAGGGTTGATCAGGGCCGGCTCCACGACGGAAGCGGACGACGCAGTGCCCCCTTCTGGTGGGCCCGGGTAGGAACCACCGCGGCCCACACCATCAGCCTCCGGGCTGGATACCGTCCCCGCCAAGTGGGCGATCGGCGAACGGCACTTCCTGGCCCTCACCCGCTGGAGGCCCCCCAACGTCCCGTCATCGGGTGCTGCAACGTCGGGGGCTAGGACGACAGCCTTTCGACCGGGATCGATTTGCGTGGAAGAGGGCGTTGCGCATTCCGGGTGAGAGTGCCTGGTTGGCTTCGTCGAGTGCTTCCTGGTCTCGGCCGTTGACGTGCAGGGCCCAGGCGAGTGCATCGTGGATTTCCAGGAAGGGGAGGGTCTTGAGTCCCTTGCGGGCGATGGCTAGGGCTTGCTTCGGGTCGCCGTGGTCGGCCTCGAAGAGGGCGGCGTCGGAGTCGAGGGCGACGCCGTTGGTTGTGAAGAGCTGCTGCTCGGCCCGGAAGATCCGGTACTGCTCGTCGGCCTGCTTGGTGAGTGCGTCCCAGGGACTGGTAGAGCTGACCGAGTTGGAGGATGTACTCGGGTTGAAGGACGCGCTGCACGGTTCCGGTTGAGGTCGGCGATGGCCGCACCGGTCCTGCCGAGCGCGGCCTCGGCCCCCGCTTTCGCCTGGAGCAGGGAGGTGTAGGAGGGCGCGACCCGCAGACCCGCCTCGGCTTCCTTCAGCTCGGTGGCGGGGTCTGCGTTGTTGAAGGCGAGTTCGCCGAGGTAGTAGTCGGCGAACGCCTGGTCCTCCGGGCCCGCGGAGTCGTTCAGGGCCCGGTCGCGTGTCGATCCTGGCGGTCGCGACGTCGCCCCGAAGTTCGGCGACGTACGACGCACGGGAGAGGGAGGGCGCTCCGGGCTTGAGGTCGACCATCCGCTGGGTCGCTTCGGCGGCTTCCCAGTAGCGGCCGAACTGGGTGTAGGCGTCGGCGAGCATCCCGTACAGCGGGGAGCTGTACGGGTTGACGGTGACGGCTTGCTTGGCCCAGCCCAGGGCATCCGTGAACCGGTGGCGGCCGGCTTCGAGTGCGGCCATCCCGTCCATGGCGGTGAAGTTGTCCTTCTTCTGGCTCGCCAGTGAGCGTTTGAGGACGCCTTCGGCCTTGGGGTAATAGGTCGGGTCGGCAGTGGACTTCGCCTGCTGAACGTAGTCCAGGCCTGGAGTCGCCAGGGCCACCGCATCGCGTGGCGCCGTGTGCAGTATTCGTATTCGCTCCGGAACCGCTGCGGGCGATCCGGGTGAGGCCGGTGCGGTCTGCGGGAGCGAGAGGGCCCCGGTGTCCGCCGCGGTGTGGCGGGGGACCGCCCACAGACCGCCCGGCCGCCCTTCCTCGCCCTGAAGGGCGGCCGGGCTCTTCACGTACAGAAGTCCCACGGAACGCCCGCTCCGGTAGCCCCGGGAGCACCGCTGGGGCCCGGAGCCTCGCCATCCTGCGCCGGCCTTGCATCAAGAGCAGTGTCAGCGGCCATACTTGATCACGCGGGGGTTCTCCCGCGGCGACGCGACAAGGGGGAAGACGGCGTGAACGGCGAACTGGGCAAGGTCGAGGTAAGGCTCCGGTGGGATCCGAGTCCGTTGGGGGAGGCATCGCATGATCTGGACATCATCGGCGCGGTCTACTCCGCCGACGACCCGTGGGGGCGGCCGGTGTACGTCGTTCACACCGAGAGCCGTTCCCCGGACGGCACGATCACCATGGGCCGGCACAGCGAGTCCGGCCAGGGCCTCGGCTTCGATGAAGTGATGGTCCTGGAGTTCGACCGGATACCGTCCGACTACGGCCGGGTGGTGGTGGGGGTGGCGATTCACCAGAACGCCGGGCCTCTCACCTTTGGCGAGATCGCGAACCCCGGTGTGGTCGTCGTCGAGCGGTACCGGGAACTCCTCGCGGACGACTTCGGGCAGCTTGCGGGGTCCACTGCCGCGACGGTCGCGGAGTTCACCCGGGATGGCTCCGCGGGCTGGGGGCTGCGCGAGATGCTCCGCGGCTTCGCCAGCAATCCGGTGGACTTCATGGCGGAGATGGGCACGGTCGGTGAGTGAAGGCGCCTGACGTGAACGGGGGTGTGTCGCGTTCTCGAAGTGGTGATGACGCCTGGGCGCAGTGGGGTTGAGCAGAGCTCCCGCTGCCACCCCCGCACCCCGCCCGGATCTGCGGGTACGCAGTCCGGACGGGGTGCGGCGGGATATGGCGGCCCTCCACGGGGCGGTCTCAGATGTCGTGGCGCTTCCCGCCGTCGGCGCCGCTCCTGTTCGCAGCTGCGGCCATCTGCTGCCGGGCCGCTGCCGCATCCTGCCGTGGCAGGCCCACCAGCCAGTCCGGGCACGGCCTATCGTGCCCGCTAGTGCCCGCGCCAACTCGCGCGCACGATCGGTTCTCTGCTGACGGCTCATCTGGGTGGGCCGGCCGGCCACCGATGTCTTCGCTGCCAGCAGATCCAGCAGGACGGGCAGCAGCTCCACGTCGCTGCGCGGCTTCAGCCCGGTGCGCGCGGCCTCCCGCGAGACCTGTGTCCACACGATCTTCCACTCCGGGCTGCTCCCGACTCGCGGCACGGTCGAAGCACGCGGCCCCCGCCGCACCAGGTCGGCGACATGGTCTGGGACCTGGACGCCGTAGACGCCGCCCGCCGCGACCACGGGCCTGCAAGCAGCCTTCGACCTCCTCGGCCACACCACCACAGCCACCCAGACCACCACCGGGCCCACCTCACGGGTGCTCAGCGACGGAACCGCCGGCGCCCAACTCGGCGCCTGGGCGGATCTGCACCCCGCGGGTGGCTGCTCCGCCGACCTGCGCCGCCTCGGACACCGATCACCCGGAAGCGCCGGCTGATCCCGGAGCGCGGCGGTTGTCCACAGGGGCCGCAATGAGGGAGTGGGGCTCGCAGCGTGCTGCTCTGTCGACGAGGGGGAGCGGGATGAGGAATGGTGCGGATCTGGACTGGCTGCCGGTGCAGGTGCTGGACGAGTCGTCAGGGGTGGAAGAGTTCGAGCTGAACAGGCCCCGGCGAAGCCGGATTGTGCACAAATCAGCTTCAGCAGCGCTTGTTGTCGAGCTCAGTCGACTCTGACGTTGAGATTGTCGTCGACGAGGAATTCCGGGTACCCGAAACGTTCACCAAGAGCGAGGAACTTCTCGCAGTGTTCTTCGCTGATCGCCACAAAGTACGCCTTCATAGTCCTCAGGAACAGCCGGTATCCGGGGTCCGCGCAGGCTTCGCCGACGACCTGTTGCAGCGCAGGCACCCCACCCGGCACAGAGTGCTTCGCGGCCGCCTGCTCCAGCTCATCCGCGACAGGACGGATCTGGTCCAGAACAGCGCTCCGCAGACCGGCATCAGTCACCGGATGCGGTGGCGGCGGGACGAACGCCGCGTCCAGCCGGCGCGCACTGGTCGTCCACACCAATTCGATCCGGAGCATCCAGTCCCGCCCGGTCATCCCATGCTTCGCGGGATCGAAGTACGACTTCGTAACGCCGAGCCACACAGTGCGGATCACCTCATCCGGCAATGACGAGTCCAGCAGCCTCCGTACGTCCTCGCCGATCTGCATGCCAGCAGTGCGTTCGAACTCGGTAATGGATTCGTCCACGATGCTGAGTTGTACGTCCACCGGCCCACTCTTGGGGGCAAACCGGTTGAATTCCTCCTCGGGAAGCCACACCGGGTACTCGGACTTCGACGCCATCCAGCTCAGCCCGATATCCAGGATGAACTCCTCGTACTTCCCCGCATCGCTCGCTTCGCCCTGGTTCATGTCCTACTCCATGGGTGTGGCGACATATAGCGTTGACGCGGATCAGGAGCACGGCGGCTGCTGACGCTAGGCGTTCCTCGCCGTTGTGGCCCCTGCTCTGAAACAGATGATGCCGTTTCGTGCCTTCGCCGGGTCGGGGCCGCTTGTTCTGGGCGAACCCAGGGACTCGGGTGCGTCGGGGGAACTCAGACCCTCAGGCACAGCTTGGCCTTTGTGAGTCAGGGGCGACGCCGCCGTGTTGGCGTCCTTATCCTCAGTGGGTGAGTCTGATCGAGGTGGTTCCTGGGCAGGTCGAGCTCGTCGTTCGGGGAGCGGGGTCACAAGCGCCCTCTATCCGGTTGTCCGACTGGTCGCGGACTGATGAGTTCGAGGTGGTATTCGCCGTGGAGGCCGTCGATGACGGCCTGCGCGCACGGGTCGAGTCCGTGACGGTGTCTGCCTGGGACGGTGCGGGATACCTGACCGAGTTTCTCGACGGTCTTGCGCGCGACTTCCGCGGTTGGGAGGGCGAGCGGTCTTGGGCCAACAACGAGCTGGTCGTGGCAGCGACGTTCGGTTCAGGCGGTCACGTGTGTCTGAGCTGGACCCTGCGAGCGGACGTCTTCTCCAACGGCTGGGAGTGCACTGTGACGACCACGATTGAGGCCGGCGAAGAGCTGACGACTGTTGCTGCCGACGTGCGGGAATTCTTCTGCCAGGGGTAGTCGTCCCAAGGCCCCGAAGTGGGGCACTCACGCGCTCTCAGGCTCTCGGAACTGGAGGGCTCCCAACTTCGCTGGTTCCCCGTGGAATCCAGCCTGTTGGTGACTTTGCATGATCTCCTGGGGTGTATCGGCTCCATGTCCCGCCGATCTCATTGCGGAGGCGGCTGGTGGTCTTGTCGTGGTAGCCGAGAGCGTCCGCGACGACGGGTGCGGGAAATTCGAGGAGTTGCTGCCGCATGGCGGCGCCGCGGGCGGCCGCAGTCGGGACCCCGACTTGGTTCAAGAGCGCGGACAGGTGGTCGGGGCGGGCCGGCTGCCCCGACCGGCGACCCGGGAAGAGCCAGCGGGACGCGGAGTTGGTGGCAGTTGGCTGCGCTACCAGCTCTCCGGGATCAACGCAGCCATCGGCCTGGCCCAGCTCGACCACTTCGACACGACCGTGGAGACCCGGCGAGGCCTGTAATGCACCTACCGGACGCCCTGGGCCCGCTGGAGGGCGTGACGCTCGTGGACGTCGGCCCACAGCCGGCTGTACCGCACCTGTGCCAGGTCCGCGTCCCTCAACGCGACCAGATGTTTACGGAGATGCGATCCCGGGAGGTCGGCGTCGGGGTCCACTACCCGCCCAACCACCTGCAGCCCGCGTTCGCGCCCTGGCGGCGGCCACTGCCCGTCACTGAGAAGGCTGGGCAGGAACTCCTGAGCCTGCCCTTCCACCAGCACCTGACCGAAGACGACATCCACCACGTGGTGTCCGCCCTCGGCCAGGCCGTCGAGACAGCGAGGGCTGAGCGGTGAACATCCTGACGGCGTGCGCCGCGCTGATCGAGACAGGCACGGCGCTGCGCATCGGCCGCCTGGCGTAACACCCCGCCCCGGTCAGCCGGATGCGGCGGACAGGATCACGTCCACGAGCCTGTCCGCCGCATCCGGCCTCCCGTGCGCCCGCGCCCGCTCCGCCATTGCCTCACGCCGTGCCGGGTCGGTGAGGAGCGGGCCCACCGCGTCCCGCAGGTTCGCACCGGTCGGCTCACCGAGCAGGGCGACGGCCGGCCGCGCCTCCTCAAGGTGGCGGGCGTTGTGCGCCTGCTCGTTCCCGGCCGAGGACGCCAGCGGGATGAACACGGCCGGCTTTCCCAACGCGGTGAGTTCGGCGAGTGTGCCCGCCCCGCTCCGTGAGATCACGACGTCGGCCAGAGCCAGGACATCGGGGAGTTCCGGGCCCACGAACCCAGTGAGGTGGTACCGGCCCGCCAGCTCCGGAGACAGGACAGCCGCGTCCCGCCGCAGCTCCTCCACGTTGGCGGGCCCGCACTGATGGATCACGTTCGCGTGCCCCAGCAGCCACGGCAGCACCGCTTTCACCAGCTCGTTGATCTGCTGGGAGCCCTGCGCGCCACCGGTGACATACACCGTCGGCAGCCGCCGGTCGAACTCCTGCAACTCCAGCGCCTGGAGGGCCTTGTCCGCGTGCCCCGCCAGCACCTCGGGCCGGATCGGGTTACCCGTCACCACCGCGGCGCCGCGCACCGAGTCCGGCAGCAGCGGCAGCGACGACTCCGAGGAGACCGCGATTCGCGTCGCGGAACTCGCGAGCTTCCGGTTGGCCAGGCCGAGCCGGACCGTCTGCTCGTGCAGGACCAGCGGGCGCCGGCACAGCCGTGCGGCCAGCCCAGCCGGGACTGCGACGTATCCGCCCGTCGCCAGGACCACGTCCGGATGGAAGGCTGACACGATCGACCGGGCCTGAGCCACGCCGAGCGGCACCCGCGCCATGTCCCGCACGTTCGCGGCGGACAGCATCTTGAGCGGATTCGAAGAGCGGCGGATCTTCCCCGTGGACACCGTCTTGAACTCGATGCCCTCTGCCGGGGCGACACGCGCTTCGAGACCGTCCGCCGTGCCGATCCACAGGACATCCAGCGTGCTGCCCGCGTCTGCGAGGCGGCCTTGCAGCGTACGGATCGCTGTCAGGGCCGGGTAGGTGTGTCCGCCAGTGCCTCCGCCCGTCACGAGCAGCCGGAACGAACGCGGTAGCACGGAGGAAGTGTTCACCCCACGCACCCTACTGGTTTCCACTTCGCGGCCAGGGGCACCAGAGCGCGGCCGGTTCGGGAGAACAGGGCCGTCTCGTAGTGGCGGGGGCCCTCGCTCAAGGGAAACCGGAGCGGCCGAACACTTGACGCTTGGTGTGTCCGGAACGTGGAGGGAGGCTCCAAGCGGCGGGCGCAACTGGTCGGCGGCGGTGTTCGAGCCCGCGTTCCCGGGGGCAGGAGTGCGGCGACGGGTTTGCCGCTTCCGCCCGGTCCGTGGTCGACGAACCCCATGAGCGGGTGGTGGCCGTAGGTCTTCTTCCAGGTTGGGGCGGCGTCCTGCTTGTCCGAGTGAGAGACCACCAGGACTCCGTCCAGGTCCACGGTCACCTCCCCACCGCTGTCCGGTGCCCGATCGCCGGCCAATGTCCAGGAGCGTTGGCGCACTTTTGATCGCGCGTTGCGGAGCGCGGTCAGTGCCCTTTCGCCCGCGTCGGCGAGGGTGCCGACCAGGCGGGAGACCGCCGGCTCGGAGGCGACCGGTCCGAACACGACCGGCTCGGCCCGCAGCATCGCGATGTCGGCGAGGCAGTCCCTGCCGAGCGCGACCGTCAACGCAAGATCCACGAGTATCTTGCCTGGATCATGGACGGCCCGCGGTTTCCGCCAGGGGGCAAGTGCTGCGGATACGGCCTGGTCAAGGCCGGTCTTGCGGACCGTTTCGATCAGCAGGACCGAACCGGCCCGCGAGACCACGACCCGGCCGTTATCCCGGACCCGGACATGGGGATAGGACCCAATAGGCTGCTTCACCTGGAAGTGCCTCCGACAGGGGCGGGAACAAGGACTTCAGCAATCCTCATTCTCGCTGGGCAGAGGCAATTTCTGCTTGCCGATCACCTACCGGACAGCTGCTTCACGAAAGCGCGAGGCTAAGGGTCTGCATCTGGGGTGCTGGGCTCACAGGCTCGTTGGCCTCGCGACGGCTTGCAGTGACCCTGCGGGTAGCCGGTCGGTGCCCCAACTGCGCTCGATGTAGTTGATGATCCGCGCGACGTCCACCGCGGGCACCCGCTCTGGTTCGCCGTGTTCGAGCGGGTCGGCGTGGAAGATATAGAGCCGCGAGGCGAACTGGTCGAACGGTAGTGAGGCCTCGCCGAACCGCTCGCCGTTGCCCGCGGTGGAGACGATGACGCCGTCGCCCCAGTCCTGGCCGCTGTCGTTGTTCGGGTTGAAGAAATACACCCGCATGATGGCCTGTGGGTCCGGCGCGGCCCGCAGGATCGTGATCGCGTGCCAGCCGACGTAGCGGCCCGCGCTGTCGGTGACGGCGATGCCAGCCGGCTGTGGATGGATCAGCGGCTGCTCGCCGTTGTAGGAGGGGTGGTAGCTGGCGTGGAACTGCCGCAGGAACTCGTCCAGGTCGATCAGGTTTCCGGTCGCGACGTCGACGTTGATGTGGAACCCACGGGCCGTCCACCAGCCGTGAAACTCTGGGTTGACCCAGCGGTGCGGGTCTCCTGGCCGTGCGGCGCAGCGCCGCCCCATCTCGGCGTAGATCCGGTCCAAGTGGGGCACCACGAGCAGTGACACGGGGTCTAGGTCCATCGGCAGCGTGGTCGCGACTCCGGTCGCGCTGTCCTTCGATGAGATTGGCTGGCCCTCGAAGTGCATGAGGATCTCGTCGTCGCGGGCCGCCCAGGCCACTACTTGCAGCAGGTAGTCCGGGTCGTTGTAGGCCCACATCGACAGCGCGCGGGCTGACTGGCAGGTGGGGTTGTCGCCCTGGCCGACGCCGAGCGGCTGGCCCAGCATCGAGAGCACTCCCGCGACCAGCCGCGCCTGCGGCCCCGGCGCCTCGCCGAAAACGGTCGTCAACCGCTCCTGCGCGACCGGGGCGAGATCGAGCGCCAACTGGCGCCACAGCGCGGGCACCACCGGCGGCTCGTAGAGGATGCCGCGGTCGAGCAGCAGTGCCAGCCCGTAGAGGCTTTGCGCGGTTTGTGGGTGTATGGCCATTTCGATCAGCCGGTGCACGAGTTGGCTGTAGCGCAGCAGGCAGTTCCGGCCGGTGTCGGACAGGCCGAGCGCCTCCCCGAGGAGGTAGTCGCCCTCGCGCAGGAGGAACCGGAGCAGTTCCGCGTGGTAGGGCGACACCAGGCCCGTGTCGTGCATCGCCCGCGCGAACCCTGTCGCCTCGTACTGCAGGCCGCCGGCGTCCATCGCCTCGAGCCGGGACCGGAATACGGCGATGCCCGGGTCCTCCCGGCACGCTTCGGTGGTCCCGAAAAGGCTCGTGATGAGCCGGTCGATGCCCTGCCCCGAGGACACGCCAAGTGCGATGTCCGGGTCGTTGCGGTAGATCGCGATCCGGGTGATCAGGGACTGTACTGCCTCGACCTGGATCGGACGCTGGCGCAGGATCCGCCAGATCTCGTCGACCAGGTTGTCCAGGACGCTGTCGTAACCGATCTCGTCGGCGAGGTGGCGGAACAGGTCCCGGATGAGCTGTGCGGTCCGGCCCTGCTGGGTTCGCTCCGCCTCGGTGGGCGGAGTGAACAGCAGCTCCAGGTTGGTTGCCAGTACCTGGGACAGGAACTGGCGGGCGTCTTCGGCAGGCAACGTCGGGTGCGCGAAGTCGCCGCGGGCGACGGCGAGCATCCGCAGCTCGCTGGTCGCCTCTATGACGACGGTGTCCGCGTCTGCGCTGTGCAGGCCCGGGCCGGCCAGCGACGGGATAAGGATCTCCGGTGACGCCCAGTCGGTCTCCTGGAAAAGCCCGGCTTCCTCAAGGGCCTGCGCTCTGGCTTGGACCGCCGCGATGCCGTCCGGCTGCATGAGCACCCGCCGCAGTGCTTCCAGGACTCGCCGCAGCTTCGTGTGTTTGCCGAAGTCGCGGGTTTCGGCCATGGCCTGGATGGCGTCGTCGAGTGAGGACACGCGCTTGTCCAGTGTCGTGGCCTCACAGCTGACATCGTCGGTCGGTTTCAAAGGGTTTCCCTTGGGTTGGTCTCCTGCGTCCACGGGGTCGTCAGACGTAGAAGTCGAGCTCTTCCTGCTTCTTCAACAGGTCGCGCATCCGGTAGGGGTCATCACCGAAGAAGTACAGCAGGCCCCAGTGGGTGCCGAACGCGGTCCTCTTGGTGACAGTCTCCTCGAGCGGCGTCGAGAGGTCGTGCGACTCGTAGTAGTCGTCGTCCTCGGTCTCTTCCGGGATCACCAGGTCGCTGACGACGCGGCGGCGCGGATAGACACCGAAGCAGCCGGCGACCCCCGACGCGTCGACGACCTCGCGTGGGAAGAAAGCGTCGACCTCCTCCTCGGTCGTCTTCGGGTCGAAGGCCAGCACCAGCCCGTGGTATGCGTTGAACCCGTATGCCCGCTCCAGCAGCTCGAACACCTTGAAGCCCGGCGGCCGGTAGGCGACCTCGCCGAAGTACATCTCGCCGTCACTGGTGACAAAATACTCTGGGTGCACGAATCCGAACTCGATGTCAAACGTCTTGATGAGCTTCTCGATCTGCGCCGTGATCTGTGGTCGGTACTGTTCCAGTTGTGGAGTTGCGGGCACGAATACCGAATACCCCAGCGTGACGTATTCGGAGATATTCAGGAACTTGATCTTCCCGTTGTGTATCCAGGCTTCGACCGCGAACTCCCAGCCGTCGAGGTGGGATTCCATGAGAACCGGGAATTCCTCTTCCGGAATCGTGTCGACCTCGTCAGGGGTGCGGATGACACGGTGCCCCAGGCATCCTGCCTTGTCGAATGCCTTGAGATGGATCGGGTCGTTCGGGTCACCGTCCAGCTTGAGTAGGGTCTGATTGACGCGCTTGAGGAAGCGGGTCACGTCGTCCCGGTCGTGGGCTTCCTCGAATATGCCGACCCGGATGCCGCCGAGTTGCGCGCGGCGTTTCATCAGCGCCTTGTCCCGCAGCAGCATGGCCTGACCGTACAAACGCGGGTTGCCCAGCAGAACGGAGTTGATTGCCCCTGCCCATTCAACTGTTTCCTCGTACAGCGGGATCGCGACGTCGACACCTTCGTTCTGAAGAGTCTCGGCAATCTTCATGGAGCGGTCGTTGAGCCGTTCGAAATTCCACTGCAAATAGGGGATGTCGTGTTCGGCGCAGTACTCTTCGGCCCATTCGGGAGCCACGACGACGTATCGCCGGTCGAACCGATCGAGGGCTTCCACCGCATTGAGGCTCCAGCCAAGAAGCGCTACATAGCCTTTGTCTGGATTCTTGGTGGTCGGTTCGCCCTGTGTCATAGACAGTTCCTCCTTCGACGCATGCGCTCATCGTCGTTGTGACTGGCACGACCGTGCCCGGCAATCTGACTCGCAAGCACCTCATGCCCGCGTGCAAGAACCTCATTCCTGCGTGCAGGTACGAAGACGGCATTTTCTCGCGGGTACGCCACCCGTTCGGGGTGGCGGGGGTGACGGGGGACGGGGCAGGCGGGAGCCGATGCGGCCCGCTAACGAGTTCGTGCATGGTTTGGCGGTGGCGCGTCGAGTGCCGAGGTTTGGCCCTCGTGTTCACATTCGCACACTGCTGGCGATGGTGGCGGTCTGCTGGTGGGAGAGCAGTCCGGCGACGGCTTGGATGATGTCACTCATGTGCTCGCGGCGGCCGTGGTGGTGGGCGAGGGCCCGCCAGTTCTTGAGGTGCCGCCCGATGCCGTGCTGGACGCGAATGCGGCGTGAGGAGCGGGCCTTGCGCTGGCGTTCGTGCATTTCCTCGTACCACTCGGGCGGGTTCTTCTTGAATTTTCGGTGCGGCGGTGTCACCACGCGCCCGCCCGTCTGGGCGCCGAATCCCTGGTAGCCGGCATCGGCCAGGATCTCCACGGCAGGCCCCTCTGCCAGTAGCTTGGCCAAGCCCAACTTCCGGGCATGCGTGATGTCCGCGCAACTGGCGGGCTCGGCCGGGCTGCAGAACGGCAGTCGCCCCTCGGCGTCTGTGACGACCATGTATTTGACGGCGTTCTGCTTGTTCTTGCCGGAGATGAACTTCACCCGGTCCTTGCGCCCGGTGGCGGGGCGTCGGCCCCGGATCTCGGTGCCGTCAATGATCCCAGTCGGGCCGTTCGCTCCGAGAGGTTCGATGACCTCGGCGAGCGAGCCAAGTCGGATATCAGGGGTGACGGTGCAGCCCCGCTGGGCCAGCAGGGGGCGTACTTCGCTGTTTGCGCGCGTGATGGTAGAGCGGTCGACGCCGAACCAGCAGGCCTGAACATCGGGGGTTGCGCCGTGGTGGAGGTGGACGAGGGTCGCCAACAGGCGGTCGACGAGGACCAGTTTGTACTTTGCCCCGGCGCCCACGGCTCGCCGCCGGGGCCGCGCGGTCAGGACGGCCTGGTGTCGTTCATGCCACAACGGGCCAACCTCGGCGACGAGTGCGGTAATCACATCGGGCGTTCGCGCACGAAGACGTCAAGATCCGCAACATGGCCAACGCCCCGGCCCCGAAGCCCGACCCCGCCCAGCCAGGCAGCTTCCTGCCCAACGGGGCCGCCGCGGAGGCCGGACTCAACCACTCGATCAACGATGCCGGATGGGCGGTGTTCCTGACGATCCTGCACGCCAAGGCTGAAAGCGCCGGACGGGAAGTGATCGCCGTGGACCCCCGCAACACCTCCCGGACCTGCCCCGAATGCGGGCACGTCGCAACGGAGAACCGGCCCACCCAGGAGAAGTTCCACTGCGTCTCGTGCGACCGCCAGGCGCACGCGGGCACGGCTGCCGGGGACCGGTCCGGCCCGGTCACACGCCTGTTCAGCCCACGGGCAGGGCGGTGAGTACCAGTGCTGTGAGTGCTGCGCGCTCCACCATGCCGGTGACCGAGGTGTTCTCGGACCGGGCATGTGCTCCGGAGCCGACCGCGCCGATGCCGTCCAGCACGGGGATACCGGCCGCCACGACGAAGTTCCCGTCGCTGGCACCGCCGACCGCGGCCTCGCGCAGGTCCCAGCCGAGCGACGCCGCACAGGTGCGTGCCACCGTCGCCAGCTCCGCGACTCCTTCAGTGCGTTCGAAGACGGGTCGGTTCCATCCACCGGTCACCTCGATGGACGTGCGTGCATTCACCGGCCGCAGTGCGGCCAGAGCCACGCCGATCCGGTCCTGTTCAGCGCTGGTGGCTACCCGGATGTCCAGGCGGGCGGTGGCCTTTCCGGCCGTTACGTTGCTGCGGGTGCCGCCCTCGATGACGCCGACGTTGAGTGAGGTGCCGGCCTCCGGGTCACGCAGGCAGGTCAGTTGAAGAATCTGATGGGCCATTTCTTCGACCGCGCTGGCTCCGGCTTCCGGGTCGAGGCCGGCGTGCGCCTCCTGGCCGGTGACGGTGAGGGTGAACAGGCCGACTCCCTTTCGTGCCGTCTTGACGGCGCCGTCGGCCGCGGCTTCGAAGACGAGGGCGGCGCGGCTGCGCCGGGCCTCCGCGACGATGGCCTCGCTGGAGGTGAGGCTGCCGGTCTCTTCGTCGCCGTTGAGCATGAGCGTGCAGGTTGGGCGGGGCAGACCGAGCGCGTCCAGCGCTCGCAGGCCCCATACGGCTTGGACGAGTCCTGCCTTCATGTCGAAGACGCCGGGGCCGGTGATCCGGTCGCCCTCGCGCCTGAACGGCCAGTCGTCCAGGGTGCCGGTGGGCCAGACCGTGTCGTAGTGGCCCAGCAGGAGAACCGGCCGGCTCCCGGTGCCCGGGTAGCGGCGGATCAGGATGTCGCCCGTCCGCTCGCGTTCCAGTATCTCTTCGGTCTCCGGGGCGCCCAGGGTGTCGTCGAGCCAGCCGCGCACCCACGTCAGACAGGCGTCGAGCGCCTGCCGGTCGTCACTGGCACTGCCTTGGGAGGTGTAGGCGGCCAGGTCGTCGACCATGTCCTCCCGGTGCGAGTCCAGCCACGCCGCGACGGCGGCCGCTGTCTGCGGGTCGGGGCGGGCGCAGCCACCGTGCGAGCCCTCTGCCCCGGCAGATCCGGCAGATCCCTCGGGCAGCTGGGTCGGCGGTGTGCCTGCCAGGAGGTCGAGTGCGTCGAGCCGGGTCTCCGCCATCAGGTCCGGGTCGTGTTCCAGTTCGCGCAGTCCGTCGATGACGGCTCGCAGCACCGGTGTGCCCACGGCGTGGCGCTCGGCTTGCGTGAAGACCTCTGCGTAGTGCGTGGTCACCTCGACCGGACGACGGCGTACTGCCAGGTCACGCCAGATGCCGCTGCGGTCCTTGGCTTGTGTGGCGAGCCAGGCGGTGAGACGCCTGGTGGCGGCACGGCGCACGGAGGGTTCGGCACCCCGCCGGAACGCGTCGGGCTCGAAGGCGTCGAACGCCTCCAGCTTCACCCCCTGGGCCTGAGCCACGTCGAAGACCTCGGCGGCCACCGCGTGCATGGTGGGTGGGTGGCGCTGGATCAGTTCGGCCATGGGTGCGTCGGCCAGGGCCGTGGCGGCCAGCATGGCGCCGAACCCCGCCTTGGCCCACAGGTATCCCTCGACGTTGTCGCTGGCCACCGCCGGCCCCCAGCACTGCAGGTCGGTGACGAGCGCACGGACCCGGTCGGAGACGGGGGCGCTGTGACGCTCACCGACTACCAGGGCTCCGGCGCCGCCGTCGAGGATCACCCCGGGTTCGATGACGTCGGCGAAGATATTGACAAAGGCGGCGACGGTGCGTCGCGGTCCGATCCGGTCCGCTATCAGCTCCTCGTTGAAGCCGTTCTGGAACGAGACGACCCAGCCGTCCGGGGTCAGCCGGGGGGCGATCCAGTCGAGAGCGGCACCGGTGGCCTGTGCTTTGACGGCGAGCAGTACGTGGTGGACGGTGCCGTCGAACGCGTCGGGTGTCGCCGCTTCCACCCGTACGTTCTCGCGGTCCTCACCCCGGGCGACGGTGAGCCCCCGGTCGCGGATCGCCGCCACGTGCGCGAGGTCGGTATCGATGAGCTGGACGCGATGGCCCGCGCGGGCCAGGGCGAAGGCCAGGGTGCCGCCGATGGCTCCGGCTCCGACGACCGTGTAACTGCCGCTGCTCATGCGGGGTTTCCTTTCGTGGCCTGGGCCGGTGGTGCGGTGGTGGGGGAGTGCGGGCTGCCATCGGAGGCGTCCGTGCCCTGCGGTGGCCAGATCCGGGGCAGGTGGAGGGCGCCGGTGGAGGATCCTCCGTCGACGCGCAGGGTTTCGCCGGTGATCCAGGAGGCGTCCGGGCCGGCGATCCAGTGGACCGCGCGGGCGATGTCCTGAGGGGCGCCCGCCCGGCCGAGCGGGTTGGCGCCAATCGCGGCGGCGTACTCCTCGGAGACCGGGTTGCAGGAGCTGTCGACCGGGACGAATCCGGGGCTGACGGCGTTGACGCGGATACCGTGCGCGCCCAGTTCGAGGGCGGCGGCCCGGGTGGCCATCTCCAGCGCGGCCTTGGAGCTGGCGTAGGGGCCGCCGCCGGGACGGGCCCGCAGCGCCGAGCCCGAGGAGATGTTGACCACCGCGCCGCCCCGGCCGTGCTTGCGGGCCAGCCGGGCGAACGCGGCGGTGGCCAGGACCGGGGCGCGCAGATTGACGGCGAAGAGCTGGTCCCACTCCGCGGCCGAGACTTCGGCCATGTCGAGGGAGGGATAGACACCGGCCGCGTTGACCAGGACGTCGACCGGCCCCCGCACCGCCCAGGCCCGCTGGACGAGGTCCTCCGGGGCCCGGGGGCCGGTCAGGTCGACGGCGAGCGTGCCTGCTGGGCCGGTGGGGCCCTTGGCGCCGACGTGTGCGGCGATGCGCTCCAGGGCCTCCGGGTGGCGGTCGGCGAGGGTGAGGACGGCGCCGGCTACGGCGAACTCCTCGGCGATCGCCCGGCCGATCCCTCCGGCCGCGCCGGTGATCAGGACGTGCATCAGCGGAACTCCTTGTTCTTGGTCTCGGGCATCGTCACGTAGACGAGGAACGAGATGAGCGACGCCCCGGAGACGTACAGCCATAGAAGGTCGCTGTGACCGCTCTCGTGCATCCAGGTGGTGAGGTAGGGCGCGGTGCCGCCGAAGAGGGTGACGGCCAGCGCGTAGGGCAGGGCGATGCCGGTGGCCCGGATCTCCGCGGGGAACTGCTCGGCCATGATCACCGCGCAGTTCGCGGAGTAGCCGAGGATCAGCAGCATTCCGACCAACTGCACCAGGAACAGGCTGAGGAAGCTGTCGCCCAGCAGATGCAGCAACGGCCAGGCCAGCACCGTGAACCCGCCCGCGAAGACCGCCATGGTCGGCTTACGGCCGAGGCGGTCGGAGAGCAGGCCGGCGAACGGCAGCAGGACGATGAAGACGACCAGGCAGAGCGTCTGGGACAGCAGCGCGCGGCTCAGCGGGATACCCGTGGTGAGGTTGGCGTACGTGGGAAGGTAGTTGACCCAGATGTAGTACGTCAGGGTGCCGGCGATGGTGATGCCCGCGACGCGCAGCGCGGCGCCGGGGTGTTCGACGAACATCACCTTGAGCGGGTTGGAGCGTGTACGTCCCGCTCCCCGGGCCCGGGTGAAGGACTCGGAGTCCTCCACCGAGACCCGCAGCCACAGACCGACCAGTCCGAGCAGTCCGCCGGCGACGAAGGCGATGCGCCAGCCCCACGCGTGCAGGGCAGCGTCGCTGAGGGCGGAGGTGGTGATCGTCCCCAGAAGTGAGGCGATCAGCGCTCCGCCGGCGACCGACACCTGCTGCCACGATCCGGCGAACGCGCGGCGGCCGACGGCGGCGGACTCCACCAGGAATGCCGAGGAGGAGCCGAACTCGCCGCCGGCGGAGAATCCCTGGACCAGCCGGGCCACCAGCAGCACCAGAGGGGAAAGCACTCCGATCGAGTCGTAGTTGGGGGCCAGGGCGATGACGAAAGCGGCACCCGCCATGAGCGCGACCGTCAGGGTCATGCCCTTCTTGCGGCCGTGCCGGTCGGCGTACACGCCGAGCACGGCCGCGCCCACGGGCCGCATGACGAAGCCGACGGCGAAGACAGCCAGGGTGGACAGGAGAGCGACCGCACCATTGCCGGAGGGAAAGAACTCATCGGCGATGATCTTGGCGAAGATGGAGTAGAGGGCCCAGTCGACCCACTCCACGGTGTTACCGATCGTGCCGGCGACGATCGCCTTGCGCTGCTTGCCGGACAGCTTGTGCGTGGCGCTCACGGCCGGGACCGCGGGGGACTCGGTACTCATGGCGTGTGCTCCGGGAACTCGAAGGAAGGAGTCTCGGTCGCGGTGCGGACGGCCTGGGCCAGCTCCGCGTGGGTCGCGAACCAGACGCCGGGGTGCGCGGCGATGTGGTCCAGCAGCTCGCGCAGGACGATCAGCCGTGAGCGGTGGCCGATGACATGCGGATGAAGGGTGAGCTGGAAGACGCCACCCGACCGGTACGCGGCGTTGAACTCATCGGTCCAGATCTCCAGCACGTCGCGGGGACGGCTGTGCGGGCGGACCGCGCCGTAGCGGTCCATGGTGAAATACGGCGCGTCGTCGCGGATCCAGTCGACCGGTATCTCGACCAGCCCGGTGGGCCGTCCGGCGGCCAGGATCTCGTACGGCTCGTCGTCCGCCATCAGCGACGAGTCGTAGGCGAAGCCGAGGTCGAGAATGGTTTGCAGGGTCGAGTCCGAGAAGTCCCAGGACGGAGTGCGAATACCAGCCGGGCGTTGCCCCGTGATCTCCGTCAGGGTGTCCAGGGCCCGCCCCACGAGCTCCTTCTCGTCCTCGGCGCCGAGCAGGGTGTTGCGCTCGTGTATCCACCCGTGCACCGCGATCTCATGACCGTGGCGCGTGTAGGCCCGGGCCTCGTGGGGGTGGAGCAGCGCGGAGACGGCGGGCATGAAGAACGTCGCCGGGACACCGAAGCGGGAGAGCAACTCCAGGATTCGCGGTGCACCGACCCGCGCCCCGTACTCGCCCTGGGCGAGCAGTCCCGGGCTGGTCTGACCGTCCCGCAGCGGAATGGTCTCGTGGTCGGAGTCGAAGGACAGGGCGACCGCGACCCGGGCGCCGTCCGGCCAGCGCTCCGGCAGCAGCCGCCGCCCGGCACGAACGGCCTCGACGTGCCGGCGCCACTCGCTTTCGGGCCACCGCCAGCTCTGCCTCGCGGTGTCCGGCTCTGTTGCGGGCATGGTGCTCTCCAGTAGCTCGGGGACTGGGGGAAGTTCGCCGCTCGCACCCAGCTCATGGGCGGGCGGCAGGTATGCAGATGTGCGGCTTTTGCGCAGACGAGGCCGCGTGTACGGGAGCCGGGCGCTGGCTCGTCCCGCCGACGGACTCAGCCGGACTGATCCAGCCGGGTCCAGGCACCCTTGACGGTGGCCAGGTGCACGGTGACATCGGAGGCGTTCAGGCCCGGCAGGGCGCCGATGACCTCACTGGTGTAGCGGAACAGGTCGGAACGGCGGGGCAGCACCATGTGGCCGACCAAGTTGAAACGACCGGTGGACGCGGCCAGGAACTTCGTGCCCGGGTGGCGTGCGAGCTGGCGACCCGCCGCGTCGAGCCGGTCCGGCTCGACGGACAGCCACACCATGAATTCCGCCTGATACCCCAGAAGAGCAGGGTCGACCAACGTCCGGAAGTGCAGGGCTCCACGCTCCACAAGCCTCTCCAGCGCCCGCGAAACACTGGACTCACTGCGCTCCAGCCTGCGCGCCAGTGCACTGACCGGCGTCCGGCCGTCCTCGGCGAGAGCGCCGGCAACGGCCCGCTCAAGAGGGGACAGCGCCTGTGGCGCCTGGTCCCAGTCCTCACGGTCGAACGGCGGGGCGAAAGTGGCCGACCGCAGGTCGGCAGTGGCCTCAGGGGGCAGCAGGCCGGTGTCCCACATGGCCGCCGAGGTGAAGTTGCGGAGCACGGCGACACATTCGGTGCTGGTGATCAGGTGCGCGCCCGGCAGGTCAGTAAAGAGCAGCCGCATGAGCTGCTCGTTGTCCTCGGCAACGAAATCGACGATCAGATCGGCGGTTCCGGTGACGACCGCCAGGAACCGCGTCTCCGGGCACGCGGCCAGCAGTTCGGCGAGTTCCAGCCCCTTACCCGGCTTGGCATGCACCCGTACCAGCATGGACGAGCCACTCTCGGTACGGTCCAGCTCCAGCGCACCGACCACATGAACAAGCTTGCGCTCGCGCAGTACCTGGTAGCGCCGCTGTGCGGTGGTCTCGCTGGCTCCCACCCAGCGGGAAACGGAATTCCACGAGGCGCGGCCGTTGAGCTGGAGCGCGGCGATGACGCGGCGGTCCAGCTCATCGATCATGCCTGCATGGGCTCGGGATGACATGGCACGGACCTTAATCAGCGGCCAGAAACCCGTCAACGGCGGAATCCTGCATCAGTGGCCAGCGCAAAGGCCGTCTCCAGCGTTATGCGGGTTTCAGGAAGGGAAATGCCGCAGATAGGCCATGGTGGTTGGGTGCGGCACGAGCCTGCAGGATTACCTCGCGAGGACGCGTAAGTTTCCGCAGCTCGGCTTCTGCGCGACGCCGCAACACCGACTCGTTGATGAGGGCGATGAGCCTGAGTGGCAAGTTCTCTGCGCACAAACTGCTGCCACGTCACTCGGACAGCCACGTGCCGGTCGATCTGCCCTTGCCCAGCCCAGCCCCGCGTACGGGCGGAATCCACCGGTCCGCAGACGGTGGTCTGTTGGGGCGGCGGGTGAGTGAACGCGCGCCGTACCCAAGCGACTTATCGGACCAGCAGTGGGCTGTGATCGACCCGGGCTCGCGACGTCTGCCAAGCCCTCGACCGCGAACTGCTGCCGAGAGCATCGAAGGCACGCGCTGGAAGTCTCGGCGAAGAGTTCTCGGTGGCTCTTGCGGACGGCGGGCCCGTGGCCGGGGTCAGCACGCTGATCCCGAGTCGGCAGACAGCGGTGAGCTGGACGCCGTACTTCGCGGTTTCCGGCATGGACGAGACGGTGGCCAGGTGCGCGAGCGAGGGGCGACCATCGCCGTCGGCCCGAGGAAATTCGCCCCCGGACGCGCAGCCTTCGGCGCGGACGGCGACGGGTGGGTCTTCGGACTCTGGGAGGACGACCCTCCCCTGGGCGATCGGCCAGGGGGGGAAGCTCCCGCCCTCCTGGAGCTGCGTACGCCGGACGCCTTCGACCGCAGCCATCTTCTACGGCGAGATCCTGGGCTGGGCGAGCGGCGAACCTGGTGCCTGCGACGTGACCTAGGAGGACGACCACGTCCTCGTCCACGACGGCACGCGAACAGTGGCCACCGTGAGGGACGGAGCTGTCGAATGCCTCCGACCCGCAGATCCGGCCCCGCTGGACCATGCACATTCGCGGCCCCGACCCCGCCACCACGACCGCGGCGGCACGCTCGGCAGGCGGCACGGTGACTTCCCTGAGTCCGGTGCCCGGCAGGACGGACCACCATGCCTTCATCCGTGACCCGGCCGGTGCCCTGTTCGCGGTCACGGACCTCAGAGGACCGCTGCCAAGCTGACCGATGGGTGGGGTCAGGTGCAACCAGAGGCTGGGGTCGGCACTGCGTCAGAAGAGGACGGCCGAATGGCGCAGCCTGCGAAGACGCGCAGCCTGCCGCATGGTGGGAACGAAGCTGGATGAGGCCGATATCTCTCGGCTTCAGCGGACTCAGTGTTGGGAAGCGATTAGTAAGGAGCGATGATGAGGGCTTTGACCTGGCACGGCAAGCGCGACGTCCGGGTGGATACCGTTCCTGATCCGCAGATCACCGATCCGACCGACGTGATCGTGCGAGTTACCTCCACGGGTATTTGCGGGTCGGACCTGCACCTTTACGAGGTGCTCGGCCCCTATCTCGACCCCGGGGACATCCTCGGCCACGAGCCGATGGGCATCGTGGAGGCGATCGGGCCGGAGGTCACAGCACTTTCGGTCGGGGACCGCGTCGTCGTTCCCTTCAACGTCTCGTGCGGCACGTGCTGGATGTGCGGGCAAGGCCTGCACTCGCAGTGCGAGACCACACAGGTCAAGGGCCGGGGGATGGGCGCTTCACTCTTCGGCTTCTCCAAGCTTTACGGCCAGGTGCCTGGCGGCCAGGCGGAACTCCTGCGGGTGCCGTTCGGTAACACCCTCCCCGTCAAAGTGCCGCACGGCCCCCCTGACCAGCGGTTCGTGTATCTGTCCGACGTGCTGCCCACCGCCTGGCAGTCCGTCGCATACGCAGACATCCCCCGGGGTGGCAGCGTCACCGTGCTCGGACTCGGACCCATCGGCGATATGGCCACCCGTATCGCTCTGCACCAAGGGGCGGGCCTGGTCATCGGCGTCGACCTCGTACCTGAGCGTCTGGCCCGGGCACGTTCCAGGGGCGTGCACACACTCGACCTGAACGAGTACGGCAAGGACATCGGAGAGAAGATCCGCCGGCTCACTGGAGGCCGCGGCACCGATTCCGTCATCGATGCCGTCGGCATGGAAGCCCACGGCGCTCCCGTCACCAAGGCCGCGCAGCAGTTCGTCGGCCTGCTGCCCGACGGCCTCGGCGAAAAGGTAATGGGCCGTGCCGGAGTGGACAGCATGACGGCGTTCAACACGGCCGTCGACGCTGTCCGCCGGGGCGGCACCGTCTCACTCATCGGCGTCTACGGGGGCGCTGTCGACCCGGTCCCGATGCTGACCATGTTCGACAAGCAGATCCAGCTCCGTATGGGCCAGGCGAACGTCAAGCGGTGGGTCGACGAGATCCTGCCGCTCCTTGACGACGAAGACGTTCTCGGCGTCGACGACTTCGCCACCCACACTCTGCCCCTCGAAGACGGCCCCCAGGCCTACAAGACCTTCCAAGCCAAAGAGGACGGCATGATCAAAACCGTCCTCACCCCCTGAAGCGACGGTGGACTGACTACCTCTTCCCGCAAAGGATCAGACGAAGGCGAAACACCGCCGAGTCAGCTGTGCGTGCAGGCTCCCCTTCACTCTTCTCACCCCGTCTTGGAGGGTTTCCGTGACAGGCGACAGTGAAGTCCCACAGGATCCCGTCACCAAGCATCCGCAGCCGGAATTCGAGCAACAGGATCAGGATCACCTCGGGTGGACAGGGCCGATGGACCCACCGCCTGACCATGGAGAGGACTCCTACCAGGGCCACGGCCTGCTGGAAGGCCGGAAAGCTCTGGTGACCGGCGGCGACTCGGGCATCGGCCGGGCCGTCGCCCTGGCGTTCGCACGGGAGGGCGCAGACGTCCTGTTGGCCCACCTCCCCGACCAGGAGGAGGACGCGAAGGAAACGTCGCGCCTCATCACCGACGCGGGGCGAAAGGCCGTCCCGGTGGCCTGCGAAATCCGGGAAGAACAGCAGTGCGGACTACTCATCGACTGCGCTGTCACCGAGTTCGGCCGCATCGACATCCTGGTGGACAACGCCGCTTATCAGATGCCTCAGCCGGATGGGATCCAAGCCATCTCCACGGAGCAGTTCGACCGTGTGATGCGCACCAATCTCTACGGCATGTTCTGGCTGTCGAAAATGGCATTGCCGCACATGCCCAAGGGCGGGTCCATCATCAACTCCGCGTCTGTGCAGGGGTACAAGCCCAGCCCGCACCTTCTCGACTACGCGATGACGAAAGGCGCCATCGTCACGTTCACCCAGGGAATCGCCCAGATGGTGGCCGCTGACGGGATCCGGGTCAACGCGGTAGCTCCCGGGCCGGTATGGACCCCACTCATCCCCGCCACGCTTCCGGACACCGCCACCTTCGGAAAGCAGTCGCCGCCTGGGACGTCCAGCCCAGCGAGCGGAACTGGCCCCCGCTTACGTCTTCCTCGCCTCACCACAGGCGAGCTACATCACCGCGGAAATCGTCAACGCCACCGGAGGGACACCACTGCCCTGAGAGACCGCCCGACACGATCTCCCGAAGTTCTCCTCTGCCCACTTTGAGGTCGGGGCGCCCAGGCCCCGATCCTGTCGGTAACTGTCACAGAAAGGCGCATCATGGCTGACGAACCCCTCAACGGTCACCGTGTTCTTGTCCTCGTCACCAATTACGGCGTCGAGCAGGACGAACTGCTTGTTCCGCTCAAGCGGCTGAGCGAGGACGGCGCGGACGTGACCGTGGCCGCTGCCACACCGGACCTCATCCAGACCCTGGTGGGGGACAAGGACACCGGCGAGACCGTACGGCCCTCCGCCACCTTCGAGACGGTCGACCCCCTCGCGCACCAGTTGCTGCTGCTCCCCGGCGGCACCCTCAACGCCGACAACCTCCGCCTGAACGACAAGGCCATCGACATGGTCAAGGCATTCGCGGTCTCCGGCCGGCCCATCGCGGCCATCTGCCACGGGCCCTGGGCCCTGGTGGAAGCGGACGTCCTCAAGGACAAGACACTCACCTCCTATCCCTCTCTGCGTACGGACATCCGCAACGCGGGAGCCAAGACGTGGGTGGACGAACCAGTGGTGAGCGACTCCGAAGGCGGCTACACCCTGGTCACCTCCCGGACCCCCAAGGACCTCGACGACTTCCTCGGTGAGGTCCACAAGGCACTCGTCGGCTCCTGAACGAACGTGATGGCATTGTCGTCGTCCTCGCCGGCGCCGTCCTTCGGCTTCCACTGGTGGACGCCGGCCGGGCTCTTTTCACTGGCGGCCCGCGCGAGCATGTGCAGGACACGGCGCAGAAGCCTGTCACCCGCCTCGATGCGCAGGCCCTGAACTGTCACCTTCCGCAGCCATGGCCGCCCGCACCCGCTGGTCCTCCCGAGCGGAGCTGACGTCCTGCTCCAGGGGCGTGCGGCTCACGGCAGTCGCGATGCTCGGCGGCCACCACGTCGGCGACGGGTGCTCCAGCTGGGGCTTCGCGGGAGGAGACCCCGATCGTTGTCTGGAACGACTACCGGGTGCTGCGCAATCCCTCCAACGTCGAACTCGCCCGGGTCATCGGGCTGCGCACCGAGACCGCCGCGAAGGCCGTCTGTGACTTGGTGGTGGTCGGCGCGGGACCCGGGGGCCTGGCCGCCGCGGTGTACGGCGCCTCCGAGGGACTCTCCACCGTCGTGCTGGACGCCGCGGCGACCGGCGGCCAGGCCGGCACCTCCTCCCGGATCGAGAACTACCTCGGTTTCCCCGCCAGGATCTCCGGCATGGAGCTCGCTGAACGTGCCGTCGTACAGGCCAACCGGTTCGGCGCCCGGATTGACGTCCCCGCCGAGGCCGTCGGCCTTGAACAGCGGGACGGGAACAGCGTGGTACGGCTCGCCGACGGCGCCACGGTCACCGCCACCAACGTCGTGGTGGCCACCGGCGCCCGCTACCGGCGGCTGACCGCCCCCGGTGTCGAACGGTTCGAAGGACTCGGGGTCCACTACGCCGCCACCGTCTGGGAGGCGCGGACCTGCCGCCTTGACACGGTGGCGATCGTCGGCGGCGGCAACTCCGCCGGCCAGGCAGCCCTGTTCCTGGCGCGCGAGTCGCCCGCCGTCCATCTTCTGGTCCGTGGCGAAGACCTGGAACACAGCATGTCCCGCTATCTGATCGACCGGATCGAGCGGCACCCCCGGATCCATGTCCGGCTGCACACCGAAGTCCGGGAGGTGACCGGCGAGGACCGGGTCGAATCCCTCGTGGTCGAGAACAACCGCACCCGCGAGCAGCAAGTGGTTGCAGCCCGCGCCCTGTTCGTCTTCATCGGCGCGCGTCCCGCCACCTCCTGGCTCGCAGACGCCGTCACCCTGGACCGGCGCGGCTTCATTCCGACTGGGCAGGACGTGGCCCAGGTAGCAGCGGACCTCTGGAAGCCCCTAGCCCGAGCCCCGCTCGCGTTGGAGGCCAGTCTGCCGGGAGTCTTCGCCGTCGGTGACGTCCGCAGCGGCTCGGTCAAGCGGGTGGCCTCCGCAGTCGGTGAGGGCGCCATGGCTGTCCGTCTGGCGCACGAGCACCTCGGGGAGGCGGGACCACCCGCCATCCGATGACCTCAGCTCATCCACAACGCGAGAAGGGGCTGGACGCGTTCGATGAGCTGTCAACGGTTTGGTGGATGGCTGGTCGCCTGGGGCAGCCCGGAAAGCGGTGGTTACAGCGTGGCCGTCGGCCCGTTCGTCGTCGGCTATCAGTACGCCGGGCCGCGGGCCCGCTACATGTTCTCTTGCGGATTCCGATGGAGTTCGAGAGATTACCGACTGGTTGGCTCGGGTTGAAAAGGCCATCCGCATCGGCGGCTGCTCCCCGCTCCCGGTCCTTGACCTGTGTGGTCTCGCACTGCGAGTGCAGGCCTTGCCCGCACATCCAGCACGTGCCGCACGAGACGTTGAAGGGAACGACGCGGTCCCCGACCGAAAGTGCTGTGACCTCCGGCCCCATCGCCTCATTGCCGACCTCTACAAAGCCGAGATCGGTATCCCCCTCGCGTTCGACATCGCAGCCGAAGACGAGCAGGACGTCGGCCCGCGCACTCGCCGCGGACTGCGCGACCGCATTCACGCGACCGGACTCCTGGACCGCTATGTAGCCGAAATCAAACAGCTACTGCTGCCTGACAGACCGAACGCAGGAGACGAGCTCGACCGCGTCACGCTCCAGAGCGACCAAGGCCACCAGGTGGCAGCCGGCGTCAACTACGGAACCGAAGAATCGCCCATCTGGTCACCGTCATCGTCCTCACCAACTGCCCACCTGGGCTTCGGGGATTCCTCACCCGCTGGCTCCTCGAAATCTCGGCGGGTCTCTTCGTCGGTAACCCCTCAGCCCGCGTCCGCGACGTCTTGTGGCACGAAGTCCGCCATTACGCGGGCCAAGGCCGCGCCCTGCTCGCCCACACCTCGAACAACGAACAGGGCTTCACCTTCCGCACGCACGATCACGCATGGCGTCCGACCGACCATGAGGGCCTGACCCTGATCCAGCGCCCCGTTGCCCAAGCCCCGGTGAGGTGGCGCTCGACCGCCACGGTGTACGAGGCGGGCGGGGCCGACAGAGGTACGACGCGAGCACGCGGCAACCGAGGTGCGTCTCCGCTCCCCGCCCGTCCGCAGTTGCCCGGCGGCGGCATCGGCTTCGGTGATGGGCGCCGCCGGGCATTCAGACAGGATCGCAGCAGCCACTGACACCGAGCGGCCTCGGACCCGACGTGCCTACGCTCCGGGGCACTGGAGAGGAGGCCTCTGCCGTATCTCAGCGGTCGATCGGGGCTGCAGCCCGTAGTACGGCGGCGGCATGGGCGTTCCACTCGCGGAGAGTGTCCGTGGAAGGGATTGCGCCGGGAACAAGGACGTAGTCGCGTCGGTGGAGGACTGTCCTCATCTCCGGCTGCTCGCTGAGGTACTCCCAGTGTGCGGTCTCGCTCTGCTCCGGGGCTCGCCCCGTACTCAGAAGCCGATGGATCTGGTCCGCCAGGCCGAGGAACTGGTGGTACAGGTTGCTGCGCTCTTCTGCCTTCCCCATGTCTTCCCTCACGTTTGTGTCGCGCTGTGCTCACATTATCCACACAAACGTACGGGGTCTCCAGTGATTGGCATCGCCGGAGCGAGAGGGCACACCGTAAGGACAGCGGTGGGCAGTTCGGTCGATCCGGCCTGGATGCCGGCCAGTCTTCCCTGGCCGCCACCGGCGAGTCGGGCCACCTGGTTCGCGACGCGGCACACAGGGTTGCGGGGAGGGGGAGCAGCGTGACCGCTACTCTCGCTGCCCAGTGGGCAAAAGATGAACCTGTGCGGCCCGGGCCGCCGTTACCGGTGCTGACCGCGTCTCGCCATCCGACGGTGGCTTGAGCCAGCGGCCTTCTGGGCGCGCCGTCGTACGGGTGACGATGTCCGTTGCGCGGGCGGAGCACCGCTATCTGTGACGCATGATCACTTCTCGTGGATGGCTGCGCACCGCTGTGGAGGTCCGCCAGCAGTCCCAGCGCCAACTGCCGTACACGCAGGCGAGGTTCCAGCCGGGTGAAACGACCCGGGATCCGGCCGATGCGGCCGTGGAACATCGCCTGCCATCGGGCAGGCACTACGCTGTGACCTGCGGCTATCGCTTCATCATCAGTCCACACGCAGGACGGTGATCACCGGTGGCCCCAGATGTCTGGTTACCGGGTTCCTCCAGCAGGATCACCACTCGGCTGAAGTACTGGCTACGCTGTACTTCGAGGATCGAGGAGAAGGCATGCAACCTTGCCTGGAGTGCGGTGCACCGATAGCTCCGCGATCCTGCGACGAGCTGTTCCACGCCTTGCTCGCTCTGGACCATTCACGTCAGGCACCGTGGGGGCCGCTGCACGGTGTCTCAGTCTCCTGCTTCCTGCTCCAACATCCCAGTCGGCTTCCTGCCGACGACGGCGCGATGGCTTGGGCGCTCCTGCGTGCGTACCTCGAAGGCGGCCTCGACGAAGTGAACCAGCTCGTCGGTCATGCTCGTCGTAGCAACTCCCATCGTGCGAAGGGCGAGCCTTCACGAGTGGTCCGGGACGCGGCCTTGCTGCACCGGGACGCGCCGCGATCCTCTTTCTCCGTCACGATCCAAGACGTCGCCGTCGATGGGACGTTCCCCTCGTCGGAGTTCACGCAACGCGTCAAGGCTTGGGTTGCCGCGACGGTCGACGCGTGGAGCTGCGGCACGTGACCGGAAAGGCCGTGGCCCGCCGAAGAACGGCCCACGGCATTCATAGGTTCTTCGGCCTGTCCACGACCGCACTCACGACGCTGGTGCGCCTGAGGCCGACTTTCCCCGGTCTCCGCCGACGGGATCCGCTTCACCGTGCCCGTGCAGACCCTGTACGCGGGGTCGAACCCCCGGTATTTCGGGCTGCGGCACAAGGGCGCCACCTGGCTGAACGTGGTAAACGACCAGGTGATGGGGCTGGGCGGGGTGGTCGTGCCGGGCACGCTGCGCGGCTCGCTGTTCATCCTGGACGCCATCCACGCCCGCGACGGCGGCCCGAAGCCGGAGACCGCCATCACCGACACCGCGTCGTACTCCGAAGCGGGCCGCGCTTGACCAGGGGATGACCGTACGGCGCGGCCAGGGTTACACCCTGCGCGTCAGCACCACCCAGGCGAGCCACCGCCAGATCCTCAACCGCTGCCGGCCGCTCGACGGCGCCCAGGGCGTCCCGACGATCCCGGCCCAGCGCAAGGCCCGCCGCGAGTACGAGAACCGCGTCAGCACACTCACACCGCCCGGAGCATGATCGTTCTCACCGCCAACTCCTGTACCGATTTCCCCGAGGCCGTGATCGAGGACATCCGGCCGTGTCCAGGTAGTCCGTGACGGCCCCGTGAGGGTGTCAGACCTGGCCGTAACCGCCGTCGACCTGGTAGTCGGCGCCGTTGACGTGGGAGGCCGCGTCCGAGGCGACGAAGGCGATGACGGCGGCGACCTCTTCCGCGGTACCGGCCCGGGTCATCGGGGTCCCGGTGGCCATCGTGGCGATGAGCGCCTCGCGTTCCTCGGCGGTGGCGGCCAGCTGTGCGATACCGGGCGTGTCCGTCGGGCCCGGGCTCACCACGTTCACCCGGATCCCGCGTGGGGTCAGCTCAAGGGCCCAGGTACGGGCGAGGGCGCGGACCCCGGCCTTGGAGGCCGCGTAGAGACTCCGCCCGCGCGACGCCTTGTGCGCGGCCATCGAGCCGGTGAGGACGATGACACCACCGTCCGCCAGCAGCGGCAGCGCCTTCTGGACGGTCATGATCGTGCCGGTGATGTTGACGTCGAAGACCGTCCTGATGACGTCCTCGGTGATGGTTCCCAGCGGCGCGGTCGCGATCGCCGCCGCGTTGACGACCAGTACGTCCAGCCGGCCGCTGCGCCGCTCCACCTGCGCGAAGAGCCGGTCGAGGTCGTCGGCCGAGCGCGAGTCGGCCCGCACCCCGATCACATCACCCGGTATGTCCGCGGCCGCCGCCGTCAGGGCGTCCTGGTCCCGTCCCGTGATGTAGACGGTGCCGCCCCCTTCGGCGATCTTCCGCGCGGTGACGTGGCCGATACCGGCACTCCCGCCCGTCACGACCGCGACCTTGTTGTGAAATGCGTTGCTCATGGAACTCGTCGTCCGTTCATCTGGGTAGCCGTCCTTGGGGAACCTCGTGCAAGACGTCCCGGGAACGTCCTGAGGAACACAGGCGGTTCGAGCCTGCGCCCTGTGCGGACACCGGTTCCAGAAGCCTGCTGATACTGGTACTGACAGCACCAGGCCGACGCCTCCCGGCTCTGGCACAGTGGACAAGTGCCGACGACCACGAACCGGACCGAACTGCGGGAGTTCCTGCGCTCACGACGCGCGCGGGTCTCACCCGAGGATGTCGGCATCCTCCCGGGAGACCGTCGGCGCACCCCCGGACTGCGCCGCGAGGAGGTCGCCCAGCTGGCCGGTGTCGGCATCACCTGGTACACGTGGCTGGAGCAGGGGCGGCCGATCAACGTCAGCTCCCAGGTGCTCGACGCGGTGGCCCGCACGCTGTTTCTGGGTGCCGCCGAGCGTGACCACCTCTACCGGCTGGCCGAAGTCCCCCAGCCCCCGGTCATCAGCGATCCGCCGACCGAGCTCCCCGGCCACCTCGACACCGTCCTGGGAGCCCTGGACCCGTTGCCCGCCATGTTGGTCGACGCCCGCACCGACGTGCTGCGCTGGAACCGCGCATACGCGGCCCTGCACCCCGCTCTGGTCAGTGCTCCGCCCGGCAAGCGCAACACCCTCTGGCACCTCTTCGCGGCACCGGAGGGGCAGCACCACATCGTCAACCGCGACGAGCAGGCGCCCGAGGCCGTGGCAGGGTTCCGCTATCGCTACAGCCAGAACGCGGGCGACCCGCGATGGCAGGACTTCGTCACCCGTCTGTGCACCGCCAGCCCGCTGTTCTCCCGGCTCTGGGCTACGCACGACGTCGCTCCACCGCACCTGTGCGACAAGCGCTATGACGTCACGGGGATCGGCGAAGTGAGCCTGCGTGCCACCGGCATGGAACTGACCGACCACCCCGGCGTCCGCCTCGTCGTCCAGACCCCCACCGACATGCGCAGCCGCGAGAACATCGACCGCCTGCTGCGCGGGTACTCAGCGACGGAACGGCCGGCCCCAAGCTCGACGAGTGGGCTGACCTGCAACCCGCGGGCAGTCGCTCCGCCGACCTGAACCGGCTCGGACACCGATCCCCGGGAAGCGCCGGATGACGCCTGCATCCCGGTGACTGGGCACCAGGAACGTCAGATCAGTCGGGGACCGAACCGCTCCTGAGCAGGCAGAGCGACGCCAGATTCCGAGCCCTGATTCGAAGGCCGCGAAATCGTCTCACCAACAGCCAGCGATGCGGGTCCAGGGCCACCGTCAACCACCTTTCTGCCAGCCCGAAGACATAGGAGCAGAGGCCGGCCGGCCAACCCTGGGAACTCGGCGTGTGGGAGTGGGTAGTTCCAGATGTGGATGTGCCCGTGTCAGCCTTGCTGTGTGGTGCCTGTGCGGGCCAGTCTTGAGGTCGACCGGCCCGCCGAACAAGGGCCACAAACGAACGGGGACTTCTTCATGCTGCGCAGAATCACGACGGCACTTGCTGCTGGTGCGTTGCTTGCTGGGATCGGACTGGCAAGCAGCGGGACAGCGTCGGCCGCGCCCGCCGGCGGCCCCTGGGTGGGATGCCCGTACGGGGCTGTGTGCATCTATGGCCAGGACGCCAATCCATGGGGCAGCCCCCACCCGACGGACGTGTATTACAGCTACGGTGCCCACAACTTGAGCGGCAAGTACGGCCACCACTACATCGTCAACAATCAGTACAACGGCGCCAGCGTCAGCCTGTGCTCGGGCTACAACGGCGTCGGATGTCACCCTCAACTCCCGGCGCAGAACGCGCAAACCTACGACCTGACACCCGTCAACTCCATCACTCTCAACCGCGACCCCATCCTGGGATAGGCGCTGTCTTCAACCGCCTCACGCCGGGCATGAGCCGCCGCTGCGGAGGCGGGGACCGGCCCGTATCAGGGCCACTGGACGACGAGTTGAGCGCGTGGTACGCGGTGCGCAGGGAAGGGAGCGATGCGAGCAGGTCGTTGTGGCTCGGGGCGGCCCGCTATGGGGCCGTCTCGTACTCGACGGTCGACCGCCCACTGGGACGACATGCTCCGCGTGGCGGGCTCCCTAGGGACCGCTGCGCGACCCGGACGCGCCAGAGCTGGACGAGGACGACCGGTCGCGCTGGGGCTCGACTGTCATCGGCTGATCCTGGACGCGGCGGCTGATCTTCTTGCCCAGGCCCAGCGGCGGGGAACGGCGCGCGCCGACCTGACCGCCGACGACCTGGTCCAACTTGTCGTCGGGATTGCGCTGTCCACAGCTCGTGGCCACGACGCGCAACAGCCCGACCGGCTGCTCACTCTGGTGCTTGATGCCACGTACGGGACACCACTTCAGAACTAGTGATCGCAGCGATGTCCTCTGCACGTCAGCTTGTACCTGTCGGTGTACATCAGCTCGTACACCGACAGGGAGGGACCACCTCGCCCTGCGAGCGATCTGCCTCACAGTAATGTCGGTGCAATACAACACAGCCGCTGGCTGGCGTCTCGAATGCCGCGTCCGCAGACGGCCAGCTCAATCGCCACACGAACTTCACCGCACACGGCTTCTGCGGACGCAAGCAGGATGTTCATCACCGACGCCATCCGATCCGGCCTGCCACCCCACATCGCCCAGGCCATCGCCGGACATGCCAACATCAACATCACCATGGGCTACCACAACCCTCGGGAATTGCGTCAGACGGGCGAGAGTCCGCAGGTCGCGAGCTCAGGGCGACGGGCTGGTGAACTCCATCGCTACTATGAACTAACAGCCTGAGCAGGCATGTTGCCAGGGAGATCCCGCCTGATGCATGATCTGCCCTCCAGAAGGGATGGTCTGGAGTGGTGCATCAGCAGAAGGTGGCGCTGGCCGGGGCGGCTCAGATGGAGCTCGTGTCCGGCGTGGTCCAACTGCGTCCGGAGGACACGATGTTCGACGCGATGCTGCGAGGCTGGAGGGCTCAGCAGAAGTCGCGAGGATTGAAGGACGAGACGATCGACCCGCGGATGCGGCTGATCCGCCGGTTCCTCGAGTTCGCGAACGAGTACCCGTGGCAGTGGACGCCGGCCCACCTGGACGAGTGGTCGGCCTCGTTGACAGGCGAGAAGCACCTGGCCCCGTCGACGATCCGCAGCTACCAGGGCGACGTCCGACTGTTCACCGAGTTCCTCATCGACGCCCGCTACGGGTGGGGAACGGCCTGCGAGGAAGCCTTCGGCACCCACCCCGTGGCGATCGCCCATGAGTGGAACACCCTCCCTCACCTGCAGGACTACGAGGGGGATCCGGAAGCGAGGCCGTCCACCCGCGAAGAACTGCAGCGGTTCCTCGACTACGCCGACGACCAGGTCGCACGCGCTGTGAAGTCCAAGCGCAAGGGAGCCCTCGCTGCCTACCGCGACGCCACCCTCTTCAAGGTCGTCTACGGGTGGGGGCTGCGACGGACCGAGACGTCCAAGTTGGACGTCGTTGACTTCGGACGCAATCCGAAGGCTCCTCAGTTCGGCCGGTACGGCACACTCAACGTCCGCTACGGCAAGGCGAAGAAGGGCCAACCGCCGCGACGGAGGAACGTGCTGTCGGTGATGGACTGGGCTGTTGAGGCGGTCGCCGACTACGTCGAGAACGTGCGGCCGCGCTTCGGATTCTCCGACCATCCGGCCCTATGGATCACGGAACGCGGCGGACGCCTGCAGCCCGGCTCCATCAACGATCGGTTCGAGGCATACAGAGATGCCCTAAAACTCTCAAAAGACCTAGTCCCTCACTCAATCAGGCATTCGTACGTCACGCATCTGACCGAGGACGGGATCGACCGCCGGTTCATCCAGCAGCAAGTCGGCCACGACTGCGACAGCTCCACCGCCATCTACACGCACGTCAGCAACGACTTCATGAACACTGCCCTGAGCAAGGCCCTGGCCCCGGCGTTCGCTGGCGTCTGACGAGGAAGGACCCGATGATGGCCGCCAAGCTCGACTACCACTGGCACCTGCGCAAGGTGATGGCGGATCGCGGGATGTTCTCCACCACCGACCTCCTCCCGCCGCTGAAGGAACGCGGCATCACGCTGTCCACGAGCCAGGTCTACCGCCTCGTCGTCGAGCGACCGGAGCGACTCAGCCTGAAGATCCTCATGGCCCTGCTGGACATCCTGGACTGCGCAATGGACGACCTCATCGAGCCGATCGCCACGGCCGGGACGGCGAAGAAGCCCAAGAAGGCCGCCGCAGGCGGGACAGCCGCCTCCGAAGGCGTCGGCGATCTGAGGCCAAGGCGGGCCCGGATCACCGGAGTTGAGCGGTGACCGCACCTGCGATCGCCGAGGAAGCTCTCGCCGATCCGGTGGGCCTGATCGTGCGATTGGTCAGCAACGTCGAGACACACCTGAACGCCGACCGCATCCGCGGCGTCGTTTGCAGGCTCGTACGCACACGGGCCGGCCGCCGCAACCTCGCCCAGGACCTGCACGGCAATCCCTCGCTGCTGCGGACCGGTAAGCCGCCCGCGCCGTTCCGCGTCGCCAAGCTGCTGATGGCCCTGCACGAGGCCGGCGCCCAGGACACCGCCCTGCCTCGCTGCGGCGAGTGCGGACGCCCGCGCCCCTACGTCGGCAGCCGCTCGGGCGGACGCTGGGGATGCTCACCCTGCTTCGACACACCCGCCGTCTGCGCGGGCTGCCACCAGCAGCGGCGAGTCGTCAGCCGCGACCGCTACGGTCAGCCTCGATGCGGCAAGTGCCCCGACTCCGACGGCGATCCACTCACAGAACTCACCCAGCTGATCACTGAGCTCGACCCCGCACTCGCCCCGCACACCGTCAGGACCGCTCTCGAGCGGTCCACGAAGCGACCGGCCGGGCAGCGCCGACTGGCCTGGGCCGTGATCGACCGCCCCGAGCTGCTGACCAGCGTCGGACACGAGGCTTCCACTCCGGCGATGCTGCGGTTCATCGCCGAACTTGTCGCCGCGGGCGCCACCGCCGTCGTCAAGCCAGCCTGCCCGCGCTGCCACGGGGTGAAGGCGCTGTCGAAGCTCTTGGACGGCCAGCGGATCTGCCGGGCCTGCTTCGCCAGGCACGCGGCCGTCCCCTGCGCACGCTGCGGCTCCGTCCGTGAACCCGCCACCCGCGATGCCGCCGGTCAGCCGCTGTGTCCCAACTGCCTGATCCGCGACCCGGTCAACCTGGAAATCTGCGTCGGCTGCGGGCGCCGTCAGCCGGTCGCCGTCCGGCTCGCCGACGGCATCCGCTGCAACAACTGCAGGCCGAAGGAGGTCAGAGAGTGCGCTCACTGCGGCCGCACCGCCCCTTGCGAGCTCTCCCGGGCCACCGGGCAGCCCTGGTGCGAACGCTGCCAGCAACGTTGGGTGACCTGCAGCGGCTGCGGCACCGTCGCCCAGGCCCGCGGCGGCACCTGGGAGAAACCGTTGTGCGCGAAGTGCACCAACCCCGACCCCGGTTTCTGGGGACGCTGCCCCGTCTGCGCGACCACCTGGCAACTCAGCCCTCGGCCCTGCCAGCGATGCGTCCTGGACCAGAAGATCCGCGACCTCCTCGGTGACGGCACCGGGACGATCGGGCCCGAACTCGCGGCCTTCCACGCGGCATTGACGGGCGCCGAGCGTCCTGACGTCGCCTTGGCCTGGATCTCCCGAGAAAAGGCCCGGGACCTGCTGGAACGCATAGGCCGCGATGAGCGTCCCGTCACCCACGACCTCCTCGACGAACTTCCGCCGGGCAAAGTGCTGGCCCACCTTCGCAGCGTCCTCGTCGCGACGGGTGCCCTACCGCCACGCGACGAACGGCTCGTCGCTCTGGAGAAATGAATCACCACCACCGTCCAGGCCCGCACGGACCTCGCCGAACGCCGTAGCCTGCACGGCTACGCGGTCTGGCACCACCTGCGCCGACTCCGCCGCCGAGTCGATGAACAGCACACCACGCAACTGCAGGACATGAACGTGCGCTGCCACGTCACCGCGGCCGACAACTTCCTCGCCTGGCTCGCCGGCGAAGGTCTCACCCTGGGCGCCTGCACACAAGCCGACCTGGAACGCTGGATGACCGATCTCGCCTTCCGCTACCGCGACGAGACCGGCCACTTCGTCCGCTGGTCCGTACAGCACCGCCATGCCCACGGCCTCACCTGCAGCGCCGTCCGCTGGACCGGCCCACAGGGAACCATCGACAGCGAGAAACGCTGGGCCGACGCACGCCGCCTCCTCAACGACGACACACTGCCCACCACAGACCGCGTCGCCGGACTGCTGCTAATCCTCTACGCACAGAAGATCTCCACCATCAGCCAACTCACCGTCGAGGACGTCGACATCACCGGCGAGACCGTCGCGATCACCTTCGGAACCTCGCCCGTCATCCTTCCGATGCCGCTGGGCGCCCTGGTCCGCGAGCTCATCGCGACCCGACGCGGCAAGGCCAAGATCGGCACTCCGGACGACGCCCCTTGGCTCTTCCCCGGAGGACAACCAGGCCGTCCACTCAGCGACAGTCAGATCGGTCTGCGACTGCACAAGATCGGCATTCGCCCCCAACAGGACCGCTCCACAGCCCTGTTCACCCTCGCCTCCGAACTGCCCGCCGCCATCCTCGCCCGGATGCTCGGCGTCCACATCCAAGTCGCCGTCCAATGGCAGAAGGCATCAGCCGGCGACTGGGCCGCCTACGCCGCCGATGTTAGCCAGAGAGGAAGACCATAACCGAGGCGTTCCGAGGGTTCCGATACTCCGAGCTCGTTCAGCCGGAAACCACCCGAGAGGACTACCCCTGAAGCGCTGCCAACGTCCTTACCACAACGTCGGTTGCCCTTACATACCGCTCTGGCTCACCAGGCTGAGCCCGCCCCAACGGTCCTGCGCTCTCGCTGTGTGCGACGAGCCTGAAGATCAGTGCACGAATCAGCATCTGCTGCCAGTCAGGATGATCGCTGCCACCCGTCAGCAGGTCGGACGGAAGATCGAACCACAGCAGACCATCTGCGACCACGATGGCCTCGGCGAACACCGGAGGCCGCCAATACGGCGAAAAGTCAATCACAGCAGGCACTTCGTCCGCAGCGAAGAGCACATTGCCGGTGAGATCGCCGTGGATGAGCTGAGCTGCGTCCTGCTTCACCGGGCGCCTCAACTCCAGCAGAGTCGAGAACGGCGCGGCGAGGTCCTGGATCACGTCGATGTCCTGTTCGTTCCACGCAACCCGGTCGGCCACGGCCCAAGGGTGGGTATGCCGATCAAGGAAGTCGGGCCGGGGCATCTGTCGCAGGGCGGCATGGAAGGCACGGCCAGCACTAAGCACACCAGTCCAGTGCTCCTGCGGACCAGACTCACCGGTCAGGAACTCGCTGGCCGTCCAGCCGTCCACGATGCTCCGCCCGCCGACGGCCCGGAGCGGCAACGGGACGCGGAAGCCACTGCCCGGTGCCAGCGTCTCGAATAGGGAAGCAGCCCACTCGGCCCCGTCCTCAGCTCCCTCCGCAGGCTTGAACACAAACCCACCGACGAGAACGCTTCGCCCTTGCCCGCCAATCAGCGGGACAGGAGTGCCCTTCACGCCGAAGGCATCGAGGACGGCAGGGGGCGGGACGGCGTTGCTCGGCAGCTCAGTCACGCCGGGCATCCTGCCAACACCGCCTTGCCCAGTGCACCTTCTTTTCGCCCAGCACCGGCCTTCACACCGGCTCGCACAACTCTTCCGGGTGAAGTGCAGAGAAGTCAGCCAGAGAGGAAGATCGTGACCGGGGTATTCCGAGAGTTCCAATACCCGACTGCACCATTAGCCGTCTACCCCAACGAGACCATCGAGGCCCACCGCGCCTTCATCTCCCGCCGCCGAGCACTGCGCCCGGCCGAGGAGTACCGCGCCCCCACCGACGCCGAATGGGAAGACTTCCTGGGCCACTTCGAACGCCGCAAACTCTCCGTCGGCACCTGCGCCCGGGCGTACGGCACCGCCTGTATTCACGAACACGCCTGCGTCCGCTGCTCCCTGCTCCGTCCCGACCCGGGACAGCGAGACCGCGTGGTGGAAATCCGCGACAACCTCATCGTCCGGATCACCGAAGCTGAACGTGAAGGATGGCTCGGCTAAACCCGCGGCGCTCGGCGCGCCAGGATCCACTTTGGCGAAGGCGTCCCGCAAGCTCCACTCGCCCGGAGCCCGGTACCGGCTGGCGAACGGGTCGAAGGGGCAGCCCAGACGGGCCAGCGCCTCCTGATCACACTGACGGGCCCATTCCGCGATCGGACCCAGAGAGTTGTGTCCAGCCGCCGTCATTTGCGCACACCCCGATCGCAAGCAGCGTGGCCAGCCGGTATCGGACGTCCCGCGGATCACGCGGGTCGGGCACCTTGGCCAGCGCCAGGAGCAGTCCATCCGCCGACACCTTCCCGACCGCATCGGTGGACGAGCAGGGAGACGTGCCCAGGGATACGGACATGAGCGAGGGTGGAACGAATAGCACGGCAGCCTTGCTGATCTGGGAGCGTAGAGAACTCCATCATCCCCAAGAGCCGTGCTCGTCTCATTCCCGGGCTTCGGTGATCAACCGGTCAAACTAGGAGCGACGGGATCCCCCCCCGGGGGCCCTGGGGGGGTGTACCAGTCCAGGGCACGCGGGGGAGGGATTCGCGATACCCGGCTGGCCCGTGACGGCGCCCGCTGTGCGGAGGTGCCGTGGTCAGATGGCGGTGCGGCCGCCGTCGACGTTGAGGATCGTGCCGGTGATGTAGCTGGACTTGTCCGTGGTCAGGTACACGATGGCGTCGGCGATCTCGCTGGCGTCGGCGACGTAGCCCAACGGGGCCTGCTTTCCGAGCTCGTCGAGGCCGTCGCCCATGGCGTCGACGACTTTCCGGGTGCTGGTGGTTCCGGGGCTGACCGCGTTGACACGGACACCGGCCGGGCCGAACTCCGCGGCCCAGGACTTGGTGAGCAGGTTCAGTGCGGCCTTGGTCGCGCCGTAGACCGCCATGCCCGGAACGGCGAACTGGCCAACCATCGTCGAGGTGTTGACGATCACGCCCTTGCCGCGAGCGGCCATCCTCGGCGCGAGCTCTGCGACGAGGAAGAAGTGTCCCTTGAGGTTCGTGTTGAACATCATCTCCCAGTTCTCCTCCAGAGTCTCCGCCGTCGGGCCGAACACCGCCGTCCCGGCGTTATTGATCAGGATGTCGATCTGGCCCCCGGAGGTCTCCAGTGCCCGTTTGGCCAACTCGCGGGCCGACACCGCGCCGCTGAGTTCAGCGCGAACGTAATCGGCCTTGCCGCCGGCCGCGCGGATCGCGGCGACGACGCCGTCTCCGAGTTCCTGGCGACGGCCGACCACGATCACGTGTGCCCCGTGCTTGGCGAGTTGCTTGGCCGTAGCCTCGCCGATCCCGCTGGTCGAACCGGTCACGAGGGCCGTGCGCCCCGCAAGGTCCTGCTCTGTCATTGCCTCTCCTCGTTGAGATGCCGTTGAGGGTTGGGTGGGCCCGTGAGCGTTTGCGTTTTGGTCTTGAGGGTGTTCCGTAGGGTCGACGCGTTGGTTTGCTGGTGCGCTGGTGGTGTTGCGGGCGATCGGCACCACGGTCAGTGCGGGGGCTCGGTGGTGCGGTGTGGTGTGGTGCCGGGTGGTGGGGCGGGTCAGCCGCGGATCTTGCTGGTCTCGCGGGTGAACTGGCGGTGGCCGATCAGCTTGTAGGCCACACGGGCCGGAGCCGGCAGGACCTTCATGAACCTTCGCCGTTCCGCGCCATCGGCTTCCTCGGTGATGTGGCCGAGGATGACCAGCCGCCGTGTGAGGGAGATCGCGCTCATGCCGTGCTTGCCGAGTGCGTCCCATTCGCTCTGCGTCATTGTGACGGCGACGATCGGCAGTATTTCCCGCTCCTCCTCGGCCAGGTGCTCGATCAGTGTCGGCATCATGGCGTCGATGCGAGCGGCCATCCGCTCGCCCACCGCAGCGTCCGCGCTCACCGTCCACGCCGGCAACTCCGCGTCGATGGCCGTGACGGCGTCGTCGACCTGCGCGTGCTGGGCGTCCATCCGGTCCATCAGCTCCGGATCGAGGGCGGCTCGCTCACGCAGCAGCGGAAAGAGCAGCTCGTCCTCGCCGGTGTGGTGCGTGTGGAGGAAAGTCAGCATCTCCCGGGCGTGCGCACCGATGACCTTGGACCGCGCACGGTCACCGGCCGCGGCGCGAAACAACCGCGGAAGGTGCCCGAACTCGCGCCGGAGGACGCGATGGATCAGCACCATCTCGTGCGTGTCGACGCCGGGCGCGGAAGCACTCACCGTGACTCCTCGGCGGCCGCGTTCCGGACAGCTTCACGCGCCGTGATAGCCGGCCGGCCGATGAGCTTGACCAGGTCGTCACTGTCGGTGAACAACTCTCCGCGGGCCAGCCCGGCATCGGCATCAGCCACCGCGGCGGCCATCTCCGGAGGCAGCCCGGCACCCGTCAAAGTCGCGGTGTAGTCGGCGACCGGCATGTCCCGGTAGTCGATGGGGGTGCCCAGGACCTCGCTGAACGTGGCGGCGAGTTCGACCAGCGTGAACGGCGCTCCGCCGAGTTCGTAGGTCGCTCCGAGGTGCCCGTCCTGCGTCAGCACCGCGGCCGCGGCCGCCGCCAGGTCACGTCGGCCGGCCGCACTGACACGCCCGTCGTGCGCACTGCCCAGCAGTGCGTGGTACTGGCTGATCATCGGGAGCTGGTCGGTGTAGTTCTCCAGGTACCACCCGTTACGCAGGATGACGAACGGCGACCCGCTCGCGCGCAGATACTCCTCGGTGCGGCGATGCGCGCCGGCGAGCATCATCTGCGCGGTCGAGGCGTTGAGGATGCTGGTGTACACGATGCGGGAGACACCCGCCCGGCGCGCTGCGTCGATGGCGTTGCGGGCGTTGTCGAACCGCTCACCCACCGTCGTCGTGGAAACCAGCAGCATCGTGTCGGCACCCGCGAAAGCGTCGTCGAGGTTGCCCGGGTCGGCGAAGTCCGCGCGCCGCACAGTGACCCCGTTCCGTGCGAGGTCGGCGAGCTTGCCGGTGTCCCGCCCTGTGGCCACGATCTGCTCCGGCGGCGTTCCGGCGGCGAGTAGTTGATCAACGATGAGCCGGCCGAGATGACCTGAGGCTCCGGTGATGACAGTGGACATGGTTTTTCCCTTCGATAAGTGTTCGGTGTGAGTGCATTACGGCGTGGGCGAATCACCCTGGCGTCATGGCCGAGTGCGATGAGCCGGTGTGTCAGTTCCAGCCGCCGTCGGCTTCGATGGTGGTGCCGGTGATGAAGGACGCGTCCGGGGAGAGCAGAAAGGCGACCACGGCGGCGATTTCGTCAGGCTGGGCCAACCGGCCCAGTGCGCTCATAGAGCGGATGAGCGCGGGAAACGGCACATCGGCCAGTGCGGGGTGGACGTAGTGGGGGGCATAGCCGGCCATGCGAGTGGCGGTGGCGCCGGGGGCGACCGCGTTGATGGCGATGTTCCGCTCGGCCAGCTCGGGAGCGAGATTGCGCACCATGGCCGGAATGGCGGCCTTACTTGCCGCGTACAGGGCGTGCTGACGGACCGCCAGGCGCGCGCTGACCGAGGAGCTGAGCACGATCCGGCCGCCGTCGGTCATCGCGGCCACTGCCGCCTGGGTGACGAACAGCTGCCCGGCCACGTTGGTCTGGAAGAGGCGGTCGAAGTCGGCCTGGGTGATGGTTTCCAGCGCTCCGAAGTGCTCGATCCCGGCATTGCTGACCAGCAGGTCCAGGCCGCCGAACTCGGACACCACCGCGCCAACGAGCTCGTGGGTCTGCGTCCTCTCGCCGATATCGGCCGGGAAGGCCGACGCGGCACACCCGCTGTCGCGGAGTTCGCCGACGAGCGCCTCGGCCGCCTCCTGATCGGATCGGTAGTTGACCGCGACCGTGGCCCCCTGGGCGGCGAGCTTCCGCACGATCGCGGCGCCGATTCCGCTGCTGCCTCCGGTGACCAGGACCCGCTTGCCTGCCAGGCTCGATGTCGATGTCATCGCGCTACCTGCGCCCTCTCTGTGTTCTCCGGGTTCTCCGGATGTGAACTGACGGATGTGCACAGTCCTTGGGTCGCACCGCCCGTCCCTTCGTCGAGCAGCCACTCAACTAGTCAGGAACATTGACTACTGTACTCATACGGCAGCGCCGACGGCAACAGCGGCCGGCATGAGGTCGCCGAGGGACGGACGGCACTGTGCGGAACCCGGCGCGATTGGAGCCGCACGCGCGTCATCACGGCCGGGGCCGACGGCGATCCGGATCCGGCCCGGCGGCATTGACGTAGGGTGTGAACCTCGCGGGATCAGGTGGGCGACGGAGCCGAGAGCGGTATGGGCGACGAGCAGCGGGTTGATCTAGGGACGTCATTGTTCATCCCGTACCGGTACACCGAGGACCGGATGTTCCGGGCCCTGCAGGATGCCGGGTTCGACGACTGGACCCTCGCCCAGTGCCGGGTGTTCCAACGCGTCGCCCCGGACGGTTCGCGCCTCACGGACCTCGCTGACCAGGCGCAAATGAGCAAGCAGAGTGCCGGGGTGCTGGTCGATCAACTGGAACGCCTGGGCTATGTCCGCCGGGTCCCCGACCCTACGGACGGCCGCGCCCGGTTGATCGTGATCGAGGAACGCGGCCGGAGGGCGGTCGAGGTGGCCTCAGCGACACTCGACGAGATCCTCTCGGAGTGGAAGGCCTACCTGGGCACGCGCAACTTCACGTTGCTGCACCAGATCCTGGATCAACTCCGCGAGATCACCGACCCCTACGCGCGGTAGACCCGGCCACGCCGAGCCGTCCCGCCCCGATTCCCGTTCACCCCGAGCCGCCAGGGCGGCGGGCGCCGACAAGCTTTGACTCCACCGTGATGTAGTCAGCTTGTTTGACTTATTCGTCAGTTATTCTGACGGTAGGGCGCGTGGCTGCCAGCGAGGTCTTTCAAACAAGGAGTGAGGCATGAGCGACACCATCGAGCAGAGCGATCCGGTGGCCCTACTGGAAGGTCAGGTGTGGGCGCTGGCCGCAGTGGTCGCGACCTTGCGGGAGGCCGGGACGAGCTCACTGGAGGAGGCCCTGGCGGCGGACCCGGCGCGTACCGCGGTGCTGGAAGCGGTCGGCGTCGTGCGACGGGACGGGGAGAAGGTGATAGCCGCCCCCGTGTTGCAGCTCGGTCCCGCCTCCTCCAACATGGCGTCCGCCCGGCTCAGTTCGATGCGGCAGGCGGTCGCCGCCGCCGGCGGCGAGGCCGTGACGGGGTGGGACGGGCAGAGCGACAACGTACTGCTCGATCAGGGACGCGCCTCCGCGGGCACCGGGCACGCGCTCGCCACGCGTCTCGTGCCCTCCCTGCCGGGACTCGCCGGCCGACTCGCCACCGCGGGCAGCCGCATTCTGGACATCGGCACCGGGACCGGCGCGCTCGCCCTCGCGCTGGCCCAGGACCTGCCCCACGTCCATGTGACCGGGATCGACAGCCTGGAGCGAGCGATCCGGCTGGCCGGCCAGGAATTGGACAAGGCTGGACCCGCATCCGCCGACCGAGTCGAGGTGCGGCATCAGGACGCTGTCGATCTGCGCGAACGGGATGTCTACGACCTGATCTGGTTGCCCGCACCTTTCCTGTCCGACGACGCGCTGAACGCCTGCCTCCCTCACGTGACGGCTGCCCTCACGGACGGAGGATGGCTGGTGGCCGGCACCAACCCGGCACCGCCCGAGCCGCTGCTCGCAGCCGTCGCCGACTGGACTGCGGCGCGCAACGGCGGCAGTGCGCTGACCTCGCACCGGATGAAACAGGCGCTGAGCGACCTGGGGTTCCAGGACCTGCGCCAGATCCCCACGGCGCCCGGCGGCCCGGTACTCGTGGCCGGCCGCCGCCCGGAGCACGCCGCGTCCGTGTCGTAACCAAGCGGTCGAGTGGTGACCGACACCCCGCGGCGCTTCCGCCGAAGGGGGTGCCGCGTCCACGTTTCCGCCGCTTCAGGGCCGTTCCTCATTTTGGTGGTCGCGGAGTGGTCCTTACCCAAGGCTTCGGGAGGACCACTCCGCGATCCCGGTTCATCGTGCTGCCCTGGCCGCTGACTCACCGAGGGCGTTCGGGGAGAAACTGGTGCTCGTCCGCGTTTCGTCCGTGCCCCGCGACGGAGCGGTTCCACGACGAGCACCTGGTGTGCACCGACCGTCTTGCCCGGCTGACGGCATGACCAGAGCCTCCCGTGCTGAAGGCGCCAGATGCCACGCGTCCCCCACCTGGTGGCGCAGACACCACCAAGGACCCAGAACCCACACTCTTTCGGATCGACAGCACGTCGACCGGCGACCGGACCCGACATGCCCCAGCCTGCGGAGGGTGTCGTTTCTGCGCGAATCGGGCAGAAACGAACTGCACGTTCAGGCCGGCGGTATGGCGTGGTCGTGAATGTGGGTGATCACGGCGTCCAGGGCCGCTTCGAGGGCCTCGGTGGTGTGCTGTGCTTGCGCGAGGACAAGCCCGCCCTGTACTGCCGCCAACAAGGCGAGGGACAGCGTGGTCGCGTCGGTCTCCGGCCGCAGGGAGCCGTTGTCGACCATGGCGGCCAGGCCGGCGCGGATCGCTTCGGACCACTCGGTGAAGCTGGCGGCCAGAGCGTCGCGCGCCCACGGATGGTCGTCGGACAGCTCGCTGGACAGGGTGCCCAGCGGGCAGCCCCCGGCCCCGTTCTGCCGGCGGGCGGCGTCGACCACCACCTCGCGCCATGACCGCAGCGCCTCGATGCTGTCGAGCCTGGCCAGCAGCGGTGCTTGGTGGGACAGGATCGCCTCGGACTGGAATGTGATGACCGCGCGGGTGAGGTCGTCCTTGTCGGCGAAGTAGTGATAGATCTGCGACGAGCTGACGCCGGCGGCATCGCGGACAGCGGGGGTGCTGGTGCCCGCCACGCCGCGGCGGTACATGAGGTCGGCCGCGGCCGCGACGATCCGCTCGCGCGTCGCACGCCCCTTCCGTGTGCTGGGCTCCTCCTGCGGCGCTGCGCGTGTCGGCATTGAACCCCCTCAAGACTGGACTTGCCTATCCAATCTTAACCCCCTTAGATTGGATAGGTCGATCCAATCTAAGGGGTGGCGAGTGAGTACTGAGTTGACAACGGTGCTGATCACGGGTGGAACCTCGGGCATCGGCCGGGCGACCGCGCAACTGTTCAGCCGGCGCGGTGCCACGGTGATCATCACCGGCCGCGACGAGGACCGGGGCAAGGAGGTCGCCGCCGAGACCGGCGGGCGCTTCATTCGCGCCGATCTCGCCGTACCCGAGGAAGTGCGACGCCTGGCTGCCGAGGCCGGCGAGGTGGACGTGCTGGTCAACAACGCCGGCTACTGGGAGTTGGGCCCGACCGCCGAGACCACCGACGCGGCCTTCGACGCGATGAACGCGGTGAACGTCCGGGCCCCGTTCTTCCTCACCGCGGCAATGGCCCCACCGATGGCCGCACGTGGTCGCGGGGCGATTGTGAACGTCTCCACCATGGTCGCCGCCCGTGGGGCCGCGGGTATGGCCGCCTACGGGGCGAGCAAGGCGGCCCTGGAGGCGTTGACCCGCTCCTGGGCGGCCGAATTCGGCCCGGCCGGCGTGCGCGTCAACGCCGTCGCGCTCGGACCCAGCCGGACCGAGATCACCCAGAGCATGGGCGACTTGCTCGACACCCTCGCGGCCGCCAGCCCGCTGGGCCGGGCGAACGAACCCGACGAGGTCGCCCGCGTCATCGCCTACCTCGCGGGTGAGGACGCCCGGCCGATCACCGGAGCCGTCCTCGCCGTTGACGCGGGCCGCGTCGCCACGCTCTGACCGTTCGTCACTGTCCTTCCACAATCGACCAAACTTGAGGGAACCAACATGATTCTGGTTACCGGCGCGACCGGCACGGTCGGGTCAGAAGCCGTGCGGCTGCTGTCCGCAAGGCACCAGCCCGCCCGGGCATTGGTCCGCGACCCGGACCGTGTGACGAACCGCACCGACCTCGCCGACGAGATCGAGATCGTCACCGGCGACTTCGACCGCCCGGACACACTGGACGCGGCCCTGCACGGCGTCGACACCGTCGTGCTGGTCAGCCCGGCCGTGCCGGCTCAGGAGATCGCGGTCATCGACAGCGCGGTCCGGCAGGGCGTATCGCACATTGTCAAGATCACCAGCAAGGCGTCAGCCGATTCCCCGGTCGACCGGCGGCGTGGACAGGCGCGGATCGAGGCGCACCTCGCGGCCACCGGCGTGGCGCACACGCTTCTGCGCTCGAACGCGTACCTGCAGAATCTGCTCGCGCTGGCCCCGATGATCCGCCGGACGCGGGGCTTCGTGATGTCGACGGGCGACGGACAGGTCGGGATGATCGACGCCCGGGACGTCGCCGCCGCCGCGACGGCCATCGCCACCGCGCCGGGCGAGCACGCGGGCCGCACCTACTGGCCTCACCGGCTCTGCTCTGATCACCTACATCGACATCGCCAAAGAACTCTCCGCGACACTGGGACACGAGATCGAGTACCGCCAGATCCGTCCGGACGAACACCGGGCGGTGATGATCAAGGCGAGCGTCCCAGAACCCGTCGCGATCTCCAACGCCCAAGCGTTCGGGCTGATCGCCGACGGCGACGCAGCCTGGCTGACCGGCGAGGTGGCGACCCTCACCGGCACCGCCCCGCGCAGCCTGCGCACCTTCATCGCCGAGCACGCCGCGGCCTTCGCCTGAGCCGGGAAAGCAACGAGATCCACGAATCCTAGGGTGACATGGCATCCCGGCTCCCCACCGGCCCGTCGCAGGCATTCGGGCCTGACCTGATCAGGCAACTACTGGCTCGCGGTGACCGAGTCGCGGCCATCACCGACCAATCCGGGGACGTGGCGGCCGTGAACCGCGAGTACGGCGGCGCGGTGTGGGCCCGGGCCGTCACGCAAAACGACATCGGCCAGCTTCGCGACATCGTGTCGGCAGCGTTCACCGACCTGGCTCGCATCGAGGTCGTCGTCTCCAACGCCATGTACGGGTTGGTGGGGGCTGCGGAAGAGTTCACCGACGCTGACGTGGTCGCACTGACAGGGCAGCTGTAGATATGTGGCTGCGTTGTGAGTCGTGGCTGGTCAGCGGGACGGTGGGGTGCCTGCGGGCATGAGTGCGGCTACCGTGATCATGAACGTTTGTGACGACTCATCAAGAACAGGTGGCCGCTGAGGCCGCAATAGCCGAGCAGGCATGGACGGCGGCACTCGGGGGGTGAGCGAAGGATCGCGGACTGTTCCGAGAGCCGTGAACAACGGGCCCTGCTGGGGGAGATGACCGAGGCGATGCTGAGGGAGCTGGAGTCGCGTAACTCTGCTGGTCGCTCGCCGAGGCGCTGGGCTCTGACGCGTTGCGAGGCGGTCATGCGGGACGTGTGCGAGTCCTTCGAAGCCGAACTGCACAGGTTCAACGGCGAAGGCGATCACGTCCATCCGCTCGTGCACTACCCGCCGAAGGTCGCCCTGTCCAAGCTGGCCAACAGCTTGAAGGGCGTCAGTTCCCGCCACCTGCGGGCGGAGTACACCGGCCGGATCAACCGGATCGGCACCGGGCCGGTGTTCTGGTCCCCGTCGTACTTCGCGGGGTCCTGCGGCGGCGCACCGCTGAGCATCGTCGAGGACTACATCGAGAACCAGAAGCATCCTGCCTGACCGTCAGAGCAGAGGCGCAGCGAGTTCCGGTGCTCCGCCCCTCCGGTCCAGGGATCGCATTCCCGCCCGGCCAGAAGGCCGGGATTCCCCGCGACGATCAAGAGATGGCGTGCCACGTCCGCAGTGTGCGGAGACGGAGAAGATCGGGCGACATAACGTCCATAGCTTCGATTCTACGCGATGCTTACGTACGTGAAATGGGCGGAGAATGTGCGGTGGTTGCGCGGTTCGCAGGTAGATTGAGGCTCAGGAGGTGTTCCATGTCTGAGTTGTTCGACGCTGTTGATGCGTTGGTCGCGTCCGCGTCTGCGCTCCCGCCGCCGGAGGAGCGCAAGCGGTTGCGTGTGGCGCACGGTCTGACGCTGGAGCAGGTGGCGGGTGCTCTGAAGGTGCGCCGCGCGACCGTCAGCGTCTGGGAGTCCAGCAAAAACAAGACGGAGCCGCGGGGTCCGGAGCGTGAGGCGTACGCGCGGCTGCTCAGGCAGCTCGCGGAGCTCTACCCCGCGCCGGCGGCCACCGCCGCACCCGGACAGGACACCGTGGTGCCCGAGACGTTCACCGGCCCCGCCGCGCCCGCGCCTCGCGAAGCCGGGGCCACCGATCTGTCCCCGGAGTCGGGTTCGGTGCCGGAGACTGCGGCTCTGGCCGACGCGCCGGACGTCCAGCGGCGTCCCGTCCGCGCTCCCGCCTCCCGTACGACTGCCGTCACCAGGGGGCCGTCGGCGTCGCGGCGTCCGGCTGCGAAGAAGGCCACGGCCAAGCCCGCCGCCGTCCCAGCCGGTGTCGACCCGCGTTTCGCTAACGGGCCGCTCGCGGTCGTCGACATCGACGCTGACGGGCAGGTGCTGGCGTACTGCGTCGGCGGCCTGGTCCTGGACGTGCCCGCCAAGTCCATGCCGGCCCTGGTCGACTGGACCCTGCGCGAGGCGAAGTTGGGCGCGCCGAAGCTGGTCGGGCCGGGCAAGGACGCCGACCCGCTGCTGGTGCTCACCGAAGCTGCGCTGGAGCGCTACGGCCTCCCCGTCGCCCTCACGGAGGAGGAGCGGATCGCCGGGCGGATTCCCGAGGGCCACAAGGTCATCAAGCAGTTGGCCCGCACGGAGTGGAAGCTGACGAAGCGCGGGTTCGGGCCGTGGGCGCGGATCTACCGCCCCGCTACCGGCTCGGAGCGGGCCTGCGTCCAGCTGTGTATCCCGTCGTGGAACGCGCTGGACACCCGGCACTGGGGCATCGCCGGCCAGCTGCCGCCGGCGGAGCTCGCCCGGCTGCTGGGGACGTACGCGTCGAGGGTGATGACGCCGCGCGGCTCGACCGCCGTCACCGGCCTGGAGCTGATGACCGCCCTGCATCCGCCGACCCGCGCCTCCGAACCGGACGTCGACGGCAAGCGGCACTCCGAGCACAATCCGGGCTCGCTGGGAAAGGAGCCGGTGGACTGCGCGCCGTGCGAAGCCCCGGACGGGCACCCGCTCCTGGCTGATTTGCCGCGCTTCCACGTCCGCGGCCCGGCAGAGAAACTCTTCGAGGAGGCGTACGACTGGGCGCGCCCGCTCACCGACGCCGAATGCATGCACCGCAACCTCGTCGGGCTCGACGTCAACATGGCCTTCGCCGCCGGCGCCAACGGGCTCATCGTCGGCCTCGGAGCCCCAACGCACGTCAAGGCACCGGCCTTCGACCCGAAGCTGCCCGGCGCGTGGTTGGTGGACCTCTCGCACGTCGACCTGTCGAGGGTGAAGCTCGGCAAGGAGTGGGTGGAGCTGGACGGCAGTCTGCTGCCCAGCCCGTTCACGCCGAAGGGCGAGCGCCCCGAGGGGCCCGCCTGGTACGCGACGCCGACCGTGGCGTATGCCCAGGAGCTGGGCTACGAGGTGCGCCCGGTGGAGGCGTACGTCCGGTACGAGAACGGGCGCTACCTGGACGGCTGGTACACGCGGCTGCGCGACGCCTACCTCGCCACGATGGCCGACCTCGGTGTGGCAGCGGACCTGTCGCCGGCCGAGTTCCTGGCGGCGATGGACGGCTACCGCGGGCGCGACCCGGAGCTGGCGATCGTGGTGTCCGCGGTGAAGGCGACGGTGAAGGGCGGGCTGGGGAAGCTGCGTGAGCGGCCGAGGGGCGAGGGCTGGCGGCCCGGCCAGGCGTGGAGGGCTCTGTCCCGTCCGACGTGGCGGCCGGACATCCGGGCTGCGGTCATCTCCCGTACGCGGGTCAATCTGCACCGCAAGATCGTCAAGCACGCGGCGTTCACCGGTCAGTACCCCGTCGCGGTCAACTCCGACTGTGTCGTCTACGCGGTCGACGGCGAGAGCCCGCTGGACTTCCTGCCCTACCGGGAGGGCAAGCCCCTGCCGGGCGGCTTCAAGCTCGGAGTGAATCCCGGCCTGGTGAAGCACGAGGGCACGCAGACCACGCTGTGGGGCGAGGGCGTCCGGGAGCAGTACAAGGCTCCCGAACTCAACCTCGCCCGCTACATCAAGGACGGCACCGTCACCGACAAGGACAACGGGGAGTAGGCAGGCGATGGCCAAGGAGTTCGGGGACGGCCTCAACCAAGCGGTGCAGAAGGCGTTCACCCGCCCCGCACCGAAGGCAGCCGGCGCGCAGATGCGGTACCTGGTCAAGCAGCTCAAGGGCACCAAGGCGGTCGCACAGATGCTGCGGATCTCCCAGCGCACCGTCGAGCGGTACGTGAAGGACCAGATCAAAAAACCCCGCCCGGACCTCGCCGCCCGGCTGGAGAAAGAGGTCAAGCAGCGGTGGCAGCCGCAGATCCGGGCCAAGGCGAGGGAGAAGGCGGCGACGACCGGGGGCATCGTCATCGAAGTCCATGCCCGCCTCGGCTACGCCGGGGCGCCGGAGCATTCCTCGGACGAGGACCGCGTCCGGCACCTCACCGTGGCCCTCCCGCCGCAGCATGCGGCTCGTCTCTTCGAGGCTCAGGAGCAGGGCGAAGGTGATGACCGGCTGCGCGAGCTCGCCGCCGACGCGCTCCGGGAGGTGTACTTCCAGGACGGCGGCCGCCGCGCTGGCTCCCTGCATGAAGTCCAGATCAACGACGTGCTGGACCTGGAGTTCGAGCTGTAGAAACGGCCCCGAACAGTCCGCGGGGTCGGAAGTTGGCGAGTGGAGCATGCTGTGTCGACGGCTCGGGTGAGCCGAGACACGCTCGTTGGAACCTGGCCAGCTTCCTCCAGCAAGCCGACGGCTTTCAGCGCCTTCTCCAGGCCGACGATGTCGCGGGCGGTCGGCTCGAAGACGTCGTGCAGGAAGTCGGCGATGGTGGAGTCGGGTGCGTCGGTGCCTACGAGATCAAGAAGAGCTGGACCGATCCCGCGGCTGACGATAGGTACGTCTTCGAGCTTGTGCATGCCCCCCGCTTCCAACGGCTCCTGGGCGAGCAGCTCCCGATCGCCCCTGGTCAGAACCCGGCCCGGATCCTGAGTGGCCGAGCGCTGCGCGAGGTCCTGGACGCGAGCCCGATGTAGCCGCTGACTGGCGGGGATTCCCGTGTCCCCCGGCAGCTTGGGTTGCTGAGGCGAGGGGGCAGCCGAAGTCCTGGCCCTGTTCTCCGCCGGCGGCGAACAGTTCCACGTCCGCCAGTGTTGATCACGGACACGTCTGCGTTCGCCGCTGAGGTGCCAGCCTCGGTTGTGACAGTGGTGGCCACCCGATGCACCGACGGCGTGCCGAACCGCAGCGATCGAATTGCCGGTTCAGCAATATCATTTGCCGCTCATAGACAAGTGCGCGAAGACTGCATCCAGAAAGCGCTGGCGTACAGGGCAAGCCGGTGCCTCTCGGAATCGGCCGTGTTCTCTCGTTCGCCGGGAAGCTCTCCGGCTCGAACGGCACGTCAGGCATCGTGATTTCCTTACAGGATAGAAGAGGCTACAGATGGAAAATCGCCATGTTGTGATCATTCCGATCGAGATCGATGAGGATAAGGAAAGCTCATATCTCGACGCCTGGCAGGACGCTGCGGACGTGATGGCAGCTCAACCCGGTTTCATTCGGACGTACATGTTCCGCACGATCGTTCCGGGGAGTAAATTTTCTCTCGTCAACGTGGCGGAATGGGAGTCCACCGCTCACTGGGAAGAGGCGATGAACGTCTGCCCGATGCTGGGACAGCAGATAGCCGTCGCCCATGCCTCGAACTACGAGGCGATCCGGACGGTCCTGCCCGCGCAGAGCCCGGGCTGCGGCGACGGCCACACCCCCGCTGGCCTGTCTCCGGTCGAGGCGCGGCGCCGCGTCGTGGACGGGGAGCTCACGCTGGTCGATGTTCGCGAAGACGATGAATGGGCAGCGGGTCACCCGGCGGGCGCCGTCCATGCCGCGCTCAGCACATTGCCGGCCTCGCTGTCAGATGTGCCTGACGGCCCGCTGGCCTTCGTTTGCCGCACGGGCCAACGCAGCATGCAGGGCGGCGCGCAGGCGATCCGCGTGGGCCGGTCCTTCGTCTACAGCGTGACAGGCGGCCTTGAGGCGTGGGAAGCGGCAGGGCTTCCGGTCTCCCTTCCCGGCCGTGGGGACTCGGTGAACAACGGCGACCGTGCCAAAGCTGCGGTACGTGAGGACTGACGAAAGCAGAAGCGGCGGATAACCGTCGCATGCGTCCGTCGGCATGAGGCCGACCGGGCACGCCATCCACCTCGCACTCCTCAAGGAATTTCCTACCACCATTTCAGGCGGAGCTCGTCCGCGCCAAATGGCGGCGATTTCCCGTAACGAGAATTGACCGGGTGTGCCGTCCAAGAAAGGAATCATGTTGTTTTTTATCGACACCCTGGAGTTCGAGGGGCTGGGGAACCGCAGTTACCTGGCCGGCGGTCCGAGAGCAGCGGTCGTGGTCGATCCGCCGCGGGACGTCGACCAGGTGCTCGCCGCCGCCGCCCGGAGAGGGGTGCGCATCGCCTACGTGGCGGAGACGCACGTTCACAACGACTACGTCACCGGCGGTCTGGAACTGGCACGCCTCACCGGCGCCCGCTACCTCGTCCCGGCCGACGCCAACGTCTCCTTCCCACGCACTCCCGTCGCGGATGGCGGCACGTTCGAGGTGGACGAACACCTGGTGCTGCGTGCGATAGCCACCCCGGGCCACACCCCGCACCACACCTCGTACGCACTGGAGGAGGGACGCGCGGTGGCGGCCTTCACCGGCGGCTCGCTGCTGATCGGCACCGTGGGCCGTCCGGACCTGGTGGACCCGCGGCTGACCGAGCGTCTGGCCCGCGCGCAGCACGCCTCCGCCCACAGGTTGGCGGCAACGCTCGACGACGAGGTGCCCGTGCTGCCCACGCACGGCTTCGGCAGCTTCTGCTCCTCCTCCCAGGCCGAGGGCGATGCGACCACGATCGGCCAGGAACGCGCCGGCAACGACGCTTTCACCCTGGATGTGGACACCTTCGTGAAGCGGGTCCTGGCCGGTCTGGAAGACGTACCCGCCTACTACACGCACATGGGCCCGGCCAACGCCGCTGGTCCCGCTCCCGTCGACCTGACCCCGCCCGAGCCCGCCGACGCCGCACAGATCGCCGAGCGCTTGGCGGCGGGCGAGTGGGTGGTGGACCTGCGGAGCCGGGTCGCCTTCGCCGACGGCCATGTGGCCGGCTCGTTCAACTTCGAGGGCACCGGCAAGCTGGCCACCTATCTGGCCTGGCTGATCCCGTGGGGCAAACCAGTCACCCTGCTCGGCGACACCCCAGCGCAGATTGCAGACGCGCAGCGGGAGCTGACCCGGGTCGGCATCGACCGCCCGGCCGCCGCCACCACCGGAGATCCAATCACCTGGGTCCGTGAGGGGGAACAGTTCGCCTCCTTCCCCCGCGCCCGCTTCGCCGACCTCGCCGCTGCACGCGGGCGCGGTGAGGACGCGGCGGTACTGGATGTGCGCCGGGATTCCGAGCGTGCGAACGGCTTCATCGAGGGCTCCGTGCACATTCCGCTCCACGAACTGCACGGCCGGGTCGGCGACGTGCCGGACGGCACGGTGTGGGTGCACTGCGCCGGCGGGATGCGCGCGGCGATCGCCGCTTCCCTCCTGGACGCGACCGGACGAGAGGTCATCGCCATCGATGACAGCTTCGAGGCCGCCGCCGGCACGGACCTCAGCGTCACCCGGACCTGAATGTCTTGCTCCACCCGTACAGAAGGCGCGTGATACCTCCGCAGCCTCCAGCCGGAGCAAGAGCGATACAGATCTGGCCGAGTGGCTGCCCACCGCCCACTCCTACCGCTGCACCTACACCGCGATCTGGGTCGCAACGACACTGCGTTGGGACCTCGCCGCCGACACCGCCGGGGGACACGCCCTCCTCGTACCCGCTGAGGACTGTCCCTCCACCACCGTCGTCTACCACCCGGCCTCGTAACGGGGCCAGCGGGCCGGCAGGCGGGAGGGCTGCGCAGGATGTACGGGTGGGTGCTCACCCCTCCACTGCTTCCGGTGCCGGCCCGCACCGAGAAGGTCCAGCCCCGCTCGGACGCATTGCCGGGCGGGACGCAGTACGAGGCCAAGAGGCCACCCCAACTGGTGCCGAAAGGAAAGGAGTTTGACCACGGAAGGTTCGGATGGCCATAAGCAGGGGGCATTAACGAGCGAAGTTGGACGATTCAGGCGCCCCCCGGGTGCCGGGACCTACGCTCCCTGCACGGCAGAAGCGGCTCGATCCGCTCCAAGAGGTCATCCGAGACGATCCACGGCGAAGAAGTCCCCATGCCCAGCCACTGCCGAACTCCTGATGCGGACTCGGCCACCAAGGCCGAGCGCCCCATTGTGTTAGCCGCTGTAAGTGCGGTCACTCTGCGGAAACACGCCCTCGTACGGGAACTCCGCCACCGTCCGGAACGACCACTACAGAGGAGTCGGCCCACCAACCGGGCCCGTCACACCAACGCCCGGCACACGGGCACAGGAGGGCACATCCATGCACCGTAGGGAATTTATCCGTCAGACGTCAGCAGCCGCGGGCGTCGTGTCGGCAGGGGCATTGGCCACCACCTCCCTGGGCGCTGGCTCAGCGGCGGCCTCGACGCAGCGCACAGGTGCGCTGCGTGTCCACATCGTGATGTTCGACGGTGTTGAGGAGATGGACTGCATCGGCCCGTACGAGGTCTTCTCCGCAGCGGCCATGCACAGCCCGAACGGTGTCGAGGTCCGATATGTCACGACGGGGCGGCCTCGGCTGGTCCGTTGCGGATACGGCACGGGCATAGAGGTGAAGTATCGGTGGTCGCCGGAAGCAGCGGACGTGGTCATCGTGCCCGGCGGCGGTTACGCCCACCGTGAAGGTCCGGGCGTATGGGCCGAGATCGACGGCGGCACTCTCCCCCGTGCCCTCGCCGCCGCTCCTCGTGAAGGGCTGACGATCAGTTCGCTGTGTACGGGAGCGGTGATTCTGTCTGCGGCCGGCCTGACAAAGGGACGCCCATGCACCACACATCACGGTGCGAAAGACTATCTGGGGGAACAGGGCGGTCTTGTCAAAGACGCCCGGGTGGTCGACGACGGGGATCTTGTGACGGCCGGGGGTATTACCTCGGGTCTCGACCTGGGCTTGTGGCTGGTCAACCGCGAACTCGGGCCGGATGTGGCGACGGGCGCGGAGACCATGCTGGAGTACGAGGCACGTGGGACCGTCTGGCGGGAGAATTGACCGGGGCCGGTCCCACTCGGACGGGTGCAAGACCGGACAGGCGCAGGACTCGGTCGAGGAAGGCCGGCTGGGGGTGCATCGGGGATGCCGACCTGTGCAGGGCGCGGAGATCAGCTGGTTCGCCGACCGGGACGACCACCTCCTCAAATGTGGTCGGACGTCGGCTTCGACGACTACGTTGCCATGCCCAGGTGGTGTCTGCTGAATCGGCGACGACAATGGCTGCAGTGGTTGCTACTGACTGCTGCACGCGGTCAGCGTCGGCGAAGACGCTGAATGACGTTCTTTCAGCGACTCATCCCCATACGAGGGCGAGGGTGAGTGCCGCTTTGGCGATGTCGCCCGATGCGGGTGGGACTCACAACGGCTAACACAATGGGGTGTTCGGCCTTGGTGGCCGTGTCCGGGTAAGGAGTTCGGCGGTGGCCGGGCACGGGGGCTTCGCCGTGGATCGTCTCGGACGACTTGTGGGAGCGGATCGAGCCGCTTCTGCCGTGCAGGGAGCGGAGTTCCCGGCACCCGGGGCGGAGCCCGCTGCCTGACCGGAAGGTGCTGTGCGGCATCTTGTTCGTGCCGCACACGGGCGCCCAGTGGGAGTTCCTGCCGCAGGAGTTGGGCTTCGGTTCGGGCATGACGTGCCGGCGGCGGTTGCGGGACTGGAACGTGGCCGACGTCTGGCAGCAGTTGCCCGTGGTGCTGCTGGCGCCGAGCCGAACGCGGCAGCTCGTCTCGACTGGCCCCGGGCCGTGGTCGACTCCAACCACGTGCGAGCCATAAAAGGGGGACTGGACAGGACCGAGTCCGGTCGGCCGTGCCCGAGCCGGATCGAAACACCACCTGAAATGTCGGCGGAATGGCTGGCCTGGACGGCCGAGAGGATCCTGTCCCGGCGGGCGGCCTGCTCCTCCAGCGGAGGAGTCCGGACTCGGTTCATAGGGTGCGGAGTTCAGCGTCACTGCTCCGGGAGCCGGCGGATGAAGTCCAGGAGCAGGGTGCAGAACACCGAGGGCTGTTCCAGCGGTGCGAGGTGCCCTGCGGCCGGGATGACCACGGCTGGGCCTGCGTCGAGGGCGCGGGCCAGACCCTCGCCGCCCTCGAAGAAATCGGGCATGTCGTGTTCACCGACGCCGACCAGGGCGGGAGCGGTCAGTGTGCGTAGCGCTGCCGTTCCTTCGCCGAGCGGGTCCGCAGCCAGCGGCGGCTCGCCGTGGGCGAGCTGCTCAGCAAGCCGGCCGCGGAGCATACGGGCAGCGTGAGCGCGTACATCGTCGCTCGCGTCGGCCGAGGTCCATGCCTCGACGCCGGCTGTCACTGCTGCGTCCAGGTCGCCGGCGGCGAGCGCAGTCCTTTCGGCGTCCCAGGCGACTTGCAGACGTGGAGAGGCCGGCTGGTCGTGGGGCCGGTACCCGACGAGCACCAGGCCCTCGACCCGCTCGGGTGCCGTGACGGCGGCCTGGAGCGCTACCAGGGCGCCGAGGGAGTTCCCGGCCAGGACGAAGCGGTCGGCCCCGAGGTGGTCGAGCGTGTCGAGCACATCCGTCCAGGGGGCCACTTCACGGGCTTCGGGCACGGTCGCGTCGCCGTGGCCGGGCAGGTCCAGGGCGATGGGCCGCACGCCCGCATCGGCCAGCAGGGGGAGGTGGGCGCCCCACATGGTGCGATCGGTGGGGCGGGCGTGAAGCAGGACTACGGGGCGGCCTCGGCCCGCCTCATCAAAGGGCAGCAGCATGGCAAGCATCTTTCTTCGGTGGGAACACTGGGAACAGGCGGAGGGGAAGGGGGAGGGGGAAGACCGCCCGGGCTCGTGGTGCCAAGGAGCGGAAGACCTGTCTTCCTGGGGCGGATGTCACGCTGCGGCGGTCAGCTCGTCGATCTCCGCGTCGCTCAGCACCAGCGTGGCCGCGCTCAGGTTGTCTTCCAGGTGCGTGACCCTGGAGGTGCCGGGGATGGGCAGGACGACTTCGGAGCGGGCCAGCAGCCAGGCCAGCGCCACCTGAGACGGGCTGGTGCCATGCGCGGCGGCGATCCGGTCGACCGGGCCCCCGGAGCGGGCCAACTCTCCCGCGGCCACCGGAGCCCAGGGAATGAAGCCGATGCCGTGGCGGGTGCAGTACTCCAGGACGTCGGCGGAGCGGCGGTCGGTGAGGTTGTAGCGGTTCTGGACGGTGGCGATCGCGGCGACCGTGCGGGCACGCTCGACCTGGTCGATGGTGACCTGGGACAGGCCGATCGCGAGGATCTTGCCCTCGTCCTGGAGCCTCTTCAGCTCGCCGACCTGGTCCTCCAGCGGGACCTTCGGATCGACGCGGTGCAACTGGAAGAGGTCGATGTGGTCCACGCCGAGCCGGCGAAGGCTCATCAGTGCCTGCTGACGCAGGTACTCCGGGCGTCCGACCGGGGGCCACGCCGCCGGGCCGAGGCGCACCAGCCCCGCGTTGGTCCGGAGCACGTCGGGCCGTTGCGGGTCAGCCCGGCCTTGGTCGCGATCAGCACGTCGTCGGGGCAGGGGTGGATCGCCTCCCGGATGATCTCCTCACTCACGGACGGGCCGTAGGAGTCCGCGGTGTCGATCAGCTGCACCCCGAGCTCGACGGCACGGCACACGACACGGACGCACTCCTGGCGGTCCTCGGGTTCACCCCACACCCCGAGTCCGGTCAGGCGCATGGCGCCGAAACCGAGACGGGCGACTTTTTACCCGCTATCTCGAAGGTGCCGGCCATGTCGGACAGCGACGCAATCACGAGCGGAATTTCCCTTTTTCTGCAGGATTGGCCTGGTTCGCCAAGGCCGCTTCCTGCTCGGACAGCCGGCCAAGCAGGACCAAGGCGTCGGCGCTGGCGCTGCCGGGATCCGCGCTGTAGACGGACAGATGCTGTCCGGGGGCGCTGGTGACGGCGAGCGCCTCGAAGTGCAGACGCAGTTCCCCCACCCGCGGGTGCCGGAAGTGCTTGTCCTCGTGCGTACGGGGTCGCACCTCGTAGCGCGCCCACAGGCCCGCGAACGCGGGGCTGCGCACGCTCAGCCCGCCGACGGCCTGCTCGATCCGCTCATCCTGCGGGAACTGCGAGGCGGCCGCCCGCAGGTTACCCACCGCGATCCGCGCCGCGTGGTCCCAGTCGGCGTAGAACTCCCGCGCATAGGGGTCGAGGAAGATCATGTGCAGCAGGTTGTCGTAGCAGGCGAAACCGCTGTACAGCTCCCGCGCCATCGCGTTCGCCGCCAGCACGTCCTGCGCCGCCCCGACCACGAAGGCCGGCACCTCGCGCATACCGTCCATCAGCCGCAGCAACTCCGGAGCGACGGTCCTCACCGCAGCCGCCGTCCCGAAAACGGACAGGCCCAGCCGGAAGAGGTGGTCGGCCGCCGCGGCGTCCAGCCTCACCGCCCCGACGATCGCCCGCAGCACCTGCTCGGACGGATGCCGCTCGCGGCCCTGCTCCAGCCGGATGTAGTAGTCCGTGCTCACCCCGGCCAGCAGCGCCACCTCATCGCGCCGCAGCCCCGGCACCCGCCTCGCCCCGTAGTCGGGCAGGCCGACGTCCGCCGGCGTGACCGCCGCACGGAGGGCGCGCAGGTAGTCACCGAGTTCATTCACGCTTTCCATACCCGGCACGATAATCGGGGACGGACACCGGGGCGTGGGTGCGCTGCACCCGCCCGGGAAGGCTCGCTCCGACGCGGGTCGCCCTCGTGACCTGCTGAAACGCCTGCCGCCACCCGGCTCCGAGAAGCGGATCGTGCTGGCCGCGCTCCTTCATCGCGGTGCTGTCGCCGGGCACGCCGTCGTGGACAGCGGCGCTGGACACGGTCCGGCTGGGGCCGAGGAGACGCCACTGGTGTCAGGCCACCCGCTGCGACTCAACGAACCGGGGTCCCCTCACCCCCTCCAACCACGACGCTCAAATTCGCCGGGCCCAAGTGCCGAGCCGCCAAGTTAAGCGCTCCTTTGGCAGCAAGCGGTTGTCCCGACGGGGCCTTAATGACGAATCCGATGACAAGCATCGTTGGAATCAGTCGCATCCGCCCATCGACCGCGGCAAGAGCCAACTGCCTGACGCCGACCGGGGCGCCGTCCGCGTCGCCCGACGCGCTGCGCGGCAGCTCGCACATAGCCTTCGTTCCCCCTGTCGAGCCCGGCGACGAGAGGGTCTGGTTCTGCGAGCCGACGACATCGGCTACGAACTGGCCCTCGCCATCGTGGAGCCGGACCCCGAAGCTGAGCGCGTGGCCTATGCCTGGGACGCCGTTGCCGCCGCGCTCGGCAATCACCCGCACTTCATCCGCACAGTACTCGAACAGAATCCTTCGGGCTGCTCAACAGAGACACCATCACCGCGCTCACGCACCGTCAACAACTACACCCTGCGGATGACCGGCGACCTGAGCACCGGCTTCGGAAGGGGCCCGACCTCCTCGGTCGCCGAGGTAACGTCCCAGCAGGCCCTGACACGGCGTCTACCGGCTGATCAGTAGCTTCCGGGAGCCGTCCGAGCAACGCGCCGCAAGATGCAGCCAGTTCGCATCAGATGCAATAGGCGCTGGTTGGGGCAACGGGATGATCCTGAAGCCCTGATCTACTCGAAACTACGTGAGGCGACGTGCAGCGGGGCCTCGTTCGGGCCCTCCAGCTCCAACTCGGTTTCGAGAAGTCCTCTTACGAGAACATCTGCTCAGGTGCGTTGGGCATAGAGGTGGTCGGTCCAACGCCGCGTTCGGGCTGGGCTCGGTCTACACCGCATTGAGGGAGGGGCCAAGGACATCGGCGATCGCCGCGATGGTCGAGAAGGCGGGGTGGCCACGCGAACCGACTCGATCTTCCGGAGGGTCTCCGGTGAGACGCAGGCGGCGAGCGGGACTTCAACCATCGAGCGCTCTGCCCTGGCCCGACGCGGGAGGGCGCCGAGTCGCTGTCCGCGTTCGATCTCTGCAGGAGTGTGCGGCAACCTGACCATGGCTCCGATTCTCGTACCGGTATAGTTTGACCGGTATAGTTATTGGCTGCATAGAAGGACGCCGCGTGATCGAGATCCTGAACCCCACCCTGCTGGCCCGAGCGAAAGACACAGGTGCCCTGGTCGCTGACATCCTGCAGACACTGAAGAGCCGTAGCACGATCGGCACGAATCTTCTGGACATCAACCGGTGGACCGAGGCCATGATCGTCAAGGCGGGAGCGAAGTCCTGCTACGTCGACTATGCGCCATCCTTCGGACGCGGCCCGTTCGGCCACTACATCTGCACGGCCGTCAATGACGCCGTGCTTCACGGACGGCCATACGACTACACGCTTGCCGACGGAGATCTGCTGACACTCGACCTCGCCGTCTCCAAACGCGGGATCGCTGCAGACGCTGCCATCAGCTTCATCGTGGGCGACGCAAAACCCTCAGAGAGCGTCGCGATGATCAGTGCAACCGAGCGCGCGCTGGCCGCAGGGATCGCGGCTGTCGGGCCCGGGGCTCGCATCGGAGACATCTCCCATGCCATCGGCACGGTCCTCAGCGAAGCGGGGTACCCGATCAACACCGAGTTCGGAGGCCATGGCATCGGATCAACGATGCACCAGGACCCGCACGTTTCGAACACCGGACGGCCTGGCCGTGGATACAAACTGCGCCCTGGGCTGCTGCTGGCACTGGAGCCCTGGGTCATGGCGGACACCGCTGAACTCGTCACTGATGCCGACGGGTGGACGCTCCGAAGCGCGACAGGCTGCCGGACAGCCCACAGTGAGCACACGATCGCCATCACCGACGACGGAGCCGAGATCCTCACCTTGCCGAAGTAGACGCAGCCGTGAGGTCGGAGCCCCCGTGTTCCGCTCAGGCCGCCGTGCCGGAGCCGACCACTGGGAGAACCGGTTGAACGATTCGACCTTGTTGGCCGCCGGGGTCACCCGGCGGCGCAGCGGTGCATGAGCTAGGGCGTGTATCGAAAGTGGATCTTGAGTGATGAATGATCGTGGTTCATGGCGCGGGGAGACCTGACGGATGCACAGTGGGCGGTGTTGGAGCCGTTGTTGCCCGAGGGAGTGAGGGTGGGACGGCCGCCCATCTGGCCCCGGCGGCAGCTGATCGACGGCATACGGTTCGGGGTCCGGACCGGTGTTCCGTGGCGGGACGTGCCTGTCGAGTACGGGCGGGCCAGGTCGGCCACGCGTTCGCCCTGATCGCGTGAGGGCTGACAAGGCGTACGCCTCCCGCAGAAACCGTGCCTACCTGCGCCGACGCGGCATCCGTTGCACCATCCCGGACAAGGCCGACCAGGCACGTAACCGCAAGAAGCTGGGCTCTCGCGGCGGCAGGCCACCCAGATTCGACGCCGAGGACTACAAGGCTCGGCATGCGGTCGAGCGCGGCATCAACCGACTTAAAAGGCACAGGGCAGTGGCCACGAGGTACGACAAGCTCTCCGTTCGCTACGAGGCGACTGTGCTGGTCGCAGCCGTGAACGAGTGGCTGTGACCAGCGCCGGCGCGACGGCCGTCAGACGATGTCGAATTCGTTGTCCTCGGGGTCCTGCATGGCGGTGGCGTAGAGCCCCATGTCCGGCTCATCCTTGATCCGCAACACGGTGGCACCAGCTTTGACCAGCCGTTCAACCGTAGCCTTGACCCGCTGCGTGCGGACGTCCAGTGGAACTTCACGGCCCCCACCGACCTTCAAGTCGAAGTGCCACCGGTTCTTGGCGACCTTCGGCTCGGGAACCTGCTGGAACCACACCCTCGGTCCACGTCCCGCGGGATCGATGATCGACTCCGGAATATCCCCGGCTCCGGCCGGCAACTCTGCCTCGGGCACCCCCACCGCCGCCCAGTAAGCACGCCATGTGGCGTGCCCGCCCGGCGGAGGCTCAGGCACGTAGCCCACGGCCTCGGCCCAGAAAGTCACCATTCTCTGCGGATCGGAGCAGTCAATCGTCAGCTGCAGCGTCATCTCCATGCTCGGAGAATCCCAGACAGGTCTGACAGACGATCCACTTTCGCAACAGGCTCTGGCGCAACAGCTGCATGGTGCGGATCACGCGGCGCGCCGACCTCGCGGAAGGCGGCATAGGGGGCGTTCTCCTTCAACACCGAGCGCAGACGCTTGAGAAGCGTGGCGGTGGAGATGGCGCTGCCCTTGCGCACGGAGACGGCCACGCGCCTGAGGGCGGGACTGGGGCTCAATGCGGTCGGAGTCGAATGACGTTCTTGCCCGGCTCGCCGATCAGTGCGTCGATGTGCACGTACTCGCTCTGCTCGGAGGGCCGGTGGAAGGCCAGTTCCTGATCCTGGGCTTCAAGTGGAAGCCCAGGCGGGGGGGGCGAGAGCGTGAAGACAGGGGAGCTTTGGCCTCCTTCAGCTGAGGGCTTGGCGGAGGGCGGGGCGGCTGTTGATGAGGGTGTTGGGGAGATCACCGCGTCGAAGTCGGCCAGGCCGCAGGCGCTATCTGGGGCAACGTGGGCACCGATCACGACACCGCCGCGTTCGCAGTGGAATCGATCCGCCGCTGGTGGTCCGGTCAGGGCCGAGCTGCCTACCCGCAGGCGACATGACGGCTCATGACCGCCGACGCGGGCGGCCCGAACGGCTACCGCACCCCGGGCCTGGAAGCTTGGACTCGCCCGGCTCGCTTCCGAAACAGGACTCACGATCGCCGTCTGCCACCTGCCGCCGGGTACATCGAAGTGGAACAAGATCGAGCACCGGCTCTTCTCACGCAAACTGGCGCGGCCGCCCGCTGACCAGCCACGAAGTCATCGTCCGGTCCATCGCAGCGAGGGCGAGCGGGGACTCGCAGCGGAGCCGCGCTAGAGCCTCGGTAGGAGTCGGGTCTGCGGCCGCCACCGCTGCACCCGTGGCCTGCGCTGCCCTCACCTTTTCTACACTCACCGCTTCCGTCGTACCGACCCGAGCCGCCAGCGGTGCGCCACCGTTGAGGTAACTGGCCACACTGTGGCGGTGACGCGAGGTCAGGGCGGGCCGGTCGCACGGCGCCTGTCCCACGGGAGGCGCTACAAGTCGTGCCTCATCGAGCGCGGAAGAACAGCACCCAACTGCCCACCTGTGGGGGCGGCTTCACTGACTACTGCATCCTCCCCGCCGCGGCCGCCGCGGCATCGTTCCCCTCAGATGCACCCGGGTGATCTGCCCCCCCGCCAGCTCGCAGGCATGGCCACGCACGCGCTCCCGGGGCATGAAGGCGCGGGCGGAGCGTGAACTGATCAAAACCCCTGCATCCGGGCGCGGATCGTGACACAGTCCGGCCGTGACTTACGAAGATGAGTTTCACGTCGTCGACGAACAGCCGGTCATCGAGGTGCCCGGCGCACCCACCCGCATGTCCGCCTATCTGGCCCGTCCCGCTGCCATGGGCGATCACCCGGTCGTCCTCGTCGGCACGGAACTGTGGGGTGTGAACGAGGACGCGCGTGCCGTGGCCCGCCGCGTCGCTGCCCTCGGTTTCGTAGCGATTGTCCCGAACCTCTACCACCGCACCGATCCGGACTCGGCGGAGGGCTTTCCCCACTCCGACGCGAACCGCACCCACGCCTTCGAGCTGGTGGCCCGGATGACCCGTGACGAGGTCGAGGCAGACCTGCGGGCGGCGGCCGCCCACGCCCGCACCTATGCGGGCGCCGCGGACCGCACCGGCATGCTGGGCTTCAGCCTCGGCGGCCACTTCGCCTACTTCGCGGCGACCCGGCTGCCCCTCGCGGCGGCCGCGATCTACTACCCGGGCTGGCTTCCCACGACCGGCACGGCACTCAGCCGCCCGGCCCCGCTCCTCGACGACACGGGCGCGATCGCGACGCACGGTACCCGCCTCGCCCTCTTCTTCGCCGAACGTGACCACGTCATCGACGCGGCCCAAGTCGACGCGGTCCGCCGCGCGCTCACAGCAGCGGGCGTACGCCACGAGGTAACCGTCCACCCTGACGCCGCGCACGCTTTCTTCTTCCCGGGGTGCGAGACGTACGACAAGACGGCGGCGGACGCGTCGTGGGAGCACGTGGTGCGGCTGTTCCGCGACGAACTGCGAGTTCCGCTGACGTGACGCTCCGGCTATCGGCGCCGTCGAGGACAGATGGCGGGATCACCGGCAGGTGATCGACGGGATCTTGCGCCGGTACGGACTGGGGGGGAGTGGCGTGATGCCTGAGCGGTTCGGGCCGTGGAAGACGGTCCATGAACGCCATCAGCTTGCTTGCTCGCCAGGTCTACCGGCGGGTGGCCGTCAACCGGCACCGGATGCCCGCCGGAAGCAGCTTGCCCGGTCCCTCGTCCCTACCACTGAAAGCCTGCCATGAGTCCCGTCCCCACCTGCATCCTCAGTAGCAACGAAGCACCGCAGGCCCTGCATGGACATGCGGTCGACGCATACGTCCAGATTGGCTCACTGAGCAAGATCCTTACCGGAACCGCTCTGGCCCAGTTCGCAGCGAAGGGCGTGCTGGAGTCGGACTCCCCGCTGGAACAGTTCTTGCCCGTTCCGCCGGGTACCGGTATCACCTTGAAGCATCTCGCCCAGCACACTTCCGGACTGCCCCGGCTTCCCCCGCACATGAGACGGCGTGACCCGTACTCCGCCTTCGACGATGACGCCTTGCACGGCGTGCTCCGGAGACTGGATACCCTCGCCACTGCTGCCCCGGGCCGCACGGAGGAGTACTCCAACCTCGGATACTCCGTCCTTGGAGCCGCGCTGACTGCCGCCTCAGGCATGTCCTACCAGGGCCTCTTGGACCACTACGTCCTCGCCCCTCTGGACATCACCGAGGTAACGAGCAATCCGCCGTCAGATCGACAACTCCACAGCCGCGGACTGTTCGGCCGTGCACGGCGTCCCTGGACCATGTCCGGCCCGATCCTCCCCGCCGGCGGGCTCTGGGCCACCCCGCGTGCCGTTGCGGACCTGGTGGCCGCCCTCCTCGTAGATCGGAAACTGGGGGAGCCCGCTATGTCCTGGCAGAAGGCCGGTAGCGTGCTCTGGCACAACGGCGCCACCGGTGACGCTTCTGTCTTCACCGGCGCTGTGCCGGACGGCAGGTGGGTAGTGGTCCACCGCCTCACCCGACGAGCCGACCGTACCGACGAACTTGGCATCAAGCTTCTACAGCAGGCCAGACCCGGCAGCTCTGCTGGCCCCAAGCCCTGAACGGCCTGTCCCAACGACGAAATACCGAGTGGGTCTTGCTCTCGGTAATTACGGTTAGCGCCTTCAGCGCTTGCGCCCACGGGGCGTATGCCCAGCGCCACGTTGACCGGCTGGGCTGGTGTCGAGCATGTGCCGAGGGCCACGACACCAAGGACGGGGACATTGCCCGCCTCTCGCAGCTCGGGGCCCGGCACATCAACTTCCTGGGCCGCTACCTGTTCACCGTCAAGGCCAGCGCCGCCGGCCAGGGGCTGCCCCCGCTGCGGGACCCGGACGCCGTCGAGGACAGCGAAGGCGGGGAGAGATGGGCGATGCACCCGACCTGTCGGGCCGTTCGTTTTCGTAGCGGAGTTCCCGCGCAGATACCCGTGACCGGTAGGAGAAGAGGACGCCATGTCCCGCACGAAGGTCCGGCCGCTGGGCCGCTGCACCCGCTGGTGAAGACGGCCGGGAGATACGCGATGCCCGGGCCCTGTGGCGACCTGCTGCGGTGGACCGCTTCACCCTCACCCACTCCCGCCGCGCCTGACCCGCCGGCGGGGGGCCGGTCCTCCAACTTGACTTCGAGTGCGCTCCAAGTCCTAGTTTCGAGGCGTTCGTCAACTCACGGTACCGCCCGGTCCGCCGGGCAGGAGGAGTATCCCGCGCATGATCACCCGAACCACGCTCGGCTCGACCGGTCTCATCGTCAGCGCGATGGGCCTGGGGTGCATGGGGATGAGCGAGAGCTATGGCGCCGCCGACTGGGACGGCGGCCTGGCCACCATCGACCGGGCCCTGGAGCTGGGCATCACGTTCCTGGACACCTCCGACTCCTACGGCACCGGGCACAACGAGGTGCTGGTGGGCCGGGCCATCCACGGCCGCCGCGACCAGGTGCAGCTGGCCACCAAGTTCGGCATCGACCGCAGTGCCGGCGACCGGGCACGCCACATCCGCGGTGCCCGGGACTACGTGCTGCGCTCCTGCGACGCTTCGCTGCTGCGGCTGGGCGTCGAGGTGATCGACCTGTACTACGCCCACCGCCCGCCCCAGGACGTGGAGATCGAGGAGACCGTCGGGGCGATGGCCGAGCTGGTCGAGGCGGGCAAGGTCCGCCATCTGGGTCTGTCCGAGGTCGATGGCGAGCTGCTGCGCCGGGCGCACGCGGTGCACCCGATCACCGCGGTGCAGAGCGAGTACTCGTTGTGGAGCCGCGACGTTGAGGCGGTCACCCCGGTGATGGCCGAGCTGGGGGTCGGGCTGGTCCCGTACTCGCCGCTGGGGCGAGGGTTCCTGACCGGCACCCTGGACCGCTCCACACTCGGCGAGAAGGACTTCCGGCGCACCAACCCCCGCTTCGCCGGCGAGGCGGGCGAGGCCAACGAGAAGATCGCGCAGACCGTGCGCGAGGTGGCCGACCGGCTGGGTGCCACCCCGGCCCAGGTGGCGCTGGCCTGGGTGTACGCCCAGGCCGAGCGGCTCGGGGTGGCGGTGGCGACCATTCCGGGCACCCGCAGCCCTGCCCGGCTGGAGCAGAACGCGGCCGCGCTGGAGCTCACCCTGGACGCCGAGGCGCTGGCCGCGCTGGACCCGCTGAGCGACCAGGTGATCGGCGAGCGCTACACCCCCGCGCACACCGCTGAGGTCGCTCGGGGTTAGGTCGTGTCCGGCGGATCATGGATGGCCGCTGCTCACTGAGACTAGGGTCTGGCCATGGGATCGATGGGGGATGGTTTCCGGAGTCGTTGGGCCATCGTGGCTAGTGTTCTGAGTCGGGAATTCTGTTCAGATAGCTGGCGAGGCGTTCGAGGATTTCGTCTGCGGTCTTCGTCCAGACGTAGGGCTTCGGGTCGGTGTTCCAGGCACTGATCCAGTTGCGGATGTCCTTCTCAAGGGCGTGGACGGATTTGTGGACGCCTCGCCGTATCTGTTTGTTGGTGAGTTCGGCGAACCATCGCTCGACGAGGTTGAGCCAGGACGAGCCGGTTGGTGTGAAGTGCAGGTGGAACCGGGGGTGGGCCACCAGCCACTTCTTGATGGCGGGTGTCTTGTGGGTGGCGTAGTTGTCACAGACGAGGTGGACTTCCAGGTCACCAGGCACCTCTTTGTCGAGCTTGACTAGGAACTTCTTGAATTCCTCGGCCCGGTGCCTGCGGTGCAGGGAGCTGATCACCTTGCCGGTGGCCACCTCGAGTGCGGCGAACAACGTGGTGGTGCCGGCGCGGACGTAGTCATGGGTCGCCCGCTCGGGAACACCGGGCATCATCGGCAGCACCGGCTGCGACCGATCCAGGGCCTGGATCTGCGACTTCTCATCCACGCAGAACACCAACGCCCGTTCGGGCGGGTCCAAGTAGAGACCGACGACGTCGTGGACCTTGTCGACGAAGTACGGATCGGTTGACAGTTTGAAGGTCTCCGAGCGATGTGGCTGCAGGCCGAACGCCCGCCAGATCCGGGACACCGACGACTGGGACAGACCCATCTCTTTCGCCATCGACCGCGTCGACCAGTGTGTCGCGTTCTTCGGGATGGACTCCAGCGTCCTGGTGACGACCGCGGCGACCTGGTCGTCCGTCACTGTCCTGGGGCCACCCGGACGTGGCATGTCACCCAGACCTGCGATTCGATATTGCACGAATCGGGCCCGCCAGCGGCCCACTGCCTGTGGTGTGGAACCGAGTTGAGTAGCCACGTCCTTGTTGGAGGTGCCTTCGGCGCAGGCCAGGATGATCCGGCACCGCAATGCCCACGCCTGCGGCGTGGAACGACGCCGCACCCACTCCTCAAGTGCGGCCCGTTCCTCATCCGACAGAGTCAACTCGGCCTTCGGCCGCCCCATCCGCGCCATACAACAAGCCTACACATATACGCGGAATTCCTGACTCGGAACACTAGTAGGGCTTGGTCAGGTCAGTACGAGCGTGGGTATGTCGCGGTGGCAGGTGGGGCAGGCGCCGGCCCAGACCGCGAGGAGTATCTGCAGCTCGCGGACGACTTGGTAGAGGCTCAGACCGGCGCCGTGTCTTTTGGGGCTCTGGCCAGTCGTTGCAGGGTGCAGAAGGCGTGGGCGACGGAGACGAGTGTGACGTGGTGGTGCCAGCCGTTGAAGGTGCGGCCCTCGAAATGGGTCAGGCCCAGGGCCTGTTTCATCTCCCGGTAGTCGTGCTCGATGCGCCAACGGAGCTTGGCGAGGCGGACCAACGTGGTCAGTGGAGTGTCGGTGGGCAGGTCGGAGAGCCAGAACTGGACCGGTTCGGGTTCGTTTGCCGGCCACTCGGCCAGCAGCCAGCACTCCGGCAACTGCGGGCCCTGGACCGCCTGACGGATCTCGCGTCCGGCGGGGCGAATCCGCAGGGCGACAAACCGCGAGTACATGCGCTTGAAGCCGCTGCGGCTGGTGCCAGGCCGCGAGCCCTCCCGCCATTGCACGGGTTTGGCCGCCTTCCGGCCTGCTTCCATGGCCAGTTGTTTCACCGACTGTGGTTTGTCCAGATACTTCACAACCGGTGGGCGTCCGGTTCCGGAGTACGGAACGGCCACGGGAACGGCCTGGCCGGGGTGGGCCGTGAGCGTCGTGGAGATCCCGACGACGTAATTCAGGCCGCGGGCCTGAACACCGAGCCGGAAAGCGGTGGCGTCGCCGTATCCAGCGTCCGCGATGGCCAACGGGATCTCAATGCCCCACGAGCGCGTCTCGTCCAGCATGTCCAGGGCCAGCTGCCACTTCTCCACGTGCCCGACATCGTCGGGAATGCCACAGGAGGCGCGGCGGGCGACCCTGTCCGGGTTCGCCTTCGGCGAGGCCGCATCCCACGTCTCGGGCAGGAACAGCCGCCAGTCCACCGCCGAGGAGGCGTGATCGGAGGCCAGGTGCAGCGAAACGCCCACCTGGCAGTTGGTGACCTTGCCGGCGGTGCCGGTGTACTGCCGCGACACACACGCCGAAGCATTTCCGTCCTTGAGGAAGCCGGTGTCGTCGAAGATCAGCGCGCTCGGCTGGATCGCCGCCTCCATTTTCCACGCCAGCCGGGCCCTGATGTGTGAGGGGTCCCACGGACTGGTGGTGACGAAGTGAGCCAGCGCCTGCCGGTTCCCCTCCTCCCCGAGGCGGGCCGCCATCGGCTCGACGGACTTCCGCTTGCCGTCGGTCAACAGCCCGCGCAGGTAGACCTGCCCCCAGCGACGTTGATCCTTTCTCGCGAACGGCTCGAACACCTCCGCCGCAAACGTCTCCAACTCACCACGCACACAGGCAATCTCGTCCGGAGTCACACCCTCTCAACGCCGGACCACACCCAACGGACACGCTCCACCACCATCAACATGACCAAGCCCTACTAGGACGCTGGTCAAGCGTCCGTGGCTTTTCGCGAGCTGGGTTCTGCTCGCAGTTCTGGCGGTTGCCGCCCTGAAGACCGTGCCGCAACCGTGGAGCGCGGGCGTCTATCCCGTTGTCTTGTTTGTCGCGCTGCCACTGATTTCTCGGACGCCGCATCAGAAGGGGTGATTCCACTCCGGGCCGAAGCCAGAGTCGGATCTGCGGCCGTGACGGTGCCATGGAAAACGTACGCCCGCTTGTCGTAACGGGTCGGTGCGCCACGAGGCGCCATGGAATCGAGTGAGGTGAGAGACCTTCACCACCGAGGATCCCTTCCGGACGAGTCCATCTGTCGTGATCTTCGTAGTGGGCGGGTGGTAGCCACTGCGACGTGCGGGGCACGGCATTGGCCCATTCGATGGGTAAGCAGCACTTTTGTCTGGCGCCTCGGAGGTATCAGGCATCAGAAGGCCAGGGCGCGGACCCGTCCATCTCCAGTAGGCCGCCCTTGCGGAGTTCTGCCAGCAGGACCTCGTGGAGGCGGGGCCATACCCCCGCTTCGGTCCAGTCCTGCAGACGCCTCCGGGCCGTCACTCCGCTGCAGCCGATCTGTTCCCCGGGGACGTCCCGCCAGCTCACCCCAGGACTGCCTGCCGAGCAGTTCGTTCTTCAACGTCGAGAAGAACGACTCCGCCAGGGCGTTGTCCCAGCACTGTCCGGTGCGCCCCACGGGCAGGCGGACGTTCAACTGCGCCGCGAGTGGGGCGAGTTCGTGACTTGTGTATTGGCAGCCGCGGTCGGAGTGGAAGATCACGTGCTCAGTCGGTCGACGGGTGCGGCAGGCGGTGGTGAGGGTGTCGGCGACCAGGCTCGTGCGCAGGTGGTCGGCGGTGGTCCAGCCGACGACGCGGCGGATGGCGATGGCGATGTCGATGACGGTGGGTAGGTAGAGCTAGCCCTCGTCGGTGGGGATGTAGGTGATGTCGCCGCACCAGCGCGTGTCAGCGCCGGCAGGGTTCGGCTGGAAGTCGCGTAGGACCAGGTCAGGGCGGATGGCCGCTTTGGGGTCCGGGATGGTGGTGCGCTGGCGGCGTCGGCGTGTGATCCCGGTCAGATCCGCCTGCTGCATCAGTCTGGCGACTCGCCGTCGCCCGCAGACAGTGCCGTCGCGGTTGAGGGCGGCCTTCACGCGCGGGGAGCCGTAGGTGTCTCGGGAGCGAGCGTGGACCGCACGGATCTTCTCGGTCAGCTCAGCATCGTCACTGGTGCGGGCGCTGGGGCCTGAGCGGCGGGCGAAGTAGGCGGCACGGGAGACCTTCAGCAGCTCACATGCGCGTGTGACGCTGGGGCCTGCCTGCTTCTCCGCCTCGATGAACGGGTGGACGTTCACCGGGTCTCCTTCGCGAAGAAAGCCGTGGCTCGCTTGAGGACCTCCACGTCCTCGCGCAGACGGCGGTTCTCCCGCCGCAACGCGGCCGGCTCGTCACGTTCGTTGCCGGTCAAGCCATCCCGCTCGCCGGCGTCGACTTCTGCTTGCCGGACCCAGTCACGCATCCGGGTCTCGACCAGGTCGAAGTCCGTGGCGACCTGGCCGATCGAGCGGTCGCCGCGGCGGCACAGCTCAACGATCTCGGCCTTGAACTCCGGCGTGAACGAGCGGCGAGCGCGACGAGGCTTCTTCCCCATGCTCTCCATGATGGACATCCTCCCGGGGACGAACCCCTGATCTCGAATGTCCGCCAAACCGGAGCAAGCTCAAAACGCCAAGCTTATGGCCGGGCATGCACGAGTCTGTCCGGGCCGACCTGACGGTCCAGGCGGTGTCCGGCGGACCCCGCCGCCCCCTCTGTTCGGGTGAACCGGAGACCGGTCGGTCGTGTGGGAACGTCTTACCGGCGTGGCGTGGTCTTCGGTGCGGGATACAAGGCGGAAATCCTCACGGAAGGCTCCTCCATCTCATGCGTCCTCGATTCCTGCTCGCCACCACCCGCGCGGCGACCGCTGTCGCTGCCGGCCTGTCACTGGTCCTGACCGCACCTGCCGCCTCGGCCAGACCAGGCGGCGGTGATCACGAGCCCTGGGTACTGCGGAGTGCCGCACAGCGCACGGACGCCAAGGCGTTCCGTTCGCTGTGCGGCAAGCAGAAGGAGGGCAGACCCGAGCGTCGTACCTTCCCGCTGTTCGAGCACGGTAAGCCCTTCACCGCGGTGCAGGACTTCCAGCGACTGGACAAGAACGGCACGGTGTACTGGAGCGGCCACGACCCGAAGAATGTCCAGAAGACCATCTCGGTGTCCGTGATCGGAGCCTGCGGCAAGGGGCCGGTCACGCTCTCCGGCACGATCGAGGCCGGCTTCCGCCAGTACGCCTATGAGCCGCTGGCGAAGCGGCCGGGCTGGTACATGCTGAAGGAGATCGACCCCCTGAAACTGCCGCCCAACGGGCACGGTGTCGACACGGTCGACGTCCGCGCGACAAAGCCGAACAAGCCACACAAGCCCGGTACGAGGGCCGCCACGCCGAACAATCCGGCAGCCATCGACATCGTCGCGGCCTACACCCCGGCCACTGTCGCCGAACTCGGCAGTGTCTCGGCGGTCGTGTCCCGTATCAACTACGGCGTGAACCAGCTCAACAGGGCGCTCGCGGACAGCAATGTGCCGGCCAGCGTGCATGTCATCAACACCTACGAGACCGCGGCCACCGGGGTCCATCGCGAGAACGTGAACACGCTGCTGAGTATGATCAGCAGCCCTACAAACACGGTCCTCGGCAGCGCGGCCGCATCCCAACGGCTGCTGTACGGCGCCGACCTGGTTGCGTTGTTCGCCTCCGTCCCCGCGGAGGACAGTTCCGGGGCGTCCGACCTGCCCACTCCTCGCCCGTCAGCGGCAACCTCCGGTGCCGCGTTCTCGGTCACCAGCATTTTCTCCGTGACGGCATGGGAGAACCTCGCACACGAGATCGGCCACAACTTCGGCATGCAGCACGACCGCCTGACGTACATGAGGCAAGGCTCAACGCCGCCCGAGGGCTCGTCCAACTACGGCTGGATCACGCCCGACGGACAGCACCGCACGCTCATGGCCTACTCCAACGCCTGCCCCCAGGCGTGCAACGTCGTCAACGAGTACTCCAACCCCGACAGGTTCTGGGGCAACCAGCCTCTCGGCGACGCCATGAACAACAACGCAGCCGTCGCACGGCAGAACGCCGACATCCTGGCCGCCTACCGTGCCCCCACGAGGCCCGTGAACCGCCACTCCCTCACCGTGTCCGTCACCCCGAACACCGGCGGCACGGTCAGGATCAGCGAATTCGGTCCGTACGATCCCAACACGCGGGTCACCGTCAGCGCCTTCCCCAACCCCGGCTACCGGTTCGACGCCTGGGCGGTCGACGGCGTGGAATTGGCGGGAAGCAATCCGAGCCACGAGATCACCATGAACGCCAACCGGACCATCAACGCGCTGTTCGCCCCGATCGAGTCGTAGACGTCTCCCACGTCTCAACAGCCCAGGGCAGAGCCACGGCACGATCGTGCGCCGGCCGCGATCGCGAAGCAGATACCCGGCACGCCCGGGCCACGTTGCCACCTCAGCCGGCGTCGCCCCCGCGTCGTAAGGAAGCCCCTCGGGCCGAACGAGAGGTGCCCAAGGACCCCGGCCAAGACGTCCGTTCCAGCGGTCATTGCAACGCCCCGGTTCAGCGGGATGCGATGCGCTTCGAGAGCCGGGAGCTGCGGACCGTGGCTCAGGAACGCATGCAGTTGTCGCATGAGCGGGAGGCGTACTTCCCGCTCATGCAGCAGGGCGTCAGCGCCACCAAGGCATGTCAGACCGTCGGCTCTGGCTCGAAGACCGCCCGACGACAACACAACTTGGAAAAAGTGCTCGGCGTCCGCGACGTCGTGAACAACCAGACCGGCGGAGCGGGTTACCAGATCTGCCGGGGGTACAACGGCACCAACTGTGGCGACGTCAACCGTCTGGTCACCACCATCTCGTACGACATGACGCCGGTGAACTCGGTGGTCCTCGTGAAGTGACGCCGCTGTCCTGACGCGGCACCAGGTGCCCGTCCCCGTCGTTCGCGGCAGGCGCTGGCACCTGTGCGTCCTGGGTCAGGTGGCGTCGAAGCGGGCGACGGGGGAGATGGAGACACGGGCATCGGCTCCGATGCTCACGGTCGTGCTCTTGCCGCTGGAGTCGTGCACGGTGACCTTCTGTGAGGTGACGATCTCGATGCAGAAGCCGGTGCCGCAGGGGAAGACCGGCCACTGGAACGCCGTGCCGCCGGGCCCGATGGGGGAGACGCGCTGGCTTGTGGTGACGAACCGCAGCCCGGGGTCGCTCTGCCGGCACACCGAGTTGGCCTTCTGGGTGCGGCCGTCGATGCTGATGGACGCGTTCGAGGGAAGCCACGGATGAACAGCTCCGCACACGCGGTGCACGGGTCGAGTACGCCGTTCGAGCAGTTGCGGCCGGTGAGGTTCTGGTAGAAGCGGAAGAGGGTGTTCTCCAGAGGCTGGACGCCGGTCTCGATCTGAATGTACGGGGCCCCTTCGGCCTGCCGCGGGAGCGGGGAGACCGTGGCGACCGTGCGCCAGGTCGCGTACGGGCGATCCGGGTAGCAGCGGTCGACCGGCACGGGCACCGCCGGCACGGGCGAGGGGAAGGAGCAGTGCGGGTTGTCCTCGCACTGCCGCCCAGCAGACTCTCGCCGCCGCCGAGGACGGCGACAGGACCCCGTATCGGGAACCGTCCTTGGACCTGGCGCCTCAACGCCAGTCCAGCGCTCAGCGCCGCGCGGATGCCGTCAGTTCCGTCGATATCCGAGAGCAAGTTGATCAACGAACGCCTCCGTAACTCGTCGATAGACGCTGTTCCTGGAGAGGCTCTGGCACAGATTTTGTTGTCCCGTCTCACTCAATAGAGTCACTTCTCAACGAACCGAGTCGTTCGTCCTTCTGTCTCAGCGAACCTGGTCGCGCGGCTGAGTGCGCTGGGGTGCTGGACGGCCGTACCGGCTGGGGTGAGTCTGAAGGGGCGGTCCCTGGCGGGAGGTCTCAGTCGCTATGGGCGACCGACGCAGGGTCGGCGTCGAGCGCATCGAGCGCTTCGAGCACTGCGTCGCCGTTCGCCCTGGCCCACTCGGTCAGCATGTGGATCGGCTCGATCAGCGTGGCCCCGAGCGAGGTGAGCTCGTACTCGACGCGTGGCGGCGCCTCGGTGTAGGCGTGGCGGCGGATGAGTCCGTGCGCCTGGAGCCGTCGGAGCGTCTGGGTGAGCATTTTGCGGGAGATGCCGCCGATCAGCTCGATCAGCTCGCCGTGGCGCACCGGGCCCTTGCTGAGGCCGTAGAGCACGACCACCGTCCACTTGTCGGCGATCACCTCGACCGCCAGCCGCGCCGGACAGTCGGCGAGAAAGGGATCGCCGGGACAGAAACCGCTCATGCGCCAAAGGTACCTGCGCCGAAGGTACCTGCTGGTTCCTATCAGATTCATAGCCTGGGTTCTCTCCCCCCTCCAGAGCCAGGAGAATCATGCGAGTCATCACCCAGCAGACGTTCGGCGGTCCCGAGGTGCTCACCGTCGTGGACGCGCCCGAGCCCCAGCCCCTCCCCACCGAGGTTCTCGTCCGCGTCAAGGCGATCGGGCTGAACCCGCTGGAGGCGCTCCTGCGCGCCGGCGAGTTTCCCCCGCTGCTCGGCCAGCCGCCATTCATTCTCGGCTGGGACATCAGCGGCGTGGTCGAGGAGGGATCGCTGACGTATAGGTTCAGGCCCGGCGACGAGGTGTTCGGGATGCCACTGTTCCCACGGGCGGGGAGCGCTTACGCCGAGGTCGTGTCTGCGCCGGCGTTGCACCTGGCACGCAAGCCTGCGTCGCTCTCGCACGTCGAGGCGGCGGCCCTGCCGGTCGTCGGGCTGACGGCGTGGCAGGGGCTCGTCGACCTCGCCGGCGTGACCGAGGGCGACCGCGTCCTGGTCCACGGCGGTGGTGGCGGTGTCGGCCACGTCGCGATCCAGATCGCGAAAGCGCTCGGTGCGCACGTGATCGCGACCGCCAGCGGGGGCAAGCGGAAGTTCGTCGAGGAGTTCGGCGCGGACGAGGTGATCGACTACACGGCGGTCGACTTCACCGAGGCGGTCCGCGACATCGACGTCGTGCTCGACACGATCGGCGGGGACACCGTCGAGCGGTCGCTCGAAGTACTCCGCCCAGGCGGTCACCTGGTGACGGCGGTCGCCGAGGGGGATTCGGCCCTCGTCGCCAAGTACGCGGCGGCCGGGATGCGCTTCAGCGGCATCGCGGTCGACCCCGATCCGGTCGCCCTGCGAGGGCTCGTCGAACTCGTCGAACAGGGCAGGCTCCGGATCCACGTGCAGGAGACGTTCCCGTTCGAGCGCGTCGCCGTCGCGCACCGGCTGCTCGACGGCGGTCACCTCCAGGGCAAGCTCGTCCTCACCGTCTGATCCCGTCGTGGGGCCTCGCGTGAGTGAGGCCCCACCGAGATGTCCTCTCAGTCCCCGCGGGTCGGCTCCGGTCTTTCGTCTCGGCGAACCGGGTCGATCTGTCTCATCCAACTCAGTCCACGCAGGTCACCGCATGCGGACGACTAGCTTCGTTGAGACAGGACACCTCTGCGAGGCGCGCATGACTTCGTTCACTTGAAACAGCAGCGTTTGGACGTTGGTTTCGGCATCAGTTAGGGATCTTGAAGGCTGCTGCTGTCATGAGAAATGAAGTCACTGCACGGTGACGGCCCGCCGCCCTTCGGGCGGCGGGCCGTTGAGTTAAGGGCTTGGCATGGTCAGCCGGTTGGCCGGTTCCTCGGCTCGGGCTCGCATGCCTATGAGGCGGTAGGAGTGGGTGCCGATCTCGATGATGGCACCGTTGATAGTGAGGCGGTCGGCGACGGCCGGGGATCAGCTCGCTTCGACATCCAGCACGATCTTGCCGCGGGTGTGGCCTTCCTGGACTGCCCGCCAGGCGTCGGCCGCCTCGGCCAAAGGGAAGGTGCGGTCCACGGTGACGGAGAGCTTGTCGGAGTCCGCGAGGGCGCACAGCGCGGCGAGGTCGTCCGAGCTGGGGCGGGCCCACACGAGGTGGCCGCCCTTCTCGGTGACGGTGGCATCGACGATGGAGGCAACCCGCTTCGGGTTCTTGAGCACTTCCTGGGAGACGGCCACCGCGTCACCGCCGACGAAGTCGAGTGCCGCGTCGACGCCGTCGGGCGTCAGCTCGCGCATCCGGTCCGACAGGCTGTCGCCGTAGGTGACGGGTTCGGCGCCGAGCCTGCGGAGGTAGTCGTGATTGCGCTCGCTGGCGGTGCCAATGACGCGCGCTCCACGAGCGACGGCGATCTGCACGCCGAACGAGCCGACTCCGCCGGAAGCCGCGTGGATCAGCACTGTGTCGCCCCTGCCGATGCCGAGCCGCTGGATGGCCTGGTAGGCCGTCAGCCCGGCCAGCGGCAGCCCAGCGGCCTGCAGCCAGTTGAGGGACTCGGGCTTGCGGGCGAGAGTGCGCACTGGCGCGGACACGAGTTCGGCATAGCCGCCGTTCTGCGCCCAGTCCTTGCAGATGTAGCCCACTACCTCGTCGCCGACCTCGAACTCGGTGGCGTCAAAGCCTCTCGCTTCGACGACACCGGACACCTCCCAGCCCGGGATGAAGGGGAAGCGCGCCTCCATGACGTCGTCGAGATAACCGGCGGCGAGCTTCCAGTCCGCCGGGTTGACGCCGGCCGCCTTGACCCGGACGAGGACCTCACCGGGGGCGACCTTCGGGGTCGGCAGGTCTGTGAGCGCCAGGTCTTCTGGGCCCCCGTAACGCTGCAATGTGATTGCCTTCATGATCAATAGCAACGGACGGCGCCGGATACGTATTCCGGTTCCCACTTCGTCTGCGGCATGGACAGGGCTTTTCACCAGGAGCACCTCGATGCCGCGCTGGCAAGTAACCCAGCCCTGTCGAAACTCGTGAACATCGCCCGACCATGGACCTGGGCGCCTCCCGACCCCGTGAACAACCGACGCCACTACTCGGGCTCTGGCCCAACTTCTGTGGTGACCGTCCCGACAACTGATAGTTGGAGGAGGCCATGACGTTGCTGACGCCTTCGCGTAGCCGTGATGCTGGCGGCTGCCCGTTCGCTGTGGTGTGGGGGCGGTGGTAGTTGTAGTGGATGTTCCAGACCGCGAGGGCTTCCCGGCGTTGGTTTTCGGATGTCCAGGTGCGGGCGTAGAGGAACTCCTCGGAGATGATCCGGTTGTAGCGCTCTACTTTCCCGTTATGGCGGGGCGTGTATGGAGTGATCCGTTGATGCCGCGCCCCCAGGACTGCCCGGGCGAACGCGTCGGCTCGGTAACAGGCACCGTTGTCTGTGACGATCCGCTCGATGTAGGTGATGCCGTGGGCGGCGAACCAGGCTCGTGCTCGGTGCATGAACGCGATCGCGGTAGTCTTCGAGCACTCGGCGTCTTCAGCGTTGGCACTTCCGCGTCCGTGGGCGGGCCAGCCACTGCCGTCGGGAATCCTGCCGACCTTCTTCACATCGACGTGCACCATGTGACCAGGCCGCCGGGCGACGATCTTCTGTGGTTCACGGTTGGTGTCACCGCTCGGGTAGATGAACTTGCGCCTGTTGAGTCCAAGGTCGGCCAGGTGGCGGCTGATCGTACGTCGGGAGACCCGGGTCTCATCTGCTGCGAGTTCGTGGGCGATGCGGGCCGCTGACCACTTGTCAGTACGCCGCATCTTCTCGATTCTCGCGACCATGTCGGGTGCGGTCGCAGTCGGTTGGCGATATGGCGTCGAGCTTCTGTCGTGTAGCCCAAGCTCGCCGTGATGGCGGTAGCGATTGACCCACTTCGATGCGGTCGCCCTGGAGATGCCCATCTCTGCGGCGACGTGCGCGATGGGCCGAGTGCGGCAACGTTTGACCAGACGCCGGCGTCCTTCAACACTCAGGGGTGCGTTGGCGTGGGTCATGGCGTGGCCTGAGTGTTGCGGAATGCGTGGTGTCGGGCCCCGGCGACGATGAGCAGGCTGACTGCCCCGAGGGCGGCGGCTGACACGGCGACCACGGTGACGCCCGAGCTTTGCAGCAGGAGACCACCGATGATGCCACCAAAGGCCATCGCGGCGTTCCAGAGGGTGACGAGGACGGCTTGCGCGGTGTCAGCGGCAGCGCTGCTGCGCCGCATTCCGGCTTGTCCGGCTGCGGTTTGCAGCAAGGTCGGGGCACCGCCCCACCCCAGGCCCCAAAGAACAGCGGCGACCCAAACGATCGCGTGTGTGGTGCTGACGGCAAGAGCTGCGGTGGCGAAAGTGAACAGCACCGAGCCGGTGACCATCAGAGTCCGTAGTCGGCGGTCGACATGGCGTCCGACGTACCAAATACTCACCAGGCATGCGACACCGAAAGCGAGGAGAACCGCGTCGGTCGCTGGCCCCAGCCCAGCGTGCTGTAGGTAGGGAGCGATGTAGGCATAGATGATCGTGTGCCCGAGAACAAACGTCGTGACCGTGACCATGATCGGCGCGACCCCAGGCACCGCCAGGGTCTGCCGCAGGGGCGACTTCGCTGATTGTGGTGCGGGGTCCGAACCGTTGGTGCCAGCCTGTTCAATGGCGAGCTGCCCCGCGCCGGGGACGGACACGCTGATCCAGCCGATGACGGCAAGAGTGAGCAGGGAGACAGCGCCAAACGCCGCCCGCCATCCCACCTGTTCACCGATCAGCGCACCGGCCGGAACTCCCAGGGACAACGCCACTGGGATCCCGGTCATCGCCACTGCGATGGCGCGCCCTTCCAAGCCGGCAGGTGCGATACGACGGGCATAGCCAGCGAGGATCGCCCAGGCCAGGCCCGCGGCCACGCCGGCGAGGAACCGGCCCGCAAGCAGGACGATGTATCCCGGTGCAGCCGCAGTCAGGGTGTTGGCCACGAGGAAGACGGCCATGGCGCCGAGCAGCAGTGGTTTCCGCGGAACAGATGCTGTCGCCGTGGCGAGCGGGATCGCGGTCAACGCCGTACCGGCCGCATAGACGGTGACGGCCTGGCCGGCAGCACCTGAACTGGTGCCCAGTGAGGCCGACATCTCGGGCAGCACACCGGCAGGCAGAGTCTCCGTCAAGCTCGTGATGAAGACGGCAGTCCCCAGTGCCAACAGCGCAGACCATGGCAGGCCAACCTGTCGCGTACGAGACTGTGTGTCAGAAGACGTGGTGGTCATGGACCGAATCTTGAAACCTTCACATAGATGTGATGGTCAAGTCGAGGTGCGCCGAGTAGCTTCGGCGGGTGTGAGGATCGGTGAATTGTCGCGACTGACGGGTGCGTCCCGTCGGCTACTTCGCTACTACGAGGAGCAGGGGCTGATTGTCCCGGACCGGGGCGCGAACGGGTATCGGGAGTATGACGACCGCTACGTGGACCGGGTCAACCAAATCCGTGGCCTGCTGGATGCGGGGCTCCCCACTCGCATCATCAAGCAGATCCTTCCGTGCCTGGACAAACCTCGATCGATCCACTTTCCCGATGCAACACCGGAGATGCTGGCCTTGCTGGCCGCCGAGCGGGACCGGCTCACCGAGCGGATCGACGTACTCATCCGCAACCGTGATGCGATGAGCGAGTACCTGACTGAAGTCGGACAATGCCGAGCGCCGGCGCCGGGCAGCTCTCACGGAACGCCGAACTCCCCGTCGGTGTCAGCAACGTCATGACCCGCAACAGGGTTTTTGCGCCATCAGGTTGTTCACAGATCCGTAGCTCAGGGCCCACCTTTCGCCTGTCTCTCTCCTGGGACGAGAGCAGTTCTCCACTGTGATCCTCGTGCGGGTCGCCATCCGCGGCTGGGCCCAGCTCACCCCGCAGATCCACCCCGTTCCGAAGAGCAGCCGGCACCCGGGCCGTTTCCACGTTGTGCAGGGGATCACCGCCCACCCGACGCAGGTCCTGCTCATGACCGACACCGAAGCCGCCGGCGGGTTCGCCACCACGGCGGCCGGGAACATCTGACCCCGAGTCGGACACACCACCGGGCCCCGGAGGATCAGAGTCTCCGGGGCCCGGCCTTCTGGAGTCGCGCTGTCCAACGAAGGTGCGACTCCGGTGTCAGGTCGTGGCCGGCTCCGGAACTTCGAGGGCATCGGCGACTTTGCGGGCCATCGCTGCCACCTGCGGCGGGAAGCGGTCCAGCGAGCCGAGGTCGTCGCAGAGCTTGGCCCGCAGCCCGTGGAGACAAGCCTCGGTGAAGAGTTGCTGTTCATCGGCCTCGGCCATCGACCTTCCTTCCGCGTGCCGCTGGCCCCAGGAGAACCACGTCGGCGTGTCCTGGTCCGCCTCGGGCGGAAGTGGTTCCCCGAGCATCCCGGCGATTTCGTGTCGGTCTGAATCCGTCGGGCCAACTGCCCGGCTGCGCTGCTGCCGGGTCTGGAGATGCGACGCGAGGGTGTCCATGGCCATGCCGGTGCGCTGGCAGTAGGCGGCGATCAGATGGAGGCCATGTTCAGCGTGGCGGAGGCGTCGGTGGCGCGGATCAGCGTCATCCGCTTCCAGTCGCGTGCGAGATCCGGCTCGGTGTAGCGCAGCACCTCCTGGCAGTTCATGACCGCTTCGGAGACGAGTTCGTGAACCTCCTGGCGTAGTGGCTCAGGCATCGGGGCGAGTTCCATGGCCCGCACGGTAAAGGCGCCGCACCCCCGGACACCGCAGCCGTGGCGCTCGCTCACCCGCACGGACAACAGGCTGTCACGGCCCACCGGCCTGAGTGGCGGCTTCGTTCCGTGCAGGGCCTTGAGCGTCGACTCCTCAACGCGGGACGGTCGTCGCGCAACTGTGCGCAACTGACTCACAGGGGAGCAAGCGATGACGCTACGGTTTGTCTAGGCTCCGCGGTTCCACGAGTGCTTCCGCGCGATCATGAGCACCGATCGAGCATTTCCGCGTGATGATGGGCAGCGGTAACGTTCAGTAGCGCGGCGGAGTGCATGCCGTCGAGGTCCTCCCGGCGGGGCTGCGGCGCCCCGGAACGGGACGCTCCGGCGACGGAGGGGAACGAGCGCTCCTCGCGAGGCGACCGCCCGGCGTGGGCTCAACCCCCATTTACAGGGAAGCGCCTTGCTGGTTCAGCAAGAGAAGTGGCACCGGTGGCGGGGGCGCAGCACGGTGGGCCGCATGAACACGGAAGAGATGCCCGAAGAGTTTGATGTCGTTGTTGTCGGCGGTGCAACCGCTGGTCTGTCGGGGGCGCTGACCCTGGCCCGGGCCCGGCGTTCGGTGCTGGTGCTCGATTCCGGGCAGCCGCGCAACGCCCCCGCTGCCGCGGCCCACGGCCTGTTGACGCGCGACGGGGTGGCGCCGCGGGATCTGCTGCATGCCGGCCGTATCGAGGTGGCTCTCTACGGGGGCGCTCTGCTTCAGGAAGGCGCGACGTCCGCACGCCGGACGGACGGCGGGTTCGTCGTGGGCACGCAGTGCGGCCGGACGTTCCGTGCCCGCCGCCTGCTAGTGGCGACGGGCCTGTCGGACGAGCTGCCGGAGGTGCCGGGGCTGGGGGCGCGGTGGGGGCGCGACGTGCTGCACTGCCCGTACTGCCACGGCTGGGAAGTCCGCGACAAGGCGATCGGGGTGCTGGGCACCAGCGCCGCGTCGGTGCACCAGGCGCTGCTGTTCCGCCAGTGGTCACCGCGCGTCACGCTATTCCTCCACAACGGCCCCGAGCCGAGCGAGGAGCAGTGGGAGCGCCTCGCGGCACGCGGGATCGAGGTCGTCCAGGGCGAGGTGACCGGTCTGGAGATCACCGACGACGCCCTGAGCGCTGTCCGGCTGGCCGAGGGCCTGCGCATCCCGGTGGAAGCGCTGGTGGTGACCCCGCGGTTCGTGGCGCGCAGCGAAGTCCTCTCCGGCCTGGGAGTCGACCCGGTGGAGCACCCTATGGGAGTGGGCACCTACGTTCCCTGCGAACCGGGCGGCGCGACCGAGGTTCCCGGGGTGTACGTGGCGGGCAACGTGACCGATCTGATGGGCGGCCTGCCCGCCGTGCAGGCGTCCGGAGTGGCGGCGGCTGCGGCGATCAACGCCGACCTGGTGAATGCCGACGCCGACGAGGCAGTGGCCCGCCGCCGGTCCACTCAGGTCGTCAGCCCGGCCACTGAGGCACTCGTGTGCGAGCGGGTCCTGGGTGATCGCCGCCACGGCCTGGATTCGATGCTGCCCCCCGAATCCGGCCGGTAACGGGAGGGCTGCCCTTCGTGGGCGGGGTGTCAGGCGGGGCGGGCGCGCAGGTGGGCGCGTTCGCCCTGCTTGCCGAAGATGACCAGCAGTTCCACGGGCTGGTCGTTGTCGGGGCCCAGGCAGTGCGGGACGTGGGTGTCGAACTCCGCGACTTCCCCCGGCGCCATCACCAGGACGCGGTCATCAAGGTGAAGGCGGAGCCTGCCGTTGAGAACGTAGATCCACTCATAGCCCTCGTGCGTCCGGAGCTCGGGCTCACCCGCGGCGGGGCTGATGACGAGCTTGTGCGCGTGCATGCCGCCCGGCCTGCGGGTCAGCGGCACGTACGTCATGCCGTCGCGCGTGACGGGGCGTAGATGCACGCGGGGGTCGCCCGTCTCCGGAGCGCCGACGAGCTCGTCGAGCGGGACGTTGTAGGCGCGGGCCAGGGGCAGCAGCAGCTCCAGGTTGGGCTTGCGGCCTCCGCCCTCCAGGCGGGAGAGCGTGCTCTCCGAGATCCCTGTGAGGTCGGCCAGCGCGGCCAGTGTGACGGTGTGCCGGCGGCGCAGGTCCCGCAGCCGGGGCCCGACACCGGCCAGCACGTTCTCGAAGTCGTCCATGCTCCGCATCTTGCTGAACCGGCATGAGAGATTGCAACTTCTTCAGGACTGGACGCACTCTCCTGGCGTCGTGGAGCACGTATCCCGTGGACCACCGAGCCCCTGCCCCTCATTGCTCTGGAGAGCTGCCGATGTCTACCCCCGCCCGCACCGCCGCAAAGGGCCAGGACGCGGATGCACCGGATCCGCGGCGCTGGATGGCCCTGATCGTCGCGTCGGTCGCCACCCTCATGGTCGTGCTGGACGTGTCCATCGTGAACATCGCGCTGCCGCAGGCGCAGAGCGATCTCGTGATGGGCGACGCCAACCGCCAGTGGATGATCACGGCCTACGCCCTCGCCTTCGGCGGGCTGCTGCTCCTGGGCGGGCGCATCGCCGACTTCGCCGGCCGCAAGCGCATCCTCGTCATCGGACTGCTGGGCTTCGCCGCGGCCTCCACGCTCGGCGGCCTGGCACCCAACCCGGGCACCCTGTTCACCGCACGCGCCCTGCAGGGCGCCTTCGCCGCGCTCCTGGCACCCGCGGCGCTCTCCCTCATCACCGTGGCCTTCACCGACCCCAAAGAACGCGCCAAGGCATTCGGGATCTTCGGCGCGTTCCAGGGCGGCGGAGGAGCCGTCGGGCTTCTCCTGGGTGGCGTCCTCACCGACTACGCGGGCTGGCGCTGGTGCATGTACATCAACGTCCCCATCGCCCTGATCGTCGCCCTCGCCGCCCGCCCCTATGTCCGGGAGAGCCGCGCCGCGGGCGACCGGCACTACGACCTCCCCGGCACCCTCCTGGTGACCGGCGGGCTGGTTGCCCTCGTCTACGGCTTCACCCAGGCAGCCGACGGCGGCGGCTGGACAGCGCCCGCCACCCTGATCCTCCTGGCCGTCGCCGCCCTGCTGCTGAGCGCGTTCGTCCTCGTGGAACGCCGCACCGCCCACCCCCTGCTGCCGCTGCGGGTGGTCATGGAACGGAACCGGGCCGGGGTGTTCCTGGCCAACCTCCTCATCGGCGCGGGCATGTTCGGCATGAACCTCTTCATGACGTACTTCCTCCAGGTCAATCTCCACTACACCCCGCTACAGGCCGGCGTCGCCTTCCTGCCCTTTAGCGTCGGGATCATCGCCGCTACCACACTCGGCCCGCCCCTGGTCACCCGCTTCGGCCCCAAGCCCCTGATGGTCGCCGGCACCTCCCTGGCCACCGCAGGACTGCTCTGGCTCACCCGCCTGGACACCGCCTCCGCCTACACCGGGGAGGTCCTGCCGACCCAGATCCTCGTGAGCGTCGGCGTGGGTCTGTTCTTCCTGGCGGGCCCCAACGTCGCACTGTCCGGCGTCGATCCGCGCGACGCCGGAGTGGCTGGCGCAGCCCTCACCACCAGCCAGCAGATCGGCGCTGCACTCGGCCCCGCCCTCCTCAACACCCTCTACCTCGCCGCCGTCACCGGCTACCTCACCCCCCGCACCCCGGCCGGCGGCGCAGCATCCCAGGCCCTGCAGCTCCAGGGCTTCCTGCACGGCTACCGCATCGCGTTCATCGTCGCCGGTGCCCTCATGGCCACCGCCGTCCTCGCCCTGGCCGTCCTGGTGAAAACCCCCAAGTCCCCCTCGGCTGAGCCCACCACTCCGGCCCCCGCCCACTGACCGAAAGGCCACCCGATGCACGACTCCACCCACAACGCGCAGTCCCCGGCCGAGGCGGCCCGGTTCTGGGACAACCTCTACCGCGGCAAAGACGCCGTGTGGAAGGGCGACCCCAACCCGGTACTCGCCGAAACCGCAGACCAGCTCTCTCCTCCCGGACGTGCCCTGGACCTGGGCTGCGGCGAAGGCGGCGACACCGAATGGCTCGCCACCCACGGCTGGCACGTCACCGCCGTCGACATCGCCCCCACCGCACTGCAGCGCCTTACACAGCACGCAGCACGCGCAGGCGTCACCGACCGCCTGTCACCCAGCAGCACGACCTCGCCGAAACCTTCCCCGCCGGAACACTCGACCTCATCAGCGCCCAGTACCTCCAGACCCCCTGCGACCTCCCCGGCGCCGACATCCGGCGCCAGGCCGCCCACGCCCTCACCCCCGGCGGACTCCTCCTCATCGTCGACCACGGCTCTGTGCGCCCCTGGGCCTGGAACACCGACCCCGACACCCGTTTCCTCCGCCCCGAAGAAGTCTTCGACGAACTAGGCCTGGGCCCCGCCCGGTTCACCCCTGTCCGCCTAGCCACCCCCGAACGTGAAGCGACCGGCCCAAACGGCCAGACAGCAACCGTGACCGACACCGTCGTCACCATCCGGCGCACCTGAAAACCCCACCCACCCCGCAGCACCCCGGCTGCGCCACCCTCTACGGCGCGCGCAGCCCTCATCCCATAGGAGACCCCTCATGGCAGACCTCTTCTCACCGGTGACCGTCGGCAAGTGGACACTGGCCAACCGCATCGTCATGGCGCCCATGACCCGCAACCGCGCCACCCCCGACGGTGTGCCGACCGACCTCATGGCCGACTACTACGGGCAGCGGGCCACCGCCGGCCTGATCATCACCGAAGGCGTGCAGCCCAGCACCGTGGGCCAGGGCTACATGAACTCACCCGGCCTGCACACGCCCGCCCAGATCGCCGCATGGCGCACCGTCGCCGACGCCGTCCACCAAAACGGCGGACGCATCGTCGCGCAGATCATGCACGCCGGACGCATCTCCCACCCCGACAACAAGCACCACGCCGAAACCGTCGCCCCCAGCGCCATCGCCGCCCCCGGCGAGATGTTCACCCCCACCGGTCCCCAGCCCCACCCCACCCCCCGCGCCCTGGACACCGACGAAATCCCCTCCGTCATCGACGAATACACCCACGCCGCACGGGCCGCCCTCGACGCCGCCCTCGACGGCATCGAACTCCACGCCGCCAACGGCTACCTGCTCCACCAGTTCCTCGCCCCCAACACCAATCAGCGCACCGACCCCTACGGCGGCACCCCCCAAGCACGCGCCCGCTTCGTCATCGAGGTTGCCCAGGCCGTCTGCGACGCCATCGGCAGCGAACGCGTCGGCATCCGCATCTCACCCGCCATCAACCTCCACGGCGCCATCGAAGACGACCCGGACGACACCGCCATCACCTACCGCACGCTCATCGACGCCCTGTCCGCCATGGGACTGGCCTACCTGCACACCATCGGAGACCCCACCACACCCCTCATCGAGGACGTCTCCCGCCGCTTCGCCGGCCCCCGCACCGTCAGCAACGGATGGGACCCCGTCACCGACGCCACCATCGCCCAGGCCCTCCTCGACAACGACCAGGCAGACCTCGTCGCCGTCGGACGCGCCTTCATCGCCAACCCCGACCTCGTCCACCGCTGGCAGACCCAGGCGCCCCTGAACCAGCCCGACATGAACACTTTCTACGGCGGCGACCACCGCGGCTACACCGACTACCCGACTCTGTAACAAGGCCACACCGGCACCCCCGAGACCGCAGCATCTCGTTCAAGTAGTTGAAAGACAGAGCGACTTGGGGGTGCTCAGTCGCCGCAGCGATCGCGCCCTGTCAGCGCCATCGGCCGACAGCTCGGCCGGTCGGTTCCGGGCGGGGCGCAGGGTGCGCAAGCACAGCCAGGTGCCGATCGGCAGCAGGAAGGCGGAGACGCCGGGGCCGGGGAGGGCAAACACGCGAACGGCGGCGCCGACGATGACGCCGGGCAGCGTCCAGGCGACGAGGCGCCGGGCCAGTGAACCGCGCAGAGCGCCGTCGCGGCGGTAGAGCCTCAGTGGGCCCGGCCCGGCCACCACATTGAACAGCAGGCTCATCGGCGTGACCGCCGGACTCGGCACACCGAGGACGCTGAGCTGAACGGGGAGGAGAAGGATCGCCCCCGAACACGCTGGCCGAAGCGGTCATCGTCGAGATCAGCAGGCCGGCCGCGAACCCTGCCCAGATCGCCCACTCCACCGCTGCCCAGGCCGCTCCTTGATCGCCCGGTCAGTATCGACGGGCCAAGCTGCTGAGCCGCAGGTCGGCAACAAGGTGTTCACGAATGGCAGGTGCAGCCTGGCTCGCAGCCGCACGCGTCCGCCCCGACCGCGCCGGACCCGCCAAGGGCCGGTGGGGTGTGGGCGGTGGGGGCGTACCAGCCCTTGCCCTGCCAGGCGTCACGGCCTTCCTTGACCGTGATGCCTGCAATGACCAGGGCGGCGATTGGATCAGTCGGGCCAGGACCAGCCGAGGGTGGGATTGAGGACCAGGCAGACCAGTAGCACCGCGGAGATGTACGTGCACAGCAGCCGCGAGCGTCCGCCCCGGCGGCGCAGCAACATGGCCGGTGATCGCCGGTTACGGAAACCGGCCTTCGTCACGATCATTGAAGGATTCCACCCACCACATAAGGAGGGCATCACGCCTGTTCAGAATCGCTCCGACCACAGCGGTGAAGCTTCCCCTTGATCGTGGACACCTGGAGACTGGAATCTTGAGGTTCCAGAGGAAGTAGCACCAGGTGGGAAGCACGTACACGAAGCGGTACACCGAGGAGTTCAAGCGGGACGCGATTGCGCTCGTCGATTCCCTGGCGGCGTTCGAGTCCTGGAAGAACGGTCTCTGCCGCTCTGAAGCCAACGAAGTCCTCAAGCTGGCTCCAACTCCCAGGCGAGCTGCTCGACTGACTCGCGCCCAGCTCCAAGCCGCCCTCAAGCGGGCTGGCCGCCAACGCGGTATCGAAGCCGAGGCCGAACGCCTCCGTGAGGTCTTCCGCGAGGACTACACCCGCCAACCTGCCCTCGTCGAGGTCGCGCTCGGTAAGCAGATGCTCGCCCTCCTGGTCCAGCTCCAGGCCGCCTGCACGGCTACCGCCGACCTCGCCCAGGCAGTGGAGGAAGCTTTCCCTCAGCATCCGGACGCTGAGATCATCCTCAGTTTCCCCGGCCTCGGCGTCCAGCTCGGCGCCCGGGTGCTCGCTGAGATCGGGGACGACCGCGGCCGTTTCGCCGACGCCCGCGGCCTGAAGGCATACGCCGGCTCCTCGCCCATCACCCGGGCTTCTGGCAAGAAGTCCAGCATCACCCGCCGCTGGGTCAAGAACGACCGCCTCAACCACGCCGGCTACCTCTGGGCCTTCTCCGCCCTCAGGGCCTCGCCCGGAGCCATGGACCACTACCGTCGCCGCCGCGACGAGCACGGGGACTGGCACGCTGCCGCCCAGCGCAACCTCTTCAACCGCATGCTCGGACAGATGTTCCACTGCCCCAGCGACGCGAACTGTTCGATGAGAACACCGCATTCCCAACTGCCTTGGCCGCTGCGGCTTGACGACTTGAGGTCGTGAGGTGTCTTCCTCACCCTCGGATGCGGACTCATCTGCTGGCGACGCCTGAAGGCATCACGGTAGGAAGTGTCAGGTGATGTCGTCGACAAGAGCCTCAAGGCGGCGCTCTCCGTCGCGGGTGTGTGCGCCGGCGGCCAGTGCAGCCTTGGCAAGACGGGCTGCAGGGGGCTCACTGAAGAGTTCACTGAGGAGCTCGTTGGCCTTCCGCAGGCCGTGAGTGGTCGACTCGACCGCGGTGTCGACCGCTTCGGTCGCGGCACGGGCGACACCGGGCGGCAGAGCGGCGATGCGGGCGGCGAGGGTGTCGACGACGTGGTCGAGTTCGGCGTCCGGCACGGCCCGGTTCACCCAGCCGATCCGTTCCGCGGTCGCGGCATCGATCAGCTGCCCGCCAAGGATGATCTCCAGGGCGCGGGCGCGGCCCACGAGACCGGGCAGGTACGCGGTGCCTCCCGCGCCCGGAATGATTCCCAGCCGGCACTCCATCTGGGCCATTCCGGCGCGCTCCAGTGATGCGAACCGCATGTCCATCGCGGACAGCAGTTCCGCACCGCCGCCGCGCGCCAGTCCGCGCAGCTTGGCGATGGTGATCTGCGGCAGTGACCGGATGCGTTCGTGGAGCCGCATCATCGGGTTCAGGGTCTGGTCCTGTCCGGGTGCGATGGGCAGGCCGACGAACGTCGCGGGGTCGTCGGCTGCCGTCATGTCGCCGTGCGCGATGAAGAAGTCCGGGTCCGCGCTGTCGAAAACGATCACCCGGATGTCGTGGTCGCCGGACATGGCGTCCGCGAACCGGTCCAGGTCGGTCATCAGGACGGCGTCGAGCAGATTGATGGGAGGGTTGTCGATCACGACGTGTGCCACGCCGCTGGTGAGAGAGATCTTGAGGGTCGAGTACGCGTCGGTCATGATTCCCGTTTCGCCGTCAGGCCGTCGTCGGTAAGTATACGAGGTATACCTAGTAGTGCGGATACACTTCAACGAAATCAGGTATCGCGAAGGAGACCGCCGTGCCCGAAGTGGAGCTCAACGGCGCTGGCCGGCAGTTGCTCGACCAGCTCTTCGACAAGTGGTCCCTACTGGTACTGGCCGCATTGTGCGACCGCCCCCGACGCTTCAACGAACTCCGGCAACACATGCCCGCTGTCACCCCGAAGTCACTGACCGCCTGCCTGCGACGACTGGAGCGCAACGGCATGGTCGAGCGAGCGGTCGTGTCCACGGATCCGGTGGCGATCGAGTACCGGATCACCCCCCTGGGCCGGACCCTTCGGCCCCCTGTGCACGCCGTACTGGAATGGGCCGTCGGTCACCTCGACGCGGTCGAAGCCGCCCGCTGTCACTACGACGAGCGACGTGTGGACAAGTGATATCCGGGCGTGCCTAGCGCAGGGCGGCGCCGGGAGGACTTCCAGCTGGTCGTGCCGGGCCGTTCGGTGTGTGCGGCCAGAGTCAGACCCGTACCAACGATCGCCCAGCAGATCCGGGCCAATATCCAGGATGAGGTCGGCCCTCGCCGCACCATCGCGACGCTCCGCCTGCGCGGAGACTACCTATCGCCCCGAGCGGGTCAACGCTCCGGCGCGGTTTACCTCCGCCCGAGCGGGGGTGAACCGGGCGAGCACGTGACTGTGCTCGCCCCCAGCGGGGGGTCCCCGTCGCGCCAACCGCCTTGGCCGTCGGCACTCTAGGGTCCGGGCTGAGGGGAGTGGCGGATGGGCTGTGCTGCCCGAGATTGCGTAGCTGCCCAGATGGCGAGGAGTTTGAGCCGGTCCTCGGATGCGGTGCCGGGTTCGGCGGTGTAGATGATCAGGTCGTGCACGGCTCGGTCCGACAGGTGCAGGTTGAGGGACTGGAAGGCCAGTTCCAGGTGGCCGACCTCGGGGTGCTGGAGCTGTTTGACGCCGTCGTGGCGCATCAGAACGTCGTGCGCGGCCCATCGGCTGCGAAACTCGGGGCTGAGGGTGGACAGCTCGCCGACGAGTTCGCGCAGGGCCCGGTCGCGAGGCTCGCGCGCGACCTCGGCACGCAGCAGTGCGGCGGTGGCGACGCCAGCGGCGTCCCAGTCGACGAAGAAGTCATGTGCACCGGGATCGAGGAAGATGTAGCGAGCGATGTTCGGGCGGCCGTGCTTGTCGACGGTGGCGCTGTCGAACATCGGTACGAGTAGGGTCCGGGCCAGCGGGTTGCCGGCCACGATGTCCGTGCGGCCGTTGCGTACGAATGCCGAGGACGTCGTCATGGAGTCGAGCAGCCACTGGACCCGGGGCGGGACCTCGACGTCCCTGCGACGCGTCGGCGTGCGACCGACGTGCCGCGATGACCGGGCCAGGTCGAACAGATAGGTGCGTTCGTCGTCGTCCAGTCGCAGGGCGCGAGCAACCGCGTCGAGAACAACTTCGGACACGCCGCCGATGTGACCCTTCTCCAGCCGCGTGTACCACTCCGTGCTCACGCCGGCGAGGACGGCGACCTCCTCGCGCCGCAGTCCGGCGACCCGGCGACGGGCGCTGGTCGGAAGTCCGGCCTGCGCGGGGGTGATTCTGGCGCGTCGGCTGACAAGGAAGTCCCGGATTTCGCCGCGGCTTCCGGGCTGTTGGTCCATGTCGTTCAGGGTAGCCGCTGGTCTCTGCGCGAGGGGGGCTGAGGTTATACCCCTCATAAGCGCGACCTTCTCCGTTGGCGGTGATCACGGTCTCCTGGGATCGGACGTTCCGACACGAAGCCAGAGCAACGGAGATAAGACATGACGAGCAACACGCTGACTGTGCCGGCGGTGGCGTTGGGCACGTGGGCCTGGGGAGACAGCGGCCGACCGGGCGACGGCTACTTCGGAAGCCGGTTGAGCGAGTCCGGTCTGCGAGAGGTCGTCGAGAAGGCTCAGTCGAACGGGTTCACCTTGTGGGACACCGCCGTGGCGTACGGCATGGGCCGCTCGGAGACGGTCCTCGCCCAGGCACTGGCGGGCCATGACCGCAGCGAGTACAAGCTGTCGACGAAGTTCACCCCGCAGATGGCGGGCGACGGCGACGATCCGGTCGCGGACATGCTGGAGCAGAGCCTCGACCGAATGGGCACGGATTATGTGGATCTGTTCTGGATCCATAATCCTGCCGACGTGGCACGGTGGACGCCGTCTCTGATCCCGCTGCTGGGGAGCGGCAGAATCAAGCATGTCGGCGTCTCGAACCACAACATGGAGGAGATCGCTCTTGCCGATCGGATCCTCGGCGAGGCCGGCTTCCGCGTGGAGGCGGTCCAGAACCATTTCAGCCTCCTGTACCGGGGCTCTGAGCGCACGGGCATCCTCGATTACTGCCGCGAGCACGACGTGCGGTTCTTTTCCTACATGGTCCTCGAGCAAGGAGCGCTGACCGGCAGGTACAGTCCGGCCAATCCGTTGCCGGAGGGCAGCAGCCGGGCGGCCGTCTACAACGGCATCCTGCACCGACTGCAGGCGCTGACGGACCGGATGGGAGCGATCGGCGAGGATCGAGGTGCGTCCGCCGCCGAAGTCGCCACTGCCTGGGCGATCGCCAAGGGGACCACCCCGATCATCGGGGTCACGAAGGCGGGTTACGTCGACGGGTTGGTTCGAGCTCGCGGCATCGAGCTCGCCGGCGCGGAGATCGCGGAACTGGAGTCGCTGGCGGATGCCGCAGACGTCGACACGCGCGGCTGGTGGGAGCACGAAATGTAGTAGCAGTCGTCGGACTCCTCCAAGACGCTTGCGGCCGGCCGCACGGCACGCTCGCCCGGCGTCGCCGCCCCACTCCGGACGGCCCCGTCGTTCTGGATGAGGGCTCGACCGTGATCTGGCATGAGCAGTACGACCGCTTCATCACCCGGATGAACAAGGCCCTCGGTAAGGCCGGCGACGAATGCAGAGTCGGACGGCACGAAGTCAGGCCGGCGCGTTTCTAGTGCCGCGGCAGGCAAGGTTTGCCCGTCAAGGAGCGGCGTTCGGTGCGTGCTCTCGGCGTGCCGGCCGGAAGCCCTTGTACTGGACGTACTTGGGCTTTCGGCCGGTGCGGCGAGAGTGTGTGCCGGGCGTCGCGACGGGGCAAACGTTGCCTGCCGTGGCACTAGTAGGGCTTGGTCATGTTGATGGTGGTGGAGCGTGTCCGTTGGGTGTGGTCCGGCGTTGAGAGGGTGTGACTCCGGACGAGATTGCCTGTGTGCGTGGTGAGTTGGAGACGTTTGCGGCGGAGGTGTTCGAGCCGTTCGCGAGAAAGGATCAACGTCGCTGGGGGCAGGTCTACCTGCGCGGGCTGTTGACCGACGGCAAGCGGAAGTCCGTCGAGCCGATGGCGGCCCGCCTCGGGGAGGAGGGGAACCGGCAGGCGCTGGCTCACTTCGTCACCACCAGTCCGTGGGACCCCTCACACATCAGGGCCCGGCTGGCGTGGAAAATGGAGGCGGCGATCCAGCCGAGCGCGCTGATCTTCGACGACACCGGCTTCCTCAAGGACGGAAATGCTTCGGCGTGTGTGTCGCGGCAGTACACCGGCACCGCCGGCAAGGTCACCAACTGCCAGGTGGGCGTTTCGCTGCACCTGGCCTCCGATCACGCCTCCTCGGCGGTGGACTGGCGGCTGTTCCTGCCCGAGACGTGGGATGCGGCCTCGCCGAAGGCGAACCCGGACAGGGTCGCCCGCCGCGCCTCCTGTGGCATTCCCGACGATGTCGGGCACGTGGAGAAGTGGCAGCTGGCCCTGGACATGCTGGACGAGACGCGCTCGTGGGGCATTGAGATCCCGTTGGCCATCGCGGACGCTGGATACGGCGACGCCACCGCTTTCCGGCTCGGTGTTCAGGCCCGCGGCCTGAATTACGTCGTCGGGATCTCCACGACGCTCACGGCCCACCCCGGCCAGGCCGTTCCCGTGGCCGTTCCGTACTCCGGAACCGGACGCCCACCGGTTGTGAAGTATCTGGACAAACCACAGTCGGTGAAACAACTGGCCATGGAAGCAGGCCGGAAGGCGGCCAAACCCGTGCAATGGCGGGAGGGCTCGCGGCCTGGCACCAGCCGCAGCGGCTTCAAGCGCATGTACTCGCGGTTTGTCGCCCTGCGGATTCGCCCCGCCGGACGCGAGATCCGTCAGGCGGTCCAGGGCCCGCAGTTGCCGGAGTGCTGGCTGCTGGCCGAGTGGCCGGCAAACGAACCCGAACCGGTCCAGTTCTGGCTCTCCGACCTGCCCACCGACACTCCACTGACCACGTTGGTCCGCCTCGCCAAGCTCCGTTGGCGCATCGAGCACGACTACCGGGAGATGAAACAGGCCCTGGGCCTGACCCATTTCGAGGGCCGCACCTTCAACGGCTGGCACCACCACGTCACACTCGTCTCCGTCGCCCACGCCTTCTGCACCCTGCAACGACTGGCCAGAGCCCCAAAAGACACGGCGCCGGTCTGAGCCTCTACCAAGTCGTCCGCGAGCTGCAGATACTCCTCGCGGTCTGGGCCGGCGCCTGCCCCACCTGCCACCGCGACATACCCACGCTCGTACTGACCTGACCAAGCCCTACTAGCTCGCAGCCTGGCCCCCACGGGCCGTTGATGGCCCTGCGGAGCCCCAGCTATCTGAGCGCAGCGGAGCAACGACGTGATGATGACGACCCCCGACATCGTCTTTTCGACGGACCCTCGTCACGGACTGGTGGCGCGAAGCGGTTGGGAGCAGGAAGAAGCTCGATCCGTGCTCCGCGATCTCGGCAGGGAGTGGTCGGGGGAGTTGCATGCTCTCGTCCCGCCGGACGACATGCCGGAGATGGACGCGGGTGTTCAAGCAGTGGAGGAGCTGGACTTGCACGGGCATCGCACCGGATGCGCGGTGGGGCCGTACGGTGCGATGCGCCTGTATCTGGGATGCGCCGAGCAGATCTTTACGAAATTGCTGGCAGGGCCCGTGCCTGTGCGATCGAAGGCCGAGGGCCGAGACGGTAGTCACGCCGCCCCGATCCAACGACGCGCGACTTATGGTGACGTCATCACGTCAGACGAACCCTTCTCCACAGAGCCCTTCGGCGGTCCTGCGATGTAGCGATCAGCGGCGGGAACTTTCCTTGATGATTGGGCGACGATCGCCTGGCGCGCCGACGAGTCCGCTGCCAGCCGCATCTAGTAGGACTCCGTTAGGTCTGTCAGGGGCGGCAGGCGTTCACCGAGGTGAGGTGGCGTGAAGGCTCTCGCGGGCAGGCCGATGCGCTCGCGCTTTCTGGCGCTGCGGGTGCGGCCGGCCGGGGCCCGGGCCCGTCGCCTGGCCCAGGCCGCCGCCACCGGCCCAGGCAGCTGGGACGGTGTCCTGCCCGAGGTGACGCTGTTGGTCGAGTGGCCCGACGGCGCCGAGGCGCCCACCGACTACTGGGTGTCCAACTTGTCCGCAGACACTCCGGTCGCCGAACTGGTCCGCATTGCCAAGATCCGCTGGCGCATCGAGCACGACTACCGGGCAGTCAAGCACGGCCTCGGCCTGGACCACTTCGTGGGACGTTCCTGGGCAGGGTGGCATCACCACGTCACCCTGGTCACCGCCGCCCACGCGTTCCTCACCGAACAGCGCCTGGCCCCAAAAGCCGATACAGCGGACTCTCCCTCTACCAGATCCTCGACGCCATCCAGGCCCTGCTGAACTGCTGGACCGGCACCTGCACCACCTGCCACCGCCCCCTGCCCAGAACATCAACCACCAGCCCAAACCCAAGAGCCAGAGCAACCTAAGAGTCCTACTAGGGCTGGGCGGATCTCGTAGTTGGCGCGGAACCGGTCGGCGCCAGGAGGGCGCCCGCCCGCGTTCCGCTGCCCGACCGGCAGGGGCCCCTCGGGCGGTGGAACGCATTCGGTGGCGACCCGCGGCGGACACTGCCGGGAGGTCGACTCGAACATCGGGCCCAACTGTAAGCGTGTACAAAGAACTTGACGCGTGAATCCGGGCGCGAACGGATTTCTCGTCACGTCGGTCATGACTGAACCTCTACGCGCGGCGAGACCGCCTTTCGAGTTCTCAGGCCGTGCGGGCGGGCGCCGGGTGGCCTGGTCGGCGGAGCGGGGGACCGGAGGATGGCTCCGCGCCCGTGTGCTCCTGGCCTGCGCTCCTGTCGGCCGACCGGGGTGGTTCAGTCGGCCGGGTGGTGATTCAGCAGGCCTGCGATCATGGTCGCGGCGTGCCAGCGCTCGAACGCCTCGTGGCTCCAGCCGCGCTCCTGCGTCAGGCGCCGGTAGTTCGTCGGCTGGATCTGAAGCCAGAGGATGTCGCCCGCGACCTTGGGCGAGACGTCGCGCCGCAGCAATCCCGTGGCGGCCACCGCCCCCGCGACGGCGCGGGCGCACTCCAGCAGCTCCTGCTGGCTCGATTCCTGTAGCTGTGCCAGTTCGGGGTCGGTCGTCGCGGCTTGTTCGAGCGCGAGCTGCAAGGGCCCGAGCCGACGCGATATGGCGGCGGTGAAGGCGGCGAACTCCTTGAGTAGCCGGTGCGCGCCAGGGGCCGCCAGGAGCTGCTCGAAGCGTTCGTCGTTTGCGGTGAGACGGCCGCCCGTGGCCGCGTGCATCCGGGCGAGGGCGAACAGTTGAGCCTTGCCGCCGACTCCGAAGACGGTGGCACGTGAGACCCCGGCGCGGGCGGCGATCAGTTCGATCGTGGCCCCCGCGTAGGCCTTCTCCGCGAACACCTCGGCGGCGGCGGCAACCACGGTTTCGCGTGTGCGGTGCGCGGCTTCCTCCCGTACCGCCGAGCGGTATGCGCGCTGGGTTCCCTTGACGCCTGTCATGATTTCACTACACTCACCATCTATTCAACAAACATACGGTCCAGTCAATTCTACGGACAGGGGAAGGCTTTGTCGACAGTGGAGTTCCTCAAGGAGTGGCGCGTGCTCGGCTTCGGCAAGCACCCGGAGATCGGCGCGGTCGTCCAGGCGCGCCTGCGGAAGGCCGGCCTGGCGGCCGACATCATGGTCCTTCCCGACGACGAGAGCGGTGACGCCGAACTGGCCGCGAGGCTGGGCAAGGCCGAGTATGACGGCGTCGTGATCGGTAGCTTCATCAGCGGCCAAGACCCGAATCTTCCGCCGACGGAGCAGACGACCTACTGGTTCAACCGGGTCCTCAACGTCATCCACGCGCACGCGCCGGCCGCCCGGATCATCCTGGTCCGCAACCCGGACGACGCACTGGCCGCGATAGCCCGCGTGCTCGGCTGAACGCAGTGTCGTCGCTAGGCCGTGTATCGAAAGTGGATCTTGGGTTGTGAATGATCACGGTTCATGGGTCGGGGAGATCTCACGGACGAGCAGTGGACGGTGCTGGAACCGTTGTTGCCGAAGGGTGCCAGGGTGGGGCGGCCGCCCTTCTGGCCTCGGCGGCAGTTGATCGACGGCATACGGTTCCGGGTGCGGACCGGTGTGCCGTGGCGGGATGTACCTGTCGAGTACGGTCCGTGGAGCCGGGTCTATGACCTGTTCCGCCGATGGCAGCGGAACGGACCCTGGCAGCGGCTCCTCACCCGTCTCCAGTCTCTGGCCGACGCGAAGGGCGCGATCACGTGGGACCTGAGTGTCGATTCCACGGTGTGCCGCGCTCATCAGCATGCGGCCGGAGCCCGTAAACGGGGTGACCTGCAAAAGGAACCACCCGGCGGCGTATTCATCGAGCCCTCAGATCACGGACTGGACGTTCGCGCGGCGGGTTCACCACCAAGCTGCACCTGGCCGTCGAGCAGGGACAGAAGTCCATGTCCATCGTGATCACCGCTGGACAGCGCGGGGACTCGCCGCAGTTCGAACCCGTGCTGGAAAAGGTCCGCTTGCCCCGCATCGGATCGGGCCGACCACGTGTCCGGCCCGATCGCGTGCGGGCTGACAAGGCGTACGCCTCCCGGAGGAACCGGACATGCCTGCGCTGCTGGGGGATCCGCTGCACCATCCCGGACAAGGCCGACCAGGCGCGCAACCGCCAGAAGCTCGGTTCCCGTGGCGGTCGGCCTCCGCATTTCGATGCGGTGGATTACCGCGAGCGTCATGCGGTCGCGTGCGGGATCAACCGACTAAAAGGCACAGGGCAGTGGCCACGAGGTACGACAAGCTCTCCGTCCGCTACGAGGCGACTGTGCTGGTCGCAGCCGTGAACGAGTGGCTGTGACCAGCGCCGGCGCAACGGCCCTCAGACGATGTCGAATTCGTTGCCCTCGGGGTCCTGCATGGCGGTGGCGTAGAGCCCCATGTCCGGCTCATCCTTGATCCGCAACACGGTGGCACCAGCTTTGACCAGCCGTTCAACCGTAGCCCTGACCCGCTGCGTGCGGACGTCCAGTGGAACGTCACGGCCCCCACCGGCCTTCAAGTCGAAGTGCCACCGGTTCTTGGCGACCTTCGGCTCCGGAACCTGCTGGAACCACACCCTCGGTCCACGTCCCGCGGGATCGATGATCGACTCCGGAATATCCCCGGCTCCGGCCGGCAACTCTGCCTCGGGCACCCCCATCGCCGCCCAGTAAGCACGCCATGTGGCGTGCCCGCCGGGCGGAGGCTCAGGCACGTAGCCCAGGGCCTCGACCCAGAAAGTCACCATTCTCTGCGGATCGGAGCAGTCAATCGTCAGCTGCAGCGTCATCTCCATGCTCGGAGAATCCCAGACAGGTCTGACAGACGATCCACTTTCGCAACAGGCCCTAGCTAGGCACGACGTGAAGTTCCACCGCTCCGGCGTGAAGCAACTCCACCACCCGCTCGTCGGGAACCTGGCCCTGCCGTACGAAGCCCTCGGTCTGACCGCTGACCCCGGGCTCCGTATCACCATCTACTCGCCCGAGCCCGACTCACCCGAACGCCAGGCACTCGATCTTCTGGCCAGCTGGACCAGCTCGACCGCACGCGAGCGCTGACAATCGTCACCCCGCTAACGACCTCACCCGCGATTGATGTGAGGGTCCGTTGGCCTGGTGGTTCGGCTGAAGGGTGGTCGGCAGGAGTGTGTACCCGATGAGTGCCAGTTCTTCTGATGACGCTCTTTGAAAACGGCCACTTGTTGGTCAGAGGCGGGGCGAACCTGCGCTCATGGCTCCTCGGCGGCACCTTGCCCGGGTGTGTATGCCGTCGCGGTGAGTGTCGGGCGCCATCCGTTTCCATCTCATCACGACAAAGACCGTGGCAGTACTAACGTCTCGTGGTTCGGACTTCGTACTCCTCACGGGCGGCGAGGACTTCCTCGATGTACCGCACCGACCACTCCGTGAGCGCCCTCAGGGGACCGCGCAGCGTCTGGCCGAGCGGGGTCAACTCGTACTCCACGCGGGTCGGCACCTCTGGGTACACCGTCCGCAGGACCAGTCCGTCGCGTTCGAGGGTGCGCAGCGTCTGGGTGAGCATCTTCTCGCTCACTCCCGCCACTCGCTGCCGCAGTTGGGTGAACCGGCACGCTCCGTGCTTGCCGAGTTCGCCCAGCACGAGAACCGCCCACTTGCTGCCGATCTGGTCGAGCACGTCACGCGAGGGGCAGCCACGTGCGTACGGGTCCCATGACGGTATGGGCTCGATCACATCCTCGGGGGCCGGCACAGTGCTCACCTCGATACTTTCGTCCGGGTGGCCACCTTACCTTGAAGTGGTTCCTTACCAAAAGAGAGCGACCAGGTCATCCTGGGGTTCGTGCCGCGGGAGGTCCGCGACAGGAAGGGGCGACCCCATGTCAATCGTTGTCACCGGAGCTTCCGGTCAGCTGGGCAGGCTCACCGTCGAAACACTGCTGGCGCGCGGAGTGCCGGCTTCAGACATCGTCGCGACCAGTAGGGATACCGCCAGGATCAAGGACCTCGCCGACCGCGGCGTCGTGGTACGCCGGGCCGACTTCGCGGAGCAGGACAGCCTCGCGGCGGCCTTCGAGGGCGCGGACAAGCTGCTGCTGATATCGACCACGACCGTGGACGAGCGGGTCGCCAACCACCGCCGCGCCATCGACGCAGCGGTGGCAGCAGGCGTGTCGCTGGTGGCGTACACGAGCATGTTGCACGCAAACACGGCCACCACGATCCTCGCCTCCACCCATCGCGCCACCGAGAAATACCTGCGGGAGCGCGCAGTCCCCAGCGTGCTGCTGCGCAACAGCTGGTACCTGGAGAACTACACCGCCCAACTCCCGCTGGTACTGCGCAACGGAGCCGTTGTCGGGTCGGCCGGCCAGGGCAGGATCAGCGCCGCGGCCCGCGCCGACTACGCCGACGCCGCCGCGGTCGTGCTGACCACCGAGGGCCATGCGGGCGAGGTGTACGAGCTGGGCGGCGACGAGGCGTTCACCCTGTCCGAGCTCGCCGCGGCGATCTCGGCCGCCACCGGGAAGCGGATCACGTACACCGACCTCCCGGCCGACGGACTCGCCCAGGTGCTGACCGGCGCCGGCCTGCCCGCCGAGCTGGCGCACGTCCTTGCCGACGCCGACCTCGGCATGAGTCGCGGCGAGCTGTTCACCGCTTCCGGTGACCTGCGGCGCCTGATCGGGCGGCCGACCACGCCGCCGGCCGACGCGATCGCCGACGCGCTGCGCTGACAGGCCGTCGACCACCGGCTCCGTCTCCCACTCGCCCACGTCGCTCCCGGTCACCCGGGGAAAGGTCCTACACGATGTCCATCCGCACCACCGCGCACCCCACTTGGCGGCGCATGCTCCTCGCCCTCACCGCGACGTCCGCAACCCTGGCGGCCCTCACGCTTCCCGCCACCGCCGCGCCCGCCCACAACCGCGAGGGCAACGGCCACACGATCACGGTCAACGGCAGTCGGGCCTTCCCGGAGAGCGTCGCGGCCGACCGCCACTACGTCTACACCGCCAGCATCGCCGACGGCACCGTCTATCGCGGGCGCCCAGGAGCGAAGACGCTCGACCCCTTCCTGCCGGGCGGCCAGGACAGCCGTACTCAGGCCACCGGGATCAAGACCGCCGGCAACCGCCTGCTGGTCGCCGGTGCCTTCACCGGACGCTTCTTCGTCTACACGAACACCGGGAAACTCGTTTCCTCCTACACCGTCCCCGATACAGGCGGCTCGACCCTCGTCAACGATGAGACCGTCACCCCCGACGGGGACGTCTACATCACCGACTCCTTCCGCGCCGTCGTCTACCGGATTCCGGCCGCCGAGGTGAACGCCCCTGCCACCGGCGCTCATCGGACCCTGGAAGTGGCCTACCGCCTGCCGGACTACGTGGACGGCCAGTCCAACGGCAACGGCATCGTCACCACCCCCGACGGCAAGTCGCTGATCATCGGCTACTGGTACAGCGGCGCGCTCTACCGGCTCACCCTCGCCACCGGCGAGGTCCGCAAGATCACCGCACCGGCCCTGGCCAGCGCCGACGGGATAGCACGGCTAGGGAACACCCTGTACGTCGCCCGGTCCGTGAACAACGAGGTCGACGCCGTGCGGCTGTCCGGCGACACCACCCGGGCCGCCGTCGTCTCCGCCCGCACCTACCCCGGGGCCGACACCACCACCGGCGTCGCCGTGAGCCAGGACCAGCTGCTGGTGTCCAACTCCCAGATGGACACCTTCCTTTACGGCGATCCGCTGACCAGCCCGGTCTTCACCCTCGAAAGCCTGCCGCTGCACTGACCCCGCACCGTCGGTTCGGTGCTGTGCTCGCGGCGTCCGGTGTACCGACGCATCGGGGCCCCTGCCGGGGTTCGGTCTTTTCGGCCTCGGCGTAGGCGAAGACATCCTCCAGGGTGCGCAGGCGCAAGTCGGGCCGGTCTGGGACGGCGAAGCCGCGTTCGGCGAGCAGGGGCCTGAGCGCGTTGATCACCCGGCTGGTGCTGGAGGACCCGACCCCGTAGGCCACGGCCAGGGCCTCCTGCGTCAGCCCGGTCCGCAAGTGGACCAGTGTGGCCACCAGCCGTTCAAGGAAGTGGGGCGGGCCGTCGGTGGGGCGGCGATCCGGACATCGAACGACGCCCGGATGGCCCGGGCCCTGCTGCAGCACCCCTTCCTCGCCGACTTCGCTGAGCGGCACGGCCTCGGCTTCGCTGACACCACCGGCGAACTCCTGCACGCCATGTACACCGCGACCGGGTTCGCCCCGCAGTCCAAGCCCGTCATCGCGGTTGTGCTGAAGTCCACAACCACAGCCTGAAGCGGTAGGAAATGACGGGAAGTTCGATACCCGAGGAAGAACTCGCATGGCTGGACGCCACCGCTCAAGCCGACCTGGTCCGCCGCAAGGTGGTGTCGCCGACGGAACTCGTGGAGGCGGCGATCGGGCGGATCGGGCGGATTGAGCGGCTCGATCGCAGGCTCAACGCCGTGGTCACGCCGCTGTTCGAGAAGGCTCTCTCCGTGGCGGGTGCGGCCGGGCTGCAGGGCCTCGGCCTGCGGGAGTGCCCTGCCGGCCGGTGGCCAGGTCGGCGGGTACCTTGCCGCCGGGCGGCCGTAGCACGGCTTGGTGGTCGGTCGGTCAAAGTTCACTCCCGACCAGTGAGGTCCGACGTGATCACACCAGGCGGCCGCCAGTCACTCGAGTGGCGGCCTGCTTGAGCCTGCTGAGCAACGGGACGACCTCGACGTGGGTCACGCCGGGGAGGCTGCCCAACTGCTCAGTGACATAGCTGAAGAGTTCGGTGCTGTCGCGGCAGGTCACTGCGGCCACGATGTTCGCGGCGCCCGTGACCGCGGCGACCCAACTGGTCTGTCGATAAGCGGAGAGCGTTTCGCAGATCGTGACGATGCGGTCCGGTGAGACATGAAGGAGCAGCGTGGCCGATGTGTGGTAGCCGAACGCTTCCAGCATCACGTCCACGTCCACTGTGACCGCGCCACTGTCCAGTAGCGCCTGGAGACGGCCTCTGACGCGGGAGAGCGGCCAGTTGAGGGTGCGGGCCAGCGCTGACGCGGTGGATCTGCCGTCCTTGCGCAGTTCCTCCAACAGCGGGCGGTCTTCGAGGAGGACCGGACTGTACGTCGCCTTCCGTCGGCGTGGATCGCAGCCCTGAAGAAGATCTCGTTTCGCGTCCTCGCTCAGCGGTTCCTCGAAGCCCGACCACTCGGCGGGGCCGCCGGAGTACGAGTGCAGCACCAGGTGGGTGGTGAACGAGAGCACTTCTGATGTGTGCGAGATCCGGGGCAGCACTCCCGTGCCTCCCTCCGTATCGGCGGGCAGGCTCGTGGTGCACATCAGCTCCGCGCCGCCGGAGTGCAGAGCGACCCAAGAGACGTCGTTGCGTGCGGCCAGCGCTTTGCCAAGGCGTGCGGCGGCAGTGGGGCGGCACTGCAACCGCAGCAGCCAGAGCGGATGTCTGGCGGAGGCGGCCGCCTCACTGACCAGGACGCGGAGCACACCTGCCTCACGCATGGTGCGGTAGCGGCGGGTCGCGGTCTGCTCCGATACCCCCACTACCTCGGCGATTCGTCTCATCGGGGCTCGCCCGTCGAGCATCAGGCATTGGAGGATTTGCTGATCTACAACATCCATCAGTGAAGTTTCGTTCTTCTGGGCAGATCGCATGGGAGTTATTGGCAAATTCTAGTCGGCTTCCTGGAGCTTTCGCCGTTGCGTGGCGAACACTCGGTGCATGAGCGTTTTGAACCACCAGATCGTCTGGTCCCGCGATGCAGGGGCCTCCGCCCGTTTTCTGGCCGACATGATGGGCTTCGAGCCTCCGGTGAAGCTGGGCCACTTCGTGATGGTGCGGGTGAGCCCTGACGTCACCTTCGACTTTATGAGCACCGACCGCGACATCACGGCGCAGCACTACGCCTTCCTGGTCAGCGAGGCGGAGTTCGATGTGATCTTCGCCCGGGTGCTGGAGCGGGGCCTGGAGTACTGGGCTGACCCCCGGCATCAGGACGCGGGCAACATCAACCGCCTCGACGACGGCCGCGGCGTCTACTTCAACGACCCCAGCGGTCATGAGTTGGAGATGGTCACACGCCCCTACGGCAGTGGCGGGCTCGATGCCGAGCACGTCAACCCGCTGTTCATCGAGGAGATCACGGTGAACGGGAAGTTGCCGGATATGTCATCACCGAGCCGTTGACCGACCGTCCCCTCGTCCAGGTCCCGATCGCCAGCACCCGATCGAACCGTGTGGGCAAGCCCACCGCTCGGTGGGTCGTCGAACAGGCCGCCAGGAGCGGCGTCTTCGACATCGAGGTCATAGACCGCGCGGCGGCCTACTTCTTCGTGATGCCGGAGTACAACCACAGCTACAACGCCGCCCTGAAGAACGCACCCTGGACCACCTGTTCTGGGAAGGGCGCGGCAAGCCGGTGGTATTGGTCAGCTACGGTGGCGTGGCAGCCGGGGCCCGAACCGCCGTGGCACTCGAACCGGCGATGATCTCGCTCCAGCTGCACGTTGTCGGCTTCGTCCCGATCCCGCTCATCGATCAACTTCTCCACCCGCGGGGGGACGCCCTACCGAATCGATCGAGCACGGCCTCACCAAAAGCCTTGGACGCTCTGGACCGGGCATTGCAGTCGAAGACGGCCTGACCCGAGCGCCGGATCACCCCGCCAGTATCTGAAAGAGAACCATCATGCCGAAATTCCACGAGTTGGACGCCCACGTTGCCCTCGCTGACCAGCTCAACGAGGAGGGCGGACCTGTCATCCTCGTCAACGTCCTGTCCGTCGCCCCCGAAGATGTCGACCAGCTGCTGCTGGCCTGGTCCACCGACGCGGCCGCTCTGAAGAATCAACCGGGCTTCATCTTCACCCAGTTGTACCGCGGTATCGCAGGCAGCAGCACGTTCCTCAATCACGCCGTCTGGGAGTCGACGGACCACTATCGTGCGGCCCGGCTCGACGACAGTGTGCGTGCACCCGCTCGCGAGCTCTACCCGGCCAGCCTCGTCGCCACCCCGCACCTGTTCCGAGCACAGGCCGTGCCGGGGATTTGTGTCGCCTGACGCGTTGGCGTACGGCAGCGGGCAGTAACGCCGCATAAGCAGTCCACGGTGGGCACGTACCGCGAGCCGGGAGAAGTGGAAGTCGCGGTCTGCCGCTTGGAGACGTTACTCGCCCTGTCTGCTCCTCACGGGCCTGTTTGATGGCCGCGTGGCACCGGCACCTTGCGGGGCGAGGCGGCCGTTGAACTCATCGCCGCACTTGGGGAGTCGGGGACGGCCATGTTCTCCCAGCGCGGGGCGGTGTGGCTGGACGTCGCGCACCCTCGGCTCCTCGGTCCGAGTGAAGCCGGGCTGACGGCCCCCGCGCAGCGCGGCGCGGCGAGCGTCCCGTACCGGGCCGCGTACAGGGCCGCCGCCGCGAGGTTGTCCGCCCACTCCGCATCCGTCGCCGACCAGACCATGCCCATGACGTGTTCGGCAAGCGGCCGGCGTCCTGCCGCAACCACGTCTGGGTGTGATCTCTCGTCGGGTGCCATCTGTCTGGAGAACACCGTGATCCCACCGGGACACTCCGGCCCCTTGCCGGACCGTTGCCGCCGGGATCGCTGCGGCAACAGCATGATCGGACCACGGATTGGCTTCGTCGACGAGGCAGTTGTTGAGGGTGCCGAAGCAAATGGAGATGCGGGCCTGTTTCAGCAGGGTATGTTCGACGGTCGCGTCGCCGCCCTGGGCCGTGACGGTGTCGTGAATCTTGTCGAAAGCGCGGCTCAATTGCTGGGCGCCGGGACCTGGCTCCGTACACGGCAGCGAGCAGCGTTTTGGCAGCAGTTCGGGAGGCGCGGCGGCGGCTGGCCTGCGTCGAATATTCACGGCTTTGAGCCGCAGCTCGGGGCCGTAGGCGAGATCGGCCGGTACCGCTTCCGCAGGTGCAGGGAAAGAGCGCTGGCCACGGGGGTAGGTGGTCCGTAGTGGCGGAACCGTTGCCGGTGCCGGGCCCATGGCCCGAGTTGCTGCGCAAAGCCGTCGACATCGACATCGCCGCAGTGCAGATGCCTCCCGCAACGGTGAACAACTGCTGACGCGAGTCGTGCACAGAGCCACCGTGTAGGCCCGCCACCGCAGGTGGGCCTCGGATGGGACCTGGGACATCGGGGCTCTCAGCTGTGGTTGCGGGGAATGGCGCAGGATGGTGTGCCGGCGGGCATACGGTGCCGGTTCACGGCCACCCACCGGTAGACGATGTGAGCGGCTGGACTGACGAGGGGAAGCCGCAGGAAGAAGGCTGCGGCGAGGTCGCGAAGCGCCGGGGAGGAGAGCCCATGTAACGGGCCAGGGCCTGTGGACCGCCGCAGCGCACCTCATCGCTATGGAAGAGGAGGACTTCTCTGTCCAGGCGCTGCACGTGAGGGCGCGTCATTTGGTCGGCAGAGTCTGCCAGGCAGCGGCCCGCATACGAGGTTTGCTTCGCTCGCGTATCTGGTTGATGGCGGCCTGGCAGAAACCGCAGTCGCCGTCGAAAGCCAGAATCATGTGTTGAGAGGCTGCACTTCTGCTGTGATGCTGTCCATGTGTGGGGCTGACCTCTCGTCAACGAGGGACGATGCGAACGGGGTTGGCCGAAGGGTGTTTCAGTCTGTGGCCAGCCGACTTTGGAGTATGGCCTCCCGCTGGTGTGAACGCGGCACTGCGGTGGACTGAGTACCGCTCCACCAGTCAGTCATGACGCTGGGCGAGACTTCACCACGGGTGAATTGTGCGAGCAGCCCGTGTGAGAGATCGGCTTCTCGCTGCGTGTACGCAGTCTCGGCGCCAGAGAAGACCGGCGTCTGGAACTCGGCCTGGTGCGTAGTGGTGCCCGACACGGTCATCTCCGTAGGACTGCCCGGCACCCACGCGTCCAGGGCGGCCACGGCCATTGTGACGGCACGTGTAGCCCACCGCGTGACAGTCGAGCGGACGGGTACCTCGCTCACCCGAAGATCCGTCACAGCCGGCCACTCCCAGAACTACGGATCGGGCCCGACCACACGTAGACCTGCCGGCGAGAGGAGAACACCGGGGGCTGGAGCCACGGGGGGCATGCCCAGATACACATCCTGCGCTTCGACCCAGAAGAGGCCGATCATGCTGCCCCGCCGCTGAGGATCAAAGGAAGGCGCCGACGGTTCCAACATGCTGCTCCATCCACGAAGGAGGATCCGGCCGACCTGGCGTTACGTACCGATCCTGTCGAACCTAGAGCCGCCTCGAGCCGTAGCGCCGCATTCCAGACAGTCCAGGCTGCGGAGTTGAGGCCAAGACATCAGGTCGAGGACGCGGGGCGTGTGCGCAGTGGCTGTGTGCAGACGTCCCCCCACAGCCTGGGAGGCATACCTCAAGATCACAGGGCTTCTCCGGGGCCAGCGGGACGGATGGCTCCTGTTCCTCGGTTTTTCCGGCGAGGTCGGTGCCGGTGACGGCCCAGGCGATGGCAACGAGGCGGGGGTCGTACTCGGGGGGCCTCGATGGTGCCGCCCTTGTTGACGCAGCGGATCAGGTTCCAGTCGATGCCGGCGACGTTGTTGTTGGGGACGCAGCGTGGCTCTTGTCGGCTGCGGCCTGCTTCTTGCGGGCTTCGTCGGCGGCCTTGTGAGCTGCCTCCTCTTCCTGCTTACGCAGGTCGTAGGTGCGCTTCCATGCGGCTTTGGCATCGGCGCCGGCCTGTTCAGCGGACTTGCCGGCGTCCAGGGCTTCCTGCTTGGCCTGGGCTGCGTTTTCGTTTGCCTGGGTGGCGGACTTTTGCGCGTAGTTGGCGGACCATGCGGCCTGTGCGGCAGATCCGGTGGCGGCTGCGGCGTCGCGGTCGGCGGCGTCGGCCGCGTCGCGGGCGGTGGCCGCGGACTTGGCGGCCATGCTGTCGGCCTGGGCGACCAGGCCGGTGACCTGGGCGACGTGGGTGGCGGCCAGCTGGTCCTTGCGGTCGGCCATGTACTGCCCGACCGCGATGAAGTCGTGCAGTTTGTTGACCGGCCCGGCCAGCGCGATCTTCGCCGCGTCCTTCACCTCGGGTCCACCGTCGCTGACCAGCTTGGATGCCTGGGCCTCTTCGTCGGTGCTGCGGGCGACGTACTGACCGTGCGCAAGGAAGGCAGCCAGGGCCTTGCCGCTGCCGTCGGCGAGCGCGGCCTTACCGCCCTCCTGCACGCTGATGCCGCTTGACGACCTTGGAGACAGCCACCTCCATGTCGGTGGCGCCGGATGTGTACTGGCCGGTCGTGTAGAAGTCGGTGACCGCCTTGGCATCCCCTTTCAGCGCCTTGGCCGCGGCCGTGCGCACGCTCTCGTACGGACTGGTGGTGCTCAGTTCCGAGACCGCGTCACGGGTCTCGTCCTGCACCGCCGTGTCCCAGCCGGAGCGCAGGAACGTGATCACGTCCTGGTCGGTGCCACCCAGAGCATCTGCGGCGGCCTGGCTCACCCAGGGACCGCGGGTCTTCATCGGACCCTCAAGAAATCCCGCTCATGAACGTGTTACGCGCTCTTGGGGATCACGAGGCGTCATAAAAGCCACGGAGAGGAATTCAGTAGCCCACGGTAAACCGCTCATTGACGTGCCGTGCGTGCTCGATCTCGTCGACGACCGCGACAGCGAAGTCATCGGTAGAGATCCGACTCCTACCGTCCGCGCCCACGATGAGATCGTCCAGCGCGCTGCGGTACGTTCCGCTTCGGGAGCCGGGCCCGATCAGTGTGGGTGGACTGATTATCGTCCAGCGAACATCGTTGACGGTGCGGGCATAATCCAGTGCGTCGCCACTCGCGTGCATGATCTGGAGCACAGGCTCCGGCAGTCCAACTGTGTCCCAGAGTCGTCTGCCGGCTGAGATGCGCAATGATCCGGCTCCGCCGACTGAGATCAGACGGGTGCCTGCCGGGCCGCCATCGAGTGCGCGCAGCCCGGCCACCAGCGATCTCACGGCCGGTTCGGCTGTGGCGAGATGCCCCGGGCCGTTGCCGTGACCACCACCGACGGCGCTGACCACGACATCCTGGCCCTTGGCGCCAGTACTGACCGACGTCGGCTGGAGGACGTCGCCGGTCACGACGCGCAGCCCGGGATGAGTGCGGGTCAGCTTCGCACGATCGCGGACGACGGCCACAACGTGATGACCACGATCGAGCGCCTCGCTCAAGATGCGACCGCCGATCATTCCAGTAGCGCCGAAGAGAGCGATCCTCGCCAACGGTGTCTCCCAAGAAATTGCGTAACTGTGGAACCTGCGTTTGCCTCAGCGTAAATGGACCCAGTAGCACCCTCTTTCCCAGGTCCTGACCTCGATGCCGGGAGTCGGCGTCAGGGCCATGTTCCTCTCCGCCTTCGCCTGCATGAACGCCAACCCCGCCTCCCGCGCCTACTACGACAAGCAACGCGCCCGCGGCAAGACCCACACCCAGGCCCTCCTCCGCCTCGCCCGCCAACGCATCAGCGTCCTGTTCGCCATGCTCCGCGACGGCACCTTCTACGAACCCCGAACCCCCACCATCGCCCTCGCCGCATGAACGGGACCAACACCACCAAAACCGATAGCGCGGGATTGACGAACGACATAGAGGCACCCCCCGCCGGTGCAGTCGGGCTGGGGAGGGCGGCGAAGGCGGTCACGAGGTCGTGCGGACGCCGGCTCCGAAGGAGGCCGCCCACAGGCGTGGTGCGCCGAGCGCGGGCTCGGCCTATGCCTGTCAGGCGGGGGGGGGGCGAGCGCGACGAGGAAGTCGGTCACTGCCTCGATCCGCCGACGGGCGGCCGTGTCACCTGCCGCTCGGGGAAGCGGAGACCGGCTCGAAGGCGGTGGTCGGACGGTAGCCGAGCCGGCCCCGGGTCAGAAGGAGGACGAGGAGGGCCGCGGCCACCGATACCAGGAGGAAGGCGTAGGTGGTGTCGTCGTCGGGGAGCCGGGGAAACATGGCCGTCCAGGCGACGGAGAAGAAGTTGTTCACACTCGTGTGCATGAGCATCACGAGCGGCATGCTCTCGCCGGATCGGTTGAACACCCAGGTCATTGCGAAGCTGAAGCAGAGCGTCGTGGTGAGGAACGCCCCCACCTTGGCGAGAGGTACGTGCGGGCCGCCGCCCCATTCGGTGAGGAACAGCGGCAGGTGCCAGGCGCCCCACAGAACGCCGACCAGGAGGGTGGCGGGCAGCGGGCCGAACCGTTCCTGGGCGCGCGGCATGGCGAACTCCCGCCAGCCGGGTTCCTCGGCGAGCCCGGTGGTGATCAACTGCAGGACCAGGCCCGGCAGGTACGCCGCCAGCACGGCGGCGGTCGGGGTGGTGGGGCCGCGGTCACCCAGGGCGGTCGCGGCGATGGTGAGTGCCGCGGGCACGGCGAGCAGCACGGCGACGTACCAGCGCCAGCTGAGCCGGAACCTGGTCATGCGCCTGCCCCAGGTCCGTAGACCCCGGCGCCCCTCCGTGAGCCCGGTCAGCAGGAGCGCGGAGGCGATGGGTCCGAGATAGGCGCCGGGCAGCACGCCGGTCAGCTGGCTTCCGCTGCTGCCTCCTGGAAACGTGAAGTGCCATACGCCGAGGCCGTTCTCGGACAGCACGTACGGGGTCCAGGCCGCCCAGCTCAGCGAGAAGGCAAGCAGGAAGAACCAGAGCAGCGGACGGCGTCGGAGGCTGTCGCGCAGTCCGGAACCGTTGGGCGCTGGCCTGGGGCGGTGGCGGTCAGGCAGGCCGGTGTGGATCCGGTCAGCAGAAATGTGGCTGGGCTGCTGATCCTGGTCGGCATGGAGGGTTCCGGCCGACTGGGAAGTCCGGACTGCTGGGACGCCTGTTCGGCTGCCGGTGGAGGTGTGGGTTTCGTGTTGGCGCACTGGATTGTTCCTTCGGGCCGGCCGGTTGATGTGTTCAGCACACCATCGCCGCGCCGTCGGATCATTCCCGTGTGCGCCTCGAAACGGGGTACAGCAGGCTCTACCTCGCCCTCGCCGTGGCGCCCTCCAGATACCTGAGTACGGCGGTCACCCTCCGGTCCACGTGGTCGGTGGGCGACAGGTCCAGCTTGGCGAAGATGCTGCGGATGTGCTTGTGGACCGCGCCCTCCGTGACGACGAGTTGTTTCGCGATCGCGCTGTTTCCCAGCCCTTCGGCCATGAGGGCGAGTACGTGCCGCTCGCGAGGGGTCAGCCGTTCCAGACGGGCGTCCCGGTGGGACCGGGTGAAGAGCTGGGCGACTATCTCGGGGTCGATCGCGGTGCCACCGGCGGCCACCCGGTGCAGTGCGTCGAGGAACTCCTCGACCCGGCCCACCCGTTCCTTGAGCAGATAGCCCACCCGGCCCACGCCGTCGCTGAGCAGCTCGGTGGCGAAACTCTTCTCCACGTAGGCGGACAGCACCAAGATCGCCAGGCCGGGTTGACGGCGCCTGGCCTCAACGGCCGCGCGGATGCCCTCGTCGGTGTGGGTGGGCGGCATTCGCACGTCGAAGATGGCGACATTGGGCTTGTGTTCGTCGATGGCGGCGAGTGCCCCCTCGGGGGTGCCGGCCGTTGCCACCACCTCGATCGATTCGGCACGCAGGAGGAGGGCCAGGCCCTCGCGCAGCAGCGGGTCGTCCTCGGCGATCACGATCCGCGGGTCACTGTCCACAGGGGAGTACCACCTCAAGGGTTGTCGGGCCACCGGCGGGGCTGGCCAGGCTGAGTGTTCCGTCGTGTGCCTCGACCCGGCGGCGGATGCCGGTGAGGCCGGAGCCGCCGCCCTCGTCGGCGCCGCCCCGGCCGTCGTCGGTGATGGTGAGGCGGAGGTTCGCGCCGTCGGCCCGCACGCTTACGGCGGCCTGTTGTGCACCGCTGTGCTTCGCGATGTTCGTCAGGGCCTCGGCTACCACGAAGTAGGCGGTCGCTTCGGCGGAGACGGCGCACCGTGTGGGGACATCGACGTCTGTACGGCAGGGCACCGCGCAGTCGGCGGCGAGTCCTGTCAGGGCCCCGGCAAGGCCCTGGACCTCCAGCACCGGGGGGAGAATGCTGCGGGAGACACCGCGCAGATCGGCCAGGGCCTGTTCGGCGGCGGAGTGCGCACGCTCCAGGATGTCGATGACCTCGTGCGTGTGGTCCGGCTCGCGGGCCAGCCGGCGGCGGGCCGCGCCGAGTAGCACGGTGACGGAGATCAGCCGGTTCTGGCTGCCGTCGTGGAGGGCGCGTTCGATACGGCGCAGCTCGGCGGCGTGCGCGTCCAGGGCCGCGGCCCGGCTCGCGGTCAGCTCAAGGACTCTGGCGGAGAGGTCGGTGTCGGAGTCGGCGGCGAGGAAGCGCTGGGCGGGCTTCGCCTGGAGCCGGGCCAGCGAGGGAGCGAGCCCCAGGATGAGAGCGATCCAACCCACCCCGAGCAGGGAGACCGCGATCGCGTCCAGCCATGTGTGCGCGGTGCCGATGCCGATGGAAGCGGCGGTGGTGTCCTTCGGGGCGAACCGCCAGTACAGCGGGAAGGCCGTGTCACGCACCGCGAGTACGGGGAGGACGATGCCCGTCACTGCCAACAGCAGTCCGGCCGAGGTGTGCTGGAGCAGCCAGCGCACCTCGCGCCGGGTGGTGGGATGGACGAGTCCTGCGCGTGGGCGCGTGGGTGGCGGGTCAGGAGCGATGATTTCGTGGCCCCGGCGGGCGAGCCGTTGGCGTTCGTGCCGGGCCAGGGCGTGCAGCGCACCCAACGCAGGGCCCACCAGCAGCAGACCTATGCCGGTGAGCGACAGAGCAGCCGTGAGCAGCAGCAGAATCAGGAGCGCGAGCGCGGAAAGCGCGGTGCCGAAGCCGCCCGCCAGCTCACTGATCGCGGCCCCGGCGGCTCTGAGCACCGCGGTGGTGGTTTGCTCCGCTCCGCGTAGGCGTGGTGTCCGCCGCAACGTCCCCGTCATCCTTCCCTCCTCGATCGCTTCCGCTTTCCTGTGCCAAAAGGGTTCCGGCGGCCCGGCGAGATCACCCGCGAAGAGTTACAGCCTGCTGTACCACCGGTCGAACAGCCAGCCGTACCCGCGGTCGAGCAGTCTGCGGGATCGTTCGGAGCGGAGACCGGCCGATAGCGTCAAGCGTGCCTTCGACCACCAGATTCGCAGAGGACTTCCCCCATGACGAACTTCGTCTCCCCGCCCCCGCAGCCGCGCCGCCGGACCGTCTTCCGGTCCGTTCTGTGGGCCATCGTAGGCGTCAGCACCGCCATCAACGTCGCGGCGTCCTTCGGCGGTTCACACACCGGCACTCATCTGGGCTGCGGCATCGTGACGGCGCTCGGCGCAGGCATCCTCGCCGCGCACGCCCTGCGCGCGAATTCGTCCGCCTGACGGACCGTAGACACCTCACAACCGGGCTACTGCCCGCAAGAGTGTCACGCCCTCCACAACATCGATCACAAGGAGCGCTCGGTTGTCACAACACCGGCCCGCTTTGGCGGGAAGAGACAACGACATCAGGGCGGTGGTCGAGAACCTGAGAGGCATCGGCCAGACGCAGACGCAGACGCAGACGCAGACGCAGACGCTGGCGGTGACCGGGACGGCGATCTGACCGTGCTGTCGACCCTGAGCCGGACGCCGGCCGACGCGGCCCGTCACTTCCCGTTTGCCCTTCATGGACGACTGCGAGCGGGTGCCCGCGCCGACCGCCTCGGCGCTGGGTTTGGCGGTTGAGCGATGCGCAGGAGAAGGTGCGACGGATGCCGCAGTTTTCCGCCACGGTGACCCGGACCGTGGACAGGCTCACCGGCGGTGGTCGCCGCGAGCCGGACCGAGGTGGGTGGCAGGCGCGCGAACGGTGTCAACGCGTGAAAGCGCGCCGGTAGGCGGTGGGGGTGGTGTTGAGGGTGCGTCGGAAGTGCAGACGCAGGTTGGCCGCTGTGCCGATGCCGCAGTCCCGTGCCACCTGGTCCACCGAGTTGCTCGTCGTCTCCAGTAGTTCGCGTGCCCTGCCGAGGCGGGCGCTCAGTAGCCACTGGAGGGGCGTGGTGCCCGTCTCCGCGGTGAACCGGCGTATGAAGGTGCGTGGTGAGACGCCCCCATGCCGGGCGAGCATGCGGAGCGTGAGCGGTTCGTCGAGGTGGTGCAGGGCCCAGCCCCGGGTCTCGGAGAGCGACTCCTCTCCGGCCACGGGGACCGAAGCTGGTATGTACTGGGCCTGCCCGCCGTCGCGGTGCGGTGCGGCCACCAGGCCGCGGGCGATCCGGTTGGCCACGATCGCCCCCAGGTCGCGACGTACGAGGTGCAGGCACAGATCGATGCCGCAGCACACTCCGGCCGATGTGAGGACGTCCCCCTCGTCGACGTAGAGCACGTCGCGGTCGACCGTGACGGCCGGGAAGTCCTGTTCGAGCTCGTCGATGTGCTGCCAGTGGGTCGTGGCGTGCAGCCCGTCCAGCACGCCCGCCGCGGCCAGCGCGAAGGCGCCCGTACAGATCGAAACCACCCTGCGGCCCCGGTCCCGCATCTGGACCAGCGCGTCGAGCACCTCCTCCGACGGCCTTACCATCGGCTCGCTCCCCGGCTCGTACCCCGGCACGATCACAGTGTCGGCGGCGCGTACTTGGTCCAGGCCACCCTCGGTCTCAAGAAAGAAGCCGGCGGTGGTCGCCACCTTGGAGCCGAGCCCGCACACGGTCACCTCGTAGGGGGTCTCCGGGCGGGTGTTGAAGATCTGTGCCGGGATGGCCAGGTCGAGTGGAGTGACGCCGTCCAAAGCCAGGACCGCGACTCGGTGTGTCGTCATGGCAATATTCTTTCGATAAGAGGCAAGGTTGCCACTCACCTGGCCAGGGGCGTGCGTGCCAGCCTGGTGGACATGACCGGATCGACCCGCAAGACTCGCAATCAGGCGGCCCCCGAGGCGGCCACCGACCTGATCGCGCTGCCCGACACACCGCTCACGGGTGCTGTCGTGCAGCTGATCAAGCCGGTGGAATCGCCCTCGGTGTTCAACCACAGCATTCGCACCTACCTGTTCGCCCGACTCGTGGCCGCGCGTCTCGAACTGGCCGCCGGCCGGGACTACGAAGACGACCTGCTGTTCGCGGCGTGCACGATGCACGACCTCGGGGTGGCTTCGGACGGCCCGCACACCCAGCGGTTCGAGGTCGAGGGCGCCGACCGGGCTGCCGAGTTCCTCGTCGAACGCGGACGGTCCGAGGCGGACGCGGACGAGGTCTGGCAGGCCATCGCCCTGCACACCTCCTCGGGCATCGCGGAGCGCCACGGCACGCTGTGCGTGCTCGTCCGCGAAGGCGTCGCGCTCGACTTCGGCGGCCCGATGGGCAACACCTACGCCGACGTCCTCAGCGACGAGCAGGCTGACGTCGTCCACGCCGCCTATCCGCGGTTGGAGATGGTCCGCTCCCTCACCGACGCGATCGTCGCTCAAGCCGCCAAGAACCCGAAGAACGGCCCGCGTTACGCGATACCTGGTGAATTCCTGCGCGAACGCGAGGCATTCGGCCGGACCCGGATGGAGCACGCCTGCGGCTCCTCCCGATGGGGCAACTGACCGGCCCTGCCCACCGCCCGACCGACACGAACGACAGAGAACAGAGAAAGGAACACACCGCGATGACCAGCTACCCCGTAGAGGTCCCCGACAACTCGCCGGTCTTCGGAGGGACCACCAGCGCCTTCGCGCGCTTCGGCCACGCCGCCGCCATCCGTTCGCACGGTCACCTGTTCATCTCCGGCCAGATCGGCCGCCGCCCCGACGGCGTTCCCGGGGAGACCGTCGAGGAGCAGACCGAGATCGCCATCCGGCGCATCGAGGAGATCCTGCGACTGGAGAACCTCGACCTCAGCGCCCTGGTGGACGTGACCAGTTACCACGTCGACATCCGCCAGAACATGCCCGGCTTCCTCGCGGCCAAGCAGCGCCTCGTCAAGGCGCCCTACCCCGCCTGGACGATCATCGGGGTCAGCGGCCTCGCCAGTCCGGAACTCCTCGTCGAGATCCAGGCGACCGCCGCCTACCCCGACGCCGCGGCCCGATAGAGCGAGGCTCCGGGGCCAGTGCCGTGAGGTGTGTCATGAAGACTACGACGCCACCGGGTGACGTCCCTTTGACCGTCCGACGTCCGGGCGGCCCCGCCGGCCTGGTGCTGCTGGCGTCGATCATCGTCTCCTTCCTCGCCGCAGGTCATCGCCATGGTGGTGTTCAGCACGGCCGGCGGCGTCGGCGCCCTGGGTGCGCTGGGCGCGGCGATGCTGGACATCGACCGCGAGCGCGGCACCCGTGCCAACGCCGTCGCCCCGGGGCTGGGGTCCGGCGTCGGCGCACTGTGTGGCGTGCCCGAGGCCGCGACCACGGTACGACATCTGCAGCGGGCCGCACAGGGCGGCGGCCGCGTGGGGTCGAGCGGGCCCTCGAACGCGGGACGCGTACCGGTCGCGGCCGGCAGTTGATGGTGTCCCTGACGTGTGTAGCACCATCGCTGGTACACACAGCAACCACAGCCTGAAGGGGTAGGAAATGACGGGAAGTTCGATACCCGAGGAAGAACTCGCATGGCTGGACGCGACGGCTCAAGCCGACCTGGTCCGCCGCAAGATGGTGTCGCCGACGGAGCTCGTGGAGGCGGCGATCGGGCGGATCGAGCGGCTCGACCGCAGGCTCAACGCCGTGGTCACGCCGCTGTTCGAGAAGGCTCTCGCCGCGGCGGGTGCGCCCGGGCTGCCGGACGGCCCTTTCCGCGGAGTGCCCATGCTGCTCAAGGATTTCCTCTGTCTCACCGAGGGCGATCCCGCCTACGGTGGGATGCGCGCGCTGCGGGACCGGGACTGGCGAGCTCCTGAGGACTCCGCCCTCGCGGCCCGTTTCCGCGCGGCCGGATTCGTGTTCTGCGGGAAGACGAACCTTCCCGAACTGGCCACCAGCACCACCACGGAACCGCTCGCGCACGGGGCGACCAGGAACCCCTGGGACCTCACCCGCTCCCCCGGGGGATCCAGCGGCGGATCCGCGGCCGCGGTGGCCGCGGGCATGGTCCCGGTGGCACACGGCAACGACATGGCGGGCTCGATCCGAATGCCGGCCAGCGCCTGCGGAGTCGTCGGCCTCAAGCCCTCGCGGGCGCGTACCACGCTGGGCCCCGCATACGGCGAATACTGGGGGCCGGTGACGCACGAACACGTGCTGACCAGGTCGGTCCGCGACACCGCGGCCGTGCTGGACGCGACGGCGGGGCCCTCGTCCGGCGACCCGTACACCGCCCCTCCCGCCTTGCGGCCCTACCGCGAGGAGGTCGGCGCCGATCCCGGCGTCCTGCGGATCGGGTTCCGTACGACTCCGCCGGGCGCGACGATCCCGGCCCACAAGGACTGCGTGGCGGCGGTCGAGCACGCAGCCCGCCTGCTCGACTCGCTCGGCCACCGCGTTGAGCCGACGAGCGCCGCCTGCCTGGACGATCCGGCCCTCTTCGAGGCACTGGTGCCGATGTTCGCGGCGGTTCTGGCCTGGGAACTCGACCAGTGGTCGGAGCGTGTCGGTGAGCGCCTCGAACCGGCGGACCTCGAACCGATGAACGGGCTGCTGGCCGAGGTGGGCCGCTCGGTCACGGCCGCGCAGTGGCTCTCCGGCACCCAGGCGTGGCAGCGGTGGGCGCGTGGCGTGGCAGGGCTCTGGGACGAGGAGGTCGATGTTCTGCTCACGCCGACGCTGCCCGCGCCGCCCGCGTTGCTGGGCGAACTCGCGCCCACGGCGCAGAGCCCCGAGGAACTGGTGGCCGCCGTGAGCGGGGGCATCGCCTTCACGGTGCCGTTCAATGTCACCGGCCAGCCCGCCATCTCCCTCCCGCTGTACCGCAGCGACGACGGGCTGCCGATCGGTGTGCAACTCGTCGCCGCCTACGGACGGGAGGACGTGCTGATCCAGCTGGCCTCACAACTCGAACAGGCCGCTCCCTGGTCGGGGGAGCGCCCCCCGCCCTTCGACTGAACGAATCGGTATCGCTACCAGTCGTTGGCGGCCTGCATCTCTACTCCGACGACGCCCGTCGGGCCTTCTTCTCGACAGCACCCATGACGAGGGCTGCTGCGACCAGAACCATCGGGAAGAACAGGAGGGAACTCGCAAGGCTGGCGGCCACCAGGGCCACCGGGATACGAGCCAAGCCCTCCGGTGGAAGGCCAAGTGCCAGCCAAGTCGAGAACACCGCAGCAAAGACCATCGTCAGTCCCGCAGTCATGACCAGCGGGAATCGACTGAGGCCGCCCTTCAGCGGGGCGGTCCCTCCAGAGGCTGGTCGCTCAGCGCCAAGCATTTCTTGCAGAACGGCCTTGGCCCCGACCACGATGAACACCGGGCCCCAGACGGGGGCAAGGAGGATCATCCTGCGGCGTGAAGCCGAACGCGCCGCCTCGGACTCCCGCTGTGTCGCGTCCACATGCGTGAGTGTGCCACCAGCATGCTGGAGCCCGGAAGGGGCGTGGGTACCGGAGGACGAAAAGCCCCTGATGGGACAGATCGTGGCCGCTACCGGTGGGCGGGGGAGCCGGTGCGGGTCCTGGACCTCACACTCTGACCACAGTCAGAGGTTGCTGTAGTAGTCGCGGCGGGTGGTAACCAGGCCCCGCCAGCGCTGGCGGGCAACTTGCTCGCCGTCGAGCCACCGTTCTGGTGATGGGGCGTTGAGGGGGCGGCCGGCCATGAAGTAGGCGATGTCGACGTAGTAGGCGTAGTCGCCGTTGCGGGGTGACGTCGCGCAGCCGGGAGATTCCGGTGGTGACTTCGGCGGTGTCGAGGACGGCGTGGTGGAAGCAGACCGCCAGTTCGAGGGTCATCTCGGCGGAGGTGATGCCAGCGGAGCCGATCTCGGCCTGGAGTGTGCTGGCCCGGCTCTCCAGGTCCCCGGTGCTGCCGGCGTCGGCGATTAGGGATGCGATCTGGGTGGTCAGGGCGGTGGCGCGCAGGTCGAGTCCGGTCAGCAGCTGCTGGGCGAGGTCGAGTTCGTCCGCGGCAAGGCCCGGGTCGGTGAAGGCGAGGACGAACGCGCGCTGGGCCTGGCTGGTGGCGCGTTCGCCAGCGACGCCGTGGTCTTCGGCTTCGTTGCGGGCTGCTTCGTACGCCGCGGCGGCGCGGTCCATGTCGCCCTGGGCCCAGTGCACGTCGCCGGTGACCGCCACGAACTTCGAAGTGACCGCCCGCCAGCAACGCGAGGACCGCGCTCACGCCGAACAAGTCCGGCAGCAGGAAGCACGGATCTCGGCTCGACGTGAACTGACCGACCTGCGACGGGCCTGCTACATCTCGCTCAACACCACGGCCCGTCAGTACCAGACCGCACAGATCAACCTCATGCATGCCCTGCGTGCCCGGGATGACGCAGAGACCCGGACATGTGCCGAACAGCTCGAGGAACGGCGTCTGGACTATCGCGGCAGCTACGCCGAAGCGCAGATGATCGTGCCCGCTGCTGTGCTGAGAGAAACCAGGTCGGGGAACCATCAACTCAACAGCGCCTACGGTCTGCTGAAAGAGATGCTGGCAGGCGGTCATCCCGACGACAGTGAGCCCAGCAGGCTGGAATTGGAGACGGAGATGTCGTGGGCCCTGCTGTCCGACCTGAGGGCTGCCATGCGCAGCGATCTCGGCGTGGACGAGCTTTCCAAAGAGTTCCAGCTTCGGGCACCGGGCACAAACGGCCTCTCCCGGCGGGACCCGAGAGCAGCGTGCAGAGCACTGAGTGGAGGAGCGCGGCAGACCTGAAGATCCACTGCGTCAGGCGGCAAGGGCCACGGACACAGGGCACCGCCTCCTGAACGCGCGGCCGCTCGCTGCCGCTACGGTGGCTCGCATGGACGACGCCACACCGACGCCGGAAGGAGCTGGCCCGGGCGCTATCCGCGTAGCAGGTTCTTGATCGCTGATGGTCCGGTGAAGTCGGCGGCGAGTGTGTCCATGAGTACCTCGTCGCAGACTTCACCGAGCCAGTACCCGGCCTGCCTCAGGGCGCCGGCGCGCTGGAATCCGGCCCGCTCGTAGGCGTGGATGCCGGCAGTGTTGGCGGCGAGGACTTTGAGCCAGACCATGCGCAGGTTGGTGATGTGGAAGGCGTAGTCGAGGGTCAGTCTGGTGGCCTGGGTGCCCAGGCCACGTCCGCGTGCCTCGGGGGCGAGCATGACGATGTACTCGGCGGTGCGCACGGAGTCGTCCGGCAGCAGGGTGGTGACGCCTGCCGGGATGGGGGTGTCCTTGGTGGTGTCGTAGACGGTGAAGCGGATGTTGCTGCCGCGGAGCTGGGCGGCCATGCCCTCGGTTCGCGCTTCCAGGGATTCGGGGCTTTGGCGTCCGTAGCCGACCAGGAGTGCGGGGTCCTGTTCCCAGCGCCAGTAGGTTTCCACGAGGTCGGGCCGGTAGGGCCCGAGCGCGCAGGTCTCGGTGGTGATCCACAGGGTCGGCTCAGGGGTGCTGATGGCGGGCTCCGAGGTGAGGACGGGTGTGTAGGCCCGGGTGGACGGCGGTTCGGCAACGGGGCTCTCAACAGTCTGCACCCAGGCGTGCAGCCGGACCGGGTCAGCGGCGATGCCGTGGCACCAGGTGACCTGGAGACGGCGTGCCGCCAGCAGCACAACGACGGCAGCGGACTCCTCCAAGCAGGCCGTTCGGCCCGGTGACCACCATGCCGTTGCCCGGACTGCGTGGACTGAGGCGAGGGCTGCTGTGGGTGTGGCGGGTCGGGGGGAGGTTGACGCGGCGATAGCGACGAGCCGGATGATGCGGAGCATGGTCTTGCCGGCTGGTCCGGCGTGCTTGATCGCGAAAACGAGAGCCAGGGCAGCGGCAGCGGCAGCGGCAGGCGTTACGGGCAACGAGGCGCGCGGTGGGCGTTGCAGACCGGCCTGGCGCTCGATGCCGCCCCAGCTTGCACTGGGCGTACTGGCCGCCACCGCCTTCCTCCACGGCACCGGGGCGCCCACCGCACCAGCCGAACGGGGCAAGTTGATCATGCCCGGTCACGGTCGATTCCGCCCCGTGTCGCGGGCCTCGTCAGCCGGCGGCAGTCTCCTATTCCAGTCCCAAGTAGCTCCAGTGCACGCCTTGCCGGCCATGCGGGTCTTCACGCTCGCTGAGGTGCACAACACTCAGACCATGGCCCCGGGCGAGCTCGATCGTCTCGTGCGCCGAAACCTTGAACATCCGCCGCCCGGCCGGGACGGGGCCATGCCGCAGGGAGAGGACCACACGTCCCTCGGAGGCAAGCATGTCGGCGACGCTCTCCATCGCCAACGACCGCTGCTGTCCGTCCAGATGCATCCACACGGCCGTCAGAAGAATCAGGTTGAAACGCTGACCGCGACTGCGAAGCGCCCTCATCGCGGGCAGCGAGTCGTCGACCCACTCGATGTCCCGGTCGGCATGGATGTGTTGACCCAGCGCGCGAAGTTCCGCAGTGGGCTCAGCGGCGACGACCACGTGCCCCTGACCGGCCAGCGCGGCGGCATCGCGGCCACTGCCCGCGCCGATGTCGAGGATCGCGCTGGGCTGAGAGGGGAACAGGTGCAGTACGTCGCGGTGGACGTCGGCGAAGGAGACGCTCTCGTACTGCTCGACGAGCGCGTCGGCGGCTTCGCCATAGCCGGCGGTACTGGCAAGGGGCTTTGGATCGATCACTCGTACAGACTAGCGAGCAGTCCCCGACGGCCTGATCTCCAGGCATTCGGACAGTTCCAATACCCGACTCCACCATTAGGCGTCTCTGACGAGTACCGGAACCAGCTCCTGGAAGCTTCGCTGAAGCGCCGGCTGGGTGACGACTGGGACCTTAAATGATCAAGAAGATGGGCTGCGAGTGGTGTCTGCGGGCCACGATGGCCGAGCACCAGATGTTCCAGACCTCAGACCTGGTACCGCTCCTCGCAGAACGTGGCGTGCCCCTGTCGCGTGAGCAGGTCTACCGCTTGGTGACACAGCCGCCCAAGCGGATGAGCATGGACACCCTGGTCGCGCTGTGCGACATCTTCGAGTGCACGCCGAACGATCTCATCAAGCCGCAGGTGGTCAACGCACAGGTCAAGAAGACCGCGGACGGACAGGCCGAGCCACTGCCGCTGAAGGAACGGCGGACCACGATCCGGCGCCCGGGCTAGCCGTGAGGCCACTGACACCAAACCAGCTCCGCTTACGCGCCGAACTCGCTGCCGCCCAGGAGCAGATCGTCACGCTGCTGCGGTCAGCGGTGGGCGAATCCCTGGCCCCCGAACAGGCGCAGGCCGTGGCGGAGGAAGCCCGGGCATGGCGTGGTGCGGACACATTCCGCCTGGTGCGATATCTGTCCGACAGGCCCGACGCTCTGAGCCTCCCCAGCAGCGACTGCCCGACCTGCGTGGTGCGTTTGCTGGCCGCGCTGACCGCCGTCTGCCACGGTGACAAGGTCGCCTTGGTGTCCTGCGGGAACTGCGGACGGACCGAACCTCTTCCCACCAACAACGGACCGGCGGGGCGGCTGTGTTCACGCTGCACCGGCCGACCTGCCAAGAAGCCGTGCGCCCGCTGCGGCAAAGTGGCCGGCATCTACGCCCGCCGACCGGAGGGCGGCATCTGCAATCCGTGCAGGAACAAGGAGCCGGATGCCAAGGAGGAATGCGCCGACTGCCACCGGATGATGATCTCGTACCGGCGCCTTCCCGACGGCAGCAACCTCTGCCAGACCTGTGCTCCCAAGAACACTCGGACCTGCTGCCGTTGCGGGCGGGTACGCCGGGTCAACGCCCTGACCTCTGACGGGCCGGTCTGCGGCGGCCGCTACTCCAGCCCTGCCCGCCTGTGTGGTGTCTGCGGGCAGATCGTTCCCATTGTCGCCCGGGCCGATGGCACCAGGCCGGACACCTGCGACCGGTGCTACAAACGAGACGGGAAAGCCTGCGCCATCTGTGAAAGGGTTCGGGCCACCACATCAACGGTGGCCTGGGACCGTTCCACTGCCGACACGTGCCGCCCTCGCGAAGAGTGCGCATGTGCCCTGTGCGGGCAGGTCGCGAAGGTCAAGGTCTTCTGGCCGCGAGGGCCGGTGTGCAACTCCTGCTACAGAACAGCCCTATCGACCCCTGCACCGTGCGCGTCGTGCAACCGACTGCGCATCCTGGTCGGTCAGACGGCCGGGGGAACCCTCCTGTGCAAGGCGTGCTCGTTCCCCGACGAACCGGTCGAGCGGTGTTCGGCCTGCGGTGAGCCGGCGGACCTGCACTCCGGCGGCCGCTGCCCCCGCTGCACTCTGGCCGCCCGCGTGACCGATCTGCTCTCCGCGGACGGCGCAAGCGTGGCCCAGCCACTCCAACCCCTCGCCGCGGTACTGACCGGCGCGGACAACCCCTACCGCGTCCTGCAGTGGCTGCGGCACCCACCTCGGCGGGGGAGGGGCGAGCCTGCTGATGCTCATGGCCAAGTCGCGGCACAAGAAGGCGGAGAACGTCCGACGCTATTGCCACCCTTCCGCAGAGGCGATCGCCGAGGTCACGAGTTTGCTCGCGCCGAGCGACGGCCGACGTTAACAGTTCGGCGGTATCCGGCCTGTCGGCGCTGCCGCGAGGGCGAGCGGGGCACATCCCTCGGTGCGCGGGGTCGGCAGTGTGCTGGTGCCCCGCCTGGAGGCTGCTGACCGCTGGCTCACAGGCGCCGCGAACGCTCATCCCTGGCCGTGGCTCAGCCAATGGGCGATGTCGGCGATGACGGCAGGGTCGACATGCTGCGGGGTTCCGTATTCGGCGGGGGTGGATGGTCCTGCGCCGGGGAAGAACAGGTGGTTGTCGGCTTCGTAGACACGGATATCGGCTTCCGGGCGGCCGGCCAGGCCCGTCCGCCATCGAGCCAGGTCGTTGGCGACGGTGACCTGGTAGTCGCGTCCTCCTTGGAGGATGAGCATCGGCTTGCCGAGTCCGGCCGCGATCGCGACCGGGGCGTATTCACGCAGTTCGAGCCAATACGGCGCGGACAGGCCGAACGGCAGATCCGCTGCGGGGGTCGAGGGCGTGAGCTCCGCGCTGTCGACCAGGGCAGCCTGCCGCTGGAAGGTCTCGATGACCGCGGGTGGGACCTGGTCGGGAAGCATGGCGGCGAGGTAGCTGACGACGCGGACAGCGGCGTGGTGCATCGGCTGCGTGTCACCGGCCATGATCACCAGGCCCGCCACCGTGGGTGCGGCGACGGCGACGGCAGGGGCGACCTTGCCGCCCATGCTGTGGCCGAGGACGAAGACCCGCTCGGGGTCCACCGAGCGGTGCCTACGGAGCAGGCCAACCGCGTCGACGGCATGCGGCACGTATTCCTGCGTCATCGTCAGGTCCGATGCCGCGGCCACATCGCGGTGGGCGTAGGTCGCCTTGTCGAAGCGCAGCACTGTCGTCCCGCGGCTGGCGAGCCCCCAGGCCAGGTCCTTGAGCGGTTTGTTCGGCCCGCTGGTCTCGTCGCGGTCGAACGGCCCACCACCGGCGAGCAGCACCATGCCGGGGCCGGGAGCCTGCCCGCGGGGGACGCTCACCGTGCCCGACACCGCGAGCGGGCCGGTGCCGACGGTGACCTCGTGCTCGCTGAAGCGGCCGGGCTCGGCATAGGGCGGTGGCATCCAAGCGAGTTCTGAGCCGGTCATGGACTCTGTCGCAGTGCCGTCAGGCATCCCATCACAACCTTTCTCAATGAATGCGAACGGTAGCACGGCGTGAGATCATTACGAGATGGATGCCTTCGAACTCTTGGCCCACCCGGTGCGGTTGCGAGTGGTTCATGCGATGCGCGGAGGCAGGGAGCTGACCACCGCCGAGCTGTGCGACCGCATTCGGGACGTCTCGAAGGCCACGGTCTACCGGCACGTCGACCTGCTCGCAGCCGGTGGGGTCCTGGAAGTCGCCCTGGAGCGACGCGTGCGCGGTGCGGTCGAGCGCCGCTACCGGCTGCGCCGCGACCGCGCGGGGATCAATACGGACACGGCCAATTCGCTCTCGCTCGACGACCATCGCAGCGCATTCGCCGCCGCTCTGGCGGTCCTGACTGCCGAATTCACCGCGTATCTCGACCGCGACACGGCCGACCCGGTAGCCGACCTGGTCGGCTACCGGCAGCATGCCGTCTGGCTCAGCCCTGGGGAACTGCACGGGATGATCGACGGGATGCGGGAGGCGATCGCCCCCCACCTGGCCAACGAGCCATCACCCGACCGCACGCAGTACCTGATCAGCCCGATCCTCTTCCCCGTCGAAGCGCCGCCGACCGGGACCGGCACCGATAACACCGCCACGGGCGGCCGGAGCCCGGGACCCTGTAGCTGAACCCGTGCCCGGTTTGCCCCGAATTCCAAGTCGCGCGGCCAATTCCGCCACCGAGAATGCTGATGCACCTCCCTACGCATCATCGGTGGTATCCGGGGCCCGCAGCGGGCGCAGGCCGCCAGGCAGGTCGGGCAGCTGGAACGAGTACCGGCCGAGCATGTTGACGTGATGCCGCGCGAACGGGGGACAGGCGGGCCACGTCCTCGTCGCGGACGTCGAACCCGTCCTCGCGTAGCTGCTGTACGGCGGCGTCCATGTACCTCGTGTTGAACAGCACGAGGGCGTTGAGGACCAGGCCGAGGGCGCCGATCTGGTCTTCCATACCGTCCTGGTAGCGCTGGTAGAGCTGTCCGGACTTGCCGTGGAAGATCTTCCGAGCGAGCGCGTGGCGGCCCTCCTGGAGGTTGGCCTGCACTTTGATCTTTCGCCGGTATGCGGGTTCGTCTGCCAGGCGCAGGATGTGCAGCGTCTTGGCGATCCGTCCGTAGTGCGCGATCGCGTCGCCCCGCGGGGTGGGGCGGCCGTCGCGCGAGAGCATCCGGATTATGTCGTAGGCGCGGACGGCTCCGGTGTGGATGGAGCCGATGATCCGCAGGATGTCCTCCCAGTGCCGCTCGATCCGGACCAGGTCGACACGGCCGCGGGCCGCGCCGGTGAAGGCGCCGTAGTCGGCGCTGCGGTCGATGCGCCACATCTTCTGGTCCGGCAGGTCGGCCAGCTGCGGCGCGTAGGTGAATCCCGCCAAGGTGAGGAGTCCGAAGACAATGTCGGAGTACGAGGCGGTATCGGTAACGATCATGTCGGGGCGTTCGCCGCCGTCGCGGTCGTAGAGGACGTCCAGCACGTACAGCGAGTCGCGCGGGGTGCCGGCCACGACCTCCCCGCCGAGCCCGGCCGCCTGGTCATTGACCGTGTTGAGCCAGGTTGCGCCGCCCCGGCGCCCGAAGAATTTCGGGTTCGGCCGGGCGTACACCGACGGCACCGGCACCACGAACCGCATCCCGTCGACCGAGGCGACCAGCCCGCCGCCCCGCGCACTGGCAAGCGGAATCGCGGCCCGGGTGGCGATCAGCGTGGCGTTGGCGGCCCGGTAGGTCGCCAGCCGCAGATACGTCTGATCCACGGGGGACAGCCGCCCGTACTTCAGCGCGTCGGTGCCGCTGATCACCGGGGTATAGCCGACGTTGCAGCCGTGCGCCACCAACAGCGCCGCGATGGTGACGGGCAGGTCTTTCAGCCGGGCCTCGCCGCCGGTGACCGAAGTGAACGCTTGGTCCGCGCCCGTCCAGGAGAACACCTCCGGCAGGTCCACGCGGGGCAGCATCGCGTTCACCGCCGTCCGCAGGTCCAGCAGGGAAGCCGGTTCGGGCTCCGGCTCCAGCGCAGCGAAGTGCAGGCGGCCGTCATCGTCGAAGGCGATCCGCGCGTTCTCAGGTAGCCGGCCCGCCACCTCCCGGTAGGTGCCGTCCAGTAGCGCGGCCCGCGCCGCCAGGTGCTCAATCGGCCCCTCGGGGAGGCCGAGTGACGCCAGCACGGTGGGCTTGGCCTGCTCCCATGCCTCGCCGGCCAGCAGCTTCGCCCGCGGGTCGCCCCACTTGGAGGAGTTCTTCGCGAAGATCTCCCGTCTGCGCAGCATGCGGTGGAAGTGCTCCAGCACGCAGAACACGTACCCCTTCCAGTCCACCGTCCCCGGCTCCAGGTTCGGCGCGGCCAGTACCAGCCGCCGCCACGACCCCGCCAGCAGCTCGGTGTCCATCTCGCCAGGCCCCACCTCCTTGCGGCCCATCAACTCTGGCAGTGACTTCAGCGCGGCCAGCACCGGGGCGCCCTCCGGAGTCGCGTCGAAGTCCACGACCTTGACCAGGAGTTTCAGGAACGGCCGCACGGTGCCGAACCGGGTGATCAGCATCGCCCGCCATGCCTGGTCCGCATCGGAGTCCAGCGGCGGCGTCAGCTCGAACAGTGCGGCGATCGCGGCGGCCAGCTCGCTGCGTGGCACCACCGCCTCAATCTGCTCCCACATCGCCGCCAACGTTTCCACCTTCGGGGCGCTGATCTCGCCGGTGTTGGGGTCGAGCTGCTCGGAGGTGGTGTCGAAGACGACCTGGAACGCGGTCGCCAGTTTCGCCCCGGCCCGCTCGACCCTCGGCAGGGTCTTCATCCTTTCCTTGGCCGTCTCCCTCTCTGCCCTGGCCAGCAGCTTGGTGGCGATCAACACCTCCAGGAGGTCCAGGGCGTCATCGACCGCCCTCGTCGTCAGGTGCACCGCGGTGGCCGGCAGGGTCTCCAGGCGCCGCGCGTCGTTGTGGCGCTTGAGCAGCGTCTCCTTGCCGTCCACCCCGTACTGCGACAGCTCCGCCAGCCGGCGCGGCGGTATCCCCGACACGTCCAGCTCCATGCCCAGGTCGGCGATCTCCTCCGCCCGATCCAGCGACCACTTCAGCTGCGGACCCGACACCCGCACCGGCCCGCGCCGCAGCCGGTCCAGCTCCGAGACCCGCGAACCGGCCGGCACCGTCAGCAGCGAGTCCAGCACCGTCCGCTGCCCGGTGTTCAGCAGCCCGTAGAGGGTGTCCCACAGGCGCTGGTTCGCCGCCTCCCGGACATTGCCCACCATCCGTGACAGACGGCTCGCCCCGGGAAGAAGCACCCGCCGCTCGCGCAGCCAACCGGCCGCCGCGTCGAACGACGCCCTCGGCCCGTCCCCGGTCGTCCAGGCCCGCGCATCGAGCCACTCACCCAGCTCAGCCGAGACCTCAGCGAAGTCCTTCCAGCCCCCGGCCTCCTGGACCTCCGGCGTGACTGCGGGCCGTCCCGTCCCGCTCGCCGTACTCCCTCAGACACGACGGGCCCTCGATCTCCAGCTGCTCGGTCAGGTACTCGGCCACCTCCTCCGGCACCTGCCGCGGGTCCGGCAGGAACCGGCCCAAGTAGCGCACGCTCGTGAGCTGGACCGCGTACCCGAGCCGGTTGTGCGCGCGCCGCTTGGCTTGCACCCCCTCCCAGTCCGTGTCATCCAGGAAGAAGTACCGCTCCAACTCGGTTCGGGACGGCGCCCCGACAAACGCCCCGTACCCAGCCTGCTCACCTGACGGAAACTCGACTGCCACAACAACTCTCCGAAGATCGGCAACAGCGACCCACGAAGGCTCCGACACGCAATCATCCCAGGTCAAAGCGCCAATCAACGCCGAGATAGCTTAGCGCACGATCTGACATGGATGTTCCCCAACCCCCTTCCTCACTTCTGGCCGCCCCCGCCCCCTCCGGGTGACAGACCAGACACAGGGTGACGTCGCATTGCTAGCTGAAGCCGTTCGTGCGGTAGTCCGCGGCTCGGAGGGAAACGGCGCAGGCGAATCGCCGTGCCGCCTCTTGAAGGTCGTCCTCCATACCGATCAGCTCGTCATCGACCGGCTCACGCCAGCGCGGTTGGCGATGCCCCACCCGGTAGAGGTGCGTACGGTGGAAGCGGGAGCCGAGAAAGAGGACATACGACATTATGTGGCGACGTGGCAGCCGGCCGGTCGGCAAAGGCGGTGGCCGGGCAAAGGCGTCGTCTCCGGTGCCTACGGCCGCCCGCCGCCCTCGTCGGCCCGTGACACCCGACGATGCGGACCGATGCCGATGACGGACGGCGAACCCACCGACGCAACCTCGGTATCGGGCACTTCCGTGAGCAGCGATCGCGCGTCGTCGCGGACGGTGGCAGGACGGTGGCCCGGCGCCGAGCCACCGCAGGGACTGCTCGATCTGGTGGATCAGGCGGTGGTGATGTGCGACGAGGACGGCGTCGTACGCGGGTTCAACGGTCCCGCAGCAGAGTTGTTCCCGCGGCTGGGGACGGGGCAGGAGCTGGTCGGGCCGATGGCGACGGCCACCGCCCGGCTGGCGGAGCGGTTCGAGTGCGATGTCGCCGGGCGCGCGCTTTCTGGTTACCGACGGCCGTGGAACGGCGGTGTGGTCTGGCTGGTACGCGATGTCAGCGGTGCCCGGGACCGCGAGCGGGACCTGCTGGCGGCGCGGGAACGCTCTTCGTTTCTCCACGAGACAGCCGTTCGGCTGGGAGGCTCACTGCATCATGGCCGCACGGTACGCGCCCTGGTTCAGGCCGCCCTGCCGGTGCTGGCAGACACCGCAATCGCTGTCCTTCCGGTACTCGGGCGGCGGTCCACCTGGTACCTGGCAGGGCCGGGCGGGACCGTCAGATCGGGGGACATGCTGGCGGAGACGCTGCTGCGGGTGTCACGGGTCGCGCACGCACTGACCGGGCTCCAGCGCCGGGCGGTTGTCTGCCGTCGGGACGAGCTGGGCGAGGTGGGCGCCCTTATGCTGCAAGGCCAGGACGCAGTCGGCGAGGCGCTGGTGATCCCGCTCTCCGGCAACGGGGTTTCGGCAGGTGCACTCGTTCTGGTGCGGGGACCTGAGCGGCCGCGCTTCGGCGAACAGGACATCGAGCTCGCCGAACAGTTCGCAGCACGGGCCGGCCTTGCGCTCGCCACTGCCTCTCTCTACTCGCAGCAGACACGCATCACCGCCGTGATGCAGGCCGATCTGGCCCCTCGTGCGCTGCCCGATGTCGATGGCATCGCACTCGGCGCGGCCTACCGGCCGGCTGCGGAGGCGCTGCTCATCAGCGGGGACTTCTATCACGTCGCCCCCGAGGACGGCGGAGGCGTCAAGTTCTTCTTCGGCGACGTGCGCGGCAAGGGCGCTGAGGCCGCGTTGCTCGCAGGCCAGGTACGGCAGAGCCTGCGGACGCTGGCGCTGGTGGAACGTGATCCGCTCGGTACCCTGCGTCTGCTCAACCGGGCTCTGCTCGACGCTGGAAGCCGTTTCACCACACTGGTGATGGGTTCCGCCCACCGGGCCCCGAACGGCGGGCTTACTGTGACGACGGCCGGTGGTGGCCACCTTCCGCCGCTGGTGCTGCGCCGGGACGGCCGGGTGGAGGCGATGGCGGTCGGTGGCACTCTGCTCGGCATCCTGCCCGACGCGGAATTCGCACTGACGCAATCCCGTCTGGAGCCCGGTGAACTGATGCTGCTCTACAGCGACGGGGTGACCGAGGCGCGCGGCGGCCCGACCGGGGACGCACTGTTCGGCGATGAGCGGCTCATCCGCGATCTCGCCGGCTGCCTGGGGATGCAGGCAGGAGCCGTCACCGAACGCGTGGAGCTTCTCACCACACGGTGGCTGGCCGGGCGCCCCCACGACGACATCGCCGTACTGGCGATCCAGGCCCCGCACGGCCGGGAAGGAGAGGGCCTCCGATGACGGATGCCGTAACGGGGATCACCGACGAGGTACGGGCCGCCTTCGACCACCATCTGACCGAAGCGGACGACGAGGCCGCCGTCGCACTGACCGTCCGCCTCGTGGAGGAAGGCCTCAGTGAGGAGGAGGTACTGCTCGATCTGGTGGCCCCCGCCCAGATCGCGGTGGGCTCCCGGTGGGCGGCCGGCGAGTGGACCGTGGCCCAGGAACACGCCGCCACCCACGTCAGCCAGCAGGTGGTCACCGCCATCGCCACGGTCCGCCCTCCGGACGGCAACGCCCCCACGGGTGACATCGCCGTCGCCTGCAGCGACGGCGAGTGGCACACCCTCGCTCCGCGCATCCTTTCCGAGGTCCTGCGGTTGCGCGGCTTCCAGGTGCGCTTCCTCGGCGGTCATGTGCCTCCCGCCCGGCTGATCTCCGATCTGCACTCGAACGGACCGGACGTGGTGGCCCTCTCCTGCACCCTGCCGGTCCGCCTGCCGCTCGCGGACCGTCTCTTCGAGGTGTGCAGGACGGCAGGTGTACCCGTTCTGGCCGGCGGGCCCGGCTTCGGTCCTGCCGGTATGTGGGCCCGCACCCTGGGTGCGGACCTATACGCCCCCGACGCCCGGAGCGCAGCGGAGCTGCTGCGCACCGGGTGGCCACCTCGGCGGACGGGCAGGCCCTCGGTGGACGACCGGTCCGCCGAGACCTACGCGTGGCTCGTCCAGCAGCGCCCGGCACTGCTGCGGGGCCTGCTGGAGCGTCTGCCCCACGGACCCGCCCTCGCGGCCGACCCGGCGGATCCGCAGCTCGATGCCACTGTCGAGCAGCTGGGGTACCTGACGGATTCACTCGCTGCCGGGGTCTTCGTCGATGATCCGCGGATCTTCACCGACTGTCTCGGTTTCATCCGCGGTTACTGCTCGGCACGTTGCTCGTCGCCCGATCATCTAGACACGGTGGTGGCTGCCTATGCTTCCCTGCTGCACGACTCGCCCCGGACGCTCGCGCACGTCGTCGCCGGCCAGAAGTGGCTGGCCGGCCCGCCCGGCGACGGCTCGGGCTGAGGTCTCAGGATCCCGCGCCGTCCAGCTCGGCCAGAGTGTCCCGCGTCGAGCACCAGCCGGCCGCCGCCACGTTCTCCTCGATGTGTGCCACCGACGAGGCACCCGGGATGGCCGGCAGCGCCGGTGACAGGGCCAGCAGCCAGGCCCTCCTCGGACTCGCCGCTGAATGTCCGTCCACCACGGTCGTCTACGAGCCCGCCGTGAGACGCCACTGGGTGCCCAGGGAACCCGCCAAGTGGCTGCCCGCGCGCGCAGGGCTGCGAGGAAGCCGAGCTCCGTCTCGGTGAACTCGAAAGGGTCGTCGTCGCACTCCTGGAGGGTTTCGTGATCGAACCAGGTGTTGTCATGCATGGCGCGAGTCTAGAAGGCCCTGTGACACCGACAGAGCTGTCAGTGTGCCTTGATGTGAGGGCCGACCGGCTGGCACGGGTCGCCGGATTCCGTGATCCGGGCTTTCGCGGAGTGCGGCGACCTCACTGCTGGGTGCGCCGCTCAGGGGGGATGGAGGTGAACACGGCGACCTTGGCGCGCAGGGCCCAGGGGTCGAACGGCTTGCTGATGTAGTCGACGGCGCCGGCTGCGTACCCGCGGGCGGAGTGTTCGGAGTCCACGCCCATCGCGGTCGAGGCTGCGGGCCTGAATCTGCTCATGTGCTGCCCGCGCTGAAAGGCTGACGGAGGGGCTGGTCTGATCAGTAGCCTGGGCTGCTCAGCAGCCGTACGGGAGGGGTATTTCGTGGAGGACTTCTTCGAAGAGGTCGAATCGCGGAAGCAGGCGTGGCCGGCGGGGCGCGCTGATCTGCACTGGCACATCCTTTTCGACCCGGCTGTCCTTCAGGAGCAGTTGGCCGGGCCGTACCGGGAGATCACCCACCGGCCCGGTCTTGCACCGGTGGAGGTCCGGTGGATGCACACCACCCTAGTGTTCGTTCCCGCGGGGGCCGACCGGTCTGGGTGCCTCGGCGGTCCGCATCCTTCGCCGCCCGGCCGTCACCACGGTGCACCGCCCGGACGCCGGGCCTGCGGGCGGTGAACACATCCCGTTCCATTTTGGGTTCAGGAACGGTTCCTCGGCCTGCGGTCCGAGCCATGCTTCGCCTCCGTTCGCCGCGCCGTGGAGACCTGACCGTGGAGGGGTAGGCGGGCACAGCACCCCCGGCGTGGGACTGTCACGGCGACTGTGACTGAGCTGGCTACTTGACCATGGTGGCCAAGTAGCGCATCGCCCCCGAGACACGGGAATGCAGCTGGCCGACGTGGCGCCTACCCGGGGCTCACCCACGAGCCAGAGTACGGATGTGGTGGTCGACGATGGCGGTCATCTCAGCAGGCGTCATGGGCTCGAACAGGGCCTGCAGGGCGACTCCGTCGATGAGGCCGGTCAGGATGTTGGCCTCGGCGGCGACGTCGATGTCCGCGCGGACGCTCCCGTCGGTGATGCCCTCGGTGAGCAGGTCGCGCCAGCGCCGGCGGACGCGGGTGTAGTACTCGCAGTGGGCCGTGGCCATGTTCTGGTCGTTGACGGCCCGGGCGGCGAAGGCGAGCCAGACCAGGACGTCCTGTCGGCGTTCCTCATCCAAAGGCAGGACCGCCGCCGCGGTGGTGGACAGTGCCTGGAGTGCGGTGGAGGTCCGTGATGTGCGGGCCATGCGCTCGTCGGTACGCTGCCAGGTGAGGTCCATCGCGAAGAGGATCAACTCGTCCTTGTTGGCGAAGTAGTGGTGGACCGCCCCCGTGGAGTGGCCGGCCTCGCCCGCGATCATGCGGATCGTCGCGCCTTCGAGGCCGACCTTGGCGATGACCCGCCAGGTCGCCTCGGCCACCTGCTCGCGGCGTTCGTCGTGGTTGATGATCTTCGGCATGTTGCGGACTGTCCCCCGTACTCGTGAATGCCCTGATGGGCCGCCTGGGTCAGGTACACGATGCCAGGCGCGGTGCCCCCCGCCCAAGTGAACGGGAACTTGCAGTCCGGGGAGGAACCGGCGACCGGAAACCCTTGACGGGCTCCTCCACGGACTGTTTTTATACCAGACGTTCAATATAAAACACTTGCGGTCGCACCACTCGGCCCCGATGAAGGGGACCCCATGTCCCGACTGGCCCACCTCACCCCCGAAGAGAGCGACGAGTTCACCCGTCGCCTGTCCAAAGTCGAGCTCCACTGCCACCTCGCCGGAATGCTGCGCCCCGGCACGCTGATCGAGCTGGCCGCCAAGTACGGCATCCCGCTGCCCGACACCACCCCCGAGGGGGTCTACGACCCCTGTCACCAGCCGCACGCGGTGGCCTCGCTGAACCTTCTTGACGCGGTCATCTCCTGTATCAAGGACCGGGACGACTTCGCCCGTGTCGCTCACGAGGCCCTGGTGGACAGCTCACGGGCCTCCAACCTCAAGTACATGGAGATCTTCTTCAACCCCGCGCAGCACGCGGCCTTCTGGACCACCCCCTACGCAGACATGGCGGACGGACTGATCGAGGGGATGCGCGAGGCGGAACGCGAGACCGGCGTCAAGGGCCGCTTCATCGCCTCCATCAACCGCGAGCAGTCACCCGCGGTGGCCACCCAGCTCGTCCGCGACGTGATCGACAACCCACGCGACGAGATCGTCGGCATCGGCATGGACGCCAACGAAGCACTCGGGCCGCCCGAGGCATTCCAGGAGGCATACGAACTCGCGGGCCGGCACAGACTGCGGCGCACCGCGCACGCGGGCGAGTGGGCCTTCCCCCGCAACGTCGCCACCAGCATCGAGACCCTGGGTTGCGACCGCATCGACCACGGTTACTTCATCGCCGCCGAGCCTGCCCTGCTGCAGCGCGCCAAGGACAGCGGACTGCACTTCACCTGCTGCTGGTCCACCAGCCTCTACCACGGCTGGCCCGCCGGACCCCAGAACCCGATCGTCGAGATGTGGCGCCAGGGCCTCAGCATCTCCCTCAACAGCGACGACCCCCAACTGGACGGATCCTCGGTGAACCGGGACTACGTCGCCTTCCGGCACGCGGCCGGAGCGGACACCGAACAGATGAAGCGACTGGCTCTGGACCCCATCGACCACCTCTGGGCCGATGAGGGCGAACGGCGAGACCTGCGACGGCAGTTCAACACCGAGATCCAGGCCCTGGAATCCGAGTTCGCCACGCCCGGGGCAGCGCTGACCGCCCCGCAAGGAGCGCACAGGTGACAGCATCCACCGGCACCGGCATCGCCGCAGAAACCAGCTCCGGCCAGGGCCTGCGTGCCAACGCGATCTCGACCAGGGACCTGGTCTTCTTCGTCGTCGCAGCAGCCGCACCCCTGACCGTGCTCGCCGGTTTCCTGCCCATGGTCTTCCTCCTGAGCGGGAACATCGCCCCGGTCGGCTACCTGATCGCCGGCATCGTCTACGCCCTGTTCGCCGTCGGATTCACCGCGATGAGCCGCCACGTCCAGGACGCCGGAGCCTTCTACGCCTACATCCGGCTGGGCCTGGGCGAGATCATCGGCTCCGGCGCCGCCCTGGTCGCCTACGTCGGCTACACCCTGGGGCAGATCGGCTTCTGCGCCGCAGCGGGCCTCTTCGCCTCCAACGCCCTGGACACCTTCCTCGGCCTCCACGTCCCCTGGGGCGTCAGCGCAGTGGTCCTGGGCATCACAGTCGGCGTGCTGTCCTACTGCAAGGTCGACATCGGCGCACGCGTCCTGGCAGTGCTCCTGCTGGCCGAGGTCGGGATCCTGTTCGTACTGGCCGTCGCGATCATCGCCACCGGCGCGCCCGAAGGCTACTCCCTGACCTCGTTCAACCCCACCCACTGGCACATGTCCGCGCTCGGACCACTTCTCGTACTCACCTTCATCGTCTACATCGGGTTCGAGCAGACCGCGATCTACAGCGAGGAAGCCAGGGACGCGCGCCGCACCGTACCCCGCGCCACCTACATCGCGGTCGGCCTGCTGACCGTCGTCTACGCCTTCATGTCCTGGATCATCCTCATGGGCATCGGCCCCACCCGCCTGGCATCCGCCGTCAGCAGCGACCCCACCAACGTGATCTTCAACATCAACCGCGACTTCGTGGGCAGCCGCAGCACCGACGTCATGCAGATCCTCGTGGTCACCAGCTTCTTCGCCGGAGTCCTCGCCCTGCAGAACGCCGGCACCCGCTACCTCTACACCATGGCCCGAGAGGGCCTCGTCCCGCAGAAGTTCACCCGCACCTCACCCACCTCGGGCAGCCCCACCACCGCCGCCATCGCCCAAGCCGCGATCTCCGTGATCGCCATCGCCGTCTTCGCCCAGCTGCGGTTCGACCCCTACACGCAGGTCGTCATCTGGACCAACACACCCACCCTGCTCGCCGTCCTGCTCCTGCAGATCGGCACCTCAGTGGCCGCCGTCCTCTTCTTCCGCAAGCACGTCACCGGCGAGAGCCTGTGGCACCGCTGGATCGCCCCCGCCCTGTCCGCCCTGCTGCTCAGCGGGGTCCTGGTCCTGGTCACCGTCCGGCTCGACCTGCTCACCGGACTGGGCATCGCCGGCAACACCCTCATCTGCATCCCCCTGATCCTCGCGTTCATCTTCGGCGCGGCCCGAGGACGACACGTACGCCGACTGCGCCGCTCAGGAGAACCGAGTTGAACACCAACATGAACACAGCCATGGACACGAACGTGAACGCCGCGGACATCCGCGAGATCACCGTCGGCGCAGGCGAGGAGGTCCGCCCGCAGTGGCCCGCCGGCGACGCCAGCGAGAACTGGTCCGAGACCGAGTGGCGCGTCTTCGGCGACGAGGCCCAGGGCCGGTTCTTCGGAGGCGCCTGGCAGGGCGCCCCCGGAACCCTGCGCCTGGACTACCCCTACGACGAGGTGTGCGTCATGCTCACCGGCCGCATCGCCCTGGTCGACAACGCAGGCGGGCGCCGCGAATTCGGCGCCGGACAGGCATTCTTCGTACCCCGCGGATTCAGCGGCACCTGGATCACGATCGAAGAGTCACAGAAGGTCTTCATCGCCCTCGGCCCCTTCTCCAACACCAACACCGCACAGAACCCCACCGGGAAAGACCCCCAGCCATGAGCCGCACGCCCCGCGAACCGGTCGACGCAACCGTGGCCCCCGACTTCGCCGACCGGCGACCCTCGCCCGACCCGTGCGCTGCCCTGGAACGGGCCGAGCCGGACGCGCCAGCCGAACTACGAGCACGTCACCCTCCAACTTAGCCGCCACGCATGCACGGTCGCCCCCATCACCCGCCACACCCAAGCCCCTCGACGACAAGAAACGGGCGGCCAGGAGCACTACCGAGTCTGAGCAACCACAGTCCCTGGCCTGTTGTGTATGCCCGATTCGGTCATCTCCACCGTTCCGCAGCTACCGTGATGGCATGGGTCTAGCAATGCGTGTGGTCGAAATCGAGTGCTCTGATCCTCTGGAACTGGGGAAGTTTTGGAGCGGCGTACTGCAAGCTCCGATCGGCCCTGGCACAGACGGCGTTCATATCGCGTCTCCCGGGGACGAACATCCGATGTCGCTCTACCTTGTTGAAGAGCGGGGCTCTGATCGCCCGCGAAGCCGGACGCGTCTGTGGCTGAATCCCATGCAGGGGTCGCTCGCAGACGAGGTTTCCAGGCTGACGGGCCTTGGGGCTGTTGTCATCGAAAAGCGCTGGACCATGGAGACCTTCGGGCTTGGCGTTGTCGTCATGGCCGACCCTGAAGGTAACGAATTTTGCGTTGAGTCCAGTGACCGTGAGGTTGCCGAAGCAGTGGAGAAGCTCGAAGACGATTCCGACGATGCGGATGAATCGGCGACCGAGGGGACCGGCGACCGGGTTTCAGTATCGTTCTCCGGGATTAAGCGGTAAACGAGTACGCGGGTGCCGGCTCCTCTGATGAGAGGAGCCGGCACCCGCGTTGCTGCGGCTAACCGCAGTACACGGTCTCCTTCTTGCTGTGCAGGATTTTCGAGGCGTGCTGGCCCTTGTACTCAACCTGAAGTATGGATTCGGTGTAGTACACGACCTTGGACACCAGGTTTGAGCACTTGTGCGTGGGTCCAAGGGTCTTCTTGCAGGCCCCCACCCGCCGTCCTTGTGGGCTATGGTGCTGACGCCCTTCATGATGCTCACTTGAAGGCGGCACGAGCCGGGCTTCGGCGTCGTACATGTCTTGATCCTTCCGGCGCCGACCATTGTGCTCGTGGTCAGCTTCCCGGGGGCCTCCGCAGTAAAAGTACAGCCGACAACTTCCTTCAGCTTTGCTTCTACGGCAGCTCGGGAAGTGGCCGTGCCGCTCTGCGCTGCAGTGGGCGCGGTCGATGCACCTAGCGTGATCAGGGCGGCAGCTAATCCTGCCGCGGAGATCTTCATTCCGTTTTTCGCAGTTCCCCCTTGAATTATTTTACTCTGGGCTGGTCAACCCACGACCTAACCCTTGGGTAATAGCGGATGCTCAACAAGCGCATTCGCGCCAAATGATTAATTAACCAATCAACAAAAATCGCGACACGGCGCAGCTTGATTACAATTAAGGGCAATTCGCTAATTCGCGCGCATGTGAGGTATGGCGCCCTGGACACGGGCGTTGAGCGTCTCCCTCACCGCCCTGAACCGGCACGGGAGCCGTGCTACTGATCCCCCTCTGTGCCTTTTGCGTGAGATGGCCGGAAGCCAGACGCGCTGCCTCGTAACCCGCCGGAACCATTCAGGTCGTGGTGTCGTTGATCCGTGCGTGGGTGGGTACACCTGTGCGCTCCCCGGCGATGAACGGGTGGACCGACGGCCAACTCGTGACGGACACCGGACGGATGGTCCAGCGCCGCATCGTCGGGGCCGTGCTCCGTAGGACCCGATCCCCGAACCCACCGTGTGCCAGGACCAGGTCACCGCAGGGCCCGGCGGTGCGATGACGGATGAGGTGGGCGTCATCACCGGCGACCTCACCGTCCACACTGCCCGCCTCGCCAGTGTCATGCTCCAGTACACCGGCGCCGAAGAGTGGTACACCCTCACCGGCAGTCCCGCCATGGTCCCCGACAAGGGCCTGGACTGCCTCCATGCAGCCGTGCCGGCTGCCGTCGCACTGGGCGGAGAGGCCACAGTCCCGCAATGATCCAGTCGGCCTCGTGGTGTCCCTCTGCAAGGAGGGGCACTGCTCCGTGGGAGACCAAGTCCGTACGGTTTGCGGTCGAGTTGCTGCGGGCAGTCCTGATTCGCCCATCGCACTGGGGCAAGATGATGCCCCGCGTTGTCGGGACGGCATCATGGCGGCATGTCTCCCACCGATCCTCCCGCCGAGCCGGCGACCGACCCGCTTCCCGTTCCACGGACTCTCCTGGAGTCGGCGTGGCGGTGCGCCGGCGCTCTTCTCTTCGCCTTGGTTTCGCTGGGTGCCGCCGCCTGGCTGGACGCGCGGTTCCACATCGACGGGGCGACTGCGTCATTGCCGACGTCCGTCGTGAGCCTGGTCATCGGCGGCCTGACGGTCGGATGGCTGCGAGTGAGCCAGACATGGATCCTCTCCATGGTCCTGAGCGCCGACGTCGCGGGGCTCACGGCGGCCGCCCTGCTCAGCAGAGGCGTATGGGACGACGGTCGGCTGAACCGTGCGGAGCTGACCGACGGCTCGGTGTCCGAGGTGCTGTTCGGTCTGACAGTGCTGGGGGTGGTGGTCCTGGTGGTGTCCGTCGTATGGGCCGCGGTGCACGGGCACCGGCATCCGGTCGTGCACACTGCCGCGAAAGACGCATCGGCCGCCACTCCCAGCGAAGCCGGGCCCGATGGGTCCAGCCCTCCGCCGGAGCCTCCGCCAGCCCGGTGACGTCATCGCAAGACCTCCGCGTCGAGGCGACCGTCAAGGCCTTCCTCGACGCCCCGGAGGGCGTGTTCCGCACGCCACCGTCGGGGGTACGACGGCGGCCAGCGCACCGAGGAGAACGATGAACGGAAACGACCCCCTCGTGCAGACGCTGACCAAGCTCCTCATCGAGCTCACACGGTTCATCGACAGCACTATCGACGAGGACGGCGAACCTCGCGCGGCCGCCAAGCAACTCGACTTCGTAGCCGGCACCTTCGACCAGCTCACGCCTGATCAGCGAGGCTCGCTCGCCGAGATCGTCCAGCAGCTGGCGGCAACCGAGCCGTCCGCAGAGCGGCGAGAGTTCTTGGACGCCTTCACCGAGGACTTCGGCCTCATTGACGACACAGAGTGATCTGGTCAATTCGGCGCCAGGAACTCAGGTCACTCGATCACAGACTCCTACCAATCTCCGAGGCTGGTAACCGGCAGCACGAGTGCGTGACGACCGACCGCTTCTCGGTCGTCACGTGGAGCCCCGCCGCCCTGGAGGCTGAGGCTGCGGGTCTACGGGCCGACTACTGGTGTCCGGAGTGGGCAAGTCAGCAGTGTCGTCAATCACCCTCCGCATGAAAGCGAGTCCCGGGCATGGGTAATCACGAACCGATGGAGGACAAGGCGCAGAAGTCGGCCGATCGTGCCGAGTCCACGGAGGACGAGACACCTCAGCAGGTATCCGAGGAGGTGGGGGGTACCCCTGACGGAGGCCAGCAGGGCTCGGCCGACAATGAGCTCGACTGACAGACGCGCACCCCACTGTGCGTCGCAGGGCGTGCACCAGCCCCTCGGGTCGGTGCACGCCCTTGTTTCCGTAATCGGCCCGACCAGCTCGGCGATTGGGGCCAATCCCAGGCGGCCATAGACGAAGTGGCTTTATCGAGCAGTAGTGAAGTCAGTTGTCGATGGGTTTGGGAGGCGCCCCGATCCACGGGCGGGTGATGTTGGGAGGCATGGCGGCTCTTGCCAGGGCAGCATCGGGATGCTCTTAACTGCCTCGACGGCCAGCCGCCCTGACGGGCGGCTGGCCGTCCCGTGCCGGCTGCGAGTCAACGAGCACAGCCCCGTCCGCAAGGCCAAACGTCGGGTGCGTCAGAGCCGTCTCGTGGTGAACAGGGTGGTCCCGTACACCGCGTCCGCTTCCTTCCGATCGGTCTCGGCGAACCCGACCTTGGCCAGCACACGGCGAGAAGCAGTGTTCCAGTCCCAGACCGTGGCCCACAGACGTTCGTACCCAGACGATCTCGCCCATTCCAGAACCGCCAACGAGGCCTCGGTCGCATATCCCTGACGCCACACTCGGCGCAGCAGCTCGAACGCCAGTTCCGGTTCCCCTACCGCGATTCGCCCGTTGTCCACCAGCCCGCAGTATCCGATGACGTCACGAGAGGCCTTCCGTTCGACCGCCAGCAACCCGATCGACCACAACCGGTTGGTGCGGATCGACTCCTCAAGCTCCGCGACCGTGGGGTGTCCGTCCGCGTCGATTCGGCGGTGCGGCGGCACCCGTGGATCACGTTCGGTCCACAGCTCACGCTGAACGACAGCCTCGGCTACCCGCCAAGGTCTGAGCAGCAGTCGACTCGTCTCGAGTACAACCTCGCTGCCCGGAGTCGCGCCAACTGTCATGACAGCAACCGTCTCACGGGCGGGCGCGCTGTTGTGCCACGGGGCGCCGTCCGCTCTGCCGATCACGGGCGCTCGAACTGCGGGACAACCGAGACCCCATCCCTGAGCGTCGTCTTGGACTTGTGCACGTTCGGCTGTACCCGGTGGGACATTGATCTGTAAGCCGACATCCCGCTTCGCGGACACGGCAGTGCCGTCATTTGTCCTCGACATCTCCGAGCTCGTTGATCACTAACTGCCTTCGGAAACCGTCGACAAACGCTGTCCCTAGACATCAACGAAGCCAACGAAGCGATGTGTCCTTGCCGGTGTCGTACGCGTGGTGCGTGGTGATGCTTCTGGCCGGTCCTGGGTGAAGAGCTGCGGGGGGCTTCACGTGGCCGGGCGTTCACGGCCCGCCCACATCGAATCGTGCGGCGGACCTGTGGGCAAGACGCCACAGCTGGCGGTGACTTTCGAGAGAGGGAGTCGCCTGGGCTTACCGCTCTATGCGCTCTACGGCTTTCGGCCAGCTGCCTTCTTCCCGGTGGTCTTCTTGGCTGTGGTCTTCTTCTTCGTGCCCGTGGTCTTCTTAGCCGTGTGGTCGGGCAGATCGTGGACGGTCGCGTGTCCACCGTCCGAGCGGCCCGCGGCGGCGGCTTCAACGCTCGCGTTGAGAGCAGCCATGAGGTCTACGACCCGGCCCTTGGTCTCCTCGCCCTCTCCGCTGTCCAGGGGCTTCGGCTCGCGGTGAGCTGCCTTTGCGGCGAGGAGTTCTTCGACGGCTTCGCGGTAGTGGTCGGTGTATCCGCTGACGTCGTCCTGCCCCATCGACTCCATCAGCTCGACCGCCTGGTCGATCTCCTCATCGTCCACCTCCACCTCGGGTGGGGCGGCCGCTGCGACGTCGCGGATCTTGTCGGGCCATTTCAGGGACTGCAGGACGATGACGTCGTCTTTCACCCGGAGCATGCCCAGGCGTTCGCGGTCGTGCCACGCGAACTTGGCGATGGCCACTTTGCTGGAGCGCTGCAGCGCTTTGCGCAGCAGGACGTAGGGCTTTGTGGCGACGGCTCCGTCGCCTTCGAGGTAGTAGCCGGCGGACATCCGCACGGGGTCGATGCCGTCGGCCGGTGTGAACGCGACGATCTCGATCGCCTTCGCCGTCGGCAGCGGCATCTCGTCCAGCTCGTCATCGCTGACCGGTACGACCTGGTCTTTCGCGACCTCGTAGCCCTTGCCGATTTCGTCTTGCGACAGGACCTGGCCGTCGATCTCGCAGGTCTTCTGGTTCCGGACCCGGCCCTCGTCCTCCAGGTGGTACTGGTGGAAGTGGATGTTGTGGTCCTCGGTCGCGGGCAGCACCCTAATAGGGATTGTGACCAGGCCAAACGAGATCGCTCCGGACCACACAGGGCGGGGCATGAGACCTCCCGGAGAGAAGGACACGCCGCAGTCGGCCGGGCCGACGGGCGACAGGGCGTCCGTGCCTTCATCCTCGCCCGGGTCGCGGCGGGTGCCGACCAGGTCTCGCCAGCGCTGGCGGGCGACTTGCTCTCCGTTGAGCCACCGTGCGGCTGACGGGGCGTCGAGGGGGCGGTCGGCCGTGAGGTGGGCGATGTCGACGTACCAGGCGTAATCGCCGCCGTGAGTGAGGTCGCGTAGCCGGGAGATCGCTGTGATGACTTGGTCGTCGCCCCGGGGATCCTGGCACGCACCCCCGGACGCCGCCTCGCCCGCTGCAGATAGCTCTCGCGGCAGCCGTCCTCATCCTCCGGCAACCCGATGCCCAGGACCAACCTGTCCCAGCAACGTCATCCCGCTCCGCCCGTCCTGCGATTAATGAAGAGAGCAGGCCGTCACGCGGCGACTCCGAGCTCCATGCGGGTCAGGTGGAAGCGGCGGACCACCTGGCAAGCCGGGCACGCTCCGCGAACGAACACGGTTTCGCCAACCTCAAGGCCTGGCAGATCCTGACCAAGCTCCGCATGAACGCCCGGCACGCGACCACCCTCCTGCGGTCCCTGCTTGTCCTTGCGACCAACGTAGTGCAGCGATGACAGACGACCAGGCGTCAACGATCACGCTCCCAATCAGCACGAGCACCGCCACCCGAACATCACACCAACCCCCGCTGACCAGCAAAGAACACGGGTCTCTCACTGGACGTCCAGCAGCACCTTCCCTTGCGCTCGGCGCTCGTCGAGTTCGAGCAGAGCTTGCGATGCCTGCTCAAGCGGGAAGCGCCGCCCAATCACGGGCTGAAGTTTGCCGGCCCGTAGGAGAGGCAGTAGCGCGGCCCATTGCTCCTGCAGATAGGAAGGCTGCTCCACCCAGAACGCGCCCCAGCCGACTCCTGAGACGTTGAGGTTGTTACGCATAAGGCTGTCGACCTTGGTCTGGGCAACGTCGCCGCCCGTTGAGCCGACGACCAGAAGGCGGCCCTCGCGCGCGAGAATGCGCAGCGAGCCAGAGACCCGGCCGGCTCCGACCGGGTCCACTACGATGTCAACGCCGCGACTTCCGGTCAGTTCCAGCACCGCGTCCTCGAAGGCGTCGGCCAAGACGACCTCATCGGCGCCAGCAGCCTTCGCCGTATCGATTTTTCCCGGTGCGGACACGACCGCGATCACCCTGGCATCCAGTGCGGCGGCCAACTGCACCGCGGCGGTGCCGACGCCGCCGGCTGCTCCGTGCACCAAAACCGTCTCACCCGGCTTCATCTGCGCCCGGCGCAACAGAGCGAAGTGCATGGTCAGATAGTTCATGGGCAGGGCCGCGCCCGCGTCGAAGGACACATTGTCGGGGAGCGGGAAGACCGCCGTCGGCGGGGCGGTCACGGTCTCGGCGTATCCGCCGACCCCGGGGAAGGCCGCGACCCGCTGCCCTGCCCCCAGGCCGCTGTCCGAGGGGGCGGACCTGACGACTCCGGCGACCTCGGTGCCCGGGATGAAGGGAAGGGTCCGCCGCAGGTGGTACTCACCGCGGCTCTGCGAAACCTCCGGAAAGGTCACGCCGGCGACGTGCACGTCGATGACGACCGATTCGGCATCGACTGTCGGTTCATCGACTTCGACGAGCTCTATGGCGTCGGGACCCTTGAGGGTGGTGATGTGCATAGCACGCATGGGGGGCTCCTGAGATGGGGCAACAGGATGGAACGGCACAATTACTTTTCGCGCCTCGGTACTCTTTAAGAACCGTGACCAGCATGGTGTACCAGCCACATCCCGATCAATAAGGCACTTTTTGGTGTCCCGGTTCTCTGGAGGTAACGATGCCCCCGACTGATAGCCAGTCGCAGCAGGACGCGGGCCGGGCCCGCGTCGTCCTCGGCATGGTCGGGGACAAGTGGTCGCTCCTGGTCGTGTGCCGCCTCGATCTGGGGCCGCGCCGTTTCACCGAACTGAAGCGAACTGTCGACGGAATCAGCCAGCGCATGCTCACCGTGACCCTGCGGAGCCTGGAACGAGACGGCATCCTGATCCGCACCGTCCACAACGTCATGCCGCCTCACGTCACCTACGAGCTCACCCCGATGGGCAGAATGCTCTACGAAGCCACCGCGCCCCTCCGGAAGTGGACCATCGAGCACCTGGCGCACATCGACGACGCCCGCGCGGAATACGACGCCCGCGCCAACGTCCAGCCCGCCGAGAGTCACAGCTGATCGTTCCCGACCCAACCGCGCATCTCGCGGGTGAACTGGGAGCCCTCGCGTTCAAGCGAGGCTACGCCCAGTGGTCCGAAAGCCATCGTGATGACGTGGAAGGGCTCGCACCACACGCACTGGCAGCCTTGAACGTGCGCTTCTGCGGGTCTGACTCGTTGTCCCGGACGTGCACCCCGTGTTCCATTCGTGCACCACCTGGACGCGCTGACTGCCGAAGCGGTCCTCGCAGGTCGTGGACCAGCTCTGCTCCTTCGCCAGCGAGTGCGCTGAACTCTTCGCCTCGCTGGAAAGCAGACAGTGATTCTTGATGCCTGACTTGCTGTGGGATGACGTCAAGAACTTCTTCGACCCCAATTTGATGGGCACCCTGCCGGACGTGAGCATCGCTGATGCCTCCGTCGATGACTGGCAGGCGGTGCTCGACCTGGTGCGATCGCGGGGTTGGGCGTGCGAGTACTCCGAAGACGGCGCCGTGCTGCGGCTTCCACGGGCCGAGAAGATGCTGGCTTGGGGCGTCGAGGCCAGTGTGATGCTGAGGATCTGGCTGGTTCCGGGAGTATTGGCGATCTTTCGCCCCTATGCGGCCGACTCGATCGACTTCGACGCTGACCTTCGTGAGCTCCAGGGCCAGGCGCGACTGAACGTGCTGTGCGGCTTCCTGCGGGCGATCGGACGTGCCATGGGCAAACCTGTGCTGTTCGCCCCGGAAATCGACTCCGGTCACTCGGTGCTCGGCTTCGATGTCGAGGCGGACCGGGTAGTGCTGTTGGCTGACCCACACTTCACCTGACCGCCCCGGTCCATGTCGTGCTGCACGTGTCGTCGTCCGCAGGCTGGGAGCCGGCGCACCGGGCACTGCGTAGGCTGCAGCGGTGATCGTCCGATGCACCAAAATCATCCGGTCCGGGACCTCGGCGGTTGTGAGCGAGCACCCGGGTGTGCGGATCGGCGAGGAGTACCCGGTCCTCGAAGTGCTCGCCGCCCAACACCGGACCCTGGTCCGCCTTCCTGACCGCAGTGCGAGGCGAGACGAGATCGAGTCCCCTGGGCTGTGGGACGCGGCCAAGTTCGAGGTGGTGTCCGGTCGGATGCCGACCTGCTGGGTCGCGGGGCTGAACGACGGCAGGCTGACCCTGGCGCCCCAAGAGTGGCAGCGACCCGGTTTCTGGGAGGACTTCTTCGACCACCTGCAAGCGGGGCAAGCGGACGGTCGGTTCCGCGGCAACGTCCGGCCGGTTCACGCCCTTACGTAGCACGTGGGCAATGCCCCGACGGGCCGGGCCCTCCGACTGCGGTGAGCAGCACCGCTATTGATCGGTTTCCGGAGATGCTCCTCCGACGTCGGCTGCTCACTCGCTGAACTGGGCCGCGAACACCCCGACAGCCGTCCCCTTCAGGCTACTTCGGGCACGCAGAGGGCGGGGAGCCTTGAGAGAACTCCAGACAACAAATAAGGCCCCGGTCGATGACCTGGGCCTTTGTCATGGAGCGAGTGACGGGAATCGAACCCGCGCCGCTGGCGGGACAAGGGCCTGGTTAACGAGTTCCACGACCGGCTGCGCGGGAAGACCCGTGCACGTTCGCGGCGGCGGCCGTTGCCGGGAAACTGCGTGGCCTGGACGCTTCGGCGATCACCTCGGCACTCGACATCTGCGGCACCCAGGCCGCAGGCACTCTGGAACTCGCCGGATCCTCACTCAAGCGCCTCCATCCGGGCTGGGCCGCTCACTTCGGCATCACCGCCGCCACACTCGCCGGGGCCGGCTTCACCGGACCCGCCGGCGCACGCTCACGAACGGCGGCCCCACCGTCCCGGCGAACGGAGCGGCGGGGCTGTGCGCGTCCATCGGGCGCTGCTACGCCATCAGTACAGCACCCAGAGGGAGATGCGCCCCTTGTTGTCGACACAGGTGGCGTCCTGGTACTGCTTCTTCGCCCGGGGGATGTCCGCCTTGCACGCGGCCATGTTGGGGTACATCTCGGGACCACCGGCGATGTCGTGCCAGCTCGCGGCCGAGGCGGAACCGGCCGCCAGCGGAATCGCGACCAGAGCGGCAGCAACAGCGGCACCGTAGGTCATTCGCTTACGCCACGACTTCATACATCTCTCCTCAAGCAAGGGGCCGGACCGGGACCGGCCAACCGCGTCAGGTCAACGTTGCGCCCGAAGATCTTCGGACATTCGTCAGTTGAACACACAGGCACTACGCGCCCCAAAGCCCCCAGGACCCTTGTTACAAGCCCCTGACAAGGGGGGATAGGCAGACGCTTGCGAAACAGGACTTGGCAGCCCTTCACCACTTCGGGGCGAAAAGTCAGAAATTGTCAGTGATTAAGGCATGGACTTCTTGACCCGCTCAAGGGCGTTCAACGGATCGTGCCGACTTCGCCACGCGGCAAGTCGCGGACCGGGTCGGGGGTGCTGACGTCGAGGAGACAGCCGTGCCGGTTGCGGAGAACGCTGCGCTGACGCCGACGGGCGGGAGGATGCCGGGGTCAGTGGTGCCGGTCAGGAGTGCATGTGCGTTCTCTCGGTTTTGTGTCAGTGGAGTGGGAGACAGCGGGGCTTGAGGGTGTTGATGCTGGTCGTGGGTTGTTTCGGGGCTGAGGGGTCGCTGTCCTGGAGGTGAGAGATCCACGGGGCATCGTTGTCGTGGAGCGTTATCGTGTGAGGGTGACGCTGTGTCAGTTTCGTGAGTTCTGATCCGCTGGCCGGCGGGCGTTGGTGTGATCGTGGGGTGGATCAGGAAGGACGGCTCCAGCTGCCGAAGGGGTCGGGCGGCGGCGTGGGCGCTGCTTTGCCGACTGAATCGGTTCGGGCCTTGCGCGGGCCGGCGGTGCGCCGGCTGCTGGCTCTGCGCCAGAAGGGCAAGCTCACCACCGGGCATGTGAGGTCAGTGGCGGATGCGTTGGGAGTGCGGGAGCGGGCGGTTGGCGGTGGCTGGCCGCTGCTGAGAAGGACGAGACCGTGGCTGCGGCGCCGGGAGAGCGGGCCCGGTACTACGGGAGGTTCACTGTCACTGAGGAGGTCCGTGCCCTGCTCGGGCTGTGGAGGGGGAACGTTGCCGCCGTTCATCGCGAGATGACTGCTCGCGCGGCCAGGGGCGAGGGGGAGCCGCCTCCGTCGGTCCCGACCTTGCACCGGGCGATCCGTCGGGATCTGACGCCGGGGGGCGGGCCGGGCTCGCGGGCGGTGAACGCGAGGCACGTAAGCATGATGTGTTCCCGGCCCGACCGCGGGGCTGGCGCAACCACGTGTGGGAGACCGACCACATGCAGGCCCCCGTCCTGGTCGATGTCGAGGGCACCGCCCGCAGGCCGTGGATCACGTGGTTCACCGACTGCGCCACCAACGCGATCACGGGGGTGGCGGTCACCCCGGTACATCCCTCCCGGGAATCGGTCCTCGCGGCGCTGCGTTCCGCGGTGCTGCGCGAGGACCCCTACGGTCCGTTCGGCGGCGTGCCCGAGAAGGTACGGGTGGACCGCGGCAAGGACTTCCTGTCCCGGACGGTGACCGCCGCGTTCGATCTCCTGGACGTCACCGTGGAGGACCTGCCCGTCTACACCCCCCACCTCAAGGTCACCGTGGAGGGCCTGCCCGTCTACACCCCCCCACCTCAAGGTCACCGTGGAGGGCCTGAACCGTGCGGTGGAGAGCATGTTCCTGGCCGCGCTGCCCGGCTACGCCCGCCAGCCGCGCCCCGGTAAACGCCTCACCCGCCCGAAGGGCGAGGTGCTGCTCAGCTTCGAGGACTTCACCGCCCGGTTGCTGGACTGGACACGGTGGTGGAACACCGAACATCAGCCCGCACCTTTGCGGGGCAGGACCCCGCTTGAAGCGTGGCAGGACGATCCGACCCCGCTGCGGGACGTGCCGGCCGCGGATCTGTGGACGTTCACCCTGGAGGACGCCGGTACCCGCTCGCTGACCACCCGCGGCATCCGCTTCAGGAGACGCGACTATGTGGGGTCGTGGATGACTGGCCAGGCTGGCATCCAGGTCCGGGTCCGTTTCATGCCCCACCACGACCACCGCATCGAGGTCTACCACGCAGCCACCGGCCGCTACCTCGGCCCAGCGGACCTGGCCGACCAGGCCACCGAGGAGCAGATCAGCGCCGTACGAAGAACCCGGGCCGCTCGTGCCCGCCGCCTGAAGAACGACCTGGAAGCCTCCCAGCGCGAGTGCTACGCCGCCGCTACCCATGGCCGAGCCCCTTCGGCGGCTCGGCGCCCTGACCGGTGCACAGGCCGGGGCCGAACTCGCCCAGGCCACCGACACCGACCTGCCGGAGGCGCTGCCGGACCTCATCCCGCCGACCGCGCCTCCGGCCGGGTGGCGCACTCCTGCTTCCCTGACCGCGCTGACCACACCAGGCCAGCCCGTCCCGCTCCCGTCCGGCAGCGATGAAGAAGCCGCCCCGGACCGCCGCGACGGGCCGGCCGCACGTCCCACCACTGATGAAGACGGAGACGTCTGATGACCGCGGCCACCTACCAGTACGTCGACCTGCCCGATGCCTCCGTGGTTACCACCCGCGCCCTGCTCACCGCCCGGGAGAACATCGCCGACACCGTCGCTGCGCGGGCCATGATGTGTATCCATCCACGGCGGTGCCGGCTTCGGCAAGACTCTCGCGGTCAACACCTGCCTGCGCGCACTCGAGCCGGACGAGGATGTCCGCCGGGTCACCTTCCGCGCCCGCCCCACCGCCCGAGCGGTGCGCTACGAGCTGTTCACCGCCCTTGACTTGCCCGGCGAGCCGCCCCGCCACCCCAGCGAGTTTGACCGCCTGCTGAAGAACGCCTGGCCGAGCGCCCCCGTACCTTCCTCGTGGACGAGGCCCAGTGGCTCAACGGGGAGGCGTTCGAGTACTTCCGCTACCTGTGGGACGAGCCCGCCACCCGCTTCGCGGTCGTCTTCGTCGGCGGCGAGGGCTGCCACACCGTGCTGCGCCGCGAGCCGATGCTCTCCTCCCGGATCTTCATCTGGCAGCACTTCACCCGCCTCACTCCCAGCGAGGTCCTCGACGTCATCCCGCTGTTCCACCCGGTCTGGGCCGACGCCGATCCCGAGGACATCACCTTCGCCGACCAGCATGCCGCGCACGGCAACTTCCGCGCCTGGGCCCAGTTGACCGCCCACACCCGCACCGCCCTGGCACGCACCGGCCGCCCTCGCGTCGACCAGGAACTGCTGCGCTGGGCCTTCAGCCGCCTCGCCTGACCACCGCACCGCCATGCCGCTCGCCGCGCCACCGTCGCCTGTCACCGTGGTCATCGACCGCCATGACGACGTGCTCCACACGCACACTGCCCTGGCCGCCCACCATCCGCCGTCCGGCCGGGTCACCCTGCACCCCGGACCGGGCACCACCAGTGAAACCGGCCTTGCCCACGACCTTCTCGCCGCTCTGGGAAAGCCGCCACTGCTCCCGGGCCGCTTCCCTGCCGGCCGTCAGCCCGCGTGGGAAGCCGCCACGGCCTGGATGACCGCTCTGTCCGTGAGCCGGCTGACCGTCTTGCGCGCCCACCGCCTCACCAATCGCCGCACGATGCGCCTCCTCCAGCTACAGACCCTCACCGGTATCCACCTGACCCTGGTCTGCCACCGCCGTCCACACCTTCCCGCCGCTCTGCACCAGGCCCTGCGGACGGCCGACTACTCCGTCACCACCGACTTCGAGGCAGCCCGCCGCCACTACTACGGCACGCCTATCACCGAACCCCCGCCCGCAGACAAACCCGCCGGGCCGGCAGACCGCTGGCTCACCCTGCCCGCACTGGACCGCCTCGTCTCCTACGACAGCCCCCGCCCCTGCGCCGACCCGTGCACGCCGCCCCCGATCGCCTTCCGGCACCGCCCACCACCCGTGCCTCTCACCGCACACACCGCCCAGCAAGTCGCCCACCGGCTGCACGCGGCAACCGCGCACCCCCGCTTGGCCGCAGCTATCGCCTCCGCACTGTTCACCGGCGCCTCCCTCCAGCAACTCGCCACCGCCCGCCCCCGCGACTACGACGACGCCGCGGCCACGCTCGCCCTGCACGACCGCACCCGCTACACCGACGGCTGCGCCGCCTACCCCGTACCCGACTGGGCAGGCACTTTCCTACGGGCCACGGTCTGCTTCACGCGGCTCGCATCCGGCGAAGACCAAGAACTGCTCGCCGCGCCAGGCGACCGTACGCACCTGCTGCGCGTGGCGGAGACGGCCAGACTGCGCCCACCCCAGCCACCCGCGGTCCGCCGCAAAGGCCCGGTCAGCCGTGTGGAGTGGGACTGGCGCGAGCGGCAGGAAGCCGAGAGGTACGAAGCCATGCCGACAAGCCACGCCAGGTCCCCATGACGCTGAGCACCCTGACGCTGTTACGCGACGGGCCAGGCTCAGCCGATCGAGAAGTCGGCGAACTCGACGTCGCTGAAAGCGATGTGCAGCCCGTGGGCCCGGCGGCCCCACTCGCGAAAGTAGGAGTGCCCCAACGCGCGGGCGAGTATCACCGTCTGCTGCTGCTCGCCCGCGCCGGCATCCCGAGCGGCGAACAGTTCCCGGGCTACTTCTCCCGGCAGGTCCTGCGTGATCCATCGCACCCGCGGATCGTCCGAGGAGCCGGCGCGGCAAACCCGAATCGCGCCCGGGTATGGAAGACGAAGCCGTCCGCCTCTGCCTGGGCACGCCGGCGGGCCCGTACTCGGGGCTGCCACCGAGCCAGGACCGCTTCCTCGATCGCCCGGACCTGCAGCGGACCCGGCGGGCGGCGCGCTCCCGGCTTCTTCGCAGCCCACCGTTGCACGGTGCGCTGCGACACCCCCAGTACGGCGTCTACCCTCCGGGTGGAACCCTGGTGCATAAGCAGAAACCGCAGGCGGGCCCCGGTACTTGAGGGAACGGGACGGGTGCGCAACGCACGCCCCAGCCCCTGCTCGATCTGTCCCACGTCCACCTCTCCCACCGGCCAACCCGACAAGGCATGCTCCCCGCAGCGACAGTTCTCCCACACCGCTTGGCGCTGCCCGCCAGTTCCAACATCTTCGGGACAGGATTGGCGGACGTCGGCTACGAGAGAGCTGGAGCCGACGACTAGCAGCAGCCGCGTGTGTGCGTCGTTGCCGTGCCGGGCTCCCGCGCGGGTTCCGACCCGGCTTTCTTTTGGTGCCGCCGCGCCGCTGACGGCCCCGGCCCCGGTGCTGAGTCCGGGGTCGCCAGCGGCGGTGTACGACGGGATCAGTGGGTGCGCCGACTCAGCGCTGCTGGATCCACCAGATGATCCACCCGGTCCCGCTCGCGCCCACGGCGCCGGCGGAGCCGCGGAGGACGCCGTAGCCCGCCGTACGGGCGAGGGCGCGCAGGCAACGGTGGCGGCCGCCGTCCAGCAGTTGCCGCAGCCGGGTCCGGATCTCGGACCGGATGGGGCACAGCTTGCCGTTGCCCTGGTGATGCCGGGTCGACGTCGGCGGGTCGGTGCCTTTAGCCTCGTTGAGCATGCTGATGGTGCCTCCTTGGGGAGTGACTGTCGGTTTCTTCACTGGGCGGCTCCCTGCTGGAACAGGGGGCCGTCGCCCGTTTCGGGGCGGCGTCCTGCGCCGCGCCCGACCCAGGTGTGCCGGGCCGGGAGTCGTGGGGCCGAGGGCCGTAGCGCCCCGGCGGTGCTCACTGCGGAATCGTGGCCCCCGAGAGCGCGGGGATACGGGTGCCGATCCGCAGCGCGGTGCGGGCGACGCCCTCAGGAGTCCAGGCGGCCTCTGCCGCCTCGCGCTCCGTCTTGTTGACGTTCAGGTCGAACGGCGCGGCGAGAGCCCAGCGGACATGCGTGCTCTGCCCGAGGACGGAGAAGCCGTCCAACTGCTGCTCGGAGAGGAACTCGTACAGCAGGCGCTTTTTCTTCAGCTCCTCGATGCCGCGCCCGACCGTTGACGGGGAGACCCCGTACCAGAGCGCGTACTCCCTGGCCTTGTGCAGGGCGAAGGACGGGCTGCGCTGGCTCATGAGGATGAGCAGCATCGTCTTCGCCGGCATCGAGAGCGACCGGTAGTAGCGCTGCTCCCAGTACGCGAACGGCACCTTGAAGTAGGTGCTCTTGCGGGAGCCCTCCTTGTCGCCCGACGGCAGCGTGTACGGGTCGCCGGAGCCGTCCTCGAGCAACTTGGTGATCTTCGTCATCCGGCCGTAAGGCTCGGTGCTGATCAGCTTCAGTTCCTTGAGCTTGTGCAGGTGCCGGGAGACCGCGGCGCTTGCCGTTCCATTGGTGGCGAAGGAGATCCCCGCGGCGCGGCCCCAGGTCTCGGACCGGTGAGCGACACCCCAGTCGGCGCGCGCGGTGACGCAGTGGATCAGGAGGAAAAGGTCCAGCCGCTCGTTACTGCGCAGCATCTTGGAGAACGGGCCGGGCCGCGTGACCAGACGGAGGCCGGGATCGGCATCCTGGACGAAGGCACGCCGGATGAGGACGGCACGGCCGGTGCGCTTGGACTGCTCCAGCAGCATCCGTATCGTGTCGTCCTGGCTCACGGCCATGTCCCGCTTCAGCACGGTCAGTTCGGTGTTCACGGAGTCCATGTTCACCGATCGGTCATACGAAGCGGGTGCCGAATTCCGATGCGGCCGCTTGGCCGCCTCCCGTTCAGACCGGGCTATCGGAAAACATGGGATAACAGATGACCCCGATAGGAAACCATTGGTGCCCGAAGCCGCAGGCAGGCGCTTACTTTGCACCTGGAACCTTTAACGCTTCAGATGGTGATCTTTGATGTTCTGGAGCCGAACTCTTGGATAGTTCACGCCGTGACTGCGCACATGGCAGAACACGGCGGCGAGTCCCGTTCGATCCGGTCACCGGTGACGTCTCTTTCCGTGGCTGTATGTGGCCTACGCGATCCGAACGACTGCACCCGTCCCGAACCCGACGGCACGAGACCCCGGGCCTGAAAGATGGGCCCGGGGTCCAGCGTGGTGAGAAGGGCGCAGTCAAGAGAAAGGTTCAGTAGTCGTCCCGTTCGGAGGGCGGCCCGAAGGCTCGACGAGGTCGCAGGTGCAGGTGCCGCCCTCGTACAACTCCTTCTCGCAATCGTCATGGTGGCCCCGCTCCAGCAGCGGCTTCGCCGGAACGGGCCGCGAGCTGACTGCGGCGGGCGGGGTCGGGGCGGTCGGCAGTACGGAGTTCGATGTCCACGACAGCGGAGGCGATTTCGTCCGCTTGCCACTTTTCGCGGGAGTTGTGGTTCACCAGACCGCCTGCGTATGCCATGCGCATCAGTTCGTTCATCCGCCAGACCCCGCTGGAGCGCCTGCTCCGCTTTGCTCGGGCCCCCTTTCGCCGTACGCGTGGCCGCCGGGGGCGGGAGACGGCGCCTCAAGCGGCTTGACGCCCAGCTGCTCCCGCTGCTCGGGGAGGATCTGCGCCCGTGTGCCCGGCCTCTGCTGCCACCGCCACTTGCCCACGTCGTCGCCCTCGAAGACGACGCCCGGCGCGATGTAGGGCAGAACGCCGTCGGCATCGACCAGATCGGCGAGCACCCGGTAGTGGCGCTCCCTGCCTCGGGGGACAGCCCAGGGCCGTCAGGACAGCAACCCTTTTCTGGTCAGTATGTTGCTCAACTGCCTGTACAGGTCCAGGAACCTCTGCCTCGCCGTCGACAAGTCTTCAAGCGCCTTGTAGTAGCGAGCGGGGTCTGTGCCCTTCCATTCGGCTGGTACTTCCGTGTACTTGTAGCCGCTCACCCCGCCAGGCGGGAAGGTCCCGATGAACTCAGCGTGGAGATCACCCAGCGCTTCTACCAGGGCCTGGTGCTCTTCAGCCGCCTCCGCGTCGATGAAGTCCACGACGTCGACTGTGAGCGTGTCGTACGCGTCGTAGACGGCGCCCGCCAGCCAGGTGGGCACCCGATACAGCGGGGCTCCTTCGGCCAGTACCTTGATCCATCGGGCATCGGGAAGAAGCGCGTCGAAGACGCGGCCGCTCTTCGCACGGTCCGCAGTGCGCGAGGCTGCTGGTTCAGCAGGTGCACCGGTCACCGCCCACCCTGTGGCGAGCAGCGCCTGGATCTGTGCCCGGGGGAGCCATATGGTGCGGTCTCCTCGCCGCATCGGTACGGCGACCGAATCGGGTGGTGCGCCCTTGGTCGGACCCGGTACTACGAGAGGCTGGGAAGCGGGCGGCTGGGCTGGGATGTCGATGACCAGTACGCCCTTTTCTTCACCGCAGCCGATCCAGTTGACGCTCAGACCTCGCACCGTGGGTATCAGCTTTCCGTCGATCAGCTTGCGGTGCCGGTCGAGGTCGACGAGCTTCCGCGGCACGGGATTGAGCTCGGAAACGATCTCGACATCGTGGGGCTGCTCGGTCTTGAAGCCGACTACCAGCAGTCCACCGGTGGAAGTGTTGGCGAAGCCGGCCACGTCCTTGAGGAGTTCCTGTTCGTGCTCCGGATTGCCCAGGTGGTAGATCCCGCTCTTGACGTCCAGCCAGCTCGACTCCTCCAGCCCCAGCAGAACATCGAACCTGGACTCCTCCAGGGCCCGGCGTACCTCATCAATGTTTGTCACCGGCAAAGCATCCACCCGCGCCGGCGTCCCCAGGCCCTGTTCACGATCAAGGCCACTTGCTCAGATGTGGTCTTCAGGTAGGAAGCAGGGCGCGGTCTCCGCGGAGCACCCCTCGATCCACCTGGCGATCATGTTCAAGTTCACCAGGAACTCCGGTGCAGCCTGCTCGGCTGTGGTGGTGCCCTCACCTGGGAGATCGTTCCCCCAGTGCCGGCGCGCGCGAACCGTCGGCTCTCCGCGCTCAGAGCTCCGCTGGTCGCACTGGAGCGCGCACGGGCCGGAGTGTCAGAGGGCACTGAGACACTTCTGTGCATGGCGCTGCTATCACCGATCTACCTCGACACTGAGACCCTGCTGTCGCAGGCGGAGTACTACGAAATCGAGATTCCTCACCAAGCCGAGATCGTCGAGAAGTCCATTCGGAGGCAGACCGGCGGCGGCAAGGCTGGCGTGGGCGCGTTCGCGCTGGAAGGCTCTAGTAGGGCTTTGTTACGTCTCTAGGCAAGTGGGCGCGTTGGTGGTTTCCTGCTGGTATGAGGGCGAATGAACTCGCGGCGTGCCGGGGTCGGTTGGAGGAGTTCGCTGGGGAGGTGTTCGCGCCTTTGGCGCGTGCTGATCAGCGGGTGAAGGGCGGGCTGTATCTGCGGGGTCTGTTGCTGGACGGGCGTCGGAAGTCGATGCAGCCGATGGCCGGGCGACTCGGGGTGGACCATCAGCAGTTGCAGCAGTTCATGACGTCGTCGACCTGGCCGGTGGACACGGTTCGTGCCGGATTGGCCCGCCGGGCGGTGGCGGTGGTGCGTCCGCAGGTGTGGGTGGTGGACGACACCGGGTTCCCGAAGGACGGGACGTCCTCGCCCGGGGTGGCCAGGCAGTACTCCGGCACCCTGGGCAAGGTCGGGAACTGCCAGATCGGGGTCAGCGTCCACGCCGCGTCCGACACCGCGTCGTGCCCACTGTCCTGGCGTCTGTTCCTGCCCGGCAGCTGGGACGGGGCCGAAGCTGCCGGCCGTCGGGCCCGCTGCCGCATTCCTGATGAGCAACAGCACCGGCCGAAGTGGCGGCTCGCGCTGGACATGCTCGACGAACTGGCGGCCTTGGGGTTGCGGCCCGCGGTGCTGGTCGCGGACGCCGGCTACGGAGCGAACGCCGACTTCCGCCACGGCCTGGAGGACCGCGGCCTCGCCTACGCCCTGCGGGTCAAGGGCGAGATGACCGCCCATACCGAATCGGCCGTGCCACACCAGCCGCCCTACGGCGGGCTCGGACCGCGTCCGCTGGCCCGCTACCGGACCCGGCCCATCAGCCTGCGCGAACACGTCCTGGCCGCCGGACGTGCACGAGCGGTCACGGTCACCTGGCGCAAGGGCTCCAAAGCAGCCGTGTCCGCCCGCTTCGTGTTCCTGCGCGTCCGCCTCGCCGGCCGCCGCCCGAAACCCGCCCCGGACGGTGCCATCGCTCTTCGGTGGTTGATCGCGCAGTGGCCCGAAGGGGAGAACGAGCCGGTCAAGTACTGGATTTCCAACCTTCCGGCCGACATTCCGGCCCGGGATCTCGTCCGCCTCGCGAAACTACGGTGGCACATCGAACACGACTACCGCGAGCTGAAAACGACGCTCGGACTCGACCATTTCGAGGGCCGCTCGTTCACCGGCTGGCACCGCCACGTCACCCTCGTCACCGCCGCCCACCTCTTCCTGACCGAACAGCGGTCCTCCCCAAAAGCCCCTGCCAGGGCCTGACCCTCTACCAGGCCCTGGCACTCCTCCAACACCTGTTAGCCACCTGGACCGGAACCTGCCCCACCTGCCGACAACCCACCCCATGGCAGACCTACGACACCACCTAACAAAGCCCTACTAGGGGGGCCGACGTTGAGTTCCAATCCACCTACAGTCTTGCCCCCAAGCAGAAGGCCACCTTCAGCAAGTTGATCGATGCGCTGATCAACGACGCTGGCGCGGTCAAAGTCGACCCGGACGGCGAAACTCCCCTCGTCAGGGACGATCTGGTCCAGATCGAGGGAACGACGAGGATCACCGCGGCCAGCCTGGCAGGGAAGATGTTCTTCATCCTTCGTCGGCTGATGGACACCGTAGAGGCCGACCTGGACAGCCTCCGCAATCTCGAGATTGCAGATTTGCCGTTCGCCGAGCAGTTGCAGCAGGTGTACCTCCGGAACGAGCTCCTCCCCATTCCAACCCTCCTGGAACTGACCGGGTCGAACCTGCCGCAGAAGGTCTACATCAATGTGCCGCCGGACCACTTCCTGGGCGAGGCTTCAGCGAACCGTATCGAAGGAGAACTCCGCGTTCTGGGAAGCGTTAGCAGGTTGATTCCAGGGGGCAGCGATGGATACCTCAGCGCCGAACAGTGGCTCCTCCACGACTGGGAACACATGATGCGGCGCTTCATGATGCTCGACGTAGACGATCACGTGCGAGAGCTGGTCAGCCACTTCAACCTGGATCTCCCCACTGAGGACGTTCACTCCCATATCGCCGGTCCGGCCATCATCGTGGACGCGATCGGGCTTTACTGATCTGCAGCAGAGCCGGTCTTTGGGGCGAGCGCTGGCAGCCGCCCCAAAGACCGGCTCTACGCCCAGCCGACGCCCAGCTCTCGCAGCGCGTCCAGCTGCTCCTGGGCGAGCTTGTCCCGCCGGGTCTTGGTGTTGGAGAGCCATACGCCCAGCTTCACCGGCACCGGCTCCGCCTCACCGTCGACCGCGATCTGCTCGCCATGACCGCGCGGCACAGGCCGATCCGCGCCTTCCCGCTCGACCCACTGTGTGAGGGCCTGTACGCCGCGCTGGAACGCCTGCTGGGCCCTGGTCGGGCCCTTGGTCGTACGAGTGGCTGCCGGGGCGGGAGGCGACGCCTGGATGGGCTGTACGCCCAGCTTCGACAACCGTTCCTGCTGCTTGGTCGACAGCTGCGCCCAGGTGCCGGGGTTCTTCTGCCGCTCCAGCCACTTGCCCAGGTCGTCGCCTTCGAACAGCACCCCGGGTTCGATGGCAGGCAGAACGCCGTCGGCGTCGACGAGGTCGGCGAGTACCCGGTAGTGGCGTTGCCAGTCCAGCGGCCACGGGCAGTTCCAGTCCGGGTCGATCGCGGTCAGATGCTTCGCGCGCTCCGCCGCCCGCTCCGTGTCCTTCCCCAGGCCGCCCTTGCGCCGCAGGTTCGCCATGTGCTGCCCGACTGGCACCATCGCCTCGCCCTCGCCCCACACTGCGTCCTGACGCGGAGCAAGGTGCCCCATGGCCCGCCGGTAGGACCGCAGCGTGGCGAGCTTGTTCTCCCACGCTTCCTCGCCCGGCTCCCAGACCATCCCGGCTTCGGGTGCGTCCAGCAGGGTCTTGCGCCGCTCCTCCAGCTCCCCGGCCCGTAGCGCCTTCCGCTGCTGGTGGACCCATCGGCCAAGCGGGAAATCCTTCGTGACCCCCACCTCGACCTCGACGTCGTAGGGCACGGCGTGGACGCCGGTGATCTCGTTCTCTGCCCGCCACCGGATGAGGGCCTGGTATCCCTCCAGCCACACCAGCGACTCCGGCCGGTACACCCGCGTACGGAGGAACGCCACGATCGTCGCCGCGTCGCGCGGGCTGGAGAAGTGGAGCAGGGCGGCTTCGGCGGCGGCCTGCGTGTCGTCGTCCTGGTCCTCGCCGTCGCCCGCGCCGCCGGCCCCGACGATCCGGCCGTCCTCGTCACGCCGGACGTGGACCTTGCGCTTTCCGCTGGTGAGGGCGCGGGAGGCGAGCTGCTCGACCAGACGCTCATCATGACTGCGGAGTCCTTGGAGGACCGCTACAAGGGGGCGGAAACTGGCGCTGGCGACCATGTCGGTGGGGTCCTCGCCGGGCTCCAAGAACACCGGCACGATGATCCTGGCGACCTTGGTGGAGCCGTCCTTGTTGAGCCTCAGCGCCCGGCCGATGTTCTGCACGATCTCCACCTGCGATCCGCGGGTGTCCGCGAAGCACACGGCCTCCACGCCCCGCTCGCCGGTGATGTCCACGCCCTCACCGAGGACGCGAACGCTGGCGAGGAACGCCCGGTGCACCCGGCGCCCGGCCGCGTCGATGCCGTTGGCGAACTGCCGCAGAGCCTCGCGCCGCTCACTGACGAGGTGGTCGCCGCACAGCCACGCCGACCACACGCGGTCTGGGGGTACGTGGCGGCCGGCTTCCAGCTCGTAGAACTCCGCGTCGATCGACGACTTCGGCAGCTTGTCAGCGGCGGCCAGGTCGGCGTCGGACGCGTCGTTGACGTACAGCTCGGCAGCGGTCTCCGGCAGCTTTTCCGCGAACGCGGCGGCCTCCTCCACCTTCTGGTGGAACGTCATGACCGTACGGAGGTTGTACGCCGCCGCGTGCTCCAGCAGGGCGGTCTGCAGGAGCGCCAGGCGCCGGCCCCGCCGGGCCTCCTCGGACTCCCCGAGAACGGGGGAGGGGTCGCGGATCTCCAGCACGTCGATCTCGAACCCGGCGAGGATCTCCCGCTCGATCGCCTCGCTCAGACCCAGCTCCGCGAGCCACGCGCCGTACGTGCCCTCCGGGTCGTCGGCCATGGATGCGATCTCCGCCTTCTGGCCGTCCGCGCCCTTCTGCGGGCGGGCCGCGGCGAGGATGCGCGGGGTCGCGGTGAGGTAGAGCCGGAAGTCGGCGGGGATGCGGGCGTTGTCATGGATCGCCGCCCACGGACGACCAAGATCACCAGCGGTGCCGTGCGCCTCGTCCACGATCGCGAGGTCGAAGCCCGCCATGCGCTGGCCGTACAGTCGCTCTCCGCCCGCCAGAGCGGTCTCCAGTGGCCCGCGAATCTTCCGCTGGCCTTTCGGTGCGTCGATGTCCTCGCGGTCCACAAGAGAGGCGTACGTGGCGAGCACGATGACCGGTCCGTGCCCTGCCCACAGGGCGAGCTGGATCGGGTTGGTGGTGGTGCGCACGCCCAGCTCGTTCAGTACCGCGTCGTTCTCCAGCGAGCACACCGCGACCATCGGGGCCCGGTGGCCCACCAGGCGCCACGCCTGGGCGGTCTGCGCGAGCAGGTCCAGGGTCGGCACGGTCACGAGGATCCGGTCGTCTGCGAAGCTCTCCAGCGCGCACGCGGCGGCCGTGATCGTCTTGCCTGAACCGGTCGCTGACACGATCGTTCCCCGGGCACCCTGCGGGGGCACAGATGACCTTGCAGGGAATCCCACCCACCTGCGAAACACGGAGCGCTGATCTACCTGGTGTTCCTTGAGCTGAATCGCTGACATTTCCTTGCCTCCCCGAGCGCTGAATTCCGTGGTCTTTCAGAGGGCCTCGTTCCGCGATGTGTACGGCCAGTTCAACGGCGCCGGCCGACCGGCCACCACACCGCGACCAACCGTGGTCCACGATGCCCACCAAGGCCTCGCTCACGGCCGGTACCGCATCGTCGCAGCCGTCCTCGAACACCGAGCCACACGAGCGCGACGCCATGCCTTCCAGTTTCGCCACCTCGCGCTGCGCCCTCGCGACCGCTCTTCAGCCTCCAGCGCGGCCACCAGGTCATCCGCCTCGCTCGCGGGCACGCCGTGGGCGGCCAAGAGCGCGAACAGCCTCAACCGGGCTTTGGCGCCCGCCCTCTGATACCGACTCACCCGGCCCAAAGAATGGCTGCTCAGCGCGGAATCGGGTCCGGTAGGTTCGTGGCGCCAGGCCATCTGTGGTCGTTCCTCTCGGAATTTCAGGGAGGTTCCCCGACGAGGGGAGGTGTCCTGTATTTCTACCAACGTTACATGCTGAATCAGTTTGATGCAGCCACCACACGGGAACCTTCACGAACGAGCGACCCCTACTGGAAACCGGAGTGCATCGCAAGCCCCAACCTCCACAACTCGGATACAGAGGCTGCGTGTTGGCCTGTTGGCTGGGCACTGGAGAAGCATGACTCGACTCAGTGTGGCCGCCTCAGAGCTGACCCAGGGCGCCAGGCCGGACGGCCATCCATGGTTCAAACGGGCCTTCCTGGCCGTGTGGCTCATCTTGGCCCCAGTGATCATCTACAAGCTGCATCAGCACGGTTATTTCAAAAGACGACGCTGAAAGGTCCGCGCGATACCCCTCTTCCGTAGCCAGACTGGCCCGCGTTAGCGGGCCTCGGTTCTGGAGGTGCAGCCGGAAGGACCGTTCAGGCAGGGGAGCGCAGCGGACCTGCCTGCCAGGCTAGAGCGAAGCGAAAGCCTGCTACGGGACACAGTCCCGCTGCCCCGGGAGCGCAGCGGACGGGGCAGCAACTGGGCTGCGCAGCAGCCCAGTTGAGCAGGACGCGGAGCGTCCCGCTCGCGCTTCCGCGGAGCGGAAGCGCAGCCACCGCGCGCAGCGCGGTGGTT
>NZ_JAPEPC010000001.1:0-1362500 GCF_026340465.1 Streptomyces sp. NBC_01306
CGTCATCGACGGCCCCCAGCGTTGAAGTACGTGGCTTCGGGGTGGTGGATCACGATCGCGTCGGTGGACTGCTCGGGGTGCAGCTGGAACTCCTCGGAGAGGTGTACCCCGATCCGCTCGGGCTGGAGCAGTTCGGCGATCTTCGCCCGGTCCTTCAGATCCGGACACGCCGGGTACCCGAGCGAGTAGCGACAGCCCTGGTACTCGGTACGGAGCACGGCATCCAGCGAGTCCGGGTCGCCCGCTTCGATGCCGAGTTCGGAGCGGACTCGTGCGTGCCAGTACTCGGCGAGGGCTTCGGCCAACTGGACGGAGAGGCCGTGGAGTTCGAGGTAGTCGCGGTAGGAGTTGGCCTCGAACAGCTCGGCGGTGGCCTCACCGATCCGCGAGCCGACCGTGACCACCTGGAGACCGATCACATCGGTCTCGCCGGACTCCTCGGGGCGGAAGAAATCCGCCAGACAGAGCCTGCGGCCACGGCGCTGACGCGGGAAGGAGAAACGGGTCCGCTCACTGCCGTCCTCGTTCAGGAGGATCAGGTCGTCGCCCTTGGAGACACAGGGGAAGTAGCCGTAGACCACTGCCGCTTCGAGCATGTTCTTGGTGTGCAGCTGATCCAGCCACCCCCGCAGATGCGGCCGCCCCTCGGCCTCCACCAGCTCCTCATACGTGGGACCCTCACCCTTACGGGCCTCCTTCAGACCCCACTGCCCCTTGAACAGCGCGCCCTCGTCCAGCCAGGACGCATACTCCTTGAGCTGGATCCCCTTGACGACACGGGTACCCCAGAACGGCGGCTCCGGGACCGGATTGTCGGTGGCCACATCCGAGCGGACAGGCCCCTGCGCCTCCTCCACCTCCAGAACAGCAGCCGTATCCCGCTTCGGCACCCGCCGCTGCTTGAGCTCGGGCAGCACCACACCCGGCACACCCCGCTTGACCCCGATCAGCGCATCCATCAACCGCAGACCCTCGAAAGCATCCCGCGCATAGCGGACCTCGCCCTCGTAGATCTCGTGAAGATCCTGCTCGACATACGCCCTGGTCAGGGCCGCGCCGCCGAGGATGACGGGGAAATCGGCAGCCATCTTGCGCTGGTTGAGCTCCTGGAGGTTCTCCTTCATGATCACAGTCGACTTCACCAGGAGACCGGACATCCCGATGACGTCCGCCTTGTGCTCCTCCGCCGCTTCCAGGATCGCCGAGACAGGCTGCTTGATACCGAGGTTGACGACGTTGTAGCCATTGTTCGTCAGAATGATGTCGACGAGATTCTTACCGATGTCATGCACGTCACCACGGACGGTGGCCAGAACGATCGTGCCCTTGCCGTCATCATCGGTCTTCTCCATGTGCGGCTCCAGATGAGCCACCGCACTCTTCATCACCTCAGCCGACTGGAGCACGAACGGCAACTGCATCTGCCCCGACCCGAAAAGCTCACCGACAACCTTCATACCCTCCAGCAAGGTGTCATTGACGATCTCCAGAGCCGGCCGGGCCTGCAACGCCTCATCCAGGTCGGCCTCCAGACCGTTCTTCTCCCCGTCGATGATCCTGCGCTGCAACCGCTCGTCCAGCGGGAGAGCCATGAGCTCCTCGGCCCTGCCCTGCTTCATGGACTTCATGTTGACGCCCTCGAAAAGCTCCATGAGCTTCTGCAACGGGTCATAGCCCTCAGCCCGCCGGTCGTAGATCAGGTCGAGGGCGACCTTGACCTGCTCCTCCTCCAGGCGGGCGATCGGCAGGATCTTCGACGCATGCACGATCGCCGAATCCAGCCCCGCCTTCACACACTCATCCAGGAACACCGAGTTCAGCACCACCCGGGCAGCCGGGTTGAGACCGAAGGAAATATTCGACAGACCCAGCGTGGTCTGAACATCCGGATGCCGGCGCTTCAGCTCACGGATGGCCTCGATGGTGGCGACGCCGTCGCCCCTCGACTCCTCCTGACCCGTGCAGATCGTGAAGGTCAGCGTGTCGATGAGAATGTCCGACTCGCGCACCCCCCAATTACCGGTCAGGTCCTCGATCAGCCGCTCCGCGACAGCGACCTTGTGCTCGACCGTGCGCGCCTGACCCTCCTCATCGATCGTCAGCGCGATCAGCGCGGCACCGTGCTCGACCGCCAGCGCGGTCACCTTCGCGAAACGGGACTCCGGCCCGTCACCGTCCTCGTAATTCACCGAGTTCAGGACCGCCCGACCGCCCAGCTTCTCCAAACCCGCCCGCAGCACAGGCAGTTCCGTGGAGTCCAGCACAATCGGCAACGTCGAGGCGGTCGCGAAACGGCCCGCCAGCTCGCTCATGTCGGCCACACCATCACGGCCCACATAGTCGACACACAGATCCAGCATGTGCGCGCCCTCACGGATCTGATCGCGCGCCATCTCCACACAGTCGTCCCAACGCGCCTCCAGCATCGCCTCACGGAACTTCTTACTGCCGTTGGCATTCGTCCGCTCACCGATCGCCATATACGCCGTGTCCTGACGGAACGGCACCGTCTGATACAGCGACGCGGCACCCGGCTCAGGACGCGGCTCACGAGCGGTGGGCTGGGTGCCACGTACTCGCTCCACCACCTGACGCAGATGCTCCGGTGTCGTACCGCAACAGCCGCCGATCAGCGACAACCCGTACTCTCCGACGAACGTCGCCTGTGCTTCGGCCAGTTGCTCCGGCCTGAGCGGATAGTGCGCGCCGTCCTTGCCGAGCACCGGAAGCCCCGCGTTCGGCATACAGGACAGCGGGATGCGGGAGTGGCGCGCCAGATAGCGCAGGTGCTCGCTCATCTCCGCCGGACCCGTCGCACAGTTCAGGCCGATCAGGTCGATACCCAGGGGCTCCAGCGCGGTCAGCGCGGCGCCGATCTCCGAGCCGAGCAGCATCGTGCCGGTGGCCTCCACCGTGACCGAGCAGATCACGGGAAGATCGGCACCCGTCGCCTCCAGCGCACGCCGTGCACCGATCACGGCGGCCTTCGCCTGGAGCAGGTCCTGCGACGTCTCCACGAGCAAGGCGTCCGCCCCGCCGCGTATCAGGCCTTCGGCGTTCTGCTCGTACGCGTCCCGCAGGGCGCCGTACCGCACATGCCCCAGCGTCGGCAGTTTCGTACCCGGACCCATAGAACCCAGCACCCACCGCGGCCGCCCGTCGCGGGCCGCATACGCATCAGCGGTCTCCCGTGCGATGCGGGCCCCTGCCTCGGACAGCTCGTGGACGCGGTCGGGGATGTCGTACTCCCCCAGCGCGGCCAGATTCGCACCGAAGGTGTTCGTCTCCACACAGTCGACGCCGACAGCGAAGTACTCCTCGTGCACCGAGCGGACGATGTCGGGACGGGTGATATTGAGTACCTCGTTGCAGCCCTCCAGCTGCAGGAAGTCATCCAGCGTGGGGTCCTGGGCCTGAATCATGGTTCCCATGGCTCCGTCCGCGATCACCACCTGCCCGGTGAGCGCTTCGCGCAGACCCCTCGTGTCCCTCACGTCAACTCCCGCAGGTGTGCTGTCAGATGGGCCACGCATTCAGGGCCGTAGGACATCCTGAGCCGGGAGACGAGGGAGTCGCGGTACAGGCGGTACTCCTGTGTTCCCACGTAGTCGAGCACGGTCGCCGCCACCGCACAGCCGAGCTGGGCGGCGTGCTGCTCGGGGACTCCCCATGCCAGGCCGGCGAGGAAGCCCGCGCGGAAGCCGTCGCCGACTCCTGTGGGATCGACGGCGCCGGGCACCTCGACAGCGGGGACGGCCAGCGGGTCGTGACCGGTGCGCTCAAGGCGGACGCCCTGAGCGCCGTGTGTGGTGACCCAGCAGCCGACCTTGTTGAGGATCTGCTGCTGGGTGAGACCGGTCCGTTCCTGGAGGAGCGCTGCCTCGTACTCGTTGGTGAAGAGCCAGCGCGCGCCGCTGATCAGTTCCAGGGCCTCGGGCCCGTCGAGCCTTGCCAGTTGCTGCGAGGGGTCGGCGGCGAAAGGGATCCCCAGCTTTCGGCAGGCTCTGGTGTGCCTCGTCATGGCCTCCGGGTCGTCCGGGGAGATCATGACGAGGCTCAGCCGGCCGGTCCGGCGGATGACCGAACCCAGGTCGATTTCCCTGGCTTCCGCCATCGCGCCGGCGTAGAAAGTGGCGATCTGGTTCTGCGCCCGGTCCTTCGTACAGAGGAATCTGGCCGTGTGCAGTTCCGTGCTGACCCGGACGGAGTCCGTGTCGACCCCGTGCTGCTTGAGCCAGACACGGTACGGCTCGAAGTCGCTTCCCACCGCGCCGATCAGTACGGGGCGCAGTCCGAGCAGTCCGAGCCCGAAGGAGATGTTTGCTGCCACTCCCCCTCGCCGTATCTCCAGCTGGTCCACGAGGAACGACAAGGACACCCGGTCGAGCCGGTCGGCCAGGAGCTGGTCGGTGAACCTCCCGGGGAACGTCATCAGATGGTCGGTGGCGATGGAACCTGTGACAGCAATACCCATCTCAGTCAGTCCTCCGCTGCCAGACGCAGGGCGGCCACCCGGTCGGTGCGCTCCCAGGTGAAGTCCGGCAGCTCGCGGCCGAAGTGGCCGTACGCGGCGGTCCGGGCGTAGATGGGACGCAGCAGGTCGAGGTCGCGGATGATCGCGGCGGGGCGCAGATCGAAGACCTGGTCGATGGCGTTCTCGATACGGGACACGGGTACGGTCTCGGTGCCGAAGGTCTCGACGAACAGGCCGACTGGTTCGGCCTTGCCGATGGCGTACGCGACCTGCACCTCGCAGCGCTCCGCCAGACCGGCCGCGACGACGTTCTTGGCCACCCAGCGCATCGCGTACGCCGCCGAACGGTCCACCTTCGACGGGTCCTTCCCCGAGAACGCGCCACCGCCGTGCCGGGCCATCCCCCCGTACGTATCGATGATGATCTTGCGACCGGTCAGACCCGCGTCACCCATCGGGCCACCGATCTCAAAACGGCCGGTCGGGTTCACCAGCAGCCGGTATCCGTCGCTTTCGAGGCTGACGCCCTGCTCCGCGAGCGCCTTGAGTTCGGCCTCCACCACGTGTTCGCGGATGTCCGGGGCGAGCAGCCCAGCCAGGCTGATGTCGGCCGCGTGCTGGGTGGAGACGACGACGGTGTCCAGCCGGACCGGCCGGTCCCCCTCGTACTCGATGGTGACCTGGGTCTTGCCGTCGGGGCGCAGATACGGGACGGTCCCGTCCTTGCGTACCTCGCTCAGCCGGCGGGAGAGCCGGTGGGCCAGGTGGATGGGCAGGGGCATCAGCTCGGCAGTGTCGGTACACGCGTAGCCGAACATCAGCCCCTGGTCCCCGGCGCCCTGCTGGTCCAGCGCCTCACCGTCCTTGTCGGCGGTGTCGACGCCCTGCGCGATGTCGGGTGACTGGGCACCGATCGACACGGACACCCCGCAGGAGGCACCGTCGAAGCCCTTGGCCGAGGAGTCGTAGCCGATGTCGAGTACGGCCTTGCGGACGAGTTCGGCTATGGGTACATAGGCGGCGGTGGTCACCTCGCCCGCGATATGGACCTGCCCTGTGGTGATCAGCGTCTCGACGGCCACGCGGGATGCCGGGTCCTGGGCCAGGAGCGCGTCGAGGATCGTGTCGCTGATCCGGTCGGCGATCTTGTCCGGGTGTCCCTCGGTGACGGATTCGGAGGTGAAGAGCCGTCGGCTCACGTCACTTCACCTCCGCGCGGAAGAAGTTGTCCGCGATGGCGTCGAGCGTGCGGATGGCGTCGACCTCAAGCGTCTCCATCTCGATCGGACGGCCGCTCAGCTGCTCCAGCAGGAAGACGAACTCGACGAACGACAGCGAGTCGATGAGACGGTTCTCGATGAGGTCCAGGTCGGGTGCGATGTCGGCCCGGTCCTCGTGGCGCTTGAGGATCCAGTCCTTGACCTGCTGCAGGCCCTCGCTCATGGCTGTGCTCCTAACTGTGTCTGTGGGCATGACGATGTGTGCGTGACGATGTGCGGGCCGGTGGCCCTGTCACGGCTGCGGTGCGACAGGTGGGTCACCGAGGATCGGCGCTGCCACCGCGACGGCGTAGTCGACGTCGTGGCTGATGCTCACGGTGATCTCGCAGATGCCGGAGGCGGCGGCCATGTCGGCTGCGGAACGGCGGAGTTCGACGAGGGGCCAGCCGCCGTCCGACCGCCGCACGACGATGTCGAGCCACGGCAGGAACCGGTTCTGGACGCGGAGTGTCTTGAAGGCCGCCTCCTTGGCCGCGATACGGCCGCAGAGGCTCAGGATGTCCAGTCCGGTCGATGTCCGGCAGTCCGCCAGTTCGCGGGCGTCGAGCATCCGGCCGAAGAAGGCTTCGCCGTGGTCGGCCATGAGGCGGCGGACGCGGTTGACGGACACGATGTCCATGCCGAGATTCGCCCCGCCCAGGCCGCCCGCTGCGACAGTGGGGCGGGCCGGCACGTCAGGTCACCGGCCCGGCCGGCGCCAGTCGTGCCACGGCGGTGCGTACGGCGTCGGTGGCGGCCGCCCAGTTCCCATGGCGCCGTGTGAGCGCCGAGAGCCAGCGTTCGAGGCCGAAGGCGACGCAGCTGGTGAAGGCGGGGCCGCCGTCCGCGAGGCTGATGGAGCAGCGGTCGCCGAAGAAGTTGCGGTGGGTGTTGACCGAGGCGATCGCCAGGTCCTCGTAGAGGAATTCGTGCTTGACCGGCGACAGCCGTTGCAGGAGCGCCTTGGAGCCGCCCTTGTCGAAGAACGGGTCGCAGGCCGCTTCCCTCCGCAGTGGCAGGTCGAGCGCCTCGGCGAAGGCCGTCACCCGCTCGGTGAACCCGCGGAGATGGTTCTCGGCGTGCTCCTGGCTGCCGATGGCCACGATCTCCCTCATCCGGAAGCCGAGTTGGCGGCGCAGACCCTCGTAGTGCTCCTCCTTGCGGAAGCACCAGCCGACGACGGTCACCAGGGTGTCATCGGGCACCTGCTGTCCTTCGTGGTGGAGATACACCGCATAGCAGGAGGCCGATGGCAGCCCGAGTCCGGCCGGCTGGAGGGCGTCGCACGGAAAGGAGCCGGATTCGGTGCAGAACGGCGCCTCGTCGCGGCGGTCCAGGTCGAGGGGTGCGGCCAGCACCGCCTGGTGCGGGAAGTTCTCGTAGTAGTCCAGACGTGCCAGGTCGGCGGCGGGGAGCAGTGGTGCCATGGTCATGGCCCGTGCGCCGGCGTCGGTCCCCCAGGACTCGAAGGTGTCGTCGAGCAGCCGGAGCAGCGCGGTGCCTTCGGGGCCGAGTGCGGGGAGCCCTTGCGGGGCTGCTGGAGCGGGGCGGGGCACGGTGACGCCGGACGCGGTGGTACGGGACGCGGCCGTGCGGGTGGCCGTGGCCTGCGTGGCGGTGGTGTGCGTGGCGGTGGTGTGTGTGGCGGTGGTTCGGGACACGGTGAAGATCCACCTCTCGGTTCAGACGACCGGCAGGGTCTCGTCGGAGAAGATCCCGGTCTTCAGGAAGAAGGCGAGCGGCTTGCGGATGGCCTTGCGCTCGTGGGGGCGCCGGCGCTCGTCCTCGATGAGCGCGGTACGCAGGGCCAGCGGGTCGGCGATCCCCGCGTCGCGGTAGACATGCGGGTTGTAGAGGGAGTTGAGGCTGAAGACGACATAGCGCTTCAGATACGCCTCCACCTCGGCGAGCCGCTCCGGGCCGACCGCCTCACGCATCCGCAGGTGCAGCAGCGAGACCAGTTCCCGGCCGAAGGCGATGTGGCGGGACTCGTCCTGGTGGTGGATGCGGTTGACCTCGCGGATGGTGTCGCAGAGCGCGGTGTCCTGCGCCATCCGGCTGTTGTAGTGGTCGACCAGTTCCTCGAAGAAGAGGATGCGGGCGAAGACGAGGAAGTTCTCGACCTCGGGCTCCCACACGGAGTCCGCGCGCATCGGCGTGGAGCCGTAGATCTTGTTGCCGTACCTCCGGCAGAACTCGGCGAAGAACCACATGTGTTCGTTCTCCTCACCGATGAAGTGGTGGAAGAAGTCCGACGGGACCTCGAAGCCGGGCATGTGGATGCGGCCGACGACCTCGATGAGCAGTTCACGGATGCCGTGCACATTGAGGCTGTAGAAGTTGATGGACTCCCACTTGGCCAGCCGGTGCAGTGTCTTCTCGTCCAGCTCGTCGAAGTGGGGGGTGCCGTACGGGGTGAGCAGCTCGGGACTCATCCACAGGCAGTCCTCCTCAAGCCGGTCGGGCCACTGGAACTGCTGGTAGGGGTTGTAGTAGTCCTCGATGGACTTCTCGCTGAGCCGCCCCAGGACTTCGAGGAAGCGGTCGGTCACGGGCAGGGCTGTTGTGGCCATGGGCATCTCCTGTTGCGTACGTGGGTGGCGCACGGACCGGGGTCGTGCGCGGGGTGGGTCCGGGCGTCAGGGCCTGACCTCGTAGACGGCGTTGACGGGCGTCTCGGCGGCCCGGCGCCAGCGGGTGAATCCGGCCTCTTCGGCGATGGCGCGGAACGCCCGCTCTCCGGAGTGGTTGCCGAGGGCGTGCGGGCCGCGCTGGGCGACGGCGACCGGCAGGCACATGACCGCGGACAGCGCCATGAACATCCGGGCGGCCGGGGTACCGGAGTCGACGTCCGCGGGCGACACATTGGATTCGACCAGCATCCAGGTGCCGTCGGCGTCGAGGGACTTGTGGACGTGCTGGGCCGCTGCGACCGGATCCCCCATGTCGTGCAGGCAGTTGAAGAAGGTCACCAGGTCGTAGCCGGAGCCGGGGTAGTCGTCGGCGGACGCCGTCTCGAAGATCACACGCTCGGACAGGCCCGCGTCGTCGGCGAGCTGGCGGGCGATGGTGATGGCTTCTTCCGAGTAGTCGAAGCCGTGGACGGTCGCCTCGGGGTAGGCCTTGGCGATGAGGAGCGTGGTGTGCCCGACCCCGCAGCCCACGTCGGCGATCCGGCCGCCCGCGGTGAGTTTGCCGGTCACGTCGTGGAGGGCGGGGAGCCAGTCCGGCAGCAGCCGGTGCTGGTAGGTGGGCTCGAAGAAGCTGCCCATGCCGGTGTCGAGCGCCGGGTCGTGCTCGGCCCATCCGACGCCGTCCCCGGTGCGGTACGCGTCGACCAGGAGGTCTTCGGTGGCGTAGAGCGCCTTCAGTGCCGTGAAGAACCCGGCCGCGTAGGTGACGGCCGAGGGGTCGGCGAGCACCGGCGCGTGGCCGGGGGGCAGGGTGTACGTCCCGGCGGAGGGGTGCCGTTCGACGTACTCCGCGCTGAGCTGGGCGTGCAGCCATTCCTCCACGTACCGCTCGCTGGTGCCGGTGCGGCCGGCCAGCTGGGCGGGGGTGAGCGGGCCGTGCTCCGCGAGCGCCCGGTACAGGCCGAGCCGCTCGCCGACGGCCACCGTGAGACCGCGGACGGCGGCGGCCGCGTCACCGATGATCCGCTGGTGGAAGTCGGTGGCGGGAGTGCCGGACGTGACCCGGGTGCCGGGAGCGGGGTTCTCGGTCATGCCGCCTTCTCCTCGCCGGTCGACAGGTCGCAGGTGAACAGGAAGGACCGGGGTATGCGGGGCATCTCGCGCGCCGGCACCGGGTACGGCCAGCGCCCGAAGTCGGCGCCCTCCTCGCCGGGCTGCCTGACCTCGCGTGGCGACCAGCCGCAGTCGGTGAGCAGCTGCTCGGGCTCCTCGGTGCCGAACAGCCAGGGGTTGCCGTCCTCCTCAAGGGCTTTGAGGAAGGTGCGGGAGAGCGGGTTCTTCAGCGCGGACCGGCTGATGACGTCGCCCAGGAGGACGGATCCGGGGGCGCTGTGCGCGGACAGGGTGGTGATCAGCGCCCGGACCGCTTCCTCGGGCAGGAAGAAGAGCAGCCCTTCCACGACCCAGAGTGTGGTCTCGTCGGACCGCCAGCCCGCCTCCTTCAGCGGGCCCGTCCAGTCCTTTGTGAGGTCGACGGCGACGGTGCGCCGTTCGCGGCCGGGCGGTGCGGGCTCACCGGCGAGCATGTCCGCCTTCGCCGCGAGCAGTGCGGGGCGGTCGAGTTCGTAGACGGTGACTCCGGCCGGCCAGCCGAGCCGGTAGAAACGGGTGTCCATGCCCGCGGCCAGGAAGACGACCTGGCGGATGCCCTGGTCCTCGACGGCCCGGCCGATGGCGCGGTCCAGATAGGTGGTGCGGATGGCCAGGAACGGCACGGTGCCTGCGCCCGCGTACCGTTCCAGCAGTTCGAACCCGATGCCGTCGGCAACGGTACGCGCGTAGGGATCGGCGAACAGCCGGTCGTCGCGTTCGGTCTCCAGGGCGCGCGCTGCGGCGGTCCACTGGGCGGTGCGGGATACGGCCTCCACGGAAGGCCCCCTTCACTGGATGGGATGAGAGGACGGTCGTGCTCAGCCGGCCTTCACACAGGCCACCGGGTCCTGTGCCGCGGGCAGCGATGCGGGGGCCGCGGAGGACGCCGTACGGGGCGCGGCAGAGCGCCGCCGGAAGATGCTGTGCAGGACCATGCTGAACACGACCGTCCCGTCCGACGCCACCAGCTCGCATCGCGGCTCGACGATGCCGGTGGCAGGACTCATGAGCGAGGGGCGCGAGGCGAGGACCTCAAGTCGCGCGGTGAGTACGTCGCCGGGGCGCACGGGCCGGTGGAACCGGATCTTGTCGATGCCCGGTGATCCGGCGCCCGCGCTGTCGGCGAGCAGGCCGTCCACGTACAGCCGCATGAAGAGCGCGGCGGTGTGGAAGCCGCTGGCGATGAGGCCCCCGAAGGGCGACCGCTCGGCCAGCTCGGTGTCGGTGTGGAACGGCTGCGGGTCGAAGCGCCTGGCGAACTCCAGCACCTCCTCCTCGGTGACGGTGACCGTGCCCAGATGGTGGACGTCACCGGTACGGAAGTCCTCGAAGTAGCGCATGGAGCGCCCCCCTTGAGCCGAGAGTGGATGGTTCCGAGCTGCTTCGAATATACGAACGTGCCGTTTATTTTGTCAATCCAAATAAACGACCCATCCTTGAATGTTGGACCGTCAGGAGGCGTCGAGCGCCTGCTCGATGTCCGCCCAGAGGTCCTCGGCGTGCTCGATGCCCACAGAGATGCGCACAGTGCCCTCCCCCACACCCGCGGCCGTCAGGGCCTGGCTGTCGAGCTCGCGGTGCGAGGTGGAGGCAGGGTGCGAGATCAGGGTCTCGACGCCTCCGAGGGACAGGGCGAGCCGGGCCAGCCGCACCCTCTCGATGAAGCCACGGCCCGCCGCACGGCCGCCTGTCAGCTCGCAGGTGACCATGCCGCCCCCGCCGGAGAGGACCGTGCGGGCCGTGGCGTACGAGGGGTTTCCGGGAAGCCACGGCCAGTGCACGGCCCGCACGGCCGGGTGCCGGGCGAGCCGTTCGGCGATCACCTCGGCGTTGGAGCAGTGCTGGCGCATCCGCAGCGGCAGCGTCGCCAGCCCCCGGAGTGTCAGCCAGGCGGCGAACGGGTCCGCGGTCGCGCCCAGTTCGACCGTGCGCCCCCACACCCTGCGGTGCAGCCCCTCGTCCGCGAAGACGGCGACACCGCCCAGGACATCGGAGTGACCGGCCAGATACTTGGTGGTCGAGTGCACGACGATGTCGGCCCCGTGCTCGATCGGGCGGCACAGCACGGGCGAGGCGAGGGAGTTGTCCACCAGGCTGAGGACACCGCGCCGGCGGGCGGCCGCCGTGAGCACGGGGAGGTCCGGCACCTGCCCGGTCGGGTTGGCGATCGTCTCCAGAAGCAGCAGACGCGTCTTGGGTCGCATCAGCGCCTCCACGTCAGCGGCGTCACCCCCGGGCAGATACTCGACCTCGACCCCGAACCGCCGGGCCAGATCGGACAGCACCGAGTAGGTCCCGCCGTACAGGCAGCGCTGGGCCAGAACATGATCGCCGGGCTTCAGCAGGGACAGCAGCATCCCGCTGAGCGCGCCCATCCCGGACGCGAAGGCGATGGCGGCCGCGCCACTCTCAAGCCCGGCGACCGTGCGCTCCAGCGCCCGGACGGTGGGGTTGCCGCGCCGCGTGTAGACGTACTGGCCGTCCGGGCCTCCCATGGCGTCCGCCAGCGCGTCGGCCGAGCCGAAGCCGAAGGCCGACGACTGGACGATGGGCACACTCAGCGGCCAACTCCCTTCCCCGAAGGGTTCGTTCACGACGTGCACGGCGCGTGTCCGTATGTCCATTCCCGTTCTCCTGCCAGGTGGTGTCGGATGCGGTGCCGGGGGGCGGTGCGGGGTGCGGTGCGGGGTGCGGTTGCGATACGGAGAGGGGCCGCCCGATGTCCGCGTCGAGACATCGGGCGGCCCCTGTGTCCACCTCTTCTGTACTTACCCCCGGGGGGTATGTATCAAGCGCAACGCAACATACTCCCGGCAGGCAGGAGAGAACAAGGGAGTCACGCCGGCAGTCGGCGGGTGCGGTGAACGCCCTTCCGCACCAGGGCAGTTCAGTTCACGGAGATGTGCTGCCGTTCGGATGCGACAGCCAGGTCCGCCTCGATCCGTGCGACCGCCGCCGCCAGGGGCGGCAGCACAGTGTCGAGGAACTCCTGGCGTGTGGCGCGGCCTGCGTGCTGTGAGACATTGACGGCCGCGACGGTGCGCCCCAGGCGGTCCCGCAGCGGCATCGCCGCCGAACGCAGGCCCTCCTCCAGCTCCTCGTCGACCAGGGCATGTCCGTCACACCTGACGGATTCGAGGATGCCCGCCAGGGCGTCGGCCGTCGTCACGGTGTGCCGGGTGAGCGGCTCGAACCTGATGCGCGCCAGCCGGGCAGCCTGTTCCGGTGCGGGCAGGTCCGCGAGGAGGACCCGGCCCATCGAGGTCGCGTAGGCGGCGAACCGGGTGCCCACGGTGATGTCCACGCTCATGATCCGGGCCGTGGGGACGCGCTCCACATAACGGATGTCATCGCCGTCGAGGACCGCGATGGACGCCGACTCACGGACCTGACGGGTGAGTTCGGCGAGGTGGGGCCGGACGATCTCGCCGAAGGACAGGCGGGACAGCCGGGCGTAGCCGAGTTCGAGCACACGCGGAAGAAGGGTGAAGACACCCTCGTCGGCACGCACATAGCCGAGGTACTGAAGGGTGATCAGTGCGCGGCGCGCGCTGGCGCGCGGGAGGCCTGCGGCCTCGGCGACCGCGGTCAGACCCAGTCCGCCCCGGGCCGAGCCGAGCGCGCGCAGGACGGTGAGCCCCCTGGCCAGCGACTGGAGGAATTCCGGCCCCAGTTCCGCCTTGAGCCCGCTGTCCACGGCTTCGGGCGCGGGGGCGGCGAGCGGCGGTCCCGGGCGGGGCGGCGTACGCAGCGCCTCTTCCATGGCTGCCGCGGCCCGCCGCAGGCGCGGCAGGGCGTACTCGCGGAGCGACCGCGCGCTGTGGCGGCTGGTGTGGCTGACGACGCTGAGAGCGCAGACCACCGTCCCGGCCGGATCGCGGACGGCGTGGGCGACCGCGACCAGACCGGGTTCGATGAACTGGTCGTCCAGCGACCAGCCGAGGCCGGCCGCCTCCCGGACGCGCACGTCGAACTCCGCCTCGACCAGCTCCGGAGCGGTCGGCTCGACGCGGGGCGGAACGGCCGGGAACCCGGTGTCCAGCGGGTCCTCCCGGCGGCGGGCCAGCCAGCGCCCGCGGTCGGCCTCGTCCCACCCGCCGGCGAAGAGCGCACCGGGCGCGCAGCGCTCGGCCGGCAGCAGATCGCCGATCCGGAAGGCGAGCGACATGGCGCGTCTGCGGGTGGCCTGGGTGATGAAGCGGACCCCGTCACCGTCGGGTACGGCGATCGAGACGGACTCGTCCAGCTCGTCGGCGAGGGCGTCCGCGTACGGCTCCAGCGCGTCGGGCAGGCCGCAGGAGGCCAGGTAGGCGTTGCCGAGCTCCATCAGCCGGGGGGCGAGCAGCAGATCACGGCCCTCGGAGCGGAGGTGGCCGAGCCGGGCCAGCGTGATCGCGATCCGGTCGACGGTGGAGCGCGCGAGGCCCGTCGCGCGGGCCAGGTCGCTGGCGCGCCGGCGGGAATCCGGGTCGCCGGCCATCACGCGCAGCACGGTCAGCCCGCGTTCCAGCGGGCCGAGCACCTCGCCGGGCGCGGCCAGTGCCGCGGCGGACTCCCGCATGGCCTGCGGCATGGGCCTTACCTCCTTGGAGCGGCCACCGGGCCGGTGACGCTGGGAAAACCGTACCCGGAGGCGTTGACAGGGCCGACAGCTCGACGGACACTCAAGCTCAGGCAATTATGAACGAAAGTTCAGTGGGCGAACAGAGGCTTTGCATGGACAAGTTGGCAGCCACCGCCGGTGAGGCGGTGGCGGACATCCCGGACGGCGCGTCCCTCGCCGTCGGCGGATTCGGCCTGAGCGGGGTTCCCGATGTGCTGATCCAGGCCCTGTACGCGAGAGGGTCGACCGGGCTCAGCGTCGTCTCCAACAACTGCGGCGTGGACGGCGGAGGGCTCGGCACGCTGCTCGCGGCCGGGCGGATCGCCCGGGTGACCGGCAGCTACGTAGGCGGGAACAAGGAGTTCGCCCGCCGCTATCTCGGCGGTGAGCTGGAGCTCGAACTCACCCCTCAGGGCACCCTGGCCGAGCGGCTGCGCGCCGGCGGCTGCGGCATCCCGGCCTTCTACACCCCGGCGGGCGTCGGCACTCAGGTCGCGGACGGCGGACTGCCCTGGCGGTACGCCCCCGACGGCGGCGTCGCGGTGGCCTCCCCGCCGAAGGAAGTGCGTACCTACGACGGCCGCGACTACGTACTGGAACGCGCCATCACCACCGACTTCGCCCTGGTGCGCGCGGCCAGGGGCGACCGGCACGGCAACCTCGTCTTCAACAAGGCGGCCCGCAACTTCAACCCGCTCGCCGCGATGGCCGGGCGGATCACCATCGCCGAGGTCGAGCAGCTGGTCGAGCCGGGCGGGATCGACCCCGACGAGGTCCATGTGCCCGGGGTCTTCGTCCAGCGCGTCGTCGCGCTGACCCCGGCGCAGGCGGCCGACAAGGGCATAGAACGACGGACGCTCCTGGCGTCCACGACGGCACAGGGGACGGTGCGCGGCTGATGGCCTGGACACGGAACGAGATGGCGGCGCGCGCCGCGCGTGAACTCCGGGACGGCTCCTACGCCAACCTCGGCATCGGCCTTCCGACGCTGGTGCCCAACTTCCTCCCCGCCGGGGTCGATGTGGTGCTCCAGTCGGAGAACGGGCTGCTGGGCGTGGGCCCGTACCCGACCGACGAGGAGGTCGACCCCGACCTCATCAACGCGGGCAAGGAGACCGTCACCGCGCTGCCCGGAGCGAGTTTCTTCGACTCCGCGCTCTCCTTCGGCATGATCCGCGGCGGCCACATCGACGCCGCGATCCTCGGCGCGATGCAGGTCTCCGCCACGGGAGACCTCGCGAACTGGGCCATTCCCGGGAAGATGATCAAGGGGATGGGCGGTGCGATGGACCTCGTCCACGGCGCCCGCACGGTCATCGTCCTGATGGAGCACACGGCCAGGGACGGCTCACCGAAGATCCTCCAGGAGTGCACGCTGCCGCTGACCGGCCGCCACTGCGTCGACCGGATCATCACCGATCTGGCCGTCATCGACGTGACAGGAGACGGCCTCGTCCTGGCCGAGACGGCCCCCGGCGTGAGTCCCGACGAGGTCCTGGCCCGCACGGCCGCGCCCGTACGCCTCCTGTCCGACCGTACGGCCACCCGCTGATGGCCGGCACGGGCACCGCCGCCGGGCCGGGCCCGACGGCCGTCCCTCCCTCCCCGGTACCGGAAAGGCAGCCGTCGCCCATGCCGCTCACCCAGCCCGACATCTCCCGCGAGATCACCCAGGAGTACGAGGCGTACGTCAGCGCCGGCACCGTCCGGCACCACCCCTCCCGTGGCTACGCGCCCTACCGCAGCACCGTCCTGCGCCACCCGCAGCAGCCCCTGACCGCCGTGCGGGACCCGGAGGCGGTGGAGCTGTCGGGTCCGGCCTTCGGCGTCACGGACGTCACTCAGCTGGACGCCGACCTGACACGGCAGCACACCGGCGAGCCGCTGGGTGAGCGGATCACCGTCACCGGCCGCGTCCTCGACCGTTCCGGCCGCCCGGTGTGCGGCCAGCTGGTGGAGATATGGCAGGCCAACGCCTCGGGCCGCTACGCCCACCAGGGCGACCAGCACCCGGCGCCGCTCGACCCGCACTTCACCGGGGTGGGCCGCTGCCTGACGACCAGCCAGGGCTGGTACTCCTTCACCACCGTCAAACCCGGCGCCTACCCCTGGCGGAACCACGCCAACGCCTGGCGCCCGGCGCACATCCACTTCTCACTCTTCGGCCGGGCCTTCACCCAGCGCCTGGTCACCCAGATGTACTTCCCCGGCGACCCGCTCTTCGCCTACGACCCCATCCTCCAGTCCGTCACCGACGACGACGCCCGGGAGCGCCTGGTCGCCCGGTACGACCACGAACTGTCCTGCCCCGAATGGTCGTTGGGCTACCGCTGGGACATCGTCCTCGACGGCCCCGCCGCCACCTGGACCGAGGAGGGCCGATGACCGAACTCCCCACCCCCTCCCAGACCGTGGGCCCCTTCTACGGTTACGCGCTGCCCTTCCCCGGCGGCCCCGAGATCGCCCCGGCCGGACACCCCGGCGCCATCACCGTCCACGGCCGGGTATTCGACGGCGCCGGGGAGCCGGTCCCCGACGCGGTACTGGAGTTCTGGCAGCCCGCACCCGACGGCTCAAGGACCGGGGCACCCGGCTCGATGCGGCGCGACCCGGTGACCGGCGGCCACCTCGGCCGCGACGGCCTCACGTTCACCGGCTTCGGCCGGGTCGCCACCGACGCGGACGGCCGGTGGGTGGTGCGTACGCTGCCGCCCGGCGGCGTGCCGTACCTGTCCGTCTGCGTCTTCGCCCGCGGACTGCTACACCACCTCTACACCCGGGTCTACCTCCCGGGGGAGCCGGCCGACTCCGACCCGCTGCTCGCCTCGCTCGCCCCGGACCGCCGGCGGACCCTGGTCGCCGTCGAATCGGAGCCGCGCACCTACCGCTTCGACATCCGCCTGCAGGGCGCCGAGGAGACGGTCTTCCTTGACTTCCGCTGACGACCCCACCGCTGAGCACCCCACGGCTGAGCACCCCACGGCTGACCACCCCACCGAAGCGGCCCGCCCGTACGAGGACGAGGGCGCGCGGGCGGCGGCCGATGTGGGCCTGCTCGACCCGGTACGGGCCGGGTCGGCCGTCGAGGCGGCCACCGGCGACCGCGCCCTTCTGCAGGGGATGCTGGACGCCGAAGCGGCCCTGGCCCGGGCGCAGTCGGCGCTCGGCCATGTTCCGCCGTGGGCCGCGGCCGAGATCTCGGCTGCCGCCCAGGCCGAGCGGTTCGACGTACGCGACCTGGCGCTGCGCGCCCGCCGGGGCGGCAATCCGGTCATCCCGCTCGTCTCCGACCTCACCGCCGCCGTGTCCGGCGAGTCCGCGCCGTATGTGCACCGGGGCGCCACCAGCCAGGACATCCTCGACACCGCGGCCATGCTGGCCGTGGCCCGCAGTCTGCCGGGCATCATCGCGGACCTGCACCGGACGGCCGGGGCTCTCGGGCGGCTGGCCTCAGAGCACCGGGAGACCCCGATGGCCGGGCGCACCCTCACCCAGCACGCCGTCCCCACCACCTTCGGGCTCAAGGCGGCGGGCTGGCGCAGTCTCGTGCTGGACGCCGCGGACCGGCTGTCCGCCCTGCGGCCGCCGGCCCAGCTCGGTGGCGCAGCCGGCACCCTGGCGGCATTCGAGATCCTGGCCCGCGAGCCCGGCAGCGGCCCCCGGCTGCTCGCCGCCTTCGCCGCCGAACTCGGTCTGGCCGCGCCCGTCCTGCCCTGGCACACCCTGCGTACTCCGGTCGCCGACACGGGCGGGGCGCTCGCCTTCACGGCGGGTGCGCTCGGCAAGCTCGCCGCGGACGTGCTGGTGCTCTCCCGTACCGAGATCGGCGAACTGGCCGAGGACGCCGGGGGCGGATCGTCCGCGATGCCGCACAAGAGCAACCCCGTCCGGGCCGCCCTGATCGCGTCCGCGGCCCGCAGAGCGCCGGCCCTCGCCTCCGTACTGCTGGGCTCGCTGGCCGCCGAGGACGAACGGCCCGCCGGTGCGTGGCACGCCGAGTGGCAGCCGCTGCGCGACCTGCTCCGGCTGACCGGCGGGGCAGCCCGGCTGGCCGCTGAACTCAGCGAAGGGCCAGCCGTGTTCACCCACCGGATGGCCGGGAATCTGGGGCTCACGCAGGGCCTGGTGGTCAGCGAACGGATCGCCGCCGAACTGAGCCGCCTGCTCGGCCGCGGCCCGGCGAGGGAGCTGCTCACCCGGGCCGCCCACCGGGCTGCCGCCGAGTCGCTCGGCCTGGCCGACGTACTCCGGGACGAGCCCGCTCTCCAGGGCCTGCTCAGCCACGACGAACTCCGCGAACTCACCGACCCCGCCGGGTATCCCGGCTCGGCCGCCACCCTGGTCGACCACGCACTGCGGCGCATGCCCGCCGGAAGGACCCAGCCGTGAACCGTCTTCCCCACCACCTGCTCGACGGTCCGGCCGACGGCGCACCGCTGATCCTCGGGCCGTCCCTGGGCACGTCCCTATCCGTCTGGGAGGCCCAGGCCGCCGCCCTGTCCCGTACCCACCGCGTGCTCCGCTTCGATCTGCCCGGCCACGGAGGATCGCCCGCCGGGCTGCTCCCGCAGGACGGCTCCGCCACCGTCGCCGGACTCGCCGCACTCGTACTGCGGCTGGCCGACGCCCAGGGCTGGGACCGCTTCGGGTACGCGGGGATCTCGCTCGGCGGAGCCGTCGGCGCGCACCTCGCGGCGCACCACCCGGAACGGGTCGGCGCACTCGCGATGGTCTGCTCGTCCGCCCGCTTCGGCGACCCGGCCGGCTGGCGGGAGCGCGCCGCACTGGTCCGGGCCGAAGGGACCGCTGCCCTCGCACCGGGCGCGCCGGGCCGCTGGTTCACCCCCGCCTTCGCCGGGTCAACTGCCGCCGCCGGTACGGTCGCAGACCTGTGCGCCACCGACCGGGCCGGGTACGCGGCCTGCTGCGACGCGCTGGCCGCGTACGACCTGCGGGGCGAACTCCACCGTATCCGCGCATCCGCTCTGGTGATCGGCGGACGCGATGACCCCGCCACTCCCCCGGCCCACGCCCGGGAACTCGCCGACTCCATCCCCGGTGCGACCCTGCTCGAACTGCCCGGCGCCTCGCACCTGGCTCCGGTCGAGCAGCCGCAGCCCGTAATCGCCGCGCTCCAGGCGCACTTCGCCAACCATCCGTACGACGACGACTCGCGCCGCGCCGCGGGGACGGCTGTCCGCCGGGCCGTGCTGGGTGAAGCCCATGTGGACCGGGCCGCCGAACGCAGTACGCCGTTCACCGCCGCCTTCCAGGACCTCATCACCCGCTACGCCTGGGGCGAGATCTGGACCCGCCCCGGCCTGGACCGCCGCACGCGCAGCTGCATCACCCTCACCGCGCTGGTCGCCCACGGCCAGCTGGACGAGCTGGCCCTGCATGTCGGCGCGGCGATACGCAACGGGCTCACCCGCGACGAGATCGAGGAGGTCCTGCTCCAGAGCGCCGTCTACTGCGGTGTCCCCGCCGCCAACGCGGCCTTCGCCACCGCACAGCGCGTCCTGGCCGAGCTCGACCGGACCGACTGACGTCACCGCTTCCCCTTCCCCACCTTGGCCTTCCGCCACATTCACCTCCCTCTCCGTTCGCCTCTCCGCCCCAGGAGTCCGTCATGCGCACACGCGTCGGCATCATCGGCGCCGGCCCGGCCGGCCTGTTGCTGTCCCATCTGCTCCACCGCCAGGGCATCGACAACGTCGTCCTGGAACTCCGCACCCGGGAATACGTCGAACAGCGCCAGCGCGCCGGCATCCTCGAACACGGCACGGCCGAGGTACTGCGGGCCGCCGGGGCCGGAGAACGGATGGACCGCCAGGGCATCCGTCACACGGGTGTGGAGCTCCGGTTCGACCGCCGGCCGCACCGCATCGACCTCGCCGCCGGCACCGGTGGGCGGTCAGTGACGGTCTACGCGCAGACCGAGGTGGTCAAGGACCTGATCGCGTTGCGCGAACAGGCCGGCGGCGCCGTGCTCTTCGAGGCCGAGGCGCTCTCCGTCGACGCGATCGACACCCCGGCCCCTTCCGTCCGCTACCGCCACGGCGGGGCCGAACACACGCTGGACTGCGATGTCGTGGTCGCGTGCGACGGCTTTCACGGCATCGGGCGCCGCTCCGTGCCGGACGGACTGCTCACCGTCTCGGAGCGCACCTACCCCTTCGCGTGGCTCGGCATCCTGGCCGACGTACCGCCCTCCTGCGACGAGCTGATCTACGCCCACCACGAGCGCGGTTTCGCCCTGCACAGCATGAGGTCCCCGCAGGTCAGCCGCCTCTACCTCCAGGTCGAGCCCACGGACAGCACCGACAACTGGCCGGACGAGCGGATCTGGGACGAACTCGACGCCCGCTTCGCGACCGACGACGGCTGGAAGCTCGCGCGCGGCCCGATCACCGAGAAGGGCATCACCCCGATGCGGAGCTTCGTGGCAGAGCCCATGCGCCACGGCCGTCTCTTCCTGGCCGGCGACGCGGCCCACATCGTTCCGCCCACCGGCGCCAAGGGCCTCAACCTCGCGGTGGCCGACGTCGCCCTGCTCGCACAGGCCCTGACCCAGTGGCACACCCACCAGGACGAGGCCCTGCTCGACGCGTACTCCGAGACCGCGCTGCGACGTGTCTGGCGGGCCGAGCACTTCTCGTACACGATGACCAGCCTGCTGCACGCCGACCCCGCCGCCACCGGGTTCGACCGCCGGCTCCAGCTCTCGCACCTGCGGTACGTCACCTCGTCCGACGCGGCATCGGCCTCGCTCGCCGAGAACTACACCGGGCTGCCCGTCGTCTGACAGCGGCGGCGGTGCCCCGCACCTTGGAATTCGCCGGGGAATTCTCCGGGGGAATTCGCCGAGGGCAGAACGCCACCGGCAGCCTGCCGGGCGCGGGGCTCCTAGGCTGAAGAGGTGAGCAGCCACGGACCGAACCAAGCCCGCGTCCTTCCCCTGCGCCCGGTTGCAGCCGCTGCTGCGCCGGTCCCGCAGGCGGAGGCGAAAGAGCCCCTGTGGCGGGACGTCGTGGGAGACGTCCTGCGCCGTGAACGTCTCGCGCAGGAGCGCACACTGAAGGATGTGGCCGACGCGGCCAGAATCTCGATGCCGTACCTCTCCGAGCTGGAGCGCGGCCGTAAGGAGGCCTCGTCCGAGGTCCTCGCGGCTGCCGCCCGTGCGCTCGGTCTCGGCCTCGGTGATCTGCTCGCCCTGGGCCAGCGCGAGCTGGCACGCCTCACCCGCCGGATGCCGGCCGTGCCGCGTACCGCGCCCGCGCCCGCCACCACGGCGCGCGGCCCGGTCTCCGGCCGGCCTTCCGCCCGCGCCGGCGAGAACGGTGCGGCGGTGTCCGTGGCGGAGCTGAGTTCCCGCCGCGCGGTCGTTCACCCGGTCGCCTCCCCGGCCACGTCTCCGGTCTCGCGTCAGGGCGAAGTGCGCCTGGCGGCCTGAGAGTTCGGCAACCGGAAGGGCCGGGCCGGGTGCGACTCGCACCCGGCCCGGTCCTTCCCTGCGCAGGCCCCCGCAGGCCCCCGCAGCCCCTCCCGAAGTCCCCCCGTGGGCACCGGCCTTCGGTCCGCCACGGTCCGTTACGCGGCTGCGTTCCGGCGGCTGAGCACCTGGTCGGCGAGCCCGTACGCGACAGCTTCGCGTGCGGTGAAGACCTTGTCGCGGTCCATGTCGGCGCGCAGTTCGGAGATCTCGTGGTGCGTGTGCCGGGAGAGCACCTCCTCGATCTCCGAGCGGATCCGGAGCATCTCCTTCGCCCGCAGGCTGAGATCAGAGACCGTGCCCTGCTGGCCGCCGCTCGCAGGCTGCCCCAGCAGGACCCGTGCGTGGTCGAGGACGAAGCGCCTCCCGGGGTCCCCGCCGGCGAGCAGCACCGCCGCGGTCGAGGCCGCCTGGCCGACGCAGAAGGTCGAGATGGGCGAGTTGACGAAGGTCATCGTGTCGTAGATGGCCATCAGTGAAGTGACCGATCCACCCGGTGAGTTGATGTAGATGGAGATCTCGGTCTCCTGGCCGGCCGACTCCAGGTGCAGCAGCTGCGCGATGACGACATTGGCCACGCCGTCGTCGATCTCGGTGCCGATGAAGATGATCCGCTCGGAGAGCAGCCTGCTGAAGACGTCGTAGGACCGCTCCCCCTGCGGGGTGCGCTCGACGACGTTCGGGATCGTGTACTGGCTCATGTCCATCGGGTACCGGTCCATCTCAGAGCCCCGTCCGTCGCCGCGGACCGGCCGGCCGGACATCGCCGAGCGACTCCACGACCCGGTCCACCATGCCGTACTCCTTGGCCTGCTCAGCCGTGAACCAGCGGTCGCGGTCGCCGTCGCGGGAGATCGTCTCCTCGCTCTGGCCGGTGTGCTCGGCGGTGATCCGTTCGATGGACTTCTTGGTGAATTCGAGGTTCTCCGCCTGGATCGCGATATCCGCGGCGGTCCCGCCGATACCGGCCGACGGCTGGTGCATCATGATCCGCGCGTTCGGCAGTGCGAAGCGCTTGCCCTGCGACCCGACCGTGAGCAGGAACTGGCCCATGCTGGCGGCGAATCCCATCACGAGGGTGGAGACGTCGTTCGGGATGAGCCGCATGGTGTCGTAGATCGCCAGCCCGGCCGTCACCGAGCCGCCGGGGCTGTTGATGTACAGGCTGATGTCGGTCTTCGGGTCCTCCGCCGACAGCAGGAGCAGCTGGGCGCAGACGCGGTTGGCCGACACCTCGTCGACCTGTGTGCCGAGCATGACGATGCGCTGCATCAGGAGCTGTGCGGCCAGATGGTCGTCGAAGCGGGTGGCGGGCGTGCTGTCGTCGTCGGACGCTCGGGGGGCGAGGGCGGTGCCCCAGCCGGTAGCGGGAGTTGACATCGGTCCTCCTTGTCGGGGCGCGGACGCGATTGCGCCGCGCTCTCCCCCCACAGTCGGCCCGGCCGTGACTCCTGTTGAGCTTTCTCGGCCCCCAGCAGATTCGCTGACGGCAGAGCAGAACCGGCCCACCGGTCCGCGCCGGTGGGCCGGGGCGGACCGGTGCGGACCGGTGCGGTGGTCAGCTCAGCCCAGCTCAGCTCAGCGAGCGGTAGAGGCCGAACTCCGCGATACGGGCGGGCCCGCGGGAGCCGAGCACGCGCAGCCGCCACTGCCGGGCGGCCACCGGCGACTGCAGCAGGACGATTCGGCTCGCGCCGACGGTCCCCACCTTCGCGACCTGGGTCCAGCCCTCCCCCGTCCTGGCCTCCACGACGATCTGTTCGACCTGCTGACCGTGGCGGATGTCCTCGGCGAGCCGGATCCGGTCCACCTCGCGCGGGCGGCCGAAGTCGACGTACAGCGCACCGTCCGACGCTGCGGGCGCGGTCCATGCCGTGTCCGGGTCGCCGTCCACCGCGAGGCCCGGGTGGTGTCCGTCGCCCCAGGTCCGCGCCGTGTGGGCGAGGTTCTTGGGCAGTTCGGCGCCGATGCGCTCGTCGAAGGCGCGGAGTACGGCGACGTCCGCGTCGGGGAGCCGCCCCTGCTGGTCCGGCGGAATGTTCAGCAGCAGCACGGAGTTGCGGCCGACCGACCGCAGGTAGATGTCGGTGAGTTCGTCGACCGTCTTGGGCTGCTGGTCCGCGTGGTAGAACCAGCCGGGCCTGATGGACACGTCGCATTCGGCCGGCCACCACTGGAGGTACTGGGCGACCGACCGGGAGGCGGCGAGCGCGTCGCGGCTGCCCTGGTCGGGGGCGTCGTAGGGGAGCGCGTAGTCGGTACGGCCGTACTCGACCTCGGCGACGGGTACGGCGCTCCACTCGTCCTCGCGGGCCAGCCCGCCCTCGTTGCCCACCCAGCGGACGTCCGGTCCCGACACCGCGATGGAGGCGCCGGGCGCGAGGGCGCGTACGACCTCGTACCAGCTGTCCCAGTCGTAGTGCTCCACCTTCTCCGGGGGGATGCGGCCCTGGGCGCCGTCGAACCACACCTCGTCCACCGGCCCGTACTCCGTGAGCACTTCGTAGAGCTGGTTGAGCATGTGGGCGCCGTAGTCGGTGGCCTGGAGTTCGAAGGTACGCAGCCTCTTTCCCGCCCGGTCGTCGCCGTCCGTGAGGGTGGGCACCGTGCGGGAGGTGCGGGCGCTGCCGTTGGCGTAGACACCGTGCAGGTACTGGTTCTCGTCGGCCGGGGAGATGTAGACGCCGATCTTGATCCCATGGGCACGCATCGAGTCGGCGAACGAGCGCAGTACGTCGCCGCGGCCGTTCTCCCAACTGCTGGAGACCACACCGTGGTCCGTGTATCGGGAGGGGTAGAGGACGAAGCCGTCGTGGTGCTTGACGGTGAGGATGGCGAGTTCGAAGCCGCCGTCGCGCAGCGCCCGCGCCCACTGGTCGGTGTCCAGTCCGGTCGGCTGGAAGACATCGGGGCTTTCCTCACCCGTGCCCCATTCCAGGCCGGTGAAGGTGTTGACGCCGAAGTGCAGGAACGCCGTCTTCTCCAGCCGCTGCCAGGCTATTTGACGCTCGGTCGGGCGCAGCCGGGCGGCCTTGGCCACCAGCTCGTCCGGGGTGTCGTCCGGGCTGATGGCGATGCGGTAGCCGGGCTCGACGGGTACGGAGGGGTGGCTGCCGGACGCGGCCAGGGCCTCCGGAGCGAGCAGTGGCGAACCGGCGGTAGCGCTGACCGCGGCGAGCGCGGTGACGAAGAGGCGTCGGCTGAGAGCCATGGGCAGGTCCTTCGATGGCAGGGGCTCCGGTGGCAGAGGCCTCGGCCTCAGGGACCTCAGACAGAGGTCTCGGTGGCAGGGGCCTCGGTTTCAGGGCTTCGGGCGCGGCCTGCCGGGGCCACACCTTCGCCCATTCATCCGATGTTCTGCGGAACCCAGACTCTCAATTTCGATGCCCTACCGGTGAGTTGACGGAGAAGAGTCCATCCGTCCGTACGGAAAGTCCATCCCGGGCACAGCGAGAGGCCGGCAGAGCCGGTGGTGGGGACCCACGGCGTACACGGGTCCCCATCACCGGCTCTGCCGGCCGTCCGGCTCTCCTGACCTGCGGGCCTCTCGTCAGTCCGCGACGGGAATCCTTCCGGTCTCCTGCCCCTTGCCGAGCGACGGCAGGAAGCGCCCGATCATCAACTTGTACAGCCCCGCACCGAGCGCACCGCCGATCAGCGGCCCGACGATCGGCACCCAGAAGTAGAGGTTGCCGTACTGATCTCGCCAGGCCGTGTGGTAGCCGGTGATGAAGCTCGCCAGTCGGGGGCCGAAGTCACGCGCGGGGTTGATGGCGTACCCGGCGTCGGCGCCGAAGGCCATCCCGATGGCCACGATGAGCAGACCGATGAGCAGCGGCCCCATATTGGCGCCGGGCGGGTCGTTGAGCACGTCGGTGAGCGCGAACAGCACGAAGAGCAGGATCGCGGTACCGAGGATCTGGTCACGCAGGGCCCCCCACTCACTGACCGGCAGGTTTCCGTTGCCGGGCAGCGTCGAGAAGACGAACTGCGTCTTGAACGTGTGTCCGGGGTCGAACTTGGCCAGCACTTCCGTGTAGTTCCACCGCACGAGCAGCGCGGCACAGAAAGCACCGGCGGTCTGCGCCACGACGAAGGGGACGACCTTCGCCCAGGAAAAGCCCCGGAAGAGGGCGAAGGCGAGTGTGACCGCCGGGTTGATGTGGGCCCCGCTGATCCGGCCGGCGACATACACACCCAGCGTGACGCCGATACCCCAGGCCCAGGCGATGCTGTCGTGGTCCCCGAGACCCGCGGCCACCACCTGCGCCACCACCCCGCACCCGAACAGGATGAGGATCAGGGTGCCGGCGAACTCGGCGGACAGTTCAGCGACCAGACCACCGGTTCTCTTTGCGCCTTTTGACATGGACACCTGCCTCCAGACAGTCCGGGCTGAGACGTACGGCCGGCGGCACGGAGGCGTAGGGGGCGGCAGACTGACGCACCGTACGACCGAAGGACGCACACCGGCATACCCATACGACGTGCAGCGGACCGCCCGCGCAAGCTGGGGCTGGCGACCGGGTGCAGGGCCGCCCCGCCGCCAGGAGGGGAGGCCGCCGCAGCGGGGGTTCCCCGACCGGGTGACGACGGTTCGTCCACAGGGCCCCCACACACCCACCCTTGACGCGGACACGTCGAACTGAAATGGTCTGGACCAAGTTGGTGCAGACCACTGGCGTGTTGCCGGACCACTCGGTTCTGTCGGCCGCGCAGGTGGTCCGCACCGCCCCCTTCGCGCCTCTCGGCCCCCACCCGCGAGAGGCCGACCTGCGCGCGGCCTGGTCCCCCACAGGCCCGGCCGCGTGCAGGAAGACCTGATGTGAAGGAGTTCTGATGCACGCGAAAAGAAGGACAGCCGCGATCCTGGGCGCCGTTCTCGCGCCGGTACTCGCGGTCAGCCTGCCCGTCAGCTCGGCCAGCGCTCACGGATATGTCTCGTCGCCTCCCAGCAGGCAGGCGCAGTGTGCGGCACACACCGTCAGCTGCGGCGCCATCACCTACGAGCCGCAGAGTGTGGAAGGCCCCAAGGGCCTCCAGAGCTGCAGTGGCGGTAACGCCCAGTACGCCGAGCTCGACGACGACTCCAAGGGCTGGGCCGTCACACCGGTGAGCTCCACCACGGATTTCAAGTGGACGCTGACCGCACAGCACGCCACCAGCACCTGGCAGTACTTCGTCGGCGGACAGAAGATCGCCGAGTTCGACGACCACGGTGCGAAGCCCGGCGCGACCGTCACCCACTCGGTGAATTTCGGCGGCCTCAAGGGCAAGCAGAAGGTCCTGGCCGTATGGAACATCGCGGACACCGGTAACGCCTTCTACACCTGCATCGACGTGAACGTCGGCTGACGCGGTACCGCACCGGCACCGTACGTCGTACCGCGCGCGGGTGGGCCTCTGTCCAAGGGCAGTTCAGGGGCCCGCCCGCCCGGTGTGTGCGGGACCTGCCGGCCGGGTCGCGGCCGGCAGGTGCATCACGTCAGGTCGCGAAGTTCATCAGCGCCAGCGGTTTCGATGTGGGCTGCTTGGAGCCGCCCGCCGGTTCGACGGTGATCCCCATTCCGGACGCCGCGCCGACAGGACCCGACATCAGTGCGGCATGCGAGCCGCCCGAGGGCTTCAGCAGACCGGCCGCCCGCATGGTTCCGCCGTCGTTGTACCAGAGCTCGTACACCTTGCCGCTCGGCGGTTCGGGCAGTGCGGACGCGAGGAATGCTGCCTGATCGCGCTGATGAGAGACGACCACGGTGCCGTTCCCGCCGTTCTTCAGCCTGCCCGTCGTGATCTTGGCGTCGGGGGCCGCGAGAACGGAAGCCAGATCCTGCGCCTGCTGCTGCGAGGAGTGGACCTGTGCACGGGCTTCGCTCGCCTTCTGGTGCTGCCACACCGCGATCCCGCCACATCCTGCGGCGGCGACCACACAGGCGGCCAGTGCGAAACGTGACAGCGCACGCCCTCGGCGGGCACCGACGGTGGCCCGCAGGGCGACCCTCGGCGGCTCCTGTCGCTCGGTGGCGATCCTGCCGAGCACCTGCTCCTTGAGCGCGGGTGGCGGGGTGACCGCCACGGCCTCCCCGAGGCGGGCCGCGGTGGCAGCCAGCTCGCGCACCTCCATGGCGCACGCGGGGCACGCCTCAAGATGTCTTTCGAATGCGATGCGCTCCTGCGGCGTCAGCGCGTGCAGCACGTAGGCGCCGGTCAGCGTATGCAGATCCTCGGCATTCATGCGCTCACCCCCAAACAGTCGCGCAACCGGATCAGACCGTCACGCAGGCGGGTTTTGACTGTGCCCAGCGGGACCGAGAGCAACTCGGCGACCTCCCGGTAGGCCAGTCCCTGGTAGTACGCCATGGTCACCGACTGGTGCTGAAGCTCGGTGAGGGTACGCAGACAGCGCCGCACCTGCTCCCGTTCGAGGTTGGTCTCCACCTGCTCGGTGACCTGGTCGAAGGCCGGGCTCTGATCAAGCAGCGCGGCCCGGTGCTCGCGGTCGCTGGACGCCTGGGCCGAGCGCACCCGGTCGACCGCCCGCCGGTGGGCGAGGGTGAGGACCCAGGTCATCCCGGATCCGCGAGAGGGCTGGAAGCGGGCAGCAGACCGCCAGACCTCCAGCAGCACCTCCTGGGCGACCTCCTCCGACTGGGCGGGGTCGCGCAGTACGGAACGCACCAGACCCAGCACCGGACCGCAGACGAGGTCGTAGACACGCGAGAAGGCATCTTGATCGCCGCGGGCGACGTGGCCGAGCAGTTCTTGCAGATCCGGTCCCGCCGAAGCGGGACCGCCGATGAAAACAGCTTCCTTCACGCGGCTTTCCTCAATGGTCGGTACTGGACGGAGCCCGGTGACATCCGACCCATGCCATCCGAACAGACTTCCTCCGTGATTCGGAGCGACAGGCCATTCGGATTGGTAGGGGTCTCCCCCTTTTTCAGGGTCCCACGCAGGCCGGGCCGGCCGGCACGTCCCCGTCGCGCCGGCCGGCCCGTGGCCCGGGACGTGACTACTTCGGCATCAGGACGCTGTCGATGATGTCGACCGTCGCGTTGGCGGTGGGGACATTGCCGCAGACCACGTTCGCGGTGTCGTTGACCTTGTACGAGGAGCCGGAGCCGGCGGTCATCAGCTTGCCCTTCTCCAGCGTCGGGTAGGTGCCGGACGCCAGGTCCTTGGTGGTGAGCTTCTGGCCCACGACGTGGTAGGTGAGGATCTTGGTCAGCATCGCCTTGTCCGCGAGCACCTTGTCCAGCTGGGCCTTCGGGATCTTGGCGAAGGCCTCATTGGTCGGCGCGAACACGGTGATGTTCTTCGCGCTGTTGAGGGTGTCCACCAGGCCGGCCTTCTTCACCGCGGTGACCAGTGTGGAGAGGTCGGGGTTGTTGGACGCGGCCGTCGCGACCGGGTCCTGGGCCATGCCGTTGAAGCTGCCCGCGCCGCTCTTCGGGACCGACGAACAGGCGGGACCGAAGGGCTTGCCCGCCATGTTCGACGTGTCGGTGCTCTTGGAGGGCTTCGAAGAATCCTTCGAGGAATCCGAGGAGGTCGACGACTTGGTGTCCTTGCTGCCGCTGTCGCTGGAACAGGCGCTGAGTGCGAGCGGCAGTACAGCGGCTCCTACGACGACAACGGCGGCGCGGTGGAATCGGTTGGCGAACATATGGTTTCTCCTTGTTGTCGGTGCACGGTGTTGTCGGTGCACGGTGCGCAGGAACAGCGCACTCGGGGGTACGGATGACGTGGGTGGTATGGCGTGGGTGGTACGGCGTGCGGGTGGGGCCCTGGGGGCGGTGGTCAGGTCACGGCGACCACCACCGAGTGCCAGCCGGTCGCGCCGTTGGGCACGGTCCCGACGCGTCTGTCCGTCTGGGTGTAGCCGTCCCGGTCGGTGGCGCGGACCTCGATGGTGTGGCTGCCGGAAGTGGCCGGCCACTCCCACTTCCACTGGCGCCACGTGTCCTTGGAGTCCTCCGCCGCCAGCTCGGCCGTGTGCCATGTGCCGCCGTCGACCCGGACCTGCACTTCGGCGATCCCACGGTGCTGCGCCCAGGCGACTCCGGCGACCGGTACCTTTCCCGCTGCCGGACTGGCGAAGGGGCGTGGGGTGTCGATCCTGGACTCGGTTTTGATGGGGGCCTGCCTGGACCAGGTCCGCTTGACCCAGTAGGCGTCGTAGTCGTCGAACGTGGTCAGTTCGAGATCGGTCAGCCACTTGCAGGCCGAGACGTAGCCGTACAGTCCCGGAACCAGCATCCGGACGGGGAACCCGTGGGCGAAAGGCAGCGGTTCGCCGTTCATGCCGAGCACGAGCATGGCGTCACGGCCGTCCATCACCGTGTCGACCGGTGAGCCGATGGTCATGCCGTCCACCGAGCGGGCCACCAGTTGGTCGGCGGGTCCGCCCTCGGAGGGCGGTTTCACCCCTGCCTCACTGAGGAGGTCCGCCAGCCGGACTCCGATCCACCGGGCGTTGCCGACGTAAGGGCCGCCCACCTGGTTCGACACGCAGGTCAGGGTGATGTCCCTTTCGATCAGCTCCCGCTGGAGCAGGTCGTGGTAGCTGACGGTCATCGGCTTGGAGACACCCTTGCCGTGGATCCGCAGCCGCCAGTTCCTGGCGTCGACCTTCGGAACCACCAGCGCGGTGTCCACCCGGTAGAAATCCTTGTTGGGTGTGGTGAACGGGCTCAGGCCGTGGATCCGGAGGTCCGCGCCCGCCGGAATCGGCCGGGCGTACGAGGCGGGCCGCGGGATCACGATGTTCTTCCGTACGGCGGCGGCCTCGGCCGACCCTGATGCGTTGAGCCGGCGTCCCAGAACGCCCGCTCCGGCCGATGCCGCCACCGCGGCCGTCGCGGCGATCACAAAACCGCGTCGGTCGAAGGTCCCGTGCGCCTCGCCCTTCCCAGCGGCCACGCCGACCGTGCGGGAGGGGTGGAGAGCCAGCCTGCCGGTCAGCAGGTAGAGCACCCCGCAGCCCAGCAGGCCACCGACGACCGAGGGCAGCGCGTCCAGCGGGCCGCCGTCGGGCCGCCCCGCCGCCGCCACCGCCCCGACCGCGCCGAAGATCAGTACGGCGGCGGAACCGGCCTTCCGGTAGCGCAACGCGGCCACTCCGACCGCCATGGCGAAAGCCGCCAGGAGGGCCAGGATGCCGAGCTGGAGCACCAGTTTGTCGTTGGTCCCGAAGTGCCGTACGGCGAAATCCTTCAGCCAGGGCGGGGTGCGGTCGATGACCGCACCGCCCACGGCGGTCACCGGACTCGCCTCCGGCCGAATGGCCGGCGAGACGAGCTCGGCGACACACAGCGCGGCGAGCCCGGTGATCAGCCCGCTCAGTGCGCCCAGCGAGGCGCGCACGGCACGAGCCGCCCCCCTACGGCGGCCGGCCTCCGGCACTGGAACTTCCCGATCTTCGCTCACATCGGCCATTCGGTGCCGGCACCGCGGCGGATTGGTCCTTCAGCCGAATGATTCAGAAGCTGTGGTGAACCGTGAATGCGGAGAGGTCACCAGGTACCAATCCTCCGGTCGGCCGGCACCGAATAACCAGTGAGGGGCCATGTCGGCCTTGAGCTGGTGATTGAGGGAGCGGAGCCGTATGAAGGACGACCGTCGGCGCACGGCAGTGGTGGGCAGCGGGGTGGCAGGCCTGACCGCCGCTCACATTCTCCGGCGTTCGCACGATGTCGAGCTGTACGAGGCCGACGAACGGCTCGGCGGGCATGCCCACACCCACGACATACCGTCGGCCGACGGACGGGTGCACCGGGTCGACACCGGCTTCATCGTCCACAACGAACGGACCTATCCCTACCTGCTGCGGCTCTTCGGGGAACTCGGAGTCGCCACCCAGGAATCGGAGATGAGCATGTCCGTGCGGTGCGAGGAGTGCGGTCTCGAATACGCCGGTGCGCGCGGCCTGCCGGGCCTGTTCGCACAGCGGCGCAACGCACTGCGCCCCCGGTATCTGCGCATGCTCGGAGAAGTGCCTGCTTTCCACCGCCGGGCCCGTCACCTCCTCGCCACGGCCGACGCGGCCGAGCGGGCCGATGCGGCCGGTCCCGGGGCCCCGGGCGCGGCGGGCGGGAGCGCAGCGGCGGCGATGACGCTGGCGGAGTTCATCGCGGCGGGCCGCTTCTCCCCGTACTTCGTCTCGCACTTCCTGACACCGCTTGTCGCCTGTGTGTGGTCGTGCGACGCCGAAACGGCGCTGCGCTACCCCGCCCGCTACCTGTTCCGGTTCCTGGCTCACCACGGCATGCTCTCGATCCACGGCTCACCCGCCTGGCGGACCGTCAGCGGCGGCTCGCGCGAGTACGTCGAGCGCGTCGGCAAGAGCATCGGAGCCGTACACACGTCCACCGCCGTGCGGGCGCTGCGGCGCCACACCGACGGGGTCGAGATCACTGCCGACGACGGCAGCGTCCGCCACTACGACTCCGTGGTCATCGCCGTCCACCCGGACCAGGCGCTGCGTCTGCTGGCCGATGCCACCGATGAGGAACGCCGGGTCCTCGGCGCGTTCCGGTACTCGCGCAACCCCACTCAGCTGCACACCGACACACGTGTCCTGCCACGCAGTGCGGGGGCCCGCGCCTCCTGGAACTACTGGATGCCGGCCTGCGACGCGGGGGCCGCCGCCGTGCGCGTCAGTTACGACATGAACCGGCTCCAGCGGCTCGACGCCCCCGAAACCTATGTGGTGACGCTGAACGGTGCGGACCAGGTGGACGAGAGCCGCGTGCTCGCCCGCATGACGTACGAACACCCCGTCTACACGCCGGAGTCCGTGGCAGCCCAGCGCCTGCTGCCCGCGCTCAGCGGCCCCGTCACCGCTTACGCAGGCGCTTACCACGGTTGGGGGTTCCACGAGGACGGCTGCCGCTCGGGGGTCGAGGCCGCCGCCGCGCTGGGGGTGTCATGGTGAGCAGCGTCAGCGAAGCGGACCGTGCGGGCGCGGGTGCCGCCCGGAAGAGCAGCGTCCCCGCCCTCTACCCGTGCACCGTCACCCACGTCAGGACCTCCCCGAGCCGCCACGTCATGCGCCACCGCACCTATATGTGGCTGATCGACCCCGACCGGCCGCCACGGCTCCCGTGGCTGCTGCGCCCGCTCGCCGGCTTCGACGCCCGTGACCACTTCGGCGGAAGCCTGCGCACGATCCGTGCGGGGCTGGACGCGTTCCTCGCCGCCCGCGGGATCGATCTGGACGGTGGGCGGGTGACGATGCTCGCGCACGCCCGGGTGTTCGGCCATGTCTTCAACCCGCTCAGCCTGTTCTGGTGCCACGGCCCCGACGGCACACCGCTCTGCGTCGTCGCTGAGGTGCACAACACCTACGGCGAACGGCACTGCTATCTGCTCCGCCCGGACGGCGCGGAAGTGTCCCGGGTGGACAAGGAGTTCTACGTCTCGCCGTTCTTCCCGGTCGACGGCGGCTATCTGATGCGACTGCCCGAACCGGATGAACGGCTCAGCCTGACCGTACGGCTCGAACGCGAGGGGAGCAGTCCCTTCACCGCGACCGTACGGGGTGAGCGCCGCCCCGCCACGCCCCGGGCGCTGGTGCGCACTGCTCTTCGTCACCCGTGGTCCACCGCCGTGGTGTCCGCCGGTATCCGGCTGCACGGCGTCCTGCTGTATCTGCACGGGCTGCCCGTGCGGCACCGTCCCCGTCATCTGCCTCAGGAAGGTGTGAAGTGAGCGTTCCGACAAGCAGGCACCCCGTGTCGCAGCCGGCGTCCCGGTCTGCGGCCGCCGTCGACGCCGGGCGCTGGCCCCAGGTGGCCTGTGGTCCGAAGGCGTCCTGGATCCGTACCGCCATCGCTGAACGCGTCGTCCGCCATGCGCTGGAACGGCTGCCGCTGCGTGTCGGGCTGGGCTCCACCGGCGAGACGCTGGGCCCCGGTGGCCCGCTGATGGAGGTGCACGAACCCCGCTCGTTCTTCCGGCGGATCGGCGCGGATGGCCTCATCGGCTTCGGCGAGTCCTACATGGCAGGCGAGTGGGAGGCCCGCGACCTCGTCGCGGTGCTGACCGTGTTGGCCGACCATGCGGCGACGATCATTCCGGCGCCGTTGCAGAAGCTGCGTGCGGTCTGGGCGTTGAAGCAGCCGTCGGCGCACCGGAACACCCCCGAGGGTTCGCGCGACAACATCAGCCACCACTACGACCTGTCGAACGACCTGTTCACCTTGTTCCTGGACGAGACGCTGTCGTACTCATCGGCCCTTTTCAGGGCGCTTCCCGCCGACGAGTCCCTGCTGGCCGCCGCCCAGCGACGCAAGATCGACCGGCTCCTCGACGCGGCGCAGGTCGGGCCGGGCACCCGGCTGCTGGAGATCGGCACCGGCTGGGGCGAACTCGCCATCCGCGCGGCCGCGCGTGGCGCGCAGGTGCTGACCATCACCCTCTCCGAGGAGCAGGGAGAACTGGCCGGCGACCGCATTCGCCGGGCAGGCGTCGAGGGAGCCGTCACCGTCGAACTGCTCGACTACCGGCAGGTGAAGGGGACCTTCGACGCCGTGGTCAGCGTCGAGATGATCGAGGCCGTCGGCGCGGAGTTCTGGCCCGAGTACTTCATGACACTGGACCGGTTGACCGCGCCCGGTGGCCGGATCGCCCTCCAGGCGATCACCATGCCGCACGACCGGATGCTGGCCAGCAGGGACACGTACACCTGGATCCAGAAGTACATCTTCCCCGGCGGACTCCTGCCGTCCGTCGAGGCGGTCGAGCAGATCACCGGCGAGCGTACGGGGCTCCGGATGGCGCGGCGTGACGGCTTCGGGGCGCACTATGCGGAGACGCTCAGGTTGTGGCGCGAACGGTTCACCGAGCGGGCCCAACAGGTCGAAGCCCTCGGCTTCGACGAGACCTTCCGGCGTATGTGGACCTTCTATCTCGCCTATTCCGAGGCGGGCTTCCGCTCGGGCTATCTCGATGTGCAGCAGATGCTGCTGACGAAGGAGGGGACCCCGCGATGACGGGCCCACAGAGGCGAACCGGCGCGGGCCGTTGCGTGATGCCCGCCGCCCCCCGGGAGTGTTACGCGCCGGGCGGCGTTCGATGAACGGATTTCCGTGGGCCGTGTTCGGTGAGGGGGTGGGCGCCGCGGCGGGCGCCGCCCTCACGGTCATGCTCATCACCTTCGGTATCGCCGTCGCGAAGGGCCTGCACCGCATCGTCGACGTCGCCTGGGGTGTGGCCTTCACTGCGGTCGCCCTCGTCTCCTACGTGTTGTCGGCCGGCGAGGGCGACGACGTTCGGCGCGTTCTGGTCACCGTGCTGACGGCTGTCTGGGGCCTGCGACTCGCTGTCCACATCGCCGCGCGCGGAAGCGGCCACGGCGAGGACCCGCGCTATGCGTCGATGCTCGCCAGGGCGCCCGGCAGTCCGGAGGTGTACGCCCTGCGCATGGTCTATCTGCTCCAGGGTGCGCTGGTCCTGCTGATCTCGCTGCCCGTGCAGGCGGCCCAGTACATCCGTGGCCCTGTCGGACCCGTCGCCTACGCGGGCGGGGCGCTCTGGCTGGTCGGCTTCTTCTTCGAGGCGGTGGGCGACCGGCAGCTCGCCCGGTTCAAGGCGGACCCGGCGAACAAGGGCCGCATCATGGACCGCGGCCTGTGGAGCTGGACCCGGCACCCCAACTACTTCGGTGACTTCTGTGTCTGGTGGGGCCTGTTCCTGATCGTCTGCGACGCCCCGGCTGTGGCCGCCGCGACGGTCATCAGCCCCTTGGTGATGAGCTTCCTGCTGATCAACGGCAGTGGAAAACGCCTGCTGGAACGGCATATGGCAAACCGTCCCGGGTTCGCCGAGTACGCCGCCCGCACCAGCGGCTTCTTCCCCCTGCCGCCGCGCTAGGTGTGCTGTGCCGGGCCCGCGGCCTGCGGCGTCCCCGACCGGGAGTTGAGCCTCGACGAGGGCGAGGCCCGTGCGCTCGGCGGCGCGGTGGAAGGTCTCATCACCGGTGGCGTGGCAGGCGTCGAGGAGGCTGTGCGGTGCCCGGACACATGCCGTGTCCGGGCACCGATGCCTGTCGCTGTCAGGGAGTCCTGGCATGCCGCAGCTGGTCCGGCTTGTCCGCCGGCCCGACGAACACGTCTCGGGCACCGTGGGTGCGGACCCACTGCTGCTTCGATGTGGACCAGTACTGCATAGCGCGCGGTCCGACGTGGGTCGTCACGGTACTCGACGCTCCCGCAGCAATGCTTACGCGGTCGAAGCCCGCCAAGGCCCGTGGTGCGAACTCCACACCGCTCGGCCGCTCGGACGGTGGGCCGACGTACACCTGCGCCACAGCAGCGCCGGCCTGTGATCCTGTGTTCCGGATCGTGCAGGTAACGTCCAGCCCACCGTCCTTGGTAGCGGTGACCGTCGGCTTCGAGTACGCGAAGTTCGTGTAGGACAGGCCCCACCCGAACGGGAATTGCACTGCCATGCCCAGTTGGTCGTAGTAGCGATAACCGGCGTAGATCCCGAAGCTGGCGACTTGACGCGCCGGATAACGGGCACCCTTGGTGGTCAACGCGATCGAGTCGATGTTGACGTTGCCGCTGTCCTTACTGTTCCGCTGAATCGTGATCTTGTGAATTCCGGCGGACAGTTTGACGCCGATGGTCTTGATGCCCCAGGCGTTCTGGTCGCTCAGCTCCGGCAAGGTGACTTTGCCGGCTTTTCCGTCGATGTCGACGGTCAGTGTCTGCGCGGTTGCCTTGGGGTTTCCGTAGCGCAGTTGCAGTGTGTAGTTCCCCGCGTCGGAGGGGATGTCTATCGTCGCTTGGTCGCCCGTCTTGGTGAAGCCGGCAAGGAGTCCCTCACCGGTATAGCCCTTGGGGTCGACGGTCGTCTTTATACCCGCTCCGCTGATGTGACCTCGCTCAATCTCGCAGGTGACGCCGACGGAACATTCATACAAGCCGCCGAGACTGTTCGCTGTGCTGGGGAAGTGGGCGCCAGGGTTGGTCAGTCCGAGACTGTCCACGTTGACGTTTCCGCTGCTGTTGTCCGAACCCGACCGGAAGAGCCGCACGGTGTGGGGCCCGGCCGTCAGACGCAGGGGGACCTGGGAGATCGACCAGTTTCCTCTCTTACCGGTTTTCGGCAGCGGCAGTAGTTTTGCCGGCCCGGTATCCACAGCAACACGCAATGATCGGCTCGACCTCAGGGTGGTTGCGTACCGAACTTTCAGCATGTAGGTGCCCGCTGTGCCTGGGCTGACCTGGTAGCGCAGCGAGTCCCCGTTGCTGCGGAAGCCGGCGGCGTACCCAGAACCGGTGTAGTTCTTGTCGCCGGTAGCGGCGGTCGGGCCGCTCAGTTTGGCGTCTTCACCCTGACAGACCTTGCCTGTCTCACAGGCTGGAACCTGTCCGGTTGACTTTTCCGTTCCGCCCACCCGCTCAGGATGCGTTCCGGTCGCGTCCCCAGGAAACAGACCTTGATTCTGGGCGGTGCTGAACAGGGTGTCTTCACTTCCCTTGGGCCAGGTCGTCACCGCCCGCCCGGACGGATTCGCCATTCCCAGCAGCAGCCGTGCCGTTGCCGTACCACCCTCTTGGCCTGGCTGCCACATTTCAAGGACGCTCTTGACGTCATGGATCCAGGAGGAAGTGATGACGGGACCCGGGGTGTTCAGTACGACGGAGGTGTTCGGGTTTGCCGCCGCTACCGCCTTGATGAGGGCGACCTGTTCGGCCGGCAGCTCCCCGGGTACCATGTCCGAATTTGCCGGGTCAGTCAGCTGGCCGGTGTTTCCAGCACCGACGAATACAAGGGCCTTGGATTTTCCCTTCGCGGCTTCTGCGGCATCACTTATGTCGCCGTCGGTGCGGCTGTAAGCAAGCCGAAAACTGGCCTTCCCGGAGCTGGCGTTCGAGAACGATACCGAGATCGAATGGTAACCGGCAGACAGGTTCCCCACCTTGTAGGCCGAATTACTGAGCCCACCTGTGGTGAAGCCGGCCCGGGTGGTACTCATATCCATCGGAAACATTCCGGGGCGAGGGCCCGTGTAGACACCTTCCGGGGTTGAAGCCTTCTGCGGCTTTCCGTCGATGGAGAGTTCGACACCGATGTCGGAGCCTTTTGTGCTCTGGGTACGCAAGGTGTATGTGTCTGCTGACGGCACATACAGGTAACCGCGCCAGGTGTAGTTCCCCTTGCCGAGTGCCCCCGCCGGTGAGGCGGCAGTGAAGTCGAGTGACCTGTCAGTCGTCGGGGCCCCGGGTCCGCCCGTTCGATGAAGTCCTCCCGTGACCTTCTTACTCGACGTGGACAGCGCCGACGAGGGTACGGCATAGCCACTCGGGCTGAGCGCCGGGCTGTAGGTGAAGGCGTTCTTGTTCTGGGCGAACGTCTTGATCTGCTGGAGGGTGTTGATCACACTGCGATCTGGGTAGCCACCGGAGGATTCATTGTTGGGAGAGCCGACGTTGTATTCCGCCAGAGGGCCGCTGAGTGCGACTCCAGAGGACAGGTCGGTCGGCGTGATGGGGAGGTTCGAGGCGTCGTTCTTCAGGAGCACCGCTCCTTCTTCGGCAGATTTCTCGGCGATGGCAGCATGTCCGTTCTTTGTGCCGATGACGGCCCCGGAATCCGGGCTTCCCGTCGGTAGAGCTGCTGAACCATCGCGCACTCCGTTTACGCCGCCGGGGTTGCTGCAAGAAGCGCTACTGTCATTGCAGCCGAGTAGCCCGAAGCGCTCCTCTTGGTAGAGGACGCGAGCAAGTGCCTGCTCAAAAACGGGCAACGGGATCCGGCCGCTGCGTACGAGTTGCGGTATTTGGTCCCAGACGCTCTCCTTCCCGGTTCGCGGGTCAGCGCCCGGCATATTCTGCTCGGTACCCTGGGCGAGATCGGTGCCCTTGGTGGCTACGGGATAGTCGGTCCCCACGAATGCTTTAGAGTTCCATTCGCCGCGAATAAGTTGATCCTGGATCAGGGGGTTTCCGCAGGCGAAATTGGGGTCGGCGAGATTGCGGGTCTGCGCGGTGGTACTTCCGAATGGGCTCTTCTGGGTGAGTTGTCCCAGCGTTGCATTCGGGGCGTCGGGCACCTGAACTTTCTGGTAGGAGCACATGTACGACGCGGTCGAGCTCTTTTTTCCGGCTGTCTCGTAGGGCGGCGCGAATAGCTCGTGTATCGCCTGATCGGTGATCTGAGCTGCCTGGGAAATGTCGTTTCCGTAATATCCCAGGATATGCTTCGTCTGAGCCATCGCGTGCCGGCCCTGGATGCCATTGACCTCAGATGCTGCAGTTTCCCCACCAAGGTAGGGATCCTCGCCCGTTTCGTCACTGGCGCGGGCCCAGTTGGGGAAGATGTCCGTATCCACTTGCGGGCCCAAGATCCCGGTAGCCATGTGCGCGCGCGTCTCGGCACCTTGCACTTGCCCCCAGGCATTGCTCAGACCGGGATCGAACGATCCGGTCACCGCAGAATTCTGTGTTGCGGCGGTCGACTGGCCTCGCTGCGGCCCCGCGAACAGTTCGACCCCGGCCCCGTCGGTCCAGCACAACGGCGAGATGGCCGGCTTGGTGCCACTCGGTGCGAGATTGGAGCCGGTCTGGTTGCAGCTTGCGACTGGAGAGTGGCCGTCGCTGTACTTGTACCCATCAGTCCCGTCGAGGATCTGCAATGCGTTCTGCAGCTGGCTGAGGGTCGGAGGATCCGACGGCAGCAGTTGTTTGATCAGCCCTACGACGGTGCGGGTGTACGGGGCTTGAGCATCCTCAGTCGGCGATTGGACTTCCGAGGGCAGAACCACCGGCAGCCTGTAGGGAACATTGGCCGGCTGCATCTCCGTGAAACCATTGGCGACCGCCATGGCTCGGGGCATGGGAGCACACACCAGTGAGCTCAGCAACGCGGCACACGCCGCTGTCACGGTCACCGCACGCCAGGAGTGGAGGGGTGCACCTCTACTCGCGACTCCGGCTCTTCTCGCTGCGGACCAAATACGAGTTCTACTCATCCAGTTCACCCTTCTTGAGCGGAGAAACCGTGGTGTGGTGGCTGATCGGACCTTGTGCATGGACGCGTTCCCCACCGTCGGCGCCCTCCTGCTTCCTCCTGCGGTCCGAGAGCTTCTCCAGATACGTGAATTTCCACTGCGTGTTGCTCCGTCACGTACGAGACGGAGCAACACACGTGGCCCGGTCAGGAAGAGACGGTGCCCGGGTCGCTGAGGCCCTCTTCCCCGGTTTCGATGTGGCCGGCGAGGCGGCGGAGGTAGTGCGGGTCGCCGGGAACGCGGAGGATGAGGTCGTACCAGCGGTGGCCGCCGGTCGCGGACACGCGGTGTCGGAGTCGGCCTCGGGCGGGCACGGTCAGGCGGGTGATCGCGCCACCGCGGTAGGCGTCGGTCACGGAGAGGGTGGTGGGGCTGTCCGCCGGATTGGCCAGGACGAGTTCGAGGCCGCCGCCGTGTGCCGCGTCGTGGCGCGCTGTCAGCTCGGGAGTGCGTGAGGACACGGATCCCTGGAAGGTGCGCAGGAATCCGTTCGGCCCGTAGACGCTCAGGTCGTAGCGTCCCCCGGTCTGATCTGTGTCCCAGTGCTCAGTGAGTGTGCGACCCGCCGTGGTGGTGTAGCTCCACGGGCCGTCCTCACGGTTGCCCGAGATGACCAGATGGCATCCGCCGGCCTGGGGGCCGGTGCTGAACGTGAGGGTGAATGTGCCGGGCCCGGCGTTGGCCGCCCCGTCCACCAGCGGCTCGTACGGCAAGGGCCGGGCGGGGCGTGTGCCCGGTTCCTGCTGCGGCATCGAGGCGGTGGCCGGGGCGAGGGGGGTGAAGGTGCGGTACGGGTCGGGGTTGGGCGGACGGTAGGCGTCCGTCGACGGGAGCCCCCTGTGATGCGGGCTGTTCTTCCGGAAGTCGAACGCGGAGGTCAGGTCGCCGGAGATCGCGCGGCGCCAGGGGGAGATGTTGGGCTCGTGCACCCCGAATCGGCGTTCCATGAAGCGGATGATCGAGGTGTGGTCGAAGGTCTCCGAGCACACGTATCCGCCAGTGCTCCACGGGGAGACCACGGTCATGGGGACGCGTGCGCCGAGCCCGTAGGGTCCGGCACGGTGGTCGTCGTCGCCGGGGAACCAGTCCTGGGTCACGTCGATGTCGGAGCGGCCGTGGTCGGAAGTGTGGGGCGGGAAAGGCGGGACCACGTGGTCGAAGTAGCCGTCGTTCTCGTCGTAGGTGACGAACAGGGCGGTCCTGCTCCACACCTCGGGGTCAGAGGTCAGCGCGTCGAGTACCTGGGAGATGTACCAGGCGCCGTAGTTCGCGGGCCAGTTGGGATGCTCGGTGAAGGCTTCCGGTGCCGCGATCCAGGAGATCTGCGGCAGGTCGCCGGACAGCACGTCTGCCTTCAAGTGGTCGAAGAAGCCGTCGCCGGCGACGGCGTCGGTACCGGTGCGGGCCTTGTCGTACAGCGGGTCGCCCGGTTGGGCGTTACGGTAGTTGTCGAAGTAGAGCAGTGAGTTGTCGCCGAAGTTGCCGCGTTGGGGATCCTTGATCCAGCCCCAGGTGCCGTCGGCGTCAAGGCCGTCGCCGATGTCCTGGTAGATCTTCCAGGAGACACCTGCCTTCTCCAGGCGTTCGGGGTAGGTCGTCCAGCTGTAGCCCGCTTCGTAGTTGCTCAGGACGGGGCCGCCGCCGGTGCCGTCATTGCCGACGTACCCGCTCCACATGTAGTAACGGTTCGGGTCCGTGGCACCGATGAACGAGCAGTGGTAGGCGTCACAGACGGTGAAGGCATCGGCCAGAGCGTAGTGGAACGGGATGTCCTTGCGGGTGACATGGGACATCGTTCCTGCGCCCTTGGCCTTCACCCACTGATCCCAGCGGCCGTTGTTCCACGCCTCGTGACCGCCCTCCCATTCATGATCCATCCCCTCAAGGAACTCCATCCCCAGGTCGTCACGGTCGGGGCGGAAGGGCAGCACGTCCTTGGTGCCATCGCTCTGGTACCAGACGGACTTCCCATTGCTCTGCGGGAAGGGGCGTGGGTCGCCGAAGCCCCGTACGCCGCGCAGGGCACCGAAGTAGTGGTCGAAGGACCGGTTCTCCTGCATCAGCACCACGATGTGCTCGACGTCGCGCAGGGTCCCGTGATGGCGACGTGCCGGGATGGCCGCCGCGCGGTCAATGCTCTGGGACAGGGCAGAGAGGCCTGCGGTGGCTCCGGCGAGTTGGAGAAAACGCCGACGGTTGATTTCAGACACGGAAAGACATCCTCATGATCAGGGAAGGGGCGCCTCAAGGTGCAGGCCTGAACAGTCGGTTGCAGGTCCCCTCGGTGAACGGTCGGGAGACTCCTGCTCACACCTGGTCGCTGCACAGCGCTCTGTGTTCGGCGGGGTGGATGTCCGTCACATACCTCCCCTGTGTCCGCCGTGCGGGGCACGGCGGACACAGGGGAGGTGAGGTCAGCGTTCCTTACGTGTGAGCGTCAAGGTCTGTTCGGCGGCCGTCCGCGCGCCCCCAACACGTGCCCCGCTGGTATCCGTCCAGGCGCGCGTCGGAGTGGTCTCGGCAGACCGGTCCGCGACCCCGGACAACGCGATGACCAGGCCGCTGTAGCGGTTGACCAGCTTGAAGGTGCCGGTGGGCCGGCCGTGGGCGTCCTTGGCGGGGATGACGAACCACTGCTGGCCCACCGTCGGGCCGCTCTTGGGCGCCTTCGCCAACGTCGGCTTCGCGGCCCAGGCACGGCCCGCCTTCTTGGTGGAGTCGACCCCGAGCAGGCGCCCCGTTGCGGAATGGGCGATGCGGTACGAGCCGTCGCCGTTCGAGGTGAAGGTCCACTCGGTGCGCCCGGACCTGTCCGCGGCGGGCCGTGAGGTAGTGCCCTTGCCGTCGCGCGCGGGTGCGAGGACGCGGCCGCTCGCGCTGCCGATGGTGTAGTGCGCGCCCGACTTCACGGGCGCGGCCGGGGCATTGGTCTCGATCGCCGTGTTGTAGTACTCGCCGTCGCCCCCGCCCGAGCACTGATACGAGCAGTAGCTGCGGAAGTCCTTGCCGACGATGGTGGAGCCGGTCTTGTTCACCGAGTCCAGCATCCAGCGGTACCAGGACCCCGAGTGGTAGTCCCCGGTGTCACCGATGAGCTTCCACTTCTGCGTGGACAGGTCGTCAGTGGCGTAGAAGCGCTGCGGCTCACTGCTGTCCTGCACGGTCGCCTCGGGCTGGCCGATGTACAGGCCGAGGTAGGCGTTGTAGGCGACGTTCATCGTCAACAGGTCCGACTTTGCGGGCAGTTCACCGGCCGCGACCTGCTCGGCGACATTTCCGTCGTTCGCCGGGTCGTAGTCGTGCTCGACGGGTGTGTAGCCGCTGGGGTGGTCGGTGGTGACCGGCTCCATGTTGGACTCCAGGCCTCCGATGCCCGGCTGGGACCAAGCGCCGTCGTACCACTTCTGCCATGACCCGGGCGCCATCTTCTTGGACATCGGCGCGCGCGCCACATGCGCGAGACTGCCGTCGGTCCAACCGCCGGAGACGCCGCCCTTCGGGAGGGCACGGGAATCGTAGTAGACGTAGAAGTAGCCCGAGGCCGTGTCCACGAACAGACGCGGGTCGCCATCGCCGTAGTCGTACAGGTCGTTCGGGAATGCCTCGCTGTCGCCGCGCTTCGTGCTGTACGGCGAGGTCAGGACGTGGTCCTTGATGTCCCAGGTCTTGCCCTGGTCCTTGGAGACGGTGTAGTCGATCGCGTCGTAGTGCAGACCGTCGTCGAAGGGGCTCGGCGTGAACTCGTTGTGCACCAGGCCGTACCAGTCGCCGGTGTCGGGGTCGACCCACACGCCCAGCAGATCGCAGTAGTTCTTCTGCGCGTAGTGCGAGGTGTCGGGTGCGTACGTGGACTCGCGCCCGGTCGGGCTGTTGTTGCAGCGCCACGTCGTGTCGTCGTTGCGGTCGAGGGAGTTGGCCGGGTTCACCGCGCCGTTCAAGTCGGCGTCGGGCTTTGCCGAGTCGAAGTCCTTGCCGGTGTAGAACGACCACTCGCGCGGGTCGTCCGCGCCGTACAGCGCGTGTGCGGACTGGTAATGGAACGTGCCGTCCTTGTCCATGTACGTGGCGGCGGGGGTGTCGTCCGGGTTGGTCCACTCACCGGTCTGTCCGACGGTGACGGAGTATGTCGGGACATCGCTATCAGCGACCGCGGGCGACGACGTCGCCGCAGCGGCCAACAGGGCGGCCACCGCGGCAAATACGCCGACGGCTCGTGCTCTCGTACGCGCTGACACAGGTACTCCTCGCTTCAGGAGGCGGGTGGGAGGGAGGCGACCGGTGAACGTCCTCAGGCGGCTCGCCAATCGAGCACCGCCCAGCCGCGGTGCGGCAGGGCGGCTTCGAGGTCCAGCAGTCCGTCGGCCTCGATGAGGGTGGCCGGGGCCGGGTCCGCCAGCGGTGCGAGCAGGGTGGCGCGCACCTGATCGGGGGTGGTGGGCAGGGCGATCGTGGGGTGGGCGGGGTCGGCGCTGCCATTGACAACGGCAAGCCGGAGGGTGTCTCCGTCGCGTGCCGCGTGCGGGATGAGATGCGGCGCTCCGTGCACCAGCGGCAGCCCGGGGCAGTCGCCCTCCAGGAAGCGCACCGTGCTGTGGAGCAGTCGTCGGCCCCTGTCGCTGCGGGCCAGTTCGGCGGGAGCCGTGGCGGCGAGCACCGCGACGCGTCCGCCGAGAGTGTTGACGAAGTGGCACCGGCCCGCGCCCCAGGCGCGGCCGTCGGGCGTAAGGATCTCGGTGATGACGCGCGCGCCCTGCTGCGGGTCGAGCCGGGCGAGCGCGGGCTGGACGTCGACGCTGAGGTGCGTTCCCTCGTGCGTGGCGGCGTGTGCCGTGACCTGTTCGACTGCGTACGGCCCTGGGCAGGTCGGTTCATCCCGGGCGTACAGCCGGGGCGCTCCTACGCCGAGCAGGCCGGCGAATCCGCGTTCGGTGAGGCGGTGCGCGGCCACGCCGTCCAGGAGCAGCCCGCTGCACAGCATGGTGTGCAGTTCCTCGTCGCTGAAGGCGTCGACGCACCGGCCGAACAGGGCCTGCACCGGTGCCGGTCCGGCGGTCACGGGTACGCCGTAGCCGAGCAGGTAGTCCGCGGTCGCCGCGGGATCCGACACGAGCTCCTGCAACGTCCCCTCGGTGGTGACGAGGTGTGCTGCCGTGTCCGGCCGCCAGGGCAGACCGACACCGATCGGCACCGCCTGTTCCGTATGGCGGCCGGCAAGCCAGTCCAGGGCCGGCCGGGAGCGGCGAAGGAGTTCGTCGATGCCCGGGAACTCCTCAGCCCGCTCTGCGGAGCTGGGGTGCACGTTCAGCAACAGTGCGTCGGCGCCGCAGAGTTGAGCGGTAACCATCTCCGACCAGGTCTGGGTGTCCGACTTCGACCAGGAGGTGTGCGGCCAGTTCTCGATCTCCGGCTCGCAGGCAGCGTGCGGCGCACGCAGCACGCGCTGCGCCTCCAGGGACCACAGCGCGGAGGACAGGCCGCGTGCGGGAGTGTCCGAGTACGGTGCGAAGTGTGGTCGCTGGGTGACGCGTTGCCCGATCGACAACGCGCCGAACAGAGCGTCCCAGTCGCGCCCCTCGACCGAGTGCATGGCGGGCACCGAGCTCATCAGGCCCAGCTGGGAGCGGCCCGCGGACTGCTCTCGTACCGCCTGCGCCAAGCCCTCGGCGACTTCCAGCTGCGCGGTACGCCACACCTGCTGCAACAACGCCCGCCAAGGGTGCGGCACGCCAGGTCTCGTGACGGCAGCGACCACCTGTTCCCGGGTGACCTCCTCCCCCACGAGCCGGGACAGCCGCTCCATCATGAGCGGTTCGAAGCCGCCGCCCCAGTCGAGCGGGGCGTGATTGTGATACCGGAAGTCGTCCTCCACCCACAGCACACGGAAGCCGAGTTGCGCGAAGCGTCCGTAGTGCGCGTACAGCCACTTGCGCCACGTCGGGCAGGCGAACGATGCCTGGGCGGCTGCGGGCTTCCCGGTCGGCGAGACCATGGGGGCGAAGCCGAGGCGGTCCGTGCGGCCACGGTCCGCGTGACCGACGGTCACCCAGGGGTTGAGGCTGACGTCCACGCCCGCGGCGGTCAGCACGTCGCTCGCCTGCCCCGCCGCCTCGAACCAGCTGTCCTCCTCCGCTCCGGCCAGATGGCCGGTGTACAGCTCCTCGGCGCCGATCAGCAGGACGACTTCCGCGACCTCGTTGTCGTGGCACGTCTTGGCCAGCCTCGCCGCGCGCTCGCCGAGGTCGTCGCCGGGCCGCAGCTGGAAGCGCAGGTGGTAGCGCGCCCGACGGGCGCGGGGCGTCACTTGACGCTCCCCGTCGTCAGGCCCGAGCGCCAGAAGCGCTGCAGCGTGAGGAACAGCAGGACCAGCGGAATCACCGAGACCAGCGCGGCCGTGATGATGATGTTGTACGGCACCGATGTGCCGATGCCCTGCTGCGACTGCCAGCCCACGATGCCGACGGTGACCGGCTGCAGCTTGTCGTCGGCCAGCATCAGCACGGGCAGCAGGTAGTTGGTCCAGATGGCCACGAACTGGAACAGGAAGATCGTCACCAGCGCGGGCGCCATGATCCGCATGCCGATCGTCGCGAAGATGCGGAACTCCCCCGCGCCGTCGACGCGTCCGGCCTCGATCACCTCGTCGGGCACGGAGGCGGCCGCGTAGATCCTGGCAAGGTAGACCCCGAATGGGCTCACCATGCTCGGCAGCAGCACCGCCCAGTAGGTGTTGACCAGGTGGACCTGCGAAAACATCAGGTACAGGGGGATGGCGAGCAGCGGCTGCGGTACGAGCACGGCAGCGAGCACCACGTTGAAGGAGAACTCCCGCCCGCGGAAGGCGTACTTGGCGAGGGCGTAACCGGCCAGCGAGGAGATCAGGGTGCTCACCGCCGCACCGCCGACCGCGTAGACGGCGGTGTTGAGCAGCCAGCGCGCGTAGATCCCTCCTTCCTGGCCGAACAGCGCGCGGATGTTGTCGGCGAGCGCGAAGTCGCCGAACCAGAAGCCGTTGGTGGTGGTGAGGGCAGAGTTCGTCTTGGTCGCTGAGACGAGCAGCCACCACACCGGCAGCAGGAAGTAGACGGCGGCCACGCTCATCACGGCGAGTACCAGCCACCGCGACTTCGCACGCACCGGCTTCGCCGTCCGCGTGCTGCGGGGCAGCGCGGCGGCGTCCTTGTGCTCCTGCCTCCTGAGTGTCCCGGCGATGCTCACAGATCCGCTCCCTTGCGCTGGACGAACTTGAGGAAGCCGAACGAGAGCACCAGGGTGAGCAGCGCGAGAATCACCGACTGGGTGGCGGCGTAGGGGAAGTTGCCCGAGTTGACCGAGCTGTACGCGGCGAAGATCGGGGTGTAGTCGCTGCTCAGGTTCGGCGCGACGCTGCGCAGGATCGACGGCTCGTTGTACAGCTGCGCGGTGCCGATGATGGAGAACACCGTGGTCAGCACCAGCGCGGGCCGCACCATCGGGATCTTGATGCGCCAGGCGATGCCGAACGCGGAGCAGCCGTCCATCCTGGCCGCCTCGTTCAGCTCCGCCGGGATCGCCTGCAGCGCCGCGTAGATGATCAGCATGTTGTAGCCGGTCCATCCCCACGTGAGCATGTTGCCGACGACGGGGGCGAGCATGCCGTCCGTGGTCAGATCCAGGTGCAGGCCGAAGTGGCTCGCGATCGCGCTGATCGGGCTCAGTTCGGGCGCCACCAGGTAGGACCACATGAGCGCGCCGATGACACCGGGCAGTGCGTACGGCAGGAAGAACGCAAGCCGGAATAACCGCTTGAACAGCGTCCGCCTGGCGTCCAGGAGCAGCGCGAGCGCGAGCGCCGTGCCGAGCATGAGGGGCACCTGCACGGCGCCGATGAGCAGGACCCGCAGCAGGGAGTCGCGGAAGCCCGCATCGCCCATCGCCTGGGCGTAGTTGGCGAGGCCCGCGAAGGTCGTGGTGGGTTCGGAGAGTCCGAGCCCGTCGCGCTTCTGACGGAACAGGCTCTGGTACAGCGTGTACGCGATGGGCGCGAGATACATACACAGGAACAGGGTGGCGAAGGGCGCGAGGAACAGCAGTGCTGTATGCGAGCGTCGCCGGGTGTGCCACGAGATGGGGCTGCCCGGGCCGCCGGCCGCCTTCGCCTGAGGCGCGTAGCTGGTCACGGTGTGCTGCTCCGGTCAGTCGTTGGTGACATTGATGCCCTGGCTCTTCATCTCGCCGACCGTCTTCTTCCGAGCGGCGGCGAGCATCTCCGGCAGGGTGGTGCTGCCCTTGCCCGTGCGCCCGAGGCCGTCGGTGAGATCGGTCGAGGTCTGCGTCATCGTCGGGCCCCACTTCCAGCTGGTGTCGATCTGCGCGCTCTCCTTCTTGAAGACGTCGTAGATCTTCTGACCGCCGTAGAAGGGGTCGGGCTCGGACAGCGCCGGACGGTCAAGACCTGCGGTGGCCGCCGGATAGATGCCGGTGTCCTTGATCAGCGCGCCGAGGCTGTCCTTGTTCGTGCTCATCCACATGGCGAACTCGGTTGCCTGCTCCGGGTGTTCGCAGTCCTTCATGACCGCGGTGGACGAGCCGCCGTCGTTGCCGTAGGCGGGCTTGCCGGCATCCCACACCGGCATCGGGGCTACCGCCCACTTGCCGGAGGTGGACTTCACGCTGGAGGCGAGAAGCGGCGCGTTCCACACGGCGTTGACGTCGGAGAGGATCTTGCCGGAGGCCATGTTCTTGTAGAGGGACGGGTCGAAGCTCGGCTCCGGCTTGAGCAGCTTGTCGTCGAGGAGGCCCTGCCAGTAGTCGGCGACCTTGGTGTTGGCCCCGCTGTCGAGAGACACCTTCCAGGCGTCGGTCGTGGTGTCGAACCACTGGGCGCCGGCCTGCCATGCCAGGCCGGCGTAGTTGTAGGCGTCCGTGCCGAAGGTGCCCAGGTAGACGTCCGGGTCGGCCTTGTGCACCTTCTCGGCGGCAGCCCGGTACTCGTCCCACGTGGCCGGGGGCTTGTCGATGCCGTACTTGGCAAAGAGATCCTTGCGGTAGAACAGCGCCATCGGGGCCGTGTCCACCGGCGCGCCATAGGTCTTTCCTGCGACGGTCACCTGGTTCCAGGTCCAGTCCGCGAACTCCCCCTTGTGCGGGGCGGCGTACTTGGTGATGTCCGCCAAGGCGCCTGCGGCCACGAAGCTCGGAACCGTCTCGTAGCCCACCATGGCCAGACACGGTGCGTTGCCTGCCTTCGCGGCCGTGAGCATCTTGGTGTAACCACCCTTGGAGCCCGAAGCCGTCTTCTGGAAGTCGACCCTGATGTCCGGGTGGGTCTTGTTGAACTCCGCGACAACCTTCTCGTAGCCGGGAGCCCAGCCCCAGAAGTCGAGCGTGACCTTGCCGCCCGAAGCGTCCGACCCGCTCTCCCCGGACGTACACCCGGACACCGCGACCAACACCGCAACCGCCGCACCGACCACCGTCGCGCTGCGCACCTGCATCATCGCCCCCTCACCGAACGGATTAGTTCGACTAGGATCTGAAATTAATATTTCCAAGTCAACGGGGTGGGGCAAGAAAGTTGCACCAGCGCAACCAGCCCCTCGCGCCACGCTTGACGGCTCGCGTACGTTGGCATGGTGCGCGGGCAGGTATACGAGGGAGAGGTCGAGTGAGGACAGGGCTACGGGGAGCAGGCGTACGGGACCTGGGCGGGGACGGACCGATCAGGGCAGCCGATCGTGCGTCTCTGCGCCGGGCGAATCTCGGTCTGGTGCTACGCCTGTTGCGCGACGCGGGTCCACGGCCGCGCACGCAGATCTCCGCGGAGACGGGGCTGCCCAAAGCCACGATCACCAATCTGGTCGCGGAGTTGATGGAGCGCGGCCTGGTCCGCGAGGGGGAGCCCGCCCGCGAGGGAGCCGTCGGCAGGCCCAGCCGCACCGTCGAGATGGACGGGCGCTCCATCTGCGGCATCGGCCTGGAGATCAGCGCCGATTACCTCTTCTTGATCGCACTGAATCTGCGCGGCGACGTCGCCGCCGAGCATCGCGTCACCCTCGACGCCCGGGCCGAGGGCCCCGACCGGGTCCTCGACCGGGCAGCGGAGGCGATCGACGTCGTCTGCCGGAAGCTGCGCAGCAGCGGCTCGCGGGCGGTAGCGGTGACGATCGCGGCGCCCGGCGTGATTCAGCACGACAGCGGCGTGGTTTCGTACGCACCCAACATCGGCTGGCGGAATGTCGACGTCGTCGGCTCGCTGCGGCAACGCCTGGGGCCGAAGTCCCCTCCGGTCCACCTGGAGAACGACGCGAAACTCGGCGCCATCGCCGAATACTTGATCGCCTCCGCCTCCGATATCCACGACCTGATCTACGTGACGGGCGAGACCGGCGTCGGTGGTGGCATCATCTCCGGCGGCAGGCTCCTTCGCGGATCGGCCGGATTCGCCGGCGAGATCGGCCACATGCGCCTGAGCTCCGATGGCAAGGTGTGCGTCTGCGGTCGACGCGGATGCTGGGAGACCATGGTCGGCCTGCACGCCCTCCTCGATCAGGCCGCCGCACCTGACGACCCGGTGCGTGATGCCACCGTGGACCTGGAGCAGCGCCTCGCGGAACTCAGACGCCGCAGCGATGCCGGAGACGCGGCCACCGTGACGGCTCTGGAAGAGATCGCCGACGGCCTGGGGCTCGGCCTGGCGGTGCTTGCCGACATCCTCAACCCCCGGGCCATCGTGCTCGGCGGCTACTTCGCCTTCTTCGGCGACTACCTCGTCGACCGCGTCCAGAGCGAACTCGCCGAGCGCGTCATGGCTCCTGACGCAGGCGGATGCGCCGTCATGGTGTCCACCCTCGGGTTCAGTGCCGCGGCACATGGGGGCGCGCATCTGTCGCTCGACCTCGTGTACCAGGACCCGGGCGGGACTCTCACATCCTCCGTGCGGTGACGCGAAAGAACAGTTCAGGTCCGCGCCGCACGGGACCGAGCGCTGCTGACCGGCGGCCGAGTGCCGGCGTGGTGCCCCACCGAGCAGGTCGGGCCGCACCGAGACCGACCAGCTCGTGCGCACCATTCACGGCGTGCACACCGGGCACGCTCGCCCCACCGTCGCCCGACGGCTTCTCGGAGCACGCACCCGCCGGCCGGCCCGTCTCACCGGACGAACAACGCCGCCAACGCCGCCTGGAAGCGCTGAGCGCCCGCGAGCGGGATGTCCTGGTGCTGCTCTCCCGCAGTCTGTCCACCGCGGAGATCGCCGCTGACGCAGGCACCGCCGACGGCACGGTCAAGGGAGACGTCACCAACATCCCGGCCGAACTGGACGCGGCGACCCGGGTGCGGGCTGCCACCATTCCCTACCGCGCAGGACTGGACCGCGACGCCGAACAGCCGTAGAGCGCGCCGGGGATCCGACGCCCGCAGAGGGCGACGCTACGCGAGGCCGGTCAGCGTCTTGACAGCCGACTAATTAGTTCAGACCCTAGTCGAACTAATCGCCTCTCCCTCCACTCAGGTACCGGCGGCGCCGGTAGACGAGGAGACCCCGCGGCATGCGACATCTCGGTGACAGACAGGGCGGCGCCCGCACGACCCAGGCCCTGGCGGCAGCGGCGGCGGGCGGACTGCTCGCCCTGTCCGCGGCGACAGGCGCGCAGGCGCAGCCCGCGCAGCGTCCCGCTCAGGGCACAGTGATCGACCACGACGTCCGCTTCCAGGTACTCACCCCCACGCTGGTGCGCATGGAGTACGCGAAGGACGGCCGGTTCGAGGACCGTCCGACGGTGAACGCGGTACAGCGCGACTTCTCGCCGCCCGCATACACCGCCCGTGTGGAGAACGGATACCGGGTGATCCGGACCAGCGGTCTCACCTTGCGGTACCGGCTCGGCTCGGGGCCCTTCACTCAGGACAACACCGAAGTACGGCTCACGGCAGGCGACCAACTGGTCACCGGCCACCCGCAGTTCGGCGAGTCCACGTCGACATGCACGTTCGGCGCGGTGTGCGACACGGAGTACGGCACCATGTCCGGCGGCGCAAAGTACACCTCGCCCGGGCAGTCCACCAAGGCGTACGGGCGGGGTGTCACCGCCGGCTACGAGCAGGCGGGCGCAGCCTCGACGGTGCGCGTAAGCAACGTGCCCGCCGACGGCAGGTACACCCTGCGCCTTCGCTACTCCAACGCCAAGGCTTCCGACGGGCGGACGACGGACCGCACCCTGTCCGTCGAGGCAGGCGGCCGGCGGCAGCAGGTCACCATGACACCGTCCGGCGACTGGGAGAAGTACCAGGTCTCCGAGCCGATCACGGTCGAGCTGAAGCATGGCATCGACGACATCACGGTCGCCATGCGCGACGGCGACACGGGCAAGGTGAACATCGACGCCTTCGCCCTCACGCGCTCCGCCGAAGCCGCCTTCCCCACCCCGGCGACGAAGGGTGAGACCTCCAACCTGGGCGGCTGGACCCGCGGCCTGGACAACACGCCTTCCGCTCCTTACCAGTTGAACGACGGCGTGCTCTCCCGCGACGGCTGGTACCTGCTCGACGACTCGGCAACGGCGCTGTCGAACGGGGACGGCCAGCAGCCCACCCCCCGCCGTGAACGGCCGGAGTCCGCCTACCAGGACGGCTACCTCTTCGGCTACGGACACGACTACAAGCAGGGCCTGCGCGACCTGCAGTCACTGACCGGACCGGCACCGCTGCTACCGCGCTGGGCGTTCGGCCTGTGGTTCTCCCGCTGGCACGCCTATTCGGCCGGCGACTACAAGGAACTCCTTGCCCAATTCCGTTCCCACAAGGTGCCGTTGGACGCCCTGGTCGTCGACACGGACTACAAGGGCTCGGGCTGGTGGAACGGCTGGACGGGCTGGAACAAGGACCTCTTCCCCGACCCGGACGCCTTCATGAAGTGGGCCAAGGACAACGGCCTGCCCGTCGTCCTGAACACGCACCCCTCCATCGACGCCTCCGACCCCGCCTTCCCCCGGGCCATGCGGACCGCGAACGGCCAGCTCTCCAAGACCCCCTGCAACTCTGGCGCCGACTGCTACGGATTCGACTGGTCCGACCCGAACCAGGCCAAGGCCTTCTTCGACCTGCACAAGCCGTACGACGCCCAAGGCGTGCGCCTGTGGTGGAACGACTGGTGCTGCGACGCGTCCCTCGCCACCGGCCGGGGCATCACCCCCGACACCCTGATCAGCCAGCTGTACGCGGCCCACACCGCCGAGGCCACCGGCCTGCGCGGCTTCGCCTTCTCCCGCATCGGCGCCTCCTACCAGCGTCTGGGCGGTGGCTACCCGTCCGGGCCCTGGGCCGATCACCGCTCGACGATGCACTTCACCGGCGACTCCTCGCCCACCTGGGAGACCCTCGCCTTCGCGGCCGGCATCAACGCCTCCGAAGGCAACATCGGCCTGCCTTATGTCAGCCACGACATCGGCTCCTTCCACGGCGAGGAAACCGACAAGAACCCCGAGCTGTACGCCCGTTGGATGCAGCTCGGCGCCTTCTCCCCCATCGACCGCATCCACTCCGGCGGAAAGGCGTCCCTGCCCTGGGAATTCGGCGGCGAGGCCGGCGAAGCGGGTGAGAAGTTCGACCGCCTGCGCGGCGCGCTCACCCCGTACTTCTACTCCCTGGCCCGCGAGTCGACCCGGACCGGCCTGCCCATGGCCCGCCCCCTGTACCTCAACTACCCCGAGCAGAAAGCCGCGTACGAGCACTCCACCCAGTACACTCTCGGCGACGACGTCCTGGTCGCCCCGGTCACCGAGCCGGGCGGGAAGTCCACACTCTGGGTGCCACCGGGCACCTGGACCGACTACTTCACCGGCAAGACCTATACCGGCCCGAAGTCAGTCCACGTGACGACGCCTCTGGACGAAATGCCGGTCCTGATCCGCTCCGGCGGCATCCTCCCCCAGCAGGACTACAAGGATTACGACGCCAAGTCCCCCATGGACCACGTCACGCTCACCGTCGGTTCCAGCGGCCACAGCTCCTTCCCGCTGTACGAAGACGCGGGCGACGGCATGCAGTACTCGCGCGGTGAACACGCGACGACGACGATCCGCACGGCCGGCGACACGCTCACCGTTTCGCCGCAGCAAGGGACGTATCCCGACCGGGTCACGTCTCGTTCATGGACCCTCAGTTACGTGAACGCCGAGCGCCCACGGTCAGTGACGGTGAACGGGAAGCCGGTGAAATGGACGTATGACTCGGCCAAGCGGACGCTGACAGTGAAGACCGCGCAACTCCCCACCGATCAGCGCACGGTGATCAAGACCCGGCGGTGAGCGCCGGCGCGGCGGTGCGATGACACCGGCCCCTGAGCACCGCCGCGCTCGTCGATGCCTCGGCCGCTGGAACCTCACTCGTGCGTGGCCCCATGGCCGACCCGGCAGTCACCCGATCGACCTTAAAAGGCATCTCATTTGACTCCAGCAGGTGGTACCGGCGGCGCCCTCGCGGCCTCAGGGCGGCGGTCGGCGTCGGCACGGTGATCGTGCGGTGCTGGCCGCGATCATGTACTTGCCCCGGTCGACTCTCGTCCAAGGAATACCGCCGATCCGCTCACGCCGCGGACCGCGACGCCGTGAACAGAATCGCCAAATGAGATGACTTCTTAACGGCGGCTCCTATCCCCTGAACGTCTCCAGCAGCCGCAGCCACACCTCGCTGATCGTCGGGTACGCCGGGACCGCGTGCCAGAGCCGCTCGACGGGGACCTCCCCCGCGATCGCGACCGACGCCGAGTGCAGCAGCTCGCTGACTCCCGGGCCCACGAACGTGGCGCCGACGAGGACCTCGCGGTCGAGATCGACGACCATACGGGCGCGGCCCCGGTACCCGTCGGCGTACAGGCCCGCCCCCGCGACGCCCGCCATGTCGTAGTCCACTGCCCTGACCCGGTACCCGGCGCTCTCCGCCTCGGCGAGAGTCAGTCCCGCCGATGCCGCCTCCGGGTCCGTGAAGACCACCTGGGAGACCGCCGCGTGGTCGGCGGTCGCGGCGTGGGCGCCCCAGCGGTCGGTCTCCAGCAGGGGGACACCCTGGGCCCGTGCGGTGATCGCGGCACCCGCGACACGGGCCTGGTACTTGCCCTGATGGGTCAGCAGGGCCCGGTGGTTGACGTCCCCGACGGCGTACAGCCAGTCGCTGCCGTCGACCCGGCAGCTGTCGTCCACGGGCAGCCAGGCGCCCGCGGTCAGGCCCACCGTGTCCAGGCCGATGTCGTCGGTGCGCGGGGCTCGGCCGGTGGCGACGAGGATCTCGTCGGCCTCGATCCGCTCTCCGTCCTCCAGCACCACGGTCACCGGTCCATCCCCCCGCTCGACCGAGGCGGCGGACGTGTGGAACCGCAGGTCCGCCCCGGCCTCCTTGAGCGCCGATGCCACCAGCTCGCCCGCGAAGGGCTCCATCCTCGGCAGCAGCCCTCCGCCGCGCACCAGCATCGTCACGCGGGAGCCGAGGGCCTGCCAGACGGTGGCCATCTCGGTGGCCACCACTCCCCCGCCGACAATCACCAGACGTCCGGGTACCGCCCGCGCGCTGGTCGCCTCACGGCTGGTCCAGGGCCGGGCGCCGGCCAGTCCGGGCAGCTCAGGGATGACCGCGCGGCTCCCGGTGCACACGGCGACCGCGTGCCGTGCGGTCAGCTGCCGCTGCTCCCCCGCCGGACCGGTGACGACGACCGTCCTCCTGCCGGTGAGCCGGCCCTGGCCGCGGTAGAGATCCACTCCGATGTCCGCCAGCCAGGCGACCTGGCCGTCGTCCTTCCAGTGCGAGGCGTACGCGTCCCGGTGGGCGAGCACCTCGGCCACGTCGAGCAGCCCCCGCACCGCTCCGCGCAGTCCGGGGACCCTGCGCGCGTCGGCGCGCGCCGTCACCGGGCGCAGCAGGGCCTTGCTCGGCATGCACGCCCAGTACGAGCACTCGCCGCCGACCAGTTCGCTCTCGACCACCGCCGCGCTCAGGCCGCCGGCGCGGGCACGGTCCGCCACGTTCTCGCCGACCGGGCCCGCGCCGATCACCACCACGTCGTACACCGTGTTCTTCATGCCATCGGTCATAGGGGCCAGTCTGGTACGGGGTGTGCCGAGCGGCCACATGGGCAGTCGGAATACGACAGCGAACACCACGGTTGACGCGGGCGAACACACCGGTCAGCCACGAAAGGCGGGCACAGCATGACCACGGTCGAGCTCACCAAGGAAAACTTCGACGACGTCGTGACCGACAACGACTTCGTCCTCATCGACTTCTGGGCTTCTTGGTGCGGACCGTGCCGTCAGTTCGCCCCGGTATACGAGGGCGCTTCGGAGCGGCACGACGATCTCGTCTTCGCGAAGGTCGACACGGAGGCCCAGCAGGAACTGGCCGCGGCCTTCGAGATCCGCTCCATCCCCACCCTGATGATCGTGCGTGACAATGTCGCGGTCTTCTCGCAGCCCGGCGCTCTGCCGGAAGCCGCTCTGGAGGATGTGATCGGACAGGCCCGCGCGCTGGACATGGACGAGGTCCGCAAGTCGGTGGAGAACGCGAAGGAGGCGTAGCGCCGCTCGTTTCGGAACGCGCAAGGCCCCCGGCGGAAGACCCCGGGGGTCCGGCCCGGGTTCCGGTGGGCGGGCGATGCCTGTCCACCGGAACCCCGGCCTGAGTCCTTCCGCGTCGCGGTGCTCGGCGTTGCCGTGCGCTCAGCGACACCCGGCCTGCCCCGCGCCACTCAGCGTTCGAGTACGAGCGCGAGGCCCTGGCCGACGCCGATGCAGAGGGCTGCCAGCCCGGTGCCGGAGCCGGCCGCGGCCAGCTGGTGCGCGACCGACCCCGCGAGCCGCGCACCAGACGCGCCGAGCGGGTGGCCGATGGCGATGGCGCCGCCGCGCGGGTTCACGACGGCCGGGTCGAGTTCCGGCCATTCGGCCAGGCAGCCGAGCGACTGGGCGGCGAACGCCTCGTTCAGCTCGAAGGTGGTGAGGTCCGCGAATCCCCTGCCCGCCTTGGCGAGAGCCCGCCGGACCGCCTCGACCGGGCCCAGCCCGAAGAGCTGCGGCTCGACACCGGTCACAGCGGACGCCCGGATGCGGGCGAGCGGTTCCCGGCCGGTGGCGCGCAGTCCCTCGTCGTCGACCAGCAGCAGGGCGGCCGCGCCGTCGTTGAGCGGGGACGCGTTGCCCGCGGTGACGGTGCCGTCCTTGCGGAAGGCGGGCTTGAGCCGGGCGAGCGCCTCCATGCTCGACTCGGCGCGGATGCACTCGTCGCGTACGAGGTCGACACCGTCGTACGGCACGACCTCCCCGTCGTAGTGGCCCGCATCCCAGGCCGCGGCCGCCTTGCCGTGGCTGGCCAGGGCGAAGGCGTCCTGCTGCTCCCGGCTGATGCCGTGCTTGTCGGCGATGAGTTCGGCGCCCTCGCCGAGCGGCACGGTCCACTCCTCCGGCATCCGGGAGTTGGTCATCCGCCAGCCGAGCGTCGTGGAGTGCAGCTGCTGGTGTCCGGCCGGGAAGGCGCGTTCGGGTTTCTGCAGTACCCAGGGTGCCCGCGACATCGACTCGACCCCGCCGGCCACGGCCACCGATGCGTCGCCCACCGCGACGGCGCGGGCCGCCTGGATGACGGCTTCGAGCCCGGAGCCGCAGAGCCGGTTGACGGTGACACCGGGGACGGAGACCGGAAGTCCCGCCAGCAGCACGGCCATCCGGGCCACGTCGCGGTTGTCCTCACCCGCGCCGTTCGCGTCGCCGAAGTACACATCGTCGATACGGGACGGGTCGAGGTCCGGGGTCCGGTCCACGAGCGACCTGACGACGTGGGCCGCCAGGTCGTCGGGGCGCACCCCGGAGAGCGCCCCCGCGAATTTCCCGACCGGCGTGCGGACTGCGTCGACGATGTACACGTCGCGGATGCTCATCGGACCTCTCCCATGCCACCCGGCCGTTCGCCAAGTGAACAATCGTTCATGACGGTTTACCGCCCGAGTCTCTGCCCGCCTTCCCTCTGTGTCAACGCCGGGCCACGTTCTCCGCCGGGCCGGTTCACTGCCGGGCGAGCACTTTCCAGAGGCCCGGGTCCTCGAAACCGAGCGCCCAGAGGGAGGTGTTGCGCACCCCGTACTTGCGTACCGCCGCCAGCTGCACGGAGGCGCCCCGCGCGTCCTGGTACCAGACGGCCCTGGGCTCGTCCCCGTCCCGGTACGTGAAGTGCGGGGTGCCCGACGCCTGGTCGAGCGCATAGGGCGCGCCCACCTTGCGGCGCAGCGCCTCGGCCTGCTTCCAGGTCACGTGCCGGGCTGAGCGGCTGCCGTCGGCCGGCCAGTCCCAGCCGTAGCCGGGCAGCGCCATCTCGATCTTTCCCGGGGGAACGACGGCGGTCGCCCGGCGCAGGATCTCGCCGTACCAGGCCGTACTGGAGAGAGGGCCGGGCGGGCCGCCCGACCAGTGCAGGTCGTACGCCATGATGCGCATCCGGTCGGCGGCCCGGCCGATCGCGGCGTAGTCCCAGATCCGGCCCGTGGCGGCCGTCTGCGGTGAGACGGTGACGACGCACTGCTTCCGCGCGGTGTGCAGTTTCGCGCAGAGGCCGGTGACGAAGGCAGCGTAGGCGGACCGCACTTTCCGGTACTCCGGAGTGGCGGTGGTGGTGATGGTCTCGTAGTCGAGGTCGATGCCGTCATAGCCGTGGCTCCGCGCGAGCCGGACCAGGGCCGCGGTGTGCGCGGCGCGCAGTGCGGGTGTGGTGAGGATCCTCGCCAGTTCGCCCGGCTTCATGGTGTCCATGTCCATGACCGTGGGGACGACGTCGATCCCGGCCCGGTGCAGTCCGGTGATGATGCGTGCGTCGCCCGCGCCGGGATGTCCTTCGATGCGGTCCGCGGCTGCGGCCTTGTACCAGAAGGGGCTGACGGTGTGCAGCTGACCGGCGTGGCGGAGGGCGTCCTGATAGGCGTTCTCCTGGTCCCAGTAAGGGAGCCAGGCCGAGGCGGTCCGGTGGGCCGCCCCGGTGTCCGGGGTGTCGCGCGGGCCGGATGCGACGGCACTTGCGGGGAGCGCCGTGGCCAGGGCGCAGACGAGGGCCGCCAGCGAAAGGGCCTTGCGGGATGTGCGCGCAGTGATCATGGGCAGAGAGTGGCGGCCGTTGCCGGGTCCCGCCCTGCGGGATGCTCCGTCCAGGTTCTAACGTGACCCGGATGACGACATATCAGGGTGACCACACCGACCTGCCCGGCAGCACGGGCCCGACCGCCACAACTGACGCCGAACCAAGCGGCATCGGACCCGTCAGGACCTCGTACGCCCCCGCCCACGACGGCGATCCCGACCCCGGCGAGATCGTCTGGACCTGGGTGCCGTACGAGGAGAACGACGGCCGCGGCAAGGACCGCCCGGTCCTGGTGGTGGCGAGGGAGGAGGCGGACACCCTGCTCGCCGTCCGTCTCTCCAGCAAGCCGCACGACCGGGACCGGGAGTGGCTGGCGATCGGCGCCGGACCGTGGGACCGCGAGGGGCGCGAGTCCTGGGTCGATCTGGACCGGGTGCTGCGGGTGCACGAGGGCGGGATGCGGCGCGAGGCCTGTGCGCTCGACCGGCCGCGGTTCGACGCCGTCGTGCAGCGGCTCAGGGAGCGCTACGGCTGGAGCTGACCGGCACCGGTCAGCCGTTCTGGGCCGTGCCGTCCGGCGCCATGACGACTGACCGGCGCAGGTCGTGACAGGGGCGCCCCGGGTGGCCGAGCGGCACCCGGCGGACGGAGCCGGGCCGTGATGGTCCCGGGAACTCCCGGGCAACAGTGTTTCCGGCCGCCCGGGGCGCTCTTGTGCGGACCGTCGGCAGTGGCTTAGGTGGAACGGACCGTTTTCCGGAAGGCACCGGACAACGGCTGAAGGTATCTTCGCCACGAGGAGCCGATCATGACCATGCCGCTGCTGACCGAAGTCGATGCGGAGCACCTGCTCCGATGTATCTGCTTCAAGACAGGACCGCCCCGTACCGTCGGGGTCGAGCTCGAATGGCTCGTCCACGACCTGCACCGCCCCGATTCGCCGGTGTCCGAGGACCGGATCCGGCGGGCACAGACGGTGGTGCGCGCCCTGCCGCTCGTCTCGGCGCTCACCTTCGAGCCCGGCGGGCAGCTGGAGCTCAGCTCGCAGCCCGCCGCATCACTGACCGAGTGCGTCGACTCGGTCTCCGCCGACCTGACCGCGGTGCGCGGCGCGCTGCGTGGCGAGGGGCTGGTACTCACCGGTCTCGGCCAGGACCCCTGGCACCCGCCGCGCCGGCTGCTGCGTGAACCGCGCTACGACGCGATGGAGACGTATCTGGACCGGCACGGGACCGCCGGCCGGTCCATGATGTGCGGTTCGGCCTCCATCCAGGTCTGCCTGGACGCGGGGCACGCCGAGCCGGGGCCGCTGGGCTACGGCAGGCGCTGGAAGCTGGCGCATCTGCTGGGCGCGGTGCTGGTGGCCGCGTTCGCCAACTCGCCGCACCGCCAGCGCCGTACCACCGGCTGGCTCTCCACCCGGCAGTCCCAGTGGGCCGACATCGACCCGGTGCGGTCGCTGGCGCCGGACGACGGACTGGAGCCGCGGGAGGCCTGGGCCGCGCACGTCCTGGACGCACCGGTGATGTGCATCCGGGCCGACGTGGGGCCCTGGCCGGTGCCGGACGGCCTCTCGTTCCGGCAGTGGCTGCGTACCGGCCTGCCCAGGCCGCCGACCCGGGAGGATCTGGACTACCACCTGACCACGCTGTTCCCTCCGGTGCGGCCGCGCGGCCATCTCGAACTGCGCATGATCGACGCGCAGGCGGGCGAGGACGGCTGGACGGTGCCGCTCGCGGTGACCGCCGCGCTCTTCGACGACCCGGCCGCCGCCGAGACCGTGTACCGCGCCGTCAAACCCCTCGCGGAGACGGCGGGCCGGGCGCGCGCGCCGCGCAACCCGCTCTGGGAGGCGGCGGCCAGGACCGGCCTCGCCGACCCCGAGCTGCGCGCCGCCGCGGTGCTCTGCTTCGCCGCCGCGCAGGAGGCGCTGCCCCGGCTCGGCGCCGCCACCGCGGTGCAGGACGCGGTCGCCGCCTTCACCGAACGCTATGTCGCACGGGGCAGGTGCCCCGCCGACGATCTGCTGGATCCCGACCACGGGAAGGATCTCCGCCCATGACCGCCGACCCCACCGCTGTGCGCCGCAGCGCGCTCGACGCGCTCACCGCGGCGCGCAGCCGTACCAGCGCTCTGACGGACTGCGTCGAGGACAGCGAACTCATCGCGCAGCACTCGCCGTTGATGTCCCCGCTCGTCTGGGATCTGGCTCATATCTCCAACCAGGAGGAGCAGTGGCTCCTGCGGGCGGTCGCGGGCCGCGAGGCGATGCGCCCCGAGATCGACTCGGTCTACGACGCCTTCGAGCACCCGAGGGCGACCCGCCCCACGCTTCCGCTGCTCCAGCCCGCCGAGGCGCGGCGCTACGCGTCGGAGGTACGGGGCCGGGTCGTCGACGTACTGGAGAGCGCCCCGCTGCACGGACGGCCGCTGGTCGACGCCGGGTTCGCCTTCGGCATGATCGCCCAGCACGAGCAGCAGCACGACGAGACGATGCTCATCACCCATCAGCTGCGCAGCGGCCCCGCCGCACTGACCGCCCCCGCGCCGCCGCGTGCCGACAGCACCGGTCTTGCGGACGAAATCCTCGTTCCCGGCGGCCCGTTCACCATGGGTACATCGGACGAGCCGTGGGCGCTGGACAACGAACGGCCCGCGCACCAGCGGCTGGTGCCGGCCTTCCACATCGACACCACCCCGGTGACCAACGGCGCGTTCCTGCGGTTCATCGAGGACGGCGGGTACCGCGACGAACGCTGGTGGACGGAGCAGGGGTGGGACCTGGTACGCGGCCATGAGCTGGCCGCCCCGCTGTTCTGGCGCAGGGAGGGCGGCCAGTGGCTGCGCCGCCGCTTCGGCGCCGTGGAGCCCGTCGCTCCCGACGAGCCGGTGCTCCATGTGAGCTGGTACGAGGCGGACGCCTATGCCCGCTGGGCGGGGCGGCGGCTGCCGTCCGAGGCCGAGTGGGAGAAGGCCGCACGCCACGACCCGGCGACCGGCCTTTCGTACCGCTACCCCTGGGGTGACGAGGACCCCACCCCCGAGCGGGCGAACCTGGGCCAGCGCCACCTCGGCCCGGCGGCGGCGGGCAGTTATCCGGACGGTGAATCGCCGCTCGGGGTACGGCAGTTGATCGGCGATGTGTGGGAGTGGACGGCCAGCGACTTCCTGCCCTATCCGGGGTTTGTCGCCTTCCCCTACCGCGAGTACTCGGAGGTGTTCTTCGGCCCGGACCACAAGGTGCTGCGCGGCGGCGCGTTCTCCGTCGGCGAAGTGGCCTGCCGGGCGACCTTCCGCAACTGGGATCTGCCGGTGCGCCGTCAGATCTTCGCCGGGTTCCGGACCGCGAGGGATGCCTGATGTGCCGTCATATCGCCTGTCTGGGGCCGTCGGAGCCGCTGGGTGAGGTGCTGGTGCGGCCTCGGCACGCGCTGGTCCGCCAGTCCTGGGAGCCGCGCAGGCAGCGCCACGGGACGGTCAACGCCGACGGGTTCGGGGTGGGCTGGTACGCCGATGACGACCCGGTGCCCGCGCGCTACCGGCGCGCCGGACCGATCTGGGCCGACCTCTCCTTCGCCGATCTCGCCCGGGTCGTACGCAGCGGGGCGGTGCTGGCAGCGGTCCGCGACGCCACCGAGGCGGGCGCCGACGGGGAGGCCGCGGCGGCGCCGTTCGCCGCGGGTCCCTGGCTGTTCAGCCACAACGGCGCGCTCACAGGCTGGCCCGTGAGCGCGGCACCGCTCGCCGCCACGCTCCCGCCGGCCGAGCTGCTCGGGATGGCGGCGCGCTGCGACTCCGCGCTGATCTGGGCGCTCGTCCTGCACCGGCTGCGGGAGGGCGATCCGCTCGGCCAGGCGCTGGCCGACAGCGTCACCGACCTCGCGGCGGCCGCGCCCGGCTCACGGCTCAATCTGCTGCTCACCGACGGCACCGCCATCGCCGCCACAGCCTGGGGCGACACACTCTGGTACCTCACGGAGCCCGGCACGACCGCCTCCACCGCCTCCACCACCACCGGCAGCACCGGCAGCACCGGCAGCACCGGCGCCGACGCCGGCCGCACAGTCGTCGCTTCGGAGCCGTACGACGACGGTCCGGGCTGGCGCGAGGTCCCCGACCGCACCCTGCTCGTGGCGACCCGTACCGATGTCCAGCTGACCCCACTCAAGGAGCCCACGGCGTGAGTCCGTTCCAGCTGACCCGCACCCTGCCCGAGGACGCGACGGACGCCGCCCTGCGCGCGGACGTGCTCCAGGGCCTGACCCGTACGCCCAAGACACTGCCGCCCAAGTGGTTCTACGACGCGCGGGGCAGTGAGCTGTTCGAGGAGATCACCGCGCTGCCCGAGTACTACCCGACCCGGGCGGAGCGGGAGATCCTGCTCGCCCGTGCGGGCGACATCGCGGAGGCCACCGGCGCCCGCACCCTGATCGAGCTGGGTTCGGGGTCATCGGAGAAGACCCGGCATCTGCTCGACGCGCTGCCCGCGCTGGAGGCGTACATCCCGGTGGACGTGAGCGGGAGCGCGCTCACCGCGGCGGCGGAGGCGCTGCTCGCCGAGCGGCCGGGGCTCGCCGTGCACGCGCTGATCGCGGACTTCACCCGTGAGCTGGCACTGCCGGCCGCCCCGGGGCCCCGGCTCGTCGTCTTCCTGGGCGGCACCATCGGGAATCTGCTGCCGCCCGAGCGCGCCGCGTTCCTGCGATCCGTACGGAATCTGCTCGATCCGGGCGACCACCTGCTGCTCGGTACGGACCTGGTCAAGGCGGAAAGCGTGCTGGTCCCGGCGTACGACGACACGGCCGGTGTCACCGCCGCCTTCAACAAGAACGTACTGAGCGTCATCGACCGGGAGTTGGGGGCCGACTTCGATCCGGACGCCTTCGACCATCTCGCGGTCTGGGACAGCGAGAACGAGTGGATCGAGATGCGGCTGCGGGCCCGCGGGGCGTTCACCGTGAAGATCCCGGAGCTGGATCTGGCGGTGCCGTTCGCGGCGGGCGAGGAGATGCGGACGGAGGTGTCCGCCAAGTTCCGCCAGGAGGGGGTGCGAACCGAACTGGGCGCGGCGGGCCTGGCATTGGACCACTGGTGGACGGATTCCGGCGGGCGGTTCGCGCTGTCGCTCAGCGGTCCACCAGCTCGTCCGTGAGGAGTTTCGACGCCTTCTTCGCGGCTGTTCCGGCGTCCTGCCCTGTGAGCACGTCTGTCATATAGGGCTTGATCGGGTTGTCCGCCTCGACCGCCGCCCAGCGCGGCGAGTTCGGGGTGGCCCGGCCGCGTGCTGCGCCCGCGGCCATCGCGGCGGTCCCCTCCTCGCCCTTGACCACGCCGGCGAGCTTGGCCTTGTTGGGGACATAGCTCATGGTCCGGGCCAGCTCGGTCTGCCACTTGCGGCCGGCCAGGGCTTCGACGACTCCGACCGCCGCGTCACCGTGGGGTGCCTTGTCGGGAATGATCAGGTCGGAGCCGCCGGTGAACACCGCCGACGGCCTGGCCGCCGTCTTCCCGGGGATCGGGAAGAAGCCGAGCTTGCCCTTGAGCGCCGGATTGCTCTTCAGGATGGTCTGCGCGGTGCCGGGCACCGCGATGATCTGCGCGACATCGCCGCCCGCGAACACGTCGGCCTGCTGCGGATGGGCCTCGTCCGCGTTCTTGGGCCCGTTCCCGAGGCCCTGGAGCTCCTTGTAGAAGTCCATGCCCCTGATCGCGGCCGGACTGTCCAGGGCCCCGGTGAAATTACCGCCGGCCTCCTCGGCCAGTTCACCGCCCTCGTCCCAGATGAAGCCGGAGAGGGTGTACCAGTCCTGTCCGGCCAGGTAGATCCCCTGCCGGCCGCCGTGGTCGAGCACCTCGGTGTCCTTGATCCACTGCGCGCGGGTCTTCGGCGGTTCGGAGATCCCGGCGTTCCGGAACAGGTCCTTGTTGTAGATGACGACGCGGTTGGCCGCGTACCAGGGGATGCCGTACTGGGCGCCGTCGATGCTTCCGGGGTCGGCGAGACCGGGCAGCCAGTCCGAACTGCCGAGGTCTCGGGCCGATTCGAGGGTGAGGTCGCGCAGCCCGCCGCTCTCCGCGTACATCGCGACCTGGGTGTTGCCGACCTCGATCAGGTCCGGGCCGTGGCCGGACCGCAGGGCCGCCGTGACCTTGGCGCCGATTCCGCCCCACTCCTGGATCCGGACAGCCAGCTTGACGTCCTTGTGCTCACTCTCGTACTCCCTGGTGAAGCGCTGGACGAAGCCGTCGGACGCGCTGCCCTTCATCAGCCACACCGTGACGGTGGTGGTGCTGTCCCCCATGCCCGGCAGCCGGCCGCAGCCGGTGAGCGCGGTGGCGGTGAGTGCGGTGGCGAGCAGGACGGCGCGGCTCAGGCCGGGACGGTTCTTCACGGAGGTCACCTCTGTCGTAAGGACACGGCAGTTCATGACCCGACGTGGGGGAAGCGCGGACGGCTTGAACGGGTTGGCTGGATTTTGGTACAGACCAATCCTCGCGGTCAAGGCCCGGGGCGCCCGCACTTGCGATGACCGCCGGGGTACAGCGGCCCGTCAGCCCCGCGGCCCGGTCGGCGGCGCGCGGAGTACGGCTCCGTACGGCACCGTGGAGGGAGGCGACGAAAGGAGCGGGTCATGTCGGACCACACCTACCGGGTGACGGAGATCGTCGGTACCTCGCACGAGGGCGTGGACCAGGCCATCCGCAACGGTCTGGGGCGCGCGGCCGGCACGCTCAGGGGCCTCGACTGGTTCGAGGTCACCGAGGTGCGCGGGCAGATCGTGGACGGCCAGGTCGAGCACTACCAGGTCGGCCTGAAGGTCGGCTTCCGGCTGGAGGACGAGGGGTGACCCGGCGCACTCCCCCGCCCGGCGGAAGAGGCTGGGGAATGCGCGCCCGGCACGGACGTTGAACCCGTTGTGAGTTCTGCGATCTCCTCGACCCCGTTCTCCGTACTGGACCGCTCCCGTACCCGCGAAGGGCGTGACGGCCCGGAGGCCCTGCGCGACACCGTGCGCTTCGCGCAACAGGCCGAGGCGCTGGGCTACCACCGGTTCTGGGTCTCGGAGCACCACAGCGTGCCCGGCGTCGCGGGCTCCGCACCCACCGTCCTCGCCGCCGCCGTCGCGGCCGCCACCTCGACGATCCGGGTGGGCACCGGCGGGGTGATGCTGCCCAACCACCGGCCGCTCGTCGTCGCGGAGCAGTTCGGTGTGCTCGAAGCGCTCTTCCCGGGCCGGATCGACATGGGCCTGGGCCGGTCCGTCGGGTTCACCGACGGCATCCGCCGGGCACTGGGGCACGGCAGGCAGGACGCCGAGGACTTCGCCGCCCAGCTGGCGGAGCTGCTGGGCTACTTCTCCGGCGACCAGACCGCGCACCCCCAGGTCCACGCCCGTCCGGCGGAGGGGCTGCGGCTGCCGGCCTTCGTCCTGGCGACCGGCGCGGGAGCACAGGTGGCGGCCGGGGCGGGACTGCCGCTGGTGATCGCCGCCGTTCGCGGCGAGGACGAGATGCTGCGCGCCGTCGACGGCTACCGCGACGCGTTCCGGCCTTCGGCCTGGGGCGAGCGCCCGTACGTCGTGCTCTCGGGCACCGTCGCCGTTGCCCCCACCACCGAGGAGGCACGCCGGATCCTGCTGCCCGAGGCCTGGTCCACGGCCTACTCGCGCACCCATGGCATCTTCCCGCCGCTCGCCCCCGCCGAGCGGATCACCGGTCTGCGGATGACCGAACGGGAGCGGGCCCTTTTCGACGAGGCCCGGCGCGGCCAGCTGCACGGCACCGAGGACGAGGTGGCGGACGGTCTGGAGAAGCTGCTGAGCCGCAGCGGCGCCGACGAGTTCCTGGTCACGACCAGTACGTACGACCGTACGGCGCTGCTCGACTCCTACCGGCGGCTGGCGCGGATCACCGGCTGACACACCGGGCCGCGGCCGCTGTCCCCGCACTACCCGGCGACCGTCCGGCCGCCCTCCAGCAGGGTCTTCAGTGCCGAGAGGATGAGGACCCAGCCGCCGCTGACGCCCTCCAGCATCTTGCTCGCGGGGCTGTCGAAGCCGTCGTGCGTGATGGTCAGCTTGACCCCGGCCGACGGCACTTCGGCGGGCTCGATGTCGAAGGTGACCCTGGATCGCTCCTTGCTCGCCTCCGCGAACTCCTCGTCCGACACGTCGTCGGACATCTCCCGGTGCATGGACTGGAACGTGTGCCAGGTGTACGAGAGCCGCTTGCCCGGTTCGGCCTCGATGACCCGCTGGCCGAGGTCCTCGAAATCCCCGTCGGGACCCATCTTCCACTCGACCACCGATCCCGGCTCCCAGTCCGAGCGTGGCCCCCAGCCGTCCATGTACTGCTTGATGAACTCCCAGTCGGTCAGGGCCTCGTAGAGCTTCTCGGGGGTGGTGCGGATATAGGTGACGTAGACGAATTCCGGCTTGTCCATGGCTGGTCCTTCCAAGGTCTGTCTGAGCTCCGAGAGCGCCGTCAGCCGCCCGCGTTCGTACCGGCCGATCCAGCGGTCGGCCATCTCCTGGATGGGCACGGGGTTGAGGTAGTGCAGCTTCTGCCTGCCATGTCTGACGGCCGTCACCAGATGGGCCCCGGCCAGCAGCGCGAGGTGTTTGCTCACCGCCTGCCGGCTCATCTCCAGGCCCTCGCTCAGCTCCCGCAGGCTCTGCCCGTTCCGGGCGTTGAGCCGGTCGAGCAGCCGCCTCCGGTTCGGATCGGCCAGTGCCCGGAACGCCTCATCCATGCCCACACCCGAAGTATAGGCAACCATATGGTTGCCTATCAACCGGAGGTTCCCCGTCCGGGTGCCGCTCCCGGCTCTGCTACGGTTTCCGCATGTCAGTGATCCGTTGGTATCAGCGCTATGAGCCGGCTCCGGGTGGAGCCGGAGGTCACGTGCGCTGACCGACCGATCACCCGGAGCCAGCAAGGCAGAGACGCATCGTCTCTGCCTTTCGTCGTACAGGCGGGCTGGTACCGGGCGGGCGTGCACCGCACGCACAGGGCCTCCCGCCGCAGCAGAACGGGAAGCCCTCATGAACACCTCCACCACCGAAGCGTCCGACACCGGCGACCTGCGGGTCACCGGCTTCCAGCGCCTCGTCGCACCGTCGGCCCTGCGGGACGAACTCCCCCTGGACGCCGAGCGCGTGGCGCTGGTCCGCGACAGCAGGGAGGCGGTGCGGTCCGTACTCGCCGGGGAGGACGACAGACTCCTCCTCGTCGTCGGCCCCTGCTCCGTCCACGACCCGGCGGCAGCACTGGAGTACGCCCGGCGGCTGGCGGCGGCCGCCGCGCCGCTGAGCGGTGAGCTCTGCGTCGTCATGCGCGTCTACTTCGAGAAGCCGAGGACGACGCTCGGCTGGAAGGGGCTCATCAACGACCCCGGCCTGGACGGCACACACGACGTGGAGCGGGGACTTCGCACAGCCCGCCAGGTGCTGGTCGACGTGCTCGGCACCGGGCTCCCGGTCGGCTGCGAGTTCCTGGAGCCGACCGGCCCGCAGTACATCGCTGACGCGGTGACCTGGGGCGCGATCGGCGCACGGACACCGGAGAGCCAGGTGCACCGCCAGCTCGCCTCCGGGGTGTCGATGCCGGTCGGATTCAAGAACGCGACGGACGGCGACGTCCAGGCCGCGGTCGACGGCTGCCGGGCAGCGGCAGGGAGCCATGTCTTCTTCGGGATCGACGGCGAAGGCCACGGCTCGGTCGTCTCGACGTCCGGCAACCCCGACTGCCATGTGATTCTGCGCGGTGGCCGCGGCGGGCCCAACTACGGCCCGCAGGACATCAGCGACGCCCTCGCACTGCTGGACAAGGCGGGGATGCCGGGCCGTCTGGTCATCGACGCCAGCCACGCCAACAGCGGCAAGGACCCGGTGCGCCAGGCGGAGGTCGTACGGGAGGTCGCCGACCGGGTGGCATCCGGCGAGGAGGGCATCGCGGGGCTGATGGTGGAGAGCTTCCTGCTGGAGGGCCGTCAGGAGCCGGGCCCGCTCAGCACGCTGACGTACGGCCGGAGCGTGACCGACGCCTGCGTGGGCTGGGAGGAGACCGAGCGCCTGATCGGCGAGCTGGCGGCGGCCGTCGTACGGCGGCGCGGTCGCTCACCGCGGCAGGCCGGGTAACGATGTGAGGGACACCGCTGCCCCTCGGCTCTGAGGGCGAGACCCCGCAGCCAGCAGAGCCGCCAGAGACAACAGGGGGATCCCCGCATGACCGGCAGCCAGGCCGCGCCCCCGCCGCAACCCGCGCGCCCCACGGCGCGCTGGCGGGCCTGGCTGCTGGAAGGGCTGGTCGAGCAGTCGGCCCGGCACCCCGGCCCGCACGGCACACCGCCCGCCGAGAACAAGGGGCATGCCTGGTGGCGGGTGATGTGCCTCACCGGTGTGGACTACTTCTCCACGCTCGGCTACCAGCCGGGCATCGCCGCACTGGCCGCCGGTCTGCTCTCGCCGCTCGCCACCCTGGTGCTGCTCGCCCTGACACTCGGCGGCGCGCTCCCCGTGTACCGGCGGGTGGCCCGCGAGAGCCCGCACGGCGAGGGCTCGATCGCCATGCTGGAACGGCTGCTGCCGTGGTGGGCGGGGAAGCTCTTCGTCCTCGTGCTGCTCGGCTTCGCGGCGACCGACTTCATGATCACCATCACTCTGTCGGCCGCAGACGCCTCCGCGCATGTGGTGGAGAACCCGTTCGCACCGCACTGGCTCCAGGGCGCCAATCTCTGGATCACCCTGGCGCTGGTCTCCGGTCTCGGCGCGATCTTCCTCAAGGGCTTCCGGGAGGCCATCGGTATCGCGGTCGTCCTCGTGGGGATCTATCTGGGGCTCAACCTGGTCGTACTCGCCAACTCGGTGTGGAACGTGGCCACCCACCCCGTGGACGTGAGCGACTGGTGGCAGGCGGCGAGGGCCGCGCACTCCTCGCCGCTCGCGATGATCGGTGTGGCGCTGCTGGTCTTTCCCAAGCTGGCACTCGGCATGTCCGGTTTCGAGACCGGGGTCGCCGTCATGCCGCAGGTCAGGGGCGACGCGACGGACACGTACGCGAAGCCCGCCGGACGGATCCGGGACACCCGCAGGCTGCTCACCACCGCCGCGCTGATCATGAGCGGGTTCCTGCTGGTCTCCAGCCTGGCCACCACCATCCTCATCCCCGCCCCCGAGTTCAAGGCCGGCGGCAAGGCCAACGGGCGGGCCCTCGCCTATCTGGCGCACGAGCATCTGGGCCAGGTCTTCGGGACGGTGTACGACATCTCCACGATCGCGATCCTGTGGTTCGCCGGCGCGTCGGCGCTCGCCGGGCTGCTCAACCTCGTACCGCGCTATCTGCCGCGCTACGGGATGGCGCCCGAGTGGGCGCGCGCCGTGCGGCCGCTCGTCCTCATCTTCGTGGCGATCGCCTTCTTCGTCACCTGGCAGTTCGACGCGAACGTCGACAAGCAGAGCGGCGCCTACGCCACCGGGGTGCTGGTCCTGATGCTGTCCGCGTCCTTCGCTTCGACGGTCGCGGTCCTGCACCGGGGCCGCCGGCGCGCCGCCGCCGGCTTCGGTCTCATCACGGCGGTCTTCGCATACACCCTGGTCACCAATGTGATCGAGCGCCCCGACGGGCTGAAGATCGCCTCCCTGTTCATCGTCGCCATTCTGCTGACCTCGTTCGCGTCCCGGGTGCACCGCGCCTTCGAACTGCGCGCGGCCGACGTCACGTTCGACGACACCGCCGCCCGGCTGGTGGACGCGGCCGCACGGCTCGGGCCGCTGCGCGTCATCGCCAACGAGCCGCACGAGCGCGATGCGGCGGAGTACCGCGCGAAGGAGGGCAGCCAGCGCGAGGAGACCCACATCCCCGAGGGGAGCCCGGTCCTCTTCCTCGAAGTCACCGTGCAGGACTCCTCCGACTTCACGGTGAGCATGCCGGTGACCGGCGGCGAACGGTACGGGGTGCGCATCCTGCGCGTCGTCGGGCCCGGGGTGCCCAACACCATCGCCGCCGTACTCCTCCAGCTCAGGGACCGCACCGGCCGGGTACCGCACGCCTACTTCAACTGGACCGAGGGCAGCCCGGTCGGCCATCTGCTGCGCTTCCTGGTCTTCGGCCACGGCGAGGTGGCCCCGGTGACCCGTGAGGTCCTGCGCCGGGCGGAGCCCGATCCGGCCCGGCGGCCCCGCGTCCACGTCGGCTGACCCGGCGCACCGGGCACCGTCCGGCCGGACCTCGCCGGGTGACCGCGCCCGTACGCGCACCCGCATCCGCGCCCGCGCGTCAGCATCGCGTCAGTACCGGGCAGCCGCGCGTCAAGTGTCCGTCAGCGGCACACCGGCCGCCTCCCCCTGCGGGCATAGCGTCATCGATGCAGCCACGGCCCGACCCGGCCGGGGCACCGACCGTCTTCTTCCTCCAGGAGAGCCGCCATGTCCACGAGCACCCACGCCGACGCCACCGAACCTCCCGAACAGCCCCCGGCCGGGCCTCTCTTCGTTCCCGTCCGGCCGGGACCCGCAGGCTGCTCGGCCCGTGTCTTCCGCACCCCGCCCGGCGCGCGCACCGCGGTCGGCTTCACATCGGAGGCGCGGCTGCGGAACACGCTCGGCCGGGACCAGGCGTGGATCAGGCTCTCCGAATCGGCACTGCGCGCCCTGGTCGGGCCGCTGGGCGTCGCCGTGCTCACCGTCGACCCGCAGTTCTCCGCGCCCACCGCGACCCGCTCCGGCCGCGTCGAGCGGCGCACCGGTGTCCCGGCCGGCACCGGAACAGCCGCCGTCACCACCCGCCTCGATCTGCTGATCGGCTGAGGGGGAACCATGTCCGTTCCTGTCGCTGTATCCGCCACCGCCGCCTCCGCTCCGTCCTCGGCCGCCCCGGAGACCGCTGCCACCGATCCCGCCGAGGCCGGTGCGCTGTCCGTCTGGCCGGCCTCCGCCCGCCCGCTCCCCGACGGCGATGTCACCGTCGGCGGGGTCTCCCTCGCCGAGGCCGCCGAGGAGTTCGGCACGCCCGTCTACCTGCTGGACGAGGCCGAGGTCCGGGAGCGCTGCCGGGCCTACCGGGCCGCCTTCCCCGACGACGAAGTCGTCTACGCGGCCAAGGCGTTCCTGTGCCGGGCCGTCGCCCGCTGGGTCCACGAGGAGGGTCTGGGGCTCGACGTCTGCTCGGCGGGCGAGCTGGAACTCGCCGTCGGCGCCGGCTTCCCGCCCGAACGGATCGTGATGCACGGCAACGCGAAGAGCCCCAAGGACCTCAGTGCGGCGGTCCGGCTCGGCGTCGGAGTGATCGTGGTCGACAGCGCGTCGGAGATCGCCCGGCTCGCCGCGGCCGTGCCGCCCGGCCCGCCCCGGGCGGTCATGGTGCGGGTCGTCCCGGGTGTGTCGGCCGGCGGGCACGCGGCGGTCCGCACCGGCACGGACGACCAGAAGTTCGGCCTCTCCCTCACCGACGGGTCCGCCGCGCACGCCGTGACCAAGATCCTCGGCCAGCCGGGACTCGACCTCGTCGGGCTGCACTGCCACATCGGCTCCCAGATCACGTCGGCCAAGCCCTATGCCGCCGCCGTCCGGCGGATGGTGGGGCTGCTGGCCCGGGTACGGGACCAGCACGGTGTGACCCTGCGCCGGCTGGACATCGGCGGTGGTCATGCCATCGCCTACCGTCCGGGCGATCAGAGCCTCGGTCCGGACGCGCTGGCCTCCCGGGTCCGCGCGGAGCTGGCCGACGGCTGCGCACGGGCCGGGCTGCCGGTACCGCGGCTGACCCTGGAGCCGGGCCGGGCCATCACCGGGCCCGCCGGAGTGGTCCTCTACCGGGTGCTGTCGGTCAAACGGACCGGGAAGCGCACCTTCGTCGCCGTGGACGGCGGAATGAGCGACAACCCGAGGCCCGCGCTGTACGGAGCCGGGTACGCGCCCCGGCTCGTGGGCCGCCGCTCCGCCGCAGGGCCCGCCGAGGCCACCGTCGTGGGGCGGCACTGCGAGGCGGGCGATGTCGTGGCGGACCGGGTGCCGCTGCCCGCCGACGTACGGCCGGGCGATCTGCTGGCGGTACCGGCCGCGGGGGCGTACCACCTGTCCATGGCATCCGGCTACAACCTGATCGGCCGCCCGCCGGTGGTCGCGGTGCGGGACGGGGCCGCCCGGGTGCTCGTACGCCGGGAGTCGCTGGACGACGTACGGCGCCGGGATGTCGGCCTGTGACGGCGGCCGCGCAGGGCAACCGCCACCCGGGTTCTCCGGTACCGCGGCACTAGAATTCCGGTATGCAAAGCCCTCATGACCCGTATGTCCGTGTCCGTGATGCCCGCGAGCACAATCTGCGCGGCGTCGATGTGGACATCCCCCGTGACTCCCTGGTGGTGTTCACGGGGGTCTCGGGCTCGGGCAAGTCCTCGCTGGCCTTCGGGACGGTCTACGCGGAGGCCCAGCGGCGGTACTTCGAGTCGGTCGCCCCGTACGCCAGGCGGCTCATCCACCAGGTGGGGGCGCCGAAGGTGGGCTCGATCAGCGGTCTGCCGCCCGCGGTCTCGCTCGAACAGCGCAGATCGGCGCCCACCTCCCGGTCGTCGGTCGGTACGGTCACCACGCTCTCGAACTCGCTGCGGATGCTCTTCTCGCGTGCGGGCGACTATCCGGCGGGGGCCGGGCGGCTCGATTCCGACGCGTTCTCGCCGAACACCGCGGCCGGCGCCTGTCCGGAGTGCCACGGCCTGGGACGGGTGCACCGGACCGGCGAGGCACTGCTGGTGCCGGACCCCTCACTCTCCATCAGGGAAGGTGCCATCGCGGCGTGGCCCGGGGCCTGGCAGGGCAAGAACCTCCGCGATGTACTCGACGCACTCGGGTACGACGTGGACCGGCCGTGGCGCGAACTGGAGCAGCAGGACCGCGACTGGATCCTCTTCACCGACGAGCAGCCGGTGGTGACCGTGCACCCGGTGCGGGACGCGGGGCGCATCCACCGCCCGTACCAGGGCACGTACATGAGCGCGCAGCGGTATGTGCTGCACACCTTCGCGGACTCGAAGAGCCAGTCGCTGCGCGCCAGGGCCGAGCGCTTCCTGACGAGCGCCCCGTGCCCGTTGTGCGGGGGCCGCCGGCTGCGCCCCGAGTCGCTCGCGGTCACCTTCGCGGGCCGTACGATCGCCGAACTCGCCGCGCTCCCGCTGTCCGGTCTGGCCGGGGTGCTGGCCGGCGAGCACGACAGCGAGACGGCGAAGGTGCTGACCGCCGATCTGCTGGCGCGCATCGCGGTCGTCACCGAACTGGGCCTGGGGTACCTGAGCCTGGACCGGAGCACCCCGAGCCTTTCCTCGGGTGAACTGCAACGGCTGCGGCTGGCAACGCAGTTGCGGTCCGGCCTCTTCGGTGTCGTGTACGTGCTGGACGAGCCGTCGGCGGGGCTGCACCCCGCGGACACCGAGGCGTTGCTGGTGGTTCTCGACCGGCTCAGGGAGACGGGCAACTCCGTCTTCGTGGTCGAGCACGAGCTGGATGTCGTACGCCGTGCGGACTGGCTGGTCGATGTGGGACCGGACGCGGGTGAGCACGGGGGCAGGGTGCTGCACAGCGGGCCGCCCGGACTCCTCGCGGACGTGGCCGATTCGGTGACCCGGCGCTATCTCTTCGACGAGTCCCCGGCTCCGGTGCGCTCGGCGCGGGAACCCTCCGGGCTGCTGGAGATCGGCCCGGTGACCCGGCACAATCTCGACGCCCTGCGGGCCACGGTCCCGCTCGGTGTGCTCACCGCGGTGACCGGCGTATCGGGCTCCGGGAAATCCACCCTGGTCGGTGAGATCACCGAGGAACTTCCGGGTGTGAAGAGGCTGGTGACGGTGGACCAGAAACCGATCGGCCGTACTCCCCGGTCCAACCTCGCCACGTACACCGGGCTCTTCGACACCGTACGGAAGCTGTTCAGCGCCACCGACGAGGCGCGGGCCCGCGGATACCGGGCGGGCCGGTTCTCCTTCAATGTGCCGGGCGGGCGGTGCGAGACCTGCCAGGGCGAGGGGTTCGTCTCCGTCGAGCTGCTGTTCCTGCCCAGTACCTACACGCCGTGCCCGGACTGCCACGGCGCGCGCTACAACCCGGAGACGCTGGAGATCAGGCACCGGGGGCTCTCCATCGCCGATGTGCTCGATCTGACGGTGGAGGCCGCCGCCGAGTTCTTCGCCGGTACGCCGGCCGCCGCACGCAGTCTGCGGACGCTGCTCGACGTGGGGCTCGGCTATCTGCGGCTGGGGCAGCCCGCGACCGAGCTGTCGGGCGGTGAGGCGCAGCGCATCAAGCTGGCGAGCGAGCTCCAGCGGGCCCGCGGGGCGCATACCCTGTACGTCCTGGACGAGCCGACCACCGGGCTGCACCCGGCCGATGTCGAGGTGCTGATGCGGCAGTTGCACGGTCTGGTGGACGCGGGCCACACAGTGGTGGTGGTCGAGCACGACATGGCGGTGGTGGCCGGCGCCGACTGGGTGATCGACCTCGGGCCCGGCGGGGGCGGTGACGGCGGGCGGATCGTCGCAGCGGGCCGGCCGGCCGAGGTGGCTGCCGCGCCCGGCAGCCGGACCGCGCCGTATCTGACGCGAGCGCTGCGCGGGGTGTGACGGGACACCGTACGCCCTGTCACACCCCGCGCAGCGGCCCCGGAACGAGCAGAGCCGGCGGGATCAGCGGCTGACCTTGCGAGTGGCGCGCAGCCACTCCTTGTTCATCGCGGTGATCGACGGCAGCGGGATGCCCTTGGGGCAGGCGGTGGCGCACTCCCCGGTGAGCGTGCAGCCGCCGAACCCCTCGTCGTCCATCTGCGCGACCATGTCGAGGACCCGCGTCTCACGCTCGGGAGCCCCCTGCGGAAGCACGTTGAGGTGGTTGACCTTCGCCGATGTGAACAGCATCGCGGAGCCGTTGGGGCAGGCCGCCACACAGGCACCGCAGCCGATGCACTCGGCGTGCTCGAAGGCGAAGTCGGCGTCCGGCTTCGGTACGGGCGTGGCGTGCGCCTCGGGCGCCGCGCCGGTCGGGACGCTGACGTATCCGCCGGACTGGATGATCCGGTCGAAGGCCGAGCGGTCCACGACCAGGTCCTTGACGACCGGGAACGCCGAGGCGCGCCACGGTTCGACGTCGATGGTGTCGCCGTCCCGGAAGGAGCGCATGTGGAGCTGGCAGGTGGTGGTGCGCTCCGGGCCGTGGGCGTCACCGTTGATGACCAGGCTGCACGCGCCGCAGATGCCCTCGCGGCAGTCGTGGTCGAAGGCGACGGGCTGGTCGCCCTTGAGCGTGAGTTCCTCGTTGAGGGTGTCGAGCATCTCCAGGAACGACATGTCCGGTGAGATGTCGTCGACTTCGTAGGTCGTCATGGCGCCGGGGGCGGCCGCGTTCTGCTGGCGCCAGACGCGCAGGGTGAGCTTCATGCGTAGCTCCGCTGAGTGGGGTGGACGTACTCGAAGACCAGGTCTTCCTTGTGCAGGACGGGGGCGTCGCCGGTGGCGGTGAACTCCCAGGCGGCGGCGTACGAGAACTCCTCGTCGCGCCGCGCGGCCTCCCCGTCCGGGGTCTGCGACTCCTCGCGGAAGTGGCCTCCGCAGGATTCCTCGCGGTGCAGCGCGTCGAGGCACATGAGCTCGGCGAGCTCCAGGTAGTCCACGACGCGGTTGGCGCGCTCCAGCGACTGGTTGAACTCCTCGCCGGTGCCCGGCACCTTGATGCGGCGCCAGAACTCCTCGCGGATCTCCGGCAGCCGGTCGAGCGCCTTGCGCAGGCCGTCCGCCGTACGGGCCATCCCGCAGAGCTCCCACATCAGTTCACCGATCTCCCGGTGGAAGGAGTCGGGGGTGCGGTCGCCGTCGACCGAGAGCAGCAGGTTGAGCCGGTCCTCGGTCTCGGCGACGGCCTCGGCGACCGCCGGGTGGTCGGCGGTGACCTCCTCGTGGTGCGGGTTGCGGGCGAGATAGTCGTTGATGGTGGACGGCAGGACGAAGTAGCCGTCGGCGAGCCCCTGCATCAGTGCGGAGGCGCCGAGCCGGTTGGCGCCGTGGTCGGAGAAGTTGGCCTCACCGACCGCGAACAGGCCGGGGATGGTGGTCTGGAGGTCGTAGTCGACCCAGAGGCCGCCCATCGTGTAGTGCACGGCCGGGTAGATGCGCATCGGTGTCTCGTACGGGTTCTCCGCCGTGATCTGCGCGTACATGTCGAAGAGGTTGCCGTACTTCTCCTCGACCGCCCTGCGGCCCATGCGCCTGATCGCGTCGGCGAAGTCCAGGTAGACGCCCTGGCCGCCGGGGCCGACGCCACGTCCCTCGTCGCAGACGTTCTTCGCGGCGCGCGACGCGATGTCGCGCGGTACGAGGTTCCCGAACGAGGGGTAGGTGCGCTCCAGGTAGTAGTCGCGCTCGTCCTCGGGGATCTCGTTGGCGGGGCGGTCGTCGCCCTTCGCCTTCGGTACCCAGATCCGGCCGTCGTTGCGCAGCGACTCGCTCATGAGGGTCAGCTTCGACTGGTGTTCGCCGGTGCGCGGGATGCAGGTGGGATGGATCTGGGTGAAGCAGGGGTTGGCGAACCAGGCGCCGCGCCGGTGGGCGCGCCAGGCCGCGGTGGCGTTGGAGTTCATGGCGTTCGTCGAGAGGTAGAAGACGTTGCCGTAGCCCCCGCTGGCCAGCACCACCGCGTCCGCGAAGTAGCTGGAGATCTTCCCGGTGATCAGGTCGCGGGCGACGATCCCGCGGGCCTTGCCGTCGACGACGATCAGATCGAGCATCTCGGTGCGCGGGTGCATCTCGACGGTGCCCGCCGCGATCTGCCGGGACAGCGCCTGGTAGGCGCCGAGGAGCAGCTGCTGCCCGGTCTGGCCGCGGGCGTAGAAGGTACGGGAGACCTGGACGCCGCCGAAGGAGCGGGTGTCCAGGAGTCCGCCGTACTCACGGGCGAACGGCACGCCCTGGGCGACGCACTGGTCGATGATCTCCACCGAGATCTGGGCGAGCCGGTGGACGTTGGACTCGCGGGACCTGAAGTCGCCGCCCTTGACGGTGTCGTAGAAGAGCCGGTGCACGGAGTCGCCGTCGTTGCGGTAGTTCTTGGCGGCGTTGATCCCGCCCTGCGCGGCGATGGAGTGGGCGCGGCGCGGCGAGTCCTGGTAGCAGAACTGCACGACGTGGTAGCCCTGTTCGGCGAGAGTGGCACCCGCGGAGCCGCCCGCGAGCCCGGTGCCGACGACGATGACGGTGTGCTTGCGGCGGTTGGCGGGGTTGACCAGCTTGGCCTCGAAGCGGCGGGTGTCCCAGCGTTCGGCGACGGGCCCCTGCGGGGCTTTGGTGTCGGCGGCCGGGGTGCCGGTCGTGTACTGCGTGTAGTCGGTCATGTCAGCTCACGACTCCGGTCATGACGGCGACGGGTACCGAGATGAAGCCCACCGTCAGCACCAGCGCGAGGATGTTGGCGATGGCCTTGAGCACCCGGTCGCGGGTGGCTTTCCCGGCGCCGAGGGTCTGTGCCGCGCTCCAGAAGCCGTGCCTGATGTGCAGGCCGAGCGCGAGCATCGCGACGATGTAGATGACGTCGCCGTACCAGGTGTGGAACGTCGCCACGACGTTCTCGTACGGGTGCCCGGGCTGGGCGTTGTTGTTGACGGTGAGGGTGGTGAAGTCCAGCAGGTGCCACACGATGAACAGCACGATGATGATGCCGCCCCAGCGCATGGTGCGGGTGGCGTAGCTGGACCGCGGGCGCTTGTGTGCGTACGCGACCGGGCGGGCCCGCAGGTCGCGGCGGCTGAGCTGGTAGGCGCAGACCGCGTGCAGCACCACAGCGACGACGAGCACGACGCGGATGATCCAGAGCGCCCACTCGTAGTGCAGGAAGGGCTCGCCGATGGTGCGCAGCCAGTGCGCGTAGCTGTTGAACTGCCCGGAGCCGAAGAAGATCTTGAGGTTCCCCAGCATATGGACGACCAGGTACAGCAGCATGATCAGACCGCTCACGGCCATGATCGTCTTCTTGCCCACGGTCGATCCCCAGACCGATCGCGCCATGGACGGCCGTTGGTCCGTCTTTGTTGCCAGTGCCATGTCAGAAGACGTTACGGCTCCGGATGGCCAGAGGTCCAAGACATGATGCGGCTCATCTCCATAGGCACTGGCTATCGTGGTCGGCTACCGTGGGAGACATGCAGCTCCAGCAGCTCGGCTACTTCGTCGCCGTCGCCGAGACCCGCCACTTCACCCGTGCCGCCGAGGAGCTGCATGTCGCCCAGCCCTCGCTCTCCCAGCAGATCAGGGCGCTGGAGAAGGAGCTGGGCGCCGAGCTGTTCAGCAGGGCCCGGGGGAACATCACCCTCACCGACGCCGGCGAGACGCTGCTGCCGCTCGCCCGGCGGATCCTCGCCGACGCCGAGACGGCCCGCCACGAGGTGCAGGAACTGGCCCAGCTGAGGCGCGGCCGGGTGCGGCTGGGCGCGACGCCGAGCCTCTGCACCGGCCTGCTCCCCGATGTCCTGCGCACCTTCCACGACCAGCACCCCGGCATCCAGCTGATGATCGAGGAAGGCGGCTCGCACGACCTCGTACGGGAGCTGGCGCGCGGCACGCTCGACCTCGCGCTGGTCGTCCTCCCGCTGCCCACGCCCTCGCCGGCGCTCACCACCGTCGAACTGCTCCAGGAGGACCTGGTCGTCGTCTCGTCGCCCGCGGCCACCGCACCGCGCTCACCGCTGCGGGTCGCCGATCTGGAGGGCGAGCCGATGGTGATGTTCCGGCACGGCTACGACCTGCGGGACCTCACGCTGTCGGCCTGCCGGGCCAAGGGGTTCGAGCCGTACTTCACCGTCGAGGGCGGCGAGATGGACGCCGTGCTCGGCTTCGTACGGGCCGGACTCGGCATCGCGGTCGTGCCCAGCATGATCGCGGCACGGGCCGGTCACGGGCTGCGGGTCACCCCGCTGGCCCGCCCCGGACTGCGCCGTACGATCGCGCTGGCCCACCGCAGCGATGTGGCGCCGCCGCGTGCCGCCCGGGTCCTCCAGGACATCCTGCTGAGCGGCGCAGGGCCGGCCGGCCTGGACCGGTGAGCTCCGGCCGGGCCGGACCGGTTGAGCCGACCCCGGCCGGCCGGGCCGGATCAGTGAGCCGCGCCCGGCCGCGTCACACCGCGTCGGCCAGCGACAGCGTGTGGATCCGGTCGGGTGCGCCGGGCCGTGCGTAGTACCAGCCCTGGGCCGTGTCGCAGCCCAGCTCCTTCAGCTGGTCGGCCTGCGCGCCGGTCTCCACGCCCTCGACGGTGACCGCCAGCTTCAGGCTGTGCGCCAGCGCGACGATCCCCTCGACGATCCTGAGGTCGACCGGGTCGGCCGGATGCTGCTGCATCGACTGCGTGAACGACCGGTCCAGCTTCAGCACGCTCACCGGCAGCCTGCGCAGATTGGCGAGGTTGGAGTAGCCGGTGCCGAAGTCGTCGAGCGCGATGTCCACGCCCATGTCGGCCAGTTGCCGCAACGGCTTCAGCAGGTCGTCGTCGGCGCCGATCAGCGCCGACTCGGTGACCTCCAGGCAGAGCGCGCCCGGATCGAGGCCGGTGCGCTCCAGGACCGCCACCGTGTCGGCGACGAGCCCCGGGTGGTAGAGCTGGGTGGGCGAGAGGTTGACGTTGATCCGCAGTGGCCCGCCGTCGCTGTGCGCGGGGTGCAGCTGCTGCCAGCCCCTCGCCTGCCGTACGGACTCCTCCAGCACCCAGCGGCCGAGCGGCACGATCAGTCCGGTGTGCTCGGCGAGCGAGATGAACCGGTCGGGCCCGAGTATCCCGTGCTGCGGATGCGACCAGCGCACCAGCGCCTCCGCCCCGTGCACGGTGCCGTCGCCGAGGTGCACCAGCGGCTGGTACTCGATGAAGAACTCGCCGCGTTCCAGAGCCGCGGGCAGCGCGGTGGTGAGTCCGTGCCGGGTGATGGCGCGGGCGTCCGCCTCGGCGTCGGCCAGCTGGAAACGGTTGCCGCCCGCGGCCTTCGCCCGGTACATCGTGATGTCGGCGCTGCGCAGCACCTCGGCCGCGCTCTGTGTCCCGGACAGCCCCTCGACCACCCCGATACTCCCCCGGACGGTCAGCTCCCGGCCGTCGATCCGGATGGGGGCCGCCAGCACCGACAGGATGCGTACGGCCAGTTCCTCGACCTCGTCGGCGGACTCGTACCCCGTGGTGAGCGCGACGAATTCGTCACCGCCCAGCCGGGCCACCATCTCGCCGGACGCCGTCGCACAGCTCTGCAGCCGGTCGGCGACCTCGACCAGCATCCGGTCGCCCGCCGAGTGCCCGAGGCTGTCGTTGATCGCCTTGAAGCCGTCGAGGTCCAGATAGCAGAGGCCGAAGCGCATCCGGTCGGGTGCGGTGACCGCCTTGTCCAGCCGCTCGAAGAAGAGGGTGCGGTTGGGCAGTCCGGTCAGCGCGTCGTGCGTCGCCTCGTACCGCAGCCGCAGATTGAGCAGCCGCCGCTCGGTGGTGTCCTCGATGAGCGCCAGCTGGTACTGCGGCTTGCCCTCCGCGTCCCGCAGCAGCGACACCGTGAGGTTGGTCCACAGGACGGTGCCGTCGTTGCGGTAGTACGGCTTCTCGACCCGGTAGTGCTCACGGTCGCCGCGCACCAGCTCGGCGTGGAGCCGCCAGACCTGCGGGGCGTCGTCGGGGTGCACCCACTCGTTGACCTTGCGGCTGCGCACATGGTGGTCGACCCCGCCGAACATCCGCAGCAGGGCCGCGTTGATCTCCAGGATGTTGCCGTCCAGGTCGGCGATGCCGATACCGACCGCCGCGTCCTCGAACACCGCGCGGAAACGCGTCTCGGTGACGTGCAGCGCCTTCTCGGCGGCGCTGCGCGCGGAGAGCGCCGAGCGGGCGATGGCCTCCTGCTCCGCGAGGGTGCGTTCGCGCAGCGCCTGGGCGAACCCGGCGGCCAGGGAGTGCTGGAGGCGGGCACAGCGGTTGCGGATCTCCTCGGCGGTCAGGTCGGGGCCCGTGTCGAGCGCGCCGCAGTAGAGCACCAGATACGAGTCGACCACCCCGAGAGTCCGGCTGAGGGCGTCGGGGTCGGTGCAGTGGGCGGCCACCAGATCGCCGCCGACCCGGTGGGCGGGCGCCGGGTCGAAGGGCCAGGCGTGCAGCGCCTCGCTGAGGCCACGCGCGAGCGGCAGCAGATGCTGCTCGAACTCGGGCCTGGTCAGCGAGGTGGCGGTGGACGGGAAGATGGCCCGGCTCCAGATGGTCGCGAAGCGGCCGATTCTGTCCTCGGGACTGTCCTGGTCGGCCGGGGACGCCGACTTCTGCCTCGGCAGGTTCACGGCCTGAGTCCCACTCCCACGACACCCGCGAAGGCGTACGGGTCCTCCTGGTCGACCGGGGTCTCCGGCCGCCACTCCGGCATGGCGACCAGTCCGGGCTGTACGAGTTCGTACCCGTCGAAGAACCGGGCGACCTCCTCGCCCGAGCGCATCACCAGCGGGTTGCGGATGCTGCGGTAGACGCCGACCGCACCGCCCGCCTGCTCCTGCGGGAGCGTCATCCGCTCGTACGACGCGTGGGTGAGGATCAGCAGGCTGCCGGGCGCGAGGGCGTCGCGCAGGGTGGCGACCGCCGTGTACGGGTCGTCGGCCTCCTCGATGAAGTGGAGTACGGCCACCAGCAGCAGCGCCACCGGGCGGTCGAGGTCGAGCAGGGCCTCGACCTCGGGGCAGTTCAGGATGTCCTGGGGCTTGCGCAGGTCGGCGGCGGCCACCGCGGTCAGGTCGTTGCCTTCGAGCACGGCCTTGCTGTGGGCGACGGCGACCGGGTCGTGGTCGATGTACACCACCCGGGAACCGGGATCGACGGACTGGGCGACCTCGTGCACATTTCCGAAGGTCGGTATGCCGGAGCCGATGTCGAGGAACTGGGTGATTCCCCGTTCCACGGCGAACCGCACCGCCCGGCGCATGAAGGCCCGGTTCGCCTGCATCACCTTGGGAAGTCCAGGCATGAACTCCATGGCTTTGCGGGCGGCCTCGCGGTCCACCTCGAAATTGTGCGAACCGCCCAAGTAGTAGTCGTAGATCCGCGACACGCTCGGCACCGAAAGATCGATGCCCTGCGGGGCCCAGGCAGGACGCTCCATCAATGTCTCCAACAGGTCGGCACGACGGTCGGCCATTGTCCATGGCCACTGTGACTGTGGGGGCCGAATCTACTGACCACCTGGCAAGAGAGCGAGCAAAAACGGAAATTGGCGGTCCGTTATTGGTCACATGCTGCTGGCAAGTGCTCCCGGCCTGCCGCCGCGCGCTCCGTGCGAGCGTGGCGGAGCCCATCGTAAGCACCCTCCTCCGCGGCAATTCCCGCGGGTGACACGTGAGATGGCCGACTCAAACACAAAGGCGCAGATATCCCCCCTTCCGGCGAATCGGCGACAACGCCGGAGTGCTGACGTGCCGGGCGGATCATGCTGCTCGGCATGTACCGATCGCCGCGGACACTCGTTCCGCTCACCGGCCGGCTGCTGGCGGTGGCGGGCCTCCTCTGGTTGCCGCTGATACCCGTGCCCGCAGTGTCTTCCGACTGCTCCTACGCCTCCATCTCCCAGTCGGGTCAAGCCGTTTCGGGGAGAGCGGTCGCCATCGGCGGCAGCAGCAGCTGCACGGCTGAGCACACCCACAAGCCGAAGCCCCCGCCGCCGCGGCCGAAACCGCCTCCCCCGCCGCCTCCGCCACCTCCGCCTCCGCCGCCACGGCCGGTGTACCACCCGCCGCCCGTCCAGCACCGCGCGCCGGCCCCGGTACCACCGCCGGCCCCCGCGCCACGGCCCGCACCACCGAAGCCTTCGGTACGCCCGCGACCGCCGGCGCCGAAGCCCGTGGCCCTCCCGGATTACAAGGCCCCCGTGCGGAAGAAGCCGCACACCGGGCCGCCCATCGTCACGCTGATGCTTCTGGTGACGGCTCCCGCCGTCTTCGCCGTGGCCGTGCTGCGCCCGCGCTCCTCCCGCTGATCCGCCCGCTCACCGACGGAGACACCCGTGTCGGAATGGCTTGTTCTCACTCTCGCGATGGCGGCCGCCTGTGCCGTCGTCCTGACCATCACCCTGCTCAGCAACCGCCGGATCCCCGAGGACGACGACCCGTCGGAGACCCCCGACGTCATCGAGTACATGACGATGATGATCGGCGTGATCTACGCGATCGTGCTGGGCCTGGCCATCGCAGGCGTCTGGGAGGGCCTCGGCGCCGCCCAGGAATCCGTCCGTACGGAGGCCCAGGCCCTGCACGAGGTCGACGCCCGCTCGGCCGTCTATCCGCCCGCTGTCCATCAGCGCATCCACAACGACGTGGAGACCTATGTCAGTTACGTTCTGGACACCGAGTGGAAGCACATGGGCGAGCACGGCGACCTCACCGACCGGGGTGCGCAACTCCTCAACCAGGTACGCCGGGACGTCACCGACTACAAGCCCGCGAACGATCACGAGGGGGAGGCCTACCAGCCACTGGTCGACCAGGTGGCCGCGGCCGACGACGCCCGCAGTTCACGGGCGCAGAGCGCGCAGGCGACGATGCCGGGGGTCGTCTGGTTCGGTCTCATCACCGGTGCGGTGATCACCGTCGGGCTGATCTTCACCCTGCAGATCCGGCGCTCCCCGAAGGAGCTGCTGCTCGCCGGGCTCTTCAGCGCGCTGATCGCCTTCCTGCTCTTCCTGATCTGGGACTTCGACGCGCCATTCGGCCGGGGCGTCATCTCCGCCACGGCCGGTCCATTCCTCGACCTCTTCCCGCACGCCTCGAAATAGCCCCGGAAGCCCCAGGGGCCTCGGGAGCTTCGGGAGCCCCGGAAAGGTCGAAAATAGGAGCCCGAACGCCGGAGCGATAACCTCTCGGCGTGACAGATCAGCAGCCTCACCAGTTCGAACGCGGTACAGACGGTCCCAAGGTGATCGTGGTCGGGATCGACGGATCGGAGCCGTCGCTCCGGGCCGCCTCGTACGCCGCGGGACTCGCCCGGCGGCAGAACGCCCTGCTCGCCATCGTGTACGTGCAGCCGGTGCTCTCCGCCGGGGTGTCCCTCGGGGCCCCGGTCGGAGAGACCACCGGGGAGATCGCCGAGGCACTGGTCGCCGAGATCCGGACCGCGACCGAGCGGGTCAAGGAGATATTCGCCGTGCGCTGGGAGTTCCACACCTTCCGCGGCGATCCGTACAACGGTCTGGTCACCGCGGCCGACGAGCTCAAGGCGGACGCCGTGGTGGTCGGGGCCTCCGAGTCGGCCGGCCACCGGATCATCGGATCGGTGGCCGTCCGGCTGGTCAAGGCCGGCCGCTGGCCGGTCACCGTCGTCCCGTAACCGGCTTCCTCCAAGGTCGCGCAGAACCCGCGCAGGGCACAGCCCGGTGAGCCCGGCGCGCACGCCGACCGTTCACCGTGCCGTTCGTCGCACCGTTCAACCGCTCGCCGCAGAGCCGTGCCCGGCCGCTGTCCCTCCCCGCCGTGCTGCGCTCGTATACGGAGGTGACCTCCACACAGACGCGCCGCGGAACGGACGAGCGGGATCTCCTCGAACTCCAGCGCAGCCACGGCGGTGCGCTGCTGCAGTTCCTGCTGCGTCTGACGTACGGAGACCGGCAGCGCGCCGAGGACCTGGTGCAGGAGACCCTGGTGCGTGCCTGGCAGCACCCCGAGGCCTTCGAGGGTCCGTACGAGTCGATACGGCCCTGGCTGTTCACGGTGGGCAGGCGGCTGGCCATCGATGCCCGCAGATCCCGGCTGGCGCGCCCGGCCGAGGTGAGCGACCGGCTGCTGGAATCCGCCGCCACGCACGGCGATCCCGCCGAGCGGTCGGCCGCCGCCCTCGATGTCCGTGAGGCGGTACGGACCCTGAGCCCGGAACACCGGGAGGTGCTGGTGCAGATCTACTTCCGCGGGCTGAGTGTGCACGAGGCCGCTTCGGCGCTCGGGATTCCGGCGGGGACCGTCAAGTCCCGTGCGTACTACGCCCTGCGCGCCCTGGGCCGCAGCCTGCCCGGCTATCCGGACGGGGTCCGCTGAGCCGCCGGGAAGCCGGGCCCGCCGGAAGCCGGTCCTCCCTGTCCACAGGGCGCCGTCCGGTGAATCCTGGGTTTATGGCCACGTGGGGCTCCCGGCACGGGTTCAATGCTCCGTGGAGCGTCTGACGGCGCGCCTGCCGACGAGTCGGAGAACTGCCCGGCCGAGAGACGAAAGAGGCGAGACGGGATGCGTCCCGAGAGCACCAACGGGACCAGTGGTGGCGAACTACTGGTCCCGATGGACTGGATGTACGCCGAGTACATCGCGGATGAACTGCTGCGGACCGGCGATCTCATGCCGCCGACGACGATCGAGTACCAGGCGGGACGGGACGCGCTGGCGCTGACCGTCTTCCTCTCCGACGGCCCGGTCGGCGGCGCGCGGGTGGTGGCGCGGCTCGACGAATGGCTGTCACTCACCGCGTACGACGCCCGCTGGCGGGAGTGGGTGTGCCGCCGCATCGGGGAGCTGGTGGATGCGGGCGGGCAGGGGCCCGACCTGCCGCTGGCTCTGGCGGCCTGGCGGTGGCTGGAGGACACCGAGCTGTTCGCGGCCGATCTCGACGCGGTCACACCGGGAGCGGTGCCGGGCCGGGACGACGAGCCCCGGGTGTGGACCCCGGCCTGGCAGCTGGGGCTGCCGCTGGGCCATCTGGCGATCCATCTGTTCTGAGGCGCGTTCCTCACCCGCCGGGCCGCCAGCCGGGTGTCGGGACGGCCGCGCGCAGGGCGCGGGTGTAGTCGTCCGCGGGGGCGTCCAGTACCTGCGCGCAGCTGCCCTGCTCCACGACCCGGCCGCGCCGCAGCACCAGCGCGCTGTCGCACAACTGCCTGACCACCGCGAGGTCGTGGGAGATCAGCAGATAGACGATCCCGGTCTCGGCCCGGATGTCGGCGAGCAGATTGAGGATCTGCGCCTGGATGGAGACATCGAGCGCGGAGACCGCCTCGTCCAGGATCAGTACCCGCGGCTCGGCCGCGAGAGCGCGGGCGATGGCCGTCCGCTGGCGTTGACCACCCGACAACTCCTTGGGTTTGGCGTTGGATTGACGGGCTGTCAGTCCGACCTGGTCCACCAGCTCATCCACCCGGGCGGCACGTTGGGGCTCCGTCAGGTCCGTTTGGTGGCGCAGCACCTCCTCGACCGCGGACCGTACGCTCTGCGTGGGGTCCAGAGAGGTGTAGGGGTCCTGGAAGACGATCTGCGCCTCCCGTGCCCTGCGGCGGCGTTCGGCGGCGCCACGGCCCGGCCGGGAACGGTCGCGTCCCAGGACGGTGATGGTCCCGCTGGTGGGGCGTTCCAGGCCCACCAGCATCCGGGCGATGGTGGTCTTGCCGGACCCGGACTCCCCCACGATGCCGAGCGAACCGCCGGCCGGCACGGTGAAGTCGACGTCCGCGACAGCGGTGTGGCGGGTCTGGCCGCCGTTGCCGTCCGGCACTTTGAAGACCTTGCCCAGGCCGTGAACGGAGACCGCGTCGGCCGCGGCCCGGTCGGGCTGGTGCTGTACGGCGCTGGTCATGCGCTCGCCTCCTCGGCGCAGATCTCGGCGACCCGGTGGCAGCGCACCAGACCGTCCTGGAAGGGCAGCAGCTCCGGGCGGCTGCGCCGGCAGATGTCCTGGGCATGCGCGCAGCGGTCGGCGAACGCGCAGCCCGGACCCGTTTCGAACGCCGAGACCGGGCGTCCCGGAATGGCGTCCAGCCGCTCCATCCGGGCATCGATGGACGGCCGCGAGCCCAGCAGTCCCAGCGTGTACGGGTGCGAGGCGCGGTGGTGCAGTTCGTCGGCGGCGCGGATCTCCACGATCCGGCCCGCGTACATCACCGCGACGCGCCCGCAGACCGCGAGTGCCAGGTCCAGGTCGTGGGTGATGAAGACCATGCCGATGCCGCGTTCACGGCGCAGCCGGTCCAGGATGCCCACGACTTCCGCCTGGATGGTGACGTCCAGCGCTGTGGTGGGTTCGTCGGCGAGGATCAGCCGGGGCTCGGCCAGCAGCACCGAAGCGATCATCACGCGTTGCAGCATGCCGCCGGACAGTTCGTGCGGGTACTGCCGCAGCCGCCGGGCCGGGTCGTCGATTCCGACCTCGGCCAGTACCGCCTCGGCGCGCGCCCGGGCGTCCTTCCGGCTGACGCCGCGGTTGCGGACCAGGGCTTCGGTGAGGAAGGAGCCGACGCGCCGGATCGGGTTGATGTGGGCTCGCGGGTCCTGGAACACCATGCCGACGCGGTTGTCCCGGTAGCGGCGCAGCTCAGCGGCGTCCATCGCGCCGACGTCCTGGCCTTCGAAGCGCAGGACGCCTTCGGCGCGGGCCCCGGCCGGCAGCAGCCGGGTGACGGCACGCACCGTCATCGACTTGCCCGAGCCGGATTCGCCGACCAGACCCAGTGCTTCGCCCGGGGCGAGGGTGAGGTCGATGCCGTCGAGGACCGGCCGCAGGGTGTCCTGCGCGGCGAGATGGACACTGAGGCCGGCGATTTCCAGCAGTGGTGGGGATGGTGTCGTGTCGGTCATGACAGGGCTCCGGTGGTTCGGGCAGTGCGGCGGGGTGTGCGGCGGCGCAGATACGGCTGGGGGCGCTCCCCGCTGATCCGGCTGCCGAGCACGGTGAGCGCCAGTACGCACAGCACGATCAGCACCCCGGGAGCGATGACGGTGAGCCAGTAGCCCTTGGCCAGGGCGTCGCTGTCGCTGACCATGACGCCCCAGTCGGATCCAGGGGCCTGCACGGCGAGGCCCAGATACGACAGCGACGCCAGGTCCAGCAGGGCGTAGCCGAAGGCGATGGCGGCCTGGCCGAGCACCACCGGGGTGATGTTGCGCAGGATGTGACGGACCGTGATGCGCAGCGTCCCGAACCCCTGGACGGCCAGCGCGTCCACATAGGGGCTGACACGCTGCTGGCGGGCGGCGGCGCGCACGATCCGGCCGAGGAAGGGGATGTAGGCGATGGAGAGCGCGGCGACCGCCGGTGTGAGCCCGGGTCCGAACAGCGCCACGGCGAGCACCGCGAGCAGCAGCCCCGGCAGGGCGTACACCAGGTCGAAGACACGGGCGATGACGGCGTCCACCGCTCCGCCGTACCAGGATCCGGCCAGTGCCAGCGGGATGCCGATCAGCAGCGAGACCGCCACCACGAGTGCGGGCCCGAGCAGGCTGGTGCGCGAGCCGTAGACGAGCCGGGAGGCGATGTCACGTCCGAGGCCGTCGGCGCCCAGCAGATGCGCGCCGGACGGAGCGGCGTAGGAGTCCAGGAGACTCTGGGTGTTGGGGTCGGTGGGCGCCAGCAGCGGCGCCGCGACCGCGAGTACCAGGACGAGCAGCAGGAAGGCGGCAGCCGCGATCCCGGAGACGCCGAGGGCGGCGCGGGCCCTGCGCGACCAGCCGGCCGCGGGGGCGGACCGTACGGTATCGGCTGGGCTGCCGGCGGTCTCTTCGACGGAGCCGGTGGAATCGGTGAGCGCGGTCATGCGGTCCTCCCCGCGGTGCGCAGGCGTGGGTCGATCAGGGCTTGGACCAGGTCGCTGACGGCGTTGCACACGACGAACGCGCCGACCAGCAGCAGCGCGACGGCCTGCACCACGGGGAAGTCCTTCTGCGCCACCGACTGGATGGTGAGCTGTCCGATGCCGGGCACCGCGAAGGCGGACTCCACCACGAGCGTGGAGGCGAACAGACCGGAGGTGAGCAGCCCGACGGCGGTGATCACCGGCGGCAGGGCATTGCGGAACACGTGGTCGCGCAGCACCACCCGCCGCGGCAGGCCCCGTACCAGCGCGGTCTGTACGTGCTCGCGGTCCAGCTGTTCGCGCAGGGCGTTGCGGGTGATCCGGGCCAGGAAGCCGGCCGAGATCAGGGCGAGCGCACAGGACGGCAGCACCAGGCCGTGCAGGGTCCCGCTCAGCCCGCTGCTGGTTCCCGACGCCGGGAACCAGCCCAGGCGTACCGCGAACACCGAGATCAGCAGGGTGGAGGCGACAAACGGCGGTACGGTCACCGACACCGAGGTGATGGCGTTGACGGCGCCGTCCACCCGTCCGGGCCACAGTGCGGCGGCCGTTCCGAGTGTCAGCCCGAGCAGCACCACCAGCACGATGCTCAGACCGACCAGCAGCACGGTGGTGCCGAGTCCGGCGCCCACCCGGTCGCTGACGGGCTGTCCGGTGACCATGGAGCGGCCGAGGTCGCCGTGCAGCAGCCCGGTGAGCCAGTCCCAGTAGCGCACCAACAGAGGCTGGTCGAGGTGGAGTTGGTGGCGGACCGCGGCCCGCGCCTCCGCAGAGGGCGCGCGGCTCCCGAACAGGACGTTCTCCGGGCTGCCCGGAGCGAGGTAGAGGCTGCCGAAGACCAGCATGCTGGAGAGCAGCAGTGTGGTGACCATCCCGCCCAGGCGGTACAGCAGCAGGCGCCCCATCAGGGCGCACCGATGGCCGCGGCCCAGGCGGAGGCCATGTAGGAGAAGGTCAGCGGCGCGCCGGTGACCGCCTTGTTCTGGAACAGCACGGCGCGCGGCGCGACGATAGGGATCCACGGCAGATCGCGCGCCAGCACCTTCTGCGCGGTGAGCACATGGGCCGCACGCGCCTGCGGATTGACGGCGCCCTGGGCTTGCAGCAGGGCCTGCTTCACGGTGGGGTCGGAGTAGCCGTTGAAGTTCTGTGCGCCGGTATCGGTGGCGTAGCTGGCGTACATCGTGGCGGCCTCGGGGAACTCCAGGTAGTTGACCGTCAGGAACGAGTCATAGGCGGAGCGGGCCTTGCGGTCGGTGAACAGCTGTCCGTACTGCTGATCCGGCAGTCCGGTGATCTTCACGTTCAGGCCGATGGCCTTGCCGGTCTCCTGCAGTACCTGGGCAAGCTGGGCCTGGCTGGGGGTCCCGGCTGCGTAGCCGATGGTGATCTTCTTGCCGGTGGCCTTCGCCTGCTTGACCAGCGCGGTGGCGGCAGCCACGTCGGGAGCCTTGGCCAGGCTGTTGTATCCGGCGGAGTAGGTGGCCTTCGCGGGGCTGCCCTGCCAGAATCCGGGGCCCGCCACCGCGTACAGCGGGTCGGCTGCGCCATTGAACAAGGTGGTGGCAATGGCCTTGCGGTCGATGGCCATGGACAGCGCCTGCCGCACCCGCCGGTCGGCCAGGCCGCCGGTGAACCGGGTGACGATCAGGTCGATGTTCTGGGTCGTGGATCCCTTGGCGCCGACGTAGAGCTTTCCGCCGGCTGTCCTGCTCAGCTTGCCGATGGCGGAGGCGGGCAGGTCGAAGCCGCCCTGGAGGCTGCCCGATGCGAGCGCGTTGGCCAGCGCGGACGGGTCGGTGAGGAACTTGAAGGTGATGCTGTCGGCCTTGCCGGCCCGACTCGGGTCCCAGTACCGGGAATTGCGCTTGAGGACCATGGTGTTGGTGCCGTCGAAGGACCCGACGGTGTACGGACCGGCGCAGACCACGCCGGTGCCGGGGCTGCCGAAGTGCTGCCCGGCCTTGACCGCGAACTCCTTCTCCACGACAGCGGCGGCCAGTACCCCCAGGTCGTGCACGAACAGGTAGTCGGGCCGGCTGAAGGTGATCGTGACCTGGGCGGCGCCGGTGGCCTTGATCGCGCTGACGTCGGCGTAGCTGTCGGAGAAATTGCTGGCCACCTTGGGGTCCTGGTTGCGCGCCAGGCTGAAGGCGACGTCCTCGGCGGTGACCGGATGGCCGTCGCTGAAGACGGCGCGCGGGTCCAGGTCGAGTACCAGGTGGGTGGCGTCGGGCTGCTTCCAGGACTTGGCGATGCCCGGTCGCAGGCTGTAGTCGGGCGCGGTGCGCAGCACCGGCTCGCAGACATTGCCCAGGATGGTCTCCTCCGGGTAGTCGGCGGTCTTGAGCGGGTCCTCGGAGTACGGGGCGTGGTAGTCCCCGGACCAGGTGAGGTTGCCGATCCTGCCCTTGCCGGGGGCGGTGGTGACCTGCGTGCCGCTGAAGTTGCTGCGGGAGCCGGAGGTGTCGGCGTGTGTGCCGGATCCGCCGCAGGCGGTGGCGAGCAGCGCGAGGGCCGCGACCGGGACGGCGGCGCGCAGCCGGCCGCGTCTGGTCGGGCGTGCCTTCATAGGTGCCTTCATCTGCATGGTGGTGCCTCTCCGTAGGACGGCGAAGGGGAGGGAGGGTTACTGAAGGACGGTGAGGTCAGGACGCGGTGAGGTCAGGAAGTGGCGTGCACGAGAACGCCTTCGACGTAGGTGCGGTCCACCCCGGTGCGGCCGATGTCCCGGGCGGGCCCCGCGAAGGGGTCGCGGTCCAGCACGACCAGATCGGCGTACTTGCCGGTCTGTACCGAACCGGTCTCCGCGTCCAGGTGGTTCACCCGCGCGCTGCCCGCGGTGTACGCCGCGATGGCGGCGCCCAGGTCGATCCGCTCCTCGGGGCCGAAGACCCGTTCGCCGTCCTCGGGCCCGCACCGGTTGACGGCCACATGGGCTCCGAGCATCACGTCCGGGGTGCTCACCGACCAGTCGCTGCCCGCCGCGAGCATCGCCCCGGCGCGCAGCAGTGAGCCGAACGGATACTGCCAGCCGGACCGGCGGTCGCCCAGGAAGGGGATGGTGAGTTCGTCCATCTGCGGTTCGTGCATCGCCCACAGGGGCTGGATGTTGGCGGTCGCGCCCAGCGCCCGGAAGCGCGGGATGTCGTCGGGGTGGACCACTTGCAGGTGCGCGAGATGGTGCCGGTTCCCCCGCCGGCCGTTGCGCCGCTGCGCTTCCTCGACGGCGTCCAGGGCGCTGCGCACGGCGCGGTCGCCCAGCGCGTGGAAGTGCACCTGGAATCCGGCCGCGTCCAACTCGCTGACGTACTCGGCGAGTTTGCCCGGGTCGATGAAGTCGATCCCGGACTCGCCGCTGGAGCAGCCGCAGCCGTCCAGATAGGGCTCCAGCATCGCGGCGGTGTGGTTCTCGGCGACACCGTCGAGCATGATCTTCACGCTCCCCGCCCGGAACCGTCCGCGCCCCTCCCCCGCGCCGGCCGCCTGCTCCCGTCGGTCGGCGAAGCCCGCGAGCTGTTCGAGTCCGCCGTCCCGGTCCCACCACTGGGCGCCGCGGACACGGGCGGTGAGCGTTCCCCGGCCGGCGGCGACGAGGTAGGCGCCGTACACATCGCCGGGACCGAAGCCGCTGCCGACGGCGGCGTCCTGCCAGCCGGTGATGCCGAAGCCGTGCAGATGGCGCTGCCCTTCGAGCAGGCCTTCGTAGAACTCCTCGTCCGTGATGGCCGGGATGTGACGGGTCACCAGGTCGGCGGCCCCCTCCTGGAGCATCCCGGTGGGGACGCCGTCGCTGTCCCGCTCGATGCGGCCGTCCGCCGGGTCCGGTGTGTCGCGGTCGATGCCGGCGATCTCCAGGGCGCGGGAGTTGGCCCACAGGCCGTGTCCGTCCCGGTTGGGCAGGGCGACCGGGCGCTCCGGGACGACGGCGTCCAGCATGGAGCGGTGCGGAGTGCCGCCCGGGAACGCCTCCATGCTCCAGCCGCCGCCGGTGATCCACTCGCGCTGCGGATACGCGGCGGCGTAGGCGGCTACGGCGTCGACGTAGGCATCCGCTTCCTCCAGGTCGTACAGGGCGCAACTGCGCAGACCGGCCCCGGCGAGGACCGGATGGACATGCGAGTCCTGGAATCCCGGCAGGAGCAACTTCCCTGCCAGGTCGACGACTTCGGTGTTCGCTCCGATGAGATGCCGGACGTCGTGGTCGTGGCCGACGACCACGATCCGGCCGTCACGGACGGCGACGGAGCCGGCCCAGGAGCGGGCCGGATCGACGGTGTAGACGGGGCCGCCGGTGAAGACCAGGTCGGCGAAGTGGTGATCGCGGGGCACGGGGCCTCCGTAGTGGGAAGTGGCACTGCCGGATGATCGAGCAGCAAAGCCGATGTCAATCTCACTGTCAACGGCGTTGACAACGATGCTCGGTTACGATCGGATCAACCCGGCCGCCTATGGGGCCGACCGACGGATGGAGCGCAGATGGGTCAGGCCAAACCGACCGCGGTAGCAGGCCGCACACGCAGGGCGGCCCTCACCAGGGAGTCGATCCTGGAGGCTGCGCTGCACGTGTGCTCACCCGAAGGCGGTGCGGTCCTGACCTTCAACCGGCTCGGCAAAGAGCTCGGCGCCGACCCCACCGCCGTCTACCGGCACTTCCGCGACAAGGACGAACTCGTACTGGCGCTCAGCGAAGTGCTGGTCCGGGAGTCGGAGGAACTCGCCGCCGCCGACGCGCCCGGCCGTGAGGACTGGCGCGGCTGGCTCACCGCCACCGCCCGCGCCTTGCGCACCGTCTACCTGCGCCGCCCGGTCCTCGCGGTACTCGCCGCCGGACGCACCACGGCCGGACCGGCGGAGACCGAGAGCGTCGAGGAGATCATCGGAGTACTCCACCAGGCCGGACTGCCCGTGATCGAGGCGGCCGAGTGCTACCGGATGGCCGTGGACCTGACGCTGGCGTTCATCCACACCAACGCCTCGTTCCTCGTCCTCGACGCCGACACCCAGGCCAAGGACGACACCGCCTGGGCCGTCAAGTACGGCCTGCTGCCGGCCGACCGTTTCCCGCTGCTCCAGCAGAGCGCGGCCCGCCTCACCGAACTCTTCCGCAAGGACGAGGAAGTCTTCGAGATGGTCCTGTCGACCTTCCTCGACGGCGTGGCACTGCGCATCGAACGCGCCAGGGGGTGACCCGGGCGCCACGAGCCGCCGGTCCACCACCCGTCCCGTGGCCCTGTGGCGCGGGGATCACGAACCGTGCACGCCCGCACGGTATTTCGGGATGCGCAGAGTCACCTTCATCCCCGCGCCGCGCGCCGTCTCGATCACCAGGCCGTACGCGTCCCCGTACACCTGGCGCAGCCGTTCGTCCACGTTCAGCAGTCCGACGCCGGAAGAGGTCCCGTCCTCACCGCGAAGAATCCGGCGCAGCCGGTCCGGCTCCATGCCGACGCCGTTGTCCTCGACCACCACCTCGGCCTCGGCCCCCGCGTCGAGCGCACTGATGGTGACGCGGCTCTGTCCCGCCTCCCCCTCGATCCCGTGTTTGACGGCGTTCTCGACGAGTGGCTGGAGACAGAGGAACGGCAGCGCCACGGGCAGGACCTCCGGCGCGACCTGGAGCGTGACACCGAGCCGGTCGCCGAAGCGGGCCCGCACCAGGGCCAGGTACTGGTCGATGGAGTGCAGCTCCTCGGCGAGCGTGGTGAAGTCGCCGTGGCTGCGGAAGGAGTAGCGGGTGAAGTCGGCGAACTCCAGGAGCAGTTCGCGTGCCCGCTCGGGGTCGGTGCGGACGAACGAGGCGATGGCCGCGAGGGAGTTGAAGATGAAGTGCGGGGAGATCTGCGCCCGCAGCGCCTTGATCTCTGCCTCGATCAACTGGGTGCGGGAGCGGTCGAGTTCGGCGAGTTCCAGCTGTACGGAGGCCCAGCGGGCCACCTCCCCCGCCGCCCGGGCGAGCACCGCCGACTCGCGCGGTGCGTAGGCGACGAGCGCGCCGAGCACCCCGCCGTCGACGGTCAGCGGGACGGCCACCGCCCAGCGCAGCGGGCAGTCCAGATCGTCGCAGGCACTGCTGAACGCCTGGTCCCTGCCGGTCTCCAGGAGGGCGCCCAACTGCTCCATGACGGGGGCGCGGTGGTGGTCACCGATGCCGTCCCAGGCGAGGACGCGCTCGCCGTCGGTGAGGCAGAGCGCGTCGGTGCCGAGCAGGGAGCGCAGCCGGCGTGCGGCCTTGCGGGCGCTCTCCCCGGTGAGCCCGGCCCGCAGCGGCGGGGCGGCGAGCGACGCGGCGTGCAGCGTCTCGAACGTCGCGTGCTCGACGGGCGTTCCGACGCCGCTGCCGCGTGCGGGGCGGGTGCGCCGGCCGAGCAGGAACCCGCCGGCCACCAGCAGCGGTCCGAGCACGATCAGCGCGGCGAGTGCGGCCCCGCTCACCGGCCGCCGCCCCGGGCCGCGGCCAGCGCCTCCGGCAGATGGAAGCGGGCCATGGCGGCGCTGGTGCCCGGCGGGATACGGCCAGGGGTGGCCAGCGACACCAGGATCATCGCGAGGAAGCCCACCGGTACGGACCATACGGCGGGCCAGGCGAGCAGGGTGTGCGCCCAGCCCGGCGGCACGCCCCCGCCCATCGTGACCGAGACGGCGATCAGCGCGGAGCCCCCGCCGAGCAGCAGTCCCGCGACGGCGCCGGGCGGGGTGAGGCGGCGCCACCAGATGCCCAGGACCAGCAGCGGGCAGAAGGACGAGGCGGACACGGCGAAGGCCATCCCGACGGCGTCGGCGACCGGTACGCCACTGACCAGCAGGGCGGCGCCGAGCGGTACGCCCATGGCCAGCAGCGTCGCGAGGCGGAAGTGCCGTACCCCGCGGGCCCCCTGGGTGAGGACACCGGCGACCGCCATGGTCAGTCCCGAGGCCGTGGAGAGGAACGCGGCGAAGGCCCCGCCCGCGACGAGCGCACCGAGCAGGGCGCCGCCGGTGCCGCCGATCACCCGGCCCGGCAGCAGAAGCACGGCCGCGTCGGCGTCACCGCCGAGGGACAGCTCCGATGCGTACAGCCGTCCCAGCGCCCCGTACACCGGCGGGAGCAGATAGAAGGCGCCGATCAGTGCGAGGACCACGACGGTGGTGCGGCGGGCGGTGCGGCCGTCCGGGCTGGTGTAGAAGCGGACGACGACATGGGGCAGGCCCATGGTGCCGAGGAAGGTCGCGATGATCAGTCCGTAGGTCGCGTACAGCGGGTGTCCTGCCCGGTCGAAGCCTGCGGCGACGGCCAGTTGGGGTCCGACGGACGGCACCCGCGGGCGTCCGTCGCCCTGCCAGGCGAGGACCAGGAAGAGCGCGGGGACCAGCAGCGCGGTGAGTTTGAGCCAGTACTGGAACGCCTGGACGAAGGTAATGCTCCGCATTCCGCCCGCGGCGACCGAGAGCACGACGACCGCGGCGACGATCACCGGGCCCAGCCAGCCGGGCGCACCGGTGAGGATCTCCAGGGTGAGCCCGGCGCCCTGGAGCTGGGGCACCAGATAGAGCCACCCCGCGCCGGTGACGAGGACCCCGACCAGGCCGCGGACCTGCCGTGACTCAAGCCGTCCTTCGGCGAAGTCGGGCAGGGTGTAGGCGCCGGAGCGGCGCAGCGGTGCGGCGATGAGCACCAGCAGGACCAGATATCCGGCGGTGTAGCCGACCGGGTACCAGAGCATGTCGGGGCCGTGGACGAGGACGAGTCCGGCGATCCCCAGGAACGAGGCGGCGGAGAGGTACTCTCCGCTGATCGCCGCGGCGTTGAGCCGTGGGCCCACGGTGCGGGACGCCACGTAGAAGTCGGACGTCGTACGGGAGATCCGCAGGCCGAAGCCTCCGACGAGGACGGTGGCGAGGACGACGACGGCCACCGCCACCACGGCGTACGTGCGGCTCACCGCGCGGGGCGGCCTTCCACGAGACGGGCGAAGTCCTGTTCGTTGCGTTCGGCGCGGCGCACGTACCACCAGGCGACGGCCACCAGCAACGGGTAGGCGCAGAGGCCCAGGACGACCCAGACGGCCAGGTCGCTGCGGAGTGCGGTGAAGGCGAGCGGCAGGGTGCCGGCGAGGAGCGCGACGAGCGTGAAGGCACCGAGTCCGGCGCGGAGCTGACCGCGCATCAGGGAGCGTACGTAGGCGTCGCCCAGCGCGGTCTGTTCGTCGATCTCGGACTGCGTCCGGTGGCGGGGCAGCGGCCGCACCCGCCGGGGCTCGCCCGTCACCGTCTCGCGTCGGGGTGGCGGCTCTGCGGACATGGCGCGGAGTGTACGCAGCGCGGCGAGCCGCCGGGAGGGAAACGGCGAAGGACCACTCGTGCGGGGTTCAGCGGCCGGGGCGCCGCATGAGCCGGTCGCGCAGCGCCCTGGCATGGCGTCTGCTCACCTGGAGTTCGGCCGTACCGATCCGGACGCTCATGGAGCCCGCGTCCAGGCGCAGTTCGTCGATGCGGTCCAGCGCGACGAGATGGCTGCGGTGGATCCGGACGAAGCCGCGTGAGCGCCACCGCTCCTCCAGGGCGGAGAGCGGAACGCGGACGAGATGGCTGCCGTCGGCGGTGTGCAGCCGTGCGTAGTCCCCGTGGGCCTCGGCATAGGTGATGTCGGCGACGGCCACGAAGCGGACGACACCGCCACGTTCGACCGGGATCTGGTCGGCGGCGGCGTCCAGTACGGGGGCCGCGCGGTCGGTGACGAGTTCGGCGACCCGGCGCACGGCCTCGGCGAGGCGCTCTCTGCGCACCGGTTTCAGCACGTAGTCGACAGCCTGGAGGTCGAAGGCCTGGAGGGCGAACCCCTCGTGCGCGGTGACGAAGACGATCAGCGGGGGCCGGGTGAACCCCGCGAGCAGCCGGGCGATGTCGAGGCCGGTGAGCCCGGCCATGTGGATGTCGAGGAAGACGACGTCGACGGCCGGCGCCTCGTCGGCCCCCGGGCCGAGCGCGTCACCGATACGGCGCAGTGCCTCGGTGGCGTTCAGCGCGCCGTCCGCGCTGTGGACACGTGGGTCGCTGCGGAGCAGGTAGAGAAGCTCTTCGAGGGCGGGCTCCTCGTCGTCCACGGCCAGTACGCGCAGCATGGCCCGGAGTGTACGGCCCGGTATGTACGGGGCCCGGTGTGTACGGCCCGGGTGTGCGCCTCAGATGCCGTAGATCCGTGCGGCGGTGGCTCCGAGTACCTGGGCACGCTCCGATTCGCTGAGCCGGCCGGTCAACCGGTGTGTGGTGTCGACGACTTCGCCGTAGGAAGCGCCGAGGGTGCAGACCGGCCAGTCCGAGCCGAACATCAGCCGGTCGGGGCCGAAGGCTTCGAGCACCGTGTCGGCGTACGGGCGGAGTCCGTCCGCCGTCCAGTCCGCGCCCGCTTCGGTGACCATGCCGGAGAGCTTGCAGACGGTGTTGGGGCGGGCCGCCAGGGCGCGTATGTCGGATGCCCAGGGCTGGAGTGCGCCGTCGGCGATGGGCGGCTTGCCCAAGTGGTCGAGTACGAAGCGGAGTTCGGGGACCTGCGCGGCGACCGCTGCGGCGACGGGCAGCTGGTGGTCGAGGACGATCAGGTCGTAGGCGAGACCGGCCGCCGCGACGGCGGCGAGACCGCGCCGGACGTCGGGGCGCAGCAGCCAGCCGGGGTCCGGTTCGCCCTGCACCTGGTGGCGGATGCCGACCAGGCTCTCCCCGCCGGGCAGTTCACGCATCGCGGCGAGCGTGTCCGCGATCCCGGGGTCGGTGAGATCGGTCCAGCCGACGACTCCGGCGACCAGGTCGCTCTGCCCGGCCAGGGCCAGGAACTCGGGGGTCTCGTCGGCGACGGTGACGGTCTGGACGAGGACGGTGGCCGCCACGCCGGCGGCCCGGGCCTGCGGTGCGAGGTCACCGAGTGTGAAGTTCCGGCGCAGCGGGGCGAGTTCCGGTCCGGTGATCCAGTCCTGGTCCCGTACGCCGAGGTCCCACACATGGTGGTGCGCGTCGATGATCCGCATCGGCTCTCAGCCCTCCCACAGTGCGGCGAGGTCGTCCCAGAGTGCCTCCGGTATGCCGAGCCGCAGCATCTCGGCCGCGTCGCGCACCTCGGCGGCCGAGCGGGTGCCGACGAGCACACTCGCCACCGCCGGGTGGCGCCGGGGAAACTGGAGGGCGGCGGCGCGCAGAGGTATCCCGTACCGTCCGCAGACGTCCTTCATCCGCAGCGCCCGGTCGAGGACGCCGGCCGGCGCCGCCCCGTAGTCGTACGGGGCGTCCGGCCTGGGGTCGGCCAGCAGGCCGGAGTTGAAGACACCTCCGACGACGACGCTCCGGCCGCGCGCCTGCGCCTCGGGCAGCAGAGTGTCGAGGGCGGACCGGTCGAGCAGGGTGCAGCGCCCGGCGCAGAGCACCACGTCGGCATCGGTGTCGCGGAGGAAGCGGGTGAGCATCGCCGTCTGGTTCATCCCGGCACCGATCGCGCCGAGCATCCCCTCCGAGCGCAGCTTTTCCAGCATGGGGTAGGCGTGCCGGAAGGCGTCTTCGGCGTGGTCGTCCGGGTCGTGCAGATAGGCGATGTCGATCCGGTCGGTGCCGAGCCGGGTCAGGCTGTCCTCGATGCTGCGCCGCACCCCGTCCGCGCTGAAGTCCCAGACCCGGTGATGGGTGGCGGGGACGGCGAACCCGTTTCCGATGTCGTCGCCCTGACCCGGCCCCGGCTCCAGCAGTCGTCCGACCTTGGTCGACAGCACATACTCGGCGCGGGGCCGGTCGCGCAGCGCACCGCCGAGCCGGCGCTCGGAGAGGCCCAGCCCGTAGTGCGGAGCGGTGTCGAAGTAACGGATCCCCGCTTCCCAGGCAGCATCCACTGCCTCGTCGGCCTCCGCCGGGTCCACCGGGGTGAAGAGATTGCCGATCCCGGCTGCCCCGAAGGACAGTTCGGTGATGTCGACCGTGCTGTTTCCGATCTTGTTGCGCCGCATGACACGAATATTCATCGGATCACTTCAGGGCGTCAACACCCTTGCATGATCTCTCGTCCGTCACTTTCAGCAGTTCGGCCAGTTCGTCCGAGAAACACTGGGCGAGCAGTCCCGCGTCCGGAACCGCCTTGCCGTCCGCCACCAGGCCGACATGGACCCGCCCGCCGTAGGCGGAGAGCGCGACGGCGAGGGACTGCCCGTGCGCGAGCGGCGCCAGTGGGTAGAGCTCCCGGAGCGGGCAGCCGCCGAGCGACAGCGTGGAGCGCGGCAGCGGCACGCTGGTCACCAGGACGTCGAAGAGCATCCGCGCCGCGCTCCCGGCCAGTTGGGCTCCCACCCGGTGAGCCAGCGGGGGGAGCCGGTCCGCCAGTACGGCCACCGCACCGGCGCCGCGCGCGGGCCCCGCCGCCTTGTTGCGGTCCATGGCGGCCCGGACCCGGCCGAGCCTGCGCCACGCGTCGGGTTCCGAGACCGGCAGCCCGAGCAGATACGCGGACAGTTTGTTCGCCGAGCCGGGCGGGGAGCCGGGGCGGCGCCGGGACACCGGGACCAGGGCCCGCGGATCGGCTCCGGGCAGCCGCTCACCGCGCTCCAGCATCCACCGGCGCAGCCCGCCCGCGACCACCGCGAGCAGCACGTCGTTGGCGGTGCCGCCCGCCTCCCTGCGCACCCGCAGCACGTCGTCCTGGTCGAGCACGGCGGTGGCGAGCCGCCGGGTGCCGCTGGAGCTGGCGGCCAGTGCGGATCCGGCCCACAGGTCGATGCGGCTGGCCCGCATGACGGAGGCACCGATCCCCACGGCCCGGCCCAGCTCCTCGATCCGCTCCCGGGCGAATCCCGCGAACTGACCGGGCCCCGGCAGCCATGAGCGCGGCGGCACCGGACGCGCCCTCCTGCCGTCGGCGCCGTGACCGCCCGCGATCTGGTCGAAGATCCCGGCCCCGATCGCCACGGCCCGCATCCCGTCGGCGAGCGCGTGGTGCAGTTTGACCAGGACGGCGAAGGGGTCGCCGGAGCGTCCGGTCAGGACGTACATCTCCCAGGGCGGGCGCCCGCGTTCCAGCGGCCGTTCCATCAGCTCGCCCGCGAGCCGGTTGGCCCCGGTGGCGAAGTCGCCGTCGGGCAGGACGGCGTGCCGCACATGACGGCGTACGTCGAAGTGCCTGTCCTCGGACCATGCCGCGCCGCCGAGCGGCAGCAGTACCGGGCGTACGCACATCCGCAGCCGGGGGATCGCGGCGGCGCGCTCCGCCAGCAGGTCCATGACCTCCTGCGGGCCGGGCCCCGGGGCGGGACCGGGCCCGAAGACCGCGAGCGCCCCGAGATGCATGGGGTGCTCGGCGGATTCGAGGTGCCAGAACGCGAGATCAAGCGGGGCCAGCAGCTCGGAGCTCAACAGAACCTCGATGTCGTCGGGAGCCGGTGCCGCGATGTCATGGACAGACATCCGGGAAGCAGCAGTCAAGCTCCATGGGTCAGTTACGGTCAAGTACGATCTCGATACTGACAGTTACCGTTGGGTATCCTTCACATCGACGTCCTCTCCGGCACCGCGAATTCACTCCAGACGCACTTGCCGCCGCCCCGCGACTCGACCCCCCACCGGTCCGCGAGCCGGTCCACCAGCAGCAGGCCCCGTCCGGACACCCCCGTCTCCCCCGCGTCCAGGCGGCGCGGCAGCGCGCTGGAGCAGTCGTCGACCTCGACCCGCAGCCGTCGGTGCGGCCGGGCGAGCACTCTGAGGGTGATCACCGCCTCGCCCTCCGTATGCGTCAGGGCGTTGGTCATCAGCTCGTCGGCTGCCAGCTCGATGTCGTCGGCGCGCTCCGCCGCACCCCAGGCACGTACCGCCGCACGGACCATGCGGCGTGCGGCGGTGAGCGCGTCGGGGTCGGACTGCGCCACGTGCTGCTGAAGCCTGCCACCGCTCTGCGGGGCGTCCAGCCCCTGTCTGCGCAGCAGGAGCAGCGCGACATCGTCGGGGCCACTCCACTCGTGGGCCACCTCGCACAGCTGGTCGGCGAGGAGTTGCAGGTCCCGGGGACCGCGCTCGACCACCGTGGCGAGCCGCCGCATCCCGTCGTCCAGGTCGGCGCCCGGCTCCTCGACCAGCCCGTCGGTGAAGAGCAGCAGGGTGTGGCCCGGATCCAGTTCCAGGGTGGTGACCGGGTAGTCGAGCCGGGCGAACTCCGCCGAGAGCCCCAGCGGCAGCCCGCCGTCCACCGGCACCCGGCGACAGGTGCCGTCGGGCGCCCGCAGCAGCGGATCGACATGCCCGGCGCGGACCAGCTGGACCACTCCGGTCGCCAGATCGACCTCCGCGTACAGACAGGTGGCGAAGCGGTCGGTGTCCAGCTCGTGCAGGAAGTCGGAGGCCCTCGCGATCACGGTCGCCGGGCTGTGCCCCTCGGCGGCGTACGCCCGCAGCACGATGCGCAGCTGGCCCATGACGGCGGCCGCGTGGGTGTCGTGACCCTGCACATCCCCGATGATCATGCCGAATCTGCCGCTGGGCAGCGGGATCACGTCGTACCAGTCGCCGCCGATGTCACGGCCCATCCCGGCGGAGCGGTAGCGGACCGCGACCTGGCCGCCGGTGACCTCGGGTATGCGGCGCGGCAGCATGGCCTGCTGGAGCCCCTGGGCCAGGTCGTGCTCCTGCTCGTAGAGCACGGCCCGCTGGAGGCTCTGCCCGATGGAGCTGCCGAGCGCGATCAGCAGGTCGCGTTCGTCCGCGCTGAAGCCGACCTTGTCGCGGTAGAGCAGGCCGATCGCGCCGATCGGTCTGGCCTGCGCGATCAGGGGAAGATAGGCGGCCGACGTGATGCCGAGGCCCTTGATGTGGGGCCACAGCCCCGGGTACGAGACGGCGAAGTCGTGCGCCGACTCGATGAAACGGGGCGCGAAGGTCCGGATCACCTCACCCATCGGGTACTGCTCGTCCACCCGGGTGTAGCGGGTGCCGGGCACGAAGCTCCCCTCGGGCCCGTCCGCGACCAGCCGGATCCGCCCGCCGTCGACGAGCCCCACCACCAGGCTGGTCGCGCCGAGGTATTCGAGTCCCTGAGCGTCGTTGAGCACATCGATGACGTCCTGGACGGTACGGGCATGGGCCAGGGCCGCGGTGGTGCCCTCGACGACGCTGGTTCTCCGGCGCCCCTCGTCGTCCAGGGCGATACGGACCGAGGCGTCCGCGAGTTCCTGGGCCGCGTGCCTGACGATGCCGATGATCCGGTGCGGCCGGCCCGAGACGTCACGCCGGACGGCGCCCTGCGTATGGGTCCACCGCAGCGAACCGTCGCGGCGGCGGATGCGGAAGTACGCGCCGTAGAAGGTGGCCCCGCTCTTGAGTGCCTGGGACACCATGGCGTCCAGCCGGGTCGACTCATCGGGCGGCACCCGGCGGGCCAGCGTCGCCGGACGGCCGTCGTACTCGTCGGCGTAGAGGTCGAACACGTCAAGGGCGGCCTGATCGAGGTGCATCAGCCCGGTGTCGAGATCCCAGTCGAAGCCGCCCATGCGGTTGAGGGCAAGACTCAGATCGGGGTGGGCGGGCCAGTCCGCCGGTAGGGACAGGGCGCCCTCTGCCCGTTCAACCATGCGATCACTCTGTCATGGTTTGTCCAATTCTTCGAGAGGTCTCACCACCTCAGAAGGGAATGGTTGTTCTATTTTCGGCGGGTCGGGAAGGGCGAAAAGGGAAAGGCCCGCCGGGGTCGGAACCCCGGCGGGCCCCGGTGCGGCTACCTGCTCTGCTCGACCTTGAAGACCCAGGCGTACTCGCCGGCGGAGCGCGCACCCGCGGGTACGTCGATCACCAGCTTGTCCCCGCTCGTACGCCAGGTGAGCGGCCGCCGGTAACCGAGCATGGTCACCCGGTCCCCGCTGCGGATCGGCACCGGCGCCTCGACGGTCAGCGTGGCGCCCGGCCGGACCAGCGAGTGGATGTAGAACGCCTTGCCGGGCCGGACCGTGAAGCGCAGATCGTCACCGAGCTGGGGCATCCGCGCCCAGTAGGTGCTGCCGTGGATGGCCTCGCCATTGACCTCCAGCCATTTGCCGGTCTGCCGCAGCCTGTTCTGCATGATCTCCGGAATGGTGCCGTCCGCGCGCGGCCCGATGTCGAGGAGGAAGTTGCCGTTCTTGCTCGATGTGTCGATGAGCGTGTGCACGATCTCCTCCGCCGACATGTACATGCTGTCGGGGGTGGCCTGGTTGTAGCCGTAGCTGTAGGGATCGAGCCCCCGGCTGGCCTCCCACTTGTCGGTGACGATCGAGTCGTACGTCGCGTACTCGGGGGTCGTGAAGTCGTGCGGCCCGATGCCGGACCGGTTGTTGACGGCGACCCCGATCGGCCGGGCCCGGTCCTTGGCGCTGTTGTAGTACTCGGCCATCACCCGGTGGCTGTCGTTCGGCCCGCCGATGTCGCACCAGAGCACCTCGGGGTCGTATCCGTGGATCAGCTCCAGCATCTGCGGGGCCTGGTAGTCCTTGATGTAGTCCTTGCCCGCCGTGTAGCCGGTGTACGGGACGGGCTCCAGGGTGTACGGATTGCGCGGCGGATAGAGCTGCCCGCTCCAGGGGTTGTCCGGGTTGAACCACTCGGGCATCGAGAAGTACAGCCCCCGGTGCAGCTCCGGCGCGTACCGGCGGGAGGCGTCGAACAGCTCCTTGACCAGGTCGCGCTTCGGCCCCATCTTCACGGCGTTGCGGTCGGAGACCTTGGTGTCCCACAGCGCGAAGCCTTCATGGTGCTTGGAGGTGAGGACGTGGTACTGCGCTCCGGCGTCCCGGAACAGCTCGACCCAGGAGCGCGGATCGAACTTCTCCGCTGTGAACCTCGGGATGAAGTCGTCGTAGTTGAAGTTCTCGCCGTAGACATCGCGGTGGTGGGCGTACGTGGGGTTGTTCGGGTCCTGCATCTGGTTCCAGTACCACTCGGCGTACTGCTTGCCGACCGGCGCCCAGGCGGGCACCGAGTAGACACCCCAGTGGATGAAGATCCCGAACTTGGCGTCCTGGAACCAGTACGGCGCCTGGTGAGTGGAGAGCGAGGCGTCGGTGGCCTCGAACTCCGGCACACCGAGGGTGAGCCTGCTCGCCGCCGTGGCCGCGTCGGAGCCGCGGCCGTGCGCCACGATGCGGCCGTCGCGCGCGGTGCCCGGCTTGACCCCGGGCTTGCTGCGGATACCGATCCGGACCCTCGCCTGGTCGCCGGGGGCGAGCCGCGGGACGCGGGCGGGATCGACCGTACGGGCGCCCTGCACATCGACGGAGAGGGTGAGGGCGTCGGAGCCGAGCACGGCGACCGTGCCCGCGTTGACGACGGTGGCCTCGATGCTCTGGGCGCCCGAGTCGAGCAGGCTGGTGGTGGAGTGGGCGTCACGTACGGCCAGCGCGCGGCCCTCCGCCGCCGGCTGCAGCGAGAGGGCGAAGACGTGCAGTGACGCCTTGTTGGCCTCGGCCGGATTCGTCTTCGGCAGGGTGATCCCCACCAGTTCCCGGGCGGCGTCCACTGCCAGTTCGGAGACCCCGATGACGACCTGATGCTGATCCTTCGCGCCGGACGAGGTGTAGCGGTAGGGGGCGGAGAGCGGACCGCTGCCGGTGTACCAGTCGGGTCCGCCGAGACCCGCGGTGCCGGTGGAGCCGTCCGCGTAGTGCAGGGTCGCCTGACCTGACGCCTCCCCGTAACTGCACGCGACGAGGAACGCCCCGGACAGATAGCGCCCCCGGGGCAGGTCCAGCCGCTGCCCGAGGGCGACGGCGTTGTTCTTGGCCCCTGCGGTCGCGGCCGGGAAATCGAATGCGATGCCGTTCAACTGCACGGCGCCGGAAGGCAGTTCCTCGCCGGGGAAGGTGTAGCCGGAGCCGTCGAAGTCGCCGCCGCGGGCGTCCGCGGTGTCGATGCCGTCGTTGTCGAACCACTGGTCGAGCGGTACGGGGACCGCGGCCGGAACCTGCCCCCAGCCGCCTTTCGTTGGTGCGCCGGGAACCGCCGTTCCCGTACCGGGGGTCCGGGCCCCCTGCGTGCCGGTGTCCGCGTCGGCCGTGGCCGGGGCGAGCAGGGCGGCGCCGACTGCCGCCCCCGCCGTCATTCCGAGTACATGGCGTCTTGGAAGTTCGGTCATAAGGTCCGATGATTGGAGCATGACGAGTGCCTGTCAATACACTTCACAGCACAGAAAGCGGCGTGGAGAAATAATCCTCCACCAGACATCGGATGCCTGACGATTTCAGCTGGCCGGCGAAAGCCCTGTCCGCACCACGCGAACGGCCCGCTCCGGATGCGGAGCGGGCCGTTGGGGCGTGCGTGCAGCGGTCAGTCGATCCCCTGCAGGATGTGGGGCTCGGCGAGGTCGTCCTCGTAGCCCGCAAGCCTGATCGGGGCCGACCTGGCCCAGACGTCGAGATTGAGGAGCTTCTCGGGCCGGACAGTCCCGGTACGTTCCGCCGGGCGCTGCTCGCGCTTCGTGATGGTCTCTGATGTCACCGCGCACTCCTTTGTGTCGCGTAACCGCATGGACGGGGGCAGCTCGGACGCGGTGGCGCCGGTTTTCGGGCGGGACCGCGGCCGTGGTGCGTACCTGTCCCAGGACGGGACGAGAGATTTGGTGGAACCCCATCGACTGTCCGTCCGCATCAGAGTAACCAAATGAGCGGGGTTCCGCTCGATAGGGGCGACAGTCGGATGGCCAAGTTTTCTTTGCCTTCCGTTCAGAGGGACTTCCATCCGGCCATGATCTGCTCGAATCCGCCCGACGGCACTCCGGGAGGACGGACCGGTGGCGTCGGACGGAGCGGCGGAGCTGGAGGTCCTACCAGTTCGCGGGCGCGTAGTCCTTGAGGAAGACGCTGTGCAGGTCTTCGCCCGCCTCGCCGCGCACGATGGGGTCGTAGACCCGGGCCGCACCGTCGATCAGGTCCAGCGGAGCGTGGAAGCCCTCGTCCGCGAGGCGCATCTTGTCCGGGTGCGGGCGCTCGTCGGTGATCCAGCCGGTGTCCACCGCGGTCATCAGAATGCCGTCCGATTCGAACATCTCCTGGCCGCTGGTGCGGGTCAGCATGTTCAGCGCGGCCTTGGCCATGTTGGTGTGCGGGTGGCCGGCTCCCTTGTAGCCGCGACTGAAGACGCCCTCCATCGCGGACACGTTGACCACATAGGTACGGTCGGCCGCCGCTGCCGCCATCGCCGGGCGCAGCCGGCTGATCAGGATGAACGGCGCGGTGGAGTTGCAGAGCTGGACCTCCAGGAGCTCGACCGCGTCGACCTCCTCGACGGTCTGGATCCAGCTGTTGGTGTCGTGCAGATCCGGCACGAGTCCACCCGCGTCGATCGCGGTGCCCGCCTCGATCCGGGCAGGCGAAGCGGAGCCGGTGACCAGCGCGAGCTCGGCCACGTCCTGGGCGCTCAGCCCACCGGGCCTGGCGCTGGGCAGCGAGACCTGCGCCCCGCTGCCGAACGCGCCGATGACCTGCGAGGAGGGCAGCTCGCCCGCGGGCAGGGGCGCGGCCTCGGCGGCGATCAGCTCGCTGTACGCCTGCGGGGAACGGCGCACGGTCTGCGCGGCGTTGTTGATCAGGATGTCGAGCGGGCCTTCGGCGGCGACCGAGTCGGCCAGGGCCACGACCTGGGCCGGGTCACGCAGATCTATGCCGACGACCTTCAGACGGTGGATCCACTCGTCGCTGTCGGGCATCGCCTTGAAGCGGCGGACCGCGTCCTTCGGGAAACGCGTGGTGATGGTGGTGTGGGCGCCGTCGCGCAGCAGCCGCAGCGCGATGTACATGCCGATCTTGGCCCGGCCGCCGGTGAGCAGGGCCCGCCGTCCCGTGAGGTCGGTACGGGCGTCGCGGCGCGCGCGGTTCTCGGCGGCGCAGTCGCGGCAGAGCTGGTGGTAGAAGACGTCGACCTCGACGTAGCGGGTCTTGCAGATGTAGCAGGAGCGGGGGCGCTGGAGTACGCCCGCAATCTCACCCTGGGCGCTCGACGAGGGCAGCACTCCCTGCGTCTCGTCGTCGATGCGCTCGGCGGAGCCGGTGGCGGTGGCCTCGGTGACGGCCTTGTCATGGGCGGTCTTGGCGGCGCGGCGCTCCTGCCTGCGGCGCTGCTTCACCGTGCGGTAGACACCGGCGGTGGCACGGCGTACCGCGACGGCGTCCGGGTGGTCGACGTCGATCTTCTCCAGCTCGTCGAGCACGCTGAGGCAGAGAGCCAGCCGCTCCGGATCAATGCCGGGGCCGAATGCCTGGCTGTCCTCTGTCACCGTCATCGTCGTTCCTCTGTGTTCCCCAGCCCGAGGTCAGCAGAGCCCCAGGTCAGCAGTCGGCCATCGACCAACTTACGAAGATATACGCAGCCGGGCGGGATACCAAAAACGGCGGCCGCACACCCGGTCGGCCCCGCGGGCCACACGCCAGTGCCTCCTGCCCGGCGAAGGCCGGATGTGGCCTGACACGTTCGGCCCAACACCGCGTTTTATCCCACTTGTTGGGCGTTTTGCGGCGTAATGTCCCACTCGCGTCAATGAGTGTCATTGCGCTTCACGAACCAGGAGACCCTCTTGTCCACAACCGCTGTCCTCCGTACCCTCCGCGGCCGGAACGTCATCGCGGGCGCAGGCGCGCTGACCACCGCCGTGGCCCTCGGAGCAACGCTGATGGCCGCCGCCCCGGCCCAGGCCGATCCGCACGGCCCGTACGGCACGGTCACCGCCCGCACCGGCCTGATCGAGCGCCAGTACCCGAGCACGGACTCGTCCGTGCGGGGATCGCTGCACTTCCGCCAGACGGTTGCCCTGAAGTGCAAGGTCCGCGCCCAGAACATCGAGGGCAACACCGTCTGGTACCTGCTCCGTGACCGCCAGGTGTGGGTCTCGGCGCGCTACATGGACAACCACGGCTTCGTGAAGTACTGCAAGGACGTCGACCGCAGCAGCCGCGAGATGCTCAACTCGGTGCCGAAGGGCGCCATGGGCTGATCAGCCCCATCGGCTGAGCGCGCCGGGATGCTCGTCACCCCGGCGTGCTCAGCGCCCCGGGGTGAAGTACCCGGTGGGACTGGTACCGAGCGCGCGGCGGAACATCGCGGTGAACGCGCTCGGTGTCGCATAGCCCAGTGCGCCGGACACGGATGTGACCGGCACTCCCCTGGCGAGAAGTGTCACCGCGTGAATGAGCCTGGCCTGCTGAACCCAGCGGGCCAGGCTCATTCCGGTTGCGGCCGGGAATCTGCGCTGCAGGGTCCGCGGGCTCAGATGCGCGAAGGCCGCGGCCTCCTTCGTCCCCCAGGCCGCTCCGGGCTCCCGTACGACCGCAGCGCAGAGCGACGACAGAGCGTCGTCCGCGGGGGCGGGCAGATGCAGTGCGGGGACCGGGTGCGGGGTCAGCTGGAGGAGGAGCAGCTCCATGACCTTGCCGTCGCGGCTCTCCGGGTCGTACTCCACGGGCAGCCGCGCGGCCTCCTCGATCAGTTCGCGCAGCAGCGGCGAGACCGAGACGACGGTCGGCTCCCGCGGCAGGTCCGGCTGCGGCTCGACGTACAGGGTGCGCATGGCGACCGCCCCGGCGCAGCTCATCTCGTGGGTGAGGCCGGCCGGCACCCAGACCCCGCGAGTGGCCGGGACGACCCAGGCCCCGTGGCCGGTGACCACGGTGATGGCCCCGGTCGTGCCGTAGATCAGCTGGGCCCGCCGGTGGTGGTGCGGAGGGATGTGGTGGCCGTCGGGCAGGTCCCTGGCCATCGCCGCCAGCGGTCTGGGAACCGACTGGTAGTCGTCGCGCTGCTCGCTCTTCCCGTACATTGGCGCATTCTCGATAGACATTGGCGTAGCAGAGAAAGTCTGCCACTGTTTGCCCGCCCTAACGTCGACCTATGTGATCGAATCCAACGTTTCCGCAGGCCAGAGCCGTGCGAACGGTGGCGGGACCCGGCGGCTCACCCTGCTGCTCACCGCCACCAGCGCTGTCACGGCTGCCAATGTCTATCTCAGCCAGCCGCTCATGGGAGCGGCGGCCGCCTCGCTCCGCGCCGGGCCCGACGCCCTCGCGGCCGTTCCGACAGCCACCCAGCTCGGCTATGCGGCAGGCATCCTGCTGCTCGTGCCGGCCGGGGACAGCCATGACCGGCGACGGCTGATCCTCGGACTCGGTACGGCGTCGGCCGTCGCGCTCGCGGGGTGCGCGCTCGCCCCTTCGGTGGGCTGGCTCGTCGTCGCCGGGTTCGCCGTCGGTCTGCTCTCGCCCGTCCCGCAGTTGGTCACTCCGCTCGCCGTGGCCCTGGCGGGCGACGGGCGGACCGGGCCGGGGGCCGGACGGATCGTCGGCACCGTACAGGGCGGCCTGCTGATGGGCGTGCTCGCGTCCCGCGCCTACTCGGGTTCCCTGGCCGAACTGGCGGGCTGGCGCGCCGTGTTCGGATGCTCCTGCCTGCTGACCCTGCTGCTGGTGCTCGTGCTGCGCGGGACCCTGCCGTACGTCCCGGCCGCCAGCAGCGCAGCCTCGTACCGGGCCACCCTGTCCTCACTGCCGCGGCTGTTCCTGGCCCACCCGCTGGTCCGCCGGATCACCGTGTCGGGGGCGCTGGTCGGGATCGCGTTCGGCGCCTTCTGGACCACGCTGACCTTTCTGCTGGAGCAGCACTACCGCGTCGGTCCGACCGGCATCGGGCTTTTCGGTCTCGTCGCGGCGGCCAGTGCTCTGCTCTCGCCGTTCGCCGGGCGGCTGGCCGACCGGATCGGCCGGCGCGGCGCGCTGGCGGCGCTGATCGGGCTGGTCGTCGCGGGGTGGCTGGTCCTGCTGCCCGGCGGCACCCGGTTCTGGTGGCTGGTGGCCGGGGTGATCGTGCTCGATGTGGGGGTCTGGGGCGGTCAGGCCGTCAGCCAGACCGTGCTGTTCACCCTGGACCCGCGTATCCACAGCCGTCTCAACACCCTCTACTTCACCTTCCGTTTCCTGGGAATCGCACTCGGCTCACTGGTGGGTTCGCTGGCGTGGGCGGGCGGCGGCTGGCCCGCCGTGGTGGGCACCGGGGTGGTCGCAGCCGTGGCCGGTCTTGTGGTGGGCGTCCTGCCCGCACGCGACGGGGACCGCCCGCCCCCCAGCACCGGAGCGGGCGCTACGGGAGCGGGCGGTCCTGATCAGCCGGTCAGCGAACGGCGGGCGGGGCGGCGGAGGCGTCGGTACCCCAGTCGGACGGCTTGGCTCCGACGCTGAAGGAGAGGGTGCGGCCCGAGCGGATCTCGTCGGTGGTGAGATACGTCTTGGCGTGGGCCGCGCCGTCCACGGCCGCCGACTGGATGTACCGGTCGGTGTCCGAGGCTCCCGGCGCCTTCACCGTGAAGCCGCCGTGCGGGTAGTAGCGGCGGTCCAGCTTCAGATCGACGCGCTGGAAGGCGGGCGTCGACAGGCCCCAGGTGTCGGTGCCCGGCTGGACCGGGAAGACACCGATGGAGGACAGGACGTTCCAAGCGGACATGGTGCCCAGGTCGTCGTTGCCCGTCATACCGGTCGGGGTGTCGGTGAAGAGGGTCAGCGCGGCGTGCACCACATCGGTCGTCTTCCACGGCTGGCCGGTGGAGAGATAGGTGTACGGGGCGATCAGGTCGGGCTCGTTCTGCGGGTTGTACTTGTCCGCGTTGTAGTAGTCGTACGGGCCGTTGACCCACACGTCGGTGGCCGTCTTCGCCGGGTCGGCGAGGAGCTGGTCGTAGGCGAAGAAGGAGTCGAGGCGCTTGTTGGCCGCGTCCTTGCCGCCGATCAGACCGACCATGCCGGACAGGTCCTGCGGGACCATCCACTGGTACTGCCAGGCCGTGCCCTCGTGGAAGCCCTCGCCCTGCGCCGGGTCGGCCGGACCGGTGAAGTTGCCGTTCTCGTCGCGGGCGCGGAAGAAGCCGGTCGAGGGGTCGAAGATGTTGCGGTAGCTCTGGGCGCGGGCCGCGTAGCGCTTGGCGTCCGCCTGATGGCCGAGGTCGCCCGCCATCTGACCGAGCATGGCGTCGGACAGCGCGTACTCCAGGGTGGCCGACGCACCGTGGTCGAAGTCCGAGTCGCCGGGCTTCACATGGGGACGGTCCTTGATGTACGGCGCGAAACCGTCCTTCAGATACTGCACGTTGGCCTCACGGCCGACCGCCGGGGAGTCCGCGGGCGGGGTCCCGTCGGCGTTCTTCTTGAGCGCGCGGTAGGCCTGCTCCTCGTACCCCTTGAGCAGCCCCTGCCGGTAGGCGTTGGTGAGGAAGGGGGTGACCGGGTCACCGGTCATGATGTTCGTCTCGACCGTGCCGTAGCCCCACTTGGGCAGCCAGCCGCTCTGCTCGTCGATCTTCAGTACGGAGATCGCCATGTTCCGTTCCTCGCGCGGCGCGAGGAGGGAGAGCAGCTGGGTCTGGGTGCGGTAGGTGTCCCACAACGACCAGTTCTGGTAGTAGTCGAATCCCTTGGCGCGGTGGATCTTCTGGTCCCAGCCCGTGTAGCGGCCGTCGGTGTCGCTGCCGATGTTGGGCGCGAGGAACGACCGGTAGAGCGAGGAGTAGAAGGTCCGGCGCTGGGTGTCGCTGCCGCCCTGCGCCTGGACGTCGTCGAGCCGGTCCTCCCAGCTCGCCTGCGCGGCGCGGTGGACCCGGTCGAAGCTCTTGCCGCCCTCGGCGCGCAGATTGCGGGCCGCGCCTGTGGCGTCGACGTAGCTGATGGCCGTGGTGGCCTCGACCGTACGGTCCTTGGACGTGTCGAAGCGCACCCAGGCGCCGTTGCCGCCGGTCCCGGTGGACTTCCGTGAGCCCTGGGTGACGGTGCCGTCCTTCCAGGTGCCCGATGTGGTGAAGGGGCGGTCGAAGTGCGTGACCGTGTAGAGGGTGTACGGCTTGGTGTCCTGGCAGAAACCGCTGCCTGTGATGGTGGTGCGGATGGTGCGGGAGTCGAGCACTTCGACGGAGGTGGAGACCGTCTTGTGCAGCGACTGGCCCGCGTTCAGCAGGACGTTGGCCTTGTCGGTGGCGGGGAAGGTGTAGCGCTGCACCCCGGTGCGCTTGGTGGCGGTGAGTTCGGCGGTGATGCCGGAGTCGAGGCCGACCTTGTAGTAGCCGGGGCTCGCCTTCTCGGTGTCGTGGCTGAACTTCGCCGCGTACTTGGCGTAGTCGGTCTCGGTGACGTCACCGGTGGTCGGCAGGGTCGGCAGATCGCCGCCGAGGCCGCAGCCCACCCCCGAGATGTGCACGCTGGAGAAGCCGCGGATCTCGTTCTGGGCGTGGTCGTAGCCGGTGTTGTGCCCGGTGTCCGGCGAGAGCTGCACCATTCCGAAGGGCACCGCGGCACCCGGGTAGGTGTTCCCCTCGTTCTCCGTGCCGATGAACGGGTTGACCAGATCGGTCAGTTGGCTGCCGTGAGGAGCTCCCGCTGCCTCGGCCGTCGGCGCGGCGAGGGCCCCGCCGATCAGCGCGGCGGCGGCCACGGCCGTCCCTGCGCCGCGCAGCCGTTGTGTCCAGTACATGGGTGGGGACCTCCACGGGGAAGAAGGGCGGGCTGTGTGTACGGGGCTGTGGGGGTATGGGCTGTGGGGGGCTTTCGGGGATGGCGGGCGCGAGGTCAGGAGGCGCCGAGCGGGACGAGGGGCGCGTCGTCGTAATGCCGGCCGGGAACGGCGAGGGCAAGGGCAAGGGCAAGGGCAACATAACGGGCGGACCCGTCCGCGGTCGGCGCGCTGTCCTGGCCGTGGCGGGAGAGTTCACCCGCCGGCCGGTAGGCGAAGCGGCGTGGGCTCAGCTCGTACGGATGATGGGACAAGCCGCTCCGCCCCCCTTTGGACAACGTTGTCAGAACGCGATCATTGTTGATTCCTGTCGCGCTCGCGTCAAGGGTTCCGACCGCTCAAGAGTTCCGACCGCAATGCTCCGGGTGCACCGGGCTGTGCGCGGTCCGGTGCACCCGGACCGGTCAGGAGGCCGGGCACCCTGCCGGAACCGCCTGTGACGCGTCGTGGATCAGCGCCTGCTGGGCGGCCCTGACCCGCTTCACATCGGGCTTGACGATCTTCCGGTCGTAGGTCATCAGTCCGTTCAACTCGCCCTCCACATCGGAGATCTGGGTGTAGACGGCGCCGTTGCTGCCCTGGCAGGCGAGCTTGCGCACCTCGTCCAGTTTGGCGAGGTAGTCGTCGGTGTACGTGGCCGGGTCGACCGCGACGTACGACTGCTGCACCGCCCAGGCGTGCCCGGGGACGGCCAGTCCGAGTCCGCCGTACTCACCGCTGACCAGCGCGCGTCTCCCGTCGGGCGCCGGCAGGGCCGGGCTCGGGTAGCCGTGCTCGTCGATGATGTCGCCGGTGCCGCCGTCGGTTCCCAGGTTGATGCCCGACATGCTGTTGACCAGCCGCGTCGGGTCCCATGCCTTGGCCTGGTCGGCGATGCGCGCCATGTCGTACTGGCCCCAGCCCTCGTTGAAGGTCACCCACATGACGACCGACGGATGGCTGCTGTGCTGGTCGATCATCTGCTTCATCTCGTGCTTGTACTCGGTGCGCGCGGCCGGGGACGGGTTGGTGCCCGCCTCCATGGCCGGCATGTCCTGCCAGACCATCAGACCGAGCTTGTCCGCCCAGTAGAACCAGCGGTCGGGTTCGACCTTGATGTGCTTGCGGACCGCGTTGAAGCCCATCGCCTTGTGCATCTTGAGGTCGTACGCGAGGGCCTGGTCGGTGGGCGCGGTGTACAGGCCGTCCGGCCAGAAGCCCTGGTCGAGGGTGGCCATCATGAAGACGGGCTTGCCGTTGAGTACGGTGCGCGGGGTGCCGTTCACCTTCTCGACGGCGATGGAGCGCATCCCGAAGTAGCTGCCGACCCGGTCGGAGCCGACGGTGACCCTGAGCCGGTAGAGATGCGGATCGTCCGCCGACCAGAGGTGCGGCTCGGGCACCGGTACGTTCAGTGCCGCGCCGGTACGGCCGGTGGCGGTGCCCACCTTGCGCTTCCCGTCATACGCGGTGGCCGTGACGGGCACCCCGTCGCGTACGCCCCGCACGTCGACGGCGACCTGCTGCGCCGTGATGTCCGGGGTGAGCTTGAGGGAGTCCGCGTGGTCGGCCGCGACCGGCTCCATCCACACGGTCTGCCAGATGCCCGACGACGGGGTGTACCAGATGCCGCTCGGGTCCAGGCGCTGCTTGCCCATCGGCGGATTCTCGCCGCCCTTGGCGTCGGTCGGGTCATAGACCCCGACGATCACCTCCTGGGTGCGGCCCGGCTTCAGCGCGTCGGTGATGTCCGCGCTGAACTTGTCGTAGCCGCCCTTGTGTTCGGTGACCTTGGTGCCGTTGACGTACACCTCGGCCTGCCAGTCGACCGCCCCGAAGTTGAGCTGGAGCCGCTTGCCCGAGCCGACCTTCCAGCCCTTGGGGACGGTGAACGTACGCCGGTACCACATCCGGTCCTCGTGCCGCTCGATCCCGGAGAGCTGCGACTCCACCGGGTACGGCACGAGGATCTTCTCCGCCAGCTTCTTGCCGACCGGCGGCTTCTCGCCCGCCTTGGCAGCGGCGAACTGCCAACTGCCGTTGAGGTTCTGCCAGTCGTCACGGGTGAGCTGGGGCCTCGGGTACTCGGGGAGTGCGTTGGACGGGCTGACGTCGTCCGCCCACTTGGTGCGCAGTTCGTACTCGGAGTCGTTGCCGCCGCTCGACCAGAAGGCTCCGACCGTCTTGCCGTCCCGGCCCTTCAGCGCGCCCTTGCCGTCGTAACGGATGTCCGCGAGGCCGTTGGCGCCGCCGCCCTTCTTGCCGACCACGGGCTTCTTGAGTGCCACGATCAGGCTGCGCGGGTCGGCCGGGTCCGCCTTGACGGCGCCCAGCGGCCAGGTCGCGCCGCCGATGACGGCATCGAGATGGCCCGCCAGTCCGGCGGGCACGGGCGCGAGCTTCTGCGCGAAGTCCAGCTTGAGGGTGCGGCCGGACTTCTGGACGGTGGCGGCGATGGCACCGTCGTAGTCGTAACCGTCGGGCAGCCGGAACGCGGACTGCGGGACCGGCGTCTTGGTGCCGCCCGGCGGGGTCCACTTCAGATGGAGGTCGGACCCGCCCTCGTGCTCGAAGTACTCGATCTTGATGTCGTAGGCCTTGCCCGCCGTCAACTCGACCGGCTGGGAGGTCTGTTCCTTCTCCCAGTCGTCCACCCAGTGGTCGATGACCGGTTTTCCGTCGATCCAGAGCCGGAAACCGTTGTCGCCGATCATCGAGAACGTGTGGGCGCCGGACTTCTCCGGGACGATCTTCCCGGTCCAGCGGACGCTGTCGTTGTCCGACTGTCCGGTGGCGGACTGGAGCCGTGACTCCAGGGTGGGGAAGTCGATATCCGGGTCGAACCCGGTGGCTTTGAGCTGCCCGAAGTCGAAGGCGCCCGGGGCCGATTGGGTGTAGTACTCCCCCTTCAGCCCGTGGGCTGTGACGGCGGGACTCGGGTGTGCGGGCGTGGCGGACGCGGCCGGCAGGGCGGAGAGCCCCGCGAAGCCGGTGACGGCGGCGAGGAGTAGGGCCAGATTTCTTCGGATGCGCACGGATCCTCCTTTGGTGAGGAAGGGTGGCGGCTCGTTGCGACAGTCTGTACAACGTTGGAAGGAACGGCAGTTGGCATGACAGCACGACTCCTGCCTGCTGTCCAGCGGCATGACCACTCGGAGGGGAGACTCAGTGGGCGTAAGCCTCAAGGACGTCGCCGGGCTCGCGGGCGTCTCGATCAAGACCGTCTCGAACGTGGTGAACAACTACCAGCACGTCACTCCGGCCATGCGGGCCAGAGTGCAGGCGGCGATCGACGAACTCGGCTACGTACCGAACCTCACCGCGCGCCACCTGCGGAAAGGCCGTACGGGAATCCTCGCGCTCGCGGTGCCCGAACTGGGCAACCCCTACTTCGCCGAGCTGGCGGGGGCCGTCATCGACGCGGCGGCCGAGCACGACTACACGGTGCTGCTCGACCACACCCGGGGCGAACGCGAACAGGAGATCCTGGTCAGCCAGGGCTTCCGGGGCCGGGTCATCGACGGGCTGATCCTCTCCCCCATCGAGCTGGAGGCCGACGACCTGCGCAGCCGGATCCACGACGCCCCGCTGGTGCTGCTCGGCGAGCGCGAGTACGACCTGCCGTACGACCACATCGCGATCGACAACGTCGCGGCGTCGCGCAGCGCGGTGCGGCATCTGATCGGACTCGGCCGCACCCGCATCGCGTACCTCGGCGCGCGCACCGACCGGATCAACAGGCCCGCCCAGCTGCGGCTTCGTGGCTGGCGCGAGGAGCTGACCGCCGCCGGTCTGCCGGCGCCGGACACTCTGGTGGCTCCCACCAGCGGCTGGGACCGGGATGACGGGGCGCAGGCGATGGCCTGGCTGCTGGACTCGGGCCGGCGCCCGGACGCGGTCTTCGCCTATAACGACCTGGTCGCGGTCGGTGCGATGCGGGTGCTCTCGGAACGGGGACTGCGGGTGCCCTGGGACGTGGCGGTGGTGGGGTTCGACGACATCGCGGAGGGCAGGTTCGGCGCGGTCACCCTCACCACCGTCTCGCCGGACAAGCAGTCCATCGCCCGGCTCGCGGTCGAGTCGGTCATCGACGGTCTCCAGGACTCCGAAAGGGGCCCCGGAACGGGATCCGGCAGCAGCTCCGGCCGGCACCCGGGGCAGGTGGCCGACGCGCCGGCCGGACGTGAACTCGCCGCGGAATTCCGGCTGGTGGAGCGGGAGAGCACCCTGGGCCGCCGGTGACGCGGCATCAGGCCCGGTATCGGCTCCGGCGCCGGGCCCGATATCGGGTTGTCAGGTACGCGAAGGGTTTACAGGACTCTTCTAACGTTGTAAAAAGTGGCCCGGAACGCTGAGTCGACTCGTACGAGCCCGCCTCCCGTGCCTCGTTGCCACGGGCCCGCGCCACATCTGGGGACGCCATGAATCCGACCATGCTCCTTCGACGTACCACCAGCAAAGCCCTACTCGCCACCGGTCTCGCCGCGAGCCTCGCGCTCGCCTCCGGCTGCGCCAAGTCGGAGGACGACGGCGCGAAGGACACCTCCGCCTCGTCCGGCAAGGGCGATTCGGGCCAGGTCGTCGCCACCCCGTCCGCCGGGGACGCCAAGAGCTGCACCATCGGTCAGTTCGGCGGCAAGAAGCTCGACATCAAGAGCGCCACCATCGGTTTCTCCCAGTCCGAGAAGGAGGCCAACCCCTTCCGGATCGCCGAGACCGCCTCCATGAAGGCCGAGGCCCACAAGCGCGGCCTGAAACTGCTCACGGCCAACGCGCAGTCGCAGTTCTCCAAGCAGATCAGCGATGTCCAGGACCTGATGGCCAAGGGCGCGGACCTGCTGGTCATCGCCCCGCTGAACTCGGACGGCTGGGGACCTGTGCTCCGCACGGCGCGGGCGAAGCACATCCCGATCGTCACCGTCGACCGCAAGATCAACGCAACCCCGTGCAAGGACTACGTCAGCTTCATCGGCTCCGACTTCGTCCAGCAGGGCAAGCGGGCGGCCGACCAGATGATCGCGTCGACCGGCGGCAAGGGCAAACTCGCCATTCTGCTCGGGTCCGCGGGCAACAACGTCACGACCGAACGCACCAAGGGCTTCAAGGACGAGCTGAAGGCGAAGGCCCCCGGGCTCAAGGTGGTCTTCGAGCAGACCGGTGAGTTCGTCCGCGAGAAGGGCCAGCAGGTCACCGAGCAGCTCATCCAGTCGAATCCGGACATCGCCGGGATCTACGCGGAGAACGACGAGATGGGCCTCGGCGCCGTCAACGCGCTCAAGGGCGCGGGCAAGAAGGCCGGTGCGGTGAAGATCGTGACCGTGGACGGTACGCGCAACGGCGTCCAGCAGATCGTGGACGGCTGGATGAGCGGAGATGTGGAGTCCAACCCGCGCTTCGGACCGCTCGCCTTCGAGACGCTCGACAACTTCACCAAGGGCCAGAAGGTCCCGCAGAACATCATCATCCAGGACAGCGAGTACAGCAAGGACAACGCCAAGTCCGACATCGGCAAGGCGTTCTGAGCGTGGAGGCGCCGGAACAGCCGGTGAACAGGGAGGCGCCGGAACGGCCGGTGCTGTCCGTCACCGGTCTGACCAAGACGTTCCCGGGCGCCCGTGCGCTCGACGGGGTGGACTTCGCGGTGCGGCCCGGCGAGGTCCATGCGCTGATCGGTGAGAACGGCGCCGGGAAGTCCACCCTCATCAAGGTGCTGACCGGCGTCTACCGTCCCGACGAGGGCGAGTTGACCTACCGTCAGAGGCCGGTGTCGTTCGCCACCCCGCTCGCCGCACAGCACGCCGGGATCTCCACGATCTACCAGGAGGTGAATCTGGTCCCGCTGCTGAGTGTGGCCCGCAACCTCTTCCTCGGCCGCGAGCCCCGCAACCGTATCGGCCTGATCGACTTCCGCCGGATGCACCGCGAGGCGGACGAGGCACTGTGCTCGCTGGGGGTACGGACCGACGTCCGCAGACCGTTGCGTTCGCTCGGCGTCGGCACGCAGCAGATGGTGGCACTCGCCCGTGCGGTCTCGGTCGACGCGCGGGTGGTCATCATGGACGAGCCGACGTCCTCACTCGAACCGGCGGAGGTCCGGACCCTGTTCGGGGTGATCCGAATGCTGCGCGAGCGCGGGATCGCGGTGATCTATGTCAGCCACCGCCTTGAGGAGCTGTACGAGGTCTGCGACACCGTGACCGTGCTGCGGGACGGCGAAGTCGTACACACCGGACCAATCGCCGAGCTCGGCCGGCTGCGGCTGGTCTCCATGATGCTCGGGCGCGAGATGGGCGAGGTGCGCAGCGAAGGCCTCACTCAGTTCACCGGCGGACACGCCGACGAGACCGAACCCGTGCTGCGAGCCGAGGAATTGACGATCCGCCATGTCCTGAAGGATGTTTCGATCGGCATCCGGCCCGGCGAGGTGGTCGGGCTGGGCGGGCTGCTCGGCTCGGGCCGCAGCGAGACCGCCAAGGCCATCGCCGGCGCGCTGTCGCCCGAATCGGGGCGAGTGCTCGTCGCGGGTGGCGCCGTCCGTACGGGATCAACCCCCGCGGCCATCCGGGCGGGCATCAGTCTGCTGCCGGAGGACCGCAAGGCCGAGGGCATCGTGCCGGGGCTCTCGGTCCGGGAGAACATCGCACTCGCCGCGCTGCCGGGGCTCTCGCGCTTCGGCCTGGTCGACGAGAAACGTATCGACAGCATCGTGGAGACCTTCATGACGCGTCTGCGGATCAAGGCCGCGGGCCCGCACCAGAAGGTGGGCGAACTCTCCGGCGGCAACCAGCAGAAGGTGCTGCTCGCCCGCTGGCTCGCCATGCGGCCCAAGGTGCTGCTCCTCGACGAGCCGACCCGGGGCATCGACGTCGGTGCCAAGGCCGAGGTCCAGAGACTCATCGACGAACTCGCCGAGGACGGACTGGGCGTGCTGCTGATCTCCTCGGACCTGGAGGAGCTGATCGAGGGCTCCGACCGGGTGGTCGTCCTGCGGGACGGCGCCGTCGTCGCGGAGCTGTCGGGTGACGCCGTCACCGGGGAGCAGTTGCTGCGAGCCATCGCGGCGAAGGGCGGGGACGATGACTGACCTGGCGCTCCGGCGCACTTCGGCCGACCGCGACCGGCTGCTGCGGCTCCTCCAGGAGTACGGGGTGTACGCCGGGGTGGCCGTGCTGATCGTGGCCAACATCGCCTTCACTCCGCACTTCCTGTCCGCGGAGAACTTCCGTACCCAGGCCGTGCAGGTCGCACCGGTCCTCATCGTGGCGCTCGGGATGGCGCTGGCGATCGGCAGCGAGGGCGTCGACCTGTCGGTGGGCTCGGTGATGGCCCTCTCGACCTCACTGGTCTCGCTCTATCTCGGCTACGGGGTGTGGATCGCGCTCATCACGGCCGTCATCGGCGGAATCGTGGTGGGGGTGGCCAATGGCTCGCTGATCGCGTTCATCGGTGTCCAGCCCATCGTCGCGACACTGGCGCTGATGGTCGCCGGACGCGGGGTCGCCCTGGTCCTGCTCCCCCAGCTCAAGGACATCCACGACCCCCGGATGGCGTCGCTGGGCTCGGGGGACGTGCTCGGCATCCCCTATCTGGTGCTGATCGCGGCAGCCCTCGCCCTGGTCGTCGCGTTCACCGTGCGACGTACGACGTTCGGCAGGCAGCTGCTGGCCATCGGCGACAGCCGGCCGGCCGCGCAGCTGGCGGGACTTCCGGTCCGGCGGGTGCTGATCCTGGTCTATGTCTGTTCCGGGGTGCTGGCCGCCGTCGCCGGTGTCCTCGCGTCGGCGCGCCTGCAGGCCAGTGACCCGACCTCGCTCGGCACTCTGATGGAACTCTCCGCGATCACCGCCGTGGTCGTCGGCGGTACGCCACTGAGCGGCGGCCGCATCAGGATCGGCGGCACCGTGGCGGGGGCCGTCCTCATCCAGCTGCTCACCGCCACGCTCATCAAGCACGATCTGCCGCCGTCCTGGACGCAGATCGCTCAGGCCGTGGTGATCGTGCTCGCGGTGTACGCGGCACGGGAACGGGGGAAGCGGTGACCGCCGTGCAGACCATCGGGACCGGCCGGCCGACCGAAGGGGCCGGGCCGGACGGCCCGACCCGCGGGGAGCGGATCAGCGCACTCGCCCAGCAGCACGGCGCGCTGGTGACACTCGTCGTCGCCGTGATCGCTGCCTCGCTGAGCTTCGACACCTTCCTCACCACCGACAACCTCGGCAACATGGCCGTCTCCTCGGCCTTCCTCGCCGTCGTGGCCCTCGGTATGACCTTCGTGATCATCACGGGCGGAATCGACCTGTCGGTGGGCTCGCTCTTCGCGCTGGGGGGCGTGCTCGGCGCCTGGGGCTCGCGGTACGGGACCGTGGTGGCCCTGCTCCTCCCGTTGGCGGTCTGCGGGCTGATCGGCCTGGTCAACGGCCTGTTGATCGCGAGGGCCAGGCTGGCACCGTTCATCGTGACACTCGCGTCGCTGCTCGCCGCACGCGGCATTCTGCTGGCGATCACCCATGAGGGCGCGACGACCTATCTGGTCGACGACACGTCGTTCTTCGCCCGTCTCGGCCAGAACAAGCTGCTCGGCGTCGGGGTGCCCGTCTGGATCACGGTGGCGCTCTTCGTGCTGGGAGCGGTGGTGCTGCGCCGCACCCGCTTCGGCCAGTACGTGTACGCGGTCGGCGGCAACGAGGACGCGGCAGCGCTGATGGGCGCCCCCGTCGCCCGTACGAAGACCACCGTGTACGCGCTCTCCGGGGTCTGCGCGGGGCTCGCGGGGGCGCTCAACGCGGCCTGGCTGGTCTCCGGTGTCACCATCCTCGGCTCGGGCATGGAGCTGGAGGCGATCTCGGCCGTCGTCATCGGCGGCACCCTGCTGACCGGCGGATTCGGCTTCATCAGCGGCTCGCTCGTCGGTGTGCTGCTGCTGAAGGTCATCCAGAACGTCATCAACCAGATCGGCTCGCTGGACTCCGCGTACCAGCAGGTGGTCAGCGGCGCCTTCCTGGCGGCCGTGGTCATCGCCCAGACCTGGCTGGGCAGGCGCCGCAGGATGCTGTGAAGCCCGGCCCGCCGCCCGGGGCGGCGCGTGGCGTCACACCGGACGGATCCCGGCCTCCCGCACGACCGCCGCGAGGACTACGCCCCGGGCAGCCACGTACTGCTCTGGTAGTACGAACGATTCGGTGCCTGGGTACGACGACATTACGGCCGAAAGGAGAGATCGTTGATACATGAGTGCCCTCGCGCTGTCCGTGCTGCTGTCGCTGGTCTCCGCGGTCGCGTATGCGGCCGGAGCCATCGTGCAGGAACGCGTCGCCGCGGCCACCCCCGGCAGCCCGTACGCACCTCTGCGTCATGGCGGCTGGTGGGCCGCCATGACGCTGAACGGCCTCGGAGCGGGACTGCACGTGGTCGCGCTGGCGTACGGGCCGCTGAGCCTGGTGCAGCCGCTCGGCGCGCTGACCATCGTCTTCGCACTACCGATGGCCGCCGTGTTCGTACATCGCAAGGCGGGCGCTACCGCCTGGCGCGGCGCGATCATGGCCGCCGTGGGTCTGGCCGGGCTGCTCGCGCTGACCGGCGGTGCGGACAGCGGCACGCTCCCCGGCGGTGAGCGGACCGTACTGGCGCTCGCGACCTTCGGCGGGATCGCGGTGCTCTTCCTGGCGGCCCTGCGCGTGCGCAAGCCGGTCGTGCGGAGCATTGTGCTGGCGACGGGCGCGGGCGTGGCCTTCGGCGCCGCTTCCGTCTTCACCAAGACCGTCGCGGTGGACCTGACCTCGCACACGCCGACCGCAGAGTGGGCGAGCCTGCTGGCGATCGCCGGGTTCGCGGCGACCGGAGTGCTGCTCTCGCAGGCGTCGTACCGGGGAGCCGGTCTCGCCGCCCCGCTGGCGACCGTCACCGTCGTCAACCCGGTGCTGGCCGCGGCGATCGGGGTCACGCTCTTCGGCGAGCAGTTCCGTTACGGGGTGGCCGGTACGGTGCTGGCGCTCGCCTGCGGTGTCGTGGCGGCGGGCGGACTGATCCTCCTGACGACGGAGCGGCTCTCCGCCGACCGGCCGGGGTCCGAGGACGAGCGCGTGTCAGGGGACCGGCAGAACTCCGCCCAGGTACCACCACCCGGCGGCCCCGCGGGACCGGCGCCGCGGCTGGTGCCCGCGCGCACCAGGTCCAAGAAGGACGATCACACGGTGACGCCGCCCGCCCTGAGGTAGGCCAGCGGATCGGTGTCGCTGCCGTACTCCGGGCCGGTCCGCGCCTCGAAGTGCAGGTGCGGACCGGTGGCGTTCCCGGTGGCCCCCGAGCGGGCGATGCGCTGTCCCCGCTGGACGTTCTGGCCCATTCGGACGGTCACTGCGGACAGATGGGCGTACTGGGTGTACGTGCCGTTCGTATGCCGGATGACCACCTGGTAGCCGTAGGCCCCGCCCCAGCCCGCGGCGACGACCCGGCCCGCGGCGACCGCCTTCACCGAGGTGCCGGTCGGGACCGGGAAGTCGATACCGGTGTGGTGGCCGCTGGACCAGGACCCGCCGGACGCACGGTAGGGCGTGGTGTGGTGGCCGGGTACGGGCGCGACCAGGGCCGTCGATGCCGCGGCCGGCGCCGCGGAGTGGTGTTCCGCGGAGTGGTGTTTCGCGGGCGGCGGTGTCCGGCGCGGTTTCGAGTGCGGCGCCGCGGGCTCGGCAGGGGCCGCTTCGGTCCGCGTCGTGCGGGGCTTCGCGGGGCCGGTCCTCGCGGGCGCGGTCTTCGCGGACCGGGGCTCCGTGGGGCCGGCCGGGTGCCCCGTCGTGGCCTTCTGCTGCTGCTCGCCGATGCTCAGCCGCTGGCCGGGACGGATCAGATCGGGGTCGGCGCCGACCACCCGGCGGTTCCCCTCGTACAACCGGTGCCAGCCGCCACTGACGTTCTCGGACTCGGCGATCCCGGAGAGCGAGTCGCCGCTGACCACGGTGTAGGCGGCAGGGTGCGCGGCGGGGGCGGTGGACGCCGCCGGTCTCGCGGACGGTGCCGGCCGGGTCCGCGACTCCGGCTCGCTCCGGGGCTTCGCGGTCCGCGCCCCCGTGCGAGTCCCCGTGCCAGTGCGGGCTCCGGCCCCCGTGCCCGTCCGTACGGCGGTCTCCGGGGCGGCGTCGTCCCTGCTGAGCCCGGCCCGTACCGAGCAGACCGGCCAGGCCGTGGGCCCCTGCGCCCTGAGCACCTTCTCCGCGACCGCGATCTGCTGCCGCTCGGTCGCCAGGTCCGCCCGCGCGGCGTAGACGCCACCGCCGTACGCCTGCCAGGTGGAGCGGCTGAACTGGAGCCCGCCGTAGTAGCCGTTGCCCGTGTTGATCTGCCAGTCGCCGGTGGATTCGCAGCGCGCCACCTTGTCCCAGACGTCCCCCGATGCCGCGCCGGCCGAACCGGCGGTGAGCAGCGGGAGCGCGAGTCCGGCACCGCCGGCGGTGACCGCGAGCGAGGCACGGTTGATCCGGCTCGGCTCGTAACGGCGATGACGACCGGATGCGGCCATGCTGGGCTCCCCCACTCGCGCGTCGGACACGCCCGTCGGTCACGTCCGTCGGACCCGTCGCAGGGCGCAAAAGTAAGGCCGCTGTGGAGGGAATGACAAGAGCGCGTGTGCACCGTAACTTCGCGGGCGGTCCCGGAGAGCGGTCGGAGTGCCGCGGCTGACAGCGCATCCGGTCGGATGACCCACGCCGAACCGGCAGCCGGGCTGCGGCCGTTGGCCGTATCCGACGGGCCGGCGGCCGCACGGCGGGACCCGTGGTCCCGGCGCCCGGACCGTGCCCCGGCACCGACCGGCCCCGGAGTGACAGACTTCGAGGTGGGGACGGGCGGCTGAGCGGTGCGTGAGCGCCTGGCTCCGCCGCCCTCCCGCCCCCTTCGGACCCGCAACGGAGCACCCATGACGGCAGGCAACCCCAAGCACCAGATCGACACCAGCAAGCCGCACCCCGCGCGTGTCTACGACTATCTGCTGGGCGGCAAGGACCACTATCTCGTCGACCGTGAACTGGGCGAGCAGCTGGCCGACTTCATCCGGGTCGGAGCGGAACAGAACCGGGCGTTCATGCACCGCGCCACCGCCTGGGCCGCGCACCAGGGCATCGACCAGTACCTGGACATCGGCACCGGAATCCCGACCGAGCCGAACCTCCACCAGATCGTCCAGGAGATTATTCCGGCGGCCCGGGTCGTCTACGCGGACAACGACCCCATCGTGCTGCGCCACGCCGAGGCCCTGCTGGTGAGCACCCCGGAGGGCGCCACCCACTACATCCAGGCCGATGTCCGCGAACCGCAGGTGATCCTCGAACACGCCCGTACGTTCCTGGACTTCAGCCGGCCGGTCGCCCTGTCGCTCATCGCCATCATGCACTTCATCCTGGACGAGGAGGACCCGCACGCGATCGTGCGGGAGCTGGTCGGCCGGCTGCCGTCCGGCAGCTGCCTCATCCTCGCGCAGGCCAGTCTCGACTCGTTCCCGGAGGCCGAGGAGCATGTGGCCAGTACCTACTCCAGCCACATCCCTTTCCGGCCCAGGGCGCGCGCCGAGATCGTGCGGTTCTTCGACGGGCTCGACCCGGTGGAGCCGGGCGTGGTGACGGCACCCGAGTGGTTCAAGGACACACCCGCACCCGAGCTCATTCCGTATCCCGGCTATGTCGGCGTGGGGCTGGTCCCGTAGCGGCGTAAGGGCCCCGCGCGGCGGGCGACGGCGCGCTCACTCGCCCTCTCGCTATATATCGGAAGCCGATATAACATGACCCACATGGCTTCCCGAGGCATGACCCAGGCCGCGTTCTTCATACTGACCGCACTGATCGACGAGCCGAGACACGGTTACGGCATCGTGCGCGAGGTCGAGGAGCTGTCCGACGGCGAGGTCCAGCTCCGGGTCGGGACGCTGTACGGCGTCCTGGACCGGCTGGCGGCGGACGGGCTCATCGAACTGGACCGCGAGGAGGCGCAGCAGGGCCGGCTCAGGCGGTACTACGCCCTCACCGACGACGGTGCCTCCGCACTGTCCGCCGAGGCGGAGCGGATGGCCGCCGGAGCGCGTACCGCGACCCGCCGGATGGCCGCGCACCGCCCGGCGGACGCCCGCGCGCAGCCCACCACCCGGCCAGGACGTCCGGGCCTCGCAGGAGGTGGCGCATGACCACACTGCTCGAACAGCGCTACCGGACGGTGCTGCGGATGCTGCCCGCGTACTACCGGGCCGAGCGGGAGGAGGAGATGGTCGAGACCTATCTGGACGACATGGACGAGGCCGATCAAAACCTCGTGCGCCCCGCGTGGGGAGAGGTGGCAAGCATCGCCACCCTCTCGGTCCGCACCAGGCTGGGCAGCGCGGGTGCCCCGCCCCGCTACGCGGCCATCGGATCGGCGGTGCGCCTCTTCGCCCTGCTGAGCGTGGCGCTCCTGGCAGCCGACGCCCTCACCCAGCGGGCGCTTCCCGCCGCCTGGCTCACCGGCGCCGCCCCCAAGGACCGGGCCGACTTCATGAGGACATTCACCGGCAATGGGGTGCTCATGGGGGTGGCCCAGACCCTGCTCTGGGTGCTGCCGCTGGCCTGGCCGGTGGCGTACGCCGCGCTGCTGCGGGACCGCCGGCGGGCGGCGTTCACGCTCGCCCTGCTCGGGGCTGCGCCCTCGCTGTCGTACCTCGTCGGCCGGCCGATGGGCCAGGGGCTCGGGGTGGCGCCGTCCGCGCTGACGGTCGTGACGGCCGCGACGGCCTGGCTGACGGTCGCCGCCGTCGGGTGCGGGTACCACTCGGACGCCCCGCCCGCCCGGCTGCCGTTCGCTCCGGCGGGCCCCGCGCTCCTGGGCACCTGCGTACTCATGGGCGGTTCGATGGTGGTGTGGCCGCAGGGCGCGGACTCGGTCTGGGGCAGTGGCACCGTCGTCGTCGCGGCGGGCTGCGCCTGGTGGGTCGCACGGATCCGGGCGTCGCGGCGCGGCGCGGGGACCCCGGAACCGGCCCTGCCGCTCGCGCTGGCTGTGCTCGGGACCGTCGTTCTGGCCCAACGCTGCGCCCTGATGGGCCTGTTGACGTCGGCGCAGGCCCCGTACTCCACCATCGTCGGCGGTGAGATCCAGGCGGCGGCCCTGGCCGCACTGGTGGTGACGCTGACGGTCAGCGGTACCCGCGGTCTGCTCGCGCGGACGAAGGCCACCGCCGCCGGCGCCGCCCCGCACGCCTGAGAACGGGGCCGGGCCGGCGAGAGCCTGGCAGAGCGGCAGGTCCGGCACCCGCCCGAGCGCGACCGTGGGGGGGATGTCGGCCCCCGCCTCATCGCCGTTCGACCACGACAGGCCGCCAGTTCCCCTGCCCCCGCAGCAGCGCGGCAGGTCCGGCGCCCGCGTCCGGGGCATCGTGTCTGCGGTGCCTGCCGCCGCGGGCGAGGAAATCGGCGAGCGGCAGCGTGGCCGCCCCCAGTGTCACCGCGTCGGCGCCCAGTGTGCCCAGGTCGATGGTGACGCGCCCGGCCGGGTGGTGCATCGCGTACTCCTTCGCGTACCGGCGCACGGCGGGCAGCAGTGCCGGACCGAGGAGCAGTCCGGCCCAGCCCCCCACCAGGATCCGTTCGGGGCGGAAGAGGTTGATCAGATCGGCGATGCCCGCCCCCAGATACTCGGCGGTCTCGTCCAGCAGCCCGGCAGCGGCGGTGTCGCCCGCGCCGCCCCCGGCGGTGGGCAGCGCCGCGGCGAGCAGGGTGGCGAGGGCCGTCTCCTCGTCGGCTGCCGCGGCCGGAGGCCCGCCCGACTCCAGCCACCGCTCCCGGATGGCCTCGGCGCCCACGTACGCCTCCAGGCAGCCGGGCGAACCGCAGCGGCAGCGCCGCCCGCCCACCCGTACGGTGGTGTGCCCCCACTCGACGGCCCTGCTGTCCGCGCCGCCGTACAGCTCGCCGTCGACGACGACGCACGCGCTGACTCCGGAACCGAACAGCACCACGACAGCGTCGCTCGCACCACGCCCGCCGCCGAACCACATCTCCGCCTGGCCCAGGGTCTTGGCCCCGTTGTCGATGAAGAGCGGTACCCAGGAGGGGAGTTCGGCCGACTCGCGGAGCATCGCCTCCAGCGGGACGGCGTCCCAGCCGACGGTCTGGCCGTGCACGACGACGCCGTCGGGCCCGTCCCGGTCGATGATCCCCGGTACGCCCACCCCGACGCCGACCAGCCGGGCCGCGCTCACGTCCGCCTCCCGGAGCACATCGGCGACGGCTTCGCGGATATGGCCGACGATCCGGCCGATGTCATAGCCATGGTGCACCAACGGACGTTCAGCACGCGCCAGTTCACCCAGCGACAGATCGAAGAGCTCGACCCGGACGCGGGTCTCCCCCACGTCGATCCCGATCAGATGGCCGCTCGCGGGGGCGACGCGCAGCAGCGTGCGCGGACGGCCGCCCTCCGACTCGACCACCCCGGCCTCTTCGAGCAGTCCGTCGGCGGCCAGTTCAGCGACCACATTGCTGATCGAACCCGAGCTCAGACCGGTGGCCGCGCCGAGCTCCTGACGGCTCAGCGGCCCGTCGAAATACAACCGTTGCACTACCTCTGCGCGGTTGCCGCGCCGCAGGTCACGCACTGTTCGTCTGCCCTGTTCAGCCATGTGGCTCCTTCCCGGTAGGCAACATACCCCTGTGAAAGCTCTTGACCCGACCTTCTCTCACTACTTAACTCACGACCTGAATTAAGTCGTGAAGGCCGTTCGAATCCTGAACGCAGCCACCCCGGGAAGGGGCCAACGAACATGCGCAGTATCAGAGCCGCAGCAGCAGTCGCCGTCACTCTCACCACGCTCGCCGGAGCCACGGCGTGCGGCGGAGGCAGTGACCCCAGCGGCGGGGGCAGCAACGCGTCCCCCAAGACGCTCACCTACTGGGCCTCCAACCAGGGACCGGACATCCCCGCCGACAAGCGGATCCTCACGCCCGAACTGAAGAAGTTCGAGAAGCAGACTGGCATCAAGGTCAAGCTGGAGGTCGTGCCCTGGGCCGACCTGCTCAAGCGAATCCTCGGGGCGACGACCTCGGGCCAGGGTCCCGATGTGCTGAACATCGGCAACACCTGGTCGGCCTCGCTGCAGGCCACCGGCGCTCTGCTGCCCTGGAACAAGGCCAACTTCGCCGCGATCGGCGGCCGCGACCGATTCGTCCAGGCGGCCGTGGCATCGGCGGGCGCCCCGAAGAAGGACCCGGCGGCCGTCCCGCTGTACTCCCTCTCGTACGCGCTCTACTACAACAAGAAGATGTTCGCCGACGCGGGCATAGCCAAGCCCCCGGCCACCTGGGACGAGTTGGTCGCCGACGGCCGGAAGATCTCCGAGAACGGCACCAGCGGCAAGTGGGGCCTCGGCGCCGAGGGCGGCAACCTCTCGGAGAACATCCACCAGGCGTTCGTACTCGGCAAGCAGCACGGGGCCGACTTCTTCGACGCGTCCGGCAAGCCGACCTTCGCCTCTCCCGGTGCCGTGGCCGCCGTGAAGCAGTACGTCGACCTCATGGGCAAGGACAAGGTCATCGCGCCGGGCAACGCGGAGTACGCCCAGAACCAGTCGCTCAGCGATTTCTCCAAGGGCAGGACCGCCATGGTGCTGTGGCAGGCCGCCGCTTCCACCTTCGCCGCCCAGGGGATGAAGCCGCAGGACTGGGGGGCTGCTCCGGCGCCGGTCGAGTCCGGCCCCCCCGGGCAGGGGAAGAACGTCAACTCCATGGTGGCGGGCATCAACATGGCCGTCTTCAAGAACACGAAGAACACCAAGGGCGCGCTGAAGTTCGTGAAGTTCATGACCAGCGACGAAGAGCAGAAGATCCTCAACAAGGCCTATGGCGCCGTGCCTCCCGTCACGGCCGCCCAGTCCGACCCCGCCTTCAACGTGCCCGGGGTGAAGGTCCTCAAGGACACGCTGACCCAGAGTGCGGCGCCGCTGCCGCAGGTGGCTTCGGAGTCCCAGTTCGAGACGACCGTCGGAACCGCCATCAAGGAGCTGTGGGCCGACGCCGCTGCCGGAAAGACCATCACGACGGCCTCGGTCAAGTCCAAGCTCACCAAGGCGCAGCAGCAGATGACCCAGTGAGGCACTGACTCCGATGACCTCCCCTCCGTCGCCAGAGCCCCAGTCCGTCACCCGAGGATCCGCCGCGCCCCTCCTTCTGGAGACCACGTCCCAGCTGCCGCCGGCGGCCGGCGGCGATGCCCTGAAGTCCGGGGGTGCGCGGCGGCCACGCACCCCGCGCATCCCCGACCGGATCCGCCGCGGCGGCCTGCCGTACCTGCTGCTGCTGCCCGCACTCGTACTCGAACTGCTCATCCACATCCTGCCGATGGTCATCGGCATCGTGATGAGCTTCCGCGGCCTCACTCAGTTCTTCATCCGCGACTGGAACCGGGCGCCCTGGACAGGCCTGCACAACTTCAGGATCGCCGTCGACTTCAACGCCCCGATCGGCGATGCCCTCCTCCACTCCTTCTATGTCACCTGCGCGTTCACCGTGCTGGCCGTCGGCCTCTCCTGGCTGATCGGTACCGGTGTGGCGATACTGCTCCAGGAGGACTTCCGGGGCCGCGGACTGCTGCGGACCGTCTTCCTCATCCCGTACGCCCTGCCGGCCTATACCGCGATCATCACCTGGGCGTTCATGTTCCAGCGGGACAACGGGCTGGTGAACCACGTACTCCACGACCAACTGGGCATCACCGACAAGCCGTCGTTCTGGCTGATCGGCGACAACAGCTTCTACGCCCTCGTCATCGTCGCCGTCTGGAAGTCCTGGCCGTTCGCCTTCCTGATGGTGATGGCGGCGCTCCAGAACATTCCGCGCGAGCTGTACGAGGCGGCCGCGATCGACGGCGCCGGGATGTGGCAGCAGATCCGCAAGATCACCCTGCCGTCACTGCGCTCCGTCAACCAGGTCCTGGTCCTGGTCCTCTTCCTGTGGACCTTCAACGACTTCAACACGCCGTACGTCCTGTTCGGCAAATCCGCACCCGAAGCCGCCGACCTGGTCTCCATCCACATCTATCAATCCTCGTTCGACACCTGGAACTTCGGCAGCGGCTCGGCCATGTCCGTGCTGCTCCTGCTCTTCCTGCTGCTGGTGACAGCCGTCTACTTGATCTTCACGTCGCGCGGGAGGAAGAGCGCCGATGTCTAGTACCAGCACCGCACCACACTCCCCCGCCGCACAGTGTCCGGCCACCGTCCACCGCTCCCCCACCGCGCCGCCGCGGTCCTTCATCTGGACCCGGCGCGTGCTGCTCACCCTCGTGTTGCTCTTCACCCTGGTGCCGGTGTACGTCATGATCAGCAGCTCGCTGAAGCCGCTGGGTGATGTGGCGGGCAAGTTCTCCTGGATTCCCACCGGGTTCACCGTCCGCCCGTACATCGACATCTGGAGCACGATCCCGCTCGCCAGGTACTTCATGAACTCGCTGATCGTGGCGGGTGCAGCGAGCGTCTGCTCGGTGGTGGTCGCGATCTTCGCGGCGTACGCGGTGAGCCGCTACCGCTTCCGCGGCAAGCGGGTCTTCACGGTCGCGGTGCTCTCCACCCAGATGGTCCCCGGCATCCTGTTCCTGCTCCCGTTGTTCCTGATCTTCGTGAACATCGGGAACTCGACCGGCCTCAGCCTCTATGGCTCCCGCGGCGGTCTGATCCTCACGTATCTCACGTTCTCGCTGCCGTTCTCGATCTGGATGCTCATCGGGTACTTCGACTCCATCCCGAAGGATCTGGACGAAGCGGCGATGACGGACGGCTGCGGGCCGCTCGGGGCGCTCTTCCGGATCATCGTCCCCGCGGCGGTCCCCGGCATCGTCGCCGTCACCCTGTACGCGTTCATGACCGCGTGGGGCGAAGTGCTCTTCGCGTCGGTCATGACCAACGACACGACGCGGACGCTCGCCGTGGGGCTCCAGGGCTACTCGACGCAGAACGACGTGTACTGGAACCAGATCATGGCCGCCTCACTCGTCGTCAGCGTGCCGGTCGTCGCCGGCTTCCTGCTCCTCCAGCGGTACCTCGTCGCCGGCCTGACCGCCGGCGCGGTGAAGTGACCGCCCCGCCCAGCACTTCCCGTGGCGCTCATTTCATCCCGAACCATCCCAGCTCGGCACAGCTCATCACAACTCAGCGCACAGCAGCATATACAAGTACCGTGCAGCAGAAAGGCAGCCCGTGAACGAGTACAACTCCCTTCCCGCGGACTTCACCTGGGGAGTGGCCACGGCGGCATATCAGATCGAGGGTGCCGTGGCCGAGGACGGCCGTTCGCCTTCCATCTGGGACACGTTCTCGCACCTTCCCGGAAAGATCGACAACGCCGACAACGGCGATGTGGCCTGCGACCATTACCACCGCTGGCGCGAGGACATCGGGCTGATGAAGCAGCTCGGCGTGGACGCGTACCGGTTCTCCGTCGCCTGGCCGCGGGTCGTGCCCGGCGGCGACGGACCGGTCAACGAGAAGGGGCTCGCCTTCTACGACCGGCTGGTCGACGGCCTGCTCGAAGCCGGCATCACCCCCTTCCCGACCCTGTACCACTGGGACCTTCCGCAGACCCTGCAGGACCGCGGCGGCTGGCCGGCCCGCGAGACGGCCGAGCACTTCGCCGAGTACGCGGCCGTGGTGGCCCGGCGGCTCGGCGACCGCGTGAAGGACTGGACGACGCTGAACGAGCCGCTCTGCTCGTCGTGGATCGGCCATCTGGAGGGCCGGATGGCACCCGGCCTCACGGACATCACCGCCGCCGTCCGTGCCTCGTACCACCTCCACCTGGGCCACGGGCTGGCCACGCAGGCGGTACGGGCAGCTGTCCCCGGGGCCCGCGTCGGCATCGTCAACAACCTCAGCCCCTGCGAGGCGGCCACCGAACGCGAGGAGGACCGGGCTGCGGCCGTCCGCGCCGACGGACACACCAACCGCTGGTGGCTCGACCCGATCCACGGGCGCGGCTACCCGCAGGACATGGTCGATCTGTACGGTGTCCGCCTCCCGGTCCGTGCCGGCGACCTCGACACGATCGCCACCCCGCTCGACTGGCTCGGCGTGAACTACTACTTCCGCAATGTCGTCACCGACGACCCGACGGGTCCGCCGCCGCACGCCAAGCAGGTCTATCTGCCCGGCGCCCGCCGCACGGCGATGGACTGGGAGGTCAACGCCGACGGTCTGGAGAACATCCTGCTGCGGGTGGCGAACGAGTACGGGGCGCGGAAGATCTACGTCACCGAGAACGGCGCCGCCTACCCCGACGTGGTCCGCGCCGACGGCTCGGTCGACGACCCGGAGCGGGTCCAGTACCTCGACGAGCACCTGGCCGCCTGCGCCCGCGCCGCCCGCAGGGGTGCCCCGCTGGCCGGTTACTTCGCCTGGTCGCTGCTGGACAACTTCGAGTGGGCGTACGGCTACGACAAGCGGTTCGGCCTGGTGCACGTCGACTACGCGACGCAGCGGCGCACCGTCAAGAGCAGCGGGCACCGGTATGCGGACATCGTCCGCTCCACCCGCGGCCGGGGGCGGAAGGCCGCGTGAACGGTGTGATGGCCCCCGTGGAGTGGGGCAGGCGTATCCCCGGAACGGCCGCGCTGACCAGTACGCCGCCCGGCCCACAGATCCCGACGGGATCGGGCTGCCGGACGTACGGTCCGGGTATACGCCCAGGCGTGGCATCCCCCCACGATTCCGAGGAGCACGGCCAATGAGTGGAACAGCCCAGATCGGCGTCACGGGACTCGCGGTGATGGGCCGCAATCTCGCCCGTAACTTCGCACGCAACGGATTCACCGTCGCGCTGCACAACCGCACGGCGGCCAGGACGCACGAGCTGGTGGAGGAGTTCGGCGAGGAGGGCGCCTTCGTGCCCGCGGAGAGCCCGGAGGCGTTCGTCGATGCTCTGGAGCGCCCGCGCCGGCTGGTGATCATGGTGAAGGCGGGTGACCCGACCGATGCCGTGATCCAGGAGTTCGCCCCGCTGCTGGAGAAGGGCGACGTCATCATCGACGGCGGCAACGCGCACTTCGAGGACACCAGGCGCCGCGAGAAGGAGCTGCGCGAGCGGGGCATCCACTTCGTCGGCACCGGGATCTCGGGCGGCGAGGAGGGCGCACTCAACGGACCGAGCATCATGCCGGGCGGCTCCGCCGAGTCGTACGAGTCGCTCGGGCCGATGCTGGAGAAGATCTCGGCGAAGGCCAAGGACGGGGCTCCGTGCGTCACTCATATCGGCCCTGACGGCGCCGGCCATTTCGTCAAAATGACTCATAACGGTATCGAGTACGCCGACATGCAGCTCATCGGCGAGGCCTACCAACTACTGCGGGACGTGGCCGGCTACTCCCCGGCGCAGATCGCGGACATCTTCCGCACCTGGAACACCGGGCGCCTGGACTCCTATCTGATCGAGATCACCGCAGAGGTGCTCTCGCACGTCGACGCGGCGACCGGCAAGCCCTTCGTGGACGTCGTGCTCGACCAGGCGGAGCAGAAGGGCACCGGCCGGTGGACCGTCCAGATCGCCCTCGACCTCGGCGTGCCCGTCTCCGGTATCGCGGAAGCGGTCTTCGCCCGCTCGGTCTCCGGCCACGCCGACCTGCGCGAAGCCTCCCGGCATCTCGCGGGTCCCACCGCCCGGCCCCTGAGCGAGGACGAAGCCGCGGCCTTCGCCGACAAGGTCGAACAGGCCCTGTACGCCTCGAAGATCGTCTCCTACACCCAGGGCTTCCACGAACTCTCCGCAGGCAGCCGGAAGTACGACTGGGACATCGACCTCGGCAGGATCGCCGCGATCTGGCGCGGCGGCTGCATCATCCGCGCCGCCTTCCTCGACCGGATCACCGGCGCCTACGAAGCCCAGCCCAAGCTACCGAGTCTTCTCGCCGACAAGGGCTTCGCCGACGAGATCGCCGCCGCACAGGACGACTGGCGCGCCGTCGCCGCCACCGCGGTCATCCAGGGCGTACCCACCCCCGGCTTCACCGCCGCCCTCGCCTACTACGACTCCCTGCGCGCCGAACGCCTCCCCGCAGCCCTCACCCAGGGCCAACGCGACTACTTCGGCGCCCACACCTACCGCCGTACCGACCGCGACGGCGTATTCCACACCCTCTGGGGCGCGGACAAAACCGAAATCGAAAGCTGATCCACCAGCAGCTCACCGCACCGGCCCGTGACACGGAAGGGCATACGCGAACGGAAGCAGTCGCCGCGGCCCCTGCTGTCGACTGCTGTCGACTGCTGTCGACGAGAAGTTCGCCGCAGACCGGCGGGCTCAGGACACCCTGGCGCGCGGTGGTTGTTGCCGCCGTGCGCCAGGTGTCCCCGTGCCGGCCTCCTCAGCGGTGCCCGCCTGCTACGACGCGCTGCGGTCCGACCGGCTGCCCGGTCAGCGGTGTGACACCGGGCCGGGCTGCGGCTCCGGCGTCGGGTCCGGGCCGGGACCGGGGCCAGGTCCGGGCGACGGTGTCGGCTCGGGGCCGGGCGACGGCGGTACGGGGTCGGGCAGCGGATCGGGCAGCGGCGGCGGCTCCGGGGCCGGACCGGGGCCCGGCGGCGGGGTCGGCGAGGGCGGCACAGGATCCGGACCGCCCGGATTCGGCGGGGCAGGGCGGGGATACGGATGCGTCACGGTGGACCTCCCACAGTACGGCTGCGTGTCCTGACCAATGTCTCCCGCTCCGCCTGCCCACGCGCGCCGGGTCAAACCAGTCCGGCCGCCGCCCGCAGCCCGGGAAGCGGGCTCGACAGCACCGGCACCGCAGTGCTCGTACGGGCGGCCGCGTCCGCCATGGAGACCTGGGCCAGCACGATCACGTCGACGCCCTGCACGGCGTCGGCGGTGCGCGCCACCATGTCCAGATGTCCGTCGCGGTCCCCCGCCTCGAACCGCTCCCAGGCGCCTTCCGCCAACAGGGGGAAGACATCGGCGTCCGGGTTCGCCTCGTGGAGCAGCGCGGTGGTCGGTGCCAGCGTGCTCTCCACCGTGGCGACGACGGCGATCCGCGGCCCGATGGCCACTGCGGAGGCAGCCATCGGCCGGTCCACGCGCAGGACCGGCACCCCGGTCGCGGCGGAGGCCGCCTCGGCTACCCCGCCGATGGTGGAGCAGGTGCAGAGAACGGCGCCGGCGCCCGAGGCCGCGGCTCCGGCCAGTACCCGCCGCACCTCGCCGTCCACCGATTCGGGACCCGACTCGCGTGCACCGGCCAGCAGGTTCTCGTGCACCAGGTGGCGCATCGGAAGCCCCGGGAGGTGCCGGTCCCGCAGCTCTTCGAAGACCGGGACATGAACGGGCGAGGTGTGCAGGAGCGTGAGCATGTCCGCGATGGTAACGACGCCCCCGCGCCGCGGCCGGAGCAGGTCGGGGGCCATCCGGCAGGATGCGTTCCCGTGCCGTCAGCCCCCGGCGCCCGGTGCGTCAGGCCCCGGCGGCCAGTGACCGGGCGTGCGGAGGACGCACCTGGTCGGTACCCGGTACGGGCGCGGACGCGTCGGCGCCGAGGGCGACGATCCGGTTGTCCGCGTCGACGTGCACGACGCTCGGCCGGAGGGTACGCGCCTCGGCGTCGTCGACCTGGGCGTAGCTGATGAGGATCACCAGGTCGCCGGGGTGCACGAGGTGGGCGGCGGCGCCGTTGATACCGATGACGCCCGAGCCGCGCTCGCCCTCGATGACATAGGTCTCCAGCCGGGCGCCGTTGTCGATGTCGACGATGTGCACGAGCTCGCCGGGCAGCAGGTCGGCGGCTTCCATCAGTGCGGCGTCAATGGTGACGGACCCGACATAGTGCAGGTCGGCCTGGGTCACGGTGGCACGGTGAATCTTGGATTTGAACATGGTGCGCATCATCGGGGCACTCCTGGTTCTAGGCTCCCTGCCTGCGCTTTTGCAGGTCAAGTGCTGGCTTGCCATCTTACAGCGAGTGGCATGTCCGGTCAGCTCCCACCAGGGTTCTGAGAACTGACGCCGATCGATCGCGGTGCCGATCAATTGCCGTGCCGGCCCATTGTTTTGGGGACCGGTTGCTGACCAGTTGCCGGCTTTTCCGACACCCTTTGTGCGTCCCGCTCAGGGCGCAGCCATACCGCGGCCAGCAGGCCGGTGAGCCCGACCAGTGCCGCGGTGAGCAGGAAGGCGGTGCGGTATCCGGCGGTGACCGATACCGCGCTGTCGACGACGTGGCCGACGATCCAGGGCGACAGCACTCCCGCCAGGGCGTAGACGAAGGCAAGCGCGCCGAGGACCGCGCCGCGCTGGGACGGGGGTGTGATGCGTGCGCAGGCGGTCTGCGCGACGGTCATGATGACGTTGGCCAGCGCCATCGGGCCGAGCATGAGCAGCACCTTGACCCAGGTGGTGTCGGTGATCGCGAACAGGGTGATGGCGCCGGCCGCGAGGCACATCGCCACGCCTGCGCCCGATCCGCGCGGCGGCGTCGTGCGGCGGCGGGCCAGGAGGCCGTGGGCGACCAGGACGACGCCGTTCGCGAGGGCGGCGACGGTCACCAGGGTCCCTGCCCGGTGCAGACTCAGTCCGCAGACCGCTTCCAGATAGTCCGGCATCCAGGTCAGGTTGGTGCTCAGCATCCAGTACGCGGCGAACGACCCGAGTGCGGCGGTGAGCCAGGTCCCGGACAGCAGGATGCGGCGGTACGGCACGGTGTCCTGGCCGATGACACGGTCCGCGGAGGTTTCCGGGGCATACGGTCCTTCGGCGCCGCGCAGGGCCCAGTAGCCGGCCCATGCCAGTCCGGCCACACCGACCGCGCCGAACGCCCAGCGCCAGCCGAAGCGGTCGATGACGAACGTCAGGGTGGGCGCGGCCACCGCGACGCCGGCTGCGGCGCCGGTCAGCAGCACTGCGGTGGGCAGGGTGCGCTCACGCTGGTCGAACCAGCCGTGCAGGTGGTGCGTGGCGACGGGAGCGGCGGGCCCTTCGGCGGCGCCGAGCAGAACGCGGGTGACCAGGAGGACGCCGAAACCGGCCCCCTGCCACAGCAGCGGCAGTTGCGCGGCCGACCACAGCAGGGCCGTGGCGAGCAGCAGAACCGTCGTACGCACTGTGCGCGTCAAGTACGACACCGCGAGCGCCGAGAGGCTGAACAGCGCGAAGAAGGCGGCCGAAGCCGTGCCGAACTGCTCCCGCGTCAGACCGAGATCGTCCATGATCGGCCGGGCTGCCAGGCCCATCACGGTCTTGTCCGCGAAGTTGACCAGCATGAACGCCAGCAGCGCCCAGGTGGTCCGCCAACCGGTCATGCCGCGGCGGCGCTGCTCAGCTTGTGAACCCGGAGTCCGTGAACGCCATGCCCATGAACGCTCAGTCCGTGAACGCTGATTCATTCTGCCTGCCTGTGCTGCGTCATGAAGAACCGGTTCCTGGGTGAGGGGCCGCGGGTGCCTGCGGACGGTGTCGATCCTGCGGGTGGGACAGGGCGCCACTCCATCCGCTTGCGTCACAGTGATGGCGGCTGGCTACTGTGACGGATCACAGTGGTGCGGGGTGGAGCGAGGTGAGGTGGCCGACCGTGACGTACGTAGAGGAGCCGGAGGGGTCTGTGCCCGGTCTGTCCGCAGGGGCACGGAAGCTGGCCGCGCGGTGCGAACCGCAGGTGAACGAACTGGCCCGTCGTATGGCCCGCGGGGCCTTCGAGAACCTGGGCGGCTACGCCGAACTGCCTGCCGATGTGAAGGACGTGGAGATCGCCGCGACGGCACGCCACGCCATGCGGCTCTTCCTGCGCAGCGCGGTCCGTGGCCCGCGCCCGTCGGACGACGGGCTGGAGACCTTCCAGACACGGGCGGCCCAGCGGGCCGAGGAGGGAATGCCGCTGCAGCTGTTGCTGCGGACGTACTGCATGGGCACCCGTGAGCTGTGGCGGGAGTTGCGGAAACTGTCAGAACCCGGAGAGGAGGGCGCGCTGGTCGAGCTGGGCGACGCCCTGTTCGCCGTCCAGGACCGGGTGGTGGGCGCGGTCACCGAGAGCTATCTCGACGAGCAGTCCGCGCTGGCCGCCGAACAGCGGGAGCGGCGCCGGTCGTTGGCGCAGGCACTGCTGGACGGCACCGCACACCCGGAGCGTTCCCTCGCGGACGGGCCCGCCCTTGTGGTGTTCATGCAACTGAGCGGCGGGTCCGGGGGACCCGGCGGGCGTTCACCCGTCACCGTACGGCGGCTGGTGCGGCGCATTCAGGCCGCGCTGGACCGCGCTTTCGGCACCGAGGCGCTCACCCTGCTCGACGGCGCCGGCGGACACGCCATCGCCCCCGGGTGCACCGCGGTCCCGGACCAACTCCCCGAACTGCTGCGCGAGATCGCGGGACCGGACACCCGGCTGGGCGCGTGCGCGGTGACCGAGGCGGGCGACATCCCGCGTGCCGCTCACATGGTCGGCGAAGTCGTCCGTATCGCCCAGGCCTGCGGCCGGCCGCCCGGGCTGCATCTGCTCGACGACGTACTCCTGGAGTACCACCTCTCACGGCCCAATGAGGGCAGTGATCGCATCGCCGCTCTGCTGGCGCCGCTCGCCGGCCGGCCCGAGCTCGTCGAGACGCTCCGGACCCACCTGGCACAGCGTCAGGACCGCCGGGTCACGGCCCGCCTCCTCAACCTGCATCCCAACTCCGTGGACAACCGCCTCACCCGGATCATGGAGCTGACCGGCCTCGACCTGGGCGCGCCGCGGGACGCCGCGCTCGCCCTGGCCGCCCTGGCACTGGGCGCTACGGCGTGACGATGGCGAAGTCCGGGTCCGGCCGGTCCAGCAGACCGGCGAAAGTGATCAACGCCTGGACGTCACCGTCGATGGCCACGCTGCCGCCCGCCATCTCGTCGGCGAAGGTCGAGACGCCGCCGAGGATCGCGTTGAGGGTGGTGCGGGCCAGGCGGAGGGTGGCCAGGGGCTCTTCGCCGCGCGGGGCGTCCCCCGGCATCGAGGTGAGCGCTCCGTTGGAGACCAGTAGCGACCAGGTCTCACCGGTGTCGGTGAACTCCCAGCGCAGCAGCAGCCGTCCGGCCTCGGCGGCGCGCGGTCCGTTGATCCGTACGGCCATGGACTGGAAGACCTGCTCGGCGGTGAGCGCGGCCAGGATGTCCGGTGCGCTGCGGGTGGGGGTGCCCAGAATGCCGTCGCGCAGCTCGGCCGCTCCCATGAGGTAGAAGTTGCGCCACGGCCCGCACTCGGCCCCCTGGCCGAGCCGCTCGAACGTCTCGGCCTGTAGCGCACGGGCTTCGGAGTGGTCCGGCTCGGCGAACAGCACATGGCTCAGCACCTCTGCCACCCACCGCAGATCCCCCGCCTCGTACGACGTCCTGGCTTTGGCGACCACGGTGTCCGCGCCGCCCATGAACTCCACGTACCGCAGCGCCGCTTCGACGGGCGGATGCTGCCACAAGTGGGCCGGGTTGCCGTCGAACCACCCCATGTACCGCTGGTAGACCGCCTTCGCGTTGTGGCTCAGCGAGCCGTAGTAGCCGCGCGCGTGCCAGGCCCGGTCGAGACCTGGCGGGAAGCGCAGCTCCTCGGCGATCTCCGCGCCCGTGTACCCGGCGTTGATCAGGCGAACGGACTGATCGTGCAGATACGCGTACGCGTCGCGCTGCTCCTCCAGGAACCGCACGGCGCGCTCCCGGCCCCAGGTGGGCCAGTGGTGGGAGGCGAAGACGACGTCGGTGGAATCGGCGAAGAGCCGGAGCGTCTGCGTCAGATAGCGGGCCCAGGCACTGGGGTCCCGTACGAGTGCACCGCGCAGGGTCAGGACGTTGTGCAGGGTGTGGCAGGCGTTCTCGGCCACACACAGGACCCGCAGGTCGGGGAAGTGGAAGTTCATCTCGGCCGGGGCCTCGGTACCGGGCGTGAGCTGGAAGACCATCCGGACGCCGTCGACCGTCTCGGTCTGTCCCGTGTGGGTGATGTCGAGCGTCGGAGCGATCAGGCCGACTGTGCCGGTCGATGTCGTCTGGCCGAGGCCACAGCCGATCTGCCCGGCCGGTCCCTTGGGCAGGGAAGCGCCGTACATATACCCCGCGCGGCGGGCCATCGCGGTACCGGTGAAGACGTTCTCGCTGGCGGCGTGCTCCATGAACCCGGACGGCGCGATGATCTGCACGCGCCCCGCAGCCACGTCGCCGGGGTCGGTAACGCCACGTACACCACCGAAGTGGTCGACATGCGAGTGCGTGTAGAGCACGGCGGTCACGGGCCGCTCGCCCCGGTGTTCGCGGTACAGCGCGAGGGCAGCGGCCGCGACCTCCGCGCTGATCAGCGGGTCGATGACGATGACGCCGCGTCCGCCCTCGACGAAGGTGATGTTCGACAGGTCCAGGCCGCGCACCTGATAAATGCCGGGCACGACCTCGTACAAGCCCTGCCGCGCCACGAGCCTGCTCTGCCGCCACAGCGACGGGTGCGCGGAGGGCGGGCATTCGCCGTCCAGGAAGCCGTACGCGTCCGCGTCCCAGACCACCCGGCCCGCGTCGTCCCGCACCACGCCCGGCTCCAGGCGCGCGACGAACCCACGGTCCGCGTCCACGGCGTCCTGGCTGCCGCTGGTGTCGTCCTGGGCCTTGTCACCGTCGGCGCTGTCCTGAGGGTCCCGCTCAGTCATGGTCATGCCTGCGATCGTCACACCTCCCGCCCACGCCACGCCTGATGACAGGACACACCCCGAACGATGATCCGTCACACCCCTCACGTGCCGGGATCATCCGCGTCACCAACGCGATGATGCCGCTGCTGCGCCGCTCTGCCTCACCACGGATCGTGAACATGCCCAGCAGTGCCGGCTCCCTCACCCGGCAGTCGGGAACCGCTGCCGAGCAGACGACGGGTCCGGTGGCCGTGGCGTACACGCCGTCGAAGACGTTTCTGAACGCTGTCACCCTCCAGTACGCCCGGGAGCTGAACGGCACGAACATCCTGACCAACGCCGGCTGCCCCGGCTACGTCGCGACCGACCTCAACGGCTTCCGCGGTGTGCGTACCCCCGAACAGGGCGCGGCGATCGCCACCAAACTCGCGCCCCTGCCCGACGGCGGCCCGACCGGCAAGTTCTTCGAGGACGCCGGCGTAGTGCCCTGGTGATGTGCACGGCAGTCACCAGCCGCCGGATGAGGTGACTTCGCCCGCGCGTCTCGAACAGGTTCATCGACACCGGTTCCCACATGCCAACTGGGCACTCGCATGGGGCGGGGTGATCTGACGAATGCCGAGCGGGTCCGGCTGAAGCCGCACGTGCAGGCTTCGGGACAGCGCGGCGGACGTTGGAGCGATCATCGCAAGGTGATCAACGGGATCGTGTTCCGGGCGTGAACCGGTGCACCGTCACGGGCGCAGCACAGCCGCAGCCCAATCGTGTTGACCGCCCCCGGCAGGCAGTGCTTGAGTCGGCGCGTGGACAGCATTTCTGCCAACAGGCGGTTCTGGAACCAGCTCAGCAGCGCCTACCAGCACAAGCACGACCCGCAGATCGGCGCAACGCCCCGGCTGTGGGGCACATACGCCATCCCCGACGCGCACCTGCGCGCCCTGGGCGACGTCACCGGCAAGCGCGTCCTCGAACTGGGCTGCGGCGCCGGCCAGTGGTCCAGGGCGCTCGCCGCTGAGGGCGCCACCGTGGTCGGGCTCGACCTGTCCGAAGCCCAACTCGCCGCGGCAGCCGGCGCGATGGGAGCGGCCCGCTACCCGCTGGTGCAAGGGGCCGCCGAACACCTCCCGTTCGCCGCCGACAGCTTCGACCTGGTGTTCTGTGACTACGGCGGGCTCAGCTGGGCGCCGCCGCACCTGGCCGTCCCGCAGGCCGCACGCATCCTGCGCCGCGGTGGGCGCCTGGTGTTCAACGTCGCCAGCCCATGGTTCGAAGCCTGCTACGACGAAGCCGCCAGCCGCGTAACCACGACGCTGAACCAGGACTACTTCGGGCTGGACACCATCGCCGAAGACCAGGACGCGGTCAGCTATCAGCTCACCTACGGCGACTGGATCAGGGTCCTGCGCGGCGCAGGTCTCGTCATCGACGACCTCATCGAGCCCCGGCCCGAACCCGGAACAGCCAACGGCTACAACCAAACCGACCCGCCCGACTGGGCACACCACTGGCCGGCAGAAAGCCTCTGGGTCACCCACAAACCGTAAGCACCGCCGCACCGGGACGTGCAGGTATCCCCTCCCCCGGTGCGCTGTCGGTACAGGATCCCGTTGACGATCCTGCGCTGACTGGCCCACCGGCCGCCGCGCAGCCCTCGCAGCCCTCGCAGCCCTCGCAGCCCTCGCAGCCCTCGCAAGTCTGTGGCCCGCGGCGCGCCGAGTGTGCCGTCTTGGACCCACCCACGGGTGTTGGCGTGAACCTCAAGTGGGTGGGTTTTGCTGTGTACGGGTGGTGACACGGAGTGGTAATTCGGGGTGTCGGGACCGGTGATGTGTGAGCCCGGGCATAGGGCCCGCGTCACACAGGACGACACCTAGTAGATGCACGGCGGACCTTTCCCGCTCATTGCGGGCCCCACCCCACCCCTGTCCGGTTTGTCGCTATCTGGGGTAGTAGGTCACACAATTGCCAACGCCCAGGGCGGTCTCGCAAGGTGTTGGACGTACCGGGGAGCCGAGCGCCGGACCGGGCGAACACACCGCCCGCCATCCAGACACCGGCCCCACGACACGCACCACGGCCCCCACCGGCCCACCCGTGTCGCCGACCCCCCAGTCGGCCTCCCCAAACGACGTCCCCGAATGGAGAGGTACACCCATGACTGCCACCACCCGCCACACCCTGAACCTCCGCAAGACCACCATCACCACCATCGCCACCGCAGCAGCCGCCGCCTGCGCCCTGACCCTGGCCCCGCACGCCCACGCCGCCGAGCACACCCCCACCACACCCGCCACGGCCACCGCCGTCACCGCCGCCCAGATCACCAAGCAGGCCGACCACGCAGCCAAGGCCGCCCACGCCAAGCAGGCCGCCCACCACGCCGCGGCGAAGAAGGCCCCGACGGCCAAGCACGCCGACGCCGTCACCGCGATCGTCCACAGCACGAAGTACAGCAACAACCTCGACGGCTGGATCAAGGAATCACTGGCCATCATGAAGGCCAAGCACATACCCGGCAGCTACGAAGGCCTGCACCGCAACATCATGCGCGAGTCCAGCGGCAACCCCCACGCCCAGAACAACTGGGACGTCAACGCCCAGAACGGCATCCCCTCCAAGGGACTCCTCCAGGTCATCCAGCCCACCTTCGACACCTACCACGTCAAGGGCACCAAGAACAGCCTCACCGACCCCGTCGCCAACATCGTCGCCGCAGCCAACTACGCCGCCGACAAATACGGCTCGATGGACAACGTCAACTCCGCCTACTGACCAAGCGGAACCCCCACACCCCACGACCACCTGAGTCCGTGGGACGGCCAACCCCCAAAAGGGGACGGCAGGACTCAGGTCCAGGCGAGGGCTGGAACAGGTTCATGAGTGAACCCGTCCCAGCCCTCGTCCTCATTCCCCGCCACCGCACCCCCCGCACCGGCACCCCCCGCACCGGCACCCGCCGTCCCCCGCGAACCGGTCAGTGCCCCCGACAGCACGGTCGGGGGCACCGGTGCATCCGTGGCCGCGTTGCCGGAATCAGCGAACGCGCACCGTCACCACGTCAGAAGCGTGCAGACGCACGGCATGGTGGTCGTGCTTGCTGGTCAGGCCGTAGAGCACCGCACGGAATTCCAGGTTGCCGCGGCGCGCGGACGTGCCGTGTGCAGTGACCTGCGCATCGCCCTTGACCGCAGCGCTGCAGTTCTCCTGGTGCCACCCCTCGCCGAAGCCCTTCTCCTCCAGGCACAGCTGATGCAGATAGCCGGCGCTGTCGTCGCCACCGTGCGCCTTGATGGTGATGGTCTTGCCGACGTGTGCCGTGTGCGGCGCCGTGATGTCCACACTGCCCTTGGCGAACGCCGGCGCGGCGGCCAGCGCCACTGATGCCAGACCCAGTGCACTGATCACGGCCACACGGCCGCCCCGCGACTTCATCCCGGTCTTCTCCGTCCTGGTCATGGACTTTCCCTCCCGTGGATCTCCTCACCTGGTGAGACCCACCCCTTCGCGAAGGCGCTCGGTGCGCCTTGCTGACTACCCAGATGAGGGGGATGGCCAGCCCGTTGCGCCGTGCTCGGCTCCGTTACGGATTCACGACATATCCCCGCCAAGCGCACCGCGTGCCGGGATCAGGGACACGCCAGTGCCACGAGGGCGGTCAGTGCTTGGCCGAGTGGCAGATCCACACGGTGGGCCGCCCATCGGTCGCCGCGGGTCGGCCCCCTGTTGATGATCAGGACCGGCGTACCGGTCTGTGCCGCCCGGCGCACAAAACGCAGCCCCGACATCACCGTGAGGGAGGATCCGAGCACCAGAAGGGCGGCGGCCTCATCGACAAGGCGCCGGCACACCTCCACCCGCTCCGGCGGAACGTTCTCGCCGAAGAAGACGACGTCCGGCTTGAGCACGCCGGTGCCGCAGGCCGTACACGCCACCACCCGGAACTCGCGGACCGCTTCCTCGGGGAGGTCCACGTCGCCGTCCGGATTGACCCGTGCGGCCCGGTGGCGCTCGGCGGCCGCCTCGAACTGCGGGTTGGCCTCCCGCAGTTGCCGGTCGAGCTCCGGGCGGGTGCTGACGCGCCGGCAACCGAGGCAGACCACCCTGCTCAGGCTCCCGTGGAGCTCGATCACGTCCCGCAATCCGGCGGACTGCTGCAACCCGTCGACGTTCTGGGTGATCACCCCGGTGACGAGACCCGCTCCGGCCAGGGCGGTCACAGCTCCGTGACCGGTGTTGGGGTGGGCCCGGGTCATGGCCCGCCACCCCAGCTGACTGCGGGCCCAGTAGCGCTGCCGCGCCTGCTCGTCGCCGGTGAACTCCTGGTACGTCATGGGGGTGTGCCGCTGCAGAGAGCCGTGCTCCCCGCGGTAGTCCGGGATGCCCGACTCGGTGGACAGCCCCGCTCCGCTCAGCACGGCGACCTTGCCCCCGCGCACGGCCTCGGCCACCGCGCTCAGGTCGGTCGTGGCCGGGGGCAGTCCGACAGTCGGCTCCCAGGTCAGCGTGGGTCGCATCCGCATGCCTGCCAGCTTACGTACCGAGCGCGAGCCGGCGGGCGGGACCGGACCAGCCGGTCATCCGGAGGGCCGCTTCTCCCAGCCAGGGGAATCCACCGCAGAACTCCCCCGGAGCTACCTCAGAACTGCGTCAGAACTGCCTCACTGTGCTTGCGGCAGCGCGGCCGCGAACCGGCTCGCGATGGCGGCGGGTGCGGTGATCGCTCCGCCGACGACGACGGCCCAGGCCCCCGAGTCCATGGCCTCACGCGCTTCTTCCGGGGTGTGCAGACGTCCCTCGGCGAGGACCGGCACGTCGACACGGTCCGCCAGTTCGGCGATCAGCGCCAGGTCGGGACCTGACCGCTGCCGGCTGTAAGGGGTGTAACCGGAGAGAGTCGTGGAGATCAGATCCACGCCGAGCGCGGCGGCTGCCACACCCTCCTCGGCGGTGGACACGTCAGCCATCACCAGCCGGCCGAGCCGGTGCACCGCGTCGACGGTGTCGCGCAGGGGGCGGCCGTCCGGCCGGGGGCGGCCGGTGGCGTCGATCGCTACGATCTCGGCCCCTGCCTCGGCGACGGCTCGCGCGTGCGCCGCGGTCGGCGTGATGTACACGCCCTCAGCGCCGTCCTTCCACAAGCCGATGAGGGGCAGTGTGACGACGGCGCGTACCGCGCGGATGTCCTCCACACCCTGCACGCGGATCGCGGCGACGGGCGCACCGGCGGCGACGGACGCAGCGGCCGCCGCCATGTGCTCGGGGGCACGCAGCGGGTCTCCTGGGGGTGCCTGGCAGGAGACGATCAGTCGTCCGCGCAGCGCGTCGAGCAGTTGGCGGGCGTGCTCGGCGGACATCGTGGTCCGGCTGGGCCTGGTCCCGCTGTCGGAGGGGACGGACTTGGTCATACGTCGTTCCTTGGTCCTTTGGTGCGGCTGGTGCGGCTGGTGCGGGTGATGCGGGTGCTCTGGGTTCTCTGGGTTCTGGCTACTGGGCTCTGGTGGCTACTGCCGGTTTCCCCGGGCTATGCCGTGGGGGTGCCGTCAGGACGTGGCCGGGAGCGGCCGGCCGGCGGCGTCGCGGTCCTCCAGGAGGAGGGCCGCCGCGCCGACCACGGCGGCACGGGGGCCCAGCTTCGCCGGGACGGGGCACAGCCCGGAGGGACCGGGCAGGAGCTCCGCCACGAACGCCTCGGTCAGCGGTCGCCAGTACGCGTCTCCGATCGAGGCCACGCCGCCACCGATCACGACCCGCTCCGGGTCCATGGTGTTGACCAGGCCTGCCAGCGCGCGCCCCAGCGCCCCGGCCCCCTCGGCGAGGACCGCGCGGGCCGTGTCGCCGGCGGAACCGGAGTCCTTCCCGGCCAGGGCTGCGACCTGCCGGAGGCCCCGGCCGTCGTCATGTCCGGTCAGCTCACGGAAGCGTGCGGTCATGGCCGGGCCGGAGGCGACGGCTTCGAGATGTCCCGTACGGCCGCAGTTGCAGCCCAGCCCGGTCGCCTCGGGCACCGCGATATGGCCGAACTCACCGGCCGTCGAGTGGGCCCCGCGCAGCAATCGGCCGCCGGTGACCAGTCCGCCGCCGATGCCGGTGCCCACACTGACGTACAGCGCGGACCGGCAGCCCGCGCCGGCGCCGTAGGTCTGCTCGGCCAGGGCGAAGACATTGGCGTCGTTGTCGGCGGCCACGGGCAGTGCGAGCCGGGCGGTCAGCTCCTCGCTCAGGCGGGTGCCCGCCCATCCCGGAAGCAGGTCGTTGGCGGAGATGACGACTCCGCTGTCACGGTCGATGACACCTCCGGTGCCGATGCCAAGACCTTCGGCGAGGTGATGGCCGGGGAGTTCCCGGACCGCCGCCGCGATGGCGTCGAGCACCGCGGCCGGCCCCTGGGCCGCGGGGGTCGGCCGTACGACGGAGGTCAGCAGAGCGCCGTCGGCCGAGACGAGACCGGCGGCGGTCTTCGTTCCGCCGACATCGACACCGAGGAGGCAACGGGCTACGGATGTGGCCGCGGCGGGCCGGTGCGGAGGAGTCATGACTGTGTCCTGCGTACGGTGAAGCGGATGTCGTAGAGATCCGCCCGGTAGGTCGTCGTGGTCGCCTCGACAGGGGTCTCGCGGTGGTCCAGGCCGACGCGCTGGACCCGTAGCCCGGCACTGCCCAGCGGCACACCCAGGAGCGCCGATTCGGTGTCGTCCAGGTCAGCGGCGCGCACGATCTGCTGGGCCGAGCGGATGTCGAGCTGATAGCGCTCGCTCAGCAGGGTGTAGAGCGAGCCGGTCAGGTCCGCTTCGAGGAGCCCGGGCACCCGGTGCGCCGGGAGGTGGACGGTCTCCAGGCACATGGGCGAGCCGTCCGCGAGACGGAGCCGGGAGACCCGGACCACCTCCATGTCGGGTGTGGTGTCGAGCCGCTCGGCGATGTGCCGTCCGGCCCGTACCGTCTCGGCGGCCAGCAGCCGGGTGCCGGGTTCGAGGCCCCGTTCGCGCATGTCCTCGGAGAAGGAGGTGAGGGTGAGCGACTTGGAGACCACGGCGGGTGACACGAAGGTGCCGGCGCCCTGCACGCGGTAGACGTTCCCGGCGGCCTCCAGGGCGTCCATGGCCTGCCGGACGGTGTTGCGTGAGACACCGTGGCGGGCGGAGATCTCCCGCTCGGTCGGGAGCGGGGTGTGCGGCGGGGCCCCGGTGAATTCGGTCAGCAGAGCCAGCCGGAGCTCTTCGTGTTTGGCCTGTCTGGCCACGCGCACCACTCCCACATCCCAAGGGCACCCACAATAGGTACCAACCAATAAGGCAATTATTACGCCGGATCTTGCATATGACCAAGCCGAGTGCCAGATTGGTCCCATCCAATTTGGACAGTCGCGGTAGTGCTGCGCCCTCTACGCGGTCGGCGATGTTTGTGAACGTCTGTTTGTGAACGTCCCGGTCGCATGGCGCCCCACCCGGCCGTCCGTGTCTCCAGGTCTCGAAAGGACAAGCGCCATGGCGTCACCCGACACCACTGTGACGCAAGGGATCAGCGGCAGTCTTCGGCCGGTGATCGGCGTCGCCCTGGTCGCCGCTCTCGGCGGACTGCTGTTCGGCTACGACACCGGGGTCATCTCGGGAGCACTGCTCACGATCGAGTCGGACTTCCACCTCTCCTCGTTCAGCTCCGGTGTCGTGGTCAGCTCGATCCTGGTGGGCGCCATGATCGGCGCGGCGGTGGCGGGCAACCTCTCCGACCGCTACGGCCGCCGCCCCGTCCTGGTGGCAGCCGCGGCCATATTCACGGTCGGCGCCGCGATGGCGGCCTTCGCCCCCTCGGCGGCGATGCTCACAGCGGCGCGGGTCGTGCTCGGGCTGGGCATCGGCGTGGCCTCGAACCTGGTGCCGGTCTTCATCGCCGAGGCCGCCCCGCCCCTTTACCGGGGACGGCTGGTGGGTCTCAACCAGTTGATGATCACGCTGGGCATCGTCCTTGCGTACGCCGCCAACTACTCGCTGGAGAACGTCACCGACAGCTGGCGCTGGATGTTCGGCCTCGCCGCCGTGCCTGCTGTGCTCTTCGGCGTGGGCATGCTGTCGATGCCCGAGTCCCCGCGCTGGCTGGCCCTGCGCGGCCACACCGACCGCGCCCGGTCCGTCCTCACCCGCCTGCGGGGGCCGGGCGACCCGGCCGGGGTGGAAGCCGAACTGGCCGAGGCGATGGCCGGTGCGGGCAGGACAGAGGCCCGCACACCCCGTAAGGGCCGGTGGCGGGCGCTGACCGACCGCTCGGTGCGGCCGGTGATCATCGCCGGTGTGGGCCTCCAGATCCTCGGACAGGCTTCCGGCGTCAACACCGTCATCTACTACGCCCCGAAGATCTTCGAGAGCAGTGGACTCGGCTCCTCCTCGTCCATCCTCGCGACCGTGGGTGTCGGTGTGGTCAACCTCCTGATGACGCCGGTCGGCATGTTCGCCGTGGACCGCTTCGGCCGCAAGAAGCTGCTGGCCTCCGGCGCCGCCGTCATGACCCTCGCGCTGGCCGGTCTGGCGGTCACCCTCGCGGCCGGCGGCCGGGGCTCATCGGTTGCCTGGCTCGCGGTGCTGTTCGTGGTCGTGTTCGTCGCCGCCGTCGCCACGACGCTCAACGTGGTGGTCTTCATCATCCCCTCCGAGCTCTACCCGCTGCGCATCCGCGGGACGGCGATGAGCGCCACGATGTTCTCGAACTGGGCGATGAACTTCCTCGTCTCCCTCACCTTCCTCACCCTGCTCAACACCTTCGGCGGGGCGGGCACGTTCACCTTGTACGCGGTGGTGTGCGCGCTGCTGACCCTGTTCGCCCTCCGCTGCATCCCCGAAACCAAGGGCAAGAGCCTGGAGCAGATCGAGCAGGAACTGCTGCCGAAGTGACCGCGGATGCCCCTGCCCTGACCGGAATTCGCCCTTTCACCGGGCCCGCCCGTCCGGCGGGCCCGGTGACGGGGCGTTCCGGCTCGCCCCCCTCACCTGAGCGGCTGAGAGAGACGGCTCAGCCCCCAACGGGTGCCTCAGGAACCGGTGGTGGGCCTCAGGGCGCGCAGCTGCTGATCCAGTTCACTCCGGTAGAAGTCCATGAACCCGTCCGGGTCCGGCCCGGCGTTCTGTGTCACCAGCCGTTCGAAGCCCGCGTCCACGAAGGGCTGTGCCTTCTCCAGGAACCGCCCGGGGTCGGTGCCGCAGGCGAACGTGGACAGGATGTCCTCTTCACGCACGGTGGCGGTGGCGGCCTCGAAGTTCGCCGGGTTGGGCAGTTCGCTCATCACCTTCCACCCGGTCACCGCCCAACGCGAGGTCTCCAGGGCAGCCTTGGCGCCGATGTGCGGGTTGCGGGCCCAGGCCATTGGCACCTCGGCGTACCGCGGACCGTCGCCCCCCGCGCTGCGGTATGCCTCCACCGTCTCGCCCTTCGGCTCAGTGGCGAAGAGCCCGTCACCGAGTTCGGCGGCGATCCGGGCCGCAGCGGGGCCGCCGGCGGCCACCACGATGTCCGGGAGCTCCGGCGGGAGGTCGAAGACGCGGGCGTCGTCCAGTTTCAGGTGCCGGCCGTCGTACGAGCGGTAGCCGCCGCTCCACAGCAGCCTGATGATCTCCAGCGCCTCCCGCAGCCGTGCGTGCCGCTCGGACACGGAGTTGGGGAAGCCCTCTCCCGTGACGTGCTCGTTGAGCCGCTCCCCCGAGCCCACACCGAGCGTGAAACGGCCGTCGGACACCAGGGCGAGGGTCGCCGCCGCCTGGGCGACGACCGCCGGGTGGTAGCGGACCGTCGGGCAGGTCACTCCGGTTGCCAGACCGATGTGTTCGGTCGTGGCGGCGATCGTCCCGAGCACCGTCCAGGCGAACGGTGAGTGGCCCTGCACATCCAGCCAGGGGTGGTAGTGGTCGCTCATCTCCACGAAGTCGAAACCTGCCTGCTCCGCGAGCACGGCCTGCCGTACAAGTTCCTTGGGGCCGAAGGACTCCGCTGCGAGTTTGTAGCCGATCTGCACTTTTCACTCCTTGATCGGGCCGTCTTCTCCGGCGCCTCATGCAGGTGTGTACAGACGCCCGCTGTTCCCGGTCGGCCTTTCCGCCGTGCGGGCCGCTGCCCTTACCGCTCTTCCGCCGCAGCGGGCTGTTGGCTGAAGGTTTACGTTAAACGTAGCGGGAACTCGTTCTTCGTACAGATGTCGATATTCAGGAGGACGCGATGCCTGTCGCCACGTACAGTCTGGTGGCTCTGGACTGCTCCGAGCCGGAGTCGCTGGCCCGCTTCTACGCGGATGTGCTCGGCGGGAAGGTCGAGCAGTACGCGGAAAACTGGTACGACCTGTATGCCCCCGGTGGTGTACGGCTCGCTTTCCAGCGGGCTCCCGGATACCGCCCGCCCGACTGGCCGCAGGCCGGTGCCAACTCCCAGCAGGCACACCTGGATTTCGACGTCGACGATATCGAACAGGCCCAGGAGCAAGTGCTCGCGCTGGGCGCCACCCCCCTGGATCTGGATGACGCGGACGGCGAGCGCGGTTTCCGGGTCTACGCCGATCCGGCCGGGCACCCCTTCTGTCTCTGCCGCCGCCGGTAGCTCCCCGACGTGCTCCGGATGCGACGCCGGTGCACAAGGGTGAAGGATGGTGTGACGGGGTTCCCTCCGCGCTTCTCGGCCCGGGGGCGACTCTCCGGGTCAGCAGCCGGCCCAGCACTCGCGGACAACCGCGGATGTGCGATGGCAGCAAGGAAGTGGGTTCTCATGTCGGAGAGAAAAGGTGCAGGGGTCCAGGAAGAGCCGCAAGAAGAGCGCGGGGCGAAGGGGTCCCGCGACACGGGCTCGGACGAACCCTCCGGCGGACCGGCGGACAGGCCGGCCGGCACAGGGGACGAAAAGTCCGACACATCCATCAAGCCTCAGAAGTCCTCCCATCCGGACGCCCCCAACCTGCAGTCCGGCGGCGGCTGAGCGACCCCGGCCGTGAGGCCGACGGTGCAAAGGAACTTCTGTGGCTTCACAGCCCGTGAGCGATGCGGATCCCGGTCGGGGCGACAGATCCGGAGCCCCGGACCCGCGGCGTTGGACAGCGCTCGGTGTGTGCCTGATCGCCGGCTTCATGACGCTCCTGGACGTATCCATCGTCAACGTCGCGCTGCCCTCGATCCGCGAAGGACTGCACACCCCGGAATCCGATCTGCAATGGGTCCTGTCCGGGTACGCGCTCGCTTTCGGTCTGTTCCTCATCCCGGCGGGACGACTGGGTGACGCGAGAGGCCGCCGCGCGGTGTTCATGGTGGGCCTAGCTGTCTTCACCCTCGCGTCGGCGGCCTGTGGCGCGGCCCAGTCAAGTACGTGGCTGGTGATCGCACGGCTGATGCAGGGCGTGGCGGGCGGTCTGATCTCGCCGCAGATCTCCGCACTGATCCAGCAGATGTTCTCCGGCCGCGAACGCGGCAGGGCCTTCGGGATGTTCGGCACCGTGGTGGGCATCTCCACAGCCGTGGGACCGCTGTTGGGCGGCCTGCTGATCCAGGCGGCCGGTCCGGAGGAGGGCTGGCGGTGGGTCTTCTACGTGAACCTTCCGCTGGGCGCCATCTGCCTCCCGCTGGCCCGACGGCTCCTGCCCGACACCCCGACCGCCGGCCATGTGCGACTGCGCGACCTCGACCCCCTCGGTGTGTTTCTGCTCGGCGCCGGTGTGCTGGCGCTGCTCCTGCCCTTCGTTCAGGCCCAGCAGTGGCACGGCGAGCAGAAGTGGCTGCTGCTGCCGGCCGCGCTGCTGCTGCTCGGCGGTTTCACGTGGTGGGAGTCCCGCTGCTCCCGGCGTGGCATCCAGCCCGTACTGAACATGGAGCTCTTCCGTGTGCGTTCGTACTGGCTGGGGTGTCTGCTGATCCTGCTGTACTTCGCCGGTTTCACCTCCATCTTCTTCATCAGCACGCTCTATCTGCAGAGCGGGCTGCACTACAGCGCACTGCTCGCCGGGCTGGCCATCACCCCCTTCGCGCTCGGCTCGGGAGCCACGGCCGCCGTGGGGGGCCGGCTGGTGGGCCGTTTCGGCAGGCCGCTCATCGCCATCGGGCTGGCCATGGTGGCGGTCGGCCTTGGCGGCACAGCCCTGGCGGTACACATGGTGCCGGGCCACGGAGCGGGCTGGGCCATGGCGGCGCCACTGCTGCTGGCAGGCCTTGGGAGCGGCCTGGTCATCGCCCCCAACCAGACCTTGACACTGTCGGAGGTTCCGGTGGCGGTGGGTGGCAGCGCGGGCGGCACACTCCAGACCGGCCAGCGGGTGGGCTCGGCGGTCGGTATCGCCGCAGTGGGCTCTGTGTTCTTCGCCCAGGTGGCCGACGGCTGGCCGACCGCGTACGACCACGGCCTCATCGTGTCGGTCGCGTTCGTGGTCGCCGCGCTGATCGCGGCCCTGGCGGACATCGGCACGAACCGCCTCAAGCGGGAGTGACAGGGGGCTGCTGCCGCACTGCCGGCTGCCGGGGCCCCTCGCTGCATCGACGGGGGGAGGCGGCAATCCTCACCTGTTCTGCTGCCGGCCCGAGGCCGCCCCGGCCCCTCGCCTCGCCTCGCCTCGCACGGGATACCGCTCGAACTCCCCGTAGCACGCGCATAGGCTGAGCCCCATGCCTGACGCCGCGCCCCGCCCCGAGCCGTTCACCCGGCGGACCTCCCCCTCGGCTCTTGAGGACCTCCGGGCGCGGCTGCGCGCCACGCGCTGGCCGGATGCGCCCGAGGACGCCGGGTGGTCGCTCGGCACCGACCTCGGCTACCTCCGCGAGCTCGTGGCCTACTGGGCGGACGGGTTCGACTGGCCCGCGCAGGAGGCGGCGCTCGCCCGGCTGCCCCGTTTCCGGGTCCCGGTCGGCGGCCTCGGGATTCACTTCGTACACGCCCGGGCCGTCGCGCCTGCCGGGCCCGTCCTTCCGCTGGTCCTCTGCCACGGCTGGCCGGACTCGTTCTGGCGCTATGCGAAAGTCATCCCGCTGCTGACCGACCCCGGCGCACACGGGGGCGACCCCGCCGACGCGTTCGATGTGATCGTGCCCGACATGCCGGGCTACGGGTACTCCGACCGTCCCACCGGCCCACCCCTCGACGCTGTCGCCGTCGCCGGTCTGTGGGCCGAGCTCATGGGCACCCTCGGCTACGAGCGGTTCGGCGCGGCGGGCGGGGACGTCGGCAGCCATGTCAGCCGCTACCTCGCGCTCGACCACCCCGACCGGGTCGTGGCCGTCCACCGCACCGATGCGGGCCTGCCCGTCTTCACCGGCGACCCGGCGGACCTCGCACCCGAGGAACGGGCCTGGCTGGAGGGCACCGCGGCCTGGGGCGCGGTAGAGGGCGCCTATGCCGCCATGCACCGGACGAAGCCCCAGACCGCCGCTTTCGGGCTCACCGACTCACCGGCCGGTCTCGCCGCGTGGATCGTCGAGAAGCTCCGGGCCTGGAGCGACTGTGACGGCGACATCGAGCGGAGCTTCACCAAGGACGAGATCCTCACGAACGTCACGCTCTACTGGCTCACCGGGACCATCGGCTCATCAATGCGCATGTACAGCGCGAACGCAGCGATCCCGCCCGCGCAGCACGCCCGCCGGGTCGAGGTGCCGTCCGGCTTCTCGCTCTTCCGGGGCGATGTCGTCCGCCCGCCGCGGGCGTGGCTCGATCGCACGGCGAATGCCGTGCGCGTGACCGAACCCGAGCGCGGCGGGCACTTCGCGCCGTTCGAGGAGCCCGAGCTCTACGCGGAGGAGCTGCGGGCGTTCTTCCGCCCCTACCGGCCGGCGGGGTGAGGGTCCGTCACCTGCGTGCCCGGCCGGCAGCTCCCGCTCAGGCCCCGCCCGCCGTTCTGACGCGTCCGGATGAGGCCGTCACTCGGACGGATAGATGTCCCCGGCCGCCATGCCGCTCTCCTGCTCGCTCTGCCGGTCCAGCCTGCTCGCCTTGTCCTTCAGCCGGCGCCGCTCCTCCGGGTCGGTGGTCCGCTCGGCCGCCTGCTTCAGGTCCTGCGCCTTGGCGCGCATCTGCTGGATCCGCTTGCCGCTCTCGCCCACACCGCTCATCACAGCTCCTGGTGTTCTGGAAGGGGTCCCATCAGCGAACCAGGTACCGCTTCCTGTCGCATCCCAGACGGTCACGCACCGTATGTACGGCATTCGATCCACTCACTCTCCGTACTGCTCGGGTGCTCGTCGTGGCTCGGCATGCGCGTCCGGGCGAAACCCGGCATCGTGGTCCGGGTACGGGGCCGGTCGGCGTGCGCCGGTGCACGTGCTGGGGCGTACTCGGAAAAGCGCAGCTCAACCGGGAAGCGTGAGCCAACCATGAACACACCTGATTTTCCGGACAGCTACGAACTCGTCTTCGAGACGACGGGCGAAGGCAGCGACACCGTCCTCGTCCGGCGCACCACGATGACGGGCGCGAGCGGTGCCCCGGTCTACGCCGACGGAACGGGCATCGTGCGCGCGGAGATCAACCAGGGCGGCGAAGTGCGCATGCTGGCATCCGGAGGCCATCAGGCGCATGTGGCTCCGCTGGAAGTACACCCGCACAGATCCTGAGGCCGCCACCGCCCGGCGCTCACGGCGGCCGGGCCGAGCAGGTCCCCGCGAATCACCGGCAAGGAGCAGCAGATGAAAGAGGACAAGCACCCTTCATACGGGCCGGTCGTCTTCCGCGACCGTTCCGCCGGATATGCGTTTCTCACCAGCTCCACGGCAGGGAGCGACGAGACCATCGCCTGGGACGACGGGCAGACCTACCCGGTGATCGATGTCGAGATCTCCGCGGAGAGCCACCCCTTCTACACGGGTAAGGCCCGGGTGGTCGACTCGGAAGGGCAAGTCGCCAAGTTCGAGAAGCGGTTCGGCGACGGCGGGCAGCAGGGAAGCTAGGGCCGGGCGCCTTCCGTTCCCCCGGATGCGGCCCCGGATACCGGCAGGCAGGAGGCGGCGGCCATGACAGCCCGACCGAAGGTGCAAGTACGACGCGTGTACGAGGACCCGTCGGCCCGGGACGGGGCGCGGGTGCTGGTCGACGGCATCTGGCCCCGGGGCATCTCGAAGGAGAAGGCGGACCTGGACGAATGGTGCAAGGCCGTCGCGCCCTCGACGGACTTGCGCAAGTGGTACGCCCATGACCCCGACAGGTTCGAGGAGTTCGGACGGCGTTACCGGAGCGAGCTGGAGGAGACCGAGCGCGCCGAGGCGCTGTCCCATCTGCGCGACCTGGCGAAGGAGCGGAAGCTGACGCTTCTGACAGCGGCAAAGCGCTCCGACATCAGTCAGGCCACGGTCCTCGCCGACCTCTTGCAGCCCTAGCCTCTGGCAGCCGAAGCCTGTTGCGGACAGGGCCGGTCACAGCCATGGCCGGTTGCAGACAGGGGCCGTGGGATACACAGGGTGCCGTCGGCCGGAGCGCGAACGCGGTTCCCGCCCCGGCGTCCGCGACGTCAGGCGTGCGCGCCGGGGGCCAGCCAGCTGTAGCAGCCGCCCGCCTCCTCCTCCAGCCAGCCGTTCACACTGTGCAGACCCCGTTCGTTGATCTGCGCGTCGTGGATTCCGTACGCGCGCTCCGGTGCGACGGCGCGGACGAAGTCGATGGCCTCCGACGTACGCATCCACGAAGCCTGAAGCGGCACGAGAAGCGTCTCGACGGGCCGGTCGGGCACATGCAGCGAATCGCCGGGGTGGTAGACGCTGTTGTCGACGAGGTAAGCGAGGTTGGCGCAGTCCGGGAGCTGTCCGTAGATCCGGGCGTGCCGGCCGCCGTGCGCCGTGATGTGGAAGCCCGCCGCGGTGAACTCCTCGTCCGGGGAGACCTCGTTGACGTCGAGGCGCCCGCCGAAGTCCGCCCCCTTGGGTGCGTACACCGGCACGCCCAGGCCGCGGAGGCGCAGGATGTCCGCGTGGTCGACGTGTTCATGCGTCACCAGGACCGCGTCGGCGCCGTGCAGAGCCCGTGGCTCGCTCCAGATGCCCGGATCGATCACCAGAGTTCCGCCTCCGGGCTGCTCCATCCGGACACAGGAATGCGTGTATTTCGTCATGCGCATCTTGCGGATCATACGCCTGCAATTCGGCCAAGTCAGCTGTTGACGGGCGCCGGAGGCGGATAGGAGCCGGAGCCCGGCTGATTCCGCCCCGTGTCTTCCCGGCAATGCCCCTGACGCCGCCCGCGCAGCAGTCCTACGGCGTAACATCGGGCCAACGCCGCGTCATCCAGAGCCAGTTCGCCAAGAGCCAGGAGGAAGACCGCCGGAATGCGCCAGCCCTTACCCCTCCTTAGGACCGAAGCCGGAAATGATCACGGGTCGGCTCCTGCCCCGTCCCGGAGCCTCAGAGTGGCGCTGGTCAACATGCCCTGGGCGCGAGTCGACGCCCCGTCGATCCAGTGTGGCCTCCTGCAGTCCATCGTGCGCGAGCACGGTCACACCTGCGATGTGCACTATCTGAACGTCGAACTCGCCGCTCTTCTCGGCCATGATCTGTACGACGGACTTTCCGACGTACACGCCGAGCGTCTGCATCTGCTCGGTGAATGGCTCTTCTCCTTTGCCGCATTCGGTGAAGTGACCCGCGAATCGGAGTACTTCGCCGAGTATCCGGAGATCGAGGCCACCTGGTCGGGGCTCTCCGGTGGAGGCATGGAGGAACTTGTCGCATTACGGCGTGACGTCCTCCCCGGCTGGCTGGCCGAATCCGTCGAAGGCATCGACTGGGGCTCGTACGACGTCGTCGGCTTCTCCTCGACCTTCCTGCAGAACACGGCGTCGCTGGCGCTCGGCAGGCTCCTCAAGGAACGGTTCCCCAGCCTGGTGCTCGTCTACGGGGGCGCCAACTTCGACGGTGAGATGGGCACCGAGTATCTGCGCGGACTGCCGTGGCTCGATCATGTGGTGACCGGTGAGGGGGACATCGCCCTGCCCAGGCTGCTCGCCTCCATAGCCGACGGAACAGCCACGGCCTACAGCACCTCCACTGTCGACGGAGCAGCCACAGTCGACGGGGCGCCGCTGACGATTCCCGGTGTCCACACACAGTCCCGCGGCGCTCCGCCTCCGGTGTCCGACTCACCGCGGCTCAGCGCACTCGACGGGCTGCCGCACCCCGACTACCGCGACTACTTCGAGGCGATCGGGCGGCACGACCGCGAGAGAGTGCTGGGAAGGACCCCGGTCAAACTCCCCATCGAGTTCTCCCGTGGCTGCTGGTGGGGAGAGAAGCACCACTGCACCTTCTGCGGGCTCAACGCGCTGGGCATGGGGTACCGCGCGAAGAGCGCCGAGCGGGCCCTCGACGAACTGGCCGGGCTGCTGCGGGACTATCCGGCTGTCCATGTCGAAGCGGTCGACAACATCCTCGACATGAAGTACATCTCGTCGCTCGTGCCAGAACTGGCCGCGCGCCACTGGGACGTGCACATCTTCTTCGAGGTCAAGGCGAACCTCACCCGGGAGCAGCTGGCGGGCCTGCGCAGCGCGGGGATCATGCGGATCCAGCCCGGCATCGAGAGCCTCAGCAGCGCGGTGCTCGACCTCATGCGCAAGGGTTCCAGCAAACTGCTCAACATCCGGCTGCTCAAATGGGCCGGCTACTACGGCATCGGCGTGGCCTGGAACCTGCTGACCGGATTCCCCGGCGAGACCGATGACGACTACCGCCGGCAGGCCGAACTCATGCCGTTGCTCCACCATCTGGAACCCCCCGGCGGTGCGGGCCGTATCTGGCTCGAACGCTTCAGCCCGTACTTCACCGACGACGCGTCGCCCCTTGCCGACGCGCGGCCCCGCAGCAGTTACCGGCACATCTACCCCGCCCATCTGGACCACTCGAAGATCGCCTACTTCTTCGACTACACGGCGGCGGACATCGGCTCGGACCGGGCTTTCCAGGAGCTCTCGGACGCGGCCGCACAGTGGCGGAAACGGTGGGCCGAGGGACGTCCCCGGCTGATCTACCAGCGTCTGCCGGGAAAGCTGGTCCTCATCGACAGCCGGTCGGGGCCACCCCGCCGCGCGACTCTCCAGGACTGGCACGCCGACGCCTACGAAGCGTGCGGGGACGCGCCGCGGAGCGCGGCCCGCGTCCGGGAGACGCTGGCGCGTTCCGGACCGGCGCTGAGCACCGAAGAGGTCGCCGCGTTCCTCGACCGGTGCTGCCGCTCGCGGGTCATGGTGAGCGACGAAGGGAAGTACCTCTCGCTCGCGCTGCCCGAAAATCCCGGATGGTGACACCCCGGCAGCACGCCGAGCCCACCACGGCCGGACCGCTCGGACGGAGCGGGGACCCGGGCGAGCATCCGTTGCTGCCGCTCGCCCGCCGGGTCGCCCGGCAGCTCGCCGCGCCCGCCACCGTCGGCTCCTCGTTCATCGCGGGCAGCGTCACGGCGGGTCTGGGCAACCACACCAGTGACATCGACGTGTATCTGGTGGGTGCCGGGCTGGCCCCGGCGCGCCGGCAACTGGTGCTGGACCGCAGTCGTTTCGATGTGCAGGAGCTCTCCGTCGCCGACCTCGACGCGGCGGTCGGGCGGGTGGCCGGGGCTGCCTTCCCGGGTGACGGAAGCACGGTGGTCGCGCAGCGGGACCTGGACCTCGCGGTGCGGTTGTGGAGCGGCGAGGTCATCACCGACGACGGGGCGCTGGCCCCGCTGCGGGAGCGGCTCCGCGCCGCGCCGCTGCCGCTGCGGCGTGCGCTGATCACGCACTGGTTGACCGCCGTCCACTACGAACTGGAGGACGTGGCCGGGCTGGTGGCCAACGGTGACCCGGACGCCGGGCTGATGGCCGCACGTACCGCGCTGCTGCTCGCCGGGAAGGCCGTCGCCGCCGCGTGCGGTGACTTCTACACCGGACGCAAGTGGGTGTGGCACCAGCTGCGGCGGGCGGCGCCGAGCGGTTTCCCTTACGAGGGTTTCCGGTATCTGCTGCGGTACGACCCGCTCGCGGACGGCACCGGTGCCGGTGGCGGTGGCGGTTCCGGTACCCCGGCGGGTGGCCTGTCCTCGATCGCCGGCTTCACCCAGGGCTGTCTGAGCGCGGTGGCCACGCTGGGCTGGCACGGGATACCGCTGGAGCACTGGCCCTGCTGGCCCGGCGTGTCCGACCGGCCCGGCGTGTCCGACCGGTCCGAGCCGGGTTCTACGGCCCCGGTCGGCTCCCAGCAAGTGCCGGGCCTGCTGCGCCGCGCCCCGGGATTCAGTCCCCGCGCCCACAGCGGCGGAGTCGTCCTCGCCCTGCCCGCGCTGCGCCGGGTCCGGCTCAACCCCGATGTGGCGCTGGTCTGGGCGCTGTGCGACGGCGCGCCGCCCAGCACGGTGACCGGCCGGGCGCAGAAGCTCCGGGAGGCCCACCCCGCGTACGCCGGACTCACACCGGACCGGTGCGCGGTGATCATCGAACGGCTCGTCGCAGCACGGCTTGTGGAGGCGCTTTGACCAGCAGCGGACTTGTACGCGGAGTGGACGGAGCAGTCGACGGCGCAGTGGACGGAGCAGCAGACGGGGCAGCGCGCGGCGCCGCGGCGGGCACCACGGTCGTCCACGAACACAGCGCCGGGCTCGACGCGTTTCTGGCGCTCCAGCGGGAGTTGATGGGGCGCTTCGCCTGGGAGTACAGCATTCTGCCGCGGCCGGTGGAGCCCGGGATCGTACAGTTCCGGGACGGCATCCGGGCCTGGCGCCGGGAGGGCCTGGAGACCCTGCCCCGGTGGATCGCCACCGCCGGCGGCCCCCGGGAGCTGACCGATCACGTGGAGGGCGCCGGACTCCGCGACGGCACACGGAAGATCGCCGACGCCCTCACCGGGGCAGAGCCCGTGCTGCGGGAGGCGCTGGCGGCCCTGGCCCCGGGACGCGACCGGGCCGTGGAGGGCCTGGACCGGCTGCTGGACCTTCCCCGGACGGACGGCCCGCTGCGGGAGGCGCTCGGCGTACCGGCGCCGGACGAGGCGCCGTTCACCCTGCCGCTGTATCTCGTCCCGCTCGCCCCCCATCCGCCCGCGTCGGGTTTCCTCACGGAAGGGGGCGACCTCGCCGCTGCCTACATCGACTGCCGCCGCTTCACCGGGACCACCCTCGCCGACGGGGTACTGACCCTGCTCGGCTGGGCGCTCCTCAAGTCCTTCCCCTCCGGCCCCCGGCACCTCTCCAGGGAGGTCGCCGCCCGGCTTCCCGGGGCCACGCCGTACAAGCGCAGGCTGCGGGCCGTTCTGACGAAGATCCTCGTCGAGATGACCGCCGGCCATCTCATCCGGGCCGGGGACCCGCGGCACCGGGACTGTGTCGACGTACTCGGCACGGCCTGGCGCTACCCCCGGCTGCACGCCGTGGCCGAGCGGCACTGGACCCGCTTCCTGACCGGGCTCGCCGACCGCTCGGACGCCCTGTCGGCCATGGCCGGCGAGATCTCCCGGCACAGCCCACGCTGGTACATCGACCATGTGGACGCCTCGGCGCTGGCCGCCGACTTCTATCTGATGGAGTGGCTGTCCGCGGCGGGCGACCGGTCCGCGGCACGGCGGCTGGCCGAGTGGCTGCCGCAGCTCGGCCAGGAGTTCGCAGGTCAGCTCGATCTCATCATCGGGGCCGAACTCGGCCACTACGAACGGGTACGGCCCGGCACCGTACCCGCTCCCCTCGCCGCCTTCCTGCGGGATGTGACAACCGGCGACAGCCGGGTCGCCTGGCCCCGGACCCGCAGCGCACTGGGTCAGGCGCGCGCCCTGGATCTCGCCTGCCGGGCGTTCGCAGGACCGGGCGCTGAGTACGGCGGTGAGGCCTGGGCGCCGGTCGCCGGGATGCTGCGCCGCTACACCCGCCGTGAACTGCCGCTCTCCGTCTTCGTCGACCAGTGCTTCACGCTGGAGCACAACAACGGCTCCCTCTTCGACAAGTACTGCGACACCGACCACGTCCTCACCGTGCTCGACGCACAGGCGGCCGGTGACGTGGACACACTGGCCGAGCACGCGTCTCCGGAGGTACGGGGGCGCTGGGACCGGTACCGGAGGCAGGCCGCGCAGGGGTACGACACGACGTGGCTCGGCGGGCCCGAAAGCCGGCCCGCGGACGGCACCCGGAGCGACGGCACCACCCCGGCCGACGGCATCCCCCGGACCGGCAGCGTTCCGGCCGACGGCTCCACCCCGACCGTCGGCGCTCCTGCCGACGGCCCCGCGGACCGCACCCCACCGGCCTCGTACACGGCGCTGACCGTCCGCGACGGCGAGCCCGGAGCCATCGGCAGCGGAAGCTCTCTGGAGATCAGTGCGACGGCGCCCGACCGGGCACCCGGCCCGCGGGAGCCGGTGCACACCCGGCGCCCGGTGTTCCGGCGCCCCTTCCCCCTCACTCTCCACCGCTACCAGGAGGCGCGGGCTTCGCTCCGTACCGGACTGGGGGACATCGAAGTGCGGTTGTGGCCGCGGCTCGCCCCGTACACGGTCGACAACTTCGTGGGGCTCGCGCGGGGCACCCGCGACTGGACCGACCCGCTGTCCGGGGAGCGGGGCGCCGGTGGCTTCTACGACGGTACGGACTTCCACCGCCGGCTCCCCGGATTCCTCGTCCAGGGAGGTGACCGCAGCGGTACGGGACAGGGCGGCCCCGGCTACCGGATCCCGGAAGAGGTGTGGGAAACCGCCGTCTTCGACCGGCCGTTCCTGCTCGCCATGGCCAACTCGGGCAAGGACAGCACGGGTTCACAGTTCTTCATCACGCTGGCCGCCGCTCCCCATCTCAACGGTCTGTACACACAGTTCGGCGAGGTCCGCGATCCGGCCTCGCGCCACGTCGCCGCCGCGGTCGCCGCGTCCACCGCACCGGTCCGGCTGCACACCGTGGATATCGTCGCTTCCTGATCCGGAACCCACTTCCTGACCGAGCACAGGGCACAGGGCACAGGGCATCGGCACCGCCAGGCCACGCCTATTCGAAGTCGTCGTGCCCCTGCCGGTGCGCCCGGCGGATCTGGACCGTGGTCACCACTGCCGCGGCGACGGCCCAGGCCGCGCCCACCGCGGCCTCCATGAGGGCCTGTCCCTCCCAGGGGGCGCCGTCCAGGGCCGCACGCAGCGCGATGAGGCCGTGGTGCAACGGCAGTACGCTGCCGACCGCGTCGATCCACGGCAGCCGCCCGTTCGGCAGGAAGGCGCCGCTGCACAGGATGATCAGGTAGGCGAGGAGGTTGTTGGAGAGGACTTCCGCCCGTCTGCCGATGGCGAGGCTGCCCGCCACCAGACCACAGGCGGTCAGCGTGCAGGACATCAGCGCGTACAGCCCGAGGAGCGGAAGGAGATCGAGGCCGAGGCTTGTCAGGCCCGCGATCGGGGCCACCAGCGCCAGATTGACGACCAGGACGGCGAGCCCTGCGACGGGATACGGCGCCGAGCGCGCCAGGAAGACGGCCGCGGGATGCAGCCTGCCGGTCCGGATCCGCCAGAACGTCGCGGACTGTTTGTCCGTCACCGGCACGTTCGCGACGCCGACGACATTCATCGTGGCCATGCCGAGGGCGAGCGCGCCGACGAACGCGTACCGCCGGTGGTCCGGGCCCGCCACCACACCGCCGAGGAGGGTGAAGAAGATGGTCTGCAGAACCACCCGGGGCACCGTCGCGCTCACCAGGATGACCGGCGGGTTGACGGCCCGGTACTCGTTCCAGCCGAGCCGCGCCGTCTCCGCCATGGCCCACAGCCAGGCCGACGCGGGCGACGGGGCGCCCTCCGCGGCGCGGTGGGCGAGTTTCTCAGACGAGGTCAAGGGTCCCCTTCCGGCGTGCCTGGTCCACGGACCGGCCGAGCGACCAGGACGCGACGGCGGAGTACACCACGGTCAGCCCGATCGCGGCGGCCAGGGGCCACAGGTCGACCGTGCCGGACGCCGCGCCGGACAGGAACTCGTGGATCCAGCGCAGACTGACGCCCGCCGACACCCACTGGAGCCAGACCGGCAGTGTGTCGTGCGGGATCAGCAGGCCGCCCACGATGAACACCGGGTACATCAGGGCACTGGACCAGGCGAGCCCGTGTTCGGTGAGGAGGAACAGACAGGACACGAGCATGCCGAGCGCGGTGCCGGACGCGATGGCGGTGAGAAGGGCCACCAGGACCCAGACCGGATGCTCGACGCGCACGGGTATCCCGAGTACGGCGACGGTGACGGCCGTGCTGACCAGGATGACGGCCGTGCTGTAGAGGGTGGCTCCGAAACTCTTCCCGAGGAGGACGAGTTGCGGCCCGTGAACACCGGAGACACAGCGGGCCAGTGTCCCGTACGTGCGTTCGCGGCGCAGCACACCTCCCGCCATCCAGACCGTGGAGCTCCACATGGCGGTGAGCATGACGGCCGAGACGAGCCAGGTGGCGCGGCCTGCCGCCGGGGACCGGGTCCCCATGGTGACCACGAGGAAGACGGCGGGCTGGACGGCCGACCCGATGATGACCAGCGGGCTGCCGCGCATCGCGCGCTGTTCCGTGCGCAGCGCTGTCCATACCGCCCAGGGCGCCGCCCCCATGTCACTCACCGGCGGCCGCCTCGGCCTTGAGCGCGGCCCCGGTCCTGAGCCGCTCCGAGACCTGCGTGTACACGTCCTCCAGCCGGACCGGCGCGACGTCGACATCGAGGATCTCCGCGCCCAGCATGGCCTGCCCCAGCTGACCGAACGACGAGTGGCCCCAGTCCCGCACCCGCAGCCGGGCCGTCCAGATGGCGCCGTCGTGTGTCACGGACGCGACCTCGATGGTGTCGCCCGAGAACTGCCCGGCGCCGGGAGCGGGGCCGCGGCCGCGCACCGTGACGGTAGCGGTGAAGTCGGCGAGCCGGGCGAACTCCGCGGTCGGCAGGTCAGCCGCGACAGAGCCGTCGGCGAGCACCAGGACCCGGTCCGCGAGCCGCTCGATGTCCAGCAGGTAATGGCTGGTCAGGAGGACCGAGACACCGGTGTCCCGCAGGGCGGCGACGGAGCCCCGGAGCCGTTCCGCCTCGACCGGGTCCAGCCCCACGGTGGGCTCGTCCAGCAGCAGGAGACGTGGTTCGGCGATCATCCCGATGGCGATGTGCAGGCGCTGGCGCATGCCTTTCGAGTACGTGTTGACGGCCCGGTCCGCGGCGTCGCCGAGGCCGACCTCACGGAGCGCGGCATCGACCCGCAGGCGCATCCCCCGTCGTCCGACCCCGGCCAGCATCGCGAAGAACCGCACATTGTCCCGGCCGGTCAGCTTGCCGTACAGGCCGCGGTCCCCGCCGAACACCACCCCCAGGGAGCGGCGCACCTCTTTCACGTGGGTGGTGACGTCGAGGCCGAAGACCTTCGCCGTTCCGGACGTGGGCAGCAGAAGCGTGGAGAGGATCTTGGTGAGTGTGGTCTTGCCCGCGCCGTTGCTGCCCAGCAGACCGACGATCTGGCCCTGCTCGATACGGAAGCTGACGTCCCGTAAGGCGAGGATCTCCTCGTCCTTGGCCCGGAAGCTCCGCGAGAGCCGGTCCACCTCGACAGCGAAGCCGGTCATCCTTCGTCCCTTCCGTCGTGTGCGTCCGGTCCGGCCGGGACGGGTGCGCCCGGGACCCGGAGCCCCGCGCGGGCACGCGCGAGGCGGGCCTGCGGCAGCTGCGGCGGAACGCAGGACAGATAGTCGATGCCTGCCGCGGTCAGGAAGCGGACCGCGGCCGGGTCGCTCGCGTGCTCGCCGCAGACACCGATCGAAAGCTCCGGCTTGACGGCTCGCGCGGCGGTGATCGCGCTGCTGATCAGTCCGCCCACCCCACTCGCGTCCCAGCGTTCCAGCGGTGAGTCGTCCACGATACCCAACTCGATGTAGCGGGGAAGCAGTTCACGGTCGGCATCGTCCCGCGAGAGACCCCACACCAGGGACGTCAGATCGTTGGTGCCGAGAGAGAGGAAGTCGGCGCGGGCCGCCAGCTCGCCCGCGAGCAGCGCGGACCGCGGTGTCTCGATCATCACGCCCAGCGGGATCCGGGGGCGGTCGGGGGCGTGCCCCGCCGCCGCGAGTACTCCGTCCAGGATCCGCCTGACCGCGTCGGCCTCAGCGGGTGTGCTGACCATCGGCACCAGAACCTCGGGCCGGGGGTCGGCGCCGTCCCGGCGCAGGCCGTCGGTGGCTGCGACGAGCGAGCGCAACTGCGTCGCGGTGAGGTCGGGCATCAGCAGTCCCAGACGTACACCCCGTACTCCGAGCATCGGGTTCCGCTCCCCCAGTTCCCGTGTCACGGCGAGCCGTTCGGGGTCGGGGCCCGGCCGGCCAAGGGCTCGGGCGACGGCCTCCTGCGCGGTCAGCTCGGCCAGATCCGGCAGGAATTCATGGCGGGGCGGGTCCAGCAGGCGGACGGTGACGGGCAGCCCGTCCATGGCGGCGAGGATCCGGGTGAACTCCTCGCGCAGCCAGCTCCCGAGGGCGTGCAGCGCCTCCTTGGACTCGGGCCCCGGCGCAGCGAGCAGCACCCGCTCCAGCAGGGGCTGGCGGTCGCCGAGAAACATGTGCTCGATACGGCACAGACCGATCCCGGCCGCTCCGGCCTCCCGGCCGCGCCTGGCGTCGGCGGCGTTGTCGGCGTTGGCCCGCAGACCGGGTCCGGTCACGGCGTCGGCCTGCGTCAGCAGCCATGCGGCGGCGTCCGTGACCTCCGGGCCGGACCGGGTGCCGGAGGCCGGGGTGCGCAGGCCCCGGTGGACGGCGCCGGCGCCGCCGTCCACGGTGACCGGGTCGCCGTCGGCGATGACCGGGCCGTCGCCGGCGCGCAGGGTGCGCCGGCCGGCGTCCACGGCGGAGTGCGCGAGCGCCGTGACACAGGGGCGGCCGAGCCCCCGTGCGACCACCGCGGCGTGGGAGGTCCGGCCGCCGCGTTCGGTCACGACGGCCGAGGCCGCGAGGAGCCCCGGAAGATCCTCCGGCCGTGATTCACGCAGTACGAGGACGGGGTCCTGCCCCTTCTCCCGCAGGGCCACCGCATCGGCTGCGGAGAACACGGCCACTCCGGCGGCCACGCCGGGTGAGACGCCGATTCCGGTGACCGCGGGCGGGCTCCCGGCGAGCCGGACGGCAGGCGACAGGGCGTCCGAGAGCGTCGTTGTGTCCACCCGGGCCAGCGCCTCCGGGCCGCTGAGCCGGCCGGCGCGGCCCGCGTCGGCGACGGAACGCAGCAGGGCCGCGCCGGTGAGCCGTGCGGGGCGTACAGCGAGGACGTACGGGTGGCCGTGGTCCACGACGAACTCCACCCGGACCGGGCGGCCGACGCGTTCCTCGGCGGCGCCCACCACCGCGGCGAGCTCCGCGCCCCACGGTTCCCGCGTGACCAGGGAGGCGAGGCTCTCGCCGCCGCGCGTCAGGAGTTGCCGCCCGGCCCCTCCCGGCCGGTAGCTGCCGCTGACCCCCGGTTCGCCGGTCTCCGGGTCCCGTGAGTACGCCAGGCCGGTGCCGCTGCGGGGGCCGGAGCCCTGAGGCATGACGGTGAGCACGACGGGCACGACCGGTTCGCGCCGCCGGGGTCCGGCCTGCGCACGGACCGCCGCCACGGTCTGACCGATCGCCGTTTCCGGCTGCTCCCCCGCCAGCCGGGTGCGCAGTTCCGCACGCCATGCGCGGACGGACCGTTCCCCGGAACAGGCCACGAACCAGGGCGCGTTCGCCTCCGTCAGTCCGATGTGGAACAGGCGCTCCTCAGGCCGGTCCAGCGGATGCGCGGAGAGGAGGACCGGATCCACCGCCGCACCGAACCTGCGGCCGGGGTCGAGCGCCGCGACAGCAGCGCACACGGCCTCCTCGTCGGCGTCCGGAGGCAGCACGGCGTGCGGAGGCACCGGCATTCCGAGAAGTGCCGGATCGATGAATTCGCTCCCGAGCGGCTGATGATGCGAAGGTCCCGACATGCCGAGCACGTCGGGACCTCCGGCTGCGCCAACTCTCAACTTCTACAGGGCCCGCACGCCGTCGGCGTGAACACCCAGCAGATATACGCGGTCTTCAAGGGCTTCGGCTTCTTCCGGCGCGAGCGGAGAGAAGTCGAGTTCCGTCAGGTCATCGGTCTCGTTCGTGGTCTCACTCGTGATTTTGGCCATGCGCGGAAGACTATGGGAGTCAACCGAGCGTTCATCAGACGGACCTCAGCCATCTTCGGACCGCACCGTTCCCGTCGTTCCCATTCCGTGCTCGCGGCGCAGGCCCGGACTGTCGAACGAGGCCGGAAGGAGGTGGGCCCGTGGCCCTCCGATTCCTGAACGCGCAGGCGGAGCAACGGACATGAAGAGCGATCATGGCTGATTTTGATAGGGCGCCCAGTGCCCGTACGTACGGCTGGGGCTACCGGGCCGCCCCCGGGGTCAGCCGCCCGGCGTCGCGGTCTCCGGCACTGCACTGCCGGGGGTGGCCGCTTGATACTCTTTCCGGTCATGCGAGCCCTCTTCCCAGGATCCTTCGACCCGGTCACCCAAGGGCACCAGGACGTACTCCGGCGCGCTGCCCTCCTGTTCGACGAGGTCGTCGTGTGCGTGATGTTCAATGCGAACAAAACCGGCCGCTTCCCCGTCGAGGAACGGCTGGTCCGGCTCCGCGCGGCAGCGACTGACTTGAGCAACGTCACGGTTGACTCCCACACCGGCGGCCTGCTGGTCGACTACTGCCACCGAGCCGGAATCGACGTCGTCATCCGCGGAGTCCGCGGCGTTCCCGACCTGGACTACGAAATGCCGATGGCCCGCATGAACCACGAACTGGCCGGAGTCGAAACGTTCTTCCTCCCGGCAGACCCCGCCCTGGCGCACATCTCCTCCACCCTCGTGACCACGATGAGTCAACAGGACCGTGTACCGAACAGTGATGTGAGCGAACTTCTTCCGACAAGTGGGGGCGGCAGCGAGGGCCCCTGAGAGGGTGTCGGCACGCCGTCCGGGCGTCAGCCGCCCGCGAGGGAGGTCGACCGGACGGCCGCCGCTGCCCGCTTGCGCCGCCTGCGCAACAGCACGACGACGAGCGCGAAGACCTGGAGCACGAGTTCCACGCCCGGCAGGTCGGCGGTCGTCTCCGAGTGGACGTGTCCGGTGTGGCGGATCGTGCCGGCGGGCCGGCCGTCGTCACCTGTCATGGTGTACTCACGGCTTGCCGCCGCGGTCTGCCGGAACGGGATGACCCGCCCGGAGCACGTCATGTTCCAGCTTCGGCGCACCCGGTCCGTGGTCGCGACGACGGTCCCGTCGGAGTCGAGCAGTTCGTAGACACCACTGAAGCGGTGAGTGCGGACGAGGTAGCCGGCCCCGCGCAGTGTGAACCGCGCGCCGATGCTGCCTCTGCTCAACGAGAACGCCGTCAGCGCCCGGCCGCCCTCGGTGAGCTCGTACTCCTGGCTCGGCAGATGGATCCTCTTCGCGTGCAACATGACCTCATCGCACCATCGATGCACCGGCCGGACCCATGCCATGTGTCATGCATGACCGGGTGACAACCCGAACGGGAGCGCCGATCACGGGCGGGCCATGCTTGTCTCCATGACCCGTGCATCACTTCGATCCATGCGTCGCCTCCCCCGGCCGCCGCTTGTGCGCCCCTGCCGCAGCCGGGCCGTAACATGACCGACGTGGGTGTACGCGATCCGGACGAGTTCTCCGCCGGCCAGTGGCCGGACTGGGGTTTCTGGAAGGACCAGCCGGGCAGCACCCGGGGCCGCGTGGCCGTCGCCACGGCGACGGCGCTGGCCTCCCTCACCTTGATCGCACGGGCCGAGGACATCGCGCACGGCTCCAGGCCTCCCCTGCTCACCTCGCTCACCGTTGGCCTCGTCGCCTGCTACGGCATCGGCTGCATGCTGGCGCCCTGGTACGGACCGGTGGCGCTGCGCCGGGGACGCGTCGCCATCGTGGCCATGATGTTCCTGCTCGGGGCGGCACCCGCGGTGCTTCTCGCGTCGCCGTCCTACCTGACCGATCTGACCTATGCCCTCGCGATCGGACTCATGCTGCTGCCGCTGCGCCATGCGCTGCTGCTCGGCCTCGTCACGGTGCTGGGGCAGATCGTCTGGATGCGTCTCGTCCAGGGCGAGGTGGCCTGGGCGCAGGTGGCCATCCTCGTCGGCGTGACCGCGGCACTCGGCACCGTCTTCGCGCTCAACTTCACGATCGGTCACCTGCGGGCCGCGCGCGAGCAGGTCAAGAGACTGGCCGTGAACGAGGAACGGGCACGGGTCGCCCGGGACATGCACGACGTCCTCGGCCACAGCCTCTCCACGATGACCGTCAAACTGGGGCTGACGCGGCGCATCCTGGAGTCCACCGGAGATGTGGCCCTCGCCGTCGGCCAGGTCACCGAGCTGGAGAACATGGCGCGTACGGCGCTGTCCGACATCCGGGCCACCATTTCGGACTACCGCACCCTGTCGCTGGACAGCGAGCTCGCCGGCGCCCGTATGGCGCTGCGTGCCGCCGGTGTACGGGCCGACCTGCCCGCTGCGACTGACGCCGTACACGCCGAGCTGCGCGAGGTGTTCGGCTACGTCGTGCGGGAGGCGGCCACCAACGTGCTGCGGCACTCCGACGCCGAACTGTGCACGGTCCGCATCGGACCCGACTGGGTCGAGGTCACCGACAACGGCAGTTCCGCCGGCGAAGCGAGCGCCGGGAACGGTCTCACCGGTCTCACCGAAAGACTGGCCGCCGTATCGGGCACCCTCGAACACGGGCCTGCCCCCGGCGGCGGGTTCCGGGTCGTCGCCCGCGGACCGGCCCCGGCGACCCACCTCGCACCCTCGCAGGAAGCCGAGCCCACATGATCCGTGTCCTGCTGGCCGACGACCAGGCACTCGTACTCGGCGCTCTTGCGGCCGTGCTCCGGCTGGAGCCCGACATCGACGTGGTCGCCGAGGTCGGCACCGGCACCGAGGTGCTGGCCGCCGCGCGGCGGACCTCGCCCGACATCGCGCTGCTCGACGTCCAGATGCCCGGCCGGGACGGCCTGGCCGTCACCGCCGATCTCCAACAGGCGCTGCCCGGCTGCCGCACCATCATCTGCACGACCTTCAGCCGGCCCGGCTACCTCTCGCGGGCGATGTCCGCGGGCGCGTCCGGGTACGTCGTGAAGGACTCCCCGCCCGAACAACTGGTTGATGCGATCCGCCGCGTCCACGCCGGCCTGCGCTTCGTGGATCCCGCCCTGGCCGCGGAAGCACTGGCCGGCGGGGCGAGCCCGCTGACCGGGCGCGAGGCGGACGTGCTGCGCGCCGCCGCCGAGGGGGGCACCGTGGCCGACATCGCCAGGGAGCTCCGGCTGTCCCAGGGCACCGTGCGCAATCACCTGTCGTCGGCGATCGGCAAGACTCAGGCCCGCACCCGCGCCGAGGCGGCCCGGCTCGCCGAGGCCAACGGCTGGCTGTGACCGCTGCGCCGTCCGGCCGGACGCGGCGGCCTTGATTGCGGCCGGACCCCTCGGTACGACAACAGCTTCCAAGTGCCGCAATCCGTACCGCAGTTCGCCCGGACCGGCAGCGGGCGGGTAGGGACCGGGACCGGCTCCCGGTCCCCACCCGCCCGCTGATGGCTCAGCCCTGTTACGCCCCGGCGCCCGGAACCGCTTCGGCCTCGGCCTTCGCCCTGGCGGCCTGGGCCTTGTTCCGCTTGCTGACCACCGCGGCGCTCGCGACCGCGCTTCCGGCGAAGGCCAGGGCGAGCATCCATGGCCGGTCGAAGCGGCGGCCGGTGGCGTGGTCGAGGGAGTAGCGTCCGGCGCCCGCGACACCGATGGCGGCCGCGGTGAAGCCGAGGAACGCCGGGTACTCGTAGCCGCCCGACTGGGCGAAGAATCCGGCGGGCGCGTGGACGGCCACCGCTCCCGCCATGGTGCCCGCGACGGCGGCGCCCGCGACGGGTGTGCCGAGGCCCAGCGCCAGCATCGCCCCGCCGCCCGCCTCGCCGAGGCCCGCGGCGACCGCGTTCCGGTGTCCCGGCAGGAAGCCCATGTGTTCCATCCCCGCCGCGGTCCCCGCGAGCCCGCCGCCGCCGAACCAGCCGAACAGCTTCTGCGAACCGTGTGCGACGAGCACCGCCCCGGTACCGGCCCGCAGGGCGAGCAGTCCGAGGTCGTGTCGGTTGATGCAGGTCATCGCATGTCTCCAGATCTGTGGCAGCGGATCAGCGGCGACGGCCGCCCGCGGGGCAGCCGGAGCGGTCCCGGTGGCGGACGTACGTACCCCCACTCTCCCCGCCCCGTACGGCCCGCCCGCACCCGGGTTGGTCCATTCGGGTGAAGCCGCAGGTCACCGCCGCACACTCCGGCGCTCGGCCGCCCTCATAGGGTGAGGCCCATGGAGACACCCGCCGATGAGACGGCAGCCCGCGCGGTCCAGGACGAACTACGCACCCGGGTGGTGCTGGACGAGCCGGGTCCCGCCCCGGGCACCGGACTGATCACCGGTGTCGATGTGGCGTACGACGACGAGCGGGACGTGGTCGCCGCCGCCGCTGTGGTGCTCGACGCCGCGACGCTGGCGGTGGTGGACGAGGCCACCGCGGTGGGCCGGGTGACGTTCCCGTACGTACCCGGACTGCTCGCGTTCCGGGAGATCCCGACCGTACTGGCGGCTCTCGAAGCGCTCTCCACCGAACCCGGTCTTGTCGTCTGTGACGGGTACGGGCTGGCGCACCCGCGGCGGTTCGGCCTCGCCAGTCATCTGGGGGTGCTGACCGGCCTGCCGGTGATCGGTGTGGCGAAGAACCCCTTCGCCTTCTCGTACGAGCAGCCGGGCGTCCGGCGCGGTGCGGAGGCGCCGCTGCTGGCCGATGACGGTGAGGAGGTGGGCCGGGCGCTGCGTACCCAGGACGGGGTCAAGCCGGTCTTCGTGTCCGTGGGCCACCGGGTCTCCATCGGCAACGCCTGCGCCCACACACTGCGGCTCTCCCCCGGCTACCGGCTGCCGGAGTCCACCCGGCGCGCCGACGCGCTCTGCCGGCGGGCGCTGCGCGAGGCAGTGGCGTCACCCTGACGCACTGCTCCGGGCCGGTCGCCCGCCGGCCGGCTCAGGACGGCCGGGTGGCGGGCTCCCGTACCAGCGGGAAGTGGCAGGCCACCTGGTGGTCAGCGCCCGCCGGGGTGCTCGCCGGCGGTTCGGTCTCGGCGCAGATGTCCTTCGCGATGGGACAGCGGGTGCGGAACCGGCAGCCGGACGGCGGGTTCGCCGCGGAGGGCGTCTCGCCGCCGAGCGGGGCGCGGCCGGAGCCCGCCGTCTCCGGGTCCGGGACGTTGACGGTGTCCAGGAGACCGCGGGTGTACGGGTGGAGGGGGTTCGCGTACACCTCCTCGGCCGGGCCGGACTCGACCAGCTTGCCGAGGTACATCACCCCGACCGTGTCGGCCAGATAGCGGACCACCGCCAGGTCGTGCGAGATGAAGAGGTACGTCAGTCCGCGGTCACGCTGCAGTTCGCGCATCAGGTTGAGGATCTGCGCCTGTACGGAGACGTCGAGCGCGGAGACCGGCTCGTCGGCGACGATCAGGTCCGGGGAGAGCGTCAGCGCGCGGGCCAGCCCGAGGCGCTGGCGCTGGCCGCCGGAGAACTCGTGCGGGTAGCGGTCGACGGCGCCGCGCGGCAGCCCGACCGCGTCGAGGAGTTCGGCGACGATCCGGTCCTGCTCCGCCCGGTCGCCGACGCCCTGGATGACGAGCGGTTCACGCAGAATGGTGCCGATCCGCATCCGCGGGTCCATGGCCGCGGCCGAGTCCTGGAACATCAGCTGGATCCGGCGGCGGTGGGCGCGGCGCTGCCCCCGGTCCATGGTGGCCAGGTCCTGGCCCTCGAAGAGGATCGATCCCGCCGTGGGGTCCTCAAGACCGGCGATCATGCGGCCGATGGTGGTCTTGCCGCAGCCGGACTCGCCGACCATGCCGAAGGTCTCGCCCTTGCGCACCGTCAGTGAGACACCGCCGACGGCGCTGACCGTGCCGCGCTTGCGTGAGAACGGGCCGCCGGTGAGCGGGAAGTCCTTGCGGAGGTCGGTGACTTCGAGGAGGGTCGCACCGTCCGGGACGACGACGGCTTCGGTCTGCCGCTCCTGGGCGAGCGCCTCTCCGAGATTCGGCTCGCCCTCCTCCGGTACGGGGTGGAAGCAGGCGAACCGGTGGTCGCCCTCGGTCAGCTGCGGCTCGTCGGTACGGCACACGTCGGTGGCGAACGCGCAGCGGGCGGCGAACCGGCAGCCCTGCTGGGCGGTGGCGAGGTTCGGCGGCAGACCGGGGATGGTGCGCAGTTCGGTCTCGCCCTCAACGGCCTTCTCGGGGAGCGCGGCGAAGAGCGCCTGGGTGTAGCGGTGCCTGGGGCGGGCGAACAGGTCCCGTACGCCGGAGGTCTCGGCGACCTTGCCCGCGTACATCACGGCGACCCTGTCGACCCGGTTGGCGATGACGCCGAGGTCGTGGGTGACCAGGATCATCGCCATGCCGAGGCGGGAGCGCAGCCCGTCGATGAGCTCCAGGATCTGGTGCTGGGTGGTGACGTCGAGTGCGGTGGTGGGCTCGTCGGCGATGAGGAGCTTCGGCTCGCAGACGAGCGCCATGGCGATGGCGACGCGCTGGCGCATACCGCCCGACAGCTGGTGCGGATACGCCTTCATCCGCTCCGACGGCTGCGGCATACCGACCAGGCCGAGCATCTCCTCGGCCCGCGCCCAGGCCTCCTGCTTGCTGATGGGGCGGTGCAGCAGGAGAGGTTCGGCGACCTGTGCGCCGATGGTCATGGTGGGGTTGAGGGAGGTCAGCGGGTCCTGGAAGACCATCCCGATGGTGTTTCCGCGGACGTCGCGCAGCACGGGTTCACCGGCCGACGCGAGATCGTGTCCGTCGAAGAGGACACGGCCCGACGCGACGGCGCCGCCGGGCGGCAGCAGCCCGAGGACGCTCAGCGCGGTCATCGTCTTGCCGCAGCCGGACTCGCCGACCACTCCGAGGGCCTCGCCGGGGGCGAGGTCCAGGCTGACGCCGTCGAGGGCGTGGACGGTGCGATTGCGGGACGCTATGTCGACATGGAGATCGTCGATCCGCAGCAGCGGCTCGGTCATGGGAGTGTCCTCCGGGCAGTGCAGGCAGGAAAGCAGGCGGGGGTGTGGCTACTTCTTCTGGAGCCGTACTTCGAAGGCGTCCCGGAGGCCGTCGCCCACGAAGTTGAACGCGCCGACGACGAGCACGATGGCGACGCCCGGCGGGAAGATCAGCCACCAGTAGCCGTTCTGGGTGTAGGTGATGCCCGAGGAGAGCATCGACCCCCAGTCGGTCGCGGGCGGCGGGATGCTGAGGCCGAGGAACGCCAGATAGCTGACGTAGAGGATGGCGTCGGCGATCTGGAAGGTGCAGTTGACGATGACGGTGCCGATGGCGTTGGGCACGATGTGCCGGAACACCGCGCGGGCTCCGCCGCCGCCCATCATCCGCATGGCCTGGACGTACTCGCGGTCGCGCAGCGAGAGTGCCTCACCGCGGACGAGACGGGCCGGGGACAGCCAGGCCACCGCCGCGATGATCACGATGAGCACGCTCTTGCTGGGCGTGATGATCGCGGCGACGACCACCAGCAGGAACATCGCGGGGATGGCGAGTGCGGCGTCCGTGACACGCATCATCACCGCGTCGGTCCAGCCGCCGAAGTAGCCGGAGATTGCGCCCCAGAGGGTGCCGAAGAGGGTCGCGAGCAGACCGGCGGCGAGGCCGACTTCCAGCGAGGACTGTCCGGCCAGCATCAGCCGGCCGAGCAGGTCGTAGCCGAGGTCGGTGGTCCCCAGGATGTGTCCGGGGCTGCCGGGTGCCAGGTTGGCCTGCGCCAGGTCGGTGTGGACCTGGTCGGTGGAGTGGATCAGCGGGCCGATGTAGCAGAACGCGAACAGCAGCACGAGCACGATCACGCCGGTGAGGGCGAGCTTGTTGCCGGTGAAGACCTGCAGGGTGCGGCGGGCCAGCGAAGGCGTGGCGAGGTCGGCGTCCTCGTGCCCGGGGGCTATGACTGCGGTGCTCATGAGACGCTCCGGATCCGGGGGTCGAGGACGGCGTAGACGATGTCGGTGAGCAGCGATCCGACGACGGTGGCGACGCCCACGACCAGCGTCACTCCGAGCAGTACGGGGAAGTCGGAGCCCTGTGCTGCGTTCCAGAACAGGAGGCCCATACCCGGGTAGTTGAACATCGCCTCGACGACCAGGGCGCCGCTGAACAGCGTCGGCAGATACAGGCCGAGGAGGGTGGCGAGCGGGATGAGCGCGTTGCGCATCACGTGCTTGGCGAGGATCCGCCGGCTGGACTGGCCCTTGGCCATCGCCGTCCGGACGTACTCCTCGGTGAGGTTGTCGAGCGTGGCGGAGCGCATATAGCGGCTGAACATCGCGATGACGCCGAGCGCCATGGTGACGATGGGCAGCACCATGCCGGAGAAGCCGCTGAAGATACTGGACAGGGACTCGCCCTGCGGTGCCTCCGACGGGAAGATCGGGATCGTCTGGCAGAAGACGATGATCAGGATCAGGCCGAGGAAGAAGACCGGCGTCGCGTAGGCGAGGAAGGCGGCCCCGGTCAGCAGGTAGTCGGTGATCTTCCCGCGCCGGACGGCCTGGAGCAGGCCGAGCGGGATCGCGATGATCACGGCGAGGAGCGTGGAGAGCGCCGTCAGCAGCAGGGTCTTGGGGAGCCGCTGCATGAGCAGGTCGGAGACCGGCTGGTTCAGCTTGTACGACACTCCCAGGTCACCGGTGAGCAGCCGCTTCAGATACTCGAAGTACTGGAAGGGCAGCGAACGGTCGTAGCCCTGGGCGTGGTTGAAGTGCTCGATCTGCTGCGGGGTGCCCTTGGGCCCGAGGATGGCACGCGCCGGTCCGCCGGGGAGCATGTGCAGCAGGACGAAGACGATGACCGACACCAGGAAGAGAACGACCACCGCCTGGAGGAGGCGCTTGAGGAGAAAGCCGGTCACTGGTCGGCCCCCTTCTTGACGTAGTACCAGTCCTGCGGGGCGAGGGTCACGGTGGGGTTCTGGTCGACACCCCGCAGGTCGTTGCGGATCACCGACACCTGGTAGGCGGGGTTCGGCATCCACATCACGGGGAGCTGCTGGGAGAGGTACTGGCCGTACGCGTGGATGGCGTCCGGATTGCTGGAGTACTGGACGGCGCGGATCAGCTTGTCGGCCTTCGGGTCGGAGTAGTTGCCGAAGTTGGCGGAGGCGCCGGTCGAGAAGAGCTGCTCACCGCTGGGGTTGAGCGGGTAGTACCAGCTGCCCGCCGTGCCGAAGAAGGACATGTCCCAGTCGCAGCCCGGCTGTCCCGCCTTGCAGGGGACGGAGTTGCCGAGGACCGAGTTGAGCGGCTGCTGGCGGACCTTGAGGTCGATACCGGCCTTGCTCAGCGAGGACTTCAGCTCCTGCATCATGTTGGTGGACTCGGTGGAGCCCGACTGCGAGAGCAGGGTCAGATTGAGCGGGGCGTTCTTCGCGATGCCGGCTCCGCACCGGTCGGCGCCGGTGCCGGGGCGGGTGCAGCGGGCCTGGCCGTCGCGGACGGTCCACCCGTGGTCGGTGAGGAGCGCGCGCGCCGCCTTCACCGAGTACGGGTACTGGTTCTTCTGCATCTGAGGGGTGGTGTACTGCGTCTTCGGCGTGACGGGCACCGGGCCCAGCGTCGGGTCGGCGCTGCCCTGCCAGATGACCTTGCTCATCGACTTCTGGTCGACCAGGTGCTGCATGGCCTGGCGGATGTAGAGCTGGCGCATGGCCGCCCCGCCGTGCGAGGAGTTGAAGTTGTAGACGATGTAGGTGGCCGCCCAGCCCTCCCACGGGTCGACGCGGTAGCCGCGGCTCTCGAACTTCTTCTTCTGTGCGAGCACCGACGGCGGTATGTAGCCGTAGTCGACGCCGCCGGAGCGCAGCACGTTGTACTCGGAGTCCGCGGTGGTGAAGGGCTTGAGGACGACCTTGTCCAGATGCGCCTTGTTGTTACCGGTGTACTTCGGGTTGCGTACGAGGGTGACCTGGCCGGTGTTCTGCCATTCGGCTATCTTCCAGGGCCCGTTGACGGTCTTCCAGAGCGGATCCTTGGAGTAGGCGCCGAGGCTCTTGGAGTGGGTGGTCAGCCGGGCGAAGACCGCCTTGGCACCGGCGGTGGTCCGGTCCCAGTCGCCGACGGGGCCGCCGTCCTTCTTCGCGTCCCAGGCCTGCTGCGGAAGGGCGCGCATCAGGGTGAGCTGGTTGGCGGTGAACCAGTCGGGGTTGTACGAGCGGTTGAGGTGCAGCCGGACCGTGTGGGCGTCGACGGTCTCGAAGCTCTTGACGTTGTCGGGCATGGTGCCGACCGAGTAGCTGCCCCACTCCGCCTTGTTGGCCTTGACCATGTTGAACCAGAACTCGATGTCGCGCGCGGTCACCGGCTTGCCGTCGGACCAGGTGATGTCCTTGCGGAGCGGCACGGTGACGGTCTTGTTGCCGTCGCTGTAGACGGGCTTCGTACCCAGCGTGTTGGGCCCGGTGGTGGTGAGGGCACCGTCCTTCTTCACCGCGTCGTACACCGGCATGAAGAGCAGGGACTGGATGGCGAAGTTGTACGTGGCGCCGTATCCCGGGGCCCCGATGGGGAAGATCCAGTTGGGGGTGGCGGCGGGCGGCAGGGCCATCGTGGCGGTTCCGCCCTCGACGGGTGTGCCGCCGGTGGGCCCCATGTCGATCTTGCCGCCGTCCTGCGAACAGGCCGAGAGGGCCACGACGAGCGCCGCCCCGGTGACCGCTGCGGCGAGCGCGCGACGCCGCGCGGATGAGCGCCTTGGGCGCATGGGTGGGCCTCCATCGGGTTCCAGCAGCGAGCCGACGTGAACATCGGCTGGAGAATGTCTGAAAGTTAGGACGGCCTTCGAAACTAAGTCAAGGGTAAAGATTCGACTTAGGGCACCCTTACTGAAGCTTTTGATGGTGTATGTCCCATATTCTGATGCCGAATTACTGAAAACATTCCCGCTACCCCTGGCGAAAGTCGGCCATGGATCGCTAACTTTCATCGAGACAGCATGGACTTGCTTTGAAAGATCGAAGTAACTTCACCTCGAAGTAACTTCACGCAGCCAGAGACTCGGGGAGCCCCATGACGGACAGCGCATCGAACCAGCAGATTCTGCGCATGGTCACGTCCGGCACCGCATCCTCACGGGCCGATCTCGTCCGGGAGTTGGGGCTCGCCGCCTCCACCGTCTCGCTCCGGGTGCAGGAGCTGGTCGCCGCCGGGCTCCTCACGGAGTCGGGCGAGGGCGCCTCCCGCGGCGGCAGACGCCCCAGGCTGCTGCGGATCCCGCAGCAGGGCGGAGTGGCCCTGACGGCCGACCTCGGCTCGCACCACGGCAGGCTGGCCGCCGTCTCCGCCGACGGCACGGTACGGGACGCCGCCGACCACAGCCACGACCTGACCGCGGGCCCCGAACAGGCCGCCGACTGGCTGGTGGAGCGGCTGACCGCGCTCGCCGACCGGCAGCGCGCGGCGGGCCGCACCGTACGGAGCGTCGGCATCGCCTTCCCCGGCCCGGTCGACTTCCCGGCCGGCCGGGTGCTCACCCCCTCCCGGATGCCCGGCTGGCACAACTTCCCGCTCCGCGACGTCCTCGCCGACCGGCTCGGGCTGCCGGTCACCGTCGACAACGACGCGACCCTGATGGCCGTCGGCGAGCACCAGTCGGCCCGTCCGGAGCTCCAGCACCTCGTCGTCGTCAAGGCCGGCCGCGGCATCGGCTGCGGAGTGATCTCCGCCGGCCGCCCGCACCGCGGGGCCAACGGCTGCGCGGGCGACATCAGCCACGTCCGGGTCGAAGCCGCCGAGGAACGCCCGTGCAGCTGCGGGAACATCGGCTGTCTGGAGACGGTCGCCAGCGGCGCGGCCGTACTGCGCGAACTCGCCCGCCGGGGCACCCCGGTGGACGGCACAGCCGAACTGCTGCGGCTGGTCACCGACGGGGACCCGCAGGCGACCACCCTGGTCCGGGCGGCCGGCCGGCACATCGGCACGGTCCTCAGCGTCGTCGTCAACTTCTTCAACCCGCAGGCCGTCGTGCTCGGCGGCGCGCTGGCATCGGCGGAGCCCCTGGTGGCCGCTGTCCGCGGAGTCCTGTACGAGCGCTGCCTGCCGATGGCCACGGCGGGGCTCGAAATCACCACCACCGTCTCGGGCCGCGACGCGGGCCTGCTGGGCGCGGGGCTGACGGCTCTGCGCGAAGGCCGGCCGCACGCCGAAGCGCCCTGATCCCGCCCTCACCGCGCCCGGACACCCGGCGGGCGCGACCCCCGTACCACCCCACCCGCAACCCGGAGAGCAGCGCCACATGACCACCGCCACCCCCGCCCGCCGTCTGCGCATAGCCATCGGCGGCATCGGTATCGAGTCCTCCACCTTCTGTCCGCACCGCTCCACCGTGGACGACTTCCGCCAGACCCGCGGTCAGGATCTCCTCGACCGGTACACCTGGACGCAGCCCGCGTCGGACCTCGGCGCGCACGTCGAGTGGGTCCCGCTGCTGCACGCCACCGCGCTGCCCGGCGGCCCCGTCGAGGCGGAGTCGTATCTGCTGCTCAAGGACGAGCTGGTCTCCCGGATCCGGGCGGCGGGCCCCCTCGACGGCATGGTCTACGACCTGCACGGCGCGATGAGCGTCATCGGCCTCACCGATGCCGAGGGCGATCTGACCGAGGCCGTACGCGCCGCGCTGGACGCGGTCGGCACCCCGGAGGACCCGGCGTCCGGCCGCCCGATGATGTCCGCTGCCATGGACCTGCACGGGAACGTCTCGCGCCGCTTCGCCGAGCCCGTCGAGCTGCTCACCGCCCACCGGCTCGCCCCGCACGAGGACGCCTGGGACACCCGCGAGCGTGCGGCCCGCAAGCTGGTCGAGCGGCTGCGGCTGCCCGCAGCCGACCGCCGCCCGCACCGCGCCTGGGTCCAGGTGCCCGTCCTGCTGCCCGGCGAGAAGACCAGCACCCGGCTGGAACCCGCCAAGGGGCTGTACGGGCGTCTCGCCGGGATCGAGGCGAAGCCCGGCATCGTGGACGCCGCGATCTGGGTCGGGTACGCCTGGGCCGACGAGCCGCGCTGCAAGGCGGCCATCGTGGTCACCGGTGACGACGCCGCGCTGGCCGCCGCCGAGGCCGAGTCGCTGGCCCGTCAGTACTGGGACGTCCGCCGCGACTTCGAGTTCGTCGGCCCGACCGGCACCGCAGAGGAGTGCATCGCGGCGGCGGTGGCGTCCGACCGCCGCCCGTTCCTGATCAGCGACTCCGGGGACAACCCGACGGCCGGCGGCGCGGGCGACCTCGCGTACATGCTCGGCAAGCTGCTGGAGAACGAGGAGATCGCCTCCGGCAGGGTGACCGCCGTCCACCCCGGCATCACCGACCCGGCCGCGGTCCGCGCCTGCTTCGAGGCCGGGATCGGCGCCACGGTCACCGTCGGTGTCGGCGGCAAGGTCGACACCAGCCAGGGCGGACCGTGCGAGATCACCGGCACCGTGACCGGACTGCAGCGCGCGGCCGACAAGACCGACCGGGCCGAGGGCGGCGCGTACGACCGCGGCTGCGACCTCGCGGCGATCACGGTCGGCGGCCTCACGGTCGTCGTCACCGGGCAGCGCAAGCCGTTCCACACGGTCGCCGACTTCACCGGACCGGCGCAGGGCGGTCTGGGCATCGACCCGCGCACCTTCGACCTGGTCGTCGTCAAGATCGGTTACCTGGAGCCGGAGCTGCACGACATGGCGGCGGACTGGCTGCTCGCCCTCACCCCCGGCGGTGTCGACCAGGATCTGCTGCGCCTGGGCCACCACCGTGTGGAGCGCCCGCTGTACCCCTTCGACGAGGACGCGTACGAGAGCGAGGGCGGCCCGGACCTGACGCCGGTGCTGCTCTGACCGGCCTGACAGGCTGTACCGCCGGGGGCTACGTGCACCCGATAGACCCCGGCTATCAGGCGTATTCGCCAATCGCGCATTGTGATGGCCCCCTCCCCTGAGCGAGCCTGGCCGGACCGGCAGCCGCGCCGGCAGGTCCAGCGAAGGGGAGGGCATGACAAGCGTTGCGCAGGAGATCCAGGTTCCGCAGCACCTTCGGCTCAACTTCATCGACGGGCAGTGGCTCCCGGCGGAATCGGGACAGCTCAGGGAGAACATCAACCCAGCCGATCTCTCCGATGTGATCGGCGAGTTCACCGAGTCCGGCGGCGTCGACGTCGATCACGCCGTCGACGCGGCGGCCACGGCCCTGCCCGCGTGGCGCGGGCTGGGCCCGGTCGCGCGCGCCCGGTATCTGACCGCCGCGAGCCGCATCCTCGGCGAGCGGGCGGCGGAGGTCGCATCCGTCATCACCCGCGAGCAGGGCAAGCTGCTCGGCGAGGCCCGCGGCGAGGTGACGAGGGCGCAGGCCGTCATCGACTTCACCGCGGGGCAGGCGCGGCTGCTCGGCGGGGTGACCGCGCCCGCGGAGGAGGAGCGCACCTTCGCGTACACCTTCCGCAAGGCCATCGGGGTGGTCGGCCTGGTGTCCCCGTGGAACTTCCCGCTCGCGATCCCGATGTGGAAGGTGGCGCCCGCGCTGCTCTCGGGGTGCACGGCGGTGCTCAAGCCGTCCCCGCTGACGCCGCTGACCTCGGCGCTGCTGGTCGAGATCTTCCAGCAGGCGGGGATCCCCGACGGTGTCCTGAATCTGGTGCAGGGCGATGCGGCGGCGGGCGAGGCGCTGGTCGCCAACCCGGCGGTCGCCGGCATCAGTTTCACCGGCTCGCTGCCGGTCGGGACCGCCATCCACAGCGGCGGGGCCCACCGGCTGCTGCGGACCCAGCTCGAACTCGGTGGCAAGAACGCGCTGATCGTGTGCGACGACGCCGACATCGGCAAGGCCGTCGACGCTGTGGTGAACGGCGCCTTCGGCCAGGCGGGCCAGCGGTGTTCGGCCACGAGCCGGGCCGTGGTGGATGTCCGGGTGCGGGAGGAGTTCCTCGACCGGCTGGTGGCGCAGGTCGCCGGACTGCGGGTCGGGCCGGGCGACGATCCGGCGTCCCGGGTCTGCCCGGTCGTCAACACGGCCCGGATGGAAGCGGCGCTGGCGGCCGTCGCCGGGGCACAGCGCGACGGCGGCAAGGTGCTGTGCGGTGGGGGCCGGGAGGAGCGGGCGGATCTGCCCGATGGCTGCTACGTCCAGCCGACCGTCATCCGCGATGTGCCCGCGGACAGCTCGCTGGCGCAGGAGGAGGTGTTCGGGCCGGTGCTGGCCGTGATCGACGCGGACGGCTTCGACGAGGCGATGTCGGTGGCGAACTCGGTGAAGTACGGGATGTCCGGCACCGTCTTCACGGCGTCCCAGTCGCGGGCGTTCGAAGCGATCGAGCGGTTCGAGGCCGGGATGCTCCATGTGAACCGGCCGGGTGTCGGGGCCTATTCGCATCTGCCGCATGTCGGGTCGAAGGCGTCGCAGTACGGGCCGCCGGAGTGTTCCCCCGAGGTGTGGGACTTCTACACGGAGTGGCATTCGGCCTGCATCAGCTACTAGTAGGGCTTGGTCATGTTGATGGTGGTGGAGCGTGTCCGTTGGGTGTGGTCCGGCGTTGAGAGGGTGTGACTCCGGACGAGATTGCCTGTGTGCGTGGTGAGTTGGAGACGTTTGCGGCGGAGGTGTTCGAGCCGTTCGCGAGAAAGGATCAACGTCGCTGGGGGCAGGTCTACCTGCGCGGGCTGTTGACCGACGGCAAGCGGAAGTCCGTCGAGCCGATGGCGGCCCGCCTCGGGGAGGAGGGGAACCGGCAGGCGCTGGCTCACTTCGTCACCACCAGTCCGTGGGACCCCTCACACATCAGGGCCCGGCTGGCGTGGAAAATGGAGGCGGCGATCCAGCCGAGCGCGCTGATCTTCGACGACACCGGCTTCCTCAAGGACGGAAATGCTTCGGCGTGTGTGTCGCGGCAGTACACCGGCACCGCCGGCAAGGTCACCAACTGCCAGGTGGGCGTTTCGCTGCACCTGGCCTCCGATCACGCCTCCTCGGCGGTGGACTGGCGGCTGTTCCTGCCCGAGACGTGGGATGCGGCCTCGCCGAAGGCGAACCCGGACAGGGTCGCCCGCCGCGCCTCCTGTGGCATTCCCGACGATGTCGGGCACGTGGAGAAGTGGCAGCTGGCCCTGGACATGCTGGACGAGACGCGCTCGTGGGGCATTGAGATCCCGTTGGCCATCGCGGACGCTGGATACGGCGACGCCACCGCTTTCCGGCTCGGTGTTCAGGCCCGCGGCCTGAATTACGTCGTCGGGATCTCCACGACGCTCACGGCCCACCCCGGCCAGGCCGTTCCCGTGGCCGTTCCGTACTCCGGAACCGGACGCCCACCGGTTGTGAAGTATCTGGACAAACCACAGTCGGTGAAACAACTGGCCATGGAAGCAGGCCGGAAGGCGGCCAAACCCGTGCAATGGCGGGAGGGCTCGCGGCCTGGCACCAGCCGCAGCGGCTTCAAGCGCATGTACTCGCGGTTTGTCGCCCTGCGGATTCGCCCCGCCGGACGCGAGATCCGTCAGGCGGTCCAGGGCCCGCAGTTGCCGGAGTGCTGGCTGCTGGCCGAGTGGCCGGCAAACGAACCCGAACCGGTCCAGTTCTGGCTCTCCGACCTGCCCACCGACACTCCACTGACCACGTTGGTCCGCCTCGCCAAGCTCCGTTGGCGCATCGAGCACGACTACCGGGAGATGAAACAGGCCCTGGGCCTGACCCATTTCGAGGGCCGCACCTTCAACGGCTGGCACCACCACGTCACACTCGTCTCCGTCGCCCACGCCTTCTGCACCCTGCAACGACTGGCCAGAGCCCCAAAAGACACGGCGCCGGTCTGAGCCTCTACCAAGTCGTCCGCGAGCTGCAGATACTCCTCGCGGTCTGGGCCGGCGCCTGCCCCACCTGCCACCGCGACATACCCACGCTCGTACTGACCTGACCAAGCCCTACTAGGGCCTGTCGTCAAAGTGCCGTCGTTGCCCGAAGGGCGGCCGCGCGGCGTCTGGTGCGTGCGATCGCAAGGCGCCGGAATGTTCTCGTAGCGGAGCTACTAGGGCATTTCGGCAACGCCGCGTGCGTGCGTGCCAGACGCCGCGCGGCAGGCGCGGCACTTTGACGACAGGCCCTAGGCGGCGCCCGGCAGGGCAACTGGCCTGCCGGACACCGCATATCAGGATCGGAATACCGGCATCGGGGGGATCAGCAGGCGCCGAGGTCCTGCCAGACGCCCCAGTCACCCGTGGTTCCGGGTGTCTCGCCGGTGGTCCACCACTTGGCCTTCCAGGTGTGGCCGCCGTACGAGACGGTGTTGCCGCCGACGTAGACCGCCGTCTTGTTCCACTGCGCCGCACTGCAGGCGGTGGCCCCGCCGGTGACGGTCAGTGTGTAGGTGGCCGCGTGGGTGGCGGACCCCGTCTTGCCGGTGACCGACAGGGAGTACGTGCCGGAGACGGCGGACGAGGTGGTGGAGACCGACAGGGTCGCGTTGCCTCCGGCGTCGACCGAGCCGGGGCTGACCGATGCCGTGACGCCGGCCGGGGCGCCGCTCACTGCCAGACCGACCGGCTGGGCCGAGCCGGCGGTGACCGCGGTGTGCACCGAGGAGGTGGTGGAGCTGCCGGCGGCGACGGTGGCCGAGGCCGGGGAGAGCGAGACCGAGAAGTCGTCGGCCGGGGGCGGTGTGGTGCTGCCGCTGGTGAACGGCGCGAAGGTGTGGGCGAACTGCCAGGTGCTCTGGTCGATACCGGAGCAGGAGTCCGAGCCGCCCTGGCCCGCGCAGCCGCCGTTGTCACGCTGAAGGGCCCAGATGGACAGGGTGTTGATGCCCTTGTCGACGGCCCAGTTGTAGACGGCTGTGGCGTTGGTGGTGGTGAAGGTCTCGGCGGCCCCGAAGTCGTCGATGCCCGGCATCTCGATGACGCCGATCCCACCCCACAGCTGCGCGTCCGTCTTCGACGGGTACAGCTTCGCCAACTGGTCGTGCAGGCCCTGGGCCGCGGTCTGGGTGTCGTTGGCCATGTCGTGCGTGGCGTTGTCGTAGTAGTCGAACGTCATGATGTTCGTGACGTCGATCCTGGCGCCGTTGGACACCGCGTTCTTCAGTACGGCCAGACCGCTGGAGGCCAGACCGTGTGTGGTCGTGGGCAGCGTGTAGGAGAACTCGACGGTGCGCCCGTTGGCGGCTGCCCAGTCCTCCACCTGCTTGACGGCCTTGTTGCGCCGGTCGATACCCGCGGTGTTGGTGAGGGAGTTGTCCTCGGTGTCCAGGTCGATCCGGGTGATGCCGTAGGTGGTGATGACCTTCTCGTAGGCGGCGGCGATCTGGCTGACGTCGGTGCAGCTGTCGGCGATCTCGGTACCGGTGTTGTCGGCGGTGTAGCCGCCGAACGAGGCGATGACGTCACCGCCCTTGGCCTTGATGGTGCTGATGTCGCTGCCGAAGCTGGCGGACGAGACGGGCGTACTGCTGTCGCCGTTCCAGTACGGCGTGCACGACCCCTTGCTCGCCGCCTGGAGGAACGCCATCGTCAGATAGGTGCTGCCGGACTGCTCGGCCAGGGCGGCCGGGCTGTCACCGGTCCAGGATTCGAAGTACGGGGCGTACACGTGCGCCGGAAGCGGCGTCGCCGCCTGAGCGGATCCACTGCCGACCGTGACGAGCCCGGCGGCGGCCGCGGCTGTGACGAAGGCGGTGAGAAGGGTGCGTATCGGTCTCATAAGAGTCTCCTGAGAACACCGGTTGGAGGGATGGGAGGGAGCGGAAGCGCGGTGCGCGTCCACGGCTCCAGGGGGCCCGCGATGCCCGGCGGGCCCGAACAGGTGGGGGCTGGAAGGGCCCGGCCGGGCATCGCGGGAGTTGCGGAGTGATCAGCAGGCGCCCAGGTCCTGCCAGGCCCCCCAGTCGCCCGTGGTGCCCGGCTCCTCATTGGTGGTCCACCACTTGGCCTTCCAGTTGTGGCCCTTCCAGGAGATCTGCTTGCCACCGACGTAGACCTCGGAAGCGCTCCAGGACGGCGAGGTGCAGGTGCCGGACGGGGGCGGCGTGGTGGGAGGCGGCGTGGTAGGAGGCGGCGTGGTGGGAGGCGGCGTGGTCGGGGGCGTCGTCGGGGGCGACGAGCACTCGGACGCGGACCCGTTCGTCGCGGAAACGATCTTGTTGAAGAGGGTGGCTGCGGGGTCGAGGTCGAGCAGGGAGTACATCATCGAGCCGGCCAGGCCGTGGCAGTGCGCGTAGTCCGCCTTGGCCTGGATGCTCTGGTCGCCCAGACCGGTCCAGAACTCCGTACCGTTGTAGAAGTAGTTGGACTGTGAGGCCGCGTCGTAGAACGTGGTGGACGCGTTGGCGACGATGCCCGTCAGTTCCTTGTAGTACGCCGTCCCCGGGACCTGACTGATGCCGCGCGCCGGTGCCGGTCCGGTGGCCGGCTGGTACAGGCCGTGGTTGCTCCCCGCCGAAACGCCGGTCCAGCCCCGGTAGTACAGCGGATAGCCCATGGTGATCTTGTCGGCCGGGAATCCGCCGGGGATGCCGTAGGCCGGGTCACCCGTGGTCCACGCCTTGATGGCGTTGTCGGTGGAGTACTTCTCGGTTCCGGGCGGGATCGGCGTCGACGGGTCGTCGGGCGACACGTACGTCGGGTCCTGGTGGTTGGTCGGGCCGGTCGCGTCCCAGGCGCCGTGCATGTCGTACGTCATGACGTTCGCGTAGTCGAGGTACTGGCCGAGCTTGTCGGTCTCAAGGTTCGCGATCTTGTCCTGGCCGGCCGGCAGCGCCGCGGTGAGCAGCATCTTCTTGCCGCCGTTGGCAGCGCCGTAGGCATCCAGCTCGGTGCGGAACTCGGCCATCAGCTTGGTGTAGTTCGCCTTGTCCGCAGTGCTGTAGTGGTTGCCCGTATGCCCGTTGGGCGAGCCGGGGTACTCCCAGTCGATGTCGAAGCCGTCGAAGATGCCGGCCGCGGAGCCGTCGCCGCCGTAACCGCCCTGCACCGGCAGGTTGCCCTTGATGAACATGTCGATGCAGGAGCTGACGAGCTTCTTGCGGCTCGCGTCGGTCGCGGCCGCGTCGGAGAAGTACTTGGAGTACGTCCAGCCGCCGATCGACGCGACGATCTTCAGCTTGGGGTATTTCGCCTTCAGCTCTTTGAGCTGGTTGAAGTTGCCGACGATCGGCTGGTCCCACTTGTCCGCGACACCGTTCACGCTGATGTCGGCGCCGAAGGACTTCTGGTAGTCGGCGAAGGCATCGCCCGCGCCGTCCCCGGCGTTCGGGTCGCTCTCGTTCGTCGAGTCGGACGCCTTGGTCGCCTCGAAACAGGTGTGGCTGCTCGGGTCGATGTTCTCGAACGAGTAGTTGAGGATGTCGAGCTTGCCCGCGATCCCCTCGGTGTCGAGGTTCTTGGGGTAGAAGGCGTTGCCGTACACGCTCCACTGGTCGTAGTACGCGATCTTGACGCCCCCGCTGCTCGCGGCGGCAGCCACGGGCTTGGCGGCGGACGCGGCGTCCGCCTGGGCGCCGGAGACGCCGGCCGCGAGTGCGGTGAGCACTCCCGCGGCCAGCGCCGCGCTCATGGCGGCGGCCATGAGCGTTCTCTTCCTGGATTGCACGGGGACCTCCAGATGGCGGATGTGCCACACCGGCTCGCGCAGCACGGTTGGTAAGGAGATATCCGCAGCTGAAGGGCGCGTCAATAGTCTGGACCAAGTGAGGACTAGACCAATTCCCTCAAAGGCGACGTTGTCATGGGCCTGACGCTGGGGGATCCGGACTGGACCAAACACAAGGCAAAATCACTGATCGCGCCCGGACAAGCCCTTGGTGGCAGGGAGCGGCGGTGCCGCTCACCGGATCTCCGGTGAGCGGCACCTGGTGGCCGGGTGGGCCGGTATCAGCGGCCGACGATCTCCTCGGCCAGGCCGAACGACAGCGTCATCCCGGCGCCGCCGACGCCGTTCACGACGGTAACGCCCGGTTCGGGCTCGGCCACCAGTTGCGTACGCCCGTCCCGCAGAGACGGGTAGTAGCCGCTCCAGCGCTCGGTGATGGCCGGGTTGGGCAACTGCGCGAAGGTGCCCAGATAGTCGACGACCGCCTCGTTGATCTCCTCGCTCTCGAAGGGGTGGAGGGTCTTGGCGTACGCATGGCTGTCGCCGATCGTCAGCCGACCGTCCGCGGTCTGGGAGAGCAGGACGTGGACGCCGTTCTCCCGGTGGAAGGGCAGTTCCTCGCCCATCCGGGCCGCCAGCGCGGCCTTCGACACGCAGTCGTCGAAGGCCGCGTAGTGCAGGAGAGTCAGCCCGCCGCAGAGCATCGGGCCGAGCTGCCAGCCGGCCGGCTGGGCCCCGGTGCGCATCATCTGGAGCTTGCACCGCATCAGACCGCTCCGGGCGAAGACTTCGGGGTACAGCGTCGCGAAGTCGTTGCCGCTGCACACATAGACCCGGTCGGCGTGCCACTCGCCCTCGGTGGTGGAGACCGTCGGCAGCGAGATGCCGCGTACGGTCGTGCCGAACCGGATGTCGACGCCGTACTCGGTCACCAGGTGCCTGGCGACCGCCGGGATGGCGAGCCGCGGGTCGACGTTGAGTTCGGTCGGGCTCCACATCGCGGCGAGCAAGCCGTCGGTGCGCGCGGTGGCGCTGCGGTCACGGGTCTCGGCTGCGGTGATCATCCGGGCGCCGCGGTCCCGGGCCGGCGGCGTGATCGCGAGGAACTCTTCGAGTACCGCGACCTCGTCGGGGTGGTGTGCGAGGTGCAGTGATCCGGTCGGTGCGGCCCAGAGACCGGACTTGGCGGCTATCTCCAGCCAGATCTCGCGGGTCCGCAGGGCGCGTTCGTAGACCTCGCCGCGCTGCTGGCCGATCGACCAGATCATGCCGAAGTTGCGGATGGAGGCACCGACGGCGAAGTCGTCGCGCTCGAACAGGACGACGCGGTCCCCCCGGCGGGCTGCGGCGAGCGCGTGGGCGAGGCCGACGATGCCTCCGCCGACGACAGCGGTGTCGGCACGGTTGACAGTCATGGGATCTCCTTCTCGATGGGTGCAGGAGGCTCAGGACGTGGGGCGCGGTACGCGGTTCCAGTGCGGGAGCATCAGCAGTCCGGCGAGGAGCGCGGCCCCCGCGAAGCCGGTGAACAGCACACCGCCGGAGAGGAATCCGGGGAGCAGGCCGCCGAGGATGGCACCCACCGAGCCGCAGCCGTTGACCAGCCCTGCGGCGGTTCCCGCGCCCTTGGCGCTGCCGAAGTCCACGGCGGCGACACAGGAGATCATCGCGTCGGCCGCGTACACGGCGAGTCCGATCACGGCGAGAACGGCGATCATCACGCCGACGCTGCCGGCCGCGGTGAGCGGCATGAACAGGGCGAGGGCCGCGGTCAGTACGCCCAGGGCGAGGACGCATGCCGGCACCCGGCGGGACCGGAACAGCCGGTCGGAGACCCAGCCCACCAGGATCGGGGCGAGGACGCCGGTGACGCCGAACGCGATGGGGATGAGTGTGGCGCCGACCTTGTTGATCTCGGGCAGCCGGTGGCTGACGATGACCGGCCCCCAGAGCAGGATGGCGTAACGGGCGGGCTTGAGAAGGAAGTAGCAGAGGCCGAGGGTCAGCACCATGCGGTCGCGCAGGGTTTCACGGTAGAGCCCGACGGCCGAGCGGCGCGGCTCGCTGCCCGCTCCGGGCCCGGGGCTGAGGCTGGGTTCCGTGGGCTCTGCGGGGTTGGTGGGCTCTGCGATTTCTACGGGATCGGTGGGATCGGTGGGGTCGGTGGGGTCGGTGGGATCCGGGAGTCCCACGTCGCGGGGGGAGTTGCGCTGGAGGAGCACGAACAGCAGGAGTACGACGGCGAGGGTGGCTGCGCCGGCGAGGAAGGCGGCCCGCCAGCTGTCGAGCACCGAGTAGGCGATCCACCCGAGGAACGGCGGGGCCACGAGCCCGCCGAACGCGTAGTTGGTGCTCCACACACCGAGCACCCGCCCCCGCTCCCCCACAGCGAAGAAGTTCCCCATGTTCTTGCAGAGGGGCGCCCACCCCGCCGACTGGGACAGCCCCTGGATCACCATGGCGCCGCCGAACACCAGGAGCGCGCTGTTGAGCCCCATCAGACAGGCCGCGGCGATGGCACCGGCCATCCCGCCGATCACCACCACGCGCGGCCCGAAACGGTCGGCCCACATGCCCCAGAGGAACTGCCCGGCCGCGTAGGCCGCGAGATAAACCGCGTCGATGATGCCGAGGACATGCTCGGTGAGCACCGTGTTCACCGAGGGGTCGTCCAGGATGCCCAGCTTGGCCACGGAGAACGCCTGCCGGACGAAGTAGAAGCCGACGTACGCGAGCCAGGTGATCGCGAAGATCTGCCGCCGCCAGCGGCGGGCGCGCGCGGAACGGAGCAGCGGTGAGACCTCGTCGAGCGCTTCACGTGTGGTGACGGGGGTGCCGGTCGGTGGTGGTTGCTGGAGTGGGGTGTCTGCCATGGCGGTGTCCTGTCCTCGGCGCGGTGAGTGCGGGGTGAGGGATCGGAGTCGTACCTGGACATGGCTCGGCCCCGGCGCGCGCCTCGACAGCGCACGCCGGGGCCGGGTCAGTGGTGGAAGCGTTCGTTTCAGGATCGAGCAGTTTCAGGATCGAGCAGCTTCGGAGATCGAGGAGTCTCAGGAGTCGAGGAGTTCCGGGAATCGCGGAGATTCATGGGCTGTCCTGTCCAGTCCGGTCAGGCGGTGAGCGGCCGGTCCGCCGCGAGTGCGGTGCCCACCCAGAAGGCGTCGAAGTTCCGGAGCCGGTGGCCCTCGGGGAGTGGCCCGGTCGGGGCGTTGACCAGGAACGGCACGCGCTGCTCCGTCAGCCCGCCGTGCGAGCGCAGCGGCTCCTCGAAGCCGGAGATGTCGTGGCGGGCCGGGGTCGTGCCCAGCGCTGTGTTGCGTTCGGCAATGACGACGATGTCGCCGATCCGGTCCGGCGGCAGCTCGAAGCGCTCGCAGGCCTGTGCACGGGTGAGGACGGTGTCCACACCGTCCAGCGTGGTGAGCGCGGCGACCAGCGGCGCCACGTCGGTGGCGGCGGGCAGATGCACGGTCGCGTACGAGCCGAGCGCCCCGTGGTGCACGGTGTACGGGTCGGTGATGGGCAGCACGACCCGCGCCGTCCCCTCGCCGAGCCGTGCGTCGAGGACGTCCTGGAGGAACACCACCCGGGCGTCGCCCCCGGCGTCGCTCTTGGCGTTCATCCCGTGGTCGGCGGTGACGACCAGGACGGCGCCGAGTGCGTCGATCCGCTCGAAGTAGCCGTCGAGCATCGCGTAGAAGTCGTTGGCGACGGGCGAGCCCGGTGCGTGCTTGTGCTGGATGTAGTCGGTGAGCGAGAGGTACATGAGGTCCGGCCGCTCCTGCTCCAGGACGTCCGTGCCGGCTGCCATGACCAGTTCACTGAGCCCGGCGCTGTACACGGAGGGCAGCTCGGCGCCGACGCGCTCCAGCACCTTGCTGATGCCGTTCTCCTCCTCCGTGACCTGGTCGGCCTTCTCGGCGGAGAAGCACATGCCGTCGACCAGGTCGCGCCCCAGCAGCCTGCGCAGTTTGTCCTTGGCCGTGATGACGGCGACCTTCGCGCCGGCCGCCGAGAACGCGGCGAAGAGCGTGGGCACCCGCAGCAGTGCCGGGTCGTTCATCATGATCTCGGTACCGGACTCGGTGTCGTAGAAGTAGTTGCCGCAGATGCCGTGCACCGAGGGTGGTGTGCCGGTGGCGATGGACAGGTTGTTGGGGTTGGTGAAGGACGGCATGGTGCAGTCGGCGCGCAGATCGCTGCCGTCCTGCACCATGCGTTCCAGGAAGGGCATCCGGCCGTCCGCCACCGCCCGTTCATGGTAGGCGGGTTCACTGCCGTCGATGCAGACCACGACGACCGGCCGACGGGGCCGGCCGTAGCCACGCCCGTTCACATCGAGCCCGTCGAGCCGTCCGGCAACAGGTTCCTTCATGTACGGATCCACCCCTGAGGTCGAAGTCCGGAGCGGTGGCTGCCGCTCTCCTTTTCATGGGTAGCACCCGTCACCGGCGGTGGAGAACCACCGGAATCGCTATGGCGGCCATAGCTGTGCAGGGGCCGGTGCACCCCCTCCCCACCAGGGCCGTTCGCCGCTAGGCTCGCCGCGCGGACGGTCGGTGAGCAACGTCAGGAGGCCCGTGGAACTCAACCTCCACCGATTGTGGATCTTTATGCAAGTGGTCGAGCACCACGGCTTCTCGGCGGCGGCCCAGAAGCTCTACATGAGCCAGCCGTCCGTCTCCAACCAGGTGCGCAGACTGGAGCAGTCCCTGCGGGTCACCCTGGTGGACCGCTCCGGCGCCCGCACCCGCCCCACCGCCGAGGGCGAGGTCCTGGCCGAGTACGGCAAACGGGTCTTCCTGCTGGCCGACGAGGCCGTCGCCGCGGTTCAGCAGGTGAGCGGGCTGGCGTCGGGCCGGCTGCTGATCGGCGGCACGACGACGGTCGGCACCTATCTGCTGCCGTCGCTCCTCGCCCGGTACCAGGCGGCGCATCCGGGCATCGAGTGCGACATCTTCGTGGGCAACAACGAGGCAGTGCTGGAACGGCTGACCGGAGGCGGAATCGGGGTGGCGGTGGTGGCGGGGGCGCCCACCACGGCCCAGCTGGTCGTCGAACACGTACTGGACGAGCGGCTGGTGCTCGTCGCCGCGCCGTCGCATCCGCTGGCGGGTGCGGGCGAGGTCCGTCCCGCCGAGCTGTCGGGCTCGCGGTTCCTGCTGCGCGAGCCCGGTTCACAGACCCGCGAACTCCAGGAACAGGTGCTGGCCGAGTGGGACTTGACGGAGGTGTCGCACGGCGACATCTGGGGCCCGGAGGCCGTCAAGCAGTGTGTGGCCGCCGGTCTCGGGCTCACGCTGATCTCCGAGCACGCGGTCGACAGTGATGTACGGGCGGGTTCGCTGGCCGTGCTGCCGGTCGGCCCGCGGCCGCGGTCCCGCCCGATCAGTCTGGTGAGCCGGCGCGACCGGCTCCTCTCCCCCGCCGAGCGGGCCTTCATCGCCCTGCTGCGTACGACCGGCAGCTGGCCCCGGGACTCTCCCGCCGGGCAGCCGCGGGCCGGTTCGGATCCGGTGATATAGCTGGTCCCATGAGTGACTCACTAACCGCGGAAACCATCAGGCTCACCGGTCACAACGGCGACGAGATCGAGGCATATCTGGCCCGCCCGCAGGGCGGAACCCCGCGCGGCGGCGTCGTGGTCATCCACCACATGCCCGGTTACGACCGGGGCAGCAAGGAGATCGTCCGCAGGTTCGCCGAGCTGGGCTACGACGCGGTCTGCCCGAACCTCTTCTACCGCGAGGCGCCCGGCGCGGCCCCTGACGACGCGGCAGCCGCCAACCGTGCGGCCGGCGGAGTGCCGGACGACCGTCTCGCGGGTGACGTGAGCGGGGCAGCGGCGTATCTGCGGGCGCTGTCCACCTCCAACGGCAAGGTGGGCACGATCGGTTACTGCTCCGGCGGGCGGCAGAGCGTACTCGCCGCCTGCCGTCTCGACCTCGATGCGGCGGTGGACTGCTACGGCGCGTTCGTCACCGGAACACCGCCCGAGGGCTTCCCGCTGAAGGTCACCAACCTGGTCGGCGAGCTCCCCGGGCTGCGCGCTCCGCTGCTCGGCCTTTTCGGGGCCGACGACAGCTTCCCCGGCCCCGAGCAGGTAGCCGAGCTGGAGCAGATCCTCACGGAGCACGGAAAGGACTTCGAGTTCCACACGTACGAGGGCGCAGGTCACGCGTTCTTCTCCACCGACAGGCCCTCGTACAACGTGGCGGCGGCGAACGACGGCTGGGAGCGGGTCGAGACCTTCTTCGCCAAGCACCTGGGGGTCTGAGCATGTGCACCTACACGACGATCAAGGACACCGTGGACGGCAGCGCCAAGGGGCCGGGCAGCTCCTGGTTCCATGTGTCCGACGTGACCGTGTACTTCGACCACCCGGTGCACGCGATGGCCGAGCACACGCTCAACATCGACTTCACCGACCCGTCGAAGGGCCCGTCGGCCCGGGTCGCCCTGGAGCTGACGGCCGAGTCCGCCCGCACGCTGGTCGCGGCGATCCAGGAGGCGCTTGCGGCGGTTCCGCCCGCGCTCACCGCATGATGATGCAGCCGGGCCGTGGCTGAGCGTTCGCGGGCCTGATCCGCCAATACCGGGCTGTGGGACAGCGCTTGGACGGCTGCCTCACAGCCCGTGGCCGGCTTGCGGGTGCCCGCCGTCGCCCAGGGCGCCACCGAGGACCGGGGCGGTCCGGGGCGGTCCGGGGCGTTTCGGCGAGTACCACGCCGTCGACGACGGGACACAGGACGGTGCCGGTCTCGGTCGCCGGGTCGCGGTCGGGGCCGATGTGCCCTCCTCGCCCTCACCGGCTTCGCCACCCTGATCGAACTGGACGTGATCGCCCGAGCGCAACGAAAGCCCCTAGTCGGCGTGGATTTCCCCGGCCTGCCGGGAGTCGCGCGCCCGGCCGATCAGCCACCCCAGCAGTGCGCCGGCCGCGACGCCCAGGGTGTTGTTCGCCCAGTCGAGCGGCTGGCAGGACCGTACGGGATCCAGCGTCTGCAGCAGCTCGACCACCACCCACGCCGCCGACCCCGCGAGCGTCACGGCCACCGGCCGCCGCGAGGCCAGCGTGCCCAGCAGCCCCATGGGCACCCACAGCACCACATTGACCGCGTTGTGCGCGAAGCCGCCCGTGAGCGTCCTGACCGAGTCACCGGTCACGCACGCCCCGAGCCGCCCTGCTGCCCCACTGACGATCTGATCGGGCAGCGTGATCCCCAGACACACCGCCACCGCGAGCAGTACCCCCAGCACGGCCCCGGCCGGCCGGCCCGTTCTCCGTGCGACCGGCCGGTACGCGACCACCGCGGCAACAGCAAGGACCAGTACGAGCGCCGCCATCACGGCACTGTGCATCGAGGAGGACATGGGGCAGAACCTACGGCACATCTGGCACGTCATGCCAGATGTGCACGAGATGCCGCACATGAGAACTCTATGAGTCCGGAGAAGCGGCCGACCGGGCTCGGGGCGCGGGCCGCACCTCACTGGTCGCAGGCAACTGCCGGTCGTGTCATCGGAAGCGGCTCGACACGTGGCAGGACTGGCGGCACCTCGCGTCCCGGGCATGACCGGCACGGAGCGGTCGGGCGCTCCGTGGGCCGTCTCGTCGGGGGCCGCCGCTTCCTGGCGGCGGCCCCCGGAAAAAGTGCGATCCGGGTCCGCGCGCCTCGACGTACGATGCCGAGATGCACACTGGCAGCCCCCGGGGCGCTCGGGCCCTCCTGATCAACGGCACCGTCGGTGTGGGCAAAACCACCGTTGCCGACGCGGTCGGCGACCTTCTCGCCGATGTCGGGACCCCTCATGCCGTGCTCGACCTCGACCGGCTACGCCAGTCGTGGCCCGCACCTCCCGGTGACCGTTTCAACTTCACCATGCTGCTGCGGAATCTGCGGAGCGTCGCCGGCAACTACGTCGAGGCAGGAGCGACACGCCTCGTACTCGCCGGCGTGATCGAGCGACAGAATGAGCGGAAGCAACTGGCCGACGCCGTAGGCGTTGATCTCACGGTGTGCCGGCTCCGGGCTGAACTGCCCGTCATCCACAAGCGTCTGGCCCAGCGCCACGACGGCGAACCCGAAGCACTGCGGTGGCATCTGGACCGGTCCGCCGAGCTGGACGCGATCCTCACCCGGTCCGCGGTCGAGGACTTCGCCATCGATACCACCACAGGCTCCGTCCCCGACGTGGCTGCATCCGTGATCAGGACAGCCGACTGGCAGTGATCTCCGGGCTGTTGGGCCGGTCCACCAGGTGGAGGTCCCCTCCTTCGGGCGGGGCGAAGTAGCGCTCCACATCTGTGTCGGTGACCTCGGCCGGAGTGGCCGGTTTCCAATGGGGCCTGCGGTCCTTGTCGATGACCTGGGCCCTGATGCCCTCGGCCAGATCGTGCGAGGCGAGCGCTGCGCAGGAACTCCGGTACTCCTGCTCCAGGACGCGCTCCAGCCGGCCCAGCCGCCGTGCGCTGCGTACTGCGGCGAGCGTGACCTTCAAGGCGGTGGGTGACCTGGTCGCCAGGGTGTCGGCCGTCGCTTCGGCGGCGCCCGTTCCGTGTCCCCGCAGCCGGGCGACGATCTCCTCGACGGTGTCGGCCGCGTAGCAGTCGTCGATCCACGCCCGGTGACCCGCCAGTTCGCCGGGTGGCGCCTGACGCACGTACAGCTGGAGCGCGTCCTCGACCGTCCGAGTGGCGAGGGCGTCCAGCAGCCGGGGCAGGTCGCCTGAGGGTACGAAGTGGTCGGCGAGACCGCACAGCATGGCGTCGTCCGCGCCGATCTCCGCGCCGGTCAGGGCGAGGTGGGTGCCGAGTTCACCGGGCGCGAGGGCGAGCAGATACGTACCGCCCACGTCGGGTGCGAAGCCGATACCCGTCTCCGGCATGGCGATCCGGGACCGCTCGGTGACGATGCGGACGTTGCCGTGCGCCGAGACTCCGACACCGCCGCCCATCACGATCCCGTCCATGAGGGCGACGTACGGCTTCGGGTACCGGGCGATGCGGGCGTTGAGCCGGTACTCGTCCCGCCAGAAGGCGAAGGATGCGGTGCCTCCGGCGCGTGCGTCCTCGTAAATGGAGCGGATGTCGCCGCCCGCGCACAGGCCACGTTCTCCGGCACCGGAGATGACCACGGTCTCCACGGCCGGATCATCCTCCCAGGCGGCCAGGGCCTCTTCGATGCGCCGCACCATCGCGCGGTTCAGCGCGTTCAGCGCCTTCGGCCGGTTGAGGGTGAGATGGCCGATCCGCCCCTCGGTGCGCACCAGCACGCAGTCGTCGCTCATCGCGGGTCCCCTGCCTGTCCTGTCCCGGTGGAGCGCGCGCACGGCCGCGGCGGTTCCGCCCGGGGTCCCGTGGACCCGGAGGTCCCTGCCGGTCATCACGATGCCTTACGCGGCAGGGGCGGCGGCCGCCGGGGGCCGCCGCCCCTGCCGTCCGGCTCTCAGGCCCCGGTCCCGGCGACCACCTCGCCGCCGACGACGACCAGCTCGGCCGTCGTGCCGGGGATGTCCTCCGGGCGGATCCGCAGGATGTCCCTGGACAGGACGGTGAAGTCGGCCAGTTTGCCGACGCTGAGCGAACCGCGTTCGTCCTCAAGGAAGTTGGCGTAGGCGGAACCCATGGTGTAGCCGTGGACGGCCGTCTCCACGTCGACCGTCTCGGCCGGCTGCCAGGGCTCGCCGCCACCGAGGGGACGGCGGGTGACCGCGGTGTAGATACCGATCATCGGGTCCATCTCGGCCACGTTCCAGTCACTGGAGAAGGCCAGCACGGCCCCCGCCTCGTGCAGGCTGCGCATCGGCCAGGCCTTGTGCCAGCGGCCCGAGCCGACGTTCTCCGCCCAGTCCTGGCCGGGACCCGCGATCTCGGGTGCGCAGTGCCTCGGCTGCATACAGGCGACGACGCCGAGTTCCGCGAAGCGCGCGGTGTCCTGCGGGTCGAGGCACTCGACGTGGACGACCTGGTGGCGGGCGTCGCGCCGCCCGTTGATCGCGGCGGCGTGCTCGACGGCGTCCAGTACGGTGCGGATGCCCCGGTCGCCGGTGGCGTGCACGAAGCACTGGAAGCCCCGGGAGTCCAGCTTGGCGAGCAGCCCGGCGAACTCCTCCGCCGGGTAGAACGTGTCGCCCCGGTGCTTGCCGCAGCCCGTGTACGGCTCAAGCAGCGCGGCGGTGCGCGGCTCGACCACGTCGTCGATGTAGAGCTTGAGCGGGCCGACCCGCATCCGGTCGTCGTTGAACCGGGCGGCGGTCGCCGCGAAGTCGTCCAGGTCGGCGTCGGTGGTACCGCGCGGGTGGAAGAGCGCCGCGACGAGGCGGGAGCGGAGCCGGCCCTCGGTGCGGGCGCGGGTGAACAGCTCCAGATCGTCCAGGGAGTTCTGGGGTTCGACCACGGTGGTGATGCCGAACCGGATCGCGTCGTCCAGGCTCTTCACCAGCCGGCCGTACTGGCGGTCGGGAGCGGCCCACGGCACGCCCAGCTCGCGCAGCGCCCGGTGCCCCTCGCGGGACAGCCCCTTGACCGCGAAGTCCTTGATGAATCCGGTGGGTTCGCCGGTCTCCAGGTCGGTCTCGGCGCGCCCGAACGGCAGCTCGGTGATCTCCCTGGTGACGCCGAGCCGGCGCAGGGCCGCGGTGTTGAGCCACGCGGTGTGGACGTCGTAGCTGAGGACGAAGGCCGGGGTGTCGCCGGTGACCTGGTCGAGGTCGGCCGCGTTCGGCATCCGGCCGTCCGGGATCGCGGAGTAGTCGAAGGCCTCGGCCTCGATCCACTCGGCGTCGGGGTTCTCGGCGCACCATGCGGTGATGCGGTGGTGGATCTCGGTGAGCGTGCGGGCTCCGGCGAGCTGGACGCAGGCGTCGTCGGAGCCGAGCCGTACGTGGTTGTGCGCGTCGATGAAGCCGGGCAGCACCAGCCTGCCCTCGCCGTCGACGATCCGGGTGCCCTCCCCCGCCCAGGCCGCCGCCTCCGCGTCGGGGCCGAGCCAGACGATTCGGCCGTCGCGGACGGCGAGCGCCTCGGCGGCGGGGAGCCGCGGGTCGACGGTATGGATACGGGCGTTGCGCAGGACCAGGTCGGCGGGGGCGGTGGTGCGGGTCATGAGGGACGGACTCCTGGGGTAGTACGGGAGGTACGGGGGTGGTGGCCGGCGGATGCGGCGTACGGGCCGGTCAGCTGTCGGCGGGGGCGGTACGCAACTGGCGGCGGGTCAGCGCCCAGTAGACGAGCCCGGAGACGACCGAGCCGAGCAGGGTGAGGTCGCCGCCGCCGAGCGGGGCAACCAGGGGCCCCGTCCACAGTTCGGAGTTGCAGGTCAGCGCGGCGAAGGCCATACCGGCGACGAGGGAGGCCATCCCGGCGAGGTGGAATCCCCCGCGGTACCAGTACGCCCCGCCGCGTCCGGCGTGCAGCGCGCGGGTGTCGTACCGGCAGCGGCGTATCAGCATGTCGGCGAGGAACACCCCGCCCCACGGGGCGAACACGATGATCAGCAGGGAGAGGAAGCTCAGCAGCGACTCGGTGAAGTCCACCAGGAAGAGCGCGCCGAGTGAGCCGAGCGCGGTCACGACGACACTGACGATGATCGCCCTGGCCCGGCTCCACGGGATGCCGAGCACCTGGAGGTTCAGGCTGGAGGAGTAGAGGGTCAGGATGGAGTTGGTGACCGAACCGCCGAGCACGAGCAGCAGGAAGACCGGCTGGAACCAGCCGGGCAGCAGCTTCTCCACCCCGGCCACGGCGTCCGTCATGTCGGCCTGGGTGGCGGCCGCGACACCGGCGACACCGAGCGCGACGGACGAGATGAGACCGCCGAGCGCACCGCTCCAGGTGATGGAGCGCAGCGAGGTCTCGCGGGGCAGGTAGCGGGTGTAGTCGGCGGGCATCGGCAGGTACGAGAAGGGCCCCGCCAGCATGACGACGAAGGCGAGCGTCCAGCCGGAGAACCCGGGCGCACCGCCGGAAGCGGCGCCCGTCGTGGCACCGGGCAGCAGGAAGACCAGCAGCACACCGAAGCCGGCGGCGAGCACGTACGCCATCCAGCGCTCGGCGAACTGCACGGTGGCGTGGCCCCACATGGCGACCGCGAACGTCACGGCGAGGGTGATGACGAGCGCGAGCGCCCGGGCGGTGTCACCGCCACCGCGCCATCCGAGGTCGGCGAAGAGGGATTCGAGTGCGAGGGTGCCGACCACCGTGTTCACGATGGTGTAGCCGATGGAGACGATCCAGTTGAGCAGCCCGGCGGGGAAGTTCCCGAGGACGCCGAAGGACGCACGCGAGATGACCAGCGTCGCGGTGCCGGTACGGATACCGCTCAGTCCGGCGGCGCTGATGACGAAGAAGGTCAGCCCGCCGATGACGACGACAGCGGTGGCCTGCCAGAAGGAGAGCCCGAAGCTGACGGCGAGGGCGCCGTTGATGACGTAGGTGAACGTCAGGTTGGAGCCGAACCAGAGCCAGAAGAGGTCCTTGGCACTGCCGTGCCGCTCCTCGTCCGGGATCGGGTCGATGCCGTGCGTCTCGACCTGGAACACCTCGTCGCTGGCGACCCCGGTACCCCCACCGGCCGGTGTCGGCGCGGTGTTCGTCGGGGTATTCCGCTCGGCGCCCGGCGGGGTGGTCCGCTCGGTGACATCCGTCGGTTGTCGCGCCATACGAGGCCTCCGTATTCCGCATCCATACTTTGAATGCCGTTCTAAGAGTTAGAACGGCATTCAAGATGCGCCCCGCACCCGTGGCACGTCAAGACCTCCGGCCGAATTGGCGTCACCGCCCGGGGATAGGCTCGGGGACAGGCGCGGCAGCGTCCGGAGCAGACCAGCGTGAGCGGGGCGGAAGTGGCACATCGCAAGGACGGGCAGATCGCACGGGACCGGATGCTCGAAGAGGCCATGACGGCCATCGCCGAGAACGGGCTCGCCGCGCTCACCATGTCCGCACTCGCCGAACGGCTGGGGACCAGCGGCGGCCACATCCTGTACTACTTCGGCAGCAAGGACCGGCTGCTCCTGGAGGCGCTGCGCTGGAGCGAGGACGCGCTCACCGGGGAGCGCCGGGCGCTGCTCGCGGGCCGGACGGCGGCGGCGCGCCGGCTCGACCGCTTCCTCCAGCTGTATCTGCCCAAGGGCGAGCGGGACCCGCGCTGGATGCTCTGGATCGAACTGTGGGCGCGCGCCGGGTCGAACGAGCAGCTGCGCGCGGCCCAGGAGGAGCTGGACCGCGGCTGGCAGGAGGACCTCGAAGCGGTGCTCGCCAAGGGCGCGGCGCAGCACCGCTTCACGATCGACGACGTACCGGGCCGTGCGGGTGAACTCCTGGCGCTGCTGGACGGGTTGAGCACCCGGGTGGCTCTGGGCCAGCGGGGCGCGGACCGCCGGGCGGCCCTGGCGTCGGCCCGGTCGGCGGCGGCGCGGCTGCTCGGCGCGGCGGACCTGGCGGACACCCGCGAGTCCGGTTCGCGGGCGTAACAGCGGCTCCCCCGGGCCCGGCGGACGGAGCCGTCAGGCGGGTTCGAGAACGATCCAGGTCCTGCCCGGCCGCAGCGGCAGGGTCCGCCCGTCGGAGGTGTACGTCGTCCCGGCGTCCTCCGCCGGCCTGCTCCAGTGCACGTCGTACGACCGCCCGTCGCGCAGCACCACGCCGGAACCGCTGCCTACGGTCTGGGAGAACGGGACATAGCCGGTACGGCTGTGGAAGCGTGACTCCTTGACCTGCACCCGCTGGATGATCACGTTGTCGGCGGTCCAGGGCGACGTCGAGCCGTCCATGACGACCCGGTACCGCGGCGCGCTCCAGGTGAAAGTGAACCGGGCGGAGGGCATCGAGGCCGAGGTGACGGTCACCGCCCTGCCGCCACCGGGCGTCTTCGACGCGAAGCGCAGGCCGATGTCCTTGGCGGTCCCGGCGCCGTCGGTGAGCCCCTTCGTGTGGACGTACTCGTTGTGCGGGGCCGGCCGGTGCGGGTCGCGGAAGAACGCACTGGTACCGGTCCTGGTGATGATGTCCGAGCTCTTGAGCACGGGCAGCAGCTTGCTCTGGGCACCGGAGAACGCGAGGGCGGGCTTGTCGTACGCGGCGAGCAGCTGGAGGTCCGTCTCCCGCGCACTGCGGACGGGCCCGACCGCCGAGGGCAGATGACTGCTGTCGTATACGGCCATCAACCGCGAGAGCCCGCCTTCGACCTCGATGGCGTACACGAGGCCCGCGTCGTTGAGCCCGGTCTGCGGCCGGGCGGCGGGTACGTTGTCGACCTTGACGGCGAGCACCCGCCCGGCGGCCCCGTTCTCCCCTGTGAGGACGGAACGGCCCGAGCCCTCGTGCCCGCCCGTCGATGAACAACCGACGGCGAGCCCGACGGCGAGGGCCGCCGCCGCGCCTGCCCGGAGTGCTTTCAGCCTGTTCACCCGTACTCCTCACGTCCGTACCACCTGCGGCCCCGAGCCGGCCGGAGGCCGAGCCGACCCGCAGGACCATACTCGGGCGTAACGCCCTGGCGCGGTTGCGGCGGCGCTCTGTCGGTCCCGGAGATTCCCGCCGGTCCTTCGACCACTTCGACGCGCAGTCACGGGGCCCGGCAGCAGTCGGCAGACCCGCTCCGCGGAGGCGTCCAGACCGATCGGCTCAAGCACGTCGTACCCCTTTCGCACCGTCTCAGCACCATCTCGGCACCGTCTCGGCAGAACAGCGATCGACCGGCAGTGGCCGTCAGCGGTCGATGGCCGCAACCGGCCACTCGCGACCTCTCCCCCAGGCCTGGTTCGCCTGGAACAGTACGAGACCCCCGAATCAGGTGACTTGAAAGTGACGGAGCCTCAATGAGACCCGGAACAAAGGGCATACGCGCCATAGCGGTGGCGGCGGTGCTTGCCGCTGCCACCGCGGCGCTGTCCGCGCCCGCGGCGCAGGCCGACCCGACGAAGAAGGATCCCGTGCGGCTGACCGCCGCACAACTGGCCAAGCTCAGCGCCCACTACACTCCCCGCTCCGACGGCACGCCCGGCCTCGTCGCCGCAGCCGAGGGCACCCCGGCCGACGCCAAGGACTCCAAGTCCGGTGCCACGGTGTCCGCCCCCGCGACGGCACCCTCGATCGACCAGAAGGCGAGCTGGGAGACGGCTCGTGGCGCGGCCTCGACCCTGGCACTGGGCGGCACGGGCGACTGGGTCTCGGTGTTCTCCGGCGGCACGGTGAGCCGCTACAACGCCAAGGGCGACCCGGTCTGGCAGCGCACCAGCCACTCCCTCTACACCGACTGGCAGGTCAAGCCCAAGGTTCCGTACCAGACCGAGGAGTACACCCCGGTCATGTACGAGGGGTACGACCCGTACGAGCCGTCCTCGACCGGCACACATCCCTACGCGCAGGCGGACTTCAACGGCGACGGCGTGGCCGACATCGCCGTCGCCTACTCCGTCGGTGCGAGCCCCGCCCGCAGCTTCACATCGCCGGGCTCGACGCTCCCGTCCGGGACCTTCGTCAGTGTCCTCGACGGCCGCAGCGGCAAGATGCTCTGGCACAAGCTCCTGCCCGGGTACGTCGGTTCGCTGCTCGCCCAGGACGGCAAACTCATCGTGGCCGACCGCACCGGCCCCGACTGGGGTGACGACCCGGTGGCCGAACAGGGCGACAGCCGCAGCTCGCTGCTCGCCTACACCCTGACGCCGGGTTCGGGCGGCAGCCTCAAGGCGCACTCGGCCTGGAAGTACAGCACCGGCGCCCCCTGGGCGTCGTGGACCGATGTCGAGTCGCTGACCGGTGGCCGTATCACCGTCGGCTGGACCGACACCCCGCTGGGGCTCGGCAACCCGCGGCCGGCCGACGGGCACGTCATGGTGCTCGACACCGCTGACGGCCATGTCACCGTCAACACCAAGACCCCCGGGTATCCGCGCATCCTGCACCAGGACCCGGGCTCGGACCGCGTCCTGGTCGCCGAGCAGAACGACCCGCTCGACGCCGTCCGCTGGGACCTCACCGCCATCAATGCCCGCAGCGGCGCCCGCAAGGTGCTCGGCTCGCGCGACAACACCATTCCCGAGGCGTTCCTCGTCAACGGCCAGGCCCACGGCAAGCAGGCCCGCTACGCCGTGGCCGAACTCGGCATCGACCCCGTCGACCTGAGCGACGGACAGAGCACCGTCTCCGGCTGGGACGACAGCGGCGACACCGTCTGGCACTACCGGACCGCCAGCACCGTGGGCGGCGCCAACGCGCCCACCCTCTCGCTCCAGTACGACCCGAGCGGACACGGCCAGGTCGTCGCGGCGGTCGCCGACCCGACCGCCGTCACCCCGGCCGAGCCCGAGGGCATCTACCACAGCCAGCTCATCGCCTTCGACGCCCGCGACGGCGACATCGCGTGGCGCCGCGAGGGCGACGTCGCAGGCGACCAGGTGACGCCCTACCGGGGCCGCCTGCTCACCGTCGGCTACGACCTGACCGCCTGGAGCATCGACCCGAAGCAGGGCAACAGCACCGCGCTGCCGCTGCTCGGCGACAACTACGCCTCCGTGGCCAGCGACGTCAACGGTGACGGTGTCAAGGACCTGATCGTCGGCGGCCAGAGCCACGGCGTCTTCGCCCTCGACGGCCGCGACCTCGACCGCGCGTCGCCCCGCATCCTGTGGCACAGCGCCGTCGGTGCGGCCGTCCACCAGCTACAACTGTCCGAAGTCGCCGACAAGCAGGGGAAGTCGGCGCAGCGCCTGGTCGCCGCCACCTCCCGCGGCTTCGCCGTGCTCGACCCGCACAAGGGAAAGGTGACCACCGACATCGACACCGGCGCCTTCCAGTTCGGGGTGGCCGTCACCGGCGGCCGCATCATCGCCAGTGGCAGCAAGGGCGTCAGCGCCTACACCGCGGACGGCACCACCCGCTGGACCTACCGGCCCGCGGGCACCAAGGACAAGCAGGTGGCGTACTCGACGCCGGCCACGGACGGCGACGGCCGCCTCTTCCTCGAATACGGCGGAACGCGCTCCGGCACCGACACCGGCCCCGGTGACCCGGCCCCGACCGCGGTCGCCCTCAACTCCGCGACCGGCGCCAAGCTGTGGCAGGAGCAGCCGAGCGGGGTGGGCGCCGACTGGATCGAGGCGCAGGCCGGTGTGTTCGCCGGTTCCGCCGTCCCCGGCGCCGACGGCCACGGGGTGGCCTTCGCCTGGGGCGGGGAGAAGTTCAACTCGCCGCACCTGGTCCAGACCGTCGACGGAACCACCGGCAAGGTCCTGACCAAGCGCGACTCGACCGGCGCCAGCACCTTCCAGGGCTTCGCCGGCTCCCAGAAGTACGGGCTGGTCGAACTGCACGCCTACGAGATGACGGTGTACCCGCCCGACGGCGGCCCCGCCTACGACGTCCTCAACGACGAGAACGTCCAGCAGGGCGTGTTCGCCACCACCACCGGCGGTAACGAGACGTTCATCGGTGGCGGGGGCGGCCTGTTCCAGTTCACGCAGCCCTTCCCGAACACCCCCGAGCAGTACGTCGACTCCAGCAGCTCCGCGTTCTCCCTGTTCGCCGGTTCGCTCACTCCGGCCGGTCTCGGCGGCAAGGGCGCCGGAACCGACCTGATCGGGCTGCCCGAGGACACCACCGCCTACGCGGTCAACCAGCTGATCGGCGGCTTCGAATACGACATGCGCGCCGTGGACAACTACCAGCACGGCGTGACCGTCCAGCGGGTCGGTGATGCCAAGGCGGCCGCGCCGACGGCCAAGCTCCAGTCCCTGCCCGGCAGCGACGCGACGTCCAAGGCCGTCAAGGACCCGGCCCTGCCCAGCGGCACGGCATCCCCGGACCTGCGTATCCGGGCCACCCACAAGGTGGACCCGGCCTCGGACACCGAGACCGCGCCCGGCTACAGCCCGCAGCAGATCCAGGCCCGGCTCGGCCTCAAGGGTGACGGCACCGGTCAGACCATCGCCATCGTCGACGCCTACGACTACCCCACGGCGAAGGCCGACCTGAACCACTTCGCCGCACACTTCGACCTGCCGCAGACCTGTGACAGCGTCCCGGCCGGCACCGACTGCTTCGACTTCCAGCAGACGTACGCGAGCGGCACCAAGCCGGCCGCGAACGCCGGCTGGGAGGAGGAAGAGGCCCTCGACATCGAGTGGGCCCACTCCGTCGCCCCGCACGCGAAGATCGTGCTGATGGAGGCGGCGGACGCCTCAACAACAGGACTCTTCCAGGCCGTCGACAAGGCGGCAGCGCTACACCCGGCGGCCGTCAGCAACAGCTGGGGCATGTCGGAGTTCTCCGAGGAGTCCTTCTACGACGGCCACTGCAAGCTCGCGGACTCGGTGTGCACCCAGTCCACCGGCGACGCCGGCTACCCGGCGGGATACTCCAGCACCAACCCGTACGCGCTGGCCATCGGCGGCACCAGCCTCCAGCTGGACTCCTCCGGCGCCACGCTCGGTGAGACGGCGTGGTCGTCGACCGGTGGCGGCCTCAGCTACTTCGAGAAGCGCCCGGCCTACCAGAAGGGTGTCCAGTCATCCCGTTTCCGGGCCACCCCCGACGTGAGCTTCGTGGCCGACCCGCGCACCGGCGTGGCTGTCTACACCAGCGCCGGAGGGACCGCCCAGTGGCTGGAGGTCGGTGGCACCAGCCTGTCCGCACCGGTCTGGGCCGCGGTCCTCACCGCCGCCGACCAGCTGCGCGCCACCGCCCACAAGCCGCATCTGGCCGCCGCCGGACCGGACGGGGACACCGCGCACCGTGACGTTTACGGGCTCGGCGCGTCGCTCAAGGACATCACGTCGGGCTCCAACGGACTGTGCGGGACGGAGTGCACCGCCGGTCCGGGCTACGACACGGTGACCGGACTCGGCTCTCCCCTCGCGGGGGTGGACACCGCCCTCAGCGCGATGAAGTAACCACCGGGCAATGTGACCACCAGGGGCCGGCGGCGCGCTCAGCGCCGCCGGCCCATACATGCCCGCCGAACAGTTGGACGGCTTCGAGCACTGCACGAACGCCAACACAGACTGGGACTGCGCCTGCGCCCGCGTCATCCGGTGAACGGCGTCCACAGCGCTTCCAGGCCAGGGTCCGACGGTGGCCCCCACACCAGGACGCCATTGACCAGACCGGGCTTCTCCCCGGTGACCAACGACGGCGCCTCCAGAGCGTCCGCCATCTCCTCCAGGTAGTCGGTCAGCGACTCGAACCCGGGCCTGTGCTCATAGAACCTGCTCCAGCCACCAATTTTGCCCGTCTCGGCGTCCAGATACAGCCCATAGGTGTAGTCGGCGGCGTAAAAGGAACACACCGGGATCCAGGCGGGACGCCAGAACAAGAATTCGTCATCACCGTCACGCTCCTGGGAGACCATCTTCTCCCGGTAGACGTAGGTGACCGAGTCAAAGCTCAACAGAGCCCAGCCCCCCAGCAGGAAGTTACTGCCCTGCCCCGGAACGGTACGGACGCCCGCACACTGGCGCCACAAACTCTTCAGCCCTGCCGGGATCCGCACGCCCAGAGCCTGTTGCAGGGCAGTGATCTCGTCCTCGGTGGCGCCGGGCCGCAACAGTTCCAGGGTCGCCGGAGCGTGGCACCGAAGCCAGGTCGTGATGCGCAGCCACGCGTCAGCAACCTGCCTCTCCTCAATCGCCTGCGCGCTTCGTATGTCGTCCTTCACGCCGGTCACCGTACCGGTGGAGACTTGAATCGGCCCTGAATACCAGCGGGCGGAATCGACCCGGTCCTCGGAGAAACCAACAGCGCATGCTCATGCAGTACGGGCTCGCCGACCGGATCCTTCAGACGCTTACCCAGACCGGGTCTCGCAGAGCCGCGGCCTCCTGCTTCACCACTCGTCACCCCTGCTCGTGGCCGGCACTCTCCGACCTCTCCCGCTCCCGCGCAGCCGCCTCGCCCCGAGGCCCGCTCGTACCGGGTCGATGCCCGCGGCGACCCTTGCCGTCGGTGCCGGCGATCCACCAGCGGGTAGGCCAGGCAAAGTCGGCGGTGTAAGTACTCAGGCTTGAAAGCCTGACGAGTCAGACATTGCCATTACTTTCGGGGATACGAGCTGATGTGAGTCTCTGGCCGGCAGAGGGCGCTAGAGATACCCGTCACCTGACACAGCAAACGCCCAGCCCGGTGAGTCCATAGAACACGACAGGTGCCAGGGGCAGGCTTCGGAGAGTGGCCCAAGCAACCATGACTCATGTCTCACCAGCGCCCAACTTCACCCTCCCCCAGAGGCTTTACCCGACGTTTACAGTCCCTGGGTGATCGCTCGCAACGGGCGACACGGAAGGGACACACGAGTTGAGTACGCACATTCCTGGACGCCCGGCGCGATCCAGGCGACGAAGAACCCACGCTGCCGCAATGGCGGTGTTACTGCTGGCCGCCGACCTCACCCTGGCCACGGGTCGGACGGCAGCCGCCGAGCCCAGACCCGCCGCGGTGGTCGGAAGCCACCCGCAGGCCGAGCAGCCGTCCGCGGCCGAAGTCCGTGAGGCCGACCTGGCCTGGGCGCAGAAGCACAGTAGGGGCGGTATCGCCTGGGCGCTCGCCGAGGCGAAGAAGACGGGGAAGAAGACTCTCGCCCCGGATGAGACCACGCCCACCAACCTCACCTACGCCAACCCCGACGGCACCCTGACCTCCGAGGTCACCACCGGGCCCGAGCGCATGGAACGCGACGGCAAGTGGGTCGACGTCGACGCCACCTTGACGACCACCGCCGACGGTGGCGTGCAGGCCAAGGCACACCCTGAGGGCCTGACCCTCGCTCCCGGCGGCGGCACCCCGTCCAGGTCGCTCAGGGCCGCGCAGGGCGACGCAGGCCGTGACCTGGTCAGCCTCGGTAGGGGTGACGAGCGGGTGACGTTGCAGTGGAAGGGCGGTCTGCCCAAGCCCGTCCTGGACGGCACCACCGCCACGTACAAGGACGCCGTGCCCGGCGCCGATGTGATCGTGAAGGCCACCCGCACCGGCTTCGAGCAGTTCGTGAAACTCGACGCCCAACCGACGGCGGGCGACTACACCTACACGCTGCCGCTGAAGGCCAAGGGCCTCAAGGCGACAGCGCAGAAGGACGGTTCGGTCCTGTTCACCGACGCCGATACCGGCGTGCGGAGGGCCACCATGCCCGCCCCCGTGATGTGGGACGCGAGCGTGGACAAGGTCTCGGGCAGGCACGAGAACCGCGCCCGAGTCGGTATGAAGGTCACTGACAACGGTGGCGGGAACATAGACCTCCAGGTCACCCCGGACGCCGCATTCCTCGCCGACCCGGACACCACGTACCCGGTCACCGTGGACCCGTCGACCTCCGCGCTCGGCAACACCTTCGACACCTACGTGCAGCAGGGCGAGACCACCGACCTCGGCGGCGAGACCGAACTCGACTTCGGCAACCCCGGCACCATCAACGCCGACGGCACTCCACGCACCGCGCGCACGCTCATGACGTGGAACACCGCGGGGTTCGCCGACGCGCTTGTCTCCTCCGCCAGCGTGCAGCTGTACAACTTCCACTCCGGCGCCACCGACTGCAAGGCCCAGGGCTGGACAGTGTGGAACACCGGAGCGGGTTCCGGGGCCTCACGCTGGACGAAGCAGCCCGCGTGGCTTCAGCAGTACGGCTCCTCCACCCAGACCGCCGGCTACCCGGCCGGCTGTACCGGCACGGCCGGCGGCTGGATCAAGGCAGATGTGACCGACCTGGCGAAGGTCTGGGCGTCGCAGAAAGCCACCAGTGGATACATGGGCGTCCGCGCCGCGAGCGACGACGCCACGGGATGGAAGCGCGTCAACTCGCGTAACGCCACAGTGAACCAGCCCAAGCTGACGGTCAACTACAACTACCGTCCGGGCGATGGCACCGACCAGCAGGCCGGCGCCCCGTTCAAGTCCTACGCCGGGGTATGGGCGGTCAACTCGACCACCCCTACTCTGCGCGACAAGTTCCCCGATGCCGACGGCGACAAGGTCAACGGCACCTTCCAGGTCTACGACGCCGCGACGAACAAGCCCATCACCACCCCCGCCGGCGACGGCGCGATCGTCTCCGCCGATGTCGCCCCCGGTTCCTGGGCCTCGGTGAAGGTCCCCGCCGGACAACTCGTGAACGGCAAGACCTACAAGTTCCGCACCAACTCCTACGACGGCACCCACTACAACCTGAACTGGTCCCCCTGGCGCGAGTTCGTCGTCGACACCACCGCGCCGGGCGCACCGACGTCCATCGCCTCGGCGACATATCCGGAGAACTGGGGCGGCGGCGGCAAAGGCATCACGGGCACCTTCGACGTCAACACCGGCGTTTCCGACGCACGTGACGTGCAGTACCGCAGCGACCCGTACGAGGACGACGCCGCAGACGCCAACTGGTCGACCGTGGCCACCAGCCTGCCCAAGGCGGCCATAGCAGCGGAGGCAACGGCCTCCTACAGCGTCACCCCTGCCGAGGACGGCAACCACACGGTGCAGACCCGATCCGTGGACCGCGCCGACAACGTCGGCCCGATCCGCGACTACGGCTTCACCGCAGGCAACCGCGACTACAACCGCAAGCAGAAGATCGACATCAAGCTCCCGGACAATGACTTCAGCTCGCCGCAACCGGACCCGACCGATCCTCCACAGCCTGCGCTGGGCCAGTGGAAGCAGGGCAGCCAGGCTCGCGTCTTCAAGACCGGCGATGGCATCCGGGTCACTGTCACCCCGAAGGGCCATGCCTCCAAGGAGTTCACCAAGAAGGCCGCGAAAGAGCGCAACATCCGTGCCGGTTCGCGCCCGGACCCGGTCGTTACGGATGCCTGGTGCCAGCCCACCCTGTCCGGTGAGGCCCAGAAGTCGCTGATGACCCGTACCGAAGCCTGCGTGTTCTTCGACCTTCAGCTCACCATGGAGGCCAAGCTGCAAGATGGTTTCCCGCCCACGAAGTACCGGGCGAACTGGGAGGTCGCCTTCCAGGTCAAGACTGACGTCCACGGTGGCGCCATCAAGACGTGGGTGGAGATCAACCCGGTCTACAACGACTTCCCGGGCGATGAGCGCGCGGTCGTGATGGGCGACGGCAACCCGAATGCCTCGTTCGACTCCAAGTGCGTGGGTGCCGGTTGTGACAGTCAGCGGAAGAGCTTCGACTTCTTCGGCGACCTCAGCTGGAAGGGAGGCGGCGGCGCCAGTCCGGTCGACACCCACATGGCCACCGGCACGTCCGACTACAAGTGGAACGGCCAGGTGGACAACGCTTCAGGCACGACCGACGCCGACCAGTCCACGGGCATGCTGATCTCCTTCACCGGCAAGGTTCTGACAGAAACGGAGCCCCCGACCGGCGTGAACGGCGAAAAGGGTGAATGGCTGGACCCGGGGGACTTTCAGTCTCCGTTCCTGCTCGTCAAGTGCGACAAGGTCGCTTCCTACGGCGTCCCGGGCTGCGTCCTGTCGGAGTACATGCCGACATACAAGTTCAACACCGCCGCCTATCCTGAGGCTGCCGCGCACGCCTGGCTGATCCAGAACAAGTCGAAGGTCAAGGGGCTCGGCCAGAGCTGGGAGGGGCAGGGCCCGCTTTCGTACCTGCCGCCGCCGAGCCGGAACAAGGAGGGCTACGACTCTGACAAGAGCCGCGACAGGATGTGCACCCGCTACCGGGGCCCGAAGTCGGGAAGCACTGGGTGGGTTCCGGGCAGGACGTTCCTGCCTCACCCGAAGACGGCCCTGCACCACGACCCGCCGCACTTGGACGAGGTCAACTGTGACGAGTTCCCGTTTGCCTCGACGTATCAGTCCGCCGGTATGAAGAAGACCGACGGCGGCCGGAACGAGGCCCCGGGTGGCGGCGCCGACTGCATGCAGACCGTTTCCGCCGTCGCGGACGACGGAACGACCCACTTCCTCGACGATACCCGCTACGACGCTCCGACGTTCACCGAGAACTGTGGCCGCTCGTCGATGTCCGGTGACGTCAACCAGGGCTCCATGCGACCGTTCGGCGACTTCGCGAGCAAGATGCGGATCTTGGATCAGGAAGGCTATTTCCTGGATCCGGGCAACGCCTGGTTCAAGGAATGTGACACCTCCAAGGCCGAACTGGTCTGCACCATGAAGAAGCCGTAGAGCGGCTGCCGCTCGGCTGACCGGGTCCCACTCCACCAGCAGGGTGGAGTGGGACCCCATCTGTTCAGTGCACGGGCCGCCAGTCAGCGAACGTCTCGTCCAGCCTGGGATCCTGCGGATCATCCCAGATGAGGCACCCGTACACGATGCCCGGCACCTGAAAACCCCTCACCTTGTCCGGTCCCTCGTCGAGCGTTCGGTTGACTGCTTCCAGGTACGCGGCGATGGACGGATACAGCGGTTCATCCATGAACAAGCCTTCGTAGCTCCTCCACTTACCGAGCCCGGCGGCCGACAGGTACAGGCCGGTGTCGGTTGCTTCGGGGTAGTTGCCGAAGGGGGCCGCCCAGTGCGCGCTTCCCCAGGAGTCCTTGCCCTGGCGGTCGAAGCCTGCAAGCCGCGGCCGGATCGACTGAGCAGGGGTGAGCAGCAGTCCGTGGGGCAGGAACCGCCCGGTGTCCACCTCGCCCTCTTCGTCGCACTCGTCGCTGTCGAGCTGCTGGACCCCGCCGGCCATCGCCCAGAGGGCGACCAGCTCGGGTGGAAAGCCGTACCCGCAGTATTGCCTGAGGCGGCCTTCCGCTTCCTCTATCTCGGCCTCGGTGGCCGGGGGCAGAATCGAAGCGTGCGAGGTTGGGGCACGCACGCGAAGCCATTCGATCAACTGCTGCCAGGCGGCGGTCGTCCGCTCTATATGCTCTGGGCTCATACCTCAAACCCTACGCAAAGAAGAAACAATCCCAGTGCCCCGAGACACCGTGAAACACTCCGGCATTCTCCTGCTGCGCCGGCACGCCCTCTCAGGAGACCGAGGCGACAGCGCCGTCTGACGGGTACGCCCCCACCCGTGGGTTGCCTTGCATCGGCGACTCTTGCTTCAAGGCATGCGATACATCCAAGGCCGACCTCATCTGTGAGATGAAGAAGCCCTGACCGGCTGATCACGCTCCCAGCCCTGGCCTTCAACCGGCCGGAGCTGGGAGCCAACCATCCTCAGTGAACCGGGTGGAACGGCTCCCAGCCGTCCGTGGTTGGAGCCTCAGGGTTCTCCCACACCAGGCATCCGTTCACCACCCCGGGCAACTCCGGCCAACCAGCGGGCGATCCGCCTCCACACACTCGTCAAACGTTCCACATCTGGGTGCTTGGTCATGCCCTGAGCCTACGAAGGGCGAACCCCGCTCCTGCACAAGGGAAGAGCGATACGAACGTGAGCACCGGAACACCCCCTGCCCGTATTCCAAGGGCGGCCTTGATGCCGTCAGGGTGCGCAGCGAAGGCCTCACGACGAAGGCTGCGGCGGGTGATCTCCGGACCGGACCGAAGGTGAACTCGGCGCGTTAAGTCCTCCGCCACCCCTTGCCAAGCGAGATAGTACGTGTTCGGATTATCTCTGTCGGGCGGTGCTCCGCCCCGTGTCTTCGCAGCTCATCACCCGTGCACAACAGGCCTGTTCGTCATGCCCGCGTGCACTCAGCCGAGCCCAGGAAGGACATCTCGTGTTCGATCTGACCTCCGTCGATCTGCTCGACGCATTCACCCGCCAGCTCCGCCTCTGCAAGCTCCGCGAGGGCGAACACGTCGTCGTGCTGTCCGAGCCCGGCAGCCGCGGCGACTACGTGGCCGCCGCGTTCGGAGCGGCCAAGACGTGCGGCGCGCATGTCATCGCCGCGACCGTGCCCGGCGGCAGCCCGGCCCCGATGCCCAGCACCCACACGGGCGCGGGCCCCGGCCTCATCTCCGTACTCAACGACACCACCGCGCAGACCCTGCTGAAGTCCGCCGACCTGGTGGTCGATCTGACCCGCGAGGGGTTCATCCACGCCCCGGTGCAGCAGGAGATCCTGCGCGCCGGAACCCGGATCATCTTCGTCTGCGACGCCCCGGACGTACTGATCCGCAATCTGCCCAAGGAGTCGGACAAGGAGGAGGTGCTCCGCGGCGTGGAGCTGCTCAAGGCCTCGTCCGTCATGCACGTCACCTCGGCCGCGGGCACCGACCTCACCATTCAACTCCCGGGATCCAAGCCGGAGTTCCAGTGCGGTTTCGCCGACGACCCGGGGCGCTGGGACCACTGGCCGAGCACGATGGTGCTGTGCTGGCCGGAGATCTCGGACGGGCAGATCGTGCTCGCCGAGGGCGACATCCTGCTCCCGTTCAAGGAGTACGTACGCACGCCCGTCACGCTGGAGGTCTCCGGCGGACACATCAACAAGGTCACCGGCGGCGCCGAGGCCGAGATGCTCAACACCTTCTTCGACGACTCGCAGGACCAGTGGGCCCGCAGCCTCTCCCACATGGGCTGGGGCCTGATGCGCACCGCCGACTGGTTCGCGACCGCGATGTACGGCAAGGACGACCTGATGGGCATGGACGCCCGCGCCTTCGCCGGGAACTTCCTATGGTCGACGGGCCCGCACCCGCACCTGCAGCGCGAGTCGTACGCCCACCTCGACATCGCCATGCGCGGCTGCACGGTCGCCGTCGACGGCGCCGAGGTCGTCACCGGCGGCCGTCTGGTCGAGAGCTGACATCGAAGCGGCCGGCACCGGAGCAGCTGCGCCCGACGCCGGAACAGCTGCGACCGGAACCGGGACCGCTGCGGCCGGCAGCCGGCACCGCAGGACCCACGACCTCACCAGACTCCCGGGAGAACAGCCATCGTGGCTCTCAGCCAGTCGTTTGAAATCACCGTTGTCGGTGGCGGCCTCGGCGGGCTCACCGCCGCGCTGTCGCTGCGCCATCAGGGCCTGCGGGTCACCGTCCTCGAACAGGCCGCCGAGCTCGGCGAGGTGGGGGCGGGCATCCAGACCGCGCCGAACGCCAGCCGCATCCTGATGGGCCTCGGACTGCGCCGCCGCCTGGAGGCCATCCGCACGGAGCCCCAGGACCAGGTCCGCCGTCGCTGGCAGGACGGCAGCATCATCGGGCTCACACCACTCGGGCAGCACGTCAAGGAAACCTTCAACGCCCCGTACTGGCACTACCACCGGGCGGATCTGCACCAGATCATCCTCGACGCCTGCTCCGATCCGGAGGGTCCGGGCCCCGCCGTCCGGATCCGCACCGGCAGCCGGGTGACCGCCATCGACCGCAGCGATCCGCAGCGCCCCGTCGCGGTCACCGAGGACGGCACCCGGTACGCCGGGGACGTGCTCATCGGCGCCGACGGCGTCCGCTCCCAGGTACGCGACCTCATAGGTGCCGAGGACACGCTCGTCTTCTCCGGCGACATGGCCTTCCGCACACTGATCCCCGGGGATCTGCTGCGGGCGGACCCGGCCACCCGGTTCCTCTTCGACCGTTTCCAGAGCACCATCTGGTACGGGCCCGGACGCCACCTCGTGCACTACCTCATCCGTGGCGGCGAGTCCCTCAACGTCGTCGGCTGTGTTCCGTGCACCGACGAGGTCGCCGAGCAGTGGTCCACCACGGCCCCCGCGCAGCAGCTGGTCGATGCCTACGAGGGGTGGGACGACCGCGTTCCGGCAATGCTGTCGAAGGCCAAGGACGATGTCACCTGCTTCGCCCTCTACTACCGGCGTCCCGACCCGGTCTGGGTCGACGGCCGGGTCGCGCTGCTCGGCGATGCCTGCCACGCGATGCTGCCCTATCAGGCCCAGGGCGCATCCCAGGCCATGGAGGACGCCGCCGTCCTCGCTGAAGAACTCGCCGGCGTGACGGTGACCGGGGTGGAGGACGCATTGCAGCGTTACGTCCGCCGCCGGGCCAAGCACGCCGGGATGGTGCAGCAGGCCTCCCTGCGCAACAAGACCTTCTACCGCCACCCGGACGGGCCCGAGCAGCAGGCCCGTGACGCCGCGCTCGCGACCAGCTTCGACGGCGAGTCGGACGTCTCGTACGACTGGCTGTGGAGCGGCAGTCCGCTCGACAGCGCCGGTCAGGAGCAGTTCGCCTATCGGCACCACCGCTGATCCTCTCCCGGCTCCTCTCACCCCAGGCCTCCGCCCGGCGGCCCGCACCCGCAGCTCGTGCAGTCATCCAGCGCCCGCGACGACGCGGCGCCCCTCCTCTGCAGACCTGGAGTACGCGCGTGAAAACCGGTGACCAGATTGTCCAGGAACTCCCCTGGAAATGGGGTGTACAGGGCCGCATCTTCATCATCGGCGGCCTCGGCTATCTCTTCGATGCCTGGGACGTCGCCCTCAACGGCTTCCTCACCCCGCTGCTCGGCACGGAGTTCGACCTGTCCGTCGGGCAACGCAGCCTCGTCGCCACCGCCAACCTCATCGGAATGGCGGCCGGTGCGGTGGCCTGGGGTTCCGTCGCGGACCGTATCGGCCGCAAGAAGGCCTTCAGCACCACGCTGCTGGTTTTCGCCGTCTTCTCCGTCCTGGCCGCCGTCTCCCCCACCTACGACACCTTCCTGCTGCTGCGCTTCCTCGCAGGCGTCGGTCTCGGTGGCTGTATCCCCGTCGACTACGCGCTCATCAGCGAGTTCTCACCACGCAAATACCGCGGCCGGATCCTGACCGCGCTGGATCTGTGGTGGCCGGTCGGCGGCACCCTGTGCGGCGTGGCCTCGACCGTGATGCTGGACCTCGGCGGGAACTGGCGCTGGATGCTGGGTGCCATGACGCTGCCCGCGCTGCTGCTCTTCTGGGTACGGCGCGGGGTACCCGAGTCACCGATCTACCTCACCGCCAAGGGACGTGAGGCCGAGGCACGTACCGTCATCGACGACCTCGTGGCCCGCACCGGCACCCCCGCCGAACCGTACGCCGTACCCGCTCCCCCACCGGAGAAGGCGTCCCCGAAACATGGACTCACCGAAACCTTCGCGCAGTTGGGCCGGGTGTGGACGTTCAACCCGCGCATCACCTCGGTCGCCTGGGCGCTGTTCGTCACGATCATGCTCGTGTACTACGCCGCGCTCAGCTGGATGCCCTCCATCCTCGCCGACCAGGGATACAGCGACACAGCGGCCTTCACGGGCACCACGCTCATGAGTGCCGTGGGCATCCTCGGGGTTGCCGCGTCGGCCTGGCTGGTGGACGTGGTCGGCCGGAAGTGGCTGATCGGTGTCTCGGCTCCGCTCGCGTCCGCCGCGCTGGTGCTGTTCGCGCTGCTGCTGAGTACCCCTACAGCCGCCATGGTGGCGCTCGGCGTCTTCGGGTTCACCATTCAACTGACCATCCCGGCGCTGTACGCCTACGTGGCCGAGCTGTACCCGACGTCGATGCGGGCCACCGGCTTCGGCTCCGCGTCCGCGGCGAGCCGCGTCGCCACGGGCTTCGCACCCCTGCTGTTCGGCACGCTCATGTGGCCGGTCCTCGGACTGCCGCTGACCTTCGCGGTGCTCGGTGCCGCGGCGGCGCTGGCGGTGGGATGGATGGCCGTGGCCGCTCCGGAGACGAAGGGCCGCGAGCTGGACCACGTGGAGCCGGACCCGGCCCCGGGTGCTGCGGCCCACCGCTCGGCCGGCCCGTCCGCCGAGCCCGCCCGGCCCACCATCTGACCCGTATCCGAGCACGATGAGAGGAGGGCCATGAAACCCGCCCCCTTTACCTACCACCGCGCGCGATCGACCGAGGACGCCGCCCGGCTGCTCGCCGAGCTGGGTGACGAAGCCAAGCTGCTGGCGGGCGGCCAGAGCCTCATCGCCATGATGAACTACCGGCTCGCGCGGCCCCGGCACCTGGTGGACATCGGCAGCCTCCCCGCGAGCGAGGGCCTGACCGGGTTCCGGCACGGCCCCGACGGGCTGCGCATCGGCGCCCTCACCACCCACCACGCGGTCGAAACGGCGGACGAAGCGCAGATGGGGGCCGGTTTCGCCGTGCTGAGGGACGCCATGCGATGGGTCGGTCACCTGCCGATCCGTACCCGCGGCACCGTCGGCGGCAGCATCGCCCACGGGGACAGCACCGCCGAGTGGTGCCTGCTCGCCGTCCTGCTCGACGCGCGGATCGTGGCCCGAGGCCCCCGGGGCACCCGCACCATCATCGCCGGCGACTTCTTCTACGGCTTCTTCAGCACCGCGCTCGAACCCGACGAGCTCATCACCGAGCTGGTGTTCCCGCATCCGGCACCTCATGCGGCGCTCACCGAATTCGCCGAGCGCCAGGGGGACTTCGGCATCGTGGTGGCCGCCGTCGATCTGGATGTGGAGAACGGCGCCGTGCGCGGCGGGCGGGTGGCGCTCGGCGGCGTCGCCCCCGCGCCGGTACGGGTGCCGGAAGCGGAGGAGGCACTCGCCCGGGGCGGGCCCGACGACGTGCTGTTCGCGGCCTGCGCCGAGGCCGCGGCCGCTGCGATCGACCCGCCGGGTGACGGCAACGGCAGCGCACAGTACCGGCGGATCCTCACCCGCCGGTTGGTCATACAGGCCTGCGAGGAGGCGATGTCCCGATGAACCGCACCGATACGGCCCCTTCCACCCTGGTCGGTACCGCCGTCCCGCGCCGCGAGGATCCACGGCTGCTGACCGGGCGTGGCCGGTTCGTCGACGACATCCAGCTGCCGCGCATGCTCCACGCCCAGTTCGTCCGGTCGAGTGTCGCGTCGGGCCGGCTCACCTCCCTCGACCTGTCCGCGGTGCGCGAAGTGCCCGGTGTGGTGGCCGCGTTCACCGCTGGTGACCTGGACCTGAGCGCGATCACCGCCGGTCTGCACCGTCCCCCCGAGGAGTACGTGCCCACCGAGATGCCGGTACTCGCCCGCGACCGGGTGCGCTTCGTCGGTGAACCCATCGCGATCGTGATCGCCGAGGACCCGTACGCGGCGGAGGACGGCATCGAGGCCGCCAAGGCTGTCTACGACGTGTTCGCGCCGATCCTGAACGAGGACACGGCACTGGCTCCTGGCGCACCGCTCGTCCACGAAGAGGCCCCGGGCAACACACTGCTGGACGTGTCCCTCTTCGCGACGGAGGGCATCGACCAGATCTTCGCCGACGCCCCGTGCACCGTACGCGTCGAGTCGCGGACCGGGCGGCAGAACGCCCTGCCGTTGGAGACCCGTGGCGCTCTGGCCCAATGGGACGCGCGCGAGGAGCAGTTGGTGGTGCACACGTGCACGCAGATCCCCCACCAGGTGCGGACCGTGATGGCGAACTGCATGGGCCTGGACGAGCGAGCCGTACGGGTGGTGGTGCCCGACATGGGTGGCGGCTTCGGCATCAAGTGCGTGGTGGGCCGCGAGGAGATCGCTGTCGGCGCGGCAGCCATGCGCCTGGGGCGGGCGGTGAAGTGGATCGAGGACCGCAAGGACGCGCTGACCGCGTCCTTCCTGGCCCGCGAGCAGCACTACAGCCTGCGCGCCGCGTTCGACTCCGACGGGCACATCCTGGCCCTGGACGCCGATGTGGTCTGCGACATGGGTGCCTACTCCTGCTACCCGTTCACCGTGGGCATCGAGCCGCTGATGGCCTCGTCCGAGATGCCCGGCGTCTACCGCATCCCCGCCTACCGGGTGCGAGGCCGGGCGATCACCACCAACAAGGCACCGACGGCCCCCTATCGAGGTGTCAGCCGCCCCCAGTACGTGATGGCCGTCGAGCGGGTCTTCGAGCGTGCCGCCCGTGAACTCGGCATGGATCCGGTCGAGATCCGCCGCCGTAACGTCATCACCGAATTCCCGTACACCGGCGTCAACAACATCACGTACGACCCCGGCTCGTACCTGGAGTCGCTCGACCTGTGCGAGAAGTCGCTGCGGGACGAGGGCTGGTACGCGCGCCAGGCCGAAGCGGCGGAACAGGGACGCCACTTGGGTATCGGATACTCCTGCTTCAGCGAGCGCACCGGGTACGGCACCGCCGCCTTCGCGCAACGCAGGATGAAGGTGGTGCCGGGCTTCGACCTCGCCGAGGTACGGATGGACACCACCGGCGCGCTCACCGTCACGACCGGCACCATCAGCCACGGGCAGAGCCATGAGACGACGATGGCCCAGATCGCCGCCGACGAGCTGGGCCTGGAGCTGCACAAGGTCAAGCTGCACCAGGGCGACACCGAACGGATCGCTTACGGCTGGGGGACCTTCGCCAGCCGTTCCATCGCCATCGGCGGCAGCGCGGTACGCCGCGCCGCGGGAAAGCTGGGCGAGCGGCTGCGCGCCCTCGCGGCAGCCCTGCTGGATGTCCCGTACGAGGACACCGTTCTCGACAAGGGCCGGGTGCGGCTACGGGACGACCCCGAACGCGGCCTGACGCACGTCGAGTTGGCCGAGGTCGCCTACCTGCGGGCGGACCTGCTGCCCGCCGGAACGGAACCTGGCCTGACGGCCACCGCGTCGTTCGACACCCTGAGCGACGGCACCTTCTCCAACGCCACTCACGGCGTCGTCGTGGAGCTGCACGAGGGCACCGGCCAGGTCGAGATCCTGCGGTACGTCTGTGTGGAGGACTGCGGCGTCGCCATCAACCCCACGGTCGTGGAGGGCCAGTGCCGCGGCGGCATCGCCCAGGGGATCGCCGGGGCGCTGTACGAACAGGTCACCTACGACGCCCAGGGCGACCCCGAGTGCACCGGATTCATGGAGTACAAGATGCCCACCGCGGCCGAGATCCCGGACATCACCATCCACCACCTGGAGACTCCCTCCCTGATCACCGAGACGGGCGCGAAGGGCGCCGGCGAGGGCGGCACCATCGGTGCCCCCGCCGCCGTGCTCAACGCCGTCAACGACGCCCTGCGCCCCACCGGCGTGGAGCTGGAGAACACCCCCATCCGTCCGGAGCAGATCCAGCTCTCCCTGGAACAAGCGGCCTACAAGCACAAGGAGTCCGCACAAGCATGAGCAGCAACTCCACGGACCACCAGCTGGTCAGCCTCACCGTGAACGGCACGGCGCGTGAGGTCGTCCTGGACTCGCGCCGCACCCTCGCCGACACCCTCCGCCACGACCTCGGGCTCACGGGCACCCACCTGGCCTGCGAACACGGCATCTGCGGGGCATGCACCGTACTCGTCGACGGACGTCCGGCCCGCTCCTGCCTCATGTTCGCCGTGCAGGCGGAGGGAAAGCAGGTCCGCACCGTCGAGTCGCTCTCCGACGACGGCCGGCTCAGCGATCTCCAACAGGCGTTCGCAGATCGGCACGGACTCCAGTGCGGCTTCTGCACCCCCGGCTTCCTCATGCTCGCCGAGGGCTTCCTCGCGGAGAACCCGGACGCGGACCGTAAGGAGATCCGCGAGGCCGTTTCCTCCAACCTGTGCCGCTGCACCGGCTACCAGACCATCGTCGACGCGGTCGAGCACTGCGCCGCAGCCCGGCGCGGGCACCAGAAAGGAAACGTCCAGTGATCCTCACCAACGAGATCGCGGTGCAGGCAGCACCCGATGCCGTGTTCAAGCTCCTCAACGAGGTGGAGCGGGTGGCCGCCTGTATGCCGGGCGCGGCTCTCGAAGGACTCGACGGCGAGGCCTGGCGCGGCACGGTCAAGGTCAAGGTCGGACCGATCACGGCCGGTTACGCGGGGACGGTGCGGTTCCTCGAATCCGACCCGGAGGCACGTCGCCTGCGGCTGCAGGCCAGCGGCGCCGACGTCCACGGCAGCGGCGACGCCGAGGCCGCGGTCGACCTGGAGGTGGCGGAGGCTCCCGACGGCTCGGGGTCGCTGTTGCGGATCTCGACCGACCTGGTCATCCGCGGCAAGATCGCCCAGTTCGGCAAGGGTGCCATCGTGACGGTCTCCGACCGCCTGCTGCGGCAGTTCGCCCAGAACCTGGTGGGGCAGCTGTCCGGCGGCAGCCCGGCCATCGCCACGGGCAGCACCACGGGCAGCACCACCACCGGCGCTACCGGAAGCCCGGCGCCCACAGCTGCCACAGCGCCCGAACTCGACGGACTGGCGCTCCTCGTCGGCCCCACGGCCACCCGCTACGCACCCGTCGTGGCGGCCTTCGCCGCCGGGATGTTCCAAGGCTGGCTGATCACCCGTGCCTTCTCCCGCCGCTGACACCCCCGAGGTGAGGACCCCATGACCGCGCGCTACGGCCGACGGACCGACTCCGTCTACGAACGGGCCGGCTTCGGCAGCCCCGTGCCCCGCGGCACCCGCCCCGCCCTGGTCGTCGTCGATCTCACCCGCGGCTTCACCGAAGCGGACTTCCCGACCGGCAGCGACCTCACCGCGACCGTCGCCGCCACGACCCAGCTCATCGAGGCAGCACGCGAAGCCGGTGTGCCCGTGATCTTCACGGCGATCAGCTATACGCCCGCCGAGGCCGACGGCCGCTCCGTCGCCTGGCTGGACAAGGCGACCGGTATGCGCGCCCTGCGCGAAGGCAGCGACGCGGTCGCGCTCGACCCCCGGCTGCCGTACCGGGACGGGGACGTGCTCGTGGTGAAGAAGGGGGCATCCGCGTTCTTCGGCACCTCGCTCGCCGCGCAGCTCACGGCCCTCGGCCGGGACACGGCCGTGGTGTGCGGGGCCACGACCAGCGGCTGCGTGCGCGCCACCGCCGTCGACGCCGTCCAGTCCGGGTTCCAGGTGCTGGTGCCGAGCGACGCCGTCGGCGACCGCGCCCAGGGACCGCACGACGCTGCCCTCTTCGACATCCAGGCCAAGTACGGCGACGTCATCGACCAGGCCGACGCCCTCGGCTACCTCGCCGAACTCCCCACCGCACAGTGAGGACTCCCGCACCATGAACCAGCGCTCGCTCACCCAGCCGGCACTCGCCGACCTCGCCGACATCCCCGCCCGCAGCCGCTGGGCCCACCACGGCGGCCTGCGCCTGCACGCCCTGGACTACGGCGGCGACGGCGTTCCGGTGCTGATCCTGCCCGGAATCACCTCCCCCGCCGTGACCATGGACTTCGTGGCCCGCGCCCTGACCGGTCCCGTACGCCCGGTCGTCCTGGACGTACGCGGCCGGGGCCTGTCCGACGACGGTGACAGCTATGCGCTGGACGATTACGCGGCCGACGCCGAGGCCGTCATCGAACAGCTCGGCCTCGATCACCCCTTGCTGCTGGGGCACTCGATGGGTGCCCGCATCGCCACGGTCGTGGCCGTACGCGCACGGGTACCGCTGCGCGGCACGGTAATCGTCGACCCACCGATGTCGGGGCCGGGACGCGGCCCGTACCCGACCCCGCTGACGGCGTTCGCGAACCAGCTGCAAGAGGCCCGGCGCGGCACGGACGCCGACGAGGTCGCCCGCTCCTGGCCGTCCTGGCCCCGCCGCGAACAGGAACTGCGCGCGCGATGGCTGAGCAGTTGTGGCGACGTGGCGATCACCGCCACGCACGAGGGGTTCGAGAGCGAGGACTTCTTCGACTGGTGGCCGCGGATCGGCGCGAACACCCCGACAACCCTCATGTACGGAGCTGACAGCCCGGTCGTGACGGCCGAAGGAGCCGCCGAGGCCGCCAGTGCGCTTCCCGCCGCCCGCCTGATCCGCGTGCCGGACGCCGGACACATGGTCTTCTGGGACAACCCGGACACCTCCCTCACACTGCTCCGTGATGCCCTAGCGGCTCCCCACCCCGCTGAAGAGCGCGCGTCCGTGGGAAAGTTGGCCTATGACTGACTCCACGGCGGCCACTGACGCCCCCGCTGCTCCACGTCGACTCGTCGAAGCGCCCGGATTCCAGTCCCGGCGCCTCTACCAGGCGTATCTGGCGGTCTGGGTGCGCAGCGTCGACGCGACACTCACGGGCCCGCAGTTCGCGGTGTTGCAGATCGCCGAGGCCAACCCGGGGCTCGACCAGAGCTCCCTGGCCGCGCTCGCCGCCCTCGACACGTCCACCATGGCAGACATTGCACGGCGCCTCGAAAACCGAGGGCTGCTCGCCCGCACCCCCTCGCCCGCCGACGCACGGCGCAAGCTGCTGCACCTGACGGACGAGGGGCGAGAGGTGGTCGAGACGGCGAACACGCGGGCGCGTGAGCTGGACGAGCAGCTGCTGCAGCCCTACGCCCCCGAACGGCGCGCGGAGATCGTCCGGGAGCTGACACGCCTCGCCGACCACTGGGAGCAGCTGGCCCGCAGCTCCTGACTCCCTCAACCGCCCCGCTGCCCCGCCTCTGCCGGGTATTCGGGGCTCACCACAGCCAAATTCGTACGTGTCCGGACTTTTGATGGAGGAAGTACATGCCCACGCACCACATCGGGATGATCGTGCCCAGCTCGAACCTGACGATGGAGACCGAGGTCCCGCGCATGCTGCGGGCCCGCGAGGAAGCCGGGCAGGGCGACCGCTTCGTCTTCCACAGCAGCCGCATGCGTATGCGCCAGGTCACGCCCGAGGAACTGCGCAGCATGAACGCGCAGACGGAACGCGCCGCTCTCGAACTGGCCGACGCCCAGCCGGACGTGGTGGCCACCGCCTGCCTGGTCGCGATCATGGCGCAGGGCCCGGGCTACCACTGCACGGCGGAGGACCAGATCACTTCCGTACTCCGGGAGCAGGGCGCCAAGGCTCCCGTCGTCTCCAGTGCCGGCGCACTCCTGGACGGGATCGCCGCGCTGGGCGCCCGGCGGGTCGCCGTCGTCACCCCGTACATGAAGCCGCTGACCTCGCTCGTCACGCAGTACATCGAGTCCGCCGGTATCGACGTGGTCGATTCCCTCAGCCTGGAGGTCCCCGACAACCTCGCCGTCGCCCGCCTCGACCCCGCGGACCTCCGCGACCACTACAAGCGCCTCGACCTGAGCAACGCGGACGCGTTGGTCCTGTCGGCCTGCGTGCAGATGCCGTCCCTGGACGCGATCCAGGCAGTCGAGGACGAGTGCGGCATCCCGGTGCTGTCCGCGGCGACGGCTACGACGTTCCGCCTGCTGACCGAACTCGGCCTGACTCCGACGGTGCCGGGCGCGGGACGCCTCCTCAGCGGGCAGGCCGTGCCGACCGTGTCCCGGATGAGCGCGGTTGACTGACCTCCAGTACGGGCGACGGGGTCATCCCTGTGGTCCCCAGCCGTCAGGGCATGGCGAGAGCTCGCTCGACCAGGGCCATGCCGGGGAGTGAGGGCACGCTGATCCGGACGGTGCCGGGGGCGCCGAGGGCGCTGCCCGGCCGTACCGAGACGCCGTGCTCAGCGAGTCGGGCGACGAGGTGGTCCTCGTCCCTGGCCCTGACGAGGACGAAATTGGCCTGTGAGGGTACGACGTCGTAGCCGGCGGATGTGAACAGGTCGGCCAGTGCGGCACGGTGCTGCATCGTGTGCCGTCGTACGGCCTGGTAATGCGAGTGGTCGTCGAGGGCCGCGCAGGCCGCGGCCTGGGCCAGGCCACCGACGGAGAACGGGGCGCGGACGGTTCGCAGTGTGTCGATGATCGCCGGGTCCGCCACGAGATAGCCGACGCGCAGGCCGGCGAGACCGTGCACCTTGGAGAAGGTACGCAGTACGGCTGCCTTGCCCTGACGGGCGAGCGGGATGGCACTCGTGGCGGCCGGGTCGTCGGTGAAGTCGATATACGCCTCGTCGACCACGACGAGGCGGCTCTGCGCGCGTGCGACGAACGATTCGATCGCCTGCAGTCCCAGCGTCGTCCCGGTGGGATTGTGCGGGTTGACCACATAGGCGATGTCGGCCGCCACGTCGGCCATGGCCGGCAGGTCGTGGGTCCAGTTCCGCAGCGGGATCCTGGTGAGACGCGCGTCGACCACCTGGCTGCTGATCTCGTCCACGCGGTAGGCCGGATCGGCGCACACGGCCTGCCCGCCGTGAGCCAGGTAGGCCCAGGCCAACAGGAATATCAACTCGTCGGATCCATTGCCGACGAGAATGTGCTCAACGCTGACCTCGTGCAACTCGGCCAGCCGCTGCCGGAGATCCGTCGCCAGCGGGTCCGGATACTGATGGGCTCCGGTCACCGCTTCGGCCACCGCCGCTGCCACCCTGGGGCTGGCCCCGAGAGGCGACTCGTTGGAGGCCATCGATCCTGCTGCGGTCAGTGCCTGACGGCCGGGCCGGTAGGGGGTGATCCCGTCCAGCCAGGGCCTCGCGCGGATCACCGCTGCACTCCGCCCAGTTTGGCGGTCAGGCGAGCCGCGGATTTCCGTACGGCCTCTGTTGCCGTGTCCACTTCGGGGAAGCCTCCCTTGAGATAACTGATTCCGACAGCGCCCCTGGGACCCGCCGGGTCGAAGACCGGAGCAGCGATGCACTGCACACCGGAGGCGACCTGTCCGTCGTCGGTGGCGTGACCGTGTTCCCTGACCCGTAGCAGCTCTTCTCGCAGGCAGCCCGGGTCCTCGGCCCCCGTGCTGTGCACGTGCTCCGCCACGTCTTCAGGACGGAGCCAGGCAAGACAGCACTTGCCGACCGCGGTCAGGTGGGAGGGCAGGCGCGCGCCCAACGAACTGGCCAGTTGTATCCCCGCGTTGACCGGGTCCTGTTTGCAGAGGTACACGGCCTCGGTACCGTCCAGGACCGCGTAGTGCGCCGTGATGTCCAACGCGCGGCTCAGTTCGACCAGTTCGGACGAGATCACCCCACTGACCCCGGCGATGCGCAGATGCGCGGCTCCGACCTCGAACGCCTTCAGGCCGACGGTGTATCCCACGGGCTCGCATACGTCGATGAACCGCTCCTGTGTGAGATCGCGCAGGATGCCGTGCGCCGTGCTCTTGGGGATCTCAAGCTCTTCGGCGATCTGCTTCAGCGTGACCGGTTTGTCCGCATGCGCGACCAGGGTCAGAATCCGCAGGGCCCGGGTGACCGATGTACTCGCCACAGGACTCCGTTCGTATATACGAATGCAAATCGGTTATATGAATAACAGGACCTTAGGGCGACAGCCGTATCGGCGTCAATGCATACAGAAGCGCGGGCTCGCCAGAGCGAGCCGCAGGCACAGGGACGCATCAGCGCCGTGACAGGGGGACTGCCGCGACGGACAGCCGGCGGCTCGACCGGGCGACGGGTGCCCAGCGCGGGCGCACCCATGGCAACTGGGCCTGGCGCTCACCCCGGTGGTCATGGACCTGAGCGGCCGGGTCAGGGGCTGGTGCGATGCATACTGACGGCGTAGCCACCGCCGTCGTAGGCGTCGGCGTCCCAGGTGGCAAAGCGGTCGACGAGGGTGAGGCCCGCCGCAGTGCAACTCGCGTCGTACTCCGGCAGCGTGATGCCGGGCGGCACGGGCAGGTGGGCGGCGTCCAGGCCGAAGCCCGCGACCAGCAGCCCGCCCGGACGCAAAGCCCCGGCCAGGCGCTTGACCACCGCGGCCTCAGTACCGGCGGCCAGCAGTGGGAAGACATTGCCGGCAGCGAGGACCAGGTCGAAGTCCGCCGCGATGCCGAGCAGGGCCGGATCGAACTCGGCGAGATCGGCCCGGAACCACGGCAGCTCCGGCGCGTGAGTCCGCGCCACGTCCAGCATCGAGTCGTCGAGGTCAATCCCGACGCAGTCGTACCCCAGCTCCGCCAACCGGATCGCGACCCGTCCGGTACCGCACCCGGCGTCAAGCACCCGCGCCCCGGCGGGCACCAGGGCCGCACAGAAGCGCGCCTCACCATGCACATCCTTGCCGTTGCGGACCAGCGCGGCGAAGCGCGCGGCGTACTCGTGCCCGGATGTGCCACCGGTCAGTTCCTGCCAACGACTCATGAGATCGACTATAGGCCGCCCTCCAGCTCCCGGTGCCTTCCCTCCTCCTCGCGCTGCTGCCAGGTCGGGCCGGAGCGTTGCGTGGCGGGGTCGATGCCGGCTGCGTGGAGGATCTCCCAGACTGTGGACGGGGCGATCGGGTAGCCGAGGCGGGCGGGTTCGCCCTGTATCCGGCGGTGGCCCCAGGTGCTGTTCTCTCGGGTCAATGTGCCGACAGCCGTCTGCACCACGTCTCGTTCTGGCGATTACTGCGTGACCTGTGCGTGCCGGTCGCGTTCATCGGCAGTGCAAAAGATCACCACGTGTGGCCGCTGGATCTGGTGTGCTCCGGGGACCGGCATTCTCGGTAGCGTGACCATCTGCTGCATGGAGTGTCCACGTGCCCGGCTGATCCGTGCGACGGCTTCCGACGGAGAGTGATGAGGCGGCAATGAGTGAACTGACGAAGCCCGAGGTCGACGTTCCGGAGGGTGACGCTCCTACCGAGCTGACCATCCGGGACCTGGTCGTCGGGGACGGGGCTGAGGTGAAGCCGGGCATGGTGGTCAGGGTCCACTATGTCGGGGTGACCTTCGAGTCCGGGAAGGAGTTCGATGCCTCCTGGGACCGGGGCCAGCCGTTCAAGTTCGCCCTGGGCAGTGGCAAGGTCATCAAGGGCTGGGACCGGGGGGTGAGGGGGATGAAGGTCGGCGGTCGGCGCGAGATCATCGTTCCCCCGCGTCTCGGCTACGGCAATCAGTCGCCCTCGCCGTTGATCCCGCCGGGCTCGACCCTGGTCTTCGTGGTGGACCTGCTGGACTCGTATTCCAGCACAACCGGGTGGAGCAGCGCCTGGTGACCTTGGCCGCTCCTCCCCCACGACGTGCTGCGTCGTACCCCGGGGTTGCCGCTCCCATGCTCCTCACTGCCGCTCCTGCTTCCGCCTCCGCAGCGTCCGAACGGTTCCGCCGCGCTCTGGGGCGGACCACAGGCGTCGTGCTGATCGGCTTCGGCCTCGCGGTCGCGACCGCCTCCGTCTGAGCTCGGACCGGGGTTTTCCCCACCCCGTACCGGACTGCAGGAGCCGAGCACGATGCGCTGGGAAGCACTCCTGGTGGCCGCCACTGGTCTCCGGCTCGGCGCCGGCATCGCCTGGACCACGCTCATTCCCCTCGCCCGCGGCCTCACCGGTGCCGCACCTCAAATCTCCGCCGGCGCGGCGGTCGCCTTGGTGGCCGGCACGGTCTTCCTCGGCCTGGCTGCCACCGGTCTGCCCACGCGTGCGCTGCTCCGCCGCCACCCCACGGAAGCGGCGGCAGGACGGCAGTGGCCGTTTACGTGCGCCCCGGGGCATTCGCGGTGCTCCGGGCCGGGTTCGTCGGCGCGTATGAACAGGCGGCCACGGATTCGTCGGCATGGACCAACAGCGGTGCCTGATCCCCCTCCTAGGGTCGCACTGGAGACCAGCAGGTGCTCCAGTGCGTCCTCGACGAGGAGACGAAAGCGTGCAGACACTTTTGCGTGGCGGCCGTGTCATTGATCCGGGAACAGGGTTCGACGGCATCGCCGACCTACTCGTGTCCGACGGCGTGGTCAGAGCTGTGGCCGCGGGGCTCGACGTGCCACCGGGATGCGAGGTCGTCGACGTCACGGGGTTGGTCGTCGGTCCGGGGTTCCTCGACCTGCACAGCCACGTGCACTCCGTCGCGGGGCAGCGGCTGCAGGCCATGGACGGTGTGACGACGGCCCTCGACCTGGAGTCGGGCCTCATGCCCATCGGGCGTGCGTACGCCGAGGCCGCCGCGGACGGACGCCCGCTGCACTACGGCTTTTCCGCCTCGTGGGGCGGCGCCCGGGCCCAGGTGCTCGCCGGTATTCAGCCCGACGCACAGATCGGGAGCGGCCTCGCGGTGCTGGGAAACCCCGCATGGCAGCGCTCCTCCACCGATCGTGAACTCGCCGAATGGCTGGCCCTGATCGAGGGTGAACTGGCCGCAGGAGCGCTCGGTATCGGAGTCCTCCTCGGGTACGCGCCGCACAGTGATCCGGCCGAGTTCCTCGCCGTCGCCCGGCTCGCCGCGAAGGCCGGTGTGCCGACGTACACCCACGTCCGTGAGCTGGTCGAAGTGGATCCCGGCACTCCGGCGGACGGCTCCGAGGAGATCGTCATCGCCGCGGCCGAGACCGGCGCCGCGATGCACCACTGCCACGTCAACAGCACGTCGGGCCACCACATCGACCGGGTACTCGGCGCGTTGGACGGCTCACGGCGGTCGGGATCCCGGGTGACGGTCGAGGCCTACCCCTACGGGGCGGGCAGCACCGCGATCGGCGCGGCCTTCCTCGACGCCGAACGCCTGCGGATGAAGGGCCTGTCCCCGTCGAGCGTCGTGATGCTCGAATCGGGCGAACGCATCGCCGACGAGGGGCGCCTGCGGCAGTTGCGCAACACTGACCCCGGGGCGCCCTGCATTCTGGAGTTCCTCGACGAGGGCAACTCGTGCGATCTCGCGATGCTGCACCAGGCGCTGGCCTTCCCGGACGCGATCGTCGCCAGTGACGCGATGCCGGTCTACTGGCCCGATGGCAGCAACGACAGCACCGAGTGGCCGCTGCCGCCCGGGGGAACGACGCACCCACGCACCGCGGGAACGTTCACCAAGACGCTGCGCGTGATGGTGCGGGAGAGCGGCGCCTGGGACTGGCCGGAGGCGTTCCGGCGCTGTGCCCACCTGCCGGCGCGCGTCCTCGACGACGTGGCGCCGGGCGCGCGGGGGAAGGGACACCTCGGCGTCGGCGCGGACGCCGACATCGTCGTCCTCGACCCGGTGACGATCACCGATTGCGCCACCTACTTCGACTCCACGCGGCCGTCCGTGGGCGTGCGGCACCTGTTCGTCGGTGGTGTGCCGGTGGTCAGTGCGGGGGAGCTTCAAGTCGACGCGCTCGCCGGACAGCCGCTGCGAGGTGAGCCGCGATGAAGGCGACGCGTTCCGAAGTGACGGTGGAGGCGCTCCTCGCCGACATCGAGACCCTGGTGCGGTGCGAGTCGCCGTCCTCCGATCACGAAGCCGTCGCCCGCAGCGCAGACGTCGTGGCGGCGCTGGGGCGCAGGCTGCTGGACGCGGAACCGGACCGCGTGGTGATCGACGGGTGTACGCATCTGAGGTGGCGCTTCGGCGAGGCGCCGCGTGTGCTGCTGCTCGGGCACCACGACACCGTGTGGCCCGCCGGATCGCTGGAGACGCACCCGTACTCCGTCCTGGACGGAGTGCTGCGCGGGCCGGGCTGCTTCGACATGAAGGCGGGCGTCGTGATGGCGCTGCACGCCGCCGCGGCCGCCGGGAACCGCTCGGGTCTTTCGGTCCTCGTCACCGGCGACGAGGAGATCGGCTCCCCGTCGTCGCGGCGCCTGATCGAGGATGAGGCTCGCGGCTGCGAAGCGGTCTTCGTGCTGGAGGCGTCGGCCGACGGCGGAGCGCTCAAGTGCCGCCGCAAGGGCGTCTCCCTGTACCGGATCGACGTGGACGGCCGGGCCGCGCACGCCGGGCTCGAACCGGAGAAGGGTGTGAACGCCGGAGTGGAGGTGGCGCACCAGATCCTCGCCGTCGCCGCACTCGCCGACGCCGAACGGGGTACGACCGTCGTGCCGACGGCCCTGTCCGCCGGTACCACGACCAACACCGTTCCCGCGCGTGCCGGCGTGGCGGTCGACGTACGTGTGTGGGACGAAGCGGAACAGCGGCGGGTCGATCAGGCCGTGCGGGACCTGAGGCCCGTACTCGACGGCTCGCGGATCCGGATCTCGGGTGGCATCAACCGCCCGCCGCTGCAGGCGGACGCGTCCTCGGGGCTGTTCGACCTCGCCGCGACGCTCGCTGCCGAACTCGGTCTGGGAAATCTCACCGCCGCCGCTGTCGGCGGTGCCTCGGACGGGAACTTCACCGCAGGCCTTGGGGTCCCCACCCTCGACGGCCTCGGTGCCGTGGGCGGCGGTGCACACGCCGACGACGAACATGTCGTCGTCGCCGAACTGCCGCGGCGCACTGCCCTGTTGACCGCCCTGATCGACGCTGTGTCGGCGAAATGAGCTCCGTGCGCCACGCCGAACGCGGCGGACAACCCTGGCGCGGCACCACCGTGGCCCGCCAGGCAAGCCCGGAAAGGACAGTCCCGTGACCGATCTTGCGACACATGAGTCAGCTCTGGTTTCCCCGGCTGTGAGTGCAGCCGCGCTGGCCGCCGCGACCGCTGCGGCCGCCGCCTCACGTGTGGAAATCCGGGATCTGACCGAGGTGTCCGACCTGACCGAGGTCTGCCGGCTCTTCGCCTCGATCTGGCAGCCGGGCGCCGGTGCCCAACCGGTGACGACCGAGCTGCTGCGGGCGATGGCCGCGGCGGGGAACTATGTCGCGGGGGCGTATGAAGGGGACGAGCTCCTGGGAGCCTGCCTCGGCTTCTTCGGTAGCCCGGCCAAGGCGAGCCTGCACAGTCACATCGCCGGGGTCGCGCCGCGAGGCCTCGGCCGGGGGATCGGGTTCGCCCTCAAACTGCACCAGCGCGCCTGGGCGTTGCGCCAGCACGTCTCGCTGATCACCTGGACGTTCGATCCCCTGGTCCGGCGGAACGCGCACTTCAACCTGGCCAAGCTCGGCGCCGGTCCGGCGCGCTACCTGCCCGACTTCTACGGGCCGATGCGGGACGGCATCAACGGCGCCGGTGACACCGACCGGCTGATGGTCCGTTGGGACCTGTCAGGCCCGGTGGCCTCCGCCGCCTCGCTCGGTGAGCCCGCCCGGGTCGATGCCGCCGCGCTGCGGGAGCACGGTGCGGAAGCCGCCCTGTCCGTCGCACCTGACGGGGGCCCGCTGACCGCAGTGGCCGACGGGCCGGTCGTCCTGGTCGGTGTGCCGCCGGACATCGAGACACTCCGGCGCACGGACCCGGGCCGGGGCCAGGCGTGGCGCGTCGCGCTGCGGGAGGTGTTGGGAGGCCTGATGGCGGAGGAAGCCAGGGTCGTCGGATTCGATCGTGCCGGATGGTACGTGGTCTCAAGGGAGAAGCCGTCATGAAGCCCAGTGGTGTGGAACTTCTGCGTGTGCAGATGCCGTTGGTGGCACCGTTCCGGACGTCATTCGGTACGCAGGACGTACGGGAACTGCTGCTCGTACGCGTCGTGACGCCGAACGGCGAGGGCTGGGGCGAGTGCGTCACCATGGGAGGGCCGCTCTACTCCTCGGAATACGTCGACGGTGCCGAACACGTGCTGCGGAACTTCCTGGTCCCGGCCCTGCTGGAGGCGGGCGAGGGCACCGCGAGCCGGGTCGCGCCCCTTCTGGCCAGGTTCAAGGGTCACCGGATGGCGAAGGCCGCGCTCGAAATGGCCGTGCTCGACGCCGAACTGCGAGCACACGACCTGTCCTTCGCCGCCGCGCTCGGGTCCGCACGGGACTCCGTTCCGTGCGGGGTCTCGGTCGGCATCATGGACTCCGTCCCCCAGCTCCTTGATGTGGTGGGCGGCTATCTCGACGCCGGCTATGTGCGGATCAAGCTGAAGATCGAACCCGGTTGGGACGTCGAGCCGGTGCGAGCGGTGAGGGAGCGTTTCGGCGACGACGTGCTGCTGCAGGTCGACGCCAACACGGCGTACACCCTGTCCGACGTGTCCCAGCTCGCCCGTCTGGATCCCTTCGAGCTCCTCCTCATCGAGCAGCCCCTGGACGAGGAGGACCTCCTGGGCCACGCCGAGCTGTCCCGTCGCATCCGCACGCCGGTCTGCCTCGACGAGTCGATCGTGTCCGCCCGCTCCGCTGCCGACGCGATCACGCTCGGCGCCTGCCGCATCGTGAACATCAAGCCCGGCCGGGTCGGCGGGTACCTTGAGGCGCGGCGGGTGCACGATGTCTGCGCCGCCCATGGGATCCCCGTGTGGTGCGGTGGCATGATCGAGACCGGGCTCGGCCGGGCGGCCAACGTCGCGCTCGCCTCGCTGCCCGGGTTCACCCTGCCCGGAGACACCTCGGCGTCGGACCGGTTCTACCGGACCGACATCACCGAACCGTTCGTCTTGAAGGACGGACACCTGCCGGTGCCCCAGGGGCCGGGCCTCGGTGTCACGCCGATTCCCGACCTGCTGGCGGAGGTCACGACCTCGAAGGTGTGGCTCGGTTCGTAGCACGCGACGAATTCGCCGTGAAATCCGGTCGGATCGGACCACCGGGTTCCGGTGCGCCCGGAGTTACCTTTGGGCGGTGCTGACACCGACGTCTGGCAAGCCACACACAAGCCTGGCGCGCGTCCTCGACGACCTCGGGGACGTGCTGCTGGAGTCGATCGCCGGCGGCGGGAGCACGCGCCGGCAACTGAGCGGCGTAGTCATCCACGACCCGCTCGACGAGGCGCAGTTCCCGGCGCGGGCAGTCGTCCTGGGTGTGGGCGTCCACGAACCGGACGACGTGGTCCGCCTCCTGTACGACCTCGGCAGCAAGGGCGCGGCAGCGCTCGTCGTCCGGTCACCGTTCACCGCGACCGTGGAGATCCGGCGGGCCGCCGACGAGTCCGGCGTCGCCCTGCTCGGACTCACCCGGGGAGCCTCCTGGGCGCAGGTCGCCGCCATGCTCCGCACCCTGCTCGTCGAGGGAGACATCGGCGACATCTCACCGCAGACGCTGGGCGGCATGCCGTCGGGCGACCTGTTCGCGCTGGCCAACGCCGTGGCCGCGCTCCTGGACGCGCCGGTCACCATCGAGGACCGCAGCTCACGCGTGCTCGCCTTCTCCGGCCGCCAGGACGAGGCGGACCAGTCCCGCGTGGAGACGATCCTGGGGCGCCAGGTGCCGGAACGGTTCACCCTGGGCCTGGCGCGCAACGGCGTCTTCGAGCGACTTCATCGCGGCCATGCGCCCGTGTACGTCGATCCGCTCCACGACGAGTCGATGACCGTTCCCCGGGTGGCGCTCGCTGTGCGGGCCGGCGACGAGATCCTCGGCTCGATCTGGGCCGCGGTGCCCGGGCCCCTGTCCAAGGAGCGGACGCAGGCGCTGATCGACGCCGGAAAGCTCGTCGCGCTCCACATGTTGCGCCTGCGCGCGGGCGCCGATGTCGAACGCAGGCTGCGCGCCGATCTGGTGAGCACCGCGCTGGAAGGCGGCACCGGGGCACCGGAGGCGATTGCGCGGCTCGGGCTCGTGGGACAGCCCGCGATCGTGCTCGCCCTGGGGCTGTTCGGCGGATCGGAAGCCGATCCGTCGACGGAGGACGGTCTGCGCCGGGTCGCGGACCGCCAGCGCGTCGCCGATGCGCTGGCCATGCATCTGAGCGCGGTCCAGGCGCGCTCGGCCGTGGCGCTGGTGGGCGACGTGGCCTACGGCATCGTGCCGATGCCGGGGAGCCAGACGGACTGCCGGGAGCGGTCGGTCCGCGTCGCGTCGACCTTCCTTGAGCGCACCGGGCAGCGCGTGGACGCGGCGATCGGCATCGGGCCGCCCGCTCCCGACGGCTCCGTGCTCAGCCGCTCGCGTGACGGCGCGGACCGCGCGCTGCGGGTGCTGCTCGCCAACGGGGGCGCCCGGCGCGTGGCCACGGCGGAGGAGGTCCACGTCGACGCACTCATGCTGGACCTCGCCGATCTGGCCGCCGCGCGCGGGGACGTGGCGACCGGGCCCGTCGCCCGCCTGCTCGACTACGACGCCCGGCACCAGTCGCAGCTCGTCCACACGCTCTCGTGCTGGCTGGACGCCTTCGGCGACGTCGCCGCCGCTTCCGCCGCGGCGTACGTGCACCCCAACACCTTCCGGTACCGGCTGCGACGGGTCGCGGAGGTCGGTGAGATCAATCTGGACGACCCCGGCGAGCGGTTCGCGGCGATGCTGCAACTCCGGCTCCACCCTGCTCGCCACCACGAGTAGAAGCCGGAGGCCGCACCAGGACGACGTTCGTCCGCACCGCCCGAACACCACCTGAAGGTTTGTGGAACTCCACGAACCCGCTGCGTCACCTGATGTCCAGGATGGGCCATCAACCCCGACGCTACGGTACGGAGGTAGCCATGACGGCGGTGATCACCGAGGACACCTGGACGCCGAAGCGGGTCAACCGTACGGCAACGATCACGATGGTGGTCATGCTGTGCGCCTGGTCGGTCGACTACATCGACCGTTTCTCGATCAGCATGGCTCTGCCGTCGATCGGAGAGGAGTTCCAACTCGGCAGGACGGCACAGGGCTCGCTCGTCACCGTCTTCGCGCTGGTCTACATGATCTGCCAGATACCCGCCGGTTTCCTGGCCGATCGGTACGGCTCCCGCGGACCCATGCTGATCACGCTCGTGCTGTGGTCGCTGTTCACCGCGCTGACCGGGATGGCCGGCACATTCGGTCTGCTCCTGCTGTTCCGCGGTCTGTTCGGTGCCTGTCAGGGCGCTTTCCCGGCAGCGTCGTTCAAAGCCATAGCGGAACGGACGACACCGGCGAGACGGGGGACCGCCACGAGCGTGATGCTGTCCGCCAGCGGGATCGCCGGCCTCGCGCCCCTGCTCGTCGCCCCGCTGCTGACGGGCATCGGCTGGCGGCACACCTTCCTCTGGATGGCGGGTTGCGGCGCGGCCATCGGCATCGGGTTGTGGGCGCTTCTGCCCAAGGCACTGCCGGACCGGCTGAGCCGGCTTCCGCAGACGACGGCGACGACGCCCGCAGTCTCGCGCGCACAAGTACTCAGGTCCCCGGCGGTGTGGAAGTTCGCGGTGCTGTTCTGCGCGATGAACATGCTCAGCTACGGCCTGGTCACCTGGGTGCCCAGCTATCTGCTAGAGGCCAGACACCTGTCGCTGAACGAGACCGGGGTGCTGTCGGCGATCCCGAGTCTGGTGGGCTTCGCGACGACCATCTTCGGCGGCTGGCTGTTCGACCGGTACTTCCATGACAAGGCCAGGTGGTACCTGGTGTCCATCGCGACGGTGACCGCGGTCCTGCTCGTTCTGATGGTGTCGGCGGGCAGCGCGGCGACGTTCACTCTCTACGAGACCTTGGCCGTCGGAGTGTTCGGGATGGCGACGATGTGCGTCTTCGGCCTTCCGCTGCGGGTGCTTCCCACGGCGGTGGCCGGCCTCGGCTCCGGAATGACGAACTTCGGCGGCCAGGTCGCCGGCGTGATCGCGCCGCTGGCGATGGGCTGGCTGGCGGACGCGTTCTCCTACACCGCCGCGTTCGGATTCCTGATCTGCACCACGCTGCTCACCGCGGTGATCGCGTTCTGGGTCCCGCAGCGAGCCGAACAGTTCAGCTTCCCGCCGGCCGGAACCAAGGAGTCTGCCGGCACCAAGTAGTCGACCGGTGTACCGGGAAACAGATCCCGTCCGGACAGAAATCCACCCCGCCAGAGAGAAGGGACCCCATGGTCACCGAATCGGAACTGGTCGAGACAATCACCGGGCGGGCGGCGGAAGCCGGCGTCCAGGTATGGCTGCACGCGGCCGATCTGGACAGCCCGCGACACGTGGGCATCGACGCCGACGAGCCGGTGGTCACCGCGTCCGTGTTCAAGGTTCCCGTAGCAGTGGAACTTGCCCGGCAGGCGGCCGACGGTGAACTCGACCTCGCCGAGCGGATCACGGTGCCACCGGGACATCCGACCGCCAGTCCGTACGGCCTCGCGACGTTCCGCCACGACGTCACGATGTCCTGGTACGACCTCGCCGTCCTGATGATCGGCATCAGCGACAACGTCGCCACGGACCTGATCCTCGGGAAGGTGGGAAAGGCCGCGGTCGCCGGGACGCTGCGCCGGCTCGACCTCCCGCACACGGCCGTCCCCCACGACTGTGGGGACCTGTTGCGCACGATCGGCGAGGACCTCGGGATCGACTACCAGGACGACGAACGGATCCTGGCCGCGATGCCGGCCGAACAACTGGCCAAGCTGCGCGCGTTGACACCCGAAGAGACCTGCCGGACCACCGCCGCGGAGAGCACCCGCCTGCTGGGCCTGATCTGGCGTGACGAAGCGGCACCCGCGACGGCGTGCGCCGACGTCCGGCGCTGGCTGGAACTGCAGGTGTGGCCGCACCGGCTGCGCTCCGGCTTCGCGGACGACGACGTCAGGATCAGCGGCAAGACCGGCACGCTGCCCTCGCTGCGCAACGAGATCGGCGTGGTGGAGTACCCGGACGGTGGCCGGTACGCGGTCGGCGTCTTCACCAGGGCCGTCGACGCCCGTTCGAGAGTTCCCGAGCGTGACGCCTTCATCGGTTTCGCCGCCGCCCGGGCGGTGGACTGGCTCAGGCGGTAACCCATAGCGGCGGCCGGGCGTTTCGTCGGTCGCGATGAAGGTTTCGGCAATTCTCGTCGTTTCTCACGAATCGGCCATGAGCGCACAGGTCATACCCTCCCGGAATCACCCGTTCTCCCTCGCCGAGACAAGAGGTGCACATGTCCGAACTCAATGAACTCCGCGGCTGGTTGGAAAGTCGCCTTCCCGAGTTGCTGGCCGAACACAAGGTGCCGGCCGCGTCGATCGCCGTATACGCGCACGGAGAGATGATCGACCGTGCGGCCGGGGTGCTGAACAAGCACACCGGCGTCGAGGCCACCGCGGACTCCGTCTTCCAGATCGGGTCGATCACCAAGGTCTGGACGACCACGCTGGCGATGCAGCTCGTCGACGAGGGCGCGCTCGACATCGACGCCCCGGTCCGGGCGTACCTGCCCGAATTCGCCGTCGGTGACGAGACGGCCTCCGCGAAGATCACCGTACGCCAACTGATGTGCCACACCTCGGGGTTCGAGGGCGACGTCTTCCTCGACACCGGTCGCGGGGACGACGCGGTGCACAGGCTCGTCACCCTCCTCGCCGACGTGCCCCAGCTGTTCGCGCCGGGCGAGATGTTCTCGTACAACAACGCCGCCTTCTGCGTACTCGGTCGCATCGTCGAGGTGCTGCGCGAGAAGTCGTACGACGACTGCCTGCGCGACCACCTGTGCACGCCGCTGGGGCTGACCCACGTCGCCCCCAGCCCGTACGAGGCCGTCAGGTTCCGCGCCGCGTCGGGGCACCTCACGCCCGACCCCGACGCCGAGCCGCAGCCCGCGCAGGTGTGGGCGCTGCCCCGGTCGAACGCGCCCGCCGGATCAATGCTGGCGATGCGGCCGCGGGACCTTCTGACGTTCGCCCGGATGCATCTCGACGGGGGCAGGGGGCCCGACGGGACGCCGGTGCTCACTCCGGAGAGCGCGCTCGCCATGCGGCGCCGCGAGGTGGAACTACCGGATCTCGGTCTGATGGGCGACGCCTGGGGACTGGGCTGGTCGCTCTTCGACTGGCCCGGCGGCACGGTGGTCGGCCACGACGGAGGCACGCTCGGCCAGTCGGCCTTCCTACGGGTGGCTCCCGAACACGACATCGCGGTGGCGTTGCTGACCAACGGCGGCAACCCGCTCCCGCTGTACGTCGAACTCGTCGGACGCGTGCTGCGCGAGCTGGCCGGAACAGAGATGCCGGCGCTCCCGGTGCCGGACGCCGACGCCCCCCGTGTCGAGACAGCGAGGTTCGTGGGCACGTACGCGTCGTCCGTCGGCGACACCGTCGTCAGCGAGGACGCCGACGGCAGGCTGTGGGCCGAGCGGACCCCGAAGGGAGTGTTCGCCGAACTCGACGGCGGTCCGCCGGAAAGGATCGAACTGGTCGCGTACGACGGCGACAGGCTGATCCCCGTGAAGCCGCAGCGCGGCATGCACATGGTGCACGCGTTCGTCGGGGACGACGGGACCGGGCGGGCGCGGTTCCTGCACACCGGCCGGGCCGATCGGCGGGTGAGCCGGTGAACGCCATCGCCGACGAGATCGCCGCGGTCTTCGCCGAGGCGGGAGCGCAAGGATTCCTGCACGCCCGTGAGATCGGGGTGACCGACGGCCCCGAGGTCGCCGTCGGCGCGGACGCCCCGGTGGTCCTGGCGTCGGTCTTCAAGATCCCGGTCGCGGTCGCCTACGCCCGCGAGGTGGCCGCCGGACAGCTGGACGAGACCGAACGGACCCGGGTCACCGCGCGCTACCGCGTCGGCGGGATCGGCACGGCCGGGTGCGTCGACGACGTGGAGATGAGCTGGCGCGACCTGGCGCTGTTCATGCTGACCATGAGCGACAACGCGGCCACCGACGTCGTGTTCCACCGGGTCGGACAGGACGCCGTGGACCGCGTGCTCACCGACCTCGGGCTGTCCCGAACGCGTATCCGCGGCTGCTGCGAGGACCTCTTCGCGTCGTTGCTGTCCGACCTCGGTGCCGGCGAAGGCGACGACGCGGAGGCCGTGCTCGCCGCGGCCACCCCGGAACAGCTGTGGAAGCTCGCGGTGCTGGACCCGGCCAGGACGACGTCGTCCACCCCGCGGGAGATCACCCGGCTGCTCGACGCGATCTGGACCGACCGCGCGGCCGATCCCGGGGCCTGCGAGAAGGTACGCGCGATCATGGGACGGCAGATCTGGCCGCACCGGATCTCGTCCGGCCTCGACACCGGGGTCCAGGTGGCGGCCAAGACGGGCACGCTTCCCGCGATCCGCAACGAAGCAGGTGTGCTGACCTACCCGGACGGCAGGCAGTACGCCGTCGCGGTGTTCACCCGCGCGGACTCCCTGGAGGACCGCCGGCCCGCTGTCGATACCTCGATCGGCAGGGCCGCCCGGCTCGCCGTGGACCATCTCCGCCACGGAGAGACGTCGTGAGGCGCCGGGTCGTGCTGCTCGGCGCGCTGGCGCTGACGGTCAGCGCGTGCGGAGGAGTCTCGCAGTCCACACAGGGGCGGACCGCACACCAAAAGCTGGCGGACGGCAGGACCTTCACGCAGGCGATCGCGTCCGACCCCGGAAGCCTCGACCCGCAGATGACGGTCCTCTCGGTCGCCATCCAGACCGATCGCTACCTCTACGACTCGCTGCTCAACGTCGACGCCGCCGGAAAGCCCGTGACGGGACTGGCGGACAAGTGGCGCGCCACGACGACGAAAGCCACCTTCAGCCTGCGGCGCGGCATCACCTGCGCCGACGGCTCGCCGCTGACCGCTGCGGACGTCGCGGCGAACATCAACTTCGTGGGCGACCCGGCGAACAAGTCCCCGTTCGCGGGGGTGACCATCGCGCCCGGAACGAAGGCGACCGCCGACAACGCGAGCCACACCGTCACGCTCACCAGCGGAGCGCCGGACGCGTTCCTGCTGCGCAACGCGGGCCGGCTGCCGATGGTGTGCGCCGCGGGCCTGCGGGACCGTTCGCTGCTGGCCAAGGGCGGCGCGGGCACCGGCATGTTCACCGTCACCGAGGCCGTACCCAACGACCACTACACGCTCACCCGGCGCAAGGACTACACGTGGGGGCCGGGCGCGTGGAAGACCAACCAGCCGGGGCTGCCCGACAAGGTGGTCGTGCGGGTGGTCCCGAACGCCACCACCTCGGCGAACCTGCTGCTCTCCGGCGGCCTCAACGCCGCGGCCACGGTCGGGCCGGACAAGAAGCGGCTCTCCGCGCAGAAGCTGTTCCACGCCGACTACCTCGCTCCGATGGGAGAGTTGTTCTTCAACGAGGCTCCCGGCCGCGCCGGCCGGGACGAACGTGTCCGCCGCGCCCTGGTCCAGGCACTCGACCTGACGCAGCTCGGCAAGGTGCTCACCAGCGGCACCGGCAGACCGGCCACAGGCATGGTCACGGCCGAACCCCGGGCCTGTACGGGCGACACCCTGAAGGGCAACCTTCCCGCGCACGACCTCGCCGCGGCCCGAACTGCGCTCGACGCGGCGGGCTGGCGCGTGGGCCCGAGTGGCGTGCGCGTCAAGGACGGCAAGCGGCTCGCCCTCACCATGATCTACGCGACGCAACTCGGGCCGACCATGGCGCCCACCGCCGAGCTGGCGCAGCAGACCTGGAAGAGCATCGGAGTCGACGTCAAGCTGAAGGGCGTCGACAGCTCCGGGCTCGACCAGGCGCTGTTCACCACCGGAGCGTGGGATGTCTCGATGGCTCCCTTCGGCTTCGAACTGCCCAGCCAGGCAGTGCAGTTCATGTCGGGCAGGACGCCGCCGCAGGGCACCAACTTCGCGCACATCCGGAACGCCGGGTACGACTCTCAGGTGCGCAGGGCGTCGGCGCTGGTCGGCGACGACAGCTGCCGCGCGTGGCTCGCGGCCGAGACGTCGCTGATCAAGCGCGTCGACGTCGTCCCCTACGTCCACTCGGTCATCCCGTTCTTCGGCACCGGAGCGCGGTTCGAGGTCAGCGCGGGCTCCATCACGCCGTCGTCGATACGGATGTACGGCTGATGGCCACCGCTGCGGTGCCGGCCGCCTCGCGTGCCGGAATCCGGGGCGGCCCGTGGCTGCCGTTCGCACGGCGCAGGCTGCGGCGATTCCTCGTCGCGCTGTGGGTGCTGCTGACCACGGCATTCCTGATGATCCACCTGGTCCCGGGCGACCCGGTCCGGGCGGCGCTGGGAATGACCGCACCCACCGAGCTGGTCGATGCCCGGCGCCAAGCACTCGGCCTGAACGACCCGTTGTGGGTGCAGTACGGCCACTACCTCGGCAACCTGTTCACCGGCGACTTCGGTACGTCGATGACGAGCAACCTGCCGGTGGCGCAGGTGATCGGCGACCGTCTGCCCGCGACGCTCGCGCTGGCCGTGCCGGCGTTCGTGGTGGTGGTCGCCCTGGCGATTCCGCTCGGCGTGCTGTTCGCGGTGTTGACCAGGGGCGGCAGACGGCGGGGCGTCGAGCTGGGATTCACCTCGGTGAGCGTGTTCCTTGCCGCCGTCCCTGAGTTCCTCGTCGCCGTCGGCCTCGTCGCGTTCTTCGCCGTGCGCCTTGGCTGGTTCCCGGTCGCCGGGAGCGGCGGCGCGAGCACGTTCGTGCTGCCGGTGACGGCACTGGCGACCGGGGCGACGGCGGTGCTGGCGCGGATCGTACGGGTGGAGATGCTGTCTGTGCTCGGCGACGACTTCGTCCGCACCGTCCGGGCGAAGCGGCTGCCCGCCCGGCTCGTGTACGTCCGGCACGCCCTGCCGAGCGCGCTGACCGCCACGCTGACGCTGGGCGGGCTGATGCTCACCGCGATGGTCGCCGGGACGGTGCTGGTGGAGAACGTCTTCGCCTGGCCCGGGCTCGGCTCGACGATCGTGCAGTCGATTCTGGCGAAGGACTATCCGACGGTGCAGGGCATCGTGCTCGTCTACGGCATCGGGGTGCTGCTGGTGAACCTGGCGGTCGACGTGCTGCTGGCGCTGCTCGACCCGCGCTCGACCATCCGGGAGAGCTGATGACGTCGACATCGCAGTGGAGAAGGCGCGGCTCGGCCTGGTCGGCGGCCGCGCGCACCCCGATGGGGGCGTGCTCACTGGCGCTGTTGGTCGCGTTGGCCGCACTCGCCATCCTGGGACCGGTGCTGTGGGGCGAGCGGGCGGCCGCGGTCGACACGAACGCGATCGGCCAAGGCCCCTCCGGGGCACATCTGTTGGGCACCGACTCGCTCGGCCGCGACATCTTCTGCCGCACGCTCGTGGCCACCCGGTTCTCGGTCGAACTCGCGGTGATCGCCACGGCGGTCGGCGTCACGGTCGGTCTCCTGCTGGGTACCTTGCCGTCGGTGCTGCCGCGCCGGGCCGGCAGGCTGATCACCTCCGCCGTGGACATCGCGGTGGCGTTCCCGGGGCTGCTTCTTGCGTTGTTCTTCGCGGTCATCTTCGGCGTGGGCACCCGAGGCGCGGTCCTTGCGATCGCGTTCGCGACGGCGCCGGGCTTCGCCAGGCTGGCGCAGACCCTCGCCGCGTCGGTGGCAGGGCGGGACTACGTATCGGCGGCGCGCATCGCGGGCGTCGGCCGGCTCCGGTTGCTCGTCCGGCACGTCCTGCCCAACATCGGCGAACCGTTGATAGTGAACGCCACCATCAGCGCGGGCGGCGCACTGCTCGCGTTCGCCTCGCTCTCCTTCCTCGGCATCGGCGTCCAGGCACCCCGATACGACTGGGGGCGGCTCCTGGGCGAGGGACTGGACGGGATCTACGTGAATCCGGCGGCCGCGCTCGCTCCCGGTGCGGCAGTGGTGCTCGCCGGTCTCGCGTTCAACCTGGTGGGAGAGACCGTCGCCGCGGTGGTCGGCGTGCGCACCCCGACCGCGCGGATCCCCGCCCGGCCGGCGCCGCCCGCCCGTCCCGCCGCGGCCGAGGAACCCACGGCGAAGCCGGTGCTGTTGGTGGAGAACCTGCACGTGGCGTTCCCGCGTGCGGACGGGTGGACGGTCCCGGTGCGCGGCGTGAGTTTCACCGTGCGCGACGGTGAGGCGATCGGTGTGGTCGGGGAATCCGGATCGGGCAAGAGCCTGACCGGACTGGCGGTTTCGCGGCTGATCGAGACGCCGGGTGTGGTGACCGCGGACCGGCTTGAGTTCGCGGGGACTCCGCTCCTGACGACCCCGGAGCGGGAGTTGCGCGAGTTGCTCGGCACGTCGCTGGCGATGGTCTTCCAGGATCCGACGAGCTCGTTCAACCCGACCCGGCGGATCGGCCGCCAGCTGGCTGAGGCATCGGAGCAGCACCACGGCCTCAACAGGCGCGAAGCCTTCGCCAGAGCCGTGGACCGGTTGCGCGAGGTGCGCATTCCCGCCGCGGAACGACGTGCCCGGCAGTACCCGCACGAGTTCTCCGGCGGGATGCGGCAGCGCGCGATGATCGGCATGGGGCTGATGGGCGAGCCGAAACTGATCATCGCCGACGAGCCGACGACGGCGCTGGACGTCACCGTGCAGCGCCAGGTGCTGCGCCTCCTCGCGCGGACGAGGGAGACCGAGAACGCGGCCATCCTCCTGATCAGCCACGACATCGCGGTCGTCGCGCAGACCTGTGACCGGATGCTCGTCATGTACGCGGGCCGGGTCGTCGAGGACCTCCCCACCGCCGACCTCATGTCTGTACCGAGACATCCCTACACCCGGGCGTTGCTGGCCGCGACGCTGGAACTGGACACCGACCGCGACGAGCCGCTGGCCGTGATCCCCGGCCGCCCGCCCGAGCCGGACCAGGTGCCCGAGGGGTGCGCGTTCGCCGCCCGCTGCCCGGTGGCGACGGACCGGTGCCGGAGCGAGGACCCGGTACTGGAGCGGGTCGACCGGGCACACCGGGTCGCCTGCTGGCATCCGAACGGCGCCGTCGCGCGGGAGTCCGGCCGGGAAGCCGCCTACGGAGGTGCCGAATGAGCGCGCTGGTGTTTGACGAGGTGAGCGTGCGCTACGGCGCCCGGCGCGGAGGCCTGACCGCCGTGGACCAGGTCAGCCTGACCGTGCCCAAGGGACAGGTGGTCGGGCTGGTCGGGGAGTCGGGATCAGGCAAGTCGACCCTGGCACGGGCCGCGGTGGGCCTTGTACCGGTCGCCGCGGGCCGCGTCCTGCTCGGCGGCGTGGATGTGAAGAGCCTGCCGCGAAGGCGTCCGCTGCAGATGGTGTTCCAGGACCCGTACTCCTCGCTGGACCCGCGGATGAGCATCGGTGAGTCGATCACCGAGGCCCTGCCGCGCAGTGCACACGCCGGGGCGGCAGACAGACGGGCCGAGGTGGCGAGACTGCTCGAACTGGTCAACCTCGACCCGGACCGGGCGGGGATGCTGCCGAAGCACCTGTCAGGCGGGCAGCGGCAACGTGTCGCGCTCGCCCGCGCGTTGGCCGGGCAGCCGCAGGTACTGATCGCCGACGAGATCACGTCCGCGCTCGACGTGTCGGTGCAGGGCGCCGTGCTCAACCTGGTCCGCACACTGCAGCGGCGACTGGACCTGTCGATGCTGTTCATCTCGCACAACCTGGCCGTGGTGCGCTATCTCAGCGACGTGATCGCCGTGATGTATCTCGGCCGCATCGTGGAGATGGGCCCCGCCCAGCAAGTCCTCAACGACCCGCAACACCCCTACACGCGCGACCTGCTCGCCGCGGCCCCGTCCGCCCGCACCGGCCTGTTCGACGACCCCGGTGACGGCGACGGCATCGGAGACACGGACCCGCCGGACCCGCACCACCCGCCCACCGGTTGCCGCTACCACCCCCGCTGCCCGATCGGCCCGCTCACGCACACCGAGCGCACCGTCTGCCTCAGCTCCGACCCGGCCGACGCCGCGGCGACCCGCCGGCACCGAGCGGCCTGCCACTTCTCCCCGAGCGTCAGCGAACAGCCCGAAATCCCACGAGGAGGCCTCCTGCGATGACCCGACGCCTTGGCATTGATGATCTGTACGAGTTGACAGTCCCCGAGCAGCCGAGTGTTTCGCCGGACGGAAGCCGGATCGTGTACGTGCTGCGCGCCGCCGACCGCGACGGCGACCGGGACGTGCGGGCGCTCTGGCAGGTCGCCGCCGCGGGCGGCGAGGCACGGCAGCTCACCCGGGGCACGACCGACACAGCACCGACATGGTCGCCCGACGGCACGCGTATCGCGTTCCTGCGTGCCCGGGACTCGGCGCCGCAACTGTGGTTCCTGCCCGCCGCCGGGGGCGAGGCCGAGCAGGTGACAGAACTCCCACTGGGCGCCGGCGCGCCGGTCTGGAGCCCGGACGGCAACAAGGTCGCCTTCGCGGCGCCGGTCGACCTCGCCGCGGCGGACGGCGAGGACGCAACCGCACGCGCACGCCGGGCGAATGCCCCGGTCGTGACGGACCGGCTGGACTTCAAGGCCGACGGCACAGGTCTGGTACGGACCCTGCGCAGGCACGTGCACGTCCTCGACGTAGGCACACGGGAGATCCGGCAGGTCACATCGGGGGACTGGAACGCCGGCGATCCCGCCTGGTCCCCCGATGGCACCCGGCTGGCGTTCCCCGGCGCCCGCGAGCCCGACGCCGACCTCACGCTGCGGTCCGCCGCCTACGTCCTCGACCTGAGCGGGCGCGCCGCCGAACCGCAGGCGACGGGCTCCGGCGACGGCACGGCAGCCACGGTCACCTGGACCTCTGACGGTCGGGCGCTGCTGGTCGTCGGGCGGGGGGACACCGAGATCGGGAACACCAAACTACTGCTGGTGCCGCTGGACGGCGGCGACACCATCGACCTGACGGCTGCCCTCGACCGGAACGTGATGCCGGGCGGCCCCGGCTATCCCGGCGCGGCGCCACGCCCGACAGCGGACGGCCGCGTGCTGTTCTGCGTGCGGGAGCGCGGCTGCACCCACCTCTACTCGGTCGGTCTCGACGGCGGCGCGCCGCGACCAGTCGTCGGGGGCGCGGGGAACACCGTCGGCGACCTGGCCGTCGCGGGCGACACCGTGGCGATCCTCCTCGCCACGCCGTCCTCGTTCGGCGAGATCGCGACGGTCGACCCCGCCGACGGGACGGTCGAGGCGCGCACACACCATGGCGAGAGCGTCGCCGACGTGGAGCTGTTCGCCCGTGAGGAGCGGGAGTTCACGATCTCCGACGGCACCGTGGTCCATGGCTGGCTGGTCCGTGACCCGGCCCGTACCGGCCCTTCGCCTCTGCTGCTGGACATCCACGGCGGCCCGCACAACGCATGGAACGGCACAGCCGACGCCACCCACATCTACCACCAGGTACTGGCCGCGCGCGGCTGGGCGGTGCTGATGCTCAACCCGCGCGGGAGCGACGGCTACGGCGAGAAGTTCCTCACCGCGGCGCTCGGCGCGTGGGGGCAGGCGGACGCGCCGGACTTCCTCGAACCACTGGACCACCTCGTCGCCGAGGGGGTCGCCGACGCCGACCGGCTTGCCGTGTCCGGTTACAGCTACGGCGGCTTCATGACCTGCTACCTGACGAGCCGCGACAACAGGTTCGCGGCTGCGGTCGCGGGCGGGGTGGTCAGCGATCTGACCAGCATGGCGGGCACCTCGGACGCAGGCCACCACATGGGCGTGCGCGAACTGGGCGGCACTCCGTGGGCGGAGGAACAGCCGTACCCGCAGCAGTCGCCGCTCACCCACGTCGACCAGGTCCAGGTACCGACGCTCATCGTCCAAGGTGCCGATGACGTGCGCTGTCCGGTGGGGCAGGCGGAACAGTGGTTCACCGCGCTGCGCGAGCGGGGCGTTCCGGCCCGGCTGGTGCTGTACCCCGGCAGCTCGCACCTGTTCATCCTCGACGGCAGGCCGTCGCACCGGGCCGACTTCAACCGACGCGTCGTCGACTGGGTGGAGCGGCACGCAAGGCCCAAGGGAAACGCGACGCGGGTGCCGATCGACGCCGCGCACTGGCAGCGGCGGCTGAGCGAACTGGCTTGCGCACATCGGGTACCCGGAGCGGCGCTCGGCATCCTGCGCATCGGCGGCGACGGCGCCGACGATCTGGTGCAGGCGAGCCACGGCGTCCTGAGCAAGAACACCGGCGTCGACGTCACCGACGACTCGCTGTTCCAGATCGGCTCGATCACCAAGGTGTGGACGACGACCGTCGTGATGCAACTGGTCGACGAGGGGCTGCTCGACCTCGACGCGCCGATAGCGGACGTCCTGCCCGAGCTGCGACTGGCCGATCCGGGGGTGGCGAGGCAGGTGACCATGCGCCATCTGCTGACCCACACCAGCGGCATCGACGGCGACGTGTTCACCGACACCGGCCGTGGCGACGACTGCCTGGAGCGCTACGTCGACCAGCTCGCAGGCGTCGGACAGAACCACCCGCTCGCGGCGACCTTCTCCTACTGCAACTCGGGATTCGTCCTCGCCGGCCGGGTCATCGAGAAGCTGACCGGCAAGACCTGGGACCTCGCGATGCGCGAGCGGCTGTTCACCCCGCTCGGCCTGAGCCACACGATCACGCTGCCGGAGGAAGCGCTGCTGTTCCGCGCGGCGGTCGGTCATGTCTCGCCCGGCGGCGGCGAGCCGACGTCCGCGCCGGTCTGGGGGCTGCCGCGCTCGGTCGGTCCCGCCGGTCTGGTCGGCGCGGCGACCGCGGACGCCCTGGCGTTCGCCCGGTTGCACCTGACCGGCGGGCTGGCACCCAACGGCGAGCGCCTGCTCGCGCGGGCGTCGGTGGACGCGATGGCCGACAGGCAGACGAACCTGCCCGATCCGCACAGCATCGGCGACTCCTGGGGCCTGGGCTGGATACGTTTCGACTGGGACGGGCACCAGGTCATCGGCCACGACGGCAGCACGATCGGCCAGGCGGCGTTCCTGAGGCTGCTCCCCGAGCAAGGACTCGCGGTGGTGCTGCTCACCAACGGCGGCAGTCCACGCGACCTGTACGAGGAGCTGTACCGGGAGATCTTCTCGGAGCTGGCCGGGGTGGCCATGTCGCGTCCACTCGAGCCGGCCGCCGAACCTCCCGCCGTGGACGCGCGGCGGCACGCCGGTGTGTACGAGCGGGCCGGGGTGCGCGCCGAGGTTCTGCTGACCGGGGAAGGGCTGCGCCTGCGCCAGACCCTCACCGGTCCCCTGGCCGAACTCGCGCCGGATCCGACGCAGGAGTACGACCTGGTACCGGTCTCCGACAGCCTGTTCGCGTTCCTCGCGCCGGAATCACGGACCTGGACCCCGGTCACGTTCTACACGCTGCCCACCGGCGAGCCGTACGTGCACTACGGGGTGCGGGCGGCCCCGAAGGTGGCCTGACCGTTCACGGCCGGCGTCTGCGGCTGCGATGTGGAAGGGCCCGCCCGACCAGCCGTCCTGTCGACTGGTCGGGCGGGCCCGCGCGGACGCCCTGGGAGGAGGTGAACTCATGGAGTGTCCGCTCGCATGACGCGGAGTTCGAGCATCGCGGCGAAGCGATTCCCGGGGTCGTTCAGGTCTGCCCCGGCGATCTCCGCGGCCCGCGCCAGCCGGTATCGGAAGGTGTTCGGATGCACGTCGAGCGAGGCGGAAGCGCCCAGAACATTTCCGAGACTGTCCAGCCGGGCGGTCGGAGTCTCGACCAGGGCGGTGCCGTTTTCCCGGTCGTAGGTGCGCAGACGCTCGATCGGTCCGTTCCGTCGCGACGCAGAGCCGCAGAACGACCGTCAGCTGTTGGGCGGCATCGATGTGCGTCTGAGGGACGTCAACCTCGCTCCGCCACTGGTCGACGATCGCCTCCAAGCGGGGCAGGAGTGCGGCGCACTCGATGGGCGAGAGCTCGCCTCCGCCGTCGTCGGGGCGATCGAGGAGTGACTCGAGCGAGGTGGAGACATCACTCCAGGTACGCTCGCCGCCGAAGCCCCGCATCTCGGAGAGAGCGAACCCCTCAGCCTGCGCCACCTGACGCCGGAACGCAGCGAAGTCGCTGCAGGACCAGGCGATATCGGGACTGCTGGGTGTCTCCGTCTCCCGGGAACAGAGTCAGCCCCACGTCGCTCTCCCTCTTGGTCGTCGAATGCACAAAGCTTCAGTCGGAACCAGCAACATCTGCAGCTGTGATGATCCAGCAGTGGCTGGTGTGATCACGGCATCGGAGCTCTCCTGGCTAGACCCGTTCACCAGCTGAGCCCGCGTGCCTTCGGGAAGCTGGTGACCGTGCTGCGGCGCGAGGGTGCGGCCGCCGTCCGCGAGAGCTGGCCGTGAGGCCTCCCGCTGCCCCCCCCCCGATGGCCGACGAGAACCGGCTTACCGCTGCCGCGGGCCCCCTGCCCAGCTGTGCAGCATCCCGCAACCGCGTTCAACGTCTCGATGCCGCACACAACGGCCCGGACAAGAATCCGACATATGGGGTCCCCGAAATCGGACATGGGGCCAAGATTTCGCATGGCCCCATACCCTCGAATCCTGATATGGGGACGTCGCTCCCAGTGGGAGCGACCTTCGCAGCGAGCACTTCACCCTCCCGCATCATCCCAACCGTGGTACCACAGAAGGGGATTGTCAGGTCGACTGTCGAACGGGGTGATGTGGTGGCTGTGGGCTATCTGGTGACCGTGGTGTTGGCCGTACTGATCGTGGTGTTCTGTCTGGCTCGCATACGCTGGCCGAAACCGCTCTTCTACTTCAGCTACCGGCTCGGCCTGGTCTTCAACGAGATCCCGCACCTCGCTCTCTACGCGTTGGTGGCCTCCACGGCACTGGCCTTCTCCGAGGGCGACATCACCACGACCTCCGACCGGGTGAACGTCGGGGTGGCAGGGGCCGCGGCTGCCGGGCTTGTGGTGGTCACCCTGCGCGGAATGCGGGCGGCGTCCGTGGTGCGTGTCGCCTTGGACGACGCGCTCGGCATCGGGACGGGGACGCACCGCCGGCCGCCGCTGGCACGCATCCTGCTCAGGCCCGTCCTTCGCCGCCGCCGTGACGTCAAGCGGGTGGGCAACCTCAGCTACGGGGACGCAGGCCGTCGCAACCTCCTCGACGTCTACCACCACCGCTCACGCCCCGAGGGCGGCTCCGTAATGATCCACTTCCATGGTGGTCACTACGACCAGGGTCGGAAGAACACTCAGTCGCTGCCCCTGCTCTACCGGCTCGCCAGCCAGGGCTGGGTCTGCATCAGCGCCAATTACCGGCTGCGCCCCGACTTCCCGCATCCCGCCCATCTGATCGACGCGAAGAAGGTCATCGCCTGGGCGCGCGAACACGCAGCGGAGTACGGCGCGGCGCCTGCGGCGGCCGTGTTCGTGGCGGGGAGCTCCGCGGGTGGGCACATGGCGGCTCAGGCAGCACTCACCCCCAATGAGCCGGCCTACCAGCCCGGGTTCGAGGAGGCGGACACCTCCGTGACCGCCGCCGTCGTGCTCAACGGTTTTCTCGCGGAGTACTTCGACGGCGACCCGGCGACCTCGCCGGTGAACCTCGTCCGGACGGATGCACCACCATTCCTCATCGCGCACGGGGACCTGGACGAGCTGGTGGACACGGAGAACCCCAGGGCTCTTGTCACCGCTCTGGGGTCGGTCTCCACCTCGCCGATCGTGTACGTCGAACTACCGGGTGCCCACCACGCTTTCGACCTCTTCCACTCATTCCGGTTTGAGGCGCTCATCGGCGGCGTCGAGGACTTCGCCGCGTGGGTGACGGCCCGGAAAAACCGGGCCTAGAGCTCGTATCAGGGACTTGTTGATGTGGGCTGGCTGGGCGTAACCGGTGTGACGATTCGGCCGTTCGTGAGGGTGTGGGTACTCGACCGTGGATCGTGGACGATGAGTTGTGGGCGTTGATCGAGCCGTTGCTGCCGGGGGCTGCTCACCGACCACGCGAGCGAGTTCGAGGACCTCGACCAGCTCGGCATGGTCCGCTACGTCACCGGCCTCGCCGTCGAGACGGTCATCGAGCGGACGTCGGCCCACAAACTGCTGGAACGGGTACGCGACCTGCTGCCCGGCGGGGACGAGTGGGACCGGGAGGCCGGTCTGCTCGACTCGGAGTACCAGCTCGCCATGGTCCGCTTCCGTGAGGAGCACATGCTCGCCGGCCTGGCCGGCGGCTCAAACGCGGGATCGACCAGAAGCGCGATCCGGTCGCCGTCTTCTCTGAGGTGCAGGACCACGTCATCGCGCTGGCCCATGCGCACGTCGAGCGGCTGGTGACGGAGGCCTTCGCCGACCGGGTGCGCGCGCTGCCCGAAGGCGGCGAGAAGGCGGCGCTCACCCTCCTCTGCAGCCTGTTCGCCCTGTCCACGATCGAGGCGGACCGGGCCTGGTTCATGGAGCACGGGCGGCTGACCGTACAGCGTTCCAAGGCGATCAGCCGCGAGGTGAACGACCTCTGCCGCAAGGTGCGTCCTCTCGCGGTCGATCTCGTCGACGCGTGGGGCATCCCGTCCGCCGTGCTGCGGGCGCCGGATCTGGTGGGCTGACCCGGAACCGTAGCCGGAGGCCGCGGGGGTTCCTGCCGGCCCGGGTGGCTCGATCAATCGCACGCGTGCGTGCCCGGCGGGCCTCTTGGATAATGTGCACGGGTGAGCACCGATCTGACCTTACTGTCGCGTGTCGCCTACCACGGGCAGGAGGTCACCGCCCCCCGGATCCGCGAACTCCTCGCCCTCCTCGCGGAGGATCTCCGCAGGGGGTGCAGCACCGACCGGCTCGTGGCCGGACTGTGGCCCGACGAACTGCCCGAGCGGCCCGCCAAGGCGGTTCAGGTCCTGGTCTCACGGGCCCGCACGCTGCTCGGCGCCGACCTCGTGGCCAGTACCCCGAACGGCTACCGCATCGCTCTCGGCGAGGAGCGGGTCGACGCTGCCGCGCTCCTGCTGCACGCCGCCGCCTCGGCCGAGCGGGCCAGGGCCGGGGACCACGCGGGATCGCTGGGGGCCGCCGAGGCCGGACTCGCCCTGTGGGACGGCTCCCTGGAAGGGGACGGCGGACCGCTCGCGTCCCTGCGCGCCGAACGGGCCCCCGTACGAATCTCGCTCGTCCGGGCGCAGGGGCTCGCCCTCGCCCGCCTGGGGCGGCACGCCGAGGCCGCCGGGCCGCTGGCCGTGGCCGCCTCGAACCACCCCCGCGACGAGGAGGTCCTCGCCGAACTGCTGCGCGGCGAAGGGGCGGCAGCGGGCCCGTCCGCCGCGCTGACCCGGTACGAGGCGTACCGGCGGGAGCTGCGCGAAGAACTCGGCACGGACCCGGGCGCGGCGCTCAGGGCCGTACAGCAGGAGCTGCTGCACGGTGGGGCGCCCGTGGTGCGGCACGGGGTGCCGCACGAACCGAACCCGCTGCTGGGGCGCGACGGGGACATCGCATCGGTCGAAGGGCTGCTGCGCGCCTCGCGGGCGGTGACCGTCACCGGTCCCGGCGGGCTCGGCAAGACCCGGCTCGCGTACGCCGTCAGCCGCCGCGCCGAGCAGCGTGTCGTGCACTTCGTGCCGCTCGTCGGCGTCACGGCCGACGGGGACGTGGCCGCCGAGGTGGCGTCGGCGCTCGGGGCGGGCGAGAACCGGCACACCAGGGTGAGCGGCCACGTCTCGGCGGACCCGGTGTCCCGGATACTGGGCGTGCTGGGCTCGGGGCCCGCGCTGCTGGTGCTGGACAACTGCGAGCACGTCATCCGCGGGGCGGCCGACCTCGTACAGGCGCTGGTGTCGTCGTCGAGGGACCTGCGCGTCCTGGCCACCAGCCGGGCGCCGCTGGGCCTGACGTCGGAGGCGGTGTACGCGCTGCCGGAGCTGGGTCCTGAGACGTCCGTCGAGCTGTTCACGCAGCGGGCGCGGGCCGCACGGCCCGGTGTGATGCTGCCGCCGGACGTGGTGACGGAGCTGTGCGGGCACCTGGAGGGGCTGCCGCTGGCCGTGGAACTGGCCGCGGCCCGGGTGCGGGTGATGTCGGTACCGCAGATCGCCCGGCGGATCGGCGACCGGTTCGCGCTGCTGCGCGGCGGGGCGCGGGACGTGCCCGAGCGGCATCGCACGCTGCACGCGGTCGTGGAGTGGAGCTGGAACCTCCTCGCCGAGGACGCCAGGGCGGCGCTGCGCACGCTGTCGGTGTTCCCCGGGGGCTTCTCCGGGGAGGCGGCGGAGCAGGTGCTGGGCGAGGATGCCCTGTTCATCCTGGAGCAGTTGGCCGGGCAGTCGCTGGTCACGGTGGTGGACGGGCCGGTGGGGGTCCGGTGCCGGATGCTGGAGACCGTGCGGGAGTTCAGCGCCGCCCGGCGTGCGGAGGCGGGAGAGGGGGAATCGGCCGTCGACCGGTTCCTGGACTGGGCGCGGGGCTTCGGGGTCGCGTACCACGATGTCCTGTTCGGGTCGGACCCTCTGGCGGCCTGGGAGTTGATCCGGGCCGAGCAGGACAACCTCGTCCTGGCGCTGCGGCACGCGCTGGCCCGTGGGGACGGGCCCTCCATCGCCGCGCTGACCGCGGTGCTCGCCGCGTTGTGGTCGACCGACTCCAACTACCCGCGGCTGGCGGTGCTCGCCGCCGACACCGGGCCGCCGCTGTCGCACTACGTTCCCGAGCCCGGCTACGTCGAGGTCACGCGCGTCGCCGCCGTGCTGTGCACGGCGAGCCTGTTCATGGGCTACCGCCCGCATGTCACCGTGGTGCGGCAGTTGGTGACGCTGCGGCGGCTGCCACCCGCGCGGCCGGACACCCTGCTGCGTGCCACCGCGCTGGTGTTGCGGGCGATCCCCGAGATGGTGCCGCCCCGCTACGAGGTGCTGCAACGGCTGTGCGACAGCGGGCTTCCGCTGGTCGCCGGGATCGCCGAGTGCGTCGCCACGTATGTCTGGGAGTACGAGCACGACATCGACCGCGCGCTCGCCTCGGCCCGCCGGATGATCGCCGCGCTGGCGTCCGTCGCCAACCCCTCGATGCAGGTCATGGCGCACGCGCGGGTGAGCGACATGTGCCTGCAGACGGAGCAGGGCGATGCCGCGTACGGGCATCTGAAGGCGGCCCTGGAGGCGCTGCCGCGGCTCGACGAGGAGCACGACTCGATCGGCATCCGGCGGGGCCTGGTGCTGGCCTGCCTGCAACGGGGCGAGCTGGACGAGGCGGAGTACTGGCTGCTGCAGGCGGCGGGCGACAGCACCCGGCCCGGTGACGCCTCCCACATTTCCGACCTGGGCGGGCGGGCCGAGATCGCGCTCGCCCGGGGGCGCACGGAGACGGGGCTCGGCCTGTGGCGCAGTGCCGTGGAGCGGATGCCCGAGGCGGACTCCGCGGACGGCGGCGACCCGTGGCTGGACCCCTGGGCCCTGGAGATCCAGTCGGCGGCGGTGACGGCTCACGCGCACGCGGGCCGGCTCGACCTGGTGGCGGAGGCCGCCGACCGGCTGCATCAGCGGCTGCTGACGCTGCTGTCCGGACCGCCGCGCAAGCCCAGAGAACTGCCGGTGATCGGGACGGTCCTGCATGCGCTGGGGATGGCGGGGCTCGCGTCGGGGGACGCGTCGGCGGTACGGCTGGTGGCCCTGGCCGAGCGGCTGCGGGTGCTGCGCGAGTTCCAGCCGACGATGTCGGCGGCCCGGGCGCGGCGGGCTGCCGAGGCTGCGGACGCCGCGGCCTGGGCGGAAGCGGTGTCCCGGTATGCCGCGCTGGGCCGCGACGAGCTGCGGGAGGCAGCGCGGGTCCTGGTCTCCGGACGGGTCTGAGGCTGCGGGGCGCCATCCGTCCACAGGGGCGGAATGCCTGTTCAGAGGCGCTCCGGTGGCTGTTCGGGCAAGGGTTTCACCGGGTTGAAGCCATGGTGAAACCCTACTGAATGCGGTGTCCCGCAGTGTCTGTCGCATGACGACCACGGCATCGCAATCACTCGCTATCGCGGCCAGGGGGCTGCGAAAGTCCTACGGGGAGAAGACGATCCTCGACGGCATCGACCTGACGGTGCCGACCGGCACCATCTTCTCGCTGCTCGGGCCGAACGGTGCGGGCAAGACCACAGCGGTGAAGATCCTCTCGACGCTCAGCTCCTACCAGGCCGACGAGTTGTACGTCGGCGGACACGACCTGGCCTCGGACCCGCAGGGCGTCCGCGCCTCGATCGGGGTCACCGGGCAGTTCTCCGCCGTGGACGGCCTGATCACGGGTGAGGAGAACATGCTCCTGATGGCCGACCTGCACCACCTCTCGCGCAGCGAGGGCCGGCGCACCGCGGCGGAGCTGCTGGAGCGCTTCCACCTGACGGACGTGGCGAGGAAGCCCGCCTCCACCTACTCCGGCGGCATGAAGCGCCGCCTCGACATCGCCATGACGCTCGTCGGCAGCCCGCGCATCATCTTCCTCGACGAGCCGACGACCGGCCTCGACCCGCGCAGCCGCCACAACACGTGGGAGATCATCCGCGAACTGGTCTCCGGCGGGGTCACCGTCTTCCTCACCACCCAGTATCTGGAGGAGGCCGACGAACTCGCCGACCGGATCGCCGTGCTGAGCGACGGCAAGATCGCCGCCGAGGGCAGCGCGGAGGAGCTGAAACGGCTCATTCCGGGCGGTCACGTGCGGCTGCGGTTCGCCGACCCCGTCGCCTACCGGTCGGCGGTCTCCGCGCTCAACGAGGCGACCACCGACGACGAGGCGCTGGCGCGCCAGGCGTCCAGCGACGGCACCCGGCGCGAGCTGCGCTCGATCCTCGACTGGCTGGACTCCTCCGGCTTCGCGCTGCGCGAGGTCGGCAGGGACGACGAGGCGCTCGCGCTGAGGATCCCCAGCAACGGCGGCCAGCGGGAGCTGCGCTCGATCCTCGACTGGCTGGACGCATCGGGCATCGAGGCGGATGAACTGACCGTGCACACCCCGGACCTCGACGACGTGTTCTTCGCGCTGACCGGTGGTCTCAACCAGCCCGCCAAGGAGGCCGTCCGGTGAGCGCCCTGTCCCTCGCCGTGCGTGACTCGACCACCATGGTGCGCCGCAACCTGCTGCACGCGCGGCGCTATCCGGCGCTGACCCTGAACGTGGTGCTGACCCCGCTCATCATGCTGCTGCTGTTCGTCTACGTCTTCGGCGACGTGATGAGCGCGGGCATCGGCGGGGGCGGGGCGGACCGCGCCGATTACATCGCCTACATCGCCCCCGGCATCCTGATGATGACCATCGGCACCACCCTCGTCGGGACCTCGGTGTCCGTGGCCGACGACATGACCGAGGGCATCATGGCCCGCTTCCGCACGATGGCGATCCACCGGGGTTCGGTGCTGATCGGGCACGTCGCCGGCAGCGTGCTGCGCTCGGTCATCAGCGTGACCGTGGTCGGCGCGGTGGCGGTGGCCATCGGCTTCCGCTCGGCGGACGCGACGGTCGTGGAGTGGGTGGCGGCTTTCGGGCTGCTCGTGCTGGTCGCGCTGGCGTTCACCTGGATGGCGATCGCCGTCGGCATGGCCAGCCCGAACGGCGAGGCGGCCGGGAACAACGCGGTGCCGCTGGTCATCCTGCCCTTCATCTCCAGTGCCTTCGTACCGGTCGACGCGATGCCGGGCTGGTTCCAGCCGGTCGCCGAGTACCAGCCGTTCACGCCCGCCATCGAGACCCTGCGCGGCCTGCTGCTGGGCAGCGAGATCGGTTACAACGGGTGGCTCACCGTGGCCTGGTGCGTGGGTCTGGCCGTACTCGGCTACTACTGGTCGAAGTCACTGTTCAACCGCGAGACGCGGTAACCCCGGACACGGGCTGAATCCCCCGCAGCCCGTACCGCCCCGGGGCGGAGTTCTCCGCCCCGGGGCATCTCGCGATCGGGCGGCGTCCCGCTGCAGCTGCTCCCGGCCGATCGGACGGACCCGGGCGTAGTCCACGATGGAGCATCCCCGCACGCCTCCGCATGACCCCCGAGAGTTGTGTGGATCGTCTGCGGCCCACTGCCGACGCCGCGCTGCGCGACCCCCTCGCTGCGGATGCGGGCGCTCCTTCGCGGCTGGAACGGCGGTATCGACGGCGCGCACCATCTCCCACAGCCTCTGCTCGACGCCCGGCTATTGGGCATCTCAGTGCGGGAAGCGGCGCGGTGGACGAGGCACTATGGTTTCGCGGAACTCGGCGATGCGCGAGTGGACTTGGCGCATCAGGTGGGTGTCTTCGATCCGATCCAGGTAGAGGCAACGGGCCGCCAGGCCCGGGAGATCAAAGGCAAAGTACAGGGCCATCAGCGGGTTCACGAACAACTCGCTTCCCCGGGTGCGATCAGTGAACTTAACGTCACCGAACGAGCCGCGCACTGCAGCCGCGATAGAACCGTTCACAATGCTGGGGTGCTCCGGGGTGTGGTGCTGAGCGTGCGTCACTGCTTCCAGGTAGAGAGCGGCCTCACGGGTGGCCTGCGGTATCGAGAACGCGCCGAGGTACGCACCGTCGCGATCCAGTGCGGCGATGTTCTCCAACACCTGAGTGTGGTTGACACCGTGGTACGCGTCGACACCGAAGCCGACCGCCACGACGAGCCGGGTCAGAGGGTCATCCAGCGCGGCCAGCGCCGCCACGCTGGCCAGGTCCTCCTCTGGTGTACCGAGCCCGGATTCGTCACCGCGCATCAAAATGTCCGTACCACCGTCGACCAGCACAACAGCGTCGATGCAGTGCAACTTGATCAGTGCTTGATAGGCGGCGCGCAGCGGGCGTACCCCGGTTTGGGGGAAGGCGTACACGGTGGACGGGTAGCCGTGCTGGTCCAGCCACTGAGCCAGGGTCCGCTCCGGGAAGTAGCTCTGGTGCAGTGCGGAGTCGGGAGTAACGGTGGCCAGGTCGGGAGCGGCCCAGTCATCGGTCGGGAGACCAGCGAGTGCGCTGAAGGAGAGGTTCGCGAGATGCACCTGCTTGCCCTGATGCAGGAGGGAGAGAGCCAACGGCAGGCCGGAGTAGATGTCGAAGCCGCCGCCCGCTCCCGCGACGAGGACCCGTTCGGCATCGGCGAGCCGGGTGAAGAGGGGGTTGGAATGGAGGGATGCCATGGCATTCATTGTCCACGCTGCGCCAGAAAATCATCGCTGACAACGTGGCGCCACCCGCAACACTCACGAGATCGCGGCGATCTGTCCGCTTCCCATCCTCGGCGCATCTGATCAACGCGGACAGCTGGGAAGTCGACCTGTTGTTGCGGGCGGCGGGCCAAGAAGCAGGCCCCTTTTCGGCCAAACCCGTTCTGATTTAAACACCCTTTCACACAACTCCTTCACGGTTGCATCACAGTCAATCCTCATATTTTGCACGGGGGTTGCACACGCTCAGGGCGGTGTCCTTGCAGTGGCGTGTTCGAGACAACGCCGAATCCGCCCCTTGTCACGGCCTGCTGGCTCCTGCGTATGGTGCGTGCCGCGCCTCAGCGGGGACCTTGATCGTTCTTCGGTTGGTGGCGTTGACCTAACCGGCACACCGGTGGGAGTGCCGCGCAACAGCTAACGTCCCGTTCGTCCTCAGCTGACTGTTCTGCCCCGCTCGGTGTGCCCTACATCTAGCGAGGGGTGCTCTGTGCGACCTATATCGGAATTCCTGATACCCGGACGGCGAAGATCCAGATGGGTCGTGTCCGTGATGACGGGTGTGCTGGCTCTGGCCCTGTTGTGCGGTCTGACGGCCCGGCCTGACTTGCTGGAGCTCGGTCGGGACGCTGATCCGGTCAGTGACTCTGCTGACTGGTACACGGACACAGCTGCTGAGAAGTTGCGGCAGGACCAGTGCCTGGTGGCCGATGTGCTGCGGTTGGGCGGTCCGTCGATGGCCAAGACCGCGCAGGGCGGCCTCAACCAGACGCCGGAACAGCTGCGGGTACTGGCTGACCGGCGGTACTGGCAGAAGACTCCGCTCGCCACCGCTTACACGGCGGACCGGGACGCCGCGGGCAAGGAGCTGGATGCCCTTGGTGCCCGGCCGGCCGCGTGGCAGAAGCCTCTCACCGGGCTGACGTCGCCGGCCGGTTTCACCGACGCCGATTTCCAGTGGCCTCCGGGATCACCTGGGGACGGGAAGGACGACTTCTACTCCCAGACGGGTCTGAGCCCCTGGGTCGCCGACCGGTTCTGGAAGAACGAGAGCGACTTCTACCAGGACTCCACCCCGACGGCTGACGCGAAGACACTCCAAGCCGTCGACGCCGTGGGCGCCCCTCTCTACGGCAAGGCCCCCGACCCGACCGGCCTGACGCAGGACGAGTGGAAGCGGGCAGTCGCCGAACACGACGCCTTCGAATGGATACACGGCGAGCCCGGCGAGAACGCCGGCGCGGACAACGCCCGCATCTTCCTCGCATCCGGCGGCTTCCCGCACACGGCTCCGCAGCCGGGGAGCGCGGAGTACCGTATCGCCGTCGAGGACCTCAAAACCCGGTACGCCGGGTGCGCCTGGCGGGATCCGATCGACCCCGACCAAGTCCTCAGCGACATCACTGCAACCGCCGCCACGGAGTGGCAGCAGGAGATCACCTCCCAGCAGGTGCAGCGCAACCAGATCCTGGACGCGAACACCACTGCCACCAAGGCCCTCGCCACCGGGGCGAAGGCGCTGGGCGAGCTGCTGGGCCAGTCATGGATCGCCGACCACCTGGCCCGCTGGCAGGACTACTGGTCGCCAGGCGGCGCCGGATGGATCGGCGACGCCCCAGGGGTGATCGAAGTCCACGCCGCGAACAACAAGTGCCTGGACGTCCAGAGTGCCGCAAAGACCGACGGCGCCCCAGTCCAGGTGTATACGTGCAACGGTTCCGCGGCGCAGGCGTGGCGGGTCTACGGCGACGACGTAGGTCTTCACCTGCAGAACGTGAACTCCAATAAGTGCCTCGACGTAAACGGCAACGCCGCGGTCAACGGCACCCAGATCCAGATCTGGGGGTGCCACGAAAACCCGGCGCAGACCTGGGAGTACAACCTCCACGCCACCACGAGCCTGAAGAACGTCGGGACCGGCAAGTGCCTCGACCTGCACACGTTCGCCGACGGCCTCAACTCGCAGCTGTACACGTGCAACAACACCGCTGCGCAGCAGTTCGACATCAAGCCGTCCGGCCACACCGGAACGGTTCCGCCCAGGGCCCAGTTCGACCAGGCGAAGAAGGGCGTCACTGACGCGCAGACGGCGGCGAAGGCGCAGCTGGCAGCCCTCAAGGTGCAGGCCGCCGCAGCGACGACGGCCGCCACGACATCGGACACCGCGGAGAACGCCGCGTACGCCGTAGCTGACGCCAACGGCGCGCCCCGGGGCCGTGGTCTGCTGGTCGGAGAGCAGAAGGCGCAGGTCACCCAGGGGGCATCTGCCGCTCTTGCGGCGATGGTGAAGGCGGGCGAGACCGCCGAGGCCGCCACCCGCGCATCCGGTGCGGACAGCGAGACCATCGCGCAGCGTGCGCTGGCTCAGGCCGCGCAAGTGAAGACGGAGTTCCGCAAGGAGGCGGCGCACAGTGCCGAGTTGCAGGCGAAGGCCGCTGCCGATGCGGCGAAGGTGCACCGGGACAATGCGAAGAAGGACAAGGAAGAGGCCGAAGCCAAACTCGCCGAGTCTCTGAAGGCGGAAAGCGACGCCAAGACCGCGGCCGCGCAGGCCCACGCGAAGCGGCTTGCCGCCGAGGCCGAGGAGAAGACGGCCAAGGCGGAGAAGGAAACCGCCGCCGCGAAACAGGCCGAAGCCGCGGAGCACAAGAAGAACGCGGAGGGTGAGGCGACCAAGGCCAAGGACGCCAAGGACAAGGCCGAAGCCTCCGAGGCCACCGCGAGCGAGAAGAGGGACGCTGCGGTCAAGGCCAGCGACGCCGCGAAGGCGAAGCGGGACGACGCGTGGGACGCCGAAGAGAAGGCGAACGCGGCGCGCGCCAAGGCGGACGCGAAGGGCGCCTACGCCGACTCCCTCGACGCGGGCGAAGCAGCAGATGCTGCCCGTGCGGCTGCCAACGATGCGGACCAGCATGCGGACGACGCCGAAGCAGCGGCCGGCAGAGCTCGTTCCGAAGCCGATGCCGCGACCCAGGCAGCCGCAGACGCGGATGCCGCAGCCACCCGCGCCGAGGCAGCCGCCAAGCGCGCCCGCTCCGACGCGGACGGCGCACAGGCCGCGAAGCTGAAGGCCGACGCCGCGGTGAAAACCGCCACCAGCGCCGCAGCGGATGCGATCGAGGCGTCCAAGCACGCCGCCTCCGAAGCCAGGACGGCCGTCAAGCTCGCCGACGACGCCGAAGCGCAAGCGAAAACCGCCAAGGCCCAGGCGGACGCGGCGAGCAAGGAAGCAGCCAAGGCACTGGCGGCATCCGCGAAGGCCGCGGGCTTCGCTCACATCACCGCACAGGCAGCCGAGGACGCCGGCAACGCCGCCGCGCAGGTCGCCAAGCCTGCCAACGACGCCATCCAGCTCGGCTCCCCCTACGTCACCACCGACTCCGCGGCAAGCCTGGTCGTACTGACCGGGCAGGCATCCAAGACGATCGCCGAGCAGCAGAAGGCCGTCGCCGACGCCCACGCCAAGAACGCACTCGAGGAAGCAGCGACCGCCAAGGCCCTCGCCGACAAGGCGGCGGAAGACACCAAGGCCGCCTACCAGTCCGCCGCCAACGCCGCCGGCTACGCAGCAGACGCCCGCACCTACGCCAAGGACGCCCTCGGCTACGCGGCCGACGCCGCCACCGCCGCCTCCAAGGCCACCGCGTCACTGGCCCGCACCATCACCTACGACAACCAGGCCACCGCCGACGCCGCAGCAGCCGACACGGCAGCAGGCCGGGCCGAGGGCTACGCCAAGGACGCCCGCGACTCCGCCGACCAGGCAGCGCTGGACGCCGAAGCCGCCCGCACCGCCGCCACCCTCGCGGAACAGGAGGCGACAGACGCACGCGCAGCAGCCGACCGCGCCGACGCCGCAGCGACCGAAGCCGAACAGGCCGCGAAGGACGCCGACAAATATGCCAAGGACGCCCAGGACGCCGCAGACAGGACAGAAAAGGCGGAGGCCAATAAGGAACGTTCCGAGGGGTCCGGTACGGGCATTCCCGGTGTGTTCGCCGTTCCAGACGAGTCCACCGTCGAGATCGTCAGCTCCAAGCAGATCGGCACGTGCCCGGGGATGCCTGAGGCGGGCTTCCAGGGCTGCAATGCGATGTACGACCTGGTTGTCACCTACGAGGCCGACTTCTACCTGTGTACCGACGAACAGGCCCAGGCCACAGCCGACGGGTGCCCGAAGTCGGCATGGGAGTTCCTCCAGCGTTCGACGCTGAAGAACATCAAGATCGACGGCTGGACGCACAAGTTCTCCGGCAAGGACATCATCCGCGCCGGATGGCAGAGCCTCTTCGGTGACGTGGCCGGATCGATCCTGTTCTCCTTCTTCGCCGAAGACCTGATGGACTGCTGGCACGGCAGCAAGGCCGCCTGCGCCTGGAGCCTCGCCACGTTTGTCCCGGTCGAAGGCTTGCTCTCCCCGATCGCCCGTGCCGTCACGGCCCTTGACGCAGCTGCCAAGACCGGCATCGGCTTCACCGACGCGTGGAAAGCCCTTCGCGTGCTCCACCTGTCCGACGAAGCTATCGCTGGGATAGGTGCCAAGGCGGTCGAGGCTCTCGGCAAGGCTCGGAAGGTGTGCGCTGCCAACAGCTTCCCCGGCACCACGCGCGTGCTGATGGGTAATGGCACGACCAAGGAGATCAGGGACATCAGGATCGGCGATGCGGTTCTCGCCACTAATCCTGAGAGCAGCCGCACCGAACCCCACACCGTCACCAGCACCATTTACACACCGGACGACACTGACTTCGCCGACATCACGATCGACGTCGGGCGTGCGCGGATCACTGCTACGCAGCACCACCCCTTTTGGTCACCCAGTGCCCATCGCTGGATAGACGGAGGCGACCTCCGGCCCGGGCAAACGCTGCGTACCAGCAGTGGTGCGACCGTCACCGTGCTCCGCGTCCACCGTTTCCATCGGCTTCACTCGGCTTACAACCTCACTGTCGACAGCCTCCACACCTATTATGTCTTGGCCGGAGCGACACCGGTTCTGGTACACAACACAAATGGGTGCCCCACCGGGACAATGGTGCTCGGAATCGGCGAGCACTCGGAGGAATTGGCTAAGGAAATTCAGGGGGGATATACCTTCAACGGCGACAAATTCGCAGAAGAGGTCGGCAGGGCCAACGGGATACCGATCGCCCTGTGGATGACCGAGGTATCGAGTGTCCTGCGCAACAACGGCAAGGTCGCAGTCAGCCTGAAGGGTTTCGACGGAGATACAGCGGCTGAGCAGTTTGCGCTCGCCTATAAAAAATGGCGCTCGGGTGGCTGGGCAGCCACTCAGTGGGAAATGGGTCAGATCGGTCTCCAGATACAGTTGGGCAACTTCGAATGGCGCAATATCACGTTCTATAGCAAAGAGGGAAAAGTAGTGAACATAGCCGAACCGGACTGGGACGCACTGAATGGGTGAGGTGACACCGGAGTTCACCGGTTCCGAAATTTTCCGATCAGACAGGTCCTTCAAGGTCTGGCAATACGCTGTCGGCCATCGCAGGCTGCTCCTCCGCAGCAGCCGGGACAGCCCGCCGGACACCCGGATCGAAATCTACTTCGCCAACGTCGATCTCATGCTTCTCCGTCCCCGCTACGACAGCTTGGTCATCCGTCGCGCCGAAGACGAGGAATGCAGGAAGACCGGCCTCGACTATGGGGTGGAGGTCAAGCCCGGGCGTCTTTTCTTGCTGGGTGGCGACCTGAGGAGCTTCGTCGTTTCGGCCCCTCCACAGTGGCATGAAGATGAGGGCACGATGGACGACCCATCATGGTTCGGCCCCATACGGGGAACGCACTGAGAACAGCATCGGGAGGCCACTTCGCGAAGGAGCCTCCCGATGCTCTCTGGCCACTCACCACGCCGGTCATCAGTGACCGAGAATCAGCGCCCCCATGGGTAACCCAGTGCCCAGCGTCGGCGGCCGCCGTTCTCCTGGTCGATATCGCCCCCACACGACACCACACCGAGTCCCGCGAGCTCGCGCAGCAGCGCGTCGTCGGTCGGGGCCCGCTCGTGCTGGTGGGAGAGGACCAGGACCAGGGCGCGCCCGTCCTGACCGGCGAGGTGAACACTGACCCTGGCCCCTCACCCGCCGCAGCCGTCACCAGGGCGGTCACCACCAGGCGCGTTCGCGTGGTCGGTAATCAGCGGACTGATATGGGGACGGAACCGGGTGATTGGTCCTCTGCTGAGCGAGGACTACGCGCCCGCCATCGGTGACCGCGTTCCGCACTCGAAGCGGGAGTCGGTGTCCGACCCGGCCGACGTCGCAGAGATGGACGCGCTGTGCGGCTACCTGACGGTCGTCCGAGGGTCCTATCCCGGCTCATTCCCGGGACCCGATCCCGCTGGGCAAGCCGGACACCGCCGAGCGGGCGCGTACTGCCGAGCACTTCGATGCGGCTGGGACGCTGACGCCGGACCAGCGGCTGTTGCGCGTCCTTCTCGACGACAACCATGCCACGTTCGAGCAGGCCCTTCAGGAACGACTCGTAATGCAGCGCGAGAGCGTCGGCGCCGACCCGGCTGCCCGGAGCCTGCTGCCGCGTCGGCCGCGGATGCGTCGGCGATGGCCTTGTTGTCGTAGGTGATGGTTCGGGCCAGTGACGCGCTGACCTCGGATGCGGCGGTGGCGGCGTCGGCTGCGTAGCCGAGGGCCTCCTTGGCGTAGGTACGGGCATCTGCCGCTTAGCCGGCGGCGTTGGCGGCGGACTGGTAGGCGGCCTTCGCGTCACCTGTGGCCTGGTCGGCGAGAGCCTTGGCGGCGGCTGCTTCCTCCTGTACTAACAGCTCGCGGCACTAGCACCCCTGGGGAGAATCTGGGGAGTATTCGGAGGCTTGGGGAGCGCGTGGGGAGAATCGGCTACATAACGCAGCACGAAACTGAAAGACAGTGAAAGACACATCCACGCAGGTCAGGGGCCCGTAGGATCACAAATCCGCAGGTCAGCGCCACCAGGTAGACAACTTCATGACGTAATCCACTGGTTCAGCAAGGTCAGCCTGGACCGTTCTTGCGCAGAGCCAACGATCAAGATCCGGCCATGCGCGGTCCAGAATCAGCGAACCAGCAGGCAGGGACGACGTTTCTGCTGGCCAGCGCAGGTACGACCTCTGTACCACCAGCAGACGAAGAACCTACCGCCACTCTGCGCAGGTGACCGAGTGGGGCCGCTCTGCACCACGAAATTCCCGGCATCACGCCATTCCCGCCCAGCCAGGAGGCGCCTGACCAGCGGGGCAACCTGTCTGATGACCCATCAGAACGAGCGTCAAGACGCCTCGTAGAGCGTCATCTCAGCGTCAAGATATCGCCCGTAACGCCCACATCGCACATAACGCACACCACCCAAACCCGCAGGTCAGGCAGCCTTTGCGATGGGTTCAAGGATCGCCACGCACTCCACATGATGGGTCATCGAGAGACATTAATCGACACAGTACGTGATGCTCGCCTCGTCGCAAATGAGGGCAACATAGCCGAACATCGCCGGTTAGCCAAACCGGCGCTTCTGCAGACGATTATTGTCCACCGTTTGCCCCGAGCACCACTGCGGATCAGTTCCAACAGAAGAGACTCACCGCTTCTGTGCATGCAGAACCCCACGGTTCTCCACCTGCGGGCCGCGTCGCTTGTCGCCGACCGCCTTCTGTATCCCTTGGCGCTCCATACCTCCGGAGATCCAGCGCCTTTGCCCACCGAACCGATAGCAGACTACACAGGCCGTCAGACACACACGAAGGATGAGGGCGGTGCCCCTTTCACCCGAGATGACAACCAGCCATTTCTCCTGGCCAGTGCCTGGTATTCGACGCGCGACCTCGCCGCCTGCCTGCGTGTAAACACCTCGACTCTGCGCCGTTGGCGCACCGCTCGGCCGCCCCAGGGCCCGCCGTTCGTCTCCGTTTCGGAACGCGTCATTATGGACAGCGCGGTCGACGTCGAGGAATGGCTGCATCGCCACCGGACCGTCCCACGGCGAGACGCATGATGGCCGAGAAAGCCGTTGTGCCGGTCGGTGTCCGACTCACCACCGACATCGAGTACCGGCCTGATCGCCCCAACCCGTACCGCGCGCGAGTCCGCTGGTTCGACCCGGCTACGAAGCGGCGCCTGTCCCTGTCGGAGGGGAAGGCTGACGAGGACGAAGCGCAGGAGTGGCTCCAGTCCATCATCGAAGCGGCTGAGGCAGGGCTGTCCCCGTCGCTCGCCACCATGAAACTCGCCGAATACGGCAACGCGAACATGGACCTCGCCCTGCGCGGCCTGGAGTTGAAAACGCTCGACCCCTATCTGTCAGGCTGGCGGATGCGTGTCGTGCCCGCTCTGGGCCACGTCGCGGTCCGGATGATCACCAACGGCGCTGTCGACCGCACCGTGCAGAACTGGATCGCCGACGAGCTCAGCCGCTCAACGGTCAAGAACACCATCGCCGTCCTGGTTCGCGTCATGGAGCAGGCAGTCCGCGACGGCATCATCAAGGTGAACCCCGCCCGGGTGACCGGCTGGCAGAAGCTCTACAAGCAGGCCGAGGACGAACTCCTCGACCCGCGCGCGCTCGCCCTGCCCGACTGGGAAACACTCGTCGCACTGGCCGACGCGCTCGTGGCCGCCTCCCACGACGAGTACCGCGGCTGGGGAGAGGTGGTCATCTTCGCCGCGTGCACCGCCGCACGGATCGGCGAGATCTCCGGCTGCCGCGTCGGAGACATCGACACCACCCAGTGGATCTGGACCGTGCGGCGTCAGACCACACCCGCGCCCGGCGGACTGACCGACAAGGGCACCAAGGGCAAGCGGGCCCGCAAGGTTCCCATCGTCGAGGAGATCCGCCCCCTCGTCGCCCAGCGCATCCTGTCCGCCGGCCCCAATCCGGACGCCCGCCTGTTCACGGGCCCACGAGGCGGACGTATCTCCACCGCCGTCCTGCGCGACGCCACACACTGGGACGACGTGGTCACCAAGCTCGGCTACGAGCATCTGCGCCGCCACGACCTCCGGCACACCGCACTCACCTGGTTCGCCGACGCCGGGGTCCAAGTACACGTCCTCCGCAGGATCGCCGGCCACGGTTCACTAACCACCACCCAGCGCTACCTTCACCCGGACGTCCACAAGATCACGGCCGCCGGCGCGGCGCTCTCGGCCCACTTCAACGTGCTGCGCGCACCACGCTCACTGCCGAGCCCCATCGTCATGACCCGCTGACCCCGTCAAGGACGCCGGACCTCCAGCTGGTCCCCAACTGGTCCCCAAAAATGATCAAAGGCCGGTTTCGAATTGCTCCGAAACCGGCCCTGATCTGCGACTGTCTCCAGTCGGGACGACAGGATTTGAACCTGCGACCCCTTGACCCCCAGTCAAGTGCGCTACCAAGCTGCGCCACGTCCCGATGCCCGTCTGACCTGGGGTTTCCCCTGGCCTGACCTGCACGAGAACCATACCGCACTCCGGCCGCCGGACCGACTCCGCCATGGGGGACCGCGATCGGGAGACAATCAGCGGATGAACGAGAAGAGCGACGGCTCGCGCGACACCACGAGGGATCGCGACGCCGATGGCCGGGCGCGCAATGCCCGGCCCCGGGACGGGCTCGGGCGGCCGCTCCCGTACGGGGCCGAGGGCGTGGAACGGCAGCCGGAGGGGGTGACGCGTACTCCTGCGGAGACCGTGCGGGAGGCGCAGCGGCTGCTCGACGCCGGGATGCCCTTCCATGCACATGAGGTGTTCGAGGATGCCTGGAAGGCGGGGCCCGAGTCGGAGCGCGCGCTCTGGCGGGGTCTCGCGCAGCTGGCGGTCGGGCTGACGCACGCCGCCCGCGGCAATACCGCGGGCGGTGCGCGGCTGCTGCTCCGGGGTGCGGGCGGGCTCGCCGCGTACCCGGATCCCATGCCGTACGGGATCGACATCGGCGGGCTGACCGTCTGGGCGGAGCAACTCGCGGGCGGGCTCCGGGGACCGGTCGACGCGAGGGCGTCGGCCCCACGCCTGACAGGCGCCTGAACAGCCCTTCCCCCTGGCCCCCGCCGGTCGGCGTCCGACCGGGCGCGGCGTCGCCGGGGGCGCCGGGCCGGGGCCGATATACGCCCCGGCGGGCGCCGGACCTGGTGGACATGCGTCAGACTCGGCGGGTGAGAAAGATCTATGTGATCGGCATCGGTGCGGGCGACCCCGACCATCTGACGATTCAAGCGGTGAAGGCCCTCAACAAGACGGATGTCTTCTTCCTCCTCGACAAGGGTGCGGAGAAATCCGATCTGATCCGGCTGCGCCACAACATCCTCCAGGAGCACATCGGGCACGGCCGCGGCTACCGGCTCGTCGAGGCGCGGGACCCCGACCGGGACCGCGCAGCCGGGGGTTCCGGATACGCCGCGGCCGTCGACGACTGGCGGCGGGCCCGGGCCGGCATCTACGAGCGCATGATCATGGAGGACCTGGGCGATGACGAGTGCGGCGCGTTCCTGGTGTGGGGCGATCCCGCTCTGTACGACTCCACTCTCGCCATCCTCGAAGAGGTCCTGGAGCGGGGCGCGGTCGCCTTCGACCATGAGGTGATTCCCGGTATCAGCAGTGTCTCCGCGCTGGCGGCCAGACATCGCACCGGCCTGAACCGGGTCGGGCAGCCCGTGCAGATCACCACCGGACGGCGGCTCGCCGAGGGGTGGCCCGACGGTGTGGACGACGTCGTCGTCATGCTCGACGCCGAGCAGGCATTCCGGCACCACGTCGACGAGGATCCGGTGATCCACTGGGGCGCCTATCTGGGCACCGAGGACGAGATCCTGATCTCCGGACGGCTGTCGGAGGTCGCCGGGCGCATCGGGGAACTGCGGTCGGAGGCCCGCGCCCGGAAGGGCTGGATCATGGACACCTATCTGCTGCGCAGGGACTGACCCGCAGGGACTGACCGCAGGGGACTGACCGCAGGAACTGACCGCAGGGGACTGACCGCAGGAACTGGCAGCAGGAGCCGACCGCAGGGACGGAATACAGGACACGCAGCAGCGACATCCACGGCACGGGCAGTGACGCACTCCATTATGCAACTTGTTGCACAACAGGGTGCGGCTGGTCTAGAAAGAGCTGACCACCACTGCGCACCGGAGGCGCCGGATGAGCCCGTACCCCCACCTGCTGAGCCCCCTCGACCTCGGCTTCACCACGCTGCCCAACCGTGTCCTGATGGGGTCGATGCACCTCGGGCTCGAAGAGGCGACGGACGGCTTCGAGCGGTTGGCCGAGTTCTACGCGACCCGCGCACGCGCCGGTGCCGGGCTCATCGTGACGGGCGGGATCTCCCCCAACGAGCAGGGCAGGTCGCGCGACGGCGGCGCCAAGCTGACCACCGAGGCGGAGGCCGCCGAGCACGAGATCGTGACCGCGGCCGTCCACCGGGCGGGCGGCCGGATCGCGATGCAGATCCTGCACTTCGGCCGGTACGCCTTCCACCCCGGTCTGGTGGCGCCGAGCGCGGTCCAGGCGCCGATCAGCCCGTTCACCCCGCACGCCCTCACCGACGACGAGGTCGAGCAGACCATCGAGGACTTCGTACGGGCGGCAGAGCTGGCCCGGAGCGCCGGGTACGACGGTGTCGAGATCATGGGGTCCGAGGGCTATCTGATCAACGAGTTCATCGCGGCGCAGACCAACCACCGCGAGGACCGCTGGGGCGGTTCGTACGAGAACCGCATCCAGTTCCCCCTGGAGATCATCCGCCGGGTACGCGAACGGGTGGGGCCCGACTTCATCCTCATCTACCGGCTCTCCATGCTCGACCTGGTCCCCGGCGGTTCCTCGCAGGACGAGGTGGTCGCGCTCGCCCAGCGGATCGAGGCGGCGGGCGCGACCATCATCAACACCGGAGTCGGCTGGCACGAGGCGCGGATCCCGACCATCGCGACGTCGGTGCCGCGTGGCGCGTACACCTGGGTGACGAAGAAGGTCACGGGCGCGGTCACCATTCCCGTGATCACCAGCAACCGGATCAACACCCCCGAGGTCGCCGAGGAGTTGCTGGCCGGAGGCTGCGCGGACATGGTGTCGCTCGCCCGCCCCTTCCTGGCCGATCCGGAGTTCGTCGCGAAGGCCGCACAGGGCCGCTCCGACACCATCAACACCTGCATCGGCTGCAACCAGGCCTGTCTCGACCACACCTTCAGCGGTCTGATCACCTCTTGCCTGGTCAACCCGCGCGCCTGCCGTGAGACCGAACTGGTCCTGTCGCCGACCCGGCGCCGCAAGCGCGTCGGGGTGGTCGGCGCCGGTCCCGCCGGGCTCGCCTTCGCCGTGTCGGCTGCCGAGCGCGGCCACGCGGTGACGCTCTTCGACGCCGCAGAAGAGATCGGCGGGCAGCTGAACGTGGCGCGGCGGATACCCGGCAAGGAGGAGTTCGACGAGACCCTGCGCTACTTCCGGGTCCAGCTCGAACTGCGCGGCGTCGATGTCCGGTTGAAGACCCTGGCCACGGCGGAGACGCTCACCGCGGAGGGCTTCGACGAGATCGTGCTCGCCACGGGAGTCGTCCCGCGCACCCCGGACATCCCCGGCCTCGACCACCCCAGCGTCGTCAGCTATCTGGACGTCCTGCGGGACGGCGCACAGGTGGGACCGCGTGTCGCGGTCATCGGAGCCGGTGGGATCGGCTTCGACGTCGCCGAGTTCCTCACCGACAGCGGCGAGTCGGCGAGCCAGGACCCGGCGGTCTTCTTCCAGCAGTGGGGTGTCGACACCGAGTACCGCACGCCCGGCGGTCTGCGCGCCCCGGTCCGGCCGGCCTCGCCGCGGACCGTGCATCTGCTCCAGCGCAAGACCGCCAAGGTCGGTGCGGGGCTCGGGAAGACCACGGGGTGGATCCACCGTACGGAGCTCAGGCACCGCGGCGTCACGATGGTCGCCGGCGTGACATACGAACGGATCGACGACGAGGGTCTCCATGTCACGGTCGACGGCGCCGCGCAGGTGATCCCCGTCGACACGGTCGTGCTGTGCACCGGTCAGGAACCGCGACGCGAGCTGTACGAGCAGCTGCGCGCCGCGGGCCATCCGGTGCATGTGATCGGAGGCGCCGATGTGGCGTCCGAGCTGGACGCCAAGCGGGCCGTACGCCAGGGGACCGAACTGGCCGCGAGCGTCTGAGCCACCGCATCGATGCAGCTCCCGGCGCCGCACAACGGCAGCTCCCGGCCGGGATCTCTCTAGGATGCCCGCATGTCCCTCCCGCACGCGATCCTCACCGCCCTGCTCGAAAAGCCGTCGTCGGGTCTTGAGCTGACCCGGCGATTCGACAGGTCGATCGGTTACTTCTGGTCGGCGACGCATCAGCAGATCTACCGCGAACTGGCCAAACTGGAGCAGTCCGGCTTCATCCGCCCGCTGCCGCAGCAGCAGCCCTCGCGCGGGCGGAAGCGGGAGTACGAGGTCCTGCCCGAGGGGCGCACCGAACTGACGGCCTGGGTGGCCAGGCCGGAGGATCCCAGGGCGTCACGCGATCCGCTGCTGCTGCGGCTGCGGGCGGCGGCCGTGGTGGGGACGGACGGCCTCGGATCCGAGCTGGCGCGCCATCTCCGGCTGCACGAGGGGAAGCTGGCCGAGTATCTGGCCATCGAGAAGCGTGACTTCTCGCGGCCCGGCCCGTCCCCGCAGGACCGTCTCCAGCATCTGGTGCTCCGGGCCGGCATCGATCTGGAGAAGTACTGGGTCGGGTGGCTCACGGAGGTGCTTGCGGAGTTGACCGACCGCTGAATCCGGCCCGGACCGGCATGACGAGGCGGTGCCCGGCGCACTCCCCCGACCCCGATTCATGTGATTTTCACGCAGCCCGGCTACGGTGGCGGCTGTGACCCAGATGAGCCCGCCCGGATGGCACAGAGACCCCGGGTATACAGGAATAGGCCCAGTCCAGGAACGCTGGTGGGACGGCGCCCAGTGGACCGACCAGCTGCGTATGCCGCCTGCCGCGGCCCGGCGGCGCCGGTTGCGGATCGGCGCCGCGGTCACGGCCGCCGTGGTGGTCCTGGCGGCGGTCGGGGGCGGCATCTATCTGCTGACGGACGGATCGGGCTCCGGGCACACATCGGATGCGGCGACCGCCCCGTCCAAGGCGCCCTCCGATGCGCCCAGCCGCCCCGGGATACCGGGCGGCGGTGGCGGGAGCGGTCAGAACGGCGGCGGCAGCGGCGGAGACGATGGCCCCGGGTTGCAGGCACCGCCGACCGAGGACGGCTACGCCACCGACGCGGCCAGCGGGATCAGCATCCCCGTACCGAAGGGCTGGACCGGCCAGTCGGGGACCGTCGGGGCCGGCGTGACCATCGGCAAGTACACCTGCCCGAGCGGATCCGGCGCGAACGGCAAGACCGCGCAGTGTGTGCGCGGCGGGGTGTTCTCCGAACCCGCGATCGCCCTGAAGATCAAGACGACCGACCCGGAGGCCGCCGCGAAGAAGGACATCGCGGGCAACGCCAAGGAGTCGTACGGGGAGACCTCTTCGGGGATCACCTCGCACCAGCAGCTGAAGTCCGAGGCCGTCACGGTGGCCGGCCAGCAGGGCTATCTGGTGCGCTGGAAGGTGGTGACGAAGAAGGGTGACGACGGGTACGTCCAGTCGCTGGCCTTCCCGTCGCCGGGGGCCGACGGCATGCTGATCGTCGTACGCTCCGGCTTCGACATCAACTCCAAGGCGCCCGCGCTCTCCGTCATGGACCAGATCACCAAGGGGATCAAGGCGGCCTCCACTTCGGGGACCGGGTCGGGCGAAGGCGCCTGACTCCCTCTGCCCCATCCGCACCCGGAACGCACCGTCGGCGGCGTCAGGCGTCGGCGTCAGGCGTCGGCTTTAAGGCAGTACGAGCCAGTCGGCGGCGACAGCGGCCACCAGGCCCACGCACAGCAGCCAACTCGCGACCCGGGTACGGCCGCTGCGGCTGAGTTCGATGACCACACCGCAGAGGATCAGCGCCATCCCGTAGTCGGCCACGACCAGCAGGGACGACCGGCTGGTGATCCGCTCCGCGAGCACCAGCGCGACCGCGGCCATCATGACGGATGCCACCGCTATCCGTATCCGCCGGGCCTGACGAGGCGTCAAGCCCGGCTTCCCGGGCTCGGTCAGGTCCGTGTCCACCGCTTCGCTCTGGTCAGGAGTGCTCATGAGCGGGAATCGTAACGGAGTGCGTGCGGTCCGCGCCGACGCAGTCAGGACCGGTTCCGGCGGACCGCCCCTGACACCCCCCGAACAGACCGGATCCCTCCGTCACGGCGGCCTCCCGGCGCCGGCCGGGAGATACTGTCCGGGCTGAGTTCAAGGAGGCGCCGGTCTCCACTCCCCCGTACCGAGGTGGGCCGACGCCATGACCCTGCGCTATTTCCGAGAGAACGGCCTGCTCGTTCTGGAGACGGACCGGCTCGTCCTGCGTGAGCAGTCGCCGGCCGCGGCCGCCGTGCTCGCCGAGGGCGGCACGGCCGGACTCGACTGGCTCGACGCGGCTCCGGGCAGCGGGACGCAGATCGCCGCGAAGATGGTGGCGATGGCTGCCGAAGCCGGGGCGTACCTGCCTGGCTGGGGGCTGTTCGTGATCGAGCGCGCCGTCGACGGCACCGCGCTGGGCGGGATCGGATTCCACGGGCCGCCGTCCGAGGGCACGGTGGAGATCGGCTACGACCTCACGGAGTCGGCGCGGGGCGCCGGCTGGGCGACGGACGCGGTGATCGCGCTCACCGGCTGGACGCTGCGACTCCCCGCTGTGCACACGGTGCTGGCCACGACGGACCCGGGCAATCTGCCCTCACAACGGGTCCTCCTCCGGGCCGGGTTCACCCGGCGCGCCGACCTGGACGGGCTGTGGGCGTACGAGCTGACCGACGAACCCGCCTCAGCCCGGCCCGGATCACCGGGGGCCGCCCGATGAGTATCGGCGTACGGCCGTTCCTGCCCTTCGGCCTGCCGGGCCTGTGCCGGGATCCGCGGGGCCGGGCGGCTGCTCAGCGCAGCAGCAGCTGAGCGCCGCCCAGTACGGTCGCACCGATCACCAGCCGCTCGAAGAGCCGCTGGTTGATCCGGTGCACACAGGCCCGTCCGATGAACGCCCCGGGGACGACGAAGACCACCAGCACGGCGTCCAGCAGCAGCGACTTGCCGTCGATCAGGCCCAGCCCCGCGCTGAAGGGCACCTTGACGGTGTTGACGATCAGGAAGAACCACGCCGACGTGCCGAGGAACCCCAGTTTCCGGAAGCCCGCCGAGATCAGATAGAGCGACATGACCGGGCCGCCGGCGTTGGCGACCATCGTGGTGAAGCCGCCGAGCACCCCGTACGAGCGAGCCATGACCCGGCCGCGCCGGGCCGGCCCCACCGCTGTCCCGTCGTCCACCGCCGTCCCGTCGTCCGCCGCCGTCCCGTCATCCACTGCGGTGCTGTCGTCGGTTGCGGCTGTGCGGGCCGGCTCCGTGGAACGTCTGCGCCACAGGGTGACGCCCGCCATCAGCAACAGGATCGCGCCGATCGAGGTGCGGACCACCGCGTCGTCGGCCCAGAACAGGAAGCCCGTGCCGATCACCACCCCCACCGCCACCGCCGGGAACAGCCGCCAGAGCGTCGGCCAGTGGGCGTGTCTGCGGTAGGTGAGGACGGCGAGCATGTCCCCGGCGATCAGTACGGGCAGCAGCACCCCGGTCGATTCCCGGGCCGGCAACACCGCCGCGAAGACCGCGAGGCTGATGGTGTTGGCCCCGCTGACCGCGGTCTTGGAGAAGCCGACCAGCATCGCCGCCGCCGCGAGGGCGGCCATGCCCCCGATGTTTCCTGTGATGTTCAGCGTGTCCATAGAGATGAAGGAGATATGCCCCGCCCCCGGGGCGAACACACCCCCGAGGTACCCGAGCCCCGTTCGACCCACCCCGGACACAGGTCAGGGGCCGTCCGAGAACGGCCCCTGACTGCTTCACCACTGCTCGGGTACCGCTACCTCCGCAGCTCGACCGAGAAGCCGTGGCCCGTGGAGAGCGACGGCGTCCTGATCTCGGTCACCCCGGTGTCCGGGTCCGTGTACCAGCCGGACTTGGCCGCCGCGAACGCCTTCGCGGAGTCCAGCCGGTGGAGCTTGCCGCCCGCCATGGCCACCTGGGACGGTGCGTCCTTGGCGTGCACCGTGAAGGTGTACGAGCGGGAGGCGGGCTTGCCCGTGTAACTGCCCACGCTGGCACCGACCTTGATGGAGGTGCTGCCCTTGCCGTGCGTCGGGGCCTTCACCTGCACGTGCTGGGTGGCCGACGAGCCCTTCGCGAACTTCCGCGTCACGCCGTCGTCCTCGTACAGCGTGTAGTCCGTGGTGCCCTTGGGGTAGATGTCGTAGTCGAGTTCGCTCTTGTTCCGGGTCTCCCAGGACGTCGTGCCCTTGGGCCACATCGGGACGATCGAGCCGCCCTTGACGAAAAGCGGGAGGGTGTCGAGCGGCGCCTTGTAGCCGTTGACCGTGGTCGGGCCGTGGTAGGTCTTGCCCGTCCAGTAGTCGGTCCAGGTGCCCTTCGGCAGGTAGATGCCGTTGCGCACGTCGGTGTCGCTGTAGACGGGCGCGACCAGGAAGTCCGAGCCGGACATGAACTCGTACTTGGCGTCGGCGCCGAGCGTCGCCGGGTCGTCCGGGTACTCCAGCGACAGCGGGCGCACCGACCCGACGCCGGTCTTCGTGGCGTCCTTGGACAGCGTGTACATGTACGGCAGCAGCCGCTCCTTCAGCTGGAGGTACTTCCGGTTGATGGAGGTGTACGGCTCACCGTCCAGCCACGGCTGCTGGTCGTGCGGCTTCTTGGTGGTGATGTCGGTGGCCCAGCCGTCCATCGTCATGATGGCCGGGAGGAACGCCTTCCACTGGAGGTCACGGGCGTACATCTTGGGGTCGTGGCTGTAGATCGAGCCGACGTCACCGGTGTTGTACGCGATGCCGGACAGGGTCGCGCCGGCGTACGTGGGAATCTGCCAGCGCAGGTAGTCCCAGGACAGCTTCTGGTCACCGCTCCAGAGCACTCCGCAGCGCTGGGCACCGGCCCAGGAGACCGGCAGCCAGACGAAGCCGCGGGCGTCGCTGTTGTCCTCGATACCGGCCTTGGCCTGGTCGCAGGCGTCGAGCGCCATGCCGTAGCCGTTGCCGACCCAGGCGACGTCCAGCTTGCGGACGCGTACTCCGGCCTTGGCCTCCTCGGCCTGGTTCGGCAGACCGTCCTGGGTCCAGAGGCCGAGCTGGGTGTGGCTCTTGTTCAGACCGGCGCCGGTCTGCGGCAGGTCCTCGTAGCCGCAGCCGTAGCCGTCGTTGACCAGCATCCAGCCGAGCGGCATCTGGTTCTGGTTGTAGCTGTCCGCGATCTTGAGCGAGTCCAGGGTGTGGCGCTCGCCCCGGTTGGCGTTGTGCAGATAGCAGTCGGCGTCGCCGGGCTCAAGGCCGTACACCGGCGGCATGAACGGCTTGCCGACCAGTGAGGTGTACTCGCCGATGACCTTCTTGGTGTCACCGGTGAAGTAGTAGGCGTCCAGCCGCCGCTCCTGCTGGCCGGTCCTGACCGGTGAGCCGAAGTCGTACACCCCGGCCGTCATGGTGTTGCGGAAGACGCCGTATCCCGCGCTGGAGATGTAGAACGGCTGGGAGTTGTTGTAGCCGCCCTCGTCCCAGTCGGTGTTGTTCCCGACGTTCATGACCTGGTCGCGGTGGGAGAAGCTGCCGTTCTGTTCACCACCGCCGAAGAACTGCTCCTTGGACCCGCGCTTCAGGCTCTGCCGCATTCCGCCGGACGTCCAGCGCAGCGGGTCGGCCTCCGCCCAGATCGCGGTGCGGTTGTCCGCCTTGTACAGGGCGAACGTCAGCGGCTTCTTGTAGACGCGCAGTACGACGCCCTTCGACCGGATCCCGTAGTAGGAGCCGGCGTTGAAGGCGGAGGTGTGCGACTGGACCGTCGGCTGCTTCTGGATCATATGGCTGCCCGCGGGCCCGGAGAGGTCTCCGTCCGGGGATGCCTGGAGCCGCATCGTCTCATCGGTGAAGAAGGAGGCGCGCGCCTTGAGATCACCGGCAGCGATGTCGTAGGTGCCGTGCGAGCCGCTGAAACCGGTCAGATTGCCCGCGTCGGTGGACTCGGGAAGATAGGCCTTGCCGGTGAAGGAGTTGTTGTGGACGTTGTACGGGACGACCACCACGTGGTAGGTGCCCGACGCCTTGGGGATGACCGTCGCCTCGGGGTCGGCGGTCCCGGCACTCGACGCGACCTGCTTGTTGTCCTTGTCGTAGATGTACATGTCGAAGTCGTCGGTGGGGGTCTGCCACTGGATGGAGACCGGGACACCGCCCTCGGGGTTGTCGTCCCACTGGCCCGCCGGCGGGTTCACGGTCAGATCGAACCGGGCGCACTTGGCCTGGTCCGGGTCGTCGGCCGCCGTCCCGCACTTGTCGGGCCCGTCCACGGTGCCCTTGGCGTAGACGGGGCTCTGCCAGGTGACGCTCTTCGTCCCGCTGTCGAGGACCCCCGACGGGGTCGCGGCCGCGTGTGCCTGCGACGCCGGGACGGTCAGGGTGGTGAGGGCGAGTACCAGCGCCGACACCGCGGCGGCCGCGCCCTGCCGGGGGCGGCTTCTGAGGATTCGCAAGGAGTGTTCTCCGTTCGTACCGAACAGTAAAATGTGCAATGCCTGCGCAGACATGCTTGGAACACTGGAATTTCGAGCATCACAATTCACCTTGCGGTCAGTACATGTCAACGTTTCGGCGCGATCCGCACCGCTCGTCCGGAGCGGTCCCGGACCGGGTACCGCCCTCGTCAGCGATGCCACGGAGCCCGGGCTGCCTTCCTCAAATAACCCCTTATTCAACAGAGTTGGAGAAACTCAGGTCATCGGCAGCACTTTTTGCACAACTCTTGACGTGGCACACCCGCGGAGGAACGATCCAACCCATCAGAGAGCGCTCCCACACTCTTTCGCTCTTCACTTCTTGAAGGCTCACTGTCGAGCCACCAACCGCGGGAGATTTCCCCATGCTTGTTCCCCCCACAGCACGCAGAAGAGGGATGTCGGCGGTGGCAGCGGCCGCGCTCGCCGCCGCTCTGCTCGTCGTCGCCCCATCCGCGTCACACGCCGCCGATCTGCCCGGCGGCGGTGACCTCGGTCCGAACGTGCATGTCTTCGACCCCTCCACCCCCGACATCCAGGGCCAGTTGGACTCGGTGTTCAAACAGCAGGAGTCGGCGCAGTTCGGCACCGGCAGAGACGCCTTCTTCTTCAAGCCGGGTACGTACAGCAACATCAACGCCCAGCTCGGCTTCTACACCTCGATCGCCGGTCTCGGCCTGTCCCCCGACGACACGAACATCAACGGCGATGTCACCGTGGACGCCGGCTGGTTCAACGGGAACGCCACGCAGAACTTCTGGCGCTCGGCGGAGAACCTCGCCCTCACCCCGGCGAACGGCACCGACCGCTGGGCGGTGGCACAGGCCGCGCCGTTCCGCCGGATGCACGTCAAGGGCGGACTCAATCTGGCCCCCGACGGCTACGGCTGGGCCAGCGGCGGCTATATCGCCGACAGCAAGATCGACGGGACGGTGAGCCCCTACTCCCAGCAGCAGTGGTACACCCGGGACAGCTCGGTCGGCGGCTGGGCCAACGGCGTCTGGAACATGGTGTTCTCAGGCGTCAAGGGCGCCCCCGCGCAGGGCTTCCCCGACCCCACGTACACCACTCTGGACACGACCCCCGTCTCCCGGGAGAAGCCGTTCCTGTATCTGGACGGCAACGACTACAAGGTGTTCACACCGGCGATGCGCACCAACGCCAGTGGCACCACCTGGGAGAACGGCACGCCCAAGGGCGACTCGATCCCGCTGGACCAGTTCTACGTGGTCAAGCCGGGCGCGACCGCGGCGACCATCAACCAGGCGCTCGACCAGGGCCTCAACCTCCTCTTCACGCCGGGGATTTACCACGTCGACCAGACCATCGACGTGAAGCGGGCCAACACGGTGGTGCTGGGCCTCGGGTACGCGACGATCGTCCCCGACAACGGGGTGACGGCGATGAAGGTCGCCGACGTGGACGGCGTCAAGCTGGCCGGTCTGCTCATCGACGCGGGTACCACCAACTCGGACACGCTGCTCCAGGTCGGCCCGGAAGGCTCGTCGGCCGACCACTCCGCCAACCCGACCACCGTGCAGGACGTCTTCGTCCGGATCGGCGGCGCGGGACCGGGCAAGGCCACCACCAGCATGGAGATCAACAGCAACAACACCATCGTCGACCACACCTGGCTCTGGCGGGCCGACCACGGTGACGGCGTCGGCTGGGAGACCAACAGAGCCGACTACGGGCTCACGGTCAACGGCGACAATGTGCTGGCCACAGGGCTTTTCGTCGAGCACTTCAACAAGTACGACGTCCAGTGGAACGGCGAGAACGGCAAGACGATCTTCTTCCAGAACGAGAAGGCGTACGACGCCCCGAACCAGGCCGCCGTCCAGGACGGCGCCACCAAGGGGTACGCCGCCTACAAGGTCGCCGACTCGGTGAACACCCATGAGGGCTGGGGACTCGGCAGCTACTGCAACTTCACCGCGGATCCCACCATCCAGCAGGACCACGGCTTCGCCGCCCCCGACAAGGCGGGCGTGAAGTTCCACGATCTGCTGGTCGTGTCACTCGGCGGGAAGGGCCAGTACAACCACGTCATCAACAACACCGGGTCCGCGACGTCGGGGACATCGACCGTGCCGTCCACCGTCGTCTCGTACCCCTGAGCGCCGGAGCTCAGGGCGTGTCCGGGCGGCCGCTGCTCTCCGCGTAGTACTGGAGGTCCTGGACCTGGACCTGGCTCCGCACCGGGTGGCGCGAGGTCACCTCCGCCACGGTGCGGCCGTCCCGGCGCACCGTGGCCGCGCTCCACCCGGTGTGCAGCGGCACCAGGGTGGGCCGCACTCCGGCCGGCACCGGGTGGCTCTGCCGCTCGGTGCCGACCACGGTGTCCAGGACGGCGGGCGCGGTCAGGAAGGTCAGCGCCTCCACCGTGTCACGGGGCGCCGCCGTCCCGGCGCGCGGGCTCATCAGCTTCTGCTGCGCCCCGGGCACCGGCCGGGTCCCGGCGAACTGGACCCGTGAGGTCAGATAGACCGTGTCGCGTACGATCCTGGGCCACTGCCCGGTCTTGAAGCGGGTGAGGTAGTACGAGGACAGGTCGAGATAGATGTATCCGTTGTGCAGCGACGGTGCGAACTGGCTGCCCTCGGAGTAGTCGTTCCAGGTGGTGAGCTGGACCCAGTCGGCGCCGTCGTCGATCGCGTGACCCCAGCCGGCCCGCAGCGTAGCGGTGTTGCCCGCCTCGTCGTACACGCCCTGGTTGGGCCTGGCGTCCTGGACCGAGACCGGCTGCATCCAGGTCTTGCCCAGCCGGTGGGCCAGAGCGACGTCGGAGGCGGCGCCCGCCTGGGCGGTGTAGCTGCGGTTTCCCCACTCCGAGAAGCCGTAGCTGATCGGGGCGAACCGCTCGGCGTTCGCGGTGAAGTCGAGGAACAGCGGGACCAGGGCCGTCCGGATGCCGTGCTGGGTCCGGAGCCGCGTGGTCAGCTGCGACCACCAGCCGGGACTGTGCGCCTCCGCCTTGAAGGGCGAGATCACCAGGCGTCCGTCGCCGAGCCGGTGGGCGGCCGGTGAGGCGGCGAGACCCGCCAGGGCGTCCGCCAGCGTCGTCGGGTCGGTGTGCAGCGACGTCATGTCCGGCATCAGCATGATGCGGAAGCCCGGCGCGGCCGAAGCGGCAGCCTTGAGCAGGAGGTTGACCCGCTCCCAGTTCGGTCCGGTCAGCGAGAGGATGTCGACACTGAACCCGTCGATGCCCGCGGCCCTGGCGGTGCGGACCTCCTGCTGGAGGTTGGCGAGCTGCCAGTCGCCGCCCCGGGGCGCCACGGGCAGTGGCCGGTCCCGCAACAGGCCGCCGTACGGGGCGTGTTTGCCGTTCTCGCCCTGCGCCGTCAGGTAGTTGCGGCTGTAGTAGTCCTGCCCGGCCGGCTTGTTGTCCAGGGACAGCGGATACGGCGTGAAGTAGTGGGCGAACACCAGGTGGTGGCCGGTTCGCAGTGTCGCGGGTGAGGGCAGGTCGAAGGGGAGCTCCTTGCCGGTGACGTGCTGCGGCCTGGGAGTGAGGTCCCCGGCACGCGCCGCCGGGCCCTGCGCGGACGGTGCGGCGGCGGGTGCTCCCCCGGCGGGCTTCCCGTCCGCCCCGAAGGGCGACCAGGCCATTCCGTTGCCGGCCAGCAGGCAGATCAGCAGCAGCCCGAGCACCAGACCGGCGCCCGGCAGCAGGATGCGCCGCCCGGTGGTTCTGCGGCGGTGGGGCGCCAAGGTTCGTTCCGGCGCTTCGGCCATCGTCGTTCCTTCCCGGAAGGCCGCCCGTAGTACGGGGGTTGGGCAGTAGTAGAGCGGAAATGCGGCTCCGGGACAACTGGGAGTCCGTCCCGAACGAGCCAGTACGTGACCATTCGGCCAGAATTACACGAGCCCAACACCCCTTCGCCACATGGCCTCCCGATACACGCCGGGGCCAATCGGTCGCAACGTTTACGTAAACGGCATTGTGCGACCTGAAGTTTGTCGTACTGTTCCCTGTTGCGACTCCAGTTCGTCGATCGGGGAATCGACGAACAGGACGAACCAGTCAACACGTGCCGGGGGGGTACATGTGGCATGTCCGAACGCCTGAGACCAGTGCGTCCGACATCAGCACTTCATCAGGCGCGATCCCGCATGGGATGCGCCTGAAAGCACCGTGGTACCTGCCGACGGCGCTGCTCGCCGACGTCGCGGCGACAGCGCTGCCGGTCGCTCTCGTGTTCCGCGCCCAGGGCCAGCCGTACGCGCTCCGGTCGGCGGCCGTGACGGCGCTCGCCTGGCTCGGGGTGCAGGCGCTCCGGCACCGCTACACCAAGCGCGCCCTGGGCGAGTCCAGGGGTGCGCTGCCGGTCCTGCACGACTGGCTGATCCTGCTGGGTGTGCTGGCCGTGGTCCGCAGCGCGGCCGAACTGCACCACCCGCCGCTGCTCTGCCTGTTGGTCCTCCTGCCGGCCCTGCTGGCCACGCTCGTCTGCCGCCGGGCGACCTACCGGCATCTGGCGGCGGCCCGCCGCAAGGCCCAGGTCGTCACCCGGGTGCTGGTCGTCGGCGAACCGGCGGCCGCCGACGAGGTCGCCGGACATCTGGCGGGCCGCACCGACCACCCGTACGTCGTGGTCGGCATCGTGGCGGTCGGTGTGGGCGCGGTGGACAGCGGCTCGCGGCTGGCGGGCCGGCTGGCCCGGCAGGCCCCTGCGGCCACCGCCGACGACACCGTGCCGCTGCTGAGCGCCGCACGCGAGCTGGCCGCCGATGTCGTCCTGGTCGCACCCGGTGCGGGCATGTCGGGCGAGCGGCTGCGGCGGCTGTCCTGGGCGCTGCACGACGCCGGGGTCGAACTGGCCCTGGCCCCGGGCCTGGTGGAGATCTCCGTCAAGCGGATGGAGCCCGCATCGGCCGCCGGAATGGCTCTGCTGCGCATCGTGCCGCCGGTACGGCGCGGCGCCCAGCCGGTGCTGAAGTCCGTCACGGACCGGGCGGGCGCGGGTCTGGGGCTGCTGCTGCTGTCACCGCTGTTCCTGGTGATAGCCCTTGCGGTCGGGCTGAGTTCGGCCGGCCCGGTCTTCTACCGGCAGCAGCGGATCGGCCAGGGCGGCACGCCGTTCGTCATGTGGAAGTTCCGCACGATGCGGCTGGACGCGGACGCCCGCAAGGCCGAGCTGGCGGCGGCGAACGAGACCGACGGGCCGATGTTCAAGATGCGGCGCGACCCGCGGGTCACCCGGACCGGACGGCTGCTGCGCAGAACGTCCCTCGACGAACTGCCCCAGCTGATCAATGTGTTGCTCGGTGTCATGTCCCTGGTCGGCCCGCGCCCGCCGCTGCCCGAGGAGGTCGCGCTCTACAACGAGACGGAGGCCAGGCGGCTGGCCGTAAGGCCCGGGATGACCGGGCTCTGGCAGGTCAGCGGCCGGTCCGACCTCTCCTGGGACGAGGCCATCCAGCTCGATCTCCAGTACGTCGACAACTGGTCGTTCACCAGCGATGTCGATGTGATGGCCCGTACGCTCCGCGCCGTTGTCGACGGCCGCGGTGCGTACTGACCGGCCGCTGTCCGTGCCGCCCATGCGGGCAGGGACCCGGGCCCAGCGACCGTCAGCCGCGCTGCCAGGCGGCGTAGGTGGCGGCGATCCCGTCGCGCAGCGCGACGCCCGGCTTCCAGCCGAGCGAACTCAGCCGGGTGATGTCGAGCAGCTTGCGCGGGGTGCCGTCCGGCTTGGAGGTGTCCCAGCCGATCCGCCCCTCGAAGCCGGTCACTTCGGCCACGGTGGCGGCGAGTTCACGGATCGTCAGGTCGGCGCCGCAGCCGACGTTGACGGGTGCGTCGCCGTCGTACGAGCGGAGCAGCAGGGCGCAGGCGGAGGCCAGGTCGTCGACATGGAGGAACTCCCGGCGCGGGGTGCCGGAGCCCCAGAGCACCACCTCGTCGCGGCCTGCCGTGCGGGCCTCGTGGAAGCGGCGGATCAGCGCCGGCAGGACGTGCGAGGTCTCCAGGTCGAAGTTGTCGCCGGGCCCGTAGAGGTTGGTCGGCATGGCGGAGATGTAGGCCGCCCCGTACTGCTGCCGGTACGACTGGATCTGCACGATTCCGGCGATCTTGGCCAGCGCGTACGCCTGGTTGGTGGGCTCCAGCGCCCCGGTCAGCAGGCAGTCCTCGCTGATCGGCTGCGGGGCGAGCTTCGGGTAGATGCAGGACGAGCCCAGGAAGAGCAGCCTGCCGACGCCCGCCGCGTGCGCCCCGGCGATCACGCTCAACTGGATCTGCAGGTTCTCCTCGATGAACTGGACCGGGTAGGTGCTGTTCGCCATGATGCCGCCGACCTTGGCCGCGGCCAGGACGACCGCGTCGGGACGAGTGTCACCGAGGTAGCGCGCGGTGCTCACGGCGTCGCGCAGATCCAGTTCGGTACGGGTGCGGGTGAGGACCTGGTATCCGTCGGCGGTGAGCCTGCGGGCCACCGCCGATCCGACGAGGCCGCGGTGGCCGGCGACGAATATACGGGCGCCCGGCGGCAGGAACAGCGATTCAGTCATGAGCCGGATCATGCCAGGACGAAGCCCGTCACCGGGGCCGAGATGCTGACTTATTTCCCGAACCACAACATAACCGCGGGGTCCGGGCGGGTCCCGGACCGGTCCGCCAGAGAGGGACATCCCATATGAGCAAGTCCGCACTGATCACCGGAGTCACCGGTCAGGACGGTTCCTATCTGGCCGAGCTGCTGCTCTCCAAGGGCTACACGGTCCACGGGCTGCTCCGGCGTTCGTCGAGCTTCAACACGGAGCGGGTCGACCACATCTACCAGGATCCGCAGCAGCCCGACCGGTCCTTCGTGCTGCACCACGCGGACCTCGCCGACGGGGTGGCGCTGGTGAACCTGCTGCGTGAGCTGAGACCGGACGAGGTCTACAACCTCGGGGCCCAGTCCCACGTCAGGGTCTCCTTCGACGCCCCCCTGTACACGGGCGATGTGACGGGTCTCGGGGCGCTGCGGCTTCTGGAGGCCATCCGGGCGAGCGGCATCGAGACCCGCTACTACCAGGCGTCGTCCTCCGAGATGTTCGGCGCCACCCCGCCCCCGCAGCACGAGGGCACGCCGTTCCATCCGCGCAGCCCGTACGGCGCGGCCAAGGTCTTCGGGTACTGGACCACGGTCAACTACCGTGAGGCGTACGGCATGTACGCGGTGAACGGCATCCTCTTCAACCACGAGTCGCCGCGCCGGGGCGAGACCTTCGTGACCCGGAAGGTGACCCGCGCGGTGGCGCGCATCAAGGCGGGACTCCAGGACCGGCTCTACCTGGGCAATCTGGACGCCGTACGCGACTGGGGGTACGCCCCGGAGTACGTGGACGCGATGTGGCGGATGCTCCAGCACGACGAGCCGACCGACTTCGTGGTGGCGACCGGAGTGGCGGCGACGGTACGGGAGTTCGTGGAGACGGCCTTCGCGCACGCGGGCCTGGACTGGGACAGGTACGTCCGCTACGACCCGAAGTACGAGCGCCCCAGTGAGGTGGACGCGCTGATCGGCGACCCGGCCAAGGCGAACGAACTGCTCGGCTGGAAGCCGGAGGTGCTCGTGGAGGAGCTGGCCCGGATCATGGTGGACGCCGATGTGCGTCAGGTGGCGGACCAACTGGCCGGTGCGAACGTCCGCATCGACCGCTGACGTGAACGACTTCATGCCTGGGGGGTATGTACATGCGTAGATCCAGATCCAGATCCAGATCGAGATCCAGAGGGCTTTCGGCCGCCCTCGTCCTCACTGTCACAGCGGGTCTGGGGGTGACAGCCGCGGCACCGGCCACGGCGGTCACCCCTCCGGTGGCGTTCACCGCGGACAACCTGCCGACCTGGCAGACCAACGGAATCGTCTGGGCGCTGGCCGAGGCGCAGGGGACCGTCTTCGTCGGCGGTACGTTCTCGCAGGTCCGGCCGCCGGACGGGGCGAGCGGGACGCCGCAGGACGCCGTCAACTTCGTGGCGATGAACGCCGCGACCGGGGCGCCCACGTCCTGCAAGCTGTCGTTCACCGTGGGCAGCGGCACCGCGACCGTCCGGGCGCTCGCGGTCTCGCCCGACAAGAAGACCCTGTACGCGGGCGGCTACTTCGGCGCCGTCAACGGTGTACAGGCCAGCAGCCTCGCGGCGATCGACATCGCCACCTGCGCCCCCGAGCCGGACTTCCACCCGAGTTTCCCGGCGACCGTGCGGGCGCTCGCGGTTACCGGCGACACGGTGTACGCGGGCGGCGACTTCGGGACCGTCGCGGGCGAGACCCGCAAGCGGTTCGCCGCGGTGGACAGCGGCACCGGGGCGCTGCGGCCGTTCCGGGCGGACGCCGACCTGCCGGGCCGCGCGATCGCGGTCACGCCCGACGGGCACGATGTCCTGCTCGGCGGTGACTTCTTCACCGTCAACGGCGCCGACTCGCACGCGCTGGCCGTGGTCGACGCCACATCGGGCGACAACGTGAAGACGTATCCGGGCTTCATCGAGACCAACTCGGTCGTCAAGACCATCGGGACCGACGCGACCGGTTTCTACACCGGCAACGAGGGGACGGGCGGCGGCGTCTTCGACGGGCGGATCGCGCTGAACCTCAGCGATCTCGGCCAGCGCTGGCGCGACACCTGCCTGGGCGCCACCCAGGCCGTGCTGTCGTACGAGAACGTCCTCTACAGCGCGTCGCACGCCCACGACTGCTCCAGTGTCGGTGAGTTCCCGGACGGCCCGCGCAACCATCTGCTGGCCCAGCCGACCACCTCGGTCGGCAAGCTCGGCTGGTTCCCGAACACCAACGACGGTCTGGGCGAGGGCATCGGCCCGCGCGCACTGGCCGTATCGGACACCGGGTCGAACAAGTACCTCTGGGTCGGCGGCGAGTTCACCACGGTCAACGCCGCGCCCGCCCAGGGGCTCACCCGGTTCGCGGCGAGCCCCGACACCGGGGTGCCGGGCGTGCCGCAGGCCAGTGCGTCCAGCATCAAGCCCGGTGAGGTGCAGGTGCGCTGGCGCTCCAGCACCGATCTGGACGACAGCAAGCTGACGTACAAGGTGTACCGCAACGGCTCGTCGACCCCGGTGTACACGGCGGACGGCGAATCGCTGCCGTGGTCGCGGCCCCAGATGTCGTTCAGGGACACCGGCGTGACCGCCGGCCAGACCTACACCTACCGGGTCACGGCGACGGACGCGGCGGGCAACGCCAGCGGTCTTTCGCCCACCGCGACGGTCACCGTCCCCTCGTCGGCGGAGGCGTACCCGACGGCCGTCCTCAAGGACGGCGCCACCCAGTACTGGCGCTACGACGAGGGCAGCTCGCCCTTCACCGGCGACTCGTCCCCGTCCGACAGCAGCGGAATCCAGCTCAACGGGCCGTCGCTCCGGCAGACTCCCGCCGCGGTCAACGGCCCCAGTACGGCGATAAGTTTCGACGGCACCGACCAGGTCGTGTACAGCGACCGCAGGACGACCGTGGACGGTGACTACTCCATCGAGACCTGGTTCAGGACGACCACCGACCGCGGCGGCAAACTCGTCGGGTTCGGCAACAACACCACCAAGACCAGCAGCAACTACGACAAGAACATCTACCTCACCGACGACGGACATCTGGTCTTCGGTGTGTACACCGGCGGGGCGCAGACCGTCACGGCGCCGGGCACCTACAACAACGGTGCCTGGCACCATGTGGTCGCCACCCAGGGCGCGTCCGGTATGGCGCTCTATGTCGACGGTGCGCTGAAGGCGTCGTCGAAGGTGACGGGCAACCAGGCGTACTCCGGCTACTGGCGGGTCGGCGGTGACCAGCTCAACGGCTGGCCGCAGCAGCCCACGAGCAACTTCTTCGCGGGCCAGATCGACGAGACGGCCATCTACCCCTCGGTGCTCACCGCGCAGCAGGTGGCCGACCACCACAAGCTGGCGAGCGCCCCGGCGGACACCGTCTCCACCGTCCGGGCCACCGAGGACAGTTACGTCAACGCGGGTGCGCCGGGCACGAACTACGGCACGTCGAGCTCGCTCGCCGTGCGCGGCACATCGGCGTACGCGTCGTATCTGCGTTTCACCCTGCCGTCCGCCCCGGCGGGCACGGTGCTGAAGAGCGCCAGGCTGTCGGTGAAGACCTCGACCCAGACCGGCGCGGGCTCGGCGGACAGCCAGTCCGTCGTCCCGGTCACCGGGGACTGGACGGAGTCCGCTCTGACGTACAGCAACCGGCCCGCACCGGATCCTGGCACACTCGGCACGCTGAGCGGTGCGACGGACGGCTCCACCGTCTACTCGGCCCCGCTCGACACGACCGCGCTCACCCCGGCACTGGGCAGCCCCTACAGCCTGGCACTGACGAGCACGGGCACGGATCCGCTCTGGCTGTGGTCCCGCGAGGCCACCGCGGCCGAGGGCACCCCGCAGCTCGTGCTGACCTTCGGCGCACCGTGATCCGCAGGTGACGCCACCTCACTGACAGCGTGCGGGGCCCGGTCAGCCGGGCCCCGCACCGCCCGTACCACAGGAGCACTCTCATGCGTCCACTCCACCGGCGTGCGGCGGCCGCCGCGGCCGCGCTGGCCGCCCTCGTCTCCGTCTCCGCCTGCGGTTCGTCCGGTTCCCCGCACGACGGCGGGAAGAGCGGGGCCGGCGCCCGGCACAGCCCGGCCCCGGCGGCGAGCATCCCGGACCAGCAGACCGCGACCGGTCCCGCACCGTCCCCCTCGGCGAAGGAGCCGATGCTGCCGGACTCCCGGCTCACCCCCGTCACCGGCTCGTTCAGCAAGAAGGACAAGAAGTATCTGAGCGGGCGGGTGCCGCAGGACATGGACCCCTCCGCCGTGCTGCAGACGGGTCAGGAGAGCTGCCAGCGGGTGGCCAGGACCGCCGCACACGACAAGAACGCGGCGGTGGGGGCGGTCATCGCGGGTGACATCCCCGACGCGAAGGCCGCCATCACGCTGCTCTGTCCGGACCAGAAGCCGGTGCTCAAGGCCGCGGACGCGGGCTTCCCCGACGGCACCCGGAAGAACCCGCGGGCGGGCACCTACCGCGCTCTGACGTCCGCTGCCGACTGCACCTGGCGGGTGTCGGGAAGCGGCGGCAAGGTGCTCGCATCCGGGCCGGGCACGGGCGCCAAGGGGACCGTCGAGGCCCGGATCCCTGCGGGCGCGGCCGAGTTCACGTCTTCCGGCTGCTACGCCTGGGTGCCCGCGTAACACCGCTCGCGCACCCCTCGTACACCGCGATGAGGGTGTCGAGCACGGCGTCCATCGAGAACGCCTGCGCCGCCAGCTTCCGGGCCGCGGCGGAGGCCGCCTCGTTGGCGCCGGGGTCCAGCAGCTCCAGCACCCCGGCGGCCAGCTCCGCGGCGCCGCCGACCACGCGGCCGGCCCCGGCGCCCGCGATGTCCCGGGCGAGCCCGTTCGAGTGCGTGACCACCGCGGGCGTCCCGGCCGCGAGGGCTTCCAGGACCGACATCGGGAACGGCTCGTCCACCGACGGCAGCACATAGACGTGGGCGTGCTGTAGCTCGGCGAGCATCTCACCGGCCGAGAGCGAACCGGGGCAGTGCACGCGCTCGCCGAGCCCGAGGCTGCTGATGAGCGCCTGTACGGAGGCGAGTTCGCCCTCGTCGGGCCCGGCCACGACGAACTCGGCGTCGGGGTGGTGGCGCAGGATCTCCGGGACCGCGGCCACGAAGTCCTGCGGCCGCTTCCTGGCCTGGAGCCTGGCCGCGTACAGCACGCGCGGGGGTCCGGACGGGGTGGGCCCGGCCTCCTGGGCCGGCACCCCGTTCACCAGGCGCACCAGGTGGAGGGGGAGCCCGGGGCCGGTCGGGGCGACGGCTTCGAGGCCCCGGCGCTCGTGCTCGGTCAGATACAGCACGGCCGATGCGCGGCGGAGCACCCTGCGGACGGCCAGCGCGTCGAGCACCTTCGCGAGGAGCCGGTCGCTCGGGTCGACCATGCCGTGGGTCTGGAGCACGAGCGGCTTGCCCGCGCGCAGGGCCGCCAGGGCGACCGGCAGGGTCACCAGGTCGCGTGCGAGGTGCACATGGACGAGGTCGGCGTCGCGGACCAGGCGCCCGGCGGCCGCGACCAGGGCGGGCGACGTGATGCCGCTGAAGCCGAGCGGCAGCATTCTGCGGGCCTGGAAGAGCCGGGCGGGCACGCCCTCCACCTCGGTGGGCAGCCGCCCGCCGAAGCCGTCGCCGAGAGCGACGAGCCGCGCCTCGTGACCGCGCTCCCGCAGTCCGCGGGAGAGGTTGAGCGCGACCCGGACGGGACCGCCGAAGGCGTGCGTCGGGCTGTGCAGGGTGACGGTGTGCAGGACTCTCATACGGGCTCCCGCACCGGGCGCCGGCCATCCGCCGTGTGCAGCGTGAGGTCCGGGAGGTCCCGGTGGACGACCGTGCCCGCCGCGACGACGGCCTGCGCGCCGATGGTGACGCCCGCGAGCACCGTGGCGCGGGCGGCGACCCAGGCGCCGTCCTTCACCACGATCGGGGCGTTGCGGTAGCGGAAGTCGGCGGCACGGTGGTCATGGCTGCCGGTGCAGAGCAGCGCCTCCTGGGAGACACAGACATGCGCCCCCAGGGTGACCGGCTCCAGATTGAGCAGCCAGGCACCCTCACCGATCCAGGTGTGGTCCCCCACGGTCAGCTTCCACGGCCACAGGACCCGTACCCGGTGCCGTATCAGCACCCCTTCACCGACCGTCGCGCCGAAGGCCCGCAGCAGCGCGACCCGCAGCCGGGCCGGGCAGAACCACGCCATGAAGACGGTGTTCATCACGGCGAACCACAGCGCCTGCGTCAGCCGCCCCCGGCCCTTGTCGTATCCGGCCAGCGTGAACGCCGGTAGATTCCGCATCACTTCACCCCCACTGGCGCCTCCCCAGACGCCTGAGCGCTCAGCCTAGTGGGTGATACGCGCAGACGCCGGAAGCTACGGGAGGACAGCGGCCTCGGTAGACTGCCGGCGGGGAAGTACAGCGGGGCGTTCAACCAGGGGCGTTCAACAGGGTCGTTCAACCAGGGGCGTTGAACAGGGGGCGGGGGCCATCCATGGCGACGGACACCAGCGAGGGCGCCCGGCCGGAAGCTCCGGCCGCTGCCGCCGGGCGCGGTCCGCGGTCCGGCCCTGTCCTGCCCCCCGCGGCCGTCCTCCGCTTCGCACCCGCCGTCTCCCCGCGCACGCTGCTCTCCCGGGCCCTGTCGGTGCCGCTCGCGCTCGGGCTCTCGCTCGTGCTGCCGCTGCTCGTCGCCGTACAGCCGGGTGACGGGGTCCACGACGCCGCGTACTGGCTCCAGCTCACCCTGACCGTGTACGCGGGGGCCAGGCTGTCCGGCATGGTGCTGACCAGCCACCGCAAGCTGCTCCAGGGGTCGTTCTGGCTCTTCGTCTATATGGCGATGGGGGTGGCGCCGCTGGCACAGGCGGTGCTCGGCAAGGTCCCCACGCCGGTGGTGGGGCCGCGCTCGGACGTGACGGAGGCCGTGGCGCTCGTCCTGATCGGGTGCGCGGCCTTCGACGTGGGGGCGCTGCTCGCCCGGCACCGGCCCGGGGGCAAGGGCCGTGGTGGGACGCGGCCCGCGCTGGTGCACCGCAGGCGGCTGTATCTGCTGGTCGTGGTGGCTTTCGTGTGCAGCGGGGCGCTCGTCGTCAAACTGGGCGGGCCCGCCGTCTTCTTCAGCAGCCGCCAGGAGATCATCGCCGGGATCGAGGAGGCGGGCATCTCGCAGGCCGACTCGCAGGCCGGTCAGGCCCTGCTGCGCGGCTTCGGTACGGTCCCCGCGCTCTTCGCGCTGCTCGCGTACACCCGCTGGCTCGTCACATCGCGGCGGGCCCGCAGGTCTCCCGCCGTGATCGGCGTCTGGTTCGCCCTGGCCGCGCTGAACACGGTGGTCAACAACCCGATCTCGAACCCGCGTTACTGGTTCCTGACCGTGCTGCTCGCGCTGTTGTTCACTCTCTTCCCGGTCAGCGCGGCGATGTACCGCTCGGCACTGAGCCTGGGCGTGGTGGTGGCGCTGGTGATCTTCCCGTTCGCCGACCGCTTCCGCTACGACGAGCAGAACTACCACCCGGTGGAAACCACTTCGGTGCTGGAGCCGCTGGCGCTCAAGGACTATGACCAGATCGGGATGTTCGCCAACACGATCACCTTCGAGCGGTCCGGGGTGGGCCATCTCTACGGCAAGCAGCTGGCCGGGTCCATCCTGTTCGCCGTTCCGCGCTCGGTGTGGCCGGGCAAGCCGCACGACACCGGTGTGATGGTCGGTGAGTGGATGGACGCGGTCAACACCAACCTCTCCTCGCCGATCTGGGCGGAGCTGTGGATCGACTTCGGTCCGGTCGGAATGACCCTGGGGCTGCTCGCGATGGGGTACGCGGCCGCCCGGGTGGACCGGAGATACGCCCGCCGCGCGATCCGGCGTACGCCTCCGGGCAGCCTGATCTCGCTCGTGGTGCCGCTCGTCGCGGGCTACTCGTTCATCCTGCTGCGCGGTCCGCTGCTCCAGGCGTCGGGGCGGGTGGCCATCGCGGTCATCTGCATCGCGATGGTCACCACCTACCGTCAGGACAGGGGCGCGGCGCTGCGCTGAGCGTCCCCGTCGGCGACCGGACCGGCCACCGGGCCCAGCCGTACGACCCGGGCCCAGGCGGCGACGGCCTTGAGCGCGGAGCCCGCCGCGAGCCCCCAGGCCGCCCCGATGGCGCCACCGAGCGGATAGCCGCCGAGCATCAGCGCCACGGAGACCAGCGAGAAGACCACCTGGAGCGACAGGGTCGCGCGCGGGCTGAGCACCCGGAGGGTGACCAGGGCGCAGGTCCCCAGCGCCATCACCGCGTACTGGCTGCCGGTGGCGGGCAGCAGCGCGGACGCCGACTGCCAGGTGGCGCCGAGGAGTTGGCGCCCCACCCGGTCGGGCAGGGCGTACAGGACCGCGGCCCAGCCGAAGCCCACCCCGGCCAGTACACAGCCCAGGACCGCGGCGGCTCGCGCGGTGGCGCGCCGGCCGCCCAGTCTGCCGAGTACCGGCGGGCCGAAGGCGTTGACCGAGTTGAACAGCACGTTGAGCGGGCCGAAGAGGGTGGTGGCGCCGCGCAGCGCGCCGACGGCCAGCGGGCTGGCGAAGAGGCCGAGGCCGAGGACCGCCAGCTGGCTGGAGGCGTTGCCGACGGCGAACTCGACGACGAACCGCATCCCGAGGTGGCCGCGCCGCAGATAGCGCCGTACCTGGGTGGTGGCGCCGCTCACCAGGGGCCGCAGCAGGAGCAGGCCGGCCAGCAGCGCCGGGACGGCGGAGAGCCCCCAGACGGCCACCAGCCGGGCGGGACCCGCGTGATGGGGCTGGAGGAGCAGCGCGGGCACCACGCAGAGCAGCCGCAGTACATCGGCGGCCAGCGCGCGGTGCGGCTGCTGGAGCGCGGAGAAGGAGTAGCGCAGCCCGTCCTGGAGCAGCACGAAGGGCAGGACAAGACCCAGCGCCAGGAAGGTGTGCCCGAGCCGGCCGCCGACGGCCGCCCCGCCCGCCGCCAGCAGCGCGCCGGCGGCGAGCGAGGCGCAGGCGGTGAAGGCGGCGGCCGAGCGGCACGCGGATGCGAGCGCCGTCCGGTCGCCGCGCTCCAGTACGACTGCCTGGCCGACGTACGACATGTTGAGTCCGAGCAGCACCGTGAACGTCAGATAGACCATCGAGAACGCCGCGAACCCGGCGGTGGTGGAGACCCGGGCCGCCATCACCAGGACCAGGATGTTGGTCAGGCTGGATGCGGCCTGGTCCAGCACCGAAGCGGCGACGACGGCCGAGCGTCTCACCGGTCTCCGGCGCGGATCGTGCCGAGGGCGACGGTGTCGTCCCCGGCGGGGACGCGTGGTGCCGCCGGGGGCGGTGCCGGAAGCTGCGGCGCCGGGCCCGGCGGCAGGGGTCTGCCCGATGCCCGGCTGCCTCCGCCCCGGTGCCCGGACTTGGCCGCGGTACGGCGGCCCGCCCTGCGGGAGGCCGCGTGGGTGACGGCGCCCAGTACGGTGCCGCCCGCGCCGGTGATCAGCTCCCGGATGCGGACGAGGTCGGCCCGGTGCACGGCACGCGGATCGCAGACGATCAGCACACCGTCCACCCGGTCGACCAGCGCCAGCGCGTCGGCGTAGGCAAGGACCGGCGGGGCCAGCACGACGACGGTCGCGTTCGGTGAGTCGGCCTCCTCGATCAGCCGGGTCACCCGGGCCGATGTGAGGGCGCGCGCCACATTCCGTACGCGCTCCCCCGGGATCAGGTCGAAGACCCCCGACTCGCCCGCGTCGACCTGGAGTTGCCGCGGGCCCGGCCAGCCGGACTCGTCGAAGTCGGGCGGCAGGCTCCACCCGGGGCGGCTGGGCGAGTTGGCGCGCAGCCGGGCGGTGAGGGACGGTGTGCGCAGGTCCGCCTCGACGAGCAGCACGTCCTTGCCGGTCTCGGCGAACGACGCGGCCAGGTTGGCCGCCACGGCCGCCGCCGCTTCGCTGTTGCCGCCGCGCGGAGCGGCGACGAGCAGCCGGCGGCGGTCGGCGAACCGCTGGTCGTAGGCGAGCCGGAAGGCCACGGAGCGGTACTCCTCGGCGAGGCGGGAGTCCGACTGGTCCACGGCGAGCAGCGGGCCGCCGTCGGCGACGCGCGGCAGGGTGCCGAGTACGGGGGCCCGCACCGCACGGGCGACGTCGCCCGACGAGCGGGGCGACGGGTCGAAGACCAGCCGGACCCAGGCGGCGAGCAGCCCGAGCGCGATACCGACGGCGCCGCCGACACCGAGCGAGACGATCAGCCCGAGACCGCTGGAGGCGGTCGGCGGCACGGCCTTGACGATGACGGTGCCGGCCGTCATGTCGAGCGCCTTGAGGCTGGCTATCTGGCTGTTGAGCGTGCCGACCTTGCTGAGCAGGTCGTCGTTGCGGGCCCGTGAGGAGTCGGGGGCCCCGCTGCCCTCGGCCGCCAGCTGCTTGGCCAGGTCGTTCTGCTCCTTGGCGATCGGGTTCAGCTGATTCTGGGACTTGGTGACCATGCTGTCCCGGAGATCGCCCCACTGCTTCTTCCGCAGATCGAGGTACGCCTTGGTGACGGCGTTGGCCCGGCGGGCCGCCTCCCCGGGCGAGGTCGTCGTGTAGGTGAAGTGGAGCACCATGGTCTGCGGCGGGTTGGTGACCTGGAGCCCGCGCTGGAAGGCGGCCAGCTGACTGTCGGGCAGGCCCAGGGCCTTGACGGCGACCTCGGCGACGCTGCTGCTGACCGCGGTCTGCCGCTCCGTGCCCATGTTGATGGTCTTGTCGACCGAAACGGCCGGATTGAAGGGGTCGTTGGTGGGGGCGCGCAGCCGGATGTCGCTGGCCGCCGCATAGCTCTCGGCGGATGTCACGCCGAGCCAGGCTCCGCCGAGCAGGCCGACCCCGATCCCCAGGCCGATGAGACGGCGGTAGCGCAGCAGTTGCCTGAACTGGTCCCTCAACAGGTCCGGTTCGTCGTCCCGCGCCGCGGAAGCATGCGTGTCCGTCACGTGTGTGGACCCCCCAAGGCCTCTTCGATCAGTGCGTCGATCCGCGCCAGTCCCGCGTCCCTCGACAAGTGGGACGCCACATGACGCGGCCCCTCAGCCCCCAGAGCATCGGCGGTCACCGGATCTGCGGCGAGTCTACGCACCGCGGCCAGCAGAGCGTCCGGATCCTCCGGGGAAACGAGCACCCCGGCCCCCGAGCGGAGCACTTCCTGAGCGGTGCCGCCCTCGGCGGCGACGGAGGCGATCACCGGCCGCCCCGACGCGAAGTACGAGGTCAGCTTGGAGGGGACGCTCATGTCGAGCACCGAGGCCCGCTGGGTGACCGCGAGGACGTCGGCCGCCGCGAGAATGTCCGGGAATTCACCGTCATCGGCGGGCGGCATGAACAGCAGATTGGGTACGTCGGCGGCGAGCGCGGCGAGCGTCCCGCGCTGGTTGCCGTCGCCCATCAGCACCACGCGCAGGGCCGGATCACGTCTGGCCGCCTCGACGAGGACGTCGAGCCCCTGTTTGAGCCCCATGTTCCCGGAGTGCAGGACGACGGTGTCGCCGTCGCGCCAGCCGAGCCGGGCCCGGCTCTCCGCGCGCGGGCGCGAAGGGCCCGGTATGTGGTTCCAGTTGGGCACGAGGCGGATCCGGCCGGGGTCGACGCCCATCGCCCGTACCTTCTCCACGAAGGTCTCGTGGATCACGCCCACCAGTGTGGCGCGGCGCAGGGCGTACGACTCGGCGCGCTCGGCCAGCGCTGCGGCGCGGTCCCCGCCGCGTATCCCGCTCTGCGCTGCCGCCGCCCCCATCAGGTCCTGCACCACGGGGACGTACGGCGCCTTCCAGCGGGCCGCGAGCCGGGCCCCGAGCACGCCGCCCGCGAGGCTGGGCATCTGTGCCAGCACGGCGTCCGGACGGCCGGTCCTGGGCGGCGCGGCCAGGCCGTGCAGCAGGATCGTGCCCTCGAAGAGCGCCCGCCGGACGGCGGTCTGCCGGGGCGGCACGGTGTGCCGTCTGCGGTGCACCCGTACGCCCTCGCGCTCCTCGGACCGGCGCCAGACACCGGCGTACGCCGGGTCCGTCGTCCAGGACGGGTAGTGCGGCATCCCGGTCAGTACATGTGTCTCGTGGCCACACCGCGCCCAGTGTTCGGCTATCTGTGTCGCATACGGGCCGATACCCGCGTGCTCCGGCGCGTAGTTGGTGGAAACCAGCAGCAGTCTGCGCCGGTTCGCGGCCGGTTCGTCGTTTCGTCGCGTCTGTGTCACGCGGCGGTCCTTTCCCCCCAGAGGTGAACCCGTTGGTTCACCCCGATCGTTCACTCAACCTGAACGGAATGTGCACGCTATCGTCAGTACCTTCCACCACGCCGGGGGGTGTGGTTCGCTGGGGGGTTCAGTCATGACAGCAGGCAAACGGCACCGGGTCGGATACGCACCCGGCGCTTACGATCTCTTCCATATCGGGCACCTCAACATCCTTCGTCACGCGCGCAGTCAGTGCGACTACCTGGTCGCCGGAGTGGTCTCCGACGAGATGGCCGAGCGGGCCAAGGGGCGCCGCCCGATGATCCCGCTCGTGGAGCGGCTGGAGATCGTCCGCAGCGTCAAGTACGTGGACGCGGCGTTCGTGGAGACCGTCGCGGACAAGGTCGAGACCTGGCGGCAGGTGCGGTTCGACGTCCTGTTCAAGGGCGACGACTGGCGGGGCACCGCGAAGGGCGAGAAGCTGGAGCGGGATTTCGCCGCGGTGGGTGTGGAGATCGTCTACTTCCCGTACACGGTGCACACGTCGAGTACGCAGCTGCGCCGGGCGCTCGACGTACTGGCCCAGCCCGAACCGCAGTTCAGCGCCGAACTGCGCTCAGTTCCCGGAACCACTTCATGAGGAAGGCGGCCAGGAACAGCGCGCTGACCGCACCGAGGACCGTATAGGCCCAGCGGAAGCCCGCACCGGCCCCTAGCAGCAGGAAGACCAGGCAGAAGATCCCGTGGTCGACCGGGAGCAGCGCGACCGCGCGCAGCCGCGACGGTGCCGCGGCCGGGCTGCCGGGGGCCGGCCGTGGGGTGAGCTTCTCGGTGAGCAGTCCGCCGAAGAAGGTGACGACGGCGGCGAACTGGAAGCCGAGCGGCACCAGCAGCCAGGCGTCGTCCGTCACCCCGAAGTGGCCGGGGTTACGGTAGAAGGCGATGAGTACGGCGGAGTGCAGTGCGGTGATCTTCGCGCAGTCCACGACATGGTCCAGCCACTCCCCCGCCGCGCTGCCGCCGCCGCGCAGCCGGGCCAGCTGACCGTCGGCAGAGTCGAAAGCGAACCCCACGGCGAGACCGGCCCACACGGCGACGCCCTGCCCCCAGGAGGGTTCGCCCAGCGCCACACCCGCCACGGCGGCGAAGCTGAACACCGCGCTCACCAGGGTCACCTGATTGGGGCTCAGCCCCAGGGCGTACGACCCGGCCGCCAGATAGCGGCCCACCGGGCGGTTCACATAGCGGGAGTAGAGCGACACCCCCTTGGCGGACTTCTGCGCCGTCCGCAGTTCGAGCAGCGCGGTACCCACGGATCCCATGGCCCCCCCAGGTCATCTGTGCACAAAGTGTGAACATCATCGCAGGTGTACGGCCACCTTCAAGACCACCCGGTTCATGGGCTCATGACAGCGGCAACTGCCCGTCCAGAGCGCGGGCGAGGTCCGGGGCGGTCCGTACCGAGGCGCCCCGGAGGAAAGCCGCGGTGTACGCCTCGTCCCCGATGGCCGCACGGGCGCTGCGCTCGCACTCCTCGCGTACGGGTCCGAGCTCCGGGGTGCCGCGCTGCGGGTGGCCGACGGTGCGCCAGAACGCCTGGCTCGTCCCGTAGACCAGGGCGGCCCGGTCACCGTCGCCCTGCGCCGCCACGGCGGCCGCGAGAACGTCCAGACCCAGGGCGATCCCGAAGGCGTCACCGATGTGCCGCTTGCCCATGAGCATCGACTGCGCATGGGCCGCCGCGTCGCCGGGCCGGCTCTGGAAGAGCGCGATCAGCGCGAGCTGGTACTCGGTGTAGGAGCGGGTCCACCAGTCGCCGGTCGCCACGCACGCCTCCCGCAACTCGGCTGCCAGAGCGTGTGCTTCGGCGAGCCGGCCGAGTCCGGTGAGCGCGAACACCTCGACGAGCCGGCACTTGCGGCGGGACGCCGAGTCCCGCGTCATGTCCGCGGAACCCGGCAGCCGCACCGCCACGGTGTGTGCGGCCGCCGGCCGGCCTGCCATGAGGTGGCTGAGGCCGAGGAGATAGGCGGCGGCGAGCGACTCCTCCGTGTCGTCCCCCGGTCGCGCTTGCGCGTCGCACTGGAGCCCCAGTTCGTGCGCCAGGTCGTGCTCACCCTGGAGCAGCGCGTTCACACCGAGCACCCACTGCGCCCGGCTCCGGACCGGCCCCCGCTCCGGGTGGCGGGCCAGGGCACGTTCCACGAAGCTGCGCAGCTCGTGCAGATGGCCGCAGCAGCTCCAGTAGAAGCCGATCAGGCCGACCAGTTCGAGTGCGCGTCCGGGGTCGGTGACCAGCAGCTGTTCCAGCGCGGTACAGAGGTCGATGTGTGCGTCGGCGACCCGCCGGTACCACTCGCTCTGTTGCGGACCGGACCAGCCGGCGTCGGCGTCACGCGCGAGGGCCAGACAGTACGCGGCGTGGCGCTCGGCCAGTTCCCCGCCCTCACCCAGCTCCGCGAGCCACATCCGGCCGTACTCCCGCACGGTGTCGAGCATGCGGTACCGCGAGCCGTCCCGGCCGACGACGGATTTCTCGGTCAGCCCCCGCAGCGCACGGCCGACGCCGTCCGGGGAGAGCGGCCCGCCGGAGCAGACGGCACGTGCGGACTCGGCGTCGAAGGGGCCGCGGAAGACGGACAGCCGCGCCCAGAGGAGCCGTTCCAGCGGTTCGCACAGTTCGTGGCTCCAGCCGATCGCGGTCCGCAGGGTCCGGTGCCTCAGCGCCCCCGGCCGCCCGCTCAGCACCAGTGTCTCGAAGCGGGAGCTCAGCCTCTCGGCCACCTTCTCCACCGAGCTGTCCCGCAGTTGCGCGACGGCGAGTTCCAGCGCCAGCGGGATACCTTCGAGCTGTCGGCAGATCCGGTCGGCCGCGGCGGCCGCGCCCGGATCCGCCAGCGAGAGACCGGGCACAGCGTGCCCGGCCCGCTCGGTGAAGAGCGCGAGCGCTGTCCGCTCGCCCCCGACGGACAGCGGTTCGATCTCGACCACCCGCTCACCGCCGACTCCCAGCGCCTGCCTGCTGGTCGCCAGCACCGTGAGTCCGGGGGCCGCGGTGAGGAGATCGCCCACCAGACTGCGGCAGGGCCCGACCAGGTGTTCGCAGGAGTCGAGCACCAGCAGCCCCTGTTTGTCGGAGAGCCATTCGCAGAGCGCTTCCGCCTGACTGCGCGTCGTGTGGTCGGAGAGTCCGACGGCGTCGCAGACGGTGGGCAGCAGCAGCTGCTCGCCGGAGAGCGGCGAGAGGTCCGCCCACCAGGCGCCGTCCGGCCAGTCCGGTGCCGCACGGCCCGCCGCGCGGAGCGCGACACGGGTCTTGCCCACCCCGCCGATCCCGGTCAGCGTGATCAGCCGGTGCCCCGCGAGAGCGTTCCGGAGATGGTCCAACTCGTTCTTTCGTCCCACGAGAGTCGTGGCCTCGCGAGGAAGGTAGCCCGCCACCGGAACAGTCTCGCCTACTTCGCGCGTCGTCGGCACCACGGGGCGCAGCCCTCCTGACGGCCCGGGGACACGGTTCGGACACACACGGTTCGGACACAGGCGTCGTGGGCGAACACCGTCTCGGCACAGCGGCGTTGAGGCACCGCCGCCGCACCGCGTCGGTGCTCGACAACGCCGGTGAAGTGAAGGAAGTTGTGGTGGACGGCGCCGCCCGCCGCGGCGCAGCCGTCCTCGGCACGCCGCAACCGCACAGCTTCACCGCACATCCAGGAGCCGGGAGCCCCAGTGAACTCAGCACGCCGCACAGGCATTTGCCGCGGAGTACGACGGCTGACCGGGGCCGCCCTCGCCGCTGCGGCGCTCGCCGTCTCGGCCACGGCAGCCGGCCTCACGCCTGCGGCGGCGGCCGGCGGAGGCACGGCGGGCGGGGCCCGCCAGGTGTATGTGGCGCTGGGCGACTCGATGGCAGCGGCGCCGTTCGTCCCGCACCGCACCGGTCCCGCCGCCTGCGGACGCTCGACCCGCAACTACCCGCACCGGCTGGCCGCCCGGCTCAGGGCCGCCGTCTTCCGCGACGTCACCTGCAGCGGCGCGCAGACCGGCGACATGACCGCACCGCAGCGGCTCTCCGTACTCGGCGTGGCCGCGGGCACCGCGCCGCCCCAGGTCGACGCCCTGACCCCCGGCACCACGCTGGTGACCCTGACCATCGGCGGCAACGACGCCGGTCTGGTCGGCGTCGCGGGCAGCTGCGTCCGGCTGAGCTCGCTCGGCGGGTACTGCCAGGACACGTACAGCAGGTCCGGGGTGGACGAGGAGGCGGCCCGCATCGACGGCCTGGGCCCGAAGCTCGCGACCGTACTCGACGCCATTCACCGTCGCTCCCCGGCGGCCAGGGTGCTGGTCACCGGGTACGGGGACTACCTCAGGCCGGGCGGCTGCTGGCCGGCCGTGCCGCTGCTCGCCGGCGATGCGGACTGGCTCCAGGGCAGCATCGACCGGATGAACCGGGTGATCGCCGCGACGTCGGCCGCGCACCGCGCCGAGTACGTCGACGTCCGCACCCCGAGCGAGGGGCACGACGCCTGCCGGGCGCCCCGTGCCAAGTGGGTGGAGGGCTTCGTACCCACCGCGCCGGCGGCGCCGCTGCACCCCAACGCGCGGGGCGAGCAGGCGTACGCGGACGTCATCCACGCCCGGCTGGCGGACTGACCGGGGCTGACGAGGACTGACGGGGGCTGACGGGCGGCGACGGCCGGGCGGCCACCGGCCGGGATCCTGAGCCACTGGCTGTCACACAGGTCCATCGTCCATACTGCGCACCGTGGAACAGCACATAGGTCCGAAGAGCCCGCCTCCCGTGCACGCCGCCGCGACCGATCCGGCGTACGTCCCGGGCCTCATGCCGCCGCGCGCCGACACACAGGCCGCCGAGTCACCGGAACCTGCGGACGGGGAAACCCCCGAGCGTACGGAGGGATCCGCCGATACCGCGCCGCCGCAGGAGCCGGCCGGGGACGGCGCTCCGGGCGGAGCGGCTGCGCCGGAGAGCGCCGCCGCGCCCACTGAGCCGACGGAGGCCGGTGCCGACGCCGCGGAGCACGAGAGTTCCGGACCGGAGGACGCCGGGCGCGAGGGCGATACCGAAGCCGGAGAAGACGACGGAGCTGACCCGGCTTTCGAGGTCGCCGACCGCCGTTCGGTGATCATCGCGAACCGTGCGGGCATGGTGCTCCGGCTGGACGACCAGGAGGCCGAGTTCGACTGGAGCGAGATCGGCGCCGTCGAGTTCGAGACCGCCAAGTACCGGCGCCGTCTGACCGTCTTCGTCCATATGCCGAACCGCCACACCTACCAGGCCGATGTCACGGCGTCCGGCCGGGACCAGCTCAAGGAATGGTCGGCGCAGCTCGATACGGTCCTGGACAGGTATTTCGAGGAGTGAGCCGGGGCCCTGTCCCGCGCCTCCCGCACCCGGGTTCCGGCACCGCCGGCACGTACGAGAACCGCACCCCGGTCCCCACGTCCTGACCTGTCCGCCGCCCCGTCTCCCGGACAGGTGCGTCCGTTCGGCTGGGACCGGGCGGGGCGGCTTGGGGATGCCCCTCCTAACCGATATGCATGTGCTTGCCCATGTAGTCGTCGAATTAGGAGTCTTCATGCGTCTTCGCAGCATGCTCGTCGCCAGCGCCTTCGCCGCCTCCGCGGTGCTGGGCGGCGCCGCGTCCGCCTCGGCCCTCGACTGGGGTCACGGCCACGAGCACCACCACCACCACGGCATCGCCGCCGCGGGCGCCTTCCACGAGGAGAAGAGCGGCATCTTCTACCACAACATCGGAGGTCCGGCGGGTATCACGCACGCCGGGGCCTTCAAGGAAGAGCGCGCGGGCTGGTTCGCATTCATGGCTCACTGATCCGAGTCCCTGCCGCCCCCGGTACCGCACAGTCGCGGTACCGGGGGCGGCGGTCTGTCCGGACGGCGGCGGGGCGGGCTGCCGGGCCGATCCGGACGAGAGGTTCTAGGCGCGCGAGGCGCGCAGCCCCTTGGGCACAAGGAGTCGCTGGATCAGTGCGATCAGCCCGTCGGCGGCGAGCGCCAGGGCCGCCACCCACAGTGCGGCGGCGATCACCCCTTCCAGCCCGTAGTTGGCCTGGCCGAGGACGATGTCCCCCAGACCGCCGCCGCCGGCCACCGTGGCCAGGGTCGCGGCGGAGATGACGTACACCACCGCGATCCGGATGCCGGAGAAGAGCAGCGGGAGGGCCAGCGGCAGCTCCACCTTGAGAAGGACCTGGAGAGGTGTGAGGCCCATACCGCGTGCGGCTCGGACGGTGTCCGGGTCGACCTGGTCCACGGCCAGATACGCCTGGCTGAGGATCGGGGGGATGGCGGTGATCAGCAGCGCGACGGCGATGTTGACGAAGTTGAGGCCGAAGATGCCGAGGCCGATCGCGATGACCGCGAGGTTGGGCAGGGCGCGGCCCACGTTGGAGATGCTGGTGGTGACGAACTCACCGCGGTGCAGATGCCCGAGCCACAGACCGACGGGTACCGCGACCACCAGCGAGACGGCGATCACGATCGCGCACATCCAGATGTGCTGCCCGGTCTTCTCCAGCATCAGCGACAGCCGATCGTGCATGAAGGTGAACGATCCGACGAAGGTGTCCATTTACGCGGCCTTCCTGCTCCGGGCCCACGGTGTGAGCAGCCGTCCGGCGAGTACCAGCAGTCCGTCGGCGGCCAGCGCCAGGATGACCGCGAGTGCGCCCGCGCCGATGAACTGGGTGTTGAACGGCGACTGCAGCGCCTTGAGGATGAGCGAGCCAAGGCCGGAGTCGATGACGTAGGCCGCGATGGCGACCGTCCCGATGGTCATCACCGTCGTGACCCGCAGTCCGGAGATGAGGGACGGCAGGGACATCGGCAGTTCGACCTTGAACAGGATCTGCCGCCGGGTCAGGCCCATGCCCCGCGCCGCCCGCACCGCGTCCTCGGGGACTTCGCGCAGCCCGGTGAGGATGGTGGTGAAGAGCAGATAGAGGCTGTACGCGATGAGCGCGATCTCCACGGTGAGCACGGAGAACCCGGTGACCGGGACGAGGAGTTGGAAGAGCGCCAGCGGCGGCACCGTGTAGAGGAACGACGAGAGGGCGGAGGCCGGCATCGCGAACCACCCCTGGAAATGGGCGAGTACGGCCATCAGGAAGGCGATGACGAAGCCGGCCACGACCGCGATCACGGTGAGTTCGATGTGCTGGACCAGCGCGGGCCAGAAGAGATTCGACCAGTGCGCGGTGAACCAGTCCAAGCAGAAGGTGGAGTTGTTCGCCACGCAGGCGCTGGGGCTCCCGTAGTCCGGGATGACGGGTGCTGCGCTCATGCCGCGCCCGCCTTCCGTACGGCGTCCATCGACGCGGTGCCGATGACGGCTCCGCCGTCTCCGGTGACCCGTACGGCGTCGGCGCCCTCGGCCACCATCAGGGAGAGCGCGGAGCGGAGCGTGGCCTCGCCCGGGAGGACGGGCAGCTCGCCGGTGCCGGTGTCCGGGGCCCGGGTGAGCTCCAGATCGCTGAGCCGGACCAGGGACAGCCGTTTCAGTCCGCGGTCGGCGCCGAGGAAGCGGGCGACGAACTCGTCGGCCGGCTTCTTCAGCAGGGCCCGGGGCGAGTCGTACTGCGCGAGCCTGCCGCCCTCCCGGAGGATCGCGACCCGGTCGCCCATCTTCACGGCCTCGTCGATGTCGTGGCTCACGAAGATCACGGTCTTGCGGATGCGCTCGTGCAGGGCCAGGAACTCGTCCTGGACGTGTTCGCGGGTGATGGGGTCGAGCGCGCCGAACGGCTCGTCCATCAGCATGACCGGCGGGTCGGCCGCGAGGGCGCGGGCGATGCCGACGCGCTGGCGCTGGCCGCCGGACAGCTGGGTGGGGTAGCGCGAGCCGTACTCGCCGACCGGCAGGCCGACCAGGTCGAGCAGCTCGGCCACCCGGTCCTTGGTGCGTTTCCGGTCCCAGCCGAGGACTTTGGGGACGGTGGCGATGTTCGCCGCGATCGACAGATGGGGGAAGAGCCCTGTCTGCTGGATGACGTAGCCGATCGAGCGGCGCAGCTGGATGGGGTCGAGATCGCGGATGGAGCGACCGCCGATGCGTATGTCGCCGCCGGTCGGCTCGGCGAGCCGGTTCACCATCATCAGCGCGGTGGTCTTGCCGCTGCCGGACGGGCCGAGCAGCACGCAGATCTCCCCCGCGGGCACGGTCAGCGACAGGTCGTCGACCGCGGGCGACGCGGAGTTGGGGTACGTCTTGACCACGTGGTCGAAGACGATCTCCTGCGCGGAGGTGGAGATTTTATGGCTTTCCTGGCTCATTGGGGGCTTTTTCTCCTGGAGGGCGACGGAAGGTCGCGGATGGGTGGCGGGACGCCGCCGCGGACGTCGCGGGGCGGCTGCCTGCGTCAGCTGATGTCGTTGGCCTTCAGGAACTTGGCCGCGACTTCGGAGGGGGCGAGCCGTACGGTGTCGACCGCCCGGTTCATCTCGCGTACCGCCTGGTCAGTGAGGAGCGCGTCCACCTTGTTCAACGTCCTGGCGAATTCCGGTCCCTGTTTCTCCTGCACGCCCTTGCGTACGACGGGGGCCACGTTCTGGAAGCCGTAGTAGCCCTTCGTGTCGTCGAGAAGGGTGTAGCCGCCGCGGGCGAGTTGCGGGTCGGTGGTGAAGACGTCGGCCGCCTCGACCTGTCCGTGGTCGAGGGCGGAGTACTGCAGACCGATGTTGAGGGTCTTCACCTCGGTGTTGTGCAGCCCGTAGGCCTTCACCATGTCGCGGTAGCCGAGCGCGCCCTCCATGTTGTCCGGGTACTCGGCGAAGACGACATGGCCCGCCTTCTTCAGATCGCTGATGGTCCTGAGCCCGTGTTTCTTGGCGAAGGCGGGCTTGACGGCGATCGCGTCGCGGTTCTGGAAGGGGGTCGGGGGCAGCATCGTCAGCCCGCGGGTCTCCTCGTAGGCCTTGGCCTGCTGGAAGGTCGCGGCGGCGGAGTGCGGCACCGTCCTGCTCCGGGCCAGGACCTGGAGGATGACCCCGGTGTACTCGGGGTACAGGTCGATCTGACCGGATGTGAGCGCCCCGTCGATGACGGTCGTGCTGCCGATGTTCGACTTCAGCTCGACGTTGTATCCGGCGTGGGTCAGCGCCTGCTTGTACAGCTCACCGATGATCCACTGCTCGGTGAACTCCTTCGCCCCGATGACCACGGTGGGCTTGCCGGTGGTCTCGGAGACGGCGCTGCAGCCCGAAAGGGCGGCGAGGGACACCAGGGCCAGACAGCCGGCCAGGGCCCGCGAGGAGCGGCGGGCCGGCGGGCGCCGCAGGGGCCGGCGGCCGGTCGCCGGGGCCGCGTTCGCCATGGGGGCCGCTGGAGCCGGGGTGAGTGCCGCAGGGGTGCGGCGCAGGCGCCTCACACCTGGTCCCGGGGGACGCTGAAGGACCAGGTACGGCTGAAGATCTCGCGCTCGTCGTCGCCCGAGCCCTCGAACGCGGACAGCTGGTTGACCACGCAGAAGTCCGTGGCGTCGGCGGTCATCCGGGACCGGGTGCTGATGCGCGTCGCCCAGTCGCCCCGGCTGATGGACTCCTCGCGCTCGCTCTCCACCGCCGCGGAGAGCGGGTCGCCCTCGACCAGCCGGAAGCGGTTGAGGTCGCTGCCGGTACGGGTGAGTCCGTCGGCCCGGTCGGTCATGGTGCCATCGGCCGGGGTGGTGACGATGACCTGCTCCCCGGTCTCGTAGTCGTAGCTGACCCGCCTGTCACCGGGTATCGCCGTCAGCTCGATGCTGTGCGGCGGGACGTCGAGCGGCGGTCCGTACGGGCGCAGCCCGGCCTCATCGGCGGGGCGGGGCGCGCGTACCGGCAGGGTCAGCTCGCCGTGTGCCGTGTCGAGTTCCAGCGCCACCTGCTCGGGCGAGGGCCAGATCCAGGGCCACAACGAGGCGGAGACGGAGACCCGGACGCGGTTGCCGGCGGCGAAGGCGTGGCCGATGGCGAACAGTGGTACCGCCACCTCGTAGGCGCGGCCCGGTTCCAGCGGGCGCGGGTCGGTGTGCCCGTCCCGGTGGGTGAGGTTGAGGAAGCCGGTGGTGACCAGCTTGGAACTGCCGTCGGGCCAGACCTCGCAGAGCCGCACGGCGAGCTGCGCCTGCGGCCGGTCGCTGGTGACCCGCAGGGTCACCTCGGGGGCGCCGAGGATCTCAAGACGTTCGGTGAGGGCGGGACCGGTGAAGGTCTGCGAGCGGCCGTCGTCGGCGGCCTGGTCCCCGTACTGCCCCGGTATGTCGCCGAACTTGAGGAAGTCGCCGCCGGATGCGCCGATCGCGAGCGGCGAACGCAGGACGGCCGTGCCCCGGCCGCCGCCGAGCGTGCTGAGCGGGATGACCGACGCCTCGACGCCGGGGGCCGGCCAGGAGGGTTCGGCGACCCAGCGGCCGGGGCGCTCCTCGCGGTCTGCACCGACCGGGCTCGGGTCGGGTATCCAGGCCCGCAGGGCGGGTTCGTCCATGATGCCGTTGTCGGCGCCGCCCATCCAGTGGTCGAACCAGCGCACGCACTCGCCCTGGAAGTCCATGGCGGGGCCGGGCTCGGCCTGGTGGGGGTAGGTGTGCGCCCAGGGACCGAGCATGGCCTTGGCCGGTACCCGCAGGTTCTCCATGAGGCGGAAGACGGCGCCGCGGTACGGGTCGAGCCAGCCGCCGACCGCGTAGACCGGCACCTTGATGGCCGAGTAGTCCTCGCAGACGGAACCGTGCTGCCAGTAGGCGTCCCGGCGCTGGTGGGCCAGCCACTCCTCGGCGTACGGGACGGTCCGCTCCAGCCGGTCCAGCCACTCGTCGCGCCAGGATTCACCGAGCACGGCGGGGTCGGACGGGCGGGCGTTGTACGCGAGCATCGTCGCGGCCCAGGGCAGCATCTCGGAGGCGAGCAGGGAGCCGCCCGCGTAGTGCACGTCGTCGGCGTACCGGTCGTCCGTCGAGCAGACGGTGACGATGCAGCGCAGCTGGGGCGGCTGGAGGGCGGCTATCTGGAGGCCGTTGAAGCCGCCCCAGGACTTGCCGATGATCCCGACCTGGCCGTCCGACCAGTCCTGCTGTTCGATCCAGGCGAGGACTTCGAGCGCGTCGGAGAGCTCGGTGGCGTGGTACTCGTCGAGCATGATGCCGCTGGAGTCACCGCTGCCCCGGCAGTCCACCCGCACCGCGGCGTAACCGGCCCGGGCGAACTGGCCGTGCAGCGTCACGTCGCGCGGAGCCGTCCCGTCGTTCTTCCGGTACGGGATGTACTCCAGGACCGCTGGGACCGGCCCTTCGGCGTCGGCGGGAAGCCAGATCCGGGCGGCGAGACGGGTGCCGTCCTCAAGGGGAATCCAGACATGGCGCAGGACGCGTACGGGATGCTGTGCGGGGGTTGGGGTGGTGGCAGTGCTCATGTTTCGGCACCTTAGAGGAGCCTCACATTCCGTTTGTCCTGAGTGCCCGTGTATACCTGGGTTGTTCAACCGTGAACAAAAGCACAGGCATAGGGCAGCTCATTGTGGGTAAACACCCCATATTTGCACGTTGGTGTGCACGTACCAGTGGGTAATGCCCGCTGCCCCTACGCCGGATCCGGCCCGTCGAGGAACCCGAGCAGCACGGCCGCTTCCGCACGGAGCCGTTCGGCCCGGTCGGCGTGCGCGGGCGCGGTCAACTCCGCTGCGGCCCCGAGCCGTTCGACGGCCTCGGCGCGCACGATGTCCGCCATGCTCCGCTCGCTCAGCTCCCGCCTCGCCACGTCGGTGGCGCCGGCACCGGCCGGCGACCCCTCCAGGGCCGAACTGCCGGGAGCGGCGGCGTCCACCGGCACCGCCCCGGCGTTGTCCAGCGCGGCGAGCGCCGAACGCAGGGCGCTCACCGTGGCCTTCTCACGAGCGCGCATGGCTGCGGGCAGGGCTTGGCGCATACGGTTGTGCAGAGACATGCGGTGACCCTAACGCCGCCGCGCCTCGTGTCCCCAACGGAAATATCCGTAACTGGCCGGTATCCATCGGTGCCGGAGGGGTTCCGGGGTCGGAGACCGGTCCCAGCTAGACCGCGAGGCTCCGGGCGACGGTGTCGGCCGCGAGGAGCGGCAGCGGGCGGCGATCCAGGCGCCGTAGGAGTGGCCGGCCAGCGTGACGGGACCGGTGGCGTCGAGCCCGTCGATGACCGCGCCGAGCCAGCCGTCCAGGTCCCCCGTGCTGCGGATCGGCCGCCCCTCGGCCGGGACGCTGAGCCCCGGCTCGCCCACCAGGTCCACGGCGTGCACCCGGTGGGTACGGCCCAGCCCCGCGGCGACCGCCGCACGCCAGACCAGGGAGGTCGCCCCGCCGCCGGGCAGGAGCACCAGGGGCGGCGCGGCGAGAGGACCGCAGCTGTTGATGCGGGTGAGGCCGTACGGAGTGGGAAGTCCGCGGCTGTCCACCGGGAATGGCCACTGGGCAAGCGCGTCGTCGTAGGCGGCGCGGAAGTGCGGTGACGCTGTTTCGGCCGGCTTGGCGGACACGGTGGACTCCATTACCTAGTGCCACGGCAGGCAACGTTTGCCCCGTCGCGACGCCCGGCACACACTCTCGCCGCACCGGCCGAAAGCCCAAGTACGTCCAGTACAAGGGCTTCCGGCCGGCACGCCGAGAGCACGCACCGAACGCCGCTCCTTGACGGGCAAACCTTGCCTGCCGCGGCACTAGCTGGGCGACAGTCTCGTCAGTCTCATGAGTTTCGTTCAGCGAGATATTAGGGATGTCGCGGGAGCCGGACCCACTCTTCCGGGGATGAAGCCCGTGTTACGGCCGCACGAAATGAACGGCCGCCGGTCAACGGCCTCCCCGCCCGGTCAGCGCTCGCACACCGGATGCCCCTCCTGGACGTTTCCCCTGCTCAGAGCTGTGGCAGCCGCCCTCATCCGGTACCGGCGACGCCTCCCCGGGCCTCAATTCACAGAGCCCGTACGCGCATTGACGCCGCGTTCTCCGCATGGGTTACTGACGCCGGACCGGCCCGTTGATCCCCCGCCGGTCCGGCGGACACGATTCCCCGTGTGCCGCCCGTTTCACCGAGCGCGTCCCGGGCGGCGCCCGTACGGCGGAGAGAACCAGGGTGACCTGCATGGAGAGCGCACCGGAGAGGACGGCAGCCGTCAGCCGCCTTCGCTGCGCCGTGCCGCACCCCGGCTCCTGGCGTACGCAGTCCCCCGCGGTCCGTCCCTGTCCCCCGTGTACCGGCGGGCTGCCGGCCGGCGCTCCGCACTGCGGCCGCTGACGGCCCGGACGGAGTCCCGCCCGCTCCCCCAGCTCCCCCGTCTTCCCCGTACCGCCGTTCCCGGCCCGCTGCCCCGGGGCCGCCGGCTCAGCCCGGCCGTGCCGGCCCCCGCCGTCCGGCCACCTCTTGATCGCTGGAGTACCCATGCCCGAGACGTCCGCGCCCCCTGACGAGCCGGTGACCGCCGGCCCGTCGCCCGTTCCACCCGGACAGCCTCCGGCCGGTTCTGTTGCCGGACCTGACCACCCGGTGCGCGATCCGCGCCTCGCCGCCGAGCGGGTGCTGCCACTGCGCCACCCCTGGCGCTGGGTGCTGACGGCTGTGGTCCTGGTCCTGGTCGCCCAGTTCGTCCACGGGCTGGTGAGCAACCCGTTCTACCAGTGGGACCGGTTCTCGTACTGGTTCTTCCGGCCGGTGGTGCTCGAAGGACTGGTGATCACCCTGGAGGCCGCGGCGCTCAGCGCTGTGGCCGGGCTCGTCGGCGGGGTGGTCCTCGCGCTCTGCAGGCTCTCCCCCAACCCGCTGCTCAGGTCGGTCTCCTGGGTCTATATCTGGGCGCTGCGCTCCGTGCCGCTGATCGTCGTGCTGCTGTTCCTGTACAACTTCAGCGCCCTGTACCGGACGCTGAGCCTGGGCATCCCCTTCGGGCCCGCCTTCTTCCGGTTCGACGAGTCCCATCTCGCCACGGACATGGTGGTGGCCGTCGTCGGCCTGAGCCTCAACGAGGCCGCGTACGCCGCCGAAGTGGTCAGGTCCGGCATGCTCTCCGTCGACCGGGGGCAGCACGAGGCGGCATCGGCCCTCGGACTGCCGCGCTGGTTCCAGTTCCGCCGCATCGTGTTCCCGCAGGCCCTGCGGGTCATCGTGCCCACCTACGTCAACCAGTTGATCGGCCTGGTCAAGAGCACATCACTGGTCTTCTACGTATCCCTGCTCGACCTCTTCGGCACCGTCCAGAGCCTGGGCAGCACCTACCCGGGGGACGTCGTACCGCTCCTGCTCGTGGCCACCTTCTGGTACATCGTCCTGACGAGCGCGGTCTCGGCCGTGCAGTTCTCTGTGGAGCGCCACTACTCACGGGGCGCACTGCGCACCATGCCCCCCACGCCGCTGCAGAAGGTCCGGTCCGGGATCCGCAGTGCCCGTGCCCGGATCGCGATCGGAGCGGGCATATGAGTGTCAGCACCCCGAGGAGAACACCGCTGTCCGCTCTCGCCGCGGCCGCCACCGTCCTCGCTCTGACCGCCGGACTCAGCGCCTGCGGCGGCAGTGGCAGCAATGGGGCGGGCTCGCCGGACGCCGCCGCCAAGGGGTCGGTGGTCATCGGCGCGGTCTCGAACGGGGCCGCCAAGGAGACCACCCTCCATGTTCCCGAAGTGGCCGCGATCCGGTCGCAGCTGCCCAAGTCCGTCACCGCGGACGGGAAGCTGACCATCGGCCTGGGCATGCTCCCCGCCGGGTCGGCGCCGCTGGGGTACGTCGGCGACGACCAGAAGACCGTGACCGGGTCCGAGCCCGATCTCGGCCGGCTGGTCGCATCGGTCCTCGGCCTCCGGCCCGACGTGAAGAACTCGACCTGGGAGAACCTGTTCGTCGGGATCGACAGCGGGCGCACCGAGGCGGGCTTCTCCAACATCACGGACACGGAGGAGCGGAAGAAGAAGTACGACTTCGCCTGCTACCGCGAGGACAACCTCGGCTTCGAGGTGCGCAAGGACTCCAGCTGGAACTTCGACGGCACCTACGAGAGCCTCGCGGGCAGGACGGTCGCGGTAGGAGCGGGCACCAACCAGGAGAAGCTGCTGCTCGAATGGCGGGGCAAGCTGGCGGCCGAGGGCAAGAAGCTGACGGTGAAGTACTACCAGGAGAGCAACAGCACCTATCTGGCGCTCAATTCGAAGAAGATCGACGCGTACTTCGGCCCGAACCCGAGCCTCTCGTACCACATCACCCGTACCGCATCGACCCCGCAGGCGACCCGCAGCGCAGGCACGTTCTCGGGTGCCGGGGCCTCGTTGCAGGGGCTGATCTGCGCAACCGCCAAGAAGGGCAGCGGCCTCGCGAAGCCGCTGGCCGAAGCCGTCAACTACCTGATCGAGCACGGTCAGTACGCCAAGTGGCTCCGGGCGTGGAATCTCGGCAACGAGGCCGTGAAGAGCGCCGAGGTCAACCCGCCAGGCCTGCCGGTCACCACCTCCTGAGCCGGGCCGCCCCTTCCCGGAGAAAGGCGCGAGGGGCGGCCCGCGCCTCCTCCCGAACTTCTCATCGCTCACCAGGTCATCAGGAAAGGCACCCCGCGGACATGTCTCCCTCTCCCCCTTCTCCTCCCGCGCCTCCTGCACCACTGCACCTCGCCGTGGCGCTGGACGGCGCGGGCTGGCACCCCGCGTCCTGGCGCGACCCCCGGTCCCGCCCGGACGGACTCTTCACCGCCGGGTACTGGCTGGACGCCGTACAGGAAGCCGAACGAGGCCTCATCGACTTCGTGACCTTCGAGGACGCGCTGTCCCTCCAGTCCACCGATCCGGCCGGTGACGACCGGCGTACCGACCAGGTGCGCGGCCGGCTGGACGCGGTACTGACCGCCGCCGCCGTGGCGCCGCTGACCCGGCACATCGGGCTCGTACCGACCGCGGTGGTCACCCACACCGAGCCGTTCCACCTCGCGAAGGCCATCGCGACGCTGGACCACGTGAGCACGGGGCGCGCAGGCGTCCGGGTGCGGGTCTCCGCTTCGGCGCACGAGGCCGCGCACTTCGGGCGGCGGAGCCTGCCGGAGTTCCGGCCGCAGGACATCGGGCTGCCGGGGGCGCAGGAGCCGGCCCGAGAACTGTTCGGCGAGGCCGCCGACTACGTCGAGGTGCTCCGCAGGCTCTGGGACAGCTGGGAGGACGACGCCGAGATACGGGACACGGCCACCGGGCGGTTCATCGACCGCGCGAAGCTGCACTACATCGACTTCGAGGGCGACCGGTTCAGCGTCAGGGGCCCGTCCATCACGCCGCGCTCGCCGCAGGGCCAGCCGCTGGTGACCGCACTCGCCCACGAGTCCGTTCCCTACGGGCTCGTGGCGAGCTCGGCGGACGTCGGGTACGTCACCCCGCACGACGCCGCGGGCGCACGGGCCGTCACCGACGAGATCCTGGCCGCCCGGGACGCGGCCGGGCGAGGTGGGGAGACCGTCCACGTCTTCGGGGACCTGGTGGTCTTCCTGGACGAGACCGCTGCCGCCGCGAAGGCCCGCAGGCAGCGGCTCGACGAGACGGCCGGTGCCCCGCTGACCAGCGACGCTGAGGTGTTCACCGGCACCCCGGCCGAACTCGCCGGCCTCCTCATCGACTGGCAGCGCGCGGGCCTGACCGGATACCGGCTGCGCCCCGCCGTCACCGGCCACGATCTGCCCGCCATCACCCGGGGCCTGGTCCCCGAACTCCAGAGCCGGGGCGCCTTCCGCCGCGCCTACCAGGCCGGCACGCTGCGCGGGCTGCTCGGCCTGCCCCGGCCCGCCGGCCGCTACGCCCGGGTCCGGGCCGGAGGACAGTCATGAGCGACACCCAGAAGCAGATCCACCTCGCGGCCCACTTCCCCGGGGTCAACAACACCACGGTCTGGAGCGATCCGGAGGCGGGCAGCCAGATCGACTTCGCCTCCTTCAGCCATTTCACGCGCACCGCGGAGCGGGCCAGGTTCGACTTCCTGTTCCTGGCCGAAGGGCTGCGGCTGCGGGAACAGGGCGGCGAGATCTACGACCTGGACGTGGTCGGCCGCCCGGACACCTTCACGGTGCTGGCCGCGCTGGCCGCGGTGACGGACCGGATCGGGCTGGCCGGCACGATCAACTCCACCTTCAACGAACCGTACGAGGTGGCACGGCAGTTCGCGTCCCTGGACCATCTGTCGGCCGGCCGGGCCGCGTGGAATGTCGTCACCTCCTGGGACGCCTTCACCGGGGAGAACTTCCGGCGCGGTGGATTCCTCGCGGAGGCGGACCGTTACACCCGCGCCGAGCAGTTCCTCCGTACCGCCTGGGAGCTGTTCGACTCCTGGGCACCGGACGAGGTCGTGGCCGACCCGGAGAGCGGGCGGTTCCTGCGGACGCCGGACGCCGGTACGTTCGCCCACCGCGACCAGCACTTCGACATCGCGGGCCGGTTCAATGTGCCGCGCTCCCCGCAGGGCCGGCCGGTGATCTTCCAGGCGGGCGACTCCGACCAGGGACGGGAGTTCGCGGCGGCGACCGCGGACGCGATCTTCAGCAGGCACTCGGCGCCGGAGGCGGGCCGCGTCTTCTACCAGGACGTGAAGGGGCGGCTGGCCCGGCACGGACGGACACCGGACGAGCTGCTGATCCTGCCCGCTGCCACCTTCGTACTGGGTGACACCGACGCCGAGGCGGCGGAGCGCGCCCACGAGGTGCGGCGCAGCCAGGTCAGCGGGCAGACGGCGATCAAGTTCCTGGAACACGTGTGGAACCGGGACCTGTCCGGCTACGACCCCGACGGGCCGCTGCCCGACATCGACCCCGACCCGGGTGAGCACACGGTGGCGCGGGGCCGGGCGAGCGTGCGGATGGTGCGCGACCCGCTGGCCACGGCGTCCGAGTGGCGGCAGCGGGCGAAGGCGGAGGGGCTGTCCATCCGGGAGCTGGTCATCGAGACCAGCGCCCGGCAGACCTTCATCGGCTCACCCGCCACGGTCGCCGCCGCGGTGAACGCCGCCGTGCAGAGCGAGGTCTCCGACGGCTTCATCCTGGCCCCGCATCTGGTCCCCGGCGGCCTGGACGAGTTCGCCGACACGGTGGTGCCACTGCTCCAGGAGCGCGGGGTGTTCCGTACGGAGTACGAGGGGCCGACGCTCCGCGACCATCTCGGGCTGCGCACACCGGGCGTGTGAAGCAAGCTCGTTACGGAGCGGCGGCACCGTCACCGGGCGGAGGGTCAGCGCTCGTCGCTGTGGGCCACCTGCTCGCGCAGGAACGTGTGCAGGGCGATGGGCTCGCGGCCGAGCAGGGTCGCGAGTGCCGGGTCGACGGTGGCGAATTCACCGGCATGGGCGGCCGCGAAGATGCCCAGCAGCTGGTCGGCCACCTCGGCGGGGGCACCGCCGCCCGTCAACTGCTCCCGGAACACGTCGTCGGACACGGTGGTCCTCGTGATGGTGCGCCCCGTGACCTCCGCGGCTGTGCGGGCGATGTCGGCGAAGGTCAGCGCCTGCGCCGCGGTGAGCGGAGGCGTGGGCCCGTCGAAGCGGCCTTCGTCGGCCAGGATGACGGCGGCCGCCTCGGCGAGGTCGGCGTGCGTGGTCCAGCTGACAGGACCGTCCGCGGGAAGCGCGACCTGGCCGGACTCCAGTCCGTGGCCCGCCAGTTGCAGCCCGCTGGCGGCATAGAAGCCATTGCGCAGCGACGTGAACGGCACGCCGGATGCGCGCAGCGCCTCCTCGGTGGCGGCGTGGTCGCGGCAGGCCTGGAAATGGGACGAGGCGCCGGCGCCGATCTGGCTGGTGTAGAGGATGCGGCGGGCGCCCGCCTTGACGGCCCCGTCGATCGCGGCACGGTGCTGCCGTACGGTCTCGTCGCCCATCCGGTCGACCGAAACGATCAGCACCTGGGACGCACCCTCGAAGGCATGGGCGAGGCTGTCCGGGTCGGTGAAGCTGCCGTGCCGCACCCGCACCCCTCGGTCGGCGAACGTCTGCGCCTTCTGCGGGTCGCGGACGCTCACCCCGATCCGGTCCGCCGGGACACGCTCCAGCAGGCTCTCGACAATGCGGCGTCCGAGCTTTCCGTTGGCTCCGGTAACGATGATCATGGTGAACCCCCACGCTCTGTTTCCAGTGGCCGTTTCCAGTGGAATCACTTTCAAGGTATCACCGATATTACCGAGGGAACCACCTGAGCGGTATCGTTGATACATGCCACCACCTCCGCCCACCCGGGACAGCGCCACCGCCGACGAGTCCGACACCGCGGCCTCGGACCGCGAGCAGCCCCGGCAGCGGGTCATCGAAGCCGCGGCCGACCTGCTGGCACGTGAGGGCCGCGACGCGGTCACCACCCGCGCGGTCGCCGTCGCGGCCGGCCTCCAACCACCGGCCATCTACCGGCTGTTCGGCGACAAGGCCGGGCTGCTCGACGCGGTCGCCGAGTACGGTTTCGCCTCGTTCCTGGCGACGAAAGAGGCCAGGAACCCGGACGCGGAGCCGCAGGATCCCATCGAGGGCCTGCGGGCGGGCTGGGACCTGGCGGTCGAGTTCGGCCTGGCCAATCCCGCCCTCTACACACTGATGTACAGCGAGCCCACCAGGGCCGCGTCGGCAGCCTTCAAGACCGGCATGAGGATCCTGATGGGCCGCATCCGGCGGCTCGCGGCCGACGGCTGGCTCCGTGTGGACGAGGACCTCGCGGCCATGCTCATCCACGCCACGGCACGCGGCGCGGTGCTCACCTGGCTGTCCCTGCCCGAAGACCGGCGCGACCCGGCCCTGTTGACCACGATGCGGGAGTCCATGGTCACCGCCGTCACCAACGACAAACCGGCCGTGCAGAGCGGCGGCCCGGCCGGCGCCGCCCGCGCTCTGCGCGCGGCGCTGCCCGAACAGACGACGCTCAGCGGCGCGGAGCAGCACTTGCTGAAGGAGTGGCTGGGCCGCCTCGCATCGGACGGCTGAGGCGCCACGCCACGTACACCCCGGGGCGATGAAGCAGCGTGCCCCGGGGGTCGAGGGCCGTCAGGACGCCGTGGGGCGGTCCCCTCCTGCGGGTTCGGACAACTGCGTCCCGAGGAAGTCCAGCAGGACGGCGTTGAAACGCTCGGGCTGTTCCGCGCCCGGCAGGTGCCCGGCACCGTCGATGACGCTCACCGTGGCGTACGGAACGAGCCCGCCCATCGCCTCGGCCTCGGTGACAGGTGTGTAGACGTCGTCCGCGCCGACCACGATCAGTGTGGGAACACCGGCGTCGGCGACGGCGACGAGGGTGTCGCGGTAGTCGGGGCGCTCGGCCCGGCCGCGCAGCGCGGCGGCAGCCCCACGGGGATCGGTCGTGCGCATCAGACCGAGGACGTGTGCGGCCACGTCCGGGAGTGCGGCGACGTTGTACGGGGCGAGCATCTTGTCGATGACCTCGTCCGCGTAACCGTCCATCCCCTCGGCGAGCAGCCGGTCGGCGAGGCGGTTGCGGAACGCCTTGCCCTCGCCGGTCTCGGCGGGGGCCGACGTGTCGGACAGGACGAGCGCCCGCACCCGCCCCAGGTGGCGGCGGCAGAACTCCATGGAGATCTGGCCGCCCATGGAGACACCGCCGATCACCGCACGCTCGATGCCCAGCCCGTCCAGGAGTGCCGCGATGTCGTCGGCGAAATCGGAGAGGAACACCTTGCCGGGCGTCACACTGCTCTCCCCGTAACCGCGCAGGTCGGGGGTGATCACCCGGTGCCCGGCCGCGCTGAGGGCCTGCGCCTGGGGAGCCCACAGCGTGCGGTTGAACGGGTGCCCGTGGATCAGCACGACCGGGATCCCGTCCGAGGGGCCGAGGTCGTCGTAGTGGAGCGTGGCGTCGTTCACGGTGATGCGGCTCATCGCGGGCTCCCTGGCTGCGGCCGTCGGCTGCGGTCGTCGGCGCTGCGGTCGTGGGCGGGACGTGGTCGTCCGGGGTCAGTACGTGGTCGCGGTGCTGACGTGCGGGGCGGCGGCCCTGGCTACTTCAGTTCGATCTCGACGAAGGCCAGCGGCGAGGATCCGGCGTTGACGACCTCGTGTTCGCCGCCGGCCGGGCGCGCGTAGGACTCCCCCGCCCGCAGCTGCGAGGCGGTGGTCGTACCGTCCGGCGCGATCACGCTGGTCAGACCATCCACGACCGGCACGACGACGTAGTCGTACTCGTGCACATGGCGACCGGTGCTCTGGCCCGGCTCGAAGTCCCAGCGGGTGACGCGTACCCGCTCGTCCTCGTGCTGCTGCGTCGCACAGGCGGTGGTCGTCATGGCGTCTCTCCTCGGCGTCGGCTGCCCATCGTGCTGCGGACGGGTCCGCAACATCCCAGGTGGCAGGCTAACTGCCGGACTCCACGGCGGCGGGGGCGGGGATGTCCCCGCCCCCGACCGCTACAGCACGACAGCAGCCCCGCCGTCCCCTCCCACCGGGTAGCGGCGGGTGAGGACGCGCTCCCGCAGGTGCTCCACGTAGAGCGCGACTTTGATCTCCAGCGGGAAGTCCGGGGGCCAGACCCGGCGGGTGTAGTGGAAGCGGAGGCCGCGGTAGGAGAAGGCCGTTTCGGCGTGGACCTCCTCGCCCTGCTCCACCAGGGCGAAGCGATCGAGGTGCCCGCCGACCAGGCCGGCGGTGCTTCCCTGCACGAAGAGTTCGGCGATTCCCTCGTGCGCGAGGACGCGGAAACGCTCCACGTACACGTCCCGCGTCTCCTCGACCTCCATGGCTCCCGCCCTCACTCGGCGCAGTTGTGGACGGCGCTCGTACTCGATCCGATGACGATATCGCCGAGGCCCCCTGCGACCACGAGATGAACGGCGTTGACCGTGAGCCCGTGGTCGGCCCCGGCGACCGGCGTCTGCTCGTTGATCACCAGCCGGGTCCCGCCGGGCAGGCTGATCGTGCTGTTGGGCGCGGTCGGTACGGTGACGGTCGCGCCGCCGATCGTGAGCGCCGTCAGTGTGGCGCTGCCCGTCGCGCCGTCGCAGCGGGCGGTCGCCCTGGCGGTCAGCCCGGAGATACCGATCACGGGGACTCCGGGGAGGCCGATCGAGGCCGATTCGACACGCGTGGTGGCAGTGGCCGTGCCCGGGTCGAGGGTCGTCGTCACTCCGGAGCAGAGCGCATGTACGTCGAGGACGACCGCAGACACGGCGGCCGTGCAGGGCGGTGTCACAGTGGTCGCGCCCGCTGTCCTGACCTTACCGGTGTCAGGCTGAGCAGGCAGGCCGACCGGCGGCAGGAGCGGCAGGTGCAGCTGGGCCGACAGGCCGAAGGCACGGCCGGTGTAGTACTGGAGGAGCAGGGACGCGTCGGCGCTCGACTTCAGATAGTTGGCGTCTCCGGCGAACGCCGCGTGCAGCGGCACGGTCGCCGCGTCGTTGAGCGGCTGGCCGGTCACGCTGATGGTGCACCGCGCGGCCCCTGCGCTGTCCGTGGTGGCGTCGCAGGACTGCGCGGTGGCCCCCGTACCGAGGGCGAAGTGCACCGACCTGCCGGTGACCGGTGCGCCGAGGTAGTCGTCGAGCTCGCCCGAGAGCCGGACGTCCTTGCCGTTGGCGATACGGGCGGGCCCGGTGTACTTGAGCGTCGTCGGCGACTGGACCGCCACCGTGGCGGCGGCCGATGACGCCTCGTAGCCGGAGTCGCCCGCGAAGCTCACCGCGACCGGGACCGAAGTCGGTGGCTGGCGCAGGGAGTTGATGGCGCAGCGGGCGCCGCCCGTCGTACTCGTGGTGCCGTCGCAGGACTGCGCGGCGTCACCCGAGCCGATACGGAAGTGAACGGTCCGGCCGGTGACGGGGCTGCCCGCGTAGTCGGAGAGCGTGGCGGACAGCTCCAGCGGGCTGCCGTTGATGCCATGCGCGGGTCCGGTGTACGAGAGCTTCGTCGGCGAGGTGGGCACCACCGTGGAGGAGGTCGACGAGGCCTTGAATCCGTCGTCGCCCGCGAAACTCACCGCCACCGCCACCGACCCGGTGGGCTGGTGCAGTTGGCTGATGGCGCAGCGGGCCGTTCCCGCCGCACCGGTCGTGCCGTCGCAGGACTGCGTGGCGTCACCCGCCCCGACCCGGAAGTGCAGGGTCTTGCCCGCGACAGGGACCCCGAAATTGTCGACGAGGGAGGCGGAGAGCGTCAGCGGGCTGCCGTTGGTGCCGTGCCGGGGCCCGGTGTACGTGAGGGTGGTCGGGGCGGCCGGTGGGGGTGGGGTCCCGCCGCACTTGAGCCGGGGGCCGTCGCCCGAGGGCGCGATGCACGGCAGCGTGTAGTAGGCGGTGATGATGCCGAAGGCGTACGCGTCACCGGAGCGGGGGTCGAGGACCGGGCTGTACACGACGAAGAGGTTGGTCTCCGGGTTCAGGCAGCGCACCCGGGCGTCGGCTCCGGGCGTGCAGTTCACCGGGCTGCCGATGGTGTCCTGGATGTCCGTGGCGGGCGGGACCGCGCCGTGACCGCCGTCGGACGCCTCGATGTGCACCCGGCCGAAGCCGTCGAGCGGCGGCGGATCGGACGGCTCGTTGTAGTCCTCCTGGCCGGTGCGGAGCGGCACGTCGTGACCGTACTGGTCGTAGAAGAGCTTCTCGACCTTCCAGTTGATCGGGTTCGGGTTGGTCGTTGCGGCGTAGGCCGTACTCGCGGCCACGCCCACGCCGAGCAGTCCGGCGACGAGACAGAGAAGGGCCGCGAAGATTTTCCCGCGCAGCCATGTGGTCGGACGCTTCACCCGGATCCCCCCGAGGATCGGCGGCTGCGCGGTGGACAGCGCGCAACCGTCAGTGGTTACAGAGTCAGTGGTGCACAGAGTCGGTGGCACACAGAGCTGGTGAAACACCGAGTCCGTGGTGTACATGCCAACGCGGCAGTCTAGCTACGGACGTCCGGTACTGCACAGGGGTTGCCGCACACGGCGCGGCTGCGACCCGAAGGGGGAACGGAGGGCCAGCCTCCGAGCCGCGCTCGCCATGATCAATACCCTGACCTCAGGCGCGTGATCTCGCGCCTGACGGAGAGAAAGGCGAGCGACCTCCAGTGAAATTCCCCAAGTTGCAGCGCACAGCCTGGCTCATCGCGGCGACCGCACTGCTGACGACGCCCGGCACCGCCCCGGCCGTCGCCACCGCGACACACGGCACGGCCCCGGCGGCCGGCGCATGGCAGAAGGTGGGCAGCGACGCCCGCAGCGGTGTCAGCGGCATCGCGTTCGAGGGCCGCACCGCGCACGGAGCCGGGGTGCGCGCGCTGATCGTGCACGACAACAAGAAGACCGGGCAGCAGCGCCTGTCCCGCATCACCGACAAGGAGGGCTCGGCCGACGTCTCTCCGGTCACCTGGGACGGGCCGGAGCCCATGGACCTGGAGGCCGTCGAAGCCGTACCCGGCAAGCCGTCGGAGTATCTGGTGCTCGCCAGCCGCGGCATCGTCTATCACCTCAGGGTCAGCGGCTCCACGGCGAAGGTCCTCGACTACGCGCCGCTCCCGGCGATCGGCCAGGGCGACAACTTCGAGAGCCTTGCGCTGGTGGCCCGGCACGGACATCTCGCCGCCCTCTGGGCCGACCGCGGAGCGGGCCACCGTCCCGCCACGCTGTACACGGCGCCCCTCACCTTCGACGAGTACGGGCAGCCGCAGTTCGGCGGCGTGACCCACCGGACCTACCGGGCCGCGTACCCGGCCGGCGACGCGGTGCGGCACATCTCCGACATCTCGGTGACCGACTCCGGCCGGATCCTGGTGAGTTCGGCGTCGGACGCGGGTGACGACGGCCCCTTCGACTCCGCGGTGAGCGACGCGGGCCGGGTGACCGTGTCGGCCGCCGGCCAGGTACGGGTCACGCTCGCAGCCTCCCCTGACGTACTCGCGAGGTTCCCGCAGTACAAGATCGAGGGGGTGGAGTGCCTGCCCGGATCCTCCGACGCCCTGCTCGGCACCGACGACGAGAACCTCGGCGGATACGTGCGGACCGCTCCGCTCTGCGGGTCCTGACAACGGGCCTTCCTCAGCAGGAATGTGACGCAGAGTCAGCCATTTCACCCCAGGACGCGAGCAGCCGGTGGATAGCCTCGGCCGCCTCGGGGATCGCGGCCACGGCGCACGTCTCGTCCGTGACGTGCGCCTGGTCGGGATCGCCCGGACCGTAGATGACGACCGCACGGGCGTCCAGTTTCCCGGCCAGCACCGAGGCGTCGGTGAAGTAGGTCGCGTACTCCGGTCGCCCGTCGGCTTCCGCGGGGCGCAGGGCATCGGCGAGGTCACGGACGAGGGCGGTGGCAGGGTCGGTGGCCACTCCGTTCAGGTCGAGCACCCGCTCGATCCCGGTTCCCGGGCCGGCGAGCCGCTCGATCGCCAGGAGCGCGTCGTCGGAGCTGAACCCCGGGATGGTGCGGATATCGAGCATCAACTCGGCGTGGTCGGGGACGAGATTGGGCTGGACGCCGGCGTGGAAGGTGCCCACGTTGACGGTGGCCGCACCGTGTGTGTCGCTGCGCGGCCAGTCCTTGTGGTCGTGGATCCGGACCGCCGCCGCGGCGAGCCTGGCCAGTGCGTTGTCGCCGAGTTCGGGCCGGGACCCGTGAGCGCTGCGGCCTTCGGCGGTGAGCCGCAGCCACAGAACGCCCTTGTGCCCGAGGACGATCTTGTTAGCGGTGGGTTCGGCGACCAGCAGCACCGGACTCGGAGTCAGACCCTCCAGCCGGGCCGCCCCCTCGCAGCCGGTCTCCTCGCCGAAGGTGAGGACGAGTTGCACATCGGTGTCGGTGGGGTGGGTCGAGACCCGATGGGCCGCGGCGGCCACCATGCACGCCACGCCCGCCTTCATGTCGCTGCTGCCGCGCCCGCGGAGCCGGCCACCGTGGATGTCTCCGCTCAGCGGGTCGAAGGACCAGCCGGACGCGTCGGCGGGGACGGTGTCCAGATGCCCGGTCAGGGTGACCGGGGTGCGGCTGCCGTAGCGGGCGACGAGATTGACCCGTCCGGGCTCCGGCTCGTCGCTCCGCACGCTGAAGCCTGCGTCGGCGAGGATCGGAGCGAGAAGCGCGGCGGCGGACTTCTCATTTCCGGCCCTGGTGTCCAGTCGGACGAGCTGCTGTGTCAGGGAAACGGGGTCGAGCACGCGGGGGTCTCCTGTCAGTGCTGCGGGGGAACCGCGGAGCCGCGGATCACGAGGTGCAAGGGGAAGGACTTCGCCACCCGGGCGCCGTCCGGGGCCGCGATCCGGTTCTGGACCACTTCGAGCGCCGTACGCGCGAGGTCGGCCACCGGCTGCTGCAGAGTGGTGAGTTTGGGGCGCAGCCACTCGCCGACCCGGATGCCGTCGCAGCCGATGACGGAGAGGTCTTCCGGGATGCTCAGCCCATGCAGTTCCGCCGCGCCGAGGATGCCGACCGCGACGATGTCACTGCCCACGAAGGCCGCTGTCGGCGGTTGCGCGGCGCGCGCGAGGTAGGGAAACGTACTGGCGCCGAACTGCTCGGTGTACGGGCCGTGCAGGACGAGGTCCTCGTCGACGTCCAGTCCGGCGTGATCCATGGCGTCCCGGTAGCCGCGCAGCCGGTCACGGGTGGTGGACAGCTCCTGCGGTCCGGCGATGTGCATGATGCGCCGGTGCCCGAGCTGCACGAGATAGGACGTCGCCTGGTAGGCGCCGCTGTAGTTGTCGACGGCGATGGTGTCGACCTCGGACGGGCCGGCGACCTCCTCGTCCAGGAGGACCACGGGCAGCCCTTCGGCGATCGCCTGGGTCAGCCGGGGGTTCTGGCGGTGCATCCCGACGTAGATCAGCCCGTCGATGGCCTCGGTCGAGGCCGCGAAGTCACTGAACAGCGACTCGCGCCGGGCCTGCTGGCCGGTGATCCCGACGACGAGCCCCACTCCGCTGACGGCGGCCGCCGCGGCAACCTCTTCGGCCAGTTCCGCGAAGAAGGGGTTGATCAGGTCCGGCACGACAAGTGCGATCACCGGGCGGCCGGCGCGTGGGCCGGACGGGGCCGCGACCGGCACCTCGTACTTCAGCTCGCGTACGGCGGCATCGATCCGGGCCGCTGTCTCCGGCTGCACCTTCAGCTGCCCGCGCAAGTACCGCGAAACCGTCGAGGCCGACACCTGCGCATGTTGCGCAACGCTGGTCAACGTCATCCGAACCTCCCTCGCCTTTCCGCAGTCTAGTGCGCTGCCGGTAGGGCATTGACGGCGCATCGACCCGCTTCTATTGTTGCGCAAAACCAGCGCAACATTGCGCAAGATCATCGAAAAGGAGGTACGCGTGAGCCGCGTACTCATCGCAGGCGAGTCCTGGATCAACGCATCCACCGACTTCAAGGGCTACGACGCCTTCCCCCACGCCCAGCTGGAGGTGGGCGTCACCCCGCTGCTCCAGGCCCTGCAGCGCGCGGGCCACGAGGTCACGCATCTGCTCTCGCACGATGTGGCGACCCACTTCCCGGAGACCCTGGAGAAGCTCGCCGCCTACGACGTCGTGATCCTTTCGGACATCGGCGCCAACTCGCTGCTGCTCCACCCGCAGGTGTTCGCCCAGGGACGCCCGTTCCCCAACCGGCTCAAGCTCCTCGCGCAGTGGGTCCGGCAGGGCGGTGGCCTCGCCATGGCCGGCGGATACCTGAGCTTCCAGGGCTTCCAGGCCAAGGCCAACTACCACGCGACGCCGATCGAGGACGTCCTGCCGGTGGAGATCCTCCCGTACGACGACCGCGTGGAGTGCCCCGAAGGCGTCGGCGGCGAGCTCACCGGGGAAACGCACGAGGTCACGGCCGGGCTGGAGTCCGAGTGGCCGATCCTCCTCGGCTACCAGCGGCTCGTCGCGAAGCCGGACGCGCGTGTGCTCGCCACGATCGAATCGCGCCCGCTGCTCGCGGTCCGCGAAGAGGGCGCCGGACGCACGCTCGCCTTCGCATCGGACATCTCACCGCACTGGGCCCCCGCCGAGTTCATCGAGTGGAAGGGCTACCAGCAGCTCTTCGACCAGGCCGTCACCTGGCTCGCCGGCGCCCGGGACTGACCGCACCGTGCCGGGCCCGCCGGGCCACCGCCCGTCGGGCCGACAAGGCCGCAACGGCGATCGCCGCCGTTATGAAACAGCTCACACGCCCAGAGATTGCATCGGTCCCCTCGGACATACTGGCTCAAAGGAGAGCGAATACACGATGACAAGCCTCAACACCGCAGGACCCGAACCGGGCACCGTGCCCGCAGCACCCGCGCGGACCGCCCGCCGCACCACCACGGCAGTGCTGGTCCTGGCCACCGTGCTGGCCGGGCTGCTCAGCCCGCTGCAGTCCACCGTCAACGGCGCTCTGGGCAAGAACATCAACGACGGAAACGCCGCAGCCGTCATCTCCTTCGGGACCGGCCTGCTCCTCATGGCGGTCATCGTGTTCGCCCGCCCGGCCACCCGCCGGCAGGCGCTGAACCTTCCCCGCCTGCTCCGCGACGGCACCATTCCCTGGTGGAACTGTGTCGCCGGCCTGTGCGGCGCCGCCGTCGTGCTCTCCGAGGGCATCACCGTGGGCACCCTCGGCGTCGCCGTCTTCCAGATCGCGCTGATCTCCGGGCTCGTCATCTCGGGCGTGGTCTGCGACCGCGTCGGGGCGACGTCCACGATCAAGCAGCCGATCACGCTCCCCCGCGGTCTGGGCGCCCTGCTGGCCATCGTCGCGACGGCCGTGGCGATCTCGCCGAACTTCCAGGTGCCCGGAACCATCGCGCTCGCGGTCCTGCCGTTCGCCGCCGGGCTGCTCGCCGGCTGGCAGCCCGCCGGGAACTCGGCCGTGGCTCAGGGCAGCGGATCCATGCTGGTCTCCATCGGCCTCAACTTCCTCGTCGGATTCGTCGTCCTCGGGATCGGCCTGCTGGTGCGCGCCTCCACCGGCTCGGTGAGCTTCACGCTCCCCGGCACCTGGTGGATGTACACGGGCGGTGTGCTCGGCCTGCTCTCCATCGCCTTCATGGCACTGCTCGTGCGGGGTCTCGGCCTGCTCCTGCTCGGACTCGCCTCGATCGCGGGCCAGTTGGTCGGTTCGCTGATCCTCGATGTGATCAGCCCGTCCGTCGGCCAGCCCCTGCACGCCGTGACGGTCATAGGCACCGTGATCGCCCTGGTCGCGGCAGGTATCGGAATGATCCCCTCGCGCCGCTCCGTGACCTCGGCGGGGACATCATGACCGGGGGCACGGGCGAGCAGCCGTACGTGCAGACGGTGACCGGAGCCGTACCCGCGGCCGGACTGGGCCTCGTACTGCCTCATGAACACCTGTTCAACAACCTCTCGGGCGTGCTGGACGAACCGAGCTACCCGTTCTCCGCCGCGATCAAGGACGAACAGGTCAGCGCCTCGTCCGCGTGGGCCCTGCGGCACGACCCCTACTGCTGCTCCGACAACATCGCCGCCAAGCCGGTCGAGGACGTGCTCCGTGAGGTGGCTGCCTTCCAGGCCGTCGGCGGGCGCACGATCGTCGACGTGACCTCCAGCTCCGCCATCGGACGCGACCCGCAACGCCTCCTCGGCCTCGCGCGGCGCAGCGGCCTCAACATCATCATGGGCTGCGGCGCCTACCTGGAGAAGTTCGAGGCCGCGCGGATCCCGGCCGGCACGGTCGACAAGCAGGCGGCCGCGATCGGGGACGAGCTCACCAACGGTGTCGGGGATTCCGGCATCCGGCCGGGCGTCATCGGCGAGATCGGAGTGTCCCCCGAGTTCACCGCGGCCGAGCACGGGTCGCTTCGCGCGGCAGCTCTCGCCCAGCTCGACCACCCGTCCGTCCCGTTGATGATCCACCTGCCCGGCTGGCAACGGCGGGCACACGAGGTGCTCGACGTCGTGCTCGGCGAGATCGGTGTCGAACCGGCGAGGGTCGTCCTCGCACACATGGATCCGTCCGGTGCCGACGTCGACTACCAGCGCTCGGTGGCGGATCGCGGCGTATGGCTCGAATTCGACATGATCGGTATGGACGTCACGTTCCCCAAGGAGGGCGAGTCGCCCGCGTCCACCGCCACCGCGGACGCAGTCGCCAGCCACATCGACGACGGCCACGCCGGGCGACTCCTGCTCAGCCACGATCTCTTCCTCAAGCAGATGTGGACCCAGCACGGCGGCAACGGCTTCATCTATGTGCCCACCGTCTTCGCTGAAATGCTCGTGGCACGGGGAATCGACCGCGCTCTGGTCGACACCCTCACCCGGCAGAACCCCGCTCGTATGCTCACCGGACTGTTCGCCTGACCCAGTTGCTCGATCACGTCCGCACGTGGGGGGCCGGGATCACCAGCCCTGAGGCATGGCTTACCTTACTTGTATGACTTGGGCTGACGCGTTCCCCAACCTGCTGATCGGGTTGCGCGAGGGACTTGAGGCGGGACTGGTGGTCAGCATCCTGCTGGCCGCGCTGCGCCGTACCGCGGGCGAGGGCCGCCGTGCGTCCACCGCGCCCGTGTGGCTGGGTGTGGTCGGGGCGGTGGCCGTCGCGGCGAGCTTCGCGACGGTGCTGACGTTCTCCACCGATGTGCTCTCCAGCCGCGGCCAGGAGATGGTGGGCGGCCTGCTCAGTGTCCTGGCGGTGTTCCTGGTGACCTGGATGGTCTTCTGGATGCGGAAGACCGCCGCGAGCCTGTCGGGCGAGCTGCGCTCCAAGGTGGCGGCTGCCTCGCAGGTGGGGGCGGGCGCACTCGCCGCCACGGCCTTCCTCGCCGTGGGCAGGGAGGGCCTGGAGACCACTCTGTTCCTGTGGACGGCTGCCCGGGCCTCGGGCGAGACAGTGTCCCCGCTCGTCGGAGCCGGTCTCGGGCTGGCGCTCGCCTGCCTGGTGTGCTGGCTGCTGTTCCGCCGGGCGATCCGCATCAACCTGGGTGTGTTCTTCTCCCGTACGGCCCTCGCGCTGCTCGTGATCACCGCAGGCGTGCTGGCGTACGGACTCGGCGAGCTGCAGAACGCCGGCCTGCTCCCCGGCCGCACCTGGCTGGCGTTCGACGTCAGCGGGACCATCCCCACCAGCTCGTGGTGGGTCACTCTCATCACCGGGGTGACCGAGCTCACCACGCGGATGACCGTGCTCCAGGTCGTCGCGTGGGCCGTGTACCTGGGTGTCGCCGTCACGCTGTTCGTCAGGGCCGCGCGTTCGCCCGCCACCGCCGGCTCCGCCCCGGCGACGAACTCCTCTCCTGCGGCTGCGGGGCAGCCGGCTCCGGCGGGTGCTCCGGCCCCGCAGGCACAGACCGTCCCCGCGGACGGCCCCTCCGCCCCGCAGGACCGCGCCGGCTTCCTGAGCCGCCGCAACCCCTGGGCGGTCGGCACCGTGATCGTGGTGGTGCCCGCTCTCCTGGCGGCGGGCGCCGTGGTGTTGCTGCCCTCGGGCGGCAGCACAGCGGCCGGCACCCGGGTCACCGTGTCGTCGTCGGGCTGCGCGACCGGGTGGTCCAGCGCGCACAGCGGCGCGCAGACCTTCCAGGTGGTCAACCGGTCCGGGCGGGCAGGCGAGATCAACCTGGACAACGCCTCGGGGGCCATCGTCGCCGAGATCGAGACGCTGGGTCCTGCCACCACCGGCACGATGAGCGCCACACTCGGCGCCGGTCAGTACACCTTCAAATGTCTGATGTCGGGCCATGGGACCACGAGTTCACAGACCGTGAGCATAGGGGCCGGATCGGGCTCCGGAGGCAAGGCCCCGGTCGCTGTCAAGCGGGTGTCGCTCGCCGACCTCAAGCCTGCGACGGTTCAGTACCGCGCCTATGTCGCGCCCAAGCTGACCACCCTCGCCGGACAGGTCGCGACGGTCCGCACCGACATCGCCCACCACCACCTGGACACCGCGCGCAAGGACTGGCTGCCCGCCCAGCTCACCTGGGACGAGGTCGGCGCAGCCTACGGGAGCTTCGGGGACCTCGGAGACGCCATCGACGGACTGCCGCAAGGTCTGCCCGGAGGCGTCCACGACAAGGACTTCACCGGCCTGCACCGCCTGGAATACGGCTTGTGGCACAAGGCCGGTACCGGCGAACTCCTGCCCGTCGCCGACCGGCTGAAGATAGACGTAGCGACTCTGCGCAAGAAACTTCCCCAGGTCACCGTCGACCCGACCGACCTCCCCCTGCGCTCCCACGAGATCCTTGAGGACGCCCTGCGGGACCGTCTGACCGGCGCGGCCGACCAGGGCTCCGGCGACATGTACGCGGAGACCGAGGCCGACATCAAGGGGACGCGGGTGGTCCTGGACGAGCTGGCACCGCTCGTCAAGCCCCGTTCGCCCAAGCTTCTGCCGACCGCCGCCGCACAGCTCGACTCGCTGGAATCGGCGCTGCGGGCGACCCGCACGCACGGCGGCTGGCAGCCTTTCCCGGACGTTCCGCTGGCCGAGCGCCAGCAGGTCGATGCCCGTATCGGCAGCGTGCTGGAGACCCTCGCCTCGGTCCCCGACCTCCTTGAGGTGCCCATCTCCCGCTGATGCGCGCGTCCGCCGTTCGATGTGCGCGTCCGCGCCGGACGACACCGGACCGAAATCCACCGGGCGTCCCCCATCTCTGTCCGCCTCTATCCGCTCCGCCGTCACGACCGATCAAGGAGACCTGCCATGGGCGTCAGCCGACGCACGTTCATACAGGGCGGCGCCGCCGGAGCCGCCGGCACCGCCCTGACGGGCGGACTTCTCGCCGCTGGTGCCCACGCCGACGCGAACAGCGGTGGCAACAGCTCCCACGAGGCGTCGTCCTTCCCCTTCCACGGCGCCCACCAGTCGGGCATCCTCACCCCGGGCCCCCCGCACCAGCAGCGCTTCTCGGCCTTCGCCGCGTTCGACGCGACAGCGGCGAAGCGCTCGGATCTGGTCGAGCTGATGCACACCCTCACCGAGCGGGCCCGCTTCCTCACCACCGGCGGAACCCCACCGGACCTGGGCGTCAGCCAGCCTCCTTCGGACAGCGACGTACTGGGGCCCGATGTCCCCGCCGACGGTCTGACCCTCACCCTCGCCGTCGGGTCCAGCCTCTTCGACGACCGGTACGGCCTGTCCCATGCCAAGCCGCTCCGCCTGACCCCGATGCGGACCTTCCCCAACGATGCGCCCGAGGCCCGCTGGAGCCACGGCGATCTGCTGCTCCAGCTCTGCGCGAACCACCCGGACACCCTCCACCACGCGATCCGCGACCTCACCAAGCACACCCGGGGCGGTATGCAGCTGCGCTGGAAGATGGAAGGGTACGGATCGCCGCCGCGCCCCTCCGGCACCCCTCGCAACCTGCTCGGTTTCAAGGACGGCACCGCCAACCCCACCAACGGGACCGCAGAGGATCTGGTGTGGGTGGACGACCCGGCCGAGCCCGCCTGGGCACACGGCGGCACCTACCAGGTCGTCCGGCTGATCCGGATGCTCGTGGAGTTCTGGGACCGGGTCTCGATCAACGAGCAGGAGATGATGTTCGGCCGCCGCCGGGACAGCGGCGCCCCGCTGGACGGCAACGCGGAGACCGACGTCCCCGACTACGCCAAGGACCCCCACGGCCAAGTCATTCCGCTCGACTCCCACATCCGGCTGGCGAACCCGCGCACCCACGCCACGAAGAGCCAGCGTCTCCTGCGCCGTTCGTACAACTACGACCTGGGAATGGACGAGAACGGCAACTTGCAGTGCGGGCACATCTTCGCGTGTTACCAGCAGGACCTGCACCGCCAGTTCGAACAGGTCCAGCAGCGTCTGATCGACGAACCCCTCGTCGACTACGTCCAGCCCTTCGGCGGCGGCTACTTCTTCGCCCTGCCCGGAGTGCTCAACTCCCGGGACTGGTACGCGCGCCGGCTGCTCACCTGACGGAACCGCTCGGCGTCGGCGTCCGTCCTGGGAAGTACTGACGTTGCCGGTCCGTCGGATGATGCCCCGAAGTGCGCCTCGATCCTGCGCGCGACGACGCGGCACCCGCCCTGGTCATCACAGCCGCCGCCACAAGGGGTGTACTGCCTGAGGAAGTACGGCAGTTGATCGTGGACGATCCCACCACCGCCGCCGTGCTGGAGACACTGGACGGGCACGACCTCTCGGATTCCGACCGGCCGAGGGCGTTGGCGTCGTCCCATCCGGCGTATGTCATCTACACGTCGGGGTCGACAGGCCGGCCCAAGGGCGTGGTCGTGCCGCACAAGGGTGTGGTGAACCGGCTGGCATGGATGGGTGAGGTGTACCGGCTCAGGCCGGAGGACCGGGTGGTGCAGAAGACACCGTTCGGGTTCGACATCTCGGTGTGGGAATTCTTCTGGCCACTGACCGAAGGCGCGACAGTGGTGGTCGCACGGCCGGGTGGCCATCGGGATCCGGAGTATCTCGCCGGACTGGTGCAGCGGGAGCGCGTCACGGTTGCTCATTTCGTACCGTCCATGCTGCAGATGTTCATCGCCGAACGTACCGCCCGGGACTGCACGTCCCTGCGGACGGTGGTCTGCAGTGGTGAGGCGCTGCCCGCCGTGTTGCGTGACCGGTTCCACGCGGTACTGCCGATCCCGCTGCACAACCTGTACGGACCGACCGAGGCCTCCATCGAGGTGACGGCGTTCACCTGCGAACCGGGCAGGGACACCGGCGATGTCGTGCCCATGGGCCGCCCGGTGTGGAACACCCGCACCTATGTACTGGATGCGGGACTGCGGCCGGTGCCGGCCGGGGTGACCGGGGAGCTGCACCTCGCCGGTGCCCAACTCGCCCGCGGCTATCTCGGCCGCCCCGGTCTGACCGCGGAGCGGTTTGTGGCGAGTCCGTTCGGGGGCCCTGGTGAGCGGATGTATCGCACGGGTGATCTCGTGCGGTGGAACTCCGGGGGCGAGCTGGAATTCATGGGGCGTGCGGATGATCAGGTGAAGCTCCGCGGGTTCCGTATCGAGCTGGGCGAGATCGAAACGGCGCTGCGGTCCCACCCCGGTGTCGGCCAGGCCGCGGTACTGGTCCGGGAGGACCGGCCCGGTGACAAACGCCTCGTCGCCTATCTGGTTCCTGCCGCGGACGCCCGGGTCGACATCGCGGCTCTCCGTACGCAGCTGGCAGGTGAGTTGCCGGAACACATGGTGCCGTCAGCGATCGTGCCGCTGGATGTTCTGCCGTTGACGGTGCACGGGAAGCTCGACCGCAAGGCTCTCCCGGCCCCGAAGCACTCCACCGATCCGGCCGGCCGGGGTCCTTCGAATATGCGGGAGGTGATCCTGTGCGAGATTTTCGCGGACGTACTCGGTCTGCCCACGGTCGGAGTGGACGACAATTTCTTCGAGCTGGGCGGGCATTCTCTGCTGGCAACGCGTTTGACCGGTCAGGTGCGGACGAGGCTGGGCTTCGATGTGCCCTTGCGGGCGTCGTTCGGAACGCCCACCGTTGCCGGCCTCAACGATTCGCTCACGGAAGGGCCGCGCCCCGCCCGGCGCGAGGAAGCGCTGGCAAGGATCCTGCCGATTCGGACACGCGGCAGCCGCAGGCCCGTTTTCTGCATCCACCCCGCGACCGGCGTGAGTTGGGGCTTCTCGCCGCCGGCGGCATCGATACCCGTGGACTACCCGCTGTACGGAGTGCAGGCCCAGGGCCTCACCGGTACGGAGGAACTGCCGCGGTCGATAAGGGAGATGGCCGCTGACTATGTGCAGCAGATCCGTACCGTCCAGCCGACCGGCCCGTATCAGCTGCTGGGCTATTCGCTGGGCGGTGCAGTGGCTCAGGAGATGGCATTCCAGCTGCAGGAGGCGGGCGATGCGGTGGGGGCCGTCGTGATCATGGACTCCTGTCCGGCTGAACGGATTCCGGCGCTGTTCGGCCTGGACGCGCTTGCCCTCAACGCGCAGGACGGCGTCCTGCCCGCCGAGTGGGAGCAGTTCATCCTCCGGGACGAGGAGAAGGCCTTCAACCTGCGGGTCCTGGAGAACAGCTCGGCCATTCTGCGCACTCATATTCCCCGTGCGTACGAGGGTGACGTGCTGCTCATCGTGGCGGCTGCGGGCAAGGTCGACGGTTCGAAGCCGGCGGAAGCGTGGGCGCCCTACGTGACGGGAGAAGTGCGGGAGGAGAGCCTGCCGTGCAGCCATGAGGAAATGACCCAGCCCGAGATGCTCACCCTGGTGGGCGAGCTGACGGCGGAATGGCTGAACGCAGGTCGCTGACGGTGCGGTGCACGCACTGATCGCACGCACTGATCGGGGGCATCCACAACCGTCGCCCCGCATCTCCCCTGCGGGGCGACGGTGGGCTCCAGCGGGCCGCTTCACCTGCGTGTGGCGCCTGCTGCCCGGCGCTTCCTCCTGGTGTGGGTGCGGTCGGTGGTCCAGGCGAGCGCGGCGATGACGGGGAAGGCCGCCGCGGTGAGGGTGACCGCATGCCAGTTACCCAAGTGGTAGGCAAGGGTGCCGAGTTGGGAGCCGGTGGCGCCGCCGATGAAGAAGGTGGCGATGTAGACGCTGGTGATCCGGGCGCGGGCGTCCGCGTCGAGTTGGTAGATGGTGTGCTGTCCGAAGATCAGGGAGCACTGCACGGCACAGTCCAGGAGGACTGCGGCGGCGGCGAGGACGAGGATCTGGTGGGCGGCAAGACCGGCCCAGATGAGGGCGGCGGAGGCGAGCAGGCAGGTCACGGGGGTGAGCCGGTGGGCGAGCCCTCGGTCGGCGAGGCGGCCCGCGAGAGGGGCTACGAGCGCGCCGGCGGCGCCGACGAGAGCGAACAGGCCGACCTGGAGCTGGGAGTAGTTGTACGGCGCAGTGGTCAGGACGTAGGAGATGGTCGTCCAGAACGCGCTGAAGGCGGCGAACATGCAGGCGTGGTAGGAGGACCGGCGGCGCAGCTGCGGGTGCACGCGGATCAGGCGGGCCGTGGAACGCAGCAGCGCGGTGTAGGAATCGGTGCTGGTGGGGGCCCGGTGGGGCAGCGCGCGGCGCAGGACAAGGGCCAGGATCGCCATCAGGGCGGCGGAGACCAGGTAGACCGTGCGCCAGCCCGCGACGTCCGCGAGCAGGCTGCCGACGGTGCGGGAGAGCAGGATTCCGGCGAGCAGTCCGCTCATGACCTTGCCCACCACGGCGCCGCGCAGGTGATCGGGTGCGAGGTCGGCGGCGTAGGGGACGAGGACCTGCGCGACGACGGAGGTGGCGCCCGCGACGAGCGCGGCGATGAGCAGGACGGTGAAGGTGGGGGCGAGGCCGCCGGCGGCCATGGCCAGGGCCGTGACGGTGAGCAGGACGGAGACCAGACGGGAGTTCTCGATGCGGTCGCCGAGGGGGACCAGGAACACCATCCCGGCGGCGTAGCCGAGCTGGGTCAGGGTGATCAGCAGGCCGGCGGTCGAGTCCTGGAGCTGGAAGGTCCGGCGCAGCGTCTCCAGGAGCGGCTGGGCGTAGTAGAGGTTGGCCGCGGTCAGCCCGCAGGAAGTGGCCAGGAGTGCGACCAGCCAGCCGGGCAGGGCTATCTGTCGCGCGTTTGACTCCGGTGTGGCACGGGCGGCTGCGGGCACGGGCATGGTCTGTCTCCGGATACGGACGTGGGGTGGGACGGAAGCCGAGTCGACTCCACGGATCGGCCGGCCCAGGACCTGCGGCCCGGGCCTGAAACGGACACCTCGATCGCTCAAGCGATCAGCCAACCGGCATGGAATCAGGATTCCATATTGAACTTTGATTCAATATAGAACCCGACAAGTACAGTGTCAAACATGAAGAACTCGGGCGACCCGCTACCTCAGGGGATCGAAATCGGTGCACTGTCCAGGATCATTCGGCAACACTTCGCCGACCGGATCGAGCAGGTCATCCACCCTCTGGGGCTCACCCTCGGGCAGTGGACGGTGCTGCGGGAGCTGAAGCGGACACCCGGCGCCTCCGCTTCAGAGCTCGCGCGCGCCGCGGTCCACACGCCGCAGGCCGTCAGCCGTCTCGTCCGGACCCTGCAGGAGGAGGGACTGGTGGAGCGCTCCCCGGCCCGGGGCCGGGTGGTGGACAACCATCTCACCGCCAAGGGACACAAGGTGATGGATGAGACCTTCATCCAGATTGAGGCCCGACTGGCTCCGGCACTGGAGAAGTTCGACAGGGCCAACACCGAGGAGTTCCGCCGGCTGTCCCATCTCCTCATCAAAGCCCTGGAAGACCCGGCCTGAGCCAGATACCCGGGGCCCAGGGGCGAGCGGGCCGGGCTGCTGCGCCAACAGTTGGCAGAGAGCACGGCGGAGCAGCGCCCGGTGTCTACGCCCTGATCTTGCCCTGGAGGTCGGCGAAGACGATGACGTGGGAGTCCCCGTGGCGGTCCTCGGTGTACTCGCCGGGCAGCACCGCAAGGCCTTCAGGAACGGCTGCGGAGGGCCGCATCCAGATCGCGGAGCAGTTCGCCGACGCGCCCTCCGCCAGAAGGTGCTGCGGGATAGCGGTTGAGCACGTCAACGACGACTGGTGTCGCGCGCCGGAGAGCTTGCTCAATATGATCAGCCCCGACATCTCGGTCATCGCCCGCCATGAGTTCGGCCGCTCTCGCTGCGTGGGCCGCTGCCCCCAGAATGTGCTTGACCTGGTGAGCGTCGGCCAGCGGATGCAAATACGCGGCGGAGGCCGCGCACATCGCTGCTCGCGCTGCATTGCCCGCGACCGCGGTGCCTGCATCTCGGGCCGCCTTGTGCGCCGCCCACCCACTGTCGCGCAGTGACTTCCCGCGTTCACCACCTCTGGCGAACGTCCACGCGGCGTCGATCGCGTCGCGAGGTCGCGAGTCGGCCGGGTGTGCTCTCTCAAAGAGTTCCAAGACCTCCTGCGCGCTCTCCGCCGCATAATGGGCGACCCCACGCAGGTCCTGCTTGCTCAGAACGATCTCGCTGCTTTCGTTGGCCACGAGGTGCATCCTCGTCCACCACACTGGCACGACTCGACCCCGAGCTGAGGCCAAGCCCCGGACCGGAACGCCAACGCGAGGACAGCCACGGTCAATTCACCGAACGGGTGCGGAGAAGCCGGCAGAACTGCTCGGCTGACCTTGCTCAACAGCGCTCGTGAGAAGTCGTGAGACGACGCCCCACACAAGCGATCACGGGCCCGGAGGCCGGCAACTCGGGTTGCCACTCACGAAAAGGCAGCCGCTCCCGTCGAGGCCGTGCTCACCCCCGACGACGTTCGGCACCGGCGCCTTGCGCGCGCTTGCGGCGCGCCTTCGGAGACCTGTCGCAGACCGGTACGCGACGAGCACTTCTGAGCGGGGTCGGTGCTGGAAACGGAGCGGAAGCCACCGTGCCAGTCCCTGACTCGGCTAGGTCCTGTCCGGCGGATCATATGGCTGCCGGGGTGGGACGGGAGTCGGGGTTGACCTCAAGTCGGGTTGACCTTCTAGGTTCGGGTGCGCCGATGTCGACGTACCTGAGAGGAACGGCCATGAGGACGCTGGTGTTGGGAAGGACGCCCGCCAGGGTGACGGAGGTGCTGGCCACGCTGCGTGCGGACGGTTTCGACGCGGAGGGAGTGAGCACCGACGAGGAGGCCCGGAAGCTGTTGGAGACCGAGGAGTTCGGGATGCTGATCATTGGCGGGGGTGTGGAGCCGGACTCCCGTGCAGCGATCAAGGAGTTCGCGGCGGAGCACCAGGTGCGGCGGGTGATCGACGGCGCGCTGACGGAGCCGTTCGACGCCTACGTGCGGCGGGAGTTCGAGCCGCTGATCCGGGAGGTCGCCTCCAAGGGGTGACGACCATGGTCCGCCCGGGCCTTGATCGAGGCGGCCCCCTTCACTCGCACAGCACCAGCGCAGGCCCGACCTGGCGAAGCATTCGCGGCTGTCACCGACACTGACAACTTCCCGCTACGACCGCAGGCCATTGCGCAGGTTCTGATAGCCGGAACTACCAGCACGCACACACCGAGCATGGTGCATGACCGACTTGCCCACCTCGACTACCCGAGGCCGCCGTTGCTCTGGAGGAGCTGACCGTTGATCCATCCGCCCTCTGCCGAGCAGAGAAACGAGACGAGATTCGCGCAGTCCTGCGGCACACCGAGGCGTCCCAGGGGCGTGAAGCGGATCAGGTCCGCCTTCTGGTCCTCAGTCATCCACCCGGTGTCGGTCGGTCCGGGATTGATCGCGTTGCAGGTCACTCCCAGGTGGGCGAGCTCACGGGCGGCGGCCAACGTGATCCGGTCCATCGCCCCCTTGCTTGCCCCGTACGGGAGGTTGCCTGCGGTGTGGTCGCTGGTCAGGCTGACGATGCGCCCGCTGCCATGCTGTCCGCGAAACCGCAGCCCGTACTCCCGGAGCAGCAGCCAGGTTGCCCGTGCATTGACCGCGAAGTGCAGGTCGAAGCTCTCCACCGTGGTGTCCAGCAAGCCGGAGTCGACCGACTCGCAATGGCAGAGCACCAGCGCGGTGACGTTGCCCAGCTCACGCTCGACGCTGTCGAAGAGCTGAGCCGGCACGGCCGGGTCGCTCAGGTCCGCCTCGGCCGCAAGCGTTCGCGCCCCATGGGACGCCACCTTCTTCCGCAGCTCTTCGGGCGCACCCCGCTCGATGCCCCACTGCATGCGCGCGTCATACGGAGTCCAGTACGTGAACGCCACGTCCCAGCCGGCCCGGGCCAGATTCAGCGTCACGGACGCCGCGATCCCCGCCGAACGTCCCGCCCCCGTGACCAAGGCAAGCGGGCGCCCCGCCTCTCCCTCGTCCTGTCGGCTCCCCACGCGGCTCTCACCAGTCATGATCCTCATCCTGGCGGGCCGCCCGTCACATGGCACCCGATTTTCCCGGGCCGTGCCACGCTCACACTCCTCCACCACAAGGCACGCAAGACACAGGTCAGACAGGTATTCAGGCAGTTCCAACACCCGACTCCACACCCGGACATACACAAATCACGGCCGCCGGCGCAACGCTCTCCGTACACCTCAGCGCTCTCGCCTCAGCGTCTCCGCGCACCGCGCTCGCTGCCGAGCCCCATCGTCATGATCCGGTGACGCCGGTCAAGGAGACCGGTCCCCAATTTGTCCCAGAAAATGGCCGAAGGCCGGTTTCGGATTGCTCCGAAACCGGCCCTCACCTACGACTCTCACGAGTCGGGACGACAGGATTTGAACCTGCGACCCCTTGACCCCCAGTCAAGTGCGCTACCAAGCTGCGCCACGTCCCGGTGCCCGATCCGGCCCGGGGCTTCCCCGGCCGAACGCGCACCGAAACGATACCGCACTTCAGCCGGTGGTCACGAACGCGTTTCCCCGGCCGTTGCGCTTGACCTCAAGTGCGCTTGATGTTGGATCGTCCGCTGTATGGAAACGGACACAGACCTGAACAGGCTGATGGCCCTCATGACGGGCGACGAGAAGCACGGACCTGCCGCGACCTCGACCCTGGACGCGCTCTGGGTGCTGTACGACCGGGTGCTGCGGGTCACGCCGCAGACCGTCTCGGACCCGGGGCGGGACCGCTTCCTCCTGTCCAAGGGGCACGGGCCCATGGCGTACTACGCGGTCCTGGCGGCGAAGGGGTTCTTCCCCGCTGAGCTGCTGACGGGCTTCGGCTCGTACGACTCCCCGCTCGGCCACCACCCCGACCGGCTGCTGGTGCCCGGTGCCGAGATCGGCAGCGGGTCGCTCGGGCACGGGCTGCCGCTCGGCGTGGGCACGGTGCTCGGGCTGCGGGCGCAGCGGCTCACCGCGCCGCGGGTGTGGGTGCTGATCGGCGACGCCGAGCTGGACGAGGGCTCGGTGCACGAGGCCGTCGCCTATGCCGGGCCCGCCGGCCTTGAGCAGCTGCACACCGTGGTGATCGACAACGCCTCCGCCAGCTACGGCGCCCCCGGTGGGATCGCGGCCCGTTTCGAAGCGGGCGGGTGGTCGGTCGAGACCGTCGACGGGCGGGACCACGAGCAGTTGTACGCCGCCTTCACCGCACCGCATCCGGGCCGGCCGCACGCCGTGGTCGCCCGGGTCGAGCCCAAGAACGCCTGAGCCGGACCAGCCGAGAGGGATTTGTCATGGACAACATGCGTGAGCGCTTCGCCGCCACCACGTCGCGGCTGCTGGACGAGGACCCGCGGCTCGCCGTCGTACTGGCCGAGATCACCCGCGACGGATTCGCCGACGCGGCACGCGCCCACCCCGGCCGGGTGGTCAATGTGGGGATCCGGGAGCAGCTGCTGATCGGTGCCGCCGCCGGGATGGCACTGACCGGGATGCGCCCCGTGGTGCACACCTTCGCCAGCTTCCTGGTCGAGCGCCCCTTCGAGCAGGTCAAGCTGGACCTCGGGCACCAGGGTGTGGGGGCCGTGCTGGTCAGCGCCGGAGGGTCGTACGACTGGCCGGCCGGCGGTTTCACCCACATGTCGCCCGGCGATGTGGCGCTCCTCGACACGCTCGACGGCTGGACCGTGCACGTACCCGGCCATCCCGACGAGGCGGAGGCCCTGCTGCGCCGGGCCGTGCGCGGGGACGACCGGGTGTACGTACGGCTGTCGGTGCAGGCCAATCAGCGGCCGCGGCCGGTCACCGGAGGCGGGTTCCACACCGTGCGGGAGGGCCACGGCGGGGTGGTGGTGGCGGTCGGGCCGCTCCTGGACGCCGTCCTGGAGGCGACGGAGGGCATGGATGTCACCGTGCTGTACGCGACGACCGTACGGCCCTTCGACGGCGCGGCCCTCCGCTGGGCCACCGACGCCCCCGACCGGGCCGATGTGGTGCTGGTCGAGCCGTATCTGGCCGGCACCTCGACGGCCGCGGCGAACGACGCCCTGGCCGACCGGCCGCACCGGGTGCTGGGCCTCGGGGTCGGCAGGAAGGAGCTGCGGCGGTACGGGCAGATCGAGGAGCATGTCGCAGCGCACGGCCTGGACGCCGCCTCGCTGCACCGGAGCATCACCGGATTCCTGGCCGGGACGTCCCGGCCGCAGGTCTGAGCCCCGCAAGCCGGGACGCGGACGCCGGGCCGCTAACGCCAGGCCACGGACTCCGGGCCGCGGACTCCGGGCCGCGAGCGCCGGGCCGCGCGTCAAGGGGTCGGAGCCCGCGAGCGACGGCCCCGCACCCCCGGTCACCCCCTGCGCTGCTGGCCACGCTCGAAGTAGTCGGCGAGCGCCGGGTCGAGCGGGGGCACCCGGCGCGGGGTGCCGCCGTCCCGGAGCGAGTCCGTGGCCCGCACCCCGGCGGCCACCGCCATCCGGGCGGCGACCGGTGAGGTGTCGGTGCGGCCGCCCTCGCGTACGAACCGCAGGAACTCGTCCATGAGCAACGGGTCGGCGCCGCCGTGGCCCGCCTCGTCCTGCGCGTCCGGGACGGCGTGGATCTCGTCGGCGTCCTCGCGGTACACGGAGCGGCGGGTGTTCCAGACCTTCACCTGGTTGCCCGGCCCGTCGCCGAAGTTCTCCAGGCGGCCCGCGTCGCCGATGACGGTGTAGTTGCGCCAGTAGTCGGGGGTGAAGTGGCACTGCTGGTAGGCGGCCAGCACACCGTTGTCCAGGCGCATGTTCAGGAGGGAGACGTCCTCGATGTCGATGACGGGGTTGAGGGCGCGCTGGGTGTGCGGCGGCCAGTGTCCGTCCTTGGTGTACCAGTCGGCGGCCTTGGGCTCACCGGGCTCGCGGCGGTGCGGGTTGTCGCCGTAGACCATCAGGTCGCCCATGGCCTGGACGTCGCGTGCGTAACCGCCTGCCAGCCAGTGCAGTACGTCGATGTCGTGTGCGGCCTTCTGGAGCAGCAGTCCGGTGGTGTACTTCCGTTCGGCGTGCCAGTCCTTGAAGTACCAGTCGCCGCCGTAGCCGACGAAGTGCCGGACCCAGACGGTCTTGACCTCGCCGATCGTGCCGGCGGCGATGAGGTCGCGCATCAGCCGGACGACCGGCATATGGCGCATGTTGTGGCCGATGTAGAGACGGGTGCCGGTCTCGTACGCGGTGCGCAGGATCTCGTCGCACCGCTCGACCGTGATGTCGAGGGGCTTCTCCACGAAGACCGGTTTGCCCGCACGCAGCGCTTCGCAGGCCAGCTCGGCGTGGGTGTGGTCGGGGGTGACGACCAGGACCGCGTCGATGTCCGGGTCGTCGAGGACCGTGCGGTGGGCGGAGGTGATGAGTGCGCCGGGGAAGGCCGTGGCCGCCTCCGTACGGGCGGCCGGGTCGGGGTCGGCGAGTGCGGTGACGCGCGAGCCGGCTCCGGGGCGGTGGGCGGTGCGGGCGATGCTGCCGCGCAGGCCGTAGCCGAGGACGCCGATACGGAGGTCGGACATGGGGCTTCCTTCACTGGTGCGGGTGATGCGGATGGTGTGGGTGATGCAGGTGGCGTGCGTGATGCGGGTGGTGCGGGTGCGGGCGGCCCCCCGGAAGGGGCCGCCCGCAAGCTGCCGCTACGAGCAGCTGCACAGGCCCTACGGGTGGACGGCGACCTGGGCGAGCCCGACCCGTCCGGTGCCGGTGAGCTGGATCTTCACGTACCGCGTGTCGGTGTTCAGGTCCAGCACCGTGGGCCGCAGCGCCTTGCCGCCGACGTGGACGGTCTTCTTGTCCGCCCGGACGTCGAAGCCGGCCGTCGTGGTCGAGGCGTCGTTCCAGATCTCGATCCGGCCGACGTGCCGCACTGAGCCCAGATCCACCTGCCACCAGGCGCCCTGCTCGGAGAGCGTCCGGGTGTCCGTCGAGGTGTCCCCGTCGATGGCCAGTACGGCGGCGGCCCCGTCGGTGGACGACTGGGTGGCGGTGCCGGTGCGGGCCAGGTCGGGGCTGAGCTGCTCGACGGAGCCGCGGTGCGCGCCGGCCGCCGAGGCGATCTTCAGCGCCGCCGCCGGGAGCTGTTCCAGGCGGGTGTGGTTGTCCGTCATGGTCGAGCCGGTCCCCGCGATGGGGGGCGCGTCGGTGTCGGTCCAGTTGCCGCGTGCGGTGTTCTGGATGCCGTAGTCGGCCCAGTTGGAGACCCACTTGTAGCCGAGCCGGGTCAGGACGTTGTTCTCGACGGTGATGTACGAGGACTGCTCGTCGAGGTAGATGCCGTTGCCGTCGCGCTCGGTGTTGCCGTACGCGGAGCGGTTGATGTAGTTGCCGGAGACCACCGTGCCGGGCTGGGCGCCCTGGGTGTAGATCGCGCCGCCGTCGTGCTGGGCGTCCTTGACCTGCATGACGTTGGTGATGCGGTTGTCGGTGATCCGGTTGTCGCGCAGCACCGACTTCTGCGCCTCCGGCTGGTTCCAGCCCCAGCCGACCGAGATACCGGAGTAGGGCAGCTGGTCGAGGCTGTTGTGGTCGATCACGAGTCCGGCTTCGTAGCCCGCCCAGACCGCGGCCGCGTCGGTGTACTCGACGGCGGCGCGGGTGACCGTGTTGTAGGCGAACGTGTTGCGCTCACCAGCCAGTTCGGGCACGGGGTTGGGGTCGGTGTCGCCGATGTACGCGGCGCCCGACGACAGGTCGGTGAAGTCGGAGTGGGTGATCCCGGAGTCCTTCGTACCGGCTTCGAGGATCGCACCGGCCCCGCCGAGGTGGGTGAACGACGCCCCGTCGACGGTGACATGGCGGCCGCCGTGCACGGTGAGCGCGGCCGACGGCTTGGTGTAGTAGCGGCCGGAGTGGTCGACGGGACCGGTGGCGCCGGTGAGGGTGAGGCCGGCCTGCATCCCGGCGTAGCCCTCGTCGGTGTCCGGCTGGTGGTAGGCGGCGTAGGCGAAGCCGATCCCCCGGATGGCGACGTCGTGCGCACCGTCGACCGTCACCAGCTGCTCCGTGACGGGCGTGACGGCGGTGGTGTGCCGCATGTTCTCGCCCTTGCGCGGCAGGTACGTGATGGTGTGCGTGGCCGAGTCATGGACGAACTCGCCGGGCTGGTCGAGGAGTTCGGGTGCGTTCTCGAAGAACGCGACACCCGTGTAGCGAGTGGAGTCCACGGTCGTGGAGTCCCAGGCGGGGCCGGTGCGGTCGGTGCCGCTGGCCGAGTTGGTCCAGCAGGGCTGGGCGAAGGTCATGGTGTCGCCGCTGACCCCGGCGATCCGGCAGTGGTAGTTGCGCCAGCGGACCTTGATGACGGCCTCGGCGTCGGTGGGCCGCTTCCAGTCGGCGATCCCGGTCGCCTTCGCGCCGGTCATACCGGTCTTGGTGGCGTCGCAGACACTGGCGGCGCAGGCTCCGCCGCGGGCGGGAGTGGCCCGGACGCCGTTGACGAAGAGCTGCCGGGGTGTGACGCCGTCGGGCACCCGGGCGGTCCAGGCCCCGCCGGACGTCCTGGTCCAGCCGGTGACCGTACGGCCGCCGGAGAGGACGGGGCGGGCGCCGGGCGCCGCGGTCCAGGTGGTGCCGGAGTCGGCAGCGGTGAGCTTCAGGGCCGCGGTGCGGGTGTACGTACCCCCGGCGAGCTGCACGGTGACGTCATCGCCGTGCAGGGTGCGGGCCTTGTCGCGGGCGCCGTCCAGGGAGCAGGGGCGGCTGTGGGTGCAGGACGCTCCTGCGCCGTGCGGGGCCGCGTACAGGGTGTCGGTGTGCGAGGGCCGGGCGGCCTGCGCGAGCGGCGCGGTGGCCAGCAGCGCCGCGACGGCGGCGAGCGCGGTGCCGATGCGGCGGGCGGCCGGGCGGTGGATGGCTGAGCGGTGCGTGGTGCGGCGGTTCATGCGGCGGCCTTCCAGTCGGGGTGGCCCGGCATCGGCGGGTTGGTGGCGCCGAACAGCCAGTCGCGCAGAAAACGGTCCAGGGTGCGGTCGCCCGTGACGTCGACGGTGTGCCGGATGAACTGCTCGCTGGTGTACGTCGAGTCCTTGAACCGCCGGACCCACTCGCGCATGATCCGGTCGAACGTACGCTGTCCGACCTGCTGGTTGAGCGCGTACAGCACGAGCGCGCCGCCGTCGTAGATGTTGGCGCCGCCGAGCGCCTTGGGCAGTCCCGGCGGGCCGTCCTTGGCGCGGACCGCGTCCAGCGTCCCGTAGGTGGCCTTCATCTTGTCCGCGACGACCGACCAGCCGCGCTCCTCGCTGTACACGGCCGCGTAGTAGGTGGCGGGCCCTTCGTTGAGCCAGGCCTGCTGCCAGTCGTGCGGGGTGACGGAGTCGCCGAACCACTGGTGGGTCATCTCGTGGACCATGGTGTTCTCGTACGTCGGGTTGCCGTCGGCGTTGAGCTTGAACCAGTTGGTGCCCATCAGAGTGAGGGTCTGGTTCTCCAGCGCGTCGGTGTAGCCGTCGTAGATGTGGAGCCCGTACGTGGAGAACGGGAACCGCCCGAACTTCGCCTCCAACCAGGCCAGATGGTCGACGGTGCGCGCGACGATCGGCGCGTAGGTGTCCTCGTGGCCCTGCGGCACGATATGGCGCAGCGGCAGACCGGTGTGGCTGCTGCCGTACAGATAGGTGCCCTTGACGACCGCGATGCCGAGCAGTTCGGTGGGCATCCGCTCGCGGAGCGCGAAGTGCCAGACCGCCGAGCCGTCGGCGCGCGGGGTCCGGTGCAGCAACTCGCCGTTGGCGGCAGCCACATAGCCCTTCGGGGCGCTGATGTGGAAGGCCCAGGTGGCCTTGTCGGACGGGGTGTCGTTGCAGGGCAGGAAGGTGTCGGCGCGGGAGGACTGCACCGCGGACGCGAAGCCGCCCTCGCTGCCGAACACCCAGCCGCCCAGGCCGAGCCGCTTGTCCTTGCCGTTGCCGTGGTAGCGGATCTCGACGGTGAAGGGCCGGCCGTCGTGCAGCGGACGGGCCGGGGTGAGCGTCAGCTCCTGGCCGCTGCTGCCTGCCGACAGCTCCCAGCGGGCGGCGTGGCCGTCGACGGTGACCGCGTCGATGGTGTGGCCGTCGGTGTCCAGGTTGAAGGCGGACAGGTCCTGGGTGGCCCGCGCCGATATCCGCACTGCGGCGGTGAAGTCGTAGGTCACCGGGGTGAAGTCGAAGGTCAGGTCGTAGTGCGTGACCTCGTAGCCGCCGTTGCCGAGGGTCGGGAAGAGCGGGTCGCCGACCCCGCTGGAGCCGGGCTTCGGATCGAAGGAGCGGGCCAGGGCGGGTGTGCCGAGTACGGGTACGGCCGCGGCGGCGGCCACCGCCGCGCCGCCGAGCTGGAGGACAGTGCGTCTGGTGGTCACTTCTTCCCCTTCTGGACTGCCTCTTCGAACTCGTGACGGGCCTGCTCCGCGCCGTGCGCCAGGTACTGCTTGGTCAGCTCGGAGTAGTACGACATGGGCTTGCGGCCGGAGACGATGTCCTTGAGGCCGTCCAGCTTGAGCGTGTAGAGGCTGCCGTAGCCCTTGGAGTCCCAGGTGGGCGACGAGACCTTGAGGGTCGGGTCCTGCTCCATGATCGGGATCATCTTGGCGTACGCCTCGTGGACGTACCGCACACCCTTCTCGGTGTCCGTGCTGAACACGGCCGGTACGGCGGAGGCGAGCATCTTCCAGGGGACGGTGGCGTCCTGGCTGCCCTTCTTGGTGAGGATCGGGTTGCCCTTGGCGTCACGGGTGAAGTCGGTGCCCTCCACGCCGTAGTTGATGAGGGTGTACTCCTCGCTGCCGAACGGCGACGCGGCGAAGTCGGCGAGGGCGAGGAGCTGCTTGACGCGCTCGGTGGACGCCTTCTTGATGTGGGTGTTCTGGAGCGAGACGTTGTCCATCCAGGCGATGGCCTTGTCGCTGAACGGTGTGATGGGCCGGGGGTCGAACTTCTTGTTGACGGCCGCCATCGCCGCCACATAGCCGGTGCTGGGGGTGTAGTACGACGGCATCCCGTCGTACACATAGGCGCCCTTGCCGTTCTTGAACATGTCGGTGTACTGGGACTTCTGCGCGCCCGACATGCCGATCGTGCCGGGGTAGTAGCAGCCCGCCTTGTACAGCTTGCGCGACGTCTCGACCGCCAGGCGGAACTCGTCCGACTCCAGGTCCGTCGTGAACTTGCCGGTCTTCGGGTCCATCCGCCAGTAGAGGGGCGCCCCCGCCGACATGGCGAGCAGGTTGGTGGCGCTGGCGATGATGGCGTACTGGTCCTTCTTCGGGCGGGTCAGCTCCTTGCAGACCTCGACGAACTTGTCGAGGCTGGTGATCTCGTCGAGGCTGGAGACGCCGACCTCGGCGAAGAGGTCATGGCGGTAGAAGCCCGCGCCGCCGGTCCCCATCCGGGAGATCGGGATGCCGAACAGCTTCCCGCCGAAGATGGCTCCCTCCCAGGCCGCCTGCGGGATCGCCGCGAGGTTGGGGTAGTCCTTGACCTTGTCGCCGGCCAGGAAGGGCGTCAGATCGGCGCACTTGGCCGCGCAGAACGCCGCCTTGTTGTCGACGCCGCCGGTCTCCGGGTACATGAAGATGTCCGGCAGCGTGTCGCTGGCGACCATCGTGGTGAACTTGGTCGAGTAGTCGTCGGTCGGGACCGCGGTGACGTCGACCTTCCCGCCGAGCAGCTTCTCGATCGCCTGCCAGGCCGCGTTGTTGCCGCGTGCCGGAGGGGGCGGCGAGAAGGTCTCCATCGCCGCCGATATCGGCTTCGCGCCCTTGAGGACCTGTCCCTTGGTGGCACGCGGCGTGGTGGCCGGGTACCGGTAGAAGGCCTGCGGCACACCCGCGGCCGTCCCCGGCAGGTCGGGCTTCAGGCCGATGTTGCGCACGGTGGTGGTGGGCAGCAGGTCGGCGCTCTTGGCCTCGGCCTTGGCGGCCGTACCGCCGTCGCCGCAGGCGGCGAGCAGCGGGGTCGCGGCGAGGCCGAGGCCTATGCCCGCTCCCAGGCGGAAGAGGGTTCTGCGATTCATCGGGGTGGAGCTCGGCACGGACATCTCCTTGAGAGAAGGGAGGGAAGGCCGGGGGGTGGCGGAGGCGGGTTCAGCCCTTGATGGCGCCGGTGAGCACGCCCTTGGTGAAGTAGCGCTGGACGAACGGGTAGACGAGCAGGATCGGTACGACGGCGACCACCAGGACGCCCATCTGCACGGCCTCCTGCGGGGCGACGCTCTCGCCGGCCGCGGCGCCGCTGAGGCTCTGGCCCTGGAGGACGAAGGTGCGCAGCACCATGGGCAGCGGCCACTTGTCCGAATCCTGGAGGTACAGCAGCGAGTTGAAGAAGGCGTTCCAGTACGCGACGGCGTAGAAGAGGCCGACGACCGCGATGACCGCCTTGGAGAGCGGCAGGACGACCTGGAGCAGGATGCGGAAGTCCCCGGCGCCGTCGACGCGCGCCGCGTCGTACAGCTCCTCGGGCAGGTTCATGAAGAAGGCGCGCAGCACGACCAGGTTGAAGGCGCTCATCAGGGTGGGGATGACGAGTGCGGCGTACGTGTTGTAGAGGCCGAGCTGGTTGACCAGCAGGAAGTTCGGGATGATGCCGGCGTTGAAGAGCATGGTGAACAGGGCCGTCATCAGGATGAAGCGGGAGCCCGTGACATTGCGGCGGGAGAGCCCGTACGCCATGCCGATGGTGGCCAGCAGGCTGGCCGCGGTGCCGAAGACCGTGATGCCCACACTCACCAGGAGCGCCCGGGTCACCACACCGCCGGTGAAGATGGTCCGGTACGCGTCGAGCGTCGGGTGCTCGGGCCACAGGACGAGGCCGGTGGACTTGATGATGTCGGTCTGTGAGGCGAAGCTCGTGCCGATGACGCCCAGCAGCGGGTAGGCCACGGCGAGCACGACCAGGACCAGGACGATGCCCTTGCCGGTGAGGCCGAGGCGGGTCGGCCGCTCCATCCACGGCGGACGGCCGTCCGACGGCGTGATCACGGGTGCCGCCGCGAGAGGCGCCGCCGTGACGGGGGCTTTCGCCGGTGTCTTCTCAGCTGTCCGCACCGCGGTACACCCCTTCGTGGCCGAGACGGTGGGCGAACTTGTTCGCGCCCAGGACGAGGACGGTTCCCACGACTGCCTTCACCAGGCCGACAGCCGCCGAGATGCCCCACTGGTTGTCCTTGATGCCGTGGTAGTAGACGTAGGTGTCGAGTACTTCACCGGAGCCGGGGCCGACCGCGTCGCGCTGGAGCAGGATCTGCTCGAAGCCGACGGAGAGGATCTGGCCGAGGTTCAGGATCAGCAGCAGGATGATCACCGGGGCGATGCCGGGGAGCGTGACGTGCCACAGCCGGCGCCAGCGGCTTGCGCCGTCGATGGCCGCCGCCTCGTACTGCTGCTTGTCGATCCCCAGCAGCGCGGCGAGGATGATGATCGTCCCCCAGCCCGCGTCCTTCCAGATGGACTGGAGGGCGATCAGCCAGGGGAAGGCGTTGGGGTCGCTCATCATGTCGTAGCGCGGCAGCCCCAGGTCCCCGAGGAGATCGGGCAGCAGCCCGGCGCCGCCCAGGACCTGCTGGAAGATCGAGACGATGATGACCCAGCCGATGAAGTGCGGCAGATAGACCACGCTCTGGATGAACCGGCGGAGCTTGTCGCTGACGATGCTGTTGAGCAACAGGGCGAGCGCGATCGGCACGGGGAAGAAGAAGATCAGCTGTACGAAGGCGATCTCGACCGTGTTCGCGGTCGCCGACCAGAAGGCCGGGTCGGCGAAGGCGCTGGAGAAGTTGGCGAAGCCCGTCCACGCGCTGTGCATGTATCCGAGGTACGGCTGGTAGTCCTGGAAGGCGACCATGTAGCCGAGCAGCGGAATGTAGTGGAACACCACGAAGTACAGCAGTCCTGGCAGGGTCAGCAGCAGCATCACCTTGTCGCGCTTGATCCGCTGCCACAGGGACAGCCGGTGCTGGGCGACGCGGGGTGGGGATGGCGCTTTGGACTTCCTGCGCCGCTTGTCCAGCGGCATCGGAGGTGCTGTTTCAGCCATGGTGCAGTCCTGTTCGGCTGGGGTGGCGCAGAGCGAGCCTTCTGCCGCCGCAACGTAGTAAGCGGTTAACCCCACCGTCAAGAGATCGGAGGAAACGTCTGCGTTACTCGATGTTTCTGCCGGAGAGATCGCCCGGATAGGTCCCCAAATAGCGGCGCAAAGGGGGCAGATGGCCACGCAGATCGCTTGACGTTTGACGTCTGGGCTCCCTAGCGTGCCGCCCATCAATAGAACGCGTTTACTGTCCGGAGGCAGGGTGCGAACCACCGACGAGGCACCGGCCCAGACCGGTACGGACGAGCCGGACCCGCCCCCGCGGCGGCCTCGCACCGTACTGGCCATGGACCCCGGACTGATCGACGACATCTTCCCGCCACGGGTACGCACCCGTCTTGAGGAATCGGCCGATCTCCATCCGCCCTATGTCATCAGGGAGTTCAACTCCCCCGATGCAGCCGCCGCGCTGGCCGGCGCCGAGGTGCTGCTCACCGGCTGGGGCTGCCCGCCCATCGACGCCGGACTGCTGGAGCGGGCGCCGAGGCTGCGGGCCGTCATCCACGCGGCGGGCACCGTCAAGACGTTCCTCGCCCCGGAGGCGTACGAACGCGGGGTCGCGGTGTCGTCGGCGGCCGACGCCAACGCGGTACCGGTCGCGGAGTTCACCCTGGCCGCGATCATCATGGGCGCCAAGCGCGCCTTCCCGTTCGCCCGGCTCTTCCGCGAACGCCGCACCCACCGCACCGCCGCCGACCTCGACCGGCAGCACTGGATCGGCACCCACGGCCTGACCATCGGCGTCATCGGCGCCTCCCGGATCGGCCGCCGGGTCATCGAACTGCTCCGGGTACTCGAAGCGGACATCCTGCTGTACGACCCGTATGTCACCCCCGCCGAGGCCGAGTTGCTGGGGGCCGTCTCCACCGACCTCGACACGCTGATGGCGACCAGTGACGTGGTGACCGTGCACGCGCCCGACACACCCGTGACCCGGCAGCTCCTCGACGCACGGCGGATCGGTCTGATGCGCCCCGGCACCCTGCTGGTCAACACGGCACGCGGGCGCCTGGTCGACACCGAGGCACTCACCGGGCACCTGGTCAGCGGGCGGCTCGACGCCGTACTCGATGTGACGGACCCCGAGCCGCTGCCCCCGGGGCACCCGCTGTGGGACCTGCCGAACGTCTTCATCACCCCGCACATGGCGGGCGCCCAGGGCAACGAGATCGGCAGGCTCGGCGAGCTGGCCGTGGATGAGCTCTGCCGCTACGCGGGCGGCCTTCCGTTCCATCACCCCGTCCACCTGGCCGACTTGGAGCGGATCGCATGAACGGCCCCGCCTCGCAGGCCATAAGCTCAGCGGCACAGGACGACAACCAGGGGGTGGGACGGATGCGCCGCCAGACCTCGGCAGCCGACAGCCGACGACGCGCGACCGTCACCGACGTGGCACGGCTGGCGGGGGTGTCGACCGCGACCGTCTCCCGTGTGCTGAACCGCAACTACCCGGTGGCCACGGCGACCCGGGAGCGGGTCGAGGAGGCGATGCGCGAGCTGGGCTATGTCGTCAACGCGCACGCCCGCGCGCTGGCCGGGGTGTCGGGGCGCACGGTCGGCATCATCGTCAACGAGCTGATCGACCCCTTCTACGCCTACATCGCCCGCGGTGTGGAGCGGGAGGCGAGCCTCGGCGGACGGCTCTGCCTGGTCTGCTGCACCCAGGGCGACCCCAAGCGCGAGCTGGCCTTCATCGAGCTGATGCACGAGCGGCGCGCCGACGCCGTGGTCGTCGTCGGCGGCAGCGTCGCCGACCGCGCGCACACCGCCGAACTGGGGCGCAGGGCCCGCGATCTGGAGGCCGGCGGATCGAAGCTGGTGCTGTGCGGGCGGCCGTCGCTCGGCGAGGAGGCGTGCGGCGCGGCCGTCGAGTACGACAACGAGGGCGGCGCCTTCGCCATCACCGACCATCTGCTGACCCAGGGCCACGAACGCATCCTCTACCTCGGCGGTCCACCGGCCCTCTCGACCACCCGTGACCGGCTGGCCGGGCACCGGCGCGCACTGGAGCTGCGTGGTGTGGCCCGGGATCCCGGGCTTGAGCAGCTCGGCTCGTTCAGCCGCTCCTTCGGGCGCGGCCGGATGGCCGAACTCCTGCGGGAAGGACCGGACTTCACCGCGGTCTTCGCGGCCAACGACAATGTCGCGGCCGGTGCGGCCCAGGCCCTGGAAGAAGCCGGGGTCCGGGTGCCGCAGGACATGTCACTCGCGGGGTACGACGACATCCCGGTGGCGCAGGAGCTGCGGCCCCGGCTGACGACCGTGCACATCCCGCTGGAGGAGATGGGGCGCCAGGCCGTGCGGCTCGCGGTGCCCGGCGGGGACGAGGACGAGTGGCGGGAGCCGAGCACCGGCACCGTACGGCTCGGCACCCATCTCGTGGTACGCGATTCCGTGGCTCCGCCGCCGGCGCGCGGCCGCCGGGCGTGACCGCTTACTTACAGCCTGTCCCCAGTTGGCCATAGTAAAAGACAGTAACTTCCCCGATCCTCTTGCGGGTTGATAGCAACCGCTTACATGCTGACGCGCAGTTCGTACGCCACTCCATCACCTCTGCCCCTGGGAGTCCGGATGCGCCCTGCCCACCTGCCCCTCACCTCCGCCGCGGTCAGCCGCCGCTCCGCGCTCGCCGCGCTGGCGGGTGCCGGAGCCATCACCCTGCTCGGCGCCGGCAGTGCTTCGGCCGACGGATCCGCCGCCCGCACCGCCGGTCCGGCGGGCACCGGATCCCACGACGGCTCCCACGACGGCGCCACGATGCTGATCGAGGCGTTCCCCGGCGCGGAGACCGAGCGGCTGCGGCTCGACCGGTCGCTGCGTGCCAGCGAGTTCATCCCGACCGGCCGCTACGCCGCACCCGGCGCACAGGTCACGGTGCGGATCCGGCCGGGCCACGGGGCGCTGCCCGTCCTGCACATCGGGACGTTCGACGACTACAACACGAACCCGGACCTCAAGGCCCCCCGGGTGTTCCCGCTGCGGGCCGGCGAGAACACCGTCTCCGACGCCTACGGCGGCCCCCTCTACCTCAGCTTCGCCGGCCACGGTCAGCAGGCGGCGGTCACCTTCGTCTCCGGCACGGCGCGGATGGCCGGTTTCGAGCTGGGGCGCACCTCCGAGGCGGACTTCCAGCGGCAGCTGGACAGCATCACGGACGTGCCGTGGGTGGAGCTGACCACCGGGCACACCATCCTGACGCTGACCCGCGAGGGCGCGCTGCTCTACCGCGGTGAGGACCACGCGGCGCTGCTGCGGCTCTTCGACACCATCATCGACTCGCACAACAGAATCAGCGGCCTGGTCGGGCCGAAGCCCCTGAACCGCCCCAAGGCCGGCCGCTACCACTTCAACGAGGTGAGCGTCGTCCCCAAGGGCGTCGGCGCCTACGCCTGGCACGGCTTCAACGGCTTCCCCCGCGCCTATATGGACCGCCTCTGCACCGTTCAGGGGCTGCGCACCCGGGGCTGGGGGCTCTACCACGAGCTGGGCCACCTCAACCAGCAGGCCGCCTACCAGGCGGGCGGGCTCACCGAGGTCACCGTCAACATCTACTCGCTGGCCGCCCAGCGCACCCTGGGCCAGCCGTCCAACCTGCTCACCAAGGACGCGACGACCGGGCTCAACTGGTTCCAGTCGGCGGCGCCCAAGGTCGGCACGCCCGGCATCGCGTACGAGACGACGTTCGGCCCGTACGAGCAGCTGGTCCCGCTGCGTCAGCTGGAGCTGGCCTTCGGCGACGACTTCTGGCCGCGGCTGCACCAGCTGGTCCGCACCGAGCACCAGCACGACGCGCCGGTCGAGGATTACGACCACGACCCGGCCGTGGAGGCCAGGCAGTACCGGGCGCTCTCCACCTACGCCAGCCGGGTGTCGGGATACGACCTGACGGACTTCTTCGTACGGAAATGGGCCTTCCCCATCGATGCCACCGGGGTCGCCGAGATCGCCGCGCTGCGGCTGCCGAGCCCGCCCGTCGACCCCAGCTCGCTGAGCGACTGACCCCGCCCGACCGACTCCGGAACCGAAGGGACCGAAGGAAACCGCCATGGAACAGCCTCATTCCGCCCTCAGCAGGAGAACGCTCCTCGCCGCCGGGGCCGCATCGGCAGTCGCCGGGGCCACGGGAGCGGGAACGGCGCGAGCCGCGTCCCCCGCCGCCGGTGACGCTCGGGCGGCCGACGCGAAAGACACGGCAGACGCGACCGGCACAGCCGACACCTACGAGGCCGCGCTCGTCCGCGCCGAACAGCTCATCACCGGGGGCGATTTCGACGCGTCCGACCCCGATTTCGCCGCCGCGCTGGCCGCACTCGACGCGTCGGCCGCCGACTTCTGGAAGCGGCTGGACCGCACCGCCGCCCGTACCGCGCTCTGGCCGGACTACGTCCCGGTGACCGATCCGGGGATGTTCAGCCAGAGCTACACCCGGCTGCGGACCCTCGCCACCGCCTGGGCGACCACCGGCGCGGCGCTGCACGGCAGCGACGAGGTGGCGGACGCGCTGGTGTCCGCGCTGCGCTTCCTGCACGACACCGCGTACAACCCGGACAAGCGCGAGACCGGCAACTGGTGGTTCTGGGAGATCGGAGCGCCGCGCGCCCTGCTGGACTGCTGTGTGCTCCTCAGGACGCGCGTACCCGCCGACGATCTGACGGCCCACCTGGCGAGCGTCGAGAAGTTCGCGCCGAATCCGGACCGCCGCACCAACTCCCCCACCCTGGCCGAGACCGGCGCCAACCGGTCGGACAAGTCCGTGATCACGGCGCTGCACGGGCTGCTCGCCCGCGACCCGGCGAAGGTCGCGCTGGCCCGTGACGGCCTCTCCGACGTACGCGACAAGGGGCTCAACAGCCTCTTCCAGAACGTCACTTCGGGCGACGGCTTCTACGCGGACGGCTCTTTCATCCAGCACGACGCGGTCGCGTACACCGGCTCGTACGGCACGGTGCTGCTCGGCGGGGCCGCGTATCTGAGCGCGCTGCTCGCAGGTTCGCCCTGGGCGGTCAGCGATCCGCACATCTCCGTGATGTACGAGGCGGTCACCGGGACCTTCTCACCGGTGATCTTCGACGGGCTGATGATGGACGCGGTGCGCGGCCGGGCCATCTCGCGGGAGCGGGCCGCCGACCACACCGACGGCGCGGCAGCCGTATCGGCCATCCTGCTGCTGGCCGGCGCCGCGCCGGCCGCCGTCGCCGACGGCTGGCGGGCGACGGTCAAGGGCTGGATCGAGCGCAACCGCACCGATCCCTACCTCGGTCTGGTCGGGATCCCGCAGGTCGCGCTCGCCAAGGAACTGCTCGCGGACCGGAGCGTCACCGCCGCGGACCGGGTGACAGGTCACCATGTCTTCGCGGACATGGACCGGGTGGTGCACCGGCGGCCCGGCTGGTCCATGGCGCTGTCCCTCTCATCGAAGCGCATCGCCGCCTACGAGGCGGGCAACGGCGAGAACCTGCACGGCTGGTACACCGGTGACGGCATGACGTACCTCTACACCGGCGACGACCTGGGCCAGTTCGGCGACGGCTTCTGGCCGACCGTCGACTCCTACCGGCTGCCCGGCACCACCGTGGACACCCGCCGCCGCGCGGACATCACCGAAGGCGGCTACTACCTGCCGGGGAACACCGTCGCGGGCGGCGCGGTGCTGGACGGGCGGTACGGCGCGGCCGCCATGGAGCTGGCCGCGCAGGGCAGCACCCTGGTGGCCCGCAAGTCGTGGTTCCTGGCCGACAACGCGGTGATCGCGCTCGGGGCGGGCATCACAGCCAGCGACGGCCGCACGATCGAGACGGTCGTCGAGAACCGCAATCTGCACACGTCCGGCGCGCCCCGGCTGACCGTGGACGGCCGGCGCCAGCCGTCGGAGCAGGGCTGGAACGGCACGTTCCACGGCGCCCGCTGGGCCCATCTGGAGGGGGTCGGCGGCTATCTGTTCCCGTCGTCGGGCACTTCGCTGAAGGCGCTGCGCGAGGAGCGCACCGGCCGCTGGAGCGATCTGGACACGGGCGCGGACACCGCCGGTTCGACCACCCCGGTCACCCGCCGGTACGCGACGCTCTGGCTGGACCACGGGGTCTCCCCCACCGAAGCCTCGTACGCCTACATCCTGCTGCCCGGTGCGTCAGCGGCCGCCACCGCGGTCCAGGCGCACAGCCGGCCGGTGCGGATCGTGGCCAACAACGCCACCGTGCAGCTGGTCGAGGTGGCCAGGACCGGGCTGACCGCGGCCACCTTCTGGCAGCCGGGGACCGCGGCGGGTCTCACCGCGTCCGGCCCGGCATCGGTCCTGCTGCGGAGGCACGGCGGCGGCTACTCAGTCGCGGTCGCCGACCCCGGACACGAGCAGCAGACGCTGACGCTGGAACTGCCTTTCCGCGTGAGGGAGGTGGTCCGCGCCGACAGCACGGTGAGCGTCGCCACCGGACGCCGCCCGGTCCTGACGATCGACGTGGCCGGTTCGCGCGGCCATACTCACACCGCCGAGCTCCGCTGACACCCGTCCTGCCGGTGCCGGCGGGCCTGCGGGCCCCGCCGGCACCGGCCCACCCATTCCACGGCCCTCACCCATTCCACCGCCCCCGCCCATTCCACGGCCCCCGCCCTTCCCACAGCCCAGGAGCACCACCCGGATGACCCCGCCCTTCCTCCACCTGCCCCCGACCGACCGGCTCCTCTCCTCGCGCACCGGCTGGACCCGCGCCCACTGGGAGACGCTGGCCGACCGGATGCTGGACGCACTCGTGCCGTACGCGACCCCCGGTTTCGCCCAGTACCGGCTGCCGGGGCGCGGCAGTTGGTCGGGGGTGGTGTCGGACGGCCTCGAAGGGTTCGCGCGCTCCTTCCTGCTGGCCGCGTTCCGGATCGCGGGGGCGGGCGACGGGGCCGATCCGGCTCTGGTGGAGCGGTACGCGCAGGGCCTGGCCACCGGCACCGATCCGCGGTCCCGGGAGGCCTGGCCGAGGCTGACCGAGTGCTCCCAGCAGATGGTGGAGGCCGCTTCGGTCGCCGTGGCGCTGCACGAGACCCGCCCCTGGATCTGGGACAAGCTGGATACCCGGGTCCAGGAGCGGGTCGTGGACTGGTTCTCCGGCTTCGTCGGCAGCCGTACGTGGGACAACAACTGGCGTCTTTTCCAGGTGGTGTCCGAGCAGTTCCTCGCCTCGGTCGGCGCCCCGTACAGCCAGTCGGACATCGACGGCGGGCTCGACCGGATCGAGGACTGGTACGTCGGCGACGGCTGGTACACCGACGGCGACGGGCAGAACTTCGACTACTACATCGGCTGGGCGCTCCATCTGTACCCGCTGCTCTGGTCCCGGATCGCCGGTGAGGACCCGGACACCGGGCGCACCAAGGTCTACCGGGAGCGGCTCCGCCAGTTCCTGGACGGATACCAGCACTTCTTCGGCACGGACGGCGCACCCGTGCACCAGGGCCGCTCCCTCACCTACCGGTACGCGGCGCTCGCCCCGGTCTGGATGGGCGCCCTGGCCGACTGCACCCCGCTCTCCCCCGGCCGTACCCGCCGCCTCGCGTCGGGCACCCTGCGGCACTTCGCGGAGCGCGGGGTGCCCGACGAGCGCGGGCTGCTCACACTGGGCTGGTACGACACGTTCCTGCCCACCACCCAGCCGTACTCGGGTCCCGCTTCCCCGTACTGGGCGTCGAAGGGCTTCCTGGGGCTGCTGCTCCCGGCCGATCACCCGACCTGGACGGCCCGCGAACAGGCCCTGCCCATCGAGGAGTCGGACCAGTACACCGCGCTGCCCGCACCCGGCTGGCTGCTGCACGGGACCCGGCACGACGGCATCGTCCGGCTCATCAACCACGGGAGCGACCACAATCCGCCGCAGGGCGAAGCGGAGGACGACCCGCACTACGCCACGTTCGGCTACTCGACGGCGACCGCCCCCGATGCGGCGCCGCACGCCCGGGAACGGGCCGTGGACAACCATCTCGCGGTGCTCGGCCCGGACGGTGTGCCGTCGCGGCGGCGGCGCATCAACAGGCTGGCCTGCGAGGGCCGGACCGCGTCGTCCTGGTACGAGGACGCGGGGGCCCGGGTCGAGACGACGAGTGTGCTGCACGGCCCCTGGGAGATCCGGGTGCACCGGGTGGACGCCGCACAGGGCGTGACGGTACGCGAGGGCGGCCACCCGGTGGCCGCCCAGGAGCGCCCCTCGTCCGACGAGGGCGCCGGGTGGGCGCTGGCCCGTACGGCGGACGGGCTGACGAGTGCGCTCGTGGGGCTGCACGGCTGGGACGGGGCACAGGCGTCGGTCGCACGAGATGTGCAGGCCAACGCGTACGGCCCGCACTCCGCGACACCGTGTCTGAGCTGCGGCCGGCACCCGGGCGGGCGGAGCGTGCACGTCAGCCTGGTCGCCCTCTCGCGGGACGCGGTGCACCCCAGGGCGCTCCAGGAGTCGATCTCCGTCACGGTCACGGACGGCACGGTCGAGCTGCTGTTCCCGGACGGCACGACCGTGACCGCCTGACCGAACCGCCGCGGCGGGCGCTGGGCTTGGACACGAGAGGTTTGATCACGAGGGGTTCGAACACGAAGGGTTTGAACAGGGGGCGGCGGCCAGTCAGATCCCGCCGTCCTCCCGGTGGTGGATCTGCGCGACCAGCTCCGCCGCCGCCGCTTTGATGGTCTCCAGACCGGCGAGCCCCCACTGCCGCGGCACGGTGTCCACGACGCACACCGCGCCCAGTGCGGTGTCCGTACGGTCGATCAGAGGTGCCCCCAGATACGAGCGGATGCCGATCTCGTCCACCACCGGATTCCCGGCGAACCGCGGGTAGTCGCAGACGTCCTCCAGGACGAGCGCCTTGCGGCGGGCGACGACATGCGGGCAGTACCCGTGGTCGCGGGCCATGACGCGGTTGATCCCGCAGGCCGCGGCCACCGCGCTCAGGTCGCTGCCCGAGTGCGTCCCGGCCGGGGTGTGCAGTCCGGCGAAGAACTGCCGGTTCTCGTCGATGAAGTTGACCAGGCCGTACGGCGCCCCGGTCGCCTCGGCGAGCCGTCGGGCGAACTCGTCGAAGACCGGGTCGGGGTGCTGCCCCAGGCCGAGTCTGCGCAGCCGCCGCCCCCGGACGGGCGCGTCCCGGTCGACGGGGGTCAGCAGCAGCCGCCCGGTCGGGTCGTACGTCATGGGTGGACTCCCTGGGTGGTGACCGGACCCGGCACCTGGCCGGTAACCGGGTCTGTTGCCGGGTCTGTTGCCGGACCGGCCTCCGGCGCGGTGTCGAGCAGATGGCCCACGAGGGTGACCAGCGTGCGGATTCCCGAACTGGCGATACGGGCGTCGCACAGCACCACGGGGATCTCCGCCCGCAGGTCGAGTGCTGCCCTCACCTCGTCCGCCCCGTAGCGGAACGCCCCGTCGAACTCGTTGACGGCGACGATGAATCCGATGCCCCGCTGCTCGAAGAAGTCGATCGCGCCGAAGCATTCGGCGAGGCGGCGGGTGTCTGCGAGCACCACGGCGCCGAGCGCGCCCGCGGAGAGTTCGTCCCACATGAACCAGAAGCGCTCCTGGCCGGGCGTCCCGAAGAGGTAGAGCACATGCTGCGGGTCGAGGGTGATCCTGCCGAAGTCCATGGCGACGGTGGTCGTGGACTTGGACTCGACCCCCTCCAGGCTGTCCGTCTGCTCACCGGCCTGGGTGAGCATCTCCTCCGTGCTCAGCGGTGAGATCTCGCTGACCGCTCCCACGAAGGTTGTCTTGCCGACCCCGAAACCGCCCGCGACCAGGATCTTCAGCGCGGTGGGAAAGAGATCAGAGCCGTCGTCGTAGGCCATCGAGCACTGCCTCCAGCAAGGAAAGGTCGGTGGGGTCTTCGTCGGGGCGGGGCGCGCGCGTGGTGACCGCCCCGCTGTCCATCAGGTCCGAGAGCAGCACTTTGGTGACGACCACGGGCAGCCGCAGATGGGCCGCGATCTCCGCCACCGAAGTGGGCCGCTCACTGAGCCCGAGTGTCTGCGCGTGGTCGGGGCCGAGGTGGGACGGGAGCGGCACCCCGGTCGCCATCACCTGGGAGAGCAGGTCCAGCTGGGCTGTGGGCCGGGTGCGGCCGTTGCTCACGGCGTACGGGCGGATCAGCCGGCCGGCCGCCTCGTCGAGCCATGGGCTGTCCTGCTGGAACGGCACGTTCAGCGCCCCGTGGCGCTCGATGCGCCGACCCGGCTGCGGGCCGGTGTCACCAGATAGGGCCGCACGCTCTTCACCAGCATGGCCATTTCGTATCCGAGCACCGCCGCGTCCGTCTCGCGCCCGGCCAGTACGGCGAGACAGGTGCCCGAACCCGCGGTGGAGACGAACAGCAGGGTGGAGTCGAGTTCGACCACCACCTGCCGGACCTCCCCGCTGTCGCCGAAGCGTGTTCCGGCGCTGCGGCCGAGCGAGTACAGGCCGGAGGCGAGGGCCGCCATGTGGTCGGCGCTGTCGGCGTCGAGCCCGTGCACGGACTTCACCAGCCCGTCGGCGGAGAGCAGGACGGCGTTGCGGGTGAAGGGGACGCGCTGGACCAGGCCGCTCAGCAGCCAGTCGAGATCGGACACCTGCGCGGTCGGCGCTTCACTCACCATGGTGCATCTCCTCCTTGGAGGAATCGTCGGAGAATCCGTCGGGGGAACCGCCGGGGAAATCGTCGTCACGGTGCGGCAGTCGGCCGCCGTCCGGCCTCTCGCGGTCCGGCCTCTCGCGGTCCGGCCTTTCGGGCTCCGCCTCGGCGAGGCTGATGCCGCGCTGGAAGGCCGCCATCAGGCCCGGATCGTGGACGGCCGGGTGCTCCTCGTCCGTCCGGGGTGCGGGCGCGTCCTTGAGCTGGGGGACCAGGTGCTGCTGGCTTCTGCGCCGGGGCAGATCGGGCCGGTCCGCGGGCGAGAGCAGCGGTACGGGCCCGGTGTCGTACCGCGCGCCGTCGGTCACCGCTCCGGTGTCCGGCGGCGGCCCGTGGTGGGCGCCCGGGAGGGCCGCGGCCGGATTGGGCCGCGTGCCCTCCGGCTCCCGTACGGGCAGCGGCGGGGCGGAACGGCCGGACGGAGCCGCCAGCTCATCGGGGGCGATGGACGAGTGGGGCCCGGCCTGGAGCAGGGCGTCCGCCGTCCGCGGTCCCGGCCGGAGCGGGTCCGGGTGTGTCAGCGGGTCCTGAGGTGTCAGTGGGGCCCGGCGCGCCAGTGGGTCCGGATGTGCCGGTGGGTCCTGGTACGCCTGCGAGACCTGCTGCGCCTGGGGGGACTGCTGTGGCTGCTGTGGATGGGGGATACGTCCGGCTGCCCCAGTCTGGAGCCCGTTCTCGTCGGCGCCGAGCAGGGCGGCGGGCAGGACGAGTACGGCCTGGACCCCACCGTAGATATTGGTCTGGAGCCGGACCGAGACACCGTGCCGGCGGGCCAGGGCGGCGACCACGTACAGCCCGATCCGTCCGTCCTGGAGCAGATGGCCCACATTGACCTGGTCGGGCTCGGCGAGCAGGGCGTTCATCCGGTCCGTCTCGGTCACGGACATACCGAGGCCCCGGTCCTCGACCTCGACGGCCAGTCCGGCGGTGACGTGCTGGGCACGCAGCAGCACCTGGGTGTGCGGGGCGGAGAACACCGTGGCGTTCTCGACCAGTTCGGCGAGCAGATGGATGACGTCGGCGACAGCGTGGCCGCGCAGCGTTCCGTCGACCGGCGGCACCAGTTTGACGCGCGGGTACTGCTCGACCTCGGCTACAGCGGAGCGCATGACCTCGGTGAGGGAGACCGGATTGGACCACTGGCGCCGGGAGATGGCACCGCCGAGCACCGCGAGGTTCTCCGCGTGCCTGCGGATACGGGTGGCGAGATGGTCCACCTGGAAGAGGCCCTTGAGCAGTTCGGGGTCCTCGACCTGGTACTCCAGCTCGTCGAGCAGCTGAATCTCCCGGTGCACCAGCGACTGGAGGCGCCGGGCGAGATTGACGAACACCTCGACCTTCTGCTCGTCGACGGTGGTCACGGCGGGCGGGGCGATCCGCGCGGCCCGCACCACGGACTCCACGGCGGCTTCCTGGGCCCGGTTCAGCTCAAGGGCGAGCAGGTCGAAGGCGTCGCCCCGCGACGGCCCGGCGGTACCGCCCCGTCCGCCGGGCGGCGCCTCCCCCCTGCTGAGCCGGTCGACCACGCCCCGCAGGTCGGCCTGGCCGCGCACACTGGAGCGGCGCAGCGCGGTGCACCGGTCGAGCACTGTCCTGGTGACCCGGTCGGCGCCCAGCGCGGCGGCGGCCATGGCGGCCGCCGCGAGAGCCGCACATCCGGCCAGCACCCCACGCAGCGCCACCGAGGGGTGTACCCCGGCGGAGTGGATCGTGTAGACCACGGCCGCGGTGCCGCTCAGCGCCGCCACGACGGTGGGAAGAATGGCGGTACGCAGCAGCTGCGGCCGTATGCGGACCTCGGGCGTCGGCGGTACGGACCGCGAGCGGCGGGCGGACGGAGCCGGGGAAGGGCCCGGCCGGGAGGCCGGGCGGCTGCCCGTCCGGCCGTGCCGTCCGCCTTCCGGCCGGTCGTTCCGCGCTTCAGGTGCGCGAAGTTGAGACATCAGCGTCCTCGGTACGTGGGATACCAGGGCTCACCGACAGGGAATACAACTCACCTGACGCGTCTCCCTGTTGATCAGCAGCCACTCACAGTAGTCGCCACGCCGTGGCGTCCGATGTCTAGTTGCCGAACTTGCGCGCCGAGCGTCCCGCTCTGGTATGAGGGCTCGTACGCACGGCCGAAAATTATGCTGCTGTCACGGCCCCGATATGACTGGCGGCGCCGACATGACGTACGGAGCTGACATGACGGACGGAGCTGACCATGGCTGACAGGACCGACATAGCTGACAGTGCCGGCAGAACTGCCGGGGCCGACCAGGCATCGGGCCTGCGGAACGGCTGGGCATATGGTCCGGGCAGTATTGCGCGCATGACGAATATCCGTTCACGCATGACCACGTGGCTGGGCCGCCGGTATCTGGCGAATATCCGCAAGAAGGGCTTCGACCTGTCCCGCGCCTCGATGCTTCCCGAGGCGACCCTCATGCCGCTGCGCCGCACCGGCCTCGACCCGGTGGCCGACCTCGGCGAACTGCGGGAGAGGGAACCGGTCAGCAAGCTGTCCGTACCGCTCGGAATGAACATCTGGCTGGTCACGGGCTACGAGGAGACCAAGGCGGTACTGGGCCGCACCAAGGGCTTCAGTAATGACTTCACCAATTTGATAGGCAGCGGCGGCGTCACCGAGGACCAGCAGCACCCCGGCGGCCTCGGTTTCTCCGACCCGCCCGTCCATACGCGTCTGCGCCGGCTGCTCACGCCGGAGTTCACCATGCGCCGGCTCGCCCGGCTCACCCCGCGCATCCACGAGATCGTCGAGGACCGGCTCGACGAGATGGCGCGGACACCGGGCCCGGTCGACCTCGTCCAGGCCTTCGCACTGCCGATCCCCTCCCTGGTCATCTGCGAACTCCTCGGCGTCCCCTACGAGGACCGGGAGGACTTCCAGCGCCTGGGCACCACCCGCTTCGACCTTTTCGCCGGGGCCGACGCCTCGTTCGGCGCGATCTCCGAATCCCTCTCCTACCTCCGCGACATCGTCAAGAAGCAGCGCGAGAACCCGGGCGACGGACTGCTCGGGATGCTGATCAAGCAGCACGGCGACGCCATCGACGACGAGGAGCTGACCGGCCTCGCCGACGGCGTGCTGACCGGCGGCCTGGAGACCACCGCCAGCATGCTCGCCCTGGGCACCCTGGTACTCCTCCAGAACCCGGACCACTTCAAGACCCTCCGCGAGGACGACGCGGCCGTGAGCCCCTTCGTGGAGGAGCTGCTCCGCTATCTCACGGTGGTCCAGGTCGCCTTCCCGCGCTTCGCCCGCGAGGACATGGAGATCGCCGGTACCCGGATCGCCGCCGGCGACATAGTGCTCTGCTCCCTCAGCGGCGCGGACCGGGACGCGTCCCTCGGCCCGCACATGGACACGTTCGACCCCACCCGCCCGACCTCGTCGCACGTCGCTTTCGGTTACGGCATCCACCGCTGCATCGGCGCCGAACTCGCCCGGATGGAACTGTGCGCGGCCTACCCGGCCCTGCTCCGACGCTTTCCGGCCATGTCGCTGGCCGTACCGGAGGAGGAGCTCGCGTTCCGCAAGTACTCCGCCGTCTTCGGTGTCGACTCCCTGCCCGTAAACCTGGGCTGACCGGCGCCGGTCGCGCGCGGTCCGGTCCCGCCGGAGCAGGGGCGGGCGGGGCCGGCGAAGGGGCGCCCTCCCTTTTAAGTCACGCGCTTGACTTATGCCGGTGGGCTCCCTTCACTGATCGCGTACGCCGGAGACGACCCGGGCACGGGATGGCGAAGGGGCCGCGATGACACAGGACTTCCGCGAGGGCACGCTCAACTACCCGCTGGAGATGGCGGGCGCACTGGAACCGCCGGCCGAGTGGGCGGAGCTGCGGGACAAGTGCCCGGTGGCGGGCATCAGACTGCCCAGCGGGGACGAGGCGTCGTTGCTGACGCGCTACGACGACGTCCGGCTGGTCCTGTCCGATCCGCGCTGCACACGCCGGATGGACGCGGACGACGCCGCCAGGATCTCGGAGAACGATTCCGGCGGAGTCTTCAACGACTCGATGGCGGAGTCCATCAACTCCGCCGGGCAGGCCCGCTGGCGACGGATGCTGACCAAGTGGTTCACGGCGAAGCGGATGACCGCGCTGCGGCCGGGGATCGAGGCGATGACCCATCAACTGATCGACGGGATGGTCGAAGGGGCGGCCGGGGACGGCACCGCGGACCTCAAGGCGAGCGTCGGGTTCCCGCTGCCGGTCTGGGTGATCTGCGATCTCCTCGGCGTCCCGGACACCGACCGGGACCGCTTCGCCCGCTGGTCGGACATGCTGCTGAATCTGACGCGGTACGGCCAGAGCGAGATCGACGCCGCGAAGGCCGAGTTCCACGTCTATCTGGCGGAGCACCTGGAGACGAAGCGGGCCGAGCCGGGTGACGACCTGCTCAGCGCGCTGATCACGGCGGTCGACCCGGACGGCGGCCGGCTCACCGACGACCAGCTCGTCGCCACCGGACAGGCTTTGCTGGTCGCCGGTCATGAGACGACCGCCAACATGATCGGCAAGATGATGGCCATGCTGCTCGCGGACCGCGGGCGGTGGGAGCGTCTGGTCGCCGACCGCTCGCTGGTGCGTCCGGCGGTGGAGGAGGTACTGCGCTTCGACGCCAACCCCGGTTTCGGGATGCCCCGTTACGTGAACGAGGACATCGAGGTCTCCGGCACCGTACTGCCCCGTGGCACCACCGTGGTGTGCAGCATGGCCGCGGCCAACCGGGACGAGGCCGCGTTCGACGGGGCCGACGCCATGACGCTCGACCGGCGCCCCAACGCCCACCTCGCCTTCGGCGCGGGCCCGCACTCATGCCTGGGGCAGTCGCTCGCGCGGACCGAGTTGCAGACCGTGCTGGATGTCCTGCTCGATCGGCTGCCGACCCTGGAACTCGCCGTCCCGGCGGATGAGTTGCGCCGGGTCGAGGGTCTGGTCGTCGGCGGGCTCCGCGAGCTTCCGGTGCGGTGGTGACCGTGCCGGCCGCGAGAACCTCCCGCTCCCAGCGGGCCGACGGGACCAGGGAAGCCATTCTCGACGTGGCCGAGCGGATGTTCGCCGAACACGGTGTGTTCGCCGTCTCCAACCGCCAGATCAGCGAGGCAGCCGGACAGGGCAACAACGCCGCAGTCGGCTACCACTTCGGCACGAAGACCGACCTGCTGCGTGCGATCGTCCGCAGACACAGCGAACCGATCGACACCGTGCGGCGGCGCATGGTCGACGCGACCGGCGATTCGGCGGAAGTACGGGACTGGGTGGCCTGCCTGGTCCGTCCGAGCACCGAGCACCTGGCCGAGCTGACCCACCCCACGTGGTACGCGCGGTTCGGCGCACAGCTGATGACCGATCCGGTGCTGCGGGAGATGGTGATCGACGAGTCGTTCGGCCCGTCGATCCAGCAGACCCTGGACGGGCTCAACCGCTGTCTGCCCGGACTGCCGCTGCCCGTACGGATCGAGCGCGGCGACATGGCCCGCAACCTGCTGGTCCACATGCTCGCGGAACGCGAACGCGCCCTCGCCGACGGCGCCCACACAGCCCGCGCCAGCTGGCACACGTACGCGACCGGCCTCATCGACGCGATCACCGCGATCTGGCTGGCACCTGTGACATCGGCCGACTGAGCAGCCCGCCGACCAGTGGCCATGACGAGGCAGCCCCCGCCGACCGGTGCCGGTCGGCGGGGGCTGCCTCGGTGACTCGGGGCGTGGGTGCGGTCAGGCCTTCAACTCGCCGTCGCACAGGGCAGAGACGAACGCCGACCAACCGTGCGCGGCGAACGTGAGCGCGGGGCCGTGCGGGTTCTTGCTGTCGCGTACGGGAACGATGGCGGCGAAGTCGTCGGAGACCTCGACGCACGCACCACCATCCTGATTGCTGTAGCTGCTCTTGCGCCACGTCGCGGCATTCAGGTCGACGATTCGCACGAAACTTCCTCCAACAGGCGCAGGATGTATTTTCGCGACTCAGCGGGGGACAGCGCCAGGTCGCGCACCGAATCGTACGCCTTCTGAAGTCGCACAACCGGCGCACTGTCCTCGATGAGTTCGCCCCGGTATCCGTTCTCGGTGTAGGCCACCGTCCGGCCTTCCGGCAGCAGCAGATACCACACATCGAAGCCCATCAGCGCGTGCAGACCGGCGCCCTGGGGCAGTACGTGGACGGTGATGTTGTCCCGCCCCACCGCTTCCAGCAGATATTCCAACTGCGCTCGCCACTCCGCCGCATCCCGCAGGGGCGTGCGCAGCGCAGCCTCGGAAAGAATCGTTCGGAACGTCGGCGCATCGTCTGTCCACAGCAGTTCGCGGCGCCCCATCCTTGCCTCGACCTGCTGCTCCAGCTCAACTCCCTTGAGTCCACCAGCAGCCAGCACATCCCGCGCATACCCCGGCGTCTGCAACAGACCTGGCAGAACGCTCACCGCGAAATGCCACAGGCTGGTCGCATCCGACTCCAGAGCCATGTACTGCCGGTACCGCTCACGGAACTGCGTACGGTCCCTCATGGCCAGCTCCCAGAGGACGAGCAACATCCCCTGAGTGCCGAAGTAATGGTCCAACGCCTGAACCACTTCAGGCCCACCCAGCGTCTCGCCCTTCTCCATCTTGCCGAACAACGAGTAGTCCCAGCCGAGCCGTTCACCGAGCTGCCGCAGGTTGACCCCACGCTGGGCGCGCAGTTTCCGTAACTCCTCCGCGAACCGCTGGCGCGGCTCCTGGCTGCGGCTGGTGACGAGGCGTCGTTGCGGCATTGCGCTCCTTCCAGGGCGCTCCGGCCTGCCCGGAATCCGCCCCCGTACCGGTACACATACACGCGCGCCCGCCCGTCCCCCGCATTCCCTGTGGAACGTGTGGAACGACCCGGACCGCAGGAGAACGAGATCGCGCCATCGGTGCACCCCGGCCCACCTGGGCGGCATTCTCGTAACACCCCCACTACGCACCGTAATTCACGGCTGGTGGGCCGGGCAGCAAAACCTCACAATCCACGGAAACCGACCGCAAGGAGCCCCCCATGCCGACGCCTCCTCCGCTCCCCCGCCGTACGCCCCACGGCGGCCCCTCCACCGACAGTCCGAAGGTCCGGGAGGCGCTCGACGCGCGCGACACGCTCGCAGCGGCTCTGACCAGTGCCGGCATCCAACTCCCCGCCATGGACGTACGCACACCCTGGTTCGAGCCCGAGCCGGAACAGGACGACACCCCGACAAGCACCCGATACGCGCTCGTGTACCTCGGGGTGTGCTCCGCGCCGGTCGCGCTCGCGCTGGCCGCCGTCATCGCGAAGGGTGCGGGCCGGTGAACTCCACCCGGCAACCGGGCCCGGACACCGCACTCCCCCGCCCCGGAACGGCCGTTCGCGACATCGCGAGCAACCGCGTCGGCATCGTCATGGGGCACGAGGGCCCCTACCTCCAGCTCAGGCCGCTGGGCGGCGGCCGCGAGTGGGACGCCGACCCGGCGCGCGTACGCCCGGTCGGCCCGGCCGAACTGTTACAGGCCCGCGTCGCCGAGGCCAACGCCCGCAGCCGCTCCGAGCCGGGCACCGGTTGAGTGGCAGCAGTCGTCCGCAGCTTCGTCCTGGGGTCAGCGTTCGTATACGCCGGTCAGTCGGCCACGGTCGAGGACGCGTGCGGTGATGGCGGGCAGGAGGGCTCGGGGCCGTGCCCGGTCCACCGGCATCGCTCCGGGAGCGCTGTCCACGGGGGTGGAGAGAGCGAAGAGCTGGAAGGTGTAGCGGTGCGGCCCGTGGCCCTTGATGGGCCCGGGGCCGTGGTAGCCGCGCCCGATGGTGGACCGCAGCACCTGCACTCCGGTGGCTGGATTCCGTGCAGCGAGGGCGCCGGGGCCGAGGTGGTCGATTGCCGGGTCGATCAGGGCGAGGCAGTGCACGGCGGGTTTGGTGAGCGGGACGTCGATGTCTTCGACGGCCAGGAGGAGTTGGGCGGTGCCGGGTGGCGGTGCGGACCAGGCCAGGTGGGGGGAGAGGTCGTCTCCGCCGATGTTCTTCGCACAGCACTCCAGCGGAAGGGTGTCGCCGTCGCCGAAGCGCTGGCTGGTGAGGGCCATCAGCTCGGGGCCCTGGAGGTTGGGCAGGTTCCACGCCGTGTGGGTCTCGCCTGCCCTGCGGTTGTTCAGGAGTCGGCCGAGCAGGGTCATCGTGTTGCCTCCACCGTGTCGATGACCTCAGCGGTGGTGGCGGTTTCGCCGAGCTTGGGGAAGACGCGCTCGATGCTGTGGCGGTGTGCGTCGGCGTCCGGGTCGCTCATGGCGTCGGTGGTCAGGACGACGTGGTAGCCGTAGTCGGAGGCCGAGCGCGCGGTCGACTCGATGCCTGAGCTGGTCGAAATGCCGGTGAGCACGACCTGAGTGACGCCCAGATCCCGCAGGAGGGTGTCGAGGCCGGTGTCGTGGAAGGCACTGCGCCGCCGCTTGGTGATCAGGTGGTCGCTCGGCCGGACATCGAGTTCGTCGACGAGATCGGCCCAGCCGTCCGGCAGTGCCGCACCGTTGCGGGACCGTCCGGCCTCGGTGCGTCCCGGCGCACGTCCGGTGACGTTGACCAGTACCACGGGCAGGTCGTGCCGCCGGAACTCGGCGGCCAGAAGGGCCGCCTGCTTGACGACGGTGGCGGCCGGTCCGTCGGTGTGGGCCCCGACGATGCCCTTCTGCAAGTCGATCACGACGAGCGCGGACAGGGGATCGATCGTTGTCAGTGTCATGTGGTGGTTTCTCCAGTGGAGGTCGGCTGGTTGCCGGGGTCGGACGGTTCGGACTGTGAAGTGGCCCCTGCCGCCGGCGCACCTGTCCGGTCGCGCGAGGGGACACCGGTGGCGGCCCCCACCGGGCCCGGGGCCCTGGCGGCGGGGCCGGTGCCGGTGCCGCGCAGGGCGGAGGCGACAGCGGCGAGGAGAGCGAGGACGGCACCGAAGGCGAACACGATGACCAGCCCGGAGTGGAAGGGCCCGGATATCAGGTTCGGGAAGAACTCACTGCCGGTCAGGTTCTGTTGCTGCGCTGCCGTCAGGTGGGACAGGGCGCCGCTGGGCTGGAGCAGATGCCGCATCGGATTGACGCCCAGTTGGGCCGCGAACAGGGACGACACCGGGGGCAGGCTGCCGACCTGGGTGGCGACGTGGGCCGATACGCCCTGCTGTTGCAGTCCGCTGGTGAGGGTGTGCGGGAGACTGCCGGCCAGCCCGGCGATCATGAGGGAGAAGAACACTCCGATGGACACAGCAGTGCCGGAGTTCTGGAAGGTGGCACGCATACCGGAGGCGACGCCGCGCAACTGCGCGGGCACGCTGCCCATGATCGAGGAGGAGTTGGGGGAGGCGAACATGCCGCTGGCTATTCCGTTGAGTGCGATCAGCACCGCGAAGATCCAGTAACTGAAGTTGATCGGCAGGAGCATCAGGCCCAGGAAGGTGGCGCCGAACAGCAACGCGCCGCCGGTGGCCAGGCCCCGGGAGCCGAACCGGTCGGAGAGGTAGCCGGAGACGGGGCCCGCGGCGAGGAACCCGGCGGTCAGCGGCAACATGAAGAGGCCGGCCCACAGTGGCGTGTCGCTGTAGTCGTAGCCGTGCAGCGGAAGCCAGATGCCCTGCAACCAGATGATCAGCACGAACTGCATCCCGCCACGGCCGATGGAGATGGCCAGGCCCGCCATATTGCCGAAGGTGAAGGCCCGTTGGCGGAAGAGGCTCAGTTGGATCATGGGCGCGGAGACACGTTTCTCAATGGCGACGAATGCCGCCAGGAGCACCAGGCCGCCGACGATCATCCCGTCGGCCAGCGGGTTGGTCCAGCCCATGGTGTGCCCGCCGTAGGGTTGCAGGCCGAAGGTGATCGCGATCAGGACCGCGCTGAGGCCCACCGCGAAGGTGATGTTGCCCCACCAGTCGATCCGGCCGCCGCCGCGCTTCCCGGTTTCCCGCAGGGTGCGGTAGGCCCACAGCGTGAAGAACACGCCGACGGGCACATTCACCCAGAACACCGCCCGCCAGTCCCAGGCCGACAGCAGTCCCCCGGCGACCAGGCCGATGAACATCCCGCCCAGCCCCGCGACCTGGTTGATGCCCAGCGCGAATCCGCGCTGCTCCTGGGGGAAGGCGTCGGTCAGGATCGCGGCCGAGTTCGCGGTGAGCATCGAGCCGCCGACGGCCTGCACCACTCGCCAGGCGATCAGCCACATCGCTCCGTGGCCGCCGTCGAAAGGATCGAAGGACAGCAGGACCGAGGCGAAGGTGAAGACCGCGAACCCGGAGTTGTAGATCCGTACCCGGCCGTACATGTCGCCCAGGCGGCCCACCGTGACCACCAGGACGGCCTGTACCAGCCGGTACCCCATGATCATCCACAGCAGGTAGGCGATATTGCCCGGAGCGAGCGGGTCCAGGTGCACACCACGGAAGATCGCCGGCAGGGCGATCAGCACGATGGAGCCGTCCAGCGCGGACATGAAGACCGCGGCGGTTGTGTTCGTGAGCGCCGTCCACTTGTACCGGTCGTCACCGGCCGGGCGGTTCAGGGCGCGCGTCTTGGGAGGATCTGCCATCAGCTTGCGTCCTCGCGGTTCCGTCGGGTGTCAGATGTTCTGTGCCAGCCGCTCCAACAGCGGTGCAGCCGCTGCGAGTTGCTGAAGCTCCGCATGCGTGAACGTGTCGCCGGTGAGGGCCCGGGCGATGAGTTCGGCCCGCGCGTTGCGCTTGTCCTTCAGGGCCTGCACACCGGCATCGGTCACTGTCAGCACCACACGCCGCCCGTCGTCCGGGTCCGGACGGCGGTCGACCAGACCACGGGCCCGCAGCGTGCCGAGGGTCGCCCCCATGGCCTGCGCGGTGATCTGCACTTCCCTGGCCAGCGCCGACGAGGTGGTGGGGCCCGAGCGCTCCAGGTGCGACAGCGCGGTCCGCTCGGGCATCGTGAGTCCGCCCTCGACCGGCACTTGCCGTACCCGCCGCACCAGCACACTGAGACTCGCCAGCAGGGCTGAGGCGACTCCGTCGGGGTCCAGATCGTCGTTCATATACTAAGGCTACTTTATCAACCAGCCTTAGTAAATCCGGGGCCCGGACGGCCTTGCCTACACTGGCGGCATGTCGTTGGTGTGGGTGACGGGGAACTCAGGGACTGGCAAGTCGACGGTCTGCGAGATGCTACGAGCCCTGGGCCACGCTGCGTTCGACGCCGATGAGGGCTTCAGCCGCTGGATCGACCGAGGCACCGGCAAGGCCGTGACGGACCCTCCCTGCCCTGTTCCGGAGGGGTGGCTCGATCGATACGGATGGGCGATCACCCGCGAGCGCGTTGAGGCCCTTGTTGAGGATTCTCGTTCCCGAGTCACGTTCCTGTGCGGTTCGGCGGAGAACGAGGCAGACGTCCGTGATCTTTTCGACCTCACCGTGTGCCTCGTGATCGACGAGGACACCCTCCGCCACCGACTCGCCACCCGTACCACCAATACGTTCGGCCGACATCCCGAAGAGCTGGCAGCAGCCCTGAAATGGAATCCTCGGATGCGGGCTGTCTACGAGCGTCGTGGCGCGACGATCATCGACACCTCCAAGCCGGTGGCCGAGGTGGTGGAGCACGTGATCGGCGCGGCTCAGCACCTGGGTTAGCGGGAAGTCATCCGGCCGCCAACGGCCACTCAGTGTTGGTTGATAGAGCGCGTGGTCGTCTCGTGCAGGTGGGCGTCGATCAGGGCGATGGTGGCTTCCGGCTGTTCGATGTGCGGAAGATGGCCCGCCTCGGCGATGACGTGAAGTACGCCGTTGGCGAAGGCCTCGGCGTACGCCGCACCGTAGGCGGGGGTGACGATGCGGTCGCTCTCTCCCCAGACCAGGAGGGCAGGCGCCTGCACACGTCCGAGTCGGCGCAGGAGTTTGCGGTCGTGCATGTAGGGGTCGCCCGCGAGGGTGCGCATGGTGGCCATGTTGGCCTGTCGGCGGGCGAGTTCATCGGAGGGGGCGCCGACGGGGTCGACGTAGTAGCGGTCCGGGTCGTGCCAGGAGTGTTCGGCCACGCCGCGCGCGTCGAGGGCGAAGAAGTCGGTGATCGGTTCGGTTTCGACGTTCACGCCGACGGCGTCGATCAGGATGAGGCCGGTGATGATTCCCGCAGTGTCGCGTACGGCCATCTCGGCGGCGATCCAGCCACCGAGCGAGGAACCGATGACGAGGACATCGTGCAGTCCGCAGTCGTGCAAGAGGTGGAGGTAGGCGAGGGCGAGGTCATCTGTGCCGGTGAGCCATTCGGGACAGTGGGTGCCGTCCCAGCCGGGATGTATGGGCGTGATGGCGTGCGCGGTACGGGAGATGTGCCGGGCTAGGCCGGCGACCGTGGCCGGCCCCCCGCCGCCGTGCAGGAGCAGGACCGGCCGGCCGGCTCCGGCTTCGGACAGGGTGAGGGACAGGTCGGAGTACAGGGCTGCTGCGTGATCTGTGGGCATGCCTCCAGAGTAACTAAACATCTTTATCTAAGCTAGCTTGGTCATGTCGTAGACTTCGATCCATGAATGGTGAGCTGCAAGACCTTGGCAGAGCGGTCAAGCAGGCCCAGTACCGCCAGCACCGGGCGCTGGACAGTGCGCTCTCGACCGTCGGCACCACGCTGGCTCAGTGGGATGCCCTGCGCGCGATCAGCCGCACACCCGGGGCATCGGCCCGCGAACTGGCCGCGGCGACGTTCCAGACCGAGCAAGCCTTCGGAACGCTCGTCCGCCGGCTGACCGCCCAGGGCACGGTCGAGCGCCGGCCGGGACACGGTCGGCGCATCGAGCACCACCTCACCCCCGCCGGCGAGCAGGTCCTGACGGCCGGTCACAAGATCGCCGACGAGGTCCTCACCGCCTGCTTCTCCCCCCTGCCCGCAGCGGACCGCGCGACCCTGCTCGACCTGCTCCAGCGCCTCAACGCGGCAGAAGCCGCATAGACCCGACCGCCGAGCCCGGCCCTCGCCGATGGGAGCAGGGCGTCCCTCTCGCCGATTTCGTCGCCGATCCGCGCGCGCAGATGCCATTCCTCTGCTCTTGACGCATGGCTGGCCGGCAGCATCGCTGAGTTCATCGATGTAGTGGACGAGCTGGCTGATCCGAAAGAAGCGGACGCGCCGGCGCTCCACGTCGTGGTCCCGTCGCTACCGGGCTTCGGTTACAGCGACAAGCCGGCCACCACCGGGTGGGGGACCGAAAAGATCGCAGCCGCATGGGTGGAACTGATGGGAAGGCTCGGCTACACCAAGTTCGCGGCCCACGGCGGCGATTGGGGAGGGAATATCACCACGGTTCTCGGCGGCAGGTTCCCGGCGCACGTCCTCGGCATTCACACCACTTTCACGGAGGCACCACCCGGATTGACAACGGACGGGCTGACGGCGGTCGAGCGCCAATGGACCGAGGACACCCGCGATTTCTGGCACCACCGCGCGGCGTACGCGAAGCAGCAGGCGACCCGACCGCAGACCATCGGCTACTCACTCGTCGACTCACCGGTCGGGCTTCTTGCCTGGATCCTCGACAAGTTCGCCGAGTGGTCCGACACCGAAGACAGCCCGTTCGAGACGATTTCCATAGACCGCGTTCTCGACGACGTCACCCTGTATTGGCTGACGCGGACCGGCGCATCGGCGGCCCGCATCTACTACGAAAGCCACAACTCGCTGGACCCCGGACTACGGGCCGACGTCCCGTCAGCAATCACTATGTATCCCCGTGACATCGAGAAGTGTCCGCGCCCCTGGGCGCAGGAGCGGTACCGGCAGATCGTCCGATGGAGGTCGCCCGAAAACGGTGGACATTTTCCGTCGCTGGAGGTTCCCGACTATTTCGTCAAAGATCTGCAAGAGGGCCTCGCGGCAGTGCTGGCAGCCCATAGGTGAACGTGGTCGGGCAGGGCGTGGCGAAGTGAGCGTGGAGCATGTCGAGGCCGGCCGCCCCACAGCGTCGGATCAGCTCGAAGTGCGGCTGTTCGGCTTGGCCGGCGGACAGGGGCTATCGCTACTACACCGCCACCCAGCTCGCCCGCCTCAACCGGATCATCGCGCTCAAGGACCTCGCGGAGATGTACGCCCTATCCGCGCGATGCTTGCCCGGACGGCGCCGAAATCGGCACGGCCGACGGCTGCCACTCCCGCTTGATCAACCCGAACACCCACGAGTCGGATACCTCGCCGTTCACGACGCAGTCTTCCCGCAACGTCCCTTCCCGTACGAATCCGATCTTCTCCAGGACTCGGGCAGATGCCACGTTGCGCGTATCGGTCTCGGCCTGAACTCGATTCAGGTCCAGTGTGTCGAATGCCCAACGCAGCAAGGCGTGCGCGGTCTCCGTCGCGTAGCCGTGGCCCCACATCGCATCGCCGAGGCAGTAGCCCAACGACGCGCTGCGGTAGTCCGCGTTCCATCGGGTCAGACCGCACCAGCCCACGAAGGCCCCATCGGAAGCACGGTCGATGGCCACCCGCGCCCCGGTGCCTTCGTCCGCCATCGTCCGGCACTTCGCGATGAAGCGCTCCGCACGGTCCCGGTCGTTCCACGGCGCGGAGTCCCAGTAGCGCAGCACGTGGGCGCTGCTGTGCAGCGCGAAGAGGGAGTCCGCGTCGGCGTCGGTGAAGGGGCGCAGTCGCAGGCGAGCGGTGTGCAGTACGGGAGTGGCCAAAGTCATGCGCACCATGGTGCGTCCTCATGGGGCGGGCCGAACACCGAATATCCGATCCCGGTCCGGTCCTCACCGCCGAGGCGCAGCCTGCCAGCAGATCGTCAGCGCACGGACCTCCGGCGCTCCCCGCCCAGCGGGAGCGCAAGTACTTTCCACCCTGGAAAGTATGTGGCACGATGGCAAGCGACAGCCCGATCGTGTGCCCCAGGAAGGTCCGTGTGCTCATGCCGCCGCAGGAGAACGAGTCCGTACGTCTCAAGTCGACCGTCGGCTCGGTGGAGTACGCCGCGGACGCCCTGCGTGACGTGGAGACGGCACAGGAGCGGGCCCGCCTCAAGGCCGGCCTCCTCCCGGCCTGGTACGGACCGGCAGCGGCCGCGGCCGTGATAGTGCCGAGCGCGGTCCGGGCCTGGAGCGACGGCAAGGGCGCTCAGGCAACTCTGATATCGCTCGTGGTGGCGCTCCTGGCGGTCGTCGTCGTCGCCGTGCTCGTACGGGCGGCGCGCAGGGGAGCCGGGGTTCTGATCGACCGGTCCTGGCCCGCGCGTCTGTGGCGGAGCCGGGTCGCGCTGCCGGCCGTCTTCGTGGCGGGCGCCCTGGCTGGGGGGCTGTGCTGGGGCCTCGGAGCGAGCCAGAGCACGGCGCAGCTCACGGCGTTCGTCGTGTTCGCGCTCGGTGGGTGGGTGACGTGCCTGGTCCGGAACGCGATGATCAGGCGGACCCTGGCGGAGCTGGCATGACAGGCGCTCCACAGGGTGAGGGGCGGCCGGCACTGGACGAGACGATCCAGCATCCGACCCGGCTGGCCGTCGCCGCGTTCCTCTCCGCGTGCGACGAGGCCGAGTTCGCCGCCGTACGCGACGGCTGTCAGGTGTCCGACTCGGTCCTCAGCAAGACCGCTTCCGCGCTGGAGGCAGCCGGATATCTGGACATCCGCAAGGGCCATGTGGGCAAGCGGCCCCGGACCTGGCTGTCCCTCTCTCCCGTCGGCCAGCAGGCGCTGGACGACCACCTCACCGCGCTCCAGGACATCGTGGCCGCGGCCCGGCAGGCCAGCACCCGGGAGCAGGCCGGGCAGAGCGGCTGAGCGGCTGAGCGGCTGAGCGGCTGAGCGGCCGGATGCCCTCGTCCTGTCATTCGGATCATGTCGGCCTCGGCGTCAGAATTCCGCCAGCGCCTTCGGGGCGCGCCGCCGAGAGTGGAGCCATGACCGCCTACGCAGCTCTTCCCATTCCGCCCGCCGCCCTGCGGGAACTCCGCGTCTCCGACGACTCGGGCCGGCCCCTGCGGCCGTACACCGCCCGTGAGGACGGCATTCCCGTCGACTCCGTGGGCAGCCCGCTGCGCTGCTGTCTGCGGGCCGTCGAGCCCGGCGAGCGGGTGGCTCTCGTCTCGTACGCACCCCTGCGGCGGTGGGCGGCTGCGACGGGCGCCGCCCCAGGGGCGTACGACGAAGCGGGGCCGGTGTTCATCCACGCCGACGAGTGCGAGGGTCCGCGCGACGCCCACGGCTACCCCTTCGCACGTCCGGGGGCGCAGCGCACCATCCGGCGCTACAACGCCGAGGGGCACATCATCGGCGGCCGTCTCTTCGAAATCCCCGAGGACTCCGGGGCCGGTTTCGACCGGGCCTTCGACGATGCGTTCGCGGTCCCGGAGGTGGCGATGGTGCACGTACGCGCCGTGGAGTACGGCTGCTTCCAGTTCGCGGTACGGCGGCCGTAGGGCGCACTGGGCCCGCTCACCGGCGGTCTCTCGCCGGGCGGTGAGCGGGGGCCCAGTGCTCAGGTGTGCTGCTCCTCCGCGAGGCCGAGTCCGCTCCGGTCGGCCGGGGCGGTGTCCGGTTCCACGGTGGCGCGCCACGGGTGGGCGACCGGCGGGGACACCGCCCGCCACCACGGCTCGGACGGGATCTTGCCGGTGGGCTCGAAGGGTTCCCCGGCCCTGGGCAGCGCCACTGCCTGCCCGGCCTCCCCCGCGGCGTCCCGCGTCCACTCGCCGGGCTCCGCCCACGGGTGCGTGGCGAGGTTGAAGGTGCCCCAGTGGATGGGCAGCAGCACACCACCGGGCTTACCGCCCTGGAGATCCAGATGGGCCCGCACGCCTTCGGCCGGGGTCATGTGGATGTCGGGCCAGTACTCCGAATAAGCGCCGATCTGGATCATCGTGGCGTCGAAGGGGCCGTGCGCGGCGCCGATGTCCACGAATCCGGGGAAGTACCCGGTGTCGCCGCTGTGGTAGATCCGGTGCTCGGGTCCGGCGACGGCCCAGGACGCCCAGAGCGTGTGCTGCTGGTTGCGCAGCCCCCGGCCGCAGAAGTGCCTGGCCGGCGTGGCGGTCAGCCGGATGCCTGCCACTTCCGCGGTCTCGTTCCAGTCCAGCTCGCGCAGCCGGGCCGCGGGCACGCCCCAGCGCTCCAGGTGGGCGCCCACGCCGAGCGGTACGGCGAAGACCGTGTCGGTCCCGGCGAGTGCCTTGATGGTGGGGAGGTCCAGGTGGTCGTAGTGGTCGTGCGAGATCACCACGGTGTCGACGGGCCCCAGAGCGGCGAGCGGCAGCGGCACCGGGTGCAGCCGCTTCGGCCCCGCGAACGAGAACGGTGAGCAGCGCTTGCCCCAGACCGGATCGAACAGCACCCGCCGGCCGTCGATCTCGGCGAGCACGGTGGAGTGACCCATCCAGGTGAGCCGCAGCCCCGAGGCCGGTGGCTTCGCGAGGTCGGCGACCGTGGTCGCGTGGACGGGCACGGTGCCTTCGGGGGATCTGAGGGCCCGCTCCTCCTTGCGGAAGTAGACCTTCGCGAACTCGGTCATGGAGCCGGCCGGCCGGGTCCTGGCGCCCACCGGGTTCTGGAACACGCCGTCGGCGAAGTTCGGTGAGCGGCGGATACGCGCCATCCGCTCTCCGGCCGGGTCCGCACCGAAGCTCTCCGGCCGCAGCGCGCGGAGCCGGGGCGACAGAGAACGGGAATCGGGCACGAGGACCTCCAGGTGTGCGATGTCGATCCATTATGTGCGGCGAGCACGACGCTTATGTGCGGCGGGCACGACCGTGGAGGAACGGCCCCGTGAACGGTCGCCGCCGCCGGGGCACGGATCTGTCCCGCCGGATCCGTGCCGGGGCATGCGGACCCGCGTCAGAGCGGCAGCAGGTCGGGGCGCTTGGCCTCCACATGGTCGCCGGACGACTCGCCGCGGAGCCTGCGGCCTATCCACGGCACCAGGTGTTCACGGGCCCAGTGGATGTTGTCGCGCCGTACCTCGGCCGAGCCGCGCGGCGGCTCCGGGGGCCACGGCTGGTCCGGGTCCGCGGGTACGTCGAGACCGAGCACCTGCGCGGCCCGCAGCGCGACACGCGTGTGGCCCTCGGGCGAGAGATGCAGCCGGTCGTCGTCCCAGGCGCGCCTGTCCTGGATGGTCTTGAGGGACCACAGGTCGAGCACCGGGGCGCCGTGCCGGGCGGCGATGACCCGCACGTGCTCGTTGTACGTGGCGATCTTGCCGCGCAGATGGCGCAGGACCGGCACACCGCGGGTGTCGAACCCGGTGGTCACCATGACGGTGCCGACCGAGCCGGTCAGATCGGCGAGCGCCCGCTCGAAGCGCTCGGCCGCGTCGTCCGGGTCGGAGCCCGGCCGGATGATGTCGTTGCCGCCCGCCGAGAAGCTGACCAGGTCGGGGGCGAGCTCCTTGGCCCGCGGGACCTGCTCCTCGACGATCTGGTCGAGGAGGCGTCCGCGCACCGCGAGGTTCGCGTAACGGAAGGTGTGTTCGGGGACGCGGTCGTCCAGGAGTACGGCGAGCCGGTCGGCCCAGCCGACGAACTTCCCGTCGGGTCCGGGGTCTCCGACTCCCTCGGTGAAGCTGTCGCCGATCGCCGCGTACGACCCGATGATGTCTCTGTTCTTGATTGCCGAAATTGCCGAATCGTCTGCCACAACGGCCAATCCTGCACCTCGCGATGTGACCTACGCGACCGTATTAAGGGGGTGACGGGCCGTGAGAAAGGCCACCTGGGCAGTTTGTCTAAAGACGGAATAAGGGAAGCGTCCGCGCTTCTCCGGGGCACGATGCCTGCATGGCGCACCGATGTCGTATCGTCAAAAATCCAGGGCCGTTACGACACGGCCGGACGGCCGGTGCCACGGCACTGGTCCACCATGCGCCGACGGCGGCGACCAGCCGCGCCGGCAGGACACCGAGGAGCCCCGTGACGCAGCAACTTCCGCAGGTCCCGTCGGCAGAACCCGAGCTTGCCGGAGTCCGCAACTTCCGCGATGTGGGCGGGCTGCCGACCGTGGACGGACGGCGGGTGCGGCAGGGCAGGCTGTTCCGCAGCGGTCACCTCGCGCACGCGACCGCCGAGGACGCGGCTTTCCTGTCCTCACTCGGGCTCCACACGATCTTCGACTTCCGCAACGCCTCCGACGTGGCCCTGGACGGACGGGACGTCGAGCTGGCGGGCGTCCGCAATGTCAACATCCCGCTGACGGACCCGGCGGACGGTTCCCAGTTCTGGCGCATGGTCAGCGACGGCGATCTGGACCAGCTGCGCCAGGTCCTCTCCGACGACCGGGCCGCGGGCCGGATGGCCAGTTCGTACCGGTCGATCATCACCACCAGGACCGCCGAGCACAGCCGGGTGCTGCACGCTCTCGCCGAGGACAGCGTGCCTGCCCTGATGCACTGTGCGGCCGGCAAGGACCGGGCGGGACTCTCGATAGCGGTGACGCTGCTCGCGGTGGGGGTGGAGCGCGACGCCGTCGAGGCGGACTACCTCAAGTCGAACGACCCCCGGCGGCGCTACCTGTACAAGCGCAGTGACAAGTCGCCCGACGCGAACTCCGACGAGGTCATGCGGCTGCTGAGCCCGCTCTTCGAGGCCCGCGCCGAGTATCTGGAGATGGCCTTCGCGGCCATCGACGAGACGTGGGGCACCACCGACCGCTATCTCACCGAGGGTCTGAAGCTCAGCCCGGAGACGCGCGAGAAGCTGCGCGCGCGGCTGCTCGAAGACGCCGCCTGAGCCACCGGGCGAGGACGGCCGGACGGCTACTGCTGACCGCCGAGCGTGAACAGCAGATAGAGGAAACCGGCGAAGAGGTGGCCCGCCACCAGATAGGCGAAGAGCCGGATGACGAGCCCCCGGGGGAACTTCTTCTCCTCGCTCGACTTCTCCGGGTGCGCGCTCTCGCGATGCGGCTTCTCCGGGTCTGTTTCTGTTTCCGGCATGGTGCGGCCTCTCTTCGGAACGGATCGCGTGCGGGACCGGCCTCAGTGCGGCTCAGGGCTCAGTGCAGGACCGGGCTCAGTGCAGGTCGGGGCTCTGGATCAGGGTGTGCATGAAGAGCAGCTCGGTCCCGCCCCGGGTCGCCGCGGCGATCCGGTGCGGGGTGAGCGAGTCGAAGTGGGCGCTGTCCCCGGGGTCGAGATCGTGCGCCGCGTCCCCCAGGGTCAGCCGCAGCTTGCCGCTGAGGACGTAGATCCACTCCTCGCCGGGATGGACCCGGACGAGCTCGCCCTGCGCCCCGTACGGCACTTCCACGCGCAGTGCCTGCATCGCCCGGCCCGGGGAGCCCGCCGTGTGGTACGTCCAGCCGTCGGCCTCGACGGAGTCCCGGCGGTCGCCCCGGATGATCGGGTCCCGCTCGGGCGGCACCTCGCCGAGCAGCTCGGAGACCGACGTACCGTAGATGCGGGCCAGCGAGAGCAGCATGGGCAGCGACGGCTGCCGTGCTCCGGTCTCCAGCCGGGAGAGGTGCGCCGGGGAGAGACCGGCCCTGCGGGCGGCGGCCTCCAGCGTGAGCCGTCCTCGCCGGCGCAGTTCGCGCAGGCGCGGGGCGACATCGGGCAGATCCTCCGCTGGGGTGCTCATACCCACCATTGGGACAGCAGAATGCCTCAGAGGCAACTTTCTTGCCTCTGAGGCAAAAAGCCGTCGGCCCTCAGCGGTTGGCGACCGCCTGCTTCACCAGGGTCCGCCCGAAGTCCCACATGAGTCCGCCACCGCCGTGCGCGTCGTCCATGACAGCGGTGAACGCCTCGACGAAGCGGTCCACGTCCGCCTCACCGATGACCAGCGGCGGGATCAGTTTGATCACTTCCAGATGGTCCCCGGAGACCTGGGTGAGGATGCGGTGCTTCTGGAGCAGCGGTACGACGACCATCTGCGCGAAGAGCCCCTTGCGGGCCGCCTGGAGCATGGTCCACCGGCTGCGGAGCTTCAGCGACGTGGGGCGGCCGAACTCGATGCCGATCATCAGCCCCCGGCCGCGTACGTCGTGGAGCAGCTCGTACCGGGGAATCAGCGCGGCCAGCCGGGACTTCAGCAGCTCGCCGGTCGTGCGGGCGTGGGCGACGGTCTCCTCGTCCTCCATCACCGAAAGCACGGCGAGCCCGGCGGCCATCGCCTGGGCGTTGGAGCCGAAGCTCGCCGAGTGGACCAGCACCCGGTCCATGGACGAGTAGACCTTCTTGAAGATCCAGTCCTTGCCCAGGGTCGCGCTGACCGGTACGTACCCGCCGGAGAGCGACTTGGCCACACAGACCAGGTCCGGCTCGACGCCCTCCTCGTGCTGGTAGGCGTAGAAGTCACCGGTCCGCCCGAGTCCCGTCTGCACCTCGTCGGCGATCAGCAGGGCCTTGTGCCGGTGCAGCAGCTCCTGGGCCGCCCGCAGGAAGCCGGGCGGGGACTCCAGGACCCCCTTGCCCTGGATCGGCTCGACCACGAAGCCCGCCACGTCCCCGCGCTTCAACTCGCGTTCCAGCGCGGCCAGATCACCCATGCTGATCGCCGTGTCGGGCAGCAGCGGTGCGAATCCGTCCCGGAAGCCGTCCTCGCCGTTGACCGAGAGCGAGCCGGTCGTCAGCCCGTGGAAGGCGTGCGAGCAGTAGAGGATCCTGGGCTTCCCTGTGGCGTACCTGGCGAACTTCAGCGCCGTCTCGACGGCTTCCGTACCGCTGTTGCCGAAGAACACCCGGTCCAGGTGCGGCGAGTGGGCCAGCAGCTTCTCGGCGAGCAGGCCGGGCAGCGGCTGGCAGTCGAAGCGGGTCAGGTCGGCGAGCGAGGCGTCCAGGACGTCATGCAGCGCCTTGCGGACGACCGGATGGTGCCGGCCGAGCCCCATGACCCCGAAGCCCGCGAGCATGTCGAGGTAGTCGTTGCCGTCCGCGTCCCAGAAGTGGGCGCCCTCGGCACGCTCGTAGACGTTGTCGAAGCCGATGGTGTGCAGCATTCTCGGCAGCTGGTGGTTGAGGTACCGGGTGTGCAGCTCGTAGCGCTCGGCACCTCGTTCGGCCAGCAGGGTCGTCAGGTCGAAACCCTTGGGTGCGCCTTCCGTCATTCCGTCTTCTCCTTGGCTTTCAGGGCGGCGCTGATCCGTCCTGCGATCTCGACGGGCGTGAGCCCGATGTCGGCCAGCACTTCGGCACGTTTGGCGTGCGGGAGGAACTGCTCGGGGATTCCGAAGGTCCGCAGCGGTACGTCGACCCCGGCGTCCCGCAGCGCCTGGCCGACCGCCGAACCCACGCCGCCGCTGCGGCTGTTGTCCTCGGCGACCGCGACCAGCCGGTGTCCGGCGGCGAGTTCGGGGAGTTCGGCGTCCACCGGTTTGACCCAGCGCGGGTCGACGACCGTGCAGCCGACGCCGCCGCCTTCGAGGAGTTCGGCCGCCTGCAGGCAGACCGGGGCGAGCACCCCGACGGCGACCAGCAGCACCTGGGGCCGGTCCGCCCGGTGCAGTACGTCCATACCGCCGACCCGGCCGACCGCCGGGAGCGGCTCGCCCACCGACTCCTTGGGGAAGCGCAGTACGGTCGGCGCGTCGTCCACGTCGACCGCCTCCCGCAGCTGGGCACGGAGCTGGTCGGCGTCCCGGGGCGCGGCTATCCGCAGTCCCGGTACGGCCTGGAGGACGGACATGTCCCACATGCCGTTGTGCGAGGGCCCGTCGGGGCCGGTGACCCCGGCCCGGTCGAGGACGAACGTCACCCCGCACCGGTGCAGGGCCACGTCCATCAGGAGCTGGTCGAGTGCCCGGTTGAGGAAGGTCGCGTACACGGCGACCACCGGGTGCAGACCACCGGTGGCGAGTCCGGCGGCCGAGACCGCCGCGTGCTGTTCGGCGATCCCGACGTCCCAGACGCGGTCGGGGAAGCGCTCGGCGAACTCGGTGAGGCCGACCGGGTGCAGCATCGCCGCCGTGATGGCGACGACATCGGGGCGTTCGGCTCCGATCGCGGCGATCTCGGCGCCGAACACCGAGGTCCAGGAGGGTCCGCCGGGCGGGGCGAGCGGGGCGCAGGTCAGCGGGTCCATGACGCTGACGGTGTGGAAGCGGTCCGCTTCGTCCTCCAGCGCGGGCCGGTAGCCGCGCCCCTTCTCGGTGAGGCAGTGGACGAGCACAGGACCGTGGAAGCGCTTGGCCCGGTTCAGTGCCGACTGCACGGCCGCCAGGTCGTGCCCGTCGACCGGGCCGACGTACTTCAGCCCCAGGTCCTCGAACATGCCCTGCGGTGCGAAGGCGTCCTTGAACCCCTTCTTCGCGCCGTGCAGCGACTCGTACAGCGGCTGTCCCACGACGGGGGCCGCCCGGAGCACGTCCTTGCCCCAGGCGAGGGCCCGCTCGTAGCCGTCGGTCGTGCGGAGGGTGGCGAAGTGGTTGGCCAGGCCGCCGATCGTCGGGCCGTACGAGCGGCCGTTGTCGTTCACGACGATGATCAGCGGGCGGTCCCTGGCGGCCGCGATGTTGTTGAGCGCCTCCCAGGCCATGCCGCCGGTGAGCGCGCCGTCACCGATCACGGCGACCACATGGCCGGTCCTGCCGAGCACCTCGTTGGCCTTGGCGAGGCCGTCGGCCCAGCCCAGCACCGTCGAGGCGTGCGAGTTCTCGATGACGTCGTGCTCGGACTCCTCGCGGGAGGGGTAGCCGGAGAGGCCGCCCTTGCTGCGCAGTTTGGAGAAGTCCTGCCGGCCGGTGAGCAGCTTGTGCACATAGCTCTGGTGGCCGGTGTCCCACAGGATGCGGTCGACGGGTGAGTCGAAGACCCGGTGCAGCGCGACGGCGAGTTCGACCACCCCCAGGTTCGGCCCCAGGTGTCCCCCGGTCCTGGCTACCGCCTGGATCAGGAACTCCCTTATTTCTACGGCCAGTTCACCGAGTTCCGCCTCGGCGAGCGCCTTCAGGTCGTGCGGTCCCCGGATATTCTCCAAGATCGACACGCTCAGGCCCCCTCTCGGATTTTGTATCGCTCACACATCCGGTGCCGGTCGGTGACGGAGCCGGCGCCCGGGTCATCGACAGCACCGGAACCGGCGCGTACGCGCCTGAGAGCCTTTCGGCCGGCCTCTGATCGGGCGATCGAAGGTCACCCGAAAGGCTCTACGGCCGCCGGCCCGACCTGGACAGGTCGGGCCGGCGGCTCGGGGAGCCCGGGTGCGGCAGGCTCTCCTGCGACCGTCACGTCACCCGCGGTTTCCTGAAACCGTCTCGCGGGCGGCCCGGATGGTCTCCTTGAGGGAGCTCATCGTGGCGAGTACGGCAGTCGGCTCGTAACCGCAGTGCGCCATGCAGTTGGCACAGCGGTCGTCCTTGCCCCGGCCGTACTTGTCCCAGTCGGTCTTCTCGACCAGCTCCTTGTACGTGGGGACATACCCGTCGTTCATCAGATAGCAGGGGCGCTGCCAGCCGAAGAGCGAGTAGTTGGGAATGGCCCACGCGGTGCAGGGGAAGTCCACCTTGCCTTCCAGGAAGTCCAGGAAGAGCGGCGAGTGGTTCAGGCGCCAGCGGCCCCTGTTCCCGCCGGCGAAGGACTTCTTGAAGAGTTCCCGGGTCTGTTCGACCCCCAGGAAGTGCTCCTGGTCCGGGGCCTTCTCGTAGGCATAGGCGGGCGAGATCATCATCTCGTCCACCTCCAGATCGTCATTGAGGTAGTTGAGCACCTCGATGATGTTCTGCGGGGTGTCCGTGTTGAAGAAGGTGGAGTTGGTCGTGACGCGGAAACCGCGCCTCTTGGCCTCCTTGATCGCCTCCACGGCTTCGTCGAACACTCCCTCCTTCGCCACCGACTCGTCGTGCCGCTCGCGCAGCCCGTCGATGTGCACGGTGAACGCGAAGTAGGGCGAAGGCGTGAACTTGTCCATCTTCTTGCGCATCAGCATCGCGTTGGTGCAAAGGAAGACATATTTCTTCTTTGCCACCAGCTGGCGCACGATTTCATGGATCTGCGGGTGCATGAGGGGCTCACCACCCGCGATGGAAACCATCGGAGCACCCGATTCAAGGACGGCCCCCACTGCCTGCGCCACCGGCATGCGCTGCTTGAGCACTCCCGCCGGATGCTGGATCTTCCCGCAGCCCTCACATGCGAGGTTGCACGCGAAGAGCGGCTCCAGCTCGACGATCAACGGGAACTTCTCACGCTTGCGGAGCTTCTGTTCGAAGAGATACGTCCCGACCCTGATGGTCTGACGGAGCGGCATGGCCATCTAGCTCACCTCCTGGGGAGCAGCAAAGAACGGTGCCATTCATAGAAAGCTGGAAGGACGGCACGGAGTACGCGGAAGGCCGATATTCCACCGCGTACCGTCCCAATACGGACGAGTTCATGTTCTGGAGCGTCCACGACCACTCGTACGGCCGCAACCGGGCGGGGCCCGGTCCGTACAGCACTCCAGAGCGTCGCCGCGGATTCCATGTCCACGGCGATCGCCCCTGTGGCACGCAGCTCGGCCCTTTCGTGGCCGCGTACAACATGGTCTGACCCGGTCAGCGGACCGGTGTGCACAGTACGCCCGGGCAGGGCGGCGGCGAGTGCTTTTGCGAGCACCTCGGTGCCCACGCAGGCGGTGGCGCCCCTGCTGTCCCTGGTCTCATCGGCGACGATCACATCACCCGGATGCATTCCGGGTGCGAGACCGGCGCAGAAGCCGGAAGCGATCACGGCGGACTCCCGCGAGGGGAGCTCACCGAGTGTGCGGGTGACGGCGTACGCGGCCGCCTCGGGCCCCATGCCCGTACGGAGTACGGTCACCGGGCCCGGTGCGCCGCCGCGGCGGCCGCCCGTGCGCAGGGCGAACCGCTCGATGCCCAGCGCACAGGCGATCAGCAGCGGGGCGCTGTCCGGAGCCTCGGTCATCAGCTCCCCTGCCGGGTTCCGGCGAAGGGCTCACCGTTGACGTACCGTCCCAGCGCGGTCAGCGGGAAGACCTGCCGGTACAGGTTGTAGTTGATCGAGAAGTCCCAGGGGAAGCCGGTACCGGTGAAGTACGGCTCGTCCCATGAGCCGTCCTGGCGCTGCGTCTCGGCGAGCCAGGAGACACCCCGCTCCACGGCCTTGTTCTCCCGCTCCCCCGCCGCGAGCAGCGCCAGCAGCGCCCAGGCGGTCTGGGAGGGCGTCGAAGCGCCGTGCCCGATCCACTCCTCCTCCTTGTACGAGCGCAGGTCCTCGCCCCAGCCGCCGTCATCGTTCTGTACGGACTCCAGCCAGGAGACCGCACGGCGGATCGCCGGATGGGAGACGGGCAGCCCGGCCGCGGTGAGGGCCGGGACCACCGACCCGGTGCCGTAGATGTAGTTGACGCCCCAGCGCCCGAACCAGGCGCCGGTCGCCTCCTGTTCGGCGAGCAGCCACTCGATGCCGCGCCGGGTGCGCGGGTCGTGCGTCTTGCCCTCGACGGCGAGCATCTCCACGACATGGCCGGTGACATCGGCCGACGGCGGGTCGATGACCTCGCCGAAGTCGCAGAACGGCAGCCGGTTGGGGAACGGGCTGGTGTTGTCGGCGTCGAAGGCGCCCCAGCCACCGTCCTTGCACTGCATACCGAGGTTCCAGCGCACACCGCGCGCGATGGCCCCTTCCAGCCGCGCCCGGTCCGGCACCCGGACCCGGCGCAGCGCGAGGGCGACCTCGGCGGTGTCGTCGATGTCGGGGTAGTTGTCGTTGTGGAACTCGAACGCCCAGCCACCGGGGGCGAGTCCGGGGCGGCGCACCGCCCAGTCGCCGGGCCGGTCGATCTCCTCGGCGAGCATCCACTCGGCGGCCCTGACGAGGGCCGGGTGGTCGGGGCTCAGCCCCGCGTCGGCCAGCGCGATCGTGGCCAGACAGGTGTCCCACACCGGGGACTGGCAGGCCTCGATCATGCGGGCGCCGTCCTCGCGCCAGATGGCGAACCGGTCCAGCGACTCCAGGCCCGCCCGCATCACGGGGTGGTCGATGTCGTAACCGAGCAGATGGAGTGCGATGACCGAGTACACGGCGGGCGGCTGGATGCCGCCCCAGCAGCCGTCGTTCTCCTGCCGCTCGATGATCCACCGGGCCGCCGCGTTCATGGCCACCTTGCGGAGTCTTCGCGGGGCGACCTTGTGGTAGATGTGCAGCGCCTTGTCGAGGTGCTGGAACGCCCCGTCCCAACTGACCAGCGGGGCAGGCCGCTTGGCCGGATTCGGGTCGGCCGGGTCGGTGTGCAGCTCGTCGAGTGCGAAGGGGGCCGGGCGGACCGGGCGCTTCGCCGAGACGACGGTGAGCGGCACGATCGTCTGCCGGGCCCAGCAGCCGAAATCGTAGATGTTGAGCGGGAACCACTTGGGCAGGAAAATCATCTCAGGTGGTAGCTCGGGGAGGTCATCCCATTTCCACCAACCGAAGAGGGCGAGCCAGATCCTGGTGAACACCCTGCTCGCGGCCACGCCTCCGTTGGCGCGGATGAAGGCGGACGCCAGCGCCATGTGCGGGGCGTCGGGGGCGTCCCCGGCGAGCCGCAGCGCCACGTACGCCTCGATGGTGGTGGAGAGTTCGCCGGGGCCCTCGAAGAAGGTGGCCCAGGTGCCGTCCGCGCGCTGCTCGCCCCGGATGAACTGTCCGGCGGCCTTCGTGGTGCGCTCGTCCTGGATGCCGAGGAACTGCCGCAGCAGCAGGTCTTCGGCGTCCATGGTCACGTTTGTTTCCAGGTCGCCCTTCCACCAGCCCTGGGCGTCCTGGGCTTCCAGCAGGTATGCGACCGAGCGCTCTGCGGCCCGCTCGGCGGCGTCATGCACCGGGTGACCGGCAAGAATCGTTTCGGTGGTTTCAGTAGGTGCAGTTGCTGTAGTTGTCTCAGCTGTTCCCGTTGCCGAGGCTGCGCGGGGCTCCATGGCTCCGGGGCTTCCGTCGGTCGTCGCTGTCATGGCTTCCCCTTCGTGCAGTGCTTCCTCTGCTGTGCTGGGGTCTCCGTCGGCCGGTGTCCCGGGGACACCGGCCGGCGACCGCGAGTTATGTGGCGATGGTGATCATCTCTTCCGTACTACGACGAAGTCGGCGAGCGCGATGAGCTGCGCCCGCACCCTTTCCGGCATCTCGACCCCGGTGAGCGCGTCGATCGCGATCGCGTGCTGCCTGCGGGCCTCCTGCGAGGTCCACTCCCGGCCGCCCGCCTCCTCGATCAGAGCCGCCCGTACGGCGAACTCCTCCTCGGAGAACGTGTCGAAGTCACTGCTCTTGGCGTCGGCTGCGAGCAGTTCGCCCAGCCGTTCCGACGCCGGTCCGCCGGCCGCGAGAGCCGCGACGACGGGCAGGGACTTCTTGCGCTGGCGCAGATCGCTCCAGGTCTGTTTTCCGGTGGCCTCCGGGTCGCCCCAGATGCCGAGCAGGTCATCGACGGCCTGGAACGCCAGGCCGAGGTGGTAGCCGTACGCCTCCAGCGTGTCGGCCGTGCGGTCGTCGGCGCCGCCGAGTACCGCACCGATGGAGACGGCGCAGGCCAGCAGGGCGCCCGTCTTGTTGCCCTCCATCTCCAGGCACTCCTCGACGGTGACCCGTTCGCGGTGCTCGTAGGAGATGTCCTGGGCCTGACCGTCGATCAGTTTCCTGGTGGCGGTGGTCAGACGGCGCGTGGCGCGGCCGGCCTCCACGGTGCCGAGCTCCAGCAGGATCTCGTTCGCGAGCGCGAAGAGCGCGTCGCCGACGAGGATCGCCTGCGCGGGGCCGTGCACCTTCCAGACGGTGTCCCGGTGGCGGCGCTGTTCGTCACCGTCCATCAGGTCGTCGTGCAGCAGCGAGAAGTTGTGCACGAGTTCCACCGCGACGGCGCCGGGGATCCCGGCTTCGGCCGAGGCTCCGGCTGCCTCGGCCGACAGCAGCGCGAGCGCGGGGCGTACGGCCTTGCCGCCGTCCCCGTCCGCGGGGCGCCCCTCGGCGTCGATCCAGCCGAAGTGATAGGCGGCGACCGTGTCCATGGGCGGTGCGAGCCGGTCAATGGCAGCGCGCAGCACCGGTGAGGACAGGGTCCGTCCGCGCTCCAGGAGCGCGACAATATCGACGGTGTCTGCGGCCGGGGTCACAGGCTCTCCTCTTGTTCCAGTAACAGTGCTCATGCCGCCTCCTGAAGCGGATGGTCGTGGGTACGGCCGAGCGTGGTGAGCACGGCACCGGCGGCGCTGAGACCGCTGCGCACCGCGCCCTCCATGGTCGCGGGCCAGCCAGTGGCGGTCCACGCCCCGGCCAGGCAGAGGCCGGGGATGCGGGTGCGGGCGCCGGGACGCAGCCGTCCGACACCAGGGGCCGGAGTGAAGGTCGCGGTGCGCTCACGGGTGACGAAGAAGTCCCGTACACCGGCGCCGCGCGCCGCGGGCAACAGGCGCTCCAGCTCCGGGAGATAGCGCTCTCTGAGAACGGAGACGGGCTGGTCGATGTCGTCGTCGGCGACGGACTGGGACAGCGCCAGGTACTGCCCGCCGCCCTGGAGACCCGAGGAGTCCGTACGGTCGAAGACCCACTGGACCGGGGTGCCGAGCGCGGCGAAGAAGGGCCGGCGGAGCACCTTGCGGTCGTACACGACATGGACGTTGAGGATCGGTGACGTACCGATCTCCAGCAGCCTCTCCGGCTCGTCGAGCGCCCCTTCGGGGAGCAGCGCATGGGCCTCGCGCTGCGGTACGGCGAGCACCACGGCGTCGGCCTCCAGCGTCTCGCCGTCGGTCTCCACCCGCCAGCTCCCGTCCGCGGCCCGGCCGACACCGGCGACCCTGGCGCGCAGTTCGGTGCGCACCCCCGCCGCGTCGAGGGCCTTGCGGGCCAGCGTGTCGTGCAGGGCGCCCAGCGGCACCTGGGCCCAGCCGATGTCGGCCGCGCCCGCTTCGGAGAGCAGCCCGGTCTTGAAGACCATCGCGGCGAGACCCAGCGAGGCGTGCGGCGCGGTCGCGTTGAGCGTCGCGACGCCCACCAGGTCCCAGAGGGCTTCGATGGTGCGGTCGGACTGCCCGTGCGCGCGCAGCCAGCTCGCGAAGTCGGTGTCGTCCAGGGCGGGATCGGCGAGGTCGAGTCCCTTGAGCGCCAGCGCGGCGCGGCCGACGCTCGCCCGCTCGGCGAGCGAGAGATGCGGGTACGTCGCGAGGCTCCGGGCCAGGTGCAGCGGCACCGGCAGTCCGCTGCGGCGCAGCCGGCCAAGACGCGGGCCGCTCGCGGGCGCGATGTCGAGCACGGGCACGTCGAGCCGGTCCTGGAGGGGCGCGAGGGCGGCCCCTTCGATCCGGTCGAGGAACCAGCGGTACGCGGTGCAGCAGCGCAGGTACACGTGCTGGCCGTTGTCGACGGTCAGTTCGCCGCGCTGGAAGGAGAAGGCGAGACCCCCCAGCCGGGGCCGGCCTTCGAGCAGGGTCACGCGTACGCCCGCGCCGGCGAGTTCGAGTGCGGCGGTGGTACCGGCCAGCCCCCCGCCGACCACGACCGCGCGCGTCGGCCGCGCCGCGTCGGCTGTCATACGCCCCCCTTCCAGGACCGGCCGTCCCGGTGAGGACGGCAGGTTGTCGAAGTCAGGGACGCGTGATCTTCCCCGGAGGTTGAGTACCGCTCGGCGGACCGTTGCGGAGCGGGTCTGTCGAGGGGCATCAGGCGCGCCTCCGGGCGCTCTGACGTGTGATGTTCCGGGTGTCGAGACCGGAGAGACCGCGGACCGCGACGTACGCCTTCTCCCGGCCGGGCAGCGAGACCCGGCCGCGCAGGACCGCCTCGGGGTCGCGCTCGATGCGGTCCAGGAGGCGCCGGTAGATACCGGCCATCGCGGCGACGCATGCCCCGCTGCGGCGGTCGAGGAAGGGCAGCAGCCGGTAGCCCTCGGCGAACAGGGCGCGGGCGCGGCGGACCTCGAAGTGCACAAGACCGGCGAAGTCGGAGCCCGCCGGCGGCGTCGCACTGTGGAAGCCGTCCGAGCAGCCGAACTTGGCGAGGTCTTCAGCGGGGAGATAGGTGCGGCCGTTGCCCGCGTCCTCGCGGACGTCCCGGAGGATGTTGGTGAGCTGGAGTGCCAGGCCGAGCGTGTCGGCGTACTGGGACGCCCGGTCGGCGGCCGCCGTGCTCGCGGCGTTGCCGAAGACTCCGAGCGAGAGCCGGCCGATGGCACCCGCGACGCAACGGCAGTAGACCTCCAGGTCGTCCCAGGTCTCATAGGTCTCGCCGCGTACGTCCATCAGTACGCCGTCGATGAGTTCGTCGAGCCCGCCGAGCGGGATCGGGAACCGGCGTGCCGCGTCGGTCAGGGCCACCGCGACCGGATCGGTTTCGTCCTCCTCCACGGCTCCTTCGCGGATCCGTCCGAGGAGGTCGCGCGTCGATTCCAGCCGCTCCCGCTTGACGTCGGGGGCCAGGTCCCCGTCGCCGATGTCGTCCACACGTCGCGAGAAGGCGTACAGCGCGGACATGGCCTGCCGCTTGTCGGCGGGCAGCAGCCTGATGCCGTACGCGAAATTCCGCGCCTGCTGTCCCGTGACGGCCTCGCAGTACGTGTACGCGGCCATCACGGGCCCCGAAACCGGCGTTTGTCCCTCCACGGTCCGGCTCACCCCTCTCTACGCGTTCCTCGCAGGACGGCTCCCGTTTCGCGCAACAGGCCGAACTTGGTGGCTTTGGGCGGTCCGGGAAGCACGTCGAATCCGGCGGCGGAGACCGCCTGGAGGGCGGCGCTTCCACCGGCCACGAACCCGGCGAGCAGCAGCTTGAGCCTGCCATGGACGCTACCCACCAGCGGGGCGCCTTCATTCAGCAGGCCCCGGGCGCGTTCGGCTTCGTAGGCGATGAGCGCGCGCACCGATGCGCCCGCGCTCGGGACCGCCAGATCCGCCTCCTGGACGTGGAACTCCTTCATGTCCCGGGCGGGAAGGTAGATGCGGTCGCGGCCGAGGTCCTCGGCGACGTCCTGGAGGTGCTCGGCGATCTGCAGCGCCGTGCAGACGGCGTCGGAGCGCCGGATGCGCTCGGGGCTCGCCGTGCCCGTGATCTGCAGGACGAGACGGCCGACGGGGTTGGCCGAGAGCTCGCAGTACGCGAGGAGGTCCTCGTAGGTTTCGTAGCGCCGGACCGTCTGGTCCTGGCGGTTGGCCGCGATCAGCCCGAGGAACGGCTCAGGGGTGAGGGCGCAGCGGCGGACGGTCGGCCGGAGCGTGCGCAGGATGGGGTGGCGCGGCTGCTCGCCCGGTCCGGCGAAGACGCGCTGCAGGTCGGCCTCGAACGCGTCGAGCATCGCGAGGCGGTCGTCGGCGCGCGCGGGGTCGAGCCCCAGGAGCCGGGCCTCGGTCGCGGGAGACGCGAGGTCCCCGTCGCCGATGTCGTCGACGAGCCGGGCGTAGCCGTAGACCGCCATCAGGTCGTCGCGCCAGGCGCGCGGCAGGAAGAACGGGGCTACCGGGAAGTTCTCCCCGGACGCCTTGTCGAGTGTGGTGCGCGCATGGCTGTCGGTGCCCGCGTCCCGGACGCCCGTCACCGCATACTGCCAGGCGCGGGAACGGCGGAAACATCGCGGAGCTGGGACACGTCCGTTGCCATTGCCGTCACATCTCCCGTTCTACACTGCTGACTCAATACAACCCATTTCGGACACGCCGCGCAGACTGTCAGGCAAGGCGACGCCGGGTTGGCGACGCAGGGTATTGGCCCCGCTTGCCGTGAATCAGCACCGGTACAGCTTACGTTGTACAACGACTGGCACGTCAGCGGGGTGCAGTGCGCATTACAAGAACACTTCAATCCTCCGCAACCTTCCCCGCAGGCACAGTACTTGACGATCACTTGACTCACCCGGACCTGTGCACAACGGTCCGTCATTGGCCTGAACAGCCTGCTCGCACCGGCGTGTCGGGATGTTGCGGGCAGCGGGTGACCGCAGGGCAGCGGCCCCCCGCCGGAGGTTCCGGCGGGGGGCCGCTGTGGTGCTGCGGGAAGGCGGGAAGGGCCGACGGGGCGGCTACTTGCCGGTCTCCTTCTCGTACGCCTTGACGACCTCCTCGGTCGGGCCGTCCATCAGCAGTTCGCCCTTCTCCAGCCACAGGACGCGGTCGCAGGTGTCCCTGATCGACTTGTTGCTGTGGCTGACGAGGAAGACCGTGCCGGCCTCCTTCCGCAGCTCGCGGATGCGCTCTTCCGAACGGATCTGGAACTTGCGGTCGCCGGTGGCCAGCGCCTCGTCGATCATGAGGACGTCGTGGTTCTTGGCCGCCGCGATGGAGAACCGGAGCCTCGCCGCCATGCCCGACGAGTACGTCCGCATCGGCAGGGTGATGAAGTCGCCCTTCTCGTTGATACCGGAGAAGTCGACGATCCCCTGGTACCGCTCGCGGATCTCCTCGCGCGACATGCCCATGGCCAGACCGCCGAGGATCACATTGCGCTCGCCGGTCAGGTCGTTCATCAGTGCGGCGTTGACACCGAGCAACGACGGCTGGCCGTCGGTGTAGACCTTGCCGCTCTCCGTCGGCAGCAGCCCGGCGATGGCCCGCAGCAGGGTGGACTTGCCGGAGCCGTTGGAGCCGATGAGCCCGATGGCCTCGCCCCGGTAGGCCGTGAAGGTCACCCCGCGTACGGCGTGCACCTTGCGGACACCGCGCGCGGCGCTCTTGTCTTTGCCCACGATGCGGCTGAGCGCTGCGGTGGCCGCGCCCTTGCCGCCGCCGCCGGCGTTGACGCGGTACACGATGTGCACGTCGTCCGCGATGACCGTGGGGATGTACCCCTGATTGGTTTGCTCAGCCACGGCCGTACCGCTCCTCAGCCTTCCAGAAAAACACGAAGCCCACGAGGCCCAGCAGGACCGCCCAGGCCGCTGCGGCCGCCCAGACGTGCGGAGGCAGGTTCTCGGCGCCGTAACCGTCGATCAGAGCGAACCGGACCAGGTCCATGTAGACGGTGGCCGGATTCCACTGGAGCACATGGGCGATCCACGGCGGCTTGCCCTTGAGCATGACCGTGATGGAGAACATCACGCCCGACGTGTACATCCAGGTACGCATGATGAACGGCATCAGCTGCGCGAGGTCGGGCGTCTTGCTGCCGAGCCTGGCCATGATCAGGGCCAGGCCCGTGTTGAACACGAACTGCATCGCGAGGATGGGGATGACCAGGAGCCAGGACAGCGACGGATAGCTGTGGAAGCAGACGGCGACCACGATCAGCACGATCATCGAGTACAGCAGCTGCTGGAGCTGCTGGAGCGCGAACGAGACGGGCAGCGAGGCCCGCGGGAAGTGCAGCGCCCGCACCAGACCGAGGTTCCCCGAGATCGCCCGGACACCGGCCATCACCGAGCTCTGCGTGAAGGTGAAGACGAAGACCCCGGTCACCAGGAAGGGGATGAAGACGTCGTGCGGCAGCCCCCGCCTGGTGTTGAGGAGCAGGCCGAAGATGAAGTAGTAGACCGCCGCGTTGAGCAGCGGGGTCGCCACCTGCCAGACCTGGCCCAGCTTGGCCTGGCTGTACTGGGCCGACAGTTTCGCGGACGAGAAGGCCAGGATGAAGTGGCGCCGTCCCCAGATCTGGCGGACGTACTCCATGAGTCCAGGCCGGGCACCGCTCACCGACAGGCCGTACTTCCCGGCCAGCTCGGCCGAGGACAGACCGTCGTCGGGAGACGGGCGGTCGCTCAGCGCGACCGCTCCGTCATGGGTTGTGTCACTCACAAGTTGAAACTTTCGTGTTCAAGATGCGCTGCTGGATCGGGACCGGGCTCGGATGCCGGGCCCCGGAGTACGTCCGATGCTCTCAGAATCGAGCTTCTCAGATCACCGGAGGCCGGCCCAGTCGGGTCAGCCGCCAGACCGTACGCCATTTCATCGGTCGGCGTGGTCCGCAGGGAGTCGTCCAGCCCTCCTTGAACCCGCCGAACCATGCCTTGAGCGCGGCTCCGGAGGGGCGGCGGACCAGCGTGAGCAGCATCCACACCCCCAGGTAGACCGGCACCAGCGGTGCGGGCAGGTTCCGGCGGGCCAGCCAGACACGGTTGCGGGCCACCATGCGGTGGTAGACCGCGTGCCTGGACGGGGCCGTGGTGGGGTGGTGCAGCACCATGTCGGACCGGTAGTCGATCATCCAGCCGGCGTCGAGGGCCCGCCACGCCAGGTCGGTCTCCTCGTGCGCGTAGAAGAACTCGCCGGGGAGCGGTCCGGCCTCGGCGATGACCTTGGACCGTACGGCGTTGGCCCCGCCGAGGAAGGTCGTGACGCGCGAGGAGTGCATGGGGTCGGATGCGCGCAGCCGGGGGACGTGGCGGCGCTGGGTGACCCCGGTGTCGGGGTCGGCGATCCGGAAGCTGATGATGCCCAGCTCGGGGTCGGCCGCGAAGGCCTGGCGGCACAGCTCGGCCGTGTCGGTGTTGGGCAGCAGCCCGTCGTCGTCGAGGAAGAGCAGGATGTCGACGTCGGTGCCGGCCGGGCCGAAGGCCTCGATGCCGACGTTGCGGCCGCCGGGGATGCCCAGGTTCTCGGGCAGCTCGACGGTCCGTACGCCTTCGGGGACGTCCGGCACGGGTGCGCCGTTGCCGACGACGACCGTCTCGACCGGGTCGCCGTCCTGCTTGGCGACGGAATCCAGCAGTGCGCGCAGCTCGTCGGGGCGGTTGCCCATCGTGATGATGACCGCGCCGACCTTCGCGGAGCCGCCCGCGCCGGGGGCCGTCACTTGAGCCTGCTGGAGGCGAGGACGGACACGAGGTGGAGCAGGGACTGCAGGAGCGCGATGCCCGCCAGCACGGCGACGCCGAGCCGCGTGAAGAACAGGTCGCCCCTGATCTGGTCCACGATCGCGAGGACCAGGATGAGCAGCGACGCCTCGATGCCGAGGACGAGCCGGTGGAACTTCAGCGCCGCGGCCGCCCTGCGGGCCAGCGCCATGCCGGAGGAGCGCGGCTCGGACGCCGTCTCCTTGACCGGCGGCAGTCCCTGCTGGTGGCGGGCGACGCCGACGAGGTCGGTCTCGGACTTGATCATGACGGCGCCGAGGGCCGCGAGGGTGCCGAGGAAGGCCCACAGCCAGTCGATCCGCCCGGAGCCCCAGATGTCGGCCGCGCGCAGACCGAAGCCGACGAGGACCGCGGCGTCGAGTACATAGGCGGCTACGCGGTCCACGTAGACGCCGACCATCGAGTACTGCTTCTTCCAGCGGGCGACCTCGCCGTCGACGCAGTCGAGAAGCAGATAGAGCTGAGCCATCAGCACGCCGAGCACCGCGCCCCAGATCCCCGGCACGAGGAGGGCAGGGGCGGCGAAGGCGGCGGCGACGGTCATCACGTAGGTCAGCTGGTTGGGCGTGATCCGCGTGTTCACCAGGTGCCGGTCCACGCGCAGCGAAATCTCGCGCATGTAGAGCCGGCCGCCCCAGTGCTCGCCGCTCCGCCGGTCCTTGACGCCCGGAGGGTGAACGACCGGGCGGAGTTCAGCTACCGATGGCTTTTGCATAGTCGGCGTAAGCGTCCTTGATCTGGTCTGCGGACAGGTTGAGGTGTTCCAGGATCGTGAAGCGTCCGGGGCGGGTCTGCGGGGCGTACCGCACGACCTGGACGAACTCGTCCACGCTGAAGCCCAGCTCGCCGGGCAGTACGGGCAGGCCGTGCCGGCGCAGGACGTCCGCGAAGAGCCCGGCCTCGTCGGCCGCGCCGCGCAGGTGCATCGCGAAGGCGGCGCCGAGACCGACCTGCTCGCCGTGGCTGCCGGCCCGCTGGGGGAAGAGCAGGTCGAAGGCGTGGCAGATCTCGTGGCAGGCACCGGACGAGGGCCTGGTGTCGCCGCTGATCGAGATCGCGATGCCGGAGAGGACGAGCCCCTCGGCGAGCACCATCAGGAACTCGTCGTCGCCGACCCCGCCGGGGTGGCGCAGGACCGCCTCGCCCGCGGTGCGGGCCATGGCCGCCGCCAGTCCGTCGACCGCTTCGCCGTTGACCTTGTGCGAGAGCTCCCAGTCGGCGATGGCCGAGATGTTGGAGATCGCGTCACCGACGCCGGAGCGGATGAAGCGGGGCGGTGCCTCACGGATCACATCGAGGTCGACGACGATCGCGATGGGGGTCGGGACCCCGTAGGAGCCGCGTCCGTTGTCGTTGTCCAGGGTGGATACCGGCGAGCAGATGCCGTCGTGCGAGAGATTCGTCGCTACGGCGACCATCGGGAGCCCCACCCGGGCCGCCGCGTACTTCGCCACGTCGATGATCTTGCCGCCGCCGAGGCCGACCACCGCGTCGTACCGCTTGCCCTTGATCCCGTCGGCCAGCCGCACCGCGGAGTCGATGGTGCCGTCGGCGACGGAGTACCAGTCGGCCCCGGGCAGCACCGGCGCGAGCTTCTCGCGCAGTGCCCGGCCCGAGCCGTCACTGACGGCGAGGGCGAGCTTGCCGGAGGCCGAGATCCGCTGGTCGGCGAGGAGCCCCGCCAAGTCGTCGAGGGCGCCACTGCTGATGTCGACGACGACCGGGGACGGGATGAGCCTCGTCAGTACTGGCACGCGATGCCACGGCCCTTCGCGAGGTCGTCGTGATTGTCGATCTCGACCCAGGCGACGTCCCCGATCGGGGCCACGTCGATACGGAAGCCGCGGTTCACCAGCTCCTGGTAGCCGTCCTCGTAGTAGAGGTCGGGGTCGCGCTCGAAGGTGACCTTGAGCGCGTCCGCGAGCTCCTCGGCGGCCTCGGGCTCGATGAGGGTGACCCCGATGTACTCGCCGGTGGCCGTCGAGGGGTCCATCAGCTTGGTGATCCTGGTCACCGCGTCGGTGCCGTCCGTGATGACCTTCATCTCCTCGTCGGCGAGGTGCTTCACCGTGTCGAGGGCGAGGACGATCCGCCGGCCTTCGCCGCGCGCGGCCAGCAGCGTCTTCTCGACGGAGACCGGGTGCACGGTGTCGCCGTTGGCGAGGATCACACCCTGCTTGAGCACCTCACGGGCGCACCAGAGGGAGTAGGCGTTGTTCCACTCCTCGGCCTTGTCGTTGTCGATCAGCGTGATCGTGACTCCGTACTTGGCCTCGAACTCCGCACGGCGCGCGTACACCGCCTCCTTGCGGTAGCCGACGACGACCGCGACCTCGGTGAGTCCGACCTCGGCGAAGTTGCTCAGCGCGATGTCGAGAACGGTGGTCGGCTCGCCCTCCCCCTCGGGGCCGACGGGCACGAGGGCCTTGGGCAGCGTGTCGGTGTAGGGACGCAGACGCCTGCCTGCGCCGGCCGCCAGTACGAGGCCGATCATGCGGGTTCTCCTTCGTCATGTACAGCGGGTGCTCCGGAGGACACCCAGAAGCGGATGCTCTCCGCGAGGACCACGATCGCCACGGCCACGGCGAGCACCGTGAGCGCGACTGCGAAACCGTCACCGGCGGTGTGCTCCGCCGTGAGCAGGGCGGCGAGTACGGCGACCACCAGGGTCCGGCCGTCGTGGCCGCCGATCGTACGCACGAGCCACCGGGGCGGCGCGCCGGTGCCGCCCTTGATGCGGTACACCGTGTCGTAGTGATGGTAGGCGACGGCCGCCACCAGTCCGAAGGCCGCGGGCAGCGCCTCGTGGACATCGGAGCGGGCCGCGAGCACGAGGATCGTGACGTATTCGGCCGCCCGGAAGACCGGGGGCACCAGCCAGTCGAGCGCGCCCTTGAGCGGGCGCGAGACGGCCGTTCCGGAGAGTACGCAGTACACGGCGGCGGCCACGGCGGGCCACCAGCTGCCGACCGGCGCGAAGAGCGACACGGCCACCACGAGGGCGCCGCCCACGAACGCGATCACCGGCAGGGCGCCGCGCGGTCCCTTGAGGAACCGTGCGAAGAGCTCGGCGAGCGGTCCCGAGTCGGCGAGGTCGGCCAGTGCCTGGGCGGCGCGGTCGGTGCGGGTGGCCCGGCGGGTCAGCGAGCGCAGGATCCGGCCGGCCGTGGTGTAGCAGGCGGCCAGGGCGCAGCCGATGAGGAGCGCGTAGAAGACGATCCGGGGGGTGGTCACGGCGGTGAGCACGGCGATCATGGCCCAGCGTTCACCGATCGGGAGCACGATCATGCGGCGCACCCAGACCGTCCAGCCGACGCTGTCGAGCTTGTCGGAGAGGGCGGCGGTGGGGCTTGTGTTGGCTGTCGCGTCGTGGTTCGCCTCGTTGAAGGAGAAGTCCACGACGTGCCGGCAGGTCTGGAGGACCATCGCGCCGAGGGCCAGCACCCAGATGTCGTCGCCGTTGCGGGCCGAACCCAGCGCGAGCCCCGCGTAGTAGGCGTACTCCTTGGCCCGGTCGAAGGTCGCGTCCAGCCAGGCGCCGAGCGTCGAGTACTGGAGCGAGTACCGGGCGAGCTGACCGTCCGTGCAGTCCAGGACGAAGGAGCAGAGCAGCAGCACTCCGGCGGCGATGTATCCGCCGCGGGTGCCGGTCGCGGCGCAGGCCGCCGCTATCAGTGCGGTGATCAGCGAGGCGGTGGTGACCTGGTTCGGGGTCAGCCCGTGGCGGGCGCACCAGCGTGCGATGTACCGCGAGTAGGGGCTGATGCAGTACGTCGTGAAGAAGCCGTCCCGGGACTTCACCGCCGTACGGAGCCGCACGGCCTCGTCATCGACGGCGGCGACGGCGGCCCTGGCCTCGTGGCGGGACTGCGGGTCCTGCGGGACCGAGGCGACCAGCGTGCCCAGCTCGGGACGCTGCACAGGGGTCCCGGCGCTGTCCAGCGCCGCGGCCAGGGTGTCGGGGCGCGGTTCCGCGGCCGCCAGTACGCGGTTGAGCGCGGGGCGCGCCTCCGGCTGGACCGCGAGCGCGCCGGGGACCGCGGCCGCCGCGAAGCGGGGATCGGTCAGCGCCAGGCGGAGCGAGTGGAGATGGCCGACGAAACGGGTGTCGACGACCGCCACGCGTTCGTCGGCCGGTGCGGCGGTGAGCAGCTGCGCGGTCTCTGCCGCGTCGGCTGCGATGCGTACATCGAAGCCCAGCGACCGCAGATCGCCCTCCAGCGACGATCCGGGTACCGGCGCACCGGCGAGGATGGCGGTCGACAGACGAACTCACTCCTTGGAGCTGGCGTAACACACGCGGAGACGGCCCGGTCCCGGCAGGGGCGGGCGGCATGTCGGCAGAGGCTATCTGATGGACGTAAGCAGGCGTTCACGGGCCGTTTACGTCCCGATCCGACCGGGCATGACCCCGCGCCACCTGCTGCGGTCATCATGATCGATCCATGCCTCGCCCCACAAACCGTGCTCCCGTTCCGCTCGGAAGAGGCAGAGCCGCGGTGTCTCCGGGGCGTCTCCGGGGTGTCTTAGGGTGGCCGGTATGACGTGGCTGATCACAGGTGGGGCGGGGTACATCGGAGCGCATGTGGCGCGGGCGATGGTGGCGGACGGCGAGCGGGTGGTCGTCCTGGACGACCTGTCGAGCGGGCTCGCCGAGCGCCTTCCGGCCGGGGTCGAGCTGGTGCGCGGCTCGGTGCTCGACCGCGGCCTCCTGGACGCCACCCTGACCGCTCACGGAGGCGACATCACCGGGGTCGTGCATCTCGCGGGCAAGAAGCAGGTCGGGGAGTCCGTCGAGCACCCGCTGAGCTACTACCGGGACAACGTGCACGGCCTGACCGTGGTGCTGGAGGCCGTGGTCGCCGCCGGGGTGCGGCGCTTCCTGTTCTCCTCGTCGGCCGCCGTCTACGGCGTCCCCGAAGCGGAGCTGATCACCGAGTCGACGCCCTGCGCGCCCATCAATCCGTACGGCGAGACGAAGCTGGCCGGCGAGTGGCTGGTGCGGGCGGCGGGCACGGCGCACGGCCTGTCCACCGCCTGCCTGCGCTACTTCAATGTGGCGGGTGCGGCCGCGCCCGGGCTGGCCGACATCGGGGTCCACAACGTCATCCCGATGTTCTTCGACCGGCTGACCCGCGGTGAGGACCCGCGGATCTTCGGCGCCGACTACCCCACACCCGACGGCACCTGTATCCGTGACTACATCCATGTCGCCGATCTCGCCGACGCCCATGTCGCCGTGGCCCGCAGGCTCTCCGCCGACGGCGGTGCGGGGGATCTCACGCTCAATGTCGGCCGCGGCGCGGGCGTATCGGTGCGCGAACTGGCGGACCTCGTCGCCTCGGTCACCGGGCTGCCGATGTCCCCCGTGGTCGGACCGCGCCGTCCGGGCGACGCGGCGAAGGCCGTCGCGTCGGACGAGCTGATCGCCGGGGAACTCGGCTGGAAGGCCTCGCGCGGGGTGCGCGAGATGGTCGAGTCGGCCTGGGAAGGCTGGTGCCTGCGACACCCCGGCGCGCGCCGCAAATGATCTCGCGCCCCACTCTGACCTGCCATTATTTCCGCAGGTCAGAGTAGCTGACAATGGTGTTCGGTCTCGTGTTGCCCGATACCCCTGCCCCGTAGTTGGCTGACCTCTCGGGCCGGCACGCTCACGATCGGGAGGCGCTCTCATGGGGGCTGGGCACGACCACGGGCATGCGCACGGCGGACCGCCGCCTACCGGGACCGCCGGGGCCGCTCACCGGGTTCGCCTGCGCATCGCACTCTGCATCACACTGACCGTGATGGTGGTGGAGATCGCCGGCGGTCTGCTGGCCGACTCGCTGGCGCTGCTCGCGGACGCGACACACATGGCGACGGACGCGCTCGGGCTTGCGATGGCGCTCCTGGCGATCCACTTCGCCAACCGCCCGGCCAGCGAGAACCGGACCTTCGGCTACGCACGGGCGGAGATCCTGGCCGCACTCGCCAACTGCCTTCTGCTGCTGGGCGTGGGCGGTTACGTCCTGTACGAGGCGATCCAGCGCTTCATCACGCCGGCCGAGACAGCGGGCGGCCTGACGATCGTTTTCGGCCTCATCGGTCTGGTCGCCAACATGATCTCGCTCTCCATCCTCGTCCGGGGGCAGCAGGAGAGCATCAATGTCCGCGGCGCCTATCTGGAAGTGATGGCCGACGCGCTCGGCTCGGTCGCCGTGCTGATCTCGGCCACCGTGATCCTGACGACGGGCTGGCAGGCGGCCGACCCCGTGGCCTCGCTCGTCATCGGCCTCATGATCGTCCCGCGTACGGTCAAGCTGCTGCGCGAGACACTCGACGTACTGCTGGAAGCGGCCCCGAAGAACGTCGACATGGGCGAGGTCAGGGCCCACATCCTGGGCCTCCCCGGAGTGGCCGACGTCCACGATCTGCATGCGTGGACGATCACTTCGGGGATGCCGGTCCTCTCCGCGCACGTGGTGGTCAGCCCCGACACCCTGGACGCGATCGGTCACGAGAAGATGCTGCACGACCTCCAGGGCTGCCTCGGCGCCCACTTCGACGTCGCGCACTGCACCTTCCAGCTGGAGCCGGGCGGCCACGCGGAGCACGAGGCGAAGCTCTGCCACTGAGCTCTGTCACTGAGCTCTGCCACTCAACCGTGCCGCTGAGCCCTGCCACCGGGCCGCGGGCCGAGCGGATCGATCCGTACACTCGTGGCCGGCATGGCCGAACTCCCCCTCTCCGACGGTATGTTCGATCTTGTCCGGGCCGAGGGGTCCGGGTACATCATCGGCGCGGCGGAGTGCCGCGCCTTCCGGGAGTCCGCCGGCTCCCCGCTGCGCACCGCGGGCGAGGCCACCATGGGGCAGGCGCTTGCGGGCAGCCGCGAGGAACTCGCCATGCACCGGGAGCACGGTGGCGAATACGGCTGTGCAGCATATGCGCTGCGCCCGATGCACGGGGCCGGTTTCCCGGCAGGCGCCCAATTCTGATATTCCGGTCGGTGGCCCCGCCACGCAGTGTGGCGGGGGCACCGACACGTCCTGCGCTCCGAAGTGCGGACAAGCCGCTTTTGTACGGCAGACTGAGGAGCCGGTGACGCCCGATGCGAAGGATGGTTATGTCGAACGGCGCAGCAGAAGCGATCATGCTCGAACTGGTCGATGAGAGCGGCAGGACCATCGGAACGGCGGAGAAGCTCGCCGCACACCAGGCACCCGGCCAGCTGCACCGGGCCTTCTCGGTGTTCCTCTTCGACGGAGCGGGACGGCTGCTGATCCAGCGTCGGGCACTCGGTAAGTACCACTCCCCCGGCGTGTGGTCCAACACCTGCTGCGGGCACCCTTATCCGGGCGAATCCCCCTTCGCGGCGGCGGCCAGGCGCACCTATGAGGAGTTGGGCATCTCCCCGGCGCTGCTGGCCGAGGCGGGCACGGTGCGTTACAACCACCCGGACCCCGATTCGGGCCTGGTGGAGCAGGAGTTCAACCATCTGTTCGTCGGGCTCGCCCAGGCGGAACTGCGGCCCGACCCCGACGAGGTGGACGACACGGCGTTCGTCACCGCCACCGAACTGGCCGAGCGGCACTCGTCCGCGCCGTTCTCCTCGTGGTTCATGACGGTGCTCGACGCTGCGCGCCCCGCGGTCAGAGAGCTGACGGGGCCGAACGGGGGCTGGTAACGACCGGGGCGAGCGGCAGCGCGGACCAGATGACCTTGCCGCCGCTCGCCGTCTGTTCCACCCCGCAGGTCCCGCCGGCCTCCGCGGTGATCTCGCGTACGAGCATCAGGCCGCGCCCCCCGGTCTGCCCCTGGTCCGCGTCCAGCGCCCTCGGCCGGTAGGGGTGGTTGTCCTCGACCGACACCCGGATCCAGGAGGCCCCGACGGCGACCTCCACGGCCACCTCCGGGGAGAGCAGCGCGGCATGGCGTACGGCGTTGGTGACCAGCTCGGAGACGATCAGCAGCAGGCCCTGGACGGTGTCCGGGCCGACCGGGACCTGCTGGCGCGCCAGCAGATCGCGTACGGCGTGCCGGGCCTGCGGTACGGAGACGTCGACCGACGGGGCGGTGAACCGCCAGACGCCTTCGTAGGGCAGGGAGCCGGCGACCGCCGGGTCGGGCGGGCTGTTGCTCCCGCGGCTCTCCATATCCCGGCTCCCGCCCTCGCTCTCGATGGTGACCACGCATCGAGTGTTGGGAATGAGCCGGTCCGCACCGAGCAGCTGAACAGAAGTCAGCGCTAATCGTCGCTATTCGAAGGAATGTGACCGATCCCGTTAAGGGCGTGTCTATTTCTGGTGTCTATTGGCGGCTTTGGTGACGGGTGACAGAGATGTCCGCGGACCGTCCTTCAGCCCGCCGGAGACCACCGGAGACCACCGGAGAACCGCTGCGGGCCACCGGAGACCGTTCCGGGCAGCGGCTGATCACCGGCTCGGCCGGGCCGATAGCATCCGGCTCATGGAGCCGCAGCTGAAGCACACCGTCGCCGACGGGGTCGCCACCGTCGTGATCAGCAACACCGCCAAGCGCAATGCCATGACGGCTGCCATGTGGCGGGCCCTGCCGGCGCTGCTCGACCGGCTGGCGGACGACACCGGCGTCCGCGTCCTGGTCCTGACCGGAGCCGGGAACACCTTCTGCGCCGGGGCCGACATATCGACACTCCGGGACCCCCATGAGGACCCCCGCGAGGACCCCCAGCGACTCGCGGTCCGGGCCGAGGAGGCTCTCGCCGCCTTCCCGAAGCCGACACTCGCCGCCGTGCGCGGGTACTGCGTGGGCGGCGGTTGCCAGCTGGCGGCAGCCTGCGACCTGCGGTTCGCCGAGGAGGGCTCCCTGTTCGGGGTGACTCCGGCAAAGCTCGGGATCGTCTATCCGGCGGCCTCCACCGCGCGGCTGGTCTCCCTGGTGGGTCCGGCGACCGCCAAGTACCTCCTGTTCTCGGCCGAGTTGATCGGCACGGACCACGCGCTGCGGACCGGCCTGCTGGACGAGGTGGTGCCCAGGGACCAGCTCGGCCCGCGGGTGGCGGAGTTCAGCCGGGTGCTGGTGTCCCGCTCGCAGCTGACGCAGACGGCGGCCAAGGAGTTCGCCGCGGGCCGGGACGACCGGGGCGCGTACTGGCGGGCGGCGGCGCGGGACTCCGACGACCCGGTGGAGGGGGTCACGGCGTTCCTGGAGCGGCGGGAGCCCCGCTTCACCTGGACCCCGCGTCCCGGGGCGGTGTTGCGAGGCACTACCGGAGGATGAAGCGGCTCCTCCCGCGCATCTCCTCGACCAGGTCGGCCGGGGCCTTCAGCGGCGAGCCCGCGTCGTAGGGCGGCTGCGGGTCGTACTCGGCGCCCAGCTGGACCGCCTGCGCATACCGGTCCCCGGCGACCCGGCCGACCAGGGTGAGTGCCATGTCGATACCGGACGACACCCCGGCCGCCGTGATGAACTTGCCGTCGGTGACGACCCGTTCGCCCGTCGGTTCGGCCCCGAACGCGGCCAGGCTGTCCAGCGCCAGCCAGTGGGACGTGGCGCGGCGGCCGTCGAGCAGACCCGCTGCCGCCAGCAGCAGCGACCCCGTACAGACGGAGGTCGTCCAGGTGCTCGCCGCGTCGGCGGCACGCAGCCAGCCGAGGAGCTCCTCGTTCTCCATCTGGGCGGTCTGCCCGGGCCCGCCCGGCACCACGACGATGTCGGGTCGCGGCACCTCGTCGAGTGTCCGGTCCGCGACAAGCTGGAGGCTGCCTGCGTCATTGCGTACGGGGCCGGTCCGCTCGGCGACGAAAATCGTCTCGGCATCCGGGATGCGGCAGAGCATCTCGTAGGGGCCGACCGCGTCCAGTGCGGTGAAACGGTCGAAGAGAACGATCGCGATCTGCATGGTGTGCCTCTCAGTCAGGCTGCGACGGGGTGTCGGACGGGGCGCCCGATCGGTGGGCGGCGGGTGAGCGGAAGCGGCGGCGGTACTCGGCAGGCGCGGTGCCCAGTGCTTTCAGGAAGGCGCGGCGCATGGCCTCCGGTGTGCCGTAGCCACAGGTGCGGGAGATCTCCGCGACCGAGTCCGCCGTGTCTTCGAGAAGTCGCCGGGCGTGTTCCAGCCGGACGCCTTCGACGTAGCGTCCCGGTGTCGTCCCGGTCTCCGCGCGGAAGGCGCGGGCGAAGTGGCGGGGCGAAAGACGGGCGCGGTCCGCGAGGGATTCGACCGACAGATCGCCGCAGGGGTGCTCGCTGATCCACTGCTGGACTTCGCGCAGCGGATCGCGCCGCGCCGTCTGGGTGGCGAGCTGGACACTGAACTGGGCCTGGTTTCCCGGGCGTCGGAGAAAGACCACCAGATGGCGGGCGACGGTCAGCGCGATGTCGCGGCCCAGGTCCTCCTCGACCAGTGCGAGCGCCAGATCGATACCGGCGGTGACTCCGGCGGAGGTGGCGAGCCTCCCGTCCCGCACGAAGATCGGCTCGGGGTCGACCTCGACGGCCGGGTAGGTCCGCGCCAGGTGGTCGCAGACCGACCAGTGCGTGGTGACGCGGTGGCCGTCCAGCAGGCCGGCCCGGGCGAGCAGCAGCGCGCCGGTGCACACCGAGACGATGCGCTCGGCGCGCGGGGCGTGCTCACGCAGCCAGTCGATCAGCCGGGGGTCGGGCGTGCGGGTGCCCTGGCCACCGGGGACCAGCAGCGTGTGCGGGTCCCCGGCATCGGTCAGCGCGCCGTCCGGTACGAGCGTGAGGCCGCTGGACGTGCGGACGGCCGATCCGTCGAGCGAGGCCGTACGGACGGTGTACGCGTCCCCGCCGAGACGGCCGGCCCCTGTGAACACTTCCAGGGGGCCGGTCACATCAAGGCTCTGTAACTCGTCGAAGAAGACGATCAGCAAGGATCTCTGCGGCATACGACTCATCATTGGCGCCGAGCGACATGTCCGCAATGACGAATGTCCCACCTTTCCTGCCATACCTGCCATACCTGCCGCACCACCCGCCTCACTCGCTGCCGTAGCGCGCCGCCCGCCGCCCCTTCTCCGCCGGTCTCGCGCCCCGCATCCGCCGCCCTTCTCCACCCCTCCCTTCCCCACGTACCAACCAGTCGGTAACATTCAGGCCATGACCTCGCTCCAGCCGCGCGCCGGCCGTCGCTGCCACAACTCCGTCAACCCGCTGCACTCGACGCTCTACTTCTCCCCCGACTTCACCGAGCAGCTCGCCGGTGTCGGGATCGACGACGCGGGCGCCGCCTACTTCGCCGGGCGCGGTGCGGCGATGGGGGCTGTGGGCCCCGGCACGATCGCCGCCACTTTCTATAACTTCAACCCCGAGCTGATCGCCCGCCATGTCCCCGCCGTGTGGGAGACAGCCTCACCGCGGACCGTGCTCGACGCCCGGCTGCGGGCCGCCGACGCCACGCTGCGGCGGCTGCTCGGCGAGGAGGCGGTGGCGTCCGACGCGATGGCCGAGGCGGCGCGGCTCGCGCTGCGCGCGGCCGAGGCCTGCACCCGGCACGCCCGGCCGCTGTACTCCGCCCACGCCGACCTGCCGGTCCCCGAGCAGCCCCATCTCGCGTTCTGGCACGCGGCGACGCTGCTCCGCGAGCACCGCGGCGACGGCCATCTCGCCGTGCTGCTCGCCGCCGGGCTCGACCCGCTGGAGGCGCTGGTGAGCCACACGGCGACCGGCAAGGGCATGGCACCCCGCTGGATCCTCGCCACGCGCGGCTGGCGCCGGAGCGACTGGGACGCGGCCGTGGAGCGGCTGCGCGGGCGCGGGCTGCTGGACGCGGACGGCGGGCTCACCGATGCGGGCACCAAGCTGCGCCAGGACGTGGAGTCGGACACCGACCGCCTCGACCTCGCACCGTACGAACACCTGGGCGCCGAGGGCGTGGAGCGCCTCACCGAGCTGGCGCGCGGCTTCCTCGCCGCCGCAGTCGCGGCGGGCGCCTTCCCGTTCAGCCTCAGCTGATCCGGTCCCGGGCGGGCGTACCCCGCTCCGCCGGCCCCGCCTGCCACAATGCTGATGCACTGTTTCCCCGCGCGGCGGCGGGCCGGCTCCCACCGGCGGCCCGATCACCGCGCGGGGTCCGGGGGCTGCTCCGGAAGAATGCGGCAAGCTCAGCGAGAAGGCGGTACGGGATCGTGACCACGACCACCCCAGTTTCCATCGAAAGCAGGATCGCGGAGGAGCTCGGCGTCAGGGAACGGCAGGTGAAGGCCGCCGTCGAGCTGCTCGACGGCGGCTCGACCGTGCCGTTCATCGCGCGCTACCGCAAGGAAGCGACCGAGATGCTCGACGACGCGCAACTGCGCACGCTGGAGGAGCGGCTGCGCTATCTGCGGGAGCTGGAGGAGCGGCGGACGGCAGTTCTGGAGTCCGTACGGGAGCAGGGCAAGCTCGACGACGCGCTGGAGGCGCAGATCCGGGCCGCGGAGACGAAGGCCCGGCTGGAGGACATCTATCTGCCCTTCAAGCCGAAGCGCAGGACCAAGGCCCAGATCGCGCGGGAGGCCGGTCTCGAACCGCTCGCAGACGGGCTGCTGGCCGACCCCTCGGTGGAACCGCTCGCGGCTGCGGCGGCGTTCGCCGGCGCGGACAAGGGCGTCGCCGATCCGGCCGCCGCGCTGGACGGCGCACGGGCCATCCTCACCGAGCGGTTCGGCGAGGACGCCGACCTCATCGGTGAGCTGCGTGAGCGGATGTGGACGCGCGGGCGGCTGACGGCGAAGGTGCGGGACGGCAAGGAGGAGCAGGGCGCCAAGTTCGCCGACTACTTCGAGTTCGCCGAGCCGTTCACCGCGCTGCCCTCGCACCGGGTGCTGGCGATGCTGCGGGGCGAGAAGGAGGACGTGCTCGACCTGGCCCTGGAGCCGGAGGAGCCGTCGGACACCGCCGGTCCTTCGGCGTACGAGTCGATGATCGCGCGGTGCTTCGGGGTGGCGGACCGCGGCAGGCCGGGCGACGCATGGCTGACCGAGACGGTGCGCTGGTCCTGGCGCACCCGCATCCTGGTCCATCTGGGGATCGATCTGCGGCTGCGGCTGCGGACGGCAGCCGAGGACGAGGCGGTCAAGGTCTTCGCGTCCAATCTGCGTGACCTGCTGCTGGCGGCCCCCGCCGGGACCCGTGCCACGCTCGGGCTCGACCCCGGCTTCCGTACGGGTGTGAAGGTCGCCGTGGTCGACGCGACCGGCAAGGTCGTGGCCACCGATGTGATCCACCCGCACGTCCCCGCGAACCGGTGGGACGAGGCGCTGGCCAAGCTGGCCCGGCTCGCGAAGGAGCACGCGGTCGACCTGATCGCGATCGGGAACGGCACCGCGTCGCGCGAGACGGACAAGCTCGCCGGTGAACTGTGTGCGAAGTACCCCGAGTTGAAGCTGACGAAGGTGATGGTCTCGGAGGCGGGGGCTTCCGTGTACTCGGCGTCCGCGTTCGCCTCGCAGGAGCTGCCCGACATGGACGTGACGCTCCGGGGCGCGGTGTCGATCGCCCGCAGGCTCCAGGATCCGCTCGCCGAACTGGTCAAGATCGACCCCAAGTCGATCGGGGTCGGGCAGTATCAGCACGACCTCTCCGAGGTGAAGCTCTCCCGCTCGCTGGACGCGGTCGTCGAGGACTGCGTGAACGGTGTCGGAGTGGACGTCAACACCGCGTCCGCCCCGCTGCTCTCCCGGGTCTCCGGTATCGGCTCGGGGCTCGCCGAGAACATCGTGGCGCACCGCGACGCCAACGGCCCGTTCCGGTCGCGCAGGGCGCTCAAGGACGTGTCGCGGCTGGGCCCCAAGGCGTACGAGCAGTGTGCGGGCTTCCTCCGCATCCGGGACGGCGACGACCCGCTGGACGCGTCGAGCGTGCACCCGGAGGCGTACCCGGTGGTGCGGACGATGACCAAGAAGGCGGGCGGCAGCTCGCTCGTCGGGAACGCGGCGCTGCTGCGCTCGCTGGATCCGGCCGAATTCGTGAACGACACCTTCGGGCTGCCGACGGTGACGGACATCCTGCGGGAGCTGGAGAAGCCGGGGCGCGACCCCCGGCCCGCGTTCAAGACGGCCACCTTCAAGGAGGGCGTCGAGAAGCTGGGCGATCTGACGGCCGGGATGGTCCTGGAGGGCGTGGTCACCAATGTGGCCGCGTTCGGCGCGTTCGTCGACATCGGGGTCCACCAGGACGGCCTGGTGCATGTGTCCGCGCTGTCCAGGACGTTCGTGAAGGACCCGCGTGATGTGGTCAAGCCGGGCGACATCGTCAAGGTGAAGGTGATGGACGTCGACATCCCGCGCAAGCGGATCTCGCTGTCCCTGCGGCTCGACGACGAGGCCGGAGCCAAGCCGGGCGGCGGCAAGGAGCGGCAGGACCGGGGCAAGCGGGCGCAGGACGGCCAGGGCGGCCGGCCTCCGCAGCAGCGGCAGGGCGGCGGGGGCCGTCGCGGTGGCGGCGGGGGTGGCGGCCGGACGTCAGCGCCGGCACCGGCCAACAGCGCGATGGCGGACGCGCTGCGGCGGGCCGGGCTCACCGACCCCGGGCGCGGTAAGGGGCGCGGCTGAACCCGTGGTTCCTACCGCCGGATGACCTGACGCACGTCGCCGGGCGGGCCTGTTCGGGCCCGCCCGGCGATGTGCGTCAGGGATGTGCTCAGGGTCGTTCGGCCTGGCCGGTTCAGACTTCCGTGACCTTGCCGTCGGCCACCTCGATACGGCGCGTCGTACGGACCGCGTCCAGCATCCGGCGGTCGTGGGTGACCAGCAGCAGAGTCCCCTCGTACGAGTCGAGGGCCGACTCCAGCTGCTCGATGGCCTCCAGGTCCAGGTGGTTCGTGGGTTCGTCAAGCACCAGGAGGTTGACGCCCCGGCCCTGCAGCAGCGCGAGGGCGGCCCTGGTCCGTTCGCCCGGCGAGAGGGTGGTTGCGGGCCGCAGCACATGCGCCGCTTTCAGGCCGAACTTCGCGAGGAGCGTACGGACTTCGGCGGGCTCGGTGTCGGGAACCGCCGCGCAGAACGCGGCCAGCAGGGTCTCCGTACCGTAGAAGAGGCCGCGGGCCTGGTCGACCTCGCCGACCACGACGCCGGGGCCGAGCGCCGCGTGCCCGGTGTCCAGCGGCACACGGCCCAGCACCGCACCGAGCAGGGTGGACTTGCCCGCCCCGTTGGCTCCGGTGATGGCGACCCGGTCGGCCCAGTCGATCTGGAGGTGCGCGGGGCCGAAGGTGAAGTCCCCGCGGACGACGCTTGCGTCCCGCAGGGTGGCCACCACGGATCCCGAGCGCGGAGCGGCCGCGATCTCCATCCGCAGCTCCCACTCCTTGCGGGGTTCGTCCACGACGTCGAGGCGCTCGATCATGCGCTGCGTCTGCCGGGCCTTGGCCGCCTGCTTCTCGCTCGCCTCGCTGCGGAACTTACGGCCGAGCTTGTCGTTGTCGGACGCCTTGCGGCGGGCGTTCTTGACGCCCTTGTCCATCCAGCCGCGCTGCATCTGGGCCCGGCCCTCAAGAGCGGCCTTCTTGTCGGCGAACTCGTCGTACTCCTCCCTGGCGTGCCTGCGGGCGGTCTCCCGCTCCTCCAGATATCCCGCGTACCCGCCGCCGTAGAGGGTGATCTGCTGCTGGGCGAGGTCGAGTTCGAGGACCTTGGTGACCGTACGGGTGAGGAACTCGCGGTCGTGGCTGATGACGACGGTGCCCGCACGCAGCCCGCCGACGAAGCGCTCAAGACGGTCCAGGCCGTCGAGGTCGAGGTCGTTGGTCGGCTCGTCGAGGAGGAACACGTCGTACCGGGAGAGCAGCAGCGAGGCGAGACCGGCGCGGGCCGCCTGGCCGCCGGAGAGCGAGGTCATCGGCTGGTCGAGGCCGACGGTGAGACCCAGCGACGCCGCCACCTCATCGGCGCGCTCGTCGAGATCGGCCCCGCCGAGGTCGAGCCAGCGCTCCAGCGTGGTGGAGTACGCGTCATCGGCTCCCGCGACCCCGTCGACCAGGCCCTGAGTGGCCTCGTCCATGGCGCTCTGGGCGGCGGCCACCCCGGTGCGCCGGGCGAGGAACTCGCGTACGGTCTCGCCCTCGCGGCGCTCCGGCTCCTGCGGGAGGTGGCCGACGGTGGCGGTGGGCGGCGAGAGCCTCAGCTCGCCCTCCTCCGGGGTGTCGAGTCCGGCGAGGAGGCGCAGCAGGGTCGATTTGCCCGCGCCGTTCACACCGACGAGACCGATCACGTCTCCCGGCGCCACGACGAGGTCGAGGCCGGAGAAGAGCGAGCGGTCACCGTGGCCCGCGGCGAGGTCTTTGGCGACAAGGGTTGCAGTCATGAGGGAACCGATCCTAATCGGGCCGCGCCGCGCCCTCCTGACCAGGCGGCCGGTGCCCCCGGCGGGGCGGGCGGCGCGGGGTGCGGTGGTGCGGCAGAGTCCATGTCGGCCGAATGGCGATCCTGTGACAGCTGTGACCGTGGACATGACTAGTGGCGGGTGGGCTGAATAGGGTCGAACACAACGACGACCCCCACGACTTGGAGCATCAGTGCACCGCAGACTCATCGTCCCGAGCGTGCTCTCGGCCGCCTCGCTTCTGCTGGCGATCCCGGCATCGGCGGCCGGCTTCACGCCCGGGGCACCGGGCATCGGCGACCCGTACTACCCGGCATACGGCAACGGCGGATACGACGTCTCGCACTACGACCTCAAGCTGAAGTACCAGCCGTCGACGGACCGGCTGGACGGCACCGCGACGATCCTGGCCACCACCACCCAGGATCTCTCCCGGTTCGATCTGGACTTCCTGCTCGATGTGAGCGAGGTGCGCGTCAACGGCGCCAAGGCCTCCTTCGCCACATCGGGGCAGCACGAGCTGGTGGTCACCCCGGCCAAGGGGCTGGCCAAGGGCTCCGCGGTGACCATCGTGGTCCGCTACAGCGGTGTGCCGTCCACCAAGTCGGCGTACGGCTTCAACACCTGGCACCGCACCCCGGACGGCGCGGTCGCGGCGGACGAGCCCGAGTCGGCGTGGTGGTGGTTCCCGAGCAATGACCACCCGCTGGACAAGGCCACGTACGACGTGTCGGTCTCGGTGCCCGACGGCACCCAGGCGATCAGCAACGGCGTGCTCCAGTCGCAGCGTTCACAGCTGGGCCGGACCACGTACAACTGGCGGTCCAACAAGCCGCAGGCCACCTATCTGACGACGCTCGCCGTCGGCAAGTTCGACATCACCAACGGCACCACGGCGGCGGGTGTGCCGATCATCAACGCGTACAGCAAGGACCTGGGCGACAACGCCGGCGCCGCGCGCGCCAGTGTGGAGCGCACCGGGGAGGTCGCCGACTGGCTGAGCGGGTACTTCGGCCCCTATCCCTTCAGCGCGCTCGGCGGCTATGTGCCGAACACCACCACCGGGTACGCGCTGGAGACCGAGACCCGGCCGTTCTACAGCCCGAAGCAGTTCGCGAACGGCGCCAATGTCTCGGTGGTCGTCCATGAGCTGGCGCACCAGTGGTACGGCGACGACGTGTCCCTCAAGGGCTGGAAGGACATCTGGATCAACGAGGGGTTCGCGTCCTACGCCGAGTGGCTCTGGTCGGAGAACCAGGGCGACGGGACCGCGCAGGAGCTGGCGGACTATGTGTACGCCTCGCACCCGGCCGACGACGCGTTCTGGAAGGTGAAGCCGGGCGATCCCGGCGCGGCGAACCAGTTCGACGACGCCGTCTACGACCGGGGCGCGCTCGCCATCCAGGCGCTGCGCGACAAGATCGGTGACACCGCGTTCTTCAAGATCCTCAAGGGGTGGCCCGCCGAGCACGCCTACGGCAACGCGTCGGTGGCCGACTTCGAGAAGTACGCCGAGCAGGTCTCGGGGACGCCGCTGGACGCCTTCTTCGACACCTGGCTGTTCACCCCGTCCAAGCCCGCAGCGGGGGCGGCGAAGCAGGCCCGGATCGCGCATACGGACGCCCGGCCCGTGGCGCCGAAGTCCTGGCGGCAGATCGAGCGGACGCACACCGTCCACGACCGCTGACCTGCGACAGGAGGCCGCGCCGTCCCGTCGGCCGGGGCGGCGCGGCTTCCGGCGCGCGGCGGGCGGTGGTTACGCTGCTCCGATACCGCGGCCCGAGCACCGCCGCGGAGCGAGTACCCGTACGCCCTGCTGCCGCGCCCGACGAGGAGTACCCGTTGACCGATCCGATCCACGGCTCCCGGCCGACCCTGGAGGCCGTCGCGGCCCGCGCGGGTGTGTCGCGGGCGACGGCCTCGCGCGTCGTCAACGGCGGTGCCGGTGTGCGGCAGCCGCTGGTGGACCGGGTCCAGCAGGCTGTCGAGGAACTCGGCTACGTACCGAATCACGCGGCCAGGACGCTCGTCACCCGGCGCAACGGCGCGGTCGCGGTCATCATCGCCGAGCCGGAGATCCGGATCTTCTCGGACCCGTTCTTCTCACAGCAGCTGCGCGGCATCAGCCGCGAACTGACGGCCCACGACTCGCAGTTGGTGCTGCTGCTGGTGGAGGGCAGGCAGGACTACGACCGGATCGGGCGTTATCTGGCGGGCGGCCATGTGGACGGCGCGCTGGCCTTCTCGCTGCACACCGAGGATCCGCTGCCCGCGGTGATCCACCGGGCCGGTATCCCCACGGTCTTCGGCGGGCGGCCGGTGTGGGCGGGCCCCGAGTCCGGTCTCGCGCTGCCCTACGCCGACTGCGACAACCGGGGCGGCGCCCGCACGGCGGTCCAGCATCTGGTCTCGCTCGGACGCCGGCACATCGCGCACATCGCGGGCCCGCAGGACCAGACATCGGGGATCGACCGGCTGGACGGCTACCGGGATGTCCTGCTGGACGTCGACCCCGGGCTCACCGCACACGGGGCCTTCACGGTGGAAAGCGGCGCCGCGGCGATGTCCGAACTGCTTGAGCGGCGGCCGGAGGTGGACGCGGTGTTCGCGGCCAACGACCTGATGGCATCGGGGGCGCTCCAGGTCCTGCGGGAACACGGCCGACGGGTCCCCCACGACGTGGCGGTGGTGGGGTTCGACGACATGGAGAAGGTGGCGGAGTGCACCGACCCGCCACTGACGACGGTCCGTCAGGACATCGAGGGCATGGGGCGGTTGATGGTACGGATGCTGCTCCGGGGCCTGGACGGGGAGGGCGTCACACCGCCCGACTCCGTGATCATGCCGACCGACCTGGTCCGCCGGGTCTCCGCGTGACGTCCGGCGGTGTGACGCTCTCCCTGCCGGCCGGCGCGCCGCCGGACATCGCCGCCCGGTGGGCCGCCCGCGCCGCACGGGCCAGCGGCAGATAGCGCACCCGCTCGGGAAGCACGGGCACGACGGCCCGGACACACCGGCCGAAACGGCGCAGCGCCCGCTCCTGCGAGTCCGTCCACTCCAGACCGATCGCCTGACGTGCCTCCGGCGGCATCAGCCCCACGGTGACGAAGTGCCGGAAGCGGGCCAGCGGCGGCAGCAGCACCGGCCAGAGCAGCCGGAGCAGCGAGCGCAGCGGACGAGGTCCGCGGTCCGGGGGCGGTACGGGGCTGCCCGGGTCGGTCAGCTCCCGCACCACCGGGGTGGCCTCGATCTCGTCGGCCAGCATTTTCCGGTAGTACGGCCAGAACTCCTCGATGGTCTGCGGCATGTCCCGGTCGGCGATGCCGAGGACCCGCCCGACCTGGAGCCACTCCGCGTACAACTGCCGTTCCTGAGCGTCGGTGTAGGGGCGTCCGAGGTACTTCCGGCCCTGCAGGAAGACCGGGAAACCAGTGGCGTGCACCCAGGAGAAGGTGGCCGGAGCGAGGGCCTGGTACGGGCGGCCGCGGGTGTCGGTGCCGCGGATGGTCCGGTGCATACGGCGCAGCCTGCGCCCCTCTTCGGTAGCGGCGGCCCCGCCGTACACCCAGAGCTGCATCGAGCGCAGCGAGCGCTCGCCGCGGCCCCATGGGTCGGTACGGAAGACGGAGTACGCGTCGACGCCGGCGCCGACGGCCGGGTGTGCCACCTGCATGGTCAGCGCCGCGGGCAGCGTGAGCAGCACCCGGATGTCACCGACCTCGCTCCACAGCACACCGCCCGGCGGCGGTGGCGGCGGCCCGGCCGGCGTGGTGCGGCTGCTCATTGGCGGACTCCCGTCGCTGCTCCCGTCGGTCGTAGCGGGCTCCTGCCCGCGGCCCGTTCTTCCCTGCGTCCAGTATGCGACGGCCGAGGCCGGAGCGGCGCGGGGAGCGGGGAGGGGCAGGACGACCGTGGCCCGCGCGACCAGGGCGCAGGCCGGGCGGGGCACTCGAATGGTCAGGGGCTGGCCGGCTCTGCGGGGCAGTAGCTGTCGTGTGCGGCCCGCTTCCCGGTGGCCAGGTAATCGGTCACCGCGTCGTTCCCGCAGGCGTTCGAGCCCGTCAGGTAGGCCACGTGCCCGCCCTGGTCGACGGTGACCATCCGGGCCCGCTCACCGAGGGCCCGGCGCGTCCGCAGCGCCCCGGAAAGCGGGGTCGCCGGATCGCGGAGGTTCTGCACCATGAGGACGTTCGAGGGTCCCCGGTCGGTGATTTTCACCTTCGGCTCGGCGGGGGCAGGCCAGAAGGCGCACGGCCGGATGTTGGCCACGAACGCGCCGTACATCGGGTGGCGGACGCGGTCGACCGCGACGTTGTGCTGATAGGTCGCGAGGGCCGTCGGCCAGCGGGAGTCGCCGCAGATCACCCCGAGGTAGGCAGCGGGGAAGTTGTCGCTGTACGCGCCCCCGCCGCCGGTGTCGCCGGAGCCCGGGGGCGGCTGGTCCGTGTCCAGGGCGTGCCAGGTGGCGGCGAGGTAGGCGAAGTCGCTGTCGTCGCGGATGGCCCCCGCGGTGACGACGCGGAAGGTCGTGCCGTCGTATCCCTGTACGGACTTCTTGTCGAGGCGCGCGGCGAGTTGGAAGTACTTCTCGCGGACCGCGGACGGTGTGCTGCCCAGGTGGTACTGCTGGGGTGCGGCCGCGGCGAACTTCGCGAAGTCGGGGAAGCGGGTCTCGAAGCCCGTGCCCTGGCCGCGCAGCGCCGCGACGTCGTAGCCCTCGGGCGGCAGGCTGCTGTCGAGCACGATGCGGTCGCCGCGCCGGGGGAAGAGAGTGGTGTACACCGCGCCCAGGTAGGTCCCGTAGGACTCGCCGTAGTACGAGATCTTCGGCACGCCCAGTGCCGCTCGGATCCGGTCCATGTCGCGCGCGGTGTTCGCGGTGGTGATGTGCGGCAGCAGGTCCGCGGTCTTCGATGTGGCGCACCGTGCGGCGAGGCTCTTCGCCGTCACGGCCTGCTTCGCCACGTCGGCCGCGCTGCCGGGGTTGGGCGGGTTGGCCGCCACCTCACCCTGAGCACTGGTGAAGCCGCAGGTCAGCGGGGTGCTCTGGCCGACGCCTCGTGGGTCGAAACCGATCACGTCGTAGCGGTCGCGCACCTTCTGGGGCAGCTTCATCAGTGCGGGAACGGGGAGCCCGGGCAGGCCGGGGCCCCCGGGGTTGAGCAGCAGTACGCCGCGCTTCTCGGCCGGCTTCGTGCTCGCCAGACGGGACACCTCGACTTCGATCGTCCGCCCGTCGGGGTGACCGTAGTCGAGCGGCACCGCGAGCCGCGCGCACCGCAGGGCCGCCTCCGTCGGGCTGGGGCACGCGCCCCACCGCAGCGGCGACCGGGAGGGCGCACCCTCCTGCGACCGGGACGGCGCGCCCGCCGTGGCCATCTGCGAGACGCCCGAGGTCACCGCGACCGCGCCCACCGTGACGGCGAGCGCCGCGAGCCAGGTCCTGCGCATGGTTGTTCTCCTCACTTCGATAAGGCAGTGGGCCGAGAGGGCAGTGGAGGCCGACGCTTCGGCCGGGCGTCAGCCACCCGCGAGGGAGGTCGACCGGACGGCCGCCGCCGCCCGCTTGCGGCGCCTGCGCAGCAGCACGACGACGAGCGCGAAGACCTGGAGCGCGGGGTCCAGGCCCGGCAGGTCGGCGGTGGTCTCGGAGTGGACGTCTCCGGTGCGGCGGATCGTGCCGACGGGCACACCGTCGTCGCCTGCCATGGTGTACTCCCGGCCCGCCGCCGCGGTCTGGCGGAACGGGATGACCCGACCGGAGCACGTCATGTTCCAGATGCGGCGCACCCGGTCCGTGGTCGCGACGACGGTCCCGCCGACGTCGAGCAGTTCGTAGACACCACTGAAGCGGTGAGTGCGGATCTGGTAGTCGGCCCCGCTCAGGGTGAACCGTGCGCCGATGCGGCCTCGGCGCAACGAGAACGTCGTCAGCGCCCGGCCGTCCTCGGTCAGCTCGTAGTCCTGGCTCGGCAGATGAATCCTCTTCGCATGCAACATGACCCCATTGCAGCATCGGTCCACGGCGCGGACCCATGTCATTTGTCATGCGCGACCGGGTGACAAGCGGGCGCCCGGACAGGGCCGTTTCGGTGGGAACGGTCAGCTGCTACGTTTCCCGGGTGAGGAAAGGACCTGCCACGCGAAGCGCCGGCGCTGAGGAGCCACTCGGCTTCGTGATTGCTTCGGCGGGCAACGCGGCGGCCCTCGCCTTCGAGTCCGCCCTGGCCGCGGAGGACCTGCTGCCGCGGCATTTCGCCGTACTGCGCGGGCTGCGTGACGGCGAGGAACACGCACAGCAGCAGCTCGCCTCATCGCTGGGCATTCCGGCCAGCCGTCTGGTGGGGCTGCTCGCGCTGCTGATCGAGCGGGGCCTGGTGGAACGGCGCGAGTCGCCGGCCGACGCCCGGGTGAAACTGGTCCGCCTGCGGAAGGAGGGCCGGGTGGAACTGGAGAAGTTGATCCGGCTCGCGGGCGCGTCGGAGGAGCGGCTGACCGCGGGGCTGACGGCCGACGACCGGTCGGAGCTGCGCCGGTTGCTCGGCATCGTCTACGCCAATGTCGCCGTCGAGCCCGAAGGTCGTCCCGTCCGGGCCTGGTGACCGGCCCTTCCGGTCCGGGTCCCCGGTCCGGTGACCGGTAGGGGCTTGCGCAAATCGTTTCGGTAGGAATAGTTTCAGTGGGAAGCAATTGAGCGCTGCCGAGAGGCGGCCGACCACAGCCGACCGAGGAGACGACGATGGCGGTCACGAATCAGGACACGGTCGAAGGATTCCTGGAACGGATCCGGGATGCCTGGGACGCGGGGGACGCGAGCGGCTACGCGGCACAGTTCGCGGAGGACGCGTCATATGTGATCTTCATGGGGGACGCCATGCTCGGGCGCGCCGCCATCGAGCGGACACACCGTGAGGTGTTCACCCGGTGGCAGAAGGGCACGCGCATGACGGTCAAGCCGATCGACGTGCGGATGCCGGACGAGTCCACGGCGGTGGTGACCACCGTCGGCGGCGTCGGCAAGGGCAGCCGGATCGGCTTCGACAAGTTCCAGACGTTCACGCTGCACCGCCAGGAGGGACGCTGGGAATGCGTGGCCTTCCAGAACACGAGGATGAGCCGCCGGTCCAAGCGCGCCTACCGCTCCTGACGGTTGCCCACGGCCGCCCCGGACTTTCACAAGGATGGTGCGACAGCAATACTGTTGTACCGGACCGAGTGATCGACCCCGACCGACCGGGTATCCGGGAAACGAGGCACAAGCAATGGCGACCTGCCCCGACAGCACGGGCCCGGACACGGCTGCGGCCCTCACGGTCGACGAGCTGGCCGCGCGCGCCGGGGTGACCGTCCGCACCGTCCGCTTCTACAGCGCACGCGGCCTGCTCCCCCCGCCGGTGATCGGGCCGCGCCGCGTCGGACTGTACGGCCCCGCGCACCTCTCCCGGCTGGCGCTCGTCGAGGAGTTGCAGCACCACGGGATGACGCTGGCCGCGATCGAGCGCTATCTCCGCCAGCTCCCCGAGGGCCTGAGCGCGCATGATCTCGCGATCCACCGCGCCGTGGTGGCCTCGTGGGCGCCGGAGGGTGCGGACGAGGCGACCCGGGCGGAGCTGGAGCGCCGGGCGGGCCGGCCGCTGCCCGAACCGGACATCGACCGGCTGGCCGCGATGAACGTGCTGGAGCGAGTCGAGGGCGACAAGGACGCTTTCCGGGTGGATCCGGGGCTGCTCGCGCTCGGTGTGCAGTTGCTCGACGTGCCGATCGCCCACGAGACGATCCTGGCCGCGCGCACGGTGGTCCTTGAGCACACCCGGGCCGCGGCGAAGGAGTTGACCCGGCTCTTCCAGGACGAGGTGTGGGGGCCCTACCGGGAGCGGGAGAGCGACCCCGACGCGGTGGAGGCGATGAAGACCCTCTCCGCCGATATGCAGCCCATGGTGGTGCAGGCGCTGGTGACCGCGTTCCAGCGGTCGCTCAAGGAGGAGCTGCGGGCCCGTTACGCGGACGGACCCGCAGCCCCCTGACCCGGCCGGACAGCCGGGTCGGACCTGCCCCGGCCCCGTCTCCCGGCCTTCCGGCCTCAGCTGTCGCTGAACGTCTCGCCCCGCTCGGCCTTCCCGACCAGCAGCGCGGGCGGCGCGAACCGCTCCCCGTACTGCTCGGCGAGTTCACGGGCGCGCGCCACGAAGCCCGGCAGGCCACCCTCGTAACCGTTGATGTACTGGAGCACACCGCCGGTCCAGCCCGGGAAGCCGATGCCGAGGATCGAGCCGATGTTGGCGTCGGCGACCGAGGTCAGGACGCCCTCCTCCAGGCAGCGGACGCTGTCCAGCGCCTCGGAGAAGAGCATCCGCTCCTTCATGTCGGTGAAGGGGACGTCCGCCCCGGACTTCGTGAAGTGCTCACGCAGCCCCGGCCAGAGTCCGGTCCGCCTGCCGTCCTCGTAGTCGTAGAACCCCGCTCCCCCGCTACGGCCCGTCCGGCCGAACTCGTCGACCATCCGGTCGATGACGGCGTCCGACGGGTGCCCGGCCCAGGTGCCGCCCGCCTCCTCGGTGGCCCGCTTCGCCTCGTTGCGGATCTTGCGCGGCAGGGTGATCGTCAGTTCGTCCATCAGCGAGAGCACCCGGGCCGGGTAGCCGGCCTGGGCGGCGGCCTGCTCGACCGATGCGGGCTCGACGCCTTCGCCGATCATCGCCACGCCCTCGTTGATGAACTGGCCGATGACGCGTGAGGTGAAGAACCCGCGGGAGTCGTTGACGACGATCGGGGTCTTGTTGATCCGGCGTACCAGGTCGAAAGCGCGGGCCAGCGCCTCGTCGCCGGTCCGTTCGCCCTTGATGATCTCGACGAGCGGCATCTTGTCGACGGGCGAGAAGAAGTGCAGCCCGATGAAGTCGCTCTGCCGCTCGACGCCTTCGGAGAGCAGCGTGATGGGGAGCGTGGAGGTGTTGGAGCAGAGCAGCGCGTCGGGCTCGATGACGCCCTCGATCTCCTGGAACACCTTGTGCTTGAGCGACACGTCCTCGAAGACCGCCTCGATCACCGCGTCGCAGCCCGCCAGGTCGGCCGGGTCGCCGGTCGGGGTGATGCGGGCGAGCAGCGCGTCCCGCTGGGCCTCGGTGGTGCGGCCGCGCGAGAGGGCCTTCGCGAGCAGCTTCTCCGAGTACGCCTTGCCCTTCTGCGCGGCCTCGGCCGACACGTCCTTGAGTACGACGTCGATCCCGGCGCGCGCACAGGAGTAGGCGATACCCGCGCCCATCATCCCGGCGCCGAGCACGGCCACCTTGCGGACCTCGCGGGGTTCGATCCCCTGGGGGCGGCCGGCACCGGAGTTGACCGCCTGGAGGTCGAAGAAGAACGCCTGGATCATGTTCTTCGCGGTCTGCCCTGTGACCAGCTCGGTGAAGTACCTGGCCTCGATGGTCAGTGCCGTCTCGAAGTCGACCTGGGAGCCCTCGACGGCCGCGGCGAGGATGTTGCGCGGCGCGGGATAGGGGGCGCCCTGCAACTGCTTCTTCAGGTTGGCGGGGAAGGCGGGCAGGTTGGCGGCGAACTTCGGGTTGGACGGGGTCCCGCCGGGGATCTTGTACCCCTTGACGTCCCACGGCTGCTGCGACTCGGGGTGGGCGTCGATAAAGGCGTGCGCCTGGGCCAGCATCTCGTCGGCGGTGGCGGCGACTTCGTGGACGAGGCCGTTCTCCAGGGCGCGCCGCGGGTTGTACCGGGTGCCCTGGAGGAGCACCTTGAGCAGCGCGTCGGCGATGCCCATCAGCCGTACGGTCCGGGTGACACCGCCGCCGGCCGGCAGCAGACCGAGGGTGACCTCGGGCAGGCCGATCCTGGAGCCCGGCGCGTCGAGGGCGATGCGGTGGTGACTGGCGAGGGCGATCTCGTAACCGCCGCCGAGCGCCGAGCCGTTGATGGCCGCGACGACCGGCTTGCCCAGGGTCTCGATGCGGCGCAGCGAGTTCTTGATGGCCGTACCGGTGTCGAAGGCCTGCTGGGCGCGGTCGGGCCCGACCTGGATCATGTCCTTGAGGTCGCCGCCCGCGAAGAAGGTCTTCTTCGCGGAGGTGTAGATGATGCCGCGGATGGAGTCCTTCTCGGCCTCCGCGCGGTCGGCGACGGCCGCGATCGACTCCTTGAAGGCCTGGTTCATGGTGTTCGCGGACTGGTTGGGGTCGTCGAGGACGAGGGTGACGACGCCGGTCCCGTCCTGTTCCCAGCGGATGGTGGTGTTCTCGCTCATGGTGTGGCTGCTCCGTGAGGGCCGTGGGTCGTGGGAGGGGAGGCGGTCAGAGACGCTCGACGACGGTGGCGATGCCCATGCCGCCGCCGACGCAGAGCGTGGCGAGGCCGTACCGCTGGTCGCGACGGGCCAGTTCGTCGATGAGGGTGCCGAGGATCATCGCGCCGGTGGCGCCGAGCGGGTGTCCGAGTGCGATGGCTCCGCCGTTGACGTTGATCTTGTCCAGCGGGAGTTCCATGTCCCGGGCGAAGCGCAGCACGACGCCGGCGAAGGCCTCGTTGATCTCCACGAGGTCGATGTCGCCGATGGTCAGACCGGCCTTGGCGAGCGCCTTGCGGGTGGCGGGCGCGGGCCCGGTCAGCATGATCGTCGGTTCCGATCCCGAGACCGCGGCCGAGACGATGCGGGCCCGGGGCGTCAGCCCGTACCGCTCGCCGACCTCGCCCGAGCCGATGGCGACCAGCGAGGCGCCGTCCACGATGCCGGAGGAGTTGCCCGCGTGGTGGACGTGGTTGATCTTCTCGACCCAGTGGTACTTCTGCAGCGCCACCGCGTCGAAACCGCCCATCTCGCCGATGGTGGCGAAGGACGGCTTGAGGGCGGCCAGCGAGTCGGCGGTGGTGCCCGGCCGCAGGTGCTCGTCGTGGTCGAGGACGACCAGCCCGTTGCGGTCGGTGACGGGGACGACGGAGCGGGCGAACCGGCCGTCCTTCCACGCCTCGGCGGCCCGCTCCTGCGAGAGCGCGGCGTAGGAGTCGACGTCGTGCCGGCTGAAGCCCTCGATGGTGGCGATGAGGTCGGCGCCGACGCCCTGGGGTGCGAAGCCGGTGTCCCAGTTGGTCATCGGGTCCATCGCCCAGGCCCCGCCGTCGGAGGCCATCGGGACGCGGGACATCGACTCGACGCCGCCCGCCAGGATCAGGTCCTCCCAGCCGGAACGGACCTTCGCGGCGGCCAGGTTGACGGCTTCCAGACCGGAGGCGCAGAAGCGGTTCTCCTGGACACCGGCCACCGTGTCGGGGAGGCCGGCCGCGACGGCCGCCGTGCGGGCGATGTCGGAGCCCTGGTCGCCGACCGGGCTGACCACACCGAGCACGATGTCGTCGATGGCCGCCGGGTCGAGACCGGGGAACCTGCGGCGCAGCTCATGGATCAGCCCGACGACCAGGTCGATGGGCTTGGTGCCGTGCAGGGCGCCATTGGCCTTCCCGCGCCCGCGTGGGGTGCGGATCGCGTCGTACACAAACGCTTCGGTACTCAAGACAGCGGCCTTTCGGGATGCGGATCGAATGCGGGTGCGGGTGATGTGCGGGTGCGGGTCGGGGTGAGGCGGGCCGGAATGCCGGTCAGGTGAGTCCTTGTACGTCCCAGTCCCGGGCGACCTCCGCCGTGTCGGCACCGGGCTGGGCGGGTCCGAGCCGTACGGAACCGGGGGTGGCGGAGAAGCGCGGCGCCGGCGCGGGCTGGGTGATCCCGCTGTGCTCGATGAACGTCCCGCGGGCGGCGAGATGCGGGTGTTCCGGCGCCTCACGCAGCGAGAGCACCGGCGCCACACAGGCGTCGGACCCCTCGAAGAGCGCCGTCCACTCCGCCCGGGTCCGGGTCAGGAAGCGGGCGGCGATGGTCTCGCGCAGTCCGTCCCAGCGAGCGAAGTCCTTGCGTGCCGGGGCTTCGGACGCGATACCGAGCAGCTGCACGAACTCGTCGTAGAACTGCGGCTCCAGGGCGCCCACGGCCATGTACTCGCCGTCCGACGTCTCGTAGCTGCCGTAGAACGGGCAGCCCCCGTCGAGCAGGTTCGCCCCGCGCCTGTCCTGCCAGCCACCCGCCGCCAGCATCCCGTGGATCATGGTGGCGAGGTGCGCGGCGCCGTCCACGATCGCGGCGTCGACCACCTGCCCCGCTCCCCCTTCGGTGCGTGCGTGCTGGAGCGCGGCGAGGATGCCGATGACCAGATAGAGCGAGCCGCCCGCGTAGTCACCGACCAGATTGGCGGGGACGGTGGGCGGCTCGCCGGGGCTGCCGATCATCCCCAGGGTGCCGGTGACGGCGATGTACGCGATGTCGTGCCCGGCGCGTCCGGCGAGCGGCCCCTCCTGCCCCCAGCCGGTCATCCGTCCGTACACGAGCTTCGGGTTGCGGGCGTGGCACTCCAGCGGGCCGACGCCGAGACGCTCGGCGACACCCGGCCGGTACCCCTCGATCAGGATGTCGGCGCGCTCCACGAGTCCGAGGACACGGGCGGGTCCGTCGTCGGCCTTGAGGTCGATGAGCACCGAGCGCTTGTTGCGGTTGGTGAGGTCGTACGCCGGGTTGACCGCGAGCCCCGTGCCGCCGGGCCGGTCGACCCGTACGACGTCGGCGCCGAGGTCCGCGAGGACCATCGCGGCGAAGGGACCGGGCCCGATCCCCGCCAGCTCGACCACCCGGACCCCCGCCAGCGGGCCGTTCCCTGCCTCTGCCATCACGCCCCCAGGACTGTGACACAACTGATGTGACATCGATGATGTTAAGAACGTGTTCCACTCCGCACAAGACTTTTGGCTGAGCATCCGCTTAGTGGCGCGGTACGGGGTCGCATAGGCTCAGCGGCGATATGACCAATAACCTCACGCCGCTCGGCCCCAAGGCCGACAAGGACACCGTACGGCGGCAGAATCTCAGCCTGGTGCTGCGCGCCGTGCGGGAGCAGGGCGAGGCCACCAGGGCCGGTGTCGCCGCACGGGTGGGGCTGACCCGGGCGGCCGTTTCGTCGCTGGTCGAACAGCTCCTGGAGAGCGGCTTCCTCGCGGAGTCGGGCAAGACGTTCAGCGGGCAGGCCGGGCGGCCCGGCACGGTGCTCAAACCCGCCCGCACGGGCGTGGCGGGCATCGGCGTCGAGATCAACGTCGACTATGTGTCGGTCTGTGTGGTGGACCTGGCGGGCACCGGCCGCGTACGTCGGACGGAGCACCTGGACAACCGGGGCGCGCCGCCGGCCGGCGTGCTGGCCCGCGCCGCGCGTGTCGCGGCACGGGCGCTGGATTCGGCGCGGGAGCAGGACCTGCGGCCCGTCGGCGTCCAGCTGGCGCTGCCGGGTCTTGTCTCCGGGGGGACCGTGCGGCAAGCACCCAACCTCGGCTGGAACCGGGTGGCGGCCGAGGGGGTTTTCGCCCAGGCCCTCTCGGCGCTGCGCCCGGACAGCCGCCCGCTGCCGGTCAGTTCGGACAACGAGGCCAATCTGGCCGCGCTGGCCGAGCTGTGGTTCGGCGGGCTCGGCGCGATCCGCAGTTTCCTCTATCTGACCGGTGAGATAGGGGTGGGCGGCGCCCTGGTGCTGGACGGCGAACTGCTGCGCGGCGCCCACGGGTTCGCCGGTGAGATCGGCCATGTGGTGGTGGACCCCGACGGCCCGGAGTGCCGGTGCGGCTCGCGCGGCTGCCTGGAGCAGTACGCGGGCCAGTCGGCGCTGCTGTGGGCCGCCGGGATAGACGAGAGCGCCGGACCGTCCGGGGTCGCGGAGCTGGAACGGCGCGCGCACTCCGGCGACGAGCGCACCGTGGCCGCCGTCGCGGAGGCCGGGGTGATGCTGGGGCGGGTGCTGTCGGGGGCGGTGAACCTCTTCGACCCGGACGCGGTGGTGCTCGGCGGGATCTACCGCGGCCTGATGCCCTGGCTGGCGCCGGGTGCCGACCGGGAGCTGACCGGCCGGGTGATCTCCGGGCTCTGGCCGCGCGGCAGCGGCAGACTGCGTGCCTCATCGGTGGCGGGGGACGCCGCGCGGGGTGCGGCGGCGCTGATCGTCCAGGAGGTGCTGGCCGATCCGGTCGCGTACACGGAACAGCGGGCGGGGTGAGAGCACCCCGGTGCGCCGGGGCGGGGTGACGGCGGGCCGGGAGCGGGCCGGGAGCGTACCGGTGCGCCGGGGGGGTGCGCACCGCTGTCCGGATATGCCGTGGGGGCCCGGCGGTTCGTGGCCGCCCGGCCCCCACGCCACTGCGCGGTGTTCCCGCGGCTACTGCACGGCCACCTCATTGATCTGCGGCGCCGCCGAGCCCTTGGCCCACAGCAGGCGGACCGCGTCGGCGGTGACCGCACGGGTCGTGATGTGTGTGTACGGGCCGGTCGTCGCGCCGAGTGTCTGCCACCGGCCACCGGTACGGATCTGCACGGCCGCCTTGACGCCGTTCACTCCGCCGGGAGCCAGCACGGTCACCGAGTGCACCGTCTTGGCCTGCGGCAGGACGACGTCCAGGGACTCACCGGCCGCGGGTGCGCGTGAGGCGCGGTAGACGCTCTCCGCGTTCCCGTCAGCGGCGGATGCCTGGGTACTGCCGTCCGCCGCGGGCGGGTTTCCCGTGACGGCCGGTGCGTCCGCACCGCCCACGTGGAACTCCCGTACCACCACCCAGTTGGTCTGGTCGGCGGTCGCCCGGGCCCGTACGTACCGCGCGGTGGTGCCCGCCGGGGCCGTCGCCTTGGCCGTCGGCGAGTCCTTGAACGAACCGAGCGTGTGCCAGGTGCTGTTGTCCGACGAGTACTCCAGGACGCCCTGGTGGAGGTAGTCGGACTCGCTGCCGGACTTGCCCATGGTGACGGTGACGTCGCTGATGGGACGCTGGGCGCCGAGGTCCACCCCGACCCAGTCGTCCTTGGCCGCCGCGGCACTGCTCCAGAAGTAGGTGGAGTCGTCGCCGTCGGTCATCCGGGCCGGGGCGTTGCCCGAGTAGACACCCAGGTCGCTCTGGCCCGCCGGCTGCGGCGGAAGCCCGATGAGCCGGCCCTCATCGGTGAGCGCCCGGTTCACGAACGCGTCGAGCACACCGTCACCCACGACCACCGGGATCTTCCCGCCGTTCATGTCGGTGTAGACCGGCGCCTTCGCCTTCGCGACGAGACCGGCCAGCTGCTGCCGCTCCTGCCACGCGGCGGCGCCGTGCCCGGCCTTCGCGTCGTCCAGCATCCGCAGCGCGGCGAGTGTCGCCGTACCCCACGCCTGCGCGGAATCGAGCCAAGGACCGGCGTCGGTGACGAAGCCCTTGTCCGGCAGCTGTGCGCGCAGCACACCGGGGGCGTCGTGCAGCTCGCGCAGGGAGGCCGCGAGGGTGCGGGACGACGCTTTGCCGTCCCAGTAGCGGGAGATGACCGCGGACAGCTCGGGCGCCTCCTGTTTGTTGAGCGACGAGCTGTAGTTGACGTCGGTGAAGGCGCGCAGGGCCCGTTCCACCCGCGGGCTGCCGCCCGAGAGTTCGTGCACGGCCTGCCGGTAGGAGCGGTCGGGGTCGTACGCCGCGTCGTTCCACGTGTAGTCGGCGACGGTGTACAGGGCGAGCTTCGAGGCGTACGGCTGGATCATCGGGTTGGCCGTGATCCCCGCGAGCTGTTCGGCGAGCCCCTTCTCCCGTCCGTTGAACGGGCCGAGCAGCAGCCGGTTGGTCACGTAGTCGTTGACCGGGTAGTTGTCCCAGGTCAGGATCTGATGGCCGAACACCGTACGGGCGGACTTCGCCTGCGCGACCGTCATGGTCGGTGCGACGACGCCGACACCGGTCCACTCCACCAGGACGTCCTTGTCGAGCTGTCCGGCGATGGCGGTCTTGTACGGGGACGGGGTGACGTCGTAGTACTCGGTCGGCACCATCTCCAGCGGCTGCGCGCCCTCGTGGGTCTTGATGAACTCCTTGTTGACCCGGTTGAGCAGATACGCCTGCGCGGCGCCGGCCGCACCGCCACCGGTGCCGAACTTCGCCTGGTCGGCGTCGCAGTTCCAGTGGGTGTAGCTGATGTCGTCGAGCGGGATGGCGAACTGCCGCACGCCGATGTCCCAGATGGTCTGGAGCTTGTCGACCAGTGCCTTGAGGTCGGCGTCGGAGCTGTAGCAGGCGCTCAGTCCGGGCGAGAGCGCATAGGTGAACTGGACGTGGTTGGCACGCGCCCGGTCCACCAACTGCTTGATCGTGGCCAGCTGGTCCGGCGGGTAGGCGTCGCGCCACTTGTCCCGGAGGTAGGCGTCGTCCTTCGGCGAGTACACGTAGATGTTCATCTTGTGCGCGCCGTAGAAGTCCATCTGGTCCAGACGCGCGGCCTGCGACCAGGGGGTGCCGTAGAAGCCCTCGATGGTGCCGCGTACAGGTGTGGCGGGCCAGTCGCGCACGTTCAGGCCGCGCACCGGGGCACCGGGGCCGCTGCGGTGCGGGAGCACCTGGCGCAGCGACTGGGCGGCGTAGTACGTCCCGGTCGCGTCGGCCCCGGAGAGCACGATCCGGCCCGCGCTGTCGCCGTGGGCCCGGCCGGCCGCGAGTACGTAGCCCTCGGCGGCGAGGCCCTGCGGGCCCTGCACGCCGAGTGCGGTGAGGGCGGTGGCGGACGACGGGTTCTCGCCGGGGCCGCCGACGTAGACCGCCAGCCGGTCCCGGCCGGTGCTCTTCGGCCCGACGGACAAGTGGGAAGCTCCGGCGGATTTCAGGGACTTCTCCACCAGGGAGAGCGCTGCGGCGTCGGTCGTGCTGCCGGTGACGATGTCGACGTACGGGGTGATACGGACACTGTCGGAGCGGACGGACTCGGACTGCGGTGCGGGGGTGATGACAGGGGCGGCCGGCTTCGGGGCCGCGCTCGCGGTCCCGGCGGTGACCGCGCTGAGCGGGGCGGCCGACAGGGCCAGCGCGAGGCCGGCCACGAGGGGTCTGAGCAGGGGCCCGGAGAGCGGGCCGTGATGCGGTACGGCCGGCTTTTTGCGGAACATCAACGATCCTCCACGGTTCGGCACCTACCCCTGAGCGGGGCTGTGGAGGACTAGACCACTCGCCTGATTGTGTGTCAATGATGCGCGCAGGAAGGCTTTTCCGAGCAGCTGCGCGCATGACCCGCCACCCTTCCACCGCAGGGTGATGGATGTCACTCGGTCTTCCGGTGCACGGAACGGTCCCGCCGGACGTCTGACCCTTCGAGGGAACACCGTCGGCCGAACCGCGAGAAGGGAGCGAGACCTTGCCTCGTGTCGTCGAACAGGCTGTCCAGGCTCGCCTGGTCACACCCGCACCCCGGATGGAGACCGTCCCGACCACCTTGCGCTACGACCGTGCGGACCCCTTCGCGGTCGCCGTGGGCTTCCCGCCGCAGGCCACGCTGGCGGGCGTGGCGGTCACCTGGGCGTTCGCACGCGACCTGCTGGGCGCGGGGCTCCGTGCGCCGGCCGGTGTGGGTGACGTACGGATCCGGCCGTTCGGCTACGACCGGACCGTCCTGGAGTTCCACTCCCGCGAGGGCGTCGCGATGGTCCACATCCACACCGCCGAGCTGCGCCACTTCCTGAAACGGACCGAGACGCTCGTCCCGACCGGGCGCGAGCACCGCTATCTCGACGTGGACCAGGACGTCGTGGAACTGCTGCGGGACGCCTGCTAGGTCCTGTCCGCTGTCCCGGTTCTGATCAGCGGCGCGTCCCGCGAGAGCTCCCGGAACCCGACGCCGTAGTACAGGCCGCGCGCCTCCGGGTGCCCCGGCGCACCCAGGCAGGCGACCGTCGCGTGAGTGGCCCCGGCCGCCCGCGCCAGCCTCATCCCGTGCAGGAGCATGGCCCTTCCCAGGCCGAGCCGCCGGTAGTCCGGATGCGTTCCGACCGGCTCGAACTCGACGGTCCTGTTCGCTCCGTCGAGCCACATGATCGTCGAGGCTGCCATCGTCCCGTCCGGCGCCTCCACCAGGATGTGCAGGTCGCCGCGGTAGGACGCCGTCCGCCGGACGCCCTCATAGCTTTCGGCCGTGTACGTCGAGGGGGCCCAGGCATCCACATGGGCCCGGACCGCGGCCTCCGGTCCGGCCTCGTCCGCGGTGCGGAACCGGAATCCGTCCGGCAGCACCGGCCGGTCCACATCGGTGAGGTCCCGCTCGTTGAGCTGGGTCCAGTCCCCGGTGTCGCCGAGTGCGGCCGGGTCCACCGCATAACCGTGCGCCATCCACCGCTTCAGGGCGAACTCGTCGGCGGCACTCGGTATCACCGTGCGCTCGGGACCGGCCGCCACACCCTCGTACCAGTCGATCACTTCGTCGACCAGCCCCGCGTGGTCGGGATGGACCTGATACGTCAGAGAGGTACCGGTGGCCTCCTTCACCGACCCGTCACTGCGCCTCACCCGGCGCGGAAGACAGGCCCAGCCCCACGCCACCGGATCCCCGCCCACGAACCACAGCCGACGCGGCCAGGCCGCACCCTGGGCGGCATGGTCCTTGCCCCAGATCCAGGCCAGCTCCCCGTACGACGCGCCGGCGCCGATCAGGTCCGGACGGACGGCGGTGACACGCTGAGCCAGGCCCTGCATGAGGGGCACGTCCGCGGCGGTCATCAAATCCAAGCGCGTCATGGTGCGCCACTGTGCCAGGGCCCCGCGAGGCCGTCGATCGGTTTTCCGGCGCCGCCCGGCCGCAGCACCCAACGGCACGACACACCCGGTGGCACGGCACGTGCAGCGCATCGCCGCGGCGGCGGAGCCGATGGTCAGGCCTTGGTGAACCGGGCGCTGATGACCAGGTGGTTCCTGAGTCCCGCGCCCATCTTCGAGAACGTCATGCCCCACTCGCTGCGGTCGATTTCGGCCTCGACCACCACAGTGGCCCCGTCGTCGTCGGCGGCGGTCACCCGGCCGACGAGTGCGAGCTGCTGTGTCCGGCCGTGCAGCGTCAGTGTCCCGGTCAGCTCGACCCGGCCGGAGGCGGACACCGTGCCCGCGGTGGCCTCGTAGGTGATCGTCGGGTACTTCGCCACCTCGAAGAAGTCGGCGTCGCGCAGGTGCTGGTCCCGCTTGGCCGTGCCGGTGTCGATGGAGGCCGCGTCCACGACCAGCGTGCCGCTGACCGATCCGTCGGGGCCCACGGTGCCGCCGCCCTCGACCGCCTTCGCCGTGCCCTTCACCGGCAGCAGCCACATCGCCTTGGTGCGGATCGTGATCGAGGTACGGGCGGGGTCCAGGCTCCACGCTCCGGCGAGTCCGGCCGGGTCGAGAGGAGTGGGGTCGGCGGTCATGGGTGCCTCCAGCGGCCGTGGGTCATTGCTTCGGTCCGCACCATACTTTGGTTGGCCGAACCATTCGATCCAATCGGAAACAGTACGATCTGATCGTGATATTCGGACCACGCCCGCAGCCCGCCGACACCGCGGCGCAGGCCGGCGAGCCGGCCGGGGGCTCAGCCGTCGCCCCGGCCGAGCCCCCGGATCCCGGCGGGGTACCGGCTGCCGCGCCGTGCACGGTGCACGAGGGACTGCGCAATCTGGTGCAACTCCTCCCGCGCGTGGCACGTGCGCTGCGCTCCCGTACCGGACGCGGCGGGGTCTCGGACACCGTCCTCGGCCCGCGGCACGGCGCGGCCCTGGCGCTGCTGCGCGAGGAGGGCACGACGGTCGGGAACCTCGCCGCGGTCCTGGACCTCAACCTGGCCACCGTCAGCGGCCTCGTGGCGGACCTGGAACGGGCCGGGTTCGCCGAGCGCTCGACCGACCCCGCGGACCGTCGGCGCACCCTGGTGCGGATCGTCCCGGACCGGGAGGCGGCGGTGGACCGCTGGCTGGAGGAGTCCGCAGCACCGATCACCCGGGTCCTGCAACGGCTCAGCCCGCAGGAGCGCACCGTCTTCGTCAAGGCGATGGGCTATCTGGAGGCCGAGCTCAACGACGCGGGCTCGCCCTCCGGCCATTGAGCGGGCGCGGCAAACGCCCTGGTGCAGCGGTCGGCGGTGACCGCCCCGGCGATCTCGCATGCGGACGGGATCGGCGATACTCGCGGCATGGCTGACCACGGCGCGGACAACGGATACCTGCTCGACAACCAGCAGGCGGAAGCCGGCATCCGCTTCGACGCGCTGGCCGAGCTGTTCGATCCGGTGACCTTCCGGCACATCGACCGGCTCGGCGTCACGGCAGGGATGCGGTGCTGGGAGATCGGCGCCGGCGGCCCCACCGTTCCCATGGGTCTGGCCGCGCGGGTCGGTCCGGACGGTGCCGTGGTGGCCACGGACATCGACACCTCGTGGACCGAGTCCGCTCTCGGCACCGGCAGCGATACCGGCACCGACGGGAACATCGAGGTGCTGCGCCACGACGTGGCGGCCGACCCGCCGCCGCCCGGCGGATTCGACCTGGTCCACGCACGGCTGGTCCTGGTCCACGTCACCGACCGGGCCGAAGCCCTGCGCCGGATGGTGCAGGCGCTGCGTCCCGGCGGCCTGCTCCTGGTCGAGGACGCAGACCCCGGACTCCAGCCACTGCTGTGCCCCGACGAGTCCGGCCCCGAGCAGCGGCTCGCCAACCGTCTGCGGTCAGGTTTCCGCGAGCTGATGGCCGCGCGCGGCGCGGATCTCGCCTACGGGCGGACGCTCCCCCGGCTGCTGCGCGAAGCCGGCCTGGACGACGTACAGGCGGACGCCTACTTCCCCATCACCTCGCCGGCCTGCACCGTCCTGGAAGCCGCCACCGTGCGCCAGATCCGCTCCCGTCTCGTGGCAGCCGGGATCGCCACCGACGAGGACATCGACCAGCATCTGGCGAACGTCGCCACTGGCCGGCTCGATCTGGCGACGTCCCCCATGATCTCCGCCTGGGGGCGCCGCCCCGCCGGACCGCCGGCGCCGTGACCACGGGCGCCCGCGTACGACCGGACGCGGTAAATCGCTTTGCGGGCGGGCCGGATCGGCCGTAACGTTCTCCCTGGCCCTGTTGTCGTTGATCGGAGTAGGACATTGCGCTACTGAGGTCTTGAGACACCGTGCCGTGCAGTGACCACACCTGCGCGCACCGCGTGTGACCTCGGTATTCGAGCTGTCCTCCCGGAACAGGGCTTTCTCTGTGCCCTGCGGTGTCTCCACCCGTTGCCCCCACCCCTTTTCGCAGCAACCGGGAGACCCGTATGTCAACCCATTCGTCCACCCATATCTCCTGCACCGCGCTCTCCTTCTCCTGGCCGGACGGAACCTCGGTCCTCGACCAATTCCAGCTGGCCGTCGGCCCGGGCAGGACGGGCCTCATCGGCGTCAACGGGTCGGGGAAGTCGACCCTGCTCCGGCTGATCGCAGGTGAGCTGACCCCGAGCGGCGGAGCCGTCCGCGTCACGGGCGACATCGGCTACCTCCCGCAGAACCTCGTGCTCGACACCGCGCTGCGCGTGGACCAGGCGCTGGGCATCGACGTGCAGCGTGCCGCACTGCACGCCATCGAGGCAGGTGACGCGAGTGAGGAGCACTTCACGGCGGTCGGCGACGACTGGGACGTGGAGGAGCGCGCCCACGCGGTGCTCGGCCAGCTCGGACTCGGCTCGGTCGGTCTCGACCGGAGCATCGGCGAGGTGTCGGGCGGTGAGTCCGTCCTGCTGAGGCTCGCCGCACTGCTGCTGCGCAGGCCGGACGTCCTGCTGCTCGACGAGCCGACCAACAACCTCGACCGGCACGCCAGGCAACGGCTGTACGCGGCGGTCGACGCCTGGCCCGGAGTGATGGTCGTGGTCAGTCACGACCGTGAACTCCTGGAGCGCGTCGACCAGATCGCCGATCTGCGGGACGGCGAGGTCCACTGGTACGGCGGGGCGCTGTCCGCGTACGAGGAGGCCCTCGCGGTGGAACAGGAGGCGGCCGAACGCATGGTACGGGTCGCGGAGGCCGATGTGCAGAAGCAGAAGCGCGAACTGGCCGACGCCCAGGTCAAACTGGCGCGGCGCAAGCGGTACGGGCAGAAGATGATGGAGCAGAAGCGTGAACCCAAGATCGTGATGGGTGCGCGGAAGCGCGCGGCGCAGGAGTCGGCGGGCAAGCACCGCATCATGCACACCGAGCGGCTGGACGACGCGAAGGAGCGGCTCAGCGAGGCGGCGGACGCGGTGCGGGACGACGACGAGATCCGGATCGAGCTGCCGTACACCAAAGTGCACCCCGGCCGGAGCGTGCTGACCCTGCGGGAACTCCAACTGCCGTACGGGAGCGGTGTCGAGGGCGAGTTCACCGCGCACGGGCCCGAACGGATCGCCCTGGTCGGGCGGAACGGCTCGGGGAAGACCACGCTGCTGCGGACCATCGCGGGTCAGCTGGAGCCGGTCTCCGGGGAGGCGACGGCCCATGTGCCGCTCCGCTTCCTGCCGCAGCGGCTCGACGTACTGGACGACGGGCTGAGCGTCGTCGAGAACGTGGCGCGCAACGCGCCGGACGCCGGCAACAACCTGATCCGGGCACGGCTCGCCCGGTTCCTCTTCAAGGGGGCGCGTGCCGACCAGCCGGCCGGCACGCTCTCGGGCGGCGAACGGTTCCGGGCGGCGCTCGCCGCGCTGCTGCTGGCCGAGCCCGCCCCGCAGCTGCTGATGCTCGACGAGCCGACCAACAATCTGGACATGGCGAGCGTGCGCCGGCTGACGGCCGCGCTGGAGTCCTACGAGGGGGCGCTGATCGTGGCCAGCCACGACCTGCCGTTCCTGGAGTCGGTCGGCATCACCCGGTGGCTCACACTGGGCGGCAGCGAATAGCCCGGCTTGATCCACACGCCCGGCCCGAGGCGTGATGTGGCTCTCCGTATCGAGACCCGACCTGGAGGCATAGCAGACTGTAACGGTGCATATCGGAACCGGGGCTTGGCTGGGGCTTACTGCCGCCTTAACCTACGGAGACGTAACCTACGAATCCGTAGGTAAATACTCCCGTCCCCAGGAGCCCCCGTGACGATCACCTCTCCCCACCTCGGCAGTACGGACGCGTGGACAGACGCCCGGCTGCTGTATGCGCTGGAGGAGGTGGTGGAGAAGGAACTCAACCGCCATCTCTCCGTGGCCAAGGACTGGATGCCCCACGAGTACGTGCCGTTCTCCGACGCGCGCAACTTTCCCGGCTTCTTCGAGGACGGGAAGGCGTGGGAGCCCGAGCAGTCCAAGGTCACGGACATCGGCAGGACCGCGCTCGTGGTCAACCTGCTGACCGAGGACAACCTCCCCAGCTACCACCACGAGATCGCCTCACTCTTCGGGCGCGACGGCGCCTGGGGCACGTGGGTGCACCGCTGGACCGCGGAGGAGGGCCGGCACGGCATCGTGATGCGCGACTACCTGCTGGCCTCGCGCGCCGTCGACCCGGACAAGCTGGAGCAGTTCCGGATGGCGCACATGGCGGAGGGCTTCGAGTCCGACAACCGGCACTCGATGCTGCACTCGGTCGCGTATGTCGCCTTCCAGGAGCTCGCCACCCGGGTCTCGCACCGCAACACCGGCCACCAGTCGGGCGACCCGGTCTGCGACCGGATGCTGGCGCGGATCGCGACCGACGAGAACCTGCACATGGTCTTCTACCGCAATCTGCTGGGCGCGGCCTTCGAGATCGCCCCGGACCTCACCATGCAGGCGGTGCGCGACGTCGTCGTCGACTTCCGGATGCCGGGGCACGGGATGCCCGGCTTCGAGCGGGCCGCCGCGCAGATGGCGATCGGTGAGATCTACAACATGCGGATCCACCACGACGATGTGCTCCAGCCCGTCCTGCGGTACCTGAAGGTCCTGGACATCGACGGGCTCGGCCCGGAAGGACTGAAGGCGCAGGAGGAGTTGGGCATGTACATGGGCGGTCTGGACTCCGAGGCTGCCAAGTTCGACGCGAAGCTCGCGGCCCGCAAGGCCCGGATGGCCGCACGCGCCGCAGCGTCGTAGCCCCGGAGGCTCGGACGCCCGGAGAACCCGGAGAACCCGGAGCCACGGTGGATCCGGTGGCTCCGGAAACTCACCGGCGCGCTCTTCCCACCCCGGCCGGTGCCGCATGGCGGCCGTCGGCCGGGGTGGTGGCGCCCCCGGTTGCGGGCCCCCCGGCCCGTGTCCCCGTCCGGCCCGCGTCAGCTCGCGTCACGTCTCAGGCCGTACCGCTCCTTCTCGGAGAGTCCTCCCCAGACTCCGAACCGCTCGTCGTGATCGAGTGCGTACTCCAGACAGGCCACTCGCTCCTCGCAGATTCCGCAGAGCCGCTTGGCCTCACGCGTGGAGCTGCCCGGGTCGGGAAAGAAGAACTCCGGCCCCGTCTGGGCGCACAGAGCCCGCTCCTGCCAGGCGAGCTCAGGGGCGTTGCTGGTGGTGATCGACATGATGGACACAGTGCCCGGCAACGATCAATGTCTGTTCAACAAACGATGAACGAGCTTCCCGCCGCAGGTCTCACGCACCGCCGGACTCACCCTTGATCAGCGCGAACTGCGCTCCGTGGGGGTCGGTCGCCTTGGCGATCCGGCCCACGCCCGGCAGGTCGACCGGCTCCATGACGACGGAGCCGCCCAGCCGTTGCGCCGATGCCACCGCCGCGTCGGTGTCGGACACCTCGAAGTACGGCAGCCAGTAACCCGCGTCGGCCGCGCCGGTCTGGACGAAGCCCCCGATGTTGGCCTCGGGGCCGCGGCCCGCCGGGGCCGCCATCGTGTACGTACCCCCGGGGTACGGCGCGGAGTTGGTCTCCCAGCCGAACACCGCGTGGTAGAAAGCGGCGGCAGCCGGGACATCCGTGGTGTACAGCTCGGTCCAGCAGAGCGAGTTCGGGTCGTTCACCACGCCCATGCCCTTGTTCTCCCCCGGCTGCCAGGTCGAGAAGGGCGCACCTGTCCTGTCCGTGAATCCGGACATACGACCCAGGGTGGCCACGTCGTGCGGTCCGAAGAGCGAGGTTCCACCCGCCGCCTCGACGTCCCGCGCGGTCGCTTCGGCGTCCTCGGTCTGGAAGTAGACGGACCAGGACGCCTTGCCCGCCGGGCCCTCCGTCCCCTGCATCACCCCGCCGACCATTTTCCCGTCCAGGAAATACAGGCCGTAGCCACCGAAATCGGGGCCCGCCGACCGGAACTCCCAGCCGAACAGCGCGCCGTAGAAGGCGGTGGCCCCCTCCTGGTCGGGGGTCGCCAGATCGATCCAGTTGGGTGAGCCTGCGGCGAACGGGATGCTCAGCATGGTGCGCTCCTCGGTTCGGGGGTGGCCGGGGTCCCCCGTCGGCCTGCGTTTCCGAGTCTTGCACCGGGCACTGACAATCCGGCCCGCCGCGGGCCTCCGGGTACGGCCGGGCGGGTAGCCGGGCGACCCCAATGGCGTACCTGATCCGCACCCCGGACGGCGCCCCGCCCGCCCTTCCGGCGCGCCCCGGGACCGGCCGGAGTGTCCGGCGCCGCGTGAGATCATCCCTCCGGTGAGCGGCGTGAAGCACGGTCCGGCCCCGGCCGGCAGAAGAGCCCGAGCCCTCCTCCTGGAGGCGGAGCGGCTGCTCGGCGCGGCGCGGGCCGTCGTCGCCGACCGTGCCGCGGCCGCCGACGCCGTACGGAGCGCGCTCGCCCCGCTCCAGCAGGAGCTGGCCAGGGCCGAGCTGGAGCCGATCCCGCTCTCCCGGCTGCGGGACGTCACCGAGGGGCGGCTGCGGCTCGGCGCCCTGGAACAGGCGGGTCTCACCACGGTCGCCCAGGTGCACGACGCGGGCCGCTACGCGCTGCGGCAGCTGCCCGGGGTCGGCGCCCAGACCGCCGACCAGGCCGTCGCCGCCGCCGGGCAGATCGCCCGGGCGGTCGAGGAGACCGTCACCGTACGGATCGACATCGACCGTCCCGAGCCGCGCACGACGGCGCTCGTCAGATCGCTGCACGTGCTGGCGCAGGCCGGGCCCGAACTGCGCCGCGCCCATGACGCGGCGCAGCGGCTCAGCGCCGGGCTCGACCGCCTCTTGCCGCAGGCCGGGCCGGCCCGCAGCAGGCTCCGCATGGCGCTGGCCGGCCGGACCCGGCGTACGGAGGTGCTCGCCGCGCTCGAAGCCGTCGGGGAACTCACCCGGCAGTCGGCGGCGGACGGGGTGCCGCTGCTCCTCGCCCAGGTCTCGGCCGATCTGCTGCGGGTGCCCGCGTCCGACGCCGAGGCCTGGGTCGGCTTCGAGCTGCGCTCCGCCGACTACTACAGCCTCCTGGCGGAGTTCTCGGGCCAGGGCGCCGATCTCGCCGCGGCGGAGGGGTTCGTGCCCTCCGCCATCGCCGAACGGGTCCGTGCCCAGCCGCTGGACGACAGCAGGCTGCGGGTGTCCCTGCGTGGCTACCAGGCTTTCGGGGCACGGTTCGCGCTGGTGCAGCGCCGGGTGATCATCGGGGACGAGATGGGGCTCGGCAAGACGGTCCAGGCCATCGCGGCGATGGCCCATCTCGCGGCGGGCGGCGCCACGCACTTCCTGGTCGTCTGCCCGGCGAGCGTACTGATCAACTGGACGCGCGAGGTGGGCTCGCGCTCCACGCTGGCCGCCCGGCCCGTGCACGGACCGGCGCGCCGGACGGCCTTCGCCCGGTGGTGCGAGCAGGGCGGGGTGGCGGTCACCACCTTCGACGTGCTGCCTCTGCTCGCGGTCCCGGACGACGTACGCCCGGGGATGCTCGTCGTCGACGAGGCGCACTTCGTCAAGAACCCCCTCACCCGGCGGGCGAAGGCCGTGGCGGACTGGGCCGGCCCGTCCGAACGGGTGCTTTTCCTGACCGGCACGCCGATGGAGAACCGGGTCGAGGAGTTCCGCAGTCTGGTCCGCAGGCTCCAGCCCGAGCTGGTGCCCGCGGTCCGCGACCGGGACGCGGCAGCCGGCTCACAGGTGTTCCGCAGGGCGGTGGCCCCGGCCTATCTCCGCCGCAACCAGGACGATGTCCTCACGGAGCTGCCCGCGCTGGTGCACGTGGACGAGTGGGAGGAGCTCAGTGCGGGGGACCTGACCGCGTACCGGGAGGCCGTGTCGGACGGGCACTTCATGCGGATGCGCCGGGCCGCGTACGCCCGCCCGGAGGGTTCGGCGAAGCTCCGGCGGCTGCGCGAGCTGGTCGGTGAGGCGGCCGCCAACGGGCTGAAGGTCGTGGTGTTCTCGTACTTCCGCGAGGTACTGGCCACAGTGGGGACGGCCCTCGGCGGGACGGCGTACGGACCGGTAGAGGGCGCTCTGCCGGCCGCCCGCCGCCAGGAGCTGGTCGACGCGTTCTCGGCTGCCCCCGGGCACGCGGTGCTGCTGAGCCAGTTCCAGGCCGGCGGGGTGGGCCTCAACATGCAGGCGGCTTCCGTCGTCATCCTGTGCGAGCCGCAGATCAAACCGGCCATGGAGCACCAGGCCGTGGCGCGCGCCCACCGCATGGGACAGGTCAGGACGGTGCGGGTGCACCGGCTGCTGGCCGCCGACAGCGTGGATACGCGGATGCTCGGCGTACTGGCCGACAAGACCCGGCTGTTCGACGCGTACGCCCGGCGCAGCGAGGTGGCCGAGGCGACGCCCGACGCCGTCGACGTCTCCGACGGGGGCCTCGCCCGGCGGATCGTGGAGGAGGAGCAGCTGCGGCTGTTCCTGGCGAAGCGGGAACCGGCCGAGGGGGGACCCACCGGGAGCGGACTCTCCGGGGGACAGCCTCCCGCGCCGGAGATGCGGGAGATCCCGCGGCAGGGGGCTCCTGAGCGGCGGATCTGTGAGCAGGAGGCGGCCGGGGACGGGTGAAGGCCCGCATCCCTGCGGGCCTTCACGGGTACCGGTGTCGCGGCGGACCGCCGAGTGTCAGAGCGCGGTCATGACGTGCTTGATCCGCGTGTAGTCCTCGAATCCGTACGCCGAGAGGTCCTTGCCGTAACCGGAGAGCTTGAATCCGCCGTGCGGCATCTCCGCGGCGAGCGCCCCGTGGTTGTTGATCCACACGCAGCCGAAGTCCAGGCTCTTGGACATCCGCATCGCGCGCTGGTGGTCCTTGGTCCACACCGATGAGGCGAGCGCGAAGTCGACGCCGTTGGCGTAGGCGACGGCCTGGTCCTCGGTGCTGAACGACTGGACGGTGATGACCGGGCCGAAGACCTCGTTCTGGATGATCTCGTCGTCCTGGTGCAGTCCGGAGACGACCGTGGGGGCGTAGAAGTACCCCTGGTCGCCGACCCGGTGGCCGCCCGCCTCGACCGTGGCGTGGCCGGGGAGCCGGTCGATGAACCCGGTCACCTGGGCCAGCTGGTTCGCGTTGTTCAGCGGGCCGAAGAACGCGTCGGCGACCTCCGGGCCGCCGGTCCTGGTGGCTGTCGCCGCCTTGGCGAGCGCCTCGACGAACGCGTCGTGGACCGACTCGTGCACGATGACACGGGTCGCCGCCGTGCAGTCCTGGCCCGCGTTGAAGTAGCCGGCCACCGCGATGTCCTCGGCGGCCTTGGTGAGAGCTTCGCCGTCGAGGTCGTCGAAGACGACGACCGGCGCCTTGCCGCCCAGTTCCAGGTGGACCCGCTTGACGTCCTTGGCCGCCGAGGCCGCGACCTGCATGCCCGCCCGTACCGAGCCGGTGATCGCGGCCATCGCCGGGGTGGCGTGCTCGACCATCAGCCGGCCGGTCTCCCGGTCTCCGCACAGGACGTTGAACACGCCTTCGCTGTGGCCGAGTTCGGCCAGCACTCCGCCGATGATCTCCGCGACCAGGACGGTCGACGCGGGGGTGGTGTCGGACGGCTTGATGACGACCGTGTTCCCGGCCGCGAGGGCGGGAGCGAACTTCCAGACCGCCATCATCAGCGGATAGTTCCACGGCGCGACCTGCGCCACGACGCCGACCGGCTCCCGCCTGATGATCGAGGTCAGCCCCTCCATGTACTCGCCCGCCGACCGGCCCTCCAGGAGCCGGGCCGCCCCGGCGAAGAAGCGGATCTGGTCCACGACCGGCGGGATCTCGTCGTCCGTCAGCTGCGCGAGCGGCTTGCCTGTGTCGCGCGCCTCGGCCGCGATCAGCTCGGCCGCCCGCTCCTCGAAGACGTCCGCCACCCGCAGCAGCACCTTCTGGCGTGCGGCGGGGGTCGCGTCGCGCCACGCGGGGAACGCGGCGGCCGCGGCCTCCATGGCGGCGTCGACGTCGGCGGCCCCCGACAGCGCGGACGTCTCGTACACCTCTCCCGTACAGGGGTCGATCACATCGAGAGTGCGGCCGTCGGCCGCCTCCTTGAACTCACCGTTGATGTAGTTGCGCAGCATGGACACCAGCCTCACGGAATCCGCGGCCCGCGTGACCGGACAATGTGGAGCACCCGCCCCAGCCGCCCCCTACAGAACGGCACAGTCGGAGGAGGGCACGGACGAAGGAGCACGGTCGGAGGAGCAGGGCCCGAGGAGCACCGTCAGGACGGCGCACCCGGGGCTCCGGGGCCGGACGCGCAGCCGTCGCCCGGGGTGCTCGGCGTGCTCGTCGGGGCCGGGTCCGGCGTGGGCGAGCCGGAAGGGGACGGTGACGGCGACGGGCAGTCCGGCGGTGTGCTGCCGCCGCTGCCGGGGTCGGGCGACGAGGTGTCCGGCGGTCCCGACGTGGGGCCCGACGAAGGCGAGCCGGTGCCGCCGCCCGGATCTCCCGGGGCGCTCGGTGAACTGCCGGGCGGAGTCGGCGTGCCGCCGTCGGACGGGCTCGCGGACGGTGTGTGGGAGGGCGCGGGACCGATGACGATCCCGCCGCCGTGGCCCCCGTGTCCGTGCCCCTGTCCGTGTCCGTGTCCGCCGTGCTGGTGCGCCTTGCCGGTCTGTGCACCGTCGTTCGCGCCGCCCGCGCCCGGGCTCCTCGGCAGGACCCCTTCGCCGTCCGGGACCGCGTGCGTCCCGTGCCGGTAGAAGGAGAGCCAGGACAGCACCAGCCTCAGATAGGCGTCGGAGTGGTTGTAGCTGAGGACGGCGCTGTCCAGACCGCCGCTGCTGCGGAGATCACGGCCCCCGGCACAGAGATAGTGTCCGGCGGCGAGCGCGGCGTCGAAGACGTTGTCGGGGTCCTTCTTGCCGTCGTGATTCCCGTCCTGCCCCCAGGCCGCCCAGGTGGACGGGATGAACTGCATCGGGCCCACCGCCCGGTCGTACGTCGCGTCACCGTCGTACGCTCCGTGGTCGGTGTCGGGGATGTGCGCGAAGCCCGAGCCGTTGAGCACCGGCCCGAGGATCGGCGCGAGGGTGGTGCCGTGCTTGTCGACCGCCCCGCCCCGCGCCTGCCCCGATTCGACCTTGCCGATCGCGGCGAGCAGCTGCCAGGGCAGCCCGCAGGCGCGGTCGCTGCGGCGCAGCTGTGCCTCGGCCGACCGGTAGGCGGCCAGCACGGTCGCCGGGATCCCCGACTGTTCGTACACCGGTCCCACGCCACTGGCATCGACCGGATTGCCCGGCGGGGGCGGAGTGACCAGCGGCGGGATCTCGGTGTGGAACGAGTTGTCCGTGGGGCCTTCGACCTGAGCGGTGGTCTCACCGGCCGGTACGGATGATCTCTTGGGCTGCGGCAGCTGATGGTGCACGAGCCCTGGCGCCTGCGAGGCCGTGAGCGCGGCCATGGCCACCGCGGCCACCGCACTGCCCCCCAGTCCCCGCCGCATCCGCCGCACGTGCCTCATATGCCGCTCCCTCATCGGAGTTCCGGAATCCCCGGGCTGGGTCACCGGGTGAAGGTGTCGATGTTCGCGATCCGCCACTTGCCGCCACCGCGCACCGCGTCCACGGCGAACATGGCCGCGGCGTAGGTCGTCCGGTCCTTCTTCGCCGCTGTGTCGGTGTTGCTCTGGTCGGCGTAGAGGAGCACGCGCGCGCGGTCGCCGTCGATCAGCTCCACACCGCTCTGGGTGACGGTGGTGGTCAGCACGAGCTTCTGCTTGGCCGCCTGCGCGCGTACGGCCGCCAGCATGTCCTTGTGCTGCTTGACGGCCTTCCCGGTGAGGAGGGTCGCCGCGGCCCGGTCGGCCTTGGCCGTGTTGGTGTAGTCGTACGAGAAGAGGGCGTTGACGGCGCTGGTGACCTGACCCTTCACCTCGGTCGTACGGGCCACGTCGCTCAATGCGCCGTTGCTGGTCGCGGCGGAGTCGTGCAGGGCGGACGCCCGCGTCCCTGCGTAGGCGGCGAATCCGCCGAGCAGCACGGTGAGGACGGCGAGCACCACGGGCAGCCGCACCAGGGTACGGAGCCACGGGCGTGCAGCCCCGGCCGTCCCGGACGCGGCCCCGGCGCCGGACCCGGTAGCCCCGGCCGCTTCGGGTCCGGTCTCTTCCGGTCCGGCCTCTTTCGGTCCGGCCGTTTCCGGTTCGGCCGTTTCCGGTTCGGCCCCTACGGCTTCGGCATCCGCGGCGGCACCAGGACCGGCACCGGCGCCGGGACCGGGCGCTTCGGGCTGGTCCTCCGCCGGCCGTGGCCTGACGCGTACCGGGGCCACGGCCGCCAGTCGCCGCTGCCGGTTGATGAGATGACGGGTGGTCGACATGTCGTCCTCAGCTCCTCTCCTGGGTCAGCCGGCGGTGTTGCCGACGGGTGCCTGGCCCAGGGCGCTGAGTTTCCAGCCCCCGGACGTACGCGTGAGTTCGCCGAGCAGCCGGCTCTCCTTCTCGGCCGGTTTGCCCTTCGGCGCGGTCACCGTGATCCGCAGCGCCACCATCACGCTCGCCCTGCCCGCCCGGTCGTCCAGTTCGGTGACCGCGCCGGAGAGCACCCTCGCCGTGGAGACCGTCTGCGCCTGTTTGATCTGCTTCTCGAACTCGGGCCTGCCATCGGTGAGTTGCTTGTGCAGATCCCCGGTGGTCGACGCCTCCCACGCGTCGAGGCCGGTCGTCAGCTTCCGGTGGTCCAGGGTGTTCATGTTCTGTACGGCCTGCTCCCCCGCGGCCAGTACCTGGTCCCGCGACCGTGCGTACGCGGCGGAGTCGTCGTGCGCTGCCGCGTACCAGGACCACCCTCCCCAGCCCGCCGCACCCGCGGCCAGCAGCGCCAGCGCGAGCGCCACGACGGTCAGCGGATTCCTTGCCGTCCTGAGCGTCCCGAGCGTCCTGGTTGTCCTGGGTGTCCTGGGCATGTACGTCTCCCTCAGCGGGCCGTGATGTCGGTGATCAGCCAGTTGCCGCCGCGGAGTTCGGCGGTCACCGACAGCTGCGCGGCCACCACCCCGGCCGGTCTGTCCTTGCGCTGTGCGGTCTGGTCGAGGAAGACCAGCAGCCGCGCCTCGCTGCCGGTCAGCCGGGTGACTCCGGCCCGCACCACCTGGGTGGTGAGCGTCAGCTTCTGCTCCTTCGCCCGCTTCCCGACCTGTCCGAAGAGCGCCGTGTACTGCTTCGCGGCCTTCCCCGCGAGCAGTTCGCGCGCCGACTGCGCGGTGACGTCGGTGGCCTGCGGCGTGTAGGAGAGGACCTTGCCGAGCGTGTCACTGACGTCCCCGGTGACCTGCGAAGTGGCCTCCGTGTCGGTGAGCGCGCGGTTCCCGGCGGCCGGGGTGCTCCTCAACTGGTGGGCCCTGAACAGCATCCCGGCCCCACCGAGCACCAGCAGCAGGACGGCCAGACCTGCCGCGAGCAGGGCCCGCCGGTGACCGCGACCGCTCGCCTCGGGCGTCTCCTCGTCCGGGGCGTCCGGGGCGTCCTGCGTGTCCTGAGTGTCCTGGGCGTCCACTCCTCCGACGTCCTCCACAGTGCTGCTCACGCGCCCTCCTTACCGACCGGCACTGCGCTGAGTGCGGTGACTTTCCAGCCGTCCGGGGTGCGGGCGAGCGTGGCAGTGAAACGCTTACGGTCGGTCGTGGCCGTACCGCCCCTGGGGGTGATGGCGACCTTGACGGTGGCGATCAGCGCCGCCGTGCCCGCCCGGTCGTCGAGCGCGGTGAGCGCGGCGTCGGTGACAGTGCCGCGCGCGGAGGTGCCGGCCTTGGTCAGGGTGGTGCGGTCGGTGGCCCGGGTGGCCGCCAGCTTGTCGTGGAGCGCCCCGGTCGAGGCGTCGAGCCACTGCCGAAGCCCGCTGTCGGTGTCCTTCACATCGAGGGTGTTGAGCTGGGCGACCCGTTCGCGCCCGGCCGCCAGCGCGGCGTCCCGGGACGCCGCGTACCTCAGCGAACCGTCCTGGTGCGCCTGCCAGTACACCCACCCGGAGACCGCGCAGAAGACGACGGCCAGCGCGACGGCCACCCAGCTCAGCACCTTGGTACGGGTGGTCACGCGCCGCCTCCGAGACCGAGCAGGCCGCCCAGATCGGTGGGGCCGCCGGCGGGCAGTGCGGGCGTCCCCAGGGCGCCGGGGAGTGAGCCCGACCCTCCGGCGTCCGTACCCAGGAGCAGGGATCCCGGCTTGGCGGGTGCCCGGAGCGGGCCGCCGCCCGGTGCGTTCGCCGAACCGCGCACTTCCTTGCCGGTACTGGGCGGGGATGTGCAGCGGGCGCTGGTGTTGAGCTCCGAAGTGGCGCTGGTGTCCAGGCCGTTGCGGTACGTCGTCCCGCCGTACCCGGCGGTGCACGGCAGCGGCGAGAAGAAGGTGACGGCCATACCGAAACGTGCTCCCTTGGCGTTGATCGCTGTCGCCCCGGCCGCGGCCACCGCCGGCAGTTTCACCAGCAGTTCCTCCGTACCGCGCTGCCGGGTGACCGCCACGTCGGAGGTGGTCAGCAGATTGGCGACGACCACACTCAGATCCGGGTTCAGATCTCTGAGCAGTCCGCTGACCTGTGTCGCGGCCTCGGGCGTGGCCGCGATGAGCGCGCGCAGATCGGTGTCGGATTCCACCAGCTGTCCGGCAAGGCCCTTGGCGCCCCTGGCGAAGGACTTCAGCGCTTCGCCCTCCTGTGTCTGGGTGTGGAGCACCGTCTCGCCGTCGGTCATCAGCTTGGTGTCGGTGGGCAGCGCCTTGTCCGCGGCCTTGAGGAAGTCCTTGCTGCTGTCCATCAGTACCTGGAGGTCCTCGCCGCGCCCGTCGAACGCGGCGCCCGACTCGTCCACGACCGTGCGCAGCGCGTCCAGATCCACCGAGGACGTCAGGTCGTTGACGCTGGTGAGGACGTTGGTCACTGGGGCCGGGATGCTGGCGTCGGCGCGGGCGATCCTGGAGCCGTCCTCCAGGTACGGGCTGCCCGTGGCGGCCGGCCGCAGATCGATGTACTCCTCGCCGACCGCCGACAGGTTGGCGACGGACGCCTTGAGATCGGCGGGGATGGGGGGCGCCGAGTCACTGATCCGCAGGTCGGCCTCCACCCCGTCACCGGTCAGCCGGATCGGCCCGACCCGGCCCACCGAGACGCCCCGGTAGGTGACGTTGGCGTGGGTGAACAGGCCTCCGGTCTCCGGGAGTTCGACCTTCACCACGTAGTAGCCGCGCAGCCCGACCAGATGCCCGAGGTCGGCGTAGCGGGCGCCGAGGTAGCCGAGGACGAGCACCGCGATCAGCAGGAAGGCGATGTTCTTCAGCCGGGTGGCCCTGGTGACCATCAGTGGCCGCCTTCCGTGGACGGGGCGGTGAGGGAGGGCAGCGGCAGCGGCGGGGTGGCGGCGCCCGCCTTCCGCGACGCGCTGGCCCCGTCGGTGGTGCCTCCCTGCGCGCCTCCTCCCGAAAGGGTGATCGGCGGAACGATCCGGGTCCCGGGCACGGCCGTCACATCCAGATAGACATTGAGGTAGTCGCCCTTCACACCGCGCAGCACCTCATCGGTGAAGGGGTACGTGAAGAGCACCTGCAGCGAGTCGGGCAGGTCCTTGCCGGAGTCGGCGAGCTGCCGGAGCGTCGGCGCGAGCGCCTTGAGGTCGGCGACCATGTCGGCCTTGCTCTTGTTCACGGTGTCGACGGCGACCCCGGAGAGGGTGTCGAGCGCCTTGAGCATGGTGATCAGGGAGCCGCGCTGTTTCTCCAGCACCTTCAGCCCGGGGCTGAGCCCGGTGAGCGCCTTACTGATCTTCTCCTTGCGGGTGGCGAGCGTCGCGGAGAGCCGGTTGACGCCGTCGAGCGCCTGGGTGATGTCGCTCTTGTGCCCGTCCAGGCTGGTCACCAGGGTGTTGACGGACTGGAGCGTGGAGCGGATCTGCGGCTCCCGGCCGCCCAGGGTCTTGTTGAGTTCGGTACTGATGGTCTTGAGCTGCTGGACGCCGCCGCCGTTGAGCAGCAGCGAGAGCGCGCCGAAGACCTCCTCGACCTCCGGGTTGCGGTTGGTGCGCGAGATCGGGATGGTCTGGCCGTCGGTGAGCCGGCCGGCCGAAGCGCCCTTGTCGGGGGCGGTGAGCTGGATGAACTTCTCGCCGAGCAGGCTGGACTGTTCGAGTTGGGCGTAGGCGTTCCGCGGCAGGCGCACCTTGCCGTTGACCCGCATGGTGACCCGCGCCGACCAGCTCCCCGGCGAGAGCGTGATCCTGGAGACCCGGCCGACGGCCACGTCGTTCACCTTGACCGCGGCCTGCGGGACCAGGTTCAGCACATCGCCGAAGTCCGCGGTGATCTCGTACGGGTGCGAGCCGAGGTCGGCGCCACCGGGCAGCGGCAGGTTCTCGATGCCGGAGAACGACGGCGCCGCGCAGCCGCCGAGGGCAACGGTGCAGCCGACGGCCATAGCGACCGCGGCCGCGATGCCCGTACGCGAGGTGCGGGACGTACGGGAGGTGCGGGACGTACGGGAAGCAGTGGTCCGGCTCATCGGGCGGCCCCCTTGTGTGCCGTGGGATTCGCGGCCGTCCTCGACGGGGACCCGTACACGTCACCGACCGCCGGGAGCGGCAGCGTGGGCAGCGACTTCCGCTGTGACGGCTGTACGGGGACCAGGCCGTCGAGCCCCGCGCCGGCCGGGACCCCGCCGGCGGCTCCGGTCGCCGTTCCGGCCGTGGACGCCGCGCCCGCACCGCCGAGTCGGCCGTTCATGCTGATCTCGTTGAGGTTGCCCCGGCCGTCGATGGTGCGGTGCACGGGGTCGTAGGCGTTGAGGAGGTTCCCGGCCGCGAGCGGCGCGTCGTCCAGCATCTCGGCGAGCGAGGCCCGCTGTTCGACCAGCGTGTCGGTGATGGGCCGCAGCCGGCTGACGCTCTTCTTGAGGGACCCGCGGTTCTCCTCGATGAAGGTCTTCACCTGGCCGAGCGCGGTGCCCAGTTCCTTCAGGGCGGTCCCGAGATCGTCCTTGTCGTCGTTGAGGAAGCCCGAGACCGTGGCGAGCTGCTGCTCCGCCGTGTGCACCTTTCCGTCGTTGCCCTTGAGCATCGTGGTGAAGGACTGGAGGTAGGCGAGGGTGTCGAAGAGGTTGCCGCTGCTCTTGTCGAGTGTCTTGGCCGCCTTGCCGAACTGCTCGATCGAGTCGCCGATCGCCTTGCCGTTGCCCTTCAGGTTGGCCGCGCCGGTCTTGAGCAGATCGTCCAGCGCACCCTTCGAGTTGGCGCCCTTCGGCCCGAGTGCGGTGGCCAGCTGGGTGACGCTCGCGTACAGCTGGTCGACCTCGACGGGGGTGGCGTTGCGGTCCGCCGCGAGTGTGGCCCGGTCCTTGAGCTGCGGGCCGCCGGCGTACGCGGGTGACAGCTGGACGTACCGGTCGGCGACGATGCTGGGCGCGACGATCAGGGCGCGGGCGTCGGCCGGCACCTTCACGCCCTTGTCGAGGGCGAGGACCACCCGTACCTCCCGGCCCTCCGGCCGCACGGAGTCGACCCGGCCCACCTTGACTCCGAGAATCCGCAGGTCGGAGCCTGCGTAGAGGCCGGTGGCCCGGTCGAAGTAGGCGGTGATCCGGTGGCCTCCCGCACTGTCGAGGGCCATGACCCCGGTGGTGGTCACTCCCGCGACCAGGACGAGCCCGGCCCCGATCCCCACGAACCGCCTGGTGGTGTGGTTCATCGGCTGCTCCCCTGGCTCTGCCGGGGCGACACACATCCGGTGGCCGGAGGTGTGCCCGCGGGCAGGTAGTTCTTCGGGACGAGCCCGCAGATGTAGCTGTCGAACCAGCGCCCGTTGCCCAGGGTGTTGCCGACGAGCCGGTAGTAAGGACCGGCCAGGGACAGCGCCTTGTCCAGGCTCTTGCGGTTCTTCAGCAGGACGGCCGTGACCTTGTCGAGCGCGGTCAGGGTGGGCTTCAGCTGCTTGTTGTTGTCCTTGACCAGGCCGGTCAGTTCCGTACCGAGGTCGGTGGTGCCGGTGAGCAGCCGGCGGATGGAGTCCCGCCGGTTCTGGATCTCGCCGAGCAGCAGATTGCCGTCCTTGAGGAGGGCGTCGAAGCTGCTGTTCTTGTCGGAGAGGGTCTTGGTGAGCTGTTTGCTGCCCTTGAGCAGCTTGGCCAGTTCGGCGTCGCGCTGCGAGACCGTCCGCGACAGCGCGGAGAGGCCGGTCGCCGCGTTCTTCACGTCGGGGGGCGAGTCCTTGAAGGTGTCCGAGATCGTCTCGAAGCTCTTCGCGAGCTGCTTGGTGTCGAGGTCGCCGATGGTGTCGCTGAGTCCGCTGAACGCCTGGGTGACGTCGTACGGCGATGTGGTGCGGCTCAGCGGGATCCGGTCCGACGGGTTCTGCGGCCCGGTGCCGACCGGGTCGAGTGCCAGGTACTTGTCGCCGAGCAGCGTCTTGATGGCGATGGCCGCCGTGCTGGAGTTCCCGACCCAGGCGTCCTTGACCTTGAAGGTCACCTTCACCTTGGCGCCGTCGAGCGCGACCGCTTTCACCTGGCCGACCCTGACCCCGGCGATCCGTACCTCGTCGCCGGGGCCGATCCCCGCCGACTCGGTGAAGTCGGCGGTGTACGTGGTGCCGCCGCCGATGAAGGGCAGCGAGTCGGCGCGGTAGGCGGCGAGCCCGATCAGGGCGAGCACCAGCAGTCCGACCACGCTCACGGCGACCGGGTTGCGCTCCCGTACGGGTTTGAGCCGCGGGAGCCGCAGGCGGGGCGCGTTCATCCCTGGCACCTCGATTCGGTGACCGCGATGCCGGTGGGCGGCTTGCTGCCGTCCGATGTGGTCACGCCCGTCACGCGGGCCTCGCAGAGATAGAGGTTGAGCCACGATCCGTAGGAGGCGAGCCGGGTGACGGCCTGCATCTTGCCGGGTGTGTTCCGCAGGAAGTCCTGGAGCTGCGGGGTGCCGTCGCCCAACTGCTTCGACACCCTGCCGAGTTCGCTGATGTCCTTCTTCAGCGGCGCCCGGCCGTCCTGGAGCAGTCCGGCGGTCGAGGTCGTCAGTGCGCCCATCGCGGTGATCGCGTCCCCGAGGGGCTTGCGGTCCCCGGCGAAGCCGGTGACGAGCTGCTGGAGGGTGACGACGAGGTCGTTGAAGTCCGACTCCCGGTCGTTGACCGTCGTCAGTACCGTGTTGAGGTTCTTGATGACCTGGCCGATGACCTTGTCCTTGGCGGCGACCGTGGTGGTCAGCGATCCGACGTGCTGGAGCAGGCTGTCGACGGTGCCGCCCTCGCCCTGGAGCACCTGCACGATGGAGTTGGCGAGCTGGTTCATCTCGGCCGGGGCCAGCCCCTGGAGGAGCGGCTGGAACCCGTTGAACAGCTCGGTGAGGTCCAGGGCCGGTGTGGTGTGCGAGAGCTGGATGGTGTCGCCGGGCGGGAAGTGCTTCCCGACGGGCCCGGTGCCCTGCTCCAGGTCGACGTACCGCTGGCCGACCATGTTGAGGTACTTGATCGACGCGGTCACCGAAGCGGGCAGGGTGCGCCCCTTGTCCACCGCGAAGCGCACCTCGGCGAGCCGCCGGTCGGCGACCTTCACGGACTCGACCTGGCCGACCTTCACCCCGGCGATCCGTACGCTGTCCCCGGCGATCAGGCCGGTGGCGTCGGTGAAGCGCGCCCGGTAGGAGACGGTGTCGCCGACATCCGTGTTGGCGATGCTCAGCCCGAGTACCACGGTGGCCAGCGAGGTCACCAGGACGAAGACCAGGGACTTGACGAGCGGAGCCGTCAGGCTGCGGCGCTTCACTTGAGCCTCACCTCCGCACCGCGGAAGACCGGGCCGGCCAGCAGGCTGCTCCAGTCGGGAAGGGACTGCGCCGAAGCCTTCGCGCCGGGGGCAAGGAGTTCGTTGACGAGCTGGTTCTCCTGGGGCGAGTTGGGCAGCCCGAGGCTGTCCGACTTCTTCGCGCCGGTGGCGGCGGTCGGCACGGTCTTGCCGATGTAGGGGACGGAGTAGCAGTGCGGCCCGCCGCTCGCGGTGTAGGACGGGGTGTCCCGGCCCGGTGTGTACTTCCCGAGTGAGGGGACGGAGACGAGGCTGACATGCAGTCCCGGCTCGTCCGTTCCCTTGCCGAGTGCCTTGTCCATGGCGGGGACGAAGCCCGCCAGGGTGCTCAGGGTGCAGGGGAATTCGGGGGCGTACTTCGCGAGGAGTTCCAGGGTGGGCCGGCCGGTCGCGGAGAGCCGGATGATGTTGTCCTTGTTCTGCTGGAGGAAGGCCGTGACGTCCTGGGCGGTTCTGGTGGTGGTGCCGTACAGGCCCGCCAGTTCGGCCTGCTTCTCGGCGAGCGTCGAGCTGGTGGTGGTGAAGTCGGTGAGCGCGCTGAGGATGTCGGGCGCCGCGTCGGAGTAGACCTTGGTGACCTTCACCAGTTCCGCGATGTCCCGGTTGAGCGTGGGCAGTTGAGGGTTGAGCTTCTTCAGGTAGGTGTCGAGGGTGACGAAGGTGTCGCCGAGCTGCTGCCCCCGGCCGCTCAGGGCCTGCGAGACGGCGGTCAGCGTGGCGGAGAGCTTCTGCGGCTCGACCGCGGTGAGCAGCGGCAGCACATGGTCGAGCACCTGCTCCAGCTCGATGGCGTTGCGCGAGCGGTCCTGCGGGATGGTGTCGCCCGCCTTGAGCGCGCGGGTGGACGCGTGGGCCGGCGGTACGAGTGCGACGTACCGCTCACCGAACAGTGTCGTCGGCAGCATCTGCGCGGTGACGTCGGACGGGACCTGGCCCAGCTTGTCCGGCTGGATGGCGAGGGTGAGCCGGGCGCCGCCGCCGTCCGAGCTGATGCCGCGCACCTGCCCGATGACGACACCGCGCAGCTTCACATCGGCGTTGAGGTGCATCTCGCTGCCGACGGTGTCGGTGTCCACCCGGACCGTCGCCGAGTCGGTGAAGTCCTTCTGGTACACGGCGATCGACAGCCAGATCAGCAGGGCGGGGACCACGATGAAGACCACGCCGGCGAGCCTGCGCCGTACGGTCCGCGCGTTCATCCGGCCACCTTCACGGTCGTGGTGGCGCCCCAGATGGCGAGGGAGAGGAAGAAGTCGGTGACGCTGATGAGCACGATGGCGTTGCGCACCGAACGGCCGACCGCCACCCCGACCCCGGCGGGGCCGCCGGTGGCGCGGAACCCGTAGTAGCAGTGGGCCAGGATCACCAGCACGCTGAAGATCAGCACTTTGAGCACCGAGAGCAGGACGTCGTCCGGGGAGAGGAACAGGTTGAAGTAGTGGTCGTAGGTGCCGGACGACTGCCCCTTGAAGAGGACGGTCACCAGACGGGACGCGACGTACGAGCTGAGCAGCCCCATCGCGTACAGCGGGATGATCGCGACGACCCCGGCGATGATCCGGGTGGTGACGAGGTACGGCATGGAGCGCACCCCCATCGCTTCGAGGGCGTCCACCTCCTCGTTGATGCGCATCGCGCCGAGCTGTGCGGTGAAGCCCGCGCCGACGGTCGCGGAGAGGGCGAGTCCGGCCACCAGTGGGGCGATCTCGCGGGTGTTGAAGTACGCGGAGATGAACCCGGTGAAGGCGGCGGTGCCGATCTGGTTGAGCGCGGCGTATCCCTGGAGGCCGACGACCGTCCCCGTGAAGAGGGTCATGCCGACCATCACGCCGATGGTGCCGCCGATGACTCCGAGGCCCCCGCTGCCGAAGGCGACCTCGGCGAGCAGCCGCTGGACCTCTCTGATGTAGCGGCGAAGGGTACGCGGGATCCAGATGAGCGCCCGTACGTAGAAGACGAGTTGGTCGCCGGAGCGGTCGAGCCAGCCGAGCATGGACATCTCTCAGCTCCCCTTCGCGGGGACGATCTGGAGATAGACCGCCGTGAGGACCATGTTCACGAAGAACAGCAGCATGAAGGTGATGACGACGGACTGGTTGACCGCGTCCCCGACACCCTTGGGGCCGCCCCTGGGGTTCAGACCTCGGTAGGCGGCGACGATCCCCGCGAGGAACCCGAAGATCAGCGCTTTGACCTCGCTGATGTAGAGGTCGGGCAGCTGGGCGAGCGCGGAGAAACTGGAGAGGTAGGCGCCCGGTGTGCCGTGCTGAAGGATCACGTTGAAGAAGTAGCCGCCGAGTGTGCCGACGACCGAGACCAGTCCGTTCAGCAGGACCGCCACGAACATGGTGGCGAGCACCCGGGGGACGACGAGGCGCTGGACGGGTGAGACGCCCATGACCTCCATCGCGTCCAGCTCCTCGCGGATCTTCCGGGAGCCGAGGTCGGCGCAGATCGCCGAGCCGCCGGCGCCCGCGATGAGCAGCGCGACGATCAGCGGGCTGGCCTGCTGGATGACGGCGAGCACGCTCGCTCCGCCGGTGAAGGACTGGGCGCCGAGCTGCTGGGTGAGCGAGCCGACCTGGAGGGCGATGACCGCGCCGAAGGGGATCGAGACCAGGGCGGCGGGCAGGATGGTGACGCTCGCGATGAACCAGAACTGCTCGATGAACTCCCTTACCTGGAAGGGTCTTCGGAAGACGGCCCGGGTCACGGTGGCTCCGAGGGCGAAGAGCTTCCCGGTCTCGCGCAGCGGGGCGAGCACCCGCAGCGGCGGGCGGGGCTGCCGGTAGTCGGCGGCCTTGCCCCCGCCGCCGTCCGCGGACGGCTCGGACGGTCGGACCGGTACCTGTGCGGTCATGGCCGGCCACCGCCGGAGGCCGGGGCCGCGTAACTCCTGAGGATGGCGGTGCGCGCCGCTTCGGGCAGCTCCGCCATCATGCCCAGCACGCGTTCCCTGCGGCGCAGCACCGCCTGGCGCTCCGGCAGCCCTTCGGACGGTTCGAGCTGCGGGACGATGGGCCGCGGCGCCTGCGGGCGGGAGCCGGCCGCGCTGCGCTGCTCGGCCGCGAGGGTCGCCGCGTCCTTCTCCTCGGACATCCCGATCGGCCCTTCGCGCCGGCCGCTCAGGAACTGCGCGACCACCGGCTCCTCGCTGGTGAGGAGCAGTTCGCGGGGCCCGAAGGTGACCAGGTTGCGCAGGAAGAGCATCCCCATGTTGTCGGGCACGGTGGCCGCGATGTCGAGATTGTGGGTGACGATCAGCATCGTCGCGTCGAACTGCGCGTTCAGATCGATGAGGAGCTGGGAGATGTACGACGTACGGACCGGGTCGAGTCCGGAGTCCGGTTCGTCGATGAGGATGATCTGGGGGTCGAGTACGAGGGCGCGCGCGAGACCGGCGCGCTTGCGCATTCCGCCGGATATCTCCCCCGGCAGCTTCTCCTCCGCGCCCAGGAGGCCGACCATGTCCATCCGCTCCATGACGATGCGGCGGATCTCGGACTCCTTCTTCCTGGTGTGCTCCCGGAGCGGAAAGGCCACGTTGTCGAAGAGGGTCATCGATCCGAAGAGTGCACCGTCCTGGAACATCAGGCCGAAGAGCTTGCGGGTCTCGTAGATGTCGCGCTCGGGGCTGTTCACCATGTCGACGCCGTTGATGAGCACACTGCCCCGCTCGGGTTTCAGCAGCCCGATCAGAGACTTCAGGAACACGGTCTTTCCGGTGCCGGAAGGGCCGAGCATCACACTGACTTCACCGGCCGGGAGCGTGAGTGTCACGTCCTGCCAGATTCTCTGCTTGCCGAAAGACTTCGTGAGCCCTTCAACAACTACTTCGATTCCCATCTCACCTCCTGCATGCACTCACGAAGTGACAGAAGTGCGCCGAGAGGCGCACGTTAAGTTCACCGGCGCCGCCGGGACAAGCCCTTGAACAGGTAACTCCCCAAGAAATTGAGCTACTTGTCATGAGGTGACAAGCCCGTGCGGAAACCTTGTTGAAAAGTGCTCACTCACAGCATGGACGCAGGTGAGGGACTTACACCCGGCCTCAACCGGCCGAGAGGTTCGCGGAGAGCGACGTTACGGCCGGGTAACCTGGGGCCGCAATAGCCAGCCCCGCAAGTTTTGTCCCGGCATCTCGCCGCCGCCCTCCCCTTTGCGGTAACTGAGCAGCTCAGCAAGGAAATTCATCCAGAAGTGATAAATTCCGCGAGCAGGATTGTGCAGCGGTGTTTCCCGCCAGTAACCTCACGGCTCGGTGAATTCACACCTGTTCCGGCACGCCGCAGACCCATCAGGTCCGAGTACGGCACCGCCTTCCGGCCGGCTGCCGAAAAAGGGGAAGACATGAGATCCGTTTCCACCCGGTCGCGTCTGGGGCTGCTCGCCGGCTCCACCGCCCTCGCCGCATTTGTGTCCGTGGGCACGGCCACCGCGGCCAGCGGGCCCGTGAACCTCAACGGCAGCTGGGCGCCGTTCTCCCGGTGCCCCGTGGACGCTCCGGCGATGCTGGCCGCCGACGGGCAGAGCGACACCGCGCTCTGCGTCTCCTCGCACTCGGCGAACGGCTCCATCAAGCTCGGCAACTCCGTCGTGCCCACCGGAGCGAGCGATCTGCAACTCGGCGTGATCACCCACCCCGACGGCTCATCGACGCTGGTCTCCCCCGCGGGCGGCGCCCTGGTGGCCGACTCGGCACAGCTCCCGGGCGGCCTGCTGGGCCTGATGTGCCCGAGCAACGTCCCGTTGGTCAGCGGCATCTGCCACCAGATCACCGACAACAGCCTCAACCGGGTCACCGCCACCATCGAATCGGTGAACAACCCGAGCGACTTCACCCTGCTGGCCGGGGCCACCACGGGGAAGCCGATCGTGACGCTGCCGGTGCGGATCCATCTGCAGAACCCGTTCCTCGGCGACAAGTGCTACATCGGCACCTCGTCGGACCCCATCCTGCTGCGCCCGCAGAACGTCACCGCCCCGACCCCCGGCACCGAGGCGTTCGACGCCGACGGCACCGCCGACCCGAACGGCGCCCTGGGCCGGATCAACCTCATCGGCGCGAACCAGGGCGACTCGGCCTACGCGGTCCCCGGCGCCAGCGGTTGCGGGCTGGACCTGCTGAACTGGGCGGTGAACCTGAAGACGGCGCTGCCGTCCGCATCGGGCAAGAACAGCGTGACCCTGAACAGCGCTTCGACCTATGTCGCCACCCTCAACGACCCGGCGAGCGTCGCCCCTGGCGAGGGCAAGGCACTCTCGGACGCCTGGCACTCGGCCGTACGACCCTGACGGGTCTCGCCACACCTGCCCCGATGGGGCCGCCCCGGCTGCGGGGGCGGCCCCATCGGCCTGCCGGGCCCGGTGATGCGGCCCGGCACAGCGCCCGGTGCCGACAACCAGCCATTCATGGCGAGCGGTCGGCACGACGGAGCGTCACCTCACGGCTTGGAGGTCCCGGAGCCCGGCAGCTCGGGCATATCGGGCGGGCAGAGATTGTTGGGCGAGTCAGGAATGCAGGTCGTCCCCTGATTCATCTCAATACTGTTCCCGGGCCCCGAGAGTGATGCGGTGAAAAGCGGATCCAGGTCCTCACCGTTCGCACCGCACCCGGAGAACTTGGGAATGTCTATCGTGCCGTCGAGCGTGCCGCCGTAGAAGACATTCGTGTATTTGGCACCGCCGTTGAGAACCACCTTGTACGGTGTCGCGGTTCTGCACGCACTGCCGACATCCAGTGGAGTCCCGTTCACCTTCACGTCGTACAGCCGCAGGGACTGTTTGAACGAGATCACCGAGAACACACTCGTGCCGACATTCCCGGTCGATATGGTGACCGGCCCTGTCTCGAAATGCACCTTCGCCGTGACCGGCTGGAAGCCGAACGTCAGGAACGTCGATTCGGCGTCGGGGAGCCGCAGGTCCGCGAGTGAGTCGAGCCGCAGATAGAGGCCACCCGGCTGGACGCTCGACCGCACCGAGGAGTGGACGACCGCCAGCACGCTGATCGTCACCGGCTTGCGCTTCGGGTCATTGATGATCATCGCGCCGTTGAGCTTGCTGACGTTGGCCACCCCGAGGGCGTACGCGCAGCCCGGACTCCCGGGCAGGTCGTACTCCCCGGGTGTGGCACCCGGCGGCGCCACGGGCGCGTCGCTGATGTCGACCTTGCCCTTCGGTATCACGGTCGGGCACTTGCCCACCGGGGCGGGGTCGGACCGGGGCTGCACCGTGACACCGCCGTCCGCGTCCTTCCGTCCCTTCCCGCCGGCCGGCGTGCTGGCTCCCGGGCTGCCCGGCGAGGTGGCGGGACCGGTGCTCCCGGCCCCCGGTACCGGAACGGTCCCCAGCCGCAGGTCCTGGCCGGCGGCCGGCTCGCAGACCAGCGGGACCGGCTCCGGGGCGCCCTGCTGTCCGGTGCCGGGCGTCGCGGTCAGCAGCCCGAGCTTCAACTCACCTGCGGCCAGGGTGACATCACCCGTGCCGCCGACCGTGACGGTGGGCACCGGGCCCGAGTGGACGAGCCGCACATCGCCCTCCGCCGGAACAGGCGTACTGGGCGCGGCGAGATCCGACCACATCGCCGTGGCCGACTGGTCGTTCTGGCTCACCTTGACGGCGAGTGAGCCGGTGCTCAGCACCGCGTCGGTGTCCTTCGGCAGCAGCGCCGCGAGATCCCCGCGGGCCAGCCCGACCGTGACCTTCACCGGCCCCGGCTGCACGGGTTTGCCGGCCTCGGCGGATGCCGGCAGGTTCATCGCCACCTCGACGGTGGCACGGCCGGAGCCGGAAGGGAGACCGCAGTCGTACGAGAGGGTGGCCGGGGTGCCGCCCTCACCGGCGGCCGAGCCGTTGCCGGCCAGCAGTCCGGCGACGAGCGCGGCCGCCGCGGCCGAGGCCAGCCGTACCGGCCGCCTGCCGCCCTTCGCAGGTGTCCTGGGATTCATGCCGGCCCTGTCCCTCCGCCTCATACGGTCTTGTCGCTGTACGGGTCTGGTCGCTGTACGGTCCGGTCGCTGCTCTGCCGCGCGGTCCTGCCGGCTGCCGGGCCGCAAACGTGAAATCCGGGCCGGAGGCAGTCCTGCCGCCTCCGGCCCGTAGCGCTGTGCCCACCCGCGTTACGGCGTGCTGATCACCGGCAGGGTGCTCACCGCGTACGAGGCGTTGAAGCTCGCCACGTCACCGTTGTTGATGAGTCCGAGGCAGCTCGCGCCGGACGCGACCAGGCCGTTGCCCGTGCCGTCGATCACCAGGGCGTGGGCCGTGTTGTCGTAGTGGCCGTTGACCGTACCCGTGAAGTCGGCCGCGCAGCCGACGCCCGAGATGTGCGCCGAGATGGCGCTGACGGTGCCGTTGACCCAGGTCGGGTGGGTGGAGTTCATGCTGACCGCGTTGATCTTCCACGGGGTGGCCTTCATCGTGACGTTGAAGGTGATGCCGGCCACGCTGCAGCTGGTGAACTTGATGGTGCCGATGGTGCCGATCCCGGCGCCGTCGGGGCTCGTCGCCTGGAGCGAGCCCGCGGTCACGTCGGACGACGCACAGTTCAGAGTCGCCGCGGGCACCGCCAGTGAGGGGTTGACGGCGTGCGCGGTGTAGGCGCCGGAGTGGGTGACCGTCCACGAGGACGTGGCGGTGGCCGATGCCGATGTCGCGGCCAGCCCGACGGCCGCACCGATGGCGGCGGTCACGACTGCGGCTCTTGCGGCAAGCTTGTGCATGGTGTGATTTCCCTTCGTGGCGTCTTGATCAGATTCCCGGAGTTCCGTCCCCGAAGAACGGAACCCCCACGAGGTTCACTTGGCCGGAAGGCGGTTTCGTCCCGGGCGACCGTTTGTCCCGACCGTGCGGCGATGACGCTACGATTGAGTAACCTGAGTCCGCAATGGCCTGTACGAAGAAATCCGGGGGCGGGTTCTCCGTGGTGGATTTCCTGTTGTCCGGCGAGTAAGCGCCGAGGTCCGCATTAGCTGAATGTGAGTAATTCCGCGTGGCCCGCCGTGTGACCGGGTGACAGTTGCCCGTTCCTGGCCCGGCCGGCTCCCGGCATCACAGCACTCGTTCCGGCCGGCGCCTTTTTCTTGTCAGCAAATGACAAAGGAACGCGCCGAAACCGGAGAGGAATTGACCGGCCGGTCCGTCCGGCGCCCGGAACCCACGCCATGGATTGGCTGGATACGCTCCCCCGCTCACCTCCGGCCCTGTCGTGGTTGTGTCCACCGGCCCCCGCCTTCGGCTATGTTCGGCAGCCCAAATTGGTACGCACCTGAAGGTCTCCGGGAGCGCTCTCCCGTCGGCCACCCCCACCGGGCGCCGGAGAGCAAGGGGTCGAGGAATGCCGGGAGTTGCACAACCCTCGGACATCGGAGAACCACTGGGACCGCTCCCCCAGGAGTTCGCGGCCGTCATGCGGCCCGAACTCCCCAGCCTGATCAAAGAGATCGGGCTTGAGGTCACCCGCGCCTACCCCGAGTACGCACGGCTGCTCGAAGGCCCCTACGCCCAGGGCATCCGGATCGGCGTGGAGCAGAACATCTCCGTCTTCGTCGACCAGGTCGCCGAGCCCACCGCGTCGTCCGCGCTGCGGGACGAGATGTGCCGGAGATTCGGCCGGTTCGAGGCGTACGAGGGCAGGAGCCTGGACCAGCTCCAGGGCGCGTACCGGCTCGGCGCCCGGATCGCGCTGCGGCGGGCGAAGCGGGTGGGGCGGCGCTACAACCTCTCCCCCACCCTGATGCTCACCTTCGCCGACGCGCTGTTCACCTATGTCGACGAACTCGAAGCGCTGTCCCGCGAGGGCTATCTGGAGGTCAGGACGGCCGGCGGGGACCAGCTGGACAACCAGCGGCGCCGCCTGCTGCATCTGATTCTCGCGGGCTCGCCGGTACCCCGCGCCGCCATCGCCGAACTCGCGGAGCAGACCTGCTGGACACTGCCCGAACAGGTCACCCTGGTCGCCCTGCGACCGCCCGCGGGTATCCCTTCCGCCCTTCTGGACAACGATGTCCTCGCCGATCTGGCGGAGCCGCAGCCCCATCTGCTGATCCCCGGGCCGTACGACGAGCGAAGACAGCACATGCTCGACGCCGCACTCCCCGGAGCGCACCGCACCATCGGCATCGACGTCCCCCTCGCGAACGCCGCGGACTCGCTCCGCTGGGCCCGCCGGGTGCTCGACCTCGTCGACACCGGCATCATCGGGGACGCCCCGACGATCCGCTGCGAGGACCACCTGGTGACCCTCTGGCTGCTCTCCGACCGGGCGCTCCTCGAACAACTGGCAGGGCGGGAACTGGCCCCCGTCTCCCACCTCACCGCGAACCGCAAGGACCGTCTCCTGGAGACGCTGCACGCCTGGCTCGCGACTCGCGGCACCGCCGCCCAGCTGGGTGAGGTCCTGGATGTGCACGCACAGACCGTCCGCTACCGGATGCGCACCCTGGAGAGCATCTTCGGACAGCAACTGTCCGATCCGGAGCGGCGGTTCGCCCTGGAGATCGTCCTGCGCGCGATGCGGCTCGAATCGAGCGGCAGCTGATCCCGGCGAGCGCCCTCCGGATCCGGGCTCTTCCGGGCGCCGGCCCGGCGGCCGGACCGCCACCTTGCCCGTACGCCCGCCGCGCCATAACGTGACCTCCCGGTAAATTTACTCGGTAGTAAGGAAGCGCTCGTGGCGGACAACATCAGCGAGAGACTGGCGGAGCTGGATTTCGCTTCCGTCACTCCGCAGGAGTTCGCGAAGATCATCAAGGGGCTCTCCCCCAGGCAACTCGGCGAAATCGCCCGCGGTGACCTGCGACGGCAGGTACTCGCGGAGGTATTCGGGCGCGTGGAGCGGCAGTTCCGCCCGGACAGCGCCGGTTCGCTCGCCGCCGTGATCCGCTGGAAGATCACGGGCGAGAGCGACGTGGTGTACGAGACCACGATCGCCGACGGCGTGTGCACCGTCGCCGAGGGCCGCTCGGAGGCCGATCCGCGTCTCACACTCACCATGGGCGACGCCGATTTCCTCAAGCTGGTGTCCGGCAACGCGAGCCCGGTGACCCTCTTCATACTGCGCAAGGTCAAGATCGCGGGAGACCTGGGCCTGGCCTCGGGGCTCACCCGGTACTTCGACATCCCCAAGGCCTGAGAGCCACGCACTGACAACACGGGTACCGCCGAAACACGGGTACCGCCGAACGGCCGAACCTCACGGCGCGGCGATCGCCGGTCCGGCCTCCTGCGTATGCGCCGTTCGCGCGCCGGTGTGAGGGTGCCACTGTGACGACCGCCAGCAGTCCGGCCCCTGCCGCACCCCCGGTACTCGACGTCCGGCAGCGGAACATCGTGTTCGGCACGATCATGCTGGGTGTGCTGCTGGCCGCTCTCGACCAGACGATCGTCGGTACCGCGCTGCCGACGATCGTCTCGGACCTGGGCGGGGCGTCGCACATGTCCTGGGTGGTCACCGCGTATCTGCTCGCCGAGACGGTGGCGACCGTCCTGGTCGGCAAGTTCGGTGACCTCTTCGGCCGCAAGCTGGTCTTCCAGGTGTCGGCGGTCATCTTCATCACGGGCTCGTTCCTGTGCGGCCTGGCGACGGACATGTCCCTGCTGATCGCCTGGCGTGCGGTCCAGGGCATCGGCGCTGGCGGGCTGATGGTCACGGCGATGGCCCTGATCGCGGATGTCATCCCGCTGCGCGAACGCGGCAAGTACCAGGGCGCGATCGGTGCCGTCTTCGGGGTGTCCACGGTGATCGGCCCGCTGCTCGGCGGTGTGTTCACGGACCATCTGACCTGGCGCTGGGCGTTCTACGTCAACGTCCCGATCGCCGTCCTGGTGGTGATCGCGGCCGCCCGCAACATCCCGTCCGTCAGATCCGCCGGCCGGCCGGTCATCGACTACCTGGGCATCTCGCTGGTCACGGTCGGGGCGAGCGCGCTCATCCTGGCCACCAGCTGGGGCGGCAACCAGTACGCCTGGGGCTCCGGCGCCATCATCGGGCTGTTCGTGCTCGGCCTGGCCGCGCTCGCGCTGTTCTGCGTCGTCGAGACACGTGCGGCGGAACCGATGCTGCCGATGCGGCTGTTCTCGAACCCGGTGTTCGCGGTCTGCTCGATCCTCAGCTTCATCGTCGGCTTCGCGATGCTCGGGGCGATGACCTTCCTGCCGACCTATCTGCAGTACGTCGACGGTGACTCGGCGACGATCTCCGGAGTGCGGACGCTGCCGATGGTCATCGGGCTGCTCATCGCCTCCGTGTTCAGCGGGAACGTCGTCAGCAAGACGGGCAACTACCGGATCTTCCCCATCGTCGGAGCACTGGTGATGGCGGCGGGGCTGTTCCTGATGTCCCGGATGGGCCCGCACTCGGGGGTGTGGCGCGAGTCGCTGTACATGTTCGTGCTCGGCCTCGGCATCGGGCTCTGTATGCAGGTGCTGACCATCGCCGTGCAGAACACCGTCGACTACGCCGATCTGGGCACCGCGACGTCCGGGGTGACGTTCTTCCGTACGCTCGGCAGCGCCTTCGGTACCGCGGTGTTCGGCACCATCTACGCCAACACCCTCAAGCCGAAGCTCGGTACGGCCATCGGCCAGGCAGCGGCGGTGTCCGGTACCGGGCCGGTGCGGATCGCCCGCGCCGCCCAGGACCCGAAGTCGCTGCACAGGCTGCCCGGCCCCACGGCGGCCCCGATCATCGAGGCGTACGCGCACACCATCCACACCGTCTTCCTGTGGACGGTGCCGGTCGCGCTCATCGGTTTCGTCGTGGCGCTGTTCCTGAAGCAGGTGAAGCTCCGCGACTCCGCCCGCGCCGGGTCGACCGACATGGGTGAGGGCTTCGCCGCACCCGCGTCCGGGGACTCGGCCACGATGCTGGAGTTCTCCGTCGCGAAGATCCTGCACAGCCAGGGCCCGGACTCCGCCCGCCGGATCGTCGCGGAGTCCGACACCCGGCTCGACGTGGCGGGCGCCTGGGCCGTGATGCAGGTCGAGCTGCTCACCCGGCTGGTCGGGCACGCGAGCATCGGGGTGACCGCCGCCCGGTACCGGATCCCGCCGGAGGTGCTGGTGCCGGTCTTCGACCGGATGGTCGACGAGGGCTACCTCACCCGGGACGGCAACCTCTTCTCGCACACCGAGGCCGGCCGCCGGGAGGCCGGGACGATCACTGCGGCCTGGGCGCACTGGCTGAACACCCGGCTGGAGGCGGACACCGGCAGGCCGCGCAGCGCCGAGCTGCGGGCGGCGGCGGACGCCATCGCCAAGCGGCTGCTCGCCGAGGACCTGGCCACCGGTCTGCCGCACGCCCGCGGGACGGCCCCGGCCGCGCGCTGACCCGGGCCCGGCGCAGCCCCGCCCGGGGAACATCGCAGGCCAGGGGGGCTCGGGATCCGGACGCCGGGCGTTCTTTCATAATGGTGTTCGGGGCCTTCGCGGCGAAGGCCCCGGACGACCACGACAGTCCGGCCCGCCGACCGGATCAGCAGCGCCCATTCCTGGAGGAAGAGCCCCATGAGCGAGGAGCACCCGGAACGGCGCCCGGCCGGCGAGCTGGAGGCGAGCGTGCTGGCCGTGCTGTGGGCTGCCGGGGATCCGCTGACCCCCGCCGATGTGCAGCGCACCCTCGGCAGCGGGCTGGCCAGGACCACCGTGACGACGATCCTGAGCCGGCTGCACGACAAGGGGTGGGTCACCAGGTCCCGCGAGGGCCGCGGCTTCGCCTACACCCCGACCGAGGACTCCCCCGGGCTCACCGCCCGCCGGATGCACTCCGAGCTGGAGAAGGAGCAGGACCGCTCCACGGTGCTCGCCCGTTTCGTCTCCCGGCTGAGCTCCGACGACGAGCGGCTGCTGCGCGAGCTGCTGGAGAGCGAGGGCAAGTGATCTACGCGGTGTGGGTACCCCTGCTGATGCCGCTGCTCGTGGCGCCCGCCGCCCGGTGGCTCGCCGAGCTGCTGGCGCCGCGGCAGGCCGTCCGGCTGCTGACGGCGGCGGCGCTCACGCTCGGCTGCTGCTCGGCCACGGCGCTGGGGCTGCTCGTCGTGGCGGGTCTGCTGCGGCTCCCGCCCGTAGCCGCCCTCGGCCGGCTGATCCACCCGGTGGGCGGTGACGGGCCGGACACCACCGTCGTCGCGGCCGTGGCGGCCGGTGCCGCGCTCGCCGTCGGCGCCACCGCGCTGGTACGGACCGTGCTGCGGCAGCGCGCCGAGCTGCGCGCGGCCCGGCGGCAGGTCGGGGCCGGCGGCGAACTGGCCGTGGTCCGGGACACCGCCCCCGACGCGTACGCGCTGCCCGGCCGCCCCGGCCGGATCGTCGTCACCACCGGGATGCTGCAGGCCCTGGCACCGGCCGAGCGCGAGGCGCTGTTCGCCCATGAGCGCGCGCACCTCGCCGGGCGCCACCACCTCTTCATCGCGGCGGCGGAGCTGGCCGCGCTCTGCCACCCGGCGCTGCGCGGACTGCGGGCACCGCTCGGTTACGCCCTGGAGCGCTGCGCCGACGAGTCGGCGGCCGGGGCGGTCGGCGACCGGTCCCTCGCGGCCCGTGCCATCGGCCGCGCCGCGCTGGCCGGCCACCGGGTGCCCGCCGCGCGCCCCAGCGTCGTACTGGCCGCCACGGCCGGCCCTGTCCCGCGCCGGGTCGCGGCGCTCCTGGGCCACCGTCCGGCCGGCACCCCGGACCGCGGGTGGCACGGACGGGCCGCCCGTGCTCTCGCCGGGGCGCTGCTGGTGTGCCTCTCGCTGTCGGCGGGCGGAGCGCTCGACGCCGCGACGGATCTGCACGGCGGCATCGAGGCGGCCCAGGCCGCGTCCGGCCACCACTGACTGCGTCCGGCCACCACTGACGCGTAACGCGGCGGCGGCACCGGGCGGGCCCCGGCCGAATGCCCCGCTCAACACCCCTGCTGCGCCGCCCGACCGGCGATTAGCATCTCGAAGATGTTGACGAACTGGGCGGGGAACATCGCCTTCACGGCACAGCGCATCGACCGGCCCACCACCCTCGACGAGCTCCGCGCGCTCGTCGCCGCCTCCGCCCGGGTGCGCGTGCTGGGCAGCGGCCACTCGTTCAACACCATCGCGGACACCGACGGCACGCTGGTCTCGGTGGCCGGACTGCCCCCGGAGATCGAGGTGGACCGGGCCGCGTCCACGGTCCGGGTCGCGGCGGGCGTACGGTACGCCGAGCTGGCCAGGGAGGTGCACGCGCACGGGCTGGCCCTGCCCAACATGGCCTCCCTCCCGCACATCTCCGTGGCGGGCTCGGTGGCCACCGGCACCCATGGGTCCGGGACCGCGCTCGGCGGGCTGGCCACCGCGGTCAGGGAACTCGAACTGGTCACCGCCGACGGCGAGCTGCGGACGACCGGCCGCGACCGGGACGGCGAGCGCTTCGCCGGGTCCGTGGTCTCGCTGGGCGCGCTCGGCGCCGTCACCTCGCTCACCCTGGATCTGGTACCGGGTTTCGAACTGGCGCAGCGGGTCCGCACCGGGCTGCCCCTGTCGGTCCTGGACGAGCACTTCGACGCGGTGACATCGGCGGCGTACAGCGTCAGTCTCTTCACCGACTGGAGCGGTCCGCACTTCGGACAGGTGTGGCTCAAGTACGTGGCCGGCCGCGAGCCCGAGTTCCCCTGGGCCCCCGAGGCGCCGGGTCCGCTGCACCCCGTACCGGGTGTGCCGCCCGTGCACTGCACCCAGCAGCAGGGAGTGCCGGGGCCGTGGCACGAGCGGCTGCCGCACTTCCGGGCCGGGTTCACACCGAGTTCGGGCGAGGAGATCCAGTCGGAGTATCTGGTGGACCGGCGCCACGGGCTCGCCGCGCTGCACGCCGTCGACGCGGTCCGGGACGTGGTCGCACCGCTGCTGCAGGTCTGCGAGGTGCGGACGGTGGCCGCCGACGACCTGTGGCTGAGTCCGGCCTACGGTCACGACACGGTCGGGCTGCACTTCACCTGGGTCAGGGACACCGTGGCCGTACTGCCGGTGCTCCGCCTGCTCGAAGAGCGTCTTGAGCCGTTCGCCGCGCGTCCGCACTGGGGGAAGCTGTCCACCGTGCCGGCCGGGCGGCTTCCCGCGCTCTATCCGAAGCTGGCCGACTTCCGGGCCCTGGCCAGGGAGTACGACCCGCAGGGCAAGTTCACCAACGCCTTCCTGGCGCCGCTGCTCGATGATGCCCGAGCATCGAACACAAGCCTGTCGTAAGGGCGTTGTCGCGCGCATCCGGCCCGGGAGACCCCAGAGCGAGGAGAGCAGCACCGATGAGCACCCCGTACTACGAAGACGTGTCCCCCGGCACCGGCGCCCTTCCGGCGCGTGCCAGGTACGCGGCATCCGATGCCATGACCCTGTCGCTGAACGGAAGGTGGCGCTTCCGGCTCTCGCCGACCGCGGACGCGGCCGACGACTCGTTCGCCGCGCGGGGGTACGACGCCGGGAGCTGGGACGAGGTGGCGGTCCCCGGCCACTGGGTCCTCCAGGGACATGGTGCGCCGATCTACACCAACCATCTCTACCCCTTTCCGGTCGACCCGCCGCGCGTACCGACCGGCAACCCGACCGCCGACCATCTGCACACGTTCGACCTGCCGTCCCAGTGGCCGTCGGCCGGAGACGCCGTGCTGCGGTTCGACGGGGTCGAGTCGTGCGCCCGGGTCTGGCTGAACGGCGAGGAGCTGGGCGAGTTCAAGGGCAGCAGGCTGCCCCACGAGTTCGCGGTGGGCGCGCTGCTGCGGCCCGGCGGCAATGTGCTCGCGGTCCGCGTCCACCAGTGGTCGTCCGGGTCGTATCTGGAGGACCAGGACCAGTGGTGGCTGCCGGGCATCTTCCGCGATGTCACGCTGCTGCACCGCCCGGAGGGGGCCGCGGCTGACTTCTTCGTGCACGCCGGCTACGACCAGGTGACCGGCCGGGGCACCCTGCGGGTGGACAGCACGGTTCCGGGCCGGGTGACCGTCCCGGAGCTCGGGGTCGAACTGGCGGCCGGTGACGAGGTGTCGGTGCCGGTCGAGCCGTGGACGGCGGAGACCCCGAGGCTGTACGACGGTGAACTGGCCACCGCGGGTGAGCGGGTGGCGCTGCGCATCGGCTTCCGTACGGTCCGGGTCGAGGACGGCGTCATCAAGGTCAACGGGCGGCGGATCCTCTTCCGCGGGGTGAACCGCCACGAGTTCCACCCGGACACCGGCAGGACGCTGGACCTGGAGACCATGCGGGCCGATGTGGTGCTGATGAAACAGCACAACATCAACGCGGTGCGCACCAGCCACTACCCTCCCCACCCGGACTTCCTCGGACTCTGCGACGAGCTGGGGCTCTGGGTCGTCGACGAGTGCGACCTGGAGACCCACGGCTTCACCGAGCAGGACTGGCGGGGCAATCCGGTCGACGACGAGCGCTGGACCCCCGCCCTGCTGGACCGGGCGGCCCGCATGGTGGAGCGCGACAAGAACCACCCCTCGGTCGTCATCTGGTCGCTGGGCAACGAGTGCGGGACCGGGCGCGGGCTCACCGCGATGGCGGACTGGATCCGGGACCGCGACCCGGACCGGCCCCTCCACTACGAGGGCGACCGGTCCTGCGCGGACACCGACATGTACTCGCGGATGTACGCCTCGCACGCCGAGGTGGCGGCCATCGGCCGCGGCGAGGACGGCGGGCCCGCGGAGCGGCGCCAACTCCCCTTCATCCTCTGCGAGTACGGGCACGCCATGGGCAACGGCCCCGGTGGCCTCACCGAGTACCAGCAGCTCTTCGACGCGTACGAGCGCAACCAGGGCGGCTTCGTCTGGGAGTGGATCGACCACGGCCTGACCCACCCCGCACTCGGCTACGCGTACGGCGGTGACTTCGGCGAGGAACTGCACGACGCCAACTTCGTCTGCGACGGGCTGCTCTTCCCGGACCGCACCCCGTCCCCCGCTCTCGCCGAGTACAAGAAGGTCATCGAGCCGGTCGGTATCGAAGGCGACGGAGCGGCGGGGACGGTCCGTATCGTCAACCGCTACGACTTCACCGGTCTGTCGCACCTGGTCTTCGAGTGGTCGTACGAGGTGGCGGGCGGGACCGTGAGCGCGGGCGTCCTCGACATACCGGAGCTGGCACCCGGCAAGCGGGCCGAGGTACCGCTCCCCGCCCCGCCGGACACGGACCGGGACGCCGAGAGCTGGTGGACGGTGCGGGCGCTGCTCGCCGACGGCAGCCGCCACGAGGTCGCCTGGGCGCAGCTGCCCGCCGCGCCCGGCCGGCGGGCGGGCGTGGCGGTGCCGGAGAGCAGCGGCCCGCGCCGCGCCGGGGAGCTGATCACGCTCGGCCCGGCCGTCTTCGACGCGCGCACCGGGGAGTTGCGGACGGTCGGGCGCCCGGCTCTGCGGGAGCTGCGGCTGGACGTCTGGCGGGCGCCGACGGACAACGACAACGGTACGGACCCGGTGACCGGCGCCCGTTACGGGCAGCTCTGGCGCGAGCTGGGGCTGCACCGGATGCAGCACCGCCTGGACGCCGTCGAGCTGTCCGGCACCGCGCTGACGGTACGGACCAGGGTGGCGCCCGCGGCGCGGGACGCCGGACTGCTGACCGTGTACCGGTGGACCAGTGACGGGACCCGGCTGCGGCTCACGGTGTCCGTCACGCCCGACGGCGCGTGGAATGTGCCCCTCCCACGGCTCGGGATCCGCTTCGTGCTGCCGGCCGGCGCCGAATCTGCCGTCTGGTGCGGCGGCGGCCCGGGAGAGGCGTATCCGGACACCCGGGCGGCGTCGAGGCTCGGCCGGTGGGAGTCGTCGGTCGACGCCCTCCAGACGCCGTACGTCCGTCCGCAGGAGAACGGCGCCAGGGCCGACGTCCGGTGGGCCGCGATCGGGGGCGTACGGGTGGCGGGCGACCCGGAGTTCGGCTTCACGGCACGCCGCTGGACGAGCGAGCAGCTCGACGCGGCGGAGCACCGCACGGACCTGCGCCCGGCCGGCCGGCAGGTCTGGGTGAACCTCGACCACGCCCAGCACGGCATCGGCTCGCAGTCCTGCGGTCCCGGCGTCCTCCCGCAGCACCAACTCCATGCGGGGCCGGCCGAGTTCAGCTTCACCTTCACCGAGGACACAGAGTCGGCCATCGTCACCGGCGAGACCGGTGAGCCCGTGTCCTGAACCGGTACGCACACCGGGCCGGGCCGGGCCGGGTCGGGCCGCGCACCCCGGCGCCCCGCCCGGTGTGCGGTCAGCCCGTGGGCAGTCCGGCCGAGGCCGCGACGAGGGCGTCGAGGAGCGGCCGGAACAGCGGATGCTCCTCGGCGCCGCGCCGTACGGCGGCGAACACCCGGCGGGTGGCGGCCGGGCCCTCCACCGGGCGGACCACCGTGTCCTTCAGCTCCATCCCGCGCAGCGCCGAGCGGGGCACCAGCGCGACCCCGGCGCCCGCGCCGGCCAGCGCGACGACCGCCCTGAAGTCGTCCGAGGAGTGCACCAGCCGGGGCTGGAACCCGGCGCGCTCGCAGGCGAGGAGCACCACGTCGTGGCAGGGGTTGCCCGGATAGGGGCCGATCCACTCGCTGTCGGCCAGCTCCGCGAGGGTGACGTGCGGGCCCTGGCCGAGGGGGTCGCCCGCGGGCAGTACGGCGTCGAAGGGCTCGGCGTACAGCGGCACCCGGGCGAGCCTGCGGTCGTCCTCGCGGGGCGCCCCGCGGTACTCGACGGCCAGCGCCAGATCGGCCTCGCCGTCCAGGACGAGGGTGAGGCTCTCGTCCCCCTCGGAGTCCCTGGCCCTGACCCGGATGCCGGGGCTGCGCTCGGCGAGGGTGCGGATGGCCGGGGCCAGCACCTCGGCGATCCCGGTCGCGAAGGCGGCGACCGTGACCTCGCCGGAGACTCCGCCCGCGTACGAGGCCAGCTCGGCTTCGGCCCGCTCCAGCTGGGCGAGTACGGCGTGGGCGTGGGTGAGCAGGATCTCACCGGCGGCCGTCAGCCGTACCCCCCGGCCGCTGCGGGTCAGCAGCGCGTGCCCGGTCTCCTGCTCCAGCGCGGCGAGCTGCTGGGAGACGGCCGAGGGGGTCAGATAGAGCGCTGCGGCCGCGGCGGTCACCGTACGGTGGTCCGCCACGGCCCGCAGAATACGCAGGCGGCGGGGGTCGATCACCCTGCCATTGTCGCCCGTGCGTCGATGAACGCCGCCACGGCACGTTCCACGTCGGCGGTGGAGTGCGCGGCCGAGAGCTGGACCCGGATGCGGGCCTTGCCCATCGGGACCACCGGGTACGAGAAGCCGATCACGTAGACCCCGCGTTCGAGGAGCAGCTCGGCCATCCGGCCCGCCTCGGCCGCGTCGCCGATCATCACGGGGGCGATGGCGTGGTCACCGGGCAGGATCTCGAAGCCCGCGTCGGTCATCTTCGTACGGAACAGCCGGGTGTTGGCGTCGAGGCGTTCACGCAGCTCACCGGCCGACTCGATCAGGTCCAGGACCTTCAGCGACGCGGCGGCGATCACCGGGGCCAGCGAGTTCGAGAAGAGGTACGGGCGCGAACGCTGGCGCAGCAGGGCGACGATCTCGGCGCGGGCCGCGACATAGCCGCCGGAGGCTCCGCCGAGCGCCTTGCCGAGGGTGCCGGTGATGATGTCGACCCGGTCCATCACCCCGTGCAGTTCCGGGGTGCCGCGGCCGCCCGCGCCGACGAAGCCGACGGCGTGCGAGTCGTCCACCATGACCATCGCGTCGTAGCGGTCGGCCAGATCGCAGATCTCGGCGAGCGGGGCGACGTACCCGTCCATCGAGAACACACCGTCGGTCACGATGAGCCGGCGGCGGGCCCCGCCGTCGGCCGCTGCCTTGAGCTGCTGCTCCAGGTCGGCGAGGTCGCGGTTGACGTAGCGGAAGCGGCGGGCCTTGGAGAGGCGGATGCCGTCGATGATGGACGCGTGGTTGAGGGCGTCGGAGATCACCGCGTCCTCGGGGCCGAGCAGCGTCTCGAAGACTCCGCCGTTGGCGTCGAAGCAGGAGGAGTAGAGGATCGTGTCCTCCTGACCCAGGAAGGCCGACAGGCGCTGCTCCAGCTCCTTGTGGACGTCCTGGGTGCCGCAGATGAAGCGTACGGACGCCATGCCGTAGCCCCAGCGGTCCAGCGCGTCCTTGGCGGCGGCGACCACGTCCGGGTGGTCGGCGAGGCCGAGGTAGTTGTTGGCGCAGAAGTTCAGCACCTCGCCGGACGCGACGCCGACGGCGGCGCTCTGCGGGGTGGAGATGACACGCTCGGGCTTGAAGAGACCGGCTTCGGTGATCTCGTCGAGGGTGGCGCGCAGACCGTCGCGGACGGACTCGTACATCAGGGTGCTCCTCGTGGTGTTCGGGTCAGGAGGTTCGAGTCAGGCGGTCCGGGTCAGGCCGTCCAGTCGAGAATGATCTTGCCGCAGTGGCCGCCCGCGGCTTCGTCGAAGGCCGCGTCGAAGTCCTGGTAGGCGTACTTGCCGGTGATCACCGGGGAGAGGTCGAGACCGCCTTCGAGCAGCACCGTCATCGCGTACCAGGTCTCGAACATTTCCCGGCCGTAGATGCCCTTGACCGTGATCATCGAGGTGACGATCTTCGCCCAGTCGACGGCGAACTCCTCGGCGGGCAGGCCCAGCATCGCGATACGGCCGCCGTGGGTCATGTTGTCCACCATGTCGCGCATGGCCTCGGGCCGCCCGGACATCTCCAGACCGATGTCGAAGCCCTCCTTGAGGCCCAGGGCGCGCTGCGCCTCGGCGATGCCGCTCTCGGCGACATTGAGCGCGAGCGTCGCACCGGCCTTGCGGGCCAGGTCCAGGCGGTAGGGGCTGACATCGGTGATCACGACGTTGCGCGCGCCGGCGTGCTTCGCCACGGCCGCCGCCATGATGCCGATCGGGCCCGCGCCGGTGATCAGCACGTCCTCGCCGACCAGCGGGAAGGAGAGCGCGGTGTGGACGGCGTTGCCGAACGGGTCGAAGATCGCGGCGATATCGAGGTCGACCTTGGTGCGGTGCACCCAGACGTTGGAGGCGGGGAGCACCACGTACTCGGCGAACGCGCCGTCGCGTCCCACGCCGAGGCCCACCGTGGAACGGCACAGGTGCCGGCGCCCCGCGAGACAGTTGCGGCACTTGCCGCAGACGAGGTGGCCCTCGCCGCTGACCAGGTCGCCGACGGCGATGTCGGTGACGTCGGCGCCGACATCGGCCACCTCGCCGACGAACTCGTGGCCGAGGATCAGCGGGGTCCCGACGGCCTGCTGCGCCCAGCCGTCCCAGGAGCGGATGTGGAGGTCCGTGCCGCAGATCCCGGTGCGCGCCACCTTGATCAGTACGTCGCCGGGTCCGGCCTCGGGCTCGGGGACGTCCAGGAGCCACAGCCCGGGCTCGGCATGCTGCTTGACAAGGGCCTTCATCGCGGCGGCTCCAGGCGTGACGGTGACGTTCGGTGGACGGCACCAATCTGCCGAGCGGCGGCCCCCCAAGTCCATCGAGGATTTCTTAAGCGGGGTCACAGCGGAGCTTCACGCGACGCCCCGGCGGCCTTCGCCTGCCGCCTCCGTGCCGACCGGTGCATGCGTATTGCGTGAAAGTTCGGTAGAGGTCAATTACCCCCTGGTAAAGCGGAAGTGACGGTTCATCACGTCTCTTCCGCTGGGCTCCCGGCACCCTCATCCTGGACCCATGCGAATCACTCTACGCGCGTTGCGCACCCGTGCTGCTGCCGTCGGCATCGCCACCGCGATCGTCGTCACGCCTACCGTGTTCCTCGCGACCGAAGCCCATGCCACCGTGAGCGGCACCATCTGTTACGGCGCCCTCCCCTCCCAGGCACACGACACGCTGGACCTGATCAAGACCAACGGCCCGTTCCCGTACTCACAGGACGGAGTCGTCTTCCAGAACCGGGAGGGCGTGCTGCCGTCGCAGTCCACGGGCTACTACCACGAGTACACGGTGAAGACACCGGGCAGCTCGACCCGCGGGGCCCGGCGCATCATCACCGGCGAGAAGACCGCCGAGGACTACTACACCGCCGATCACTACGTCACGTTCAAGCAGGTCGACTTCACCTGCTGACCGGGGTCAGGATCCCTGCCCGGCTCCGCCGTCTCCCTCCACGACCCCGTCCACGTACACCCAGGCGCCCTCGTACCGCTCGAACCGGCTGTGCTCGCGAAGCTCGCCGGGCTCCCCCCGAAAGGTGTAGTGGGCGCGGAAGGTGACCGTGCCGGTGGTGTGGAAGGCGGTGCCGCCGGTGGTCGCCAGGATCTCCAGGCGCCGCCACCACTGCCCCGCGTCGAAGTCGACGCGGGGCGGCCGTGTTTCCGGGTGCCAGCTGCGCAGCAGATACGCGCCATCCTCGACGGCGAAAGCACTGAACCGGGACCGCATGAGCGCCTCGGCGGTGGGTGCGGCGGACTGTCCGCTGTGGAAACGGCCACAGCACTCGCCGTACAGGGCGGACAGACCGCAGGGGCAGGGCGCATCGGCGGCCGGCCGGCCCCGGCGGCCCTGCTGTGCCTGCTGTGCCTGCCGAGCTTGCTGAGGCCTCTGCGGCCGGGGGGTACGTCGGGACATACCCTGCATTCTGCCCGCAGACGGCACACGGCGGCACCGGGGCTCCCGTGCGGGGCGGGCATCCGTCCGCCGGCAGATATCCGGTTGCTGCGGGGGCCGCTCGCTGACTAGGTTCACCGGGCCTTCCGAACCGTCCTCGCCGCCCGAACCGTCCGCACCGGCCCTGGAGTTGCCTTGTCCGTTCGCCTCACGCCACTGACAGACCCGGGGAGCAGCCCGTCGAGCCACCGCCTGGTCTGGCTGGCGTCGGACGCGGACGGCAACCCGGTCGGCTCGCTCTTCCTGCGGCTGTTCACCAAGCCGGGCCAGGACCATCTCGCGGAGCTGGAACTCCAGGTGCACCCGGCCGAGCGGCGCAGGGGCACCGGGTCGCGACTGCTCGGAGCGGCCGTGGACGCCGCCCGGCAGGACGGCCGCAGCACCGTCATCGCCCAGGCCGGAGCCGGATCCGATGGGGCGGCCTTCCTGGCGGGCCGGGGCTTCCGTGATGTCCTGAGCCTCACCTACACACGGCTCACGCTCGCCGACGCGGACCTCCCCGCCCTGGCCCGCATCGTCGCGCAGCACAGGCCCGGCTACCGGTTGCTGTCCTGGGACGGAACGGTCCCCGACGAGCTGGCCGACACCTTCGCGGCAGCACACCGCGCGATGGACGACATGCCGATGGGCGAGACGGACTACGGCTCGGTGGTCTGGGACGCGGACCGCGTCAGGGAGGCCGCCGCGGTCGTCCGCAAACGGGGCGACCTGCTGTACACGGTGGCGGCGGTGGACGAGTCGGACGGCTCGATCGCCGGGTTCACCGAACTGGTCGTCCCCGGCGACGGGACGGGCGACGCCCAGCATTACGGCACCGGCGTACTGCCCGAGCACCGGGGGCGCGGACTGGCGCGCTGGATGAAGGCCGAGACGATCCACCGGACCCGCGAACGCCACCCCGCACTCGGCGGACTACTCACCGACACCGCGGACGGCAACCTGCCCATGCGGGCCGTCAACGACGCGCTGGGCTACACGCCGACCCACCGGACGATCGAGTACCAGCTGGACCTGGACCTGGACCAGGACCGGGAGCGGGGAACGGCAGCCGCACCGGACAGCGACAGCGACAGCGACAGCTAGCCTGCGGATCATGTTCGTACTGGAATTGACCTACACCGGCCCCATCGAGCGCGTGGACGAACTGCTCGGGGAGCATGTCGCCTGGCTGGACGCGGCGTACGCGGCAGGCGTCTTCATCGCATCGGGCCGCAAGAACCCACGCGACGGCGGGATCATCCTCGCGGCCGGCGAAGACCGCACAGCGATGGAGAAGCTCACCGCGACGGACCCGTTCATGACCGCGGGCGTCTGCACCTACCGGATCACCGAGTTCATCGCGACGAAGACGGCGCCCGGACTCGACGCGTTCCGCCAGGAGTTGTAGAGCGCGGACCGATCCGGTCGCCGGAGCCCCCTGCGCCGCCCGGAGTCCGCCGTTGTGCGGGCGGGCTCCGGGCGGAGGGGCGCGCCGCCCCCGTCCCCACGGTGCGGCGCAGGCGGTCCGCCGTCATCCGCTCGGCGACGGCCGCCAGTCTTCAGGGCCCGGTGCCTTCAGGCACGGGCTTCTGGATGTCCATCAGGCCGGACTCGCGGGGTCCGGTACCTTCGGGGTCTCGCGGTCGCGGGAGCCCGCCAGTCCCAGAGCGGGAAGCACCGCACCCTCGATGAAGCGGCTGAGGTACTCCGCATCACCGTAGTGGCCCTCCAGCATCGGCCGGATACGCATCGCACCCAGCAGCTGGGGCGCGACGAACTCCAGCGCCGGGTTGTCCGCCGCGACCTCGCCCCTGGCCACCGCACGGGTGACCATCGCGTTGATCGCGGCCGCCGCCGGCTCGACCAGCCCTTCGCGCAGCGCCTCAAGAAGCTCCGGGTTCTGCAGCGCCGCGTGGCTCAGCGCGTGCATCAGCGGGGTGTCGCGCCCCGAGTGCGCCCCCAGCGACGTCGCGGTCTCCCGCAGGTCCCCGGCGAGCGTACCGGTGTCGATGCTGGTGAGACTCCCGGCGCGGGTGCCGCGCAGGGCGCACGCCACCAGCTGCGGCTTGCTCCCCCACTGCCGGTAGAGCGTGGACTTGCCACAGCGCGACCGGGACGCGACGCCCTCCATCGTCAGCGCGTCGTAGCCGCCCTCACGGAGAAGCTCCAGTACCGCCTCGTAGAACTCCTGCTCACGCTCCGGTGTGATCTTGGAGCGCGAGGACGCCGTCGCGGGCTGCGTCGCGGAGTCCTGGGATGACATGAGCTCTCCCTTTCCGTGTGACGAGGAGCATCGTTATTCCATCGTACCGATACGCCAGTGTACCGATACGCTGGTGTACCGATACGTCTCCGTATCGGTACACTGTTGTTTCGATGATGCGTGATCCGGACTCCCCGGACTCCGGATCGAACTTTCTGTTACGCAGTGCAAAGCGATGAAAAGGGGTCGGGGTGATGAGTGCCCTCGCCACACCAGTCGAACGGGAGCCGTACTCCGCGCCCGCCCGTGCGCTCGCCGCCCGTGGAGCGTGCCCGTGAATGCCACCCTGGCCGCCGTCGCCCTCTCGCTCCTCTCCGCCGTCGGTTATGCGACGGCCGCGGTCGCTCAGGAGCGTCTCGCGTCCCGTACCCGGCCCGGCTCCGGGCTGCTGCGGCTGCTCGGCCACGGCGCCTGGTGGTGGGCGGTCGGCCTCAACGCGGCAGGGGCCCTCCTGCATGTGGCGGCGCTGAAATACGGGTCGCTCACCCTCGTACAGCCGCTCGGCGCACTCACCCTGGTCGCGGCCGTCCCGCTGGGCGCACGTCTCGCCGGGCGCCGGGTCGCCAGGACCGAATGGCGCGGCACCGTACTCACGCTTCTCGGCCTGGCGGCGCTGCTGCTGGCCGCCGGGGGCACGCCTCCGCACGAGACGCTCTCGCTGCCCGAGGCACTGGGGATCGCGGCGGTGGCTGTCGTCCTGGTCGCGGCGCTCGTACGGCGCTCGGGCAGGCCGGGCGCACGCCCCGGGCTGCGCTTCGCCACCGCGTCCGGACTCGTATCGGGCGTCGCATCGGCGCTCACCCAGACCGTGACGGTCTCGGTCACCGACCACACCCACGGTCCGGCGATCAGCTGGCGGACGGCCGTCGTGGCGCTGCTCGTCGCGGCCTTCGCGGTGGGCGGGCTGCTGCTCTCGCAGACCGCGTACCGGGGCGGCCTCGGCGCCCCGCTCGCCATGGTCACACTCGCAAACCCCGTCGCCGCGTCGGTGATCGGCCTGGCCCTGCTGGGCGAACGCCTCCAGGGCGGGGCCGTCGGAGTGCTGCTCGCCGGGGTGGGGGCGGTGGCCGCCGCCCGGGGAGTGGTCCTCCTCACCCGGGCGACCGCCACGGCACCGGCCGCGACTCAGCCGCCGGCCGCGCCACCGTCATCCACCCCGTCCACCCCCTCGGTGCCGCCGCCCCTGCTGCGGTCGTCCGCCGCACCCGAGCCGCCGACACCGCTGCCGTCGTCCGCGGCATCCGAGCCGCCGGCCCTTCCCCGGTCGTCCACCAGGCCCGAGCTGCCGGTCACCGTCCCGCTCCGGCCACCGCAGCCGCAGACCGCGCCCGCGTCGTCCGCTACACCCCCGCCACCCTCCGTACCTCGATCAGCAGCGCCTGCCCAGGATCGAGCACCGGCATCGGCACCCCTGCTCCACTGAGCACCGGTCCGGGCAGCGCCACCCATCCGTCCAGGGCGGCCGTGACCCAGGCGGGCGCGAGCACTTCGCGGAACGAGGGCAGTCCGGCCTCCGTCCGGACGCGGACCCGGTAGCTCCCCGTACGGTCCAGGCCGGGCAGCGCGATACGCCCCGGCTGGGCCTCCGGCGAACTGGCCAGCTGCGCCCAGCAGTACAGGGCGGCGCTCGCGTCCGGAGCCACCACCCCGTGCAGCAGCGCGGCGTCGCCGCCGAGATCCGCGCGGACCACCCGTCCGCTGTGCAGCAGCGGCCGCAGCTCCTTGTAGAGCGCGCCCCAGGCCGTCAGCTCCGCCAGCTCGTCCGGCGAGCACGCACCGAGGTCCCGCTCGATTCCGGCGTGGGCGAACAGCGCGGTGAGCAGCCGGAAGGAGCTGTCCGTGATCCGCCCTGTGGTGTGGCTGCGGGCCTCGCCGACATGCGAGCCGATCAGCTCGGGCGGCAGCAGCTGGCCGGTCCAGCGCTGGATGGCCTGGCGCTCGACGGGATCGTTGCAGTCCGACGCCCACACCCGGTCCGTACGGGCCAGGACCCCCAGGTCCACGCGGGCCCCGCCGCTGGAGCAGCTCTCGATCTCAAGACCGGGGTGCCGTTCCCTGAGTGCGTCGAGCAGCCGGTACAGCGCCTCGGTCTGCGCGTGCACGCCCGGACGGTCACGGCCGTCCGCCGACCGCTGGACGGCTTCGTGCAGGTCCCGGTTGTGGTCCCACTTCAGATAGTCGACGGAGTACCGCGTGACGATCGCGTCGAGCGATGTGAGCAGATACGCCCACGCCTCGGGATGCCCGATGTTGAGGCCGTACTGATGGCGGGAGCCGGGACCCAGCCCGGCGCTCGGCCCGAGGATCCACCCGGGGTGGGCGCGGGCCAGCTCCGATTCGAGGTTGACCATCTCCGGCTCGACCCAGAGCCCGAACTGCATACCGCGCGCGTGCACCCGGTCGGCGAGCGGCGTCAGCCCGTCGGGCCACACCGCGGTGTCGACGGTCCAGTCCCCCAGCCCCGCGGTGTCGTCCCGGCGGCCGAGGAACCAGCCGTCGTCCAGCACGAACCGCTCCACGCCGATGTCGGCGGCCAGGTCGGCGAGGGCGACAAGACGCTCGGGCCGGTGGTCGAAGTACACGGCCTCCCAGCTGTTCAGGGTCAGCGGGCGCGGCGTCACCGGATGCGAGGGACGTGCCCTGAGCAGCGCGTGGAAGCGGTCGGCGAGCCCGTCGAGCCCGGTGCCGGACCAGCTGAACCAGCAGACCGGCGAGGTGTACGTCTCCCCCGGCGCCAGGCGTATCTCCCCCGGCGCGAGCAGTTCCCCGCCGCCGAGCACGGCGGCGTGCGCCCCGGCGCCCTCGGGCAGCCGCTCGGCCAGCCAGCGCTGATTACCGCTCCAGCCGATATGGACACCCCACACCTCGCCGGCGCGGAACGCGAAGCCCGGCACCCCGGCGGTGAGCAGGTACGGGGCGTCCTGGCCGGTCCTGCCCCGGCGCTGCTCCCGTACGTGGCTGCCGTGCCCGAGCGGCCTGCGCTGCGGGGACCGTTCGCGGCACCACCTGCCGGTGAAATCGAGGATCTCCGAGGCCCTGCGCGGCAGCGGCAGCAGGGTGGTGACACCGCTGAGGTCGTACGGAACGGGGTCCGCGTCAGGCCGCCGGGCGACCGTGGTCCGCACCGCCAGCACCCCGGAGGGGTCCAGCCGGTAGGTGAGGGTGAGGTCGAGGCCCGCGCCGTCCTCGGTGAGGCGGAGGACCAGTTCACCGTCGCTCTCCTCGGCAGCGACGAAACGGGGCTTCGGCGTGGTGGCGGTGCCTGCCAGATGACCCTGGTGGGCAGGGGTACCCGACCAGCCGTCGGCCTCGGTGGGCCAGACCGTGAACTGCCGTGGTTCTTCCAGGGCGTTGTGGAGCGCGGCGCCGTCGGCGGTGAGTGCGAGCGCGGCGCATTCCTCGTTGGTGAGTGCGCCCAGATCCTCGCCCCAGTGCAGGATCCGGGGCAGCGGCGCGGACAGGTCGACGACCAGGCCCACACCGGCTGCGCGCAGTTGGACGGTTCTGGGGGCGGTGCGGGTCATACGGGGCTTCCTCTCTCCGGTCACAGACCATCGACCGCGGAACACACCTGCGCTAGATTCGATTCAAGACAATTATTGATCAATTGAGGCCACCCGTCTGGTAGTTGTAAGGTAAACAACGATCGGGCGTGGGCGTATATGCTCCAGCGCATCGTCAGGCATTCCGCACTTGGAGGCTGATCATGACCATCGCCCCGCAGCAGCGGCTGGTTCAGCAGCTCCCAGCAGCGCCTTTCTACTGCCCGGTGCCACCCGGCACGCACCCCGCGGCGGCCTCGCTCAATGAGGCGACCGTACGCTGGATGCTGCAGCAGCACATGGACACCGACGAGCAGCAGCGCCGCCGTCTCACCCTCTGCGACTTCGGTGGTCTCACCGCATCGACCATGCCGTACGGATGGATCGAGCCACTGACTCTGATGGCCCGGTTGCACGCCGTGCTGTTCTCTCTCGACGACGGACTGTGCGACGAGTCCTACGCGACCGCCGGCCTGCTCGCCCAGGAGACCGGCCGCATCATGCGCGCGGTCGAGGCCCCGTACTCGGCCCCTTCGCCCGGCGAGTCCGCGCGCACGGCCGCGCTGCGGTCGATCAGGCTCGACCTCGCCCGCCACGCGACGCCGGTCCAGCTGCGTCGCTGGACCGAGGCCATGCGCGTCTACACCTCCGGGCTCGTCTGGGAGGCGTCCTGGCGCAGCAGCCCCGGCCTCCCCTCACTGGACGACTACGTCACCCTCTGGATGCGGGCCATAGGGATGGCCCCCTCCACCGCGATGATCGAGATCACCGGAGGGCTGACGCTCGCCGACGAGGAACTGGACGATCCCCGGATACGCGCGCTGACCGAGATGGCCTGGACGCTGGTCAGCTGGGACAACGACCTCTACTCCCGCAACAAGGAACTCCTGCGGGCCGACGACGATCTGAACCTGATCGACGTACTGGCCCAGGAGTACGGCATCGACGCACTCCGCGCCCAGCAGGAGGCCGTGGTGATGCGCGACCGGGTGATGGTGCTCTTCATGCGGCTGCGGGAGCGCGCGCTCCGGGACGCCGGGCCCCAACTCCGGCAGTACGTCAACGGTTTGGGCCAGTTCGTGCGCGGCCACCTGGACTGGGCCTCGGTCTGCCCCCGGTACACCGTGCCGGGCGCACCGGCCGCCGGGCCCGACGGCTGGTGGAAGCGGCTCCCGGCCGTGGTGGACCAGGACCCGCTTCCCCTGCCGTCGATCTCCTGGTGGTGGGACCAGCTGGACGACGGTCAGTAGCCGCGCCACCAGCTGGTCAGGGCCCGCCAGAGCCGCTTCGGTGCCGAGCCGCGCTGGGCCGGTACCGCCGCCGCGGGCGGCGGCGTCCCCACGGGCGTCGCCCGGGCCGGCGGTGCGGGCTGCTGTACGACGGGCGGCGCGGCCGGCGGGTGCGAGGTGACCTCCCACTCGGCGCGGGGCGGCGGCATCGCCGCAGGGGACGGCGCGACCATGATGTCCTGCGGTGGTCGCGGCGCGAACGTCACGGGCAGCCGGTCCAGATGACGGGACATCAGCGAGCCGGTCCAGCTCAGTTCGTGTTCCTCCAGGGCCAGTTCCACATCGGGGAGCCGCATCAGCAGCGCGTCGACGCCGACATCGGCGATGGCGCGTCCGATGTCCTGCCCGGGACACTCGTGTGCCCCACCGCTGAAGGCCAGATGGGCCCGGTTGCCCTGCATGGAGGCGTTCGGGTCGGGGCGGACGACCGGGTCGATGTTGGCGGCTGCGATCCCGACCACGAGGGCGTCGCCCCCCTTGATCTGCTGGCCCCCCAGTTCGGTGTCACCGACCGCCCAGCGGCCGAGGATCGTGGTGAAGGGCGGTTCGTCCCACAGCGTCTGCTCGACCGCCTCGGGCACCGTCATATGACCGCCGCTCAACTGGGCCCTGAACCGCGGGTCGGTGAGGACCATGCGCAGCACATTGGCGATGAGGTTCGCGGTGGTCTCGTACGCGGCGATGAGCACCAGCCGCATGTGCTGGCTCACCTCGTCGTCGGTGAGCCCGGCGGGGTGCGTGATCAGCCGGCTGGCGAAGTCCTCCCGCGGCGCTGATCTGCGCTGGGCGACCAGCCGGTTGAGCGCGGCCATCACGAAGGCGTTGCTCACGATGGCGGTCTCGGTGCCCTTGATCATGTCGCGGGCGGCCTGCACCAGCCGTTCGCTGTACTCCTCGGGCATACCGAGGATCTGGCACATCACCATCATCGGCAGATGTTCGGCGAACCGGCTGACGAGATCGGCCTTGCCGTCCTGGCAGAAGTCGTTGACCAGCCGGTTGCTGTAGCGGTTGATGAAGCGGCGGGTGCTGCGGGTGTCGATGTGCGACATCGCGTCGGTGACCGCGCCGCGCAGCCGCTCGTGTTCGGCGCCGTCGGCGAAGACACAGATCGGCTGCCAGGTGAAGACCGGCGCGAGCGGGTGGTCGGGGGCCGCCGTGCCGTCCTGGAGGGCGCGCCAGCGGCGTGAGTCACGCGAGAAGAGCGAGGGTGTACGGGTCATGTACAGGTTCTCGCTGTGGCCGAGCACCAGCCAGGCGGGGACGTCGCCGTGCAGCAGCACGGGTGCCACCGGGCCGTGCTCGGCGCGCAGCTTCTCGTACAGGCCCATCGGGTCCTGCTCGGCCTCGGTCCCGTACAGCCGCCGCAGCCCGCCGGGCCCGAGCCCGTGGGCCGGGCACTGCGGAGGCGGGACTGCCGCGCCGGTGCCGGGCTGGTGGTCGAAGGGGGTTGTCACGGTCACTCCAATACGTACGGACGGGGACGGTACGGCCGGTACGGCCTAGGCACGCCGCATGGCGAGGGAGTGCAGATAGCGCATGAGGGCCATCAGGGTGTCGCGGCTGGAGGCGCGCTGCCGCGCGTCGCAGTCCACGATCGGGACCTCGTCGGGCAGGTCGAGCGCGGCCCGCAGCGCCTCCAGGCGGTGGCGGGGCGCGTCGGGGAAGGTGTTGATGGCGACGATGAACGGCACGCCGCGCTCCTCCAGCCTGCCGATCACATCGAAGCTGACCTCCAGCCTGCGGGTGTCGACCAGCACGACGGCGCCGAGCGCGCCCTCGAAGAGGCCGTTCCACAGGAACCAGAAGCGCTCCTGGCCCGGGGTGCCGAAGAGGTAGAGCACAAGCTGTTCGCTGATGCTGATCCGGCCGAAGTCCATCGCCACTGTGGTGGCGGTCTTGCTCTCCACACCGGAGTTGTCGTCGACTCCGACCCCGGCCTGGGTCATCGTCTCCTCGGTGGTCAGCGGGCGGATCTCGCTCACCGAACGCACCATCGTCGTCTTGCCGACCCCGAACCCGCCCACGATCACGATCTTGACCGCGGCCGTGGCCGTGTCGGGCAGTACGTCTTCCCTCCTGGGGCCTGCGATCGTGTCAGAGCTTCTGGAGTCCATGCATCACCGCTTCGAGAAGGGCCCTGTCCGGCAGCGCCGCGCGGACGATGGGCGCGCGCGACTCGACCAGTTCGGCCGCGAGGAGATCGGTCAGCAGCGCGGTCACCACGCTGAACGGCAGGCGCAGATAGGCGGAGATCTCGGCCACGGACAACGGCGACTTGCACAGCCGTACGATCGCGGCCTGTTCCGGCTGGACGGTCGGGGACGGCTCGGCCCGGGACACCACGATGGTGACCAGGTCGAGGGGGGCCCGTTCGCCGCCGTCCGGCCCGCCGGTGATCACATAGAGCCGTTCCGGGTCCCCCGAGTCCGGCTCCGCCTTCCGGCGTTCTCTGCGGGGCGGCGAATTCATCCGGCCTTCCCGTCGTGCCGCGGCGGGCTGGCCAGATGAGCTCCGATCCGTACCACCATGTCGCGCATCTGCGCGCCGACCAGGCCCGCTTCGACCCGTTCGTCGGTGAGGACGGCGAGATAGGAGCCGGTGCCCGCGGCCATCAGATAGAAGAACCCGCCGGTGATCTCGATGACGACGAGCCGCATCCGGCCGTCGCTGTCCGGGATCTCGGTGGCGACCGCGGCTGCCAGGCTCTGGAGCCCGGCGCAGGCAGCGGCGAGCCGGTCCGCGCCGTCGGGGTCACCGCCGTGCCGGGCGATCCGCAGGCCGTCCGCCGAGAGCACCACGATCTGCTGGATCCCGGGGACCCCGTCGGCCAGCTCCTTGAGCATCCAGTCCATGCTGCCCAGTTGCTGAATCACGCCAGGTCCCCCTTGTCCCATGGTTCGCCGGACTCTCCGACGGCCGACGGCTCCTGCGGCACTCCGTTGGCCGCCTTGGTGAAGGCCTCCAGCCAGATTCCCGGCTGGGGCTCCTCCTTCTCCGGTTGCTGCGTCTCCTCGGGCGCCCGGGGCGTGTAGGGGTCGGGCTCGGGCGCCGGGGCGGGCACCACGGCCTGTTCGGACCCGAAGGACGAACGGAGACGGCTGCGGCGCTGCGGCAGCCCGTTCGGGGTCCACTCGGTCACCACCGGTACGTCGTCCTCCATCGACAGCGCCGCCGGGGCGGGCCGCTTCGGCGCGGTGGCCTTGCGCGGCGCCCTGGAGGGGACCCGGTCGGCGAACGCGCCGATGTCCGTGTCCGCTCCGGTGCGGGGCTGTCCGGCCGCACCGATTCCGTGTGCGATCCCGGGGGCGGGGCCTGTGGTGATCATCTCGCGGGGCACGATCAGCACCGCCCGGACGCCGCCGTAAGCAGACTGACGCAGCGCCACCTTGAGGTTGTACATCTGGCTCAGCCGGCCGACGACGGCCATGCCGAGCCGGGGCGACTCGCCCAGGTGGTTCAGGTCGGCGCCGGCCTGCGCCTTGATCAGCATGCCCTCGGCCCGCTTGCGGGCCTCCTCGCTGAGGCTGACCCCGCCGTCCTCGATCTCGATGGCGATCCCGGTCTGCACCTCGACCGCGGTGACATGGACGCGGGTCTGCGGCGGGGAGTAGCGGGTCGCGTTGTCGAGGAGTTCGGCGACGGCGTGGATCAGCGGCTCGACGGCAGGGCCCACGATGGCGACCTTGGCGATGGAGTGCAGATCGACCCGCGGGTACTCCAGGATGCGGGACATCGCGCCGCGCAAGACGCTGAACAGCGGTACGGGCTTGGGCCACTGGCGTCCGGGCCGGGCGCCGCCGAGCACGGAGATGCTGTCGGCGAGACGTCCGATGAGCGCGTTGCCGTGGTCGAGCCGGAGCAGGTCGTCGAAGACCTCCGGCTGGCGGCCGTGGTCCTCCTCCATCTCCCGCAGTTCCGCCGCCTGCTGGTGGACGATGGCCTGGACGCGGCGGGCGATGCCGACGAACGCGAACTGCGCGCCCTCACGCTGCGACTCCTCGTTGTCGACGATCTGCAGCAGTGAGGCGAGGATCTCGCGCTGTGCGGAGGGGAGGTCGCGGTACATCTCGCTGTTGTCGACGAGGATGCGCATGACCTCAAGGGGCGACTCACCGTGCTTGAGCCGGTGGATCGCGGCGGGCATCAGCTCCTTGGCGAGCCGCACGGTCTCCGCGTCGTGCGCGGCGAGCCGCTGTTCCAGGAACGCCAGCCGCTCGCCGTAGGCCCGGTGGAGGGTACGGGTCGCGGAGGCGCGGCGGACGAGTGCGGTGACGAGTACGGCGACGACGACGGTGGCCAGTACGCCGGCCCAGACAAGGGGTATCCGGGCGGCCCGGTCGACCGCGACCGCGCCGACGGCCGTGGCTGCCGACGTCAGAACGACGGAGAGCAGCAGCGCACGAACCAGTGGCGCTGTCCGATCGGTTGGAGGCGCCTCAACGCGAACCATGTGATCCCTCTGGCAGTTGACGGTGGGGAGAATCGAACTATCAAGACATGTGGGAACAAGTGCATGAATATATGTCATCTCAACTCACAATGAGCGAGCGTAGCCCGATCAGATCACCGCGGCGGCATATTCTCCCAACCTTGTGCGGTGGCCACTCCAGAGGAATAGACTCGCCGGTTTTACACAGTCAGCTCCCGTTCACACACGAGGAGTCACCGAACATGTGTCCCAACTGCCCCCGAATGAGGACAGCTTGGTATCAGCGCAGGTGCAGGGCGCTCCGGGCCCGTTCGGCCAGCCCGTCGGCGCCGCAGGACTCGGCGAGGGCGAGCCCGCGCACCAGGTCGGGCTCGGAGCGGGCGGCGATCGCGAACTCCACCCGGGCCTGGGCGTGTTCGTACGCGCAAGGCGACGCTTCGAGATAGGCGACGGCGCCACCGAGCAGCTCCACGGCACGGCCACCGCTCTCCAGGACGGCCGCGGTCCGCAGCGACTCACCGATCGCGGTGTCCGTCCCGTACCGCTCGGCCCGGTCCCGTACATACGTCACCAGCCGCGCGGCGCGGGCCGGGTCCTCGGTCGCGAGAGCCCGCACCAGATCGGCCGCCCAGGGGGCCATGACGCTGTTGTGCCGGCCGCGCCCGCGCAACGCCTCGCCCGCGGCCTCCAGTTCGGCGATCGCTTCCTTCGTACGGCCGCATGCCAGCAGCAGCCTGCCGCGCACGGAAGGCGCGTCGGGAATGACGATGGTGGAGGGATACGGGGGCGCGAAGCCGTACTGTTCGGCGGCCTCCCGCGCGGCCTGGACATGGCCACGGGCCAGCAGCGTGTCGATGAGCATGCAGGCGGCGTCCCAGTTCATCGGGAGGCCGTTGCCGACCCGCTCCGCGAGGCGCAGGCTCTCGCGCAGATAGGTCTCCGCCTCGGCCAGCCGGCCGCGCCTGCGCTGGAGATAGCCGACGAGCGCGTTGGCGAACGAGAGATGGCCGCCGCTCCAGCCGGACACCTCGAACGAGCGGAGCGCCTCCGTGAAGAGGCTCTCGGCCCGGTCCAGCCGGTCGGCGAAGGCGTAGGAGAGGCCGAGCAGCGCGGCGGGCTCGAACCCCCAGGAGGTGCCGGTCCAGCCGATGCCCGGTGGCAGCCGTCCGTTGACCAGGGCCCGGTCGCAGATCTCGACGATCTCCTCGGCGCTCTCGCCGCGGGCGGTGCCGTCGAACGCGCGCAGTATGAGCAGGATCCGCTCGGAGTTGTCCTGGCCGCCGAGGCCGTCGGTCATCTCCGCGAGACGGCGGGAGCGCGCGGGTCCGTCGTCCTCGACCGCCTGGACGCCCTCCCAGAGGAAGTGCGCGGTCTGGAGCCGCCGCCTGGCGGGGCCCGGCTCGGTCACCTCCGCCTCGGCTGCCACCACCTCGGCCGCCTCACGGGTCTGGTTGTTGTGGGTCAGCGCCTGGGCGAGCCGGAAGACCGCGTCCACCCGCAGGGCCCCGTCGAGCCCCGGCAGGGCGAGCGCGGCCCGCAGATGGCCGACCGTGGTGGCCGGTGAGGTCAGCAGCGTGGCGCAGCCCAGCTCGTACAGGACGCTGGCGCGCACGGTCGGCAGCGGCGGCTCGTCGAGTGCCCGCTCCAGACACCGCCTGGCCGCGTCCGGTGCGCCCACCGCCAGGTGTTCGGCCGCCGCCTCCCGCAGCTGTGCGACCAGCTCGGGGTCGTCGTCGGGGTGGACCTGGAGGAGATGCGGTGCGGCGGCTGCCGCGCCCCGGCCCGCCATCGTGACGGCCCAGGCCGCCTGGCCGTGCATCGCGGTACGGGTGGCGGCCGGCACGGCCCGGTAGACGGCGCCGGCGATCAGCGGGTGGACGAACTCCATCGGGTCGGTACCGGTCAGGATGCGGGCCGCCCTCAGCCGCTCGGCGCAGTCGGCCGCCTCGCCCTCGTTCATACCGGCCAGCCGCCCGGCCAGCTGCAGCGAGATACCGGTGCCCAGGATCCCGGCGGCCCAGGCGAACCGGGTGGTTCCGGTGCCCAGTTCCTCCAGGCGCGCGATCAGCCCCGAGCCGCGCGCCGACGCACCCAGTGCGCGCAGGGCTCCCGCCGAGTCCTCGACCGGGTCGAGCGCGTCGTCCCGCACCCTGGCGAGAAGCTCGACGGTCTCGTACGCGTTGCCCCCGGTCACCGCCCAGACCTCGCGGCAGAACGGATCGTCGGCGTGCTCCCCGAGCGCGCTGCGGGAGAGCTGGGCGATGGCGTCGGGGGTGAGCGCGCGCAGCTGCACGTTCTTCTCGGCCGCCGCTTCCAGCATCCGCAGATACTCCGCGGCGTCGCCCACCGCCTCGCCCGTGCGGTACGCGAGGACCACGAGCACGGGCGGGCCGCCCTCGCGCCCGGTGAAGGAGGCCAGCCAGGCGAGCGTCTCCAGATCGCACCACTGGGCGTCGTCCACGATGAACACCAGCGGGCGGAACAGTCCGGCGATCCGCACGGCCACGGCGTCCAGCCCGTCGCGGACCCCCTGCGGGTCGGCCTGCTGCGCGCCGGGCGGGGCGACGCCGAGTGCGGGCCCGACGATGTCGTACCGGTCGTCGAGCAGATCGCGCGCGTCCCGGATCCCGGGCATCGCCAGTGCGGGCTGCAGGAGTTGGCGTACGACGTGGAAGGGTACGGAGGTGAGCGTCTCGCCGCCACGTGCCGACCACACCGTGCAGCGGCCGGCCGCATGGGCGCTGACCGTGTCGAGCAGCGCGGTCTTGCCCAGACCCGCCTCGCCGCTGTAGATGAGGAGGCCCCCGGCGGACTCCCCCGCGCACAGCGCCTCGACGGCGTGCGTGCCCACGGCGATCTCGTTCTCCCGCTCCAGCAGCGGTACGGCAGCCGGGCGTTCCTTCCGGGACCCCATCGTTCCTCCCCTGCCTGACAACGGATTTCGAGAATATCCCGGCAGGCCGGGGCCGCGGGGCGGTCCGGAGGGACCGGTTCACGAGTGAGCAGAAGTTCGCATGCCCTGCGGGCGTTGGCAGTAATCTTGTCGACAGCCCCTGTCTTGATCGCCTGCGCCTCGGTCTCCGCTGCCCTGAACCGCCCCGGCCTCGTCCCCGGCGTCTGTCGGTGCCCTGTCATCCGGGCGCATACGATGCCCTGCTACGGTCCGCGCTGGACCGGCCGGCCGCCACCGGCAGCATTCCTGCCGCCACCGGCGACATCAAGAACCGACAAGCACGGGGAAGACTGCATGAAGATCGACTGGGACCGGCGCACCTGCGCACGGCGCGGGCATGTGACATACGCCCCGCAGGAACCGGAACTGGCGGCGCGGCTGCGCGCCGAGACGGGATTCGGCGAAGCCTGGCGCTGCCTCCGCTGCGGGGACTTCGCCCTGGGGGACCCGCACGGAGCGGGTCCCGCACAGGACGCCCCGCTGGTGCCGCGCGGCAAGGTGCTGCGCGATCTGTTCATCCTGCGCTTCCTCGCCGTGGAGCGCGCGGTGCGCGGCGTGTTCATCGTGCTGGCGGCCGTGGCCGTCTGGAAGTTCAGCAACAGCCAGGACGCGGTGCGCCGGCTCTTCGACCAGAACCTGAACGTCCTGCGCCCGGTGTTCCGCCACTTCAACTACGACCTGGACAACTCGCCCGTGGTCGGCACCATCCAGAAGACCTTCGGCTACAAGCACTCCACGCTGCTGCTCGTGGCGGCGCTGCTGCTCGTATACGCGCTGATCGAGATCGTCGAGGGCGTCGGGCTGTGGCGCGCGAAGCGCTGGGCGGAGTATCTGACCGTCGTCGCCACCGCGATGTTCCTGCCGCTGGAGATCTACGAACTCACCGAGAAGATCAGCTGGCTGAAGATCGCCACTCTGACGATCAATATCCTCGCGGTGCTCTACATCCTGCTCGGCAAGCGCCTGTTCGGTCTGCGGGGCGGGCACGCGGCCTTCGAGGCCGAGCGGCAGAGCGCCTCGCTGCTGGAAGTGGAGACGACGGCCGGGCTGACGCCCGTCACCCGCTGACGGGCCCCGGGACCTGGTTCCACACGGCGAGGGCGGGCCGCCCGTGTTCGGTGCCGATCCGGCTGACCGATGCGGTGTCCAGCCGGAACAGCGCTCCGGCGGACGCCGGCAGTCCGAGGCGGCGCGCGGTCAGCACCCGCAGGAAGTGGGCGTGCGCGACCAGGACAACGTCTCCGCCCTCGCCGTCGAGGTCGGCGTCGCGCAGCGCCACGTCGACCCGCTTCAGGACACGGTCGGCGCGCTCGCCGACCTGCTGCGGGCTCTCACCGGGGTGCTCGGGCGGCCCCTCGGCCACTCCGTCGGTCCACAGGTCCCAGTCGGGCCGGTCCTGGTGGATCTCCGCACTGGTGATGCCCTCGTACGCCCCGTAGTCCCACTCGTGCAGGTCGGCGTCGGAGTGTGCGGGCACGAGCCCGGCCAGCTCGGCGGTCCGCCTGGCCCGGGTCAGCGTGCTGGTCAGGGTGAGCGCGATCCGCCGCTCGGCCAGCAGCGGTGCGACCTTGCGGGCCTGCTCCTCGCCGGACGCCGTCAGCGGCAGATCCGTCCAGCTGGTGTGTTTCCCGGTGCGGCTCCAGCTGGTCTCACCGTGCCGTACGAGAATCAGCTCTCCCATGACCGCCCTGCCTTTTCGCGTCTGTCACCTCGGCTCCGGTGATGTGATGCCGGTGCCGGCGGCGACGTCTTTGTTGATGTTGTACAAGGGCTTCAGCCTGTCACGACCAGCGAAGATTCCCGCAGCGGCGGTCCATCGGTGTGATGCTCGGCGCACTGCCGCCCGCCCCTCCTCCATCCATCGGAGCGCACCCGCCACCGGCGCGCATCCCGGGTCACTGCTCCAGCGGCCGTCCGATGCGCAGGTTCCACCGTCCGGCCCTGCCGCTCAGCTCGGTCAGCGTCAGCGGCGCCGCGTCCAGCCGCCAGAACGCCTCGGCGGGGAGCGCCAGCGCGTGCAGCACGGCTGCCCGCACCACGGCGGGGCCGGCCACCGCCAGCACCCGGCCGCCCTCGCCCGCCAGCCCTTCCAGCCAGCCGCCGGCCCGCTCACGGAGCGCGTCCAGCGACTCACCGCCGTGCGGCGCCGCGGAGGGGTCGGTCAGCCAGGCGGCCACCGCATCCGGTTCGCGCACGGTCAGATCCTCCAGGGTGCTGCCCCTCCAGCGACCCAAGTCCCAGCCCCGGACGGAGGGTTCGGGCTCGGCCCGCAGACCCAGCGCGGCAGCGGTCTCCCGGCAGCGGGCGTCGGGGGCGGTCAGCATCCGGCCGGCGCCCGGTACCGCGCTCGCGGCCCGCGCCGCCCGGCGGGCACCCGCCTCGTCCAACGGCCCCTCGTCGTCGATGCGGGCCTCGCGCAGCGCGGCGCTGTGAGCGGCTGAGATCAACATCACGCGTACCGTCATCGCTCTCCTCCTCCAGCTGTCCGTTCGCCGGGCGGGGCAAGCAGATCACGTGGGCCGGGGGCCTGGAGCGCAGGGGGTGACGGGCCGTCCGGCCGACCCGCACCGTAGCGGAGCCTGCCCGGCAGGCGGTACGGTCCACGTGAACATGACGAAGGCGTAATGGAAGTCCGGTGAAAACCCGGCACGGTCGCGCCACTGTGAACCCGCCCCGCGGGAAGTCAGACCCAGCACCTTCGTCTCAGGCACCACGACCGGGACGCGTGTTCCCCAGGAGGTTCTGCCATGGCAAACTCCCTTGCCCCCGTACCGAGCGCCCCCGCCACTCCGGCGATCGCTCCCCTCTCCCTCAAGGCCATTGCCCCCTGGGCGGTCTTCTTCGGGATCCTCATGCTCATCCTGCTGTACTTCGTCGGCGCCGAGCAGGGTGCCACCTCGGTCTTCTCGGGGACCGACGTGCACGAGTGGGTCCACGACGGACGTCATCTTCTCGGCTTCCCCTGCCACTGACCTTCTGACGTCCAGGGGACCTCTCTCATGAACTCCATATCCATACGCGCCCTGCTCGTCCGCGGAATGCTGGCCGGCCTCGCCGCCGGTGTGCTGGCTCTGGTCGTCGCCTATCTGCTCGGTGAGCCGCGGGTGGACTCGGCCATCGCGTTCGAGGACGCGCACAGCCACGAGCACGAGATGGAGGTGGTCAGCCGTTCCCTCCAGTCGACGGCCGGCCTGGCCACCGGTGTGCTCGTCTTCGGCGTCGCTATCGGTGGCATCGCCGCGCTCGCGTTCTGCTTCGCTCTCGGCCGTACCGGCAGGTTCGGTCCGCGGGCGACCGCCATGCTGGTGTCGGCCGGCGCGCTGCTCGCCGTGTACGTCGTGCCGTTCCTCAAGTACCCGGCAAATCCGCCGTCGGTGGGCGACCCCGACACCATCGGCAAGCGCACCACCCTGTACTTCCTGATGATGGTGCTCAGTGTGCTGCTCTCCGTCGCCGCGGTGATCCTCGGTAGACGGCTCGCGCCACGCCTCGGCAACTGGAACGCGACCGTGGCGGCGGGGGCGGCCTTCCTCGTCCTGGTCGGGCTGGCCTACGAGTTCTTGCCGGCCATCAACGAGGTGCCGAAGGACTTCCCGGCCACCCTGCTCTGGCAGTTCCGGCTCTCGGCGCTCGCGATCCAGCTCACCCTGTGGACCGCGTTCGGACTGCTCTTCGGCCACCTGGCCGAGCGTCATCTTCTGCCGCGGGCGGCTCCGGCACGCGACGCGAACGGCACGGCGGCGCCGACGACCGCTCCCGTCGGCTGACCGACCGGGAGTGCGCCGTACCGGCTGCCGGGCCGCCGCACCGGGCCCTGCGGTGACGCACTGACTGTTCCGCCTCCGCCCGGCGGCCACCACGGATCCCGCCCGGACCTGTCCGGGCGGGATCGTCCGTGTGCGGACACCGTTTCCGCCCGTGCCCGAAGTTTCCGCCCGTGCCCGAACACCAGGTTCTGGCTTGGCCAACCCCTTGCCGCTCATTGGCCACCTGTTCATCGTTTCACTCCTCCCCACCTCACCGGCCGCCCGCAAGAGTTCAGGAGGGGCCTGGAAAAGGGCCCGTCCGAGCTTGAGAAGGGGATGTTCATGGCCGAGTTGACGCGACGCAGACTCCTTGGCTCAGCGGCAGGCGCCGTCAGCGGTGCGGCGGCGCTCTCGCTGCTGCCGCCCAGCGTGCAGAAGGCGGTCGCGGCCGGACCGCCGCGCCACGGCTCCCTGCGCGACATCGAACACGTCGTCATGCTGATGCAGGAGAACCGCTCGTTCGACCACTACTTCGGCACGCTGTCCGGCGTGCGCGGCTTCAGCGACCCGCACGCGCAGAAGCTGGCCAATGGCAAACCGGTCTTCTACCAGCCCGACTCGGTGAACCCGAAGGGCTATCTGCTCCCGTTCCATCTGGACACGCACACGTCGAGCGCCCAGGCCATCCCGTCCACCAGCCACGCCTGGTCCGTGCAGCACGAGGCGTGGAACGGCGGCCGGATGGACCAGTGGCTCCCCGCGCACCGCAAGGCCGACGGCCTCAACGGCCCGTATGTCATGGGCTATTACACCCGGGAGGACATTCCCTTCCAGTTCGCGCTGGCGGAGACCTTCACCATCTGCGACAACTACTTCTGCTCGGTGTTCGGCCCCACCTGGCCGAACCGGCTGTACTGGATGACGGGCACGCTCGACCCGAACGGCACCCAGGGCGGCCCGATCCTGAACAACACGGCCCCCACGCCGTACCGCTGGACGACCTACGCCGAGCGGCTGCAGGCCGCGGGTGTCAGCTGGAAGGTCTACCAGCAGGAAGACTCCTATGGCTGCAACATGCTGGAGAACTTCCAGACCTTCAAGGACGCCAAGCCCGGTGACGAGCTGTACGAGCGCGGGATGCGCCCGCAGCCGGAGGGCACGTTCGAGGACGACGCCCGCAACGACCGGCTGCCGGCCGTCTCCTGGATCATGCCGACGAGCTACCAGTCCGAGCACCCGGACTACCTCCCGGCGGCGGGCGCGGACTTCGTGGCGCAGAAGATCGAGGCCATCGCGTCCAACCCGAAGGTGTGGGCGAAGACCGCGTTCATCCTCAACTACGACGAAAACGATGGCCTGTTCGACCATGTGGCGCCTCCCACCCCGAAGCCCGGCACGACGGACGAGTTCGTCCAGGGCCTGCCGATCGGCGGCGGTTTCCGGGTCCCGGCGATCATCGTGTCGCCGTGGACCGTGGGCGGCTGGGTCGCGGGCGAGCGGTTCGACCACACGTCGGCGCTCCAGTTCCTGGAGCGGTTCACGGGCGTACGGGAGCCCAACATCACCCAGTGGCGCCGCCGCACCTTCGGCGACCTGACGTCGGCCTTCCGCTTCTCCGGCGCCCACCACCGCCCGCCGCACCTGCCGGAGGACACGGCCGAGCAGCTGGAGCAGGCGAAGAAGGAGGTGGCCACGCTCCCGAAGCCGACACTGCCGGGGGCCGACCAGCGGTTCCCGCGCCAGGAGCGGGGGCACCGGCCGCGCACATAGGTCCTTTGGTTTGACTCATGCCCAGGGCACGAGCGTGCGCGGGAGGTCACCGAAACCCGCGGCGAGATTCTCCCTCCGACTCACCGCAATTTCCTGCGAGTTGGAGGGAGGACGCGGCCTGCTCCTGGCGCCGGCCCTCACGGACCGCTGGGGCTGGTATCCGCGTACGTCCTACGGCCGGGCGTAGGGCCGCGTCATGATCTCCATGTTGTGACCGTCCGGATCGTCGAAGTACGCACCGCGGCCGCCGAAGAGGCGGTTGATCCGGCCGGGCTCGGTGTGGCCGGGGTCGGCGTAGTAGGTGACTCCGACCGCCTCCAGCCGGGCGATCATGGAGTCGAACTGCGCATCGGGCACGAGGAACGCATAGTGCTGCGACTGGATCGGCTCGTCCCGCTTCTCGTAGAAGTCGAGCGTCACACCGTTGCCGGTATCGACGGGGAGGAACGGCCCGAACGGGGCGCCGACCTTCAGCCCCAGGATCGCGGCGAGGAACTCGGCCGACAGATGCCGGTCACTGGCGTAGACGGCGGTGTGGTTCAGCTGGACAGTGGTGACGGTCGGCTCGGTACCGGGCCGGCGCTGCTGTTCGTACGGCAATTCTGGTGCCTCTCCGGGTCTTGGGCTCCGCTGGTATCCGGCGCCACGCTCGGGCGCCGGGAGGGAAAACGCGGAGAGGCAGGCGGGGCTCGTGCCCGCCATGCGCTCACGCCAAGGCCGGGCGCCTCTCTCGTGCATGGCTCAAGGCCGACCCGGTAGTCACCTGGTCGATGTTAGGGCCTGTGCGGCGGATCGGAAACCGCCGGACAGGCCCGGGGCCGGGGCTCCGCTCACCTTCGGCGTTCGTGGCCCCCGCCCATCCCCTCGTGGCGGCTCCTCCGGTGGACGCGGCCGACCCGGGCGGCGGGCCGTCGGGCGGCCCGGGCCGCTACCTCCCGCAGGTCTTCCATCCCCGCCCGGTCAGGGTGGCCGGAGGCGAGGGCCGGCTTCAGGATCTTCTGGGTGTCTCCATCCTGACCTGCGAGCATCTCCAGGACACCGTCCTGCCCTGCCGTCTCCAGGAGCTGGAGGAGGCTCTCGGCGATCATGAGGAGGCTTTCAGGTTCGGTGAGGTCCTCTGCGTCCAGGATCTCGCGGCGCACCAGAACGCTGATCGCGGTGGGAGCGAGCAGCGGGTCGCCCCGCAGGGAGCGGGCCACGGTCTCGCCGTCGGGGTGGGCGTCGGTGAGTACCTCCAGCATGGCCTCGGCGCGGGTACGGAAGGGGCACACGCGCAGGGCGTCGGTGAGCTGGTCCAGGGCGGTGGCCGGGTCCGGGCGGGCCGCTGTCCAGGCGGCGAGTTCGGTGCGGGCGGAGTCCGGGTCGTAGTGGTCGGTGAGGACGCCGAGGAGACCGGCGGCCGGGGCGTGGATGAGTTCGCCGATGAGCGGGGCGTCGCGTCCCTCGGCGAGCAGCCGACGGCGTACGGAGTCGTGGCCGAGGGCGGTCAGCCGGATCAACTCGACCATTCCGTCGGTGAGTTCGGACCGGTACGCCTCGGCGGAGGCATCGGCGCCGGGGTGGCCGCCGAGCGAGCCGAAGAGTTCGGCCAGTTCGGGCGGCAGCCCGGCGGGTGGCTCCAGAGCCTCGGTGGGCGGCGCATCGAGGAATACCGGGTCGGCCATCCCCGCATAGCGCTCGATCGCACCCAGGTCCTCCAGGGCGTCGAGCATCCGGCGAAGAGCGTGGTCCGTGGTTCCGGGCGGCATGTCGTACCCGTCGCCGTATCCACCGCGCACGGTGTCCCGCAGCCGGGGCCAGGGCATCGGATACGTGAGGCTGTACAGGGTGTTGAGGACGTCGGGCACCACTTGCTCGTAGGCGATGGCGAGGGGCGAGGGGAGGTGCCGTCCGCCGCGCGGAACGATCAGCGGTTCCCGGAGATCGGTGAAGGCGTCGAAGGTGCGGCGCCAGAGGGCCAGAGGGTCGTCGAGGAGAGGCCGGGCCGCGGCGACGGCGTACATCCGGCCCTTGGCGATCCGCACCGTCCTGGCCTTCTTCGCCCATTCCACAGCGAGGCCGAGTTTCTGCAGTCGGGCCGAGGAGCGGACGCCGGCGCAGTCGTCCCCGGTGGCCAGTTCGGCGACGAGTGCCCGGGCGTCCGCGATGCGCGGATTGCCGGTCGTGGTGACCGGCCTGCCTTCGCTGCCCGCCCAGTCGGTGATGCCGCGCAGCCAGGTCAGGAGCGGGGACTGTGCGGCGAGCGCGCGCAGTTCGTCCTCGGCCGGCAGGGCGATGGGGAGCTGCGGCTCGGCGCGTCGGGCGGTGGCCGGTCCGTGCGTGTGGTGCCGGGCCACGATGTGGTCCAGCACCTTCTCGTCGTACCTGACTTCGCCGCGCCGGGCCCGCTCGACGAAGTCGCTGAGAGCCTGCTGGTCATGTACGTCGATGCCCTGCTCGGCGGCGGTGGTGAGCCAGAACCTGGCCATGCCCCAGCGGGTCCGGTCCTCCATCGCGGGCCGGTACCGGGGTGCGGCCGCCTCGATGGCCGCGAGGTTTTCGGCGAGAGTCGCGCCGCGTGGGTCGGCGAGCCCCACGGTGTCGAGGTAGCGCAGCAGGAGGGCGAGGGCGCCCGGCATGTCTCCGGGCTCGTCCTCCGGCAGCAGGGATACCGTCCGGGGCAGCCACTCCAGCAGGAATTCCTCGACATGCCGGGGCTCCCACAGGCCGAGGCGCCCGTCGCGGGTGCCCCGGTGACGGTAGTCGAGCGCGGACTCGGCGCCGAAGCCGTCCAGCGACTCACCGCGCTCGTCCGCCCACCGCCCGGCCCGATGGATCAGGAGCCCGCACGCCGCCTCGAACTCGTCGGTCTCCTCAGGCGCGAAATATAGGCGCACCACAACGCTCCTGCCTGTCCTGCGGTCGTCTCCGGGGAGCACGATACGGGCGGACGCCATGCCCCTCGCGGTCGACCGAACCGGTCACCCCGCACCTGAGGCGTGTCATCACCGCCTCGCCCGGGTACCTGTCGGTGCTTCAGCCCGCAACCAGTCCCAACAGCCGTCGCATCCGGGCGTACTTGGCGGTGAGCCGGTCCCGGGTCGGGGTGTCCAGTTCGGCCAGTCGCTGCGGATCCGCGTTGTGCGCGATGTCGGATTCCTTGATCAGCAGCGCGCCCGGCACCGCGAGGATCCGGGCCGCGTAGGTCTCCGGGCTCTCCCCCGGCCGCTTGGTCATGGCGGACACCATGTCCTTGACGCTGCGCGGCAGCGGCGCGTTCTCCAGCCAGGACTCGCTCAGCGCACCGTCCTCGACCGAGTCGTGCAGCCAGGCGGCGGCGATCTGTTCGTCGGTGCCGCCGCGTGCGGCGACTCCTTCCGCGACCGCTGCCAGGTGCACGGTGTACGGCCGGCCCGCTTTGTCGGTCTGCGTGGCGTGCACCCGGCGTGCGAGTGCCTCGACCTCGGTCAGGCTCAGGTGGCTGTTCAGCATGGGCCCTCATGCTAGGGGGCTGCGTACGCCTTGCGCGACAGACCACGATCACCGCATCGACGGCGCCTCCGGCGCCCGTCCACGCGGGGGCGTCCCGGTGGTTTTCCGAACTCATCTACGATCAACGGCGTGTGCGCACATGTCATCGTCGCTGAAGACGACGAGAAACAGGCCGAACTGGTACGCCGATACCTGGAACGCGAGGGCCACGCCGTCACGGTGGTGGGTGACGGCCTGGCGGCCCTGGAGGAGGTACGCCACGGAGCACCGGACCTCCTGGTCCTGGATGTGATGATGCCGCGCGCCGACGGACTGGACGTCGTACGGGTCCTGCGCGCCGAGTCACGGGAGCTGCCGGTGCTCATGCTGACGGCCCGCACCGCCGAGGACGATCTGCTGCTCGGGCTCGATCTGGGCGCCGACGACTACATGACCAAGCCGTACAGCCCGCGGGAGCTGATGGCGCGGGTCCGCACTCTGCTCCGCCGCTCGCAGCGGTCCGCGGGGGCGGCGACCGCCCCCGCTCCCGATCCGCTGCTGTCGGTGGGCACGCTGGTCGTCGACCCGGCACGGCACTCGGTGTCGGTCGGCGGCCGGCCGGTGGACTGCACCCCGGGCGAGTTCCGGGTGCTGGCCGCGATGGCCGCCGAACCCGACCGGGTCTTCACCCGGCAGCAACTGCTGGCCGAACTGCACGGCTTCGACCGGTACATCAGCAACCGCACGGTCGACGTACACGTCATGAATCTGCGCAAGAAGATAGAGACGGCCCCGCGCAGACCCGCCCGGCTGCTCACCGTGTTCGGCGTCGGCTACAAACTGACCGACCCGGCGAAGGGCGCCCAACTTGCCTCCCAGTAGCCGTAGCAGTCGCAGTCGCAGTACAAGCCCCGGTGGAAGCCGGCCCGAGCGTGTGCGGCGGACGCGGCTGCCGCTCCGCAAGAGTCTGTTCGGCCGGCTGCTGGCCGTGTCGGCGATGGTGGCAGCGTGTTCGGTGGTGGCGACCGCGTGGCTCGCCGCACAGACCACATCCGGTGCGATCAAGCAGGAGCAGGGCCAGAACCTCACCGCCGACACCCGCATCTACAACACCCTGCTCGGTTACGCCGCCGCCCATCCCCGGTGGGACGGTGTCGACGCGACGGTGCGCAAACTGGCCCACCAGTCCGGCCGCCGGATCGCTCTGACCACGGAGAACCACCAGTCCGTCGCCGACTCGGCGGCGGGCCGGAAGCCGCCGCCGGCGCTGCCGCCCCAGGTGTCGGCGGTCGTCGACCCGCTCTCCATGGACACCACGCTGGCGGCGCGGAGTTCCACCACGACCGACACCACGGCCGACCGGATCGACCCACGGGCGGTCGGACCGTTCCGGCTGCCCGCATCGGAGCGCGGAAAACTGAAGCGCGCCGCCGACCGCGCCGTGGCCTGTCTCGGCCGCCTCGGGATCGCATCGGACGCCGTGGAGGGGCCGAGCGGCCGACCCCGTATCCAACCGGTGGGCAACGACCCGGACCGCACGCAGGGAACGAGGTGCGAGACGGACGCGCTGGACGCGCCCACCCCGACGGAGCAGAAGGCGCTCACCGCGCTCAACCACCTGGCGGACGCCTGTCTGGACCGCCAGCACCGCGACCCGATACATCTGAGCCTGAACCTCTCCTGGAACGAAGCCGCGGCCCCTGAGGTGAAGAGGGCGGCTGCGAGAGCCGTGGCCGCCGAGCCCACTCCTGTGCCGCCGACGAGCCCCCGCAACAGCGATGACGACCGGGCCATCGCGTCCTGTGTCGGCACCGCGCGCCGCGAACAGCTCAGCTCGTACGTCGCGTCGCCGGCCCTGCTGTTCATCGGCGACCAGGGCGGGGCCACGGTCCCGGGGTTCAACCTCTCCCCGGCCAACACCGCCCGTATCGCGGGTGTCGCGGCCCTCGTCCTCGCCCTCACGGTCGGCGCTTCGGTGCTCGCCGGGGCCCGGCTGGTGCGCCCGCTGCACGCGCTCACCAACGCGGCGCAGCGGATGCGGGACGGCGGGAGTTCGGAGCCCGTCGAGGTCACGACGGACAACGAGATCGGGCGGCTGGCAGCCACGTTCAACGACATGTCGGCGCACCGCGCACGTCTTGAGGAGCAGCGCAAGGCGATGGTGAGCGATGTCGCGCACGAGCTGCGTACCCCGCTCAGCAACATCCGCGGCTGGCTGGAGGCCGCACAGGACGGCCTGGCCGAACCCGACCCGGCCTTCGTCTCCTCGCTCCTGGAGGAGGCGGTGCAGTTGCAGCACATCATTGACGACCTCCAGGACCTGTCGGCCGCCGACGCGGGGTCGCTGCGGCTGCATGTGGAGCCGGTACGGATCCAGGACCTCCTGGGCCAGGTCGCGTCGGCCCACCAGGCGCGCGCGGAGACGGCGGGGGTGACGCTGACGGTGACCGGAGCGCCACCGGGAACCCCGGCGCTGGTCCTGGCGGCCGACCCGGTCCGGCTGCGGCAGGCGGTGGGCAACCTGGTCTCCAACGCGGTACGCCACACACCGCCGGGCGGACGGGTCACGCTGCGAGTGCGGGGCGGTACGCCCGGTCCGGCCGGAGTCCGGGCCGCGGAAGCGCCCTGCACGGAGGCCGTGGTGGAGGTGGCCGACACCGGCACCGGCATCCCCGCCGAGTACCTTCCGTACGTCTTCGACCGCTTCTGGCGCGCCGAGAAATCACGTAACCGCCGTACGGGCGGCAGCGGCCTGGGCCTGGCGATCGTCCGCAAACTCGCCGAGGCGCACGGCGGCACCGCGAGTGCGGCCAGTACGGAGGGGGAGGGTTCGGTCTTCACCCTCAGGCTGCCCCTGCGACGGCCGGAGGCGGCAACGGACAGCGACGAGCCGGCCGGGAGAACGCAGAACCCGGCGGCTGAAACCTCGCCGCCCTCGCCCTGATCCAATGACCACAGCGTCCTGACAGCTTCCTCATAACTGCTTGCGAGTCTGTCGCTGTGCCCGGCACCTGCTGCGAACCGCAGCCAGGAATCACCAAGGCCGGGCTGGAACTGGAGCTGTTCATGTCCCCACGTCTGTCCCTGCGTACCGCTGTGCTCGCCGCCGTCGCGGTCGGCACGGTGATCGTCCCGTCGACCGCAGCCTTCGCGTCCGACAGCCCCAAGCCCGTCGCCCCCAAGGCCGAGCCGTCCGCGGCGTCGTCCGCCAGCAGGGCCAAGCCCACGCCGCCGACCGTGAAGCCCTCCACCGCCCGGGCGGCCGCCCGCCGCGAGGCAGCCCGGGCGGCCGCGCAGCCGACGGTGGCCCCGCGAGGCGCCGTGGCCGCGGGCGACAAGCCCACTCCGGCTGCACGGGCCGCCAAGCCCTCCGCGGCCCCCCAGGTCGCCAGGGCGGCCGCCGCCCCGCGAGGCGCCGTCGCCGCCGGTGAGCGGCCGGCCGGCAACAGCAGCGACACCACGGCGATCATCGGCTCGGCAGTCGGGGCCGCTCTGCTCTCGGGCGCCGGCACGATCGTGCTGCGCCGCCGCTCCGCCGCACAGCGCAACGGCTGACGCACCCTCAGCAGTGGCGCCGTCCGTCACCGGGCGGCGCCACTGCCTGCGTCCGCGCCCTCGCCGGCGCCCCTGTACTCACCCAGCCCCGTGCTGCTCTCCCGTAGCCCTGAACGTCCTGGAGCCCTCATGTCCCGTACGCACCAGCCGATATGGCGATCCGCCGCACTGCCCGCAGCAGCCGTCTGCCTCACCCTGGCAGCGCTCACGGGCTGTTCGTCCGGCTCCTCGGACTCAGCGGGGCACAAACCCGCCGGCACGGCGAGTACGGCGTCGGGCTCCGACGCAGGCAAGAGCACCGCGACCGACACCAAAACGGACACCAAGACGGACACGAAGCAGCCCTCGCCCCCGACGGAGGTGTCGATCCCGTCAATCGGGGTGACGAGTTCGCTGCTGCAGCTCGGTCTCAACGCGGACCGCACGGTCGAGGTCCCGCCGGCGGACAAAGGCATGACGGCGGGCTGGTACACGGGCAGCGTCACCCCCGGCGAAAAGGGAGCCGCCGTCCTGATCGGCCACAACGACACCCGCTACGGCAGGGCCGTCTTCCACGACCTCAGGAAGATCCACAAGGGCGCGGACATCGCCGTCCGCAACAAACTGGGCAAGACGGCCCACTTCACGGTCACCGGCACGGAGAGCGTCAGCAAGAAGGCGTTCCCGACCGACCAGGTCTACGGCAAGACCGCCGACCGCGCCCTGCGCCTGATCACCTGCGACGGATCGTTCGACGCGCAGGGTCACCCGGTGAACAACCTGATCGTCTTCGCCACGCTGCGCTGACCAACTGGCCCCGCCCGCAGGCCTTTGCCCCGAGGAGCCAGGACCACAGATCCTGGGCGCTTTATCTTGCCTATACAAAGCGCATAAACAGGCGCAAAATGGAACTTGCGCGGCTCAGCCGTGCAAACGCGGTCGGACTTGCAGCAGAGAAGGAGGCGAGTCGCATGGCCGACGTCTCACACACAAGAGGCGATCTAGCAACCCACCCCGACGTCCCAGAGATGCGGGCCCGGTATGACCGGATGCTCGGCGGGCGCGATGTGGCACTCGTGGACGGGCCGGTGTTTCTCGTCGGCGTGTACTGCGCGGTGTCCGCGTGGGTGATCCACTTTTCGAGCACCCAGTCGGCGCTGACGACGCACAACCTCATCATGGGCATCGCGATCGCCCTGCTGGGCCTCGGATTCACCATCATGCCGGAGCGGATGTACGGCCTCAGCTGGGCCATGGTCGTGATGGGCGCCTGGCTGGTCGTTGCCCCATGGGTCGTGGGCAGCCACCCGGACAAGGGCATCATCTGGAGCAACGCGGTCATCGGAGGCGTCACCGCCCTACTCGGGTTGGTGTGCACCGTCGTAGCGGCAAGGCGCAGTCGTCACGCCCACACCACCGGCGGCTCCATGGGCACCAGGGGAGCAAGCCGGCTCAGTCGCGCAAGCCGACCCGACCGCGCCGACTGAGGTGACGTCCGGCGAAAGCAGAAGAAACGGGGAACACAGAGAGACGGGTGGTGTGGGCCGGATATCCGGCCCACACCACCCGTCTCTTCACTGCTCAAAGCTTCACTGCTCAAAGTGTCCGAGGGGGGACTTGAACCCCCACGCCCGATAAAGGGCACTAGCACCTCAAGCTAGCGCGTCTGCCATTCCGCCACCCGGACAAGGTGTCTGTCGGCCACGGCTTTGTTCCCCGCGGCGACAAGAACAACAATACCAGGGGTTTGCGGTCGCCTTCACCTGTGTTTGCCGTGGTCAGCGGCTGGCCCCGGGGCGCGGCCCTGCGCCGTTCGGCGGCTCCTCAGCGCCGACGGCACCATGCGTAACAGCGTGCGCACCATCAGTGTCCGAGGTGGCTCCCGGGGGCGGTCACGGCTGGAGCTGTCAGAGCACTGCCAGGCGCCGTGCCCCGCAGGGCCGCGAGGCGCGCCAGGACCAGTTCCGCGGTCTCCGAAGGGGTCGACCCGACGCTCACACCCGCCGCTTCGAGGGCTGCCGTCTTGGCCTGGGCGGTTCCCGACGAGCCGGAGACGATCGCTCCGGCATGTCCCATGGTCCGGCCCTCCGGAGCGGTGAAGCCCGCGATGTAGCCGACCACGGGTTTCGTGATGTGCCCGGCGATGTATGCGGCGGCCCGCTCCTCGGCGTCGCCGCCGATCTCCCCGATCAGGACGATCAGTTCGGTGCCCGGGTCGTCCTGGAACGCCGCGAGGCAGTCGATGTGCGTGGTGCCGATGACAGGGTCTCCGCCGATGCCCACCGCCGAGGAGAAGCCCTCGTCGCGCAGCTCGTACATCAGCTGGTAGGTGAGCGTGCCGGACTTGGAGACCAGCCCGATCCGGCCGGGCGTGCCGGCGATGTCGGCGGGGATGATGCCGGCGTTGGACTGCCCGGGGCTGATCAGGCCCGGACAGTTCGGTCCGATGACCCGGGTGCCCCGGTTTTCGGCGTAGGAAGTGAAGACCACCGCGTCGTGTACGGGGATGCCCTCCGTGATGACGACGGCGAGGCCGATCCCCGCGTCGGCGGCCTCGGCGACCGCGGCGCCCGCGGAGGGCGGCGGGACGAAGACGACGGTGACGTCGGCTCCGGTGGCCTCGACGCCCTCGCGCACCGAGCCGAAGACGGGGACGGTCACACCGTCGAAGCCGACCGGCCGTCCGGCCTTGCGCGGGTTGACGCCGCCGACGACGCGCGTCCCCGCGGCGAGCATGCGCCGGGTGTGCTTCATGCCCTCGGTGCCGGTCATGCCCTGGACGAGTACCTTGCTCTCCGCGGTGAGGAAGATGGCCATCTCAGGCTCCCGGGTCGGTGTGGGCCACGGCGCGGACGCCGGTGAGGGCCTCGGCGGGCGTGGCATTGGCGGGTACGGCGTCGGCGGGCGTGGCATTGGCTGGTACGGCGTCGGCGGGTGCGCCGGCGCCTGCGAGGGCGGCCGCCCGGCGGGCCGCGCCGTCCATCGTGGTGACCTGCTGGACGAGAGGGTGGGCGCGCCGGTCCAGGATCGCGCGGCCCGCTGCGGCGCTGTTGCCGTCGAGCCGTACGACCAGCGGCTTGGTCACCTCGACCGACTCCAGGGCCTGGACGATGCCCTCGGCCACCGCGTCGCAGGCGGTGATGCCGCCGAAGACATTGACGAGGACCGACTTCACCTGGGGGTCGGAGAGGACGAGTGCGAGTGCGTCGGCCATCACGCGGGCCGACGCGCCACCTCCGATGTCGAGGAAGTCGGCAGGCCGGGCGCCGCAGCCGGCGACGACGTCGAGGGTCGACATGACCAGGCCCGCGCCGTTGCCGATGATGCCGACCCGGCCGTCGAGCCGGACGTAGTTGAGTCCCTTGGCCCGGGCCTGTGCTTCCAGCGGACCACCGTACGGATCGGTCTCGTCGGCGCCCCAACGCGTCTGCCGGAAGCGGGCGTTGTCGTCGATGGTGACCTTTCCGTCGAGGGCGAGCAGCCCACCGCCGGTGGTCCGTACGAGCGGGTTGACCTCCACCAGCAGGGCGTCCTCGCGGACCATGACCTGCCAGAGCCGCTGGAGCACGTCGGCGGCCCCGGCCGGCAGCCCGGCGGCGTGTGCGATCGCCGCGGCCTTGGCCGCGGTGACGCCTTCGGCCGGATCGACGGGGATCCTGACCACCGCGTCGGGCCTGGCCGCCGCCGTCTCCTCGATCTCCGTACCGCCGTCGGCCGATCCGATGGCGACGAAGGTCCCCGCCGCGCGGTCGAGGACGTAACTCACGTAGTGCTCCGCCTCGATGTCGGCCGGCCGGGCCAGCATCACCTTGCGGACGGGGTGGCCCTTGATGTCCATGGCGAGCATCTGACGGGTTGTCAATTCTGCTGCCGCCGGGTCCGCCGCGAGTTTCACACCGCCCGCCCTGCCCCGGCCGCCGGTCTTCACCTGGGCCTTGACGACGACGCGTCCACCGAGGAGTTCCGCGGCCGCACGCGCCTCGCGCGGGGCGGCGACGACCGCCGCGTCCGGTACCGGGATGCCGTGCGCCTTGAAGAGTTCCCTTGCCTGGTGCTCGTACAGATCCATGCCCGTACCTGCTCCCTGTGCTGTGAAGGAAAGTGCCGCACGCCCCCTGGACACCACCCACCGGATGAGGGATAACAAGGTTCATACAGTATTCGTCGACTGTATGCAATCTGCGCGCAGCTCCAGCAGAGCTCCAGCACCCCTACGAAGGGAACGGACTTCGCCATGCCCGACCCCAGCCAGGACCTCATCTCCGGTGGGCACTTGGTCGCCAAGGCGCTCAAAGCGGAGGGTGTCGACGTCGTCTACACCCTCTGCGGTGGCCACATCATCGACATCTACGACGGCTGTGTGGACGAGGGCATCGAAGTGGTCGATGTCCGCCATGAGCAGGTCGCCGCCCACGCCGCCGACGGCTACGCGCGCATCACCGGCAAGCCGGGCTGCGCCGTCGTCACGGCGGGCCCCGGCACGACCGATGCCGTGACCGGTGTCGCCAACGCGTTCCGGGCCGAGTCGCCCATGCTGCTGATCGGTGGTCAGGGAGCGCTGAGCCAGCACCGGATGGGGTCCCTCCAGGACCTCCCGCACGTCGACATGATGACGCCGATCACCAAGTTCGCCGCCACCGTGCCGCACACCGCGCGCGCCGCCGACCTGGTCTCGATGGCCTTCCGCGAGTGCTACAACGGCGCGCCGGGCCCGTCGTTCCTGGAGATCCCGCGCGATGTGCTCGACGCCAAGGTGCCGGCCGCACAGGCCCGCGTCCCGCAGGCAGGCCGGTACCGCGCGTCGACCCGCTCGGCCGGTGATCCGGCCGGCATCGAGAAGCTCGCCGATCTCCTCGTCCACGCGGAGAGGCCGGCGATCCTGCTCGGCAGCCAGGTGTGGACCACCCGGGCCACCGAATCGGCGGTCGAGCTCGTCCGTACGCTCAATGTCCCCGCGTACATGAACGGCGCGGGGCGCGGGACACTGCCGCCCGGCGACCCGCACCACTTCCAGCTCTCCAGGCGCTACGCCTTCTCCAACGCCGATCTCATCGTCATCGTGGGCACCCCCTTCGACTTCCGGATGGGGTACGGGAAGCGCCTCTCGCCGGACGCCACCGTGGTCCAGATCGATCTCGACTACCGCACGGTCGGCAAGAACCGCGACATCGACCTCGGGCTCGTCGGCGACGCGGGGCTGATCCTGAAGTCCGTCACCGAGGCGGCGTCCGGCCGGGTCAACGGTGGTGCGGTCGGGCGGAAGGCCTGGCTGGACGAGCTGCGGGCCGCCGAGCAGGTGGCGATCGAGAAGCGGCTGCCGTCGCTGAAGTCGGATGCCTCGCCCATCCACCCGTACCGCCTGGTCAGCGAGATCAACGACTTCCTCACCGAGGATTCGATCTACATCGGCGACGGCGGCGACATCGTCACGTTCTCCGGGCAGGTCGTGCAGCCCAAATCGCCCGGCCACTGGATGGATCCGGGCCCGCTGGGCACGCTCGGCGTCGGCATCCCCTTCGTGCTCGCCGCGAAGAAGGCACGGCCGGACAAGGAGGTCGTGGCGCTCTTCGGGGACGGCGCGTTCTCGCTCACCGGCTGGGACTTCGAGACACTGGTCCGCTACAACCTGCCCTTCGTCGGGATCGTCGGCAACAACTCGTCGATGAACCAGATCCGTTACGGCCAGGCGCAGAAGTACGGCCCGGAGCGCGAGCGCGTCGGCAACACACTCGGAGACGTCCGCTACGACGAGTTCGCCCGGATGCTCGGCGGCCACGGCGAGGAGGTCCGCGACCCGGCCGGCATCGGCCCGGCGCTGCGGCGCGCCCGCGAGTCGGGCAAGCCCTCCCTCATCAACGTCTGGGTCGACCCGGACGCGTACGCACCCGGAACCGTGAACCAGACCATGTACAAGTAGGGAGCCCCGCCATGACCAAGGCTCTTGAGGGCGTACGCGTCCTCGACATGACCCACGTCCAGTCCGGTCCCTCCGCCACCCAGCTGCTGGCCTGGCTCGGCGCCGATGTCGTCAAACTCGAAGCGCCGCACGGCGACATCACCCGCAAGCAGCTGCGGGATCTGCCCGATGTCGACTCGCTCTACTTCACGATGCTCAACTGCAACAAGCGCAGCATCACCCTCAACACCAAGTCCGAACGCGGCAAGGAGCTCCTGACCGAGCTGATCCGCCGGTCGGACGTGATGGTGGAGAACTTCGGTCCCGGCGCCGTCGACCGGATGGGTTTCACCTGGGAGAAGATCCAGGAGATCAACCCGCGGATCGTCTACGCCTCCATCAAGGGCTTCGGCGAGGGCCCCTACACCAACTTCAAGGCGTACGAGGTCGTCGCCCAGGCCATGGGCGGGTCGATGTCCACCACCGGCTTCGAGGACGGTCCGCCGCTCGCCACCGGAGCGCAGATCGGCGACTCGGGCACCGGTATCCACCTCGTCGCCGGGATACTCGCGGCGCTCTTCCAGCGTGAGCACACCGGCCGTGGCCAGCGCGTCAACGTCGCGATGCAGCACGCCGTACTCAACCTCTGCCGGGTGAAGCTGCGCGACCAGCAGCGGCTCTCCCACGGCCCGCTGGCCGAGTACCCGAACGACGACTTCGGCGACGAGGTGCCGCGCAGCGGGAACGCGAGCGGCGGCGGCCAGCCCGGCTGGGCCGTCAAGTGCGCGCCGGGCGGCCCCAACGACTACGTGTACGTCATCGTCCAGCCCGTCGGCTGGCAGCCGATCAGCAGGCTGATCGGCCGGCCCGAGCTGGCCGACGACCCCGGCTGGGCCACGCCGGAGTCCCGCCTGCCCAAGCTCGGCAAGATGTTCCAGCTGATCGAGGAGTGGTCGTCCACCCTTCCCAAGTGGGAGGTGCTCGACCAGCTCAACGCCCACAACGTGCCCTGCGGACCGATCCTCTCCACCAAGGAGATCATCGAGGACACCTCGCTCGCCGCGAACGAGATCGTGGTCGAGGTCGAACACCCCGAGCGCGGCACCTTCACCACCGTCGGCTCGCCGCTGAAGCTCTCGGACTCCCCCGTCGATGTGCGCAGCTCGCCGCTGCTCGGCGAGCACAACGCGGAGGTGTACACCGGTGAACTCGGCCTGGGACAAGAGGAACTGCGACTGCTGAAGACGGACGGAGTCATCTGATGGGGCAGCAGGACAAGGCGGCCGTACGGGCGGTGCTCGACGCCGCACTGGCCGGGGGGCGCCGGGCGCTCACCGCGCCCGAGGCGAAAGTGGTCGCCGACGCGTACGGCATTCCGGTCCCGGCCGAGGCGCTGGCCGAGTGCGCGGACGAGGCCGTCGCCCTCGCCGACCGGATCGGGTTCCCGGTGGTGCTGAAGATCGTCTCGCCGGACATCGTGCACAAGACGGATGCGGGCGGGGTGCGGGTCGGGGTGAGGTCCGCCGCCGAGGTGCGGTCCGCCTTCACGTCGATCGTCTCCCACGCCCGTGCCTACAGCCCCCGGGCGGCCATCAGGGGCGTCCAGGTCCAGCAGATGGTGCCGGCCGGCACCGAGGTACTGGTCGGCACCGTCACCGACCCGACCTTCGGCAAGATCGTGGCCTTCGGCCTCGGCGGGGTGCTGGTGGAGGTGCTCAAGGACATCACCTTCCGCCTCGCACCCGCCTCGCACGACGACGCGCTGTCGATGCTGGACTCGGTCCGGGCCGCCGAGGTGCTCCGCGGGGTGCGCGGCGGAGCGGCCGTGGACCGCGCGGCGCTCGCCTCGCTGATCACCGGGGTCTCCGGACTGGCCGCCGACTTCCCGGAGATCGCCGAGATCGACCTCAACCCGGTCTTCGCGTCCGCGGACGGCGTGCTGGCCGCCGACGTACGGATCCTGCTCGACCCGTCGCCCGTGACGCCGCGGCGCGCCTACAGCCGCGCCGAGATCCTCACCTCGATGCGCCGGCTGATGGAGCCGCGCTCGGTCACCGTCATCGGCGCCTCCAACGAGGACGGCAAGATCGGCAACTCCGTGATGCGCAATCTCGTCGACGGCGGTTTCGCCGGGGAGATCCACCCGGTGAACCCCAAGGCCGATGACATCCTCGGCCGTAAGGCGTACAAGAGCGTGATGGATGTTCCCGGTGAGCCGGATGTGGCGGTCTTCGCGATCCCCGCGAAGTTCGTCGCGACCGCCCTCGAAGAGGTCGGGCGCAAGGGCATACCGAACGCCGTGCTGATCCCGTCGGGCTTCGCCGAGACCGGGGAACACGCCTTGCAGGACGAGATCGTGGCGGTCGCCGAGCGGTACGGGGTCCGGCTGCTGGGCCCGAACATCTACGGCTACTACTCGACATGGCAGGACCTGTGCGCCACGTTCTGCACGCCGTACGACGTCAGAGGCGGAGTCGCGCTCACCTCGCAGTCCGGCGGGATCGGCATGGCCATCCTCGGGTTCGCCCGCACGACGAAGACCGGCGTGTCGGCCATCGTCGGGCTCGGCAACAAGTCGGACCTGGACGAGGACGATCTGCTCACCTGGTTCGGCGAGGACCCGCACACCCAGTGCATCGCCATGCATCTGGAGGACCTCAAGGACGGCCGGGCGTTCGTCGAGGCGGCACGGGCGACCGTGCCGAAGAAGCCCGTCGTGGTACTGAAGGCGGGCCGCACCAGTGCGGGCGCCAGGGCGGCGGGGTCGCACACCGGCGCGCTGGCCGGTGACGACGCGGTGTACGAGGACATCCTGCGGCAGGCGGGAGTCATCCGGGCGCCGGGGCTCAACGACATGCTGGAGTACGCGCGGGCGCTGCCCGTGCTGCCCACACCCCGGGGCGACAACGTCGTCATCATCACCGGGGCCGGGGGCTCGGGGGTGCTGCTCTCGGACGCGATCGTCGACAACGGGCTGTCGCTGATGGAGATCCCGCCGGATCTGGACGCGGCGTTCAAGGCGTTCATCCCGCCGTTCGGGGCCGCCGGGAATCCCATCGACATCACCGGCGGTGAACCTCCGGCGACCTACGAGGCGACGATCCGGCTCGGCCTGGAGGATCCGCGGATCCATGCGCTGGTGCTGGGCTACTGGCACACGATCGTCACTCCCCCGATGGTCTTCGCCGAGCTGACCGCGCGTGTCGTCGCGGAGTTCCGGGCGCGCGGCGTCGAGAAGCCCGTCGTGGCGTCGCTCGCCGGCGACGTCGAAGTCGAGGAGGCCTGCCAGTACCTCTACGAACGGGGAGTCGTCGCGTACCCGTACACCACGGAGAAACCGGTGGAGGTACTCGGCGCGAAGTACCGCTGGGCACGGGCGGCCGGGTTGCTCGGCTGACCCGGCTCCTCGGAACGAAAGGTTTGGACAGGGGGCGCTGGCCAGTTCTTTCGAGACCAAGGGGACCTGATGAGTACAGGGAACGAACGGTCGGCGGCCGGGGCGGTCGCCTACCGGGAAGTGTCGGACAGCAAGGGCCGCGTCTACCGCGTCGGCGAGACGGACCGGGATCTCCTGGGCCACTCGCGCAAACTCATGGTGTATCTGCCGTGGGTCGCGATGATGGCCATCAGCGTGTCGGAGTACGCATACGGTTCGGCCGAGGACACTCTCTCCTCGGCTCATGGGTGGACGCAGAGCAACACCTTCTGGATTCTGAGTGTCTGGGTCTTCTTCCAGGCGGGAATCGCCTTCCCCGCGGGCTGGATGCGGGAGAAGGGGATACTCAACGCCCGCCGCGCGACGGTTCTGGGCGCCGTTCTCTGTCTCGTCGGTTTCGTCGCACTCGCCCATCTCGACAATGTCTTCCTGGCGATCTGCGGTTTCGGCGTCATCGGCGGACTCGGCTCCGGCCTCGTCTACGCCACCTGTATCAACATGGTCGGCAAGTGGTTCCCCGAACGGCGCGGTGCGAAGACGGGGTTCGTCAACGGCGGGTTCGCCTATGGGTCGCTCCCCTTCATCTTCATCTTCAACTACGCCTTCGACACCTCCAACTGCGCCGAGGTGCTGGATCTGATCGGTGTCTATGTGCTGATCGCCGTGGTGATCTGCGCGTGGTTCTTCAAGGACCCGCCGAAGAACTGGTGGCCGTCGGAGATCGACCCGCTGCACTTCACGGGCGACCGGAGGAGCGCCCGGAGTCTGGCCAAGAACCCGCCCGCGGTGAAGCAGTTCACCCCGAAGGAGGCCATCAGGAGCGGCATGCTCCCGCTGATGTGGGTGGCCGTGGTCATCACCGCCGGGGTGTCGATATTCGGCATCTCCTTCCAGGTCGACTTCGCGAAGGAGGTGGGCTTCGGTCCGCTGGTGGCGGCGACGTCCATGGGGTTGATGGCCGTGGTGAACGGCGTCGGCAGGGCGGTGGTGGGCTGGCTGTCCGATCTGTGGGGTCGGAAGCTCACCCTGTTCTTCGTCATACTCGTCCTGGGTCTCGCGCAGTTCGGCGTGATCTGGGCCGGTGACATCCACAGCGAATGGCTGTTCCTGGTCTTCGCGTTCCTCTCCGGATTCGGCGGCGGTGCGTTCTACCCGATGTTCGCGGCCCTGACCCCGGACTACTTCGGAGAGAACTACAACGCCACCAACTACGGTCTGGTGTACAGCGGCAAGCTGGTCAGCGGACTGTTCGGCGGCGGGCTCGGGTCGACGGTGGTGGACGCCTGGGGGTACAACGGCGCGTACGCACTCGCCGGAGGGATCTCCATGGTGGCCGCGGTCATCGCACTGCTGCTGAGGCAGCCGGGGCGGCCACGCGCCGCCGACATCGCTCCGAACCCGCTGCCGGTCAGCAGGGAAGCCGTCTGATCCGGGCCGTCACCAGCGTACGGAGCAGCGTGTACGGAACGGCGTGTACGCAACGGCGCAGCGCAGCAAGTGGCCCTCCGCGCGGCTCGGTCCGAGCCGCGCGGAGGGCCGCTGCCGGATAGCCGGCCATGCCTCCGGGATCCGGGTGTTCAGCCCTTCTCGCGCTGGTGGTAGCTCGTACGGGTGTGCTCCGTGTGCGCCTGCATGACCGATGTCGCGGCCGCCTCGTCCCGTGCCGAGATCGCCGCGATCAGTGCCCGGTGCTCGGTCCAGGACTGTTTGCCGCGCCGTCGGGCGACCGGCTGGTAGTACCAGCGCACCCGGCGGTCCACCTGGCCGGCCAGCTCCGACAGGACGACATTGCCGGCCAGTTCCATGACCTTGGCGTGGAACTCGGCGTTGGTCGCCACGGCCAGGTCCACGTCGTCGTCGGCGACCGCCCGCTCGCCCTTGGCGCACAGCTTCTCCAGCGCGGCGATTCCCGCGGACCCGGAGTTCGCCGCGGCCAGCCGTGCGGCCTCCGCCTCCAGAAGCGTACGGACCGAGAGCAGCTGGTCGGCCTCCTGCTCGGTGGGCTCGTGGACGAACGCGCCCTGTGCGGGCCGCAGATCGACCCATCCCTCGGTGTTGAGCCGCTGGAGTGCTTCGCGCACGGGCTGCCGGGAGACGCCGAGATGGCCGGCGAGTTCGCTCTCGACCAGATGCTGGCCCGGGGACAGCGCCCGTGTGGTGATGAGTTCGAGCAGCGCCTCGTACACCCGCTCACGCAGCGGTCCCGGCCGCTCAAGCTTCGGTACGGCCCCTTGCGGCAGTCCTGTGGACAACATCGCGGTCCCCCTTCTGACCCCGGAGGAGCCAGCGGCGTGTCGGCGTAGAGCAATTGGCTATCGTCTACAGTCTACCGAGCGCAACGGGCCGTAACCGAACTACCCGGCCTCAGTGACGTACCTTCACCGGCCGGCGGCGGTCACGGGCAGCGGACGACCTGTCCCGCGTACGAGAGGTTTCCGCCGAAGCCGAAGAGCAGGACCGGCGCGCCGGACGGGATCTCCCTCCGCTCCACCAGCTTGGACAGGGCCATCGGAATGCTGGCCGCCGATGTGTTGCCGGAATCGACCACATCACGGGCGATCACCGCGTTCACCGCACCGATCTTCGCGGCGAACGGCTCGATGATCCGCAGATTGGCCTGGTGCAGTACGACGGCCGCCAGCTCCTCGGGGGTGACACCCGCCTTCTCGCAGACCTTGCGGGCGATCGGCGGCAGCTGGGTGGTGGCCCAGCGGTAGACGGACTGCCCTTCCTGGGCGAAGCGCGGCGGTGTCCCCTCGATCCGTACGGCGTCCCCCATCCCGGGGACCGATCCCCACAGCACCGGGCCGATGGCGTCCTCCGCGCACGCCTCGATCACGGCGGCGCCTGCCCCGTCCCCCATCAGGACACAGCTGGAGCGGTCGGTCCAGTCGGCGATCTCGGTCATCTTGTCGGCGCCGATCACCAGGGCACGCCCGGCGGATCCGGCGCGTACCGCGTGGTCGGCGACGGCCAGGGCGTGGGTGAAACCCGAGCAGACGACGTTGACATCCATGGTCGCGGGCGAGCCCATGCCCAGCTTGGCGGCCACCCGCGCGGCCATGTTCGGCGAGCGGTTGATCGCCGTGGAGGTCGCGACGATGACCAGGTCGATCTCGCCCGGCGCGAGTCCTGCACCGGCGAGGGCCTTGGCTCCGGCCTGGGCAGCGAGTTCGTCCACCGGCTCGTCGGGTCCGGCGATGTGGCGGGTCTTGATGCCCACCCGGGTCCGGATCCATTCATCGCTGGTGTCGACAAGGGCGGCTACATCGTCGTTGGTGAGCACCTTGGCCGGCTGGTAATGGCCGAGTGCGGCGATGCGTGTTCCGGTCATGCCCGGGACCCCTCTGCTGCTGATGTCAGGAGCCCTCCAGTCTCGTCAGCGACTCACGGGTACGACGGCATGTAAAGCAACAGGATTCGGGCGTTCCTCTTGGAGGCTTCGGATCACTTCCGGGCGTGGACCGGGCAGCGGCGGCGGACAGGGAAGCGCGTCAGCACCCTTGTCGACCGAAGCCCGATACTGTAGACACTATTTTGTCGACAGAATATGGGCGCGTCGACACGTCATGAGCACTCCGAGTGATCACCCGGTTTCCATCGGTACGTACGACCGAACGGAGAGCCCTCGTGAAAGTCGCAGTTCTCGGCGCCGGAGCAATCGGCGCCTATGTCGGAGCGGCACTGCACCGCGCCGGCGCCGATGTCCATCTGGTGGCCCGTGGGCCGCATCTGGCGGCCATGAGGCGGGACGGGGTGCAAGTCCTGAGCCCGCGTGGTGACTTCACCGCGCGGGTGCACGCCACGGACGACCCGGGAGCCATCGGCCCGGTCGACTATGTCTTCCTCGGCCTCAAGGCCACCTCGTACGCGGCGTGCGGGCCGCTCGTCGAGCCGCTGCTCCAGCGGCACACCGCACTGGTCGCCGCGCAGAACGGCATCCCCTGGTGGTACTTCCACCGGCACGGCGGCCCCCACGAGGGCCATCGGATCGAGAGCGTCGACCCGGGCGGGGCGGTCAGCGCCGTCCTGCCACCGGAGCGCGCGGTCGGCTGCGTCGTGTACGCGGCGACGGAGCTGGCCGGGCCCGGGGTGGTCCGGCACCTGGAGGGGACCCGGTTCTCCATCGGCGAGCCGGACCGTTCGACGTCGCGGCGCTGCCTGGACTTCAGTGCCGCCATGACGGCGGGCGGCCTCAAGTGCCCCGTGGAGGGCGACCTGCGCAAGGACATCTGGATCAAGCTGCTCGGCAACATCTCCTTCAATCCGCTGAGCGCCCTCACCCGGGCGACCATGCGTCAGATGTGCGTCCACCGCGACACCCGCCGGGTCATCGAGGTCATGATGGCCGAGACGCTCCAGGTCGCCACGGCGCTCGGCAGCCGCCCCGACATCTCCATCGAGAGGCGGCTGGCCGGCGCGGAGCGGGTGGGCGACCACAAGACCTCCACGCTCCAGGACCTGGAGAAGGGCAAGCCGCTCGAACTCGACGTGCTGCTCGCGGCGGTGGTCGAGCTGGCCGGGGTGACCGGGGTGCCGGTGCCCACGCTGCGGACCGTGCACGCCATGGCGGACCTGCTGAGCCGGTCGACGACGGCCGCACCGGCCACATCCGCTCCGACGAGCGCGACCACCACAGCCGGCTGATCCGGCCCGGCCGGACCGCAAATCCCTTGCGAGGGGCTTCCGTTCGGCCGGCGCCTACAGGATACTGTATGCAATTGGGCGCTGAATCATCGCTGATCATCTCCATGAGGAGCGCAAGCGTGAAGAAGCGAGACCGAACCCCGAAGACCTACGCCCGGCTCACCCACCCCCTGATGCGCGACAGCAACGGAGCACTGCGCAGGGCCAGTTGGGACGAGGCGCTGGAGCGGGCCGCGGAGGGATTCCGGGCGGCGCGCGGCGCCTTCGGGATGTTCTCCTGCTCCCGGGCCACCAACGAGATGAACTATGTGGCGCAGAAGTTCGCCCGGGTCGTGATGGCCACCAACAACGTCGACTCCTGCAACCGCACCTGCCACGCACCCAGTGTCGCGGGGCTGTCGGCGGCGTTCGGATCCGGCGGCGGCACCTCGTCGTACGGAGAGGTCGAGCACACCGACCTGATCCTGATGTGGGGCTCCAACGCGCGGTTCGCCCATCCGATCTTCTTCCACCATGTACTGAAGGGGATCAGGAACGGCGCCCGGATGTACGCGGTCGACCCGCGCCGCACATCGACCGCCGAGTGGGCGGAGAGCTGGCTGGGGCTGAACGTCGGCACCGACATCCCGCTGGCGCACGCCGTGGGCCGCGAGATCATCCACGCGGGCCTGCACAACAGGGCGTTCATCGACCGGGCCACGACGGGGTTCGACGCGTACGCCGCCGAGGTCGAGCCCTGGACGCTCTCCGCCGCCGAGCAGGTCACCGGCGTACCGGCGGAGGCGATCCGCGACCTGGCGCACGCCTACGCACGCGCCGAGCGGGCCCAGCTGTGCTGGACGCTGGGGATCACGGAGCACCACAACGGCACCGACAACGTACGGGCGTTGATCAACCTCTCGCTGCTGACGGGGCACGTCGGCCGGTACGGCTCGGGCGTACAGCCGCTGCGCGGGCAGAACAACGTGCAGGGCGGCGGCGACATGGGCGCCATCCCCGACCGGCTGCCCGGCTTCCAGGACATCCTGGAACCGGCCGTCCGCAGCAAGTTCGAAGCCGCCTGGGGCACGGTCATCCAGCCTTCGTACGGTCTCAATCTGACCCGGATGTTCGAGGCGATGGAGAGCGGCGACCTGAAGGCCGTCTACTGCGTCGGAGAGAATCCGGCGCAGTCGGAGGCCGACAGCGAACAGGCCATGGACCGGCTGCGGCGGCTCGACTGCCTGGTCGTGCAGGACATCTTCCTGACGAGGACCGCTGAACTGGCCGATGTGGTCCTGCCGGCGACCGCCGCCTGGTGCGAGACCGAAGGCACCACGACCAGCAGTGAACGGCGGGTGCAGCGGGTGCGCAAGGCGGTCGGCCCGCCCGGCGAGGCGCGCGAGGACATCGAGATCATCTGTGACCTCGCCGGGCGGCTCGGCCATCCCTGGAAGTACGCCGACGCGGAGTCCGTCTGGAACGAGCTGCGGTCGGTCTCCCCCCAGCACTGGGGCATGACGTACGAGCGGCTGGAGGAACACCAGGGCATCCAGTGGCCGTGCCCGGACACCGGGAAGCTCGAACCGCCTTTCCTGCACGCCAGGTTGTGGGAGCCCGATCCGGGACGGCGGGGGCGGCCGGCGCCGTTCGGAATCGTCCGGCACGACCCGCCGGTCGATCTCACCGATGAGGGCTTCCCGATCCGGCTGACGACCGGGCGGCGGCTCGACTCGTACAACACCGGTGTGCAGAGCGGCAGTTTCGCCTCGCCACTGCGGCGGGGCGAGTACATCGAGCTCTGCCCCGAGGACGCCGCGGCGTACGGGGTGGAGGCGGACGAGGAGGTACGGATCGCCTCACGGCGCGGTTCGGTGGTCGCCCCGGTGTGGATCGACCCCGGTCTGCGTCCCGGTCTTGCCTTCATGACGATGCACTTTCCGGACGAGGTCGACACCAACCAGCTCACCATCGAGGCAAACTGCCCGATCGCCGGCACGGCCGAGTTCAAGGCGTCGGCCGTCCGGATCGAGAAGCTGTCCGCCGCGGCCGTGCCGGACAGCGGCGCGGCTGTGAGGAGCTGACGCAGTGGACCTGCACTTCGGTGACTGCAAGCCGACCGACGAGGAGCGGGAGGCGGTCGACGCACTGCTCGGACCGCCCGCTTCGGCCTGGGAGGGCGGGGCGGAACGCGGGGAGGCGGATCTGCGCTGGGCGGTCGGCGGCCGGGCCGCACGCGAGCGGCGCGATCTGCTGCTGCCGGCTCTGCACGCGGTCAACGACCGGACGGGCTGGATCAGCGAGGGGGCGCTGGACTATGTGTGCCGCAGGCTGACCGTGCCGCCCGCCGAGGCGTACGGGGTCGCCACGTTCTACGCGATGTTCGCGGTCCGGCCCCGGCCGGCGACAGTGGTGCACGTCTGTACGGACCTGGCCTGCGCGGTGAAGGGATCGGCCGGGCTCCGCGCGGGGATCGAGGAACGGCTGGGCGCCGCCGGCACGGCCGCCGGGGGTGTCACCTGGCAGCCGAGTCCGTGTCTGGGGCTGTGCGAGCGGGCTCCGGCGGCGCTGGTGCTGCGGGCCGGTGAACCCGCGCCCGTGGCCGGGACGGAGGGACCATCTGACGGGCGCGGCGCCCTGCGGCACCGGGCCTCCGCCGTGGTCGCTCCCGCCACCGCCGAAGGTGTCGCGTCGGCCGCCGGAGCTCCGGAGGCGGCCCCATCCGAGCCGTCCGCCGCCATGGCCGTACCGCAGGCCGGGCAGGACGGGCTGATCCTCCTGCGGCGGGTCGGCGTCGTCGATCCGGCCTCACTGGACGACTACCGCGCGCACGGCGGCTACTCCGCCCTGCGCCGGGCCTTCGCCCTCGGTCCGGCAGGGGTGATCCGCGAGGTGACCGACGCCGGGCTCGCCGGACGCGGCGGCGCCGCCTTCCCCACCGGCCGCAAATGGCAGGCCACCGCGGCCCAGCCGGACCATCCGCACTATCTCGTCTGCAACGCGGACGAGTCCGAACCGGGCACGTTCAAGGACCGGGTGGTGATGGAGGGCGACCCGTACGCCCTGATCGAGGCCATGACCATCGCCGGGTACGCGACGGGCGCCCACCGGGGATACCTCTACATCCGCGGCGAGTACCCGTCGGCCGTGGCACGGCTGGAACACGCCATCGGCCGGGCCAGGTCCCGCGGCTTCCTCGGCGATGACGTCCTGGGGCAGGGGTACGCGTTCGACATCGAACTGCGGCGCGGCGCGGGCGCGTACATCTGCGGCGAGGAGACCGCCCTGTTCAACTCGATCGAGGGCTACCGGGGCGAGCCGCGGTCCAAGCCTCCCTTCCCGGTCGAGAAGGGCCTTTTCGGGAAGCCGACGGCGGCCAACAACGTCGAGACGCTGGTCAATGTGGCGCCCATCCTGACGATGGGGGCCGAGGCCTACGCCGCGATCGGTACGGAGGGGTCCACCGGGCCGAAGCTCTTCTGCGTCTCGGGACGGGTGGCACGGCCCGGGGTCTACGAGCTGCCGTTCGGTGCGACCCTCGGCGAGCTGCTGGATCTTGCGGGCCGGCCGGAGTCCCTGCGGGCCGTGCTGCTGGGCGGAGCCGCGGGCGGCTTCGTACGCCCGGACGAGCTGGACATCCCGCTCACCTTCGAGGGGACCCGCGCGGCCGGGACGACACTCGGTTCCGGTGTCGTCCTCGTCATCGACGACACCGTCGAGCTGCCCCGGATCCTGCTGCGGATCGCGGAGTTCTTCCGTGACGAGTCGTGCGGTCAGTGCGTGCCCTGCCGGATCGGGACCGTACGGCAGGAAGAGGCGCTGCACCGGTTGCTCGACCGCGGCGGGGCCGGCGCAGCCGCCGATGTGGCGCTGCTGCGCGAGATCGGGCAGGCGATGAAGGACGCGTCGATCTGCGGGCTCGGGCAGGCGGCCTGGAGCGCCGTCGAGTCCGCGATCGACCGCCTCGGCGTCTACGGAACACCCGTGTACGGAACACCGCAGGGATCAGAGGCCGGGCAGGGACCGAGGGGTGACCAATGACCGCCGTACCGCTGCAGCCGCCGAGGCGGCTCATCGAATTCCGCCTGGACGGGCAGGACACCCGGGTTCCCGAGGGTTCCACGATTCTGGAGGCGTGCCGGGCGGCCGGAAAGGACATTCCGACGCTCTGCGAGGGCGACACGCTCACCCCCAAGAACGCCTGCCGGGTGTGTGTGGTCGAGGTCGAGGGTGCCAGGACCCTGGCACCGGCCTGTTCGCGCCGGGCGGAGCCCGGTATGGCGGTGCGGACGGACACCGGTCGCGCCCGGCACAGCCGGAAGACCGTCCTCGAACTGCTGGCATCGGCGACAGACCTCTCCACCACTCCGCGCGCCGCCGAATGGATCAAGGAGTACGGTGCCGAGCCGGGCCGTTTCGGGACGGATGCGGCGCGGCTCAATGAGGAACCGAAGGTCGACAATGACCTGTACGTCCGCGACTATGACAAATGTATCCAGTGCTACAAGTGTGTGGACGCCTGCGGTGACCAGTGGCAGAACACGTTCGCGATCTCGGTGGCGGGCCGTGGCTTCGACGCCCGTATCTCCACCGAGCACGACGCACCGCTCACCGGTTCGGCGTGTGTGTACTGCGGCAACTGCATCGAGGTGTGCCCGACCGGGGCGCTCAGTTTCAAGTCGGAGTTCGACATGCGCGAGGCGGGAACCTGGGACGAGTCGGCGCAGACGGAGACGACCACGGTCTGCGCCTACTGCGGGGTGGGCTGCAACGTCACCCTCCATGTCCAGGAGAATGAGATCGTCAAGGTCACCTCGCCGCACGACAACCCGGTGACCCACGGCAACCTGTGCATCAAGGGCCGCTTCGGCTTCCAGCACGTGTCGCAGCGCTGACCGCAGCAGTACTGATCGCCGCAGCTCTGATCACCGCCGTACCGATCGAAGAGTAGGACTGATTCCCATGGGCCGGGTCACCGAACGCCGCCGCACCATCCGTATCCGGGACGGAGCGGTGACGACCCGCCCCGACACCCTGGTGGCCGAGGAGCCGCTGGAGATCCGGCTGAACGGCAAGGCTCTCGCCATCACCATGCGCACCCCGGGCGACGATTTCGCGCTGGCCGCCGGCTTCCTGGTCAGCGAGGGCGTGCTCGGTTCGGCGGACGAGCTCCAGTCGATCGTGTACTGCGCGGGGGCCACCGCCGACGGCTCGAACACGTACAACGTGGTGGACGTCAGGCTGGCGCCGGGCGTCGAGCTCCCGGACATCACGCTGGAACGCAACGTGTACACCACCTCGTCGTGCGGGCTCTGCGGCAAGGCCAGCCTGGACGCGGTCCGGACCACCGCGCGCTTCCCGATCGCCGACACTCCCCCGGTCCGGGTGGAACCCGATGTGCTCTCCGTCCTCCCCGACCGGCTGCGGGCGGCACAGCAGGTGTTCGACCGGACCGGGGGGCTGCACGCGGCCGCGCTCTTCACGCCGGAGGGCGAACTGCTGGACATACGCGAGGACGTGGGCCGCCACAACGCGGTGGACAAGCTGGTCGGCCGGGCCCTGCAGAACGGCCTGCTCCCGCTCTCGCAGGTTGTTCTCCTGGTCTCCGGGCGCGCCTCATTCGAACTGGCCCAGAAGGCGGTGATGGCGGGAATCCCGGTCCTCGCCGCCGTGTCCGCGCCGTCCTCGCTGGCCGTCGACCTGGCCGCCGAGTCCGGCCTGACCCTGGTCGGTTTCCTCCGTGGCTCCTCCATGAACGTGTACGCGGGTGACGAGCGGGTCGCCCTGCACTCCGGGGTCTGACACGCCCCGCGGCACGGGTCGGCGGACCGGCCGGCGGGGAGCGCCCCCTGCGCCGGCCGGCCCCGGGCCCGCCCGTCTGCGGCCGCCCCCCGAAGGGAGGCGGCGAGCGCTGTCGCTGTGCCGTACGGCGGCAGTACGGTCAGGGGCATGACCCGCCAGCCGTCCGCAGCCCAGCGCCGGGCGATCCGCACCGCCGACGCCGAGTCCGGACTGCTCCGGGGCCCCGCGGCGGCCCTCGCCTCGCTGGTCACCCAGGGTCTCGCGCTGCGCCACCCACGGCCCCCGCACCGGCACTATCTGACGCCGGCCGGGCAGCGGCTGCGGGAACGGCTGGACGCCGAGCCGGTCAGGCTGGTCCCGCAGCCGGACCCGGACCCCGAGCCGGACCCGGACCCCGCACCGGCGCCGGGATCCGGGGCCGGGGAGCCGACCGGCATCTTCCACGCCCGCACCGCCACCGGGGACACCGGAGCCCCGGCCGATCCGGACCCCCTGCGGGAACGCGAGGTGCGCAGCGCCTGGGCCGGTCTGGTCGAGATGCGCCGGGTCACCAACCCGGACCGCTCGGTGGAGCGGCCGTGCGACTGGGAGCGTACGCATCTGACGCAGGCCGCCGCCCTCGCCCTGGAGGCGGGCTGCTGCCGCGGCTATCTGGTGAGCGAGTCGGCGCAGCCCCAGGCGGTCCGGGTGGACGGTCCGGACTCCCGGGCGTACGCCGAAACGCTGGAGCGTGCGGGCTGGCAGACCTCGGCACATGCGGACCGGCGGGCGGGCGCGGCCTATCTGCTGGCCTCACCCCGGCGCGTCTGACCGCCCGGGGACCACCTCTGCGGGATCACTTCTGGGAGATCACTTCTGGGAGATCACTTTTCCTTGCCGGCCGTGCCGTCGGGCGCGTGCACGATCCGGGTGAGCAGTGCGGTGAGCTGGGCCCGTTCGGCCGGATCGAGCGGGGCGAGCAGTTCGTCGTTGGCGGCGTCGCCCAGCTCCTCCAGACGGCGCAGCGCGGTGCGCCCCGGGGGCGAGACGGCGATCGCGTTCTTCCGCCGGTCCGCGGGGTCGGCGGTGCGGGTGACCATGCCCTTGTCCTGGAGTTCGTTGAGCACCGTGACCATGTCCTTGGGGTCGATGCGCACCGTACGGCCCAGCTCCGCCTGGGACACGGGTCCGAGCGCGGCGACGGCGGTCAGCACCACATGGTGCGGCAGCCGCATCCCCTCACCGGCGAACGAGTCGGCGAGCAGCCGGTGTCCGCGGGCCGCTGCCCGGCCGAGCAGCCAGCTGGGGAGAGCGGTGATCCGGGCGAGGGCGGGAGGGGTGTCGGGAGTCATGAGGAAACCCTAGCGCGAAACCATTGGGCCTCCCAATGAAAATCAGATACCGTTGGGGCTCCCAACGACATCGCTCCCACGACACCGCTCCCCCACGACTTCTGGAGGCACCCATGCGCCGTGTTCGGTACGACAGGAACGGCGGGCCGGACGTCCTGTACCTGGAGGACGTTCCCGCCCCCGAACCCGGACCCGGCGAACTCCTGGTGCGCTCGGAGGCGATCGGCGTGACCCTGCCGACCGTACGGAAAGTGCGCGAGGGCAGTGAACCCGCGCCGCTGGGCGGGGAGATCGCGGGCACGGTCGTCGCCGTCGGGGCCGGGGTCGGCGGCTTCTCGGCCGGCGACCGGGTGACCGGGCTCTGCTTCGCCGGTTCCTATGCGGACCTCGCCGTCCTGGCAGAGCCGTTCGCCACCAGGATCCCGGAGCACGCGAGCGCGGTGGACGCCGTGGCCCTGGTGCGCAGCGGGCTGGTGGCGCGGGGCGCGCTGGCTGCCGCCAGGACCCGCCCCGGCGAATCGGTGCTGGTGACGGCCGCGGCGAGCGGCGTCGGCCATCTGGCGCTCCAGCTCGCCCGGCTGGACGGTGCCGCCCGGGTGGTCGCCGCCACCGGCTCGCCGGAGAAGTCGGAATTCCTGCGGGGGCTCGGCGCCGACGCGGTGGTGACCTACGACGCCCCGGACTGGGGCGAGCCGGTGGACGTCGTCGTGGACGGGGTCGGCGGAGCGCTGCTCACCCCGGCGGTCGCGGCCCTCGCGCCGAACGGACGGCTGGTCGCGTTCAGTTCGGGTGGCGGCACCCTTCAGGCGTACGACCTGCTGACCGGCGCCAAGTCGGTCATCGGGTTCCAGATGGCGCTCATCGCCAGGAACGAGCCCGAGCTGTACGCGAGGTGGTGCGCCGAACTGTGGGAGCTGCACCGCACCGGGCAGCTGCGGGCCGCCGTACACGCCGAGGTCCCGCTCGAAGAGGCCGCGCGCGCCCACCGGTTCATCGAATCCCGTGCCAATCTCGGCAAGGTGGTGCTGGTCACGTCATAGCGGTCTGGGCGGATTCGGTCTGCACGGCCTCTTCGGGCAGCGGGTCGCGCGAGCGGCGCTTGGCGATCACCGCGCAGACCATCAGCTGCATCTGGTGGAAGAGCATCAGCGGCAGCACCGCCAGCGAGGCCTGTGCGCCGAACAGCACGCTCGCCATGGGCAGTCCGGCCGCCAGGCTCTTCTTCGACCCGGCGAACTGGATGGCGATCCGGTCACCACGGGCGAAGCCGAGCCGCTTGGCCCCGTACCAGCTCAGGGCGAGCATGACGGCGAGCAGCACCGCCTCGGCCCCGAGCAGCCCCAGCAGCCGGACGAAGCTCACCTGGTGCCAGACACCGCGCACCATGCCCTCGCTGAACGCGGCGTAGACGACCAGCAGGATCGAGCCCCGGTCGACATAGCCGAGAACCTTCTTGTGCCGTACGAGGAAGCCGCCCACCCAGCGGCGCAGCAACTGTCCTGCCACGAAGGGCACCAGCAGTTGCAGCACGATCTTCAGCAGGGAGTCCGCGGAGAAACCGCCCCCGCTGCTGCCCAGGACCAGCGCCGCGAGCACCGGGGTCACCACGATGCCGGCGAGCGAGGAGAAGGAGCCGGCGCAGATCGCCGCGGGCACATTGCCGCGGGCGATCGAGGTGAAGGCGATCGACGACTGGATGGTCGACGGCACCAGGCAGAGGAAGAGCAGCCCGTTGTAGAGCTGCGGCGTCAGGACGAACGGTACAAGTCCCTTCGCCGCCAGACCGAGCAGCGGGAACGCGACGAAGGTGCAGGCCAGGACGGTGAGATGGAGCCGCCAGTGCTTCAGCCCCTCGACCGCCTCGGCGGTGGAGAGCCGGGCGCCGTAGAGGAAGAAGAGCAGGGCCACCGCTCCGGTCGACGCACCCCCGGCCACATCGGCCGCCGTGCCGCGGGCCGGCAGCAGCGCCGCCACGGCGACCGTGCCGATCAGAGCCAGGATGTACGGATCGATCGGCAGCCAGGACGGAAACTGCATCTTGCGGCGGCTCATGTTCTCCACTTGCTCTCGGGGTGCGGAACGTGCCCTCTCCATCGTCCACGCGATATCCATGATCGGGAATCCTGCATACCACTCTGACTGACATCACGATGCGCGATAACCTATGGATCATGTACGACCCCGCGCAGCTGCGTACCTTCCTCACCGTGTCGCAGACCCTGAGCTTCACCCAGGCGGCCCACCGCCTGGGGCTGCGCCAGTCGACGGTGAGCCAGCATGTCCGCCGGCTTGAGGACGCGACGGGCCGGATGCTCTTCACCCGGGACACCCACAGCGTGGAGCTGACCGAGGACGGCGAGGCGATGCTCGGCTTCGCCCGGACGATCCTCCAGGGGCACGAGCGGGCGGCGGCGTTCTTCGCGGGCACCCGGCCGCGCGGCAGGCTGCGGTTCGGCGCGTCGGAGGACTTCGTACTGACGCGGCTGCCGGAGATCCTGGAGTCGTTCCGCACCGAGCACCCCGAGGTGGATCTGGAGCTCACCGTCGGCCTCTCCGGCATCCTGCACGAGCAGCTGGCGGCGGGCGCGCTCGATCTGGTGCTCGCCAAGCGGCGCAACGGGCACAGCCACGGCGAGCTGGTCTGGCGCTCCGCCCTCACCTGGATCGGCGCCCCCCGGCTGCGCATCGACCCCGATCGCCCGCTCCCGCTGATCCTCTTCCCGCCGCCCGGCATCACCCGCGCCCGTGCGCTGGAGGTGCTGGAGGAGGACGGCCGCGCCTGGCGCATCGCCTGTACGAGCACCAGCCTCAGCGGACTGATCGCGGCGGCCCGCGCGGGCCTCGGCATCATGGCGCACACCCGCGGCCTGATCCCGCCCGGCCTCACCCAGGTCCCGGCCAGGGCCGGGCTGCCCGACCTCGGGGACGTGGACTTCGTCCTGCTGCACGGCCGTGCGGGCGGAAGCGCCCAGGAGGCAGCCGACGCACTGGCGTCGGCGATCCTGGCGGGCGCCGACCGGCTGCACCACCAGGCCTAGCCGGAGCGCTCCGGGGCCTGGCCTGATCCGGACGAAAGCCCCTAGGAGACCGTGCGGCCGGTGAGCCGCTCCTCGTACGTGAGCTGCTTGACCCGGCGCAGCATCGGTGTGCACTCCACGTGCTGGACCCCTTCCAGCCGGCCGAGGCGTGCGCTCACATACGCGTACAGCTCGGGGGTGTCGCGGCACACCACCACCGCGAACAGATTGCACGGCCCCGAGACGGCGCTCGCGGTGGCCGCTTCCCGGTGGGTCGCCAGCGCCCGCCCGACGGAGTCCAGGGCCGAAGGGGCCGCGGTGATCCACAGCAGGGCCGCGATCCCGTACCCGAACTGCTCGGAGTCGAACTGCACATCGACGAAGAGCGTGCCGGAGCCCAGCAGCTGGTCGAGCCTGCGGCGCACCGCCGACTCCGAACGGCCGGTCGCCTTCCGGAGTTCGGCGAAGGTGGCGCGGCCGTCGCGTTCGAGCGCGGCGACCAGCGGTTCGTCGTCCGCGGTGATGCCGGAGTCCGTGGCGGCGGCGCCATCCGTCCGCCCGGTCCCGGACGGACGGAGCGCCGCCACCTGTGCGTCGGTCAGGGCGCGGCTCTTGCCGAGCCAGCCGGCGGGGCCGCCGTAGAAGCGGTGCAGCAGCTGGTGGGCCCTGATCTCGGTGATGCTCGGGGTGCGCGGCAACTTGCCGAGCAGCAGCTCCTCGTGTTCGCCGCGGGTGCGCGCGCTGGTCTGGCCGACGACTTCCGTACCGCCCGACGTGAGTCCGATCCAGGCGGTGTCGGGGCGGCGGGCGAGCGCCCTGGCGATCGAGTCGGCGGCGTCGGGCGCACAGCGCAGCCGGAGCATCCAGGTGTCCTGGCCGAGGCTCGCCGCGTCACGGACCCCGACCACCCGCAGACCGCCTTCGGTGTGCAGCCGCCGGTACCGGCGGGCGACCGTCTGGTCGGAGACACAGAGCACGCCCGCGAGTCGGCTGAAAGAGACACGTGCGTTGACTTCGAGCCCGTGCAGCAGCTGGAGGTCGAGCTCGTCGAAGTCATGCGATTCCACCCGGATCTCGCCTCCTGATGTCGGGTTCCGGCGAATATCCGGCTGTGGTTAACGGATCCCGCCGTACTTCACCGATCGTACGGGTGACCGGAAACAGTACGGACCACCGGTCGTGGAACACGGCACACCGGGAGAGAACGAATGCGTAAGTGGGGGCCGCTCATAGCGGTCTGTCTGGGCACCTTCATGCTGCTGCTCGACGTGACGATCGTGATCGTGGCACTGCCCGACATGGCGGGTTCGCTGCATGCGTCGCTCTCGGATCTCCAGTGGGTGATCGACATCTATGCGCTCGCGCTCGCCGCGCTGCTGCTCGGCGCGGGGGCGGCGGCCGATGTCACGGGGCGGCGCAGGCTGTACGCGGCGGGCACCGCGCTGTTCGCGCTGGCCTCACTGGCCTGCGGCCTCTCGACGAGTCCGGCGATGCTCATCGCGATGCGCGGGCTGCAAGGGGTGGGCGGCGCTGCCATGTTCGCGACGACCCTCTCACTGCTCGGCGCCGCCTACCAGGGGCGGGACCGCGGCGTCGCGCTCGGGGTGTGGGGCGCGGTGAGCGGCGCCGCCGCGGCCATCGGCCCGGTGCTCGGCGGGGTGCTGACGCAGTCGCTGGACTGGCGGTGGATCTTCTTCGTCAATCTGCCGGTGAGCGCGGCGGCCATCTGGATCACGCTGCGTACGGTCACCGAGTCGCAGCGGCAGACCGACCGCAAGGTCGACTGGGCCGGTACCGCGGCCTTCGCGGTGTTCGCCGGGGCCCTGACGTTCGCCGTGGTGCGCGCGGACACCGTGGGCTGGACCTCCGGACGTACCGGGGCCGCCGTGGCCGTCGCCGTGGTGGCGCTGGCCGCGTTCGTGGTCGTCGAACGGCGTGCCGCCCATCCGCTGCTCGACCTGGGGCTGCTGCGCCGGCCGTCGTTCGCCGTGGTGATGGTGGGCGCGCTGGCCTTCAACGCTGCCGCCTTCGGCGTGCTGCCCTACACCTCGATCTGGCTCCAGACGCTGCTCGGGATGAGCCCGGTACGGGCGGGGCTCGCCGTACTGCCGCTGGCCGTAGCCTCGTTCGTGGTGGCGGCGCTCGGTGGCCGGCTGCTGCACGGCAGGTCGCCCCGGCTGGTGATCGGCGGTGGTCTTGTCCTCATCGGGGCAGGGGCGCTGGCCCAGGCCACGCTGGACGCGGGGTCGGACTGGACCGGTCTGTCGGCCGGACTCGTGCTGGCCGGGATCGGGGTCGGCCTGGTGTCGCCGGCGCTCGCGGGCGCGGCGCTCGCCTCCGTACCGCCGCGCAACGCGGGTATGGCGGGCGGCGCGGTCAACACCTTCCGCCAACTCGGGTTCGCGCTGGGCGTCGCGGTGTTCGGCACCGTGCTCACCTCGCGGATGGAGGGGGCCCTGCCCGGCCCCTCCGCGCAGGCGCACACCGCCGCCCATGTCCTGGCGGGCGGCGGAGCGTCCGCGCTGCGCTCCCGGATCCCGGATGCGACGCTGCACAGCGCCTTCGCGTCGGGGCTCAACGGCGCCGCGCTCATCGCGGGCATCCTGGGCCTGGTGGCCGGGATCGCCGTACTGGCCTTCCTGCGGCCCGCGCCGGCCGCGCCCGCGCCGGTGGTGCGCACCGAGGAGCTGGAGGTCGCCGCGGCCCGGTGACCCTGGCCCGTCCCGGGACAGCGCACGGCAACGCGGAGGGTGCCCGAACGAGTCGTTCGGGCACCCTCCGCGTTGTCCCCGGCTTCTGCATTTTCCGGCCACCTCGTGACCGTCCGTGACCACAGGTGACACCCCCGCGGTCACAGCGGGATCACAGCGACGTCACGGGACGCTGCCGCCGACGGAACGTGCGGCCCACATGACCTCCGCAGGTCACAGGGGTTGAGCGGCCTCCGTGCCTTCTCCGTACAGATTCGGTGGAGATTCCACCTCGCGGAACTTACCGTTCGGTCAGGAGGGTGCCCAACGCTTCGCCATCTGGGTACATTTCACCTGCTGGGCCCCTCCAGAGCCTCGCGATATCCCCACATTCCGGTCACCGGACCCCTCTCCCGCCGGAACTCGCGTTGGGGTAGCGTCACGGCGCTGTGCGGAGCGTCACATAGGAGCAGGTCATTTTGCGCGAGTTCACTGTCCCACCCATAGTGACGGCGCCCCAGGTCGGCGGACTGGCGGACGTCGTGTTCGAGCACGCCGAAGACGATCCCCACCGGTCTGCCCTCGGCCGGAAGGAGGACGGGCGCTGGTACGACATGTCGTCCGGCGAGTTCCGCGACCAGGTGCTCGCGCTCGCCAAAGGGCTGCTCGCCGACGGAGTGCGCTTCGGCGACCGTGTCGCGATCATGTGCCGGACCCGCTACGAGTGGACGCTCTTCGACTTCGCCCTCTGGGCCGTGGGCGCCCAGCCGGTGCCCGTGTACCCGACGTCGTCCGCCGAGCAGGTCTTCTGGATGCTGTACGACTCCGAGGTCAGCGCCTGCATGGTCGAGCACGAGGACCACGCCATGACCATCGGCTCGGTGATCGACCGGCTGCCCAATCTGCGCAGACTCTGGCAGCTGGACGCGGGCGCGCTGGAGGAACTGCTGGCTGCGGGCGTCGGCATCGACGACGAGGTGGTGCACCGCCACCGGCGGGCCGTGACCCCGGAGTCCGTCGCCACGGTCATCTACACCTCCGGCACCACGGGCCGCCCCAAGGGCTGCGTGATCACCCACGCCAATCTGATGTACGAGGCGGACACCATGGTCGCCCGCTGGGAGCCGGTGTTCCGCTCCAAGCGCGGCGAGACCTCGTCCACCCTGCTCTTCCTGCCGCTCGCCCATGTCTTCGGCAGGATGGTCGAGGTCGCCGCCATCCGCGGCCGGGTCAAGCTGGGCCACCAGCCCGAGCTGGCGGCCCGTGCGCTGCTGCCCGATCTCGCCGCCTTCCGGCCGACGTTCATCCTCGCCGTGCCCTACATCTTCGAGAAGGTCTTCAACGCCGCACGCCGCAAGGCCGAGACCGAGGGGAAGGCGGGGCCCTTCGACAAAGCCGTCGAGGTGGCGGTGCGCTATGCGGAGGCCCTGGAGCACAAGGCGTTCGGGCTGGGCCCTGGCCCCTCGGCGAGCCTGCGGATGCAGCACCAGTTCTTCGAGAAGGTCGTCTACGCGAAGGTGCGCGCGGCGATGGGCGGCCGGGTGCGGCACGCGATGTCCGGCGGCTCGGGGATGGACCGGCGGCTGGGTCTGTTCTACGAGGGCGCCGGTGTCTCGATCTACGAGGGGTACGGGCTCACCGAGTCGACGGCGGCGGCCACCGCCAACCCGCCCGAGCGCACCCGCTACGGCACGGTCGGCCAGCCGATCCCCGGCAACACCGTGTACATCGCCGACGACGGCGAGGTGTGGGTGCGCGGCCTGAACGTGTTCGGCGGGTACCTCAACTCCCCCAAGGCGACCGACGACGTACTCCACGAAGGCTGGCTCTCCACCGGCGACCTGGGCTCGCTGGACGACGACGGTTATCTCACGATCACCGGCCGCAAGAAGGAGATCCTGGTGACCTCCGGCGGCAAGAGCGTGTCGCCGGCCGGGCTGGAGGAGCGGGTACGGGGCCATCCCCTGGTCGGACAGTGCCTGGTCGTGGGCAACGACCGGCCGTACATCGCGGCGCTGGTCACGCTCGACCAGGAGGCGGTCGCCCACTGGCTCTCCCTCCACGGCAAACCGCAGATGTCCCCGGCCGCCCTGGTGCGTGATCCGGAGCTGGAGACCGAGGTCCGGCGGTCGGTGGTGGCGGCGAACACCCTGGTGTCGCAGGCCGAGTCGATCAGGACGTTCCGGATCCTCGCTCATCAGTTCTCCGAGGAGCACGGTCTGCTCACCCCGTCGCTGAAACTCAAGCGCAAGGCGATCGAGACGGCGTACAGCGAAGAGGTCGAGGCGCTCTACCGCTGAAGACCGGACAGGACGCGCGCCGTCAGGAGGGGTACGGCGGGGCGGCGGACAGCAGGGGCCTGCCCCCGCCGCCGGCCGCCCCGACCCGCCCCCACCCCCGTCCCCCGCTCTCAGCCCGTGTACTTGACGGCGATCTTGGTGAAGGCGTACGGCGACTGGGTGATCCCGCTGCACGCGTCCGTGTCGCTCCCGGACCCGCACTGGCGGTCCCGGTTGACCGCCCAGAAGGCGAACCGCGCGATGTGGTGCTGCTGTGCGTAGCCGAGGATCGTGTTGAAGTCCCCGGTGGTGACGGTCTCGTCGGTGTCGTCCGTCTTCCCGTTCATCGACGAGACACCGATGTGCCGGTACGCGGTGGCGTCGTCGTAGCCGTACGCGCTCTTGACCGCCGCCTTGAGACCGTCCATGGCCCCGACCGTCGCCTGGCCCATCGAGCCGCTGTGGCCGCCGAAGTCGAACGGCATGATCACCCAGGCGTCGTTGGCCAGTCCGGCCGCCGCGCCCTTCTTGATGAGGTCCTTGCCGGTGGCGTCGGGACCGTTCGGGGTGGTGCCCATCGTCACGTACGTCACGATGCCGGCGTTCTTCGACTTGACGATCTTCAGCGCGTCGACGACGCGCCGGCGGACCGTGCTGTTCGTGAACTCGGTGTCCTCGATGTCGATGTCGAGCGCCTTGAGGCCGTAGGCGTCGATCACCTTCTGGTAGGCACCCGCCAGGGCCGACGCACTGGAGCACTTCTCGCCGAGCTTGTTGCCGCTCCAGCCGCCGACCGAGACGACGACATCGCCACCCTTCGCCCGGATCGCCTTGATGGCGGCCTCGTCGGAGCCGCCCTTCAGCGCCCGGTCACCGTCCCACTTCGGGTTGCAGCCGCCGTCGGAGAGGACGAAGGCGAGGGTGAACCACTTCACGCCGGTCGCCGCCATCACATCCGCCGGCTTCTGCGGGCTGCCCCAGCCGAGGTATTCGTACGGGGCAGCCGCCATGGCGCCGGGGGCTGCCGCCGGGGCGGTGGACCGCGCGGCGCTGGCCGCAGGGGCAAGCGCGACGAGGGAGACCAGGCCGAGGGCCGCTGCGGGTACCGCCGTGACTCTGCGCATGTGGGGGTGGTCCTCTCGGAACAGTGTTAGGAAACTTTCCTGACCGACACCGCATATCAGCGGGCGGGACACTGGTTGTCAAGGGGACGCACAGGATCAACTCGAACTGCCCGCAAGGGAGTTCGAGCCATCGGGGCAGTCCGGACGGGAGCCCCCTGGGGGCGTGAGCACCCTCGGGACGGGAGATTTCCCCGGGACGGGGGCGGGAATGGGCCGCGGCGTGTGATCGTTGACCATTGGCGTATCAACCGATGACGTATTCGCCATCACGCACCAAGAGGAGTCAACCGCTCGTGAGCAAGGTCCCCTTCATCACCCTCAACAACGGCTCCCGGATGCCGCAGCTCGGTTTCGGGGTCTGGCAGGTCGCCGACGACGAGGCCACGAAGGCCGTCGGCACCGCGCTGGAAGCCGGCTACCGCAGCATCGACACCGCTGCGATCTACGGCAACGAGGAGGGCACAGGGAAGGCGCTCGCCGCATCGGGAATCGCCCGTGACGAACTCTTCGTCACCACGAAGCTGTGGAATTCCGAGCAGGGGTACGACTCGACCCTGCGCGCCTTCGACGCCTCGCTGTCCAAGCTCGGCCTCGACTACGTCGACCTGTATCTGATCCACTGGCCGGTCCCCTCCAAGGACGCCTACGTGGACACGTACAAGGCCTTCGAGAAGATCCACGCCGACGGCCGCGCGAAGGCCATCGGTGTCTCCAACTTCCTTCCGGAGCACTTGAAGCGTCTGCTGGGCGAGACCTCGGTGGTCCCGGCCCTCAACCAGATCGAGCTCCACCCGCAGCTGCAGCAGGCCGAGTCGCGCGCCTTCCACACGGAGCACGGCATCCACACGGAGGCCTGGTCGCCGCTCGGCCAGGGCAAGGGGCTGCTGGAGGTCCCCACCGTCGTCGCCATCGCGCAGAAGCACGGCCGCAGCGCCGCTCAGGTGGTGCTGCGCTGGCATCTGCAGACGGGGAACGTGGTCATCCCCAAGTCCGTGACGCCGTCGCGGATCAAGGAGAACATCGACCTCTTCGGCTTCGAGCTGGACGCCGACGACCTCGCGGCCATCGCGGCACTCGACGAGGGCAAGCGGCTGGGCGCCGACCCGGCCACCATGGCTCTCGGCGTCTGATCCCCGCCGGACGGCCCTCGGCGCCTGGTCCCGCCGTCCCGCACATCGCCCCGGGCCCGGTGACCCGTACCGCATCGGTGCGGTCACCCCGTACGGCGGCGGCGCCGCCCGGTTCGTTCCGGGCGGCGCCTTCGTGTGCGGGGCCGGTGTCCCCCTCGGCCGACGGGGCCGGGGTCCGGTGCGTCAGCCCCGGCGCGCGGTGTACACCGTGCGGGCCGTGAGCAGATACGTGTCGTCACGCAGCAGCAGTCCGCGCGGGTCCTCGGGGGTCAGCAGCAGATCGATGGCGGCCGTGTCCTCCTCCGTGAGCCGGCCCGCATAGACCTCCCGCTGCCGGGTGAAGTGCGCGACGAGCTGCTCGCGTGCGGCGTGGGGCAGCGGCGCGGGGATGTCGAGCAGGAACGACCGGGTGCCGCTCGGTGCGAGCCCCGACGCGGTCAGCAGCGCACGCCAGTCCTCGACCTCGCGCCGGGCACCGGGCAGCTTCGCCCGCATCTCGTTGAACCACTCGGCCCCGGCCGCGTCGAGCCGCGCCTCCAGGTCCGGCCTGCCGATGCCGGTGTCGCGCGGCAGATGGCGGGAGGTGAGGCCGCCCTCGACCAGCGCGAGGAGGCCGCCGGGGCGCAGCAGCCCGGCCAGGCCCTCGACGGCGGCGCGCTGGTCGCCGATGTGGTGCAGGGAGCTGCCCGCCCAGACCAGATCGGCTTCACCCAACTCGCCCAGCCCCTGGGGCAGTTCGGTGCAGTGGGTCTGGATGCGGTCGCCTGGACCGGTGCGGCCCGCCCGGTGCCGGGCGCGGTCGAGCAGGGCGGGTGAGGCGTCGACCGCGACCACTTCCGCGTACGGAAAGACCTCCGCGAGCAGGCAGCTGACGACTCCGGGGCCACTGCCGATGTCGAGGATCCGGCGGACGCCGGCCACGGGGAGTTGTTCGGCGATCCAGGCCGCCGCCGCCTCGTGGGCGGGCCTGTGCAGCTCGGCGCCCCGCTCCAGGAGCGGGGCCATGACGTCCCAGTCGATTTCGGTGGTGTCGTGGTGGTGGCTCATGCTGCCAGGGTGCCCCGTCCCGCCCCGATTGCGGGAGCGGTGTTGCCGTTGCGGCAAATCCCTCGCGCTGTGCGACGGTACGCGGGCGGCTGCGGACAGCTCCTCAGCCGGCGCCGTGCCCGGGAGCGGCCTCCTCGACCCGGCGGGCCAGTTCGAAGTCCTTGTCGGTGATCGCGCCGCCCGCGTCATGTGTGTGCACGCTCAGCGCCACGGTGTTGTATCCGAGTGTCAGATCGGAGTGGTGGCCCAGCTCCTCCTGGATCTGTGCGATGTGAACGACCATCGCGGTGGCGGCGAAGTGTCCGGGAAGCCGGTAGGAACGGGCGATCCGGTCACCGTCCAGGGACCAGCCGGGCAGCTCGCGCAGCCGGTCCTCGGTCTCTTTCTGCGTCAGCGGTTCTGCGGGCATGTTCGAAACTCCTTCCGGAAGACTGTGCACACGACGTTACGGTCTGGGTATGACAACTGTCGCTCTCGACACCGGAGTGGGGCCACTGCTGCGCGACTGGCGCAGGCAGCGCCGGGTCAGCCAGCTGGAACTGGCCCTGCGGGCCGACTCGTCGGCCCGCCACATCAGCTTCATCGAGACGGGCCGCGCCCGCCCCAGCAAGGAGATGGTGCTGCGCCTCGCCGAACACCTGGACGTGCCCGTCCGTGAGCGGAACGCCCTGCTGGTCTCGGCCGGCTACGCGCCGCGGTACACGGAGACCACGCTCGACGACCCTTCGATGGGTGCGCTGCACGAGGGGATCAACCAGCTTCTGCGCGGCTACGAGCCGTACCCGGCGCTAGTGGTGGACGGGCGGTACGACGTGGTCGCCGCCAACCGCGGTATCGCGATGCTCCTTGAAGGGGTGCCCGACCGGCTGCTCACGCCCCCGCTGAACGCGATGCGGCTCACGCTGCATCCTTCCGGGCTCGCGCCCCGTATCCGTAATCTCCGGGAGTGGCGGGGGCATCTGCTGCACCAGATGGAGCGCCAGATGGCGCTGGCCCGCTCCGAATCGCTGCGCGAGCTGTACGAGGAGGTCGCCGCCTATCCGCTTCCCGCGTCGGCGGGAGAACAGCCTGAGCGGGTTGCGGGGTCCGTTCAGCGTTTCGCGCTGCCGCTGGAGATCGAACACGACGGGCGGGTGCTGTCTTTTCTTTCGTCCATCTCCACCTTCAACACACCGATGGATGTGACGGTGGCCGAGCTGGCGATCGAGACGTTCCTCCCGGCCGATCCCGCGACGGTCGCCTATCTGCGGTCACTGGCGGACTGACGGTCCCGCGCCGCCCGGGACCGAACGACTAGGTCCTGTCCGGCCGAACTTCATGGGCCCGCGGCGTCCGGCACGGCCTGATCCACGAAGATCAGTCCCTAGGGCACCTGCCGCAGATACAGGGCGCCGCAGGAGTGGCAGAAGGGCTGGCTCTCAGGGGTACCCCAGACGTCCGTCGACTGTTTGGGCGCGGCCGGGTCCAGCTCGCGTCCGCACAGGGCGGTCGTGTCATTGACGTGCGCGATATGCCACCACTGCACCCTGGGGTGCTCGTCCGTGGGCGACGAACCCTCCTCAAGGTGGGCCTGCATCACGTATTCCATTTCCGCCTCCTTCCTTGTAATTCTCCCACCTCGCCGGGTTCCCGAACCGGTCACGACGGTCTGGAGCAGTTCAAGCCGGGGCGCGCCGGATGACCGGGGGCAGCCCTGGGCGCTACCTGTTCTCCAACTGGAGGTTCAGCTCTTTCTCCTGGTCACCGAGGGCCTCGCCCTGCTCCTGTACGGAGAACACGGTGCCCAGCGCGTGCCGCATCACGTCCACCGCGTGGTAGCCGCCCTGCACGGTCGCCAGGACCGGTGCCGTCAGGGTGGCTGCGCCGAGCTTCCCCGGGTCCGCGTCCAGCACCTCGTAGGACGCCGACCACACGGTCACCCGGCCGGGGACCTCCGCCTGCGGGGCGTCCCCGGCCGGCCGGTCGCTGGGGAAGGCCGAGCGCAGCGCGCCGAAGACGGCCGCCGCGTCCTCCTCCGAGTGGCCGGTGAGTGCCACCGTGACAAGCGTGTCCTGGTTCTCCGTGTCGGCCATCGTGCTCACTTTCCTTGCTGGATCGCGCGGGCGCGCGGGGTACGGGGAACGGGCCCGGGGCCCGGCTCCGGGTCACTCGCCGGGGTCGGCGCCGTGCCAGACGGTGGTGATGTTGCAGAACTCGCGGATGCCGTGGCCGGAGAGCTCACGCCCGTACCCGGAGCGCTTGGCCCCGCCGAAGGGCAGGGCCGGGTGGGAGGCGGTCATGCCGTTGAAGAAGACACCCCCCGCTTCGAGGTCCCGTACGAACAGGTCCACGTCGTCCTGGTCCCGGGTCCAGACGTTGGAACTCAGCCCGAACGGGGTGTCGTTGGCCACCCGTACCGCTTCCTCGGCGCTCGTCACCCGGTAGACGGTGGCCACCGGGCCGAACGCCTCCTCCTGGTGGATCCGCATGTCGCTGGTGATGCCCATCAGGACGGTGGGCGAGTAGAACCAGCCGCGGTCGGCCCCCTTCGGCCGCCCGCCGCCGCAGAGCGCCGTCGCTCCCCTGCGTACGGCGTCGTCGACCAGCTCCTCCAGATCGGTACGGCCCTGCTCGGTGGCGAGCGGTCCGACGTCGGTCGACTCGTCCAGCGGGTCGCCGACCGTCAGTGCGGCCATCCGGGTGGTGAACTCCTCCGTGAACGCGTCATAGACATCCGTATGGACGATGAAGCGCTTGGCGGCGATACAGGACTGTCCGTTGTTCTGTACCCGGGCCGTCACCGCGGTCCGCGCGGCCCGCCCGACGTCGGCCGACGGCATCACGATGTACGGATCGCTGCCGCCCAGCTCCAGTACGGTCTTCTTGACCTCGTCGCCCGCGACGGCCGCGACCGAGCGGGCGGCGGGTTCGCTGCCGGTGAGGGTCGCCGCGGCCACCCGGGGGTCGCGCAGGATCGCCTCGACCGCGCCGGAGCCGATCAGCAGGGTCTGGAAGCAGCCCTTCGGGAATCCGGCCCGCTCGAAGAGTTCCCCCAGGTAGAGGGCGGTCTGCGGCACGTTCGACGCGTGTTTGAGCAGCCCCGTGTTGCCCGCCATCAGGGTGGGCGCGGCGAACCGTACGACCTGCCAGAGCGGGAAGTTCCACGGCATGACGGCCAGCACGACGCCCAGCGGGCGGTAGCGGGTGTACACACGGGCGGCTCCGGAGTCCTCGGCGTCGGCCCGTGACGGGTGCTCGTCGGCCAGCAGCTCGGCCGCGTGCCTGGCGTACCAGCGCATCGTCTTGGCGCACTTGGCGGCCTCGGCGCGCGCCGCGGCGACCGGCTTGCCCATCTCGGTCGTCATCGTGCGCGCGATGTCCTTCTGCTCGCTCTCCAGCAGATCGGCGGCACGGTTCAGCAGTCGTGCCCGCTCGGCGAACTCCGTGGTGCGGTACTCGCGGAAGGTGGCGTGGGCGGCCGCGAGACAGCGTTCGATCTCCTCGGCGCCCAGCGCCTCGAAGGTCTGGAGCGTTTCACCGGTGGTGGGGTTCACCGTGGCGATGGGCATGGGTGGGTCCTCCTCGTACTCGCCCTTCCGACCTTCGCGCGCCCGGTGCGCCGCCGCAACGCGGGCGGCGGACGGGTGGGGCGGGGTGCGCCCGTCCGGAATCGTTCGCGGTGCGAACCAATCATGCGGGGCGCCTATGCTGACCCGATGGCGATGATCAAGAGTGAGGAGCCGATGGGGATCGCGGCCGCGCTGGTGCGGACGTCGTTCCTGGTGCAGGCCGTGTACACGGAAGCCAGCCGGGAGTACGGACTGCCCGTGCAGCAGGCCCAGTTGATCTGCGTTCTGATGGCTCAGCCGCGCGGCATGGGGGAGTTGAGCACCATGCTGGGCCTGGAGAAGTCCAGCCTGACCGGTCTCGTCGACCGGGCGGAGCGGCGCGGGCTCGTGCGCCGGGAGCCGGATCCGCTGGACAGGCGCGCGGTGCGGGTCGCGCTGTCTCCCGAGGGCGCCCGAGTGTCCGGCGATTTCTACGCCGATGCGAGCGCGCGGATGGAGGCCCTGGCCGACGGAGTGGGCCCGGCGGAGCGCGACCGGCTGGCGGCGGTGCTGGGGCGGCTGGTGCGGAGCAATGAGGTACCGATGGTCTTCATGGGGCCGAAGCAGCAGCAGACGGGGACGCCGACGACCTGACGGCAGACGTTCGGGTCCTGGCCGGGTGGACGAGTTGTATGAACAAGTCGCGGGAAAGGTGACCGGAATCAGCCGGGTTGTTCGCTTCAAATGCCGTGTTCTGTCACTCGGGTGTCGCCAGCTCTTCCCTTTCACCCCGTCATCTGGGAAGACTCGGCTGGATCATTCCCCTCACACTGCGAGAGGTCCCCCTACACATGCCTCAGTTCAATCGGCGCCGCTTCCTCCAGATCGCGGGCGCGACCGCAGGTTTCTCGGCCCTGTCGAACAGCATCGACCGCGCCGCCGCCATCCCCGCGAAGCGGAGCTCGGGAACGATCAAGGACGTCGAGCACATCGTCGTCCTCATGCAGGAGAATCGTTCGTTCGACCACTACTTCGGGTCCATGAAGGGTGTTCGCGGCTTCGGTGACCCACGCCCGGTGACGCCCGTCGACGGCAAGCCGGTCTGGTACCAGTCGGACGGCGCCAAGGACGTTCTGCCCTACCACCCGGACGCCGAGGATCTCGGCATGAAGTTCATCGCCGGCCTCGACCACGACTGGGCGGGCGGCCACAAGGCCTGGAACCAGGGCAAGTACGACCAGTGGATTCCCGCCAAGTCCGCGGGCACGATGGCCCATCTGACCCGCAAGGACATCCCGTTCCACTACGCGCTGGCCGACGCGTTCACGGTGTGCGACGCCTACCACTCGTCATTCATGGGGGCCACCGACCCCAACCGCTACTACCTGTGGTCCGGTCACGTCGGCAACGACGGCAAGGGCGGCGGCCCGGTGCTCGGCAACGCCGAGGCCGGCTACGACTGGACGACCTACCCCGAGCGCCTGGAGGCGTCCGGGATCTCCTGGAAGATCTACCAGGACATCGGTGACGGCCTGGACAAGGAAGGCTCCTGGGGCTGGATCGACGACGCGTACCGCGGCAACTACGGCGACAACTCGCTGCTGTACTTCAACAAGTACCGCAACGCGAAGGCCGGCGACCCGCTGTACGAGAAGGCGCGTACCGGCACCGACGCCAAGAACGGCGACGGCTTCTTCGACATCCTCAAGGCCGACGTGAAGGCGGACAAGCTCCCCCAGGTCTCCTGGGTCGCCGCCCCCGAGGCCTTCTCCGAGCACCCCAACTGGCCTGCCAACTACGGGGCCTGGTACGTCTCGCAGGTACTGGACGCGCTGACCTCGAACCCGGAGGTCTGGAGCAAGACGGCGCTCTTCGTCACCTACGACGAGAACGACGGCTACTTCGACCACGCCGTCCCGCCGTTCCCGCCCGCCTCCGCGGACCGGGGCCTCTCCACCGTGGACACCTCGCTCGACTACTTCCCCGGCGACGCGAGTTACGGCGCGGGGCCCTACGGCCTCGGCCAGCGCGTCCCGATGACCGTCGTCTCCCCCTGGAGCACCGGCGGTTACGTCTGTTCCGAGGTCTTCGACCACACCTCGGTCATCCGCTTCATGGAGCGCCGCTTCGGGGTGGCCGAGCCGAACATCTCGCCCTGGCGGCGGGCCATCTGCGGTGACCTGACGTCGGCCTTCGACTTCGGTCTCCAGAACACCGAGCCGGCCACGCTGCCGGACACCGACGGCTTCCGGCCGCCGGACAACAAGCGGCACGACAGTTACGTGCCCACGGCGCCCGCGGACCCGGCGCTGCCCAAGCAGGAGGCGGGGTCGCGGCCGTCCCGGCCGCTGCCCTACGCACCGCTGGTGGACGGGAAGGCGGCGCCGGCCGACGGGAAGTTCACGCTCACGTTCGGCGGGGGCGCGGCCGCCGGAGCCTGCTTCACGGTGACATCGGCCAACCGCGGCGACGGGCCGTGGACGTACACCGCCGAGGCGGGCAAGCAGCTCTCGGACACCTGGAACACGTCCTACTCCAAGGGCGCCTACGATCTGTCCGTGTTCGGCCCGAACGGCTTCCTCCGCACATTCAAGGGCCCCGGCACCACCGCCGGCCCCGAGGTGACCGCCCGTCACCAGGCCGCCGACGGCTCGGTCGAGCTGACGATGACCAATGCGGGCAGCGCCGACTGCCACCTCACGGTCACCAACGCGTACGGCGGGAAGAGCGAGACCTTCGCGGTCCGCAAGGGGAAGACCGTGGTGCACACGGTGGACCTGCGCTCCACCCGGCAGTGGTACGACCTGACCGTGGTCTCGGACCAGGACGGCAGCTATCTGCGCCGGCTGGCCGGACATGTCGAGAACGGCAGGCCCGGTGTGAGCGACCCGGCGATCATCACCGGCTGAACCGCCGCCGGTACCGGGTCCCGCGAGCCGGGGCCCGGTACCGGAGCGGATGCCCGCCGGCAGCGACAGCGCCGGAGCACGGCGGACCCCTGGCTCAGGCCGTGGCGTCGGGCGCGGCTCCGTCCGGCACGGGGACCGCTGCCCCGAGGGGGACCTCGGGACCCTGGCACTCGGTCAGCCAGCGCCGCAGGACGCCGTGCACCTGCTCGGCGCCGACCAGCTCCTGCCCCTCGTCCACCGGCGCCGAGAGATCGAGCGGCGCCAGCAGGAAGGGCGCCGACTGCTCGCCGCCGAGGCCGCCGTGCGAACCGATCTGCCCCTCGAAGGCGTGCACGGCACCGGTCTCCGGGTCGTACATCGAATTGACCATGACATCGGCGACATGCGGGAACCTGTCGGTCCTGCGTACGGCGTCGGCCGCACCGGGCCCGAAGCCCGCGAGCGGCCCCTCGCCGTCGGCCAGCCGGTCGACGGGCACCTCGGCGCCGCCCGGCCCGAGCACCACCGAGCCGTGCTTCTCGCTCGCCAGGAGCAGGAAGCCGATCCCCGGATGGTTGGCCAGGGTGGGCAGCAGCGCCGGGTGGCGGCGGTCCAGCTGCTCACGCGTCATCCGGCCGGGCGCGCCGGGAAAGGAGATCAGCCCGAGGTTCCCGGAGGCCAGCACGACCGGGTCCGAGCCGGGGTCGGGCGGGGTTTCGTCGCCGGCCGGCACCGGCCGGTGCAGCACCACACGGACCGCGGCCCGCGCCTCCGAGCCGCTCCTCGTCCGCTGCGCCCGGCGCGAAACCGGCAGTCCGCAGCCCGCCCGCACCAGGTCCTTGAGCGTCAGCCCGTACCGCCCCTCGAAGGTCTGCCCCGGGCTCTGCCCGTGGTCGGAGAGCAGCACGATGCGGTACGGACGCGGTGCGTGGTCCTCGGCCTTCGCGATCAGCGCCAGCGAACGGTCGAGCCGTGCGAGCACCTTCGCCGCGTCCCTGCTGTGCGGCCCGCTGTGGTGCGCCACCTCGTCGTACGCCACCAGGTCGGCGTAGACAGCGGTCCGCCCGGCGAACATGTCACCTATCACCGCGGACACCACCACGTCCCGCTCCACCACGGTCGCGAAGGCCCTGATGAACGGGTAGAGGCCGCCGCGCTTGATCCGGGGCTCCTCCTGCCGGGCGCGGGCCCGCGTCGACTCACCGATCTCGCGGCCGACCTCGGCGAAGAACGAGATCGCGGTCCGGACGGCGTTGGCCGGGTCGGAGAAGTACGCGAAGTAGCCGGCCCGGGAGCGGTGGTCGCGGTCCCGCCGTGCGGCGACCGAGAGGACCAGGGCCAGCTCGTCGGCGCCGCCGCTGAAGAGGTTGCCGCGGCTGGCGCCGTCCATGCTGAGCAGCCCTCCGTGGCCGGTGCGCGCGACCGCCCGGCGCTGGAGCTCGGCCGCGCTGGCCGGCCGGTTGCAGACCATCACGTCGCCGGTCTCCTTCTCGTACCAGCGGAAGGCGGGGATGTCGTGGTTGGAGCCGTGCAGGATGCCCAGCTGGCTGGCGCCGGTCTGGCTGGACCAGTCGGTGCGCCAGGCGTCGAGCCGGTGGGTGGAGCCGATCCACCCGGCGACGGTGGGCATCAGCCCGTCGTGGACCGCGCGCAGCAGCGCCGCGTGGCCCACCCCGTCGAGCTGGAGGAAGACCGTGCCGTGCGGTCCGCCCCGCCCGGTGTCCTCGCCGCGTCTGCGCCGTCTGCGGGAGGCGAGGCGCGAGAGCCTGCGGCGGTACGCCTCGTCGTCGCGCACCGCGAGAGCGGTGGAGGTCGCGGAGGCGACGGCGGACATCACGGCGGCGACCACGACCGCCGTCTCGGGGTTGGACGCTCCCCTGCCGTTCGGGATCAGGTCCAGGGCGACCAGCAGGAGCGAGCCGTTGAGGAAGAAGACCAGCAGGCCGAGGACGAGAGCCGGGACCAGCAGCAGCGCGCGCACCACGAGGGGCCACACCAGCGCGGTGAGCAGGCCGAAGGCCGCGGCGCCCCACCCGGCGGTGATCGCCACCGTGGTGGCGCTGTCGCCGTTGTCCGACTCCAGCTGGAAGTCCGGCAGGATCCCGGCGAGCGCCAGCATGGTCAGTGTGGACACGGCCCACACCACGATCACCCGGAACAGAGCGCTGCCCGCCCTGCGCCATCGCCCTGCGGCCACGCCTCTTCCACCTCACGTCCGTGCGGGGCCCCGGGTGGGCCCGTCGGTCAGCTTTTCACAGGACCTGGCAGCGCCCCGGCCACAGTCACGGCCACCGGGCGGCAGGAGTCACGTCAGGGCGGGGACGAGTACCCGCAGGAGTGGCAGATCTTCCAGCCGTCCTGCGTGACGGCGAGGACACCCCCGCAGCGCGGACACTGCACCGAGCACAGGGTCACGGAGCCTCCTCCCGTTTCGCCCTGATCGCTACCCACCGTGGGCCGGGACAGACGTGACAGGCTGTCCCGGGGACGGGGCGCATAAAGTCGCGTAGAACCCGGCGCGAACCGCCGTGACCAGATGTGACGTGAGGAGGCGAGCAGGTGCCGGTCGATGTGACCTGGTGGGGACATGCCACGTGTACGGTCGAGGACTCCGGGGTCCGGGTGCTGACCGACCCGCTGTTCGCGCGCAGGCTGGCCCACCTCCGCCGCCGCCGCGGCGCGGTGCCGCCGCCCAGAGCGGCGGCCGCCCGGGCCGTCCTCATCTCGCATCTGCACGCCGACCATCTGCATCTGCCGTCGCTGGCCCGCCTCGCCCCGGGCACCACGCTGATCGTGCCGCGCGGCGCGGTCCGCGCCGTGCCGGGGCTGCGGCGGCTCGGCCTGGACATCACCGAGGTCCGGGCGGGCGACGAGGTACGGGTCGCCGATCTGCTCGTCCGTGCGGTGCCCGCGCACCACGACGGCCGCCGGATGCCCTTCGGCCCGCAGCGCGCGCCCGCGCTCGGCTTCGTCGTGAGCGGTGAGGCGCGGACCTACTTCGCCGGGGACACCGGCCTGTTCGACGCGATGGCCGAGTCCGTGGGCGACGTCGACGTGGCGCTGCTTCCGGTCGGTGGCTGGGGCCCCTTCCTCGGGCAGGAACATCTGGACGCCAGGCGGGCAGCCGAGGCGCTGGCCGTCCTGCGGCCGCGCTCCGCCGTACCGGTGCACTACGGCACGTACTGGCCGGTCGGGATGGACGGTGTGCGCCCGCACGAATTCCACACGCCGGGCGACGAGTTCGTACGGCAGGCGGCGCTGCTGGCGCCCGAGGTCTCCGTGTACCGGCTGGCACACGGTGAACTGGTGCGGCCGGAGGTGGCCGGGTGATACCCGAACTGGTGAGCCAGGTCCCCCCGGAGTCGACTCAGCAGGCCGTGGGTTACCCGTCGTTGTTCCTGCTGGTGGCCCTGGGGTCCCTGGTGCCGGTGGTGCCCACGGGCGCGCTGGTGAGTTCCGCGGCCGTGGTCGCCTTCCACCAGACCGATCCGCTGTCGCTGCTCTTCGTGTTCGCCGTGGCCTCGTTCGCCGCTTTCCTCGGGGACATGGCCCTGTACTGGCTCGGCCGGCGCGGTGTGCACTCCAGGAACGGTTCGCGCTGGCTGGAGGCGCTGCGCAAGCGGGTCCCGCAGGCGCGTCTCGCGAAGTCGCAGAACCAGCTCGACCGGCACAGCAAGTCGGTGCTCGTGCTCTCCCGGCTGGTCCCGGCCGGGAGGATTCCGGTGATGCTGGCCTGTCTGCTCGGCGAGATGCCGCTGCGCAGGTTCGCCCGCGGAGACATTCCGGCCTGTCTCGCCTGGGCCGCCGCGTACCAGCTCATCGGCATACTCGGCGGCTCGCTCTTCGACGAGCCCTGGAAGGGCGTGGTCGCGGCGGTCGCACTCACCCTGCTGGTGAGCGGGGCGCCCGCCGCGTGGCGCAGGCTCAGGACGCGCCCCGGTTCGCCGGCGCCCCGCTGAGCACTCCCCCGGGGTCCGGCGGAGCCCTTCGCCACCGGGATCCCCGGGTCCGCCAACTGCCCTTCCGCCGGGTCCCGTTCGACCCACCCCTCCCCTACCCGTAGTACTCGGGAGTGACGCGGGAGGTTCGCTCCGCAGCGGGACGCCGGCACGGCAGGGTGCTCCATAGCTTCGGTACCGGAAGCACGAAAGCCATCCGGTACGGAAGGACCACCCATGGCGTCCCGCCACCACAGCAGCCGACTGCGCCGCGCCCTGCTCACCGCTCTTGTCACCGCTTCGGTGACCGTGCCGGTGTCGGGTGCGGCCCGCCCGGCGGCGGTCCCCGCGCCCGCGCCGACGGCCCTGGCCCCGCTGCGGACGGTGGCCCCGGCCGCCCTCGCCGTGCGGTACGCCGCGACCCGCGCCGACATCAGGGCCGCGGCGCGCACCGCCGAGGCCGACGGCGACACCGGGCGCGCCGGTTCGCTGCGTGTCATGGCACGGCCGGGCCGCCACTTCCTCTCCTTCGACGGGCGCGACGGCGGCCGCACCACCGAGGTCTTCGGCGACCTGTCGCGGGCCCGGCGGATCGCCGTACTGGTGCCGGGTTCCGACACCGGGCTCGACCAGTACGGACGTCTGCTGGCCGGTGCGCAGGCGCTCCAGCGGCAGTTGGGGAGCGGGGCTGCTGTCGTGGCCTGGCTCGGATACGCGACACCTGCCACGGTGAGTCCCACGGTGCTGACCACCGGCCGCGCGGACGACGCCGCACCCGTACTGCGGCGCTTCGTCGGGGAGTTGGGCGGCGCCGCACCGGCCGCCCGGATCTCGCTGCTCTGCCACTCCTACGGTTCGGTGGTCTGCGGCCGGGCCGCCCCCGGTATCGATGCCGCCGGCATCGTGCTGTATGGCAGCCCCGGCGCCGGGCGGAGCAGCGCTGCCGCCCTGCACACCCGGGCCACCGTCTGGGCCGGCCGGGGCGGCGACGACTGGATAGCCGACGTGCCCCACGTACGGATCCCGCTGCCGTTCGTCACCGTCGGTCTCGGCGCAGATCCGGTCGCGGCCGGCTTCGGTGCCCGGGTGTTCGACGCGGGCGGCGGAGGCCACAGCGACTATCTGAAGCCCGGTTCGCTCTCACTGGCGAACCTCGCCCGGATCGTCTCGGGACAGACCCCTTCCGGGGTGGTCCGTCATGCGTGATCTCGTGCGGCGGATCGAGTCCGCGACCCCGCCAGGACGCGACCGGGCCGTCGACGCGCTGCGCGCCCTCGCGATCCTCGGTGTGGTGCTCGGCCACTGGCTGGTGACGGCCCTGGTCACCGACAGCGGCACGGTGCACGGCGCGAGCCCGCTCCAGCACATGCCCGAACTCACCCCGGTCTCCTGGCTGTTACAGACCCTGGCGGTGTTCTTCCTGGTGGGCGGCCAGGTGGGCGCGGCGAGTTACGCGACGGCCCGCGGCCGGGGCGTCACCTACCGGCAGTGGCTGGAGGCCCGGCTGGTGCGGCTGGGCCGGCCGGTCGCCGCCGTACTGGTGGTGTGGACCGTGGCGGCGGCCGTGATGCTCGTGTCGGGCGCCGGCCCCGGGACCGTGCATACGCTGCTCAAGCTGGTGCTTTCGCCGCTCTGGTTCCTGCTGGTCTTCGCGGGGCTCACCGCGGCGACCCCGCTCGCCACCCGGCTGCACCCGCTGTGGCCGATCGCCGTGGTGCTCCATGTCGACCTGATCCGCTTCGGTCTCGGCGGGCCGTCCTGGCTCGGCTGGATCAATGTGGCGGCGGGCTGGCTCGTCCCGTACTGCCTGGGCGCGGCCTGGGCCCGCGGCGCGCTCAAGGACCGCCGGACAGCCTGGACACTGCTGCTGGGCGGCGCCGCGGCCACCGCGGGGCTGGTCCTGTGGGCGGGGTACCCGGCGTCCATGGTCGGGGTGCCGGGCTCCCGGATATCCAACCTCGATCCGCCGACCCTCGCCGCCGTCGCCTTCGGTCTCGCCCAGTGCGGAGCCGCTCTGCTGCTGCTCGGCCCGTTGCGCAGGATCCTGGTGCGCCCGGCTGCCTGGGCCGCGGTGGCGCTGGTCAACCTCTCCGCGATGACGGTCTTCCTCTGGCACCAGACTGCGATGATGGCGGTCACCGCCGTCGGTATGCTCACCGGCCGGGCGCTGCCGGGCCTGCACACCGTCCCGGACGGCTGGGGCTGGGTGCTCGCCCGGCTGGCCTGGCTGCCGGTGTTCGCCGCGGCGCTGCTGGTGTGCTGGGCCGCTTTCCACACGTACGAGCAGGGGCGGCGCGGGCACAGCAGGGTCGTGCGGACCGGGGCACCCGCCCCACGGGGGGAGACACATCATGACCATGCCTGAGACGGGCCGGGCGGCGGAGCAGGAACCGCCCCGGTGGGGCCGGGAGCGGGTGCGGGCAGCCGTGCGGCGTGCGCCGCACGCCCTGCTGCACGGTCTGACGGACCCGGCCGACCCGCTGCCGGCCGGGGCTCGGCCCGGACGTGCGTCCTGGCGGCCGGTGCTGGTGGTGCCGTTGGTCCTGTGCGCGGCGCTGCTCGCCGTGACGCAGGCGAACAGTCTCGCGCCGGACGAGGACGGTGCCATACCCGGGTTCACGGTGCTGCTGGGCCTCGCCCAGGGAGTGGCGCTCGTCGCGGGGATGTTCCGCCCCGTGCTCGCCTGGTGGGCGTCGACGGGCCTGCTGGTCGTCACCGTCGGCCTCGCCGAACCGGGGCTCGGTGCCGACGTGCCCTACCCCTGGACCGTTCCCGGGATGTTCCTGACGGGCGGGACGCTCTTCCTGCTGGCGCTGCGGGTACCGCCCCGGCGGGCGGGCGGGGCGCTGGTGGTCACCCTGCTCGCCGGAGCTGCCTGCGCCGTCTTCACCGGGCGGCCGCACAACTACGACATCGACCGCGCGGTGCCCATCCTGCTCGCTGTCGTGGTGGTCGGCTCCTCGCTGCGCGGACTGCGGAAGGCCCGCAGGGAGACCGACGCCCAGGCCGAACTCACGGCCGAGGAGCGGAACTTGCGCACCCTCCTGGAGGAGCGCAACCGGATCGCCCGCGAGCTGCACGATGTCGTGGCGCACCACATGTCGGTCATCTCCATCCAGGCGCAGGTCGCCCCGCACCTGGTCGAGAACCCGTCGGACGAGCTGCGGGAGAACCTCGCGGGCATCCGCGAGAACGCCGTGACCGCGCTCACCGAACTGCGCCGCGTACTGGGGGTGCTGCGCTCCGACGACGCGTCGGCCGACAGCCTGCGGCACGCGCCGCAGCCCACCCTGGACCAGTTGGACGCACTGCTCGGCCGGGTGCGTACGGCAGGGCTCACCGTCACCGCCGAGACGACCGGGCTCCCCCGTGCCCTGCCGCCGGGCGTCGGGCTGACGGCGTTCCGTATCGTGCAGGAAGCGCTCAGCAACGTGCTGCGCCACGCGCCCGGAGCGGAGGTACAGGTGGAGATCGCGTACCGGTCGTCCGCCGTCGACGTGCGGGTCACCAACACCGCACCGGCCGGACCCCCCAAACCCGCGACCGCACCCGGCACCGGCCACGGGCTGCTGGGTATGCGCGAGCGCGCCGCCATGCTGGGCGGCGACTTCGCCGACGGGCCGACCCCCGGCGGCGGATACGAGGTGGCGGCGATACTTCCCCTGGAGGGGCCCTCATGACCATCCGGGTACTGATCGCCGACGACCAGATGATGGTCCGTCAGGGCTTCACGGTGCTGCTCAACGCGGAGCCGGACATCGAGGTCGTCGGGCAGGCGGTCGACGGCCTCGACGCCATCGCCCGGGTCGCCGAACTCGCCCCGGACGTCGTCCTGATGGACATCCGGATGCCCGAACTCGGGGGCATCGAGGCCACCCGCCGGATCACCGGGCCCGGCGGTGCGGCGGTGCGGGTCCTGGTGCTGACGACCTTCGATCTGGACGAGTACGTGTACGAGGCGCTCCGCGCCGGCGCGGCGGGATTCCTTCTGAAGGACGCGTCGGCGGACGAACTCGCCCACGCCGTGCGGGTGGTGGCGGCCGGTGACGCGCTGCTGGCCCCGAACATCACCAAACGCCTCATCGCCGAGTTCTCCCGGGTGACCAACTCCCCCCGCACCGCGCCGAAGGGCCGGGCCGGCGATCTGACCGAGCGCGAGACCGAGGTCCTCTCCCTCATCGCCCAGGGGCTGTCCAACGCGGAGATCGCCGGGCAGCTGGTGGTGGCGGAGCAGACCGTGAAGACGCATGTGAGCCGGATCCTGGTCAAGCTGGGCCTGCGCGACCGGACCCAGGCCGCGGTCTTCGCGTACGAGACGGGCCTGGTGCGCCCGGCCGGATACTGACGGGCCCGTCGGGGGGAACGGCCGGATACTGCCGGGCCTGGTGCGCACAGCCGGATGCTCAATGCCCCCGTCGCGGAACGGCCGGGTGCTGACGGGCCGTACGGCCGGGTGTCCGTGGCCGGTCGGTTCAGTCGGCGGGCACTTCCTGGAGCACCCTGGACCCGCCGACCGGCAGGTCCCACAGCTCGTCACGGGGGCGGCCCGCCAGCTCCCAGGCCACCCGGACCCGGGTGAGCGGTTCGAGCACCGGTTCGGCGGAGAGCAGGAACGCGCCCCAGTGCATCGGCGCCATCCGGCGCGCCCCCAGATCCTCGCAGGCCGCGACCGCCTCCTCCGGGTCGGTGTGCACGGGCCCCAGCATCCAGCGCGGTTCGTACGCCCCGATCGGCAGCAACGCCAGATCGATGCCCGGGTGACGGTGGCCGATCTCCCCGAACCAGTGGCCGTACCCGGTGTCGCCCGCGAAGTACACCCGCTGCCCCCGCTCGTCGGTGAGGACCCAGCCGCCCCAGAGCGAGCGGCAGGTGTCGGTGAGGGTGCGCTTGGACCAGTGGTGGGCGGGCACGAAGTCGAAGCGGACACCGCCGGTCTCGGCCGACTCCCACCAGTCGAGCTCGGTGACGCGGCTGAACCGGCGGCGCCGGAACCAGCGGGCCAGTCCGGCCGGGACGAAGAGCGGGGTGTCGCGCGGCAGCCGCTTGATGGTGGGGGCGTCCAGGTGGTCGTAGTGGTTGTGGCTGATGACCACGGCGTCGATCTTCGGCAGGTCGGCCCAGCGGACCCCGACCGGCGTGACCCGGGCGGGCGTGCCGAGGATCCTGCGCGACCAGACCGGGTCGGTGAGAACGGTGAGACCGCCGATGCGCACCACCCAGCTGGCGTGACCCGCCCAGGTGACGGCGATGGTGGTGGCGTCGGTCTCGGGGAGCGGGCCGGGGGCGTACGGCAGCAGCGGGATGTCCCGCAGCCCGTCGGGGCGTGGCCGCACGGCGCCTTCGCGGGCCAGTCTGGCCATCGCCCTGACGCCGGGCAGCGGGGCGGTGAGCCGGTCGGCGAAGGACTTCGGCCAGAGCCTGGTCTCGCCGGGCGGACGCAGGATGCCGGGTGTGCGGGTACGGGGCCGGGTGTGCGGCCGGAGCTGTGTCTTCTCCGCGGCGGGGGCCTGCTGCCCGGTCCGGGTGCGGGACCCGGAACCGGACCCGGACCGGGCCTGCGGCTGCGGCTGCGACTGCGACTGCGGCTTCGTTCGTGTCGGTGGCTGTGGCTCGGTGAGGGAGCTCTCGGTCTGTTCCGTCATCGAAGGGCTCCGTCCGGTGGCGGTGAGTCGTTCATCGCAGATGCTCCAGGGCCGTCGCAAAAGTTCTCAACGCGCGGGCCACATGGGGAAGTTCGAGTGGCTCCGCCGAGTTGAGGGACTCCAGGCGCTCCTGGGGGGTTGATCCGACGAGCGGGCCCGTCGCGAACCGCACCCGCAGTGCGGCCGGATCGTCACCGAAGCGGTGGCCCCCGGGGGCCGGTGCGCCGATCCGCTGCCCCAGGTAGTCCTCCAGTTCCATCGCGTCGGTGACTCCGAGGGCCGCGAGGCCGGAGCGCAGCGGGTCCAGATCCGCGTACAGGTGGCGTCCGGCCTGCGGGGGCCTGGCGACCGCGCCGGCGGCGAGCACCGCGTGGTGGGCCGCGGTGGCCACCCGGGAGTGCAGCCGGTTCGCCCGCGCCGCCCGTTCCCGTACGGCCGCCGGTTCGCCCAGCGCGAAGGCGGCCGCAGCGGCGACCGGTGCGGACACCCCCGCGCCGATGGCGGTGAGCACATCAAGCGTTCTGGCGCGCCGGGCGGCCCCGTCCGCCGTGGCGGGGAACCGGGCGACGGCCACCGGCCAGGCCGTCGGGGTCAGTGAGCCCGCCAGGTCGGACAGGACGGTCACCTCTTCCGGCCACATCTCGGCAGGGCTGAGCAGCACGGTCTCGTCCGGACGGTGCCTGGTGTCGCGCCAGGTCTCGTCGCTGATGATGTGCAGCCCCTCGGAGAGGGCGGCCTCGCAGGCCTGGTGCAGCAGTTCGGGCGGGGCGGCGGTCGCGGTGGGGTCGTCGGCGACGGACAGCAGCAGCAGCCGGGGGTTGCCGCCCTCGGCGCGCACTCTGCGTACGGTCTCCAGGAGCGCGTACGGATCGGGCACCCCGCCGCACTCCGCCGGGGTGGGCACCGGGTAGGCGGACCGCCCGACGAGACGTGCCTGCGGTATCCACCAGGCGGGGCACGGGCGGGGCAGCATGAGGTCGCCGCCGTCCGCGGCGAGCAGCGCGAGGAGCAGCGACTGGGCGCCGCTGGCGGCGACCGTGTCACCCGGTGCGCAGCCGAGTCCACGGCGGGTCCAGTAGCCGGCGGCCGCCGACCGCAGCGCGGGTCCGCCGCCGGGCGGCTCGGGGTCGGTACGGAAGGCGGCGCCGGTGAGTGCGGCGGCCAGTTCGGGGAGCACCGGCAGTCCGGGTCCGGGGGCGGGCGGCCCGTAGCGGACAGGGCCGCGGCTCTCCGGAACCGTCCGCTGCATGCCCGCACCTCCGCTGTCGCCGGCCCCCCAGAGACCTTTATACGTAGATTTGCCCGGCCGGGCGACCGTGGCCACCGGGGTCCCTCCAGGCGGGGGACCGCGCGGAGGGACCCCGGTGGCCACGGCTTCCGGTGCTCGCGCCGGCCGGGGGCGCCCGCGACGTGCGACGACGCGCCGGGGGCCGTGGAGGCATCTCCCGGGCCGGACGGGGTACGACGATCGGTCAGCAGAACCGCCGCACAGGGCCGTCCGCCGCACGGGCAGCCGGCCCGGGACGTGCGGCGCTCACCGAGAGGGTTGATTTCCATGGCATCCGCCGTCCCCCGCAGCGGTCCGGTCCGTCTCGATCGGCTCACGGGCTGGCTCGGGGCAAGGGACCAGGCGCTGTTCCGGTCCGCGGCTGCCCGGCACTGGCCGGCCGCGGCGCCGGTGCTGCCCCGGCTGAGCCGCAGCGCCAACCACGGCCTGCTCTGGCTCGGCGCCGCCGCCGGGATCGCCGTGGCGGGCCGCTCGACCCGGGCGCGGCGGGCCGCCCTGCGCGGGGTGGCCTCGCTGGCCGTGGCCTCGGCCGTCGCCAACACGGTGGCCAAGGGGTCGGTCCGCAGATCGAGACCGATACTGGACGCCGTACCGGTGATGCGGCAGCTCAAGCGGCAGCCGGCCACCACGTCCTTCCCCTCCGGGCACGCGGCTTCGGCCGCCGCCTTCGCCACGGGCGTCGCGCTGGAGTCGAAGGGCTGGGGCGCGGTCGTGGCGCCGCTCGCCATCAGCGTCGCCGCTTCCCGTGTCTACACCGGGGTGCACTACCCGAGCGACGTGGTGATCGGGGCGGCGCTCGGGGTGGGTGCCGCCTTCGCGGTGCGGGGGCTCGTACCGACCCGCGACCAGCTGCCCGCCCCCGGACGCCCGCATACCGAGGCACCGGTCCTGCCCGGCGGCGAGGACCTCGTCGTCGTGGTCAACAGAGCATCGGGTTCGGCCGCGGCCAAGTCGGCTCTCGTCAGGGACGCGCTGCCGCTCGCGGAAGTGGTGGAGTGCGATCCGGACGAGCTGGTGGCCACCCTGGAGAAGGCAGCACAGAACTGCCGGGCCCTGGGCATCTGCGGCGGGGACGGAACGGTCAACAGGGCGGCCGTGGCCGCGGCCCGTCATGGTGTGCCGCTTGCCGTCTTTCCGGGCGGCACACTGAACCACTTCGCGTACGACGTCGGGATCGAGGAGGTCCACGACACCTGCCGGGCGCTGGCATCGGGCGACGCGGTCAAGGTCGACCTGGGCCGGTTCACACCGGGGCCCGACGGGCCCGGCGGCGGCCCGGGGCACTTCCTCAACACCTTCAGCCTGGGCTCCTATCCGGAGCTGGTGCGGATCAGGGAGCGCTGGTCCCCGAAGATCGGCGGCTGGCCCGCCGGGGTGCTGGCGGCCGCGCGAGTGCTCAGCTCGCAGCGGCCGCTCCGGGCCGAGTTCCAGGGCGAGCAGCGGGCCCTGTGGATGCTGTTCGCGGGCAACGGCATGTACCAGCAGATGGGGCCGACCCCCGGCCGGCGTTTCGATCTGGCGGACGGCCTGCTGGATGTCCGGGTGGTGCACGGCGGCCGGCTGCCGGGGCTGCGGCTGCTGGCGGCGGCCCTCGCGGGGCCGCTGTCCCGCTCCCCCGTGCACGCGGCGCAGCGGCTGCGCCGGGTCCGGGTCGCCGGACTGGCGCCCGGCACGCCGCTCGCGTTCGACGGGGAGATCACGGAGGCACCGGAGACGCTGTGGATCGACAAGGACGACGAGGCGCTCACGGTGTACCGCCCGCTGCCGCTCTAGGGCCTGTCGTCAAAGTGCCGTCGTTGCCCGAAGGGCGGCCGCGCGGCGTCTGGTGCGTGCGATCGCAAGGCGCCGGAATGTTCTCGTAGCGGAGCTACTAGGGCATTTCGGCAACGCCGCGAGCGTGCGTGCCAGACGCCGCGCGGCAGGCGGCACTTTGACGACAGGCCCTTGGGTCTTCCGTCCGGATCGGGCCGGCCGCCGGGCCCGTGTCCTGCCGGTGGGAATCCGGGTGGCCGAGCCGGCCACCCGGTCCACCACCCGGCAGAGCCTCCACCGGCGGAGCCCCACGAAGGGGCCCGCTGGGGGGCGGAAACCCACGAAGCGAGCCCGCCCGCCGGCCGAGCCCCGGCGAGGGACCAACGCCCACCGGCAGAGCCTCGCGAGGGAGCAACGCTCACGGGCGGAGACCCACGGAGTAGCCCCGCTCAGGCGGCCGAGCCCGGGCGGATCACTGCCCGCTCCACCAGCAGCCGGGCGCTCGCCGCGATGCTCTGCGCATCGATCCCGGCCGCCACCAACTGCTCGTGCGGGGTGGCGGAACCCGGCATATTGCCGACCGCGAGCCGGACCAGCCGGGGCACCGGCCTGCCGTCCGCGAACGCCTCCGCGACCGCGTCCCCGAGACCGCCCTCGGGGTGGTGGTCCTCGACAGTGACCAGGCAGCCCGTCTGGTCCGCCGCGGTCCGCAGGGTCCCCGCGTCCACGGGCTTGACCGAGTAGAGGTCGATCACCCGCACGGCGATGCCCTCCTGCGCCAGGATGTCGGCCGCCTCCAGGCACTCGTGGAGGGTCTGGCCCGCGCCGATCAGGGTCAGCTCGTCCTTCGCGCCGGAGCGCAGGACCTTGCTGCCGCCGATCGGGAACTCCTCGTCGGGACCGTAGATGACCGGGGTCTCCCCGCGGTTCGTGCGCAGATAGCGGATGCCGCGCGCGTCCGCCATCTCCGCCACGAGCCGGGCCGTCTGGTTGGCGTCGCTCGGATACAGAACCGTGCTGCCGTGGACCGACCGGAACATCGCCAGGTCCTCAAGACCCATCTGGGACGGGCCGTCCTGGCCGATCGCCGTACCGACGTGCGAGCCGACGACGTTGATGTCGGCGGCGCCGATCGCGGCCATCCGGAAGAAGTCGTGCGCCCGGGTGAGGAACGAGGCGAAGCTGCACGCGAACGGGACATAGCCGCACGCCTGCATACCGACCGCGCCCGCCGCCAGCTGCTGTTCCGCGATATAGCACTCGAAGTACCGCTCGGGGTGCTTCTTCGAGAAGAACTCGGCGCGGGTCGAGTCGCCGACCTCCCCGTCCAGTACGACGACTTCGCCGCGCGCCGTACCGAGGGCGGTGACCGCCTCGCCGAACGCGTTGCGCGTCGCGACCTCGTCGCCCTTCTCGTAGCGCGGCAGCTCCAGCTCCCCGCTGCCGGTGATCCGCCGCGGCTGGACGTCGGCGGGCTTGTGCACACCGACCCGGATGGACCGCCGGCCGCCCAGCTCCTCGACGGCCGCTGCGGCGTCGGGCAGCGGCTTGCCGTGCATGCCCTCGCGGTCCTCGACCGAGGCCACCCCGCGCCCCTTGCGGGTGCCCGCGACGATCGCGGTGGGCCGGTCCGTGACGGCGAGCACCTCCTCGTACGCGGCGTCGACGGCGGCGATGTCGTGCCCGTCGACCTCGACCGTGTGCCAGCCGAAGGCCTGCAGCCTGCGTGCGTACGCCGCGAGGTCCCGGCCGTGCCGGGTGGGACCGCGCTGTCCGAGCCGGTTGACGTCGACGATCAGGGTCAGCCGGCCGAGGTTCTCGAACCCGGCGTGCTCGGCCGCCTCCCAGACGGAGCCCTCGGCCATCTCGCTGTCACCGCTCAGCACCCAGACCCGGTAGTCCACCTGGTCCAGGCACTTTCCCGCGAGCGCCATACCCACGCCGACCGGCAGCCCCTGCCCCAGCGATCCGGTGGCCACGTCCACCCAGGGGATGCGCGGCGTCGGGTGGCCTTCGAGACGGCTGCCCTTCTTGCGGAAGGTGAGCAGTTCCTCGTCGTCAATGGCCCCCGCCGCGCGGTACATCGCGTACAGGAGCGGTGTGGCGTGTCCCTTGGAGAGGACGAAGCGGTCGTTGCCGGGATCGTCGGGCCGGTCGAAGTCGTAGCGCAGATGCCTGGCGAGCAGTACGGCGGCGAGATCCGCCGCGGACATCGATGAGGTGGGGTGCCCGGAGCCTGCCGCGTCCGCGGCGCGCACCGCGTCCACGCGGAGCTGCTGGGCCAGTTCGAAGAGTTCCGCGTTCTGATACGTGGTCATTGCTGTTCCCTTCCCGCGACCGGACCTTCAGCGGGGCCGTCGGTGCGGTGTGGCGTGGGCCGCTCCTGGAGTGGGCGTGCCCGGTTGCTCAGCCTGTCCCGGTCGCACAGCACCGCGTACCCGGTGCGCCGCGACGCGCACACGTTTCCCCGGCTTGGCGGCAGAAACCGCGCCAGGACCGGCCCTCGCGGGGTGATCGGCGCACCCCATCGCGTATCAGAATGCGAGATATGTATCTCACTATCCGGGTGGAGGATCTACGGTGGTGACACCACTTCGGATGAGTTCGACGTCGAACAGGGAGATCCCGCCATGCCGGAAGAGACTGCCGTCTACACCCACGGCCACCACGAGTCGGTACTGCGCTCGCACACCTGGCGGACCGCCGCCAACTCAGCGGCGTATCTGGTGGGCGAGCTCAAGCCCCATATGCGGATCCTGGACATCGGCTGCGGCCCCGGCACCATCACCGCCGACCTGGCGGCCCTGGTCCCGCAGGGCAGCGTCACCGGAGTGGACAGGGCTCCCGGGATCCTGGACAAGGCACGTGCGCTGGCCGCCGAACGCGGCCTGACCAACACCGAGTTCGCGGTCGCGGACGTGCACGGACTGGACTACCCGGACGACAGCTTCTGCGTGGTCCACGCCCATCAGGTGCTCCAGCACGTGGGCGACCCGGTGCAGGCGCTGCGCGAGATGCGGCGGGTCACCAAACCTGGCGGCATCGTCGCGGTGCGCGAGAGCGACTACGGGGCGTTCACCTGGTACCCGGAGTCCCCGGCGATGGACGACTGGCTGGACCTGTACCACCGGGTCACCCGCGGCAACGGCGCCGAACCGGACGCCGGACGGCGGCTGTTCTCCTGGGCGCGGCAGGCGGGCTTCACGGACATCAGGACGACGGCCACCAACTGGGTCTTCGCCACCGAGGAGGAGCGCGCGTGGTGGAGCGGGCTGTGGGCCGACCGTACGGTCGAGTCGGTCTACGCACAGCAGGCGGTCGAGGGCGGCCACGCGACGCAGGAAGAGCTGGCGGCGGTCGCGGGCGCCTGGCGCGAGTGGGGCGCGCAGGACGACGGGTGGTTCCTGGTGCCGCACGGCGAGGTCCTCTGCCGGGTCTGAGGCACCGTCCGGGAGCGGGCCGGCCGGCCCTGGGCTCCCCCGCGAGCGGGCCTGCCGCATCGGCGCAAGGCCCGCTCCCGCCGGCCCGGTTCCGGCGTCAACTAGGCTTCTCCGCATGGAGATCCTGGGAACCACGCTGCGTATCTGCGTCGACGACCTCGAAGCTTCGGTGTTCTTCTACGAACGCCTCACCGGCGCCAAGGCGCTGCGCTTCGAGCGCGGCGGGGTGTCCGTCGCCGCCGTCGGCTTCTTCCTTCTGATGAGTGGTCCTGAGTCGGAGCTGGAGATTCTGCGCAAGGTGACGGCGACCATCGCGGTACGTGATGTCGACGAAGCCCACACCACGCTCACCGAGGTCGGCGCACAGGTCATCGCGGGGCCGGTACCGACCCCGGTGGGCCGCAATCTGATCGCGGTCCACCCCGACGGGTCGGTGTTCGAGTATGTCGACAGAAACGGAAACGGAAACGGTACCGGGGCCGGGACCGGGACCGGGACCGGGACCACCGCCTGATCCGTACGGCAGCCCGGCCCCGGGGCTCCGGAGCCGTCAGCTCACCGGCCGCATCCGGTACTCGTACGCCTCCGGCAGCGGATCGTCCGTGAGGGCCGACCAGACCTCGTTGAGGATCTCCGCGCCCTCCCGGAGGTCCGCCACCTCGAAGCCCGCCTCGAATATCGCACGCGCCGCCCCGGTGTCCCCTTCGGCAAGCAGCAGTTGAGCCTCGATCAGCCGGAACCGGCCACGGGCGCGGGTCTCCTGCCCCAGCCGGTCCCAGACACGCCGCGCGTCCGCGGTGCGCCCCACCGCGAGCAGTACGTCGATCGCCTCGCGCCCCAGGGCGGCCGTCACCGCCGTCCAGTTCCGGCCTTCGCGGCGCTCCTCGCAGAGGTCGTCGAAGGCCTCGGCGCAGCGGTCGGCCGCCCTCCCGTCGTGGCCGTCGCACCGGTCGGCGACCGCGAGGCAGCGCAGCAACGGCCAGCGGGACGGAGCCAGTTCGAGGCCGCGCTCCCAGCTGCGCACCGCCTGGGCCCGGTCGCCGCCGTGCCACTGCGCGATACCCAGGTGGTACTCGGTCAGCGGTTCGGCGCGGGCCGTCTCCAGCATGTCCCGCCAGTGCCTGGAGACCAGCGAGGGACCGGGCGGGGTGACCCTGCGCGGCGCCGGGAACGCACCGGAGCGGTACAGCTCCAGCCAGGGCTGCTGGTCGTCGTCGAGCGCCGACGCGTAGAACGGCGTGCCCGGCAGCTTGTACCCGCCGCGCAGCACTTCGAGCGCGCCCCAGCCGGAGCCGGTGGCGAGCATCTCGTGCGGCTCGCGGTCCACGCAGCCGCGCCACGCGTCGTGGGCCGCCTCGACCGCGGCCCTGGGCAGCGCGGTTTCGAGCCGGCCCGCCGCCTCGTCGCGGGCCGCGGCCCAGTCGTCGCCGTGCACGGCCGACGCATCCGCTTCGAGCGGGCCGTACGCCTCCAGCCAGCTGAACTCGGCGCCCGCTTCCAGGCGTACATGCTCCAGCTGGGTACGGGCGAGACCCGCCTGGATCTCCGCGTAGCCGCCGGTGCCCGGCTCGGTCAGCCACTGCTGCCAGCGCCGGCCGCCGGTGCCCGAACCCCAGAGGAAGAGCTTGCGGCCGCGCAGCTGGTCGGTCGATGTCTGGACGAGCCCCCGTCCTTCCTCGTCCAGCGAGGCGATCCACTTCCTCTCCTCGGGCGGGACCTCGTAGAAGTAGTCGGCCGGGTACTCGCTGCGGAGGGGGTACGTACGGTCGGCGCCGTTCCATCCGGGGACCGGGACACGGCGCAGACTGCGCTCGTAGCCGAAGTGCCAGGCTTCGTCGGCGGGGGCCAGGACACGGGTCTTCGGGCCCTCGGGCACGGCGATGTTGGACCACCAGTAGGTGGGCACCGGCTGCTCGTGCGGGTTGCGGATCCGGACGCCGACGTAGAGGAAGTCGGAGTCCTCCGGCAGCCAGAGGTCCACCTGGAAGGGCAGGTCGCGCAGCCGCTCCCACTCCCAGAGCCGCACCATCTCACCGCCGTCGGGTGCGGTCACCAGCGCCGCGTGCAGCGGGGCGCAGCTGAGCGTGGTGTGCCCGGTCGCGCCGATGTTCCACTCGATGCCGCCGGAGAACCAGGCGCCGTTCAGCGCGAAATCGGCGGGCTGGAGGACGGGGTTGCGGTAGAGCAGCTCCCGGCCCGACGGCTTGTGGAAGAGGGAGTGGATCCGGCCGCCGAGACCGGGCAGCACAGTGGCCCGGAGCCGGTCGTTCTCGATCACGATCGTGTCGATGCCGGTGGGCGTGCGCTCCCTGGCGTACCCGTCGAGGACGCGCACGGGCAGCACGCTGGTCAGCTGCTCGTACCCGACCTGGCGTGCCATGTCGTGCGGGAGCCCGGCCCGCCCCTCGGCGTCCACGGTGTGCATCTCGTCGAGCGGCCGCAGCGCGGGAAGGGGGTTCTCCGGCCCCAACGGGGCAGCGGGCAGCGTCATTACGGCACGTCGCACGGTCGTGGCCAAGGCAACCTCACTCGCTCGTGGGGGCAGCCGTCCGCCCGGCCCCTCCCCTGATGACCATGGAACACCGGCGGGCCTGGTCTGACCAGGGGTTCCCGCAGGCCGATTTATCCGAAAGGCTGCCCGATCCGCGCGGAAGGCCGCCCCGGAGAAATTGGTCTGCGCCGGACTCGGCCGGACCCGTACCCTTCGCCGGGAACGGTGTACGAACGAGACGAGGGCGGACGAGATGGCCGAGCAGCACACCTACCGGGTCATTGTGCGGGGAACCTGGGACGGGCTGACGGACACCTCGCGGACCCGGCTGCTCGCGGACGTGGACGACCACGGGCTGACGCAGATGCACTTCACCGAGCAGGGCTCACTCACCTACGACAGGGCGTTGCGGCACTTCTCGTTCCGCTATGTCGTCGTCTCCGACGCGGCGGACGGCGAGGAGATGGCGGGCGCCATCGCCGAGGACCGGGCCGAGACCGCGCTGAAGGAGCTGGGGCACGGCTTCGGTCCGCTGCGCTCGACCGTGACGGACATGGACACCATGAAGATCAACCGCAAGGGCCGCTGACGGGCCCGGCCCAGCCCCGGTCCGGGCCGGAAGACGGGCCGGGGGATCCGTCTGAGGGATCCGTCTGAGGGCGGCGCCGCCGTCAGCGGACCGTCATTTCGGCGGTGAACGCCCAGCGTTCGTGGTCCCGCCAGGCACCGTCGATGAAGAGGAAGTCCGGAGAGAACCCCTCCAGCCGGAACCCGGCGCGGCGGATCAGCGCCAGCGATGCCTCGTTGGCGGGCTGGATGTTGACCTCCAGGCGGTGCAGGCCGAGCGGGCCGAAGGCGTACGCCATCACCAGGCGCAGCCCCTCCCCCATCAGACCCCGCCCTGCCGCGTGCGCGAACGCGCCGTATCCGAGCGCCCCGCTCCGGAACGCGCCCTCGACGATGTTGTTGATGTTGATGAACCCGGCGATGCGTCCGGCCGCCGCGCCCTCGTGTTCGCAGACCAGGAAGCCCGCCTTGGCCGGGTCCTCGATCAGCCGCCGCGCGTAGACGAGGAAGCTCTCGGGGTCGGCGGGCGGGGCGAGCCAGGGGTGGTGCAGTTCCCTGCTCTCCCGTACCAGCGCGGTGAACTCCCCCGCGTCCTCGTACGAGAAGAGACGTACGCCCACCCGGGGGCCTGCGGCGAGGTATGCGGTCGTGTCTGACATCGGGCAAGGCTAAACCGCCCGGGGCGCGCGGTACCGGGGCGGCCCGGATTCGCGCCCCGGCGGTTCAGACCAGTGCCGGCACGTCCAGCGTGAGGGTGCCCGCGCCGGCGTCCAGGACCGCGGGCACGCCGAGCGGCATCGTCTGCGCCGTGGAGCAGTGCCCGAAGCCGAACTCCGCGGCCACCGGCACACCGAGACCGCCGAGCCGGTCCTCCAGCACCGCCCGTACCTCGTCGCCCGGGGCGCACTCCTCCCAGGAACCGAGAGCGATGCCCGCGACGCCGTCCAGCAGGCCCGAGCGGAGCAGCTGGGTGAGGTTCCGGTCGATGCTGTAGCCCTTCTCGCCGACGTCCTCGATCAGCAGCAGCCCGCCGCGCCCCGTGGGGCGGGCGTGCGGTGTGCCGAGCTCGGCGGCGAGCAGCGCGACGCAGCCCCCGAAGGTGATGCCGGCCGCCCGGCCGGGGGCCAGGGTGCGGGCGGTGCCGAGGCCGAGCGTGCGGACCGTGTCGGGCTCGAAGAGTGTGGCGCGCAGGGATTCCTGGGTCTCCGCGTTCTCGATGAAGCTGAGGGCCGCGGTCATCGGGCCGTGCAGCGTGGAGAGCCCCAGCCGTACCGCGAACGCCTCGTGCAGCGCGGTGGCATCGCTGTAGCCGACGAACACCTTGGGCCCGGCCGCGCGCATCGCCGCCCAGTCCAGCAGATCGGTCATGCGCTGCGCGCCGTATCCGCCGCGTGCGCAGAGGACCGCGGAGAACTCCGGGTCGCACCAGGCCGTCTGGAGGTCGTGGGCGCGGGCCTCGTCGGCGCCCGCGAGGTATCTGAACCGCGGGTGCCTGTCGAGCACATGGGGCATCACGACCGGGTCCAGGTCCCAGCCGCGGAGGATGTCGAGCCCCGCCGTGAGCCGGTCCTCGGGGACGGGCCCGCTGGGCGACACCACGGCGACCCTGGCCCCCGGCCGCAGCCGGGCGGGCCGGGTCAGCGGCACGAGGGCGGGTGCGGTGCGGCCGGGCTGTGCGCGGCCCGGCGCCGTCGGGGACGGCATGGCGGGGGACGGCTGGGCGAGTGACGGCGGCGTGGGGGACGGCGGGGTGAGGCTCACTGGTTCAGCTCCAGGGCGGGCACGTCGGGCCGGTCGATGCCGAAGGTCTGTGCGTACAGGGAGAGTTCGGCCTCCAGCGCGCGGACCATGGTGTCGGCCCTGCGGAAACCGTGCCCCTCGCCCTCGAACGTGAGGTAGGCGTGCGGCACGCCCCGGCCCGCCATCAGCTCCAGGAACCGCTCGCACTGCACCGGTGGGCAGATCACGTCGTCCAGCCCCTGGAGCAGCAGGAACGGCGCTGACACCCGGTCCGCGTGCTGGGCGGGCGAGCGGTCGCGGTAGCGCTCGGGGACCTCGGCGAGCGGCCCGATGAGGGTCTCCAGGTACTGGGACTCGAAATCGTGGGTGCCGTCCTCCGACGCCCAGTCGGTCAGATCGAGGATGGGATACATGATGGTGCCGCAGGCGTAGACGCCGGACGACGCCAGCGAGGCGGCCGATGTCCAGCCGCCCGCGCTGCCCCCGCGGATCGCGAGCCGGGCCCGGTCGGCGGTGCCCTCGTCAGCGAGTGCCCCGGCGACGGCCGCGCAGTCCTCCACGTCCACGACGCCCCACTGCGCGCGCAGCCGGTTGCGGTACTCCCGGCCGTAGCCGGTCGAACCGCCGTAGTTGACTTCGGCCACCCCGATGCCCCGCGAGGTGAAGTAGGCGATCTCCAGGTCGAGTACGAGCGGTGTACGGCTGGTGGGTCCGCCGTGCGCCCAGACCACGAAGGGCGGCAGTTCGCCGTCGGGTGCGGTCAGGTCCGGGCTGTGCGGCGGGTGGATGTGGGCGTGGATCTCCCGGCCGCCGGGCCCGGTGAACGTACGGGTCTGCGGATCGGGGTAATAGGCGGGGTCCACCGCGTCCCGGTGCGGGGAACCGATGACGCGGGTGTGTCCTGAGCTGGTGTCCAGCTCCACGATCTCGAACGTGGAGCGCGGGCCCGCCGCCAGGCCGATCACCCGGCTGTCGTCCGCGGCCAGGGTCGCGGCCCACTCGCTCCAGTGGCCCGGCGCGTCGACGAGTTCGCCGGATTCCGGGTCGAGCACACCGAGCGCGGTGGTGCCCGCGCCGTGGACGACGGCGATCAGCCCGCTGTCCAGCGGCTCGAACCACTTCTGGCCGATCTTCCAGAGCGGCCCGCCGAACTCCTCGTCGCGGGGGCAGAGCGCGACGGCCGCGCCGTCCTGGTCCACGTCCGCCCGGTAGAGGTTCCACCAGCCGGTGCGGTCGGACGCGAACAGCAGCCGCCCGTCGGCCGCCCAGCCGACCTGTGCGACGGACTCGCCGGGTCCCCCGGCGACGTGCCGGGCCCCCTCGAAGAGGCCGTCGCCCGTGACATCGGCGACCATGACATCGGTCCCGTCCCACGGCATCCGCGGATGGTCCCAGCCCAGCCACGCTGCACGCCGCCCGTCCGGCGAGAGCCGTGCGCCGGTGACGAAGCGGTGCCCGCCGTCGGAGAGTTCGCGTACGGCAGCGCGGTCCCCGGCGGCCGAGCCGTCCAGCGGTACGGCCGCGAGGACCCGGCGCACATCGGTGGGCGAGCCGCCGGTGAACTCCTCCAGGACGCACCAGACTTCGCCGCGGTCCAGGTGGATCACCGGGTCCACCCAGCGCAGTCCGCCGCCCACGGCGGAGACCGGGGTCAGCGGCTTCGGCTGCGCCCCGGCGCCCCGCGCGTCCGGCTCGTACGCGTAGAGCCGCTGGTCGGCGAAGTGGACGAAGACCACGAGCGGTCCGCCCACGGGCCGCGCCGCCCCCGCCCAGGGCTGTCCGCCGTACTCGATGACCCGGCTGCGGACGTTCCACGGAGCGGGCAGGGCCGTCTCCTCACGGCCGTCCGCCCGCCGCCGCACCAGTGCGCGCCGGCCGCCCTCGGCGGGGCGCGGCGCGGTCCACCACACTTCCTCGCCGACCGTGCCGATGAACTCGGGACGGCCGTCCTGCGACGCGGCGAGGGCGGCGTCGATCGGCGAAGGCCACGTTCCGTAGGCCCCGGTGGATGCCATGCAGACAACTCCCCTATGCAGTACGCAGATAGTGATCGAGCACCCGGACACCGAAGTGCAGCGCGTCCACCGGTACCCGCTCGTCGACCCCGTGGAACAGGGCCTGGTAGTCGAAACCGGCGGGCAGCCGCAGCGGTGAGAAGCCGTACCCGGTGATCCCCAGCCGGGAGAACTGCTTGGCGTCCGTACCCCCCGACATGCAGTAGGGCACCACATGCCCCTCCGGTGCGAACTTCTCGACGGCCGCCCGCAGTTTGGCGTACGTCGGTGAGTCCACCGGCGCTTCGAGCGCGACCTCGCCGTGGTCGAACTCCCAGTCGACGTGCGGCCCGGTGAGCCGGTCGAGCGTCGTGCGGAACTCGTCCTCGCCGCCGGGCAGCATCCGCCCGTCGACGTACGCCGTCGCATGCCCGGGGATCACGTTGACCTTGTAACCAGCTTCCAGGATCGTCGGGTTGGCGCTGTTGCGGACGGTCGGCTCGACCAGCGCGGCCGCCGGGCCCAGCTTCGCGAGCAGCGCGTCCACGTCGAAGTCCGGGTCGGCGGTGTCGGTTTCGATGCCGTGCAGCGCGGCGATCTCGGTGAGCGCGGCCCGCACGGTCGGGGTGAGCCGCACCGGCCACTGGTGCTCGCCGATCCGGGCGACGGCGGCGGCGAGCGTGCTGACCGCGTTGTCCCGGTTGACCTTGGAGCCGTGGCCGGCCTTGCCGTGCGCCGTGAGCTTCAGCCAGGCAGTGCCGCGCTCACCGGCCGCGATGGGGTAGACGGGCAGGTCCGGGCCCGCGTGGAAGGTGAAGGCACCGGATTCGCTGATCCCCTCGGTGCAGCCCTCGAAGAGCCCGGGGTGGTGGTCGGCGAGGAAGCCGGAGCCGTCGACGGCGCTCGCCTCCTCGTCGGCCGTGTACGCGATGACGATGTCGCGCCGGGGGCGGACGCCCTCGCGCGCCCAGGCCCGCACCACCGCGAGGACCATCGCGTCCATGTTCTTCATGTCGATGGCGCCGCGGCCCCAGACCACACCGTCGCGGATCTCACCGGAGAACGGGTGCACGGACCAGTCGTCCGGCTCGGCGGGCACCACGTCGAGGTGCCCGTGGACCAGCAGCGCGTCCGCCGACGGGTCGGTACCCGGGATCCTCGCCACCACATTGGTACGCCCCGGGGTGCGCTCAAGGAGCACCGGCTCGATCCCCGCACCGGCCAGCCGCTCGGCGACGTACTCCGCGGCGGGCCGCTCCCGGCAGTCGCCGCCGCCCCGGTTGGTCGTGTCGATCCGGATCAGTTCCGAGGTGAAGTCCACCACCTCGTCGAGTGCCCTGGCGTCCAGCGGGACCGCTGCCATCGGGTTCACGTCAGCCATACTGTTCCTCCACCGCGGACGAGACGAGCGTCGTAACCGCCTTGAAGGTCCGAATGCCCTCATACATCGTCGCGCTGGTGTAGGCGACACGCCGTTCGGCTGTCCGCCTGACCCCCGGAACGACGGTCGCGGCGCCCACCAGATGCTCCGCGTCGAACTCCAGCTCCACCGTGAAGGACCGACCTGTCACGGGTTCATGGCGCACGGCGAGCGCGGTGGCTCCCGCTGCGGCCGACCGGATGTCGGATGCCGTACGGGCCGGGGTGCGGCAGACCGCCGCGTACCGCGACACGTGGTCCTTCACCGCCACCGTACGGGCCCGGGGCGCGTAGCCCAGCGCGTCGGCGCAGGCCAGGTCGTCGCCGGTGACGAGCACCACGGGGACTCCGTACTCCGCGACGACATGCGCGTTGAGGAGACCCTCACTCGCCCGTACGCCGTTGAGCCAGACGCCGGTGATCGAGTTGGCCAGGTAGGTGTGGGCGAGTACGCCCTCCATACCGGCGCCGGTGTGGTAGCCGACGAAGGCGATCCCGTCGACGTCGCCGTGCTGGACGCCCTCCACCATGGACAGCGACTTATGGCGGCCCGTGAGCATCTGGACCCGCTCGTCGAGCTGCTCGATGAGCAGATTCCGCATGGACCAGTGGGCTTCGTTGATGAGCACCTCGTCGGCTCCCCCGTCGAAGAAGCCGAGGGCGGCGGCGTTCACATCGGACGTGAACAGCGACCGGCAGCGTTCCCACTGCGCACTGCCGGGCAGCACATCACCGGGCCAGGTCACACCGGTCGCGCCCTCCATGTCGGCGCTGATGAGGATCTTCATGCGCATGACGCTACCTGCCGCCGAATATGCTGGCCAGCAGGTGTTCAACCACCACAGGTCCATACCGCTGGCATCGGTTCGTCCGCATGGCCGCAGCGCCGGCCGGTCATCCCCGCTGCTGCTGGGTACGGAAGGCGGACGGGGTGACGCCGGTCCGGCGGGTGAACTGGCGGGTGAAGTAGCCGGGGTCGTTGAACCCGGTGCGGCGGGAGATCGCCACCACGGTCAGATCCGTCTCCGCGAGCAGTTCCTTGGCCCGGTTGATACGCAGCCGCTGGACGTACTCCTTCGGACCATGTCCGGTCTGCTGCCGGACGACGCTCCTCAACCTCTCCGCGCTCAGGGACAGTTCGCGTGCCGTGACGGCCAGCGGGAGCGCGCTGTTGCGGGCCAGTGCGACCAGGACGGGGTGCGTGACCCGAGGGCGGCCCAGCGCGGTGATGAGTTCGTGGAGGGCGGCGGCGGACGCCGTCTCGGGGTCGGGGCGGTCGAGGGCACGGCGCAGCCGGGTGAACAGCAGGGCGGCCGATGCGGCGTCGGCCAGTGGGGTCACCTCGGCCGGGAGGTAACCGAGTTCGGCGTACGCGCCGGCGGCCGGGCCGTCGTACAGCGCCCACTGCTCACTCCAGCCGTGCCTGTCAGGACCGTAGGTGTGCGGCACGCCCGCCGGCAGGTGGAACAGGGCGGGCGGGCCGACCGCACGGCCGTTGCAGCGGCCGCGGCCGGCGGTCACGAGGACCACGGCGTGCGACGACAGCACCCGCTCGCGCACCGTGCCGATGTGGCCGCTCTGCCCGCCCGCTCCCAGGCACACCAGACCGAGTCCCCAGTGCGCGGCAGCGGGAGTGAGATAGCGCGACCAGCCCGGCATGCGGTCACTGTAGACGGCACGGACCGCGTACCGAAGAGTCCCCTTCACGACCCGCTTTCGTGCATGGCACCGCGGGCCCGGCACGTTCAGGCTCGTAGCCATGCTGACGTCCAACGGCTACGTACTCGACACCGCACCCGCCAGGATGGGCGCCCTCGCACCGGTACCCGACGAAGAGCGGCACGATCGTGACGCCCTCTGGGCCCGCCTGCGCCGCGACGGCTACCTCTATCTCAGGGGCGCCCTGCCCGTGGCTGCCGTGACCGCGTTCCGCCGCCACTACTTCGACACCCTCGCCCCGACCGGCCTGCGGGAGCGCGGCCGGGCCGACCCGGACCCGGCGGCCCTGCGCCGGGTGCTGTTCAAGGAGCTGGTGCCGGGCCACGCCTACCAGGAGTTCTGCACCCAGCCGGCACTCCGTGACTGGTACGCGTGGTTCCTGGACGCGGCGGCCTTCCTGCACCGACGGAAGATCATCCGGCACCAGCGGGCGGGCGACACGGGCATCGGGTTCGCCACCCAGGCCCACTACGACCTCGTGTATCTCCGGGAAGGCACCGACCGGGTGCTCAGCTCCTGGATCCCGCTGGGCGACTGCCCCGCCACGCGCGGCGGCCTCGTCTACCTGGAAGGCAGTCACGCACGGGTGCGCGCCGAAGAACGGGCCGGCCGGCTGCGCAGGCCCGCCGCGTCGATCACCGCCGACCTCCCCGCCCTCGCCGACGCCTACGACACCCGCTGGCTGACCACCGACTACGAGGCCGGCGACATGGTGGTCCACTCCCCCTACCTGGTGCACGCCGCCCTCGACAACGCCGACCCGGAAGAGGTGACCCGCCTGTCCACCGACATCCGGTACCAGCGCGCCGACGACCCCATCGACTGGCGCTGGCAGGAGCACTGGCACGACCGCGACGGTCTGTGACCGGAGACAGTTTCGATACTGCCTTTCGTATCTGAGGGCTCCGTATGTCTACCCGAGTGCGGGAGCGGGCCGCAAGGGTCCGGTCAGCAGCCGTTCCTTCACACCGTCAGCGGCCAGCCGGACCGCTCCCAGGGCGACCGCCTCGTCGCCGAGTCCGGAGACCGCGACTTCGGGCGGGAAGAGGCAGTGTGCGGCCAGATGCCGCCGCACCGGTCCGGCGAGCAGTTCCCCCGCACGTGACAGTCCGCCGCCGATGACGACGATCTCGGGGTCGACGGCCAGGACCATCGCGGCCAGCCCGTCGGCCAGCTCGCGCGCGAACGCGTCGACCAGGTAGCCCGCCTGCCGGTCACCGTCGCGCAGTGCGGCGAAGACCCGCGCCGCGGGCTCCGCACCGGCCGCCGGACCGTGCTCACCCTCGCGGTAGTCCGCGAACCGCTCGAAGGAGTGCATCCAGTTGAGGTAGCTGAGGTGGCCGATCTCCCCCGCGGCGCCGTGGCTGCCCCGCCGGGGCCGGCCGCCGAGCAGCAGGCCGGCACTGAGCCGGCGTCCGGCGTGCAGCAGGATGACGTCCTCCGCACCCTGGGCCGCACCCCGCCAGTGCTCGGCCAGGGCGCCGAGCCGTACGTCGTTCTCGACCAGTACCGGGACGCCGGGCAGGAACTCCCCTGCGGTGGCGGTCAGGTCGAGCCCGGTCCACTCGGGCAGGATGCTGCAGAGCGCGACCTGCCCCCGCTCGTCGATCACGCCACTGGTGCCGATCCCGGCGGCCAGCAGGCCGTCCGGTGCGAGGCCGGCGCTCTGCAGGCAGGCGAGGGCGTTGTCCCGGGCGGCGGCCAGCCGCGCGGCGGCGCCCATCTCCGGATCGAGCGGTGCCCGGCGCTCGGCTCGGACGTCGCCGCGCAGGTCGGCGGCGGCGGCCAGGGTCTTGTGTGCGCCGATGTCGATGCCGATGACGTGCCCGGCGTCCGCGCGGAAGCGGTAACGGCGGGCAGGACGTCCGACCTGTCGGGCGGCGGTCGGTGGTTCCTCCTCGGCCCAGGAACCCGCGATCAGTTCGTTGACGATCCGCTCGGCGGGTGGCCGGGTGACGCCGATGACGCTGCCCAGTTGGGCGACGGTGAGCGCGCCGGGGGCCTCCATCAGGGCACGCAGGGCCGCGGCCGAGTTGAGCTGCCGGAGGATCGAGGGGTCACCGCTGGTGCGCGCCATGGGGGTTGGAGTCTCCTCGTGCCGATTCTTGAGCTCTGCATAGTTCTTGACTGGACATCGGATGTCTTGCTAGACCTGCCCGGTACCCGCATTACGTTAGCAAGTTTAGTAATTGACGCCTTGCCGGCTCGAACCTTCGTTTCAGGGAGACCCATGTCCAGACGCCGCTACGGGCTCGCCGCGGCCGCCGCCGGCGCGGTCCTCGTCCTCGCTGCCACCGGCTGCACCGCAGGTGGCAGCGGGTCCTCATCGGCCGGTTCCGGCGGCAGGCCGGTGCTGACCTTCCTCACCTTCGAGACCCCCAACCTGGACGCGAAGTACTGGGACGCGGCCATCGCCCGCGCCTCGGCGAAGGTCCCCGGTGTGAAGATCAAGAAGCTGGTCGCACCCAGTGCCGACCGCAACGGCTACGTCAAGCAGCTCGCCGCCTCCGGCCAGCTCCCCGACCTCATGATCTCCGTCAACCCGGACGGCCTCGCCCAGTCCGGCAAGCTCACCGCCTGGTCCGCGGCCGACCTGGCCGACTACGTCTCCCCGAACGCCAACCCCATCGGCGGCAAGATCTACCAACTGCCCTACAACACCCAGCCCACCCCGCTCGTCTACTACAACAAGGACCTGTTCGCGAAGGCCGGGATCACCGCGACTCCGGCGACGTACCAGCAGTTCCTCGACGACTGCGCCAAGCTCAAGTCCAAGAGCATTGACCCGATCATTGTCGGGGGCGGCGGTAAGGACACCTTCGCCGACGGCTACCCCGATATCGCCGCCGTCGGCACCGACGTCTACCGGGCCAGGCCGAACTGGCTGGCCGAACGCCGGTCCGGCAAGCGCTCCTTCACCGATCCGGCCTTCGTGGGTGCGCTGAAGAAGGTCCAGGACCTGGCCGCCAAGGGCTATATCGACAAGTCCGGTCTCAGCCGCGACTACGCCGCCACCGAGCAGGCATTCCGCGACGGCAAGGGCGCGATGTATCCGATGGGTTCCTGGTTCGCGGCCTCCGCCGACGCCAAGAAGCCCGGCTTCGGCGTCGGCGTCTTCCCCTGGCCGAGCGACGACGGCAAGACCGTGGTCCCCGCCTACACCGGCGGCGGAATGAGTGTCAGCTCCACGGCCCCGGACGTCCCGCTGGCGAAAAGGTGGGCGAAGGCGTTCATGGAGGACAAGGCCAACCTCGACGCCTCGGTGCGCGCCGACGGGTCGATCATCGCCATCAGGGGATACACCCCACCGGCCGGTATGGGCCCGGTGTACCGGGCCACCGACGCGCTCTACCAGGACGCCGCCAAGCGGCATGCTCTGGTCAATGCCTTCACCGTCGAGACCGGCGACACCGGCCTTGTACCCGGCGTGTCCGACCGGCTGTGGGCCGGCACCGCCGACCTGATCAGCGGTCGCACCACCGCGGACGAGCTGGCCAAGAACCTCGACACCGAGTGGGCCAAGGACACCAAGTGACCATCACAAGCCCGCCGTCCAGGACGGCCCGTCGCCCGAGCCGCCGGTCGCCACTCGCCGGCATCGGCCACTTCCTCACCTTCGGCGCCCCCGGCCTCCTTCTCTACCTCGGCCTCGTCCTGGTACCCGTCATCATGAGCGTGCGGTCCAGCCTCACCGACGAGAACCCGCTGCACCGGTCGACCCGGTATACCGGTCTTGCCAACTACCGCGAGCTGTTGGGCGATCCGGCGTTCCACCGGGCGCTCGGCAACACGGTGATCGTCACCGCCATCGTCGTGGTCGTGCCCAACGTACTCGGCCTGGGCGTCGCGATTCTGCTGGACCGGCGCGGGCGCCTCTACCACGCACTGCGCGCCGTGTTCTTCACACCCGTGGTGCTCAGCTCCGTGGTCGTCAGCGTGATCTGGCAGGCGCTGCTGACCGATGACGGGATGGTCAACTCGCTGCTGCGGTCGGCCGGTGTGGACCACCCGCCGGGCTGGCTGTCCGACCCGTCGATCGCGCTGTACTCCGTCGCCTCCATCATCGCCTGGCAGATGCTCGGCTTCTGCGTCGTCGTCTACCTCGCCGGACTCCAGGGCGTGCCGCCGGAGCTGCATGAGGCCGCCGCGCTGGACGGGGCGGGCGCCGGCGGGCGCTTCCGGCACGTCACCTGGCCGATGCTGGCCCCCGCCGTCACCATCAACACCGTCATGATGCTGATCACCGCGTTCAAGGCGTACGACCACATCCAGGTGATCACCAACGGCGGACCGGGCGACGGGACCACGGCCACCATCGCGTTCTCCGTCGTCACCACCGCCTTCACCGGGAACCGGATCGGCTACGCCGCGGCCATGTCCACCGTGATGCTCGCCCTGGTCGCCGCGATCTCCGTCCTCGCCCTGCGCTTCCTTCAGCGCCGAGAGGTGAACCTGTGACCCTCGTACTCGACCGCGAACGCGCCCGGCCGGGCGTCGCCGCCCGCAACGGCCGGGCCCGCACCTGGCTGCGCCCCGTCGCCGCGGTCCTGGTGACGGCCTGCTTCTTCCTTCCGCTGTACCTGGTGCTGGCGAACGTCTTCAAACCGGGGGACGAGATCGTCAGGAGCCCGGCCGCACTGCCGTTCCCCCCGACGCTCGACAACCTCACCGCCGTACTGACCCGCACCGACCACTTGTTCTGGTTCGGGCTCATCAACAGCATCGAGATCACCGCCATTTCGATCACCGTGCTCACCGTGCTCTCGGCGATGCTCGGCCACTATCTGGCGCGGGCCGCCGGCCCGCTGCCGAAGATCGCCCTCGCGGTGCTGCTGTGCGGGCTGATGGTGCCCCCCGCGGTCATCATGACGCCGATCACCGAGGTCCTGCGCACGCTCGGGCTGATGACCTCCGTGGCCGGCGTGGTGCTGTCCAATGTCGGCTACTACGTGCCGTTCGGCGTGTTCGTGTTCACCGGGTTCGTCAAGACCATCCCGGTCGAGCTGGAGGAGGCCGCCGCCCTCGACGGTGCCGGGCGCTTCCGGACCTTCTGGCAGGTGATCTTCCCGCTGCTGCGGCCGGCCTCCGCCAGCGTCCTGATCTTCCTCGGGACCTGGATCTGGAACGACTTCCTCAATCCGCTGATCATCCTCGGACCCGCCTCCGGTACCACCGTCACCGTCGGCGTCTACCGCGCCATCGGCGAGCACCAGTCCGACTACGGCGCCGTGTTCGCGTTCATGTTCCTCGCCTCGATACCGATCCTCGTCTTCTACCTCGCCTTCCAGAAACACTTCGTCAAGGGCCTCACCGGAGGGGCCAGCAAGGGATGACCGCCATGCGAATCGCCTTCGCCGGGGCCGGCGCCCGCGGCGCCGCCTACGCCGAGCTGACGGCCGAACGCCCCGGACGGGCCGTGGTCACCGCGGTCGCCGAACCCGACGACGCGCGCCGCGAATCCTTCGCCGCCCACCACGAACTGGCGGACGGCCAGGTCTTCGCCGACTGGCGCGAGCTGGCCGCCCGGCCCCGCCTGGCCGATGCCGTCGTCATCGCCCTTCTCGACGACCAGCACCTGGACGCCGCGCTCGCCTTCATCGCCCGCGGCTACCACGTGCTGCTGGAGAAGCCCATGGCCGTCAGTGACGAGGACTGCGTCCGCATCGCCGAGGCCGCCGAGAACGCCGGTGTCCTCCTCGGCCTGTGCCACGTCATGCGCTACACCCGCTACACCCGTGCCCTCAAGCGCGAACTCGCCTCCGGGGCGGTAGGCGACATCGTCTCCGTCCAGCACCTGGAACCGATCGGCTCCTACCACTTCGCGCACTCCTTCGTACGCGGCAACTGGCGGCGCGAGGACGAGACCGGGCCGCTGCTGCTCACCAAGTCCTGTCACGACATCGACTGGCTCGGCGACGTCATCGGCCGGGCCCCGCGCCGCGTCTCCTCCTTCGGCTCCCTCACCCACTTCCGCCCCGAGAACCGGCCGCCCGGCGCCGCCGACCGCTGCCTGGACTGCCCGGCCGAGGTAGAGGCCGGATGCCCGTTCTCCGCCGCCCGCATCTACCGGCAGGGCCTGCGCGACGGTCACGGCCCCAAGCACTACTTCGCGAGTGTGGTCGCGCGCGACCTCACCGAGGACACGCTGACCGAGGCGCTGCGTACGGGGCCCTACGGGCGCTGCGCCTACGCCTGCGACAACGACGTCAACGACCACCAGACCGTCACCGTCGAATACGAGGGGGGCCTCACCGCGAGCTTCACTCTTACCGCCTTCACCCCGCAGGAGAACCGCCGCACCAGGATCTTCGGCACGCGCGGCCAACTGACCGGCGACGGGCGGTACCTGGAGGTCTACGACCTGCTGACCGAGCGCCGGACCGTCATCGACACCTCGGTCGACGGCTCCAACAACACCGAGGGGCACGCCGGCGGCGACCGGGCGCTGCTGTACGCATTCGTCGACGCGCTCAGCGACGGATGCCCCGAGCTGGTCGTCTCGGGCGCGCGTACCGGCGTGGCGAGCCACCGGCTCGTCTTCGCCGCCGAACGCGCCCGCCGCACCGGAACCGTCGTCACGCTCTGATCACCCGCCACCAGCACAGCAGTGTCCTGCCGAGCGGTCCGGGGTCCGTAATCGCCCGCTCACGAACCGAGAGGAACGATCGAATGACGCCACCCAGCAGAAGGAACCTCCTCCTCGCCGCCGGAGCGGGCGCTGCCGCTGCCGCGCTCGGCCCCTGGAGCGCGTCGGCGGCCGCACCGGTCCCCGGCGACCGACACCCCGCGGCCGGGATCCGGGTGAGGGCGGGCCACCTCACCGTCGGCCTGGACGCCACGGGCACCGTGTCCTTCCTCAAGGACGCCCGCACCGGCACCGACCACCTCGCACCCGGCAGAGCCGCCCCGCTGGTCAGCCTTGTCATCGACGGGCGGCAGGTGGCGCCCACCGCGGTGCGGCGCAGCCCCGCCCACCCCGACCTGCTGACCTTCACGAACCGCGCCGCGGGATGCGCGGTCGACGTACGAGTGGTCGACCGCGGCACCTTCACCACCCTGGTGGCCACCCGCGTCGCCGCCCCGGCCGGGGCCGACGTGCAGACGCTGCTGTGGGGGCCGCTGGCGACCGCCATCACGCAGACCGTCGGCGAAACGGTCGGCGTGGTCCGCGACGACGACTTCGCGATCGGCCTGCGTCCACTGACCGACCGGACGGAGGGTGCCTGGCCGCAGGAGTACCAGGACTTCGGCTGGGAGACAGAGGTGGCGGACAACCCGTCCGGGCTCCAGGTTGCCGCGCACGAGGAGTGGAGCGCCGCCGGCCGGACCACATGGGGCTCGGTGCTGCGTGCCTTCACGTACGACTACACCAAGGAGCGGTCGCGGCTCACCCGCGCGGGCCACCACATCCCGGTGGGCCCGCTGCCCGGCGGCGAGGGGCGGATCGCGGGATCGACGATCGCGCTGTTCGGCTCGGCACCGGACCTCGTTCCGACCGTGCTGTCCGAGATCGCCACCGGCGAGCACCTGCCGTACCCGACGCAGAACGGCCAGTGGCAGAAGGCCGCTCAGGCGTCCAGCCAGTCATTCCTCGTCCTGGGCGACCTCACCACCGGCAACATCCCCACCGCGGCCCGCCTCGCCGAGGCCGCCGGGATCGGGTACCTCTACTCGCTGCCGAACGCGGTGGGCCCCTGGCAGACCACCGGGCACTACCAGTTCGACGCGAGCCTCGGCGGCGACGACGCGGGCGCCAAGGCGGCGGTCGAGCTGGCGCGGGCGCACGGTATGCGTCTGGGCGTCCACACCATCTCGGACTTCATCAGCACCGACGACCGCTATGTTGTGCCGTCCCCGGCCGACCCGCGGCTGGCCCTCGGCGGACGCGCCGCCCTCGCGCGCCCCGCCTCAGCCACCGACACCACGCTGTACTTGGACTCCGGTGCTCCGCTGGAGGGCGGCCTGCACGGCCAACTGCTGCGCATCGGTGATGAGTTCGCTTCCTACGGAAGCGCTCAGCAGTCAGGCGGCGCATGGCAGCTGACCGGTGTGAAGCGTGCGCAGTGGGGTTCGGCCGCCGTCGCGCACCCGTCCGGTGAACGCGCGAGCCGCGTCATCGTCAACAGCTATGACGGTGCGACCGGCGGCCGGGGCATCCTCCAGGAGATCTCCACCCGCCTGGCCACCGCCTGGAACACCACGGGAATATCGTCCAACTCCTACGACGGTGTCGAATCGGCCTCCGAGTCCGGCTGGGGCAACTACGGCCAGGCGCTGCTCATCAACGGCACCTACCGGCAGAACCGCACCAGGGACGGCTTCATCACCGAGACCAGCCGGATGACGTCCAACACCTGGGACGCGCTGACCCGTGCCAGCTGGGGCGAGGTCGGCGTCACCACCATGGATCAGGTCTTCGTCAACAACGAGTTCTACCGCGCCAACTTCCTGCCCGGGATGCTTGGTTGGATCAGCCTGTCCGGCTCCGAGAGCCTGCTGAGCATCGAGGGCAAACTGGCGCGCGGCGCCGGCCTCAACGCCGGCGCCGGCTTCGAGACCTCGGTGGCCGGGCTCGAAGCCGGCGGGGACAACACCCTCCGCGTACTGGACGCGATCAAGCAGTGGGAAACCGCCCGCAACCTCGGCGCCTTCACCGAAGCGCAGCGCGCACTGCTGCGGGACACCACGACCAACTGGCACCTGAGCGTTGTCGAGGAGGGTCGCGAGTGGTCACTGCAGCGGCTCGACGCGGACGGCACACTGGTCGGGGCCCCGGAGCGGGTAGTGGTACCGACCCCGCGACTGACGACGACCGCACTGCCCCCGGCGGCGCGGGGCGACCTCTACGCGGCGAGGGTGGAGACGAACACCCCGGCGACGGTGCGCTTCGAGGTGACGGCCGGCGCGCTGCCCCAGGGTCTGACGCTCAACCGGGACACCGGTGGCATCACCGGCACACCGCGCAGGGCGGGCACGGCTTCGTTCACCGTCACGTCCCACCAGACGGGTGGTGCGCCGGATGCCACGGCGCACTACCGGATACGGGTCGCCCGCTGAGAAGGCCCGACGTCACTCGTCCGCCCCGGCGGACCGGGGGTCTGCTCCGCTGAAGGGCCGGTTGCTCTGGATCAGCTAACTTTCCAGGATTCGGCACGCCCCCGGCCCTCCACGGGGAATACCGGATCAAATCGACTCTTCTCCCCCGGGGCGCACTGATGGCGACTGCTCTGTTCGCGCCAGACACCCGGCGCCCGACGATGGTCGTCCTGCAGATGGTGCTGGTGGCAGCCGCCTACTACGGAGCAGCGCGTCTCGGCCTCCTCAGGGAGGTGGTCGTCGACGGAGCTGTGATCACACCGCTCTGGCTGCCCACCGGTGTCGCGCTCAGCGCCCTGCTCTATCTGGGGCTGCGCGTCTGGCCCGGCATCGCCGCCGGCGCGCTGCTCTCCATCTCCACGATCAGCGGGACCCTCACCCAGCCCGGTGTCACCATCGCGGCGGGCAACACCCTGGCTCCCGTCTGCGCGTTCCTGCTGCTGCGCAGGGTGGGCTTCCGCCCGGAGCTCGACCGGCTCCGGGACGGCGCGGCCCTGGTCTTCCTGGGCGCCATGGTGGCGATGCTGGTCAGTGCCTCGACCGGCTGCGCCACGCTGGCGGTGACCGGCAAGCTCCCCCTGCGGGACTTCTGGCCGGTGTGGTCGGCGTGGTGGACCGGTGACGTGATGGGGGTACTCGTGGCCACCCCGGTGCTGCTGGTGCTGCGCAGGGCCAGACTCCCCCGGGCCGGCGACAGATGGCTGGAGGCGACCGCGCTGGCCGTCGCCGCGGTCGTGGTCACCCTGCTGGCCACGCGGAACTCGCTCCCCCTCCTCTTCCTCGTCTTCCCCCTGCTCATCTGGGCGGCGCTCCGCTTCCAGTTGCCGGGCAGCGCACCCTGCGCGTGCCTGGTCTCGGTCTTCGCCGTGCTCGCGGCGACCGAGTACAACGGCCCCTTCCGCCACCGGACCCTGTTCGAGGCGACAGCCAATGTCGCGGTGTTCAACGGCTCGGTGGCGCTGACCGCCCTGCTGCTGGCCGCCATCGTCACCGAGCAGCAGAACATCCGCAGCAAGATCGAGCTGGCCTGCCTCGAACTGGCCGACCTGGTCGAGCAGCTCGCCCCCGGGCAGGTGGACATCCTGCCTTCCGCCGATGACGAGCCGGGCTGACCCACCCGCCCGGCCGCCCCGCCCGGGGCCAACCGCCCCCACGCGCCGCGACGGCTCAGGAAGCCGCGGCGAGTACGAACCAGCGCGCCGGCAGCTCGATCCGGGTGCCGTCCGCCATGTGTTCGGTCTGGGCCAGTGCCGTGTCACCGCTCGCCAGTACCGTCATCCCCGCGCCGATGAGCAGCTCGGGCACCTCCTCCTCGGAGGCGTCGGCCGGCTTGAGGCCGTGTTCGATGACCCTGCGCAGCTTCACCGGCGGCCCGCCGGGACCTTCTGTCGCCTTCCGGAGCACCTCCTTCGAATCGGGTGTCAGCTCCACGACGAAGGCCCGCCCCCGCTCGCCCAGCAGGGCGGCGACGGCCGCGGCGACGGCCGGGCGCGCATCGGGTTCGCTCTGGTGGATGACCGCACGCATATAGACGTTGGTGTCCCCGATCCGCCGGCCCAGGGCCCGGACCGCGTCCGTGTCGGCCAGGTCGAGCTGCTCGAACTCGGCCGCACCCGCGCTGTCCGCGCAGCGCGCGTGCCCGATCGCGGCGTGCGAGAGGTCCACGCCCAGCGCGCGGGCGAAGACGGTGGACAGGTAGCGGGTCTGGGTGCCGTTTCCGCAGCCGAGGTCCACGATCGGCAGTGCGGGGTCGGCGTACGGCAGCAGCAGCTCGCTGTGCGGTACGGAGGTGAGCGACGGGTCCGAGTCCCAGATCGCCTCGCCCTGGGTGTCCGATGTGGCCGACCAGAACCCTTCCCACGACTCCCGGTACCGCGGCGACACGTTCATACGTACTCCCAAGTCCATTGCGCCCTTGTGCACTGCTGGAGAACGACTACCGTTCCCTGGTGGGTGCGTGCAAGAGCACGGACGGACTCAGTTGCCTGCCGGCACCGCTCTCACCTGGTGTGCGCTCGGGGCGCCCGGGTCAGCGCCTGTTCGAACCAGACGGTCTTGCCGTGCGCGGTGGCGCTGGTGCCCCACTCGCGGGCGAGACCGCTCACCACCAGCAGCCCGCGGCCCGACTCGTCGTCGGCCGACGGGCCGAGCAGCGCGGCGGGCGCCGGTTCGTCGTCGCTGACCTCGCAGAGCAGCGCGGCCGTCCTGACCAGCCGCAGCCCGACCTCGTGGGTACGGCCGTGCCGGACGGCATTGGTGACGAGTTCGCTGACCATCAGCTCGGCCGGCTCCACCGCGTCCGGCAGCCCCCAGTCGAGCAGTTGCCCGCGCACCAGCCGCCGGGCCCGCGCCACTTCGCGGGGATCGAGGGCGAGCCGCCACTCGGCGACGTCGTCGGCGGGGATCCCGTTCACCCTGGCCATCAGCAGGGCCACGTCGTCCTTGCGGCCGCCGCTCGGGTTCAGCGCGCGGATGATCGTGTCGCAGGCGTCGTCCATGGACGCGGCGGGGTGCGCGGCGGACGCGCAGAGCGCGGCGAGACCGGCCCCGATGTCCTGGCCGCGTACCTCCACCAGACCGTCGGTGCAGAGGATCAGCCGGTCGCCGGGGCTCACCCGTACGGTCGCGGTCTCGAAGGCGACACCTCCGACACCGATGGGCGCGCCGGTCGGCAGATCGAGCAGTTCGGCCCGGCCGTCGGCGGCGCGGACCAGGACCGGCGGGATATGTCCGGCGTTGGCGATCTGGAGTTCGGAGCGGATCGGGTCGTAGACGGCATACAGACAGGTCGCCAGATACTGCTCGCCGAGCCGCTGCGCCAGGTCGTCGAGGTTGCGCAGCAGCTGGGCGGGTGGCATCTCCATGGTGGCCATGGTCAGGACGGCGGTGCGCAACTGGCCCATCATCGCAGCCGAGTTGAGCCCGTGCCCCATGACGTCACCGACGACGAGCGCGGTCCGGGAGCCGGGCAGCTTCACCGAGTCGAACCAGTCGCCGCCGACCCTGCCGAGCCGGGCGCCCGGCAGGTAGCGGGTGGCGATGTCGCAGCCGGCCATCCGCGGTTCGACCGTGGGCAGCATGCTGTCCTGGAGCGTCTCGGCGACATTCTCCTGGTAGGTGTACATACGGGCGTTGTCGAGTACGAGGCCGGCACGGGCGGCGAGTTCGGCGCCCGTGGTGCGGTCCATGTCGTCGAAGGGCTCACGGCCCGGCCGCCGCATCAGCACCATGAAGCCGAGCACCACGTCGCGGGCCTTCAACGGCACGATCAGCAGCGACCTGTGGGTGATCAGCGGCCGCAGGTCGCGCTTCTCGAACTCACCGGAGATCCGGTTGCTCAGCTCCTCGTCCACATGCCGGACGAGGACGGGCTCACCGGTGACCATGCACTGGAAGAACGGTGTGTGCTCGGGGAACGCGATGGCCTCGCCCACCGGCACAGTGTCGTCCCAGCGGCCCGGTTCGTCGTTGTGCTCGACCCACACCCGGTGCCAGACGGTGGTGACATCGGGCGGGCCGTCGGGGAAGCCTTCGCCCGCGAGCACCGCGGCGCGCAGATGGGTGCCCGCGAAGTCGGTGAAGCGGGGTACGGCGGCACTGGTCACCTCGCGGATGGTGCGTTCCAGGTCGAGGGAGGTGCCGATCCGCCCGCTGGCCTCGTTGAGGAACTCCAGCCGTTCGCGGACGGCGGCGTACTCCAGGTCGAGTTCGGGACGGGGCGCTGTGCGGGCCGCGCGGGGGCCGTCGCCCGTCCCCCGGGGCTCATCGCCGGGCAGTCCGCGCGGGGTGTGCCGCGGCACACCCCAGTCCGGGGTGACGGGGACCTGGTCGCGACGGCTGAATTCCAGTACCGGATAGCCCAGTTCGAGGACCTGGGCAACGATCCCGGTGGCCTCCTGGACGCTCATGTTCGGCAGGATCTCGGGGAGCCGTCCGGCCAGCTCCCGGTAGCCGGGGAAGTCGGTGTGGAGCGCGAATCCGGGGGCTATGGTCCCGGAGGCGCCGTCCTCGTCGCCGTCCGTCAGCTGGGCGGCGTCGGCCGCGAGGACGAGCAGCCGTTCCGGGCCGGGGCCGACCAGCGGATACGCCCACCAGAGCACATCGATACGGCCGCGCACCGGCTCGTCGAGCCGGGCCCGGCCCGCTGACGGGTAGGCGATGATCCCGCTGACCGAGCTGTCGAGTTCGGGACCGAGGTCGGTGTACGTCCCGTCCGGGCCGGGCTCTCCCTCCTGGCGCAACGCCCCGGAGACCGGCAGGAGTTCCCCTGCGGCGCAGCCGACCGCCTCCTCGCGCGGCACGCCGAAGAGCCTGCGGGCGCCCGTCGACCAGTGCGAGACCAGCCCTTCGGTATCGACGACCACCACGGCGAGCGGCACACGGCCCGCCGCGGCGCCGCGCGGCCGCTCCGGCCTCGGCCGCGGTACACCAACATCCATGGCTGGAAGGCTCCTTCCCGGCCGCAACGCTCTGCGGCACGTGAGTCCACCGTACGGCCCCGCGTCCGGCGCCCGGGGGCCATCGGCGGAATCGGCCCCGACGGGTGGTGCGCCCGGCGCACGCCGGACCCGTGCACTCGTCGTGGGCCGGTCCTCACCAGCCGGTTCTCACAGACCGGTCCTCATCGGCCGGTCCTCGGGGGTCAGTCCTCGGGGGTCAGTCCTCGTGCCCGAGCTGGAGATCGCGCTCGGTGCGCCCGCCGCCCGCGACCTGGAGCACCGTCGCCACCGGCGGGTAGCCGGCCGCGATCACCGTGTACTCGCCGGACGAGAGATCCACGAAGCGGAAGGTGCCGTCGGGGCCCGTGGTGAGGGTGTCCACCACGTTCCCCGCCGCGTCGAGCAGCGTCACCCGCGCGTCCTCGACCGGCCGTCCGCCGCCTGCCCGCACGGTGCCGCGCAGCACGGCGCCGCCCGCGAGTTCGACGTCCTGCCGGGTCTCGCGTGCGGCCTGCACGGTCACCGGCATCGCGGCCGGGCGGAACGCGGGGGCGCTTCCGGCCAGGGTGTACTCACCGGCCACCAACTCGTTGATGACATAGCCGCCTTCCCGGCCGCTGCGGGTGGACGCGACGACTTCGCCGCGTACGTCGGTGAGCGTCACGGCCGCGTCGCGCACCGGCGTGCCGTCCGCGGTGACCACGGTCCCGGCCAGCCGTCCGGCGCCGCCGAGCACCACGTCGAGATCGACTGGGCGCTCTCCGACGGTGACGCTGACGGCCTGCGGCTGGTGGCCGCCCGCCGCCGCGATGAGGACGTACGAGCCGGATCCGGGGACGCTCAGCGCGTACCGCCCGTCCTCGCCGCTCGCACCGCGCCCGATCTGGCGCCCGGTGATGTCGATGAGGGTGAGTGCCGCGCGCGGCACCGTTGATCCGTCGTAGTGCTGGACGGTCCCGCAGACGGGGACGCCCGGGACGTACGGGGCTTCCGGAGCGCGGGCCGCGGGCACGGTGGCATCCGGTGCGGCTGCGGGGGCGTTGTGGGACACCAGCGGTTTCTCCTTGAGGAAGAAGGCGATGAACAGGCCGAGCACGAGCACCGGCACCAGGTAGAGGAAGATCCGGGGCATCGCGTCGGCGTACGCCCGGATGTAGCCGTCCCGCAGGGCGGGCGGCAGCGAGTGGACCAGCTGCGGGGTGATCGACTCGGGGTCGGGGAGGTGCGCTCCGGACGGGATGCGGACCTTGAGGGCGTCGGTGAGGCGGCCGGCGAAGAGCGCGCCGAAGACTGCTGCGCCGACGCTGCCGCCGATCTGCCGGAAGTAGTTGTTGGCGCTGGTGGCGGTGCCGAGGTCGCGGGGGTCCACGGAGTTCTGCACGGCCAGCACCAGGATCGACATGATCAGGCCGATACCGGTGCCGAGTACGGCCATCCAGATGCTGTACGTGAGTTGGGGGGTGTCGGTCTCCAGACGGGAGAGCAGCCACATCCCGACGGCGGAGATCGCGCTGCCGAGCACCGGGAAGATCTTGTACCGCCCGGTGCGGCTGGTCAGCTGCCCGGAGACGATGGAGGCGATCACGACGCCGCCCATCATCGGCAGCATGAAGAGCCCGGACTCGGTGGCGCTGGCGCCGTCGACCATCTGCAGGAAGGTCGGCAGATAGCTGGCGGCGCCGAAGAGCGCGACGCCCACGACGGCCCCGACGAGCGCCGTCACATTGAAGATCGAGTCGCGGAACAGCCGCAGGGGGATGATCGGTTCGGGCGCCCGGTGCTCAACGGCCAGGAAGAGCAGGGTCGCCACGGCGCATCCGGCGGCCAGCCCGACGATGGTGTGCGAGCCCCAGGCGTACTCGTTGCCGCCCCACGTCGTCAGCAGCACCAGACAGGTCGAAGCGACGGCCAGCAGCAGCGCGCCCAGGATGTCCAGGCGGGGCTTGGCAGTTGGCTTCGGCAGCTTCAGCACGACCGCGATGACGGCCAGGGTGACCAGCCCGAACGGCACGTTGATGTAGAAGCACCAGCGCCAGGAGGCGTGGTCGGTGAAGAAGCCGCCGATGAGCGGACCTGCGACGGACGCGAGCCCGAAGACCGCGCCGATCAGCCCCATGAAGCGACCGCGCTGGCGCGGCGGCACGATGTCGCCGATGATCGCCTGCACGCCGATCATGAGGCCGCCGCCCCCGATGCCCTGGACGGCGCGGAAGGCGATCAGTTCGTTCATCGTCCTGGACCAGCCGGCCAGGGCGGAGCCGATCACGAAGACGATGATCGCGAACATGAAGATGCTCTTGCGGCCGAAGAGGTCGCCGAGCTTGCCGTAGACCGGCAGGCCGATCGTGGAGGCGAGGAGATACGCCGTGACGGCCCAGGACATCTTGTCCAGGCCGTGCAGTTCACCGACGATCTTCGGCAGCGCGGTCGCCACGATCATCTGGTCGAGGGCCGCGAGCAGCAGCGTGAGCATCAGCCCGAAGAAGACCATCCGCACCCGGCCGGCACCGAGTTCGGGCTGCTCCCCCGGTGCGGGGGGTGGTGGGGGCGGGACGGCCGCCGATTCCGTCAGGACATCGGTCTGCCCGTCCGGACCGTCCTTCACCAGAGTGATGCCACCCACGTACCGCTCCCCTCGTCGCGCCTGCGCCGCCCTTTTCTCGCATTCAGCGACAAGGGGTGCAAGCGCGACGATTGGCGCGCGAGGCGCACGCCGGGGGCTTCAGGGCCGGTGGGAGCACCTACGGCGCACAACAGGGCCGTACAGAAAACCACTCGAACCGGTGAGCATCATTTCCGCCCGAAGGGGTTACGCGGCCGACTGCTTGCCCACTTCGGCGTCGAGCTTCGCGAGCAGCTCGTCGTAAATGCGGCCGAGGCCCTTGGGGGCGAAGGTCTTCTCGAAGAAGCCACCGATGCCGCCGGCGCCGTTCCACACGGTGGAGACGACAGCCTTCGACTTGCCCTCCCCGGCGGGGGTGACCGTCCAGGTGGTCACCATGGAGGAGTTCCGGTCCTTCTCGACGAGCTGTCCGTCGGTCGGCTCGGTCACGTCGAGCAGGCAGTCCCGGATGCGCTTGCTGGTGGCCTGGAGCTTCCAGTGGACGAGCGTGCCGTCACCGTCGCCGCCCTCCCGGACCTCGTACTCGCTGAAGTGCCCCGGCAGGAGCTTCTCGCGGGTACCGCTGTAGTCGGCGAGCGCGTCGAACACCGCCTCGGCGTCCGCCTCGATGATCCGCTCCGTGGTGGCCTCTACCTGCGCCATACCAGTTCCTCCAGCTGTCGTACTTCAGTCGGTGTGATGAACCGTGCTGAGCCAACCACCTCGGGTGCGGGCACGGAAATCCGGGTTGCATGAATCATGGGAACAGGTGTTCTATTCGACTGTACGTGCTATCGAGGAGGCGCCATGCGCTGGGACCAGCTGACCGGGAAAGCCGGGAACGACACCACCGCGGGGGACGCCGGAACCGGTGGGAACGCCGCGCTGTTCGGGGCGGACTCCGTGACGACTCGCACCGTCGACACCCCGGAGTTCCGCGGAATCACCTTCCATGAGGTACGGGCACGTTCGATCGTGAACCGGGTGCCCGGCGCCTCCCGGATGCCGTTCGAATGGACGGTCAATCCGTACCGGGGGTGCAGTCACGCCTGTGTCTACTGTTTCGCGAGGAAGACCCACAGCTATCTGGACCTCGACACCGGTCTCGGCTTCGACTCGCAGATCGTCGTGAAGACCAACGCGCCGGAGCTGCTGCGCTCCAAGCTCGCCTCCCGCCAGTGGCAGGGCGCGCACATCGCGATGGGCACCAATGTCGACTGTTACCAGCGGGCGGAGGGACGGTACGGGTTGATGCCGGGCATCATCTCGGCCCTGCGCGACTACGCGAACCCGTTCAGCATCCTGACCAAGGGCACTCTGATCCTGCGCGATCTGGAGCTGCTCCAGCAGGCCGCGCGGGTCACCGATGTCGGTGTATCCGTCTCGGTCGGCTTCGTGGACGAGGAGCTGTGGCGCACGGTGGAGCCGGGCACCCCCGCACCGCTGCGCCGGCTCGGCGCCGTACGCACCCTGACCGACGCCGGTATCGGCTGCGGGGTGCTGATGGCACCGGTGATCCCGTTCCTCGGCGACCACCCGGACCAGCTGCGCGCCACGGTCCGCGCGGTCGCGGCCTCCGGGGCGACCTCGGTGACCCCGCTCGTCCTGCATCTGCGGCCCGGGGCGCGCGAGTGGTTCATGTCCTGGCTCGCGGAGCACCATCCGCACCTGGTCAGGCGCTACGAGCGGTTGTACGCGGCGGGAGCGTACGCCCCCAAGTGGTACCAGCGCCGGATCACCCGCCAGGTGCACGAGCTGGCCGCCGAGTACGGCATCGGCCCGGCCCAGCGCGGTGTGCCGCGCCGGATCCCGGCACCGCCCGAGACCTCACCGGCGGTGCCCACCCAGCTGACGCTGATCTGAACGGGATCTGCCCGGCCGGGCGTTGCCCTTATCCGAGCAGCCCCAGCGCCCGGGACGCCGCGACGTGCAGCGCCGGGCGGGCCAGGGCCGCTTCGAGCACCGGACGGGCGCGCGGGTCGCCGAGCACCCCCAGCCCCTCGACACAGCCGAGGGCGACCCGCGGATGAGGGCTGTCAGGTGCCAGCAGCGGCGCCAGTGTGCGGATCAGCGCGGGCGCGGACTCGGGGGCCCGCAACTCGGTGAGCAGCCGCACCGGCTGGAGTGCGTAGGCCGTGCGCAGCGGGTTGGTCGCGAGGGCCGCCGCTGCGCGGGCGGTGCGCGGGTCACCGAGGCGGGCGAGCGCGTACGCCGCCGGGGCACAGCGCTCCGGGTCACGGTGATTGAGCAGCAGCACCAGGGCCTCGAAGGCCCGGCGGTCCCCGGCGCAGCCCAGCCGGAACGCCGCCAGCTCCCGCGCCCACAGCGGCCGTCCCGGCTCGGTCAGGACGCCGGCCAGCTCCTCCAGGTCCCCGGTGACGGCCAGCCGTTCGTACGCCGCCGAGCCCCCGGCCTCACCGCGCAGCCGGTCCGTGAACGACCGCAGTTCCTCGTCCGTGCCGGAAGCCTCGTCCATGGCGGAAGCGTAATCCCGCGGCCGCGACCACGGCAGACGGCATCCGCGGCTGAGACGGGCGGGGAGTCCGTCCGGAAACGCCGGTCCACCGGCCGCTCCTCACCGGCTCACCGCACGGCGGACCCCTCGCGGGCCGCCGCCACCAGCGCGGCCACCACCCGGGTGTCGTCCCCGGCCTCCGGATGCCACTGCACGGCCAGGGTGAAAGCACGCGCGCCGGGCAGCTCCAAGGCCTCGACGGTGCCGTCCTCGGCATACGCCGAACCGAGCAGCCCGCGGCCGAGCCGGTCCACCGCCTGATGGTGGTAGGTCGGCACGGACACCGGCTCGGGCAGCGTCCTGCCCAGCAGTGTCCCGGGGACGGGCCTGATGACATGCCGTCCGAAGACGCCGGGCGCACCGGCGTGCCCTTCGAGGTGCTGGACAAGGGTGCCGCCCAGCGCCACGTTCAGCAGTTGCAGTCCGCGGCAGATGCCCAGCAGCGGTACGCCGCACTCCAACGCGGCCTCGATCAGGGCCAGTTCCCAGGCGTCCCGGTCCAGGGCGGGCGGCCCGGTCCTGGGGTGCGCGGCCGCGCCGTAGCGGGCGGGCTCGACGTCCGCCCCGCCGGCGATCACCAGCCCGTCCAGACGGGCGACGGCCGACGCGGCTGCCGACGGACTGTCCGGCGGCAGTAGCGCCGCGAGCCCGCCCGCGCGCTGCACCAGCCGGTGGTAGCCGGCGGGCAGCACCGCCGCGGGGAGCGACCACACCCCCCACCGGGCCTCCTCCAGATACGTGCTGATGCCGATCAGCGGCTGGGACATCGGCTCCTCCGTGCGTGTGGATGGCGGGGCGTGTGGTTGGCGTGTGGTCGGCGGCCGCCGGAGTGCGGGGCCGGGCGGCCGGGGTCAGCCTCGTTCGAGTTCGGCCTCGGCCGCCGCCAGCGCCGCGAATTCCTCCTCGGGCGCCGCGGCCACCAGATGGTGGCGGGAGTAGCAGGCGAAGTAGGCGAGCGCCACGCCGTAGACACTTAGCGCGATGAAGGCGGCCTCCTTGTCGACCAGGAAGGTCGCGACCAGCGCCGAGCAGGCCAGCACGAACGCGACGGACGAGGTCAGCATCCCGCCGGGGGTGCGGTACGGGCGGTACAGGCCGGGTTCGCGGCGGCGCAGCACGATGTGCGAGAGCGACATCAGCGCGTAGGAGATGGTGGCGCCGAAGACCGCGACATTCAGCATCCGGGCGCCGTCGCCGGTGGCCGCGGCGAGCGCGAAGCCCAGCGCGCCGGGGATCAGCAGGCCGAGGTAGGGCGCCTTGCGCCGGCTGGTGAGGGAGAGGAAACGAGGCAGGTAGCCGGCCCGGGAGAGCGCGAAGAGCTGCCGCGAGCCGGCGAAGATGAGGGAGAAGAACGAGGCGACCAGGCCCGCGAGGCCCGCGTAGTTGACGATCCGGCTGACCACGGTCGGCTCGCCGTGCGGCTGCAGCGCGTGGACCAGTGGATCGCCCACCGACTGGATCGCCGCGGAGCCGCGGGCACCGGTCGCCGCGGTGAAGGTGACCAGGGCGAGCAGCAGCAGAATGCCCATCGCGGCGGCCATCGCCTTCGGCAGGACGCGGGCAGGGTCCCTGGTCTCCTCGGCTGCCAGAGGTACGCCCTCGACGCCGAGGAAGAACCACATACCGAACGGGAAGGCCGCCCAGATGCCCAGAACACCGAACGGCAGCCAGGAGTTGGCACCGAGGGCGCCGCTCCTGACCGGGATGTCGTTGAGCGTGTCCACATGGAAGTCGGTGAGCGCGGCCAGCGCGAAGACGACGATCGCGGCGACGGCTATCGCGGTGACGACCAGGCTGAACCGCAGCGCCTCGCCGACGCCCCACAGATGGATGCCGATGAAGATCACGAAGCAGGCGAGATAGACCGGCCAGCCGGAGTGCAGGCCGAACAGGCCGAGCGCTTCGACATAGTCACCGAGGAAGATGGCGATCGCGGCGGGCGCCAGCACATATTCGATGAGGATCGCGGTTCCGGTCAGAAAGCCGCCCCAGGTGCCCAGCGCGCGCCGGGCGAAGCCGTAACCACCGCCCGCGGTCGGCAGGATCGAGGACAGCTCCGCCAGCGCGAAGACCAGGCAGGTGTACATCAGGCCCATCAGGACGGCGGCGATGGCCAGGCCGCCGAAGCCGCCGTGCGCCAGGCCGTTGTTCCATCCCGAGAAGTCTCCGGAGACGACGTAGGCGACGCCCAGACCGGTCAGCAGCAGGGGCCCGGCGCTGCCCCGGCGCAGCGCCCGACGCTCCAGATAGGTGTCCTCGGGCGACGGGCCGCCGCCCGGGGAGGGCGCGGGCGGTGGTGCGGTGCGTGCGGTTTCCTCGCTGTCGGCCATGAGCCGCTCCTGCCTCGCCGATGGGGATCCGGGTAAAGGTTTAGCCGCACACCTTTGCCGCCTGCGCCGTTCCGCGCAAGACCTCTGCACGAGACTTGGCGAGTTCCCGTACCCCCGAGGGGCCCGCCAACGGACCGTCAGGGCGCCGGGGTTGTCAGGAATCCCCGCAGGAGGGCGGCGGTCCCGCAGCAGTGCTCGCGCATCACCTCGCGCGCGCCGTCCGCGTCGCCCTCCAGCACCGCCTCCACCAGTGCACTGTGCTGGGCCTGCGAATGCTCCAGATTCCGTACCAGCAGCGGAATGCAGTCCAGCAGGTCGTTCACGCCCGCCCGCACCGCCGCGTACTGGGCCGCCAGCGACGCCGAACCGGACAGCTCCGCGAGCGTCAGATGCAGCATCGTGTCGCGCCTGCGGTAGTCCGCCAGCGGCGCGTCATGGGTCGCCGCGAGCGCGGAGCGCAGCCGGTCGCTCTCCGTGCCGGTCAGCCCGTGCGTCGCGCACAGTCCGGCCGCGCCGACCTCCAGCACCTCCCGGAAGCGCAGAGCGTCCTCGACATCCGTCCTCCCGATCCTGCGCCGCAGTTCGGCCTCGCCGGGATTCTCCGTACGCACCCGTACGAAGGTGCCGCCGTAGCGCCCGCGCCTCGCCTCCACCAGGCCCTGGTCCTGGAGTACCTTCAGCACCTCGCGCAGGGTCACCCGGCTGATCTGCAGCCGCTCGGCCAACTCCCTTTCGGAAGGCAGCCGTTCACCCTGCGGGACCAGACCGAGCCGGACTATCTGGAGTATCTGCTCCAGTGCCTCCTCGAAACCGTTGCCCGCGCGCACCGGCCGCAGCACGGGCGCAAGCCGGTCCAACGCACCGTCCATCACCAACACCTTCCCAATCAATGGTTCACCCGCATACCTTATGACCTCCGGATGCAGTGACAGGAGGCAGAACCGTGGCTGACCGCACGCCCCCACTCTCGCCCGAGGAGCTCAGAGTCCTCGTTGAAGCCGGAGAGATCGACACTGTCGTCCTCGCCTTCACGGATATGCAAGGCAGGCTCCAGGGCAAGCGGTTCGCCGCCCGCTACTTCCTCGACACGGTCCTCGAACACGGCACGGAGGGCTGCAACTACCTCCTCGCCGTGGATGTGGACCTGAATACCGTCGGGGGCTACGAAATGTCCTCCTGGGAGCGCGGTTACGGAGATTTCGCCATGCACGGCGACGCCGCGACCCTGCGCCGCACCCCCTGGAACCCCGGCACCGCACTCATCACCGCCGACCTGGCCTGGCACGACCGCTCGCCGGTCGTCGCCTCCCCCCGGCAGATCCTGCGCCGCCAGCTGGACCGGCTCGCCGAGCGGGGCTGGAGCGCGTACGCCGGCACCGAGCTGGAGTTCATGCTCTTCAAGGACACCTACGAAGAGGGCTGGTCCCGCGGCTACCGCCAGATGAACCCGGCCAACCAGTACAACGCCGACTACTCGGTGCTCGGCACCGGCCGGGTCGAACCACTGCTGCGCCGCATCCGCAACGAGATGGGCGGGGCCGGCATGACGGTCGAGTCCGCCAAGGGCGAGTGCAACCTCGGCCAGCACGAGATCGTGTTCGTGTACGACGAGGCGCTCACCACCTGCGACCAGCACAGCATCTACAAGACCGGCGCCAAGGAGATCGCGGCCCAGGAGGGCATGTCGCTCACCTTCATGGCGAAGTACGACGAGCGGGAGGGCAACTCCTGCCACATCCATCTCTCGCTGCGGGACGCGGACGGCCGGCCCGTGCTGGCCGACGACAACGGCCCGTACGGCATGTCGCAGGTCATGCGGCACTTCCTCGCGGGACAGGCCGCCGCCATGCGGGACTTCACGCTCTTCTACGCCCCGAACATCAACTCGTACAAGCGCTTCCGCGACGGCTCCTTCGCGCCCACCGCCGTCGCCTGGGGCCCTGACAACCGGACCTGCGCACTGCGGGTGATCGGCCACGGCCGCTCGCACCGGCTGGAGAACCGGCTGCCCGGCGGCGATGTGAACCCCTATCTGGCGGTCGCCGCGATGGTCGCAGCCGGCCTGTACGGGGTGGAGAACGAGCTGGAACTCCCCGAGCCCTGCACCGGCAACGCCTACAACAGCGACGCCGTACACGTCCCCACCACGCTCCGCGAGGCCGCCGAGCGCTGGGAGAACAGCCCGATCGCCCGGGAAGCCTTCGGCGACGAGGTCGTCGACCACTACCGCCACATGGCCCGCGTCGAACAGGACGCCTACGACGCGGCCGTCACCGACTGGGAACGCTTCCGCTCCTTCGAGCGCATGTGAGGAACAACCACATGGTCAATGTGCACGAGCTGGACATCATCAATCCGGCCAACGAGGAACTGGTGGCCACCGTCCCCACCACGTCCCCCGCCGAGGTCGACGCCGCGGTACGCCGGGCCGGCGCCGCCCAGGTGAAGTGGGCCGCCCTGGCACCCGCCGACCGGGCCCGCATACTGCGCCGGTTCGCCGACGTCGTGGACGCCCACCGCGGGCAGCTCGCCCGGCTGGAGATGCAGGAGGCCGGCCACCCGCTGGGCAACGCCGAGTGGGAGGCGGGCAACGTCCGCGATCTGCTGCACTACGCCGCCGGCGGAGTGGAACGCCTCAACGGCGCCCAGATCCCGGTCGAGGGAGGTCTGAACGTCACCTTCCAGGAACCGCTCGGCGTCGTCGCCGTGATCGCCCCCTGGAACTTCCCGATGCCGATCGCCGCCTGGGGCACCGCCCCCGCGCTCGCGGCCGGCAACGCGGTCCTCCTCAAACCGGCCGAGACCACCCCCCTCACCGCGCTCCGGCTCGCGCAGTACGCGCTGGACGCCGGACTCCCCGAGGGCCTCTTCCAGGTCCTGCCGGGTGAGGGCCCGGTCACCGGCGCCGCCCTCGTCGACCACCCCGGCGTCGCCAAGGTCGTCTTCACCGGCTCCACCGCCACGGGCCGGCGGATCGCGGCCCGCTGCGCGGAGCAGACCAAGCGACTGACCCTGGAACTGGGCGGCAAGAGCCCCAACATCGTCTTCGCCGACGCCGACATCGAGGCCGCAGCGGCCGCCACCCCCGGATCCTTCCTCGACAACACCGGCCAGGACTGCTGCGCCCGCAGCCGCATCCTCGTCCAGCGCTCGGTGTACGACCGCTACATGGAGCTGCTGGAGCCCGCGGTCAGAGCGTTCGTGGCCGGCGACCCCGCCGACCCCGCCACCCGGATGGGCCCGCTGATCTCCCACGCCCAGCGCGAACGGGTACGGTCCTACGTCCCCGAGGGGGCACCGGCCGCCATCCGCGGCGAGGCGCCCACGGGCAAGGGCTTCTGGTATCCGGCCACCGTCCTGGAAGGGCGCCCCGACGACCGTACGGCCGTCGAGGAGATCTTCGGCCCGGTCGCCGTCGTCCTCCCCTTCGACGACGAGGCCGACGCGATCCGGATCGCCAACGCCACCGACTACGGGCTCTCCGGCTCCCTGTGGACCCGCGACGTCGGCCGGGCGCTGCGCGTCTCGCGCGCTGTCGCGGCCGGCAACCTCTCCGTCAACTCCCACAGCAGCGTGCGCTATTCGACCCCCTTCGGGGGATTCAAACAGTCCGGACTCGGCCGTGAGCTGGGTCCGGACGCACTGTCCGCCTTCACCGAGACCAAGAACGTCTTCATCGCAGCCAAGGGGTACTGAAGTGACCGAAGTGACCGACCAGAGCCCCGTGTGCCGCCGGCTGGTGGGCCGCACCGCAGTGATCACCGGAGCCGCCAGCGGCATCGGGCTCGCCACCGCCCGCAGGCTGGCATCCGAAGGCGCCAACGTCGTCTGCGCCGACATCGACGACAAGGCGGGCAAGGCCGCCGCCGCCGAGGTAGGCGGCCTCTTCGTCCAGGTGGACGTGGTCGAATCCGACCAGGTCCAGGCGCTCTACAGGACCGCCTTCGACACCTACGGCTCGGTCGACATCGCCTTCAACAACGCCGGTATCTCGCCGCCCGACGACAACTCGATCCTCACCACGGAACTGGACGCCTGGAAGCGCGTGCAGGAGGTCAACCTCACCTCGGTCTACCTCTGCTGCAAGCACGCCCTGCCCTATATGCGGGACCAGCGCCGCGGCTCCATCATCAACACCGCGTCCTTCGTGGCCGTGATGGGTGCCGCCACCTCCCAGATCAGCTACTCCGCATCCAAGGGCGGCGTGCTCTCCATGTCGCGCGAACTGGGCGTGCAGTTCGCCCGCGAGGGCATCCGGGTCAACGCCCTGTGCCCGGGGCCGGTCAACACCCCGCTCCTGAAGAAGCTGTTCGCCGACGATCCGGCGCTCGCCGAGCGCCGGCTGGTGCACGTCCCCGTCGGCCGGTTCGCCGAGCCCGAGGAGATCGCGTCCGCCGTCGCCTTCCTCGCCAGCGACGACTCCTCCTTCGTCAACGCCGCCGAGTTCCTGGTCGACGGCGGGATCGCGGGCGCGTACGTCACGCCCGTCTGACGCCCTGCCGCACAGCTCACCCGTCTCGCCTCGCACCTCTCACCTCTCACCTCTCACCTCTCGCCGGGGCCGGCACCACCGTGTGCCGGCCCCGGCGGCGTCGTACCCCCAGCCGCGTCGTACCCCCGGCCGCCGGCGCCGCGGCGATCCAACGGCGCAGCAGCGATCCAGATCACAGCGCTCCAGGGATGGCGCGCTCGTTACTCACCGGTTAGTCTCAAGTGAGCGGGACACCCTCCCGCTCGTTCCACCTCAGCGCGGCCTGGTGACGCAGCCGCCACGAGTGTCTGTCGGTTCAGCACTTCTGTACGACGTGGCCCCGGGACCGGGTCCGTCGGCCCCTCTCACGACACCTCACGCACGCCCCCGGTGTACCGCTGGTACGGCCGGGCACCGCGTGCACCCCTCAGTCGTCACTCATCCCTGGAGTCCCCTGATGGACATCCCTCTCCACACCATCGCCGTGGTCGGCCTCGGCACCATGGGCACCGGCATCGCCGAGGTCCTGACCCGCGGCGGTCGCGAGGTCATCGGAATCGACGTCAGCCCCGACGCCGCGGCCCGCGCCGTGGCGGCACTGGAAGCCTCCACCGCCCGCGCCGTGCAGCGGGAGCGCCTCACCGATCAGGAGCGGCTGGACGTCCTCGCCCGGTTCCGCACCTTCTCCGACCTCCAGGCCGCGGCCGACGCCGACCTGGTGATCGAGGTCGTGCCGGAGTCGTACGAGACGAAGCAGCAGGTCCTCCGCGCCCTGGACGGGATCGTGCGCCCCACCGCGGTCGTGGCCACCGGCACCAACGCCCTGTCCGTGACCCGGCTCGCCGCCGACACCTCGCACCCCGAGCGCGTCCTGGGCCTGCACTTCTTCAATCCGGCGCCGGCGATGAAGCTGGTCGAGGTGGTCTCATCGGTGCTGACCGCTCCGACGGCCGTCGAAGCCGTCACCGACCTCGCCCGCGAGCTCGGCAAGGAGCCCGTCGCGGTCGGCGACCGCCCCGGTTTCGTCGCTGACGGGCTGCTGTTCGGCTATCTCAACCAGGCAGCGGCGATGTACGAGGCCAAGTACGCGTCCCGCGAGGACATCGACGCGGCGATGCGGCTCGGCTGCGGGCTGCCGATGGGCCCGCTCGCGCTGCTCGACCTGATCGGCATCGACACCGCGCGCACCGTCCTGGAGGCGATGTACTCCGCGTCCCGGGACCGGCTGCACGCGCCCGCCCCGATCCTCAAGCAGCTCAGCAACGCCGGGCTGACCGGCCGCAAGTCGGGCCGCGGCTTCTACACGTACCAGGAACCGGGCAGCGCCGACGTGGTGCGGGACGCCCTCACCCCGCTCGACAGTGCGCAGCTCGCCGCGGCCCGGCCCGTCACATCGGTGGGCGTCGCGGGCTCGGGGACGATGGCATCGGGCATCGCCGAGGTCTTCGCCAAGGCCGGTTACGACGTGGTGCTCGCCGCCCGCAGCCCGGAGAAGGCCGACGCCGCGAAGGCCCGTGTCGCCAAGTCGCTCGCCCGCTCCGTCGACAAGGGGCGGATGACCGCGGCGGCCCGTGACGAGGCGCTGGCCAGGATCGCCCCGGCCGGTTCGCTCGACGCGTTCGCCGGGGTGGATCTGGCCGTCGAGGCGGTCGCCGAGGACCTGGAGGTCAAGCAGCAGCTCTTCGAGATGCTCGACAAGGTCTGCAAGCAGGGCGCGGTGCTCGCCACCACCACCTCGTCGCTCCCGGTCATCGCGTGCGCCCGCGCCACCTCGCGCCCGCAGGATGTCGTCGGGATGCACTTCTTCAACCCGGCTCCGGCGATGAAGCTGGTCGAGGTGGTCCGCACCGTCCTCACCGCCGACGACGTCCACGCCACGGCCCGCGAGGTCTGCACGAAGGTGCGCAAGCACCCGGTGGACTGCGGCGACCGCGCCGGTTTCATCGTGAACGCGCTGCTGTTCCCGTACCTCAACAACGCGGTCAAGATGGTCCAGGAGCACTACGCGACGCTCGACGACATCGACGCGGCGATGAAGCTGGGCGGCGGCTATCCGATGGGCCCCTTCGAGCTCCTGGACGTGGTCGGCCTGGATGTCTCGCTCGCCATCGAGCGGGTGCTGCACCGCGAGTTCCGCGACCCGGGTCTCGCCCCCGCGCCGCTGCTCGAACACCTGGTGGCGGCGGGCTGTCTCGGCCGCAAGACCGGGCGCGGTTTCCGTGAGTATGCCCGTCGCTGATCCGCCGGGCGACTGGGGCGGGCTGCTGGAACCGGGCGGCGGCCCGCCCCCGCAAACACGTTCCGCAGGTCCGATGCAGTACGTTCGGACCATGCCCGAGCTCACCGGCCCCGTCCGACGGCCTGTCCGCAAGAAGGCGTCGTCAGACGCCCCTGAGAGTGCCGCAGGCAGCCGCGCGGCCGCCCAGCGCCTCAAAATGCGCCGCGAACTGGCTTCGGCGGCGATGGAGCTCTTCGCGGCCAAAGGGTACGAGGCGACGACCGTCGACGAGATCGCGGCGCAGGCCGGGGTCGCCCGCCGGACCTTCTTCCGGCACTTCCGCTCCAAGGAAGAGGCAATCTTCCCGGACCACGACGACACACTGGTGCGGGCCGAGGCGGTGCTGAACGCGGCGCCGCCGCACGAGCATCCGCTCGACACCGTGTGCCGGGGCATCAAGGAAGTCATGCGGATGTACGCGGCGTCGCCGGTGGTCTCGGTGGCGCGGTACAAGCTGACCCGTGAGGTGCCCACGCTGCGGGAGGCCGAGATCGCCTCGGTGGCCCGCTACGAGCGGCTGTTCACCCGCTATCTGCTGGGCCACTTCGACGAGCACGAGCAGCACGACGGCAACGACGACCCGCTGCTGGCCGAGGTGGCGGCGTCCGCCGTGGTCACCGCGCACAACCACGTACTGCGCCGCTGGCTGCGGGCCGGCGGCCAGGGCGACGTGGAGGCCAGGCTCGACCACGCCTTCGCCATCGTCCGGGACACCTTCGGCACCGGGATAGGCGCCGGCCGCACCGCCGAGCGCACCCCGGCCGCGACCGTGCGGAGCAGTGGTGAGGTGCTGGTGACGGTGGCGCGTACCGATGCCCCGCTCGACGAAGTCATGCGCACCATCGAGCAGGCGCTGAGGAAGCGCTGAGCACAGAACCGACCAGTATCTGACCGATCTGCATCGCGACGGCCGTCCCTCCGGGGGCGGCCGTTCCGGGTTTTTCTGCTCATCCGTGGCCCGGGGGTGACAACTGAGAGAATTTGTTGGCACTCAGTGTCTTGCGGCTTGGCACGGGGTGCCATACGTTGAAGGTGTCCGGGCGGCCGGCGTACAGCGACCTTCGTATGCCGGCTGTCCCCGTGAACCACGTGTTCACGCGCCCGGACGCCTGCGTCACAGGCACCTTCAGCGCCCCACCAGAGCGCCGCCGCTCCACTCACGCCGAACCGACGGCACACCTCCACAGCAGCAGCCCCGCCTCCCGCGGGGCTCACCCCCGACCAACTCCCCCAACACGCTTCGCCGGAGGCAGCACCGTGAAGGAAATCCTGGACGCGATCCAGTCGCGGACCGACACAGCAAGCGGATCCAGCGCTGCCACGGCGGCCGACTTCGCCGCCCTGGCACTCCCCGATTCGTACCGCGCGGTGACCGTGCACAAGGACGAGGCGGAGATGTTCGCCGGCCTCGAAAGCCGCGACAAGGACCCGCGCAAGTCCCTCCATGTCGAGGACGTGCCGGTGCCCGAACTCGGCCCTGGCGAGGCCTTGGTGGCCGTCATGGCCAGCTCGGTGAATTACAACTCCGTCTGGACCTCGATCTTCGAGCCCGTCTCGACGTTCTCCTTCCTGGAGCGGTACGGCAGGCTCAGCGAGCTCACCAAGCGCCACGACCTGCCGTACCACGTCATCGGCTCCGACCTCGCGGGCGTCGTGCTGCGGACCGGACCCGGGGTCAACGCCTGGCAGCCGGGCGACGAAGTCGTCGCGCACTGCCTGTCGGTGGAGCTGGAGAGCTCCGACGGCCACAACGACACGATGCTCGACCCCGAGCAGCGCATCTGGGGCTTCGAGACCAACTTCGGCGGCCTGGCGGAGATCGCCCTCGTCAAGTCCAACCAGCTGATGCCCAAGCCCGGCCACCTCAGCTGGGAGGAGGCCGCGGCCCCCGGCCTGGTCAACTCCACCGCGTACCGCCAGCTGGTCTCCCGCAACGGCGCCGGGATGAAGCAGGGCGACAACGTGCTGATCTGGGGTGCCAGCGGCGGACTCGGCAGCTATGCCACCCAGTTCGCGCTGGCCGGCGGCGCCAACCCGGTCTGTGTCGTCTCCAGTGACCAGAAGGCGGACATCTGCCGCCGGATGGGCGCCGAGGCGATCATCGACCGCAACGCGGAGGACTACAAGTTCTGGAAGGACGAGCACCACCAGGACCCGCGCGAGTGGAAGCGGTTCGGCAAGCGCATCCGCGAACTGACCGGCGGCGAGGACGTGGACATCGTCTTCGAGCACCCGGGCCGCGAGACGTTCGGTGCGTCGGTGTACGTCACGCGCAAGGGCGGCACGATCGTCACCTGTGCCTCGACCTCGGGGTACACCCACGAGTACGACAACCGCTATCTGTGGATGTCACTGAAGCGGATCATCGGCTCCCACTTCGCCAACTACCGCGAGGCCTGGGAGGCCAACCGGCTGATCGCCAAGGGCAAGATCCACCCCACCCTGTCGAAGGTGTACTCGCTCGACGACACCGGCCAGGCCGCGTACGACGTGCACCGCAACCTGCACCAGGGCAAGGTCGGCGTCCTGGCGCTGGCGCCCACCGAGGGGCTCGGGGTGCGCGACCCGGAGCTGCGTGCGCAGCACGTCGACGCCATCAACCTGTTCCGCAGCACCCCCGCGGAGCAGACCGCCGCCGGCCGGAACGTCTGAGGTCTCCAGATGACTGAGCGCCAGAAGGACCGCCCCTGGCTCATGCGGACGTACGCGGGCCACTCGACGGCCGAAGCGTCCAACGAGCTCTACCGGCGCAACCTGGCCAAGGGCCAGACAGGTCTGTCCGTCGCCTTCGACCTGCCCACGCAGACCGGCTACGACCCGGACCACATCCTGGCCCGGGGCGAGGTCGGCCGGGTCGGGGTGCCGGTCTCCCACCTCGGTGACATGCGGCGGCTGTTCCAGGACATCCCGCTGGAGCAGATGAACACGTCCATGACCATCAACGCCACGGCCATGTGGCTGCTCGCGCTCTACCAGGTGGTCGCGGAGGAGCAGGGCGCGGACGCCGACCGGCTCCAGGGGACGACGCAGAACGACATCGTCAAGGAGTATCTGTCGCGCGGGACGCATGTGTTCCCGCCCGGACCGAGCCTGCGGCTCACCACCGACATGATCACGCACACGGTCGCCCACATCCCCAAGTGGAACCCGATCAACATCTGCAGCTACCACCTGCAGGAGGCGGGCGCCACCCCCGTCCAGGAGATCGCGTACGCCATGTCCACCGCGATCGCGGTCCTGGACGCCGTACGCGACTCGGGGCAGGTGCCGCCCGAGCGGTTCGACGCGGTCGTCGCACGGATCTCGTTCTTCGTGAACGCGGGGGTCCGCTTCATCGAGGAGATGTGCAAGATGCGCGCCTTCGGCCGCATCTGGGACCGGCTGACGCAGGAGAGGTACGGGATCACGGACCCCAGGAAGCGCCGCTTCCGCTACGGCGTCCAGGTCAACTCGCTCGGGCTCACCGAGGCGCAGCCGGAGAACAACGTCCAGCGCATCGTCCTGGAGATGCTGGCGGTCACCCTGTCCAAGGACGCGCGGGCCCGCGCCGTGCAGCTGCCCGCCTGGAACGAGGCTCTGGGGCTGCCCAGGCCCTGGGACCAGCAGTGGTCGCTGCGGATCCAGCAGGTGCTCGCTCAGGAGAGCGATCTGCTGGAGTACGAGGACATCTTCGACGGCTCCCATGTCATCGAGGCCAAGGTCGATGAGCTCGTCCAGGAGTCGCTCGCCGAGATCGACCGCATCCAGCAGATGGGCGGCGCGATGGCGGCCGTCGAGTCCGGCTACCTCAAGTCGGAGCTGGTCTCCTCGCACGCCGGGCGGCGGGCCAGGATCGAGGGCGGCGAGGAGAAGATCGTCGGCGTCAACTGCTACGAGTCGACCGAGCCCAACCCGCTCACCGCCGACCTGGACACGGCGATCATGACGGTCGACCCGGAGAACGAGGCGAAGGTCGTGGCCGCCTTGCACACCTGGCGCGACAACCGCGACGAGAACGCGGCCCAGGAGTCGCTCGCAGCACTCAAGGCGACCGCGGCCGGTGACGGCAACCTCTTCGAGGCGACGGTGACGTGCGCCCGCGCGGGCGTCACCACGGGCGAGTGGTCCTGGGCGCTGCGCGATGTGTTCGGCGAGTTCCGGGCACCGACCGGGGTGGGCGGCGCACCGGTCGCGGTGACCGCGGAAGAGGGCACCCCGCTCGCCGCCGTACGCGCCGCCGTGACCCGTACGGCCCAGGACCTCGGCAGCGGACGGCTGCGCCTGCTGGTCGGCAAACCGGGCCTCGACGGACACTCGAACGGCGCCGAGCAGATCGCCGTGCGGGCCCGCGACGCCGGGTTCGAGGTGGTCTACCAGGGGATCAGACTGACCCCCGAGCAGATCGTCACGGCGGCCCTGGCCGAGGACGTGCACTGCGTGGGCCTGTCGATCCTGTCGGGCTCGCACGCCGAACTGGTCCCCGATGTGCTCGAACGGCTGCGCGAGGCAGGCGCGTCCGACATCCCCGTGATCGTCGGCGGGATCATCCCCAACGCCGACGGCACAGCCCTCAAGGAGGCCGGCGTCGCCGCCGTCTTCACCCCGAAGGACTTCGGGATCACCGAGATCATCGGACGTATCGTCGAAGTGATCCGGAAAGCGAACAAGCTCGACCCTCTGGAGGTCCCCGCATGACCGAGTCAAGCAGCCCTGTGAACCGTCTGCGTCCGAGGCGTTCGTGTCTCGCCGTGCCCGGATCGAACCCGCGCTTCCTGGAGAAGGCCCAGGGCCTCCCCGCCGACCAGGTCTTCCTCGACCTGGAGGACGCCTGCGCACCGCTCGCCAAGGAAGGCGCCCGGCACACCATCGTCGAGGCACTGAACAAGGGCGACTGGACCGGCAAGACCCGCGTGGTGCGCGTCAACGACTGGACCACCCACTGGACCTACCGCGACGTCATCACCGTCGTCGAGGGCGCGGGCCACAACCTCGACTGCATCATGCTCCCCAAGGTGCAGGACGCCCAGCAGATCGTCGCCCTCGACCTGCTCCTCACCCAGATCGAGAAGACCATCGGCCTCGAAGTCGGCAAGATCGGCATCGAAGCACAGATCGAGAACGCCAAGGGCCTCGTCAACGTCAACGAGATCGCCGCTGCCTCGCCCCGTAACGAGGCCATCATCTTCGGCCCCGCCGACTTCATGGCATCCATCAACATGAAGACCCTCGTCGTCGGCGAGCAGCCCCCCGGCTACGGCGCCGACGCCTACCACTACATCCTGATGAAGATCCTGATGGCCGCCCGCACCTACGACCTCCAGGCGATCGACGGCCCCTACCTCCAGATCCGCAACGTCGACGGCTACCGCGACGTCGCCAAGCGCGCCGCCGCCCTCGGCTTCGACGGCAAGTGGGTCCTGCACCCGGGCCAGGTCGAGGCGTCCAACGAGATCTTCTCGCCGTCCCAGGAGGACTACGACCACGCCGAGATGATCCTCGACGCCTATGAATGGTGCACGTCCGAGGCCGGCGGGAAGAAGGGCTCCGCGATGCTCGGCGACGAGATGATCGACGAGGCCAGCCGCAAGATGGCCCTGGTCATCTCCGGAAAGGGCCGCGCCGCCGGGATGCGGCGCACCACCGCCTTCGAAGCCCCGGAGGCCTGAACCATGCAGTTCGGACGCACCTACGAGGAGTTCGAGGTCGGCGCCGTCTACAAGCACTGGCCCGGCAAGACCGTCACCGAGTACGACGACCACCTCTTCTGCCTGCTCACCATGAACCACCACCCGCTGCACATGGACAGCAACTACGCGGAGAAGACCACCGACTTCGGCAAGAACGTCGTCGTCGGGAACTACATCTACTCCCTGCTCCTGGGCATGTCGGTCCCCGACGTCTCCGGCAAGGCCATCGCCAACCTGGAAGTCGAGTCGCTCAAGCACATCGCACCGACCTTCCACGGCGACACCCTCTACGGCGAGACCACCGTCCTGGACAAGACCCCCTCCAAATCCAAGACCGACCGCGGAATCGTGTACGTCGAGACCAAGGGCTACAACCAGGACGGCACCGTCGTCTGCGTCTTCCGCCGCAAGGTCATGGTCCCCACCGCCACCTACATCAAGGAACGCGGCGGAGAACAGCCCGGCCGCCCCACGCCTTCCCAGTAGGCGAATTCCCACCAACTGCGTGACGTCACAGGAGAAGCAGTCATGAGCCGACTCGCCCAGACACCGGGTCTCACCGATGTGCAGCAGGAAATCCTGGCCACCGTCAGGGACTTCGTCGACAAGGAGATCCTGCCGGTCGCGACCGAACTCGAACACCGCGACGAGTACCCGTCCCAGATCGTCGAGGGCCTCAAGGAACTCGGCCTGTTCGGGCTGATGATCCCCGAGGAGTACGGGGGCCTGGGCGAGTCGCTGCTCACCTACGCGCTGTGTGTCGAAGAAATAGCGCGTGGCTGGATGAGCGTGTCGGGCATCATCAACACGCACTTCATCGTGGCGTACATGCTCAAGCAGCACGGCACCCAGGAGCAGAAGGACACCTTCCTGCCGCGGATGGCCGCGGGCGAGGTCCGCGGCGCGTTCTCGATGTCCGAGCCGGCGCTGGGCTCGGATGTGTCGGCGATCACCTCGAAGGGGATCAGGGACGGCGACGACTACGTCCTGGACGGCCAGAAGATGTGGCTGACCAACGGCGGCACGTCCTCACTCGTCGCGGTCCTGTGCCGCAGTGACGAGGGTCACCCCGAGGGGACCGCCCGGCACAAGTCGATGACGACCTTCCTGGTCGAGAAGGAGCCGGGCTTCGGTGAGGTCCGGCCGGGTCTGACCATCCCCGGCAAGATCGACAAGATGGGCTACAAGGGGGTCGACACCACCGAGTTGATCATGGACGGCCTGCGAATTCCGGCCAATCGCGTACTTGGTGGCGTTACGGGCCGAGGGTTTTACCAAATGATGGACGGAGTGGAAGTCGGGCGGGTGAATGTCGCAGCGCGTGGCTGTGGAGTGGCACAGCGCGCCTTCGAGCTGGGCATCAGCTACGCACAGCAACGTCACACTTTTGGCAAACAGATCGCCCAGCATCAGGCAATTCAGTTCAAGCTGGCCGAAATGGCTACCAAGGTAGAAGCCGCCCATGCGATGATGGTCAATGCGGCACGCAAAAAGGACTCCGGGGAACGAAACGACCTTGAAGCGGGGATGGCCAAGTATCTGGCCTCCGAGTACTGCAAGGAGGTTGTGGAGGACGCCTTCCGCATCCATGGTGGATACGGGTTCTCCAAGGAGTATGAAATCGAGCGGCTCTACCGCGAGGCCCCGATGCTGCTGATCGGCGAAGGTACCGCCGAGATCCAGAAAATGATCATCGGTCGGCGCCTCCTCGAAGAGTACCGATTCCAGGGCTGATTGTCCCTTTCGTGGCGATATATCAGCGAAGAAGATCACAGCCAGTCATCATCTTCCGGCCGCCGACTCGGCTTCCTGGCTTGCCCAGTTGTGGTCCACAACCGATAGCATCGCCCGAAAGCCGCCGTCCCCCGTTCCCGCGCGGCATCATCCGCTACGAAGGTCATTCATGCCCCACAGCCAAACCTCTGCACCACGCGGTCGAGTCCGTCTCGCGCGCGGAGCATCGCCGTGGCTCCTGCCGACTGTCGCAACCGCGGCGCTCAGCCTGGCCCGGGCCCGCCGGTCCGGCCGCTGGGCTGCTGTCGCCGTGCCCACCACCGCCCTCGCGGCGGGAATGCTGTGGTTCTTCCGCGACCCCGAGCGGGAGATCACACAGGGCCGGGTCATCTCCCCGGCCGACGGTGTAGTGCAGAGCATCATGCCGTGGAAGGACGGGCGCACCCGCGTCGCGATCTTCATGAGCCCGCTGAACGTCCACGTGAACCGCGCACCGCTGGCGGGCACCGTGACGTCCGTCGAGCACATCCCCGGCGGTTTCGTTCCGGCGTTCAACAAGGAGAGCGAGAACAACGAGCGCGTTGTCTGGCACTTCGACACCGAGCTCGGCGACATCGAGATGGTGCAGATCGCCGGCGCCGTCGCACGACGCATCGTGCCGTACCTTCCCCAGGGTACGAAGGTGGAGCAGGGCGAGCGGATCGGCCTGATCCGTTTCGGCTCTCGCGTCGACATCTACCTTCCGGAAGGTATCGATGTCGCGGTCGAGGTCGGCCAGCCCACCACCGCGGGGGTGACTCGAATTGACCGTGATTGATCCGGAGACGCAGACCGCCTGGGTTCCCGAGGCGGAGGCCGAGGACGACATCGAGGACATGCCGCTGTCCCTGCGGCTGTCGATAGCGGACACGCTGACTCTCGGTAACGCGACGTGCGGATTCATGGCGGTGTACTTCACCACCACCGGGATCCTCATCCCGCACCTCCAGGGGAGCCAGGAGAACGGCATGGGGCGGCACTCCGCCGCGACCGCCGTGATCCTGATGCTGCTCGCCGCGATCTTCGACCTCTGCGACGGGCTGGTGGCGCGGAAGCTGCGCAGCTCGGCGATGGGCGCGGAGCTGGACAACCTCTCCGACCTGATCAGCTTCGGGCTCGCCCCGGCCTACTTCGTGCTCGTGTACGGGATGGTCGCGGACGACGCGCACCAGCGCGTGGCGGCGGTGGCGGCGATCGTGGTGCTGCTGGCGGTGGTGCTGCGGCTTGCGCGGTTCTCCTGCGTGACCATGAAGGACGGCACCTTCCAGGGGATGCCGTCCCCCTTCGGGGCGCTGACGGTGGTCTCCATCGTGCTCCTTGAGCTGCCCTTCGTACCGACGCTGCTCGCGGTCATCGGGGTCGCCTGGCTGATGGTGAGCCGGGTCGAGTACCCGAAGCCGCGGGGCGTCCTCGCGGTGGCGATGCTCAGCTGGATCGTGGGCGCCATGGGTCTGCTCGCCGCCTGGGCGTTCGACGCCCCCGGCGGCCAGCTGCTCCTGCAGACCGGCTGCGTGCTCCAGGTGGTGCTGGGTGCGGTCATTCCGCTCTTCGCCACCGCACGCCGGGTGAACACCTTCCGCGGCAACCGCCGCGAGGCGCGTACGGCGCAGCTGCCGTAGCTCCTGGACAACGCCGGAGGGCCCCGAGTGCATCAGCACTCGGGGCCCTCCGGCGTTCCCGGCCCGGACCGCTGAGCGCGGCCCGCCCGGGTCACGGAGTCCGGCCGGCCTCGGCACGGGCTGCGAAGACCCGCTCCAGCAGGTCCGCGAGTGCGGTCCGGTCGGCGTCGGGCAGGGCTGCGAGACCGGCCAGCGTCGTGTGCATCCCCGCTCTGATCGCGTCGACGGTGCGCTCGCCCTCCGCGGTGAGGAGGACGTTCTTGACGCGCCGGTCGGTGGGGCTGGGTTCCCTGCGTACGAGTGCGCGCTTCTCCAGCCGGTCGATGATCCCGGTCATGTTGGAGGCGTCACAGGCCAGTGTGGTCGCCAGGGCGCGCATCGCGGACGGCCCCCGGCGCAGCACACTGAGCGTCTTGCCCTGGCTGGCGGTGAGGCCCTCGGCGGCGGCCGCGGCCGTGAAGTCGCCGTAGTAGGCGCCGAGCGAGACCGAGAGCAGCTCCATGAGCCGGTCGGTACCGGCTCCGGGGGTTTCTGGCATGGGGCGATGCTACGCCAGGAAAGTTGACCATCTCAAACATTCGGGCGGGGGCCGGCCGCCCCTGCCCTGCGGCACGGGCCGGGCCGGGCGGTGACCCGCCCGGCCCGGTTCACACTCCGGAGTGACCGGCTGTCACTCGCGTACCAGGAAGTCGCGGGCGATGTTCTCGGCGGCCTGCTCCAGGAGCGGGCCCGCGTTGGCGATACAGCGCTCCACGTCGGGTTCCAGCTCCGTGAGGGCGTACGCACGGCGGATGCCCGCCCTGCCGAGGACGTCCGCCGGGAGCGTGAGGCGGCCGCAGACCGCGACGACCTCCTTGCCCGCGGCCCTCGCCGCCGCGGCGACACCCGCCGGTGCCTTGCCGTGCAGGGTCTGCTCGTCGAGCGAGCCCTCGCCGGTGACGACCAGGGTCGCCCGGGCCACGGCCGGGGCGAATCCCAGGACGTCGAGCATCACGTCGATACCCGCGCGGAAGCTCGCTCCCAGGCCGACCAGCGCGCCGAAGCCGATACCGCCCGCGGCGCCGGCCCCCGGCGCGAGAGCGGCTTCCGCGGCCCCCGCACCGATGGACTTCTCCAGCACGGCGGCGAAGTGCGCCAGCGCGGCGTCCAGGGCCGCGACCTGCTCCGGGGACGCGCCCTTCTGCGGCCCGTACACCGCGGGTGCGCCCTTGGGCCCGGTCAGCGGGTTGTCCACGTCGCTGGCGAGGACGATCTCCGTACCGGCAAGACGGGTGTCCAGACCGGACAGATCGGCGGTCGCCAGCTCGCTCAGTCCCCCGCCGCCCGGCCCCACGGGCTGTCCGGCCGCGTCCAGGAAGCGGGCGCCGAGCGCGGCCAGCATGCCCGCGCCGCCGTCGGTCGTGGCGCTGCCGCCGACGCCGAAGACGATGGACCTGGCCCCCGCGTCGAGCGCCGCGCGCAGCAGCTCACCGGAGCCGTACGTCGTGGCGGTCAGCGGTGCGAACACGCCGGCGGGCAGGTGCTGGAGGCCGGATGCCTCGGCCATTTCCACCACGGCCACACCGTCGCGCAGCGCGAACGCCGCGGTCAGCTGCTCGCCGAGGGGCCCGGTGACCCGCACCTCGTGCCGGTCGAACCCCGCCGCGACCGCGGCGGCGACGGTGCCGTCCCCGCCGTCGGCGACGGGCAGGGTCTCGATCTCCACGCCGGGAACGATCCGCCGCAGGCCGGCCGTCACCCGCTCAGCGACCTCCACGGCCGTGAGGGACCCCTTGAATTTGTCGGCCGCCACGAGCACCCGTGCGGCTTCAGTTACTGCTCCGTCCGTCACCTTGTTTATCCCTTGCTTTCGAACAGGCAGTCGCGCCGCTCCGACCCTATCCGCACCACCTGCCCGCTGCCCATACGGACCGGTCAGAAGACGGACCGTTCAGAAGAGGGCGTACTCCCCCGGAGCTGCGCCGCCCGACTCGAAGGCCAGCAGCCGCTGCTTGCGGTCGAGCCCGCCGCCGTATCCGGTGAGACTGCCCGTCGAGCCGATCACCCGGTGGCAGGGGACGATGATCCCGACCGGGTTCTTGCCGTTCGCCAGGCCCACCGCCCGTGAGGCGCCCGGTCTGCCGAGCCGGTCGGCGAGGTCGCCGTACGAGCGGGTCTCGCCGTACGGAATCTGCCGCAGCTGCTCCCAGACACTGCGCTGGAAGGGCGTGCCCGCCAGGTGCAGCTGCACGGTGAACTCGGTCAGCGCGCCGTCGAAATACGCGGCCAGCTCCTCCCTGACCTGCCCGAAGGGCCGGGGGTCGGGTTCGCCGAAGGTCTCGTCGGGCGGCCGGTGGCGCTGTTCCGTCATATACAGGCCGCTCAGCAGGCCCCCGGTCGCCACGAGGGTGAGCGGACCGTACGGGCTGTCGACCACGGTGTGCTGCTTCGCGGCCGGGTTCACTGACGGTTTCACGGACAGTTTCGCGGACATGGTTGTGCTCCTCTCCCCGGAATTTCGGGAGTCAGACGGGCAGCTGGTTGATGGGGTGGGAGTCGGTGGCCCACAGGTACTGCACGGCGTACGCCCGCCAGGGCCGCCAGGCCGCGGCCCTGGCGGTGAGCGCGGCAGGTGTCGACGGCAGGCCCAGCTCCCCCGCCGCCCGCCGGATGCCCAGGTCGGTGGGGAGGAAGGCGTCGGGGTCGCCCAGGGCGCGCATCGCGATGACCTCGACCGTCCAGGGGCCGAAGCCGGGCAGGTCGAGCAGCCTGGCGCGGGCCTCGTCCCAGTCGCTGTCCGGTCCGAGCGTGAGCGACCCGCCGGCGAGCGCGCCGACCAGCGTGGTCAGGGTGGTGCGCCTGCTGCGGGGCAGCGCCAGGGCCTCCGGGTCGAGGGCCGCCAGGGCTTGCGGCGACGGGAAGAGATGGGTGAGGCCGCCCCTGGCGTCGTCGACGGGCACGCCGTGCGCGGCGACGAGCCGGGCGGCGTGGGTGCGCGCTGCGGCCGTCGACACCTGCTGGCCCAGCACCGCCCGTACCGCGAACTCCGCCGCGTCGACGGTACGGGGCACCCGCCGGCCCGGTGCCTTGTCGACCATCGGAGCCAGCAGCGGGTCGTTGCGCAGCTCGCCGTCGACGGCCACCGGATCGGCGTCGAGGTCGAGCAGCCAGCGGCAGCGGCTGATGGCGTGGGTGAGGTCGCGCAGATCGGTGAGCGAGAGCAGACAGCCGATGTGGTCGGGCCGGGGCGTGAGTTCGGCGATGCCGTGCCCGTACGGCAGGGAGAGCGTTCTGCGGTACGCGCCGTCCCGCCACTCCTCCACGCCCGGGACCCCGGTCGCCGCGAGGTGGCCGAAGAGGTTGTCCGGGTTGAGGGGCGCGCGGAACGGGAGCCGGAGCGGGATGGTGCCCGGGGTGTGCGGTCGCGCGCCGCGGGCGACGCGGGCGCGCAGTTCGCCGGGGGCGAGCGCGAAGACCTCGCGGACGGTGTCGTTGAAGGTACGGATGGAGGAGAACCCGGCGGCGAACGCCACGTCCGCCAGGGGAAGTTCCGTCGTCTCGATGAGGATGCGCGCCGTCTGGGCACGCTGTGCGCGGGCCAGTGCGAGCGGGCCGGCACCGAGTTCGGCCAGGAGCTGGCGCTCGATCTGCCGGGTCGAGTATCCGAGCCGCCCGGCGAGGCCGGGCACGCCTTCCCGGTCGACGATGCCGTCCCGGATCAGGCGCATGGCGCGGGCCACGACATCGGCGCGGGCGTTCCACTCCGGGGAGCCGGGGCTGGTGTCGGGGCGGCAGCGCTTGCAGGCGCGGAACCCGGCCTGCTGGCAGGCGGCGGCGCTCGGGTAGAAGGTCATGTTCTCGACCTTGGGCGGCACGACCGGGCAGCTGGGACGGCAGTAGATCCTGGTGGTCAGGACGGCCGTGAAGAACCAGCCGTCGAAGCGGGCGTCCTTCGACTGGACGGCGCGTACGCAGCGCTCGGTATCGGTGTGCATGGCTCAAGCATCGGCCACCTCCGGTACCGGCGGCTGGCGAGAATCCGACATCTCCCTCGCCGGGGATGCTGCCGGCTCACGTCCGGCGCAGCCGCCGCCATACCGCCTTCGCCGCGTTGTGGCCCGACATGCCGTGGACCCCGGGCCCTGGCGGGGTCGCCGCCGAGCAGAGGTACACCGCAGGGTGCGAGGTCGTGTAGGGGAACAGCGAGAGCTTGGGGCGCAGGAGCAGTTGCAGTCCGGAGGCCGCCCCGCAGGCGATGTCGCCGCCCACGTAGTTCGCGTTGCGTGCGAACAGCTCGGCGGGTCCCGCGGTGGCGCGGGCGAGCACGCGGTCACGGAAGCCGGGCGCGAAGCGTTCGAGCTGCCGCTCGACGGCTTCGGTGAGGTCGCCGTCCCAGTCGTTCGGCACATGTCCGTACGTCCAGAAGACGTGCTTGCCTTCGGGCGCCCTGGACGGGTCGACCAGGCTGGGCTGGGCGCTGATCAGGAAGGGTGTTCCGGGGGCGCGGCCGCCGGATGCCTGGCGCAGCGCCGTACCGATCTCACGGCTGCTCGGGCCGATCTGCACGGTCCCGGCGACCCGGGGGGCCTCCGCCGTCCAGGGCACCGGCCCGTCGAGTGCGTAATCGATCTTGAAGGCGCTCGCCCCGTACCGGTATCCGTCGTAGGCCCGGCCGAGACCGGCGATGCGCGCGGCGGCCGTCGGCGAGGTGTCGAAGACGTACGCACGGGCGGGCGGCAGGTCGTCGAGCCGCTTCACCTCGAAGCCGGTGTGCACCACACCGCCCAGAGCACGCAGATACCCGGTCAGTGCGTCGGAGACGGACTGCGAGCCGCCACGCGGCAGCGGCCAGCCGCCCTCGTGCGCGGCCAGCGCGAACGTCAGGCCGACGGCGCTGGTGGCGAGGCCGTTCAGCGGTGCGATGACATGGGCCACGAGTCCGGCGAACAGCGCGCGCGCCCGGTCGTCGCGGAAGCGCTTCATCAGCCAGGTGGCCGGCGGGAGACCGGCCAGTCCGAAGCGGGCGAGGGTCAGCGGATCACGCGGCAGCGCGGTGAGCGGCAGCGACATGAAGTCCCGGGACAGCGTGTCCCACCGGCCGAGGAAGGGGGTGACGAGCCGCCGGTACGCACCCGCGTCGCGCGGCCCGAAGGAGGCCGCTGTCTCGGCGACCGACCGGGACAGCACAGCTGCGGTGCCGTCGTCGAAGGGGTGCGCCATGGGCAGTTCGGGGTGCAGCCACTCCAGGCCGTACCGGTCGAGCGGCATCGTCTTGAAGACCGGCGAGCCGACGCCCAGCGGGTGGACCGCGGAGCAGGGATCGTGGCGGAAACCGGGGAGCGTGAGCTCCTCGGTCCGCGCGCCCCCTCCGACGGTGTCCCGGGCCTCGAAGACCTCGACGGCGAATCCGCGGCGGGCCAGCTCCACGGCGGCGGTCAGCCCGTTGGGTCCCGCCCCCACGACGACAGCATCGAGCATCGACGGCACCTTCGGGCTCCTTCATCAGCCGACGGCCAGAGACCCCCAGGATATTCCCGCGCACCGACAGTGCGGCCGGGGGTAGCGTCACGGCTGATGAATCCGATGATCGAGACCATGGCCGAGCAGCTCCGCTGCGTCCCCGGCATCACGGCGGTAGCCCTCGGCGGAAGCCGCGCGCGGGGCGCCGAGCGTCCGGGCTCCGACTGGGATCTCGGCCTGTACTACCGCGGCGCCCCGGACACAGCGGCCCTCACGGCGCTCGCGTGCGCCATGGCCGACCGGCCCGTCGAGGTGGCAGGACCCGGCGGCTGGGGCCCCTGGGTGGACGGTGGCGCCTGGCTCACGGTCGGCGGGGTGGCGGTGGACTGGATCCTGCGCGACCTCGACCGGGTGCAGCGGGTCTGGTCGCAGTGTCGCGAGGGCCGTTACGAGGTGGGCGTCCAGCCGGGGCATCCGCTCGGCTTCTGGTCCCCCGCGTACCCGGGGGAAGTGGCGCTCTGTCGCGTACTCGCCGATCCCGCCGGGGAGTTGACGGCGCTGCGCGAGGAGACGCGCCGCTATCCGGAGCCGCTGCGCGCCGCGCTGACGGCGGCCGCCTGGGAGGCGGAGTTCTCGGTGGCCGCGGCCCGCAAGTCGGCGGGCGGCGGGGACACCTTGCATGTCTCGCTCTGCCTCTCCCGGGCTTTCGGCATCCTTGCCCAGTCCCTGCACGCACACCACCGTGTCTGGTGCGTCAACGAGAAGGGCGCGCTGGCTGCGGCCGCCGCCCTGCCGCGGACTCCGGCCGGCTTCGCCGAGCGGGCGTCGTCGGCGCTGCGCGCACTGGACCCGGCGGCCGTGGAGGCGGCGGCCGCCCTGGTGGCCGAGGTGCGCGCGGTGCTCGGCTCCGGCGGCTGACGGGCCCGGCCGGCCGAAGTCAGGGCGGCGGAGGCCCGTCAGGGCTTGGCCGGTACGTGCTGGTCCGCGGCCGGGGAGCTGTCCTGGCCCGGCTCCGCGCCCGCCGTGTCCTGCGTCTGCGCGGGCGCCGTCGCCGTCGCCTTCTCGGCAGCTGTCGGCTCCGCCGCGGCCCCCTGTTCCGGCAGCGCGGCGGGCCGGCGGTGCCACAGCGGCGGCAGGCGGTAGGTCAGCAGGTAGAGCACTGCGGCCACGGCGAACCCCACGTAGTACGTCAGCTCGCCCCAGCCGGGATGCGCGGCGGCGACCGGTCCTGTGTAGAGGTCCGACTGCCAGAAGGGCACCGAGCAGACGACCCCGGCCAGCCAGGCCACGAAGCCCCACTCCAGGATGCGGCGCTTCTCGTACAGCTCGGAGATCCGCGCCTTGTCGCGGCGCGGGCCGACGAAGTAGTCGAGCAGGATGACGGCCACGTACGGCGCGATGAAGTAGGCGGTGAGGTTGAGGAACACCTCGAAGGACGTGTAGATCCCGTCGGCTCCCCACAGGCTGACGCCGAAGGCGGCGGCGCAGATGAGGGTGACGCTCTGCCAGCGCTTGAGGGGCAGCCCCAGCGTCTGGAGGGAGATCGCGCCGCCGTAGACGTTGAGGAAGTTCTGCGAGAAGGAGGAGAGCAGGATCGCCAGCATCGCCGGGACGGACCACGGCCCGGTGAGTTCCTTCAGCGCCAGGATCGGGTCATCGGTGCTGGTCGCCGCACCGGCCAGGACGACTCCCGCGATGCCGAGCCAGGACAGGGTGACGAAGTTGCCCAGTGCCGTCAGCAGGCCGGCGGAGGTGCTGACCCGCTTGCTGTCCGGCAGATAGCGCGAGTAGTCCGAGGCGAACGGCAGCCAGGCGATGAGGAAGGCCAGGAACCAGCCGCCGAGCGTGACCCAGCCGCCGGCGGACCCGATGTATCCCGGAGCGCCGGGGTTGGCCGCCAGGAAGTGGCCGCCCCGGTACAGCGCGACGACCGTCACCAGGGTGAAGAGCAGGAACAGCACGACGGCCAGGATCCGCTGAAGGTAGTGGATCATGTTGTAGCCGAAGACGGCGACGGTGAGCTGGAGCGCGGTCAGCACCGCGGCCGAGAGCCAGAACGGGGTCCCCAGCAGGACGCCGAGCGCCTTGCCGCCGAGGATGACCGTGACGGCGGCCCAGCCGACGCCCGCGAAGACATTGATGTACGCCACGGGCAGCAGATTGCCCACGAAGCCCAGCGGGCCGCGGGCCTGCATCTGCTGGGGCACGCCGAGGCGCACCCCCATCCGGGACATGATCCCCATCGTGGCCGAGCCGACCAGGGCCCCGGCGAGGATGGCGGTGACCGCGGCGGTCATGGACAGGCCGAGGGCGGCGGCGCTGAAACCGAGCAGCATGATCGGGAAGTTGAGTCCTGCGGCGAACCAGATGGAGAACTGGGAGCCGGCCTTTCCGTGGCGCTCCACTTCGGGGATGTGGTCCACGCCGTACGGCTCCACCTTGGCGATGCTGTCGCGGTACCCCAGGTCGGGCGGTTGCTGCGCGGGCTTGTCACTGTCCATGCCATGCCTCCTACAGACTGCTGCCATGTTGTATGCCAGTGGTTAGAGTGAAAGTGCCATGTGTGCTTGTCAAGGGTTCCGGCAAGGGCCGGTTCGCACTCCGCCCAACAGCCTTACGCGGGTGGGCAGAGGGGTGCACCGGGGTGCGACAGCGGCGCGATATCGTCTTGACGCTGCAAGGAAGAGCACCCTAGGTTCGTGCCATGCAAGATACTTCTTCGAGCGAGTCTTCGAGCGGGTCTTCGAGTGAGGGTGCGCTCCCGGCCGACCGCAACCCCGCCGTACGCAAGCAACGGCTGAGCGGTATGAGCATCCAGAGCCGGGTGATCGTCGAGCTGCGCGGCCGCATCATCTCCGGCGAACTCGCCCCCGGTACCAGCCTGTCGGAGATCGTGCTGGCGGAGGCGTTCGGCGTCAGCCGCACCCCGGTGCGCGAGGCTCTGAAGCAGTTGCAGACCGAGGGGCTCGTCGATATCCGGCCCCGGGTGGGGACCTTCGTCGCCGCGCCGTCGCGGCGGGAGATCACCGAGCTGTTCCAGATGAAGGAACTGCTCGAAGGCGCCGCCGCGCGCCTGCTCGCCCAGCGCGGCCGGGTCCCCGAACTGGACGCGCTGGAGGCCAATCTGTCCACCGCCGATGCCGCGGTGCGCAGTGGCGACCAGGAGGGCTACGCCGAACTGGTCCACGAGTTCCACGACTTGGTGATGCGCGGCGCCGACAACGCCAAGCTCGCCGACCACTACCGCACCCTCATGAACCAGCTCGCCTACCCGCGCCTGGTGCACACCTCGCTGGCGCAGCCCGGCCGCCCCACCCGGTCCGACTCCGAACACCACCATGTGCTCGAACTGATCCGGGCCAAGGACGGGGACGGCGCGGAGCGGGTGATGCGTGAGCACGTACGGGCGAGCCACCGGGCGCTGATGGACGGTCTCGACCGGGCCGCTCCCGCCGCGGACGGCGGGGAGCCCGGCTGACCGGCATCAGGGCTTCAGGGCTGACCGGCATCAGGACTTCAGGACGAACGGGTCGTCGGCGGGGCCCTCGTCCGTGTTGATCCAGACGCTCTTGAGCCGGGTGTACTCCCCCATCACCTCGGTCCCGTGCTCCACGCCCATCCCGCTGGACTTGAAGCCGGAGCGCGGCGACATCGGGGACATCGAGCGGTAGGTGTTGACCCACACCGTGCCGGCGTCGAGCCGGGACGCGACGCGGTGTGCGCGGGCCAGGTCCCGGGTCCACAGCCCGGCGGCGAGGCCGTAGTCGGTGTCGTTGGCGAGCCCCACCAGCTCGTCCTCGGTCCCGAAGGGCATGATCGCCACGACTGGTCCGAAGATCTCCTCCCGGCAGAGCCGCATGCTGTTGTCGGCCCCGACGAAGGCGGTGGGACGGTAGAAGAACCCGTCAAGACCGCCGAGCCCGCCGGGTTCGGGCCGGCTGCCGCCCGCGACGGTCACCGCGCCCTCCGCCCGGCCCACGGCGACGTACTCCTCCACCTTGTCGCGCTGGCTCTCGATCGCCAGCGGCCCGAGCTGGGTCGCCGGGTCCAGCGGGTCGCCGAGCCGGATCGCGTCGGCCCGCGCCGCCACCCGCTCCACCACCTCGTCGTAGACGGCCTGTTGGGCGTAGACCCGGCTGCCCGCCACACAGGTCTGCCCCGCGGCGGCGAACACTCCGGCGACGATACCGACCGACGCGTTCGCCACATCCGCGTCGCCGAAGACGATGTTGGGCGACTTGCCGCCCAGCTCCAGCGTGGTGCGGACGAACCGGGAGCCGCAGCTCGCCGCGATCCGCGACCCGGTGCGGGTGCTGCCGGTGAACGTGACCTTGGCGACCAGCGGATGCTCCACCAGCGGCGTGCCGACCTCGTCCCCGTAACCGGTGACGACGTTGACGACACCGGGCGGGAAGCCGGCCTTCTCAAGGAGCGGAGCGAGCTGGAGCAGCGAGGCTGAGGTGTGCTCGGACGGCTTGACGACGACGGTGTTCCCGGCCGCCAGCGCGGGCGCCAGCTTGGTGATGGTCAGCAGCAGCGGAGAGTTCCACGGGGTGATGGCCACGACCACACCGAGCGGTTCGCGCACCGTGTAGTTGAGTATCTCCCGGCGGGAGGCCGGGATGGTGCTGCCGTGCACCTTGTCGGCCAGACCCGCGTAGTAATGCACGTACTCCGGCAGGCTGGCCAGCTGGGCGCGCATCTCGCTGAGCAGTTTGCCGTTGTCCAGTGTCTCGGTACGGGCCAGTTCCTCGCCGTGCTCGCCGATGAGTTCGGCGAGCCTGCGCAGCAGCGCGCCGCGCCGGGTCGCCGTCAGATCGCGCCAGGCCGGATCCTCGAACGCGGCGCGCGCGGCCCGGACGGCGCGGTCGGCGTCGGTGGCGTCGCCGCGCGCCGTCTCGTACCAGACCTCGGCGGTCGTCGGGTTGACGCTGGGCAGATAGGCGCCGCTCGCGGGCTGTACCCAGGCGCCGTTGATGTAGTGGTCATGACGCGGGAGCCGCGGTGCGGTCACGGTCCACCTCCGTGGTGTGTCGGATGATCTCGTCGGTGAGCCGGTCCGGCGCTTCCAGCGCGAGCAGATGCCGGGCGCCGGGAATGACCGCGGCCCGCGCCCCGGGTACGGCGCCGGCCAGCGCCCGGGTCATCGCCTCGGTCGAGCCGGGGTCGGCGCCGCCGGTGACGGCGAGCGTCGGCACCGTGAGCGACGGCAGCTGGGGCCACAGCTCGGCGTCGGCGCGGGTGAACACCTCGTAACAGGCCAGGTATGAGACGTGGTTCTGGCTCAGCAGGGTCGCCCTGACCTCTTCGACCAGGCCGGGCTCGGCCACCTGCCACTCCCGGGTGAACCAGCGGTCGATCGCCGCGTCCACCGAGCCGGGGAAGTCCTCCCGGGCACGTTCGAGCCGGCCGGCCACGTCCCGGCTCTCCTCGGGCGTGCGGCGGGCCACCGATGAGACCAGGGTCAGGGACGCCACGGCGGCTGGGCGCAGCAGGGCGGCCCGGGTCGCCACCAGGGCGCCGAGCGAGAACCCTACGAGGTGGGAGGGGCCTTCGAGGGTGTCCAGGACGTCGGTGGCGAGGTCGTCCAGGGTGATCCCGGGCGCGGCCGGCGGTGAACCGGCGTGGCCGCGCAGATCGACGGCCCGCGTACGGTGGCGGGCCGCGAGCGCCGGAAGGCAGCGGTCCCACATGTGCCGGTCGAGACCGACCCCGTGCAGCAGCACGAGGTCCGTGCCGCTGCCGTGGTCCTCGTAGCCGATCACTGCTCGGTCGCCAGGGGCGCGAGGCGGGCCTGCGGGCGGCCCTGGGCGGCGGCGGCCAGCGCGACGACGATCTCACCGGCGCGCGGCGCGTCGGGGATGCGGACCTCCATGGTCTGGTGGTGCGAGCGGATGGTGGCGTCGGTGATGTGCTTCAGCGGGATGTCGAAGACCGCGCCCGCCCCGGCGCGCTTCTCCACCGCGGGGAGCAGGGTGGTGGCGGCCGTCGCGTCCCGGAAGTGGTTGCCGAACTTCAGCGTGTGGATCAGCGCCGAGCCGTGCTCGGTCTCACCGTCCAGGCCGACGATGGCCGCCTTACCGTAGGCCTCGACGGTCCCGCCGAGCGCCTTGACGACCAACGGGGCCAGCAGCGCGCCGAGTTCGGACGCGGTCGCCTCGATACCGGGGCCGAGGTCCTGGACGAAGCCCTGGCCCGCCCAGGGGTTGTCGATGACGGCCGCGACCACAGCGGTACGGGCGGCGGGTTCGACGGGGGCGCCGCCCTCGGTGTGGATCTCGTCCACGAGGGTGACGATCTTACGGATGTTCATGGGGTCCTCTCGGGGGTTTCCAGGGTCGCCAGGGTCACTACGGGGTCGGTGCGCCGGTCCCCGATCCGGGCGTTGGGGCGCGGCCCGGTGGCCGCCGCCGCGACGATGACCAACTCGTCGGCGCGGGGACCGTCGGGGACCCTGATCCGGGTGGCGGCGTAGTGCGAGCGGGTCGCCGCTGCGGTCTTGTGCCAGATGGGGACCGTGACCGTGGTGCCCGCCGGGGCCTGCTCCTCGCTGAAGGCGATGATCGAGGTGCCTTCGAGGATCTCGCGGACGACATTGCCGAAGTACGGGGTGTGGATCAGGGCGCCGCCGTGCTCGCTCTCGCCGTCCAGGCCGACGACGGCAGCCTTGCCGAAGGACTCGATGGCGTCCGCGCCACCGAGCATGGCGGTCAGTCGGGAAGTGATCTCCCGGGCCAGGACCGGGGCGAGTTCGCGGGCCTCGGCCGACAGGTCGGGCACGGTGCCGCGGCCTGCCCAGGGGTTGCGCACGACCACCGCGACGGCGCCGCGCCGGACGGTCGTGGCGACGGGCTCGCCCAGTTCGCTGACGAAGTCCTCGCAGGAGGAGACGATGCGCCGGATGACGGTCACGAGCGGCCCGCGCCGCTCGTCCCGGCGGTGCTCAGCTCCGAGGTGCCCGTCTCCGAGGTGAAGCGGGGCATCACCTGCTCGGAGAAGAGCTCCAGACTGCGCATGGCGTGCTTGTGCGGCAGTCCGGGGTGGGTGGTCCAGAGCATCAGATGCTCCAGGTTGATCTCGTCCTGGAGTTCGCTGATCTTCTCGGCGACGTAGTCCGGGGTACCCACCAGCAGGTTGCGGTCCTGGAGGAAGTCGAAGCTCAGCTCGTGCTCATCGGTCAGCTCCTCGCCCTCCTCCATGAGGTTGGACAGACCCCGCCAGTGCGTGACCCACCGGTAGGTCTGCAGGAGCGCCTCCTGGAACTCCTCCCTGGCCTGCTCCATGGTGTCGGCGACATAGACGTCGCGGACCAGGGCGAGTCCCTCGCCGAGGGCGTGCTCACGGCCGGTCGTCTCGGTGGCGGCCCGCCGGTACAGGTCGAAGCGTCCCTTGAGCGCCGAGACCGGCGGCAGCCAGAGGATGCCCTGGATCCCGTTCCTGGCACAGGACTCGATGGACCGGGGCGAGTCCACGACCTGCCACATCGGCGGGTGCGGGCGCTGGTACGGGGCAGGGGTGACGGCCAGCTTGGTTATCTCACCGTCCGTGGTGAAGTCCTCGGTGGCCGGGGAGAGCGGGTGGCTCCACTTCAGGCCGGGGGCGGGGAAGTCGTAGAAGCGGCCGTGGTGTTCGAAGAACTCGCCGGTCCACGCCTTCTTCAGGATCTCCAGGGTCTCCTCGAACAGGGCACGGTTCTGCTCCTGGTCGCGCGGGTCCGCCTGCGGGTTGAGGTTCATCGCCTCGCGGCCGTAAAGACCGCGGCCCACCCCGACCTCGACGCGCCCGCCGGAGAGCTGGTCGAGCAGTGCCAGGTCCTCGGCGAGGCGCAGCGGATGCCAGAAGGTGACGATATTGGCGGCCTGGCCGATGCGGATGCGCTCGGTCCGCGCGGCGATGTCCGTACCCATCAGGACGGGGTTGGGCGTCAGCTCCTGGCCCTCGTGGCCGAAGTGGTGCTCGGTGTACCAGACCGACCAGAAACCCGCGTCCTCCGCAGCGACCGCGAACTCGCGCGCCTCCCGCATCAGACGGTGGTACTCGCCGAGCTGCCCAGGAGCGCCGAGCGCGTGAAAGATCGAGAAACGCATGGACCTGCCTCTCTGTGCCGGCCAGCAGCTGCTGGCATACAACAGACCGTAGGTGTCCGCTCTTTCAGTCGTCAAGACTCGGAATGACGTTTTTCAGAACGGCCCCTTTCACTGTGGCATAGCCGCTATATCCGTACAGAACAACGGAGTTGAGGCCGCGAAGACAGCAAGAACGGGGCGATCTCTTGACATGCAAGAGGAGCGTTCATAGCGTCCTGCCACACAAGAGCAGTGCACGGCGGAGCGGGACCGGCGGATCATCCCCGGGGCCCGGCTCCTCCGGAAAGGACACGGTGGACGACGTATGGGTACCGGAAGCACCGACATCAGGGAGCGCATCGCCGCGGCCTGGGGCGCGGCCTGGCAGCGCGGCGAGGTCGACGCACTCGACACGGTCCTGGCCGACGGCTACCGGCGGCACGGGCGCACCGCGCAGGGCGCGGCGGATCTCAAGGCCAACATCACCGCGTGCCGTGCGGGCTTCCCCGATCTGGTCACCGTGATCGAGGACTGCGTGGTCGAGGGGGACCGCGTGGCGACCCGCTGGGTCAGCAGGGGCACGCACACCGGCCGTCTGATGGACGTACCGCCGACCGGCCGAACCGTCACGGTCTCCGGCGCCACGTTCTCCCGTATCGAGGACGGCATGGTCGCCGAGGAGTGGGTCACCTGGGACCCCCGTCAGCTGCTGACCGCCCTGGGGATCATTCCGCTGGACAGCGCGCGGGCCGAGGCTCCCGCGCAGGCGGCGGCCGAGGCCCAGGGGCGTCACGCACGATCGGTGGTGGCGTCATGAGTACGACCGCCGAGAACCGGCCGGCAGCGGAAGTGGCCGAGTCCGATGTGAAGGGGCTGCACCGCAAGTTCATCACCGGCGTCACCATCGTGACCACGATGGACGGCGAACGTCCGCGCGGCCTTGCCGTCAACGCCTTCTCCAGCATCTCGCTGAGCCCCCCGCTGGTCATGGTCTGCGTCCAGCGAACCTCATCCACCTATGAACCGCTCTTCCGCGCGGACCACATGGGCATCAGCATCCTGGCCTCCGACCAGTTGCCGGTGGCGACGGTCTTCGCGGGCAAGGGCGACGACAAGTTCGCTGAGCTGCGCTGGACCGCCGGGGCCCACGGCTCGCCGCTGATCGACAGCAGTGCGGCCGTACTGGAGGCACGGATCCAGGAACGCCTGCAGACCAGTACGCACACCATCTTCATCGGACGGGTCACCCAGGCCGCCCACTCCGAACGGCCGCCCCTGATCTACAGCGCGGGCGGCTTCTACGACGGCGGGCAGCTCGATGCCGCCGCCCTCTGAACAAGCCGCCGGACAGACCGGGGAACAAGCCCGTCGGGCCGGGGAACAAGCCGGTCGGGCCGGGGACTCCGCGCCCGCGCCCTGGCTCGTCGTCATCGACATGCAGCGGGCCTTCGCCGAGCCCGGCAGCGCGTGGTCGGTGCCCCGCTACGCCCAGATCGAGCCGGTCATCGACGCGCTGTGCGAGCGGTTCGCCGGCCGCACCGTCCACACCCGCTTCGTACCCGACCCGGCCGAACCTGGCCAGTGGGCCCGCTATTACGACCGCTGGAGCACGATGCGCCGGCCGCCCGGCTCGCCGCTGTGGGGGCTCACGCGGCAGCTCCCCGACGGAGCACCGGTGGTCTCGCTGCCCACATTCGGCAAGTGGGGCGAGGAGCTGGCGGCGCTCACCGCCGGCGCCCCGCTGGTGCTGTGCGGTGTCGCCACGGACTGCTGCGTCCTGGCCACGGCCCTGGCAGCGGCGGACGCGGGGCGGGCGGTCACGGTCGTGGCGGACGCCTGTGCGGGCGCCGACGACCGCAGCCACGGCGACACCCTGCGCCTCCTCGGTCTGCTCTCCCCCATGGTCGAGGTGGCCGGGGCGCGCTCCCTGACCGGGGCCGGAGAGGCGGCCCCGCGACAGTGAGTCCGCGCCTCAGGCCCCCGCCGCCAGCAACTGCCGCACCCGGTGGGCCGTGGCCGCGTCGCGGGCGGCTGTGAACGGCAGCGCGTTGCCGCCGGTGACGCGGAACGGCTCGCCCGTGAGCGTCAGATGGGCGCCGCCCGCCTCCTCCACCAGGAGCAGACCTGCCGCGTGGTCCCACGCCAGTTCCCAGTTGAACGCCACCGCGTCGAGGGTCCCCCCGGCGACGGCCAGATACTCCAGGCCCGCCGAACCGCACGGCCTGGTGCGGATGCCTTCGGTGCGCAGGGCGAGCAGCGAGCTCTTCTGCTCGGGTGTGGTGAAGTCCGGGTGCGAGGTGGCCACTTGGAGTTCGGCGCCGGGTGCGGGTGAGCCCGCCACGAGTGGTTCCCCGTTGAGGCGGGCGCCACCACCCCGTACGGCAACGGCCATCTCGTCGAGCGCCGCGGCGTAGGTCCAGGAGGCGAGGAGTTCGCCGCGGTGGGCGAGCGCCACCAGGGTGCAGAAGCCCGCTTCGCCGCGCACGAACTGGCGGGTGCCGTCGACCGGGTCGACGATCCAGACGGGCGCGTCGCCCCGTATCGCCTCGTACGTGGACGGGTCGGCCGCCACGGCCTCCTCACCGACCACCACCGAGCCCGGCAGCAGTGCGGTGAGGGCGGCCGTGAGGTGTTCCTCGGCGCCGCGGTCGGCCACCGTCACCAGGTCGTGCGGACCGCTCTTCTCGGCGATCTCGTGCGCGGCGAGCTGCCGGAAACGCGGCAGGATCTCGGCGGCGGCCGCCTCGCGGACCACCGCCTCGACCTCGGTCAAATCCCTGGCCAGAAGCTGTTCGGTCATGCCTCCATCTCAGCACACCCCGGTGAAGGGACCGCACCGGTTCAGCGACCGACGGCGTAACCCTGCATACCGCGCGGGTTCGCAGCGGCGCTCAGTACCCCGGTCCGCGGATCGCGGGCGACCGCGCACAGCCTCCCCTCCGACCAGGCGTCGCCGACGGTGACGTCGTGCCCGCGGCGGCGCAGCTCCGCGATGACCCCCTCCCCGATCCGCGACTCGACGGTGACGCTGCCGGGCCGCATGGCGCGCGGGTAGAAGGAGCTGGGGAAGGAGTCGTTGTGCCAGTTCGGGGCGTCGATCGCGCCCTGGAGGTCCAGGCCGCCGCGGACCGTGGCGGTCAGCGCGACGGCGAGGAAGAAGTGCAGCTGCCACTGGTCCTGCTGGTCGCCGCCCGGCGTTCCGAAGGCGAGCACCGGCACACCGTCGCGCAGGGCGAGTGAGGGGGTGAGAGTGGTGCGCGGACGGCAGCCGGGGGTGAGCGAGTTCGGCAGTCCCTCGTCCAGCCAGGCCATCTGGAGCCGGTTGCCGAGCGGGAAGCCCAGTTCGGGCACCACCGGGTTGGACTGGAGCCAGCCGCCGCTCGGGGTCGCGGAGATCATGTTCCCCCAGCGGTCGACGATGTCGAGGTGGCAGGTGTCGCCACGGGTGGCGCCGTCCTTGGCGACGGTCGGCTCGCCCGCCCCCGCCGCGGAGATTCCCAGGGCGTCGAATCCGGGCTCGCCCGCCGCCACGGCGGTGGCCTGCCTGCTGAGCCGGGGCGCGCGGCCGTCGGGGCTGCCGGGGCGCAGCTCGTGCGAGGCCTCGCCGGTGATCAGGGCGCGGCGCTCAGCGTTGTACGCGTCGGAGAGGAGCGTGCCGAGCGGTACGTCCCCGGCGTCGCCGTACCAGGCCTCCCGGTCGGCCATCGCCAGTTTGCAGCCCTCGACGAGCAGGTGGACGTAGTCGGCGGACCCGTACCGGGGAAGCTCCTCGGGGAGCAGGGCGAGCTGCTGGAGGAAGACGGGACCCTGGCTCCAGCCGCCGGCCTTGCAGAGGGTCCAGCCGTTCCAGTCGTACGTCACGGGCGCCTCGTAGGACGCCGACCAGCCGGCCAGGTCGGCCGCGGTGAGGGTGCCGGTGTGGTGGGCGCCGCTGGTGTCCTGGGTGGGGCGCTGCGACTGGCGTACCAGCGCCTCGGCGATGAAGCCCTCGCGCCAGACCGCGCGGGCGGCGTCGATCTCGCCGGCCCGGTCCTGCGATCCAGCGGTGGCCTCGGCGATCAGCCGGCGCCAGGTCGCGGCGAGCGCGGGGTTGCGGAACAGCTCTCCGGGCGCGGGCGACCTGCCGCCGGGGAGGTACACGTCGGCGGAGGACCGCCACTCGGTCTCGAAGAGTTCCCGTACGGTCTCGACGGTCTGGCCGACCCGCTCGACGGGCGCGTGTCCGTCATCGGCGTAACCGATGGCGTACTTCAGGACGTCGGCGAGGGACTTGGTGCCGTGGTCGCGGAGCAGCAGCATCCAGGCGTCGAAGGCTCCGGGCACCGCGGCGGCCAGCGGTCCGGTGCCGGGGACCAGGTCGAGACCGAGCGAGCGGTAGTGCGCGGCGGTCGCGCCGGCGGGGGCGGGGCCCTGCCCGCAGAGCACCCGGACCTCGCCGCCGGCCGGGGCCATGACAGCGGGCACCTCGCCGGCCGGCCCGTTGAGGTGCGGCTCGACGACATGCAGGACGAAACCGGCGGCGACGGCGGCGTCATAGGCGTTCCCGCCGTCCTCCAGAACGGCCATCGCGGACTGCGAGGCGAGCCAGTGGGTGGATGACACCATGCCGAAGGTGCCCTGCAGAGTCGGCCGAGTGGTGAACATGGCACGTTCCCTTGCTAGTTACGCCTGTGAACGAACCGACCACGGCTCACCATCGAGCCTGGGAGGAATCTGGGGAGTTCGGTCCCGCCGGCCTGTTCACCTCATCTCCGAGCAGGCTATCGATTGCCCGTCACCCCTTGCTACCCGCTGCGGGCACGAAGTGTGGCCCGCAGCGGAATGGCTCAACCTCCCCTGTGGGCAGGGTTGGCGTGCTCGGCCGTCTCGCCCGCAACAGATTCCGGCATATCCACCAGGCGCGCCCGGCCGCCCTTCAGGAGCACGGAGTGGCCCGCGTCGAGATGTGCCCCTGGCTTCGGCCCGGCGCGGGTGCGCTCAGTCCGACAGCAGGACGGCGGTCGCGCCGTCGACCCGGCCGGCGGCCAGGTCCGCAAGAGCCCGCCCAGCATCCGCGAGGGCGTAGCGGGTGACTGTGGTACGCGCCCATAGCGCTCGGGGTGCTCACGGTCAGTCAGGAGCCTGCCTCCGGCTTCATGATCCGTATCCGCTGAATCCCGTGGTCCGCCATTCCCGGCCGTCGGGCAGGATCGCGAGGGCTTCGTAGCCCTCCAGGGTCTCCAGCCAGTCCCGGGCGCCCTCGCCTCTCGCGAAGGCGGCGGTGGCGTAGGTGTCGGTCGTGGTCAGGCGTGGGCCGATGACGGTCAGGGAGGCGAAGGTGGTGATCGGGGCGCCGTCGTGCGGGTCGAGGATGTGTGCGCCGCGTTCGGCGGTGCCGGAGGTGGCGACGGCCAGGTCGTGGTGGGTCGTGACGACCGTGGCGAGGTCGCCGGTGCGCAGAGGGTGGGCGATGCCGATGCGCCACGGGGTGCCGGGGGCTGCCTGGCCGCGGAGTTGGAGGTCGCCGCCGCCGTTGACGCAGGTGTTGCGTGCACCGGCCTCGTGGAGGAGACGGGAGGCTGCTTCGGTGGCCCAGCCCTTGACGAGGCCCGAGGGGTCGAGCACACCGGCGGGGACGATGCTGAACCAGCCGTCGCTGTCGCCGGTGGCCTGTGCGCAGAGGGAGAGCACCTCAGGGACTTCGGGCGGGCAGTCGGCGAGACAGATGTCTCCGCGGTCGAGGCGGCTGATGTGGCTGTCGGGCCGGTAGGTGGAGAACACGGCGTCGACCCGGTGGAGGTGGCGTACGGCCTCGGCGAGAGCGCGGTGGATGGCGGGGGTGGGCTCGTCCCGGATGTCGAAGGAGAAGGCGGTGCCCATCACGTGCTCGACGTGGCGCAGTCCGCGTGCGGTGTCATGCATCGTCATGGTCCGGAGCCCTCCGGAGGGACTGGATGTGGCGCCGGCCCTGTCCGGTGCAGCCGGGGCCGGTGTACGTACCCGTCCCCGTGGACGGGCCCGACGAGGCGCCCGCAGGGGTGTGCGGGGCGGACGAATGTGCTGGTCATGAGGCACCTCCAAAGGGAACTCGCTCAGACTGGGCTCGCTCCGACCGTGGATGGCCAGCCTCACAGCTCAACTTCTGTGAACCTTCTGAATTCACCCCCGCCGACAGGCCCTCAGAGCGGATTCAGAGGAACCTCTGAGACGCGGCTCCCGCAGCGGCAGCCCGTTCACCGTCGCCTTCGAGGAGGCTGCCCGGCGCGGTGGACACCCACGGCCGGTCCCGGGGCCGGCCGACCCCTTGCACGCCAAGCACCGCGAACTCAGGCTTTTGGTGAACAGCGCTTCTCGCCCGGGAGGGATCACGCGCTCCCCGCGCCTTGTGCGTGATGGGGTCCGAGCCGTTCGGATCAGATGCGCCCGTCAGGCCCTGCCGAGCAGAGACCCCGCCTCTTCCCCGTAGCGGTGAGCGTCGCCCGGCCGCCTTGCGAGTGGGCGCCCGGCGCCTCGTTCCCGGGCTCCTCGGACTGCCCTGCCAGGTTTTCCGGGAAGTCAGGTGTGGGGGACGACGGCAACCGGGCACGGAGCGTGGTGCACGGCCGCCGACGGCACATGACCGATACGACGGGGAAACGGTCGATGCCTCACCCGACGGCCGACGACGAGCAGTCCCGTACCGGCGATGTCGCGCACGACGGCGCGCGCCGGGCTCTCCATCTGCACACTCTCCACGACCCGCACGTCGGGGAACCGGCCGCGCCATGGACTGAGCGTCCTGGTGAGATCCTGCTGCGCCTCGCGAGTCAGTTCATGGGACAGGTACGGGTCGAGTCCGCCCCGGTTGTAGGCCGATGGCGGCAGATTTCTGCCGTGCACCACCCGCAGGGTGGAGTCTCGTCGGATCGCCGCGTCGAAGGCGTACTCGATGAGCTCGTCGCACGGACGTCGCAGGCTCAGCCCCAGCACCACATCACCGTCCTCCGTGATCGGGGCCGTATCCTCCCCGGCCCGTACGAGGACCGTCGGAACCTCGGCCCGCGCAAGGACGTGCATACCGATGTCGCCGAGGAAATACCCGGTGAGCGAGCTCAGTGCGCGTGAACCGAGAACCAGCGTCTGCGACTCCGTGGCCGCTTCCAGCAGGGCGTCCATCGGCTCCCTGGCGACCAGGTCCTCGTAGACCCGCAGGTCGGGAAAGCGCTGCCCGATTGCGTCGCGTGCATCGGACACGATCCGCTTGGGCCAGTAGTTGGGGTCGTTCTCCGACTGCTGCGCATCCCCTTCTGGTGCGAGCATCACCCAGGCGTGCAGCAGCCGCAGCGTCGCGCCACGCGCTGATGCCTCCTGAGCGGCCCAGAGCGCCGCAGACAGTGACTCGGGGGTGCCGTCCAGCCCCACCGTGACAACCGCATTCATGGCATCGCTCCGTTTCCCGCACGGTCGGGGTCCGTCCGGTAGCTCAGCCGCTCGGAGACCGAGACGGCTCCGTCCACGCTGGTCCACTGCCCTGTCAGCACGGGGGCCGGACCGCTGTCGTCCACCGTGCCGCGCACAAGGACCTCCCCCTCACTGGCCTCGACGGCGACGTCGGACGGCGCGAAACCCAGCGTCGTGGTGAGTACGTCGTGCACGATCTCCTCGACCGGTGGATCGGTCCGCACGCTCATCACATCGCGGGTCATGAGTTCACTGATCCTTCGGTGATCCATGTCCTCGCTCCCTTTCGCCGTAACCGCCGAACCGCAGCCACACATCCAGGGTGCGCTCGCTGCCGTCTTTCGGCAGGCGCCACCCGGCCCCTCCCGCAAGATGCTTCCTCCGGAAGGCCAGAAACACGGAAAGGACGCACGGGGCGGAGCCGGCGCACGGGGCAGGACCGCAGCCGGGTCACGCCGCCGCCCGGTTCACGGCCGGTGGTCTCCCGTACCGGGCCCGTGCTCCCGCCGGCGCGGGGGACGCCTGTGCAGGTCCCGGCGAGGGGGGATCCGGTGGTGCGGGCGGTGGACCGGCTGCGCCGGCCTGCGTCCGGCCCGGGTCCGCCGCGCGGCGGACCGGCCGCCCCCGCCGGTCACACCGGGCGAGGCCTCTTCGCCGCCACCACCGCCGCCGGGCCCCTCCGTCTTCTCGGCGGCCTGCGCCCGCTTGCGCAGGCGGAGCCCCTGGGCGGCGAAGACCGCGGCGATGACGATCCACAGAACGGTGGCGATCCAGGCGTACGGCTTCGGCGCCCAGGCCAGCCAGATGAACGCCCAGACGAAGAAGATTCCCGCCAGCGCGAAGTACCTGGTCGCCGTGGTGCGGACGAGCCACCTCGAAGCGGCTGCGGCCGGCCGTTCATCGCGCTCCATGAACGGAACCTACCCCGGGATCACACCCCGCCGTCCGCCGGCGGCGCGCACGGCGGAACCCCTGGGGGCCTTGAGCGGGATGTAAACATGACCGCGGCCCCTTATCGTCTACAGTTACGTAGACCGTCGACTGAACCGCAGTCACTTCGATGTGGTCCGCCGCCCCTGGCCAGGACCGCACGGCCCTCCGGTGCGGCGCCCCGGTCCGGGCCGTCCCCCGTCCGACCTGAAAGGCCGGAACCTTGCTCACAGCCTCGACACTCGCGGTGAACATCCTCGACGCGCAGTCCGTGCTGACCGCCTTCGGCGTGGCCGGAATCGCCGTGGTGATGTTCGCCGAGACCGGCCTGCTGGTCGGCTTCTTCCTGCCGGGCGACACCCTGCTGTTCACCGCGGGGCTGCTCTGCACCGGCAGCTCCACCGGCTCCCTGAAGCTGTCGCTGCCCATGGTGCTGCTCGCGTCGGCGGTCGGCGCGCTCGCGGGAGCACAGTGCGGCTATCTGATCGGGCGGAAGGCGGGGGGCGCCCTGCTCGCCCGCAGCCGTTCGGAACATCTGCGCAAGGGAGCGGCCCGCGCCGAGGAGTTGCTCGGCAAGTACGGACATGCGAAGGCCATCGTGCTCGCCCGCTTCGTCCCGGTGGTGCGCACGGTGCTCAATCCGATGGCGGGCGCGCTCGCCGTACCGGCCAGGACGTTCACGCTCTGGCAGGTGGTCGGCGGGCTCATCTGGAGCCAGGGCCTGGTGCTGGCCGGATACGCACTGGGGTCGTCCATCCCGAACGTGGACCACTACCTGCTGCCGATCGTCGCGGTGATCGTCGTCGTGTCCCTGCTGCCCCTCGCCCTTGAGCTGCGACGCTCCCGCAAGAACCGCCCGCGCACCGACGGAGCCAGTGGATGAACCTCGCGTACGACGGATCGTCGATCGACGGCGGTCTCTACACGGACACGGTGGACCTGGCCCATCGCGCCCCGGGGTGGCTGGACTCGGCCGTCTCGGCCTGGTCTGGGTACGGTCTGGCGCTGTTCGCCGTGCTGATGCTCGCCGGCTGGTGGCGGGCACGCCGGGAGGGCGCCACCGCCGGGCTGATGGCGCTGGCCGTGCCGGTGATCGTGGTGCTGGCGTACTGCGTCAATGACGCGGTCAAGCTGGTCGTACGCGAGGACCGGCCGTGTCAGAGCCTGCATGTGACGACGCTGGAGGCGTGCCCGGCACCGGGCGACTGGTCCTTCCCCAGCAACCACGCGGCTCTCGCCTTCGCGGCGGCGGTGGCCCTGCTCTTCGTCTCCCGGCGGCTGGGCGTGACCACCCTGGTCTGCGCGGTCGCGATGGCGGCCTCCCGGGTCTGGGTGGGCGCCCACTACCCGCACGATGTCGCCGTCGGCGCGCTGGTGGGCGCGCTGGTCGCGCTGGTGCTCGCGACGGCCCTGCGCCGACGGCCGGAGGCCCTGGCGAGGCGGCTCACGGACACCAGACTGCGGCCGCTGCTGGTCTCGTCGTGAACCGCAGGGCCGCCGCCGACCTGGCCGTGTCGGTGGCGGTGGGGACCCTGGTGGCCTTCGTACTGCTGGCACTGGTGGTGGCGGGACACCACGGCGCCCCGCTGCTGACGGACCGCGGGCTCCTCTCGTGGTCGGTGCACCACCGGCCGCCGGTCGCGATCGCAGCGGCGCGCGGTGTCACCGACACGGGTACGGGCGTCGTCCCGTATCTGCTGGCCGTGCTGGCGGGTGTGATCGCCGGGCGCGGTGTGCGGCGGCGGGTGACCGCCGCCGTCGCCTGTCTGGTCTGTCTGGGCTTGGCGCAGTTGGCGCGGTACGGGGTGATGTCGCTGGTCGCGCGGGCGCGCCCGCCCGTCGGCGACTGGGCCGCGCAGGCCACGGGCTGGTCGTTCCCGTCCGGGCACACCACCACGTCGGCCGTGACGGCGGGGCTGCTGGTCGCGGCGGTACTGCTGCGGGCGACACACGGCAGGAGGACGATCGCGGCCGGTATCGGCTGCTGGGCCGTGCTGGTCGGACTGAGCCGGGTGTACCTCGCGGTCCACTGGTCCACGGATGTCGTCGGCGGCTGGCTGTTCGCCCTCTGCTGGCTCTGCGTCTGCTTCCGGCTGGCTGTCCGGTTCTGCCCCGCCGTGCCGTCCGCACCGGACGACGACACCGCCCGCCTCCGGGACGAGGCCCCCGCACACCGCTCGTGGGACGGCGCCGACGGGCCCGCGGGTTCGCTGGGCGGCTCACCGGCAGGCTGACCGGGTTCACAGCCGACGGCGCCCGGCCGCCCGAGCCGTTCCGTCTCGCCGAGACCGCCGAGACCACAGAGCCCACCGCCCCGGCTGTGCGCCCCACAGCCACACCGTCTACAGTGCTGTAGACGCCCGACGGCCGGCCTGCACCGCCGGCCGTCGGGTTCCACCGGACCGGGAGCGCCCGGACGGCAGTTGACGTGGCGCCCGGCGCCCGGAGGGGTGACAGAGAACCATGCGAGAGCCAGTGGGCCGAACGGCCGTCGGACCGGCGCACGCGGTGCGCAGCCCGCGGGGACGGACTGCGCCCGGGTGGAGCAAAGTACCCGAGGTGACGGTCTGGTTCTGGGTCGTCAAGGTGCTGACCACCGGGATGGGAGAGACGGCGTCGGACTATCTGGCCCGGGTGCTCGGCCCGGTCCTGGCCGGCGCCCTCGGGCTGACCGGCCTGGTGGCGCTGCTGGTGCTCCAGTTCCGCACGACGCGCTACAACGCCTGGACCTACTGGTCGGCGATCGTGATGGTCAGTGTCTTCGGCACGATGGCCGCCGACGTCGTCCATGTGGTGGTGGGCGTCCCCTACGCGGTCTCGGCCGCGGGCTTCGCGGTCGCCCTGGCAGCCGTGCTGATGACCTGGTACGCGTCCGAGGGCACCCTCTCCATCCACAGCATCCGCACCCGTCGCCGTGAGGGCTTCTACTGGGCGACGGTGCTCGCCACCTTCGCCCTGGGCACCGCGGTCGGCGACCTCACCGCCGGGACCCTGCACCTGGGCTACTTCCCGTCAGGTGTGCTCTTCGCCGCCCTCATCGCGGTCCCGGCGCTGTGCAGGCGCTTCCTCGGACTCAACGCGGTGGCCGCGTTCTGGTGGGCGTACGTCCTGACCCGGCCGCTCGGAGCCTCGTTCGCCGACTGGATGGGCGCGTCCGCGCACCACGGCGGTCTCGGCTGGGGCACCGGCCCGGTCAGCCTGGCCCTGCTCGTGCCGATCGTGATCCTGGTGAACCATCTGGCCGTCAGCGAGCGCCGGCACACCCCGGAGGCACCGGCCGCGGCCCCGGCCGACTGACTTCCGGCCGGAATGACCCAGCCTGCTCCGGCGTTGTCGCTGGCCGGAGCCGGTTCGCGGGTGGACTCGCGGGCGGGCCGGGCAGATCTGGAGGCAAGGCTGTGCACGGTGAGTACAAGATCCCGGGCGGCAAGCTCGTCGTGGTCGACCTCGATGTCGAGGGCGGCGCACTGCGCAACGTCCGCGTGGCCGGTGACTTCTTCCTGGAACCCGACGAGGCGATCCTGGACATCGACGCGGCCCTGGAAGGCGCGCCCGCCCACACCGACGCCGCCGGGCTCGCCGCCCGGATCACCGCCGCACTGCCCCCGGCCGCCGTGCTGCTCGGCCTCTCCCCCGAGGGTGTCGCCGTCGCCGTACGCCGGGCCCTCACCCGGGCCACCGAGTGGAGCGCCCACCGCTGGCAGCTGATCCACGACCGCCCGCAGTCCCCCGCCCTCCACATGGCCCTGGACGAGGTCATCACCGCCGAGGTGGCGGCGGGCCGGCGCCCGCCGACGCTGCGGGTCTGGGAGTGGGCCGCCCCCGCCGTGATCATCGGCAGCTTCCAGTCCCTGCGCAACGAGGTCGACCCGGAGGCCGCCGAGCGCCACGGCGTGACGGTCGTCCGCCGGATCTCCGGCGGCGGAGCCATGTTCGTGGAACCGCGCAGCACCATCACCTACTCCCTCTCCGTGCCCGAGTCGCTGGTGTCCGGCCTCTCGTACGCCGACAGCTACGCGTATCTGGACGACTGGGTGCTCGGCGCGCTGGCCGACATGGGCATCAAGGCCTGGTACCAGCCGCTCAACGACATCGCCACCGAGGCGGGCAAGATCGCGGGCGCGGCCCAGAAGCGCATCGCGGGCGGCGGGGTGCTGCACCACGTGACCATGGCGTACGACATCGACGCCGACAAGATGACCGACGTGCTGCGCATCGGCCGCGAGAAGCTGTCGGGCAAGGGGATCGAGAGCGCCAAGAAGCGCGTCGACCCGCTCGCGCGGCAGACGGGTCTGCCGCGCGAAGAGGTCATCGAGCGGATGATCGGGTCCTTCCGCAGCCGTTACGGCCTCGCCGACGGCAGCGTGACGGATGAGGAGATGGCCCGGGCACGGGAGTTGGCGGCGGCCAAGTTCTCCACTCCGGAGTGGACGGCGCGGGTGCCCTGACCGCCGTGGCACCAGATCGGCTGCCCCGGGTCAGGCGAGGGCCGGGATGATCTGTTCGCCGTACGCGTCGATGACGGTCTCGCGCGCGTCGTGCATCGCGTACACCGCGAACTGGTCCACGCCCAGGGCCCGCAGCGCCCGCAGCTTCTCGATGTGCGCCTCGGCGGGGCCGAGCAGACAGAAGCGGTCCACGATCTCGTCGGGGACGAACGCGGTGTCCGGATTGCCGGTGCGGCCGTGGTGGCTGTAGTCGTACCCCTCGCGCTGCTCGATGTACGTGGTGAGCGCGTCGGGGACCAGGGCGGAGTGCTCGCCGTAGCGGGCCACCAGGTCCGCTACGTGGTTGCCGACCATCCCGCCGAACCAGCGGCACTGCTCGCGGGCGTGGGCCAGGTCGTCGCCGATGTACGCGGGCGCGGCGACGCAGATCGTCACGGAGTCCGGGTCCCGGCCCGCGTCGGAAGCGGCCGTCCGCACCGCCGAGACCATCGACTCGGTGAGGAAGGGGTCGGCGAGCTGGAGGATGAACCCGTCGGCCCGCTGCCCGGCCAGCGCGAGGGCCTTGGGGCCGTACGCGCCCATCCAGACGGGCAGTTTCCCGTTCTCGACCCAGGGCAGCCTCAGCGGCCGGCCGTCCACTTCGGCCTCGCGCCCCTCGGCGAGATCGCGGATGACGCCGATCGCTTCGCCCAGCGTGGCCAGTGTGTTGGGCTTGCGCCCCGCGACCCGCATCGCCGAGTCGCCGCGCCCGATTCCGCAGACCGTGCGGTTGCCGTACATCTCGTTGAGCGTGGCGAAGGTGGATGCGGTGACCTCCCACGTCCGGGTGGACGGGTTGGTGACCATGGGCCCGACGATCAGGCCGGTGGTGTGCTCCAGGATGCGGCTGTAGATGACGAACGGCTCCTGCCAGAGGACGGCCGAGTCGAAGGTCCAGCCGTAGCGGAAGCCGTTGCGCTCCGCGCGCCGCATCAGCCCGACGACGGCAGAAGCGGGCGGATCGGTCTGCAAAACGAGTCCGAAGTCCAAGGCGTGGCCTCCTGATGCGGATGCGGGTGCGGATCTGCGGGTGTGGATGCGGATGCGATGCGGATTTCGGGGGGGGGCGGCGACGCGGAGTCAGGTGAGGCCGGGTCAGGTGAGGCGGCGGCCCGGCAACGCGCAGCCGGGCGGAAGCGGTCCGGCTCCGCGGACGCCCGTATCACGTGCCGCGTCCCGGGAGATCCTTCCATATCGGGCCGTGCAGAAGCCTGTGCGACGACTCCTGGGACGCGAGTCGCGAGGGGACAATCCTGGACCGCTCGCCGGGCCTTGGGAAGACGCCCGCACAGACGGCCGCGCAGACGCCTGCCCACTGCATCTGCCCACTGCATCCGTACCGGCCGCGAAGGGATCTTGTGTAGCGTCGGGCAGCAGCAGAGGGCCCTGACCCCGTAGAAGGAGAACGAGATGACCGTGAGCACGCGCGTCGAGGACCGTTCCGCCATCGCAAGCCTGATGACCGGGTGGATACACCGCGACCTCGGTGAGTGGGAGCAGCTGGGTGAGCTCTTCCATTCCGACGGCACCATCGAGATCAGCTGGTTCGAAGGGCCGGCCGCCGACTTCGTGGCCGCCTCCGCCCGGATGGGCGCGTCCGACCTGCGGTCCAAGCACCAGATCGGCGGCCCGTCGATCACCTTCAACGGCGACCGGGCCCTGGTCGAGACGAGCGCGATGCTCATCGCCGAGAACGTCGCTCTCGACCTCGGCTGCACCGCCCACAACCGTTTCTGGGACCGCGTCGAGAAGCGCGACGGCGACTGGCGCATCGTCCACCGGGCGAGTGTGTACGACATGAGCTCGTTCAACTTCCTCGCGAAGGTCCAGGACATCGACGAGAGCGCCGTCCGCCGCTACCCGCGCGAGTACGCGGCCCTCGCCTACGTCCTGGAGAAGTCCGGCTACTCGGTGGCCCGTGAATTCCCCACCAGGAACAGCGAATTGGAGACCCGGATGAAGGCGGCGGGCCGGGCCTGGCTCGACGGAGCCTGAACCCCGCGCGAGACCCGTCCGAAGGCGAGCCGCGCGGCCGGGAGCGATCCGCGCCCCCTCACCGGCGGACTCCGGCGCGACGGTGACATCATGAGCGGGCCGGTCAGCAGCCCGGCGCTCAGCACACCCGCACATCATTACGGAGGAGGCCGCATGGGCCTGAACCGCCACGACCCCGAAGGCGCGATCGCCGAGTCCGCCAAGGCGTACTCGAACTGGGGGCGTTGGGGCGCGGACGACGTGCTGGGCACCCTGAACTTCCTCGACGAGGCCAAGCGCCGCGAAGGCGCGGCCCTCGTGCGCCGGGGCGCGAGTTTCTCGCTGTCGCAGAGTTTCGACATGGACGGCCCGCAGAACGGCTGGCGGCGGCGCACCAACCCCGTGCACACCATGCTCGACACCGGCACGGACGCCGTCATGGGCCACCAGGGCTTCCCGCACGGCATCGGCGGCGCCGACGACGTGATCTCGATGCCGCTGCAGTGCTCCACCCAGTGGGACGGCCTCGGCCACATCTTCGACCACGGCATCGCCTGGAACGGGCGGCCGGCGGAGCACGTCGTCACCTCCGCCGGTGACCTGGTCACCGGTATCGAGCACATGGCGCCGTACGTCGCGGGGCGCGGTGTCCTGCTGGACGTGGGCCGGTTCGTCGGAGGCGGAAAGGGCGAGCTGCCCGACGGTTTCGCCATCACCGAGGAGCAGTTGACCGACACCGCGCGGGCCCAGGGCGTCACCGTCGGACGCGGTGACATCGTGCTGGTGCGCACCGGACAGCTCACCCGCGTCCGCCGCGAAGGCTGGGGCGAGTACGCGGGCGGACCGGCCCCCGGCCTCTCCTTCACCACGGCCGGCTGGCTGCACCGTACCGAGATCGCCGCGATCGCCACCGACACCTGGGGCTTCGAGGTCCGGCCCAACGAGTTCGAGGCCGCGTTCCAGCCGCTGCACCAGGTGGTCATCCCCAACATGGGCCTCCTTGTCGGCGAGTTGTGGGATCCGGACGCACTGGCCGAGGACTGTGCCCGCGACGGTGTGTACGAGTTCTGGCTCACCGCCGCCCCGCTGCCCATCACCGGAGCCGTCGGCTCCCCGGTCAACCCGATCGCCGTCAAATAGCACGACGGCGCCTCGTGCGCCGTCCCAGCGCTCAGTGCGCGTACTCACCGAGCCCGCGCGGCACATAGGCCCCGTGCCCCGCGTGGCCGGCGTACTCACGGTTGTCGATCACCGGAACACCACGTGAGAGCACCGTCTCCACCCGGCCGGTCACCCGCTTGCCCTCGTACGCCGAGTAGTCGACGTTCATGTGATGCGTCGAGGCGGACATGACCTGCTCGGCGGCCGGGTCGTAGACCACGATGTCGGCGTCCGCGCCCGGGGTGATCGTCCCCTTCTGCGGATACAGGCCGAACATCCGCGCCGGTGCAGCGCAGGCGATCTCGATCCAGCGGCGGCGGCTGATGTGCCCGTCGACGACGGCCTGATGGAGCAGGTCCATGCGGTTCTCGACACCCGGCATACCGTTCGGGATCTTCGAGAAGTCGCCCTTCCCCAGGTCCTTCTGGCCCTTGAAGCAGAACGGGCAGTGGTCGGTCGACACCACCTGCAGGTCATTGGTGCGCAGGCCCCGCCAGAGCGCCGCCTGGTGCTCCTTCGGCCGCAGCGGCGTCGAGCACACATACTTCGCGCCCTCGAATTCGGGCTCGGCGAGATTGTCCGTCGACAGGAACAGATACTGCGGGCACGTCTCACCGAACACCGGCAGGCCCTCATGACGCGCCCGCGCGATCTCCGCCAACGCCCCCTGCGCCGACACATGCACCACATACACCGGCGCCCCAGCCACCTGCGCCAGCTTGATCACCCGGTGCGTGGCCTCCGCCTCCAGAAGCGCGTTGCGGACCTCGCCGTGATAGCGCGGGTCCCGCTCACCGCGCGCCAGTGCCTGCTCCACCAGGACATCGATCGCGAGACCGTTCTCCGCGTGCGTCATCACCAGACCGCCGTTGGACCCGGCACGCTGCATGGCCCGGAGGATCTGGCCGTCGTCGGAGAGGAACACCCCCGGGTACGCGGTGAAGAGTTTGAACGAACTGACGCCGCCCGAGACGAGCCGGTCCATCTCCTTGAGCGACGACTCGTTCACATCGGACATGATCATGTGGAAGGCGTAGTCGATCGCGCACTTCCCGTCCGCTTTCGCGTGCCAGGTGTCGAGCCCTTCACCGAGTGATCCGCCCTTGGACTGGATGGCGAAGTCGATGATGGTCGTCGTGCCGCCCCAGGCGGCCGCCCGGGTCCCGGTCTCGAAGGTGTCGGACGCGAAGGTGCCGCCGAAGGGCATCTCCATGTGCGTATGGGCGTCGACCCCGCCGGGGACCACGTACTTCCCGGTGGCGTCGATCGTACGGTCGGCGGTCCAGGCGTCCGCGGCGGCGGAGCCGTGCGCGGCGAGAGCGGCGATCCGGCCGTCCTCGATGAGGACGTCGGCGTGGGTCTCCTCCGCGGCGGTGATGACGAGACCGCCGCGGACCAAGGTGCGGGTACTCATGGTGCTCTGCTCCCTCTTTCGTACACCGGTGCGTGCTGCGGAACCCGCCGACCAGGGTCTGTCCGGTCTGTCTTCGTGGATCAGGCCGCGGCGTCCGGTGCGGTGCCTCGCATGGCGGAGGATCGCCCCCGTACTGGACGTACTGGGGTGACTCCGACAACGCCGCGAGGTGCCGTGCCGGGCGTCGCGGGCCCACGAAGACCGGCCGGACAGGACCTACCCCGCCCGCAGGGCCTGTTCGATGATGGCCGCGCCCGCTTCGGCCTCTGCGACATTGAGCGACAGCGGCGGTGCGATGCGCAGCACGCTGGTGTCGTGCCCGCCGCCCTTGCCGATGAGCAGCCCGCCCTCCCTGGCGGCCTCCAGGACGGCCGCCGCCGCCTCCGGGTTGGCCTCGTCGGTGCCGGGCTTCACCAGCTCGACGCCGATCATGAGGCCCCGGCCGCGCACTTCGCGTACGAGCGGGGAGTGCGCGCCGACGGCCCGCAGCCGTTCGAGCAGGAGGCCGCCGATCCGGCGCGCGTTGCCCTGGAGGTCGTGTTCCAGCAGATAGGTGAGGTTGGCGAGGCCCGCGGCCATGGTGACCGGGGAGCCGCCGAAGGTCGAAATGGAGTTGGCGTCCAGGCAGTTCATGACGTCGGCGCGGGCGACGACACCGCCGATGGACATGCCGTTGCCGATGCCCTTGGCGAAGGTGAGGATGTCCGGCGGGCCGTTCTCGGCGTGTGCCTGCCAGCCCCAGAAGTGGTCGCCCGTGCGCCCCCAGCCGGTCTGCACCTCGTCGGCGATCCAGAGGATGCCGTGCCGGTCGAGCACTTCGCGGAACGCGGCGTAGAGGCCGTCGGGCGGCGCGGTGAAGCCGCCGACGCCCTGGATCGGCTCGGCGATCAGGGCCGCCGCGTCATGGGTGTGGCCGAGCAGGTCCTCCAGGTCGGCGACGCACGCCTCGATGAACCGGGCGTCACTGAGCTGCGCGTACGGGCCCCGGCTGCGGACAGCGCCGTGGACGTAGAGCGTCTGGAGCGGGGAGATGCCGGTCGGCGACCAGCTGCGGTTGCCGGTGATGCCGACGCTCGTGAAGGAGCGCCCGTGGTAGCTGTTGCGCATCGCGAGGATCTGGCTGGACCTGCGGTACGCGGTGGCGAGCAGCAGCGCGGTGTCGTTGGCCTCGGTCCCCGACGTGGTGAAGAAGACACGGGCGTCCGGGATCCCGGAGAGCGTCGCGATCCGCTCGGCCAGCTCCACCATCGGCCGGTTGAGATAGAGCGTCGAGGAGTGCACGATCCGGCCGGCCTGCTCGCTGACCGCCTTGGTCACCTCGGGCAGGGCGTGCGCGGTCATGGTGGTGAGGATGCCGCCGAAGAAGTCGAGATAGCGGTTGCCGTCCGCGTCCCAGACGTACCGGCCCTCGCCATGGGTGATCTCGATGGGCTCCCGGTAGTACGTGGCGAGCCACTCGGGGAGGACGGCCCGGTGCCTGTTGTACAGATCGCTCACGGCTGCACCAGCCCGTCGTACGCGTCGGGCCTGCGGTCCCGGTAGAACGCCCACTGCTGCCTGACCTCGTCGATGAGATCCAGGTCGAGGTCGCGGACGAGGAGTTCCTCGCTCTTGTCGTCGGCGACGTCCCCGACGAACTGGCCACGGGGGTCGACGAAGTAGCTGGTGCCGTAGAAGTCGTTGTCGCCGTACTCCTCCTGGCCGACCCGGTTGATCGCGGCGATGAAGTACTCGTTGGCGACGGCGGCGGCGGGCTGCTCCAACTGCCAGAGGTGGGCGGAGAGACCGCGCGAGGTGGCCGAGGGGTTGTAGACGATCTGCGCCCCGTTCAGGCCGAGTTGGCGCCAGCCCTCGGGGAAGTGGCGGTCGTAGCAGATGTACACGCCGACCTTGCCCACGGCCGTGTCGAAGACCGGCCAGCCCGCGTTCCCCGGTTTGAAGTAGTACTTCTCCCAGAAGCCCTTGACCTGCGGGATGTGGTGTTTGCGGTACTTGCCGAGGTACGAACCGTCGGCGTCGATGACGGCCGCCGTGTTGAAGTAGAAGCCCGACTGCTCCTGCTCGAAGACCGGAACCACGATCACCATGCCGGTCTCGCGGGCGAGTTCCTGCATCCGGGTGACCGTCGGCCCGTCGGGCACGGACTCCGCCCAGCGGTAGTGCTCGGCCTCCTGCACCTGGCAGAAGTACGGGGCGTTGAAGACTTCCTGGAATCCGATGATCCGCGCACCCTGACGGGCCGCCTCGCGGGCGTGCTCCTCATGCTTGGCGATCATGGATTCGGTGTCGCCGGTCCAGGTGGCCTGGACCAGTGCGGCGCGTACGACGTGGGACATGAGCAGCTCCTTCAACAGGGCGCCACGAAGCTCTACGCACGTAGACGGGTTGCGTAGGAGGAGAACGTAAGCCCCGTCACACACTGGGGCAAGACCATCGCCGTTAACCGGCAGAGTCGATCACGTTTCGCCCCTTCATGATCACTTCGCCATCCCGCCGTGATCAGATTGCGCGCCCGCCCCCGCGTGGCGACCAGGCCAGGACCGCCCGCACACCAGGCCGGACCCACCACCGGGCGGCGCCGCGGCGGCCTGGGCGCTCAGGTCACACGGGCACCAGCGCGCAGCGCCCGGCGATCTCGTCCATGGAGAGGCCGAGCGCCGCCGCCAGCGCGGCGACCGTGAAGAAGGCGGGGGTCGGGGCCCGGCCTGTCTCGATCTTGCGGAGCGTCTCGGCCGAGATGCCCGCCGCAGCGGCCACCTCGGTCATGGTGCGCGCGCCGCGCGCCTCGCGGAGCAGACGGCCGAACCGTTCGCCGCGTGCGTGCTCTTCGGGTGTGAGAGGGGTACGGACCATGCCGTCATTCTAATACCGCTCGGACCGGTATAGTAATTGGCATGATCGAGATCAAGACAGACCTGTCCGTCGATGCGATGCGTGCGGCGGGCCGTGTGGTCGCCCAGGCCCTGGCGGCGGTACGGTCCGCCGCCCGGGTGGGAGTCACCCTGCGTACCCTCGACGCGACAGCCCACGCCGTCCTGCGCGAAGCCGGCGCCGGGTCCCCCTTCCTGGGCTACCACCCCGAATTCGCCCCCGGGCCGTTCCCCGCGGTCCTCTGCGTCTCCGTCAACGACGCGATCGTGCACGGCGTCCCGGACGACTACCGGCTCCGCGACGGTGACCTGGTCAGCGCGGACTTCGGAGCGATCCTGAACGGGTGGGCCGGGGACTCCGCCATCAGCTTCACGGTCGGTCGCCCCCGCCCCGAGGACCTGCACCTCATCGACACCGCCGAACGCGCCCTGGCTGCGGGCATCGCCGCAGCCGTGGTCGGCAACCGCATCAGCGACATCGCCCACGCGGTCGGCCGGGTCTGCCGCCGGGAGGGGTACGGCATCCCGGACGGTTTCGGCGGCCACGGCATCGGCCGTGCCATGCACGAGGACCCCGGCGTCCCGAACGAAGGCCGCCCGGGGCGCGGGGTGCCGCTGCGCCACGGCATGGCACTGGCGATCGAGCCGATGGTGATCGCCGGCGGCGGTGACGGCTACTACGCGGCCCCCGACGGCTGGACGCTGCGCACCCTGGACGGCAGCCGCGCCGCCCATGCCGAGCACACGATCGCCATCACCCACGCGGGCCCGCGCATCCTCACGGCACTCTGAGCCGCCGGCCCGGGGCCGCCCTCATGGGCGCCCGTCCGGGCGGACCACCATCGCGGAGCCGCCGCCCCGGCGGACCGGTTCCGCAGCGGCCAGCCAGCGGCCGTCCGGCAGCCGCTGCACCCCGGTCGCCGCGCCGATCTCCGGGTTGAGTGTGAACTTGTGCCCGAGTGCCTCCAGCCGGCCCCGCAACGGGCTGTTGTAGAGCGCCGGTTCGAGCTCTGTCGTCGTGGCGTTGCGCTGGCTCGCCCGTGGCGCGGCGATCGCGTCCACCAGAGGCAGCCCCCGGTCGAGATGGCCGATGAGCGTCTGGAGCACGGTGGTGATGATGGTGGCGCCGCCCGGCGATCCGACGGCCAGCACCGGCTTCCCGCCGTGCAGGACGATCGTCGGCGAGATCGACGAGCGCGGCCGCTTGCCGGGCCCCGGGAGGTTGGGGTCGGGCACGGACGGACTGGCCGGGGCGAACGAGAAGTCCGTCAGCTCGTTGTTGAGCAGGAACCCGCGGCCCGGCACGGTCATGGCACTGCCGCCCGTCTGCTCGATGGTGAGCGTGTACGCGACGACGTTGCCCCACTTGTCGGCCACCGTCAGATGGGTGGTGTTCTCGCCCTCGTACGTGGTGGGGGCCGCGCTGCCGCTGTTCCCGCACCGCTCAGGGTGGCGCGGGTCGCCGGGCGCCAGCGGGCTGGTCAGGACCGCGTTGTCCTTGATGAGGCAGGCGCGGGAGTCCGCGAAGCGCTGGGAGAGCAGTTCCTTGGTGGGTACGGATTCGAAAGCCGGGTCACCGACCCAGCGGCCCCGGTCAGCGAAGGCGATCCGGCTCGCCTCGATGTAGTGGTGCAGATACTGGACCTGCGAGGCTTTCGAAAGGTCGGTGCGCTCCAGGATGTTGAGCGCCTCGCCGACCGTCGTACCGCCGGAGGACGACGGCGCCATGCCGTACACGTCGAGACCGCGGTAGGAGGTCTCGGTGGGAGCGCGGTGCAGCGGTTCGTACGACCGCAGGTCCTTCGCGGTCAGGTCCCCGGGGCGGGCGTTGCGGGTCGAGCCGGGCGCCAGGTCCGGCTTGCGGACCGTACGTACGATGTCCTGCCCGAGGCGTCCCCGGTAGAGCTCGCCGACCCCCTTGCGGCCCAACTCCTGGTAGGTGCGGGCCAGATCGGGGTTCTTCAGCGTGGAGCCCACGGCGGGCGGCTGTCCGCCGGGCAGGAAGAGCTTCGCCGTCGCGGGGAAGTCCGCGAAGCGCGCCTGGTTGTCCTGCGTCTGACTGTGGAAGGTCGGGTCGACGGTGAAGCCGTCCGTGGCGATCCGTTCGGCCGGTTTCAGCACCGTCCCCAGCGACTTGCGGCCCCAGGAGGCGAGCGCGGAGTCCCAGGTGGCGGCGGTGCCCGGCGTGCCCACGCTCAGACCGCTGGTCACCGCGTCCGCGAAGGGCAGCGGTTTGCCGTTCTCCAGGAAGAGCGAGGAGTCGGCGGAACGCGGCGCGGTCTCGCGGCCGTCGATGGTGTGCACCCGGTGGGATCCGGCGTCGTAGTAGACGAAGTAGCCGCCACCGCCGATGCCCGCCGAGTACGGCTCGGTCACGCCGAGGGCTGCGGCCGTGGCCACCGCGGCGTCCACCGCGTTGCCGCCCTCACGGAGCACCTCGATGCCCGCGGCCGACGCGTCCTGGTCGACGCTCGACACCGCGCCGCCGTACCCGACCGCGACCGGAGTCTTCGCCGCCGTGCCCCCTCCGGGCGATCCCGCCGGCGCTCCGGCGGCGGAGGGCGGTGCGGTCGCGCCCACCGACAACAGGGCGGCAGCGACGGCCAGATACGAGAGCTTCCGGACGGTGACACGGCGCATCCATGACCTCCAGCGGAGAGACGTACGGCGCAGCGTAGCCCGCCCACCGCCCCTTCGTCATGGACACGTCGGTACCATGCCGCTCCGGACAGGACCGGACGGCCGAGGGGTATGCCACGTGAACGACGACCTACGCAACATCCTGCTCGGCGTGATCGCCGCCGGCGTCAGCGGCGCGCTCGGCTGGCTCGCGCGCACCTCGCTGTGGCGCCGCAGACTCCGCAGGAAGCAGCGCTTCTTCGGGCTGCCCCGGAACTCCGAGTGCCTGCTGGTGGTCAACCGCGAGGCGGGCGGCGACGGGGCCGTCGCCCGTAATGACGTCTTCGCGCTGCTCGAACTCTCCTCCCTCATCAAGGACTGCGGCGCACACGCCCAGATCCTGTCGGCCGACACCGCGCAGCAGGGCATCGGCGAGCGTACGGAGTTCTGCCTCGGGGGCCCCTCGTCCAACCGCCGGATGGCCGCCCACCTCCAGTCGCTGCTGCCCGGGGTCGACGTGAACACCGATGTGGACCCGGGCCCTGACCGCGCCGCCTTCCAGATCGGCAGCGAGCGCTACCGGCTGGAGAGCGGCCGGCTCGCCCATGTCCTGCTGGCCCGGCTGACCGCACAGCCCGGCGCCCGGCCGGTGTTCCTCTTCTGCGGCCAGCAGTCGATCACCAACCAGGCGGCCGCCCGCTATCTGGCCCGCAACCACGAGAAGCTGGCGCGCAAGTACGGCGACCGGTCCTTCTGCCTGCTGCTGAAGGTGGTCAACTCCCAGGCGTACGGCCCGGATGTGGTGGAACTGATGGCGGACGTCACCCGTGCGGCGCAGACCCCGATCCCGGCTCCCCGTACCTCGCACCGGGCGGATCGCTGACGGGGATGCCGCCGGGCGCGTACTCCCGGATCAGCGCCACCAGCCCGGCCGGGTCCACATCGAAGACCTGCGCCTCGATGCAGAGGCCCTGCGCCTGCTCGCTCCGGCCGAGTGACGGCGCGAGCCTGCGGTACATCGACCGCGGCCGGCAGAACCGGGGCAGCGCTTCGGCTTCCGGCGAGAAGTCCACGACGACATGGGCGCTGGTCCGGCCGCCCTCGGTGACGTCGGCGGCCGCCACGCCCGCCACCGCGGACCACGGCACGGTACGGGCGGGCCAGAGGGGCAGGTGTACGGTCAGGCCGTCGGCGCCCGGGGCCAGCCGCAGCGGCCGCACCAGATAGCCGACGAACGTAGCGGTGAAGAAGGCGAGCAGCAGTCCCGCGATCACCATCAGGGTGCCGCCGACCGCGCCGTACGCCCCTGAGACGACCGGCGGGATGGCCACCACCCAGGCGACCAGCACCACCACCGCCGCCACCGGGACCCACTGCAGCTTCCCCCTGAGCCGCAAGGTCATGTCCGTTCGCCCCCGGTCCGCGCCGTTCTCTGAATTCGTCACACGGAGAGCTTGGGACGCGGGGCGCGGTCGCGCCAGGGTTTCGCTGAATTCCGGTCAACAATTCACCGACGGCGGCGTCGCCATGCTCTCCAACACCCTCATCAGCACCAAGGGGAGCGGCACCCTCGTCGCGTACCTCTGCGACGTGGGGCCGCTCGGCCTCGGCAAGCTGGTCAGCAACGCGCCGTACACCTTCCACGGGAAGACGCCCGGCATGGCGTTCCCCGTGGACCTGGATCTGTTCTCCACGGCGTACGACGTGCCGGCGGGCCACCATCTGGCCCTGGTGACCGACACCGTCGACCCGCTGTACATCGAGCACAACCCGACCGGCGCGCAGCTGACCTTCTCCTCGCCCGAGTCCGACCTGTCGTACCTGTCGGTCCCGCTTCGCGAGAAGTGATCACCGGCTGCTGCCGGGCGGGCATGGTGCCCTACGTGCTACTGCGCACCCGGCAGCAGCGTTCCTGGTTCGGCCGGACCCGGCCGTCAGCGGACGGTCGATGACGCAAACTATCCACCCCGACAAGGGACTTCACACCCGACACGCGCTAGGTGACGATAAACCGTATTTGTATTGAAAAGCAGTGAAGTTGGTCAATTCGGGCGGCGGTCAGGCCTCTGCTGCCTCCGAGTAGACCTGTGAGAGTTCGGGTGCTCCGGTGACCGCCCAGTCGAGTCCGGCCTCGACCACATTGATCTCCCGCCCCGACGCCAGGCGGACCACCGGTGTGCCGCCCGGCAGGACGTCCCAGACCGCGCCGGGGACGGTCCTGACGATGGTGGTCCCGAGATAGAGACCCGCGTCGTTGCCCAGCCAGGGCAGCTCCTCGGGGTCGTCGCGCCAGTGCGGCGGAAGCTGGTCGAGTGCGGTCAACGAGGCCGGTGAGTCGTCGAGTTGAAGCCCTTCCTGACCGGCTCTGGCGCGCAGCAGCTCGCACTCGGCGAGCAGTTCGCCCACTCCCTGCGGGTTGTTCCGCACCGCCGTGGCGAGCGTCTCCGCGTGTTCCGTGCCGTGCCTTCTGCGCCAGTGTTCAAGGAAAGGGATATTCACACCGCTCAGCCTCGCATTCCGCCGGACAGTCGCACCAACAGGCGCGCGGATCCCCCGGCCCCGGAGGTCACCCGACAGCCTCTCAGATGTCGAGATCGACGACGACGGGAGCGTGGTCCGAAGCGCCCTTCCCCTTGCGCTCCTCCCGGTCGACATAGCTGTCCTTGACCGCAGCGGCGAAGGGCTCGTTGCCGTACACCAGGTCGATGCGCATGCCCCTGTTCTTCGGGAACGCCAGCTGCCGGTAGTCCCAGAAAGTGTACGGGCGTTCGTACTTGAGCGGGCGGGGCACCACATCGCTCAGTCCCGTCTCGCGGAGCGCGGTGAGCGCGGCCCGCTCGGCCGGGGTGACATGGGTGGCGCCCTCGAACAGCGCCGGGTCCCAGACATCCTCGTCCGCCGGGGCGACATTGAAGTCCCCGAGGACGGCGAACGGGCGCCCGCCCGCCGCGTCCGTGGCGGCCGCCGCCTTCAGCGCGGCGAGCCACTGGAGCTTGTACGTGTAGTGCGCGTGGTCGACCTCGCGGCCGTTCGGCACGTACACCGACCAGACCCGGACCGGGCCGCAGGTCGCCGAGATGGCTCGCGGCTCCTGCGTGCCCTCGTACTCCGGGCCGCCGGGCAGTCCCGTGACCACGTCGTCCAGTCCCAGCCGGGAGATCAGCGCCACCCCGTTCCACCGGCCGGTGGCGTGGACCGCCGACTCGTACCCCAGCTCACGCAGCTCGTCGGCGGGGAACTGCTCGGCGGAGCACTTGGTCTCCTGGACGCACAGCACGTCCGTGCCGGTGCTCTCCAGCCAGGCCAGCAGCCTCGGGAGACGGGCGGTGATCGAATTGACGTTCCAGGTGGCGATGCGCATGGGACCAAACCTAGCCGGTGGCACCGACAGTCACAGGTCCGTGGCGTCGCCCGGCATCAGACGGGTGTGGCCGGCGCCGCCGAGGTTGCCGATGTGTGTGTCGTACACACCGCGCGCCAGATCCTTGAGCAGCACGTCATGGATGTCGATGGCGCGCTGCGGCCGCACCTCGCGCACGTAGTCGATCACCTCGGAGATCTTGTTCCACGGGGCGTGCACCGGAAGCATCAGCGTCTCGACCGGCTGGTCGGGAACGGTGAAGGCGTCGCCCGGATGGAAGACCGAACCGTCCACCAGGTAACCGACGTTGGTGATCCGCGGCAGATCCGGGTGGATCACCGCGTGCAGTTCGCCGTGCACCTGGACGCCGAACCCGGCGGCCTCGAAGGTGTCGCCGTGGCCGACGGTGTGGACCCGGCCGGGGAACGCCGCGGAGAGCTGCTCGGCGACGCTGCGAAGGGTCCAGATCTCGGCGGCCGGGTTCGCCTCCATCCCGGCGCGCAGCCGGTTCTCGTCGAAGTGGTCGGGGTGCTCGTGCGTCACGAGAATGGCGTCGGCGCCCAGCGCCGCGTCCTCCTCGCTGAACCCGCCGGGATCGATGACGAGCGTCCGCCCGTCCTTCTCCAGCCGGACACAGGCGTGGGTCTTCTTCGTCAGTTTGATCGTCATACCCACCATCCTGCTACGCCTCGGGGGTGGTCTCCTGCTGGATCACGGCCCTGGCCACCTCGAAGGCGGAATTCGCCGCGGGAACACCGCAGTAGACCGCCGTCTGGAGCAGCACTTCCTTGATCTCCGTGGGGGTGAGTCCGTTGCGCAGGGCCGCACGGACATGGGAGGCCAGCTCCTGCGGATGCCCGCCGGCGACCAGCGCCGTCAGGGTCACCACGCTGCGAGTGCGGCGGTCGAGCCCGTCCCGGGTCCAGACCTCCCCCCAGGCGTACCGGGTGATCAGCTCCTGGAAGTCCCCGGTGAACGCGTCGGCCGCGGCCTCCACCCGGTCCACATGGGCGTCGCCCAGCACCTCCCGGCGTACCTTGATGCCCGCGTCGTACGGGTCGGGGCGCCCGGCTGGCACGGCGTCCGGCTGGGGCGCCGCGGGGGCGATCTCGGCGATGGGAGCCACCGGGACCGAGAGGCCCGGCACGTGCGGCGGCACCGGAATCGACGGCGAGGTGGTCGAGGTGGTCGACGAGGCGTTGTCCTGCCACCCGGTGGAGAAGTGCCGTACCAGCAGATCGGTTACGGCCGCGGGCTGCTCGACCGGCGCCAGATGGGAGGCGGCCGGGACCATCGCGAGCCGCGCGTCCGGTATGCCCGCCACCAGGGTGCGGGCATCCCCGGGTCCGGTCACCCGGTCCTCGGCGCCGACGACGACGAGGGTCGGCACGCCGATCCGGCCGAGTTCAGTGCGGATGTCGAAGGCCGCCAGAGCCTCGCAGGCCGCGATGTAGCACCCGGGGTCGGTGGTGCGGACCATCTGCACGGCCCACTCCACGATGGCCGGCTGCGCCGTCGCGAAGCCGTGCGTGAACCACCGCTCGGGGGCGCTGCGCGCCATCGGGTCGAGCCCGTTGGTGCGGACGATCACTCCGCGCTGGCGGAACTCGTCCGCCGTACCGAACCGGGGCGAGGCGGCGACCAGCGCCAGCGAGGCGACCCGCTCCGGGTGGCGCAGGGCCAGCTCCATGCCGATCGCGCCGCCGATGGAGCACCCCGCGTAACCGAAGCGCTGCACGCCGAGCTCGTCGAGCGTGGCGAGGAGCCGCTCGGCGATCCCGGCGACCGAGGGGACGGGGTGGGCGGGGGCGCCGCCGTGGCCGGGCAGGTCGAAGCGCAGGACACGCCAGGTCCTGGACAGCTCGGGCGTCTGCCGGTCCCACATGTGCCATGTGGTACCCAGTGAGGGACCCAGGACCAGGACCGGGGCGCCTTCTGGCCCGTCAAAGCGGTACTGGAGGGTCTGCTGCGTCGTCTCGCTCATCCGGCTCACGCTCTCATATCTCACAATCTCTCACGACGCCCGGTATGTCGTCTCCGGAGGACCCATGCAGTCCGCCCCACACTGTGGCAGCTCCACGAAGACCCTCCACACCCGGCGTGACGTACCGCCTCTTGGCGGTCCGGACGTTCGTGTCTCCCGCACACCGAGCCAACACGTGGTCCGGAACACCCATGTCGGCGAGGTATGTGAAACAGGACGCCCGGGCGTCGTACAGGCGCACCTGGCGTAGCCCCAGAAGCACCATGCTCCCGTATGCTCGCCGGCGGAGTTGCTTGATGCTCCGAGCCTCCCCCATCTCGTCCACCAGGACGTAGCCGGAGTCAAGCTAGCCAGGTCCGAGGGCCAGCTTCTCCTTGGCCCGGAGAGACTTGAACGACCGGAGCGCGTCCCGGACCGGAGCTGGCAAGGGAAGCTCGCGCTATCCGGCCATCGACTTAGTATTTTTCTCCACCACCGTCTCATTCCCCATCATCGTGCGGGTATTGGCGATGCCGATGGTTCCGGATTCCAAGTCGACATCCCCCAACGGAATCCGCAGACTTCTGCCGGGCGGAGACCCATGAGGGAAAGCAGGAGCGGTGCGCAGAGCCTGTCCGCTCTGATTCCCTGCACGAACACATGGACCTCCGCGACGTCCCAAGGTTTCAGTCCGCCTTGGTCCTCCGCTCCTCCTTTCGAGCCCGACGCGGAATCGTAAGATGCTGAGCCACATTCATAGGGACAAGCCGCTTGGATACCGCGTTTCAGGCACTCTTCAAGTCGCGCGATACCCAGGGCGCCTATTGGCGCGAGGAGCCGGTGTGCCGCCGGCAACGGGCACCGGGCGGTTGCGAGCAATGGTCAAGACCCGTGGATGGCCGTGCGGGACGGCGGTCACGACCGCTTTCCCTTCAGGTCAGCGGGGCCTGACCTTCCACGACCGGATCCGGGAGAGGAATCCCTTGCCTGGCCTACGCGCCGTAGCCGGGGCAGGCCAGGCGGCTGGTGTGAGGTCCCGGTAGCCCAGAACATCGTCGAAGACCGCCGTCCAGTTGACGCCGGCAAGCAGCACCACGGGCTGAAGAGACGTCAGCTGGCGGTTGACGTGGGTCATCTCGCCCTGCGCTGCCGCGCATTTCTTGCACGTGGCGATGTGGTCGGCGACCTTGCGTGCCTCGCGCCTGCCCAGGCTTCCCCGGGTGTACGCCGCGAGCCTCGCCTCGTCCTCACCGCACGTCGAATACGTCATCACCGCAGTCAGGTAGGCGTGGGAGAGAGCCTCCCGGGCCCGGTGCGCAGCGACAGAAGTCGCGTTGGGCGTCAGTCCCAGCATGGGTGCGACCTGTGAAGCCGGAAGGTCGTGCATCACCGTCAGTGCCAGGATCTGCTGGACGTGTTCGGGCAGCCGGTTGAGCGTCTCACGCGCGATCAGGACGTCCTCGACACGGCTCTGCTCCTCTCCCCACACGTTGACCGGCACAACGGCTGCGCTGATGCCGCTGTCGAAGACCAGGGGGAGATCCTGCGCGTGGCCATCACGCAGAAGGTTGTGCAGCACGGTGAACAGGTACGCCTTCGGATACTCGCGAGGTCCCTTTCCCTTGCGCAGCGCCGCGAGGGTGCGCGCGAAGCACTCGGCCGCCAGATCCTCGGCCTGGCCCGGATCCGGGGCCCGCCGTGCCGCGTAGGCACGCAGCAGGTCGACGTGCCGGAGGTAGAAGCAGGCGTAGGCGTCCTCGTCCCCGTCACGGGCCCGGGCGATGAGGGCCGTGTCGTCGAGGTGTTCCACCGCATGGGAGGGCGGGTCTTCGTAGGTCGTCACATACACAGAGACCGCGCGGACGCTTGCCTCTTACGCCGGTTCACAAAAAAATCTTCGCAACGCTGTAAGAGGAGACGCTGCCCCGGGTCTCAGACGGCATGAACATCACTCTCATCGTCGCCGCGGTCCCCGCATGCGCCGTCACCACGATCGCCGCACTCGCCATCGTCGGACCAGCCGCCCTCCGCCAGCGCGCCCTGGCCGTCCTGACCATCCTGCTTCACTCCCCCGCCGGCCCCGAACAGCTGCCCGACCACCCCGACACCCCGCCCCCGGGCGGCGTCGACCCCGCCTCAAACGATTCGGCCCGATAGCCCCCAGGGGAGCGCACCTGCGGGCGTTCTTACCCGCCGCGTTGCATCGAGGTCGTCCGGGTGCGGTCGGCCCGCGTCGCCTTCACCTCCGTCGAGCGGCGCGGCTGGAGGGCTGGGCTCCGCCCCCGAAATCACCGAAGTGGTGAAGGGGCATCGTGGGCGCGCTGCGCCGCTTGCTGGATCTCGTTGCGGGACAGCGGGGCCCAGGGCAGTCGACACCGGGGCGCGGGTGTGGCCTTCGGCACGGACGACGGTGAGGAAAGTGTGGGTGAGCATGGCGAGGGGCGGCCAGTTCGATGACTGCCCAATCGTAGAAGCGGTCCCTTGGCGCCAGCCTCTCCATGCAGCTTCTGCCAGGCCCTCTTCGGCGCCTTCCCGGCCAGGACATCTGCACGGAGCATCCCTGTACCGGTGGTGACTTCACGACCAGTGGTATTCGGTGACGCTTCCTCCGGTCACGGTGAGGGTGCCGTGTGGTGTGGTTGCGTCGAGCCACACGGTGTATTCGCCTGCGGTGAGCGGGGAGATGACCAGGCAGTGGATGGTGCGGTCTGCGAGGTGACGGGGCCGGACGGCAGCGTGGGTGCGGCGGTCCGGCTCATCCGTGGGGCTGACTTCGATTTCCAGACCGTCGTGTTCGGCGCGGGTGTGGATGATTACGGCGCCGGTGTCGGCTCCGATGTCGAGGACGACGCTGCCCTCGGTGGACGGTGCGGGCAGGGGCGCGTGGGTGTGGACGTCTGTCATGGCTGACTCCGTGTGGGTCGTGGGGACAGCTGGCGCCGCGCGCCGCGGCAGGAGTGGTGGCGGCACCAGCTGTTCGTCCGGGTGACGTGCGGGCGGGGGTCAGGCGGAGGGGTGGTGGTATCCGTCGTAGGGGACGCCGAGGTAGGGGAACTTGTTGAGGTAGGGGTTCTTCACGTCGTCGGGTGTCAACCCGTCGGTGACCTGTCCTGCTGCGGGGTCAGGGGTGTAGGTCTTGTCGACGAGCGGGACGGTGACTCCGGCGAGTGCGCGCAGTTCGACAGTGACGACGTCGTCGAACACGCGTCGGCCGTTGGGGAATCCGGCCGCGTCACCTGCGATGAGGCCCAGGATGTCGGGCTTGGTTGTGGGCGGCACCGCGACATTGAGGCGGAGCATGTCGGCCTGTGTGTCCCCGGTGTGGTTCTGGAAGCCTGGAACGACTCCGTCGGGGATGCCGGTCAGCAAGATCGCGAGGAGGTCGGCGCGCGCTTTGCCCGAGGCGTTGAGGGCGGCCAGCTTCGGAAAGACGCCGGGGTAGAGGGTGGGCAGGAGTTTGGCCAGCTCGGGGTGGGCGACGTACGTCGCGAAGCGCTTGTCCTGCGAGGGTGGCAGCGTGTTCCAGAGGTCCTTCTTACCGAGCGGGACGAGGACTTCGTTGAAGAGCGGGTTGCCGAGGCGGGAGACCTGGACGAACGGACCCGTTTCGTGGTCGGTGGCCTTTCCGGGCGACAGTACGCGGGCCTGTCGCCGGCTTGCCGTGGTCCACACACCGATCGTGGCCCTGGGGTCCTTGACGTCCCGGCCCCGCCAGCCGCGGCGCGTCAGTTCGGTGATCGGGACCTGCAGGGCCAGCGTGTGGACGTTGAGTTCCTTGGTGGTGTTGACGCCGTCCGCGGGCTGGGTGAAGACGCTCATGCCGAACTGGTTGTGCAGGTTCTGGAACGGCCTCAGGTTTCCGAGGTCGAAGATGGAACCGAGGTCTACGTAGAACCCTTCGGCGCGCTGGCCGGCGAAGACCTTGCGGCTGCGGCCGGCGCTGTGGACGGCCTTCGCGGCAAGTCCGGCGTAGTGCGGGGTGGAGAGCGGGCCGATGTTGCACGGAGGGCACTTCAGGTCGCGGCCCAGGACTGTGGTGCGTCCGCCTCGTTCGACGCGGGTGAGCGTGTAGCTCTGGTGGCGGTTCCAGTTGGGTGAGTCGAGGCTCAGGATCGGCCCGGTGTTGTAGAGGAAGCTGTCGGGGTTGCGCAGGCGGGTGGTGAACCGGAACTGGTAGGTCACATCCGGGCAGCCGTCGCCATCGTTGTCGATGTGGATCTCGTACAGGACGTCGTCGCCGAACTCGTAGAAGTTCGGTCCGCCCGCAGGGTTCTGGAGCGGAATGTAGTTGGCGATCAGAGTGACGCTGTCGGGCTGATCAGGGCTGACGAACGCATACACGTCCGTGCTGTCGGCGACGGGGTCCTTGGAGATCTCGGGTGCTTCGCGGTGGGAAGACATCGAATGCCTCACAGAGTTGGGTGCGGCCTGGGTCGCCGCGGGTGGTGGACGCAGCTGGGTTGCGGGGAACCCGTGGTTCAGCGGAGGTTGCGCATGATGGCCTCGGCCAGTCCACGGTCGACTACCTCGGTGTGCTGGTCACCGTGGAAGATGTCGGCTGCCCCGGTCATCGCGTTGCGAAGGTGCACCACCACCTGCTGGTCATCCCGACCGGCGGTGCCCGCCACTGACGGCGCGGTGATCGGGCCGCCCTGAGGCTGATCCGCAGCGGCGCTGCCGGCAGCGCCGAGGACCAGCACGGAGGCAGCTCCGGCACCCACGACGGCAGTGTTCTTCATCAGCCCCCGTCGCGAGAGCGGGGTCGTCTGCCCAGGTTCTGCCGGCTCGGATACTGAGATCTCTTCGGACATGAATACTCCCTGTTCCGGATGGGGATGGGGCGAGTCTGCATGCACGGGTGTGCACCTCAATGCGCGAGCAGAGGTGAAGTGGTGTCCCGTGATGGAAGGAGAACGCGCCGGATCCGACGCGAACGGCCGCCGTCGGCAGAGGGAGACGGCCTTTCTTCTTCCGGAAGAGAAGCCCGCCGACCTACAGCAAGTCAAGGAGACACGCGCAGTTTCCCTACGCCTCGCTGAACCGGACCAGCTCCGTCCGGGTGAATAAACACTCCCTGAGAACCCCGGCCAATCCAAAGCGTGCGTGGCCACGAATGCACTACCGGCAGACCTATCGAAAGGCGGCACCGAAACTGGCCTCATAAACCCAATAGAAAGCCGCACCACGACACCTCAACGCGCCCTACCCCATGCCCTGTTCAGGTCGCGTATCCCGGGTGCCGCCATCATCTGACGCCAAGGGCCTTCCTCCGCATGCCCTTGGATCATCTCAACTGGCTTGATCACTACACCTGTCCGACGATGAGGGGGTGTAGTTCGATCCGCGTGGGAGGCCGTGTGCGGGTGGGGCGTCGCCGGTGAGACGATTTGGCCGTTCTGAGGGTGTGGGTACTCGACCCTGGACGATGAGCTCTGGGGGCTGATCGAACCGTTGCGCCTCGCCTGCGGCCTGGACGGGCAGCTACCTCAAGTGCACCTTCGCAGCGAGCACTTCGCCCTCCCGCATCATCCCAACCGTGGTACCACAGAAGGGGATTGTCAGGTCGACTGTCGAACGGGGTGATGTGGTGGCTGTGGGCTATCTGGTGACCGTGGTGTTGGCCGTACTGATCGTGGTGTTCTGTCTGGCTCGCATACGCGGGCCGAAACCGCTCTTCTACTTCAGCTACCGGCTCGGCCTGGTCTTCAACGAGATCCCGCACCTCGCTCTCTACGCGTTGGTGGCCTCGACGGCACTGGCCTTCTCCGAGGGCGACATCACCACGACCTCCGACCGGGTGAACGTCGGGGTGGCAGGGGCCGCGGCTGCTGGGCTTGTGGTGGTCACCCTGCGCGGAATGCGGGCGGCGTCCGTGGTGCGTGTCGCCTTGGACGACGCGCTCGGCGTCGGGACGGGGACGCACCGCCGGCTGCCGCTGGCACGCATCCTGCTCAGGCCCGTCCTTCGCCGCCGCCGTGACGTCAAGCGGGTGGGCAACCTCAGCTACGGGGACGCAGGCCGTCGCAACCTCCTCGACGTCTACCACCACCGCTCACGCCCCGAGGGCGGCTCCGTAATGATCCACTTCCATGGTGGCCACTACGACCAGGGTCGGAAGAACACTCAGTCGCTGCCCCTGCTCTACCGGCTCGCCAGCCAGGGCTGGGTCTGCATCAGCGCCAATTACCGGCTGCGCCCCGACTTCCCGCATCCCGCCCATCTGATCGACGCGAAGAAGGTCATCGCCTGGGCGCGCGAACACGCAGCGGAGTACGGCGCGGCGCCTGCGGCGGCCGTGTTCGTGGCGGGGAGCTCCGCGGGTGGGCACATGGCGGCTCAGGCAGCACTCACCCCCAATGAGCCGGCCTACCAGCCCGGGTTCGAGGAGGCGGACACCTCCGTGACCGCCGCCGTCGTGCTCAACGGTTTTCTCGCGGAGTACTTCGACGGCGACCCGGCGACCTCGCCGGTGAACCTCGTCCGGACGGATGCACCACCATTCCTCATCGCGCACGGGGACCTGGACGAGCTGGTGGACACGGAGAACCCCAGGGCTCTTGTCACCGCTCTGGGGTCGGTCTCCACCTCGCCGATCGTGTACGTCGAACTACCTGGTGCCCACCACGCTTTCGACCTCTTCCACTCATTCCGGTTTGAGGCGCTCATCGGCGGCGTCGAGGACTTCGCCACGTGGGTGACGGCCCGGAAAGACCGGGCCTAGAGCTCGTATCAGGGACTTGTTGATGTGGGCTGGTTGGGCGTAACCGGTGTGACGATTCGGCCGTTCGTGAGGGTGTGGGTACTCGACCGTGGATCGTGGACGATGAGTTGTGGGCGTTGATCGAGCCGTTGCTGCCGCCGTGGCCGGATCGGTCGCCGGGACCGCGGCCGGTGTGGGACCGGCTCTGCCTGCAGGGCATCTTGTTCGTCCTCTACGACATAGCCTGGCAACTGCTGCCGCTCGTGCTGGGGTTCGGTTCGGGACAGACCTGCTGGCGGCGGCTGGACCGGTGGCAGAATGCAGGGGTTTTCGACCGGCTGCACCGGGCCCTGCTCGCCGAGCAGAACGCGGCCGGCGAGCTCGACTGGTCGCGGGCGTGCGTGGACGGCTCCCACATCCGCGCGAAAAAAAGGGGTCCCGGCACCGGTCCGTCGCCGGTCAACCGGCGGAAGACGGGCAGCAAACACCACCTGATCTGCGACGGACGCGGCACCCCGCTCAAGGTCATCACTACTGCGGCCAACGTCAACGACGTCACCCCAGACCCTCGCCCTGGTCGACGGCATCCCACCCGTCGCGGGCCGCCCCGGCCGACCCCGCCGACGACCAGAAGCCTTGCTCGGCGACAAGGGCTACGACTCCAAGCCCAACCGCGACGAGGGCCGTCATCGACGGATCCTGCCCGTCATCTCCCGCAAGGGCTCACCCAATATCAAGGGCATCGGCAAGCTCCGCTACGTCGTCGAGCAGACCTTCGCCCTGCTCCACCACTTCAAACGTCTCGCCGTCCGCTGGGAACGTCGCACCGCACTCCACGACGCCTTCCTCTCGCTCGCCTGCGGCCTCATCTGCTGGAGACGACTCAAGAAGGCCCGATCATGATCGTGTTACGAGCTCTTAGAAGTCATCTCATGTGGCGAGTCTGCGGTAGCAGATGAGGGTGCAGGCGATGCTTGTGAAGGCGAGGAAGTGCTCGGCTTTGTGCTCGTAGCGGCGGTGAAGACGGCGGCAGCCGGCGAGCCACGACATGGTGCGTTCGACGGTTGCGGACGCGGACCGTCGGGACCGGGATCCGCTTGCTTGGAGTGCACTCCAGGGTCATAGCGTCGAGACAGCTGAACCGAACACCCGACGCGTCGACGCGTCATCCCGCACGACCAATGAGAATGGCGGCAAGTGGTAGCCAACCAATTCACAACGCATGCAGAACTTTTCGATCTGTCTGGAAAGCGCGCGCTCGTCACCGGTGGCACCAGAGGCATCGGAATGATGATCGCGCGTGGCCTTCTCCAGGCGGGCGTCCGCGTGGTCATCAGCTCACGCAACGCAGAAGCGTGCGCCCAGGCGCAGGAACAGCTGTCCAAATTCGGTGAGGTGCGGGCCATCCCCGCCGACCTGTCCCGCCACGACGAGTGTCGGCGACTGTCCGACCTCGTCACCGCCGACTCGGAACGTCTCGACATCCTCGTCAACAACGCGGGCGCCATGTGGGACGAGCCGCTGGCGACGTTCCCGGACGCGGCCTGGGACACGGTCGTCGACCTCAATCTGAAGTCGCCGTTCTGGCTGGTCCAGGCGCTGCTGCCCGCACTTCGCAGGGCGGGCACCGCCGACGATCCCGCGCGGATCATCAACATCGGCAGCATCGCCGCCATCCACATCCCCCAGCGGCCCAACTACTCGTACTCCAGCAGCAAGGCCGCACTGCATCAACTCACCAGAGTGCTCGCCAAGGAACTAGGACCGCAGCACGTCACCGTGAACGCCGTGGCGCCGGGACCGTTCCCGTCGACGATGATGGCTGCAACCCTCGATGAGTTCGGCGAGGCGATCGCGGCGTCGGCCCCCCTACGCCGGATCGGCCGCGACGACGACATGGCGGGTGTCGCCGTGTTCCTCGCCAGCCGGGCAGGCGCATACCTAACAGGCGCCGTGATCCCCGTCGACGGCGGCATCGCCACAACCGCGTAGGCCGCCCAAGGTCTGTTTGCGAAAGTTGATCTTGATCGTTGATGGTCATGTCCTGTGGGACGTGGGAATCTGACGAACGGCCAGTGGGCCCGACTTGAACCCTGTTGCCGCGGGGGCATCAAGTCGGGCCGTCCGCCGGTATGGACGCGGCGGCAGCTGATGGACGGCATACGGTGGCGGGCCCGGACGGGTGCTCCCTGGCGTGACGTGCCGGAATGCTACGGGCCGTGGGGCCGGGTCTATGACCTGTTCCGGCGCCGGCAGCGCGATGACACCTGGGCCCGGATCGTCACTCAGCTGCAAGCCGAGGCGGATGCCAAGGGCCTGATCACCTGGGACATGAAGATCGGCTCCACGGTCTGCCGGGCCCACCGGCACGTGGCTGGGGCGGCGAAAAGGGGGATCTCCAGAAGGAACCGCCCGGCGGGATCACCGTCGAGCCGGCCGACCACGGGCTCGGACGCTCCCGGGGCGGCCTGACCGGCCAGATCCACCTCGCCGTCGCGCAGGGTCAGAAGCCGCTATCGGTGGTGATCACCGCCGGACAGCGGGGTGATTCGCCTCAGTTCGAGTCGGTCCTGGAGCGATCTGGGTGCCCCGGCTCGGAGTCGACAGACCGCGCAAACGGCCGGACCGGGTCCGGGCCGACAAGGCGTACGACTCCCGCAGCAACCGCGCCTGCCTGCGCAGACGCGGGATCAAGGCCACGATCCCGGTCCCGGCGGACCGCGTCCGCAACCGCCTCAAGCGCGGATCGCGAGGCGGACGGCCGCCCAAGTCCGACAAGGACGACAAGGACGACAACAAGCAGCGGCACCCGGTCGAGTGTGGGATCAACCGCCTCACGCGCCACCGGGCTGTAGCCACGAGGTATGACACCACTCGCGGTCCGCTACGCGGCGACCGCGCTGGTCGCAGTCCTCAACGAGTGGCTGTGACCAGCACTTTCACAACAGCCCCTAGGCCGCACCCATTCGTCGGCTTCGCCCCAGAGCCCCGGCGAGGCGAACACTCGGGCAGAGCTGCACTGCCTGCCCAGGTCAGAGCGCGAAGCGACTCCTCCCCTCTGTGCTGGCGTCGGGCTACTGTCCAGGCATGAGCAATGTGGATCCGCTACTGAAGAGGCTGACCGACCGCGTGGAGCGGGAGGGCCTCGCCCTGCCGATCACGCTCGTGGTGAAGGGCACCACCATCACAGGAGAGGTGGTGCAACATGCCGTCTGGGCCGAGCACATCGCCGAGCAACTCGCCGAATCGGAGAGCCGGGCGAGCGTCTTCGCGGCCGACTTCGCGTGGGCGCAAGCACAGCCCGAGAGCGGCGGGAGCTACCTCCATCTGAACGGCGGCAAAGTTGTCAGCGACGGAGCCTCGTTCCCGGAGCACGGTGGGCTGTTCCGTATCGGGCTGGATGAGGTGAGCGGTTGGTTCCTGGGAGAAATCCGAGCTCACGGTTAGCAGTGGCCGCAATTCGTATCCGGCTCGGCGGGTCAGAGGGAGCGGTGGTGGAAGCCCGACGAGCCGGCGAGTGCGTTCGCTCCACAGGTGAGCACTCCACACAGGGGTCGTAGTTGCCGCTTCTCGACGATGGCCAGGTAACAACGTGGCAGGCCACCTCTGGGGATCGCATCCCCGTGCGGGGGCACAAAGACCGGGATGGCAACGGGATCGGCATGACACGCGGACGCGGTCAGGCCCAGCGCGCGGCGGACAGTACAGCGGTCTCGGCGGGGGCCCGTGCGGGCTTCGCCGCCCGAGGGGTCATCTACGTACTGATCGGTGTCCTCTCGCTGCGAATTGCGTTTTCCGACGGCGATGGCAAACAGGCGGGACGGGGCGGGGCGGGGCGGGGCGATCGCAGAGATAGCCGATCAGCCCTTCGGCACTGTCCTGCTGTGGCTGCTCGGCATAGCTCTGGCGGGTATGGCGCTGTGGCGGCTGTCGGAAGCCGCCTTCGGACAGGCGGGCCCGTACGGCACGAAGGCGAACAGGAGGGTGACGGCTACGGGCCGTTCTGTCTTCTACGCCTTCGTCTCCTGCTCCGTGCTGTTCTACGCTGCGGGAGACAAGGGCAGTGGCAGCGGCAGTGGCAGTGGCAGTTCGGACAAGAACTCCCGTGACTGTCGCGGCCGCTGTTCAGCACAAGCCTGGTAAGGCCAAAGGCATGGACGACACATTGCGCTCATTCACCGAGACGCCTGCGGGCCCCTGGCTGCTGGCGCTGTTTGCAGTCGGCCTGGCGGCCTTCGGAGCCTTGTCCTGTGCCAACGCCCGCTGGCGCGAGGTCTGACGAGGGCGGTCTCTGTTCCTTACATCGCCGGCGATATCAAGCGATTCGTCCGCGACACCACCACGTGGTCCGTCCACGTCCCCAGGCGCTGCAGGAACTGCGCGTCACCCTCGCCAACTTCAGAGCGGAATTCGCTGCCACCCTGGGCCGGGGCGTCACGATCGCCGAACTGGCCGCGTACCTCGGATCAGCGAGGAAGGGGATCCGCTCACGCACCTTCCATACTGCTCATGGCTCGGCCCGGTAGCTGCGGGCCAGTGGCGGTGACGGCGTCCGGGTAGAGCGTGAAGACCCGGTCCAGGCCGATGGTGCGCAGGACTCGGGCGGTATTCGCCGGGACCGCGGCCAGGGCGATATCGGCGCCCTGTTCGGTGGCGATGTTGCGCGCAGCGAGCAGGACGGTGATGCCGCTGGAGTCGCAGAAGTCCAGCCGGGCCAGGTCCAGGACCAGCAGCTGGCCGCCGGCGATGGTGAGGTTCGCCAGGGCCTCGCGGACTTCAGGGGCGGTTGCGTGGTCGAGGTGGCCGCTGATCTCCAGTACGGGACCGGTTGCGGCGTCTCGGGTGGTGACCGTCAGCGGCCTCATGTCAGGTTTCACTCCCAGTGGTGGTCGGACGAACGGGGACGCCGAGGGCGAGCAGAGCTGTGTCATCGTCCAGGCCGTCGCCGAAGCCGGCGAGGAGTCCGGTCAGGGCGGTGATCAGAGCTTGGGGGCCGTCCGGGGGCTGTGCGGTGGTGAAGGCGTGCAGGGCGTCCTCGCCATAGAGGTCACGTGTGGGGCCGACCCTCGCTTCGGTCAGGCCGTCTGTGTAGAGGAGCAAGGTGTCCCCGTGGAAGAGCACAGTGCTGGCGGGTGTGAACTCGGCGTTGGGCAGGACTCCGATGAGCATCCCGCCGGGAGTGGTCAGGTACTCGGCGGTGCCGTCGGTGCGCTGTACCAGGGCCGAGGGGTGGCCGCCGGAGGCCAGGCGCACCGTGAAGCTGTGCTCACCAGGTTCCAGGAGGCCGAAGATGGCGGTGCAGTACCGGGCGTCACCGCTGGTGTAACGCTCGTTCAGCACGGTGTTCAGAGTCGTCAGGACACTGACAGGGTCAGGGTCGTGCAGGGCGGCGGCGCGCAGGGTGTACCGGGTCAGGGATGTCACGGCGGCAGCTTTGGGGCCCTTGCCGCACACGTCGCCGAGGAAGAACGCCCACCGGGTGCCGTCCAGGGGGAACAGGTCGTAGAAGTCACCGCCCAACAGGTCCGGTGAGGCGGTGAGGTAGTACGAGGCGGCCTCCAGGCCCGGCACTGCGGGAAGCTGGGAGGGAAGCAGGCTCTGCTGCAGTGCTTCCAGAGCTTCCTGCAGGCGCAGACGGTCGGCTTCGGCGCGCAGGCGGGCTTCTTCGGCGGCATGGCGTCCGCGCAGCAGCTCGGTTTCGTAGGCGCGGCGGTCGCGGGCGTCGAAGACGGTCGTGCGAATGAACAGCGGTTCACCGCCCTCGCTGGTCTTCACCTTGGAGGTGAGCAGCACCGGAAGCCGCTTTCCGTCGGCTGCTTTGATATCCAGAGCGATACCGCTGGCCTCGCCGTGCATCTGCAGCAACGGAGCAAAGTGCGTCTCGTGGTAAAGCTTGCCGCCCACAGTGAGCAGGTCGATGAAGCGCATCCGGCCCACCACCTGTTGCGCGGACAGCCCCAGCCAGTCCAGAAGGGTTGTGTTGATCTTCGCGATGGTGCCGTCCATGAGGGTGGACAGATATCCGCACGGCGCCTGCTCGTACAGCTCCTCGGCACTCTCCTCAAGCAGGGCGGTGAAGGCCGCGTCGGTGGCGGCAGTTGTGTCCTCTCCCCCGTCCGGCTCGTGGGGCAGCCGGCCGGTGCGGCACATCACCGGCTCTCACTCACGAAGCCGACGATAGCCTCGGCCGTGGCCTCCGGTGCGCTCAACTGCGGGCAGTGACCCGTTGCATCCAGCGTCACCAGTCGGCTGCCGGGGATCGCGGCGTGGACGTAGGCTCCCACCTCGCGGGGTGCGATCACGTCCTGCGCGCACTCCAGTACCAGTGTGGGCACTGCCACCTTGGGGAGATCCCTGCGGCTGTCCGACAGGAACGTGGTGCGGGCGAAGACGCGCGCCATCCCCGGGTCGGTCGCGCAGAACGACGCGGTCAACTCCTCACCGAGTTCCGGCCGGTCCGCATTGGCCATGATCACTGGAGCCATCGCCGCCGACCATCCCAGGTAGTTCGACTCCAGTGACTCCAGCAGTTCATCGATGTCCTCGGCGCTGAACCCGCCCCGATAGCCGTCGTCATCGATGTAGCGGGGGGAAGGAGCGATCATTACCAGCCGGGATATCCGCTCCGGTGCCGCTGCCGCCGCGAGCGCACCGGCCATGGCACTCACCGAATGCCCCACCAGGGCCACGTCCCGCAGGTCCAGCTCTTCGCAGACCTCCACGATGTCCCGGGCGTACCCGTCCAGCGAGCTGTAGCGCTCCTCACTCCACGCTGATGCGTCCGAGCGGCCGGAGCCGACATAGTCGAAGAGAACCACTCGGTGCTCCCTCGCCAGTGCCGGGACGACCAGTCGCCACATGTTCTGATCACAGCCGAACCCGTGCGCAAGCAGCACTACCGGCCCGTCCGCACAGCCCGTGACCACAACATTGTTCCTACTCACGGTATCCATTCCCCCATCCTTCCACTGTCCCGGTGGGCACCGCCGGGACAGCTGCTGGTGAGGATGCCTGATGCCTGTGAGGAGCCGGACTACGCCAAGCTGAGAAGTGCAGCAGGCGCCTCATCAGGGGCGGAACGTCAGATGACGGCCTCCCACGGGAATCCGGTCCGACCGGGTCGCTTCACCTTCCCCCAGGCCGCATACCCTGTGGAACATGCTGATCTACCTCCCGGCGGCGCTGCTCCTCCTCCTGTTCTGCGCCCGGGTGTTGGGGGACCGCCGCCGGATCGGCAATGCCGTTCTGCTCGGCCTCGTGCTGGTACTCGCCCTCGCGGCGTGGTTGGTCGAACTCTCCCGGGACCATCCGGCCCTTGCGAAGGATGTCGTAGTAGCGCTGACGGCTCTGCTGGCACTGGGCGTAGTCACGCTCGCCTGTTGTCTGCTCGCCAACGGAGTGGTCATGGTGCGCAAGGAGGGGGCGAGTCCGGGAAATCTGCTGTCCCTGCTCTCCGGGATGACGCTGGTGTGCGTGCTGGCCCTTCTGGTCACGGCGGCGGCCACGGAGCAGCACACGCTGCTGGTCATGGCGGCGACCGCTGCCGCCCTGTCCAGCTACATCGGCTTCTTGTTCCTCTGCTATCTCGGATATGCGTTTGTCTACGGACGGCTGTACGTCCCCCGCAAGGCCGACTATGTGGTGGTACTCGGATCGGGCCTGATCGGCGGAGCGACGCCGCCGCCCCTGCTGAGGAGCAGGCTCGACCGGGGCCGCAAGCTCTACGAGCGGCTCGCGGCACGGGGAGCACAGCCCGTACTTCTCGTCTCCGGGGGCCAGGGACCCGACGAGAAGGTACCCGAGTCGCATGCCATGGCCGACTACCTCGTCGAGCACGGAATCCCAGCCGGCGCGATCGAGCGTGAGGACCGGTCGACGAGTACCGACGAGAACCTCCGGTTCAGCGCGACGCTCATGGAGAAGGCGCGTCCGCACTACCGATGCGTGATCGTCACCAGCAACTACCACGCCTTCCGTGCTGCCGTGTCCGCCCGCCGCGCAGGGGTGAGGGGTCATGTCGTGGGTGCGCCGACGGCCGCCTACTTCTGGCCCAGTGCGACGATCCGTGAGTTCGTCGCACTGTCTGTGCTCTACCGGCGGACCAACCTCGCTGTGTGCCTGGTCCTCCTGCTCGGCGGGTTCCTCCTGTGGTGGCTCAGGCCGCTTTCGTGACGCCTCGCCAGTCTCACCGCGAACGCTCCTTTGAACATCGGGGGACGCCGAAGGCTCGTGGGGCAGTTCAGGCCCACGACGATGCGCAGCTCTACCTGGTGTGATCGTGACGGGCTGGTCGGCCACCAGTGGCCTGCGAGACCCGCACTTCAGCCCGGCAGGCAGGAGCGAAATCGGCGGAGCAGTTCAAGTGCGGCAGGACTCTCCGCGTCGAAGCTCTGGACTTGTTGTTCGACAGGAAGGTCCAGCCCCCACATACGGACACCGTGACAGCGGAAGCAGAAGGCGATCGCGAAGAGTTGATCCGTGGGGTCGTGTGCCCGGATTCCCCAGCCTGGGAGGAAGCAGCGATACAGCCCACTGCGCGGTAGGTCGGCGATCAGAGACAGGGCCTGCTGAGCTTGGTCGCCATCCCAGATGGCGGCGGTGTCGCCCGCCAGGTCCTCCGAGCTGAGGTGCCTGGCAGGATCGGTGATACGGATGACCTCGATGAGCTCGGTCTTCCCATGGGGTAGCGGCAGCAGCATGCCTCTAGACTCTCCGATCACGACTTCGCTGACCAGGACGCCAGAAAGCAAGATTTTCGTAGCCTCAGACGTCGTGTCATTCGATGAGTCGGGGGTTGCAGATGAGGGGCGCGGGAACGTTCCCACCAGGACGCCGGGATAGGGTGCGCCCGTGGAACGGATCTTGGTGGTGGGTGTCACCGGTGCAGGCAAATCCACGCTTGCCCGAGCCCTGAGCAGTCGTCTGGGCCTGCCCTACCATGAGATGGACGCGCTGTACTTTAACGGTCCCAACTGGGCCGTAAATGACAACTTGGCCGAAGACGTATCAAGGCTCACCGCCAAGTCTTGCTGGGTCATGGACTCCCTCGGCTATCCGGAAGTCCGTGATCTGCTGTGGAACCGGGCCGACACCGTGATTTGGCTGGACTATTCCAAACGCGTCATCATGCTTCGCGTCCTGCGCCGGTCCTTCCAGCGCACCGTTACCCGCGAAACTCTCTTCGGCGGCAACAGGGAAACCTGGACGGGCTGGCTGAGCCGGGAACACCCGGCCTGGTGGGCGTGGTCCCAACACGGGGCCCGTCGCCGCGAAGTCGGGCGCCGTATCCGCGATCCCCGTTTCGCCCCTCTCGACACTCTCCGCTTCGGCCACCCCGACGAGACCGCGGCCTGGCTGGCATCCTTCTGACCGGCCGGCTGCAGCTGGGACCTGCTTCGTCAACGGGCTGGGCATCCCACCCAGATGACCCTGATCTCGATCGTCATCCAGCGAGCCGGCGGTAGCAGATATCTCCAAGGGCTCCGCGACCGGGGCGTACTCGGATCCGGCCAACCGCACTCCTGAGCCGGTCATCTGTCCCCCGTGGTAAGCCCAGCCGAGCCCCGCCCTCCACAGCCGCCTACCAAGGCTCTGACCAGCGTGGTCAGGGCTGTGGTTAACCCTGACCACGCTGCCTCCATCCAGCGCGACCACCCGAGACTTCTTCGGGGGCCGCCACCGTCACCTGCTCGACCGCAGTCCCCACCATCTGGCCGGTCCATCAACGGCGTTGACCACCATGTGATCTGACGGAATGCGGCCGGGCTGTCGGAGGTGTCGGCGTTCGGACAGGTCACACCAGTGAACACCGGTCCGAACCCGGTGCAGAATTCCGTCGATCACGCGTCGTCATCGGCCAGGGGGAGCATTCTTCGCGACCTGCCCATGTCAGGTGAACCACAGCCCAGGTGAACGGGCGGTTCGCAACGCTGAACAGGACGTCGTCACATCCTTCTCATCGCGCCACAGCCGCGACCTCTGCTCCGTGCAACGGGTGCCCGGGCGGAAGCTCGCGATGCAGCTCCCAGTCGAAACCGTGCATGCCACCATCGGGCGCCCACCACGGGGCGGGCAGAAGCGAAGAATCATCCGGCGGGTGCCGCATCGCAGCATCCGTGCAGAACCCCGTGCGCCAACCGTGATCGGCCGGACAAGTCCTAGCTAGTCGGTGGCGAGGAGTCGCTCCAGCCAGTTGTGGCGCGCCGCGACGGCGGCCTTGCTGATCCGCGCCTCGGGGGCTTCCCGGTCGAAGGCGTGGATGCCGCCGGGCCACACGTGCAACTCGGCCTTGCCGCCGGCCTGCCAGATCCGGCTGGCGTAGGCGAGGATCTCGTCGCGGAGGCACTCGGCGGAGCCGACGTCGAGGAACGCGGGCGGCAGGCCGGTCAGGTCGGTGGCGCGGGCGGGCGCAGCGTACTGCGGTACGTCCGCTCCGCCGGGGACGCCGCCGAGCAGAGAGCTCCAGCCGAACCCGTTGTAGCTGCGGTTCCAGAATTCGATTCCGTCCATCTGCATGGCCGAGGCGCTGTTGTTGCGGTCGTCGAGCATGGGGCACATCAGCAGCTGGCCGAGCAGGCGGGGGCCTCCCTTGTCGCGCACGGTCAGGGCGAGCGCGGCGCTGAGGCCGCCGCCGGCGCTGGGGCCTGTGACGATGATGCGGTCCGGGTCGATGCCGAGCTCGTCCGCGTGCTCGGCGGTCCACAGCAGCCCGGTGTAGGCGTCGTTGATCTGGGCGGGGTAGGGGTGCTCGGGCGCGAGCCGGTAGCCGATCGAGATCAGCGTGGCCCCGAACTGCTCGGCTGTTTCAAGTACCTGGTCGAGCCCGGTGCGGTGATCGTTGCAGAAGAAGCCGCCGCCGTGCATGTAGTAGAGCACTGGCCGCGATGCGGGCGCGTCGGCGGGCGTGCAGACCAGTAGCGGGATCTGGGGGTCGCCGTCCGGGCCGGGCACCGAGGGTTGGGAGACGGTGAAGCGCCCGCCACGGCTGAGGTCCCCGAACGCTGCCACCTCGGCGTCGACCTCAGCGCGGATCTGCGGCAGCATCGCGAGACTCATCGGCGCCAGCTCCGGCTCCTCCGCCATGTAGGCGTCATAAGCGACCTGGAGTTCGGCGTCGAGTGGAACAGGCACGGTGGGCACAGTCTTCCCCGGTTCAAGATTCACGCGCGCACGCTAGCGACCCCGTTCCCTGCGCGCCAACCGATTTTCAGTACCGCGCCGATCGCGCAACGGGGCTGGGCGAATCAGCCGCCCGGGGCAGGCGGGCGAATGCCTGCTCGACCTGGGTCTTCAGGGAAAGCGGCTTCGGACGCTGCGGGCCCCGGACGCTCGGATCGGGTTCCAACATGACTGGCAATTCACCACTGTTTGCACGAAGGGTGACCAAACGGTTCCAGCAACCGTTGCCCACAGGGTCCGACCCGCCGGTTCACCACCCTCAGGTGGTTCCACGCCGACGCCTTCGACGCCTCGGCCGACTATCTGGGATGCACCGTCGAGATCGCTGCAGACGCGTTGACCGGCCCACAGATGGCCGAGGTCTTCGCCCGCGCCGCTGGCCGCCCGGTGCGCTTCCACTCCCAACCGACCGATCAGCTCCGTGCCCACAGCGAGGAGATGGCCGCCATGTTCGACTGGTTCAACACCGTGGGCTTCCGAGCCGATCCGGCCGCCCTCCGTGCACACCACCCCAATCTGACCACCCTGGCCACATGGGTGCACGACCACTGGTCGGCACCGGTGGAACCGACGCTGCCCAGCTGACGGGTCCATCGCGGCGTGCGTCTACTGAGCGCTTCAGTTGGCGATGCCTGCCAACTGAAGCGCTCAGTCACACGAGCGCCGACCCAACCGTGGTGGCCAATGCGCCCGCCGAGCACCTGGTCGACGCCACCGACGCGGGCCGCCCGGTAAGACCATCCGCACGGTGTAGTACGGGTTCTGGGTCATCGAGCAGATTTGCTGGCTGCCCCCGGGAGTTCAGCGTTCGACCGGAGCTGCTCGCTCCTGGCGTCGGCTTCCGTCGTTCTTACCGCAGGATGGCGGGCCGCTCGGGTGCACCTTGCGTCTGGTAGCTGGTGATCAGGTCACCGATGCCGAGCGGATAGACGGTCTCCCGGGTGGAGTTGAGATCATCGATCGACCACCAGCGGGTGGCCGTGATGGTATCGGCCTGCGTGGCCTGGGCCAGTTCAGGTCGGCCTCCGTGAGACGGGCGATGTAGTACCGCTCGATCTGGCGGACGTCACCGTCACCGACCGTGTGGTCCGAGGTGCGCTCGGCGAGCTGCGGACCGAGACGGACTCGGTCGCCGTCGACTCCGAGCTCCTCGCCGAGCTCGCGCCTCAGGGCCGCGGTGTGGTCCTCACCGCGGTCGAGAGAGCCGCCGGGCGTCGCCCAGAAACCGCCGTTCTCCTCGTAGCGCAGCAGGAGAACCCGCCCGTCGCCATCGAGGGCGATGACGCGGGCGGCGGGCCGCACAGGGAGCGTTGTCATGGGGCCCAGTCTGCCGTCGTGCTCGCCGTCGTACTGCGGGCGGTCGAGGTACGGCTGCGCTGAGGCCCTTCTTCTTAGGAGACGGGCGCTGGTGTTACATCGGCGGGCAGGTTGGGCGACGAGCAACCGTGGCGGGCGGCTGAGCGTTCAGCGAATGTCCGCAGATCGGCTTGCTCTCTTGCCGTGAGGGGTTGGGGATGGGGCTGGAACTTGGTCTCGGCCCGTTCTGTCCAGTACGGCGCGGTGCCTTGGGCCCCTGTGCATGTCGCTGAACCCCACACCATCCCCGCTTCATCGGTGCCTGCGGCTTTGTCGAAGGGCCCGAATCTTCCGCCGTCGTGGTTCTGTGAGGTGACGAACGGGCCGTAGAAGGACTTCAGACGCAGTCCGCCCTCAAGCACGCAGAACTCGACCGGAGCGGTGCCCGCTGCCGTCTCCCGTACTGCCGCCCGCGAGTGCACGCCCGCGCAGGTACCCCGGGCCTCGCCGACTCTCTTCTTCGCGGTGGCAGCCGAGGAATCGACACGGCTGATCCTGTCGCCGAAGCCCGCTTTGCAACCGGTGCGCTGCGCAGCTCGCTTCGCCGTCCCAGTGACCATCCGGGCGAGTTCTGCCCGCGCAGCGGGGTCGTTGTTGTCGCGAACATGAGCGAGGTGGGCGAGATCGGCACTGGCGGTCACCAGGATGCCGCTGCCGTGGCGGCTGTCCCAGTTCGGGCAGTCCAGCAGCACCGAAGCGCCTATCCCTTCCTCACCATCGGGAGCCAGCAAGCCCGACCAGTGCGCCCCCAGGGGGACCGGCAACACGTCATCGCCGCGAGCGAAAGTGGATAGACCAAGGCCGCTGGGGCCATCACTCGCAGGCTCGATGTGTACCTCAACGCCGTTGGCCCGGCACGCGGCAGGCAGCCCGTCCGGCTCCGTCACCTCCACGTCCCTCGACGGGACCGTACTGCCAGCTGTCGGTCTTGAGATCCGCGCCGCTGATCCCGCTCGCGGTCGTACCGGTCAGCGCCAAACATGTCATCGACGGGCAGCATCCCGCCGCACACCTCGGCCAGCCGTACCTCAGGCGTCCCCTGCCTGAACCAGACATAGCCGCCCCCCAACACCGCCACCGCCACGCCCGCCACCACGACGCGCCTGACCCAGACATTGATATTGCCCCAGTGCACGAACGCCCCCATCAGTCTCCCCGTCGCCGCTCAATCCGGAGGCTCAGACTCTCATCATGGCCGGAACTGCTTCCGGCGGCCTCGGCTGTGCACCTGTCCGTAGCGAAGGAACTGGGCGACGGCGACCGGGGAGAGGTCAAAGCCCTCCAGCCGCAGGGCGAATGCGCGGGCCGGCCAAACGCCGACGCCGCCGGTCCCGCGCCCGGCGTCGATGGCACTCGGTGCTCTGCACCGGGAGGAGCGGGCCGCCGGCTGGGTGTGCGCGCCGGGGGGCGCGGGAGCGGCCAAGCGCCTGGCGGCGTTCTTGCAACCCGGACAACCGCCGCGAGTGGCGCGTTCGGTGGGGCATCTGCTCACGCAGGGGAACGGGCAGCACCGGGACGGACGCACCCCAATGGGCCTTCTGCAACGGGCACTTGGGGCAGACTGAGTTCGTGGCTAACGAGTACTCACCCCCCACGTCAATGGAGTGGGGCGACCAGCGCAACGTGAATGAGCTGCTCAAAGCAGCGTGGGCCCAGGCCGACACCCTGCCCGATCCCGCACAGGTCCATTTAGCTCTGGCCTGGACAGTGTCAAAGCCTGGCCCGCCGTCAGCCCCCGTAGTGCAGCAGGTACGGGACGCAGGCGGCCGAGGCGCGGAGATCCTGCGGGAGTTCACTCACTCCCTACAGCGCGCCCTCGATGAGGAGTCCGCGGAGGCAGAGCCCAGGGACATGTGCGAGGGCACACGTTCGAAGCCGAAGCGGCGTGCAGCGTCCAAAGCAAGGACATCGGACCCGGGCGATCGGAGGCGGAGGAGGCATATCGAGAGTGCCGACGAGGCACTCAAGCGCCAGGCCGAACCCGAGCTGATCAACGAGATCCTGGCCGGCGGCGCCGTTGCCGCCTCCTTCACGGCTGCTGCCGGCGTCGCCAAGGCGAAGATTGAAGCCACTACCCAGCGCCGGAAGAACGATCTTGATGCAGATACTCAGCGGCTCAAGATCGCATCAGATGAGCGCATTGCAATGTTGCAGCCGAGGTTCCAGGAGCCCGTCTTCCAGACCACCGCAGAGGATGCCGAACCCGACGACGCTTGACTCGGTCTCGTGAGGCCCGCGCACGGACGACGTTCACCCTCGGAGACGGTGTGAGAGGTGAGGAAGCACAGCCTGCGCGCCCGACGGGTACGGTCCACGCGGATCTCGTCGGGAAGACGGCGTTGGCCATGTGGGCCACACCCCATGCAAACGCGTAAGGAACCCCTGTGGCCGCCGACGGCCTTGCTGCCTTCCGACCGCACAGACGGATCCACGTCTGGGGCCGCATCTACCGAATCTCTCTCGGTGCTGCGAAAGTCTGAGGTCATGACGGAACCCGACACCCGCCTGCGCCACCCTGCGACGACATGGGAGTACACCGTGTCTGGCTACTGATCAGAACAGTCTCTCCGTCAGACTTTCGGCATGGGCAGAACACAAGCAGCCCCTGCCCCACAGCCCCACGGAAGAGGAGCCGACCGGATTTCACCCCGGTCGGCCCCCTTCTTCGCGCACGGGCTTGTTTCCGCGTGCGGCTGCCCGCTCCGTGCGCCGGGCCTCCCGCCCCGGCTCAGCCCTGTGCCAGATCCGCCACGGGCTGCCACTTCTCCCAACCCGCGAGACGCTGCTCGTAGTCGGCCTTGGCGATGCCCAGCGGCGCCGAACCGAAGAAGCAGCGCAGCGGCGGCTCGTCGGCGTCGACGATCTCCAGCACGGCTGCGGCGGACGCGGTCGGATCGCCCGGCGTGCCGACGCGCTTGCGGCGCTGCTCCTGCACCTCGTTGTGGAAGTCGGCGTACGCGGGCAGCGGCTCGGACGTGCTCGACGAGGAACCTGCCCAGTCGGTGGCGAACCCGCCGGGCTCGATCAGCGTGACCTTGATGCCGAACGGCGCCACTTCCTGGGCCAGCGTCTGGCTCATGCCTTCGAGCGCCCACTTCGACGCGTGGTAGATCCCGACCAGCGGGAAGGCGCTGATGCCGCCGATGGAGGAGACCTGGAGAATGTGGCCGCTGCCCTGCTCACGCAGGAACGGCAGCGCCGCCTGTGTGATCCACAGGGCGCCGAACAAGTTGGTCTCCAGTTGCGCGCGTGCCTCGGCCTCGGTGAGTTCCTCGATCATGCCGAAGTGGCCGTAACCGGCGTTGTTGACCACCACGTCGAGGCGACCGAACCGTTCGTGCGCCTGCTGCACGGCGGCGAAGTCGGCGTCACGGTCCGTCACGTCGAGACGCAGGGGCAGCAGCCGTTCTCCGTACTGCTCGCGAAGGTCACCCAGCGTGGAGAGGTCGCGTGCGGTCGCGGCCACGGAATCGCCGCGTTCGAGGGCGGCGATGGCCCACTCCCTGCCGAAGCCGCGTGAGGCACCGGTGATGAACCAGATCTTCTGCGTCATGGTGTGCTCCTCAAGGAAAGTCGTCATGCGTACGATTCAGCACGTCGCGGTGTTTCTCCCACCACCCAACACCTTCGAGCGGGCTCGAAGGCAAGTTCAGTACTCGCGTTGGCGGCCTCCATCGCTACGAGGAGTGACTGTCCTGCGGGGCTGTCATCCGGCGCTGCCGGGGGATCTGTGTCCAAGTCGGCGCAGGTCGGCGTAGCGACTGCCCGCGGGCTGAAGGTCAGCCCAGGCGTCGAGCTTGGCGCCGGCGGTTCCATGGTCGAGTACCCGCTCAGCGGGTGCGGTGGACTTGGTGTTGTGGTCGGCGGGGGGTGTGGCGGTGGTGGTGTGCTGAGGAGGCCGAGGGGTGCCTGCGGGCCCTGGCCATGGCGGGCTGCCGCGACGGTGTCCAGGTCCCAGACTATGTCGCCGACCACGGTGCGACGCGGTCCGCGGGCCTCGACGGTGCCGCGGACCAGGAGCAGCCCGGAGTGGAGGATCGTGTGCGCGCACCTCTCGTGGGAGTTGTCGAAGAAGGCGAAGCCGAACCCGCATCCGGGTACCTGAGCATGCTGCGCGCCGGACGCGAACAACGCGAGACCGCCCGCTCTGCCATCTCTGAGCTGCGCTCCCTCAATAGCCATCGCCGAACAGGAAGAACCCGCACTGGCGCAGGCAGCGCATCTGAACGTCGCTGTCACCGTCGCCGTCGTGGACAGCGGTGGCAATCTCCAGACTCTCGCCCGTATGGACGGCGCCACGTTCTGGGCGACCAACGTCGCCACCCACAAGGCGGTCACGGCGGCGGGGCTCGGCGTACCGACCGTGGCCTTCGGCAAGTTCGCCGCACAGGATCCCGTCCTGCTCGCCACCATGGCCACCCAGCCGGGCTCCGCGTTGCTCCCCGGTGGCATCCCGATCACGGTCGGCGAGGCGATCGCGGGGGCCATCGGTGTCGCCGGTGGAACCAAGGGCGAGGACCAGCCCATCGCCGAGGCAGGCGCTGCCGCCGCGGCAGCCTCGGACTGACTGACGCGGCAGCCTCGGACTGAACAGAGCACGGGACTGGCCGAAGAGCACGGCCCTCCCTCCCGCGGGCGCGGGAGGGAGGGCCGAGTCCGATGGCCGCTGCGCCCCTCAGGGGGTGTCGGTCGAGACGAGGTACACCCTCTTGCCGTGCGGGAAGGTCCGGTCGACGGTGATGTCGACACTGGGCTGCGGACTCTTGCGGGTGACGGTCGTACCGGCCCAGTCGCGGGTGTCGGGGAACTTCCAGCCGACGATCTTCGCGTCGCGCGGGCTGACGGTGATCTTCCCGTCCTTGAGTGCGGCGGTGCTGGTGCCCGCCTTCTTGAGGAAGGCGTCGAGGCCGGCCTGGTTGGTGGTGAACCGCACGTACAGCCTGCTGACCTTCCAGTTGCTGGTCTGGTAGTACCAGACGCCCACCGCGTTCTCCGGGATCGGTACGTCGAACGTGCGGCGCAGCACCTTCGACGGCCAGTGGTGGGTGAGGCCGGTCGCCATGGCCTCCTTCTCGTTGGCCCGGCCGCCTTCGCGGCTCTGCTCGGCGGAGATGGCCAGATAGCCCGCCGGGATCCCGATGAGCAGCACGATGATGACCGCGGTGAGCCATCGGCGGCGGATCATGTGCCGGTGATCCTCCGGCGACTGCCCACCGCCCTCGGGGAGCGCGGTCTGGTGCGGCACGGACGTCGTCATTACGGGGATCCCTGGGTGGTGCGGGTGGTACGGGCAGCCTGTGCGTACCGCTCGTAGCGCTCCACACGGCGGCGGTTCGCCCTGCGGAACCGCCGGGCGATCAGCCTGGAGAGGTCGGCCGCCCCGACCATACCTGCCTCGGGCCCGAGCTGCGCCTTCGCGATCCGGGCCTCGGGGCGGTAGCCGCGGCCGGTCAGCTGGCGCCGGAAGGCGTCCCGCGCGGGTCCGATGAGCAGGTCGTCGGCGGCGCTGACGCCCCCGCCGATGACGAAGCAGGACGGGTCGAGCGCTGCGGCCAGATTGGCGATGCCGACGCCCAGCCACTGGCCGATGTCCTGGAACAGTTCGACGCACATCGCATCGCCCTCGCGGGCGAGTTCGGTGATGAGCGGCCCGGTGATGTCGGGGATGTTGCCCTTGACCCGGTCGATGATGCTGTACGCCACCGGGGAGTCGGCGGCGGCCATCTCCTTGGCCTCGCGGACGAGGGCGTTGCCGGAGCTGTACTGCTCCCAGCAGCCGCGGTTTCCGCAGGGACAGCGGTGGCCGCCGGGGACGACCTGCATATGACCGAATTCACCCGCGACGCCGTACTTGCCGCGCTTGACCTGACCGTCCTCCAGGATCGCGCCACCGATGCCGGTACCGAGCGTGATCATCACCAGATGGTCCTCGCCCCGGCCGGCGCCGAAGCGCCACTCGGCCCAGGCTGCGGTGTTGGCGTCGTTGTCGACCATGACGGGGACGGCGAGCCTGCCCTGGAGCGCGTCGCGCAGCGGCTCGTCGCGCCAGGCCAGGTGGGGGGCGAAGAGGACCCTGGAGCGGTCGGCGTCGACCCAGCCGGCCGCTCCGATGCCGACCGCGTGCACATCGTGGCGGTCGGAGAGATCGAGGACCAGCTCGACGATGGTGTCCTCGACGACCTTGGCGCTCTTGGACTTGTCCGGCGTCTCGGTCTTGATCTTCTCCAGGATGACGCCGTCGGCGTCGACGACGCCCGCCATCACCTTCGTACCGCCGATGTCGATGCCGACGGTCGGGACGCGGGGCGCTGTGAGGTGCGAGCGCCGCTCGCGGGTCCCGACGGTCCGCAGGACCGTGGCGCGGGCGGAGCCGCGGTGCGCGAAGTCACGGTACGTACTCATCGGTCAGATGATGCCACCCGAAACCTCAGGAGGCTCCCCCGGCGGGATTTCCGTCCGTCTTGTCTGGGCCGTGCTCGTCAGGGCCTGGCTCTTCGGTGCCGGGCTCTTCGGTGCCGGGCTCTTCGGTGCCGGGCTCTTCGGTGCCGGGCTCGTCGGTGCCGGGGCTGTCTCCGGGCCGCGGCGTCCGCCGGAGCTCGTGGCTGAGCTCCTCCAGTTCGCTGCCGCCCGCCATCTGCCGGGTGAGCTCGTCCAGGGTGATCTGGTCCTTGCTGTGGCTGCCGAACATCGCGCCGCGCTTCAGCAGCACGAAGCGGTCACCGACCAGGTAGGCGTGGTGCGGGTTGTGCGTGATGAGGACCACGCCGAGCCCGGCGTCCCGGGCCGCCGCGACGTACTTCAGCACCACCCCGGACTGCTTCACGCCGAGTGCGGCGGTGGGCTCGTCGAGTACCAGTACCTTGGCCCCGAAGTGGACGGCGCGGGCGATGGCCACGCACTGGCGCTCGCCGCCGGAGAGCGTGCCGATGGGCTGGTCGACGTCGCGCAGGTCGATGCCCATGCGCAGCAGCGCGGAGCGGGTCGTCTCGCGCATCAGACGGACGTCGAGGCGCTTGAAGGGGCCCGCGCCCTTCGTCGGCTCGGAGCCGAGGAAGAAGTTCCGCCAGACGGGCATGAGCGGGACGACGGCGAGGTCCTGGTAGACGGTGGCGATGCCCCGGTCGAGCGCCTCGCGCGGCTTGCCGAGGCTCGTCTCGTCGCCGTCGATCAGGAAGCGGCCCGCGTCATGCCGGTGCAGCCCGGAGATGATCTTGATGAGGGTCGACTTGCCCGCGCCGTTGTCGCCGAGCACACAGGAGATCTCGCCCGCGTGCACGACGAGGGAGACCTCTTCGAGCGCCTTGATGTTGCCGTAGAACTTGCTGACGCGGTCGAGTTCCACCAGCGGTGTGGTCCCCTCCGGCTCCGGCCGCTCCGGCGCTGTCTGCTCCGTCATCGCGACGCCTCCGCTCGCTTGCGCACCCAGGCATTGAGCAGGGCGGCCAGGAGCAGCATGGCTCCCAGGAAGAACTTGAACCAGTCCGGGTTCCACTCCGCGTACACGATGCCCTTGCTGGTCATGCCGAAGATGAACGCGCCGACCGCGGAGCCGATCGCCGAACCGTAGCCGCCGGTGATCAGACAGCCGCCGATGACGGCCGCGATGATGTACGTCAGCTCGTTGCCGACCCCCTCGCCCGACTGCACCACGTCGTAGCTGAAGAGCAGGTGCTGGCCGGAGATCCAGGCCGCGAAGGCCACTCCCATGTAGAGGCCGATCCGGGTCTTGACGACCGGGACACCGACCGCGCGGGCCGCGTCGTCGTTGCCGCCGACCGCGAAGATCCAGTTCCCGGCGCGGGTGCGCAGCAGCACCCAGGTCGCCACGGCGATCAGCGCCGCCCACCACAGCAGGGTGACCTTGAGGTCGACGTTGCCGATGGTCAGCTGGGAGGCGAAGACCTTCTTCGCCGAGGGGAAGCCCTCCATGTCGCCGATGGACTTCGTCGACACGGTGCCGCTGATCAGCTTGGTGAAGCCGAGGTTGAGCCCGGTCAGCATCAGGAAGGTGCCCAGCGTGATGATGAAGCTGGGGAGCTTGGTGCGGGTCAGCATGAAGCCGTTGAAGACGCCGATCGCGAGCGTGACCAGCAGCGAGACACCGACGCCGACCCAGACGTTCGCCGTCATCTGGTAGCTGAACATCGAGGAGATCAGCGCCGAGCTGGTCACCAGGACCCCGGCCGACAGGTCGAACTCGCCGCCGATCATCAGCAGCGCCACCGGTACGGCCATGATCCCCAGGGTCGACGCCGCGTAGAGCACCGTGGAGAGGCTGGACGGCCGCAGGAAGCTGTCCGCGACGACCGAGAAGAAGATGAAGACGGCGACAGCGCCGACGACCGAGCCCAGCTCGGGGCGGCCGAGCAGCCGGCGCAGCGGTGAGGAGCGCAGCAGCCGTTCGTCCGGCGTCTGTGCGGCGGTGCTCATCGAGTCCCCCGCTGGGTGTAGGCGGCCAGCGCGCCCGCGTCCTTCTTGGTGATGACCTGGGGGCCGGTGAGGACCGGGCGGCCGCCGCCGAGGACGTTGGCGTTGTACTTGTAGAGCCAGAGCAGGTCGACCGCCTCGTACCCCTGGAGGTACGGCTGCTGGTCGACGGCGAAGCCGAGGGTGCCCTTCTGCAGGGCGGACGCGACCTTGGCGTTGAGGTCGAAGGTGTCGATCTCGGCCTTGCTGCCCGCGGTGTCCTTGGCCTGGACGGCGGCGTCGGCGAACGGTGCGCCGAGGGTGACGACCGAGTCGATGGCGGGGTCGGCCTGGAGCTTGGCCTCGATGGAGGACTGGACGTCGGGCATGTTGGTGCCGTCGACGTACAGGTTCTCCATCGTGCCGTGGAAGTTCTTCTTGGCTCCGGCACAGCGCTGCTCGTGGCCCACGTTGCCCTGCTCGTGCAGGATGCAGAGGGCCTTCTTGCGGCCGCGCTTGTTCAGCTCGTCACCGACCGCCTCGCCCGCGATCGTCTCGTCCTGGCCGATGTGGCTGAGCGCGCCGAACTGCTTGGACTCCTCGGAGCCGGAGTTCACGGTGATCACCGGGATGCCGGCCTTCTCGGCCTTCTGCACGACGGCCTTCATCGAGTCGGGCTTGGCGAGGGTGACGATCAGTCCGTCGACCTTCTGGTCGATCGCGGTCTGCACCAGCTGGGCCTGCTGCTGGCCCTCCTCGCTGTGCGAGTAGAGGAAGGTGACGTTGTCCTTGGCGGCCGCCTGCTTGGCGCCCTTCTGGACGATGTCCCAGAAGGTGTCGCCGTCGCCGGAGTGGGTGACCATCGCGATCTTCCAGCGGGGGGTGTTCACCGCGGCCTTTCCGACGGCGGCGGCCCGTGAGGCGCGCTCCTCGGCCCGCTTGCCGCCGGTGCTGCTGCATCCCGCCAGGGAGAGCCCCAGCGCTAGCGCCAGCGCCCCGCTGACCCAGGTTCGTACCCTTGCCACGACGTGATGCCCTTCTCGGTGTTCCTGTGCTTGCTGCGGGCGCTGCGACTGCGGTGCTCGCTGCGGACGGTGGCCGGTCCCGTCCGGTCCGGCGGCCCAAGTATGGGTCACCCCTGATCGCCGGCGAGTCATCGGGTACCGCCCACGGGTGCGGCGAGGTGCGCTGCTGCTGTACGGGTCGTACGCAAGGGGGTCCGCCCTCTCTCCCGGCCGCCGGGTTGCGGCAGAGGAGTTCTAGCGGCGGGCACCGGGGCTCGTCAATGGTTTGTCAGAACATTCTTACGAACTGCGCCGGCCGCTCACCGGTCGCGCTACGGGCGCACCAGGAGCTGGAACTCGAAGGAGTACCGCGAGGCGCGGTAGGTGTGCGTGCCGAACTCGACGGCCCGTCCCGTGGAGTCGTACGTGGTGCGCTCCATCGTCAGCAGCGGCGCACCCTCGGGTTCCGCGAGGCGTATCGCTTCCTCGGCGGTCGCGGCCCGTGCGCCCACCGACTGGCGGGCGCTGTGCAGGGTGATCCCGGCGACGCGCAGCAGCCGGTACAGGCCGGTGGCCTCAAGGCGGGGTGTGTCGAGGGTCAGCAGCCCTTCCGGCAGGTAGTTGCGGAGCTGCGCCATGGGCTCTCCGTACGCGAGCCGCAGCCGCTCGACGTACCGGACCTGGCTGCCCTCGGGCACCGCGAGCGCGGCGGCGGCCTCGGCCGTCGCGGGGACGGTCTCGTTGCGCAGGACCCGGGTGGTGGGCCGCTGGCCCGCGGCGAGCAGGTCGTCGTAGAGGCTGCTCAGTTCGAGGGGGCGCCTGATCCGGCTGTGCACCACCTGGGTGCCGACGCCTCTGCGGCGTACCAGCAGCCCCTTGTCGACCAGCGACTGGATGGCCTGACGGACGGTGGGACGCGACAGGCCGAGCCGGCCCGCGAGGTCGATCTCGTTGCCCAGCAGGCTGCCCGGGACGAGCCTGCCCCGCTCGATGGCCGACTCCAGCTGCTGGGCGAGCTGGAAGTACAGCGGGACCGGGCTGCTGCGGTCCACGCTGAGCTCAAGGCTGAGGGCGGGGTCGGCCGCGGGTTTGGACACGCCGAGAGGGTAGCCCAGGTCCGGTTGTCAGGACAAAGGCTTGACAGCGGGCAGAGCTGCGGCCACGTTGGGGTCCATGCGTATCGGACTCATCGGGACAGGCCGGATCGGTTCCTTCCACGCGAGGGTGCTCAGCGGCCACCGGGACGTCGGCGCGCTGGTGGTGGCCGACACCGAGGGGGCGCGCGCCGCCGAGGTCGCGCGGCGGACCGGGGCGACGGCCGCCGCTTCGGTCGACGAGGTCTTCACCTCGGGCGTGGACGCGGTCGTCATCGCTTCCGCGACCTCGTCGCACGCCGCTCTGATCGGCAGGGCCGCCCGCGCCGGGCTGCCGGTCTTCTGCGAGAAGCCGATCGCCACCGACCTGCCGGGCACGCTGGCGGCGCTGCGTGAGGCCGAGGAGGCGGGCACCGTGCTCCAGCTGGGCTTCATGCGCCGCTTCGACGCCGGATACGCGGCGGCGCGCGAGCGCGTGCGGTCGGGTTCGCTGGGCCGGCTGCACACCGTCCGCGCGCTCACCTCCGACCCCGCGCCGCCGCCCGCCGCGTATCTGCCGCTCTCCGGCGGGCTCTACCGGGACTGCCTGGTGCACGACTTCGACATGGTGCGCTGGGTGACCGGGCGCGAGGTGGCCGAGGTGTATGCGACCGGGTCGGACGCGGGGCCCGCGATGTTCCGCGAGGCCGGTGATGTGGACACGGCCGCCGCGCTGCTCACGCTGGACGACGGCACGCTGGTCACCGCGACCGCCACCCGGTGCAACGGCGCGGGCTACGACGTCCGGATGGAGCTGGCGGGAGAGCTGGACCAGATCTCGGTGGGGCTCGGCGACCGTACGCCGGTGACCTCGACCGAACCGCAGGGCCCGCCGCCCGCGGACCGGCCGTGGCCCGGCTTCCTGGAGCGGTTCGCCCCGGCCTACGAGGCCGAGCTCGACGCCTTCCTGCGGGTGGCGCGGGGCGAGCTGGCCAACCCGTGCGACGGCCGGGAGGCGCTGGCCGCGCTGCGCATCGCGGAGGCGTGCGAGCTGTCCCGGCGCGAGCGGCGGCCGGTCCGCACGGACCAACTCGTCACCGGCTGAACAGACGCCCCGTCAATACGTACGGAGCGCTGATCCCCTGCCAGCTGAGCCTTCCCGGAGTTGACACCCCGTCAGGGTGACGGTGGCGCGGCAGCCGGGAGCACGGTCCCCTGCGCCACGGCGCAGAGCACCTCCTCACCGTCGTCGCGCACCATGACCAGATCGCAGCGGACGGTGGCCTGGCGGCGCCCGGTGTGCACCACCTCGGCGCGGGCGACGAGTGTGCGGCCCGCGCCGGGGCGTACGTACTGAATGGAGAAGCCGCCGGTCAGCACGGCGGCCCCCAGCGTCGTCCCGGCCGCGAAGGTGAGCGCGTTGTCGGCCGCGTACGCCAGCACTCCCCCGTGCAGAAAGCCGTTCTGCTGCAGCAGCTCGTCGCGGACGTCCACCTCCAGTACGGCCGAGCCGCCGCCGAACCGGGTGACGCGCGCCCCCAGCAGCCGGCTGAACGGCTGCGCGTCGAGCGTCCGGCGCGCCAGGTCCAGGTCGAGTTCACTCATCGCACCGCTCCTCGCGGTCCCGCGCCGGACCGCAGGCCCCGCCTCACCAGCGCACCGGCAGCTTCCGCACCCCGTGCATCAGCAGTCCGGGAATCCAGTGGTACGCGCCGCCGTCCGGGTCGAGTTCCAGATCGGGGCAGCGCTCCAGCAGCGTACGGACGGCGATCCGGCCCTCCATCCTGGCGAGCGGCGCGCCGAGGCAGAAGTGGATGCCGTGCCCGAAGGCGAGGTGCCCCTGCGGGGCGCGCCGGATGTCGAACCGGTCGGCGTCCGGGAAACGGTCCGGGTCACGGTCGGCCGAACCGAGCGAGACCAGTACGGGGTCGCCCGCCGCGATGTCCGCGGAGCCGATCCGCAGGGGCTCCGCCGCGTGCCGGTAGGTGGCGGTCTCCACCGGCCCGTCGTAGCGCAGCATCTCCTCGACCGCGCCGTCCAGCAGACTCATGTCGGCGCGCAGCGCGGCGAGTTGCTCGGGGTGGGTGAGCAGTGCGCGTACGCCGTTGGAGATCAGGTTGACGGTGGTCTCATGGCCCGCGACGAGCAGCAGGAAGGCCATACCGACGAGTTCGGGTGCGGACAGCTGGTCACCGTCCTCGTCGCGGGCCCGGATCAGCGCGCTCAGCAGATCATCGCCCGGCCGCTCCCGCTTGGCCTCGATCAGCGAGACGAGGTATCCGCTCATCTCCCGGACCGCGGCGCTCTCCTGGTCACCGCCGGTCGGGCCGATCAGCTCGTTGGACCAGACACGGAAGCTCGCCCGGTCCAGGTCCGGCACACCGAAGAGTTCACAGATCACGGTCATCGGCAGCGGGAACGCCAGCGAGTCCACCAGATCGGCCGTGCGCTCCGGAGCCGCGAGCATCGCGTCGATACAGGCGTCGGTGACCTCCTGCACGCGCGGGCGCAGCGCCTGGACCCGGCGCGCGGTGAACTCCCGTACCACCAGCTTGCGCAGCCGGGTGTGGTGCGGCGGGTCGGCGTCCAGCATGTTGGCGAAGAGCCCGCCCGACTCGTCCTTCCAACCCTCCATCTTCCGGGGGTCCTTGATGAGCCGGGGGTCGTTGAGCGCGGCCCGGGCCTCCTCGTGGCCGACGACCAGCCAGACACCGGCGTCCTCGGTGTCCTGAGTACGGACGCGGTGCACGGGCCCGGCGGCGCGCATCTTCTCGTAGTACGGATACGGATTCGCGTTGAAGTCCTCGGTGTCCTGCCGCAGATCGATCAGCGTCATCGCCTCAGCGTACGTCGCCGTCCCCGTCGAGGAACCCCGCATCGTGGACCAGCAACGCGATCTGGACACGGTTGTTGAGGCCGAGCCGGGCCAGCACGCGCGACACCTGGGTCTTGACCGTGGGCACGCTCAGATACAGGGCGGCCGCGATGGCCGCGTTGGACTCGCCGCGCCCTACGGCGACTGCCACTTCCCGCTCGCGGTCGGAGAGTTGGCCCAGCTGCGCGCGGGCCCGCACCGCACGGTCGTCCGCCGCGCCGCCCGCCACATGCGTCATCAGCTGCCGGGTGACCGCGGGCGAGAGCACCGGATCGCCGGCCGCCACCCGGCGGACCGCGGCGACGATGTCGGCGGGCGGGGTGTCCTTCAGCACGAACCCGGCCGCCCCCGCGCGCAGCGCCCGCAGCACCTGTTCGTCGGCGTGGAAGGTGGTGAGCAGGACGACCTCGGGCGCACCGGCGGCGCTCCGCAGCCGCTCGGTGGCCGTCAGCCCGTCCACGCCCGGCATCCGGATGTCCATCAGGACCACATCGGGGTGGACGGCGGCCACCAGCGCGGGCACCTCGGAGCCGTCCGCCGCCTCGCCGGCGATCTCGATGTCACCGGCGCCGCCGAGCATGAGGGCGAGCCCGGCCCGGACAAGGGGGTCGTCGTCGACGACGAGAAGCCTGATCACGCGGGCCAGGGTAGCCAGGCGGCGACCCGGAAGCCGCCGCCCTCCGTCGCGCCGTGGTCCAGACGGCCGCCCGCGAGGGTGGCCCGCTCGGTGAGGCCGATCAATCCCTGCCCGGATCCCGGCACCTTCGGTACGTCTCCGGGCGGCGGCGGATTCCGTACCTCGACGGTCAGCCCGGCCCCGGGGCTGCCGGTGACCGTGACGGTGACCTCGGCCCCCGGCGCGTGCTTACGGGCGTTGGTGAGCCCTTCCTGGACGATGCGGTAGGCGGTGCGGCCGGTCGCGGCGGGCACGGTGGCCGGGTCCGCGACCTTGTTGTGCAGGGTGACCGACATCCCGGCCTGCCGGGACTCGGCGGCCAGGGCTTCGAGCGTGACCAAGGTGGGCTGCGGCCGGTTCTCCTCGCCCTCGCCGGGGGTCCGGAGCACCCCGATGATCTCGCGCAGGTCCTGGAGCGCCTCGTGGGCGCTGTCCCGGATGACCCCGGCGGCGCGGGCGACCTCGGGCGCGGGTGCGCCGGGCCGGAATTCCAGGGCTCCGGCGTGGACGCTGAGCAGGGTCAGCCGGTGCGCCAGTACGTCGTGCATCTCCCGGGCGATGGCCTCGCGGGCCAGCCGCTGCGCCTGTTCGGCGCGGAGATCGGCCTCCGCCTCGGCGCGGTGGGCGCGTTCGCGCAGCACCACGACGAGCTGCCGCCGGGAGCGTACGAACAGGCCCCAGATGATCACCAGCAGCACCAGCACCGTGCCGAAGAGCGTCGAGCTGATCCAGGACATGGTCGGGTCGGGGCGCAGCGCGGCCTGCACTCCCCCGGCCGCCACCGCCCCTGCCCCCAGTACCAGGACCGGCCGGAACGGGCGGTGCACGGCCAGGCTGAACAGCGCCACCAGCACGGCACCGGCGGCGAGCGGAGCGAACGCGCTGACCACCACGAGCACCGCGGCGAGCCCGACGGGCCAGCGCCTGCGCACCCAGAGCGTGCAGCAGGACAGGACGCCGATCACCTGGTCGGCGGCGCTGTCGAGGTCGGTGTAGCCCGCCTGGTTCTTGATGGCGTCCAGGGCCAGCACACCGATGCCCAGCGCGATCAGGAAGGCCGTGATGTCCACGATCCAGTCGCGCAGGGTCCGGCGCGGCCTCTCCCGGTCCGCGGCGGGCTCGGCGCCGGCCAGGGCCGAGGGCAGCAGCCAGCGGTACTCCGAACGCGTCATGTCCACAAAGTTACGCAGGAGCCGCGCCGGGTGCGGTGTTCAGCGGAGCAGTCGAGACCAAAGTCGCGGAGTCCGAGACTTTGGGAGTCATCGCGCAGGCCCCGCTGGTCAGCGGGTGTCCGCACAGCCTGCCTGCGCGCCCGGCCGCATGATCCGCCCCGCGCCCGGCCGCCGGTGCGTCCCGGCTATCCGGCGTTCGTGGAGAAGAGTCCGCCCGTGGGCCCCTGCTTGTCGCCGCCCTGCGCCTTCTTCAGCGCGTTCGCCAGACCCTCGATGGTCAGCGACTGGAGGATGACACGGCCGTTGCCCTCCAGCGTGGCCAGCGACAGGCCCTCGCCGCCGAAGACGGCGTTCATCATGCCCTGGCGGTTGAGGCCGCCGATGCGCTGGACGCCGTACTCGATGCCCTCCTCGAAGGCGACGATGCAGCCGGTGTCGACCTCGATACGGCCGCCGAAGTCGGCCGGGTTGAGGTCGATGAAGTTGCCCGCGCCGCAGATGATCACGGTCCCCCGGCCGGTGAACTTCTCCAGGATGAAACCCTCACCGCCGCTGCGGCCCGTCCGGCCGCCCTGCCAGGCGATACCGAAATCGACGGTGGACTCCGCCGCCACGAACGCGTCCTTCTCGGCGAACCACGCCCGGGAGCCGTTCAGCTCCAGGGCGCGCATCTCGCCCGGGAGCACGCCCGCGAAGCCGACCGTGCCCTCGCCGCCGGTGGCCGCGAAGTACTGGAAGGCGAGCGATTCACCCGCCAGGGCCCGCTGGCCCACCTGCATCGCGGTGCCCATGGCCTGCCTGAGGATCCCGCCCATGCCGCCGGCCTGCCCCTGCTGACCGCCCTGTCCCTGCTGGCCGCCACCGCCGCCGGGCCCGGAGAGACGCGTCTCCATGCTCACGTTCGAGGTCTTGAAGAGGAACTTCCCGGCCTCGCAGTAGACGGTCTGGCCGGGCTGAAGGCTGACGACGGCCATCTGCATGGCGTTGCCGACGATCTCTTGCTGGAGGGTCACGGCCGGTTCTCCTTGGGGCGGTGGCGGGGGCCGGTACATCCGTACCGGCAGGTGAACGGCCGGGGCCCGCTGTTCGGTTCCGGCTGTCCGGTTCCGGGCGGGGCTGTCGGCACCGGACCCCGGACTCGCAGTCCGTTTCCCGCCGGTACGGGTGGCCGTCCGCCGCTTTGCTGGGACGTGCGAACACTACCGACGAAACGACGGGGCGGGACACACAATGTCTTCTCTGAACAGGTCAGCGCTGGACGGCCGGGCGGCGCTGGTGACGGGCGGCAGCCGCGGGATCGGGGCCGCCGTGGCACTGCGGCTGGCGCGGGAGGGCGCGGACGTCGCGATCACCTTCGAACGGAACGAGACCGCAGCCAAGGAGGTCGTCGCCGGGATCCAGGAGGCCGGCCGCCGGGGTCTGGCGCTGCGTACGGACGCGGCGACCGCCGTGGCCCGCACCGCCGAGGAGTTCGGCGGGCTCGACATCCTCGTGAACAACGCGGGGGTCGGTGTGCTGGCCCCGGTCGGCGATCTCACGGCGGCCGACCTCGACCGTACGCTCGCGGTCAACGTACGAGAGGTCTTCCTCGGCTCACAGGCCGCGGCCGCGGTGCTCAGGCCGGGCGGCCGGATCATTTCGACCGGCACGGCGCTGACCCGCTACGCGGGCGGTCCCGGGGCCAGCCTCTACGGAATGAGCAAGGCCGCGCTGACCGGGCTGACCCGGTCGCTCGCCCGGGAGCTGGGCGAGCGGGGCATCACGGTCAACGTGATCCAGCCGGGCCCGGTCGACACGGAGATGAACCCGGCGGACGGCCCGTACGCCGGGCCCCAGCGCGCGGCAACGGCGCTGGGACGCTTCGGGACGGCGGACGAGGTGGCCTCGCTGGTGGCGTATCTGGCCGGCGAGGAGGCCGGGTATGTGACGGGGGCCGAGCTGCTGGTGGACGGCGGGCACGCGGCGTAACACCGGCGCAGGGGGCCTCTCACACGCCGGCCTCCGCCCCGGAACCGGGCCGGCCGGCCTCCGCTCCGGGGCGGAGGCCGGCCGGCCCGGGCGTCGCGTTACCGGCGGCTCGGGCGTCGCGAAACCGGCAGGCTCAGGCGTCGCGTTCGAGCAGCCGGCCCACCGGCTCGCCCACTACGCCGTTCTCGGCGATCCGCTCGCCCCGCAGCCAGGTGGAGCGCACGACCCCGTACAGGGTCTTCCCGGCGTATGCCGTCACCTGGTTCCGGTGGTACAGCTCCGCCGGGTCGACGGTGAAGGTGTCGTCCGGCGCCAGCACCGCGAAGTCGGCGTCCCGGCCGGCCTCGATCGCGCCCTTGCCGGACAGCCCGGCGAGTGCTGCCGGCGCCGTGGACATCCAGCGGACCACGTCGTCGAGGCTGTGGCCCCGCTCGCGCGCCGCCGTCCAGATCGCCGGGAGCCCCAGCTGGAGGGAGGAGATGCCGCCCCAGGCGTCGGCGAAGTCGGGGGTCTTGAGGTCAGTGGTGCAGGGCGAGTGGTCGGAGACGATGCAGTCGATCGTCCCGTCGGCAAGCCCCTGCCACAGCGCGTCCTGGTTGGCGGCCTCACGGATCGGCGGGCAGCACTTGAACTCCGTTGCCCCGTCCGGGACTTCCTCGGCCGTCAGGGTGAGGAAGTGCGGGCAGGACTCCACGGTGACCCGGACGCCCTCGCGCTTGGCGGCGGCGATCAGCGGAAGCGCGTCGCTGGACGAGAGGTGCAGGACGTGGATGCGCGCGTCCAGCCGCCTGGCGAGCGCGATGAGGCCCTCGATCGCCTGGTTCTCGGCGGCGCGGGGGCGGGAGGCCAGGAAGTCCGCGTACTGCGGGCCGCTGCGCTGCGGGGCGTCGGCCAGCTGGTGCGGGTCCTCGGCGTGGACGATCAGCAGCCCGCCGAAGCCGGCGATCTCGGCCATGGACCGGGCGAGCTCCTCCTGGTCGAGCTCGGGGAACTCCTCGACGCCGGAAGGCGACAGGAAGCACTTGAAGCCGAACACCCCGGCGTCGTACAGCGGGCGCAGGTCCTTGACGTTGGAGGGGATCGCGCCGCCCCAGAAGCCGACGTCGATGTGCGCCTTGCTGCGGGCCACGTCCTGCTTGGTCCGCAGGTTGGCGGCGGTCGTGGTCGGCGGCAGCGAGTTGAGCGGCATGTCGAGCAGCGTGGTGATCCCGCCGGCCGCGGCGGCCCTGGTCGCGGTCCAGAACCCCTCCCACTCGGTGCGGCCGGGGTCGTTCACATGGACGTGGGTGTCGACGAGGCCGGGGAGCAGCACGTCGTCGCCGAAGTCCGTCAGCCGGGCGCCATCCGGCACCTCCGCGTCGTAGGGCAGCACTGCTGCGATCTTCCCATCGGCGACGGCGACCGATGCGGCGCGCGTCCCCTGGGGGGTGATGACTCGCGTCGAGCGCAGTACCAGTTCGGTGGTGGACACCCGGGCCCCTCTTTCCATATAGCGAAATTCACGTTCCAATAATGGAGTGTTCGCTGCGCGCCGTGGCTCGTCAAGACCGGACCGGCCGCCTGGATGATTCCACAAAGCAAAAGCCGAATTTCGGGTGCCGGAATGTGCTTCCCTCCGGTACCTCTGGGTCCGGATCGTACCCATCCGGCCGCCTGATCCGGACAAAGGGGTCCTGACCGGCCCCAACGCCTGCCGCCGAGGGGGATGCAGCGGGCTCCGGCCCGGTAGGCTGGCGCCTTGCCCCGCCCGCCTCGAAAGGACCGCCGCCGTGCCGCAGTCCCACGCCAGCGCACCCGACGCCAAGACCGCAGCACCGAGCGGTGGCGTCCAGTCCCTGGAGCGCGCCTTCGATCTGCTGGAGCGGATGGCCGACGCCGGTGGAGAGGTCGGCCTGAGCGAGCTCTCGGCCGCCAGCGGTCTGCCGCTGCCCACGATCCACCGGCTGATGCGCACCCTGGTCGCCTGCGGCTACGTACGCCAGCAGCCCAACCGGCGCTACGCGCTGGGCCCGCGCCTGATCCGGCTCGGCGAGTCGTCGGCCCGGCTGCTCGGGACCTGGGCCCGCCCCTATCTCGCGCGGCTGGTCGAGGAGACCGGGGAGACGGCGAACATGGCCCTGCTCGACGGGGACGAGGTCGTGTACGTCGCGCAGGTCCCGTCGAAGCACTCCATGCGGATGTTCACCGAGGTGGGGCGGCGGGTCCTGCCGCACTCCACCGGAGTCGGCAAGGCGCTGCTCGCGCACACCTCGCCGCCCGAGGTCAGGGCGCTGCTGGCACGGACCGGTATGCCGGCCGCCACCGAGAAGACGATCACCACGCCCGAGGGGTTCCTGGACGCCCTGGAGGTCGTACGCCGCGCGGGGTACGCGGTGGACGACAACGAGCAGGAGATCGGGGTCCGCTGTCTCGCGGTCCAGGTCCCCAACTCCCCCACGGCCGCCGCGATCTCGATCTCGGGTCCGGCGGGCCGGGTGACGGAGGAGGCGACCGAGCGGATCGTGCCGATCCTCCAGGGCATCGCCCTGGAACTCTCGGCCACCCTCGCGAGCGCGGGACCCCAGCAGGTCTGATCCGGCGCAGGTCCGGCCGGATGCAGGTCCGATCCGGCCGGGGGCGCGGCGGATCCGACCCCCGGACGCCGGGCGGTTCGGACGCCGGGCGGTCCGGACCACCGGCGGCTCAGACGACCGGCGGTTCAGCCACCGGCACCGTCAGCCGCCCGTCGGCCATCGACACCGTCCGGTCCATCCGGTCCAGGTGCGCATGGTCGTGGGTGACCAGCACCGTCGCAGTACCGCGTGCCCGGGTCAGCGTGACCAGCAGGTCCAGCACGCCCGCACCCCGCTCATGGTCGAGGGCGCTGGTGGGCTCGTCGACCAGCAGTACCGACGGCTCGTTCATCAGCGCCCGCGCGATGTTGACGCGCTGCCGCTGACCGCCGGAGAGCTGGTGCGGGCGCCTGCCCGCCTGGTCGGCGAGGCCCACCGCGTCCAGCAACTCCACGGCGCGGCCGCGTACTTGACCGGCCGGCCGGCCCGAGAGGTGCGCCATCACCTGGAGCTGCTCGGCGGCGGTCAGCGCGGGCAGCAGGTTCGGCTGCTGGAAGACGATCCCGATCCGTTCGCGCCGGAGTGCCGCCTTCGCCGCCCGGCTCAGCGAGGCCGTGTCCGTTCCGTCGACGACCACCCGGCCCCGCTCCGGGGTCACCAGCGTCGCCGCCACCGCCAGCAGGCTGGACTTGCCGGATCCGGACGGCCCGACCACCGCCGTCAGCGAACCGGCCGGAACATCGAGCGTCACCGTGTCCAGCGCGACCACCCGGCCGTCCCCGTCCGGGTAGGTCAGCGTCACATCGTCCAGGGCCAGGGTCATCGTGCGCTCCCGAGGGCGGTCAGCGGGTCGACGGCGGTGATCCGCCGGATGGAGAGGGCCGCGCCGAGCACCCCGAGGACGACGATCACGGCGGCGGGGAGAACGGAGGTCAGCGGGTCGAGCACGAAGGGAACACTCCCGGGCACGACGGCGCCGACCCCGGCGGCAAGGGCGGTGCCCAGCAGCGTCCCGGCCAGCAGCATCAGCACCGCCTGGCCCAGAGCGTCGCGCAGCAGATACGGAGTGGAGGCACCCAGCGCCTTCAGGACGGCGATGTCACCGCTGCGCTGGATCGTCCATACCGTGAAGAACGCGCCTATCACCATGGCCGAGATGACGAACAGGAAGCCGCGCATCAGCTGGAGCGATCCGTTCTCCGCCTGGTACGAGGGGAGCGCGCTGAGCGAGCCGTCCAGGGTGAGCGTCTTCGTACCGGCCGCCCGGTCTCCCGCGCCGAGGTCCGCCCCGCCGGTGGTGGTCAGGGCCACCACACTGGCGTGCTCGCCCGCGCGGAGCGAGGTCCACGCGACCGGGGTGTGGCTGTAGGAGTCGTCCCCGGCGACCGCCGTCACCGTGAACTTCCTGCCGGAGAGCGTGACGGTGTCCCCGGTCGCCGCGCCCAGGTCGTGCGCGGCGCCCCTGGACAGCACCACACCGGAGTGCCCGGGCTCCGCGGGCGCCAGACCGGAGCCGGGCCGTACCGCGAACTCGGAGACCGCGGCCGTGCGGCTGCCCGCTTCCGCGTTGCCGGTGCCGATGGCGACGGGCTGCGCGCTCTTCACCCCCGGCTGCGCGGCCCAGGTCCGCCAGGCGCTCTGCGGCAGCTGCGACCCGGTGAAGGAGGCGGACTGCCCCGAGGGCGGCGCGGCGAAGGCCAGGTGGTCGGCGGGCAGTCCGGTGACGGCCGATGTGTTGTCCCTGGCCAGCCCGGCGGTCAGCCCGGACAGCAGTCCGACCAGCAGGGTGATGAGTACGATGACCGTCCCCATCAGGGCGAACCGGCCCCTGGCGAATCTCAGATCTCTCCATGCGACGAACATGTGCCCAACCCTGCTGGCACCGGGGGCGCTTGGGCATCGCGCCACGGATGGCTCCGGGCGGATCGAAAGACGGAGCCGGCAATCAAACTTTCGATTGAGGGCGTTCCGGGACGATCCGCCTACGCTGGGAGGATCATGGATCCCCGTGCACTGACCCCCGCGCTGCTCGTCCTGCGGCTCTGCCTCCATCTGCTGATGGCGGGACTGCTGGTGCTGGCCGCGGTACGGGCGCTCACCGGACACGCGGCGAACGCCCCCGCGGTGGTGGCGGCGGCCGTGGTGCTGGGCGCGGTGTACGCGGCAGGTGCCGTCTGGCCTTCGGTACGGACCTCGCGCCGGTCCGCCGCCGTCTGGCTCGGCGTGCTGGGCCTCGCGTGGCTGGCGCTGCTCGTGGTCTCCCCGGAGGGGCTGTGGGTGGCGTTCCCGCTGTACTTCCTCCAGTTGCATCTCCTGCCGGTGCGCTGGTCGGTGCCCCTGGTCGTCGTCACGGCGGGCGCGGCCATCGCCGCGTACGTGGGGCACGGGGCAGCGCTGAACCCGGGTGCGTTCATCGGCCCGCTCCTCGGAGCGGCGGTCGCCGTGGCCACCGTCCTCGGCTACCAGGTGCTCTACCGCGAGAGCGAGAGCCGCCGCCGGCTGATCGAGGAGCTGATCTCGACCCGGGCCGAACTCGCCGCCGCCGAGCGGACCGCCGGCACGCTCGCCGAGCGTGAGCGGCTCGCCCGCGAGATCCACGACACCCTCGCCCAGGGGCTCTCCTCCATCCAGCTGCTGCTGCGGGCCGCCGGGCGCACCCTGCCCGCCGACGCGCCGGCCGCCGCCCACATCGAACAGGCCAGGCAGGCCGCGCAGGACAACCTCGCCGAGGCCCGCCGCTTCGTACGGGCGCTGTCGCCGCCCGCGCTGGAGCACGGTTCGCTGGCGGCCGCGCTCGACCGCCTCTGCACGGGCGGCCCCGGTCCGCGGGTCCGCTTCTCCACCAGCGGTACGCCGGTCGCGCTGCCCACGCCGTACGAGGTGGCGCTGCTGAGGATCGCGCAGTCGGCGCTCGCCAACACCGTCCAGCACGCCGGGGCGTCCCGCGCCGAGATCACCCTGAGCTTCATGGAGACCGCGGTCGCCCTGGACGTGGTCGACGACGGTTCCGGCTTCGATCCGCTGCTCGCCGGTACCGCGTCCGGCGACGGAGGTTTCGGGCTGCCCGCCATGCGCTCGCGCGTCGAGTCACTGGGCGGCACCTTCGCCGTCGAGTCCACACCGGGCCAGGGGACGGCCATCGCGGTCACGCTGCCGCTCCCCGACTCCGAAGAGGTGCCCATGTCCGAAGAGGTGTCCCCATGACGATCCGGCTGCTGCTCGCCGACGACCATCCGGTGGTGCGGGCCGGGCTGCGCGCCGTCCTCGACACCGAGCCGGGATTCCGGGTGGCCGGGGAGGCGTCGACCGCCGAACGGGCAGTGGAGCTGGCCGCTTCGGGAGAGTTCGACGTCGTGCTGATGGATCTCCAGTTCGGCGCGGGTATGCACGGCGCGGAGGCCACCGCCGCCATCGCCGCCGTCGAAGGGGCGCCCCGGGTCCTGGTGCTGACGACGTACGACACTGACGCGGACATCCTGGCCGCGGTCGAGGCCGGCGCCAGCGGCTATCTGCTGAAGGACGCGCCGCCCGAGGAACTGGCCGCCGCCGTGCGGACGGCGGCGGCGGGCCGCTCGGCGCTGGCACCCGCCGTCGCGCACCGGCTGATGGACCGGATGCGCGCACCGGGCGAGTCGCTCACCCGCCGGGAGCTGGAGGTGCTGCAGCTGGTCGGGGACGGTCTGTCGAACCAGCAGATCAGCAAGGCGCTGTTCCTCAGTCAGGCGACGGTGAAGTCCCATCTGGTGCATATCTACGCCAAGCTGGGTGTGGACTCCCGTACATCGGCGGTGGCCGCGGCCTCGGCGCGGCGGCTCATCCGCCGTGCCGGTGGCTCAGCACATTGACCACCTTGCCGTTCGGATCACGGACGAAGAACCGCCGTACGCCCCACTCCTCGTCCCGCAGCGGGTGCACGATCTCCGCCCCCGCTGCCAGCACCGCCGCGTGCACCGCGTCCACGTCGTCCACCTCGATGGAGAGGTCGGGCTGCACGGTGGCGCTCGCGTCGTGCGTGGTGAGGGTGATCTGCGCGGTCGGGTTGACGGACGAGGCGAGCGTCATGACCCAGCCCTGGTTCATGACCTCGCCGAGCCCGAGCAGACCGTAGAAGTCCCGGCTCTCCTCCATGGCGTGCGTCGTGATGTCCGGCACCACCCTGCGGACGGCCATCAGGAGGCCGATCCGAACAGCTCCACCGCGTTCCGCACCTCGGAGAGCGACACCGCGAGTGCGCTGACCGAGCCGATCGCCCCCGCGACCAGCAGCAACGAGCGACGCAGCCGCAGGATTTCCGGCACTCCGCTCCGGGCCATCGCCTCCAGAGCCGCCAGTTCGTCCTCGGCGATGGCACGGTCCGGGAACTGGGCCGGGTGAGCGGCCAGTTCACGGCGGAGCCGGGAGACGGAGGAGCTGAGCTCCGTCACTCTGGGGTCCGCACCGGTGCCCGTTACGCGTTTCTGCCCCGCACTTCGCAACAAAGTTCCCCCTCGCACAACTCTGTGCTGGCCATCCCTACGGTTGAACGACCGTGTGGCGCCGGTCGAACACCGCGGGTCACGAGTCAGTTAACGCCACCACGCGGCGTTCTCGCCACTCCACGACGGGAATTCAGCCGGACGGGGTGGTGTCCATGAGGTATCCAGTCCTGATGCGACACGAAGGCGGAACCGAAGTGAACAACACGGACACGGATGCCTCGCGGCCGGGACCCGGCCGGACGGCCGGACCGGTGATCGCCGGACTGCTGCTCGCGGCGGGCGGCGGGCGGCGGCTCGGAGGACGCCCCAAGGCGCTGCTCGAACACCGCGGCCGGCCGCTCGTCGAGCGCGCGGTCCGGGTGCTGCGCGCGGGCGGCTGCGGTCCGGTGCATGTCGTACTGGGTGCCGCCGCGGACGACGTACGGAAGCGGGCCGATCTCACCGGCTGTGTGCTGGCCGACAACCCCCGGTGGGAGGAGGGCATGGGGTCGTCCCTGCGCGCCGGACTCGCGTCGCTCGCCGGATCGGGCGCGGACGCCGCCCTCGTCCTGCTGGTGGACCAGCCGGGAATCGGCGCCGCGGCGGTGGCCCGGGTACGCGAGGCCGGCGGCTCCGCGACGAGTCTGGTGGCCGCCTCGTACGAGGGGAAGCGCGGCCACCCGGTGCTCTTCGGCGCCGACCGCTGGGCGGACATCGCGGCGACGGCGGTAGGGGACCGCGGGGCCCGCAGCTACCTCAAGGCCCACCGGGAAGCCATCACGCTGGTGGAGTGCTCCGACATCGCCGAGGAGTACGACATCGACACGGTCGAAGACCTGTTCCACTTGGAGTGACCGACCTGGCACTCTGCGACGAATTCTGTCGATCCGGAGAATCTCGATGTCAACATACGTTGAACTTCCACCATGAGGAAACTAGTATCCACACGTCAGAAGCGCTCTGTGCCCCACAGAGCGCCCGCGACCGTATCGCGACCCCGTGGCACTCCGTGCCACCATGAGAGTCCTGCGGCCGTCAAGTACCGCCCGCTGAAGGAGTGACAGCTCATGTCCGCACCAGCGCCGTCTCCGCTGGCCATCGTCGATGCCGAGCCCCTGCCCCGGCAGGACGAGGTCCTCACCGATGCGGCCCTGGCCTTCGTGGCCGAGCTGCACCAGCGGTTCACCCACCGCCGTGATGAGCTGCTCGTCCGCCGCGCTGAGCGCCGTGCCGAGATCGCCCGGACGTCCTCGCTCGATTTCCTCCCGGAGACCGCGAGCATCCGTAACGACGACAGCTGGAAGGTCGCGCCGGCCCCGGCCACGCTCAACGACCGCCGCGTCGAGATCACCGGCCCGACCGACCGCAAGATGACCATCAACGCCCTGAACTCGGGCGCCAGGGTCTGGCTCGCAGATTTCGAGGACGCGTCCGCCCCCACCTGGGAGAACGTTGTCACCGGCCAGCTGAATCTGACCGACGCCTACGAGCGCCGGATCGACTTCACGGACCCGAAGTCCGGCAAGTCGTACGCACTGAAGCCCGCAGCCGACCTCGCGACCGTCGTGATGCGCCCGCGCGGCTGGCACCTCGACGAGCGCCACCTCGTGCTGGACGACCGTCCGGTCCCGGGCGCCCTGGTCGACTTCGGCCTGTACTTCTTCCACAACGCCAAGCGCCTCATCGAGCTCGGCAAGGGCCCGTACTTCTACCTCCCGAAGACCGAGTCCCACCTGGAGGCGCGCCTCTGGAACGAGATCTTCGTCTTCGCGCAGGACTACATCGGCATCCCGCAGGGCACCGTCCGCGCGACCGTCCTGATCGAGACGATCACGGCGGCGTACGAGATGGAGGAGATCCTCTACGAACTGCGCGACCACGCCTCCGGGCTGAACGCGGGGCGCTGGGACTACCTGTTCTCCATCGTCAAGAACTTCCGCGACGGCGGCTCCAAGTTCGTCCTGCCGGACCGCAATCTGGTCACGATGACGGCGCCGTTCATGCGCGCGTACACCGAGCTCCTGGTCCGCACCTGCCACAAGCGCGGCGCGCACGCCATCGGCGGCATGGCCGCCTTCATCCCCTCCCGGCGCGACGCCGAGGTCAACAAGGTGGCCTTCGAGAAGGTCAAGGCGGACAAGGACCGCGAGGCCGCCGACGGCTTCGACGGCTCCTGGGTCGCCCACCCGGACCTGGTGCCGATCGCCATGAAGTCGTTCGACGCGGTCCTCGGCGAGAACCCGAACCAGAAGCAGCGCCTGCGCGAGGACGTCGCGGTGGCTCCGGGCGACCTGATCGCGATCGACTCCCTGGACGCCAGGCCGACGTACGAGGGCCTGGTCAACGCCGTTCAGGTCGGCATCCGCTACATCGAGGCGTGGCTGCGCGGCATGGGCGCCGTGGCCATCTTCAACCTGATGGAGGACGCCGCGACAGCGGAGATCTCCCGCTCGCAGATCTGGCAGTGGATCAACGCGAACGTGGTCTTCGAGAACGGCGAACACGCGACGGCTGAGCTGGCCCGGAAGATCGCGGCGGACGAGCTGACCGCGATCGAGAAGGAGATCGGCGAGGAGGCGTTCGCTGCGGGCAAGTGGCAGCAGGCACACGACCTCCTGCTGACGGTGTCCCTGGACGCCGACTACGCGGACTTCCTGACGCTGCCCGCGTACGAGCAGCTGGGGAGCTGAGGCACCACCCGCTGATCGCTCGACCCACTGACAGCAGGGGCTGTCCCGGAGCCAGGTGGCTCCGGGACAGCCCCTGCTGTTTTCGTGGCCCGACTGCTTCTCGGACCCCGCTGCTTCTCGGGCCCTGTTTCTCGGGTCCTGTTTCTCGGGTCCTGTTTCTCGGGTCCTGTTTCTCGGGCCCTTCTTCCGGGCGTCCGGTTTCGTGCGTACCGTGCGCAACCGGAACCAGCACCTCCGGATATGTCCCGATCGCCCCCTCCACGGCCGCCTGCAACCGCACCCACCAGGCATGTTGGAGAAACCCACAATCTATTGACAGTCCACTTGGACGAACCTAGCCTTGCCGCATTCCGATACTTATATTCCACATGGTGGAATCTACTCAGAATGAGTGGCCCGGTGATGAGTGCAGACACGCCTGTGGAACCACCCCGAGCAACGCCCTCCGTGAACACCACCGATATCGCCACTGATGTTCACGACAGTTCCGGAACCCCGTCCGGCGGCGACCGGTCGTCACCGGTTCACGCCGCACCTCCGCTGAGTCCCCGTCTGTACAACAACGACCTGGCGCCCACCGAGGTCCACGGGCGCCGCTGGGGCAGCTACAACATCTTCACCCTGTGGGCGAACGACGTGCACAGCCTGGGCAACTACACGTTCGCCACTGGGCTGTTCGCCCTCGGGCTCGGCGCCTGGCAGGTGCTGCTCGCTCTCGCGATCGGCGCGGCGCTGCTCTTCGGGATACTCAACCTCTCCGGGTACATGGGCCAGAAGACCGGGATCCCGTTCCCGGTCATGAGCCGTATCAGCTTCGGTGTCCGGGGCGCCCAGATACCGGCTCTCATCCGTGGCGCCGTCGCCATCGCCTGGTTCGGCATCCAGACGTATCTCGCGTCCCATGTACTGAACGTCCTGCTGATCACGCTGCACCACCCGCTCGTCCACCTGACCGAGAACTCCTTCCTCGGGCTGTCGACCCTCGGCTGGATCTCCTTCGGGTTCCTGTGGTGCGTGCAGATCGGCATTCTGATGTACGGCATCGAAATGGTGCGGAAGTACGAGGCGTTCGCGGGCCCGGTCATCCTGTTCACGCTGTCCGCGCTCGCCGTCTGGATGTTCTGGAAAGCGGGCTGCTCCATCTCGCTGTCCAACAACCACCCCCTGACGGGCGGGAAGATGTGGCACGAGATCTTCGCGGGAGCGTCTCTCTGGGTCGCCATCTACGGCACGTTCGCGCTGAACTTCTGCGACTTCACCCGGTCCTGTACGAGCAAGAAGTCGATCACGATCGGCAACTTCTGCGGCATTCCCGTCAACATCATGCTCTTCGGGACCATCGCGGTCGTGCTGGCCGGGGCGCAGTTCCGGATCAACGGGAAGGTCATCAACAGCCCGGCGGACGTCGTACAGGCCATCCCCAACACCTGGTTCGTGGCGCTCGCCAGTCTCGCGCTGATCGTCCTCACCGTCGCGGTCAACCTCATGGCCAACTTCGTGGCCCCGGCCTACGCGCTGGCCAATCTCTTCCCCAAACACCTCAACTTCAGGCGGGCCGGGATCGTCAGCGGCGTGATCGGCATCGTCATCCTGCCGTGGAACCTCTACAACAACCCGACCGTCGTCAACTACTTCCTGGGCGGCCTGGGTGCCTTCCTCGGCCCGCTGTTCGGCGTGATCATCGCCGACTACTGGCTGATCAGGAAGGGCCGGGTCAATGTGCCCGAGCTGTACACGATGGAGACGTCCGCCGCGTACCACTACACGCGCGGCGTCAACCTCCGCGCCATCGCCGCCTTCACCCCGGCGGCCGCCGCGGCCATCGTCTGCGCCCTGGTTCCGCTGTTCTCCGCCGTCGCACCGTTCGCCTGGTTCATCGGCGCCGGAATCGCCGCCGCCGTGTATGTCGGCGTCGCGGAGCGGAACGGCAGCCACGAGGACGTTCCGGGCGCGTCCATAGCCGTTCCGAGCGTGCACTGAGCCGGCGCAGGCCCTGTGACAGGCGCCGCCCGGCGTCCGCCAGAAACTCCCGCACCACCCGAACCACCTGTGAGGTACCTCCATGCGGATACTCGCCGTGAACGTGAACACCACCGAATCCATTACCGAGGCGATCGCCGCACAGGCGAGGTCGGCGGCGTCGGACGGCACGGAGATCGTGGGCCTGACCCCGCGATTCGGGGCCGAGTCCGTGGAGGGCAACTTCGAGAGCTACCTCGCGGCGATCGCGGTGATGGACCGGGTCCGCTCCTATCCGGAGCCCTTCGACGCCGTGATCCAGGCGGGCTACGGCGAGCACGGCAGGGAGGGACTCCAGGAGCTGCTGGACGTACCGGTCGTGGACATCACCGAGGCGGCGGCCAGTACCGCGATGTTCCTCGGGCACACCTACTCGGTGGTCACCACGCTCGACCGTACGGTTCCCCTGATCGAGGACCGGCTGAAGCTCGCGGGGCTCTACGACCGCTGCGCATCGGTCCGGGCCAGTGGCCTGGCCGTACTGGAGCTCGAAGAGGACCCGGCGGCCGCCGTCGAGTCGATCGTGTCGCAGGCGGAGCGCGCTGTGGCCGAGGACAGGGCCGAGGTCATCTGCCTGGGCTGCGGCGGCATGGCGGGGCTTGACGAGCAGATCAGGGAGCGCACCGGTGTTCCGGTCGTGGACGGTGTCAGTGCCGCCGTCGCCGTTGCCGAGTCGCTGGTCCGGCTCGGCCTCTCCACCTCCAAGGTGCGCACCTACGCGACACCCCGCCCCAAGCACATCGCCGGCTGGCCGTCCGCCGCCTTCGCGGACGCCGGCCGGACGACGGGCCACGCCCGCATCTGAAACGGCGCCGCATCAGGGGTACGGGGGCCGGCATCACGTCACCGCCCCCGCCCCCGCCCGACCAGGCAGGATGCCGGGGAGTCCAGGGGATTTCCCGCCGACCGATGAGTTCTCGTACCGGGTCCGGTCTGAAGGGTATGAACACGGACACGCATACGGATGCACCCGAGGAACCCGACAACGCCCGGCCCGACCTGGAGCCCCCGGCCCGGTACATCGCGAAGCTCGCCGACGCCGTCAGCGACGCGCAGCTGGGCGGTCCCACGCCCTGTCCGGACTTCGCGGTCCGGGACCTGATCGCCCACATCTCCGGATTGAGCGTGGCGTTCCGCGACGCGGCCAGGAAGGAGTTCGGGCCGAACACCAACACGGAACCGGGCACCGGCTCCCACCCCGAACTGACCGCGGACTGGCGGTCCGCGCTGCCCCTGCAGCTGGAAGAGCTGATCGTGGCCTGGCACTCCCCCGCCTCCTGGGAGGGCGACACCAAGGCGGGCGGATTCACCCTCCCCGCCCCGCTGGCCGCGCGGATCGCACTGAATGAACTGGTCGTGCACGGCTGGGACCTGGCCCGCGCGACCGGCCAGCGGTACGCGCCCGATCCGGCGAGCCTCGGCGTCTCGTACGCGCTGCTCGCTCCGGCGGACAGCGTGGCGCGCGAGCCTGCCTTCGGCCCGGCTGTCGAGGTGCCGCAGGACGCCCCGTTCCTCGACCGGGTGATCGGGCTCAGCGGACGCAGCCCTGACTGGAAGCCTTAGGAGCTTCCGGCTGGATCAGGCCGGGTGGCGGCGCAGCCTGAGGGGTGCGTAGACGACGAGCGCGGTGAGGAAGGCCACGTAGTAGGCGAGGTCGGCGCCGTGCAGTGCGGCAGCCACCGGACCTGTGTAGAGGCCCGTGTTCATGAACGGAATCGCCGCGGCGAAGGCGGCGCAGAATGCCACCAGCGCGGGTCGGCCCGACCGGGAGCGGACGCTCTCCAGGGTGGGGTCGACCGGTTCGCCGTCGCGGGCCCTGGCGAACCAGTCGACAGCGACGACGGCGACGAAGCCGGGGATCCAGTAGCCGACGAAGAGCAGCACGTTCTGGAAGCGGGCGGCCGTGTCAGCTGCGTGCATCCACAGCACCAGGGGGAAACCGAGTACGGCGGCGAGAGCGGCCGCGAACGGACGCGGGATGCGCAGACCGATGGTCTGCAGGGCCAGCGAACCGCTGTAGTCGTTCATGGCGTTGCTGCACAGAGCGGCCAACGCCACGGCCAGCAGCCCCAGGCCCCCGAGTATGCCGCCGCCCAGCAGTCCGTCGACACCCCGGGCGGTCTGGTCGGTGAAGACGGATGCTCCCCACAACCCGAGTGACTGGACGGCCACGAAGGAGACGCTGACGCCGAGGAGCGTGTACCAGAACATGCGCGGGCGGGAGGTCTCCTGCGGCAGGTAGCGGCTGAAGTCGCTGGCGTACGGGGCCCACGACAGCGCCAGACTGAGAGCGATGGTGCTGGTCAGGATGAACGCACCGGCACGGTCGGCGCCGTGGGCGCTGCCGGCGGCCGCGGGATGGACACCGTCCGGGAGCCTGAAGGCCAGGGCGACGAAAGCCGCCGCGAGTACGAAGGTCATCAGCTTCTGCAGCCGGTGGATCGCTTCGTAGCCCAGTACGCCGAGGGACCCTTGTCCCACCATCATCACCAGCACACCCAGCCAGAACGGCCAGCCGCAGAGCCGGGCCAGCGCGTCCCCGCCGAACAGCCCGATGAGCGCGTCCCAGGCGACCGACGAAAGCCATTGCAACAGGCCGGGCACCGTGACGGACCGGCCGAACGCGAGCCGGGCCAACGGCAGCTGACCTGCCCCGGTGCGGCTGCCCCACGTTCCGAGGTACGCGGTGGGAACAGCGCCGATGACGGTGCCCAGTACAACGGCGGCCAGCGCGGTGGGCAGGTCCAGACCGAGCGCGATACCGACGGTGCCGGTGAACACGCCGGTCATCGTCAGATTCGGGGCGAACCACACGGTGAAGAGCCGGCCGGGGCCGCCGTACCGGTGGTGTCCTGGCACCGGCGCGATTCCGCGAGCCTCGATCCGCAAGTCGCCGGGCTGGGCAGGCATCCGGCCGTCGAAGACGGACCCGGCATCCGCGGCCGGCGCGTTGCTGGGAGCAGGTGGCAATGACATGAGCGACATCCCTCCGCCAGTACTAACTGGTTCAGGTTCGGCGGGTGTGATCTCAGCCCCTGGGCGGGGCACCCCGTGTCCGGTACGACTGCAAGGCTAACGTGCGGCGCCACGCTGTCCATGGCGAGGGTGCGTGGCTGCGGACGCCGGCGGCGGGTGTCAGGTCTCCGTGTTCACCAGGCCGAACACCCACACCCGCCGCTCAGCTGGTGAAGAAGTCGCTGACGGCTGCCGAGAACTGTCCGGGCTCCAGAGCGTGCACGGTGTGGCCGGCCGGGATCGTGATCACCCGGCAGTCGGGAATCCCCGCTGCCATGTCGGGGATCCGGTCCTGCGGCATGGAGCTGTCCGGGCCGCCGGTCACGATCAGTGTCGGGGCGACGATCTCGCCGAGCCGCTCGGCCCACTCGGGAGCGGGCTCCCGGATCTCGTTCTTGATGGCGGGCACGACGTTCCAGTCGTAGTCGACGGGTCGTTCGGGGTGCTCCGGCTCGGCCACCTCCCTGGGGTAAGGCGGCGGGGTCTCCTCCAGGACGAGCCGCTCCACCCGGTCCGCGTGCTCCTGGGCGAGCAGATAGGCGACGACGCCGCCCATGGAGTGGCCGACGACGCCGACCCGGTCCAGTTCCAGTTCGTCCAGGAAGCCCAGCACGTCGTCGCGCATGAGCTCGAACGAGTACTCGTCCGGCCAGTCGCTCTCCCCGTGTCCCCGCAGGTCGAGGGCGTACACCCGCCAATCGTGTCCGAGTGCCCGGCCGGTGTCCTCCCAGGTCGCGGACGAGCCGCCGAGACCGTGCAGCAGCACCACCGGCGCGCCGAAGGGGTCGCCCCAGGTGCGGTACGCGAGCCGTACGTCGCCGACATCGACTACTGAGTGATCGTCCATACCGCAGACGCTACCGCGCTCGGGCCGGTGCCTTCGCCGCCGTGGCGCACGGCCGTGGTCCGGTCGCATGGAGTCACAATCAGGCAAAATAGTCTGTGCAATCCTCGGTCATCCCGACTCAACCCAGCGGGTCAGCGGTCAGGAACGGTCCAGGACACATCTGATTCGCTCAACTCCTTTCCCTCCAGGGGGTGTACGGCCCTTGAGGCAGCTGATAGGAAAGCTTCCTAACAGAACGCCGACGCATGAACTCCCCTTGGAGGACCGGTGAAAGCCCCCCACCGCAACACCGCTGGACGCAACAAGAGGATCATCACGCGCACCGTGCTCGGCCTGGCCCTGGTAGCCGTACCGGCCACCGCCTACGCGGCCAATGCCCCTGCGGACCACGTGAGTTCGCACAGCACACAGCACAGCACGCAGCACAGCTCGCCGTACGGCACGCAGCACGGCACTCAGCACAGTGCGCAGCGCGCCGCCTCGGCGACCGGACTCGACGACCCGGCGAAGAAGGAGATCGCCATGAAGCTGGTCTCCAGTGCCGAGAACTCCTCGCTGGACTGGAAGGCCCAGTACAAGTACATCGAGGACATAGGAGACGGCCGCGGCTACACCGCCGGCATCATCGGGTTCTGCTCGGGCACCGGCGACATGCTGGACCTGGTGAAGCTGTACACCGACCGCGAGCCGGGCAACCCGCTCGCCAAGTACCTCCCCGCACTGGAGAAGGTCAACGGCAGCGACTCGCACTCTGGCCTCGGCTCGGCCTTCGAGAGCGCCTGGAAGACCGCGGCCAAGGACACCGCGTTCCAGACCGCGCAGAACGACGAGCGCGACCGGGTGTACTTCGACCCGGCGGTCAAGCAGGGCAAGGCGGACGGCGTCGGGGTCCTGGGCCAGTTCACCTACTACGACGCCATCGTCATGCACGGTGACGGCGACGACAAGACCAGCTTCAGCTCCATCCGCAAGAGGGCGCTGGCCAAGGCCAAGACCCCGGCCCAGGGCGGCAACGAGACCACATATCTGAACGCCTTCCTGGACGCCCGCGTGTGGGCGATGCAGCAGGAGGAGGCCCACAGCGACACCAGCCGGGTCGACACCGAGCAGCGCGTCTTCCTGAAGAACGGCAATCTCGACCTGCACACGCCGCTCAACTGGAAGGTCTACGGGGACCCGTACAGCATCAGCTGACCGGCCGGCGTACCCCGGCGGGCCCGGCCGCGCACACCGGCGGGGCGCGTTCCGCACCAGCGATGCGGAACGCGCCCCGTATGTCATGCCATCGTCAGTCACACCACTGTCAGTGCAGTGCGGCTGCCGCCTTGGCGACGGCCTGCTGCGTCGCGTTGTCGTCGACAGACGGCTCGTTCACCGTCTCCAGGGCATCGGGCCCCTTCTTGCGCCCGAGATGGTTGAAGGCCAGGTTGAGCACGATGGCCACCACACACCCCGTGGAGATGCCCGAGTCGAGCACCACCAGCACGTTCTTCGGGAACGCGTGGTAGAAGTCCGGCGCCGCGATCGGTATCAGCCCGATACCCAGCGAGGTCGCGACGATCAGGGCGTTCTCGCCCTTCTCCATGGCCGCGCCCGCCAGCGTCTGGACACCGCTGGCGGCGACCGAGCCGAAGAGCACGATCCCGGCACCGCCCAGCACCGGCAGCGGTACGAGTGCGATCGCCGCCGCGGCCATCGGACAGAGACCGAGCAGGATCAGGATCCCGCCGCCGGTCGCCACGACGTACCGGCTGCGCACCTTGGTCATCGCCACCAGGCCGATGTTCTGTGCGAAGGCGCTCGCCATGAAGCTGTTGAAGAACGGGCTGATCAGGCTGGAGAGGGTGTCGGCTCGCAGACCCCCCTCGATGGTCCGCTCGTCGGCGGGGCGCCCGACGACCTTGCCGAGCGCCAGCATGTCGGCGGTCGACTCCGTCATACAGACCAGCATCACGATGCACATCGAGATGATGGCGGAGATCTCGAACTGCGGGGCGCCGAAGTGGAAGGGCGTCGGGAATCCGACCGGGTCGGCGTTGCGCATCGCGTCGAAGCTGGTCATGCCCATCGGTATCGCGACGAGCGTACCGACCACCAGACCGAGCAGGATGGCGATCTGCTGGAGGAAACCGCGGAGCAGTTTCCGCAGGGCCAGGACTATCAACAGGGTGAGAGCGGCCATGCCGATGTTCTTCATCGAACCGTAGTTCGCCGCCCCTTGGGTGCCCTGCGCCCACCCGAAGGCGACCGGCAGCAGCGAGACCCCGATGAGGGTGATCACGGTGCCGGTGACGACCGGCGGGAAGAAGCGGAGCAACTTGCTGAAGTACGGGGCGAGTATGAACCCCAGTACGCTCGCCACGATGATCGCGCCGAATATCACGGCGATGCCTTCGTGCCCGCGGCCCTTGCCGATGGCGATCATCGGGCTGACGCCGCCGAACGAGACACCGTTGACGAACGGCAGCCGGGAACCGACCCGCCAGAACCCGAGGGTCTGGAGCAGGGTGGCGATACCCGCGGTGAAGAGGCTTGCCCCTACGAGAAAAGCGGTCTCCTTGGCGTTGAGCCCCACGGCGGGGCCCACGATCATGGGCGGGGCGACAACTCCCGCGTACATGGCGGCCACATGCTGGAGGCCGCTGCTGAACATCTTGACGGGCGGAAGGACTTCGTCGACCGGATGGTGCTTCGCGGAGGTCTCTCCCTGTCCCGCTGAGGTGGTGCCGGGGTCCTCGGAGGTCGCTCCGGGGGCTCCGGTCGATTCGGTGTCGGCGGCTGTTTCTGCTGCATCAGTGCGAAACCTGGGCTCGGCGGCCACGGCGGCTCCTCCGGTCGGGTACACGTCAGCGGTGACGTGGGTGTCAGGGAGGTGGTGCGGAATGCAGGTGCGGCTGCGGGAGGGGTGGGGGCGGGCGGTACTGCTGCGTTTCTCGGTCAAGTACCGGGCGGGGCACGGGGGTTCCGGGGGTGGCTTCCGGGTACGTCACCGCCCCGGAGGGCGTATGCACTCTGGGCACACACCCCCCGGTCACGGCTGCCGTGAACCCCGCTCGGGTTCGCGGCCGCCGGCCGGGGACCGTCCTCCCCGGCCGGAGCTTGTCGGACGTCAGGCCTGCGCGGCGATCTGCGCCAGGCGCCGGGCCTCGTCCCGCGTGGAGCGGGCGATGGCGTCCTCGTCCACCGTGGTCAGGTGGTTGTCCTCGACGACGGGCTTGCCGTTGACGAGGGAGAGGGTGACGGGGGCCGCGGCGCCGAAGACGAGCGCGGTCACCGGGTCGGCGATGGAGGCATGGGCGAGGGTGTCCATCTTCCACAGCACGAGGTCGGCGAGCTTCCCCGGTTCCAGCGAACCGATCTCCGCGGCACGGCCCAGAACCTGGGCTCCGCCGTACGTCCCGAGGCGCAGCGCCTGACGGGCGTTGAGGGCCGCTTCGCGGTGGGCGCCGAGGCGGTTGATGAGCAGGGCGTTGCGCAGCTCGGTGTGGAGCTCGCCGGACTCGTTTGACGCGGTGCCGTCGACCCCGAGGCCGACCGGCACGCCGGCCTTGAGCATGTCGGGGACACGGGCGATGCCGGCCGCCAGACGGGCGTTGGACGACGGGCAGTGGGCGACGCCGGTCCCGGTGCGCGCGAAGGCGGCGATGTCGGAGTCGTTCATGTGGACGCAGTGCGCCATCCACACGTCGTCACCGAGCCAGCCGGTCGACTCGAAGTAGTCGGTCGGGCCCATCCCGAACAGCTCCTTGCAGAACTGCTCCTCCTCGACGGTCTCGCTGCCGTGGGTGTGCAGGCGTACGCCCTTGCGGCGGGCCAACTCGGCACCCTGTTTGAGCAGTTCGGTCGAGACGGAGAAGGGCGAGCAGGGGGCGACGGCGACCTGGGTCATCGAGTCGAACGAGGCGTCGTGGTGCTGGTCGACCGTCGCCTCGGTGGCCGCGAGCGCGCCTTCGAGGGTCTCGACGGCGAAGTCCGGGGGCAGCCCGCCGTCCTTCTTGCTGCGGTCCATGGATCCGCGGGCCAGCGTGAACCGTACGCCCATCTCGGCGGCGGCGCCGATGACGGCGCTGGACAGGTCGCCGGAGCCCTGCGGGAAGACATAGTGGTGGTCCATCGCGGTGGTGACACCACCGCGGGCCATCATCGCGAGGGATCCCTGCGCGGCCGAGCGGACCATCTGCTCGTCGATGCGCGCCCATGTCGGGTAGAGCGCGACGAGCCAGTTGAAGAGATTGTGGTCGGTGGCCACACCCCGGGTGATCCACTGGTAGAAGTGGTGGTGGGTGTTGACCAGACCCGGGGTCACCAGGTGTCCGGTGCCGTCGATCCGGCGTACGACGCCGGTGAGTCCGTCGGGGGCCTTGCCCGCGCCGACGGATTCGATGCGATTCCCTGCGACCACGACATGGCCCGATGCGTACTCGGTGTCGTGGGCGTCGACTGTCGCGATGGCTACGTTCTCAATGACCGTGCGCGCGGCTGCCGTTGCTGCCATGGGGATACCTTCTCTCGCAGTAGCGATGTGGGCACGGCAGGACCCCAGGAGGATTTGAGTGCCGCAGCCGCGTGGCTCCGGGTGCCGAAGTGGTGAAGTGAAGTTGTCTGTCGGGTCCGGGTCCGGTACGCCGCCGCCGGCTGAGGCGGCCGGCGACGGCGTACCGGTCGGGTCTCAGAGGTTGGTCATGTCCACCGGGATACGGGCCTCGGCGCCGTCCCGCAGGATGGTCGCCTCGATGAGTCCGTACGGGCGGTCGGCCGCGAAGTAGACCTCGTTGTCGTTCTTGAGCCCGAAGGGCTCCAGGTCCACCAGGAAGTGGTGCTTGTTCGGCAGCGAGAACCGTATTTCGTCGATCTCGCTGCGGCTGTTGATGATGCGCGCGCCCATCTGGTACATGGTCTGCTGCAGGGAGAGCGAGTACGTCTCGGCGAAGGCCTGGAGCATGTGCTTCTTCGCCTGCTCGTAGGACTTGTCCCAGTTCGGCATCCGGTCGGCGTCGTTGTTCCAGTTGTAGCGCCACTTGGCGGAGACCGCGGTCGCGAGGATGCGGTCGTAGGTCTCCTTGAGCGTCGTGTACCTGTCCTTGGCGTATCCCCAGAACTCCGAGTTGGTGGAGTTCATCACCGTCAGGTCCTTCAGACCGGAGATGACCTGCCACTTCTCCCCGTCGAAGGTGACCTCGGTGGTGCGCAGTTCCTGGCCCTTGCGGACGAAGGAGTGCTGCACGTCGTCGGCGCCGATGAACTGCGAGCTGGCGTCGGAGGTCGCGATGCGCTCCCAGGCGTACTCCTCGATCCGGATCCTGGCCCGGTGGATCGCGTCCTGGGTGGTCACGAAGTGCCTGGCCAGGTGGATGCCGAACTGCTCGGCGGACTCGATGCCGTGCTCCTTGGCGAACGCGAACACCGTGTTCTTGGTGGCGTCGGTCGTCAGGACGCTGGTGTTGGAACCGGAGTAGTGGACGTCGTCCATCTCACCGGAGAGGGCGACCGAGACGTTCAGGTCCTTGATGTGGTGGGTGTCGCCGTCCCGCGTGATCTTGACTACGCGGTTCTCTGCTTTGCCGTACTGGTTCTGGCCGAGAATCGTGGGCATGACGTTGCTAGCTCCCTCGGTATACGGAGTAGCCGAACGGGTTGAGCAGCAGCGGTACGTGGAAGTGCTCACCCGGGACGACGGCGAATGTGATCGCCACCTCCGGGAAGAAAGCGCCGCTGTCCCTTACGCGGGGGGCGTCCTGCTGTGCCTCGGCTTGTTTCTTGGAGAAGTACGCCTCGGTTTCGAAATCGAGGCGTACGTGGGTTGTTCCTTCCGGCAGAGCCGGCAGGTCCTTGCAGCGCCCGTCGGCGTCGGTCGCGGATCCGCCCAGTGCCGTCCACTGCTCGCCGGAGCCACTGCGGGCCGCGAGCGAGATGGCGACACCTTCGGCGGGGCGTCCCACGCTGGTGTCCAGGATGTGCGTGGACACCGAAGCGGTGGTCTGCGTGCTCAAGGCCTTCACTCTCCTTCTTCCGCGGCCGCCGCGTTCTCCGCGGTGGCCGCTGCGACCAGATTCAGCCGGATGCGGTTGATCTTGCCGAGTTCGGTGCGCACGATCGCGCGCTCCTGCTCGGGCGTATTGCCGGACCGGGCCTGCATCGCGTCGCGCATCTGCTCGCCGGTGGCACCGGTCGCGCAGATCAGAAAGACATGTCCGAACTTCTCCTGGTAGGCCAGGTTCAGTTCGAGCATCTCGGCCTTGAGCTCCTCGGTGGCCCCGGCCATCCCCCGCTGTTCACGGGAGGACGTCGGGTCTCCGGGTTTCGGCCGCCCGATCGGCGGGTGCCCGGCCATCGCCTCGGCCAGATCTTCCGCGGTCAGCTCGGCCGTGGCGGCGTCGCTGGCGAGAAAGAGGGCTTCAGCTGTGGCGTAGGGGCGCTGGGCGAGGATTTTGCTCCCCCAGACCGAACTGGCGCAGACCTCGTGAAGCACGGCTTGCGCCGCGCTGTCCCGCAGGGTGTTGAACCGGGCGAGACCCTCGGGGGTTCCGGGGTTCTCCCCCGGCAAGCGCTCTGGACTCGAAGTCACGGGGACCTCCGTGGCCTTGTATGGGCCTTGTGCTGGACGGGCTGCGGATAGCTAACGCCCTCGGAAACACCACGTCAACACTTTGTTGAAAACTTGGTGAGACAAAAACCGCCGCCCGGCATCCCGGACGGCGGCTGTCGGACGTGACGGGGCCTGCATCGCCCGCCACGGCACGGCTCAGTCATCACAAGGCCCGGTCACGGGCCCAGTCACGGGCTCAGTCACTCTTGGCGACGTTTTCCCGGTTCAGGTAGTTGTAGACGGTGAAGCGGCTGACCCCGAGCGCACCCGCCACCGTCTCCACGCCGTGGCGTACCGAGAAGGCACCGCGCCCCTCCAGTATCCGCACCACGGCCTGTTTCGTCTTGCGGTCGAGCTCCGAGAGCGGCACCCCGTGCCGGCGCTCCAGGGCCGCCAGGATGTGGTCCAGGGAGTCCGAGAGCTGCGGCAGCCGCACGGCCAGGACGTCCACCCCCTCCCAGGCGAGCACGACGTCGTCCTCCCTCGCCTGGTCCGGTACGAGGATCTCGGCCCCCATGGCATCGGCCAGCGGCTTCACCGCTGCGACAAGGGGGTGGTCTCCCGGCTCGGTCACTTCTGGTCCTCCCCGTCCTGCCCGATCACGTTCACCTGGAGGGAGACCCGGGTGGCGCCCGCGCCCAGGGCCTGGCGGAGCAGCGCGTCCACCGCGGTCAGCACCGCGTCCGACGCGCCCTCGGCGGTGTTGCCGAACGGCCCGACGTCCACCGCGTCCAGCTCGGCAGCCTGGATGACCTCCCGGGCGACCACCGCGTGGGGCGGCGCATCGTCCAGGTCAAAGGGCTCCGTCGTGAATTCCACTCTCAATCGCACGCGCACAACCTACTGCGCGAGTGACGAAAAAAGGCAGGCCCACTTGACAGCTGACCAGGACGGCAGGCAATCTTCCATCAAGTAGAAAGTAACTTCCGCAATACGGAAGGAGCGCCGAACGCCTTATGGGCTACACGGACCAGCGCTTCGATGTGAACCTCTCGATTCTCTTCACGGAACTCCCGCTTCTGGAGCGTCCCGCGGCCGCCGCCGCGGCCGGCTTCAGCGCGGTCGAGCTGTGGTGGCCCTGGATCGAGACCCCCACCCCTCCGCAGGCCGAGCTCGACGCGCTCAAAAAGGCGCTCGACGACGCCGGCACCCAGCTGGTGGGTCTCAACTTCTACGCCGGCCGCCTCCCCGGCCCGGACCGGGGCGCGCTCTCCGTCCCCGGCCAGGAGTCCGACCGCTTCCGCGCCAACATCGACATCGCGGCCGACTTCGCCGCATCGGTCGGCTGCAAGGCGCTCAACGCGCTGTACGGCAACCGCGTCGAAGGTGTGGACCCGGCGGTCCAGGACGAGCTGGCCCTGGAGAACCTCACGGTAGCGGCCCGCGCCGCCGACCGGGTGGGCGCGATCCTGCTCATCGAGGCGCTCAACAAGCCGGAGTCGCCGCTCTGCCCGCTGGTGAGCGCTCCGGCGGCCATCGACGTGGTCAACAAGGTCAACGCCCTGACGGGGCTCGGGAACGCGAAGTTCCTGCTCGACCTGTACCACCTGTCGATGAACGGCGAGGACCTCAACGAGGTCATCGACACCTACGCCGCGCAGACCGGCCACGTGCAGATCGCGGACAACCCCGGCCGCGGCGCGCCCGGTACGGGTTCGCTGCCGCTGGAGGACCTGCTCGACCGGCTGACCAAGGCCGGCTACGACGGCTGGGTCGGCCTGGAGTACAAGCCGGGCGACCGCCCGAGCGCCGACGCCTTCGGCTGGCTCCCCAACTGACCATCTCCACCCGCGTGTTGAAAGAGGACCCCCGCATGAGCAATCTCCCCAAGGTCGCATGGATCGGCCTCGGCATCATGGGCTCCCCGATGTCCGAGAACCTGATCAAGGCCGGCTACTCGGTGACCGGCTACACCCTGGAGCAGGACAAGCTGGACCGGCTCGCCGCCGCAGGCGGCACCGCCGTGTCCTCGATCGCCGAAGCGGTGCGCGACGCCGACGTGGTGATCACCATGGTGCCCGCATCGCCGCACGTCGAGGCCATCGCGTACGGTCCTGACGGCATCCTGGAGAACGCCAAGGCGGGCGCGCTGCTGATCGACATGTCGTCGATCACCCCGCAGACCTCGGTCGATCTGGGCAAGGCCGGCGGCGAGAAGGGCCTGCGCGTCCTGGACGCCCCGGTCTCCGGCGGCGAAGCCGGTGCCATCGAGGCCGTACTCTCCATCATGGTCGGCGGCGAGCAGGCCGACTTCGACGCCGCGAAGCCGATCCTGGACGCACTGGGCAAGACCATCGTGCTCTGTGGTCCGCACGGTTCGGGCCAGACGGTGAAGGCCGCCAACCAGCTGATCGTCGCCGTCAACATCCAGGCGTGCGCCGAGGCCGTGGTCTTCCTGGAGAAGTCCGGTGTGAACCTCAACGCCGCCCTCGACGTCCTCAACGGCGGCCTGGCCGGTTCGACCGTCCTGACACGCAAGAAGGACAACTTCCTGAACCGGGACTTCAAGCCCGGCTTCCGGATCGACCTGCACCACAAGGACATGGGCATCGTCACCGACGCCGCCCGCAACGTCGGCGCCGCGCTGCCCGTCGGCGCGGTCGTCGCCCAGCTGGTCGCCTCGCTGCGCGCCCAGGGCGACGGCGGCCTCGACCACTCCGCGCTGCTGCGCTCGGTCGAGCGGCTGTCCGGCTCGCAGGTCTGAAACCAAGTTCCACCCTTCCGGGGCTCCGTCCGGCCCCTTCCGCACTCCGGTCCGCGGCAGCGCTGACACCTGTCCTGTCGCGCCCAGGCGCTGCCGCGGCCCGGTCCCCTCACTTCAATTTCAACAAACTGTTGACGCGGCGTTCGCAGTGTATTTACGCTCCTCAAGCCGCCAGCAGCCCCAGTACGGAAGGTCCACGATGTCGAAGCGCGTGCTTACGACCGAGTCAGGCGCCCCGGTCGCCGACAACCAGAACTCTGCCACCGCCGGCGTCGGTGGCCCCATCCTCCTCCAGGACCAGCACCTGCTGGAGAAGCTCGCCCGGTTCAACCGGGAGCGCATTCCGGAGCGCGTCGTCCACGCCCGCGGCTCCGGTGCGTACGGCTACTTCGAGGTGACCGACGACGTCACCGGCTTCACCCACGCCGACTTCCTCTCCAGCGTGGGCAAGCGGACCGAGACGTTCATCCGCTTCTCCACCGTGGCCGACTCGCTGGGCGGCTCCGACGCAGTGCGCGACCCCCGCGGCTTCGCGCTGAAGTTCTACACCGGCGAGGGCAATTACGACCTCGTGGGGAACAACACCCCGGTCTTCTTCATCAAGGACCCCATCAAGTTCCCGGACTTCATCCACTCGCAGAAGCGCGACCCGTTCACGGGCAAGCAGGAGCCCAACAACGTCTGGGACTTCTGGGCGCACTCCCCCGAGGCCACCCACCAGGTGACCTGGCTGATGGGTGACCGCGGCATCCCCGCCTCGTACCGTCACATGAACGGTTACGGCTCGCACACCTACCAGTGGACGAACGCCCAGGGCGAGGCCTTCTTCGTCAAGTACCACTTCAAGACGAACCAGGGTGTCCGCAGCCTCTCCGCCGACCAGGCTTCGGAGCTGGTGGGCAAGGACGGCAACAGCCACCAGACCGACCTGCTCCAGGCGATCGAGCGGGGCGTCAACCCGTCCTGGACACTGCACGTGCAGATCATGCCGGCGGCCGAGGCGGCCGAGTACCGCTTCAACCCGTTCGACGTCACCAAGGTGTGGCCGCACAGCGACTACCCGCTGCAGCGCGTGGGCCGTCTGGTCCTGGACCGCAACCCGGACAACGTCTTCGCCGAGGTCGAGCAGGCGGCGTTCTCGCCGAACAACTTCGTCCCCGGCATCGGTCCCTCGCCGGACAAGATGCTCCAGGGCCGTCTCTTCGCGTACGCCGACGCGCAGCGCTACCGCGTGGGCATCAACCACACGCAGCTGCCGGTCAACGCACCGCGTAACGCCACCGCCGACAACTACGGCCGTGACGGCTACATGGCGACCCGCTACGGCAAGCGCGACGACAAGAACTACGAGCCCAACTCCCACGCGGGCCCGGCCCAGACGGACGCGCCGCTGGCCGCCCCGCTGGCCGTGACCGGCTGGACCGGAGCGCAGGCCGCTGCCGAGCACGTGAAGGACGACGACTTCTTCCAGGCGGGCGAGCTGTACCGGCTGATGTCCGACGACGAGAAGTCGCGACTGATCGCCAACATCGCGGGCGGCCTCTCCCAGGTCACCCTCGACGAGGTCATCGAGAAGAACCTCGCGCACTTCCACGCCGCCGACACCGAGTACGGCAAGCGCGTCGAGGAAGCGGTCCGCGCCCTGCGCGAGGACTGAGGCAACCGATAGACGGCGCCGGTGACTTGACGGGAGGTCAGGTCACTGACGCGGTCCGGGCCACCGTCCCGATGAGGGGTGGCCGGCGGTCCGGACAAGCCTGCGGACCGCGGCGGAGTGACGATGCCAGTGCGGTGGTCAAGGCTCCCCCGGCGCTCTCCTGATGTGAAGGAGAGGGACCGGAGGGCCGATCGCACTCCGCCGCGGTCCCCTGCTGTACCCACCAGCTGAAACCCTCCCCGCAGCCACACCGTTCAGAGGTTCGGAGCACCACCCCCAAGGCCCCGCCCGGCGGCACGAATGTCCTGTCGCGCCCAGCCTCGTACCGTCGGGCGGTAACCAGCACCACGAGCCGGAGTGCGGAACAGGGTCCACGATCCCTTGTTCCGCACTCCTTTTCGTGTGCCCTCAGGTGCCCTCGGAGCCGGAGGGGGCTCACCCCCGCCCGTCGACCAGGCCGGACTCCCAGGCCCAGGCGGCGATCTCCACACGGTTGCGGGCGGACAGTTTGATCTGCACGTTGGCGAGATGGGTCTTCACCGTGCCCACCGAGATGGACAGTTCGGTGGCGATCTCGGCGTTGGTCAGCCCTCTGGCCACCAGTCGTACCAAGTCCGTCTCCCGTGCCGAGAGCGCGGTGTGCGGCTCCCGGGGGGCGGGCACGGCGCTGTTGAGGCGCCGCAGCAGCCGGACCGTGATGGCCGGGCTCACCAGCGCCTCGCCCGATGCGGCCGCTCTGATGGCCTCGACCAGCAGGGCGGGGCCGGAGTCCTTGATCAGGAAGCCGGAGGCGCCTTCGCTCAGGGCGCGCTGGACGTACTCGTCGTCGTCGAACGTCGTGACCACGACGACCTTCGGCGGATTCACCGTGCCGGGGCGCGTCAGTCTGCGCAGTGCCTCCAGCCCGTCCATGCGGGGCATACGGATGTCCATCAGCACCACGTCGGGCCGGTGGCGCCCGGCGAGTTCCACGGCATGTACCCCGTCCGTGGCCTCCGCGACCACGTCGATGTCGTCCTCGGCGGAGAGGATCATCGCGAACCCGGCACGGACCATGGCCTGGTCGTCGGCGATCAGTACACGGATCGTCATGAGACCGCCACCCCTGCCGTGGACACCGGGAGCATCGCCTCGACGCCCCAGCCGCCGGCCGTCACCGGGCCCGCCTGGACGCTTCCGCCGATCAGGCCGACCCGCTCGGCCAGGCCCTTCAGCCCGAAGCCGCCGTGGGAGACGTGGCGCGGACGTCCGTCGTCGCTGACCCGTACGGTGAGCCGGTCTCCCGACCGGCCCACCCGCACCAGCACTTCGGTGCAACCGTGGGCGTGTTTGCGTACGTTGGTGAGAGCCTCCATCACCACCCGGTGTGCGGTGGTGGTCACCTCCACCGGCAGGTCGTCGAAGGTACCTTGCAGATCGAGCCGCGCCCGGGCGCCGCCGACGGCCGAGAACTCCTCGACCAGCGAGCGCACTTCGCCGATGCCGGCCAGCGGCGTCAGCGCCACTTCTCCGTCGGCGTCGCGCAGCATCCCCACCATGTGCCGCATGGAGGTCAGCGCCTCCGAGCCGGCCTGTTCGATCCGCTGCAACGCGGGCGGCACCAGTTCGGGCCGCCGGCCCGCCATCACCTGGGCCCCCTGCGCCTGTACGACGATGCCGGTCACATGGTGGGCGACGAAGTCGTGCAGATCCCTGGCGAACTCGGTCCGCTGCTCCAGCCGGAGAGCCGCCGCCTGCCGCCGCCGGTCCACCAGGAGCAGGCGCATCCCGAGGCCGATACCCAACGCCGTGACCGCTGCCAGGGCGAAGAGCAGCGCCAAGATGAAGGTGGACTGCCTCGCCGCGACCGACACCGGCCGCAGCACGACCGCCATGCCCAGCAGAAGGACGGCGAGCGTCGCCCACGAGGGCTTCCCCCTTCGGGCGACGAGCAGCAGGAGCCACACCAGCGCTGCCGGTTCGGCGAATCCCATCGCCTGCGACCCCACGTCCATCTCCACGTGCAGCCATACCGAGAGGCACAGCGACTCGACCGCGAGTACGCAGGCGGCCACCGGCAGCGCCCGGCTGCCGAGCCGGGGCGAGGCCACGACGAGACCGACGCCCAGCAGAGCGCCGACCAGCTTGGCGGGGCCGTGTTCCACGACCCAGTAGAAACCGGCCACCCAGTCGAGCAGGACGAGACCGGCCAGGCCCCCGACCAGCAGCAGCCACGCCGTGACAGGCAGTAGCCACGACCGCCCCTTCCCCCGTGCGGCTGTGGGCGCGACCGCTCCGTTCGCCGCCTCCAGCATCTCCCTCACCGTCTCCCTCGTGTACCGGCCGAAAGTCGGAGCCGGCCGCACATGATCTGTCTTTCGCCCGATCCGCTGCGAGACGCGGCGGAGCAGAGTCGTGTCCACCGGGCGGCGTTCGCCATTCATCGCACAAGGAGCATGCCATGACCACGGCAGACGTCGTCCCGGTGGGGAAACCCCGGGGACCCCGGAGCGCGCGTCCGTCGCGCCGCCCGCCCCGGTGACAGCCGCGCAGACCGCCCGCGCAGGCGATTTCCCGCAGTGGCCGACCCGCCCGCACAACAGCCGGCCCTCCCCCACCCGCACACGGCCGCCCCTCCCCCACGTACAGGAGCCACACATGGACCACGCAGAGACACACCACGGCGACGGAACGGGGTTCGATCGCCCTGTTGGCGGGTCGGCGATCGAGGCTCAGGGGCTCGGCAAGAAGTACCGGCGCGGCTGGGCCCTGCGGGACGTTTCCTTCCGGCTGCCGACCGGACGGGTATGCGGCCTCGTCGGCCCCAACGGCGCGGGCAAGAGCACCCTGATGGGCCTGGCCACCCACATGATCCGGCCGACGACCGGCGGCCTGCGGGTGTTCGGCGCGGCGCCCGGGTCGACGGATGCGGTCCTGCGGACCGCGTTCCTCACCCAGGAGAAGCCGCTGTTCAAGCGCTTCACCGTGGCCGAGACCCTGCGCCTCGGCCACGAACTGAACCCCCGCTGGGACCAGGAGGTCGCCGAGGGCATCGTCCGCGCGGGCCAGGTGCCGCTGGAAGCGAGGATCGGAACACTGTCCGGCGGCCAGCGCACCCGCGTCGCCTTCGCGCTGGCTTTCGGCAAGCGCCCGGATCTGCTCATCCTCGACGAGCCGATGTCGGATCTGGACCCGCTGGTCCGCCGCGAACTCATGGCCACACTGACGGCGGAGGCCGCCGGACACGGCACGACGGTACTGGTGTCCTCACACATGCTCGCCGAGCTGGAGTACATCTGCGACTACCTTCTCGTCATCGCGAACGGCGGTCTGCGTCTCGCGGGCGAAGTGGACGAACTGCGCGCCGCACACGCCCTGTTCGCCGTCCCGCCGGACGGCTCGCGCCCCGCGGTCGCACCGCACCGGGTCATCGAGTCCCGCAGCGGCGACGGTCGGCCGGGCGTCCTGGTGCGGCTCGGCGGACCGATCGAGTACGGCAGGCAGGCCGAGCCTCCGACCCTGGAGGAGCTTCTGCTCGCCTATCTGCGTTCACCCGACGCGCCCCCGCTGATCGCCCCCAGCGCCCGGGTCGGCGACATCCACGACATCATCACCCGCGACCCGAAGAAGGCTGTGACCGCATGAGCACGCTCACTCGTGACCCGGCCCGTACGGCGCCCGCCGGACCCACACGCAACAACTGGATCCCCCGGCTCGGCGGTCCGGTCTGGCTCGTCTGGCGCCAGCACCGCGCCGCGTTCTGGACGCTCATCGCCGTCACCCTCATCGGCACGCTCGTCATGCTCTGGCTGCGCGGGCAGATGATGGACTTCCTGGCCGCCCAGGACCCGGCCTCACGGAGGTCCGGCGGCCTGCCGCCCGAGTTCGAGACCTACGTCAACCCTCTGTTCAGCATCGGGAGCTACCTCGGCTATATCCCGGTCCTGGCCGGCGTGCTCCTCGGGGCCCCGCTCTTCGCGGGCGACCTGGAGTCCGGCACCGCCAAGCTGGTGACCTCGCAGTCCGTCAGCCGACTGAGGTGGCTGATCACGAAACTCGCCCTTCCCGCCGCGATGCTCGCTCTGTCGACCGGCGTGCTCACCGCGGTCCTCACCTGGTGGTGGGACCCGGTCAAGGGACTTTCCAGCGGCCTCATTTGGACCGCCTTCTTCAGTGTCACGGGGGTCACGCCGGTGGCCTACGCCCTGCTCACGTTCACCGTGGGCGCGGCGGTCGGCATGCTCCTGCGCCGCACGCTCGTGTCGATGGTGGTCACGCTCGGCATCGTCGGGGCGATCGGGTTCGTCTGGAGCGAGGTCTGGCGGAAGCTGGGACACACCATGTCGATCAGCACCGACAAGGGCGTCGGACACGGCGCGGTACCGCCGGAGCTGCCCGCCCAGGCGGAACAGCAGGGCCAGGGCACCTACTTCCTCACCGATTCCGGAGGCCGCCTGGACTGGACCACCTGTCTCGACAAGATGGACAACGACCGGGCGCACACCGCCTGCCTGGAGTCCAAGCACGTCGTCGGCTGGTCCCTGGACTACCTCCCCGTCTCCCAGATGCACACGATGCAGTGGCTCGGAGCCGGCATCATGCTCGCCCTCAGCGCCGCCGTCGTCGCCTTCGTCATCCTCTGGGGCCGCAAGCGGCTCCTGTGACCCGTAGCTTCCGGCCACTCCTGTGCGGCGGGGTGCCGGAACGCGCAAAGGGCGGACCGCCGTTGCCGGTGGTCCGCCCCTCGGGGTGCGAAGGGTCAGGAAGCTGTCATCGGACGGATCGCCGTCGGGGCGTGGCCCGGCTCGGTGGCGATCTCCTCGAACTCCTTGACCGCACTGATGTCCGCGGTCGGGCTCATCGCGATGTTGGTGATGCGCTCCAGGATCGCCTCGACGACGACCGGGACGCGGTACTCGGCGGCCAGCTTCTTGGCCTCCTCGAACGCGGGGAGCAGCTGGTCGGGCTCGGTGACGCGGATGGCCTTGCAGCCGAGTCCTTCGACGACCTTGACGTGGTCGACGCCGTAGACGCCCAGCTCGGGAGCGTTGATGTTCTCGAACTCCAGGTTGACCTGGAAGTTGATGTCCAGGCCGATCTGCGACTGGCGGATCAGGCCCAGGTAGGCGTTGTTCACGAGAACGTGGACATAGGGGATCTTGTGCTGCGCGCCGACCGCCAGCTCCTCCAGCATGAACTGGAAGTCGTAGTCGCCGGAGAGCGCGACCACGGGGGTCTCGGGGTCGGCGGTGGCGACACCGAGCGCGGCCGGGATGGTCCAGCCCAGCGGGCCCGCCTGGCCGCAGTTGATCCAGTGGCGCGGCTTGTAGACGTGCAGCATCTGCGCGCCCGCGATCTGGGAGAGACCGATGGTGGTGACGTAGCGCGTCTCCGGGCCGAAGGCCTTGTTCATCTCCTCGTAGACCCGCTGCGGCTTCATCGGCACGTTGTCGAAGTGCGTGCGGCGGTGCAGCGTGGACTTGCGCTCCAGGTGCGAGGCGACCCAGGCGGAGCGGTCGGGCAGCTTGCCCGCGGCCTTGAGCTCCTTGGCGATCTCGACGAAGAGCTCCAGCGCGGCCTTGGCGTCGGAGGCGATGCCGTAGTCCGGGGCGAAGATCTTGCCGATCTGGGTCGGCTCGATGTCGACGTGCACGAACTTGCGGTCCTTGGTGTACACGTCCAGCTTGTAGCCGGTGTGACGGTTGGCCCAGCGGTTGCCGATGCCGAGGACGAAGTCCGACTCCAGGAACGTGGCGTTGCCGTAACGCGTACCGGTCTGCTGACCGACCATGCCGGCGTTCAGGTCGTGGTCGTCCGGGATCGAACCCCAGCCCATGAGGGTGGGGACGACAGGGGTGTTGGTCAGCTCGGCGAACTCGACCAGCAGGTCCGACGCGTCGGCGTTGAAGATGCCGCCGCCCGCGATGATCAGGGGGCGCTCGGACTCCAGCAGGAACTGGATCGCCTTCTCGGCCTGGGCGCGGGTCGCGGCCGGCTTGTAGACCGGCAGCGGCTCGTACGTGTCCGGGTCGAAGTCGATCTCGGTCTGCTGGACGTCGATCGGCAGGTCGATGAGGACCGGTCCGGGACGGCCGGAGCGCATCAGGTGGAACGCCTGCTGGAAGACGCCGGGAACCTGAGCGGCCTCCAGGACGGTGGTCGCCGCCTTGGTGACCGGCTTGGCGATCGAGGCGATGTCGACGGCCTGGAAGTCCTCCTTGTGGAGGTAGGCGACCGGCGCCTGGCCCGTGATGCAGAGGATCGGGATCGAGTCGGCGATCGCCGAGTAGAGACCGGTGATCATGTCGGTGCCCGCGGGGCCCGACGTACCGATGCAGACACCGATGTTGCCGGGGTTGGCCCGGGTGTAGCCCTCGGCCATGTGCGAGGCGCCCTCGACGTGGCGGGCGAGCGTGTGGTGCACGCCGCCGGCGGCCTTGAGAGCCGCGTAGAACGGGTTGATCGCCGCGCCCGGCACGCCGAACGCGTTGCTGACGCCCTCGCGCTTGAGAATCTCGACTGCCGCTCGGGCAGCGGTCATACGAGGCATTGAATACTCCTGCTCGCCAGTCGGAGTGGGCCTCCTGTCGCGCCAACCTGAGATCGCCCAATTCCGTATTACGGAAGTTCATTTCTGCTATACGGAAGCAATGTAAGAGCTGGCTGCGCCTGCCGTCAAGGGAGGGGCTGCCGGCGTGCGTCACCTGTCCGAAGTACGCCCCCGGGCCGCGCCGCTTGATGGACGATGGGCCCATGGGAGAGGGAGCGGGAAAGGGTGCGGGAAGAAGCGCGGACGGATGGGCGACGAGCGCTGTCGTGCGCTGCCCCGTCTGCCACAAGGAACACGCCTATCTGGCGACGGTCCTGCCGTGCGCCTGCGGCGCTCCGCTCGCTCCGCCGCTGCTGACGGACGCCCCGCCGGAGCCCCTCACCCGCCGCAGCTGGTCGGACGAGTGGGTCGCGGTCCGCTGCACGTCGTGCGGCCGGCAGGACGAGTGGCCGCGACCGGAGCTCGGCTGCTCCTGCGGCACGGTGCTGCGCCTCGCGGTGCGCCCGGTGACGGCGCCCCCGGACACGGCTGCATCGGACACGGCTGCATCGGACACGGCGGTACCGGGCACGGACGCTCCGGATGCGACCGCTCAGGGCCTGACCGGCCGTACCGCCCCGGACGCCGCCGGCCCAGCCCGGCCCCCGGCGCATATCCCGCTGCCGCGCACAGCCGCCGCGCCCCGGCCCGCCTTCCGGCCCATGGCGATCCGCACCGCCGGCGACGTGGTGTCGACGGCGGCGCGCTATCTGAAGTGGCTGGGCTTCCAGGACATCGTGCAGCCGGAGCGGCGGCCCGCCTCCGGGATCGATCTGCACGGCCCCGGACTGATCGCCACGGTGGAGGCCACCACCCGGCCCGCCGCCCTGCGCGACATAGAGTGCCTGTGGCTGCACGGGATGAGTTCCGCGGCGGCGTGCGTCTTCTTCTCACTCTCCGGGTACGCCCAGGACGCGCGCGACCGGGCCGACGAACTGGCCGTCCCGCTCTTCGCGCTGGATCTCACCGGCGCCCCGCAGCCGGTCAACGGGCCGGCCGACGAACTGGTCAGTACGGGCGCGGCGCCGGCGTGACCGGATACCCCGCACCGGCCCGGCCTGCTACCCGGCGGCGCCCGGGCCGTACCGGTCGCGCAGCTCCACCTTCCTGACCTTGCCGCTGACCGTCATCGGGAAGGTCTCCAGGATCCGCAGCCCGTGCGGGATCTTGTAGTGGGCCAGCCGGTCGCGGCAGAACTCCCGGATCCCGTCCAGCGTCGGCGGGTCGGCCGGATCCCGTGGGATGACGCAGGCCAGCACCTCTTCGCCGTACCGCTCGTCCGGTACACCGACCACCTGGACGTCGGCGATCTTGGGGTGGCCGTAGAGGAACTCCTCGATCTCACGCGGATAGACGTTCTCACCGCCCCGGATGATCATGTCCTTGATCCGGCCGACGATCTGGACGTAGCCGTCCTCGCGGATGACGGCCAGATCCCCGGTGTGCATCCAGCGGCCCGCGTCGATCACCTCGGTGGTCCGCTGCGGCTCCTCCCAGTAGCCGAGCATCACGCTGTAACCGCGGGTGCACAGCTCGCCCGGCTCACCGCGCTCCACCGTGACCCCGGTCGCCGGGTCGACGACCTTCACCTCCAGATGCGGCAGCACCCGCCCGGCCGTCCCGGTCCGGCGCTCCAGATCGTCGTCGCGGCGGGTCTGGGTGGACACCGGCGAGGTCTCCGTCATCCCGTAGCAGATCGACACCTCGGCCATATGCATCTCGGCCACGACCCGCTTCATCACCTCGGCCGGGCACGGCGAGCCCGCCATGATCCCGGTACGGAGCGAGCTCAGGTCGTACGCCGCGAAGTCCGGGTGGTTCAGCTCAGCGATGAACATCGTGGGCACCCCGTAGAGCGAGGTGCAGCGCTCCTGCTCGACAGCGCGCAGGGTCGCCCCGGGGTCGAAGGAGGGCGCCGGGATGACGATGCACGCGCCGTGCGACGTGGCCCCCAGATTGCCCATGACCATGCCGAAGCAGTGGTAGAAGGGCACCGGCAGACAGATCCGGTCCTGCTCCGTGTAGCCCACCAGCTCCCCGACGAAGAAGCCGTTGTTGAGGATGTTGTGGTGGGAGAGGGTGGCGCCCTTGGGGAATCCGGTGGTGCCCGAGGTGTACTGGATGTTGATCGGGTCGTCGCAGGACAGCGCCGCGTCGAGCTCGAACGGCCGGGCGGCGGCGGTCAGTTCGTCCCAGGACGGGTCGCCGATGTAGTGGACGGACCGCAGCGCCGGGCAGTTGCCGCGCACCTCGCCGACCAGGGCCCGGTAGTCGGTGCCCTTGTGCCCGGTCGAGGCGATCAGCACCGAGATCCCGGCCTGGCGCAGCACGAACTCCAGCTCGTGCGCCCGGTACGCCGGGTTGATGTTGACCATGATCGCGCCGATCCGCGCGGTGGCGTACTGGACGAGCACCCACTCCGGGCAGTTGACCGCCCAGATCCCCACCCGGTCGCCCTTGCCGACCCCGCTGCCGGTGAACCCCCGGGCCAGCTCGTCCACCGCGGCGCCGAACCCGGCGTATGTCCACCGGCGCCCGGACGGCACATCGACGAGCGCCTCACGGTCGGGGAACGCCGCGACGGCGCGGTCCAGATTCGCGCCGATCGTGTCGCCCAGGAGCGGCGTCGTACCGGTGCCGTGCGTGTAGGAGAGGGTCATCGCAGGTCCCCCTCGTCGTACTCGGCGGTGGAGCCCTCCGCGGTCGCCCGGCGCAGTTCGATCCTGCGGATCTTCCCGGAGACCGTCTTGGGCAGCTCGGCGAACTCGATCCGCCGGATCCGCTTGTACGGGGCGAGCACCGCGCGCGAGTGCGCGAAGAGCACCTTCGCCGTGTCGGGGCCGGGTTCCCAGCCCTCCGCCAGGGCCACGTACGCCTTCGGGACGGTGAGCCGCAGCGGGTCGGGGGCCGGCACGACCGCGGCCTCCGCCACCGCTTCGTGCTCCAGGAGCGCGCTCTCCAGCTCGAACGGCGAGATCTTGTAGTCGGACGACTTGAAGACGTCGTCGGAACGGCCGGTGTAGGTGATGTAGCCGTCCGCGTCCCGTGAGCCGATGTCGCCGGTGCGGTAGTAGCCACCGGCCATCGCCTCGGCCGTGCGCTCCGGATCGCCGTGGTATCCGGTCATCAGACCGACGGGCCTGGCGGAGAGGTCCAGGCAGATCTCGCCCTCGCTCACCCCCGGCTCCCCGGTGACCGGGTCGAGCAGCTCGACCTTGAATCCGGGCGTCGGGCGGCCCATGGAGCCCGCCTTGAGGAGCTGGCCGGGGCTGTTCGCCACCTGGACGGCCGTCTCCGTCTGCCCGAAGCCGTCCCGGATCGTCGCACCCCAGGCGCGCCGTACGGTCTCGATGACCTCGGGGTTCAGCGGCTCGCCCGCCGCCGCGACCTCGCGCGGCGGTGTGCGCAGCCGGGTCAGGTCGGCCTGGATCAGCATCCGCCAGACGGTCGGCGGCGCGCAGAAGGACGTCACCCCCACCCGGTCCATCTCGGCCATCAGCCGCGCCGGGTCGAAGCGCGTGTAGTTGTGGATGAAGACCGTCGCCTCGGCGTTCCAGGGCGCGAACAGATTCGACCAGGCGTGCTTGGCCCATCCAGGTGAGGAGATGTTGAGGTGGATGTCGCCGGGGCGCAGACCGATCCAGTACATCGTCGCCAGATGGCCGACCGGGTACGAGGTGTGGGTGTGCTCCACCAGCTTGGGCCGGGCGGTCGTGCCCGAGGTGAAGTACAGCATCAGCGGATCGTCCGCACCGGTGGCCCCGTCGGGCTCGAAGCCGGCCGGCGCGGCGGCGGCGTCCCCGTACGACAGCCAGCCGTCCGGGGTGCCCGCGCCGACCGCGATCCGGGTGTAATCGCCTGCCACCTCGGCGAACTTGGGGGTGTCCTCGGTCCGTACGAGCGCATGGCGGGCGCCGCCGCGGTCGACGCGGTCGCGCAGATCTGCCGCTCCGAGCAGCGGAGTTGCCGGGATCACGACGGCGCGGAGCTTCATCGCGGCGAGCGCCGTCTCCCACAGCTCCTGCTGGTTGCCGAGCACGACCAGGATGCGGTCGCCGGCCCGGACGCCCTGCGCCCGGAGCCAGTTGGCGGCCCGGTCGGACCGCACGGCCATCTCCGCGAACGAGACCTTGGTCTCGGTGCCGTCCTCCTCGACGATGTGCAGCGCGGTCCTCGCGTTGTCCCTGGCGATGGTGTCGAACCAGTCGAGCGCCCAGTTGAAATGCTCGGGGCGTGGCCAGCTGAAGCCCTCGTAGGCCGTGCGGTACTCCGTACGGTGGCGGAGCAGGAAGTCCCGTGCGGCCCGGAACTCCTCCGTCGCGTTGTTCGACACCATGTGTCCTCCTCATTGCGGGACTGCTGCCCAGCATCGTGTAATCAGTGGTCCGGGTCCCACCACCCCCGAACGGGGGCAAAGCGTGGGTCCGCCCGAGGAGCGCCGGAGGCCCCGCCCCCGGCGGAGAGGAGCGGCCGCGTGCCGGAGCCGGTCGAGGCAGTGGACATGCGGGCGGCGCTGCTGCGGATGCGCCGCACCACCGGGCTGCCGGTCGCGTTCGGCGGTCTGCTGACGGGGAGCGGGCAGCTGCGCATCGCCGAGCTCAGCGGTACGGCGACACCGGCGCTGCGCGGCCTCACGGTGTCGGCCGGCAACGGTCTCGGCGGCAAGTCGATAGCGCTGTCGCGGCCGTGCGCGGTGACCGACTACCGCTCCTCGGTCCACATCAGCCATGAGTACGACACGGCGGTGGGCGCTGAAGGGCTGCACGCGGTGCTCGCCGTGCCGGTGGTGGTGAGGCGGCAGGTCCGCGGTGTGCTGTACGGGGCGGTACGCGAGCGGCTGTCGTTCGGCGACCGGACGTACAACGCCGCGGTCGAGGCGGCCCGCGACGTGGAGCAGTCGCTGGCGGTGCGGGACGAGGTGCAGCAACGGCTGGCGGCGGCGCGCGAGCCGGTGGCCGAGCCCGGCGCGTGGGAGCAGGTGCGCGAGGCGCACAGTGAACTGCGCGCGCTGGCGACACGCATCGCGGACCGGGAGCTGCGCGATGAACTTCTCGCCGTCTGCGCCCGGCTGGCCGGTGGCGGCGGAGCCGGGCTTGAACGCCCGGTCGCGCTGGCGCCACGCGAGGTGGACGTGCTGGCCTGGGTGGCGACCGGCGCGACGAACGCGGCGGCCGGTGCGCGGCTGGGGCTGAAGCCGGAGACCGTGAAGGGCTATCTGCGGTCCGCGATGCGCAAGCTGGGGGCGCACACCCGGCTCGAAGCGGTCGTGGCGGCCCGGCGGGCGGGTCTGCTGCCGTAACATCCCGGCCGAAGCCATGAGAAAAGCCCCACGCGAGTTCAGGCAGCTCAGACATACAAGTCAGCCGTGCAACTCAGCCATGCAACCCAGCCATTCAACCCAGAACTCACGACTTACGGAGCAGGCATGACGTACTCATCCGCCGGGCAGCTCGTCGTCGGGCCGGCGGCCGAGGAGGACTGGCCCGTCATCAGCGGGTGGGCGCACGACGAGGGCTGGAACCCGGGGATCAGCGACGCGCGGAGCTTCTTCGCCCAGGACCCCGACGGGTTCTTCCTCGGACGCCTCGACGGGGAGCCCGTCTCCGCGGTCTCGGTCGTCAACTACGGTGCGCACTACGCGTTTCTCGGCTGCTATCTGGTCCGCCCGGACCTGCGGGGCCGCGGCCACGGCCTGGCCACCTGGCAGGCCGCGCAGGGCCACGCGGGAAGCCGGACCATCGGCCTGGACGGGGTCGTGGCCCAGCAGCACAACTACCGCAAGTCGGGGTTCTCACCCGCTCACAGCACCTTCCGCCACACCGGCGTCCTGCCGCCCCGCGGATCGACGGGCGTACGGCCGGTCCGGGCCCAGGACCACGAGGCCGTCGCGGCGTACGACAGCGCCTGCTACCCGGCCGATCGCCCGCGCTTCCTGAAGCACTGGCTGACCACGGACGGGCACCGTGCGTTCGTACGCGTCGACGACGGGCACCTGACCGGGTACGCGGTGATCCGCCCGACGGTCGGTGAAGTCCTCCGTATCGGACCGCTGTTCGCCGATTCGCCCGCGGACGCCGAGGCACTGTTCGGGGCGCTGGCGGACGAGGCCGGTACGGCGCAGGTCGCCGTGGACGTCCCGGAGTCCAATGCGTCCGCCGTCGCACTGGTCAGGTCGCTGGGCCTCACGCCCTCCTTCGAGACGGCCCGCATGTACACGGGTCCGATCCGTCCGGTCGCCGACCAGTGCGTCTACGGCGTCACCACGCTCGAACTGGGGTAGGGCCTTTCGTTCGGATCAGCCGGGCTACTTGTCGGCAGTGAGCTTGCCGCCGATGGCCCAGCTGTCGGTGGGGACCTCCTGGATCCAGACCTGTACGGCCTCGGCGGGGATACGGAGCGAGTCGACGAAGGCGTCCGTGACGCGCTTGACCAGCTCGCGCTTGAGCTCGATGTCGCGCGGGCCCTGCTGGATAGTGACGATCGGCATGGCTGAACTCCCTGTCCCACGGCGGCTTCCCGGCTGTTCCGGGCCGCTCACCGGCATGACCCCAGTCCATCCGAACCGCGACGGGCGGCCAAGAGCCAGATCGCGACCACAGCGATCAGGATCCGTGATCGCTGCAGTCCGGCGGCGCGGCGCAGGCTTCGAGGAGCAGATCGATACCGGCGGGCGGGGCCGACCGCCGCACGGCGAGCGCCGTGGGCAGCGCGAGCGGTGCGGGCCGGAACGGGAGGAACGTCACGCGCGGACTGTGCAGTTGGCGGGCGTGTGCGGCGTACACGACGGTCCACTGCGGTGCCGGGGAGGCACCGATGGTGGCGAGGATGTCCTGGAGCGAGCCGCCGACCGGTCCGGACAGCGGCTCGAACCCTGCGGCGTCGCAGGCGGACATCACGAGGTCGACGAGGGGCGGATTGCTACGCCGGGCCACGATCCTGAGCCGGAGTCCGGCCAGGTCCTCCAGGGCGACGTCGGGCCGGTCCGCGAGCGGGTGCCCGGCTGGAACGGCCGCGACCAGCGGGTCCTCCCAGAGCGGGATGAGCCGCACCCCGCGCACCGGCTCCGCGGCCCGTACGAACGCCGCGTCCAGCCGCCCGTCCGCGACCTGTTCCAGCCGGGTCCGGGTCGGCGCGGAGACCAGCTCGACCGCCAGGTCCGGCGCGATCCCGGCCAAAGCGGTCAGGACCCGGTCCAGATGTTCGCCGAGTCCGGTGCTGGTCCCCAGCCGCAGGGTGGTACGCGGTGCGACTGCCGCCCTGGCCCGGTCCACCGCCGCCAGCACGGCCCGCGCTTCGGGCAGCAGCCGCTCCCCCGCTTCGGTGAGCCGTACGTGCCGGGGTGAACGGTCGAACAGCTCCTGCCCCAACTCCCGCTCCAGGCGCTGCACTTGCTGGCTCACGGCCGACTGGACGATGTGCAGGCGGTCCGCGGCACGGCCGAAGTGCAGTTCCTCGGCGACGGTCACAAAGTAGCTGAGCTGGCGCAACTCCATGCCCAGGACAGTAACCGGCCGCTGCGGAGCCAGCACATGCGGTTCACGCAGCTCACGGGGGCAGGCGGGGCAGGAGGCTCGCCCGGCTCATGCGTCGAGAGTGCCGAGAGTGCCGAACCCGATGTCGTGGACCTCGGCCTCCGTCATGCCGGTGAGCATCCGCTCGCCCTCGTCCGCCAGGGCCACCCGGTCGGCGCGGGTGAGCCGGGCGAACGGTTCGATACGGAGCGTGGCCGTGGTCCGGTGCTCCTTCAGCCGCCAGATACCGGCGAGGAACCCGTCGAGCAGGAAGCTGCCGAAGGCCTGGTTGCCCATGCCGTTGCGGCCCCGGTACTCGGCGGGGATGACGCGCGTACGGTCCGCGTGGGCGAGCAGCAGATTGTCGAACTCCGGCAGGAAGCGAGGTGGTGCGGGAGTATCCTCGTCCGGCCGGGGCGCGTCGGGCAGGTCGAAGAGTTCGGCGCCACCGGGGCCCCGGAAGGTGATCAGCTGCGGCCGCAGCCGCTCGAACACCCCGGCCAGCCGGGTCAGTCCCGCCCACATCTGCATGTCCTTGACCGAGGCGGGCCCGAAGGACCGCAGATAGCGCAGCACCGTCTCGTCGGGTGCCGGGACGGGCGCCGACGCACGGCCGAGCCACTGCCCGACGGTGGTGAGCGCGACCTGCCCACTGCGGCCCCACAGGCCGCGCGGGGTGACCTGCACGAGCGGGAGGCGGCAGCGGGCGGCGACGGAGAGAGCGAGCGGGTCGGCGTCCGGCCACTCCGTGAGCAGGTGCTCCCTGAGCTCCTTCATCGTGCGGGGACGTTCCTCCACCAGGTCGCGGGCCAGCTCCGCCAGCCGGTCGAGGTCGACCCCGGTCAGCCCGGCACGGAAGGCCTTCAGCTCTCGCTCCCGTGCGGCCTGGACGAGCGGCCGCAGGGTGAGGGCGTCGTCGGCGGTGTGCAGATGGATGGTGGAGCGCATGGTCACCATCCGTACGGCCGCACGGCTCTCCAGCAGCTCCGACAGCTCGTACGGGTCGAAATCCGCGAGCCGGGACCAGAGCTGGAAGTACGGCGGCCTGGTGTTCTGCGCCTGGAGCCCCAGCAGCCGTGCGACGGCCTCCCCGGCGGGCAGTTCGGCGCGGCGCAGCAGAAGCTGGCGTTCCAGGGTGGCGCGGTTGAGTGCGCGGGTGCTGATCGGGGCCATGCGGGGCACGCTACCGGGACGTGCGGTCCCTCCCGGCTGTCATGGGCTTGCGGGGGCACTGCTTCGGACCCGGCCGGCTGGCACCGCTCACCGGCGCGGCTTACGCGTACCGCTCACGAGCGCGGCTTGCCGGCATCTCCTGTCCGTGGTCGGGTGGCCGCTCCGTCATGCCTGCGTCATGCGGCCCGTATATCCTGCACCGAAGCCGGGCCACGCCGGTCGGAGCCGGGCCCGGCCCAGCCGGAACGGGAGGTGAGAGCCCATATGCCGCTGTCCCCGAGGAACCGGAACGCCCGTAAGCACTTCTGGCGCAGGCCCTCCCCGCCCGACCGCACGGAGCAGCCGCCCGACAGGACCCCGCCCGCCTCGGCCGCGCCCGAGCCCGTACAGCTGGACAACACCAGCGTGGTGCAGGCGGCGCTGTACCGCGACGGCCGCCGCGTCTCCACCCCCGCCTCGCTCGCGGAGACCTTCCGGCAGCTGCGCGAGTACCCGGACGGTATGGCCTGGATCGGTCTGCACCGCCCGACGGAGGAGGAAATCCTCTCGCTGGCAGCGGAGTTCGACCTGCATCCGCTCGCGGTGGAGGACGCACTGGAGGCCCATCAGCGGCCGAAGCTGGAGCGGTACGGCGACACGCTCTTCGTCGTCCTGCGTGCGGCGCGCTATCTCGACGCCCCCGAGGAGGTCGACTTCGGTGAGCTGCATGTTTTCATCGGCAGGGACTTCCTGATCACGGTCAGGCACGGCGCGGCGCCCGACCTGTCCGCCGTACGCACCCGTATGGAGGAGACCCCGGATCTGCTGGCGCTGGGCCCCGAGGCCGCGCTGTACGCGATCCTGGACGCGGTCGTCGACGGCTACGCCCCGGTCGTGACCGGCGTGCAGATCGACATCGACGAGATCGAGACCGAGGTCTTCAGCGGCGACCCGGCGGTGTCCCGCCGTATCTACGAACTCTCCCGCGAAATGGTCGAGTTCCAGCGCGCCACCCGGCCCCTCGTGGGAATGCTGAACGGCCTCATGGCGGGATTCGCCAAGTACGGGACGCATGAGGAACTGCAGCGCTACCTGCGCGACGTGGCCGACCATGTGACGCATACGAGCGAGCGGGTGGACGGATTCCGCCAGGCGCTGACCGAGATCCTCACCGTGAATGCCACGCTGGTGACCCAGCAGCAGAACGCGGAGATGCGCGCACTCGCGGAAGCGGGTTTCGAGCAGAACGAGGAGATCAAGAAGATCTCCTCGTGGGCGGCCATTCTCTTCGCGCCCACCCTGGTGGGGACGATCTACGGCATGAACTTCGACAACATGCCGGAGCTGCACTGGTCGTTCGGATATCCCTTCGCGATCGGCCTGATGGCGGTGGTGTGCGTAAGCCTGTACTTCATCTTCAAGAAGCGGGACTGGCTGTAGGCGTCGGACCGGACTCTTGCAGACCGACGCTCAGGTGCTGATGGACCTGAGCGGTGCCCGGCGATATCGCAGCGCTACTTGTCGCGATCCGCGGAGTCAGCAGGAGGCCGATCCGCATGGTCGTAGGCTTCCTGCGACGCATGACTGTTTGTGCAAGAAACTCGACGACATCTTGCACAAATGAACTTACGGAGGCACGGTGTTGGCCATCGCGCCGTCACTGAGGCGCGCTCGATGACGGGAGACGCCTTGTCCGCGAGAACGACCCCGATCCCTGCTTCCCTGCGACGGAGCCTGTACGCCCTGGCGGCGGCCACCGCACTCGCCCTCGGCGGGCTCGCCGGCCCGTCCGCCGCGGCGACGGGCACCCCGCTTCCCGCGCAGGGCGCGGGAAGCGCCAGTGCTTCGGGGAGCTCGTACCCGAATCTTGCCCCCACCCCGCCCATGGGCTGGAACAACTGGTCCTACTACGGCTGTGACATCGACGAGGCCACTGTCCTGTCCAACGCCCGGGCCCTGGTCTCCTCCGGTCTCGCCGCGAAGGGCTACAACACGGTCACCACCGACGACTGCTGGATGTCGCACAGCAGAAATGCCGACGGCGACCTGGTCCCCGACCCCGACCGCTTCCCGCACGGAATGGCCTACATCGGTCAGCAACTGCACGCGATGGGGCTGAAGTTCGGCATCTACGAGGACGCAGGCACCTCCACCTGCGGTGGATATCCCGGCTCGTACGGCCACATCCAGCAGGACGCCGACCTCTTCGCCAAGTGGCGCGTCGACTATCTGAAGCTCGACGGCTGCAACGTGCCCGAGAGTGACACCCGGACGCCCGACGAGGTCTACCACTCGCTCTACAGTGATATGAGCAATGCTCTCCTGCGGACCGGCAGGCCCATCACCTTCTCCGTCTCCGCCCCCGCGTACTTCGAGGGCGAGAAGGACTGGCACGACGTCATCGGCTGGTCGGCCCAGGTGGGCAATCTGTGGCGGGAGGGCGCCGACGTCGCGATGGAATCGGCATCGGCGAGTTCCAAGTGGTCTTCGATCAAGTACAACTACGGCTACAACGTGCCGCTCGCCGATCTGCAGAGCCCCGGCCGCTGGAACGACCCGGACTTCCTGCTCGCCGGCCAGTCCCGGCTGACCGGTGACGAGATCCGGAGCCAGATGTCACTGTGGTCGGTGATGGCCGCGCCGCTGATCTCCAGCACCGACCTGGCCAAGGCGTCCCCTGACGCCCTGTCCGTGCTCGGTAACCGTGACGTCATCGCGGTCGACCAGGATCCGACGGGGTTGCAGGGCCGCATTGTCCAGCAGGGCGACGGCTACGACGTGCTGTCGAAGAAGCTCCGCGGCGGGGACAGGGCCGTGGCACTCTTCAACTCCTCGGACCAGGCACAGACCATCACGACCACGGCGGCCAAGGCCGGGCTCCCGAAGGGCTCCTCCTATCTGCTGAAGGACCTCTGGTCGAAGCGGACCACACAGTCCACGGGCACCATCGCGGCGAATGTCCCCGCTCATGGCACCGTCCTGTACCGGATACACGCCGGGCAGGCACACAAGGTGCCGCCGGCCAGCGCGATCACCTGGAAGCGGACGGGGGGCGAGGGGACGTCCTCGACCTGGCAGGTCAGTCTGGCCGACCACGGCCCCGGCGGGCTGTCCGCGGCAGCGCTCGAAGTCGACGTGCCGCAGGGGTGGTCGGTCAGCCCGTCGAAGGCACGGCTCGGCCGCATCGCCCCCGGTGGCTCGGCCGGAGCGAAGTTCACGGTGAAGGGCCCGGAGGCGAAGCCGGGAACGACGACTGTCACGCTGAGCGCAACCGCCCGGTACCGCGCAGGATCCGCCGGCGAGTCCCGTACGACAGGACAGGGTTCCGTCGTGTCGGTCGTGCCCTATCCCGCTCTGGCGGACGCCTTCAACAATGTCGGTGTCACCAGTGAGGACGCCCCGCCGGCGGACGGCAACTACACGCTGGGCAATTTCGACGGCGGTGGTGACAGTTACTCCGCCCAGGCACTGGCCACCGCGGGTGTGACACCGGGAAGCACCGTCACCAAGGACGGCGTCAGCTGGGCGTTCCCGAAGACAGCACCCGGCGCACCGGACAACGTGACCACAGCGGGTCAGGTGATCAACATGGCAGGCAGCGGGACGAAGCTGTGGTTCCTGGGCGCTGAGGCAGGTGCCGCAGCGGGCAAGGTGACCGTCACGTACACCGACGGCACCACCAGCAGCGGCGATCTCGGGCTGCCCAACTGGTGCTGCACGGCGGGCACCGAGTACGGCGCCACGACGGTCGTCACGACCGATCACCGCAACACACCGCAGGGACCCGCCAACTTCGGGGGCGGTTACAAGCTGTTCGGTAACTCCGTACCGCTCGACGCAGGCAAGACAGTCCGCGCGGTGACGCTCCCGGACGAGGACGCCCTGCACATCTTCGCGATCACGGCACAGTAGAGGTCCGGACCTGCTCCGGTACTGGGACAGGTCATCAGTGAAAGGACGAGGCCGGTAGCTCGGCGAGGCGCTCGGCCGGGGATTCCCGGTCGAGCGTTGGCGTGGGCGGCGGGACGTCCTGACCGGCCCCGGGTCTTCGGCGAGCGCAGGGCCCGGGGTCCTGACGGCGGAGGGGCCGGGAGCCGGACCCGATCAGCGGTTCGGCCGTCGGCGGACCAGCACCCCGGCGATCACCAGCAGCAGCGCTCCACCTGCCACGTACCAGACGGCCGACGGGCCGGTCACCGCGAATCCGGGACGGGACCTGGGTGCGGGCCCGGCCGGCGAGCGGTCTGCGAACGCGACGGTTTCCGGCGCATCCCCGCCGGCCGTGGTGGGGCCGTTCGCCGGGGTTGCGTTCCACGGCCGGTACGAGCACCGCTCGCCCGGGATCCGGACGTATTCGGGGGCGTCCCAGGTGTACGCGTTGTTGATGACGGCCGGGTCGTCGGCCCCGGGCGGTCGCCACGACGGCGTCGGCGGGGTGGCCGACGCCGTCGTGGCGACCGCAGGGTCCGCGCCGACCGCTCCCGTACCGGTCAGCGGCAGCCCGTCGGGGTGTCCTTCGTTCAGCGAGATGTGCGACCTCGAACGGGGGATGAGGCTGTGCTGACCGGTCATCGGCCGGCCGCTGCCCTCGGGCCAGAACACCGTGCGGCCGTACGCCGGTTCCTCGTCGCCACCCCGTACCCGGATCCCTGCGGGGTACCACGCGCCGTCAGTGCTGCCCGCCTCGATGAGCAGGGCCGTCGGGTGGTAGTCCACGGGTGCGGTGAGCACGCTGGGTGTGTGCAGTGCGACGTGGTAGCCGTGCCCGTCGGGGGCACTTCCGGCGGCCATCGCCCTGTCGTGCTCGGTGGGAGCGGCGGCCGGGCACATGGCACAGGCGGTCACGGAGAGAAGACTGGTGCGACTCATGCCCGGCACGTTAAGCACACGATTTACGGCTCACCGGGGTGTCGGGCTCTGCCGGGTACGAATGCCCTCCGCACGGGTGCGCCTGGTCCGCCGGATGGCGGGTGAGGGGCACCGCTCGGCTGAAGGGCGCTGCTCGGTCGCGGGCGCTTCCTCGATCGAAGGGCCCGCTCGGTCAGTTGACCCCGCGGATTCGCTTGACCGCCGGGATGCCGAGCAGCGCGAGCACGATCCCGGAGACGAAGAGCGCCGGATAGTTGTCGCCGCCGCCGGTGCCGAGCAAGGTGGGTGCGTAGACCGGGACCAGGGAGCTGGGCAGGGTGACCGCGATGTTGACGACGCCCATGTCCTTCGCGGCGTCCTGCTCACTGGGCAGGACCGAGCTGGGCAGGGTGTAGTGCCCGCTGTAGAAGAAGCCGGTGCCGAAGCCCAGGACGATCGCGCCGGTGAACAAGCCGGCCATCGAGCGCGTGGTGATGAGGATGAGGAATCCGGCGATGGCCAGGATCCCGGCGAAGACCATGTAGAACTTCCGCCGGTGGAAGCGGTCGGCCAGCCAGCCGGAGACGAGGGCCGTGAGCGCGCTCGTTCCGTTGATGACGAGGGTGAGGACGAACGTCAGACCGGGGAGCCTGGATTCGCTGATGTGGAGGTAGTCGGAGAGGTAGTAGACCTCGTAGGTCACGAACGTCATGATCGCCGTGGAGATCAGCAGGATGCTGAGGATCGCCCAGCCGAAGTCGGGGCTCTTGCGCGGATTGAACCAGAAAGTGCGCAGGAACTGCACCGCGTTCCAGGGCTCTTGGTGTGCCCGGTCGAGCCTGCGGTCCTTGAGCTTGGCACACAGCAGGAGCACCGTCGCGGCGGCGATGGCCATCGGTGCCAGGATCATCGCCCGGGGTGCGGTGGTGGCCAGGCGCTGTGCGATCCAGGTACCGAGGATCAGGCCGACGGGATAGCAGATGCCCATCAGGCCCCCGACGATTCCGCGTTGGCGGGCCGGTATCTGGTCGGGGAGTACGGCGACGAGCGGGGCCAGCAGCGCGTTGAAGAAGATCTGGGCCACGCACCAGCCGATGAGGACCGTACCGGTGTTGGTGGCGTAGGCGACGAGCGCCAGGCCGGCCGCTCCACCGATGAGGCCCACGATCATCCATGGCCTGCGCATGCCGAACCGGGAGGTCGTGCGGTCGCTGAGCTTCCCGAAGAGGGGATTGGCGATGACTGCGCACAGCGCGCCGACGCTGAGGACCAGGGAGAGCGAGCCGACCTTGCCGGCGGGGTCGATCTGCTGGATCTTCAGTGCCAGGGAAACGACGGACGGGGTGATGATCGCGACGTAGCTGCCGAAGAGAGCCAGGATGTAGAGAGCGATGAAGGATCCGCTCGCACGCGCCGGGGCAGCGGGGGCGGACGGTGGGAGCTCACCTGACTTCTCCGGTGAGCTGACGACTCTGTCACTCATGGGTACGCCTTTCGACGGGCCAAAGCGACCCTTGTACGGGTGGAGCCGGGCGGACGCGCCGAGCGGCGAGGGCCGCCGCTCAGCGCGCGGGATGTGCTGTTACGGCAGGACACAGCGGGAGAGGCTGTGACGGGAAGCCGGCGGCGTGGCCGTCACGGGAAGACGGTCGAGAGGGACTGCTCGATGAATTCGCGGGCCGCCGTGATCTCCGTGACCGGGTCGGCGACCGCGTCCAGTTCCAGCAGGGCGAGGTCGGTGAAGCCGATCTCGCGCATGAGGCGGCCCCAGGCGAACCAGTCGACGGAGCCGGCGCCGACCCTGCGGAAGTACTCGCGGTGGCTGTCGTGGATCGAGTCGTCGATGGGAACCCGCAGCGGCGCGGGGCCGGTCGCGTCCTTCCAGTGCGAGATGACGACACGCTCGCGGTGGCGGGAGACGATCTGCGTGGGCTCGCCGCCGGCGAGCGCCAGATGCCCCGTGTCCGGGCACAGGCTGACGAACAGCGGGTCGGTGAGAGCCATCAGCAGGTCGACGTCACGGGCCGTGCAGAAGGTGGAGTGCGCCTCGGTGTGCAGCGCGGTGGTCACGCCCTCCTGGAGGCTGGCGTGGCCGACCACATGGGCGATGTCGGCGACGTTCTTGAGGAAGTCGAAATCGTTGAACTGCGGGGGCTCGGCGTTCCATGTCGTACGCATCGGGGGCGCGGCGACCAGCACGTCGCCGCCCGCCTCCTTGATGAAACGGGCGTAGGCGGCCGCGCTGTCGGCTATCTCGCCGCGGTCGGCGTCCGGCTCCCAGCTTCCTTCGAGGTAGAAGGCGCTCTTCAACTCCATCCCGCGGCCGTCGAGTTCCTTCTTGAACTCGGTGGCCGAGCCGAAGGCGCGGCGGATGCTGCCGATGTCGGCCGGGCCGAAGGTGACTTCGAGGCTGCTGACACCGGCGGCTGCTGCCGAGTCGAGGATCTTGCGCCAGATCGCGTCGGGGTCGCGGTCCGACAGCTCCTGGATAGCGCTCTCATCGGGCAGGTTCCAGAACGACGGGTTGTAGAAGGTGATCAGGTCGACGCCGAACTTGGGTGTGTTGCTGCTCATGCGGTTGCCGCTCCTCGGTTCTGTGCTGCGTGTTGGATGCGCTGTGCGGTGGTGGATGCCGCTGCGTGTTGCATACGCTGTGTGCTGGATGCGCCGCGTACTGGATGCGTGGCGTGCTGGATGCGTGGCGTGCTGGATGCGCCGCCTATGCCGATTGCCGGGGCATCGCCGCGGGGCGTTCGGCGGTCGAGGTGAGTTCCACGACCTGCCGCGTGCGGCTGGAGGTCTCGACCGCTTCGAGCGCTTCCAGTACGTGGAAGGCGAGTTCGGCCGATGCGCGGTGCGGTGCGCCGTCGACGGCACCGGCCAGGTCGTCGACACCCGCGCCGCGCAGCATCTGGACTTCCATGTCGAGCGGGCCGGACGGCGGGAAGACGGGCGGCAGCGTCCGCCACTGCTCCTCGTGGTTGCCCCGGAGGCGGACGTCGCCGTCGAAGCCGTTCGGGTCGGGGACCGTCAGGGTGCCCTCGGTGCCGTAGATCTCGATGAACGGCAGGTGGTGGTTCCACACGTCGAAGCTCATCTGGAGCGAGCCGATGACACCGGAGGCGAAGCCGAGGACGGCTGCCGCGTGCGTGGGTGTGGTGACCTCGATGCTCTCGACCACGCGGTCCGGGCTCGTCACCTTCCGTACGGGCGCGCCGATCCGGCTCAGGCCGGAGACGGTCGCGATCGGGCCGAGCAGGTTGACCAGGCTCGTCAGGTAGTACGGGCCCAGGTCGAGGCCGGGTCCGCCGCCGGGCGCGAAGAGGAAGCCGGGGTTCGGGTGCCAGGTCTCGGCCTTGCTGTGGGTGACGAAGGCGGTCGCGCCCACCGGTTGGCCGATCAGGCCGTCGTCGAGCGCCTTGCGGGCCGTCTGGGCCGCGCTGCCGAGGAACGTGTCGGGAGCCGAGCCGAACAGGACGCCGTTCCCGCCGGCCATCGCGGTCAGCGGCGCCGCCTCGGCGACGGTCGCTGCCACGGGCTTCTCGACGTAGACGTGCTTGCCTGCCGCGATGGCCTGGGCGGAGACCGCTGCGTGCGCGAGCGGTGGGGTGATGTTGACGACGATGTCCACGTCGGGGTCGGCGAGCAACGCGTCGACGGAGTCGTACGCCCTGATCCCGTGCTCGGCCGCGGCCTTGAGCGCGCGGGCGTGGTCCAGGTCGGCGCAGCCGGTCAGGCGCAGGCGCGGGTAGCGGGCCATGCCCTGGACGTACCTGTCGAAGATGTTTCCGGTGCCGACGATGCCGACCCGGGCCGGGTGTGCGGGTGAGAAGGTCATGGAGCGCTCCACATCACTGGTGCTGTTCAGAAAGGGTGTTGGTGTCTGGTGCCGGGTCTCGGTGTCAGCTGTCGGGACGCCCGTCAGCCGACGATCAGGGGGCGCAGGGTGCGGTAGGCGATGTCCAGGCCCTGCTTGGTACGGGTCTCCTCGCCGCCCCAGACGGGGTCCTCGTGCTCGACGGAGAGCGTGCCGGTGAAGCCGGCTTCGTAGAGCCGGTCGACCACACGCACCCAGTCGACCTGCCCGAGGCCCGGGACGCGGTAGCGCCACCAGCCCATGTCCCAGGGGTTGCCGCTGCGGTCCACGGCCGGGCCGAAGTGCCCCCAGCGCTGCCGGTCGCCCGGCCGCAGCTCCACGTCCTTGGCCTGGGCGTGCGCGATGTGCTCGATGTAGGGCGCGATGGTCTCCACCGGGTCGATACCGATCCAGGTGAGGTGCGAGGGGTCCCAGTTGAGGTACAGGCCGAGCGAGAACATCCACTCCCACAGCTCGGGCGAGTAGGCGAGGTTGCCCGGGTAGCCGTCGGGGTGCCAGCCCTCCATCACGCAGTTCTCGATCAGGAGCTTCACGCCGCGCTCCCCCGCGTAGTCGACCAGTGGCGGGAAGACCTTCTCGGCCTCGGCGAGGTTCTGCGCGACGGAGCGGTTCCAGTCGCGGCCGATGAACGTACCGACGTAGGGCACCTCCAGGGCCGCGGCCGCGTCGATCGCGTGCCGCAGATGGGTGCGGATCTCCTCGCGCCGGCCTGTGTCGGGGTGCAGGTTGTTCTCGTAGTACGCCAACGCCGAGATGGCCAGGCCGTGTCGGTCCAGGACCGCACGGGTGGCGTCGGCCTCGCGGGGGCCGAAACCGGCCACCGGCAGATGCGCGGCCTCGAAGTCCCGCCCTCCGGTGCCGGGCCACACCGCGACCTCCAGCGCCTCGTACCCGCGCGCCGCGGCCCATCCGGCGATCTGCTCCAGTGAGAGCTGCGGCAGGCAGGCGGTCAGCATTCCGAGTTTCATACGGCGTACTCCTTGGGGGTCGCGGAGGTGGCGGTGGCGGCGGTCACGGTCATCGCGTCGGTCGCCTTGCCGACGGGGGTCCAGGCCAGTGAGCGGGAGGATTCGAGGACCGCTTCGACGAGCCGCGCCGAGCGCACCCCGTCGGCGGCCACCGGCAGTCCGTCCGGCGCTCCCCCGTCGGCCGCCGCGTAGGCGTCGGCGACGAACGCGCGGAAGCAGTCCGCGTACCCCTGCGGATGTCCTGCGGGCAGCGTGGCCAGCCGCCGCTGCTCCGGGCTGCCCCGGCCGGGGTCGCGGGCGAGCACCCTGGCCCCCTCGGGAGTGCCGAGCCACACGGTCTCGGGCTGCTCCTGGTCGAAGACGGCGCTCGATCCAGCGCCGTCCAGTTCGAACCAGAGGCGGTTCTTCCGGCCGGCCGAGACCTGCGAGACGGTGAGCGTGCCCAGTACGCCTTCGGCGGTGCGCAACAGTACGGCCGCGGCGTCCTCGGTACGGACCGGTGTGCGGGGCGCACCGGGTGCGTCGCCTGCGGGGCGCTCGGGGACGGTGGTCGCAAGCCGCGCCGAGACCTCGCTGAAACGCACTCCGGCGACCCACTCGACCAGGTCGCACCAGTGCGAACCGATATCGGCGAACGCCCGGGACGGGCCGCCGCGTTCGGGGTCCACACGCCACCCGGTGGCGTCCGCGTCGAGCATCCAGTCCTGCAGATAGCTGCCGTGCAGGAGCTGCCAGGCCCCGAACTCGCCCGCCCGTACGCGCGCCCGGATCTCGCGGACCAGCGGGTGGTAGCGGTAGACGAACGGCACGGCCAGCAGACGCCCCGTCTCCTCGGCCACGGCGGCCAGCCGTTCGGCGTCCGCCACCGAGGTGGCGAGCGGCTTCTCGCAGATGACGTGCTTCCCGGCGCGGAGCGCGGCCTCGGCCTGGGTGGCGTGCAGCCCGTTCGGGGTGCAGATGTGCACCACGTCCACGCTCTCGTCGGCCAGCGCCGCCTCCAGCTGTGGATAGCTCCGCGGGATTCCCCACTCCGCGGCGACTCGCGCGCCGCGCTCGGGTGAGGAGGCGACCACCCCGCGCACTGTCGCGCCTGCTCCGCGCACCGCCTGGGCGTGCACCCCGGCGATCATGCCGGTGCCGACGATGGCTGCTCCCTTGTACCCGCGGGACATCTGGAGAACCTTCCTGTTGCTTTCGTTCAGTCGGACGGTGATCGATTCCGGTGTCCGACGGATTCCAGCCTTGTTCAGCCCGTTGACACACACAAGACGCCGGTTTTAGTTTTCTGTAGTGCATAAAGACGGCGACAGTGAGAGCTTTGAAGCCTTAAGCGGTCCGACCATGAACTCGGCGACCGTCGCCCTGCGCCGGATACTCGGCGCCGTGGCCTCGGGGGAGGCCACCAGCCGCGCGGAGATCGCCCGCCGTACCTCGCTGGCCCGCTCCACGGTGGGACACCAGGTCGACCAGCTGCTGCAGCGCGGCATCCTGGAGGAGACGGAAGTCGGCGCCTCCGTACGGGGCCGGCCACCCCGGGTGCTCTCGATCAGCCCGCACGCGGGAACCATCGCCGTCGCGGATGTGGACGTCAGCGGGACCAGGGTCGTCATCGCGGACCTCAGCCGCCGGATTCTCGCTCGCGACGTGGTCGCCGTACCGGTCGAGGACGGCCCGGCAGCTGTGCTGGGCGCGGTCACCGAGCGGCTGTGCGAGCTGCTCCAGGAGCACGGCCGGGGACGGGATTCGGTGCGGGAGGTCGTCGTCGGACTGCCGGCCCCGGTGGACTTCCAGCACGGCTGCGCCGTACGGCCGCCGATCATGCCCGGATGGGACGCCTTCCCCGTCGGCGCCTATCTGCGCGAACACTTCCACGCCCCTGTCGTGGTCGACAACGACGTGAATCTGATGGCGCTGGGCGAAGCCGAACGGCACGATGTGGACGCGCCCCTCCTGGCGGTCAAGGTCGGGGCCGGAATCGGTGCCGGAATCATCACCGCCGACGGCCGGGTGCACCGCGGCGCGGACGGAGCCGCGGGCGACATCGGCCATCTGCGGGCATCCAGCCACTCCGACACCCTGTGCAGCTGCGGCAAGACCGGCTGCGTGGAGGCCGTGGCCTCACACCACGCCGTGCTGCGCGACCTCGGATTCCATACCGGACCGGGCGACGCGTCGGCGGGCGCCCGGCTGCTGGCGGAAGCCGTCGCGAACGGCGACCCCCGGGCGCTCTACCGCATCCGGCAGGCCGCGACCGAAATCGGCGAAGTCGTCGCCATGCTGGTGCACATGTACAACCCGCGCACCCTGGTGCTCGGCGGACCGATGAGCGAGCAGCGCGACGAGTTGCTCTCCGGCGTGCGCGCCGTCGTCTACCAGCGGGCTCTCCCGCTGGCCACCCGCAAGCTAACCATCACCACCACGGAACCGGGCTCCGAGCCCGGACTGACCGGCGCTGTCGCCCTGGCCGCCCGCGACATCTTCAGCCCCGACGGCATCACGCGACTCCTGCAGTCCCAGCCGCGCATCTGACCGCAGCCCATCGCCATTTCCAGCAACCGCCGTACGAATCAAGGCAGTTGAGGCCTGCCATCGTCATCGCCGACCTCGATTCGCCAACTGTTAGTTAACTTTCCTGACGGTCCGAATTTTTACCGACCTGTCGATGCTCAGTCAAGAGCCGCAGGCGAACTCGGCCACCCCGGCGGAACGGTTGACAGGCCGCCGCGCCGACGAGTAGGAATCTCCGTCAGCGGCCTGGCGCGGAAGTTCGTAACCCGACGCGCTCAGTTGATTCTGTCCCGGCTGCCCGCGGCCCGATGCCGCTCGCGCTCACTGCGGCACCGGTTCGCCGCAGCACCAAGCCAACGCTGACACCTGCGGCATGGCCGAAACGCAGCCGGATGGTCCGCAGGCGTTCAGAAACCTCCACAGGCACGTCCCAGAACACCTCCTCAGGCACAGGCACGTCCTCAGGCACTCCCCCAGGTACCTCCCACGTCTGCCGAACCGACGGCAACCGCCCGTCAAGGAGATCCGTATGACGCCTCCCTACCCACCCCTGCGCGCACGCCGCACCCATGATCCGTCCGACGACGGCCCGGCCACCTGGATTCTGGCCGGAACGCGCCGTACCCGCCGCGCCGTTGTCGCGGCCGGCACAACGGTGGCGCTGAGCCTGCTCGGAATGGCCGGATCCGCCGCATCGGCGGAGACCGCGCCTCCCCCGCCGAAGGCGCCGACCACCACCGCATCCGGGATACCCCAGTACGACCACGTCGTGGTGCTCATGGAGGAGAACAAGTTCTACGACGACATCGTGGGCAGCAAGGACGCCCCGTACATCAACTCCCTCGCAAAGCAGGGGGCTTCGTTCTCCGACTTCCACGGGACCACACACCCCAGCCAGGGCAACTACGTGGCGCTGTACTCCGGTTCCACACACGGAGTCGCCGACGACGACTGCCCGCACGACTTCAGCGCCGACAACCTGGGCCACCAGCTGATCGGCAGCGGCCACAGCTTCACCGGATACTCCGAGGACCTGCCGTCCGCAGGTTCGAAGGACTGCGGTGACGACGGCGACAGCGGGTACGCCCGCAAGCACAACGGATGGGTGGACTTCGCCAGCACCCCGGCCTCGTCCAACCTGGGATTCGACCGATTCCCCTCGGACTACGGCAAGTTGCCCACGGTGTCCTTCGTGACGCCCAACCTGGACAACGACATGCACGACGGCAGCGTCAAGCAGGGCGACAGCTGGCTGAAGAAGAACCTCGACGGCTACGTCCAGTGGGCCAGGACGCACAACAGCGCCCTCATGCTGACCTGGGACGAGGACGACGGGGACGACTCGGACAACCAGATCGCCACCATGGTCGTCGGCGACCATGTGCAGCAGGGCGCCAAGTCGAAGGCCCACTACAACCACTACTCGCTGCTTCGCACGCTGGAGGACATGTACGGGCTCTCCCCGCTGGGGAAGGCCGCGTCGGCGAAGCCCGTCACGGACATCTGGGACACCTCCGTCGCACCCCCGAAGGGCTACGGAGCCGCCCCTGCGCCGGCACCGGCAGGCCCGCCGGCCAGTGCCCCGGCCGGCCGAGCGGCCGGTTCGGCAGCGGACCTGACGGACCCGCGCAAGAAGGACATCGCGATGGAGCTGGTCTCCAGTGCGGAGAACTCCTCACTCGACTGGAAAGCGCAGTACACCTATGTCGAGGACATCGGGGACGGGCGCGGCTACACGGGCGGGATCGTGGGGTTCTGCTCCGGCACCGGTGACATGCTCGACCTGGTCCAGCTGTACACGCAGCGCGAGCCGGGCAACCCGCTGGCCGCGTATCTGCCCGCGCTGCGCAAGGTGAACGGCAGCGACTCGCACGCCGGTCTGGGATCGGGCTTCGTCTCGGCCTGGCACACGGCAGCGTCGGACCCGGCGTTCCAGCAGGCCCAGAACGACGAACGGGACCGGGTGTACTTCACCCCGTCCGTGGACCGGGCGAAGCAGGACGGACTGCACGCGCTGGGGCAGTTCAGCTACTACGACGCGATGGTCATGCACGGCCCCGGAATGGACCCGGTCAGCTTCGGCGGGATCCGCGCCACGGCGATGAAGCACGCCAGGACCCCCGCACAGGGCGGCGACGAGACGACCTATCTCCACGCCTTCCTCGACGCCCGCAAGGCCGCGATGCTCACCGAGGCGGCGCACGACGACACCAGCCGGGTCGACACGGAGCAGCGGGTGTTCCTCGCCGCCGGCAACCTCGATCTGAACCCGCCGCTGTCCTGGAAGACGTACGGGGACCCGTACACGATCGCGCAGTGACGGCGTGACCCACCGGGCCGGCGGAACTCTGACCGGTCCATGAACCCCTGCCGGCCGGCACACACCGGTGTACGGCGTGCCGGCCGGCAGGCTCAGAAAGCGGGCACAACAGCCCAGCAGCACGGCAGTTCAGCGCGCTGGAGTTCAAGCCGGCGCAGGAGTTCAAGCCGGCGCGGCGCAGTCAGCAGAAGCCAGCAGGGAGGACAGCCATGTACGTCTCATCGAGCCGGTCCACCCCGGCGCCCGGCACCGCCGGGGTCGCGCGGCCGGGGCCCGGACGGGCGCGGGCGGCCGTGGCACCCAATGTGGTGGCACTGGGGTCGGTCAGCCTGATCACCGACATCTCCTCGGAGATGATCACCGCGGTCCTGCCGATGTACGTCATCTTCACCCTCGGCCTGAGCCCCCTCCAGTTCGGCGCCCTCAACGGCATGTACTTCGGGATCACCGCTCTCGTACGCCTGGCCGGAGGGCACGCCGCGGACCGCTGGCAGCGGCGCAAACTCGTGGCGGGCAGCGGGTACGCCCTGTCCGCCCTGTGCAAACTGGGCCTGTTCGCCGCAGGCGCGTCCGTGCCCGCCCTGGGCGCGGTGATCGCCGCCGACCGTACGGGCAAGGGCCTGCGCACCGGACCGCGGGACGCGCTGATCTCACTCAGCAGCACCCCCGGGACGCTGGGCCGCTCGTTCGGCATCCATCGTGCGCTGGACACCACCGGCGCCTTCCTCGGTCCCCTGGTCGCGTTCGCGCTGCTCATGGCGGATCCGGACCGGTACGACACGGTGTTCGTCGCGAGCTTCTGCATCGCGGCGTTCGCGGTGGTGGTGCTGGCCCTGACGGTCCGCGACCGGCGCGAGGCCCTGGCCGGCCCGCAGGGCGTGACCGTCCGCGCCGCGCTCCGGCTCCTCCTGCTGCCGCGCTTCCGCCGGGTCTGCATCGGCGCGGCCCTGCTGGGCGCGGTGGCGCTGAGCGACTCGTTCGTCTACCTGCTGCTCCAGGAGCGCCTGGACATCGCCGTCGAGTACTTCCCGCTGCTGCCGCTGGGCACGACGGCCACCTATCTGCTGCTGGCGGTCCCGTTCGGGCAGCTGGCCGACCGGCTCGGCAGGCTACGGGTGTTCACCGGCGGGTACGTGGCGCTGCTCGGCGCCTATCTGCTGCTGTTCGGCCCGGTCGGCGGAGCAGCTCTGCTGATCACCACGCTCGTCCTGCACGGCCTGTTCTACGCGGCCACCGACGGGGTTCTGATGGCCGCCGTCGGACCGCTGCTGCCGGCGGAACTGCGCGCCAGCGGCATGGCACTGATCCAGACGGGCCAGTCCGTGGCGATGCTGGCCTCCTCGGTACTGTTCGGCGCCGCCTGGACCCTCTGGGGGCTGCACGCGGCGCTCGCGCTGGCGCTCGCCGCCCTGGTGACGGCGGTACTCGCCGCGCTGTGGATCCTCCCGCTCCGTGAAGAAGGCAGCCGCACATGAGCCCGCAGACGAACGCCGCGAACTCCCCGAAGGATCCAGGCATGAGCACCCGGACGAGAGTGCTGGTCCTGGTCGTGACCGCTCTGGTCCTGGCCACCACCATCACCGGTTACGTCATGCACTCGCGGGACGACACCGCTGCCGGCCCTGCCGCCCGCATCCAACTGGACAGGCCGGGCCGGATCCTGTTCCGCGACACCGCGCCCGGCGCCGGTTTCGGCCATGCCGCGACCGTGTCCACCGCGCGCCCCGGCGGCGCCAGAACAACCGGGGCGGCGCGCTGCGACCGCCTCTACACCGCCCACGGCACCGGCATCTGCCTGCAGCGCAAAGGCCCGGTGCCGGCGACCTACGTCAGTGTCCTCGACCGCGACATGCACCGGACCCGCCAGATCAAGGCCGCCGGATTCCCCAACCGCGCCCGGGTCTCCGCCAGCGGCGCGATGCTGTCCTGGACCACGTTCGTCCAGGGCGACTCCTACCTCCGCGACGACTTCTCCACCCGTACGTCGATCCTGGACACCAAGACCGGCAGGCTCCGGAGCAACATCGAACGGATCCCGCTCACGCTCGAAGGCAAGCCGTACCACGCGGCGGACGTGAACTACTGGGGCGTCAACTTCGCCGCCGACGACAACACCTTCTACGCCACGGTACGTACCGGTGGCCGCACCTACCTGGTCAAGGGCGACTACCGGAAGTGGACGGCGCGCACCCTGCGCACCAACGCCGAATGCCCGTCCCTGTCGCCCGACGGCACCCGCATCGTGTTCAAGAAACGCGTCAACGCCAGCGCCAACCGCCCCTGGCGGCTGTACGTCCTGGACCTGGCAACCATGCGGGAGACCCCACTGGCCGAGGTCCACAGCATCGACGACCAGGCGGCCTGGCTGGACGGACACACCGTGATGTACGGCCGGCCACGCGGTTCCGGCGGCGGCTGGGACGTATGGGCGACCCCGGCCGACGGCACCGGCACCCCGCACATCCTCATCCACGACGCGACATCCCCCGCCGTGCTGAACGGCGGCGGCGGGCAGGCGGGGCCGGTGCGGTGAACTCCCCTTCCCCGCAAGCCGGTTCGACGGTCCAACGCGCCAACGGGCCAGCAGGTCAGCCGGTCTTGCGGGCCACCCCGCCGTAGAAGCCGATCTCGTCGGACCCGGCCGGCGGCGGGGTGTCCGGGCACCAGAACGGCACCTGGGCCAGGCCGGGTCCGACGAGTTCGAAGCCGTCGAAGAACCGCTCCACCTCGGCCCGGGAGCGCAGGTTCAGGGTGGCGGTGGCGTTGTTGTAGACGGCCTGGGCCGCGCTTCGGTCGGCGAAGTCGCTCGTGGCGTGCGAGAGCACCAGGAAGCTGCCGGCCGGCAGCGCGTCGCGCAGGGTGGCGACGACCTGCTCGGGCTTCTCCGCTTCGGTGAGGAAGTGGAGGATGGCGATGAGGAGCACGGCGACCGGCTCGTCGAAGTCGATGACCCGGCGGATGTCGGGGTGGTCCAGGATGGCTTGCGGGTCGCGCAGGTCGGCGAGCACGACGCTGGTCGCGCCGGAGCGGCTGAGCAGCGCATTGGCATGTGCGTTCACGATGGGGTCGTTGTCGACATACGCGATGCGCACGTCCGGCGCCACTTCCCGGGCGGTCTCGTGCACATTGGGCGAGGTGGGCAGCCCGGTGCCGATATCGAGGATCTGCCGGACGCCGCTGCCGAGCACATATCTGACGGCGCGCCGCAGGAAGGCACGGTTCGCCCGTACCCCGATCCGCACCTCGGGCGCCGCGGCGGCGAGTTCCTCGGCGGCCTGCTGGTCGACCTGGTAGTTGTCCTTGCCGCCCAGCAGGTAGTCGTAGATCCGCGCGGGGTGCGGCCTGCTGGTGTCGATCCCCTCGGCACGGAAGCCGCCCTGTGTCACGCTGCGCCCCTCTCGACGACCGCCCCGGCTCCACGCCGGCGAGCGGTTGCCGACAGCTTCCCACACCAACTTCACGGCGAATGAACGCAGTTCCTTCTGTTCCTGGCGTCAGGCGAGGTCGAGAAGTTGCTCGTAGAAACCACCGAAGCGGTTCTCCTCGTCGACCAGATGGATCTCCAGGATCCAGTGGCAGCGCCACCCGGCGCGGTCGGTGCGGCGGAGCGGGGTGTCGTTGTCCGGCGTGATGTACGACTCCGCCTTCGCCCCGTCGATCGTCTCGTGCGGGAACTCGCCGACCAGATGGCCCGCGTGCCAGCCGCCCAGCGTCCAGCCCGCTTCGGCGGCCAGCCGCTCGACCTGCGCGTACAGCTGCTGCCCCGTGATGTCCGGGTCCGCCCGGAACACCTCCCGGCCCGCCGCGAACACCGTCGCCAGGTCGTCGCGCAGCCGCTGCTTGTGGGGGTCACCGCCGAGGACGAAGGTGCGTCCGAAGTCCGCCTCGTACTCCTCGAAGATCGGACCGAAGTCGGCGAACGCGATGTCGTCCGCACCGATCACCCGGTCCGGCGGATTCTCCTGGTACGGGAACATCGTGTGCGGGCCGGAGCGGACGATCCGCTTGTGCCAGTGCTTCGTCGTCCCGAACATCTCGTTCGCGAGGTCCCGGATCCGGTCGCTGACCTCCCGCTCACCGGCGCCCGGCACCACCAGGCGCCGGGTCTCGACCTCCGCGAAGAGGGCCACCGCCTTGCGCTGCGCCTCCACCAGCCCGAGCGCGCGCAGTTGCTCGTCCATCCGATCAGGTACCGCCATGGTGCTGTTCCTCTGTTTCCTGGGCATCTTGCGGTGTCGCACGCACGATAACGAGCGATCCCTCGTAGTGCGACTGGCTGCGCAGGTGACCGAAGCGCGCGTCCCACGCTCCGGAGTCCAGATCCGCGCGCAGCCGGTCCGTGAACCGCTCGCGCACCCCGTCGTCCACGAAACTCCAGGCCGAGCACGCCTGCCGGGCGGCCGGGTCGAGCAGCATCTCCGGGCGGCCGTAGTACGCCTCGTTGAACCCGTCCGTGCAGTCCAGCGGGATCGGCACGGCCTGTACGTCGACGGTGCCGCCGAGGGCCTCGGCCATCGTCCCGAGCGCAGGGTAGCGCCGCGCCTCGGTGTCGAGGACCTCGGGGGCGTACTCGTACAGCCAGAAGTCCCTGACCAGTCCCGGATCGCAGGTCAGTACGGCCACCGGACCACGTGTCACCCGGCGCATCTCCCGCAGGCCCACGTCGACATCGGACCACTGGTGCACGCTGAAGAGGGTCATCGCCCCGTCGAACTCCCCGTCCGCGAACGGCAGGTTCTCCGCGACCGCGTCCACCGCCCTGGGCAGACCCGTGGACCGCTGCGCCCGCATCGACTCGGACGGCTCGACCGCCGTGACGGCCACTGCGGCGGACTCGTACGAACCCGCTCCCGCACCCACGTTGACGACCTTCCGGGCACCGCCCAGAGCGTCGGCGATGACCTGGGCGATCCGGGGATCGGGCCGCCGGTAGTTCGCGTAGCCGGTGCCGAAGCTGCCGTAGTCGACATCACCGGCGCTGCCATCAGAGCTGCGGACATCCATGAAGATCCAAACCTCGCCTCGTGAGCAGGGAATCAGGGAAGGAGGGAAGGCCGGACCACCCGGCGGACGCGGTGAATCCGCGCGACGGCTCCCGCACCTCGGACCTCTCCGCGACACCAGCCACCGTCTTCGCCTCCGCACCTACCGGGAATCCGTCACCCCACATACTGCATCTGCCATAGCCTTGACGTAAATCAGCTGGCTAATGCTCGTCCCATCAGCCAAAAAGCTCGCAGATGTGATCCTGTGGACACCTCCAGGAATACGTCGCAGGGGTTTAGTTGTGCGGGGGCGGCCGACCCGGCCCGGATGCTCGGAAGATCCTCCGGGAGCCCTCCGGCACGGTGTGCACGAGGGGCCCGCCCGAGGTCGGACGGGCTGTCAAGTGCGGGCTGCGGATCGCCCAGGGCGGGCTGGCCAACGTACGCGAGCACTCCGGTGCCACCACCGCCGCACTCACCCTGACCAGCCTGGACGACCAGGTGGTCCTCGACATCGCGGACGACGGCCGGGGCTTCGACCCCGAGCGGCCCGGGGCGCGGTCGTCCGCACACGGGCAGGGTCGGCGCGGAGAGGATCTGCGCGAAGAGGATCTGCGCGAAGAGGATCCGCGTGGGCAGGATCGGCGCGGAGAGGATCTGCGCGGGCACGGCCTGCCCGCGATCCGGGCGCGCGCCCGGCAGCTCGGCGGCACCCTCACCGTCGAGTCGGCTCCGGGCCGCGGCACCGTACTGTCCGTGTCGGTCCCCATCGACGGCGTCGAGACCCCCCCTCGGGCGGCCTGCATGTGCTGGTCCTCACCACGTACGACACGGACGCGGACATCACCCGGGCCATCGAGGCCGGCGCGACGGGTTACCTGCTGAAGGCCGTGCGCCCCGATGAACTCTTCGACGCCATCCACGCGGCAGCACAGGGCCGCACCGCGCTCTCCCCTCCGGTCGCCGGCCGGGTGATGGCCCGGATGCGCAGCCCCCGGCCCTCGCTCACCCCCCGGGAACTGGACATCCTCGGCCAGCTCGCCCACGGCCTCGGCAACCGCGACATCGCCCGCGCCCTGTTCATCAGCGAGGCGACCGTGAAGACCCATCTGGGCCGTATCTACAGCAAGCTGGGCGTCGAGACGCGGGCAGGGGCCGTCGCGGCGGCGAAGGAGCAGCGCCTCATTCCGTAGCCGCCGTCAGGTCTTGCGCAGGTCCGGCGCCGGCACCCCGATGAGGAGGCGGCGTACGGCATCCCACGCGGCACGCAGCGCACGGGTGACGGCCGGGGAGTCGCTGCCCATCACACGCGCCCACGCGCCCGTGTCGTCGGGCAGTACGCTCACGCCGAAGACCAGGCCGGTGGCCGCCAGCGCCTCGTGAAGGGTGTCGGCGACCAGGGCGGCGGGGGCCAGCGGTGTGAGCACATACAGCGAGGCCATCAGGTCATGCCCCGCGAAGACCGCGGGTCCTGTCACCCCGCCCGGGCCGTGCGGTTCGAGGCGTACGGTGTCGGCCGCCAGCAGCGTGCCGTCGGGGCGCTGGACCTCCAGATCGCTGAAGAGCATCCGGTAGGCGTGCCGTTCGTCCCGGGCCAGCCGCCCGGCCGCGATCGTCTCGCCGAGGAGTACGGTCGCCGACGGATCGGCCGTCACCAGGGTGTGCTGGTAGAAGCGCGCGTCCCGGTACGGGATCAGCGGATCGGGCAGGTACTCGACGTAACTGCCCTCCCCCACCGTCAGGTTGACCATCTGGGTCGCGTGGTCGAACTCCATACGGTGCACCTTGGTGGCGGCCTGCGTCGTCAGGTGCACGGAGGTGCCGGGGCCGCAGTCGATGTCGATCCGGTTGCGGTCGGCCTGGAGGATGCCGCCGCCGGTCGACATCAGATAGGTCACCGGCAGGTCGGGCCGGTGCGGGTCGATGTACAGCGGCCGCATGATCTGCAGCGGCGACTTCTGGTAGCGGTCGACGAGTTCGGTGCGGTCGCCGACGCGCGCGTAGCGCAGTTCGAGCAGGCCGACCTTGCCCGGGCGCCCGGCGGCCAGGGTGTCCGCCGGACCGGCCAGGCCGAGCAGCCGGGCCGGTGTCCGCCGGGGTTCGTAGTGCGCGGGATCCAGCCGCGCGGGCGCCGTGGTCACGCGGGAGCCGCCTCCTGGGCGGCTTCGTGGGCCAGGATGAAGTCGGCGATGGTGTCGAGGCCGTCGCCGGTGAGGGAGTTGGTCAGCACGACGGGCCGCCCCTCCCGGACCTTGAGGGCGTCCGACTCCATGGTCTCCAGGTTGCACCGCACGTACTGGGCGATGTCGACCTTGTTGATGACGAGCAGTTCGCACTCGGTGATGCCGGGGCCCCGCTTGCGCGGCATCTTGTCGCCCTCGGCGGTGTCGAGGACGAACAGGAAGAGGTCGACCAGTGCGGGACTGAAGGTGAGCGTCAGGTTGTCGCCGCCGCTCTCGAAGAGCAGCGTGTCCACGTCGGGGTGGCGCTCCAGGAGCTCGTCGGCCGCCGCCTGGTTCATCGTCGGGTCGTCCCGGACCGCGGTGTGCGGGCAGGCCCCGGTCTCGACGCCGACGATCCGGTCCGCGTCCAGGATCCCGTCGAGCGTGCGCCGGACATGGGCGGCGTCCTCGGAGGTGAAGATGTCGTTGGTGATGACGGCCGGGGTACGGCCGCGCGCGAACAGTACGGGGACGAGCGCCTCGATCAGAGCCGTCTTCCCCGAGCCGACCGGACCCGCGATCCCTACCCGCAGGACGCCGTCCTTCGGGCGCCGCAGGAGTTCGTCGTGGCTGTGGTGGTGCCGGGCCTGCATGGGGTCGTGCATGGTGATCCTTCTCTGGTGTGGTGTCTTCGCGTGGGTGGCGCCCGGTGCTGTCCCGGCGGTACGGCCGCACGGCCGGGTCAGCACCGCGTGCCGCGCTCCGCCTAGCTGGCGAACAGCCGGGCCTCCGCCCGCTCATGGCGGCCGGCCATGATGTCCGCCACCGGAACGAAGCCGCCGATGTCGGACAGCTCCCGCTCCAGGGCGGCTTCCGCGGTCTCCTCGATGACCGGCGCCGCCCGGTGCAGTACGACCTGCGCCTGACGGTGGTCGGTCAGCCGGAGCCGCAGGGCGGCCCCCACGAAACTGGCCGCGAAGGCGAACAGTTCGCAGGTGACCGCCTGCCGTACGGACACCGCGTTGCCGGCGTGGACCGCGGCGGCGACGACCGGCTGGCAGCCGCGCACGGCGCCGTCCCGGTAGAGGGTGCGGTACTGCTCGATCTCCGGGGTTCCGTACACCTCCGCCGCCAGGTCGAGGAGCTGCCGCCCGGTACGGACACAGGCCTGCCGGGCCTCACGGCCCAGTTTGGTGGCGTGCAGCCGCTGCTCGACGGCCGTCACCTCCGCCCAGTCGCCGGCGGTGACCGCGCGGTGCGCGAGCGCGAGCGCGGTGGCGTCGGACGGCCCCGCGCTGTGGCGCAGCAGGTCGTTCAGGAGGCCGGGCAGGGTGCGCGGGGTCACCGCGCGGGCCTGCTGGAAGCCCTCCAGACCGTGGGAGAGCGTGTAGTAGCCGCTGGGGAAGGCCGAGTCGGTGAGCTGGAGCCCGGTCAGCAGCGCGGCTGTGGGCATCGGGTCGTTCACGCCGGGGCTCCTTTCGTGCGAGGGGGTGGTTCGCGGTGATCCGGCTGTCGAAGACCGCGGGGGGGCGGTCAGACGATGTAGAAGAGGTGGTTGAGCGGGAGTTTCTCGGCGGGTTCGATCGTCGCGGGCTCGCCGTCGACGGTGACCTTGTACGTCTCCGGGTCCACCTCGATGCGCGGCAGCGCGTCGTTGCGCACCATGTGCTGCTTCCCGATGGTCCGGCAGCGCTGCACGGGCTCGGTCCGCCGCTGCAGACCCAGTTCCGCGGGGACGCCCGCGGCGATGGAGGCCTGCGACATGAAGGTGACCGAGGTCTGCTGCTTGGCGCGGCCGTACGAGCCGAACATCGGGCGGTAGTAGACGGGCTGCGGCGTCGGCAGCGACGCGTTGGGGTCGCCCATCAGCGCCCAGTTGACCATGCCGCCCTTGATGATCAGCTTCGGCTTGGCGCCGAAGGAGTGCATCGGCCAGAGCACGATGTCGGCGAGCTTGCCGGGCTCCAGGGAGCCGATCACATCGGCCGCGCCGACCGCGATGGCGGGGTTGATGGTCAGCTTGGCCAGGTACCGCAGCACGCGTGCGTTGTCGTTGCGGGAGCTGTCCTCGGCCAGCGGGCCGCGCAGCTCCTTGCAGTGGTGCGCGGTCTGGAACGCCCGGACGAACGACTCGCCGACCCGGCCCATGGCCTGGGAGTCGGAGGAGAAGATGCTGATCACGCCGAGGTCGTGCAGTACGGTCTCGGCCGCGATCGTCTCGGCGCGCACCCGGCTGTCGGCGAACGAGACGTCCTCGGGGATGTCGCGGGACAGGTGGTGACAGACCATCACCATGTCGAGCAGCTCGTCCACCGCGTTGACCGTGTACGGCAGCGTCGGGTTGGTGGAGGCGGGCAGTACGTTGGCCTCGCCCGAGACCCGGATGATGTCCGGGGCGTGGCCGCCGCCCGCTCCCTCGGTGTGGAAGGTGTGGATGGTCCGGCCATTGATCGCGGACAGGGTGTCCTCGAAGAAGCCGCCCTCGTTGAGGGTGTCGGTGTGGATGGCCATCTGCACGTCGTGCTCATCGGCGACCCGCAGCGCGGTGTCGATGGCGGCCGGGGTCGCGCCCCAGTCCTCGTGCACCTTCAGACCGGCCGCGCCCGCCTCGATCTGCTCGCGCAGGGCCTCGGGCTGGCTGCCGTTGCCCTTGCCGAGCAGACCCACGTTGACCGGCAGGTCCTCCACGGCCTCCAGCATCCGGTGGATGTTCCACGGGCCGGGGGTGCAGGTCGTGCCGTTCGTGCCGTCGGTCGGCCCGGTGCCGCCGCCGAAGAAGGTGGTGATGCCGTTGGACAGGCCCTCCTGGGCCTGCTGCGGCGAGATGAAGTGGATGTGCGTGTCGACGCCGCCCGCGGTGGCGATCAGGTGCTCGCCGGAGATCACCTCGGTGCCGGGGCCGATGACGAGCTTGGGGTCCACGCCGTTCTGGAGCTGCGGGTTGCCGGCCTTGCCGACCCCGACGATCAGACCGCCGCGGACACCGATGTCGCCCTTGACGACGCCGAGCACCGGGTCCATGACCACGACGTTGGTGATGACCAGGTCGAGGGCGCCCTCGCGGTTGAGCGCGGACGGGTCCTGGGCCATGCCGTCACGGATGGCCTTGCCGCCTCCGTAGACGGCCTCTTCCCCGTAGGAACCGGCGTTGTGGTCGTACTCGACCTCGACGACCAGGTTGGTGTCGGCGAGGTGGAACCGGTCGCCCACGGTGGGGCCGAACAGGTCCGTGTACTGCTTGCGCGGAATGATCGCCATCAGTGCTGAGTCCCCTCGGTGCCCGCGGTGCTGTCGGCGCCGGGCGTGTTCCCTGTGCTGTCCGTACCGGCGGTGCCGGCGTGTATGAATCCCAGCTCCGACGCGCGGCGCAGCGCGTCGCGCTTGGTGTCGGGTGCCGAAACGCCCCCGTTGACGAGCCCGGCGAATCCGACGAGCCGCCCGGCGCCGCCGAAGGCGCACAGGTCGACCTCCCGGCTGTCGCCGGGCTCGAAGCGCACGGCGGTGCCGGAGGGGATGTCCAGGCGCATACCGAAGGCGGCTTCACGGTCGAAACGCAGCGCGCGGTTGATCTCGAAGAAGTGGTAGTGCGACCCGATCTGGATGGCACGGTCGCCGGTGTTGGCGACCGTGAGCCTGACCGTGGCCCGGTTGGCGTTGATCTCTACGGGGTCATCTCCGTAGAGGTAGTGGGCTCCGCCCGACATCTCTGTCTCCTCGGTGGTTCAGGCTTCAGGCTTCAGGCACTGATCGGGTCGTGACAGGTGACCAGCTTCGTCCCGTCGACGAACGCCGTCTCGACCTGGAGGACCGTGAGCATCTCGCGCACTCCGGGCATCACGTCGTCCTGGGCGACGACCTTGCGGCCCAGCTCCATGCACTCGGCGACGGTGTGGCCGTCACGTGCTGCCTCCAGGACGGCTTCGGTGATCAGCGCGGCGGCCTCGCTGTAGTTGAGCTTGGTTCCCCTGGCCCTGCGGCGGCGGGCCAGGTCGGCCACCACATAGACGTGGAGTTTGTCGATTTCGCGTGGTGCGAGATTCATGGCGTCACTCTGCTTTCTCGAATGAGATGCCGGGCCGGCCCAGCGCTGGACCCGCCGCGAGGAAGAGCCAGGTCGTCACAACGAACGGCCAGGTGAAGGGGGATCCGCCGGACGGCCGGGTGAACGCCTCCCAGGCGGCGGTGAAGGGGACGGAGGCCACCACGGCGAGTGCGGCGTACCCGGCGGTCCACGGAGTGAGTGTCAGGAAGGTGGCTCCCAGCGCAATGGCACAGAGCACCCCGTTGTAGCCGTAGAGGCCCTCGGTGATCCGGTCGGCCGGCAGCCCGGCGACGCAGGCGGTCAGCAGCGCGAGGGCGCTGGCGCCGGCCGCCGCGACGGCGGCGGCCCGCGAGGTGACCAGGATCCCGACCAGCAGGATCAGGCCCGCGTACCACTTGTCGAGGAAGAAGATCTGCCCGATGTTGTCGCAGAAGGCCCGGCCCGCCTCTGCGGCGCTCAGCGTGGTGAACCCGCCGACCCGCGCGGTGGCCCCGGCCGCGGCCGGGGCCGTCGGCAGCGCGATCATCAGCGCCCCGGCGACCAGGCAGTACGGGGCTGTCAGCACGGGCAGTCCGACGCGCCCGAGGACACGGCCGGCCGCCGCGCTCAATATGGGGCAGACCGCCGCGCCGAGGACCGTGAGCAGGACGGTACGTCCCGACGAGCCGAAGGTGACGAGGAGGGCGAGACCGGTCAGGCAACCGCAGTAGCCCTCAAGCCCCTTGACGAGATTTCCGCGATCGGCGCCCAGCAGGGCGGCGGTCGCGGCGGACACGCCCGCGCCGAGCAGCCCGTACACGCCGGTACGCCACCCTTCGGCGAACAGCCCGACGGTGAACAGCAGTCCGGTCCACGGGTTCGCGCTGAGGGTGACCTGTGCGATGCCCCGCAGCTGTACCTGCCCGATCCGGAACGGTGCCCGGCTCCTTGCCTGCACCGCTTGTTCCGCCGCAGACATGTCTACTCCCTTGAGGACATGGCGAATTGGCCAGATACCCCCAGATCAGGGGAGATTGGCACTAGATCAACTTTCTGTTGAAAACCGTACGCCCGGCTCAAGGGGAGCAGCGTCCGGAAGATCGGACACCGAGCGTGCCCGGGGCGGTACGGTACGACATAACCGCTGTTGGGATGTGGTGCTCCACCGGCCCACCGCGACCTGCCCCCTGTCGGCCCGGCCGCAAGTCTTGGTAAGAGGTTGAACGTCTTTTGAATGCTTCATACCTGTCATTTGACCGAACTGGGCCTGGACTACCGGGCGCCCCGCCGACCTGGTGTTTCGGACCGGAGGAAGCATCCGGTTGCGGGGCCGCCGCCCCACGGCCATGCTGGAACGGCTTCTGCAGACTCTGCCCCCTGTGCCCCGACCGCTTGCGCCCCGACCGCCCGCGTCTCCACCGCCCCGGCAGAGCGACATCTCCATCGGCGCGACAGATTCTGATGTCGTCGTCGCCGTACAGGCCGTGTGAGGACCACCGCGGCCGGCCCCGGGGCGGCTCGCCCCGGACCTGCCTTCGACGAGCCGAAGGAGCCCCGCCATGCACTCCACACTGATGCGTACCGCGCTGGCCACGGCAGCTCTGGCCATCACACTCACCGCCGGCGCGATCACCCCGGGAAGTGTGCTCCACCCGACTGCCGCGCAGCCGTCGGCGCCCCGGACCGCGCCCCGGGCGGCTCCCCAGGCGGCTCCCCGGACCGAGGGCGACACGAATCCGCCGCCGTACGACCGGCGCGCGTTCACCGAGCAGACCGTACGGCTCAGCTGGAAGGGCACCACGGCGGCCGGCCGCGCCCGTATGTGCGCGCATCCGGACAGCTTCATCAGCCCGGCCCTCGACGCGCGCTACGCGGCGCAGCTGATCAGGGCGGAGTGCCGGGCCCACTGAGGCCCCGGCCCCGGCGGCAGCCACGCCGCCGGGGCAGCGCCCGGTACGGCGTTCCGGGTCCGGATGCGCCGTGTGCGGTGCGCCGGCGCAGGTGGAGGACCCCGCCGAGAGCCGCCGCGATCAGGACACCGCCCGCGACCAGCTCGGTGGTGTCCAGGTCGGTGAGCGAACCGCCGAGGACCGCTCTGATGCGCTTGTCCGGGGTGCCGGAGACCAGCAGCGGGGCGCTGCTCCGCCGCCCCGCGCACGCGAACGTCACGTCGTACCGCTTCCCGGCTTGCGCGCCCGGGTCGACGACCACCGTCGCGGGGTGTCCGTGGTGGAGGGTGACCGGGCCGAAGACGCCGGACGAGACAGTGACACCCGGTGCCCGGCAGCCGGTGGCGCCGAGGGTGACCGTGCCCCCGGGGGCAACCGATCCGGGTGACACGGTGAACCCCGACGGCGGGGCCCCGCCGTCGTCGCCCGCCGCCGCGGCCGGGGCGGCCAGGGACAGCACGGCGGCGCTCAGCAGGGCGGCAGACCCGATACTCGTCAAGCGCATTGGGGTACCTCCGGACACACGATGCGGGTACAGGACCGCGGCAGCAGGCCGGTGCGGGGCGCTGCGGCGACCGGGCTGCGGCCAACAGGGGTGCGCGGCAGAGGAACACGCGCACGGACCTGCCGGTGCAGCGGCCACGCGCTCAGCGGGAAACGCACACCACTGCCGGGCCACGGTAGGCGGATCCACCGTCGTCTGGCGAGCCCTGCCACCCGAACGGGGCGTCGGGTTGCGCCGGACAGGCCAGCTGGGCGGTCCGGCTGCTCGCGGGGCCGGTGCGGCGCCGTGAGCAGCCGCGTTTCGGCCGTTCGGACTCCTCGGCGTACGCCTGAGATGCGGGTGTCCCACAGTGTTTTTAACGTGACTGAATGATCTTCAGACCAGTAGTACGAAGCCTCTGCACCGGAGTTGTGGTGCTGGCCGCCGGCGTCACCGCGATCGCTCCCTGTGCCGCGTCGGCCCCGCAGCCCCGCTACCGCCCGCCCGGCAGCACGACGGGGAGCGGGACCCAGGCCCCGGCGTTGCCGGGAGAGGTCTCGGCTCTGTCCTGGGTGGTCGCCGACGCGACCACCGGCGATGTACTGGCGTCGAAGGACGCCCACCGCCGTCTGCCCCCGGCCAGCACCCTCAAGACACTCTTCGCCCTCACGGTGTTACCCCATCTGGCCACGCACCGGCTGCACACCGTGACCCGCGCGGATCTGGACGGCCTCGGTGAGGGGAGCAGCCGCGTCGGAGTGGTCGAGGGGCGCGCCTACCGGGTCGACGACCTGTGGCGCGGGGTCTTCCTCCGCTCGGGCGGCGACGCGGTGCACGTGCTGGCGTCCATGAACGGCGGCTGGCAGAAGACCAGGGACGAGATGCGCAAGCGGGCCGTCCAGCTGGGGGCCCAGGACACCCGTGTCATGTCCCCGGACGGCTACGACACACCCGGCCAGTACTCGTCGGCCTTCGATCTCGCGATCTTCGGCCGCACCGGCCTGGCCGACCCGGCGTTCGCCCGCTACTGCTCGACGAGCGTCGCGGAGTTCCCCGGCGGCCTTGAGAAGTCCGGCCGGACCGACGCACCGTTCGAGATCCAGAACACCAACCGCCTGCTGGCTGGTACGCAGGACGTCAGCCCCTACCCGGGTCTCATCGGCGTCAAGAACGGCTACACCACTGAGGCGGGCAACACCCTGATCGCCGCGGCGCACCGGGGCGGCCGCACGCTGATCGTGACGGTGATGAACCCTCAGGAGGGCACGGTCTACGAGGATGCCCGCTCGCTTCTCGACTGGGGCTTCGCCGCGTCCGGCAAGGTGCGGCCGGTCGGCTCGCTCCGGCCCCCCGTCGCGAGGACCAGTTCGGCGTCGGCCGCCGGCCCGGCGCAGGCGGGCGCGGCGCTCGTGGCGACCCACCACTCCACGACCAGGAAGGCTTCGGTGCTGGGAGGCTTCGCGGCGGTCGGGGCCCTGCTGGCTTCGCTCTCCGCGTCGCTCTGGCTGCTGCGGCGGCGGATGCGGCGCTGAGGCGGTCGGGCGCCGGAAGCTGTCAGGCCGTCAGGCCGTCAGGCGCTGGGGCGGTCAGGCGCCGAAGCCGTCACACATGGCGCGTTCAGACGATGGCGGCGCCGCTGAACAGCAGCAGCGTCACATCGACCGCGGCGACGACGACCGCCGCGGCGAACGCGGCCCGCTCCCTGCGCCGGCCCAGCAGCGTCCCCGCGACGGCGGCCGCGGTCGCCGCGGTGAGCGCCGCCAGGGACCGGCCGGAAGGCGGTCCCGCGGGCCCCAGGACGAGGACGGCGGACGCCGCGACCAGCGGGACGGGGAGCAGCAGCCGCGCCCCGTCGGGGCCGAGCCGGTGCGGCCAGCCGCGTACTCCGAGTACCAGGTCGCTGCGGATGTCCGGCAGGACGTCGCCCAGGTGGGCGCCGATTCCCAGCAGCGCGCCCGCGGTGACGATCCACCAGACGGGCCACGGCTGTCCCGGCAGCCCGAGTGCGACGAAGGCGGGCAGTGCGGCGAAGCCCACCGCGTACGGCAGCCAGGACCAGGCGGTCGCCTTGAGCCCGAGGTCGTACGCCCAGGCCCAGGCGACCCCGGTCAGATGGACGGCGCCCGCCCATGGCCCGCAGCCGAACGACAGCGGCACGCAGAGCGCCAGCGCGGTGAACGCCGCGGCCCACACGGTGCGTACGCCGACCGCGCCGTCGGCGACCGGCTTGTCGCTGCGGCCCGCGGCGGTGTCCCGGCGGGCGTCGACCGCGTCGTTGCACCAGCCGACGGACAACTGCCCGGTGAGCACGGCGGCGGCGGTCAGCACACACCGCGCCGGGCTCTGCCCCGCGGACACCGCGAGCGCCGCCAGCAGCACGGTGACCGCCACGACGGGACCCGGGTGGCACGACCCGGCGAGGGCAGCCACGACACCGCCCCGCCGGACGGCGGGTCCATCTGCCAGGGGATGTTCGGGAGTTCCCACCCGGTGATCGTAGGCGCGGGCGCCCGCACAGCGCGGTTCCGCGCGCTCTCCACACGTACGGGCGAATCGGCGGGCGGCGCCGGGACACCGGCCAGGGTGTCGGGGGCCGTGCCCGGGGCAGGGATGCTGCAATGCAGGGCACGTCATCCCCGAGGTGGGAGAACACATTGACCCGGATCGCAGCTGTCCACGGTGTCCTGGCACCGAACCGTCACGCCCAGCACGAGATCACCGACATGGTCGCCCGCGTCTGTCTGCCCGAAGGCACCGACCGGCGGGTCCTCGACCGGCTGCACCGCAGCGCCCGGGTCCGCTCCCGCCATATGACGCTGCCGCTCGACGCGTACGAGAAGCTGGACGGCTTCGGGGCCGCCAACGACGCGTTCATCACCGGCGCGACGGAGCTCGGCGCCACGGCGGTGCGGGGCGCGCTGCACGCGGCGGGGCTGCACCCCGAGGACGTGGACCTGCTGATCTTCACTTCGGTCACCGGAATCGCCGCCCCCTCGGTCGACGCACGGCTGGCCGGGCGGCTCGGGCTGCGCCCCGACGTCAAACGGCTGCCGCTCTTCGGGCTCGGCTGCGCCGGGGGCGCGGCGGGGCTGGCCAGGATGCACGACTATCTGGTCGGCCATCCGGACCAGGTCGCGGTGCTGCTCTCGGTCGAGCTGTGCTCCCTGACCTTCCAGCGTGACGACAGCTCGATGGCCAATCTGATCGCCACCGCCCTCTTCGGGGACGGCGCGGGGGCCGTCGTTGCCTGCGGCCCGGACCGCTCTGCCGGAGAGCGGGAACTGCCGGGCCCGACCGTCGTGGACACCCGCAGCAGGCTCTACCCCGACACCGGTCACGTCATGGGCTGGAACATCAGGAGCTCCGGCTTCCAGGTCGTGCTGGACGCGTCCGTGCCCGATGTGGTCCGCCGTCACCTCGGGGCGGACGTCACGGGTTTCCTCGCCGACCACGGGCTCAAGCCGAAGGACGTGGCCGCCTGGGTCTGCCACCCGGGCGGGCCCAAGGTGCTGGAGGCCGTGACCGAGTCGCTCGGACTGCCCGACGATGCGCTCGGCGTCACCTGGCGCCACCTCGCCGACGTGGGAAACCTGTCCTCGTCGTCGGTGCTGCACGTACTGCGCGACACCCTGGCAGAGGACCCCCCGGCGCCGGGCACACCGGGGCTGCTGATGGCGATGGGCCCGGGGTTCAGCTGCGAACTGGTCCTGCTGCGCTGGTAGGCCGCTGCTCCCCATCAGCAGGCCCGGGCCGGACGGACGAGCCGGACCGAGCAGGACCGAGCCCAACCGAGCCGGAGGACGCCATGTTCCGGAGGACGCAGTGATTCGGAGGACTCCATGATCTGGTACGTGCTGCTGGTGGCCGCTGTCGCCGCCGAGCGCATCGCCGAACTCGTCGTCGCCCGGCGCAACGAGCGCTGGAGCATGGCGCGCGGTGCGACCGTCGCCGGGCAGGGCCACTATCCGGCGATGGTCGCGCTGCACACCGGTCTCCTCGCGGCCTGCGTGGCCGAGGTCTGGCTGGGCGGCCGGCCGTTCCTGCCCGCGCTCGGCTGGCCGATGGCTGCCGTGCTGGTGGCCGCCCAGGGGCTGCGCTGGTGGTGCATCGGGACCCTGGGTCCGCGCTGGAACACCCGGGTGATCGTCGTTCCCGGCCTGCCGCTGGTGCAGGGCGGCCCCTACCGGTGGCTGCGGCATCCGAACTATGTGGCCGTGGTCGCCGAGGGGTTCGCGCTGCCGCTGGTGCACACCGCGTGGCTCACCGCGCTGGCGTTCACCGCGCTCAACGCCGTACTGCTGGCCGTCCGTATCCGCTGTGAGAACGCCGCGCTGGAGGGCGCCCGGCCCGCGCGGTCCGGTCCGGCGGGGAACGTCACCGCGTGATCGACGTACTGGTGGCGGGCGGCGGTCCCGCCGGGCTCGCGACCGCCGTCCATGCCGCGCTGGCCGGTCTTGAGGCGGTCGTCGTGGAGCCCAGGGCCTCGCCGGTGGACAAGGCCTGCGGTGAGGGAGTCATGCCCGGCGGTGTCGCCGCGCTGCGTGCGCTGGGGGTGGAAGCGGAGGGGCGGGACCTGCGCGGCATCCGCTATCTCGACGGCCGTCGCAGCGTCGAGGCGGCGTTCCGGGGCGGTACCGGCCTCGGGATCCGCCGTACGGTGCTGCACGCCGCGCTGCACGAGCGCGCCCGCGAGCTGGGCGTACGGATGGTCACGGGCAAGGTCGGCGCAGTGCGCCAGCGCACCGACAGCGTCAGCGCGGCCGGGCTCACCGCGCGCTGGCTGGTGGCCGCCGACGGCCTGCACTCACCGCTGCGGCGCGGTCTCGGGCTCGATCTGCCCGGCCGCTCCCCCGGCCGGTACGGGCTGCGCCGCCACTACCGGTGCGCTCCGTGGACCGACTTCGTGGAGGTGCACTGGTCCGCGTACGGGGAGGCGTATGTGACCCCCGTCGGCGAGGAGTTGGTCGGGGTCGCGGTGCTCAGCCGCAGCCGTCGCGGCTACGACGAACACCTGGCCGGGTTCCCGGCGCTCCACGCGGCGTTGCGCGGGCCGCACGCGAGCACCGTGCGCGGGGCGGGACCGCTCCGCCAGCGGGTACGGCGCCGGGTCGCCGGGCGGGTCCTGCTCGTCGGGGACGCGGCGGGGTACGTCGATGCCCTCACCGGCGAGGGCATCGCCCTGGCCCTGGCGAGCGCCGGGGCGGCGGTGCGCTGCCTGGCCGCCGGCCGGCCCGCCGACTACGAGGGCGCCTGGCAGCGTCTGACCCGCCGTCACCGGCTGCTGACCGGCGCCCTCCTGTCCTTCAGCGGCAGCCCGCGGACCGCCGGCCTCGTCGTACCGGCGGCCGCCCGGCTGCCCGCCGTCTTCACGGCGGCCGTCCACGCACTTCAGTAGCCGCGCCGGCACCTCACCGTGCCCGCGCAGGCACGGGCCGGCCCACAGGTGCCTGTCCGCCGCTCCCGGCGGGAGTGTCGAACAGCTGGTTGGCGGGGCGCGGCAGACCGTAGTGCTCGCGCAGCGTGCGCCCCGTGTACTCGGTGCGGAACAGACCGCGCTCCTGGAGGATCGGCACCACCCGGTCCACGAAGGTCTCAAGGCCGGAGGGCAGCACGGCGGGCATGATGTTGAACCCGTCGGCCGCTCCGCTGTCGTACCAGTGCTCGATAGTGTCGGCCACCTGCTCCGCCGTCCCCGCGAAGGTACGGTGGCCGCGGCCGCCGCCCAGCCGTCCGATGAGCTGCCGCACGGTCAGCCGCTCGCGCCGGGCCAGCTCCACGACGAGGGTGTACCGGCTCTTCGCCCCCTCGATCTCGTCCTCGGTGGGGATGTCATCGGGCAGTTCCTCGTCGAGCGCCAGGTCGTCCGGGGCGATCCTCAGCCGCTCGGCCAGCTGCCGCTTGGCGTACTCGGGCACGATCAACCGGTCCAGTTCGGCGTCCAGTTCACGCGCTTCGGCCTCGGTGTCGCCGATGACCGGGACGATCCCCGGCAGGATCTTGATGCCGCCGGGGTCACGGCCGACGGCCTGGGCGCGCCGTTTGACGTCCTGGTAGAAGGCGATGCCCTCCTCCAGTGTCTGCTGGGCGGTGAACACCGCCTCCGCGTAGCGGGCGGCGAAGTCCTTGCCGTCCTCGCTGGAGCCCGCCTGCACCAGCAGCGGATAACCCTGCGGCGGACGCTGGACGTTCAGCGGTCCGTCGACGCGGAAGTACGGGCCGCTGTGGTCGATCCGGCGTACGCGGTCCGCCAGCGCGTGCACCCCGCGCTCCTTGTCCGCGACCACGGCGTCGTCGGCCCAGCTGTCCCACAGTTTGGTGGACACCTCGACGAACTCGGCGGCCCTGCGGTACCGGTCGCGGTGCAGCGGAGTGTCGTCGAGGCCGAAGTTACGGGCCGCGTCGGCGCCCGCGGTCGTGACGATGTTCCAGCCGGCCCGGCCCCCGGAGACATGGTCGAGCGAGGCGAACCTGCGGGCCAGGTTGTACGGCTCGTTGTAGCTGGTGGAAGCGGTGGCGATGAGTCCGATGTGCTCGGTGGCGCCCGCCAGCGCGGTGAGCAGGACGGTGGGCTCCAGCTTGGCCGAAGGCCGCCTGCCCGGGTCGCCCATCAGGACCGGGCTGTCGGCGAGGAACAGCGAGTCGAGTCTGCCGCGCTCGGCGATCCTGGCGAGGTTCTTGTAGTGCTCGATGTCGGAGTTGGCGCGCGCCGGGCTCTCGGCGAGCCGCCAGGACGCCTCGTGATGGCCGGTGGACATCAGGAACGCGTTGAGATGCAGCGGGGCGCGGCCGGGGGTGGCGCCGGGGGTGCGTGGCATGACGGTGTCGTCTCCTCGGATGGTTCGCGGGTGTAGAGGTACGCGGGTGTGTTCGCGCGTGGGGCGCCTGCGCAGGGGCGCCCCGGGCACTCGGACAGGTGCTCGGGAGGGCCGGGGCGGGGGCTACGGCTGGGGCTGAAGCTGGGGTTCTGTCACGCCGAGGGCGGTGAGCAGGGTGTCCCGGTACTCCTGGAACCGGGGATCGCGCCGGCTCCTGGGTGCGTCGAGGCCGATCGTCAGGTCGAGGGAGATCCGGCCGCCCTCCAGGACCAGCACCCGGTCGGCGAGTTCGACCGCCTCGTCGACATCGTGGGTCACGAGCAGCACGGCGGGCCGGTGGCGTTCGTACAGCTCGCGCAGCAGCCCGTGCATCCTGAGCCGGGTGAGCGCGTCCAGTGCGCCGAACGGCTCGTCGGCCAGCAGCAGTTCGGGATCGCGGACCAGGGCGCGGGCGAGTGCGGCCCGCTGCTGCTCGCCACCGGAGAGTTCGTGCGGCCAGGACCGCTCACGGCCCGCCAGGCCGACCTCGTCGAGCGCGGTCAGCCCGCGCTCCCGGGCGCCGGGACCGCGTACCCCGAGCACCACGTTGTCCAGGAGGCGCAGCCAGGGCAGCAGCCGGGAGTCCTGGAAGGAGAGCGACACCCGCTCGGGGACGCTCAGCCCGCCCGAGCCGTCGACCGCGTGGTCGAGGCCGGCCACGGCCCGCAGCAGGGTGGACTTGCCCGAGCCGCTGCGGCCGAGCAGGGCGGTGAACTCGCCCCGGGCCAGCGTCAGATCGAGCTCGTGCAGGACGGTCCGGTCGCCGAAGCGGCGCACCAGCTTCGTCATCCGTACGGCCGCCGGAGGCGTACCGGTCAGCCCGCCAGGGTGCGTCGCCACGACAGGGCCCTCCTTCCGATCGTCTGGACCAGGGCGTCCGATGCGAAGCCGAAGATCCCGTAGACCACCAGACCGACGATGATGACGTCGGACTGGGCGTACTGCTGGGCCTGGAACATCATGTAGCCGATTCCGCTGGTCGCGTTGATCTGCTCGACCACGATCAGGCCGAGCCAGGAGGCCGTCACACCCAGCCGCAGCCCGACGAAGAAGCCGGGCAGCGAGCCGGGGCCGACCACCTTGCGGATGAACTGGAGGCGGCTGAGCCCGAGGGATTCGGCGAGCTCGACATACCGGCTGTCGATACCGGTCAGCGCGGCGTACGTGTTGACGTACACCGTCACCGCGACGCCCAGGGCGATGACGGTGACCTTCATCTCTTCGCCGATGCCCAGCCAGAGGATCAGCAGCGGCAGCATCGCCAGCGAGGGAATGGCCCGCTTGATCTGGAGCGGGCCGTCGAGCAGATACTCCCCGGTGCGGCTCAGCCCGGCCGCCACCGCGAGGACCGTACCGGCCGCCACCCCGAAGAGGAGACCGAGCCCGGCACGCTGGAGCGAGACCAGGACGTTGGCCTGGAGCCGTCCGTCGGCGGCCAGATCGCCGGCGGTGGAGAGCACGGTGCCGGGCCCCGAGAGGATCCTCGGGTCGAGATAGCCGAGAGCCGACGCGGCCCACCAGACGACGACCACCAGCACAGGACCGATCAGCCGGCCGAAGGGCACGGCCCGCCCGGGCCCCAGCCGCCTGCGGGCGGCACGGCCGGGAGGCCGCTGTGCCAACTCGGGGTGCGCGGGGTCGGTGTTCGTGGAGTCGGGGTGCGTGGAGTCCGCGTGGGTGGAGTCCGCGTGCGTGGAGTCGGCGTGCGTGGAGTCGAGGTGCGGCAACTCGGCGTCCGCCGCTTCCCGGACGCGGGCGTTCGGCAGTACTTCGGTCATGATCCCTCCCGGTAGGCGGCGGGTACGGCCTCGGCGGCCAGCCGCTCGAAGCGCCGGTCGAACAGCTTGGTGACGTCCTGACGGGGTACGAAGCCGCCCGAGGCCATCAGGTCGGCGGTCTCCTGCTCCCAGGCGATCGCCCGGTCCCAGTTCGTCGTGAAGACCGGTCTGGCCAGCGAGGCGACGATGCGCCTGCCGTCCGCCGCCGTGACGCCCTGGTCCTTGACGTAGTACCGGTCGATCCACTGGCCGGGGTGCTCCCATGCCCACACCTGGCCGCGTGCCCAGAGCGGGATGAAGTCACGGACAGCGGCGGCCTTGGCCCGGTCGTCCAGCACCTCGTCCGGCGCCCAGAGAACGGTGAGCAGGTCGACCACATCGGTGTGCACGCCCCGGGCGCCGTCCTTGGCGTACTGGCCGAGGTACTTGGTGAGCGTGGGCTCCGCGAGCGGGGCCACGTCGACCTGCCCGGACTGGAGTGCGGTCAGGAACTGGGTGCTGGGCAGGGCCACGAGGGTGACGTCGCTGTTGCGCAGACCGGCCTTCTGCAACGCCCGCAGGACGACCACGCCCTGGGCCTGCCCCTGCGAGAAGCCGATCTTCCTGCCCCGGAAGTCTCCGGTCCTCCTGATCGACGAGCCGGGCGCTGTGGCGAAGACGTACAACGGGTGATTGCGCTCCTGGACCGCCACGATCCGCGCGCCGACCCCGATCGCGGCGGCCTGGATCGGGGGAATTCCCGCATTGACCGCGAGGTCGATGGAGTGGGCGCGGAATCCCTGGATGATGTCGGGGCCCGCATTCAGATTGGGCCAGTCTGAGACGGTGAACCGCAGATCCTTTTTCAGCCCGGACGGGGCGAGTTGGAGTTGTGTGGTCCGTACGGCCACCGAGAGTTTCGTTCCCGGCGGCGGGGCGCCGGACGGGAGTTTTCCGAGCGGTTTCCCGCTGGCGGCCGTCGTGGTCTGCGGGGCGCAGCCGGCGAGGCCGAGTGCAGCTCCGCCCATGAGGGCGAGAAAGGACCTGCGGCCGGCGGGAGCCGATGGCGGAAAAGCTGGCATGGTGATTCCTGATCAGTGGGCGGTGGCGGACGGCGGCACGGACAACGGGTTCAGAGCGACAGGTAGTTGCCGTCGTGGAACACCAGCGGGCCCCGGCTCTCGTCGAGCCAGGACTCCTCGACCCGCGCCACCACGATCCGGTGGTCCCCGGCCGGCACGATCTGCTCGACGCCGAGTCGCAGCCAGCCGGCCACCCCGCCGAGCACCGGCTCGCCGCCCGGCAGCCTCCGCCACTGGGTCGGCGCGGCGAACCTGTCGATGCCGCTCTTCGCGAACGTCCTGGCCAACGGCTCCTGGTCGGAGCTGAGGAAGTTGATGACGGCGGTCGTGGCGCGCTCGATGTGCGGCCAGCTGGAGGCGGTCACCGCGATACCGAAGGACACCAGCGGCGGTTCGAGGGAGAGCGAGGTGAGTGAGGTCGCGGTGAACCCGACCGGCCCCCGGCCGGAGTCGGCGGTGACAGCGACCACCCCGGCGGGATAACGGCGGAACACCTGCCGGAACCGCTCGGGAGCGATTCCGGGAGCAATTCCGGGCGCGGAGTACGCGGACGGCACGGGGGACGGAGCGGCTGGAGTGGCGGTGACGGTCATGATCTCCCCAGGAGGAATCGGCCCTCAGGCATGACGGATCAACACGGCATACCCAGGGCAGGAAAGAACGGAAGAAGGAAAGCGGGATCGCGGGATCGCGGAAAATGCGAACCCCGGAAGCGGGGACTACGTGCGCTCTTCAACGGGAGCGGACGAGACGCCCAGCGGCTATCGGGACACCCGAGCCGAGCGACAACAGAAAAGGCGGGCGAAGAGGCCGGCCGACGCAGCCGCGCAGCAGTCGCACACCCCGAGGGGCATGTACGGGGAAATCCGCTGCGTTCCGGTCATGAATCCATCCTCGCGTCCTCTTTCCCGCCGGGTCAACAATGCAACCTTCTGAATTAATTCGGTGTACCGCCGGGAGCGTCAGCAGGCCGCGGTCACCGCGGGCCAGGGGCCGAGCGGGTCCGCGTACAGGGCACCGAGCGCCACCGCGCCGCCCGCGGTGGCCAGCACCGATCCGGTGAAACTGCCGGGTACCACGGCTCGTTCGGGGTCGTCGCAGACCAGAGAGCGCTCGCCCGCCTCCGCCCGCAGCACGGCCAGACACTCCGGCAGCCGGGCAACCCCCGGCTCGGCGACCACCAGGATCTCGGGGTCGAAGGTGTCCAGCAGCAGGGCCGCCGCCCGGCCGACGTACCGTGCCCGGCGCCTGAAGAGTTCCCGCGCGCGGGGCTCCCCGGCCAGGGCGAGATCGAGCAGCTCACTGAACACCCTTACATGCAGTCCCTGTTCGGCGGCCCGGCGCAGCAGTGCGGACTCCGAGGCCATGGAGTGGAGACAGCCCGGCCTGCCACACGCGCAGACCGCTGCGGCACCGGTCCCGCAGTCCGGGCCGACCGGCAGATGCGCCACACTCCCCGCCCCGGCACGCGGCCCCAGATGGACGGTTCCGGCGGAGGTGAACGCCGCGTCGATGACGGCACCGACGAAGAGCAGGACCGCGCTGGTACGGGTGGTCACCTCACCGAACATCTGCTCCGCGCGCGCCAACGCCCGTGCGTGGCTGTCGACATGGACGGGCAGCCCGGTGGCCGCGGCGAGGTGCTCGCGTACCGGCACATCGCGCCAGCCCAGTTGGGGATGGTGCACGATCGTCCCGGCGGCCGGGTCGACGCGGTTCCCGGTGGCCACGCCGAGCCCGAGCACGGTGCGGCCGCCGGCGTGCGCGGCCACCAGCCGGGGCAGCCGCGCGGCCAGTGCACGCAGCACCGGCCGGGGGTCCGTGTCCCGGTGCGGCTGCCGGTCCTCGGCCACGATCCGGCCGCGCAGATCCATCAGGGACAGCGTCGAGTGCGCCACGGCGATGTGCGCACCGGCCACCAGGCACTGGCCGGTGTCGATCTCGACCGGAATGTGCGGCCGCCCCAGACCGCGTGGCCCCGCGGTCTCCGCTGCCTCCCGGATCAGCCCGCGTGCCAGCAGCTGCCTGGTGTGGCCGGTGACCGATGCGGGCGAAAGGCCGGTGAGACGGGCGACGGTGGAGCGGGCGACCGGACCGTGGTCGAGGATCGCGGAGAGTACGGCGCCGGTGGCGGCACCGGCAGCACGGCGCTGCGGTCCGGCGGCCGGTATGTCGGAGCGGCGGACGGGGGTGGGACGGCGGACAGGGACGGGGCGGCGGGCGGGCGCGGGCGGACGGTCCACGGATGGCATCCCGTTGCTCGGTGGGGTGGCACTCCAGTACGGGGCTCCGCTGCGGAGCCACACGGCAGGCGCCGCCGACGAGGGCCGGTGGAGCTCTGCTTCTTCCGGGAAGGGCGCCGCGCTGCCCGGCGAGTCGGGTGCGGGGAGGTGAAGTCAGCGGGCGGCGCGTACAGCCAGGGCGTTCAGGCCCGGTTACACGCCGCGGAGCACACACGCTTCAGGTCGACATGACCACGCGTCGTCAGGTGTGCGGAAGGCTGCATGGCGCGCAACGTATCCGGCACGGCTGAACCCGGTCAAACCACCGACCACATCATGGACAGCCGCGGCGAAGGGCTGCTGGTACGTCGCACCGCGCCGCCGGTACCGGCCGCTTAGGGAGACAGCTCCAGAGAGGGCAGAATCGATCCGGACCGAGAGCGAGGAGGGTGTACATGGCCGAGGACATCGTCGCGGGGGTGATCCGGCAATGGGAGCAGGTGCTGCCCGGGCTCGACACCGACCCGATGGCGGTGATCGGACGGCTCAACCGCTGCTCCGCACTGCTGCAGCAGGCCGCCGACGCACCGCTCCGCCAGGAGGGTCTCTCCCGGCCGGAGTTCGACGTACTCGGCACCCTGCGCAGGGTGGACCGCGAGCTCACGCCGGGCCGGATCGCCCGCGAGACCTTCGCTTCGGGGGCCGCGGTGACCAAGCGCGTACGGCAGCTGGAGGAGCGCGGGCTCGTCGCCCGGCGGCCGGACGACCGCGACCGCCGTGTCTCGCACCTCTCCCTCACCGAGGAGGGCCGCACGCTTCTGGACCGGCTGCTCCCCGTCCAGCTGCGGTACGAGGCAGCCCTGCTCGACGGTATCGACGCCCGGGGACGCGCCGAGCTGTCCGATGCGCTGAGCGAACTACTGGTGCTGCTCGAAGGGCGGCTGGGCAGCCCGGTGGAGTGACCGCCGCCCCGGTCCCAGCGCGGGTCCGCCTGCCGCCGGTTCAGCGGGGCGGCGCAGCCCGGTCGGGCCCGAGTCGTACGGGAAGCTCGCGCACCCCGTTCCCCACGAAGCCCGGGTGCCGGGCCAGCTCCTCTTCGGGAACGGCCAGTTCCAGTCCGGGAAAGCGCGTGAAGAGCCGTTCCAGGGCGACCGTGGCCTCCAGCCGGGCCAGCGGTGCGCCGAGGCAGAAGTGCGGGCCGTGCCCGAGGGAGATGTGGCGGGCGTCCCGGGTGATGTCGAACCGGTCGGCGTCCGGTCCGTGGACGGCCGGGTCGCGGCCTGCCGCCGAGTACCCGGCCAGCACCGGGGTGCCGCGTGGGATCACCGTGCCCGCGACGGGCAGATCGCGAGTCGGGTAGCGGAAGGGGAAGAAGCTGACCGGGCTGTCCCAGCGCAGCGTCTCCTCGACGACGTCCAGCCAGGTGGCCCGGCCCGCCATGACCAGGGCGAGCTGGTCCCGGTGGGCGCAGAGCGCCCGGACCGCGTTGGCGACGAGGTTCAGCGTGGTCTCGTGACCGGCGACGATCATCAGGAGCAGGGTGCCTATCAGCTCCGGCTCGCTCAGCCGGTCGCCGTCCTCCTCGCGGGCAGCGATCAGCGCGCTGGTGAGATCGTCGCCCGGCCGCTCACGCCGCCCCGCCGCGACGGCGGCCAGCACGGCGACCATCTCCTGGTTGGCGGCCACCACCTCATCGGGACCGATACCGGTGGAGACGACCTGGTCGGAGAGGTGGTGCAGCCGCTCCCGGTACTCCGGACCGACCCCGAGGAGCTCGCAGATGACGCCCATCGGCAGCGGCAGCGCGTACTGCCGACGGAGGTCGACCGTGCCGTCGCGGTCCGCCGCGGCCGCGACGCCGTCGAGCAGCCCCGCGGCCAGCGTCTCGATCCGCGGACGCAGCGACTCCACCCGGCGCCCGGTGAACGCCCGGCTCACCAGGGAACGCAGCCTGCGGTGGTCGGCGCCGTCGGCCGTTGTCATGGACCGTACGGTGGCGAAGGTCCGCAACGGCCAGCCCTCCTCGATCCGCCCCTCCTGGAGTGCGGTGAAGTGCTGCGGCCCCTTGGCGACGTCGGGGTGCGCCAGGAACTCCCTGAGCGCCGCGTGTCCGAGGACCGCCGCCCCCTCGACCTCGCCGGGCAGGACGACCGGGACCACCGCGCCCTGGGCCAGGAGCAGCGCGTTGGCGGCGTGCGGGCAACCGCCGGACGGGTCCATCCGGTGCGGGGAGACGGGTGAGGTGGTCATCTCGGGACTCCTGGCTGGTTCGGGGCGGGTCCGGGGTACTCCGTGCCCCGGCGAGGTCGCCGGGGCACGGAGCAGCCGATCGTGCATGGTCCGGCGCTTTCCGGGCACCAGCGGCTGGACAGGAACCCGAGTTCTAAGGAACGTACGACCGTGAGCTATCCCTCCACCCCAGGTTCGCCGATATACGACCAGCTGGTCCAGGAGCAGGGCGACGTCCTCGCCGAGGCGCGGAAGCTCGCCGAGGAAGCCCTCCAGCAGGCGGACCCCGCGCAGTACTGGCAGGGCGCGCTGCCCCACCGGCGGACGTCAGGGAAGGTCCCGCAGGGCTGAGCCGTACACCGGCCCGCATCTCCGGGGCGGGTCCGACTCGCTACCGTTCGGATCCTTTTCGATCGTGATGGCCCGGTGACGCAAAGTCTGAATCGGTTTGGTCACGACAGGCAACCCTTCGCTCTCAGCACCGTTCTTCATGGGTAGCGATTTCCGGAGGGAGATCGCCGTTCGCAACAGACACGGAGTGAATGACGATGGTGCACCTTTCGGTTGTCGTACCGTGCTACAACGAAGCGGAGGTGGTCGGCGCCTTTCACACCGCGCTGGTCGCCGCACTCGAACCGACCGGGGAGACGTTCGAGATCTGCTACGTCGACGACGGCAGCGGAGACCGGACCCTGAGCGAACTCCGCCGGCTCGCAGCCGACGATTCACGAGTGCGCTACACCTCCTTCAGCCGCAACTTCGGCAAGGAGTCGGCGATGCTCGCCGGCCTGCGGATGACAGCGGGTGACGCGGCGGTCCTGATGGACGCCGACCTCCAGCATCCGCCCACGCTCCTGCCGCGCATGCTCGACCTGCACCGGCACGGTTACGACCAGGTCGTCGCCCAGCGTGACCGTACGGGCGAGGGCGCGCTGCGGTCCGCTCTCAGCCGGATGTACTACCGGCTCGTCCGGCGCTGCATGGACGTCGAAGTCATCGACGGAGCGGGCGATTTCCGGCTGCTGTCCCGGCGCGCGGTGGACAGTGTGCTGTCGCTCCCGGAGAGCAACCGCTTCTCCAAGGGGATCTTCTCCTGGATCGGTTTCGACACCGTCAGCTTCACCTACCAGAACGTCGAGCGGGCAGCCGGAGAGTCCAAGTGGGGCGGGCGCCACCTGCTCAACTACGGCATCGACGGGCTGCTCTCGTTCAACAGCAAGCCGCTGCGGCTCGCCATCCACACGGGCCTCTGCCTCTTCCTGTCGGCGCTCGTCTACGCGCTGTACATCATCGGGAACGTCGTGCTGGACGGGGTCGACACCCCCGGATACACCACGCTGATCACCGCGATCGTCGCGCTCAGCGGGGTCCAGCTCGCCACCCTCGGCGTCATCGGCGAGTACGTCGGGCGGATCTACCACGAGTCGAAGCGCAGGCCGCACTACGTGGTCAGCGAGACCGACGACCGCGCCAGGGACTTCTCGGCGCGCTCCCCGCTGGAGGCCGCGGGTCAGGTGCGGCCGACCTCATGAGCTCCGACGAAACGCGCACGTCCTCCGCACCTCCCCCGGTCCCGCCGCCGGCGCCCGCGAAGAAGGCCCGCACGCTCGGGCAGTTCGTCACGTTCGCGGCGATCGGGGTCGCCAACACCGCGGTCTACTACGCGGTGTTCGCCACGCTGAACCGCTGGCTGCCGTATCTGGCGGCCCATGTGCTGGGCTGGGCCGTGGGCATCACCGTGTCGTTCCTGCTCAACTCGTACATCACCTGCCGCACCCGCCCCACCTGGCGCGCCTTCGCGCGCTACCCGCTCTCCGGCCTGGTCAATGTCGTGGGCAGCGGAATCCTGCTCTACCTGGCGGTGAGCATGCTCGGGATGAACGAGGACATCGCCGCTATCGCGGCCGGTGTCCTCGTCACTCCCCTCTCTTTCCTGCTGGCCCGCTGGGCCATCGACTCGGGCACGGCGCCCGCGCCCGGCGAGGACCCCGTCAGGGCAGCCGCTTCGCGTGGGTGACGCGGTCGACGTGGTAGTAGTCGGCGACGCAGCTGGCCGGCCAGCCGTGCGGCTTCTTGCTGAACGGCTCCAGCATCTTGGCCACATGGAGCGGCTTGTACGGCAGCACCTTCGCCCCGGCCGCCGACTCCTTCCGCATCCACTGGTCCTGGCGGTCCCACTTCTCGGCCCTGACGTGCATCTGGTGCCCGAGGGTGTGCAGCGGTACGGCCAGTGAGACGCAGACTCCGGCGCAGATGACGCCCGCCGCGGCCGTCACGGCCAGCGCCCCACGCGGGCGCTGCCGGATCGCGCGGCCCAGCAGCGCGCCGACGCCGACGAGCAGCAGGACGTAGAGCAGCAGATAGTCGTTCCAGGTCCGCTGGGTGGTCAGGACGTGCTTTCCGAACACCGGGTACGTGATGACGGTGCACAGGAAGCCGGAGACCAGGACGGCCAGCGCACCGACGCCGGTCAGCAGGAAGGGACGGCACGGCAGCAGGGCCGTCGGCCTCTCCCGGCGCGCCACCAGACCGAGCACCAGTCCGGCCGCGACCGCGCCCAGGTACTGCCAGGTCGACAGGACCGTCCAGATGATGTGGGCGTAGAGGTGCAGGGAGGTGGTCAGCGAGTCGGGGGCCACCATCGAGGTCCCGGCGCCGAACTTCTGACGGCGCTCACGCGAGCCCGGTGACGTCACCAGGAGCAGTACACCGATGACGACTCCGGCCATCGTGGCGAGCGACCAGTGGCGGGCGTAGCGCCGTGCTTCGGCGGAGAAGACCTGACCGGCGAAGAGCACGACGGCCGAGAGGACCACGAGGAGCACGACCGAGGTCTCCTCGGACAGGGTCCCGATGAAGGTGCCCGCGAACACGGTGATGACCAGGGCTGCGATCCGGGCCCGGGGGCTGCGGGCCAGCAGCGCCGGGATGACCGCGGCGAGGGCGAGCACGGGCGCCACGGTGTGCGAGACGGAGGCCGCGGGCCAGAAGAACGTCTTGTACGTGTTGGTGGTGGCGAGGAGGAAGACCACGGCGGTGACGGACGCCACGAGCAGGGGTACGCCGCGCGGCACGGTGAGCCGGCCCGCCCGGACGGCCAGGGCGATCACCGCCCAGAGCAGCCCCACCATCAGCACGCCGCTGACCAGTCCGAACCACTGGTGGCCCGGGACTCCCGGCTCGGCGTAGAGGCCGACGAGCCAGCCGTTGGCGATCCGGCCGTTGTCGTGAAAGTAGAACTTGCCGGTGAGCCCGGAGATGCCGTGGTCACGTACGTACGGCAGGAAGCACCACTCGTCGGCGCTGGGGCGCACATACTGCCCGTACCAGACCGCCACGGTGAGCAGGCCGAGCGGCACCAGGGAGAGCACGAGCGCCCAGGACCTGGCCAGTTCCCGGAGCGGTCCGTCGCGCCCGGGGCCTCTCGACGTCCGGTCTCCGTCGCCCGGTTGCCTGGGGACGGTGACGCTCGATGCGTCGACGGCCATGTTCACCACTGCCTCTCGGGGTTATTGCCGGTCAGCCCCGAAGACGTGCTGCGATGCCCGCGCGTTCCATCCCGTACCCCCTCAGGACACCTAATTGCCCCGATCGGGTGAAGCCGGGCAGTGCGTCCCCCGGGCGCGCACTGCCCGGGGGTGTCAGGCGACGGAGCCTATCCGGCCTGCCGGGCCCGTCGAGCCGTCGTGGTGGATGGGCGTGTGTGCGCCGGTGAGCGGGACACCGGTGCCGCCCCGCCGGTGGGCGACGATCTCCGCGCCGATGGACAGGGCGGTCTCCTCGGGGGTCCTGGCGCCGAGGTCCAGGCCGATGGGCGAGCGGAGGCGGTTCAGTTCCATCTCGGTGACGCCGACCTCGCGGAGCCGGGTGTTCCGGTCGAGGTGGGTACGGCGTGAGCCCATCGCGCCCACATAGGCGACCGGCAGGGTGAGAGCCAGTTTCAGCAGCGGCACGTCGAACTTCGCGTCGTGCGTGAGGACGCAGAGCACGGTCCTGCTGTCGACCTCGGTGGACTCCAGATAGCGGTGCGGCCAGTCGACGACGATCTCGTCGGCGTCCGGGAAGCGGGTGACGGTCGCGAAGACCGGGCGTGCGTCGCAGACGGTGACCCGGTAGCCGAGCAGTTTGCCCACGCTGACCAGGGCCGACGCGAAATCGATCGCACCGAAGACGATCATCCGGGGCGGCGGCACGCTCGACTCGACCAGCAGCGTCAGCGGGCGCCCGCAGAGGGAGCCGTCCTCGCCGATCGTGATGGTCTCGGTGCGGCCCGCGTCCAGCATGGCCAGCGCCTGGGAGACGGCGGTGCGGTCCAGCTCCCGTTGGCCGCCCAGCGTCCCTTCGTACGATCCGTCGGTGTGGACCAGCACGGCGCGGCCCAGCAGATCGTCGGGGCCTTCGGTGATCCGGGCCACGGCTGCCGACGTGCCTTCGGCGGCGGCGGCCAGCGCGGCCATGTACGTCTGGCGCGACGGTGCGCCGGCCCGGAGCGGGGTGATCAGTATGTCGATGACTCCGCCGCAGGTCAGGCCTACGGCGAAGGCATCCTCGTCGCTGTAGCCGAAGCGTTCGACGACGCTGCGGCCGGTTTCCAGGGCTTCCTGGCAGAGTTCGTAGACCGCCCCCTCCACACAGCCGCCGGAGACCGACCCGATCGCGGTGCCCTCGGTGTCCACCGCGAGTGCGGCTCCGGGGCGGCGCGGTGCGCTTCCGCCGACCGCCACCACGGTGGCGACGGCGAATTCGCGTCCCTGCTCGACCCACCGGTTCAGTTCTTCGGCGATGTCCAGCATGTCGGTCTCCTCACGGATATGTGAAAGGGGGCGGGCGACTAACTGACGCCCAGCCAGCTCTCAATGGGATGGAGTGCGAAGTAGGCCAGGAACACTGCGGTGAGTACCCACATCAGCCAGCCGATCTCCCGGAACTTGCCCTGGACGGCCTTGATGAGGACGTGGGAGATGACGCCGGCCGCGATGCCCACGGTGATGGAGTAGGCGAACGGCATCAGAACGGTGGTCAGGAACACCGGGATGGAGGTGGCCTGGTCGTTCCAGTCGATGTGCTTGGCGTTGGTCAGCATCATCGAGCCGATGACGACCAGCGCGGCGGACGCGACCTGGGTGGGGATGAGCTGGGCGAGCGGGGTGAAGACCAGGCAGAGCGCGAAGCCGAGGCCGGTGACAACGCTGGCGAGGCCGGTGCGCGCACCGTCCCCGACGCCCGCGGTGGACTCGACGAAGACCGTCTGGCCGGACGCCCCGGCGAGACCCCCGACGATGCCGCCGGCGCCGTCGATCGTCAGGGCCTTGTTGAGGCCCGGCATCTTCCCGTCCTTGTCGACGAGGTTGGCCTGCTGGCCGACACCGATGATCGTGCCGATCGCGTCGAAGAACCCGGCGAGCACCAGGGTGAAGACGATGACACCGACGGTGATGCCGCCGACGTGACCGATACCGCTGAACGAGACACTGCCGAAGAGACCGAAGTCCGGCGCGCTGACGGGCGAGCCGTGGAGCGCAGGGGCGTTGAGTCCCCAGTCCTTCTGGCTGAGCCCGGCGACCTGGTTGACGATCGCGGCGAAGACGGTGCCGCCGACGATGCCGATCAGGATCGCGCCGGGGACCTTGCGGACCTGGAGCGCGAAGATCAGCAGGAGGGTGACGGCGAAGCAGACCACCGGCCACCCGGTGAGCATGTCACTGGTGCCCAGCTGGAGCGGCTTGGCTCCGGAGACGCCGCCGGGGCCCTTCATCCCGGTGACGAAGCCTGCCTGGACCAGGCCGATGAGGCAGACGAAGAGGCCGATGCCCATGGTGATGGCGTGCTTCAGCGCCAGTGGGATGGCGTTCATGATGAGTTCGCGCAAGCCGGTGACGACCAGCAGCACGATGATGGCGCCGTAGATGATGCACATCGCGAACGCGTTGCCCCAGGTCATCTCCGGGGCGACCTGGTACGCCATGACCGCGGAGACGCCGAGCCCCGCCGCGAGGGCCAGCGGCACGTTGCCGATGAAGCCCATCACCAGGGTGGTGACGGCCGCGGCGAGCGCGGTGGCGGTGGTGATCTGGCCGCCGTTGAGATGGTGGCCGGTGACATCGGCGCCGGAGAGGATCACCGGGTTCAGGAGGATGATGTACGCCATCGCCATGAAGGTGGTGATGCCGCCGCGCACCTCCGTCGCGACCGTCGATCCTCTCTTTGTTATGTGAAAGTACCGGTCCAGCCAGGACCTGCCGGCCGGCTGGCGCGTGCCCGCGCCGGCGTCTTCCGGCACGGTGTCTGGCTCAAGGGACTGCTGGGTCATGGTGCCTACTCCCAAGGTTCAAAGGGGCACCCGCCTGGAGATTGGAGACGCGGGATTTGGGATGCTGCGTGGGCTGCACGACCCGGGGGACGGCCCGAGACGAAGGGGGTACTGCTCTGTGGGGACTGTGGGGGCAAGGACCGCGAGCGGGGCGGTACTGGTAACTCCGGGCGGCGCGCGCTGGGAAGTGTGACGTTCCTAGGAGGCACAGCGCCGCCCGGAGAGCTTGGGGCCGGTCAGGTGGCCGTGAGGTGCTCCGGCCTGATCGGTGTCCGGTTCAGTTCGAGTCCGGTCGCATTGCGGATCGCCGCGAGGACCGCCGGGGTGGAGGACAGCGTCGGGGCCTCGCCGATACCGCGCAGACCGTACGGGGCGTGCTCGTCGGCGAGTTCGAGTACGTCGACGGGGATCGTCGGGGTGTCGAGGATCGTCGGGATCAGGTAGTCCGTGAAGGAGGGGTTGCGCACCTTCGCGGTCTTCGGGTCGACGATGATCTCCTCCATCACCGCGACGCCCAGGCCCTGGGTCGTACCGCCCTGGATCTGGCCGACGACGGAGAGCGGGTTGAGCGCCTTGCCGACGTCCTGGGCCACCGCGAGTTCGATGACCTTGACCAGGCCGAGCTCGGTGTCCACCTCGACGACCGCGCGGTGGGCGGCGAACGAGTACTGGACGTGCCCGTCGCCCTGGCCGGTCACCAGGTCGAAGGCGACCGTGGGACGGTGGCGCCACTCCAGTTCCAGGTCCACCGCCTCGTCCTCCAGCACGTCGACCAGGTCCGCCAGGACCTCGCCGCCGTCGGTGACGACCTTGCCGCCCTCCAGGAGGAGTTCGGCCGTCGCCCAGGCCGGGTGGTACGTGCCGAGCTTGGCCCGGCCGATCTCCAGGACCTTCTCGCGGACGGCCTCCGCGGTGTTCTTCACCGCGCCGCCGGTCATGTACGTCTGCCGGGAGGCGGATGTCGAACCGGCCGAGCCGACCTGGGTGTCGGCCGGGTGGATGGTCACCTGGTTGACGCCGAGTTCGGTGCGGACGATCTGCGCGTGGACGGTGACGCCGCCCTGGCCGACCTCGGCCATCGCGGTGTGCACGGTCGCGACGGGCTCGCCGTTGATGATCTCCATCCGCACCCGGGCGGTGGAGTAGTCGTCGAAGCCCTCGGAGAAGCCGACGTTCTTGAGGCCGACCGCGTAGCCGACACCGCGTACGACGCCCTCGCCGTGCGTGGTGTTGGAGAGGCCGCCGGGCAGGGCGCGGACGTCCGCGTCCTCGCCGGCCGAGAGCCACTGCTGCTCGGGCGGCAGCGGACGCGACTTGACCAGGCGCAGCAGTTCGGCGACGGGCGCCGGCGAGTCACAGGCCTGGCCGGTCGGCAGCAGCGTGCCCTGCTCCATGGCGTTGAGCTGGCGGAACTCCACCGGATCCATGTCCAGCTTCGCCGCGAGCTTGTCCATCTGCGCCTCGTACGCGAAGCACGCCTGGACCGCGCCGAAGCCGCGCATGGCGCCGCAGGGCGGGTTGTTGGTGTAGAGCGCGAGGGCCTCGATGTCGACGTCCTCGATGACGTACGGGCCCACGGCGAGCGAGGATGCGTTGCCGACGACCGCCGGGGAAGCGGACGCGTAGGCGCCGCCGTCCAGCACGATCCGGCACTTCATGTGGGTGAGCTTGCCGTCCTTGGTGGCGCCGTGCTCGTAGTGGAGCTTCGCCGGGTGGCGGTGGACGTGGCCGAAGAAGGACTCGAACCGGTTGTAGACGATCTTGACCGGCTTGCCGGTGCGGAGCGCCAGCAGGCAGGCGTGGATCTGCATCGACAGGTCCTCGCGGCCGCCGAACGCGCCGCCGACGCCGGAGAGCGTCATCCGGACCTTCTCCTCGGGCAGGCCGAGGACCGGCGCGATCTGCCGGAGGTCGGAGTGCAGCCACTGGGTGGCGACGTACAGGTCGACACCGCCGTCCTCGGCGGGCACGGCGAGGCCGGACTCCGGGCCGAGGAACGCCTGGTCCTGCATACCGAAGTAGTAGTCGCCGGTGACGATGACGTCGGCGCGCTTCGCGGCCTCGTCGGCGTCACCGCGGAAGATCGGCTGGCGGTGCACGATGTTCGGGTGCGGGACATGGCCGATGTGGTGGTCGTCGCGGCCCTCGTGGATGAGCAGCGCGTCCGGCCCGGTCGCCGACGCCTCGTCGGTGATGACGGGCAGCTCGACGTACTCGATCTTGATCTTGGCCGCGGCCCGGCGCGCGGTCTCCGGGTGGTCGGCGGCGACGAGTGCCACCGGCTCGCCGTGGTGGCGGACCTTTCCATGGGCGAGAACCGGGGTGTCCTGGATCTCCAGGCCGTAGTTCTTCACCTCGGTGGGCAGGTCGTCGTACGTGAGCACGGAGTAGACGCCGGACGTCGCGAGCGCTTCGGAGATGTCGATCGACTTGATCTCGGCGTGCGCGGTGGTGGAGCGGAGGGTGAAGCCCCAGAGCATGTCCTCGTGCCACATGTCGGACGAGTAGGCGAACTCGCCGGTGACCTTGAGGGTGCCGTCGGGGCGGAGCGTGGACTCGCCGATGCCGCCCTTGGTCTTCGAGCCCTGCTTGATGTTGGTGGGTGAACCAGTGACGCCCATGATCAGACCGTCTCTTCCTGGCGAGCGGACGCGAGGCGGACCGCGTCGAGGATCTTCTCGTAACCGGTGCAGCGGCAGAGGTTGCCGGAGAGCGCCTCACGGATGTCCGCGTCGGACGGTGAGTCGTTCTGCTCCAGCAGTTCGTCGGCGGCGACCAGCAGACCCGGGGTGCAGAAACCGCACTGCACGGCGCCGGCGTCGATGAACGCCTGCTGGATCGGGGAGAGGTCACCGGCCTCGCCGGAACGGCCGTCGGTCGGCTTGGACTGCCAGCGCTTGGCGGCGTCCAGGCTGGTGCCGCAGCCCGACGAGGAGCAGCCGGTGCCGGGGTGGGCGCCGTCGCGGTGCTTGGAGTAGTCCGCCAGGCCCTCGACCGTGACGATCTCGCGGCCCTCGGCCTGCCCGGCGGCGACCAGGCAGGAGCAGACCGGGACGCCGTCGAGGCGCACCGTGCAGGAGCCGCACTCGCCCTGCTCGCAGGCGTTCTTGGAGCCGGGCAGGCCCATGCGCTCGCGGAGCACGTAGAGCAGGCTCTCGCCCTCCCAGACGTCGTCGGCCTCCTGCGGACGGCCGTTGACCGTGAAGTTCACGCGCATTATGCGACTCCCTCTGTGCTGCGGCCGTTGCCGCGGTACGACTCCCAGGTCCAGCCGAGCGTGCGGCGGGCCATGATGCCGACGGCGTGACGGCGGTAGTTGGCCGTGCCGCGGACGTCGTCGATCGGGTTCGCGGCGCCGGAGACCAGCTGGGCGAACTGCTTGGCGATCGACGGGGTGATGATCTTTCCGCTCTCCCAGAAGCCGCCCTCGTCGAGCGCCGCGTTCAGGAAGTCCTCGGCCGCCTTCGCCCGGATCGGGGTCGGGGCGGCCGAGCCGATGCCGGTGCGGACCGTGCGGGTCTCGGGGTGCAGCGCGATACCGAAGGCGCACACCGCGATGACCATCGCGTTGCGGGTGCCGACCTTGGAGTACTGCTGCGGGCCGTCGGCCTTCTTGAGGTGGACCGACTTGATGAGCTCGTCGGGTGCGAGCGCGTTGCGCTTCACACCGGTGTAGAAGTCGTCGATGGGGATCAGCCGGGAGCCGCGCACCGACTCGGCCTCGACCTGGCAGCCGGCGGCGAGCAGCGCCGGGTGGGCGTCACCGGCGGGCGACGCCGTGCCGAGGTTGCCGCCGACACCGCCGCGGTTGCGGATCTGCGGGGAGGCCACGGTGTGCGATGCGAGCGCGAGACCGGGCAGCTCCGTGCGCAGATGCTGCATGATCTTGGCGTACGGGACGGACGCGCCCAGCTGGACGGTCTCCTCGCCGACATGCCACTCGCTGAGGAGGCCGATCCGGTTCAGATCCAGGAGGTACTGGGGCCGGCGGTGGTCGAAGTTGATCTCCACCATGATGTCGGTGCCACCGGCGATCGGCACAGCCGTGGGGTGCTCGGCCTTGGCGGCGAGCGCCTCCTCCCAGCTGGCGGGGCGAAGGAAGTCCATGTAGCGGCTCTCTTCTTCTCATTCGGGGTTGTTCGCTGGGGCCCGGGACGGCCGGCCCTCGACTGGACGTTCATCTGCTGTTAACGCTTGACGGCACAAGTACACAAGCCGGGCCGCGCGGGGTGCAGTCACCGAAACCATGAAGGAGTTGGCTGGTGTCCTTGGTCGTCTTGTATGTTCGAACGAAAGACGGGGTTCAGTTACCTCTTGGCTTTCCTCTGGAAACGACTAGTTCCGCCGACCGGCTGTACCGGGACGGCGGACGATACGGATCGGCGGCGACGAGATGCGGCTGCGCGCACTGCTGGACACGGACGCGCTGGGCCTGCGCCTGCTCGGTGGTGAGGACGAGCTGGACCGCACGGTCCGGGGCGTGATGACGACGGATCTGCGTGATCCGAGCCGGTACCTCACCGGGGGTGAACTGGTCCTGACGGGGCTCGCCTGGCGGCGCTCCGCCGAGGACTCCGAGCCGTTCGTACGGATCCTGGCGAGCGCCGGGGTGGTGGGGCTCGCGGCGGGTGAGGCGGAGCTGGGGGACATCCCCGACGACCTGGTGGAGGCCTGTGTGCGCCACCGGCTGCCGATCTTCGCGGTGGAGGAGTCGGTCGCCTTCGCCGTCGTCACCGAGTACGTGGTGCGGCAGGTATCGGGCGAGCGGGCCGGGGACCTGGCCGCCGTCGTGGACCGGCACCGCAGGCTGATGACGTCGGGGCCGGCGGGCGGCGGCCCCGACGTGGTGCTCGACCTGCTGACCACCGACCTGGATCTGCACGCGTGGGTGCTCTCCCCCACCGGCCGGCAGATCGCCGGGGCGGGCGACCCGCTGCCGGAAGGGACCGGCGCCGTGCTGGCGGCCGGGCACCTCGCCGCGACCCGGACCGGGCGCCGGGGACCGCACCGGGTGACGGTGCACTCCACCTCGTACTCGCTGTTCCCGGTGCGGGGCGGCGGGCGCGGCGCGGCCTCCGGCCTCCGCGATGTGCGCGAGACGGTGCTCTCCGACTGGCTGCTCGCCGTCGAGGCGGACGCGAGTGACTGGCCGGCCGCCCGGCTGGATCTGCTCCAGGGTGTGACCCAGCTGATCGCCGTCGAGCGCGACCGGCGCGACGCGGCCCGTACCGTACGGCGCAGGCTCGCCCAGGAAGTTCTCGAACTGGTCCAGACGGGTGCGCCGCCCGCCGAGATCGCCGCCAGGCTGCGGGTGGCCGCGCCGGTGCTGATGCCCGGGATCGGGGCGGCTCCGCGCTGGCAGGTGGTCGTCGCCCGGGTCGACTGGGACCAGCAGGACGGACCGGTCATCGACGCGGGCCCGGTGGCCCAGTCCCTGCTTGAGGAGATCCTGGTCGAGCAGGCGCTGCCGGGCGGCTCGGGCCCGGGTTCGTCCGACCGGATCGCGGTGGCCCACACGGGTGACGAGGCCATCGCGCTCGTGCCCCTGCCGCCGCTCGCGCCGGACGCCGGGGAAGACGAGGCGGACCGGACGCCGGACACCGGGCTGCACGCGGACGAGCTGCTCACCTCCGTACGCGAACCGCTCACGGCCGGGCTCGCCGACGACGGGCGGCTGACGCTCGGGGTCTCCGCATCCGTGCACTCGGCCGAGGGGCTGCGCGGCGCCCTGGAGGAGGCCAGGCACGCCCGGCGGGTGGCCGCGGCCCGGCCGGGCCGGGTCTGCGCCGCGGGCCACCACGAACTGGCCTCGCACGTGCTGCTGCTGCCGTTCGTCCCCGATGACGTACGGCGGGCGTTCACCGCCCGGCTGCTCGACCCGCTGCGGGACTACGACAGGCGGCACCGGGCGGAGCTGATCCCGACCCTGGAAGCCTTCCTGGACTGCGACGGTTCATGGACCCGGTGCGCGACCCGGCTGCATCTGCATGTCAACACGCTGCGCTACCGCGTCGGCCGGATCGAGCAGTTGACGGGACGTGACCTCTCGCGCCTGGAGGACAAGCTCGATTTCTTCCTGGCCCTGCGGATGAGCTGACGCGCGGGGCCCTGCGGGGGGCCCACGCGGAGCCGCACATTGTGAATTGATTCACCCAACCCCTTGGCCCGGCGTGCCAATCCGTGCTGAGATGCGCCCAGACTCAACAGCTCAATGGTGCGCTCGGGGAGGGCAATGTGGCCTATACCGCCATGTCTGGTTACGGAACGACAGCTGATGACGATCCTCCACTCCAGACCGCGGTATGGCGGCTGCGCTCGCGCGGCTGCTGGGCGGACGCGGCCGCCCTGCTGGAACCGCACGCGAAGCACGACGCCGAGGCGGCCCTGCACCGGGCCGCGCTGCTGATCGAGCGGTGTCTCTACACGGAACAGGGCTGGACGGACGCGGAGGACGCCCTGCGGACGGCCGAAGCGCTCGCCCGCAGCGACGAGGCACGGGGTGCCGCGGCCTGTGAACGCGGCCAGCTCGGTTACGCGTCAACACTGTTGGGCGTACGGGACCGGGCCGACGAGGCGCGGGCCGCGATGGGCAGGGCCGCCGCCCTGATCGCGCCGGGCTCGGCGGGCCGGCCGCTCCTGGACTTCCGCCGCGGGCTGATCGCCCAGAACCTGGCCGACTCCGCCCAGTCGGCGCGCGCCGCCTACCGCCGGGCCCACGCGGGCGCCACGGCGCACGGTCAGACACTGCTGCTCTCCTTCACCTGGCGCCATCTGGCCTCGCTGGCCCTGCGGGAGGGCGAACTCGCCGAAGCCAGGCACGGGTTCACCGAGTCCCTGCGGATACGGGAGGAGCTGGGCTACCTCGTCGGTACGGCCCCGGCACTCGCCGCGCTCGCCGACGCGGAGCCCGAACCGGAGGCGACCAGACTGCGGGCCGAGGCGGCCCGGCTGTTCCGGCTGCTCGACGGCGTACCGACCTGGCTGGCCGCGCAGCTCACACCACCGGCCGCGGCGGTGTGAGCTCAGCCGCGGCGCGGGGTGCGGTGCTGGGTGCTTCACCGGTGGCACAGGGCCGGTCGGTACGGCCCCTGCCGGTACTCCGGTTCAGCCGGGCGCCCCGGTGAAGTGTTCCCGTACGAGTGACTGGACGACCGTGAGGTCGCGGGCGATCAGGGCGTCCAGCAGGGCCGTGTGCTCCGACGCGTCGGCGAGGAGGTCGGCGCGCCGGGTGACGGGCGCGCTCACCAGCGGCCACTGGGCCTTGCGGTGCAGGTCGTCGGCGACGGCGACCAGCTGCTGGTTCCCGGAGAGCCCGAGCACGGCCCCGTGGAAGGCACGGTCGGACTCGGCGTAGCGGGCGCGGTCGCCGACCGCTGCGGCGGAGACCGTGGCCTCGGCGAGCGGCCGCAGCTCGGTCCAGCGGTCCGCCGGGACGGCGCGCGCCAGCCGCAGCATCACCGGGACCTCGATCAGGGCCCGCACCTCTGCCAGCTCGGCGAGTTCCCGGGCGCTGCGCTCGGCGACCCGGAAGCCCCGGTTCGGCACGACCTCGACGGCGCCCTCGACCGCGAGTTGCTGCATGGCCTCCCGTACCGGGGTGGCGGAGACACCGAAGCGCTCGCCGAGCGCCGGTCCGGAGTAGACCTCGCCGGGGACCAGCTCGCCGTCCACCAGGGCGGTGCGCAGCGCGTGCAGGATCTGGCCGCGCACCGAGTGGCGCCGCACCTGCTTCGCCCCGGACGCAGGCGCGTACGGCCCGTCGGGCACCGGCCGTACGGCGGACGCGGGCTGCTCGCAGCGGCTGTGCTCGCCGGGGGCCGGTTCCGCCGTTTCCCGCCGCTCCGGGCTGCGAGCGGGGTCGGGGATCCGGGCCGGGCCGGACGGGCGCGGGGGCGCGTACGGCTGTACCGCATCGCGTGCTCTGCCCTGTTCCACCTGGGTCCTCCTCCGGCGTCCTGTTCAGCACGATAGGCGGACGGGGCCCCAGTTCAAACATCGATCGGATCGGATAAGGTAAGGCTTACCTGCAAACGATCGCGATTCGGTGGTCCCTGCATGACCGTCTCCACCTTGCTGCGCTCCCCCGTGACCGCCGCCTACGAGCGACTGACCGAGGTGTTCCCCGGCCTGTCCGTCACCGAGCCCGCGGACGGACTCACCCCGTCGGGCGGCGGCTGGGTGACCGCCACCGGCCTCGCGGAGGGCGGCAGCGCGCTCGACGCCTTCCTCGACTGGGACAGCGCGCAGGTGGAGCGCGACTACGGGCAGCGGGCCCGGCCGGACGTCATCGCCGGCTTCGGTTTCCACCGGTACGCCTGGCCCGCCTGTCTGCTGATCACGGTCCCGTGGTTCCTGCACCGCAGGGTGCCGAGGCTCCCGGTCGGCGCCGTCTCCTTCCAGCGCACGCTGGGCCGGATGGCCGTACGGACCGGCGCCTTCGCCTGTCTGCCGGACGACCCGGCCGCCGGGGAGCCCGGCGCGTATGTGGTCGCGGACGAGGACGCGCTGCGCGCCGAGGTGCGGGCGGCGGTCGCCGAGCATCTGGAACCGGTGCTCGACGGCTTCGGTCCACGGATGCGCCGCGGCCGGCGGGCCCTGTGGGGGATGGCGACCGACGAGATCGTCGAGGGCCTCTGGTACGTCGCCCATCTGCTCGGCGAGGAGTCGCGCGGGGTGGCGGAGCTGGAGCTGCTGCTGCCGGGCGCGACCGCCCCGTACGCCGGCGGGGCGGGCTTCCGGGAGCTGACCGGGCCGCAGGGCCGGCCGCTGCCGACCCGCGACCGCGCGAGCTGCTGTCTCTTCTACACCGTGCGTCCCGGGGACACCTGCGTTACCTGCCCCCGCACCTGCGACGCCGACCGAGTGGCCAGGCTCAGCGCTGACACCCCTCCTTCGGCTGACTGAATTCGAACCCAACACGGTTCGCACGCAAGGTAGTTCGATCAGATCGCCCCTATCCGGTGCTCCCTGCACTCCGTTGGCGTGCTCTTGTCCCGAAACGCTCTGAGCGCCCCGGGATCTGAGCCAATATTGCGGCCGCAATGCACTGACGCGATGCAAGGGACACCGCATGCGACTGACCGACATATCTCTGGACTGGCTGCTTCCCGGTGGCGTGATGATCGCGGGGGTCCTGGTCGCTGTGGCGGTGCTCGTGCGCGGCAGGCGCTCCGCCGACAAGGGAGCGGCCGACGACACCTGGGAGCGCAGCGAGGAACGCAGACGGCACAAGGAGGCGGTCTACGGGACCGCCTCGTATCTGCTGCTGTTCTGCTGCGCGGCGGTCGCCGCCGCGCTGTCCTTCCACGGACTGGTCGGCTTCGGCCGGCAGAACCTCAACCTCACGGGCGGCTGGGAGTACCTGGTCCCGTTCGGCCTCGACGGCGCCGCCATGTTCTGTTCCGTGCTGGCGGTGCGGGAGGCCAGCCACGGTGACGCGGCGCTCGGCTCGCGGCTGCTGGTGTGGACGTTCGCCGGAGCGGCGGCCTGGTTCAACTGGGTACACGCGCCGCGCGGCCTGGCCCACGCGGGCGCCCCGCAGTTCTTCGCGGGGATGTCGCTCTCGGCCGCGGTGCTGTTCGACCGCGCGCTGAAGCAGACCCGGGTGGCGGCGCTGCGCGAGCAGGGGCTCGTACCCCGCCCGCTGCCGCAGATCCGGATCGTACGGTGGCTGCGCGCGCCCCGGGAAACCTTCGGCGCCTGGTCGCTGATGCTCCTGGAGGGTGTGCGGACGCTGGACGAGGCGGTCGACGAGGTCCGTGACGACCGGCGCCAGAAGGAGCAGAACCGGCTCCGGAAGCGGGAGCACGACAAGCTGGAGCGGGCCCACCTCAAGGCGATCAACAGGCAGCACCGGTCGCTGGGCCGTGGCCGCGGCAGCCGTCAGGTGGAGGTGGCGGGCACGGCTCCGGCTGCGGGCGCGCCAAAGGCGGTATCGGAGCCTGCCATACCCGAGCCGGGACAACTGCCCTTACGCGCCAGGCCCTCCCTCCAGGCCGTGACGAGTCCTGACTCCGACCGGGCCGCGGCGGGAACCGATGCCGTGACGGTCGACCTCACCGCCGAGGACGACACCCAGACGCTCCCCCGCCTCGACTCCCTGGAGCAGAAACTGAAGGATCTCGAACAGCAATTCGGCTGAGTGGCCCGGAGGCGGTCAGGTGTGAGTCATGCCTGACCGCCTTCGAGTTCGAACCAGACCGACTTCCCCACCTCGTGCGTCCGTACGCCCCAGGCGTCCGCGAGCGCCTGCACCAGGAGCAGCCCCCGGCCGTGCGTGCTCTCGTCGGTGGCGCCGCGGGGCTCCGGCTGCCCGTTCGTGAAGTCCCTTACCTCCACCCGGAGTCCGGCCGGGCCGACCCCGGCGGTGACGACCGCCCCCCGGTCCGTGTGGATCAGTGCGTTCGTCACCAGCTCGCTGGTGAGCAGCTCGGCCACATCGGCGCTGCTCTGGCTTCCGCACCGGCGCAGCAGCTCCCTGAGCCCGTGCCGTACGTCCTTCACCGCGGGCAGATCCCCCCGGCCCAGTCTGCGGCGCAGCCGCCCGGTCCGGCGCCCCCCTGGCATGCCGGATCCCTGGCCGCACCGGTCGGGTGCGGTACTCGTGCCACTGTGACGCCCCGTCATATCCCCCGCCTGCAAGTCGTGGTGCTCTGTCGTGCTCGAACAGCCTCCCGGAATGCATGCCCGGCAGGCGGGTGCTCACGCATGACGGGCGGGTGCCGTGCGCTCCGCCGGGGAAGGCAAGCGGGGAACGTCACGCCGAGCCGATCCCGTAGGAGCCGCGATGCACGACGACCGATCGCTGGTTGAGGGCCGCCTGGAGCGGGCCCTGAACCAGTTCATCCGCCCCGCTCAGTACACGGACCGGGTGGGGCTCACCCTGTCCGTCTGGCACGCGCCGGGCGAGCCGGTGCCCGTGGCGGAGGCCTTGCGCGGCATGTACGAGCCCTTCGTGGCCGGGACGGAGTGGGGCAGGCCCTGGTCGACCAGCTGGTTCCGGCTGGAGGGCGCCGTCCCCGACGCCTGGGCCGGGCGCCGGGTCGAGGCCGTGATCGACCCGGGATTCACCGGCGAAGGACCGGGGTTCCAGGCCGAGGGGATGATCTACGACGCCGAAGGCGTGCCGGTCAAGGGCATCCATCCGCGTAACCGCCAGGTGCCCGTCGCGGCGCCGGCCGCGGGCGGCGAGCCGGTACGTCTGCTGCTGGAGGCCGCCGCCAATCCCGCCGTACTGCGGCACGGCTTCGAGCCGACACCGCTGGGCGACGTACTGACCGCGGGCGACGATCCCGTGTACCGCTTCGCCTCCGCGGATCTCGCCGTGCTGAACGAGGACGTCTGGCAGCTGGTCATCGACATCGAGGTGCTCTCCGAGCTGATGCGGGAGCTGCCGGCCGACCGCAGCCGGCACCACGAGATCCTGCGCGCCCTGGAGGACATGCTGGACGCGCTGGACCTGCACGACGTACCGGGTACGGCGGCGGCCGGGCGGGCGGCGCTCGCGCCCGCGCTGGCCAGGCCCGCCGAGGCGGGCGCCCACCGGATCTCGGCCACCGGCCACGCCCATATCGATTCGGCCTGGCTGTGGCCGCTGCGCGAGACCGTGCGGAAGGCGTCGCGGACCTTCGCGAATGTGACGGCGCTGGCGGCCGACTACCCGGAGCTGGTCTTCGCCTGCTCGCAGGCCCAGCAGTACGCCTGGGTCAAGGAGCACCAGCCACACATCTGGGAACGCATCAAGAAGGCGGTGGCGGACGGGAACTGGGCTGCGGTCGGCTCCATGTGGGTCGAGTCGGACGCCAATATGCCGGGCGGCGAGGCGCTGGCCCGCCAGATCGTGCACGGCAGGCGCTTCTTCGCCGAGGAGCTGGGCGTCGAGACCGAGGAGATCTGGCTGCCGGACTCCTTCGGCTACACGGCTGCCTTCCCGCAGCTGGCGAAGCTCGCGGGGATCAGGTGGTTCCTCACCCAGAAGTTGTCCTGGAACCAGGCCAACCGGATGCCGCACCACTCGTTCTGGTGGGAGGGCATCGACGGGACCCGGGTCTTCACCCACTTCCCGCCCGTCGACACGTACAACTCCCAGCTGCACGGTGCCGAACTGGCCCACGCCGAGCGGAACTTCGCCGACAAGGGGCGTGCGACGCGCTCCCTGGTGCCGTTCGGCTGGGGTGACGGCGGAGGCGGTCCCACGCGCGAGATGCTGGAGAAGGCGCGCAGGCTCCGGGACCTGGAGGGCTCACCGCGCGTGGAGATCGAGAAGCCGTCGGCCTTCTTCGCGGCGGCCGAGGAGGAGTACGGGCGGCAGGCGCCCGTCTGGTCGGGCGAGCTCTATCTGGAGCTGCACCGCGCCACGTACACCACGCAGGCGAAGACCAAGCAGGGCAACAGGCGCAGCGAACACCTGCTGCGGGAGGCGGAGTTGTGGGCGACAGCGGCCGCGCTCCGGTCGGATACGTACAGCTATCCCCATGACGAGCTGGACCGGATCTGGAAGACCGTGCTGCTGCACCAGTTCCACGACATCCTGCCGGGTTCGTCGATCGCCTGGGTGCACCGGGAGGCGCGTGAGACCTACGCCGGGGTACGGGAGGAGCTGGAGGCGATCATCGCCGGGGCGGTCGCCGCACTCGAACTGGGCCCGGACGTCCGGCCGTTGAGTGAGAGCCACTCCCCCAGGTCCGTGCTCAACGCCTCACCGTACGGGCGCCGCGAGGTTGTCCGTACGGCAGCCGGAACCGGCGGCACGGCGGACAGCACCGGGGGTACGGCGTTCAGCACCGGGGGTTCGCAGGACGGCGCCCTCGCCTTCGCCGAGGTACCGCCGCTCGGTTCCGCGCCGCTCAGCGGTACGGCGCCCGGCGCGCCCGTGACGGTGGCGGAGGACGGGCCGGCGATCGTGCTCGACAACGGGCTGCTGCGGGTCACGGTGGACGCGGACGGGCTGCTGTCCTCGGTACGCGATCTGGCGGCTGACCGCGAGGTCCTGGCGCCCGGCAGCCGCGGCAACCTGCTCCAGCTGCACCCCGACCACCCCAACCAGTGGGACGCCTGGGACATCGACCGGCACTACCGGCGCAGCCGCACCGATCTCACCGCCGCCGAATCGGTGGAGGTCGTCGCTACGGGGCCGCTGCGGGCCGCGGTGCGGGTGGTGCGGACCTTCGGGGCCTCGCGCATCGCTCAGGAGCTGCGCCTCGACGCCGAGAGCACCCGGCTGGACATCCTCACGGAGGCCGACTGGCAGGAGTCCGAAAAGGTCCTCAAGGCGGCCTTCCCGCTCGATGTGCACGCCGAACGGTCCACGGCCGAGATCCAGTTCGGCCATGTGCACCGCGCCACGCACACCAACACCAGCTGGGACGCGGCCCGTTTCGAGATCTGCGCGCACCGCTGGCTGCGGGTCGCCGAACCGGGGTACGGGGTCGCGGTGCTCAACGACTCGACGTACGGCCACGATGTGACACGGGCCGAGCACCGGGACGGTCTTGGCACGACCGTACGGCTGACGCTGCTGCGCGCCCCGCACAGCCCGGACCCGGAGACGGACCTGGGGACCCACCGGTTCAGCTACTCGCTGTATCCGGGCGCCGGGGTGACCGACGCCGTACGGGAGGGGCTGGCGGTCAATCTGCCGCTGCGGACGGCGGACGCCCCCGCCCTGGCACCGCTGGTCGCCACGGACCATCCGGCCGTGACGGTGGAGTCGGTGAAGCTCGCCGAGGACCGCAGCGGGGATGTGGTGGTGCGGCTCTACGAGTCGGCGGGCGGCCGCGCGGACGCCGCGGTCAGGTTCGGCTTCCCGGTGGGGCGGGCCGAGATCACCGACCTGCTGGAACGTCCACTGCGGGAGGTGACGGCGGACGGGGACACGCTCGCGGTGGCGCTGCGCCCCTTCCAGATCCTGACCCTGCGGCTGCGCCCGGCCTGACCGCCGCCGCCCGCCCCGAGGTGGGTCCCGGGGCGGGCGGCGCCGCTTCCCGCCCCGGACACCACCCGCCCTGCGAGCCTGCCTGATCCAGACGACAGGCCCCGGGCATCTTGCGCTGCGCAGCGGCTGGGCAGGGAGCAGACGCCATTGACTCTTGCGGGCGCCGCCCCCACCCTCCCGGCATGACCACATCCCATCAGGCCCCGTTCGCCCCGTGCGCCGGCGAGAGCTGGCGCTCGCCGTGGGAGATGTACGCGACACTGCGCGACGCGCACCCCCTCCACCACGTCGCCGAGGGCGACTACTGGGTCCTCTCCCGTTACGCGGATGTGCTCGCCGCCGCCCGCGACACCGACCGCTACTCCTCCGCCGACGGCCTGACCATCACCTACGGCGAGCGCGAACGCCTCGGCATCACCGACGCCGCACCGATGGTGATGCTGGACCCGCCCGACCACACCGCCTTCCGCCGGCTGATCACCCGCGGCTACACCCCGCGCCGGGTCGCCGCCATCGAGCCGCACGTCCGGGCCTTCGTCAGGGCCCGCCTGGACCGCATCGCCGATCTCGGCGGCAGCTGCGACATCGTCGCCGAACTCTTCAAACCGCTGCCCAGTTACGTCGTCGGCCGCTATCTCGGCGTCCCCGAACACGACCGCGCCCACTTCGACGGCTGGACCCACGCCATCGTCGAGGCCAACGCGCTGGGCGACCCGCTCGCCGCCGCCGAAGCCGTCACCAGCCTCTTCGGCTACTTCAGCGAGCTGATCGAACGCCGCCGCACCGAACCCGCCGACGACACCGTCTCCGACCTGGTCGCCCTGATGCCCTCCGACGACACCACCACCCTGCTGCGCATCCTCGGGTTCGCCTTCACCATGGTCGCCGGCGGCAACGACACCACCACCGGCCTGCTCAGCGGCGCCGCCGAACTCCTCACCGCCCACCCCGGCCAACGCCGCGCCCTCCTGGACACCCCCGCCCTGCTCCCCTCCGCCATCGAGGAATTCCTCCGGCTGACCTCCCCCGTGCAGTGCCTGGCCCGCACCGTCACCGAGGACACCACCCTCCACGGCCGGACCGTCCCCGCCGGCCGCAAGGTCCTCCTCCTCTACGCCGCCGCCAACCGCGACCCGCGCGCCTTCGGCCCCACCGCCGACGACCCGGACCTCACCCGCGAGGGCCCCCAGCACCTCGCCTTCACCCACGGACCGCACCACTGCCTGGGCGCCGCCGCGGCCCGCCTCGTCTCCCGAACGGCCCTGGAGGAACTCCTGGCCCGCTTCCCGGACTTCGACGTCGACTCGGCGGCGGGCACCTTCGCCGACGGCAACTACGTACGGCGGTACGCGTCCCTGCCGTTCGCCGCGGCCGGGACCTGAGCGGTCTGTTGTGCTGGCGTGCTGGCGTGCTGGCGTGCTGGCGGTCCCGGCTACGGCCTCGGCACGTTCCGCAGGTTGGAGCGGGCCATCTGCACCATCCGGCCCACGCCGCCGTCCAGCACGATCTTGGAAGCGGAGAGCGCGAAGCCGCTCACCATGTCCGCGCTGATCCGCGGCGGGATGGACAGCGCGTTCGGGTCGGTGACCACGTCCACCAGAGCGGGGCCCTTGTGCTTGAAGGCGTCCGCGAGCGCCCCGGCCAGCTGTTTCGGCTTCTCCACCCGGACGCCGTAGGCCCCCGCCGCCCGCGCGATGGCCGCGAAGTCGGAGTGCTGGTGGGTGGTGCCGTACGCGGGCAGGCCGCCCACCATCATCTCCAGCTCGACCATGCCGAGCGCCGAGTTGTTGAAGACGACGACCTTCACCGGCAGGTCGTACTGCACGAGGGTCAGAAAGTCACCCATCAGCATCGAGAAGCCGCCGTCTCCGGACATTGCGACGACCTGCCGCTGCCGGTCGGTGAACTGGGCGCCGATGGCCTGCGGCAGCGCGTTGGCCATCGAGCCGTGGCTGAAGGAACCGATCACCCGGCGGCGGCCGTTGGGGGTGAGATAGCGGGCCGCCCACACGTTGTTCATTCCGGTGTCCACCGTGAACACGGCGTCGTCGTCGGCCACTTCGTCCAGGACCGACGCCACGTACTCGGGGTGGATCGGGGTGTGCTTCTCGACCTTGCGCGTGTAGGCCTTGACGACGCCTTCGAGGGCGCCGGCGTGCTTCTTCAGCATCTTGTCGAGGAACTTGCGGCTGGTCTTCGCCTTCACCCGCGGCGTCAGCGCCAGCAGGGTCTCGCGCACATCGCCCCAGACCGCGAGGTCCAGCTTGGTACGGCGGCCGAGGTGCTCCGGACGGATGTCGACCTGGGCGATCTTCACGTCGTCGGGCAGGAAGGCGTTGTACGGGAAGTCGGTGCCGAGCAGGATCAGCAGATCGCACTCGTGCGTGGCCTCATAGGCGGCCCCGTAGCCGAGGAGGCCGCTCATGCCGACGTCGTACGGGTTGTCGTACTGGATCCACTCCTTGCCGCGCAGCGCGTGGCCCACCGGGGACTTGATCCGCTCGGCGAACTCCATCACCTCGGCGTGCGCACCGGCCGTACCGCTGCCGCAGAAGAGCGTCACCCGGTCGGCCTCGTCGATCAGACGGGCCAGCTTCTCGATCTCCGCCTCGCCCGGACGGACCGAGGGGCGCGAGGTGACCAGTGCGGTCTCACCGGTCCGGTCCGGGGCCGGGGCGCCCGCGATGTCACCGGGGAGGGTCACCACACTGACACCGCTCTGGCCGATGGCGTGCTGGATGGCGGTCTGGAGCAGCCGCGGCATCTGCTGCGGGCTGGAGATCATCTCGCTGTAGTGGCTGCACTCCTGGAACAGCCGGTCGGGATGGGTCTCCTGGAAGTACCCGAGGCCGATCTCGCTGGAGGGGATGTGCGAGGCGAGGGCGAGGACCGGCGCCATGGAGCGGTGGGCGTCGAACAGGCCGTTGATCAGATGCAGGTTCCCGGGGCCGCAGGAACCGGCGCAGGCCGCGAGCTTCCCGGTGACCTGGGCCTCGGCGCCTGCCGCGAACGCGGCGGTCTCCTCGTGCCTCACCTGGATCCAGTCGATGGCCGCGTTACGCCGGATGGCGTCCACGACAGGGTTCAGGCTGTCGCCGACGACTCCGTACAGGCGCTCCACGCCCGCGCGGACGAGGATGTCGACGAACTGCTCCGCAACGTTCTGTTTGGCCATGCCTCCATCAACCCATGGGCGCCACGGTCGCGCCTGCGCTATTACGCCTTTCCATGAGCCCGGCTCCGAGGAGCCCCCGGGCCCTGGGGTGGGGCCACCGGTGCACCTCAGGTCTCCCAGACCGCGGCGGCGGTGCGGTCGTCGGCGTACCCCTTGACGCGTACCTGGGCGTCGGCCAGGAACTCCGCGAGCCCCGGCGGCTCGGGCGGCGCCCAGCGCGCGGCCAGTTCGTCGGAGAGCGCCGGCTCGCCGCGCAGCGGTTCGGCGAGGCCCGCGCTGCACAGCAGCAGGGTGTCTCCCGGCCGGGCCACCGACGCACGGAAGCGGAACGGCTCGGTGGGCGGCAGCTGCGGGGTTCCGGGGTGCGCGGCGGGCTCCAGGTCCTGCCAGGCACCGTCACGGAGGCGGAAGAGCCCGCCGTCCCCGACGCCGAAGAAGACCCGGGTGCGGCATTCGGGGTCTCCGGTGAGCAGCAGGCAGCGCAGGGACGCCGTGTACTCGTGGGGTTCGAGGCCCAGTTCGACGGCGCGGGCACGCAGTTTGCCGAAGCCTCGCCCGGTGAGCCGGTGCAGCCCCGATTTGAGATCGCCCCTGCGGCCCGCCCTGATGTCCTCGGCGAGCCGTAGCCTGCTGCGCCCGACGGCCCCGCCGATCCAGCGGCAGGCGTCGGCCGCTGCCAGGTGCGCGCCTTCCGACGCCCGGGCGCCACTGGCGACGGCGACCAGCACGAGCGCGCTGTCGCCGCTGCCGAAGCGGGCGGTGAGCAGGGAGTCCCTGCGGGGCTCGCCCCGGTACCGCGCGGAGTCACCGCGTACGGAGGTGGCGCGCACGGTGTACGAGCCGTAGCAGGCGCCGTCGATGACGGTGTCGGCGACGAGCTCGTCGAGGGCGTCGGGGTGCGCGTCGGGCAGGGCAGTGGGCTCGGCGTCGTAGGTGGGCGGCCCGTCACCCACATGAGCGACGGCGGGGCGCGCAGGGGTGACAGGGGTGGCGTGGGGGGCGGTACGGGGAGCGGGGGACGGCGCGGGTGTCGGGGATGGTGACGGTGTTGGGGATGGTGACGGTGATGGAGCGGGTGTCGCGGATGGTGTGGGGGCTGTGGGTGCACCGCGGCTCCTCCCCCGCTGGAACGGGAAGGTCCGGGAGGGCAGTACGCCTTCCACGGGCGGCTCCCACGGCGCCCGGTCCCTCGGTTCGGCCACCGGCCACGGAGCGGGCTCGGGGCCGGAGGAGGAATCGGTCCCGTACCGCGGGTCCACCGACGGCGGCAACTCCGCCTCTGTCCCCGGTGGTTCCTGCCGGACCGCACCAGGAGCCGCACCGGCATCCACCCCCCGTACGGCGCCCAGCGTCCCTGCCGCGGAGTCGAAGCGGTCGTCCAGGCTGTCGCCCTTGTCGGCGGTCGTCTGGTCCTCTGCGGTCTCGTCGTACAGCCGGCCCCACCAGTCGTCGGCGGTGGCGGGCTGCTCCCCCTGCTGACTCATGCCCCTATTGTCCACGGATGGGGTGGTCCAGGTACAGGGTGCGTGGAATTGCCCGTTGGGCCGCACCGCCCCCCACGGGGGTGCGGCCCAACGGAGTTGCGGAGTGAGCCGCTGCAAACCGCCCGATACGGTCAACCGGACCTGCCCGGAAGCCGGGTTCTGTTACACCAGTTCGATCACCCTGGCAGAAACCGGAGTTGAGCGGCGATGATGTGCCGCGGCGGAAACCCGCCGTGACTCAAAACCGCCAGCGGATCGAGGTTCCCTTGCTCGGTGTCATAGGTCTGGACGACCTCCAGGAGTCGGCGTACCGCTCACTCGTCGCGCTGGGCGCGGCCGATGTGGCCGATCTCGCGCACCGGCTCCAGCTCTCCGAGACCGACACGGAACGCGCCCTGCGCCGCCTCGAACGGCACGGACTGGCCGCGCAGTCGTCCGCCAGGACCGGCAGGTGGGTGGCCGCGCCGCCGGGGGTCGCGCTGGGGGCCCTGCTCACCCAGCACCGCCATGAGCTGGAACAGGCCGAGCTGGCAGCCGCGTTGCTGGTCGAGGAGTTCAGGGCGGAGGCCAGGGAGCCGGCGGTACTCGACCTGGTGGAGGTGGTCACCGGGGCGAACGCGGTGTCCCAGCGTTTCCTGCAGTTGCAGCTGGGCGCGGCCGACGAGGTCTGCGCGCTGGTGACCGGCGGCAGTCCGATCGCGGTGTCCGGCGGTGACAACGATGCCGAGGAGCGGGCGGCGAGCCGCGGGGTCTCGTACCGGGTCGTGCTGGAGCGAGTGGTCCTGGAGGAGCCGGGCGGGACAGCCGCGCTGGCCGAGGCGCTCGGCCGCGAGGAGCAGGTACGCGTCGTCGACCGGGTGCCGACGAAGCTGGTGATCGCGGACCGGAGCCTGGCGATGGTGCCGCTGACCGGCCGGGGCGCGCAGCCTTCCGCGCTGGTCGTCCACGAGAGCGGGCTCCTGGAATCACTGCGGGGACTGTTCGAAGCAGTGTGGCGGGAAGCGCTGCCCCTGCGGCTGGGTCCCGGTGGAGAGGTCGCCGAGGACGGTGAGCCCGGCCCCGATGCCACGGATCTGCAGATCCTCTCGCTGCTGCTCGCCGGGATGACCGACGCGAGCGTCGCCAAACAGCTGGAGCTGGGGCTGCGGACGGTGCAGCGGCGGGTAAAAGGCCTGATGGAACTGACGGGGGTCACCACCCGGCTGCAGCTGGGCTGGCACGCGTACGAGAAGGGCTGGGTCGCCAGGACCCCCGACCGGAACACGCCGGGCCGGAAAGCGCCGGTCGGCTCCCCCGACGGGAGCGGCTGACCGGGCCGGGTGGGTCGCGCCCCGCGCACCTGCCGGTCGCCCGCGCCGGATTCGTCCGGCCCGCTTCCGCTGTACGGCGCCGTCGGCCGGAAGCCCGGCGCCGCGCTGCGGGAGCCGGTCGCTTCCGGCACGCTTGGCAGATGAGTCTGTGGCAGCTCGTCGCGGTGGGCCTGGTGATGCTGCTCGGCCTGGTGGGGGTCCTGGTTCCCGGTGTGCCGGGGCCGGCGATCGTCTGGGCCGCCGCCGCGTGGTGGGCACTGACCGACACCACCGGCCTGGCCTGGGGCGTCCTCGCCGGTGCCACGGCCCTGCTGCTGCTCAATCAGGCGCTCCGTCCGCTGCTGCCCACGCGCCGTCCGCGCGAGTCCGGGGCGCCGCGCAAGACGGTGTACATCGGCGGGGCCGCGGGCATCGTGGGCTTCTTCATCGTGCCCGTGCTCGGCGGTATCGCCGGTTTCATCGGAGGGATCTACGGGGCGGAGCGGGTGCGGCTCGGCAGCCACCGGGCCGGCCGGGCGTCCACCCGTACGGTCATGCGGGCCATCGGGACAGCGATTCTCGTCGAACTGCTCGCCTGCCTCACCGTCATCGGCGCCTGGCTCGGCGCCGTCATCTGGGGCTAGCACCTTTCCGTCCCGACGGACAGCAATACATGGGATCTCTCCCGACTCATTGACGCACCTCAGTGCCGTGTCTACCTTTCTACGGTGGATAGCTCGGATGAATTCATGGTGTTACGAGCCGCCGGGAGGCGTCATGGCCGCTGTACCCGAACCACCGAAACGACGAACCGTTCTCGCCACAGGCACCGCCATCGGCGGCGCCCTGCTCACCGGGGGCCTGGCCGCCGTACCCGCACAGGCCGCCCCGCGCGACGCCGCCACTGCCACGCCCCGGATCACGCCGACGGCCGTCCAGTCATCGGACGACAGCTGGAAGGCGATTCTCGACGACGCCGACCTCGTCTGGCAGAAGATGCCGAAGACCTGGTACGAAGGCCCGTACCTCGGCAACGGCTACCTCGGTTCGGGCATCTACGCCGAGCCCGGCCGGAACGCGGTCCGCTTCAACGTCCAGCACTCCGAGGTCACGGACCACCGCCCCGAGTTCGGCTCGCTCTTCGGTCTCGCCCGGCTGCCCATCGGCTACTTCACGCTGGAACCGGCCGGCACCATCACCGGCATCGACTGGCGGCTGGGCCTGCGCGACGCCGAGCTGACCGGCACGCTGACCACCGACCGCGGCACCCTCACCCTGCGTGCCCTGGTCCACAACTCGCTCTCCGTACTGGCCGTGGAGATCACTCCGAGCAGCGGCGAGAAGGACTTCCGCTGGGTCTTCCACCCGGCCGAGTCGATCAGCCCGCGTGCCGCGTCGAAGCCGCTCCCCGACGGCTACACGGCCAATCCGCCCGCGGTGACCGAGGAGCACAGCGGGGTGACGACCGCCGTGCAGCCGCTCCTCGCGGGCGGCCAGCACGTGACCGCGTGGCAGGAACGCGCCCACGGCACACGGCGCACGCTGTACGTCACCGTGGCGCACTCCCATCCGAAGAACACCGCACTCGACCGGGCCGTTCGGCTGATACGCGGTGTGGCGCCGGTCCCCTTCGACGTACACGCGCTGACCCACCGCGCCTGGTGGCACGGCTACTACCGCAAGAGCTTCCTCTCCGTACCCGACGCCCGTATCCAGCGCTTCTACTGGATCCAGCTCTACAAGGTCGCGTCCGCCGCCCGTGCCGACGCGCCCGTCATGGCGACGTCGGGCCCCTGGCTGGAGCCGACGCCCTGGCCCAACACCTGGTGGAATCTCAACGTCCAGCTGGAGTACTGGCTGATCCACGGCTCGAACCATCTGGAACTCGACGCGGTGACGCGGGCGTTGGGCGAGTTCCGGGAGAACCTGTCGAACCAGCTGGCGGCGCCGTACCGCAAGGACTCGGCGGGCATCCCACGCACCACCGACCCCCAGCTGGTCAACGGGGCGGCCGTCGCCAACGGCGGTTACGGCGTGGGTATCCCCGGCGAGGACCCGCCGACGCCCGAGGTCGGCAACCTCACCTGGGCACTGCACAACGTCTGGCTGAGCTACCGCCACACCATGGACGAGCGGATCCTGCGCGACACGCTCTTCCCGCTGCTGCGCAAGGCCGTCAACTACTACCTGCACTTCCTGACCCCGGGCAAGGACGGCAAGCTGCATCTGCCGGCCACCTTCTCGCCGGAGTACGGCGTCGACGCCCCGGACACCAACTACGACCTGATGCTGCTGCGCTGGGGCTGCCGCACCCTGGTCGAGTCGGCCGGCACCCTGCGCGTCAAGGACCCGCTGAAGGAACGCTGGCAGGAGGTGCTGGCCAAACTGACGCCGTACCCGGTCGACGAGAACGGCTTCATGATCGGTGCGGGTGTCCCCTTCGCGATGTCCCACCGCCACTACTCGCATCTCCTCGCGGTCTACCCGCTCTACGAGCTGACCGGTCGCACCCCGGACGAACGGGCGCTGATCGAGAAGTCGCTGGCCCACTGGGTCGGCTTCGAAGGGGCTCTCCAGGGCTACACGTTCACCGGTGCCACGTCGATGTCCGCGCTGCTCGGCAAGGGCGAGGACGCGCTGAAGTACCTGGGCGAGCTGATGGCCCGCTTCATCCAGGCGAACACCATGTACAAGGAGTCGGGTCCGGTCATCGAGACGCCGCTGTCCGCGGCGCAGTCGCTGCACGACATGCTCTGCCAGTCGTGGGGCGGCGTGATCAGGGTCTTCCCGGCGGTCCCGGCGGCCTGGCGCGACCTCGTACTCCACGACTTCCGTACGCAGGGGGCGTTCCTGCTCAGTGCGGTACGGGAGAAGGGGGTGAACCGCTGGGTCAGGGTGACCAGTGAGGCGGGCGCACCGTGTGCCGTGCGCCATGGGATCACGGGACCCGTCGACGTACGCGACGGCCACGGGCACGCGCTGCGCTACGAGGACGCGGGCGATGGCACCGTCGTCATCACGCTCCACAGGGGCGAGTCGGCGCTCATCACCGCGGCGGGCGACCGCCCGGATCTGACGGTGCGGCCGGTCACACCGAACGAACAGGCCGCCCGCTGGGGCCTGCCCGCCTGAAACAGCGGGAGGCCACCGCGACGGATACGGCCTGCTGTCCGTACTCAGGCCCTGAGCGCGGACAGGCCCTGAGCGCGGACAGACCCCGAGTACGGACGCGAGGGCGGGCCGCTCACTCCCTGCCGGTGAGTGAGCGGCCCGCCCTCGCGCGGCCGGATGCTCAGCGCTTGGTGCTGCTGTTGAAGAGCGACCGCGACCAGACGTAGCCGACCAGGGCGATACCGGCGCACCAGGCGAGCGAGATCCAGCCGTCGTTGCCGATCTCCGAGCCGGAGAGCAGGCCTCGCAGCGTCTCGGTCATCGGCGTGAACGGCTGGTACTCGGCGAACCAGCGCAAGCCCGGCGACATCGACCCGGCCGGCACGAACGCCGAGCCGAGGAACGGCAGGAACTGGACGAGCAACGGCTTGTTGCTCGCCGACTCGACGGTCTTGGAGATCAGGCCGAGCGCCGTGGACAGCCAGGTAACCGCGAAGGCGATGGCCGCGAGGAGGCCGGCCGCGGCCAGCCACTCCAGCGGGGTCGCCCCGGACCGGAAGCCGACGGCGAGCGCGACACCGACGACCAGCACGGCGCTCAGCATCGTCTGGACGACGCTGCCGATGACATGCCCCGTCATGAACGACGAGCGCGTGATGTTCATGGTGCGGAAGCGGTTGATGATGCCCTCGGTCATGTCGGTGCAGACCGCGATCGAGGTCGACATCGAGCCGGCGGCCACCCCCATGATGATGATGCCGGGCGTCAGATAGTTCAGATACGCGTCCCGGCCGCCGCCCATGCCGGCGCCGATCGAGTCGCCGAAGGCGTACACGAACAGCAGCAGCATCAGGATCGGCGTCATGGCGCTGCCGAGCCCCACGGACGGATAGCGGATCGCGTGCTTCACGTTCCGCCGCAGCATCGTCATCGAGTCGTGCACGGCGTAGGTGAGGGTGCTCATCGCGCGGTCTCCTTCACATGCGTCTCCTTCACATGGGTCTCCTTCACATGGAGCGCGGTGTTGGTGCTGCCCCCGCCGGTCAGCGCGAGGAACACGTCGTCGAGGTCGGGGGTGTGCACGGAGAAGCCGGTGGCACGGATCCCGGCTGTGTCGAGCCGGTCGAACAGGGCGCGCAGCGCATCGAGGCCGCCGTCGCCCGCGACGCGCAGGGCGAGCTGGTCGTCGTCCCGGGCCGCACCGGGGAAGGCGGCGGCGGCGCGCTCGTACTCGTCGGGGCCGCTGAACCGCAGGCGTACATGACTGCCGGGGATCTGCGCCTTGAGCTCGTCGGCCGTCCCCTCGGCGACGATCCGCCCGCGGTCGAGCACCGCGATCCGGTCCGCCAACTGGTCGGCCTCCTCCAGGTACTGCGTGGTGAGTAAGACGGTGACGCCGCCGGCGACCAGCGATCGCACGGTTTCCCACATGGTGCGACGGCTGCGCGGGTCAAGACCGGTCGTCGGTTCGTCGAGGAAGATCACCTGTGGGTCGCCGACCAGCGTCATGGCGAGGTCGAGCCGGCGCCGCATCCCTCCGGAGAAGAACGCGGCGCGCTTGTGCGCGACGTCCGCGATCTCGAACCGCTCCAGCAACTCCCCCGCCCGCTTGCGTCCTTCGCGCTTGCCGAGGCGCAGCAGGTCGGCCATGAGGAGCAGATTCTCCTCGGCGGTGAGCAGGTCGTCGAGTGCGGCGAACTGCCCGGTGACGCCGATCGCCGCGCGCACACCGTCCGGCGACGTGACGACGTCGTGGCCGGCGACCTGGGCCTGCCCGCTGTCGGCGGAGATGAGCGTGGACAGGATCTGCACGGTGGTGGTCTTGCCGGCGCCGTTCGGCCCGAGCAGCGCGAACACGGTGCCGGGCGGGATCCGCAGATCGATGCCGTCGAGGACGGTCTTGTCGCCGTACGACTTGCACAGATCGGTGGCGGAGACGGCGGCGGCCGGCTGCTGACCTCCCCGCCTGAGCGTGGGCATGACAACAGAATGCATGGGGTCCTCCCCTTCGAAGGCGTGCTGAACGGTGAAGTGGCCGTGATCCTCAGGAGATCGGACGGGTCAGGCCCGGGCGCGGCGGATGTCGATGTTGCCGTAGCTCGTACGGGCCCTGACCTCGACGGTGTCCTCGGTCTTGTCCGGGCTGTCGGACGCCCCGAGCGCGTTGTGCACCTTGCCGAAACCCGAGCCAGCGTCGACCCAGGCGGCCGTGCCCTCACGGATGCCGATCTCGATGGCACCGTGGGAGGTCTCCAACTTGACGGTGCCGCAGGAGACATCGCCGACGCGCACGGCGCCGTTGGCCGTGGCGGCGGTGACCGAGGTCCGGGCGCGCTCGATGGAGATGTCGCCGTTGGAGCCGTTGACCCGCAGATCGCCCATCGCGTCGCCGACGGTCGTGGAGCCGTGCGAGTTCTTCAGGACGGCGGCGCCTTCGATGGTGCCGATGCGCATACTGCCGGAGCTGGTGGCCATCTCCGCGGGGCCCTCGACGCGGTCCACGGTGATACTGCCGTGGGACGCCGCCACATGCAGCGGCCCGGTGGTGTCGAAGCGGACGTCGCCGGACGAGGTCTTCACACGGACCTCGCCGAGCCGGCCCTCGCCGTACACCTGGGCCCAGGCGCCGGTCATGTCCACCCGCGAGCCCGTGGGCAGTTCGACCGTCACGTCGACGCTGCCGGTGCGCCCGATGATGTAGCGCTGCTTGGGTGTCCTGATGGTCAGCAGACCGCTCGCGTACCGCACTTCGGTCTGCTCGGCGACCCGTACGTCCTGGTTCCTCTTCGGATCACGGGGCTGCACATCGACGACGGTGTCGACACGGTCGGTCGCGATGAACCGGATGGATCCGGCGTCCACCTGGGCGGTGGCCGAGATCGGTTCGGGGGTGGCGAAAGGAGCGTCGAAAGTAGGCATGGCTGTCCCGTCCTCTTGGGTCTTCATGGCGTCCCCGCTGGTGGGACGTGGTGTGGGTCTGAAGTGGGTTGGGTTTGAAGTGGAGTGGCTCTGCGGTGGGTCGGGCGGGGCTAGCGCACCCAGCCCGTGAAGCTCTGTCCGGTACTCCGGGTGGTGCGGGTCTTCTCCGTCGTACGCGACGGGGCGCCGCCGTCGACCGCGGCCGACACGGCTCGTACCAGCCACGCGTTGACCGACAGGCCCTCACGGCTCGCGGCCTCCTCGGCCCGCGCCTTGAGGTGGGCGGGCAGGCGCAGATTGACACGGGCGGTGCCGCCGTCGTCGCCGTCGGCGGGTGCCGGGGCCTTGAGCAGCTCGGCGGGCCCGCTCCTGTCCTCGTACGCCTCGCCGCCCGCCGGCCGCGTCACCACGAAGTCGGGGTCGAGCCCGCGCAGTCGTACGTCGACCGACCCGGGGGCGAGTTCACGAGTGATCTCGTCCATCGCGGCGGAGAGCACATTGAGCATCGCCAGTCGGGTCGCCGACTCCAGGGGAGCGGTGAGCCGCTCGGCCAGCTCGCGGGCTTCCTCGCCGCCGGCTTCGGCGGCCACCGCGAGTTCGCGGCGGAGTGTGTCGACATACGGCGTGAGGTCCATGACGTCATAGTGGCACCACTATGGCGCCATGCGCAAGGCGGTAAGCGAGGCAACTGTCGGCCGGAGCTAGCAGAACACCCCTGACCTGCGGAAACGTACTGACATCAATCCGAGTCAATGCGATGCCACGTGACGCCTCGCCTCCTGTGGCGCATCCAGTGGCACCGCATGGCGCCACGTGACACCACGTGACACCACGTGGCGCCACCGGCACCCGGGCCGCGCCACCCATGCGGTGGCGGGGTCCGCGCGCGATGCTTGGCGCATGAGTGAATTCACCGATGCCGAACGCGCGTATCTCGCCACCCAGCGCCTGGGAAGGCTGGCCACCGTCGACCCCAGGGGGCAGCCGCAGGCGAACCCGGTCGGCTTCTTTCCGCAGGAGGACGGGACGATCCTGATCGGCGGGTACGCCCTCGGCACCACCAAGAAGTGGCGGAATCTGCAGGCCAACCCGAAGGTCGCACTGGTCGTGGACGACATCGTGAGCGTGCAGCCGTGGTCGGTGCGCGGGGTGGACATCAGAGGTGAGGCCGAGCTGCTGACCGGGCCGCACGAGCTGGGCCCGCACTTCAGCGACGAGCTGATCCGCATCCGCCCCACGAAGATCCACAGCTGGGGCCTGGAGTGACCCGGTAGGCACTCCCCCGGCGCACCGCCACCCTGCCGCCCGCGGCCGGCCAGATGCTCACGTGCTCATGGCTGACCGGGTGCTCACGGCTGATCGAGCCAGATGTGCCGCAGGGCGTACGAGCGCCAGGGCCGCCAGATCTCCGCGCCCGGCTCACCGGCGAGCGCCACATCGGGGTCGCCGAGCGCCCGCATCCGGATCAGCGCCGCCGCCCGCGGGGTCATGCCGGGCAGCGCGAGAAGCGCCTGTTCGGCTTCGTCGCGGTCGGCCCCCGGGTCGAGGCGTACGCCGGACACGGCGCCCAGCGACGGCTCGTCGGCCAAGAGTTCGGCCGGTGCGGGGAAGAGGTGGGTGAGGCCGCCGCAGGGCTGGTCGAGTGCTGTGCCGTAGCGCTCGACCAGCCACTGCGACTTCTCCCGCCCGGCCAGCGCCCGTACCGCGAACTCCTCGGGCTCCGCGGCACCGGGCGAGCGCAGCCCAGGGCGGCGCGCGACGAGCGGTGCGAGGCGCGGGTCGGCGGAGAGCCGTTCGTCGATGGCGTACGGATCGGCGTCCAGGTCGAAGAGCCGGCGCAGGCGCTGCACGGCGGTGGTCAGGTCCCGCAGATCGGTGAGGTGGATCCGCGCGTCCAGCCAGCGCCCGGCCGACCGCTCGCTGACAGCGGCGATGCCCGAGCCGTACGGCAGCCGCAGGGTGCGCCGGTAGGTGCGGGAGCCGGACGTGCCGAGCACCTCCTCGATCCGCGGGATCGTCTCCCGTGCCAGCAGGTCGAAGGCCTCCCGTGCCGCATAGGGGCCGCGGTGGGCGAGGCGCAGCGGGATACCGGCAGCCGTCCCGGCGGCGGCCCCCGGCACGACGGTGGCGGCCTCGGCCCGCAGCTCGCTCGGCGTGCGGGCGTAGATCTTCCGAATGGTGTCGTTGAACTGCCGCACGCTCGCGAAACCGGACGCGAACGCGATCTCCGTGACCGGCAGTCCGGTGGTCTGGAGCAGGACGCGCGCGGTGTGCGAGCGCTGTGCGCGGGCCAGTGCGACCGGACCCGCGCCGACCTCGGCGGTCAGCTGCCGCTGGACCTGCCGGGTGCTGTACCCGAGCCGTACCGCGAGGCCCGGCACACCCTCGCGGTCGACCACCCCGTCCCCGATCATGCGCATGGCGCGGCCGACGACGTCGGCGCGGATGTTCCAGGCGGCGGAACCGGGCACGGCGTCCGGCCGGCAGCGGCGGCAGGCGCGGAATCCGCCGCCCTGGGCCGCCGCCGCCGTCGGGTAGAAACGAACGTTCCGGCGTTTGGGGGTCACCGCCGGGCAGCTGGGCCGGCAGTAGATCCCGGTGGTGCGCACCGCGAAGAAGAACTCCCCGTCGAAGCGCGCGTCGCGGCTGCTCACCGCCTCGTACCTGGTCTCTTCATCCATCACGAGACCAGTGTGCCCCGGTCTCCGGGCCCCGGCTGGCGGAAAACGGACAGCGCACCCGGGGCCGGGGACCCGGCTGGTTCAGGGTTTGCGGACCTTGCCGCGCTTGGCCTCCATGTTGGCCCGGCCCTCCGCACCCTTCAGCTTCCAGTCGCGCCGGATCTCGGCGCGCATCCGGGCGTCGGTCCGCGCCAGGATGCGCTGGTTCTCCCGGAGCAGCTTGCGGTAGCTCTCCAGGCGGCGGACCGGCAGCGAGCCGTCGTCGATGGCCGCGAGGACCGCGCACCCCGGCTCCGACTCATGGGCGCAGTCGTGGAAACGGCACTCATCGGCGAGCGCGTCGATCTCGGAGAAGACCTGGCTGACCCCGCTCGACGCGTCCCAGAGTCCGACACCGCGCAGTCCCGGGGTGTCGATGAGGACGCCGCCGCCGGGCAGGACGAGCAGATTGCGGGTGGTGGTGGTGTGCCGGCCCTTGCCGTCCGCATCCCGGGTGGCCTGCACCTCCATCACGTCGGCGCCGATCAGGGCGTTGGCCAGGGTCGACTTGCCCGCGCCGGAGGCTCCGAGCAGCACGCTCGTCCCTCCGGCGACCACGGCGGCCAGGACGTCCACGCCGTCGCCGGTGGCGGAGCTGACGGGCAGCACCTGTACGCCGGGTGCGGTGGTCTCGACGTCGTCGACGAGATACGAGAGCCCGGTGGGGTCCGGTACCAGGTCGGCCTTGGTGAGGACGACCAGCGGCGTGGCGCCCGACTCCCACGCCAGGGCGAGGAACCGCTCGATCCGGCCGAGGTCGAGCTCGACGGCGAGCGACACGGCGATGATCGCGTGGTCGACGTTGGCGGCGAGGATCTGGCCCTCGGACCGCTCGGACGACGTCGAGCGCACGAAAGCGGTCCGGCGCGGCAGCAGCGCCCGCGCGAACTGCGGGTCGCCCGCCGGATCGACGGCGGCCCAGTCACCGGTGCACACGACCTTCATGGGGTCGCGCGGTACGACGAACTCGGTGTCGGCGCGGACGGGTCCGGCCGTGGTGATGACATCGCACCGCCCGCGGTCGACGCGTACGACACGACCGGGCAGGAGGCCCTGCTCGGCGTACGGAGCGAACTCGGCCTCCCAGTCCGCGTCCCAGCCGTAAGCGGCGAGCGGGTGCGCGGAAGCGGAGGAAGCCTGGGAGAAAGAAGAGAAAGACAAGGGGTGACCCTTCACAAGGGTGGCCCCGGCACCGCGCTCACTGGCGCGGAGAAAGAATGATCAGAGAGGGATCAGCCGGAGGCCACAGAGGTGGAGTGGATGAGCTTCCGGGTGCGGACAGCACCCAACATGACGACAGCCATCGGTCACACCTCCTGCCTTGCGTCAGCCAATACCGGCAGCAGCAGGCCGCCGGAGGAACACCGCAAACCTTAGACACAGGCCCGACCGCGCGCCAGCTCTTTTCTCCCGCCGAACCCCGTGACGCGACCAGACGCACGCGAGCCTGCTCTGCCGCGGTGGCTTTCGCCGCTCCCCGTGCGTTCACCGAGCCGGACCGCTACCCCCGCGAACGGACGTCCTGCGCTCGTGGGGCATCCCCTGCCGGTTCATGATGATTCCGACGCACGCACACCCACGCACACCTGCACCGGGCAGGGCGGACTGGTGAGAGGTTCGGATGGGCGAGGACACGGAGCGCGAGGGCCGCCGTCGGGGCCGCGCACCGGACGGTGCCGGAGCGGGCCTGGACCGCCGGCACTTCCTCGGGACGGCCGCCGCAGTGGGTGCCACCGGCCTCACGGCGGGCCTGCTGGCCGGATGCGACGCGTCGCCGGACGTCAGCACCGGCGCCCTGCCCCACCCCGACGCGTCGGCCGGTGGGGTGAAAGCCGCCGCCGCGGCGGAACGGGCCAGGCCAGGCAGCCCCGACTGGCGGATCCGCTCACAGGGCCCGCCCGAGGCGGTCGAGGGCTACACCGACAAGGTGAGCGTGCTGCCCGGCGAGGAGTTCGGGCTGCACGTCTCCACCACCGCCCCCGGCTTCCGGGTCTCGGCCTACCGGGTCGGCTGGTACGACGGAGCACAGGCCCGGCTGGTCTGGCGGTCGGGCCGGGTCGCCGGAGCGCACCAGCAGCAGTCCCGGATGATCTCCAGCACCCGCAGCATTCGGGCGGACTGGCAGCGCACCCTCGGCGTCCGGACCGAAGACTGGCCGGCCGGTGCGTATCTGCTCAGACTCGACGCGGAGAACGGGCACCAGCGATACGTACCGCTGATCGTCCGCTCGGCGAGCGCCTCGGGCGCGACCCTGCTGATGCACGCACCGACGACCTGGCAGGCGTACAACGCCTGGGGCGGGTACAGCCTTTACCGGGGGCAGGACGGCACGTACATCACACGTTCGCTGGCCGTCGGCTTCGACCGGCCGTACGACAGGAACGGGGCCGAGAAGTTCATGGTCTACGAGCGGGCCGCGGTCGTCCTCGCGGAGCGGCTCGGCATCCCGCTCGCCTACACCACCGGACTGGACATCCACCTCACCCCGTCGGTGCTCCACGGGGCCACCTCGGCCGTCTCACTCGGCCACGACGAGTACTGGACCCCGGAACAGCGTCAACACGTCACCCGCGCACGCGACACGGGCACCAATCTGGTCTTCCTGGGCGCCAACACCTGTTTCCGCCGGGTCAGGCTCGAACACGGACCGTCCGGCGCCGGCCGCACCGTGGTCTGTTACAAGTCCGCCTACCCGAACGACCCGCACTTCGCAGACCACCACGGCCTGCCGACCCACGACTTCCGCCAACCGCCCGCCGCGGACCCGGAGTCCACACTGACCGGCGTCCTGTACGAGGGGTTTCCCACAGACGCGCCCTATGTCGTCCACAGCGCGGATCACTGGCTCTTCGAGGGGACCGGGGTGAAGCGGGGCGACTCGTTCAAACACCTGGTGGGTGTGGAGTACGACCGGGTCACCCCCGGCGCGCCCACCCCGGCGCCCCTGGAGATCCTGGCCCACTCCCCGCTGGTCTGCGACGGCCGGAAAAGCCACTCGGACTCCGCGTACTACACCGTCCCGAGCGGGGCCGGTGTCTTCTCCACCGGGACGATGCGGTGGGTCGAGGGGCTGATGGCCGGGACCCGGGACAGCTGCCGTGATCACGGGATGGACGCCCGGACAAGGGCCTTCGTCACCCGCACCACCGAGAACGCACTCCGGGGCTTCGCCGCCGGCCCAGCGGCGAAAGCCCGGGCCGCGCCGAAGGACAACGTACAGAGTGTGTACGCGAGTTGACCGACCAGCCCGGCCACCGCCTGCCACCGGGTCCAGCCGCGCAGGCCCCATGGCCTCCGCCCACCTGCGTAAATCCATGGCAAAACGGGCAACCGACAGGCTCTCATGCTGCTCTTGCCTGCCGTGATGAGCCTGACCGGAACTCCCTTCTTCGTGACCGCGGTCCTGATGGCCGCCCTCGCCGTTACGGTGCCGCTGTTTCTCTGGCACAAGGTCGACGGACCCGTCGTGGTGCGCGGCGCCGTGCGGTTCGGCATGGTGCTCCTCGCGCAGGCGGCGGCGGTAGTCGCCGTATTCGTCGCCGTCAACAACGCCAACGGGCTCTACGACAATTGGGGTGACCTGCTCGGCACCGCCAGCCACGTCGGCGCGGCCCCCGACCTCGGCGTCGACGGGACCGGCGGGCGGGGCGCCTCCGCGGGGCCGCGGGTCAAGCAGACGTTTGTGCCGGTCGACGACTCCGGAATGGGGCCGGGCGTACGGGTCACGCATCTGACGGGCCGGGTGTCCGGGGCGGACGGTGAGGTGTACGTCTGGCTGCCGCCGCAGTACTCCGACCCTGCGTTCAAGGCCAAGGACTTCCCCGTCGTGGAGATACTCCCCGGCTACCCGGGCTCGGCCAAGGACTGGTTCTCCAACCTCGATGTGAACCGCCAGCTCCGGCCGCTGATGGCGAAGGGTGAGGTCAAGCCCTTCATCCTGGTGGCGCCACGCACCTCGCTGCTGGGCGGGGAGGACACCGGCTGCGCCAATGTGCCGGGCGTCGTCGACGCCGACACCTGGCTCAGCGTGGACGTACGCAAGATGGTCAGCGACAACTTCCGGGCCGAGACCGGGGCCCGCGGATGGGGCGTCGCCGGGATCTCGGCGGGCGCCCACTGTGCCGCCAAGCTCGCCATCGAGCACCCCGACCGCTACCGCGCCGGGGTCGCACTCTCCGGCTACAACGACCCGGCCGCCGAATCCGACTCGATCACGGCGAGCGACCCGGTGCTGCGCCGCGAGACCAACCCGCTGTGGATACTCACCCACGCCAAGCACCCGCCACGCACCTCGCTCTTCCTCACCGGGCAGCACGGCGACGGCTACGAGGACGGGCTCGCGCTCCGCAAGGCCGCGAAGGCGCCCACCAAGGTATGGGTGCAGCGGACCTACGGCGGCCATCTGAACGTGGTGTGGAAGCCGCTGCTTCCCGAGGTCTTCCGCTGGCTGTCCGGCCGGCTGAGCGGCGTCCAGGACGTCCGGGGCGGGCTGCATGCGCACGGCGGGAGCGGCGGCGCCGCTGCGCTCCAGGCCCCCGGCAGCCAGAGGCCGCCGCTCCGGCACGAGAGTCGCCGCCCCTGACTCCGCTCCAGGCAGGCCGCGTTGACCCTTTCGGCCGGATTCAGCACCTTCACCGGATTCCCGGCCGGCGGCTTGTAGGGTACCTGGATGAATGACGCTTATGCGGACAAATTGGGCAGCGGAATTCCGAGTGATCTCTCTTCCCCCGCCTCGTACCGTGTGGGCGTCGGATGGCTCGTAGCAGTTGCGGTGGCCTTCACGTCGTTGCAGTTCGCCTTCGTACTGCCGCACTTGGGGCTCGGCTGGGACGAGGCCGTGTACGTGAGCCAGGTGAGCTCCCACGCCCCGGCGGCCTTCTTCAGCGCCCCGCGCGCCCGCGGCATCTCGTACCTGGTGGCCCCCGTAGCTGCGCTGACCTCGTCGACCGTGGTGCTGCGCTGCTACCTCGCGGTGCTGTCCGGTGCCGGCCTGCTGGGTGCACTGTGGGTATGGCGGCGATTTCAGCCCGCGCCCCGGCTCGCCCTGGCAGGCGTGCTGTTCGCAGGGTTGTGGGTCACCCAGTTCTACGGGCCGCAGGCGATGCCCAATCTGTGGGTCGCGCTCGGCTCGCTGTCCTGTGCCGGATTCTTCCTGAGGGCGGTGGTCAGCCGTGGCGCCGGGCGGACGGACCGCCGGGCGCTGTCCGGCGCCGCGCTCTGCCTCGCCGCCGTGGTCCTGCTGCGCCCTCCCGACGGTTTCTGGCTCGCCCTCCCCCTTGTCGGCGCGGCGTTCCTGGTTCGCGAGTGGCGTCACTGGGCCGTATTCGCCGCGATCGCCTCCGGGCTGGTGGCGGGCGGTGCGGAATGGGTGGCGGAGTCGTACCTGCGCTACGGAGGGGTGGTGTCCCGGCTGCAGACCTCCGGCCGCGTCGAGGGTGGCTTCAGCTGGCATCTGGCCTTCGCCGACCAGTTGCGGGCGCTGAGCGGCCGCACGCTGTGCCGGCCGTGCAACGTGCCGTGGTCGGACAAGGCGGATTCACTGTGGTGGTTCGCTCTGCCTGTCCTCGCCGCCGGCGGGGTGGCCGTCGCCCGAAAGGGCCGCCGCCTGCCGTCCGTGCTGCTGCCCGCACTGTGCGGGGTGTCGATGGCAGTGCCCTATCTGTTGCTGGTCAACTATGCGGCGCCGCGCTTCCTGCTGCCGACGTATGCGTTGCTGGCGCTTCCGGTCGCCGACTGCCTGTGGTGGCTGGCCGCGGGCGCGGGCCGGCCGAAGCTCCGTCCGGTCGCCACAGGCTTGGTGACCTTGGTCCTCGCCGCCCACCTGGCCATTCAGTACGCCGTACTGGCCAACACGGTCAACCGCAACGTGACGGCCCACACCGACTACGGGCGGATCGCTGCCGACCTGCTCGGTCTCGGCGTCAGCCGGCCCTGTCTGGTGACCGGAACCAACGCCATCCCGATCGCCTACTACGCGGGCTGCGCCTCCGGCGCGACCTCGGGCAACAACGCCAACATCACCGTCCGGGGCATCACCGACACCGCTGGGCAGCGGCCGACTGCTGTCCTCGTCCCGGCGGGGCAACAGCCGCCGGCGTACGCCCGGACGTGGACCGGTCACCGGCTGTCGGACGTACAGCAACTCGGCCCCTGCACGGCATACGTGGCGCCGCGCCCCGCACGTCCGGGATCTCGCTGACGGCCGACTGCCCGGCGAAGGAGAGTGGCTCAGCGGCGGGTGTTGTGTGCGGCCCGGTGCAGTGAGAGGCCGAGGAGGGTGACCGCGGTGATCGGCAGAAGCCACCAGGCGTTGATGCCGATGTGGACCAGGCCCGCGGTCGCGGCGAGCGCGAGTGCGACGCCGACGGCGATGCGCCAGTCGTCCCCGACGACGAAGTCGTACCAGAACAGCGCGAAGGTACGGAGGCGGTTCACGGAGCGTCTCCTTCCGGGCCGGTGGGATCCCCGTCACGCTGGGCGTCGGGCGGCCTCGTCGCCGGGGTGGCGGTGCGGCGCAGCCATACGACCGCCGCCGCGGCGAGCACTGCAATCGTGGGGACGAGGATGAGCAGGGCCGCGTCCGAGCCGGGCCAGGTGGCCCCGGCACCCTCGGCGGCCCAGAAGGTACCGAAGGCGGTCAGCATGGTGCCGACCGCGAACTTCATGGTGTTCTCCGGCACACGGGCCAACGGCGTGCGCACCGCGGGGCCCAGGGCTGCCACGACGACGGCCAGGGCCGCCAGGGCGGCGACGCTTCCCTGCAGGGCCGAGGCCCACTGCCGGGTTGTACCGACGGCGAGAACCACCGTCAGGGCTTCGACCGCTTCGACCGCGCAGGCCAGAAACACCGTCAGGAACAGTGCCAAGCCGTTCATCCGTGGTCACCATTTCGTGCCATGGCCACCGCCGTTGTGGCCCAGGGCGAGGATGGTGGTCGTCAGGACCAACCAGCGGTCCGGCGGGCCGCCGCGGGGAAGCAGCGCCGCAGTGCTCCAGACTATCGCCGTGTACCAGGGCATCGAATACGGAGCCACCAGGACCCACGCGAATGCCAGCGCGAAGGGCGCTGAGACGGTCAGTGGGGTTTCCGGGGGGATCCTGCGGTGGATCAGCAGGGTGAGGGCGAGCATCAGAACGGGCCAGGCGACGCTGATGACGGTGCTCGTCGCACCTCGGCCGAGAGTTGCCTGGCCCAACTGCTGAACGGGCGCCCAGAGCGTGGGGGCGGAGACCATGTGCGAGGCCGCGGAGAGTGGCACGAGCGCATGCAGCCCGTAGAAGCCGTATCCGGAGAGCAGGACGAGCAGGCAGACGGATGTCTGCCGGGTGGCTCGGCCCCAGGCGCGTTCGCGCAGCAGGGGCCAGAGCAGCGCCAGTCCCAGCAGGGCTGCGCTGATCTTGATGCTGCAGGCCAGGCCGACGAGCAGGCCGATGAGCAGGTCACCGCGCAGCCGGGGGGCCTGGCCGGCCACGGCGATGGCACCGACCGCGAGTGCGGCGACGAGGGTATCCAGGTGCCCGCCCGCGACCAGTTCCACGATCAGCACGGGATTGGCGACCCAGATCAAGCCGGCCCGGACCGGATCGGGAGCCATGCGGAGCAGAACGTATCCAGCAGTGAGGAACACGGCACCGTTGGCGAGCATGAACAGCCAGATGGTCAACCATGGCCTGTGTCCACCGATTTGGGCCGCCGTGGTCTGCAACCAGGTCGCGGCCGGCCCGTACACCGAAGGGCTGTTCAGCCAGGCGTTGCCGACCCAGTGTGCGTAGGTCCCGCCGAGTTGTGCCGGTGTGGTCGTGTAGGGATCGCCGCCGAGGGCGGAGATCCGGCCGTATGCGGCGTAACTGGCCGTATCGGAGGAGCCGACGGGCGTCAGATTGACGACGACCGCCACGGCCAGAGCGCCGAGGCCGAACAGCTTCCGTGGACTGGGGCTCCAGCCGCGGCGGTGAGCCCCGAGCATGCCCATCGTCCCGAGGGACGACAGGGTGATGGAAGCGAAGGTGGCCAGGGTGGCGGCGAGGTCCGGCATGGGGGCCTGCGGCGGAATCGGCAGAGGCAACCTGAGTGTGTTGCTGTTGGGCGCACCGGCACCTACGAGAATCAGCAGGACCATGCCGGTCACCGACATCGTCACGGCAACCCCCGGCCGGGTGAACGGCCGGAACCAGTGACGGTGGGGTGAGACCGACTCCGCCTCGGACTCGACGTCGTGTGCAGCCGGCAACCTCTTCGCATCCGCGGCTTCACTCTGCCTCGGACGGACCGTCATTCTCATCGAACGGCTGCTCCGCATCCCTCCCTGAGTCCGGGAGGTGGCCGGTGCTTGCTCGTCGGTCGTCACGCTCGTTCTCTCACTCATGTACGTCGAAGGCATCAAGGGCGGGGCATTCAGGCGGCCTTCGGAGCCGGGCGGAGCATCGCCGGCTCCTTGGCTCTGCCACCTGACCTGTCGCCCTCCATGATCCGGACAGCCCGGTTACCCCCGCGATGCAAGCTACTACACGCATGTAGACGGCAGGGGGCCGCGACGCAGTGCCCCCTCCCCCGGCGGGCCGGCCGGCCTGTCCGAACGGTCCGCCTGCCAGGACTGCCGGCGGGCCAACAGGCTGGTCAGGGGTCGCCTGGGCGCGTGGCCGTGCCGACTGCCGGAGGGCCGATTTCCGGCTTGTTGAGCCGCAGTTCAGCGCGCCTTCGTTCGTCGAGCGATCAGGACCTCGATTCCGTCCAGGATCCGGGTCAGGCCGAAGTCCACCTCGTCGTCGCCGATGGCATCGTCGTATTCGTTGTGCGTCATCATGGACGCCAGAATGGGATAGCCGTGCTCATGCAGGAGCGGTTGCAGGAACCGTGTCACCGCGGCCGACTGAACCGGCGCCGCACTGCTGTCGCGCACGTCGCGGCGGGCACTGGCGATGCGCCGCGCGTAGCCGTCAAGCAGCAGCGCACACCCCAGCGATTCGGCAGAGCTCAGCCCGGCGCCGGTAAGCGCTTCCAGCAGCACTTCTGTCCAGCGCAGCAGATTCGGGGTCGCGGGCGCCCCGCGGATGGGCAGGTCGGGCAGCCATGGATGAGTGTCGCATCGCTCGATCATGGCCCTGGTCCACCTGGCGGCCGCGGCTCGCCACTGGTCCGTGCCGGTTTCCAGGTCCGGCGCCGGGCCCCACGCGGCCTCGGCGGCGAGCACCAGCAGTTCGTCCCGCGAACTGACGTACCGGTAGACCGCGTTGGCGGTGAGCCCCACCCGCCTGGCGATGTTCGGCATGGACAGGGCCGCGAAGCCTTCCGCGTCCGCCAGCCCGACAGCCGCTTCGACGATTCCCTCAACGCTCTGCGAGGGTTTCCGGCCCAGTCGCCCCGACTTGGCGGTCAGTCCCCACGCCAGGGCGAGGCCAGGTGGCAGCCGCTCATCGTCACTTGCCGGCATCGGGCTCATCTCCTTCTCGTCCACGGGTCATTGACTTTGTGGGTGCCTCGCACTTTATATTAGTGTGGACCCCACACGAACTCTTTGAGGATGTGAACGCCGGTGAATCCCCTAGGTCGGAATCTGTTACCGGGGCATCGCAGGTCGCAGGTCACGGTGCGGCCGCGCCTACGGACCCTGCTGGCCGCTCTGCTCTGCGGCGCCATGATCAGCGGCGCAGCCGGACCCTCGCAGGCAGCACAGCACGCCGAAGGTGGCCAAGGCGGTCCTGCCACCGTGGTCAGGACGGACGCCGGCTCGGTCGAAGGCCGCCTCGGCACGGGCACCCGGATGTTCCAGGGGATCCCTTACGCCGCCCCGCCGGTCGGGCAGCTGCGCTGGGCGTCGCCCCAGCGGGCCGCGTCCTGGTCGGGCGTACGGACCGCGACCGCACCCGGCAACCGGTGTGCACAGGCAGCAGGGCTCATCGACCAGCAGAGCACCAGTGAGGACTGCCTCTATCTGAACGTCACCACGCCTGTGCGCAGCAGCGCCCGCGAACTGCCGGTGATGGTGTGGATCCACGGCAACGGCTACATCAACGGCGCCGGGAGCCTTTACGACGCACAGCGCCTGGCCGGCATGGGCAAGGTGATCGTGGTCAGCTTCAACTACCGGCTCGGTATCTTCGGATTCCTCGACCATCCCGCGCTCGACCACGGTCCGGCCAAGCACCTGTCGGGCAACTTCGGCCTGGAGGACCAGCAGGCCGCGTTGCGGTGGGTGAGGCGCAACGCGGCGGCATTCGGCGGCGACCCGGCGAACGTCACGCTCTTCGGCGAGTCGGCCGGCGGCACCAGCGTCTGCGCGCATCTCGTGGCACCGGGGTCAGCGGGCCTGTTCCAGAAGGCGATCCTGCAGAGCGCCCAGTGCACGGGACGCAAATGGTCACCGGGTCCGCCGACCTGGTTCCCGCTGCCGCGCGCGGAGCGCGAGCGGCACGGGCTTGACGTAGCGGCCAAGCTCGGCTGCTCCGACCCCCGGACAGCAGCGGCCTGCCTACGCGCCGAATCCGTGGAGGAACTCCTCAAGTGGTCTGACTACGGACTCGGGTCCGGACCGGCGGTCGGCGCCGGCATACTGCCCGTGAGCCCCGAACAGGGGTTCGTCACCGGCCACTTCAACCGGGTCCCCATCATCCAGGGAACCACCCGGGACGAACATCGCCTGTTCACCGCGGCCATCGAGGCCGCGACCGGCCGGACGACGACCGGCGCCGGCTACCGGCAACAGATCCGGACACTCTTCGCCCCGAGCGACGCGGCCCGCGTCCTGGCCCGCTACCCCGCCGACCGCTTCAAGTCCCCTGGCGAGGCGCTGTCCGCGGTCATCACCGACTGGGCCTGGGGGTGCACGGTCCTCGACCGGGACCGGACCCTGGACCGGCACGTGCCGACCTACGCCTACGAGTTCGCCGACGAGAAAGCTCCCTGGTTCAGCACCCTCAAGAAACCCAACTTCCCCACCGGAGCGTTCCACGGCAGCGAGCTGGAGTATCTCTTCGACGACGAGCAGCTCCCCGGCCCGGCCACACCCGCTCAGCACCAACTCGCGGAAACGATGGTGCGCTACTGGGCCCAGTTCGCCCACACGGGCGACCCGAACGGCCACGGCGCGGCGCCCTGGCCCCGGTTCGGAACCGGCCAGCACGTCCAGTCGCTGCAACCGGGGAAGACGGAACCGGCCGATCTCGCCCAGGAACACCAGTGTGGCTTCTGGAAGACCATCGGCAGCTGACGGCTGCCACGGCGCCTGCCCTGGCTGGGCTCGCGGCCCGCCGGTCTGCGGCAGCTCCTTCTTCGCCCTCGGACCGGAAATGGACGACCGGTCGACGGTCCGCCCACACGGAAGCAGGCGCCATCACGTGCCGGATCACTCCGGATGGTCGAGTGCTGCCTTCTGCAGTTGCACCGCCGCCAGCAGGCTCAATTTCGGCTCCGCCTGGCGCAGCGCCTTCACCGCCGCGACCGAGTCGATGTCTCCGGTGAAGCCGACGGCTGCCAGCCGGGAGCGGACCCAGCGGGCACGCAGCCGGCCCTCGGTGGCTGCGGCGGTGGACTCCACGATTGCGGCGGCCCGTTCCAGACCCGGGCGCTCCTCGGGCGATGCCTCGGCCAACGCCTGACGCAGGGTCGCCGCGACCACGTCCGCGTCCCGGATGACCGGCACGAAGTTGTGCTTTCCGCTCAGTCCTGCAATGACTGCCATTGGATCACCGTGACGGCCGTGCTCCTCGTATGGCAAGGGACTTGAGGTTTTCCAGAGGATCAGCCCGAACCACGCCTCGCGCTCGACATCACCGCGATCGCCTGCCGCATAGGGAGCCCACCGGCCGGCGTCGCCTCGCTGTTCGGGTACTGGTTCGGCCCTGTACCGTCTGAGATCACTTTCGGCAGCGAGAAATGGAGCGGCCTGTGCGCAGTGCGCGCGATCGGATCGACACTTCAACGGCTCACTCCGCCCGGGTGTACGACTACATCCTCGGCGGCAAGGACCACTACCTCGTCGATGTCGAGGCGGGCGACGCCATGTGTCAGCACTGGCCCGCGCTGCCGGTGCACATGGGAGAGAACCGGCGGTTCATGCACCGCGCCGGGCGATACCTTGCTCAGGAACGTGGCATCCGGCAGTTCCTCGACATCGGGACCGGTCTCCCCACCGCACCGAACCTGCACGAGGTGGTGCAGGAGGTGGCACCGGAAACGCACGTGGTCTACGTCGACAACGACCCCATCGTCCTCGCCCACGCCCGTGCTCTTCTGCAGGGCTCATCCGAAGGCGCGACGGCCTACGTCGACGCCGACATGCACGATCCGGACGCCATTCTGGACAGCCCGGAGTTCCATGAGCTGCTCGATCTGGACAAGCCGGTGGGCCTGATGATCATCGGGATCCTCCACTTCATCCAGTCGCCGGAGGACCGGCGCCTGGTGCAGCGGCTGCTCGACCCGCTGCCGTCGGGCAGCTACCTGGCGATGACGATCGGCACCGCCGACTTCGCGCCCGAGGAGGTCGGGCGGGTGGCCGACGAGTACGCCCAGCAGGGCATGCCCATGGTGCTGCGCGACCTGGCTACCGCCACCTCGTTCTTCGACGGCATGGAACTGGTGGGGCCCGGCGTCACCCAGGTCCACAAGTGGCGGCCCGGGCCCGAACAGGACGGCATCGACGACGCGGCCATCGCCATGTACGGAGCGGTGGCCCGCAAGCTCTGAGGCGGTGGCGGACTGCGCTGCGGGCCCGCCCACCGCGTGACGGTCGGGCCCGTGAAGGTACTTGTCGCCGGAGGAGACGGCTTGACGGCCGGCGACACGGTGGCCCGTGTGGTTCAGGCGTGGGGATCGTCGCCAGGCACGACGCGGCGCCAGATCTCCTGCTGGAATTGCTGAGCGGTCATGTCGATGTGCTCGGCCATCAGCGCTTCGGCACGAGCGGTTTCTCCGGCGGCGATGGCCACGGCGATGGCCTCGTGCTGTTCGGCGGCCACGCGCAGGGATCCACCTGCGATACCGGCCAGCCCTATGGTCGTGACCTGGCGCTGCAGGCGCCGCATCGCGTCGACGGTCGAGGCGAAGAACATGTTCGAGGCGGCGGCCGCGATGCCGGCGTGGAAAGCCTCGTCGGCGAGCGTGAAGGCGTCGATGTCGCCCTGTTGTGCCGCCTGAGTGGACTGCTGCGCGGCTTCGCGCACCGTCTTGACCTGCGCGGGGGTGGCGCGCTGCGAGGCCAGGTTCGCGGTGGTGGTCTCCAAGTGGCGGCGGAACTCGAAGAGTTCGTCCACCTGCCGCAGGTCCGCGGGCAGAAAGTTGGCGAGCGACTGCTGCCAGGAGGACTGCTCCGGCTCGGACACATAGATGCCACGGCCCTTTTGCACGGACAGTCGCCCCAGCGCGGAGAGGATCTTCACCGCCTCCCGCACCACGGTCCGGCTCATTTCGACTTCTTCGGCCAGGTCCTTCTCGGTGGGCAGCCGGTCACCGGGCTGCAACCCCTCCCGGACGATGTACTCAAGGACGCGCTCGGCCGCGACCTCGTACCCGGGTCGGTAGCCGCCCCCCGTGCCCGTCGGCACAGGCGCGGGCGCGGCGATCCTCTCTGAGTGGATCAACAGCTCTCCTCGCTTCCCTCTTCGAGGCCCCCGGTCCGGCAGACCCCAGCCCCGACGCCAGCCAGATGTTTCCAATACATCATACGCCGCCAACCCAGTGAATCACACGCAAACTCTTGACGCCAGGATCCGGTAACCGCAGACTCTCCCTGTTCTTTTCGTGCCGCCTCACCTGAGACATTCCGTCCCAGGCGGCTACGGAAGCCCTCCCGGTCGGCCACCTCTACTGGCACAGATCTTACCGACAGAACCTCGCATGTATCTGAGTTATCTCCTCTCCGTGGCCCTCGCAGGCAGGGATACCTCCCCATGCATGCACTCGACCCTCCTCACGCCCCTCACCGGCCGCACAGCCCCAGCGGCAACCGTAACTCCGAACCCCGTCAACCCCTTTGAAAGGACAGCACGTTGAACGACATCAAGCTCGGCGTCATCGGCCTGGGCATTCGCAGCGACCTGGTCGAGCTGGTCCATCGGCCGGACTCGGGTTCCGTGGTGGCCGCCGCCTGCGACCGAGATCCACGGATACTCGCGCTCGCCGAGAAGCGATTCGGCAAGCACGTGCGGACAGCTGCCGACCATCACGAACTGCTCGATGCCGGACTCGACGGGGTGTTCGTCCTGACTCCCGACCATACGCACGAGCAGATCGGTCTCGACTTCCTCGCGGCCGGCGTCCCGGTCTTCCTCGACAAGCCGATGGCGATCACCACCGAGAGCTGCGACCGGCTCCTCGCGGCGGCCCGTGCGCACCGCACCCCGCTGTACGTGGGCCACAACATGCGGCACATGCCGGTCGTGGTGGCCATGCGCGAGCTGATCGACAGCGGGGCCATCGGACAGGTGAAGGCCGTCTGGTGCCGCCACTTCGTCGGCCACGGCGGGGACTTCTACTTCAAGGACTGGCACGCCGACCGACGCAACACCACAGGTCTGCTGTTGCAGAAGGGAGCTCACGACATCGATGTCATCCACTGGCTCGCCGGTGGATACACCCGGCGCGTGAACGCCATGGGCGCCCTGACCGTCTACGGCGGGATCAGCGACCGAAGGGAACGCAGCGGGGAGCGGATGACCGACTGGCTGTCGCACGACAACTGGCCGCCGCTCAGCCTGACCGGTCTCCACCCGGTGGTGGACGTGGAGGACCTCAGCATGATGCAGATGCAGTTGGACAACGGGGTTCTCGCCAGCTACCAGCAGTGCCACTACACACCGGACTACTGGCGCAACTACACGGTGATCGGCACCGAGGGCCGGCTGGAGAACTTCGGCGACTCCGAGGGGGCGGAGGTCCGGGTGTGGAACCGTCGCTCCGACTACCGGGCCGAGGCCGATCTGGTGGTGCCCGTGCCCACTCCCACCGGCACCCACGGTGGTGCCGATCCGGTTCTGGCCGCCGAATTCCTGAGGTTCGTACGCGAGGGCGGGGCGACCGTCACCTCGCCGGTGGCGGCCCGGGAGGCGGTGGCCGCCGGGTATGCGGCCACCCTCTCACTGCGGGACGGCGGGGGCGCCGTCGATGTCGCGCCCGTACCGGCCGACTTGGCCTCGTACTTCGCACACGGTCAGCGGTGAGACCGCTGGCAGGGCGCCGGCCACCGAGGTGACCCGGCGGTGGGGGCAGAACCACCAGCTCCGTGCTGACACACGAGCAAGCAATCGATAGATCTGATGCATGCCTGATGCATGCCAGGGCTCCGAGAGGCGGAGCGGTGTCGCCCCTCGTGCAGAACCACCGAGGGCGCGGAGGGTTCGACAGCAGTCAGCTGGGGGCATCTTCGCGCCCAAGTCCTGGTAAGAGCAGGCCAACCGGGAGGGAAGGAGTCCGGGGTTGCCGAGTCCTGGCGTCCAGAGTTTGGATGTGATTCACTGGCCACGAATTGAGCCATGTATAGGAAACATTGATGGCACCGAGGCCAGAGTGCGGGCCACTCCTGAACCCCGGACCTCCAGCCGTGAAGGACATCCATGCGAATCACCGATGTGACGGTGGAACTGGTCGACCTGCCCGCTCAGCCGCCCTTCCGGTGGCGGGCCGGACTGCCCGGCTCGGAACCCGCGGTGACGGGCGGAATCCTGCGGGTCCACACCGACGAGGGCCTGACCGGCGAGGCGCACACACGGCGCGGAGTGATCGTCTCCGACCTGGTGGAGCGGCGGATCCGCACGGACCTGACCGGCCGCGATCCGCTGATGCGCGAACTGCTGTGGCAGCGGCTGTGGGAGCTGGACCGCATCGAGGAGCTTCCGATCTATGCGCTCGGTCTGGTCGACGTGGCGCTCTGGGACCTCGCGGGCAAGGCGGCCGGTCTTCCGGTCCACCGGCTCCTCGGCCCGTACCGCGAGGCCATTCCCGCCTACGCGAGCACGGTCACCTTCGGCAGCACCGAGGAGTATCTCGATGTGGCCGACCAGTGCCTGGAGTTGGGGTACGTCGGCATCAAGCTGCACGGCTGGGGCGACCCGAAGGCGGACGCGGAGCTGTGCCGGAAGCTGCGGTCGCACGTCGGTGACGACGTCCCGCTGATGTACGACGGTTCGGCCGGCTTCGACCTCGCCGACTCGGTGTACGTCGGCCGCGCGCTGTCCGAGGCCGGGTACCTCTGGTACGAGGAGCCGATGCGCGAGTTCAGCGTGACCTCGTACCGCTGGCTGGCCGAGCGGGTCGACGTACCCCTGCTGGTAGCGGAGACCTCCGACGGCGCGCACCTGAATGCCGGTGACTTCATCGCGGCCGGTGCGGCGGGTGCGGTCAGGACGAGCGCGCAGCTCAAGGGCGGGATCACCGGGGCGCTGCGCATCGCGCATCTGGCCGACAGCTACCAGCTGCGGGCCGAGGTGCACGGCAGCGGCGTGGTCAACGCCCATCTGTGCATGGCGATACCGAACACCACGTCCTACGAGTCCCTGGTGTACACGAACCCCGTGGTGCGCGAGCCGTCGGTCGGTGCGGACGGTCTGGTCCGGGCTCCTTGCGCTCCGGGGATCGGATTCGACGCGCCCGGCTGGTGACCGTCCGCCCGGACCTTTCCTGTGCCGGGCGGGTTGCGAGACCTCCGTTCTCATCGACCCCACACCGACTGGGAGTCCACCGTGAGAACCACCACCACACGCGTGCTGCTGGGAGCATGTTTCCTCAGTCTGACGAGTATCTGTGTGCCCGCCCACGCGCCCCCTCCGCTCTCGCCATCGGCGTCGGCCGGTTCCGTGCCGGTCTACCTGAACACCCGTTACTCCTTCGCGGAGCGTGCCGCGGATCTGGTCTCGCGGATGACGCTCGCGGAGAAGGCCGTCCAGCTGAACAGCGACGGCATCGAGGGCATCCCCCGGCTGGGAGTGCAGGCGTACTCCTACGGAAGCGAGGGCCAGCACGGGATCAACGATCTCGGCAACGACACCAACCCGGGCCCGACGGACGGCGGCGCCCACAAGCCGGTGCACGCGACGAGCTTTCCCAGCAACTTCGCCTCCCCGATGAGCTGGGACCAAGGCCTGATGTACGAGGAGACCACCGCGATCTCGGACGAGGCGCGTGGATTCCTCGACAAGTCGCTGTGGAACGTCGGGCAGAACGACCTGGGACCGTCGGCGGCGGACTACGGCGCGCTGGTCTACTGGGCGCCCAACGTCAACATGGACCGCGACCCGCGGTGGGGCCGCACCAACGAGGCGTTCGGCGAGGACCCTTACCTGGTCTCGCAGATGGCCGGCGCCTACGTCAACGGCGATCAGGGCCAGACGCCGCAGGGCAAGCCGACCAGCAAGTATCTGAAGGTCGCGGCGACGGCAAAGCACTACGCGCTCTACGACGTGGAGAGCAACCGGTTCGCCAGCAACTCGGTGGCCAAGGACGCGGACATCCACAACTACTACACCGCGCCGTTCAAGAGCCTCATCGAGAAGTCTCATGTCGCCGGGTTGATGACGGCGTACGACGAGGTCAACGGCACCCCGACCGTCGCGCACACCTACCTCAACAATCAGATGGCTCAGCGTAGTTACGGCTTCAGCGGGTACACCACCTCCGAATGCGGGGGTGTGGAGACCGTGTACGGGAACGGGTCGTCCGGCGCCAACTGGGCCCCGCCCGGGTGGACCACCGACAAGGGCGGCCGCGGCGGTACCTGGACCAACACCGCCACCGGGCAGCAGATCCCCGCCATGGCGGGCGGTCAGGCCTGGGCGCTGCGGGGCGGCACCGACTCCAACTGCGGCGGCCCCGAGGCGAACCTCCAGAACATGGAGGCGGCGATCAAGGCCGGTGTGCTCAGCGAGGGTGTGATCGACAACGCGCTGGTGCACATGTTCACCGTCCGGATGAAGACCGGTGAGTTCGACGATCCGGGCAAAAACCTCTACACGAAGATCACCAAGGATGTGATCCAGTCCCCGACCCACCAGAAGCTGGCCGAGAAGGTCGCGGACAACTCGCTAGTGCTGCTGAAGAACGACAAGGTGACCGGAGCCGGCAAGCCGCTCCTGCCGGCGGACCCGGCAGAGCTGCACAAGGTGGTCGTCGTCGGGGACATGGCCGACAAGGTCGACAAGAGCGCCCTCGGCGGATACTCCAGCGACCCCAGCCTCAAGGTGAGCGCCGTGAAGGGGATCACCGACCAGGTGAAGGCCGCCAATCCGACCGCCGACGTGGTCTTCGACGCCGCCGGCACCTCCGTCGGGAAGGACGCGAAGACTCCCGCGGTGCTGAGCACACAGACGCAGGCCGACATCAAGAGCGCAGACCTGGTGGTGGTCTTCGTCGGCAACTCCAGCGAACACACCCTGGAGGGAACCGACCGGACCGATCTTCGGATGCCGGGCAACTACGGTTCGCTGATCGACCAGGTCACCGCGCTGGGCAACCCGCGCACCGCGCTGGCGATCCCGTCGGACGGCCCGGTCAAGATCGATGATGTCAGGACAAGTTCCCCGCCGTGGTCTTCAGCGGGTACAACGGCGAGAGCCAGGGCGCGGCGCTGGCGAATGTCCTCTTCGGGAAGCAGAACCCCAGCGGGCGGCTGGACTTCACTTGGTACAAGGACGAATCGCAACTGCCCGCGATGAGCAATTACGGTCTGACGCCCGGCGCCACGGGCGGGCTCGGCCGCACGTACCAGTACTTCACCGGGAAGCCGACGTATCCGTTCGGCTACGGATCGAGCTACACCACGTTCTCCTACTCCGTGTGAACTACCAGGCCGGTGACACCATCGACCTCACCGGCAGGAACCGCTGGATCCGGGACGACACCACGCCGGCCAACGAGCCCGACCGGAACATGGACGTCCAGGCCGACCATCCAGTTAGTCATTGCAGACACCGTGTCCCCCGCCGGGCGTGTCCCATTCCGGAGGGCTGAAGCTCCGACGCGTGAAGCGCTGCTGCGCAGCAGCGTGTCCCTTTCCCTGGGCTTGCGCATGACCAGCATCACAGCCGGAGAGGCTGGCGCGCTACAGCACCCTCTGCATACGCATTCTCGTCATGGGAGGGTCTGGCAACGTCGTGATCCTCTGAAGTCGCCAGATGGCTGAGCCTTCCCGCTGCGGTCCGAGAGTCGTGCAACACCATCGCTGTCGATTACGCCAGGCAGGTCAAGACGCGGGCGGAGCTGGATCCGTTGTCACGCGCGATGCTGGCTGCGTTCGCCGAGAGCGTCCGGGAGACCTGGCCGCGACGACGCGAAGAACGACGGCCAGCGGACCCCTCCCGGAGGTTTCTCCCCTTTGCCGCCGGGAAGGTAGCGGGGACGTGATGATGAGCCATCCCGTCCACGCAAGTGACAAGGAAGGCACACAGTGTTAAATGTCGAACAGAGCAAGTCGACAGGTGAGCTCCCCTTCGGGCTGCGCTACGCCGTTGATCCCCGCCCTGGAACGGAAGCCTGCATCGACTGGTCGGTCATTGGTTACGACCCGTGTCGGCAGATCGCCACCGTGACCGAGGACGGGGTGACGATGCCGTTGATCACGTCGGACAGCGCGACCGCTGTTCATTCCACGTCCAAGTCCACCAGCACCGCCTGGAGTGACGAAACCGGTACCCAGACCGACAGCGATTCGGAATCGGATTGGTCCTGACCAGAACCAATCTCAAATGACTGTCCTGGTCCTGACACAGCGGTTCGACCCCACCGCCGACTACGTGGTGGAAGAGCTGAACCGTCGAGGTGTCGACGTCTTCCGGTGCGATATAGGGGATTTCCCCCACATGTTGACGGTGACCGGTGTCCTTTCCGCTTCCGGCACCGGCTGGTCCACCCACCTGGAGTCTTCCGGTCGGAAGCTGAGTCTGGAGGACGTGAGCGGTGTCTACCACCGGCGGCCGAGCGCGTTCCGCTTCGATAACATGCCTGATCCGGTCGCGCAGTGGGCCGACAACGAAGCGCGGATGGGTGTCAGCGGGCTGCTCATGGCCGACGCCAGATGGCTGAACCACCCCCACCGGATCAGATACGCCGAGTACAAGCCGGTGCAGTTGCAAGAGGCGGTGCAGGCGGGGCTGACCATCCCGCGGACGGTGATCACCAACAACCCCCCGGCGGTCCGCGCCTTCGCCGACGAGGTCGGGGAAGTCATCTACAAGCCGCTGTCCTCACCGGTGCTTGACGAAGGCGTTGCGACAGGGCGCCTGCTCTACACTGCGGTCGTGGCTCCCGAGCATCTCGCCGAAGCCGAGGGCATCGCGGCAACGGCCCACATGTTTCAGGAACGCGTGAAACACACCGGCGCCGTACGGCTGACCGTGGTGGACGGCCAGATGTTCGCCGCGGCGATCCATGCCGCCACCGATGCCGCGCAACTCGACTGGCGATCGGACTACTCCGCACTGACATACCAGGTCGTGCCCGTGCCCGAGGATGTACGGCGCGGGGTCGTGAGCCTGATGGCAGCACTGCAACTGCGCTACGGAGCCTTTGACTTCCTCGTCACCACGGAAGGGTGGACGTTTCTGGAGGTCAATCCGAACGGGCAGTGGGCATGGATCGAAGACCGCACGGGCCTGCCCATCGCGGCGGCGCTCGCCACCGCACTCACCAGGGGGATTTGTTGATGGAGGCGCGACAGGAGGCAGCCTGGAGTGGCTGCCTCAAACGCGTTGCATGGCGCGGAGCCTAGATATCCGACACGGCCTCAGTGCAACAGACTTGGAGGAATCACTCCAAGGTGTATCCCAAGGAAAGCGACACGGTGATTAAGCAGCGACTTTGTGGTGGAGGCCGTCGACAACGACGGTTCCTTCGTCGACCTGTCCAAGGCGCACGTCAGCTACCGCAGCAGCGATCCCTCCGCGGCGACCGTCAGCGACAAGGGCATCGTCACCGCGGTCGGCAGCGGTGTGGCCACGATCGAGGTGGCCGTGGACGGCGTCACCGGATCTGCGGTCGTCACCGTGCACCGGGGGTGATTCCGGGTACGTCGGCGAACGGAGCCCCTGCTCGATGAGCGGGGGCTCCTTCCTGTTTTCGCATCAGGCCGGCGAAGTAGCGAGGGCCGCCTCGCCTCAGAGGCCGCAGGTTCGCGAAGCCTTCCCACCCAAGACGTCACTGCGGCGGGGGTGCCGATCAGCACCCCCGCCCCGACGCCGGGCGGCCGCTCAGCCCTTCGTCGCGCCTCCGGTGAGGCCCTTGACGAACTGCTTCTGGAAGGCCAGGTAGAAGACGAGAATGGGCAGGGTCGCCAGGAACATGAGGGCGAACACCGCGCCGTAGTCCGCCTGGTGTTCACCGATGGCCCGGTAGATGCCGACGGTCACCGTGGTGCCGGTGGCCGGGCCCAGGACGATCAGCGGGTTGAGGAAGTCGTTCCAGATCCAGACGCCGAGGAAGATCAGTACGCTGGCCGACGCCGGTCGCATCAGCGGGAAGACCACCTGCCAGAAGGTGCGAAACGCGCCGGCGCCGTCGATCGCCGCCGCCTCCTCGATCTCCCGCGGGATCGTCTTGACGAACCCGGCGAAGACGAAGACGCCGAACGGCATGTAGTACCCGACGTACGCGAGGATCAGGCCGGGGACGGTGCCCATGAGGCCAAGTCCCCTCAGTACATCGGTGATCGGGGTCAGGATGACCGCCGGCGGCACCATCAGCCCGCACAGCAGCACGACCATGGCGACCTTGGCCAGGGTGCCGCTCGCCCGGGCCAGGTAGTGGCCGAGCATCGCGGAGATCGCGGTGGTGACGATGATGGAGATCACGGTGACCTCCGTGCTGTTGACGAGCCCGTACCAGAAGAGGTGGTCGGGCCGGGACAGCACGCTCTCAATGTTGGCCGTGGTCGGCGGGACCGGCAGCCCCACCGGGTCCGACACGATCGCCGAACCGTCCTTGAACACATTGACCAGCACGAGGTAGATCGGCAGGAAGAAGAGGAGGCCGGCGAGGAGCGCGACGACCGGACGGAGCCAGGCCCTGGATGCGTTGACCATCAGGAGGACACCTCGCGTTTCTGCAGGAGGCCGAGCGCGATCACCGACACGGCGGCGACCAGGAGCAGCATCGCCACCGCCATCGCGGAGGCGTAGCCGACGTGGTTTCCGTTGAACGCGGTCTGGACCACCTGGAAGGCGAGGGTGGAGGTGGTGCCGGGTCCCGGGCCGCCGTTGGTGAGAACCTGGACCTGGTCGTAGGCCTTGAAGCCGCTGATCAGCGACATGACCGTGTTGATGGTGACGGCGGGCGCCAGCATCGGCCAGGTGACATGGCGGAAGCGTGTCGCCGGGCCGCAGCCGTCGATCGCCGCCGCCTCGTGCAACTCCTGGGGAATGGACTGGAGTCCGGCCAGGTAGATGACGACGCAGAAGCCGAGTCCCTGCCAGGCGATGACCCACGAGACCGTGTAGAGGGCGAGGCTCGGATCGGACAGCCACCCCGGCGGATGACTCACCCCCAGCTGCCGCAGCATGGAGTTGAGCAGCCCGTCGTCGACGAGGATCGCCTGCCAGATGACGCTGACGACCACGGCGCTGAGGACGACCGGGACGAAGAACACGCTGCGCAGGACGTTGTAGAGCCAGCCGCGCCGGTCGAGGAGCATGGCGATCGCCAGGCCGCCCGCGTTCGTGACGAGGGTGACGAGAACGGTGACGAGGACGGTGTTGCTGAGCGCTTTGAGGAATTCGTCGTCGGAGGCGAGGCTGGTGAGGTTGTGCAGGCCGACCCACTTGGTCGGCGGGTTGAACGGGTTCTTGTCGGTGAGGCTGTAGCCGATCGTGATACCGATGGGCACGAGCACGAGGGCCAGATAGACCAGCAGGCCCGGCGCCGCGAAGACGGCGAAGCGGGTCGCGCCGTCGCGGGAGCGTGCCTGCCGGGCCCGCTCCGGCGATCGTGGTGTCGAGTCCGTGGGCGCTTGCCGCCCGGACGGTGCGTCCGGCTCCACGGCAGTGAGGGTACGAGGTCGCATCAGTGGGTGGCCTTCTCCCACTGCTCGTCCATGTACGAACCGAACTGAGTGGCCGTCATCCGGCCGCTGAGGAGCTTCTGCACACCTGCCGCGGCCTTGTCGGACAGGCCCGGCGGCATCGAACCGTCACCGGTCTCCTGGGAGAAGGAGTTGACGACTCCGTCGGACTTCTGGGCCTGCCGGTAGGCGTCCGCGGTCTCCTTGTACACGGGGCCCATGTTCTTCGGCGGCGTATAGCCCTTGATGTCGATGATGAGCCCGTCGGCCTTGACGGCGGCGTCGAGGTTCGTCTCGTCCTCCATGAACGCCTTCGCCCACTTCTTGGCCAGCGCCACGTCCGGAGCCTTCGAACTCACCGTCATACCACCGCCGATGACGCCCGGCAGTGCCGGCGCTCCCTGGTCGGTGGGCCATGCGAAGACACCCGTGTCGAAGTTCGGTTTCTTCGCGTCGGCGGAGGCGGAGAACCAGCTGCCCATCGGGTACATGGCACCCTTGCCGTCGCGGAAGGCCTGCTCCGTGTCGGCGTAGGAACGGGAGAGCCCCGCCCGGTCGATGTAGCCCTTCTTCGCCAGGTCGGCGATCTTCTGAGCGGCCGTCACGAATGCCTGGTCGGTGAACTTGACCTTGCCCGAGCCGCGTTGGGAGAGCCAGTCCGGCGTCTTCTTGTAGACATCGGTCGCCACGGTGCAGATCAGCGGGAACATGTCGGCCCACGAGTCCTTGCCGCCACCACCGACCACGAACGGGTTGACTCCCTTGGACTTCAACTTTGCGCTGTCATCGACCAGTTCGGCATACGTACGCGGTGGAGCCTTGATACCGGCCTTCGCGAAGTCACCCTTGTTGTAGTAGACGAGCGTCGTCTGGGCGGCATAGGGCAGTTGGTAGACCTTGCCGTCGTACGTGTTGGCATGCGGATCCGCGTACTTCGCGAGCTCCTTGTCCGACCACGGCGCCAGCTTGCCCGCCTCGGCGAACCCGGCAGGGTTCAGGCCGATCATGATGTCCGGGAACTGGCCCGTGCTGTCCAGCTGCTTCGCGTACCCGGTGCGGTCGGCGCTGGGCGAGACGAGCTTCTTGACGGTCACTCCGGGCACCTTCGCCGAGGCGCGGGCGATCGCCGCGTCCCAGTACTTCGCATCCAGGTTGGGCGTCTCGAAGGTGAGGAAGGTCAAGGTCACCTTGCCACCCGATGACGCGCTCCCACTGGTGCCACCCGCCGTACATCCGGTCAGTACCGCAGCACCCGCGAGGGCCGCGACCCTCAGCAGCATCGGATTGCGTGTCATGCGTCTCTTCCCCTACCCGCCGAATCCAAGAACGCTCCCCCGGCGAAAGCGCTCTGAGTATCAAAGTCCGCTCACGACACTGTCAAGAGATGAAGCGCAACTATTTACCCCAACTGGGCGCAATAGATCTCATCTATCTCTTGACTCGCTCCGCGGTCAGCTGCACGCTAGATCGCACTTGTACTGGGCGTCTACCCACAAGAGGCAAGGAATTTCCCCTCCTGGCGAGGACGTGAAGACGTCCGCCTGCCACTCCTTCTGCCTTCCGTACGCCGACGAAGAGTACGAACTATCAAGGCTTCCCTCTGAGGAGGAACTATGGACAGACGGCGATTTCTCGTCGTCAGTGGTCTGGGCACGGTCGCGGCGGCAGGAGCGATGGGGCTCACCGCAGCCCCCGCTCAGGCCGAACCGCCCACCGCAGGCGGGGCAGCGTCCCGGGCGCGGCGCATCACCGCGGGCTTCCTGTCGCTGGGCCTCGACGCGTCCGGCCGGGTGACCGGTCTGGTGGACCTGCGCAGCGGCACCGACCATCTGGCGGCGGGCACTTCGGTGCCACTGGTCAGTGTGGTGGCCGACGGCGGGCATGAGGTGCCCGCCACGATGAAGGTCTCGCCGCGGGACCGGCGCGTGTTGGTGTTCAGCGGCGAGAAGGTGACGATCGAGGTAAAAGTCGTCGGATTCCCGACGCACAGCACACTTGAGGTGGTGGGCCTGACGGCTGCTCCTGGTGTGGACGTGCAGACGCTGCTGTGGGGACCGCTGCCGACGAAGCTCGACCGGACCATCGGTGAGACCGCCGGAGTGGTGACGGACGGCGACTTCCTCCTGGGAGTGCGACCGCTCAACGACAAGACCGTGGGCGGCTGGCCGAACGAGCACCTGGCGTACGGGTTCGGCCCGGATCTCGTCTGGAATCCGTACGGGTTGCAGACGGGCGAGAAGGACGAGTGGCTGGCGAGCAACGTCGCGGCGAAGACGACATGGGGCAGCGTGCTGCGCGCCACCACCTACGACTACAGCCGGGAGCGGATCCGGCAACGCACCACCGGGTACGAGATCCCGCTCGGGCCGCTGCCCGCGCCGGAGGGCCGGATCGTTGGTTCGAGGATCGCGCTCTTCGGCAGCGCTCCGGACCTGTCCCTCACCACGCTGAGCCACATCGCCAGGGAACACGGGCTGGCGTACCCGACACTCGACGGCCAGTGGCAGAAGGTGGCCCAGCGGACCGCGCAGTCCCACTTCTGGATCCACGATCTCACCACGGAGAACGTCACCGCCGCCGCCGGCTACACCAAGCAGGCCGGGGTCAGGAACATCTACGCCATCTCAGGCGACGGGCCCTGGGTGTCGCACGGGCACTACCAGTTCAACAGCGCGTTCGGTGGATCCGACGCCGCGGCCGCCCGGTTGGTGGCCGCCGCGGCCGGGGAGGACATCGAAGTCGGCGTGCACACCCTGTCCTCCTTCATCGACGCCAGTGACCCGTATGTGAAGGCCCCCGCCGACCCGCGTCTCGCCGAGGGAGGAAACGTCAGGCTGACCCGCGCACTCGGCACCTCGGACACCACCCTGTACGTGGACGGCGACCGCCCGCTCGCCGCCGGCGTCGACGGCCAACGGCTGCGCATCGGCGACGAGTTCCTCACCTACACCGCCGTCACGAAGACCGGTGACGCCGAGTGGCGGGTCGACGGCCTCGCACGGGCGCAGTGGGGATCGGCCGCACAGTCGTACCCGGCCGGGACCCGTGCCGCCCGGCTCATCCAGAACGGCTACGGCGGCGCGCTGGGCAGCCTGCCGATCATCGACGAGATCGCCACCCGCCTCGCCACCGCGTACAACGACACCGGTGTGCACGCCACGTCCTACGACGGCCTGGAGTCGGCGGGCTACAACGGCTGGGGCGGCTACGGTTTCGCGCACCTGGTCAACGGCGTGTACCGGCAGCTGGCCACCAAGGAGTTCATCACCGAGTGCAGCAATCTCGCGTCCAACACCTGGGACGCCCAGTCCAGGGCCAGTTGGGGCGAGATCGGCAAGACCGACTACGCCCAGCTGCTGCGCAGCAACACCTTCTACCGGGCCAACTACCTGCCCGGGATGATGGGCCAGCAGGGCTTCTCCGGCGACGACGACCTGGGGACCATCGAGGTCACCATGGCGCGCGCCGCGTCCCTCGACGCCGGAGTCAACTTCGAGACCAGCGTGCAGAGTCTGGCATCCGGGGGGAACACCGCGGCCCTCTTGGACGCCGTCAGGACGTGGGAGTCCGCGCGCCAGGCGGGCGCATTCACCGCCGCTCAGAAGAAGCTGCTGGGCGACCCCGACAAGCGGTGGCACCTGAGCGAGGTGACGCCACATCAGGAATGGTCACTGCAACAGGTGGACACGGAGGGCGATCCGGTCGGCGAACCGCAGCCGGCCAGGGCCCCGACACCTGGCTTCACCACGCCGCAGCCGCCGGACGCCCGGGTCGGTGAGCTGTACGCGTTCAAGGTCACCTCGGCGACGCCGCGGACCATCCGCTACGAGGTCACGTCCGGCCACCTGCCGAAGGGGCTCACCCTCAACCAGGACACCGGCGGCATCACCGGCGTTCCGACCGCCGCAGGACCCAGCAGGTTCACCCTCACCGCCCGGGGCGGCGAAGGCGTCGACGACGCGGAGATCACCTACCGGGTGACGACCAAGCGGTGAGCACGGCACCGTGACAACCCATGACAACCCGTGACACCAGGAAGGCCGCTCCCCCGTATCGGAAGAGCGGCCTTCCTGCCATATCTGATCAGTGGTCAACTCACCTTATTTTCTGAGATGTTCATTCGATACGTCACTGACGCGTCGGGTACACCGGCACCGCCACGGGCTGTGATGGTGAACGTCCTGGCGCCGGGCCCCGTGGGGACTCCGGTGATTCCGCCGGTGTCCTTGTTCAGGGTCAGCCCATTCGGCAGGGCGCCGGACGTGATCTCGTAGCCGACCGTCTGCGGTGTGCTGGAGGTGACCTTGAACGCGTACAGCTCACCGGCCTTGGCCTCGGGCGGGGCGGCCGTGACGAAGCCGGGCCGCGGCGCCCGTACGGTCTGCGCCGAACCGACGGGCTTGCCGTCCGCGTCCGTCTCCTGGAGCGACCAGCGCTTGCCCTCGGCCTCCTCGCTCAGGTGCCAGTACGTGCCCTGGTCCGCCATGAGCTGCCGCTGGGCGGAGGTGAAGGCACCGGCCGCGATCGCGGCGTTCCACGTCTTGACGGCGGCGAGGACCGCCTGGGTGTTGCCACCCTGGGACAGGCTGCTCATGCTGGTCTCGAACCAGCCGAAGTTCACGCCGAGGGACGCGCCCCGCGCCAGGTTCGTCTCGACGTCGAGCGTTTTCGTGTCGCTGCCGATCGGGAGTGAACCACCCATCAACGGGAGGTAGTTGGCCCGGTAGAAGTCGACGTTCCTGGACACCTGGTCGTAGTTCGAGTCGGACCATCCGATGCCACCCCAGCTGACCCGGGACTGAGCCTGCCAGGAGTTGGTCGACGGGTTGGAGGCCTCTGCGATGAAGTTGTCCTGCGACTTCAGTCGGCGGTGGAAGCCGTTGATCATGTGTGCGAAGCCCTGCCCGCTCCAACCGTTCCAGGCCACCTCCTCAAGGCCGTCGAACGAGATGTTCCTGATGCCGGTGGTGTTGCAGACCGTGGCCAGGCGGCTGGCGATCTCGTCGATGATCGGCAGGTCGCCCCGTGCGCCGCCGTACTGGTTCTCCGATGTCCGGACGGCGTCGGCCCCCTTGGGGCAGGACGCCGCGGCGGAACCCCACTGGGCGCGCTTGACGTCGGTGAACTGCCATTCGTCGCCGGCCCGGGTCACACCGGAGAACGTCACGAACTCGTCGCCGAGCCGCAGCCTGCGGCCCAGGACGTACCCGCCGCCGCCCGAGTCGCCGTCGGCGTACAGCGTCGTGTCGGCCGCGGCGAGCGGGCGGGTCAGCTTGACGGTCTTGCCGGTCGTGAGCCGCTCGTCGGCCGGCGCCGGTACGACATAGGGGTCGTTGGCGGCGATGAAGTTGGACAGGGTATGCACACCGACCCGTATCCCGCTCGCGGCGGCGGTCCTCGCCATCCGGGTCGCGGTGGCGTCCGAGCCGCCGAAGTTGCCGTTGAACTCGTAGTGGCCCGTCGACTTCCAGGGTCCGGCGGCGCTCTCGACGGAGTAGACGTTCCTGATCCCCGCCTGCTCGGCGAAGGCGACGGCCGCGGCCAGGTTCGTGGTGCTCAGGTCGTGCAGCGTCAAGAACGGCTGCCGGGTCGCCTCGGCCACCTTCTGCCACTGCCCGTCAACGGTCGGATACGCCAGCTTCTCGGCCTGCGCGACCTGGCTGAGCACGGTGAGCACGAGATCCGGTGCACTGCCGTACACCGCGAGCCCGGAGCCGACGATCTCGGCCTCGGATCCGGCGAGCGGGCCGGTCGGGATCTGCCCGTCCCTGATCCTCGCCTTCGTGTAGTCGTAGGTGTAGGCGCGCAGGATGCCGCCCCACGACGTCTTCGCACCGGCGCTCCAGTCGTTCTGTGTCCCGCTCTGCCCGTACGGTTTCGCCTCGACGTCCGCGCCGAACCCGAACGCGGCGAACTCCTTGGGCCAGGCCCCGACGGTCTTGTCGTTGAGCGGGTGGATGCCCAACACGAAGCGGCTGTCCCCGACGACGCCGACGCCCTCGCCGACCGTCTCGTTGACGCGCGACGCCAGCGGCCCCCACAGCAGTGTCTGCACCTCGGCACCCGGGGCTGCGCTGAGATCGACGACTTCCAGCGTGGAGTACGTCGCGTGCGCGGCGACCCGGACCTCGACGGTCACCTTGGCGCTGCTGAACACCAGCACCCGCGGATCACGTCGCGACACCCGCACCCGGGTGGGGACCTCCTGCTGTCCGTCCGCCAGCACGACGGACACCAGCGGGCCCGTTCTGTCGGCCGCCAGGTAGTCGGTGCCGTTGCGCAGGTCCACGAGGCCGGTCACCCGGCCCGTCCCGTCGAGACCCACGCCGAGGAAGCCCGCCGTGATACGCAGCGCTCCGGACGCGCCGGATACCCCGGATATCCCGGATTCCTGTGCCGCGAATGCAGGTTCTGCCGAACTCGGAAGAGCGACCGTCGCGAGCGAACCCACCCCGCCCGCGATCAGGAACCTCCGCCTGTCCATGATTCCTCCTGGTTGTTGTGATCAGTGCCCGTGCGGGTGATGGTCACGGCTCAGGGAAGCGTCCACCGTTGGTTGTCCTTGGCGTTGCAGTCCCACAGCGCCAACTGCACCGCGCCATTGCCCGCGGCACCTCCCGGGACGTCCAGGCAACGTCCGGAGCCCGCGTTCCAGAGGGTTCCGTCGGAGCGGGACACCCAGCGCTGGTTCTCGCCCCGGTCGCACGTCGCGAGCTGGACCGGGCTGCCGTTCCGGGTGCTGCTGGCGTCGGCCTCGACGCACTTTCCCGCCCGGCCGCCGAGCCGCAGCGCGCTCCCGTACGAGAACCACTTCTGCGCGCCGGACCCGTCGCAGTCCCAGAGCTGGATGCGGTTCCCGTCCGTCGTGGCGCCGCCGGCGTCGTCGAGGCACTTGCCGCTCAGGCCTGAGGCGACCTGACCGGTGCCGGGCTTCGGGGCCGCACCCGGGGTGAGCTTGAAGTCGTCGAACTGGTCCGTCCGGTAGCCGGTCACCCCGAGGCCCGCCTGGCCGCGGGTGAAGGTGGAGTCCTCCACGCCGCCGAGCTTCCTGCCGTCGAGGTACGCCGTCAGGGTCGGGCCCTGCATCGTGAACGCCAGCTTGTGCCACGTGTTCAGGCCCACGACGTGGGTCTTGCCCTTGGCCAGGGTCACGTAGTTCCATGTCCGGTCGCTCTTGTCGATCGACCAGGATCCGTCGTCGCCGAGTCTCATGTGGTAGGCGTCCAGGCCGTTGTTGTTACGTCCCTGCATACCGAGCCGGCCGAGGAGCTCGACGCTGCCGGACTGTTCCAGCATGACGTCGGCGGAGACCGTGTAGTTGGACCACGAGGCGTCGCCCATGAACGAGTACGGGGCGTGGTACGGCTCGTCGGTCCAGCGGATGGGGGTGGTCGGGGCCATCTGCCGCAGACACTTCCCGGAGCGCCCGCCGCCGCAGGCCACCTTCTCGAAGGCGCCGTTCATGTCGGAGAAGTACGTGGCGTCCGTGGATGCGCCGGGCTTGTCGAAGGTGTCGGTGTAGGGCAGCTTCATCGCGGCGCCCGCCGGGGCCTTGGCCGTGCCCTTGCCCTGACCCGTGGTGGTGGTCAGCGAGTAGACGTGCCCCGGCTTCAGGGTCAGGCTGTACGTGCCGTCCTGCGCCGGTGTGATGTCCTGGCCGCGCACGAAGTCGTCCGCGCTGCTGTCCGACGCCACGTCGGTGGACCACACGTGCACGGTGCCGGTGGACAGACCGCCGCCGACGGCGACGTTCACGGTCTGGTCCTCCTTGGCGTCCACGGTCTCGACGACCGTGGAGTAGTCACGGTCGTTCGCCGACTTCAGTGAGACGTAGCTGCCGTTCGCCCGGTCACCACCGAGATAGCCGCTCGCCGAGTCGATGTAGTGCCAGCCCGGCTTGGTGAACTGCGCGGTGTGCGCGGTGACCCAGGTCGTCGTGCCGATGCTGTAGTGGCCCGACCAGGGCTGCGCCGCGACCGACATGCCGTCGGTCGAGAAGAACAGGTTCGGGTAGAGCGCGGAGATGGCCGGCCAGTTGAAGTACGCGGTCATCCGGCCGTCGATGTAGTCGCGGTTGATGGCGCGGGCCACCGCGGGAGCGCCGGTGTCGGTTTCCAGGGATCCGTTCTCGCTCGCCCACAACTGCTTGCCGAGACCCTGCGCGGTGTCGGTGCTGGGGCACGAGGTGAAGGCCGTCTGGTAGCCGCACGGATAGTGCACGCCGACGACGTCGACCGCGTCCTTGAACTCGGGGTCGTTCTTGAGGGCGTCTGCCACGCCCCAGTCGCCGTAGTCGGCGGCGACGACCTTGGTGTGGTACCCCTTCGCCAGGAGCGTGGACTTGAGCTTCTTGTACCAGTCGGCGCTGAAGCCGTGCTCGTTCCAGCCGCCGATGGAGTCGATGTCCAGGTGGTGCTTCTTCGCGCAGCCGAACCAGGACAGGTAGTAGTCGATCATGTCCTGGGACCAGAAGTCGCCGCCGCCGACCCACCCCGGGGCGCCCCAGGCGAGGCCGGCCAGCTTGATGTCGGGGTTGCGCTTCATGGCCTGCTCGGCGAGCCACCACTCGTAGCCCTGGCCGCAGTCCACCTGGCCGCGGGTGTGTTCGTGGCTGGGCTCGGCGCCGTCGGTGGAGTTGGTGTCGCCGCCGACCTCCAGCTTCAGGACCTGCAAGGAAGCGCCGTATCCGGGCTTGAACAGGTAGTCGAGCAGCTGGCTGCGCTGCGGCTCCGGATAGTCGATGAGCAACCGGGAGTTGCCGCCGCCACCGCTGATCGCCCCGACCCCGTCGAAGGTGCGGCCGGGTTTCGTGCCGTCGACCGTGATGGAGGTACTCGGGGCGGCCGCCCGGGCGTGGGGCGTGGGCCCGTACACGAGGCCACCGATCACAAGGAGCAGGAGAGCAAGGAGAGTTGGTCTGCGTCTGAGCAGGGGTGTCATGTCGACTCCGGGAGAGTAGGGAGGACCGACCGTCAAACGCGCAATCTGCAACACGAACGAACACAGACGCGCAGTCGTGCCGATGGTGAGGGGTCGGAGACATCCTGTCAACGCCGAGCGACATGTTTCCGGTCTCATCCAGCGCTCGGACTCCGGTGGAGACATGGACGGTTCACGCCACTCGCCACCAACTCTGCGATGCCCAGGGGCGATTCACTCTTCGCCGCGCCGATCGATCCCCGCCCGGCGGCCACGGCCTACCCGCCGCCCACCCCGTGTCGGCTCGCAGAATGGCTCCGAACTAGCCTGCTCCGTATGCGCCTTGAGGCGGGAATGCTTCAGGAACAAGAGGGCGCATCACTCTTGACGCCCAGGGCTCCGGACCGTTCTCATGACTCACGCCGCGCGAGGCCGTCCAGGACTCTGCGCCGGGCAGGGGTGTGCCGCGGGATCCCGCCGCTGACGCCGCCGGCCCGCGAGGGGGCCGGCGGCGGCGGTCAGGCGGGCAGGACCGCCGTACCCGGCTCCCGGTGGGCCAGCGCGACGCCCACCGCGACGGTGGCGGCGGCGACGAGGCCGGCCAGTGGCACCGCCCAGTGGCCGGCGAAGGTCGTCGCGAGCACCAGCGGCACGCTGACCGGCAGCACCGCTCGCTGGGCCGCACCCCGTTTGAAGTGGCGCGTGTGCAGCAGCGACACCGTGAGCAGGAACAGCGCGGTGGGCACGGTGGCCGCCGCCGCTGCCGCGACCGCCGGAATGTGCGCGTGGCCCGTCACCTGCTCGACGGTGACCTCGATGCCGGCGCCGATCGCGGCGGCCGACGCGAAGACCAGATAGTGGCCGTAACCCCAGAGGAACGCCTGCCGGTTGGAGGCCAGGTGCTCGTGGATGGGCACCGCGAAGTAGATCCAGTAGGCGGCGAAGACGATGACGAGACCGCCCGCCGCGATCGGCAGCAGTTCGCCGAGTGCGGCCGACTCGTCCACCGCCGACTGCACCGCGACCGTCGCGGCCGCGACGGTCTCGCCGAGCATGATGATGGTGAAGAGGCCGTAGCGCTCGGCGATGTGGTGCGGATGCCACTGGGTCCGTTGACGGTGCTCGGCGAACGCGGGCACCGACAGATCGGCGACGGCCATGGGCACGAAGCCCCACTCCCACGCGGCGTCGGGCAGCAGCAGCAGAACGACCCAGCCGAGCTGTACGACCACGAGCCCGGCCGCGTACCGCAGGGCCGTGGCCCGGGCGGCGCCCGTCTCGCCGCGCGCCGCCCGGAGCCACTGGAGCGTCAGCACGACGCGCATGATCAGATAGCCGACGATCGCGACCCCGTAGTCGGCGTGGTCGAAGGCGCGCGGGACCCCGGCGGCGAGGACGAGCACCCCGGCGATCTGGACCAGGGTGGCGACCCGGTAGAGCACGTCGTCGGTGTCGTACGCGGACGCGAACCAGGAGAAGTTGACCCAGGCCCACCAGATCGCGAAGAACACGACCAGATAGCCGGTGATCCCGTGCGCCGGGTGGCCATCGGCCAGCGCGTGCACCAGATGGCTGCCCGCCTGCGACACCGCGACGACGAAGCACAGGTCGAAGAAGAGCTCCAGCGGGGTGGAGGCACGGTGCGGCTCGCCGGGATCCCGGGCCCGCATCCGCACCCCTGGCAGCGGGAGCCCGCCGCGTCCTGCCCCGGACGCCGCCGTCTCTTCGTTCATCAGCGCGCCGCTCCTCCGCTCACACCCGGCACCGGTCCCGTCCCGGGGCCGCTCAGCACCTCACCCTGACACGCGAACCGGCCCGCAGCGAGAACTGCGGGCCGGGAAACGCGGGTCGGCCTGGCGCGTGCGTCGGGCCGGTGCGGTGCGGTGCGGTGGGTCAGCCGGTGGTCGTCGTCTGCTGACCGGTGGCGCTGTCCTTCAGCCACTCCTGCCAGGAGAGGTTGAAGTCGGCGTAACCGTTGTCACCGGCCGCCTTGCCGCGCGGGGAGCCGGTGATGGTGATCGGGTCGCCCTGCTTGACGAAGTCGTAGAACCACTTGGCGTCCGCCATCGAGAGGTGCACACAGCCGTGCGAGCCATAGCTGTGGCCCGGGTAGGGGTCGCCGGTCGAGTAGTGGATGTAGGTACCGGAGTTGGTGAGGTGCACGTCCCACGGCAGGGTCAGGTCGTAGAAGTCGGGGCTGCCCTTGGTGCAGCTGATGCCGACGCTGCACGAGGTCATGTGGACCTCCTTCGCCTTGTCCATCACGGCCATCGTGCCGTCCCAGGAGGGGAAGCTGGGGCTGCCCGCGTCGATCGGAAGGGTGCGGACCGGCTTGCCGTTGCGCGTCACCTTCATCGAGTGGCCGGGCACCGACGCGGTGGCCTCGACGTCATCACCGATGGTGAACTTGTGCTGGTAGTTGTGCGTCCCGTAACGGCCGTTGCCGTTGCTCACGTCCTTCAGGTCCGCGTTCAGCGTCACCTTGGTGCCGGGCTGCCAGTACTTCTCGGGCCGCCAGTCGGCGCGGGTGCTGCTGAACCAGTGCCAGGCGCCGGTGACCGGCGCGGACGTGGAGACCTTGAGGTGCTTCTCGACCTTGTCGCGGGCCGAGGTGGCGACCGGGTTGGTGAAGACCACCGAGATCGGCATCGCGACCCCCACGGTCGTACCGGTCTTCGGGGCTATCGTTTCCAGCAGCATCGGCGGACCCGCGGGGTGCGTCGGTGACGGATGTGCGGCGGCCGACGCCTTGGGCGACCCCCCGTTGGCCGAGTCGCCCGAGGCGGACGCCGAGGCATTTCCCCCACAGGCACTCGTGCCGGCCAGTACCGCGCTGACCAGCAGTGCGATCCCTATGCTGCCCTTGACCCGCCCCATGCTCATGCTCCGCTCACACTACTTCCCGCCGGATACAACACCCGTAGAGACAATAGTCCGTGCGCAGCGGTTGCAGAGAATCTCGTAAAGCGCAGGCCAAGTCTTGGTACGGAACAGGCCACTCGGAGCGCGGCCCGTCCGGGAACGCCGGTCCAAAGAGTTTCGCCCCGGACCAATACACCTGTCCGGTGACGCTCGTTGGCCCTGATGGCCCTTAGACCAAGCACCTGCGTCAGGAGACGGCACGCATGAACAGGAAGTCCGGCAGCCGGAACGGTCGCTTGCCGCTGACCGCCGCACAGACGGGGATGTGGTTCTCCCAGGAGCTGGACGCGGAGAACCCCAACTACCGCGCGGCCGAGTTCGTCGAGATCCGGGGCCCGCTCGACCTGGAGCTGCTGGAGGAGTCCCTGCGCGAGGCCGTCGGCGAGACGCAGGCGCTGCGGGCCGGGTTCGAGACCGACGGCGAGGGCCGCACCTGGCAGCGCGTCGGGCCGGCACCCCGGTGGTCGCTGCCGCTGGTGGACCTGCGCGGCGCGGACGACCCGTGGGCCGCCGCGCACACCTGGATGTGGGACGACATGCGGTGCCCGCTGGACCTCGGGCGTCCGCCGCTCTTCACCTTCGCGGTGCTCAGGACAGCCGATGACTGCTTCCTGCTCTACATCAGCGTGCACCACATCGCGCTCGACGGTTACGGCTTCTCGCTCTTCATCCAGCGGGTGGCCGAGCTCTACTCCGCGCTGGAGTCCGGCCGGTTCCGCCCCGACCCGGCCTGGGGGACGCTGGAGGAACTGCTGGCCGACGAGGCCGCGTACCACGCGTCGGAGCGGTTCGCCGAGGACCGGGAGTACTGGGCGGCGCAGCTCGCCGACCACCCGGCGGCGCCCGACGCGGCGGGCCGGCTGAAGTCGGTCCCGCACCGCTTCGTACGGGAGAGCGGCCCGGTCGGCGCCCCGGCCGCCGCCGGACTGCGGGCCCTGGCCCGGCAGGCCAGGACGAGCCTGCCGTCGGTCGCGATGGCGGCGCTCGCGCTGTACGTGCACCGGCTGAGCGGGCGGGACGAGGTGTCACTCGATCTCACGGTGACCGGCCGCACCGGAGCAGTGGCCCGTACGGTCCCGGTGATGCTGGCCAACGTGCTTCCGCTGTCGGTACGTCCGGAGCCCGGCTCCACGGTGTCCGAGCTGGTACGCCATACCGCGCGGCAGGCACGCGGGCTGCTGCGCCACCAGCGCTACCCGGCGCCGTATCTCGTCAAGGACCTCGGCGGTATCCCCACCGGCGGGTATCTGGGCGACTGGGGCATCAACATCATGGGATACGACCCGCAGCTGTCGTTCGGCCGGCACCCCGCCGTCCTGCACAACCTCTCCAACGGCCCGGTGACCGGGCTCGGTGTGAACGTGTACGACCGCCCGGCGGACGGTTCACTGCGGATCGACTTCAACGCGGACCCCGGCCTGTACAGCGCGGAGGTCACGGCCGGACACCACCGGCGGTTCCTGGCCCTGCTCGACACGCTGGCCACGGCGGGTCCCGACCGGCCCGTGGCGGAGATCGGGCTGCTGACATCCGACGAGCGGCACCGGGTGGTGAGCGGCTGGAACGACACCGGGCGCCCGGTACCCACCGCCACTCTGACCGAGCTGTTCGAGGCCCAGGCCCACCGGACCCCGGAGGCGACCGCGCTGGTGTGCGGCGCGAGCGTCCTCACGTACGGCGAACTGAACGCGCGGGCCAACCGGCTGGCCCGGCTGCTGATCTCGCGCGGTGCCGGTCCCGAGACCTTCGTCGCGCTGGCGCTGCCGCGCACCGCCGACTACCCGGTCGCGCTGCTCGCCGTGCTCAAGTCCGGCGCGGCGTGCGTACCGGTGGATCCGGAGCACCCCGCCGAGCGCATCCGGTATCTGCTCACCGACGCCGCCCCGCTCTGTGTCGTCACCACCGCCGCTGCCGCCCCCGGGCTGCCCGCCACCGTGCCCGCGCTGCTGGTCGACGCCCCCGGTACCGTCCGCGAACTGGCGGCCGGGCCCGGCACCGACCCCTGCGACAGCGACCGCCGGGCCCCGCTGCTGCCGCACCACCCGGCGTACGTCAGCTACACATCGGGGTCCACCGGAGCGCCGAAGGGCGTGGTCGTCGAGCACCGCTCGCTCAGCAATCTCTGCGCCGACCACCACAGCGAACTGATCGCACCGGCGGTCGCGGCGGCGGGCCGGCCGCTGCGGTCCGCGCTGACCGCGACGTTCACCTTCGACACCGCGTGGGAGGGTCCGCTCTTCCTGGCGGCGGGCCAGGAGCTCCATGTGATCGACGACGCCGTACGGCTCGACCCGGCGGCGCTGGTCCGCTATGTCGACCGGCACGGGATCGACTTCCTGGATGTCACGCCCTCCTATCTCCACCAGCTGATCGCCGCCGGGCTGCTCACCGGCGCCCGGCACCGCCCGCGGCTGCTGATGGTCGGCGGGGAGCCGCTGGACGAGGCGCTGTGGCGCACGCTGCGGGAGTGCCGGGACACGGTCGCGTACAACTACTACGGCCCGACCGAGTGCACGGTCGACGCCGTGTACTGCCGGCTGGACGCGGAGGGTGATCTGCCGGTCATCGGGCGGCCCGGTCACAACGTCCGCGCCTATGTCCTGGACCAGGCCCTGAACCCGGTGCCGCCCGGGGTGCCCGGCGAACTGCACCTGGCCGGTGCGCAGGTGGCGCGCGGCTACCTCAACCGGCCCGAGCTGACGGCCGAACGTTTCCTCGCTGATCCGTTCGGTGCACCGGGCAGCCGTATGTACCGCACCGGCGATCTTGTGCGGTGGACCGGCCGGGGCGCGCTGGAGTACCTCGGGCGCACCGACGACCAGCTCACGCTCCGGGGGCTGCGGATCGAGCCGGGTGAGATCGAGGCGGTGCTCGCCCGCCACCCCGGGGTGGCCCGCGCGGCGGTCGCGGTACGCGAGTCTCCGCAGGGCGAACCGGTCCTGGCCGCTTACGTGGTGCCGGCCGGCCGGCAGGCGCCGCCGGCGGTCCCGGCGCCGAGGACCGCGGCCGACGGCGCCCTGTCCACCGCCGCGCTGCGGGCCTGGGCCACGGAGCGGCTGCCGGGCTATATGGTCCCCGCCTCGTACCTGCTGCTCGGCACGCTGCCGCTCACGCCGCACGGCAAGCTGGACCGGGCCGCGCTGCCGGCGCCCGAGGCGGCGGCCGAACCGTCCGGGAGGCCCGCCCGCAGCGCACAGGAGAGGACCCTCTGCGCGCTCTTCGCCGAGGTGCTGGGCGTCGGCGACGTCAGCATCGACGACGACTTCTTCGCCCTGGGCGGGTACTCGCTGCTGGCCGCCCGGCTCATCGGCCGTATCCGCTCCTCGCTGGGCGCCGCCCTCTCCATCGGCGCGGTCTTCGAGGCGCCGACGGTGGCCGGACTTGCCCGGCTGCTCGACAGCGGCGGGGCCCAGGACCCCTTCGCGATGCTGCTGCCGCTGCGCACCGACGGTTCCCGGCCGCCGCTGTTCTGCGTCCACCCGGCGGGTGGTCTGAGCTGGTGCTACGCGGGAATGCCGCGCCATCTCGCGGCCGACCTGCCGGTGTACGGGCTGCAGGCGCGGGGGCTCTCCGGGCCGGGCGGGCTGCCCGCGACCTTCGAGGAGATGGTCGCCGACTATGTGGCGCACATCCGCTCCGTACAGCCGTCCGGCCCCTACCACCTGCTGGGCTGGTCCCTGGGCGGCGCGCTGTCGCACGCCATCGCGGTACGGCTCCAGGACCGGGGCGAAGAGGTCGCCCTGCTGGCCATGCTGGACTCCCGGCCCATCGACCCGCGCAGTCGGCTCAGGTCGCTGCCCGACGACCACGCGGCCCTGGCCCTCCTGCTGGAAGCGGCCGGGCACACCCCGCGGGGCCCCGGTCTGTCGGCGCTGACCGCCACGGATGTCGCCGCGATCCTCAGCAGCGACGGCGGGAACGGGCGCCCCGCCCCGCTCACCGAGCGCCATGGGCTCGCCGAGCACCATGTGGCGGCGATGACCTCGGTCCTGACCAACTCGGTCCGGCTCCAGCCGACCTTCGTCGAGGGCGTGTTCGAAGGGGATCTGCTGTACTTCCACGCCACCCAGGGAAAGTCGGCGCAGGCCCTCGCCGGGGAGGCGTGGCGCCCCTGGGTGACCGGCCGGATCGAGTCGCACGACATCGCGTGCACCCATCACGCCATGACCCAGGCGGCGCCGCTCGCGCACATCGGGCGGTCTCTCAACCGCCATCTCGACGCCGCCACCGCGTCCTCCGTCTGACCGGACGCAGGACGCGGCGGGGCGCGGAAAATCGTCCCGGCGGAACTTCCGCGGAGACATCACCACGAAGGAATCGGACACACTCACAGGTATGAGCACCCCGGAGAGAGAACCATTCGACGACGAACGCGTGGGTACGAGGTACCGCGCCGACGTGGAGGCGGCGTACCGGAAGGTGGAAGCGGCCTCGGCTCCCGAAGCGCAGAATCAGCTCTCGCTCGGTGTACTGACCGGGTATCTGTGGGCCCTGGGCCGGGCGGACGCGGCGCCGGCCACCGGCATCACGGGCGGCGCGCCGGATCTCGGGCGGCTGACCGCCGAGGTGGACGCGGTGACCGTACAGCTGGAGGACGCCGTCCAGCGCGGGGTCCCGGACGACCATGCGCGCGGGCTGTACGACGCGCTGTCCTGGATCTGCGGCCAGAGCGACCGACAGCCCTGACGCCGCTGCCGCCGGCGGGCGCTGCGCCGGGGCGCGGGGCGGCGCCGTCGGGGCTCGCGGTCCGTACGGGCGAGGCTCGGGCGCGGGCCGCTCGGGCGCGGGCCGGGTGCGCTCGGGTCTGCTTCCGTACGGAACCGGGCGGGCGGCTACGGCCCGGCCGGAGCCCGGGTGCTGTCCGGTCTGTTTCCGTACGGAACCGGGCGGCTACTGCGGTGGCGCCGCTTCTGTGTCCGTGACCTGGGGCCGCCCCGCCAGTGCCGCGATCTGCGCGCGGGACGAGAAGCCGAGCTTGGCCAGGATGTGTTCGACGTGGGCGTCGGCCGTGCGCTTGGAGATCACCAGCTGTTCGGAGATCTCCCGGTTGGTGAGACCTTCGGAGACCAGCGCGGCGACCTGCCGCTCCCGGCGGGTCAGCATGTCGCCCGGTGCCGAGTCCAGCTGCCGGGGCAGCGGGGTGGCCGGGCTGTCGGCGTCCATGAGCGCCAGCTCGACGGCCCGGTCCAGCGGGAGTTCGGCGCCCTGCGCGAACAGCCGGGCGAACTCCGTGTCCCCCAGCTCGGCGCGGACGGCCCGCTCCACCCGTGTGTGGTCGTCCAGATACACCGCGGCGCCCATCATCGGGGAGCCGACCTTGCGCCACAGCGCCCCGGCGGCACCGAGGAGCCAGGCCGCCCTGCTGGGGCTGGCCAGTTCGGCGGCCCCCCAGGCCAGCAGTTCCAGGCTGTTCGCCGCGCCGAACATCTCCCGGACCTCGCGGCTGCGGTGCAGACCGGAGCGGGCCAGCGCCACACACTCCGCGGGCTCCCCACGTCCCCAGGCCGCCATGGCCTCGATGACCAGGATCTGGCCCTTGATGATGCATTCGCCGCTCTCGTCGCCGAGCAGCAGCAGCGCCTTCTCGCACTCCTCGACCGCTGCGTCCGAGTCGCGCAGCACCGCGTGCATATAGCCCTTCTGGTAGTGGAAGACGACCAGGCTCAGCCGGTCGTTGATGCGGTGCTGGCGGTCCAGCGCCTCGTCGAGAAGCCGCTGTCCCGTCTCGGGGTCGCCGAGGAGCCAGCGGACGCCGCCGGTGTAGCCGGTGGCGAGGGCGAGATCGAGTTCCGATCCCGCCTGCCCTGCCACCTCCCTGGTCGCCTCGAATCCGGCGAGTGCCGGTTCGAGATCGCCCTGCACCAGGGCGAGAAGGCTGCGCCAGAGCATCGCGAGCGCCCGTTCGGGGCAGGGCTCGGGGTCGGCGTCGATGCCCTTGCCCAGCCAGTAGCGGCCCTCCTTGGAGAGCCCGGCCGTCAGCCAGAACGGCCAGAGCCTCGCGGCCATCTCCAGGCCGGGCCTGATGCCGTCGGGCCGGGAGAGCGAGTAGTCGAGTGCGCTCCGCAGATCGGCGAGATCGCGGTACAACTCCCAGTAGAGCGGGACCTGTTCGGACGTCAGTACGGTCTCGTAGAAGTGCTGGACCCGGGCCAGATAGTGGGTGCGGTGGCGGGCGCGGCAGCGTTCCTGCTCATCGCCCAGAGCCGCGCAGCGGTCCGCTCCGTACTCCCTGATGGTGTCGAGCAGCCGGTAGCGGGAGCCGGTGTCGCCGTCCCGCACCACCCGCAGCACCACCGACTTGTCGACCAGGCCGACGAGGTGCTCAAGGATCTCGTCGCGCGGCAGCCCGGCGCCCGAGCAGACCTCTTCGACGGCCGCCAGGTCGAACGGCCCGGCGAACACCGACAGCCGCGCCCAGAGCAGCCGTTCCTCGGCCGAGCACAGGTCGTGGCTCCAGTCGATCGCGGTGCTCAGCGTCTGATGACGGGGCAGCACGGCGCTGCGCCGGCCACCGGTGAGCAGCCGGAAGCGGTGTTCGAGCCGGGCGGTCAGCTGGTCCAGCGGGATGGCTCTGAGCCGTACGGTGGCCAGCTCGATGGCGAGCGGAATGCCGTCCAGACGGCGGCAGAGCGCCAGCACGTCCTGGTGGTTGCCCGCGTTGATCCGGAAGCCGGGCACCACCGCCGCAGCCCGCTGTTCGAAGAGTGTCGCCGCGTCGTCGCAGGCCAGCGGCGGTACGTGCAGGGTGTGTTCACCCGGGACGTCCAGCGGCTGCCGGCTGGTGGCCAGCACCGTCACGCCGGGTGCCTCGCGCAGCACCAGGTCGGCGAGGAACGCGCAGGCGTCGAGATGGTGTTCGCAGGTGTCCAGGACGAGCAGCAGCCGGCGTTCCTGGAGGTGCTCCATGACGACGTCCAGCACGAGCCGCCCGGACTGCTCGGCCAGCCCCAGCGCGCTCGCCACTGCCTGGGGCAACAGTTCGGGGTCGTGCAGCGGGGAGAGCTCGGTCAGGACGACGCCGTCCGTGTAGTTCCCCTTGAGGGTCAGTGCGGCGCGCAGCGCCAGCCGGCTCTTGCCCACTCCGCCGGGGCCGACGAGGGTCACCAGTCTCGCCCGCGCCACCAGCTCCCGGATCCGGTCGAGTTCCGCGGAGCGGCCGACGAATCCGGTGACTTCCACGGGCAGTTCGCCGGTGCGCCGGCTGTAACCGAGTGCCATACCGCCCCCGCCGCGCTTCCTGAACATCTCTGCGTACACCGCGCGTCTCTGTCGCGCACCTCAGCGTACGGGGTGCGCCACGGTCAGTGACACCGGACGACCGGCAGAGCCACCGCACGAGCGACCCCGGCGAGCCGGGCGGGAACATTCCGTAAGGGCCTTCCCAAGCCTTACCCCAAGGCCGTAAAAGGCCGTAACCGGCGGCCCCGCGGACGGTTGCCCCGGGTACGACGCCGCGCGGTCCGGGGCGGGGATGGCGCCCTCGCCCCGGGACGGCGTACGGACCGCCCACGGGGCCGGGGCACGTCCGGTCCGTAGCCGAAGGCGTCCAGCGAACGGCGGTGCAGCCGGCGGGCGCCGAGCCCGACCGCGTCCGCGGTGGCGGCGACCGACCACCCGGCGCCGAGATGCGCGGCGACGGCGATCAGGCCGGGCTTGCCGTACGGACCACCCCTCGCAGGCCCTGGGCCGGTGAGCCGGCTGAGCCCGGGTCAGGCGGTGCCTGCTGTCACCTTCGACGCCGCGGCCAGGCAGGCCAGCACCAGGGGCCGCGCGTCGTCCCGGCGGGCGGCCACCGCCGGCCGGGACGGGGAGATGCCACGGACCGGCACGGCGGTCACCTCGTCGCGGACGACCAGCGGGGCGTTGCCGCCGGCCAGCAGGGCCACGCCCTGGCCGTTGGCGACCGCCTCGTGGGTCTCCTCGGCGCCGGCCAGGGGTGACCGGGTTCAGGGCTTCATCACTCGCCGACTGCGTATCCTGATTTCTGCTTCCGCTCGGGTTCCGCTCGGATTTCACTCGAAGGCATATCGGCGAGCACACGAGGAGCAAGCGGATGGCACGAAGGATCAACGGCCGGCCCCGCAGCGTGTTCGGCCTCGGCGTTGCGGCGGCTGTTCTGGCTGCGGTGTCGGGGTGCGGCGGTTCAGTATCCGCTCCGAAGGCCGCGGCAACTCATTCGGCCACTGCGCCGGGCTCGTCCGCGGCGACGACACCACCGGCGGCCCCGCCCAGTGCGGTGACGTCGGCGAAATCCGCTGTGGTGTACGGCTGCGACCAGAAGCCGGTCGCTTCGCCCGCGGACTTCACTCTCGCCTGCGGTGACGGCGAGGTGGGTCTCAAAGACCTGGTCTGGTCGGACTGGGGACGGCCGACAGCCGTCGCCAAGGGAAAGTACCTGGCTGTGAGCTGCGTGCCGTCCTGCGCGCAGGGCACCGAGGCCCCCTACCCGGCCAAGGTGACCGTCAGCGGCCTGAGCCACGGCAGTTACACGGTGCTGCACATCAGCGCGCCCCGGGCTCCGAGCCCTGCCCCCGCATACCGGCTCGACGCCCAGGGCCCGGTCGAGACGCACTGACGGAGCACTCACACGATCGGCTCATGAACCGACCGCCGGTCACCGGACCAGCGCCTCGGCGAGTTCCTGCGGCCGGGCGGCGAACGGGCTGTGGCTGCCCGGCAGGGTGTGAACGGTAAACGGCTCGCCCGGCATGGCCCGGTCGGCCTCGGCGATCATCAGGTCCTGTGCGGCCGGCGCCAGCGCCCGGTCCTGCGCGCAGCGCAGGAAGGTGCGTGGGATGCGGCCCCACCGCGCCGCGGTCAGGGTGACCGGGGTTGTCGGGATGGCCAGTGGCAGGTCGGGGCTGAGCGCGGAGCGCCAGCGGTCGAAGCGGCCGGCGGGCGTGTCGTGGTAGTGGGTCTGCCGTAGCTCCTCGACGTAAGCGGGGTCCGGCGAGAGCGGGTTGATGCGTACGGCGCCCAGTGCCCCGGGATCACCGAGGTTGAGGCTCTGTCCTTGTGCGGTGGCGTTCTCGGGGGTGCTGAGGTAGTCGAAGAACCGGGGGCGGCCGGCGGGGACGAACGCGGAGAGGTAGACGATGCGGTCGACCAGCTCGGGGGCGCGCTCCGCGGCCAGCGACGCGGGTCCGCCGCCCGCGCTGTGGGCGACGAGCACGACACGGCCGTAGCGGCGGACCCGGCGCAGCGTGTCCAGGACGGCATCGGCGCAGTCGTCCATCGTCACGGCGGCGAGCTGCGACTTCTCGGTCAGCAGACCCGGCTGACCGGGCAGCAGGTACCCGCTGGGCAGGGGGACATCGAAGCCGTGCCCGGGCATGTCGACAGCCAGGCTCGCGGCACCGAGACCGGCGAGTGCGCGCTGCGTCGCCGCCCACTGCCATGAGCCGTGCCAGGCGCCGTGGACGAGGACCAGGACGGTGTCGTTCACTTCGGTGTTCGGGGAGGTCGTCATGGCCGCCATCCCAGTCGGCGACGGCCGCTTCATCCAGCAGAAGATATGGCACGCTGGGTGGCGATACTTTTTGTGTATGAAGGGGTGGTCATGGAGGCGCGGCATCTGCGGTACGCGCTCGCCCTCGCCGAGCACGGACACTTCGGCCGGGCGGCCCACGCGCTGGGCATCGCGCAGCCCCCGCTCTCGAAACAGATCGCCGACCTGGAGCGCGAAATGGGAGCCCGGCTGTTCGACCGCACGCGCCAGGGCGTGTTCCCGACTGCGGCGGGCCAGGCGTTCCTCGCCCGGGCGCGGCGGGCTCTGGAGGAAATGACAGCGGCCACAGTGGACGCCGGCCGGGCGGCGCGCGGCGAGACGGGGCGGCTGCGCCTGGGGTTCATCGCCTCCGCGTTGCTCAACCCGCTGCCCGACGTCCTGAGCCGGTTCGGCCGCGAACGTCCCGATGTGAGGCTGGAGTTGCACGAGATGGCGTCCAGCCGCAGCGCCGCCACCCTCATCTCGGGCGAACTGGATGTGGCCGTTACCCTCGGACCGCCACGGGGCGCCGGGGCCGAGCACCTGGTGTCCGTCCCGGTCGGGCACGACCACCTGATCGCCGTCGTCAGCAGCACGCACCCCTACGCAGGCCAGACGTCGGTGAGCGTGGACCAGGTGCGGCGGCAACCGCTGATCGTGGCCGCCGGGGAGGACGAGCCCGCGGTGACCGCCGGGCTGCGCACCCTGTTGGGCGACGACGCGGTGGACGGCGCGTCCGTCGCCAGGGACGTGCACACGATCATCGGCCTGGCCGCCTGCGGGGTCGGCGTGGGCCTCGGGCCCTCCCGCATGCTGTCGGCCCCGCGCCCGGGCACCCGGTTCTGCGAGGTGACCCCGCGCACGGCACTGCCCGAACTGATCCTGTCCTTCAACGGCCAGGACCGCTCCCCCGTGCTGGGCGCCTTCCTCGACACCGTCCGCCGGAACTGTCCCGACGTCGGTGCCGCGCTCGACCGGCGGTCGGGCCACGCATGGAGACCGGATTCGGTTCCGTCAGCCACCCCCTGAACCATGGTTGTGCTCTGCACGATGAGGGGACCGGGGTGCTGCCGAAGTCCAAGGTCGGTCTGTACGCGGCGATCCGCCGTGATTCGCACCAACGGTGAAGCGGATCTTCGAGCTGCTGCTGGCTGATCACCGAGGTGGGGCCGTTTCACGGTCGGCGGCGGAGAGGTCATCCATCATTTCTCCGCGGTGGTGAGGGCCCGCGCGCGATGGCGGCTGACCGAGGCGGCGGCTCACAAGCCGATCGGTGCGCCTGGTGGGCACCTGACGCCGTCCATTGGAGAGTTCCCGGGGCGCAGAGGGGTGGCGAAGGCGGTCCGGTCCGGGCTCGGTGGCCGTCGGGCTCCGCAACTGTCGGGGTCGGTGGCCGTCGGGTTCCGTGGCTGCCGGGCGCGTGCCTGTCCGCCGTCAGTCCTGGTCCGGGGTGGAGCGTCTGTCCTCGGGCTTCTTCGTACGCAGCCGGGCCGTGACGTCCTCGGGGGGCAGGAATTTCGACCAGCGCTCGGGGAATTCGGACGGCATGTCCGACTCTTCGTCGTCGGCCTCGGGGGCTCCGGCGCCCGGGTGGTCCGCGGTGTGCGCTCCGCCCTCCGGGCGGGCGGTCTGCTGGAGCCGGAGCCGCTCGTTCGCCGCGCGTGCCGCCGCCGTGGCCACCGAGGGCCAGATCCGGTCGATCGCGGCGTTGACCGCGGCGCCGACCAGGACGGAGAAGGCCGACACCCCGATCCACAGCAGCACCGCGACCGGCGCGGCCAGTGAACCGTAGATCGTCGGTCCCTCGACCGTGCTCGTGAGGTAGATACGCAGCAGCAGACTTCCCAGGAACCCCATGCCCAGCGCCACCAGGGCCCCCGGCACATCCTCGACCCAGGGCGAGCGCACCGGTACGGACACGTGGTAGAGCGTGGTGAGGAAGGCGATCGACAGCAGGATGACGACCGGCCAGTACAGGACCGAGATGACCTGTTCGGCGCCGGGCACGAACTGCACGACCCGGTCGGGGCCCGCGACCGCGAGGGGCAGCACCACCGCCCCGATCACCAGCGCGACGACGTACAGCACGATGGAGAGCAGCCGGGTCATGACAATGCCGCGCCGGCCGTCGAGCCCGTACATCACCGTGATCGTGTCGATGAAGACGTTCACCGCCCGCGATCCGGACCACAGGGCGAAGGCGAAGCCGATGGAGACGACATCGGGACGCTTGCCGTGCGTGACGTTCTCCAGGAGCGGCTCGGCGAAGTCGTGGACGCCCCGGTCGGAGAGGACGGTGCTCGCCGCGTGCAGGATGTTCTTCTCCAGGCTGGCGACGGTGTGTGTGTCGGTCCAGCCGTCGACGTAGCCGAGCAGGGCGATCAGGCTGAGCAGCAGCGGCGGCAGCGAGAGCAGCGTGAAGAACGCCGCCTCGGCCGCGAGCCCCAGGATCCGGTACTCCATGCACGAGTTGACGGTGTCCTTGAGGAGCAGCCACGCCATTCTGCGTTTGGAGACGTTGCGATAGAGGGCTCTGGCCCGACGGAGCAGACCCGGATGCTGCTCCCCTGTTTCATTTGCTGCCTGCACCTCCATACCGTAGCCCCATGGCACCGAGCACTCACACAGTGACCAACCAGCCTCCGCCGCTGGTGGGACATGACGTCTTCACGACCGACCGGGTCCTGGCCGAGGCCGTGGACCGGCATACCGCGCCGGAACTCGTCGACGGCGTACGGGCGGAGCTGACTCTGCTGGGCCACAGCGCCGGGTCCTCGCAGGCGCGCGAGTGGGGGTTCCAGGCGAACGAGAACCCGCCGCGGCTGCGGACCCACGACCGGTACGGGCACCGGATCGACGAGGTCGAGTTCCATCCGGCCTGGCACCGGCTGCTCGGCAAGGCCGTGTCGGCCGGGCTGACGGACGCCTGGGGCCGGCCTGCCGGGCATGTGCGGCGTGCGGCCGGGTTCCTGGTGTGGTCGCAGGTCGAGGCGGGGCACGGCTGCCCGGTGTCGATGACCCATGCGGCGGTGCCCGCGCTGCGCGCCGATCCCGCGCTCGCCGCCGAGTGGGAGCCGCGGCTCACCTCGCACGTGTACGAACGTGAGCTGGGGGCTCCGGGCCGGAAGCCGGGGGCGCTGTTCGGCATGGCGATGACGGAGAAGCAGGGCGGCAGCGACGTCCGCGCCAACACGACCGCCGCGGTACCGGCCGCGGGCGACGACGGCGCGTATCTGCTCACCGGGCACAAGTGGTTCTGCTCGGCGCCGATGTCCGACGGCTTCCTGGTGCTGGCGCAGGCACCGGACGGGCCGACCTGCTTCCTGGTGCCCCGGGTACTGGCGGACGGGACGCGCAACGTCTTCGCGATCCAGCGGCTCAAGGACAAGCTCGGCAACCGGTCGAACGCGTCGGCGGAGGTCGAGTTCGACGGGACCTGGGCGCGCCGGGTGGGCGATGAGGGCCGGGGGGTGCGCACCATCATCGAGATGGTGGCGGCGACCCGGCTGGACTGCGCGATCGGCTCCGCCGCGCTGATGCGGCAGGCGGTGGCGCAGGCGGTGCACCACGCCACGTACCGCAGGGCGTTCGGCGGGGAGCTGATCGACAAGCCGCTGATGCGCAACGTCCTGGCCGATCTGGCGCTGGAGTCGGAGGCGGCGACGACGCTGGCGATGCGGCTGGCCGCCGCGTACGACAGCGACACGGAGGAGGAGCGGGCGTTCCTCCGGCTCGCGGTGCCGGCCGCCAAGTACTGGGTGACGAAACGCTGTACGCCGGTGGTGGCGGAGGCTCTCGAATGCCTGGGCGGCAACGGCTACGTGGAGGAGTCGGGGCTGCCCCGGCTGCTGCGCGAGTCGCCGCTCAACTCCATCTGGGAAGGCTCGGGGAACGTACAGGCGCTGGACGTGCTGCGGGCGCTCCAGCGCGAGCCGCAGGCGCTCAACGCGTTCCTCCAGGAGGTGGGCCGGGCGCGCGGCGCCGACCACCGGCTGGACCGGGCGATCAGGGACCTGCTGACCGAACTCGCCGATCTGGACGGCATCGAGGCCCGTGCGCGCCGGGTCGCCGAGCGCATCGCGCTGGTGCTCCAGGGCTCGCTGCTGGTGCGCTGGGCGCCGCCGGAGGTCGCCGACGCGTTCTGCGCATCGCGGCTGGGCGGTGACTGGGGTACGGCGTTCGGCACCCTGCCGCACACGTTGGATCTGGGGTCGGTCGTCGACCGGGCACGCGCCGGCGGCTAGGTCCTGTCAGGCCGGTCTTCGTGGATCAGGCCGCGGCGTCCGGTGCGGTGCCTCGCAAGGCGGAGGATCGCCCCCGTACTGGACGTACTGGGGTGACTCCGACAACGCCGCGAGGTGCCGTGCCAGGCGTCGCGGGCCCGCGAAGACCGGCCGGGGCACCGGCCGGCGGCGCGGGGCAGCACAGGGGGGGCCAGCCGGGGCTGATGCTGCGCCGACACGGCATCTCCCCGGCTGGGCAGCCCCCACCTTCGTACAACCGGCTGTGGTTGCGCCAGGGTTGCAGACGGTTGCACAAGGTTCTGTCGACTCCGGTGTGCCGCACCCCTCCGGGATGCACCATGGGGCACCGCATCAACCGGGCCGGCTCGACCGGACCGGCCGGCCCATCAGTCCGACGTCGTGGATCACATTCAGGAGTACCCATGAGGACCGGAGCCTTCAACGCGGCCGGCCCCCCGGCCCGGCACACCCGGGAGAGCGCCCGCACCCTGCACGGCATACGTGAGGCGACGCTCTCCGGGGACCGTCCGGAGGTCGCGCCGCGCCCCGTCATCGGCGCGTCGTGGCAGCGGATGCTCCGGATCGGCCTCGACCCGGAGCGGGACACCAGCAGTGTGCTGCTGGGCGCGGAGGAGCTGGAGCACCGGCGCAGATCCACCGTGCTCGGTGAGCTGCTGCCGACGCTCAGCAGCGGACTCGCCTCGGTCGCCGACGCGTCGATGCAGGTCATGGTGGTCACCGACGGAGACGGCCGGGTGCTGTGGCGGGAGGGCAACCGGGCCGTCCTCCGCCGGGCCGACGGCATATGGCTGCAGGAGGGCGCCGCCTGGAGCGAGGGCTCCACCGGCACCAACGCGGTCGGCACCGTCCTGGCGACCGGCCAGACCGTCCAGGTGCACTCCGCCGAGCACTTCGTCCGTACGCTGCAGGAGTGGACCTGCGCCGCCGCGCCCGTCCAGGATCCGCGCGACGGGCGGCTGCTCGGGGTCATCGACGTCAGCGGCCCCGACTCCACCTTCCATCCGGCGATGCTCGCGCTGGTGGACTCGGTGGCCCGGCTGGCGGCGGCGGAACTGCGGGACCGGCATCTCGACTCCGTCGAACGGCTGCGGTCGGTGGCCGCGCCGATCCTGAGCAGGGTGGGCGGCCGGGCTCTGGTGGTGGACGCGCACGGCTGGCCCGCCGCGGTGACCGGGATGCCGCCGGCCGGCCGGCTGACACTGGCCAAGTCCTTCGGCCCGGGGCGGGTCTGGCTGCCCTCGCTCGGGATGTGCTCGGTGGAGCCGCTGCCCGGGGGCTGGCTGATCCGGCCGGACGAGGAGAGGCCCGGGGTGCGACAGCCGGCCGAGGGGGCGGCGGTGAGCCGCGTCGTACTCGATCTGAGCGGGCGCAGGCGCTGGTCGGTGACCGTGTCGGGGGCGTCCGGCAGCTGGACCCAGGATCTGACGCCCCGCCACGCGGAGCTGCTGTATGTGCTGAGCCTGCACCGCGAGGGCCGCACCGCGGCCGAGCTGGCGCACGACCTGTTCGGCGACGCGACCCGGACAGTGACCGTGCGCGCGGAGATATCGCGGGTGCGCCGCGGTCTCGCCGAGGTGCTGGCGCACCGCCCGTACCGGTTCGCCGAAGGGGTCGAGGTGGAGGTGACCTGCCCGGACGACCCGGCGGAGCTGCTTCCGTACTCGACGGCGCCCGCCGTACGCCGGTCGGTTCCGCAGCCGGGAATTGTCTCCTGACCAGGCATGTATTAGCTTAGGTGAGCCTAACCTAATGGAACGGGGGCAAGGGTGAGCGCCGAGCTGCACCGCGACCACTGGGGCATTCCGCATCTGCGGGCGGACAGCGCGCAGGCCCTGGCCCACGCGCAGGGCCGCAACGCGGCGACGGACCGCGCCTGGCAGCTGGAGACCGAGCGGCACCGGGCGCAGGGAACGAGCGCCGCCTTCCTGGGCCCCGAGGCCGTCGCCTGGGACAGCTTCGCCCGGCAGGTCAGGCTGACGGACACCGCCAGACGCTGTTACGCGCACCTCGACCCGGACACCGCCGAGTGGGTCCGCTCGTACACCGACGGCGTCAACGCCGGGCTGGCCGAAGGGGCCCGGAACGCGACGGAGTTCGCCACCGCCGGTCTGGAGCCGGGCAGTTGGCAGCCGTGGACGCCGCTGGCGGTCTGGCTGTCCACCCACATCCTCTTCGCCGGGTTCCCCGCCAAGCTGTGGCGCGAGGAAGCGGCCGCCGCGCTGGGCGACCGGGCCATCGGCCTCTTCGCGACCGACGGCCCCCACACCTCGGGCAGCAACGGCTGGCTGGTCACCGGGGAACGCACCGCGAGCGGCGCGCCGATCCTCGCGGGCGACCCGCACCGCTTCATCGAGGCGCCGGGCGTCTACCAGCAGATCCACCTGGCCTGCCCGGAGTTCGACGTGGCGGGCCTCGCCGTGCCGGGCGTTCCCGGCATCGCGCACTTCGGGCACGCGTCGACGGTGGCCTGGTCGATCACCAACGCCATGGCCGACTATCAGGACCTCTACCGGGAGCGTCTGCGGCGCACCGGCGCGGGCGTGGAGGCGTACGGCCCGGACGGCTGGGAGCCCGCTCCGTCGCACACCGAGACCATCGAGGTGGCGGGCGGCGAGCCGGTCGTGGTGGAGGTGACCGAGACCGCACGCGGCCCGGTCATCGCCGGCGGCCCGGACTCCCCTTCGGCGATCAGCCTCCGGTATCCCCCGCGGGTCACCGGTGAACTCGGCTTCGAAGCACTGCCGTTGCTGCTGCGGGCCCGTACGGTCACCGATGTGGACCGGGCTTTCGACCGGTGGGCCGAGCCCGTCAACGTCGTCCAGGCCGCTGACACCCGGGGCGGTCTGCTGCACCGGGTCGCCGGGGCCGTTCCGGTCCGCGACCGGGAGAACGGGCTGCGTGTCGTCCCCGGCTGGGAAGCGCGGTACGCCTGGCGCGGTACGCGTGCGCCGCTGCCGCGCAAGGCGGTCGACGGGGCGGCGGCCGACGGGATGGCGGTGATGGCCAATCAGCGGGAGCTGGCCGCCCCGCTCGGGGTCGAGTTCGCTCCCCCGCACCGGGCCCGGCGGATACGGCAGTTGCTGGCCGGGACGGAGAACTGGTCGGCGCCGGACATGGCGGCGGTGCACATGGACACCCGACTGCCCCTGGAGCAGCCCCTGCTCGACCTGCTGGACGGGCTCGACGAGCCGGGTCCCGGTGCGGCCGCGCTGCGGGAGCGGCTGGCCGGCTGGGACCGCAGGATGGACGCCGGGAGCACGGAGGCCGCCGCGTACGCCGCGCTCCGTGCGGCCGTGGTGCGGCGGCTGGCCGGCCACCCGGCGCTCGCCGCGCTGGCCGGGCCCGAGGTGGCCGGGAAGTATCCGGAGGTCTTCCGCCCCTGGCTGGCCCTGGTCACCCGGGTCGCCTTCGCGCTGGACGGCCTGCTCACGTCGGAGCTGCTGCCGGAGACCGAACGGGCGGCGGTCGTCCGGGCGGCGGCCGAGGAGACCGCGCCGCCGGACGTCCCGTGGGGCGAACTGCACCGGCTCGCCCCGTGGCAGGCACTGCCCGACGAGCCGGGCGGCCCGTCGGGACCACCGCCCGGCGGGTGGCCCGGTCTCTCCGGCGACCACGACTGCGTCCTGTCCACCTCCGGCGTCCCCGGACTCACCCATCGCACCGGCCGGGCCTCCGCCGCCCGCTACGTCTGGGATCTGGCCCGGCGCGACGACAGCCTCTGGGCGGTCCCGCTCGGGGCGTCCGGCGTGGCCGGCGATCCCCACCGGCTCGATCAGCTGCCGCTGTGGGTACGCGGCGGGCTCGTCCCGGTGATCACCGACTGGAACCAGCTGAGGAGCTCCATGACCACCGTGCACGAGCAGCGGATCGACGGATTCGGGACCGTCCGGATCAGCCCGGTCGACCCGCGGCGGGACAGCGCCCTGATCCACAGCTGGGTCAGCCAGGAGCGGGCCCGCTTCTGGGGCATGGGCGACGCGAGCCCCGAGGACGTCCTGGAGACATACGAGTACGTCGACTCGCTGACCACGCACCACGCCTATCTGCTGTACCGCGACGGCGTACCCGCGGCGCTCTTCCAGAGCTACGAGCCGGAGGCCGACCCGGTGGGCGACTGCTACGACGTCCAGCCCGGCGATCACGGAATCCATCTGCTGATCGGCCCCGCCGACGGCAGGCCCGAGCACGGCTTCACCACCACGCTGCTGAGCGTCTTCCTGCGCTTCGTCCTCGCGGACCCTTCCCGGCAGCGCATCGTCGTCGAACCGGACGCCCGCAACCAGAAGGTGATCGACCGGCTGACGGGCTTCGGCTTCGAACTCGGTCCGGAGATCGACAAACCGGAGAAGCGGGCCCGGCTGGCGTTTCTGCGCCGGGGGTCCGCGGGGCTGCTGTGAGCCACCGCGCCGCCGCGTGATTCGCTGGCCCTCATGAAGAGCGAGCGCACCGTCACCGTGACCACCTGGTATCTGGAGCAGACCTCCCCGGCCGATCTGCGCCCGGCCGCCGAGCCCGGCGGCGACATCCGGATCGTCCGGGCCGAGGTCCCCTCGCCCGAGTTCAGCCGGTACCTCTACGCCTCCGTGGGCGGGGACATCCGCTGGACGGACCGGCTCTCGATGTCGTACGCCCAGTGGCAGGAGGTGCTCGCCCGGCCGGGCACCGAGACCTGGGTGGCGTACGACCGGGGCACTCCGGCCGGATACGTGGAACTGTGCGCGCACGACGACGGGGCCGTGGAGATCATGTACTTCGGGCTGATCCCTGCCTTCCGGGGGAGGCGGATCGGCGGCCACCTCCTCACCTACGGCATCCGGCGGGCCTGGGACCTCGCCGACCGCACCCCCGGGCGGGCGGCGACCGAGCGGGTCTGGGTGCACACCTGCAGCAAGGACGGTGCCCACGCGATGGACAACTACCTGAGCCGGGGCTTCCGCCTCTTCAACACCGAGACCGGGGAAGAGCCGGACGTCGAGACCCCGGGACCGTGGCCGGGTGCGGGCGCCTGAGCCCGCACCGCATGACACCCACCGCATGACACCCACCGCGTGAGCCCCACCGCGTGACGGACACCACATATTCCACGATGCGAGACTATCTCGTCCAGATAGTGGATAGTAGTGGACTGGCGCGAGATCGTCGTGACACGCTTCCGTCATGTCTGGAACTGGAATTGCCTTGGTGAGTCGACGCCACGTCGATCTCGGCCGCATGTCCAGCGCCATCTGTCCGGCGCGCTGATCTCCACCAGCCACGCCGTTTTCCCGCCGTCCCCGTCGTAGCGGACGAGCGAAGCCCCCCGCTGGGGTCCTGCAATCCCACCGCCACCGTGCCCTGCCCTGAACCGGCAGGTCACAGGGGTCCCTTCAGCTTGATCAACCGCCCCCTTGAGCCGCCACAGAAGGACGAAGCATCATGGCCGCCAGCCCTGGAACGCCCCCGCCAGCCACGCCCCGACGCAAGGCAAGCCGTCACCGTGGCGAAGGCCAGTGGGCCAAGGGCCACTTCACCCCGCTGAACGGCAATGAGCAGACCAAGAAGGACGACGACGGTCTCAATGTGCGGACACGCATTGAGACGATCTACGCCAAGCGCGGATTCGACTCCATCGACGGCGGCGATCTGCGCGGCCGGATGCGCTGGTGGGGTCTCTACACCCAGCGCGAGCAAGGGATCGACGGCGGCAAGACCGCGATCCTGGAGCCGGAGGAGCTGGACGCCGAGTTCTTCATGATGCGGGTGCGCATCGACGGCGGCCGCCTCACCACGGAGCAGTTGCGCGTCATAGGTGAGATCTCGCAGGAGTTCGCACGCGGCACCGCGGACCTCACCGACCGGCAGAACATCCAGTTCCACTGGATCCGGATCGAGGACGTCCCGGAGATCTGGCGGCGCCTGGAGGCGGTCGGCCTGTCGACCACCGAGGCGTGCGGTGACACCCCCCGTACGATCCTCGGCTCCCCGGTGGCGGGCGTCGCCGAGAACGAGATCATCGACGGCACCTGGGCCATCGACGAGATCCAGCGCCGCTTCATCGGCAACCCCGCGTTCTCCAACCTGCCGCGGAAGTTCAAGACCGCGATCTCCGGCTCCCCGCAGCTCGATGTGGCGCACGAGATCAACGACATCGCGTTCGTCGGTGTCGACCACCCCGACCACGGCCCGGGTTTCGACCTGTGGGTCGGCGGCGGGCTCTCCACCAACCCGAAGCTCGGTGTCCGGCTCGGCGCCTGGGTGCCGCTGGACGAGGTGCCCGACGTCTTCGAGGGCGTCATCTCGATCTTCCGGGACTACGGCTACCGCCGGCTGCGCACCCGCGCTCGGCTGAAGTTCCTGGTTGCCGACTGGGGCCCGGAGAAGTTCCGGCAGATCCTGGAGGACGAGTACCTCCAGCGGAAGCTGACCGACGGCCCCGCTCCCGAGCAGCCCGCCGACGTCTGGCGCGACCACCTCGGAGTGCACAAGCAGCAGGACGGCCGCTTCTACGTGGGGTTCGCGCCCCGCGTCGGACGGGTGGACGGCACGACCCTGACGAAGATCGCCGAGCTGGCCGAGGCGCACGGCTCCGGACGGCTGCGGACCACCACCGAGCAGAAGATGATCGTGCTGGACATCGAGGAGTCGCAGATCGACTCGGTGGTCTCCGCTCTCGAAGCGCTCGACCTCAAGGTCAACGCCTCGCCGTTCCGGCGCTCGACGATGGCCTGCACCGGCATCGAGTACTGCAAGCTCGCGATCGTCGAGACCAAGGCGCGCGGCGCCCTGCTCATCGACGAACTGGAGCGCCGCATCCCGGAGTTCGACGAGCCGATCACCATCAACATCAACGGCTGCCCCAACGCCTGCGCCCGTATCCAGGTCGCCGACATCGGCCTCAAGGGCCAGCTGGTGCTGGACGGCGAGGGCAACCAGGTCGAGGGCTTCCAGGTGCACCTGGGCGGCGCGCTGGGCCTCGATGCGGGATTCGGCCGCAAGGTCCGCGGGCTGAAGGTCACCGCGGCCGAACTGCCCGACTACGTCGAGCGGGTACTGAAGAACTTCCAGGCCGGGCGCGAGGACGGCGAGCGGTTCGCGACCTGGGCCGCGCGCGCGGACGCGGAGTCCCTCTCATGACCGAGCGGGCGGCGCCCTTCTTCTGCCCGTACTGCGGCGACGAGGACCTGCGCCCCAACGAAACAGGGCACGGCGCCTGGGAATGCGCGGCGTGCAACCGCGCATTCCAGCTGAAGTTCCTCGGGCTGCTGGCCCGCGGGCTCCAGCACCACTCGACCAACAGCGTTGAAGGCAACGGGATATGACCGGCACTCTGGAGACCGAAGATCCGAAGACCCTCGCCGAGCGCGCGGGCCGCGAACTGGAGGACGCGTCGCCCCTGGAGATCCTCACCTGGGCGGCCGGCACCTTCGGCAAGCGCTTCTGTGTGACCTCCTCCATGGAGGACGCGGTAGTCGCCCACCTGGCCTCCCGCGCCTTCCCCGGGGTTGATGTCGTCTTCCTCGACACCGGCTACCACTTCCCCGAGACCATCGGCACCCGCGACGCGGTGGAGGCCGTGATGGACGTCAACGTCATCACGCTGCTGCCCTGGCAGACCGTCGCCGAGCAGGACGCCGAGTACGGCCCGAAGCTGCACGACCGGGACCCCGACCTGTGCTGCGCACTGCGCAAGGTCAAGCCCCTGGAGGACGGGCTCAGGAACTACTCGGCCTGGGCGACAGGACTGCGCCGCGACGAGTCCCCCACCCGGGCGAACACGCCCGTCGTCGGCTGGGACGAGAAGCGGCAGAAGACCAAGATCTCGCCGATCGCCCGCTGGACGCAGGACGACGTGGAGGCGTACGTCGCCGAGCACGGCGTCCTCACCAACCCGCTGCTGATGGACGGATACCCCTCCATCGGCTGCGCACCGTGCACCCGGCGGGTCGCGGAGGGCGAGGACGCCCGCGCCGGCCGCTGGGCCGGCCGGAACAAGACCGAGTGCGGGCTGCACGGCTGATGACGAAGGATCAGGAGAACGAGATGACGACGGACCAGGGAGCCACTGTCTGGCTCACCGGTCTGCCGAGCGCGGGCAAGACCACCATCGCCCACGAACTCGCGGACACCCTCCGCGGCGAGGGCCACCGGGTGGAGGTGCTCGACGGCGACGAGATCCGCGAGTTCCTCTCGGCGGGCCTCGGCTTCAGCCGCGAGGACCGGCACACCAACGTCCAGCGGATCGGCTTCGTCGCCGAACTGCTGGCGTCCAACGGCGTGAAGGCGCTGGTGCCGGTCATCGCGCCGTACGCCGACAGCCGCGACGCCGTACGCAAGCGGCACGCGAGCACCGGCACCGCGTATCTGGAGGTGCATGTCGCGACCCCGGTCGAGGTGTGCTCCGTACGCGATGTGAAGGGCCTGTACGCCAAGCAGGCGGCGGGCGAGATCTCCGGTCTCACCGGGGTGGACGACCCCTACGAGGCGCCGGAGACCCCGGACCTTCGCATCGAGTCGCACACCCAGACCGTGCAGGAGTCCGCAGCCGCGCTGCACGCGCTGCTCACCGAGAGGGGCCTGGCCCGATGACGACCGCCGCCACTGTCACCGAAGGTACCGACAGCCCGTTCGCCCTGAGCCACCTGGACGCCCTGGAGTCCGAGGCCGTTCATATCTTCCGCGAGGTCGCGGGCGAGTTCGAGCGGCCGGTGATCCTCTTCTCCGGCGGCAAGGACTCCATCCTCATGCTGCATCTGGCGCTGAAGGCCTTCGCCCCGGCCGCCGTGCCGTTCTCGCTGCTGCACGTCGACACCGGGCACAACTTCCCCGAGGTGCTCGCCTACCGCGACCGGGTGGTGGCCGAGCACGGGCTGCGGCTCCATGTGGCCTCCGTCCAGGAGTACATCGACGCCGGGAAGCTGCGCGAGCGGCCCGACGGGCTGCGCAACCCGCTCCAGACCGTCCCGCTGACCGAGGGCATCCAGCAGCACCGCTTCGACGCGGTGTTCGGCGGCGGACGCCGCGACGAGGAGAAGGCGCGCGCCAAGGAGCGGGTGTTCTCGCTGCGGGACGAGTTCTCCCAGTGGGACCCGCGCCGCCAGCGCCCCGAACTGTGGCAGCTCTACAACGGCCGCCACGCGCCCGGCGAGCACGTCCGGGTCTTCCCGCTCTCCAACTGGACCGAGCTGGACGTCTGGCAGTACATCGAGCGGGAGCAGATCGCCCTCCCGGAGATCTACTTCGCGCACGAGCGTGAGGTGTTCAAGCGGTCCGGCATGTGGCTGACCCCCGGTGAGTGGGGCGGGCCCAAGGACACCGAGACCGTCGAGACCCGGCTGGTGCGCTACCGCACCGTCGGCGACATGTCCTGCACCGGCGCCGTCGACTCCGACGCCACCACGCTCGACGCCGTGATCACCGAGATCGCCGCCTCCCGGCTGACCGAGCGGGGCGCGACCCGCGCCGACGACAAGATGTCCGAGGCCGCGATGGAAGACCGCAAGCGCGAGGGGTACTTCTAAATGACCACGTCAACCAACCGGTCGGCCGAGCAGTTGTCGGCCACCACGCTGCTGCGCTTCGCCACCGCGGGCTCCGTCGACGACGGCAAGTCCACCCTGGTGGGACGGCTGCTGCACGACTCCAAGTCGATCTTCACGGATCAGCTGGAGGCCGTCGAGCAGGCGTCGATAGGCCGGGGCCAGGAGACCCCCGACCTGGCCCTGCTCACCGACGGGCTGCGCGCCGAGCGCGAGCAGGGCATCACCATCGATGTCGCGTACCGCTACTTCGCCACGCCCCGGCGCCGGTTCATCCTCGCGGACACCCCGGGCCATGTGCAGTACACCCGGAACATGGTGACCGGCGCCTCCACCGCCGAGCTCGCCGTGGTGCTGGTCGACGCCCGCAACGGCGTGGTCGAGCAGACCCGCCGCCACGCCGCCGTCGCCGCGCTGCTGCGGGTGCCGCATGTGGTGCTCGCCGTGAACAAGATGGACCTGGTCGACTACGCCGAGCCGGTGTTCGCCGCCATCGCCGAGGAGTTCACCGCGTACGCGGCCTCGCTCGGTGTCCCGGAGATCACCGCGATCCCGATCTCCGCGCTGGCCGGAGACAATGTGGTGGAGCCCTCCGCCCACATGGACTGGTACGGCGGCCCGACCGTCCTGGAACACCTGGAGACGGTCCCCGCCAGCCATGACCTCACCGGCTGCAAGGCGCGCTTCCCCGTCCAGTACGTCATCCGCCCGCAGACCGCCGAGCACCCCGACTACCGGGGATACGCGGGCCAGATCGCCTCGGGCGCGCTGCGGGTCGGCGAGGCCGTTACGGTGCTGCCGTCGGGCCGTACGTCGACGATCGCCGGCATCGACGTACTGGGGCAGAGCGCGGACATCGCCTGGGCCCCGCAGTCGGTGACCGTGCGGCTCACCGACGACCTGGACATCTCGCGCGGCGATCTGATCGCACCGACCGCGCACGCCCCGGCGCCGACCCAGGACGTCCTGGCGACGGTCTGCCATGTGGCCGACTCGGCGCTTTCGGTGGGCCAGCGGGTGCTGCTCAAGCACACCACCCGCACGGTCAAGGCGATCGTCAAGGACATCCCGTCCCGGCTGACCCTGGACGATCTGTCGCAGCACCCGGCGCCCGGTCAGCTGGTCGCCAACGACATCGGCCGGGTCGTGATCCGCACCGCCGAGCCGCTTGCGCTCGACGCGTACGCGGACTCCCGGCGCACCGGCTCGTTCCTGCTGATCGACCCGGCCGACGGCACCACGCTGGCCGCCGGGATGGCGGGCGACGCCTTCGCCGCCACGGCGCAGACCGCGGCGGAGACGGACGGGACCGCACCGGACGAGACCGGGTGGGACTTCTAGCCATGGCTCTTTACGTCCTGGACATCTACGCCACCTTCGCCAAGGAGGGCGGCCGGATCGGCAGCGGCGCCCTCGGCAGCGGTCAGGGCGGGGTCGGGCGATGTGCGTGAAGGCGTACGCGCACTGCCTGCGCGCCCGGACGCACCACTCGCCGCGCCCGACCCGGCGAAGACCTGGAAAACCAGCCGTCCGCCCGGCGGTGTCCTGAGGGACGCCCGCACCGGGCCATCGAGAGGAAACCCTCCCGTGCCTGCCACTCTCCCCCTGCGCCGCGGCCTCGCGGTTGCCGCCGCCCTCCCGCTGCTGGCCGTGGCGCTCAGCGCCTGCGGCTACGGATCGGCCAAGGCCAAGGACGACCAGGGCACGTCCCAGGTCGCGGCGGGGGCCAAGAAGCTCTCCGCCGACTCGGTGAAGATCGGCTACTTCCCGAACCTCACCCATGCCACCGCGCTGGTCGGCGACCAGCAGGGGATATTCCAGAAGGAGCTGGGCGGGACCCGGCTCAAGGCGTCCACCTTCAACGCGGGGCCCTCCGAGATCGAGGCGCTCAACTCCGGCTCGATCGACATCGGCTGGATCGGCCCGTCCCCGGCGATCAACGCGTACACGAAGTCCCAGGGCAAGAGCCTGCGCATCATCGGCGGCTCCGCGTCCGGTGGCGTCAAACTGGTGGTCAACCCGAAGAAGATCAAGACCCTGGACGACGTCAAGGGCAAGAAGATCGCCACCCCGCAGCTCGGCAACACCCAGGACGTCGCGTTCCTCAACTGGATCGCCGGCAAGGGGTGGAAGACCAATGCCACCAGCGGCAAGGGCGATGTCTCCGTTGTCCGCACGGACAACAGCGTGACCCCGGACGCGTACGCCTCCGGCTCCATCGACGGTGCCTGGGTCCCGGAGCCGACCGCGTCCAAGCTGGTGGCGCAGGGTGGCAAGGTGCTGCTCGACGAGAGCGACCTGTGGCCGCAGAAGAAGTTCGTGATCACGAACATGGTGGTGTCGCAGAAGTTCCTCAAGGAGCACCCGGACGTCGTCGAGGCCGTGCTGCGCGGTTCGGTGAAGACCAACGCCTGGATCAAGGCCCACCCGGACGCGGCGAAGGCGTCGGCCAACGCCGCGCTGAAGAAGCTGTCCGGCAAGGCGCTGCCGGCCAATGTGCTCGACCCCGCGTGGAAGTCGATCCAGACCACGGACGACCCGCTCGCGTCGACACTCAGCGCGGAGGCGGACCACGCGGTCAAGGCCGGTCTGCTGGAGAAGCCCGACCTCAAGGGCATCTACGACCTGCGACCGCTCAACAAGGTCCTGAAGGCCGCCGGACAGCCGGCTGTCCCCGACGCCGGTCTCGGCGTCAAGTAGCCCCGGATCCGGACCCGTTGATCCGGACCCGGATCCCGCTGACCCAGCGCCCCATTGATCCAGACCCCGTTGATCCAGACCCCGTTCCCAGGAGGTGACGACCATGGCCACAGCACTCGCCAAGGCCGACGACCGGACCGCGGTGACACACGCGGCCCGTATCGGCCACGTCTCGAAGTCCTTCGGCGGACCCGCCGGGCAGCTCGTCCTCGACGACATCACCCTCGACGTCGCCCCGGGCGAGTTCGTCACGCTCCTGGGGGCGTCCGGCTGCGGGAAGTCCACCCTGCTCAATCTGGTGGCCGGACTCGACGCGCCGTCTTCGGGGACCATCACGACCCCGGGCGGCCGGCCCGCGCTGATGTTCCAGGAGCACGCGCTGTTCCCGTGGCTGACCGCGGGCAAGAACATCGAACTGGCGCTGCGGCTGCGGGGCGTGCCCAAGGCCGACCGGCGGGACGAGGCGGAGCGGCTGCTCGCTCTCGTACGGCTGGAGGGCGCGTACGCCAAGCGGGTGCACGAGCTGTCCGGCGGGATGCGCCAGCGGGTGGCGCTGGCGCGCGCGCTGGCCCAGGACAGCCAACTGCTGCTGATGGACGAGCCGTTCGCGGCGCTCGACGCCATCACCCGCGATGTGCTGCACGACGAACTGACCCGGATCTGGCGCGAGACGAGCGTCTCGGTCCTCTTCGTCACCCACAACGTGCGCGAGGCGGTGCGGCTCGCCGAGCGGGTGGTGCTGCTCTCCTCGCGGCCGGGCCGGGTGGCGCGCGAGTGGGCGGTGGACATACCGCATCCGCGCCGGATCGAGGACTCCGCGGTCGCGGAGCTCTCGGTGGAGATCACTGAACAACTGCGTGGGGAGATCCGCCGACATGGCCAACACTGACATCAGGACGGACGAGCTGGCCGGCCTGGAAGCAGGCCTGGACGCGCTCGACACCGTACGGGTGGACCGGGTCCCGGTCCGCCAGGTGCTGGTGGGGAAGGTACTGCCGCCCGCCGTGGCGGTGGTGCTGGTGCTGGTCGTCTGGCAGGTCCTGATCTGGGCGAAGGTCACCGACAGCTACAAGCTGCCCTCGCCCGACCAGGTGTGGGGCGAGGTGACCGACGCCTGGGCGCAGGGCACCCTGCTCGGCTACATCTGGACGAGTGTCTCGCGCGGTCTGCTGGGCTTCCTGCTGGCGCTCGTGATCGGCACCCCGCTGGGTCTGCTCGTGGCGCGGGTGAAGTTCGTCCGCGCGGCGATCGGCCCGATCCTCTCGGGCCTCCAGTCCCTGCCGTCCGTCGCCTGGGTGCCGCCCGCGGTGATCTGGCTGGGGCTCAACGACACGATGATGTACGCGGTGATCCTGCTGGGCGCGGTCCCCTCGATCGCGAACGGTCTCGTCTCCGGCATCGACCAGGTCCCGCCGCTCTATCTGCGGGCGGGCCGTACGCTCGGCGCGTCGGGTCTGCGCGGCACCTGGCATGTGGTGCTGCCCGCCTCGCTGCCCGGATATCTGGCGGGCCTGAAGCAGGGCTGGGCGTTCTCCTGGCGCTCGCTGATGGCCGCGGAGATCATCGCGTCCTCGCCCGATCTGGGCGTGGGGCTCGGCCAGTTGCTGGAGCAGGGCCGGGAGACCAGCAGCATGTCGATGGTCTTCCTGGCCATCTTCCTGATCCTCATCGTCGGTATCGCCATCGACCTGCTCATCTTCAGCCCGCTGGAGCGGCGCGTGCTGCGCAGCCGCGGTCTGCTGGTCAGGAGCTGAACCGCGATGTACGACGACCGTCCGGTGCTGCTCGTCGTCGCGCACGGCAGCCGTGACCCCCGCCATGCCGCGGCCGTCCGCGCGCTGACCGGGCGGGTGCGGGCGCTGCGCCCCGGGGTGCGGGTGGAGACCGCGTTCCTGGACTTCGCCGCACCGTCGGTCCCGCGGCTGCTCGAACGGCTGGCCTCCGAAGGCGTACGGGACGTGGTGGCCCTCCCGCTCCTGCTGACCCGTGCCTTCCACGCCAAGTGGGACATCCCGGGGGTGCTGCGCGAGGCACCGGCCGGGATGCGGGTGCGCCAGGCAGAGGTGCTGGGCCCGTCCCCGCTGCTGCTGACCGCACTGGAACGACGGCTGTACGAGGCGGGGCTCTCCCCGTCCCGGAAGCGCTCGACGGGGCTGGTCCTGGCCTCGGCGGGCTCCACCGACCCGGAGGCGATCGCAGTGATCGCTGAAATTGCGCGGGAGCTGCGGCACACCGGTTGGTGCGCCGTGCGGCCTGCGTTCGCCTCCGCTGCTCTGCCCCGTACCGAGGACGCGGTACGGGAGTTGCGGGCCTCCGGCGTCAGCCGCGTCGCGGTGGCGCCGTATGTCATCGCTCCGGGCCGCCTGCCGGACCGTATCGAGGCGGGCGCCCGCGCGGCCGGCGCCGATGTGCTGTCCGGCGTGCTGGGCCCCTGCGGTGAGCTGGCCCGGCTGCTGCTGACCAGATACGACGAGGCCCGGGTGCCGGCGCCGGCGGCACTGAGTTACTGACCGGACCACGAGAAGACACGCCGGAGGCCTGTGCCTCACCCGCGTGGCCTGGCCGGTACACGTTGCGCATCCGAACGACGAAGGAGCGTAACGGTCTTGGGGCTCCCTCCCCGGAGCTGACGCCTCAAGATCATTACATTGCCGGGCGTGTCTGTGCCCGTCACAGCGTCATCCACCGGACGGGTGCAGGGTTCGACGCGCCGCGAGTCGCAATGACACAGATCGTCAACTGATTGATTCTCACGGGTCTGGTCGCTGTCCCGGTCCTGCGTAGGGTTTCAAGAAGACGGCAGTGCGGCATTTGCGCACTCGATCTGCTGCGCCGAGAGTTCAGGCGCACCCACCAGAGAAGGAAACACACTCCTTATGCGCGCCCTTGTGGTCGATCACAGTGAGGCCGGACCTGTCCGGTTCGCCGATGTCGATGAGCCCGTACCGTCCGCCGGTGAGACGTTGGTGGAGGTACGGCACATCGGTCTCAACTTCGGAGAGCTGAATTACGTGGACCAGTGGCCAGCCGGCGCTGTACACGGTCACGACGCGGCCGGCGTCGTGGTGCGCGCCGCATCCGACGGCTCGGGGCCGCCCGAAGGTACGCGCGTCGCAGTGGGAATGGCTCCCCACGCGTGGGCGGAGCGGGTGGCAGTCAGCCCGGCCTCGCTCGGCACCGTCCCCGAGGGCGTGGACCTGGCCGACGCCGCCGCGCTGGGGATCGCCGGAGTCACCCCATTCCGGGTGCTGCGCAAGCGTTCCCTGCTGGCGCGCAACGTTCTGATCACCGGCGCCAGCGGGGGCGTGGGGCACTTCGCCGTCCAGCTGGCGGCGCTGGCGGGCGCCCGGGTGACGGCACTCGTCGGTTCGCCGGAGCGGACCGCCGGACTCCGTGAACTCGGCGCCGACAAGGTCCTGACCGACTTGGCCGAGACCGGGGACCGGTTCGACCTCGTCCTGGACACGGTCGGCGGACCACTGGTGGCCCAGGCCTGGAGTTCCCTCGCCGAGGGGGGCACCATCCACCTGGTCGGTTACTCCTCGGGGCAGGAAACCACGTTCCCGTCAGGGGCCTTGTTCGGCTTCGGTGAACCCCGCAGCATCGCCACCTACGGCGACATGACGCCGACCAGCGGGGAGCTGACGGACCTGCTGGGCCTCATGGCCACCGGGAGGCTCTCGGCACCGGTCGGACTGCGAGGCGACTGGCAGGACGTGGACGACGCCGTCCACGCGCTGTTCGCGCGGAAGGTGCACGGAAAGGCCGTTCTTGACGTCGCCTGACGCTGTGGACGAGGACACATGCGCCTCGCCCGCCGGCGGGCGGTTCGCCGTGGTGGACGAGAATGGACCCATGGATGTGCTGGCGGAGGTCTTGCGTGTTTCGGGTGCGCGAGGCGCGCTCGGGGTCGTGCTGAAGGCCGGAGGAACCTGGGGCCTGCGGCTGGATTCCTCTTCAGGAGCGGCACTGCACGTGGTGTCCCGCGGCACCATGTGGCTCCACGTCCCAGGCGAGAAACCTCTTCAGGCGCAGGCCGGAGACGCCGTCCTGGTGTCGCCGGGCACCGCACACGGGATAGCCGGCGGGGCCGGCGTGACGATGGGTTCCTGCGACCGTGAGGCAGCGGCCCGGTCTTTTGGCGATGGCCGAGCCCTGCGTCTGGGCTCGGCGCCGGTGCAGACGGAAGTGATCGTGCTGCACTACGAGCAGGACCCGGAGGTGCGCACACCGGTGCTTACCTCCCTCACTCGGCCGATGCATGTCACAGCCCGGGAGAACGCGCAGCTCAGAAGGACCGTCGAACTTCTCGCCGCGGAGCTCGCACAGCCGCAGATCGGCACCACCGCCGCCATCAACAGCATCATCGACCTTCTGCTCGTCCAGTTCGTACGCGCCTGGCTGGCCCGCCACCCGCAGGAACAGTCCGGCTCATGGCTGGGAGCGATGCGTGATCCGGTCGTGCGCGACGCTCTGGCATGTGTCCACGCCCAACCGGAACACCCCTGGAGCACGGAGACCCTGGCCGCTGCGACGAGCGTCTCCCGGGCGACGCTGTCCAGGCGCTTCCGGTCCGCCCTCGGACAGACACCCGCCGCGTACGTGACGCAGTGGCGCATCGACCTGGCGTCCGTCCGGCTCCGCGATACCGATGAGCCGGTCGAGTCGATCTCCGGCGCGGTCGGATACGGCTCTCCGCACGCTTTCAGCCGTGCCTTCAGACGTGCCCGAGGCACAGCCCCTGGCGAGTACCGTTCTCGACTTCGCAAGTGATCCGGCCTCGGGACCGGTGGGCTCGCATGTTGAGGTGACGAGTTGGCGGATCGCGGGGGCCCTGCCACGCTGTGGCGGGACGCCGATCTCCCGCAGGTGGACTTGGAGACTGTCCGGATTCATCTCCTGTCCGGGCCGGTGGCCGGGGAAGGGCCACTCCGAACTTCTGCCGCTGACGTAGCAGTCACCTGCACGTCGGCGGGCACTGCGGTGCGCGGTGCCCGCCGGCGTGCGGCGGGTTCTGCTGTACGTTCCGGTTCCTATCCGGCCGTGGTGGTCGCCGTGACCGTGGCCGCCGGGCCCACGCCCGCCGCGGTGACGGAGGCGACTGTCACCGTGTAACCGGTGCCGGGCCTGAGGCCGCCGATCACCCGGAACATCCCCTTGCCCGAAGGCTGTCCGACCATCGCGTCCCGGCCGGTGACCTCGATGGTGCGGCCGTCGGAGACCGTCAGGCGGTAGCCGGTGACCTTGGCGTCCCCCATGTTCTTGGGCGGCGTCCAGGCGAGGGTCGCGGCCGTCTCCTCGGTACGGAGCTTCGGGCCGGTCGGCGCGTCGGGGAGCACGGTGGCCGCCGTCGGGACGAGCGGGGCGGATGCGAGGGACGGGGCGCTGCTCCCGTGCGCGTTGGCAGCGGTGACAGTGACGGTGAAGGGGCCGCCGCCCGCGGGGAGTCCGCCGATGCGGATGTACGCCAGCCGCTTGTAGTCGGCTGCCGACACGGTCTGCCGCGCGGCCTCGGTGCCGTCCGGCCGCAGGGCGTGCGCGGTGTAGCTGCGGACCGGTGAACCACCGTCGGCGAAGACCGGGTTGAAGATGGCGTACAGGGCGTCCGCCCCTGCGGTGCTGGTACCGACCCGGGACGGCGCCTCGGGAACGGAGACGGCTCCCGGGGTGCGGCTGAGAACGCTCCGGTAAGCGGGCTCGATTCCCGCGGCGGCGACGATCGCCGCGGGGGCGTCCGACGGCGAGGCCATGATGTGGTTGCCGGTCGTCACCAGACCCTTGTTGTCGCCGTCGGCGGTGCCTTCCTCCCACCAGTTGTCCTTGACGAGCGTCGGGTCGTTGTTGCCGAGCTGGTCGCGGTAGTCGGTGTGGCGGCTGGCGACATTGGCGTACGAGGCGCCGTAGAGCACGTTACCCTCGACGGTCTCGTACGTGCAGCCGTTGTCGGTGTAGACGCTCTTGCCCAGGCCCCACTGGTCGTGGATGACATTGCCCGTGACCTTCTCGCCGTCGGCCTGCGAGGTGCCCGTCAGGCCCTGGGTGTAGATCCCGCCGCCGTCGTCGAACATCTGCATGTAGTCGAAGATGAGATTGTCGCTCACCGCGTTGTCATGGCTGGGGTTGGGGGTCGCGGGTGAGCCGACCTTGTCGGGCCAGCCGCCCCAGCCCATGGAGATCGCGCTGTAGCCGAGGTGGTCGAGCTGATTGTGCGCGATGGTGTTGTGCTGGGTGTATCCGTTGAGGATGCCGACCGAGCCGTGGAACTCGCGTGGCAGGGCGTACAGATGATTGTCCGTCACTTCGACGTGGTCGGCGGGGGTCCGGCCGTCGACTCCGCCGATCTCCAGGCCGTTGCCCGAGATGTCGGTGAAGGTGTTGCCCCGGACCCTGGAGTCACTGGTTCCGGTGCCCAGTTCCAGACCGGCGGCGCCCAGGTGGGTGAAGTCGTCGTCGCTGAACTCGATGCGTCTGCCGTACGTGAACGAGACGTTTCCCGGCATCGGGGTCCAGGAGGCGAACGGGCAGGTGCCGCCCTTGACGAATCCGCACAGTCCCTGGGTGGCCCAGCCGTTCGCACCGGTGATGGTGTAGCCGGCCTGGATCTCCGAGAAGCCCTCGGGTGTGGACGGGGTCAGCCAGGTCGCGTAGCTGAACCGCACCCCCCGGAAGGCGACATCGTGGACCGGGGCTGATGCGGTGCCCCGCCCGTCGAGGAGCTTCTGCGCCGCCGCCGCCTCGACATCCGCGTGCCGGATGTCCTCCCCCTTGCGCGGGAGGTAGTAGACCGTGTGTGCCGTGCGGTCCAGGTACCACTCGCCGGGCTGGTCGAGGAGTTCGTACGCGTTCTCCACGTACGACGCCTTGCCGTTGTTGGTGAGATGTCCGGGCCCGACCATGGAGACGGTGCGCCCGGGGATGTCCGGGAACTCCACCCGCTTGTTGGAGTTGTCCCAGCAGGGCTGGGCCATGGTGAGCGTGGTGCCCTTCGCCGCGGCGATCCGGCAGCGGGGCTCGGTCCACTGGCCCAGGCCGTTGCGCTCGACGTTCCAGAGCTCCTCGCCGCTGGAGTACACGAATTCGGCGTCGGAGGGGTGGCGCCAGTGGGCGATGGTGTCCGCCGTCGTGGTGTACCCGGTCGGTGTGGCGGTCAGCCCGACGGGCACCTCGCCCCGGGCGCGCTGGGCCCGGACTCCGTCGACGTACAACTGGCGGGTGTCGGCGAGGCCTTGGGGTGCGGGCGCCGCGTAGAGACCGGGGCGCCCGTGAACCGGTTTCCAGCCCTGGACCTGCTTGCCTCCGCTGATGACGGTGGAGCCGGTGCCCTGCCAGATGATCCGGTGGCCGTCGTGCCCGGAGTCCCTGGCATCGAGGACGAGTGGCTCCGCCGTCCGGTAGGTACCCGATGCGAGGTGGACGGTGAGGTCCCCGTGCTGGTGGGCGGAGTTCACCCGGGCCAGATCCCGGGCGCGCTGAAGGGTTCTGACGGGGTGTCGGGCGGTGCCCCGGGCGTGGTCGTCGCCGGACGGGGTGACATATACGTCCGCGGAGTGCGAACCGGCGGAGCCGCCGGCGCCGGAGTCGGCTCCGGCCGCGGTCACGCCGCCAGGGACGCCGAGCGCCAGGACGGCGGAGAGAGCCGCGGCGAGCGTGGCTCTTCGGGGTGCGAGCATCTTCCCTCCCATGGAATCAGGTTCATAAGGCAGGAGAAAGGTAGGAGGGTTGTGATGCAACGGTCAACGGATCGGACAAGAAATGCCCTTCTGATCGATCTGATTCGACTGACACCCGTTCAGGTCATCGGAGGATTCAAGTCATCGGAGGTTCCACCCGGCCCCTCTCAGCACTGGGCCGGCGGCTCACCCCACTACTGCGCCGCGTCGGCAACCAGCGCGGCCAGCTCGGCGGCCGGCATGGAGCCCGCTGGGCGCCGCTCGCGCGCGAAGGTGTTGGCCACCCGCTGGAGTACGTCGTTCACCGGGGTCGGCACTCCGTGCAGCCGGCCGAGCAGGGCGATCTCGCCGTTGAGGAAGTCGGCCTCGATGGTGCCCGTGCCCCGGCTGAGGCTCTGCCAGGAGGAACCGCCGCCTCGCGGCCGCCCCTCGGCCGGCAGCTGGGTGATCTTGTCGCCGCGCACCCGCTGCTGCTCCTCGGCGCTCGCGGCCTCGATCCCGGCTGCCGCGTAGACGGCGCGCCCCTCGGCCTCCGCCTGCTGGAGCAGCTCCGCCATGATGGCGTCCGCCGCGGGGTCCGTGCCGTGGATTCCGCAGGCCGCCTGGAGTGAATTGACCAGGTTCGAGAGGAGTTTGCCGTACTTCCAGCGCATCACGTCGGGAACGACCGGCGCCTCGAACGGAGCCTTCTCCAGATCCGCCGAGATCTGCCGGGCGGTACGGTCCGTGCCCGCCGGATAGCGGCCGATGTGCAGCATCCCGGAGAGCGGGGAACCGGCCGCGGCGACGGAGCCCGGCTCCAGGAAGGTCGCGGGCAGCCAGACGCACATGCCGTACACCCGGCGGAAGCTGCGCAGCGCGAGGCGTTCGCTCTCCACGCCGTTCTGCGCACAGACCAGCGGGAGCACTTCGGCGGCCGTCGCGCCGGTGCCGGCCACCGGCCGCGGGCCCCAGGCGTCGAGGGCCGCGATGCTGTCCTGCGTCTTGACCGTCAGGACCAGGACGTCATCGGGGCGCAGTTCCACCGCGGCGGGGCCGTCGGCGACCGGCAGTGCGAGTGTGCGGGTGCCCTCCGGGGTCGCGATCCGCAGCCCGCCGTCCCGGAGTGCCTCGTAGTGCGCCCCACGGGCCACCAGAACCACTTCGCTGCCGCTCTCGGACAGCCGCCCGCCGATGATGCCGCCGACGGCGCCGGCTCCAATGATGATGTAGCGCATACCGGGACTCTGGCACAGCCGGACGGCGCCGGGCCATGATCCAGGACACCTCTCGGCCCGGTGCCGGGGTTCCCGTACTGTCCCGCCGTCCCGGTTCCCGTACTGTCCCGGTTCCCGTACGACGTCCCGTTCCGGCGCCGCGCGGCCGGCCGGACCGGGAGCCCCGGACCGGGAGCCCCGGACCGGGAGCAGCCGGACCGGGAGCAGCCGGGCGCCGTCGGCGCGCTGTGGCAGAAGAGTAGGATCCGGTACGTCGGCCTGGACACGATGACCGCCGACCAGCCTGAGCAGGCGCTGTCCCCGACCGGGACCGCCTCGGTGCAGAGCCGCCTCCCCCTCCTCGACCGCGCGTCGGCGGACGTACGAGCGGCGTGCGAGACGCACGGCCTCGCCTTTCTGCCCTGGTTCCCGCTGCCGGAGGGCATGCAAGAGATGAAGGAGCTGAACGACCTGTGAGCACCGTCGTGATCCGTGCGGACGACGTCGATTTCGTACGGGACGGAAACCTGCTGCTGGACTCGGTCTCGCTGACCGTGCACAGCGGGGAGCACTGGGCCCTGCTCGGTGCCAACGGCGCGGGCAAGTCGACCCTGCTCGGGCTGCTGGGCGCGGTGACGCACCCCACCCGCGGGAAGGTGGAGATCCTCGGGCGGACGCTCGGCCGGGTGGACCTGCGGGAGCTCCGCTCCCATCTGGGGCACATCAACCCGCGCCATCCGCTGCACTCACCGCTGCGGGTCCGCGACGTCGTGCTGACCGGTCTCACCAACTCCATCGAGCCCGTGCCGCGCTGGTCGCCGACCGAGGAGCAGGTCAAGCGGGCCGACCGGCTGCTGACCATGCTGGGCATGGGCGGCGAGAAGGCCGAGTCGCGCTGGCCGACGCTCTCGCAGGGCGAGCGCGGGCGGACCCTGATCGCCCGCGCCCTGATGCCCAGCCCCCGGCTCGTCCTGCTCGACGAGCCGGCCACCGGACTGGACCTGGCCGCCCGCGAGCAGCTGCTGACCAGCCTGGACGAGCTGCGCGCCGAGCACCCGGAGCTGGCGACGATCCTCGTCACCCACCATCTGGAGGAGCTGCCCGCGTCCACGACGCACGCGATGCTGCTGCGCGGTGGCGCGTGCCTGGGTTCGGGGCCGGCCGATGAGGTCCTCACCACCGACCAGGTCAGCAAGTGCTTCGACCATCCGGTACGGATCACTCGCACGGACGGCCGCTGGGCGGCCCGTTCGGAGCGGGCCGCCCAGCACTGACGGCGGGGCACGCCGGCGCTGACGGCGGGGCCCTGCCGCCGGTCAACCGCCGGTCAGCTCGGCCAGCTTGAGCACGGTGTTCCAGTTGCGGGAGGTGCCGGTGACGCCCTTGTTCACGGCGGGCCTGTTCAGGGCCTCAGCGAGCTTGGAGCGGCCGAGCCCGTCCGGGGCGTACAGATAGAGCGCCCGGTCGCCGAGCCTGAACTCCTCGGGCAGATAGGCCTGCTGGTCGATGGCGGCGTACCGCTCGGGCCCGACGGGGCCGGAGAAGTAGGTGACGTGCAGTTGCTTGCCCTGGAGTCCGGCCGCCTGGAAGGGGCAGTTGTCGGCCACGGCCCGCAGATAGGCTCCGCTGCGGACGAGGCAGGCCACCGTGAAGCCGAAACGGTTCGCGATGGCCTCCTCCACTGCCGCCGCCAGCTTGTCCTCGCCGGCCGTCGCGCTGCTGAAGACGGCGTTCCCGCTGTTGAGGTACGTACGGACGTCGTCGTGGCCGAGTCCGGTGAGCAGCTCCCTGAGGTCCGCCATGGGGACCTTCCTGTTGCCGCCCACGTTGATCCCGCGCAGCAGTACCGCGTATCTGGTCGTCATGGGGACGAACATAGACCGCGCGCCCGCGCCGGTAGCTGCTCGCCCCGGCAGCGCCCGGCGGCAGGGCCTACTCCGCGGGCAGTTCCGCCTCGATGAGGTCGGCCGCGCGCCGGGTGCCTCCTTCCGTCGCCATCCCGGCGCCGATACGCGCGAGCCGCCGGGCGACCTCCGGGTCATCGGCCAGCGCGAGCACCGCTTCGCGCAGTGTCGCCGCGCTGGCGTCCGCCATCGGTACGTGCCGGGCCACGCCCAGCGACTGGAGCATGTCCGCGTTGGAGAACTGGTCCACGGCCTGCGGGACGGCGACCATCGGCGTCGCCGTGGCCAGTCCCTCCTGGCTGCCGCCCGCGCCCGCGTGGGTGATGAAGGCGTCGGCCTGCCGGAGCACGGAGAGCTGCGGGGTCCAGCGCATCACCTCGAAGTTGGCCGGGACCGGGCCCAGTTCGGACACCTCCACGTACTTGCCGATCTGGAGCACCACATGCCAGCCGGGCAGGCCGCCGAAGGCCTCGATGCACTCGCGGTAGAAGCCCGGCTGCTTGGTGAAGGTCGAGCCGAGCGAGACGAGCAGCACCTTCTCGGCGCCCTCCGGACGCTGCCACTCCCCCTGCTCCTTGCGGTCGCCCTGGCAGGCGCCGACGAAGGTGTACCTGGTGTCGTCCACCCGGTCGCCGTTGGGCTGCATCGCGCGCGGGATGAGGACGATGCTGCGGCGGGGACGGCCGACGAACGGGTCGGGGTGCTCGTCGATGCCGTTCTCCTCCAGCCAGGCGTGGAAGCGCGCGTAGTAGGCCCGGCCCCGCTCGGTCGCCATGAGCTGGGCGACCACCGGCTCGCCGACCTCCTCCTCGTACCCCTGCCAGGCGACCAGGTTCGGGGAGAGCGAGACAGCGGGGATACCCCAGCGGCGGGACAGCACGATGGCCGGGTAGGAAGTGATGTCGTGCACGATCAGGTCGGGTACGCCCACTCCGTCCGGTCCCTCGTGCGCCTCGATCAGCTGCGGCAGGGCGGAGATGGCGTCGCGGAGGAACGGTTCGATGTTCTCGATCACCTCGGTGCCCCAGGCCTCGGGGTCGTCGTCGGTGGGCAGGGTCGATGTGTAGACGACGGGCTCGGCACCGGTCTCCGCGACCTTCTCGGCGAAGGATGCCGGGATCGCGTAGGTGACGCGGTGGCCGCGGGCGACGAGTTCCCGGATCACTTCGATGCTCGGGTTCACGTGCCCGGCAGCCGCGATGGAGAACATGGCGATATGAGCACGCTTGGGTGAAGTCATGCCATGACGGTAGGCGAGACGAGACGTCTCGTGCAACTTATTTCGACGGGCCCGGTGACCACCCGCAGATGCCAGGCCCCGTCTGCACGGATGCGAAACTTGGCCCGTTCCAACGAGAGCGGGAGACACCACATGGACGAGTCAACGGCGCGGGACATACTGCGCACGACCGGTCTGGCGAAGGACGCGGAGCTGCTGGCGCTGGGTGAGAACGCGGTCTTCGCGGACGGCGGGCTCGTCATCAAGGTGGGCAGGGCCCCGGAGCTGCTGGAGCGCGCGGAGCGCGAACTCTCCGTGGCGGGCTGGCTCGCGGAGGCGGGCATCCCCGCGGTGCGCGCGGCCGAGCCGTCGCCGCGGCTGGCGGACGGTCATCCGGTCACGCTCTGGCACCGGCTCCCCGACGCGGTCCGCCCGGCCGAGCCCGCGGACCTCGCGGCGCTGCTGCGCTCCGTCCACACGCTGCCCGCACCGGACTTCGCGCTCCCCCGGCGCGAACTCCTGGGCGGGGTCGAGCGCTGGCTGCGGCTCGCGGGGGACGCCATCGACCCGGCGGACGCGGACTACCTCCGCGAGCGCCGCGACGGCTTCGCCTCGGCGGCGGCCGCACTGACACCCCACCTGCCCCCGGGCCCGATCCACGGCGACGCGCTCCCGCGCAATGTCCACATCACCCCGCAAGGACCGGTCCTGGTCGACCTGGAGACGTTCTCTTCGGACCTGCGGGAGCACGACCTGGTCGTCATGGCCCTGTCCCGCGACCGCTACGGGGTGCCCCCGGAGGCGTACGACTCCTTCGTCCGCACCTACGGCTGGGACGTCCGCGAATGGGAGGGCTGCACGGTCCTGCGCGGCGCCCGCGAGACGGCGAGCTGCGCCTGGGTCGCCCAGCACGCCCCGGCGAACCCCCGGGCGCTCGACGAGTTCCGCCGCAGGGTGGCGTCACTGCGCGAGAACGACCCCGGGGTCCGGTGGTATCCGTTCTAGACGGACGAGTCCGATACCGGGGCGCTCCGGAAATTCGGCGTGGATTTGCCGATCGGGCTGATCAAGAAGGTCAAGTAACGCACCATCGAGTCGGGCATGTCGTTGTCGGCGCTGGTCGCTGACGCCCTGCGCGCCTGACACGGCGACGCCGAACGGACACCAACAGCAATCGACCGGAAAGGACACCTGACATGGCGACCGAAGGAATCGAGGCCGTGTTCCTGACGACCCACAACTGGGGCAGGGCGGCGAAGTTCTTCCAGGCGCTGGGCTACGAGCTGGAGTTCTCGACCGACCACAACTCCGGCCGGCTCCGCAGCGTCGACGGACCGTACCTCTTCATCGCCGAGGTCCCCGAGGACCAGGAGCCCCAGACGCAGATGGTGCTGAAGGTGCCGGACGCGGACGCGTTCAGTCCCGATCCTGCCGTCGAGGTCGTCACGCCGTTCGAGGAGACCCACTTCGGAACCAGGGCGATGACCATCCGCGACCCCGACGGGCGCCACTGGAGCGTCCAGGCCCCCGCCAAGAACTGACCGCGGCAGAAGGCGCACACCATGGCTGACGGGCGGACCGAGGTGCCCGACGGCTTCTGCACCCCGCCCGAGATGCTTCCACTGGCATGAAGTGAACACCGGCCAACCGTCCGGGTGCCGGCCCGGTCCGCGTCATCCCCCCGTCCCGCTCCGTGTCACCGGCCCCGGGGGATGACCGGCCAGGCCGCCTCCACGACCGCCGCCGGGTCGGCGGTGCGTCGCAGATACGCCTCCAGTGAGGCCGACTGCTCCGCTGCCGCACGCACCTGGAGGCCGTGCAGGTCCGCCAACGGCATTCTCCCTACGGGCTCGTGCAGCTCCCCCATGCGGCGTACCACCCGGGCGGCGGCCACCGCGTCCGCGCTCGCGTCGTGCGCGTCGTCGAGCGCCACCCCGTAGTAGCCGCACAGTGCCTGGAGGGCGCGCTTGCCCCTGCGGTACTTGTCGACGTGTTTGTCGATCACCAGCGGGTCAATGACGGGCGACGGCACGGTGCCGAGCCGCTCGCTGACCGACGCCACCCCATGACGCCCGCACTCACGGTCCAGGAGCGACAGGTCGTACCGCGCGTTCATCACCACCAGCGGCGCCCCCGAGCGCAGCACCCCGGCAACCGTGTGAGCGATCTCCTCGACGGCGGAGGCCGCCCGGGCCCCGTGCTCGCGGGCGTGGTCCGTCGAGATGCCGTGGATCGCCGCCGCCTGCTCCGGTATCGCCACCCCCGGGTCGATCAGCCAGGTGCGCTGCTCCTCGACGCCACCGTCCGCGTCCAGCCGCACGACCGCCGCCGTGACGATGCGGTCGGTCTCGACGTCGGTGCCTGTCGTCTCCAGGTCGAAGCCGACCAGTGGTCCCCGGTGCCAGCTCATGGCGGCCCTCCTCGTGGTGTGCCGTGGTGCGTCGTGGTACGTCCCCCAGGTCGTGACCACCCTCGCACGCGCCACTGACAACCGGTCCGGCCGCCCGGTCCACCGGGTCGGTGGCGCCCGCGGTGAGGCCCGGTCAGAAGTCGGTCAGGAAACCGGCCGCGAATCGCCCCACACGGACTCGAACTCGTCCCGGTACGTCTCGAAGAGGCCGTGCTCCGAGTCCTGCCCGTGCCGGACCACCGCACGCCCGCCGCCCCGGAGCACCAGGACCGGCGCCTCCATCCCGCGCGCCCTGCGCAGATACGACTGGACGACCGCGAGACCGTCCGCACCGTCGCCGTCGACCAGACAGGCCATGAAGCGCGGCGTCTCGTCGAACACATGGATCTCGAAGGCCCCGGGGTCCCGCAGCCGGGCCCGCACCCGGCGCATGTGCAGGATGTTCGTCTCCACCGCCCGGCTCAGCTCGCCCTTCTTGAGCCCCAGTTCCCGCTCGCGCCGCTTGACCGCGCTGCTGGCGGGGTTCAGGAAGAGCAGCCGGACCCGGCATCCCGACTCGGCCAGCCGGACCAGCCTGCGGCCCGAGAAGTTCTGGACGAGGAGGTTCAGGCCTATCCCTATCGCGTCGAGCCTGCGCGCCCCGCCGAAGAGGTCCTCGGCGGGGATCTGCCGCTGGAGCCGGACGCGGTCCGGGTGGACGCCGATGACGTCCGCGTACCGGTCCCCCACCAGGTCCTCGACCGCGTCCACCGGGAGCCGGTCGGCGGACGGCGCGCCCGACCCCGCGCCCAGGATGTTCAGCAGGCGCGACGAGGCCCGTTCCGCCTGGGCCAGCACCGCCTCGGAGAGCGCCCGGTTGCGGGAGACCACGTTGCGGGTGACCTCCAGCTCGTCCAGGGCCAGTTCCACATCGCGCCGGTCGTCGTAGTACGGCTCGAAGCACGGCCAGTGCTGGACCATCAGCTCGCGCAGCTGCGGCAGGGTGAGGAAGCTCAGGACGTTGTCGTCGGCCGGGTCCAGCAGATAGCCCTTGCGGCGCGAGACCTCCCGTACGGCAACGGCGCGCTGCACCCACTCCTGGCCTGCCGGGCCCGCGGCCGCGACCACCCAGTCGTCGGCGTGCACCGGTTCGTAGATGGGGCGCAGCACGGCGGCCACCACCGCGCGGAGGCGCTGCTCGACCAGGTTCAGCCAGATGTAGGCGCGCCCGGCGCGCTGCGCACGGGTCCGCACCTCGTTCCAGGCGCCGGCGTCCCAGTCGAGTTCCGCCCCGATCTCCATGGGCCTCGCCAGGGAGACCGCCCCGGGTGGGACACCTGCGGAGCCCCCGTCGTGACCCGGGTCACCTGGGGGCAACTCCAGCCCTCCCGAGCCCACCCGCGTACCGCCTTTCACTCCCCCTGCAACGATCAAGGAAGGGTACTCCGCGCGCGGGAGCCGGTGCAGCCGGATGCACAGGCTCCTTTCCCAACTCCCGTATTCGTGGTGACCGTTCCCCTCGGCCGTACGGGGCCGAGTGAGGGGATTCATAGTGGTTCGTGGCGAGGACGCGCTGACACGCGTGACTCGGTGCCTGATGTGGAAGAGTCGTGCCCATGCAGGTCTGGCCGGGACAGACATACCCGCTCGGTGCCACGTACGACGGCGCCGGGACCAATTTCGCGGTCTTTTCGGAGGCCGCCGACCGAATCGAGTTGTGCCTGCTGCACGACGACGGCTCAGAGACGGCGGTGGAGCTGAGGGAGACGGACGCCTTCGTCCGCCATGCCTATCTGCCCGGCATCATGCCGGGCCAGCGGTACGGGTTCCGGGTGCACGGTCCGTACGCGCCGGAGAGCGGGCAGCGCTGCAACTCGGCGAAGCTGCTCCTCGATCCGTACGCCAAGGCGGTGAGCGGCGAGGTCAAATGGGACGAGTCGGTGTACGGCTACCACTTCGACCGGCCGAACTCGCGCAACGACCTGGACTCCGCCCCGCACACCATGACGTCGGTGGTGGTCAACCCCTACTTCGACTGGGGCGACGACCGGCTGCCGCGGACCCCGTACCACGAGACCGTGCTCTACGAGGCCCATGTGAAGGGCCTGACCATGCTCCATCCGGCGCTCCCCGACGAGATGCGCGGGACGTACGCGGCGCTCGCGCATCCGGCGGTCATCGAGCATCTGACCGGGCTCGGGGTCACGGCGCTGGAGCTGATGCCCGTTCACCAGTTCGTCAAGGACCACCGCCTGGCGGACAGCGGGCTCTCGAACTACTGGGGCTACAACACCATCGGGTTCTTCGCCCCGCACAACGCGTACGCCTCCTGGGGCGACCGCGGTGAACAGGTGCTCGAATTCAAGCAGGCGGTACGGGCGCTGCACGAGGCCGGGATCGAGGTCATCCTCGACGTGGTCTACAACCACACGGCCGAGGGCAACCACCTGGGCCCGACGCTCTCCTTCCGCGGCCTGGACAACGCCTCCTACTACCGGCTGACGGACGATCCGCGCTACTACATGGACACCACGGGCACCGGCAACAGCCTGCTGATGCGCTCCCCGCACGTCCTCCAGCTGATCATGGATTCGCTGCGCTACTGGGTGACCGAGATGCACATCGACGGTTTCCGCTTCGACCTGGCGGCGACCCTGGCCCGTCAGTTCCACGAGGTGGACCGGCTGTCGTCCTTCTTCGACCTGGTGCAGCAGGACCCGGTGGTCTCCCAGGTGAAGCTGATCGCGGAGCCGTGGGACGTGGGCGAGGGCGGTTACCAGGTGGGGAACTTCCCGCCGCTGTGGACCGAGTGGAACGGCAAGTACCGCGACACCGTACGGGACCTGTGGCGGGGCGAGCCCCGTACGCTCGCGGAGTTCGCCGGGCGGCTGACCGGCTCGTCGGACCTGTACCAGGACGACGGGCGGCGCCCGCTCGCCTCGATCAACTTCACCACCTGCCACGACGGGTTCACGCTGCACGACCTGGTGGCGTACAACGACAAGCACAACGAGGCGAACGGCGAGAACAACCGGGACGGCGAGAGCCACAACCGGTCGTGGAACTGCGGCGTCGAGGGCGACACCAACGACCCCGGTGTGCTGGAGCTGAGGGGCCGCCAGATGCGGAACTTCATGGCCACGCTGCTGCTCTCGCAGGGGGTGCCGATGCTGAGCCACGGCGACGAGTTCGGCCGTACCCAGCACGGCAACAACAACGCGTACTGCCAGGACAGCGAGCTGGCCTGGGTCCACTGGCCCAGCCCGGAAGGGACCGGGCCGGAGGACGGGGTCGGGCCGGAGCAGGACAGCTCGGGCCGGGACGGCTCCGCTCCGAACGGCCCGGGCGGGAGCAGCACCCTGCTGGCCTTCACCCGTGCGATGGTGGCACTGCGCCGTGAGCATCCCGTCTTCCGGCGGCGGCGCTTCTTCCACGGCCGCCCGGTGGAGGGCACCCACGACGACCTCTCCGACATCGCCTGGTTCACCCCGGAGGGCGAGGAGATGGTCCAGCGCGACTGGCAGGCGGCGCACGCCAAGGCCCTGTCGGTCTTCCTGAACGGGAACGCCATCTCGGAGCCGGGGACGCGCGGCGAGCGCATCGCCGACGACTCGTTCCTGCTGATGTTCAACGCGAGCGCGGACGAGATCGAGTTCCTGGTGCCGGTGAACCACGGCAGGCAGTGGGAGGTCGTCGTGGACACGGCCCATGAGGACGGTGTGCCGCCGGGACCGGGCCCGAAGGTGGACGCCGGCGACCGGCTGGCGCTGATCGGACGGAGTCTGGCCGTGCTGAAACGGCCGGCCTGACCGGCTGCGGGGTGACAGGGAGCCGGCGAAACGGGGTACGTAGGTTCCCATGACGCCCACTGCGACGTACCGGCTCCAGATCCAGCCGCAGTTCCCGTTCTCGGCCGCCGAGGCAGCCGTGCCGTATCTGGCCGCCCTCGGTGTCTCGCACCTCCATCTGTCGCCGGTCCTTGACTCCGTCCCCGGCTCCACGCACGGCTACGACGTCGTGGACCACACCCGGGTCCGCGACGAGCTGGGCGGCGAGGCCGGGCTGCGGGCGCTGGCGCACACCGCGCGCACGCACGGGCTCGGGCTCGTCGTGGACATCGTGCCGAACCACATGGCGGCGGCCCCCCGGTACAACCGGCCACTGTGGGACGTACTGCGCGAGGGCCCGGTCTCGCCGTACGCGCGCTGGTTCGACATCGACTGGGAGTCGGGCGGCGGCAAGGTCCTGCTGCCCGTGCTCGGCCACCGGCTCGGCGACGAGCTGGAGCGGCTGCGGGTCGACGGGGACGTGCTGCGCTATTACGACCACGCCTTTCCGCTGCGCGAGGGCACCGCGAAGCTGCCGCTGCCCGAACTCCTCGACGCCCAGTGGTACCGGCTCACCTGGTGGCGGCTCGCCCGCACCGAACTCAACTACCGCCGCTTCTTCACCATCTCCGACCTGATCGGGGTGCGCGTCGAGGACCCGGCGGTCTTCGACGCCACCCACGCCAAGATCCTGGAGCTGATGGACGACGGCGTCATCGAGGGGCTGCGCATCGACCACCCGGACGGACTCGCCGACCCCGGCGCGTATCTGCGGCGGCTCGGCGAGGCGACGGGCGGCCGCTGGACGGTCGTGGAGAAGATCCTCACCGGCGAGGAGCAGCTGCCCGCCGACTGGGCGGTGGCGGGGACCACCGGTTACGACGCACTGCACCGGATCGACGGCCTGTTCACCGATCCGGCGGGCGCCGACGAACTGGTGCGTTGCTACCGGGACTACGCGGGGCCCCCGGGCGACCGGGGCGGGTACTGGGAGTCGACGGTCCGCCGGGCCGCGTACAAGGTCATCACCCATGAGCTGGCGGCCGAGACCGCCTTCCTGGTCCGCACCGCCGAACGGATCTGCGCGGCGGACCCGGCGCTGCGCGACCACGCGCCGTGGGCGCTGCGGGCCGCGCTGCACGAGCTGCTGGTACGGGTACCCGTCTACCGGCCGTATGTGACCGCGGGCGGGCCGACGCCCGACACCGCGGAGGCCACGCTGGATCCGGAGACGGTACGGCAGGCCGCCGCGTCCTTCGCCGTGCCGGAGGAGTCGGCCGCCGTCGGGGTCGTACGGGACCTGGCGCTCGGCAGGCTGGGTGGCGGCCCCGACCGCGCCGCTTTCTGCGCCCGGTTCGCGCAGACCGCGTCGGCGCTGCGCGCCAAGTCCGTGGAGGACACCGCCTTCTACCGGTACGCGCCGCTGGTTTCGGCCGGCGAGGTCGGCGGCGACCCCGGGGCTCCGGCGGTGAGCCCGGCACGGTTCCACGCGTTCTGCGCACGGGCGGCCCGCGACTGGCCGGCCGGCGGGACCGTACTGACCACGCACGACACCAAGCGCAGCGCGGACGTCCGGGCGCGGATCGCGGTCCTCACCGAGTGCCCCGGGCAGTGGGCCGCGCTGCTGGACCGGCTGACCACTCCGGCGCCCGATCCGCAGCTGGCCTGGGTGGCCTGGCAGAGCGCGTTCGGCTTCGGGCTGCCCGACCGGGACCGGCTCGGTCCCGCGCTGCTGAAATCCGTGCGGGAGGCGGGGCTGCACACCAGCTGGACCGAGCAGGACGAGGCGTACGAGCAGGCGGTCGCCGACTTCACGGCTGCGGGGCCCGCGGGTCCGCCGCAGTCGGCCGTCGCCGCGTTCGCCCGCGGGCTGGCCCCGTACGTACGGGCCAATGTGCTGGGCGCCGCGCTGGTCCACCTCACGATGCCTGGCGTGCCCGACGTCTATCAGGGCACGGAGGGCACGTACATCGCGCTGGTGGACCCGGACAACCGCAGGCCGCCGGTGCCCGTCGACCCCTCGGACGAGAAGCTGGCCCTGACGACCACGGCGCTGCTGCTGCGCCGCGACTGCCCCGATGTCTTCGGCGAGTCGGGCACCTACACACCGCTGACGGCGGAGGGCCCCGCCGCCTCCCACTGCCTGGCCTTCTGCCGCTCGGGCGAGGCCGTGACCGCGGTGACCCGGCTGTCGCTGCGGCTCGAACAGGAGGGCGGCTGGCGCGACACGGAACTGCCGCTGCCCGCCGGGGTGTGGCTCGATCTGCTGGCGCCCGAGCGGGAGTTCACCGGGCGGGTCGCCCTGAGCGAGCTGTTCGCGGTACGGCCGGTGGCGCTGCTCAAGCGGGTGGTACCGGCGGCGGCAGAGCCGTACCAGCACTGAACCGCTGTGCGCGGCACGGCGGTCGGGCGGCCACCGGGGTCACTGCGACGCGAGCCGGAAGTGGATCCGTCCGAAGCCGACCATGTCGCCGTCGCGGACCACGACCGCGCCGGTGACCCGGTGTCCGTTGACCGTCGTCCCGTTGGCCGAGCCCAGATCGCGCAGCACCCACACGCCGGCCTGCGCGCCGAGTTCGGCGTGCAGCCGGGACACCGTCTCGTGGTTCAGCCGCAGGCCGTTGACCGGGTCGCGGCCGATGCGCAGTGGGTACGGGCCGGCCATGGGCAGCAGCAGCTTCGGCAGCCGCTCGGCGGCCCAGGCCCTGCGCATCCGGCCGGGGAAGGCCGACACCTGGCCCACCGCGCCCAGCAGCCGCTGCGACCAGCCGGTCCCGCTCTCCAGGTCCGCGGTGAGCGCGGCCAGTTCGTCCGACCTGCGGGCCGCCAGGGCCAGTTCCATCCGGCGCATGAAGGTGTCGTGGGAGAGCTTGCCCTGGACCGCGCCCTCCTTGAGCACGCTGAGCACCCGGTCACGCTCGGCGTCGGACAGCCGGGCAGGAACCGCGTGCGGCTCGTGGGCGGGCGCCGGGGGCTCTGGAGAGGACATCACAGGACTGATTGTCGGTGGGACCCGATCCAGGTGTCCAGGCGGACCCCGGGTTTGCGATATCCATGTGACCAGGCCGGACGCCGATTGTTACGGTCTGCGGACATCCCCCCGTCCCAGGAGCCGAATTGCCCGAGCAGCCGCACGCCCACGAGCTGGTGATCCGCCCGTTGACCGGGCCCGAAGAGCTCCCTCTCTTCCGTACACTGCCCTACGTCCTCGACCATGAACTCGCCGACGACCTCGCGAGCGGTCTGCGCCGTCCCGAGTGGATGTGGGTGGCGCTGCGCGGCGACCGCGTACTGGCGCGGGCCGCTTGGTGGGCCCTCTCGCCCGGCGGCGCCCCGTACACCCTCGACTTCTTCGATCTGGACGACAGCCTGCCCCCACCGGAGCGCGTCGAGACCGGCGTACGGCTGCTGGAGACGGCGATGGCGCGGCTCTTCCCGGCGGGGGCCGAGCGCCCCGAGTACGGCCGTTACATCCCGCCGGACTGGCGCACCGACCCGGTCGCCCGCGATGTGGTCGAGGCGCGGATGCGGGCGGTGGAGCGGACCGGGGCGCGGCTGCTGGTCGAGCGGCTGCGGCTGGAGTGGACCCCCGGAGCGGCGGCGGCTCCGGCGCCCGGAGCCCGGCTGGTGTTCCGTGCGGTGCGCGACCGGGAGGATCTCGTCCCCCTGATGACGCAGGTCGCCGAGGGCTCGCTCGACGCGCACACCCGGGCCTCGTTGGAGTCCGGGCTGAGCCCGGGTGCGGTGTCCGAGGCGCAGTACGACGAGGAGCTGGCGGGCTACCGGAGCCCGGACGGCTGGTGGCGGATCGCGGAGCTGCCGGACGGGGATCCGGTCGGCTTCGTGATCCCCGCACGCAACAACTACCACGCGATCATCGCGTACATCGGGGTGCTGCCCGGCCACCGGGGACACGGGTACATCGACGAGATCCTCGCCGAGGGGACCCGGATCCTCGCCGGCCAGGACGTGCCCCGCATCCGCGCGTCGACGGACGTCGGCAACGTCCCGATGGCGCGGGCCTTCGAACGGGCCGGCTATGTGAACTTCGAGCGGGCGGTCAACATGGTGTGGGACTGATCCGATCGCATCCGGCCAGATCCGATCTGCCCGGAACAGCCGGTGAGTTGGAGCGTGCCGCTCGCCGGGGTCTACGGGGTCTACGGGGTCCGGGGTCTACGGGGCCGAGCCGACCCCCGCGGCCTCGCCGAGCCAGTCCAGGCGGCGCTGCTGCTCGGGCGGGATGGTGGCGTCCTCGCCGCGCGGACCGACGTTGAGCAGCAGATTGCCGCCGTCGGACCGGACCGTCCCGAGCAGCGCGGCCAGCGCGTCACGGCCGATGAAGGAGTCATCGCCCGAGTTCCGGTTGTAGCCGAAACTGTGGTCGACACCGCGGGTGATCTCGAAGGGGTCGGGGCCGGTGTAGCGGGAGTACTCCGGTGTCCTGAAGTCGTAGTACGGCGGCTTCTTGGGTACGAAGCCCTCGTCGCTGACGACCGTGCGGCGCTCCCAGCTGTTGTACGCGGCCCGCAGACCGGGCAGCCGCAGCGCCCGCCAGAGCGGTGTGTACGGATAGAGCCGGTCGTTCACGACACCGTGCGGGACGGTGAACCGGTAGTACTCCACCAGGTTCCGGATCGCGGCGCGCCCCGCGGGCCAGGCGATGTCGTTCCAGAGGATGTCCGGGTGGTAGCGCCTGATCAGCTCCCGCAGCTGGGCGTCCGCGTACGCCGGGTACGCGCCGCGCGGGACGGCGGCGACGGTGTCAGCGGCGGTGGCGATGGGGCGCGGCTGGAACGTCCAGTCGAGGCCGCCCGAGTAGTAGACACCGAAGCGCAGCCCCTCGGCCCTGACCGCTTCGGCGAACTCACCGACGACGTCGCGCGGGGTGTGCCAGCCGGGGCGGTGGGGGTTGCGCACCTCGGAGGGCCAGAGGCAGTAGCCGTCGTGGTGCTTGGTGACGAGGACCGCGTAACGGGCCCCGGCCGCGCGGAAGCGGCGCGCCCACTCCGCCGGGTCCCAGCCGCTCAGCGCGTCCGCGAAGTCCCCGCCGAACGCCGTGTACGGGCGGCTGCCGTAGGTCTCCCGGTGGTGGGCGGAGACCGGGCTGCCGGGGAAGCGCAGGGAGTTCTCGTACCACTCGCCGTACGACGTCCAGCCGAGGTGTGCGCGACCCGCGGGGTCGTACGGCGGGGCCCACCCCGGCACGGACGCGGGCGTCCAGTGCACGAAGATCCCCAGCTGAGCCTGTTGCCACCACGGAGCGACCATGGTTGAAGTATTGATCATTTCTCGGGGTCTTCGTCAGGGTGTCCGGCCTGTGAACTGCGGATCACCTCGCGGTACCACCGGTAGGAGTCCTTCGGGGTGCGCCGCATCGTCTCGTAATCCACGTGGACCAGGCCGAACCGCTGGGCGTTGCCCTCGATCCACTCGAAGTTGTCGGTGAGCGACCAGGTGAAGTAGCCGCGGACGTCGATGCCCTCGGCCATGGCCGCGTGCAGGGCGCGCAGATGGCCGTCGAGGAAGTCGATCCTGCGGCTGTCCCGCAGACCGTCGTAGCTGCAGCCGTTCTCGGTGATGTAGAGCGGCGGCAGCCGGTCACCGTAGCGGCTCTCCAGCTGGATCAGCATGTCGCGCAGCCCGTCGGGGACCACCGGCCAGCCGAAGTCGGTGCGGTCGTACCCCTCTATCTCCCTGATCCCGAAGGGCAGTTCGGCCGGTATCCCGAACCCGGCGAAGGTGTCGAGGGCCTGCGGGGCGGGCGCGCCGACGAGGGTGGGGTTGTAGTAGTTGACCCCGTACCAGTCGAGCGGGGCCGAGATGATCTCCAGGTCGTCGGCGACCGGTCCCGGCATCAGCGCCGCGAAGTTCTCGTCGGGGTAGGCGCCGGTGAGGAGCGGGTCGGCGAACAGCCAGTTGGAGACCGTGTCGTAGAGCCCGGCCCCGAACCGGTCCTCCTCGCTCTCGCCTGCCGTCCAGACCGGGGTGTGCGAGACGGCGATCCCGATGTTCGATGCCCCTGCCGCGCGCAGCGCCCCCACGGCGAGGCCGTGCGCGAGCAGCTGGTGGTGAGCGGCGGGCAGCGCGTCGAAGAGCAGCTTCTTGCCGGGGGCGTGCTCGCCCAGCGCGTAGCCGAGGAGCGTCACCTCGGCGGGTTCGTTGATGGTGATCCACATCGGGACCCGGTCGGCGAGGCGCTCGGCGACGGCGCCCGCGTAGTCGGCGAAGCGGTACGCGGTGTCGCGGTTCAGCCAGCCGCCGCTCTGTTCGAGCGCGAGCGGGGTGTCCCAGTGGTAGAGCGTCGGCGCGGGGGTGATGCCCCGGCCGCACAGCTCGTCGACGAGCCGGTCGTAGAAGTCCAGGCCCGTCGGGTTGAGGGGGCCGGAGCCGTCCGGGACGACGCGCGGCCAGCTCACCGAGAAGCGGAAGGCCCCGGCGCCGAGCCCGGCGAGGAGCGCCACGTCCTCGCGGTAGCGGTCGTAGAAGCCGGTGCCGCGTGAGCCGTCGGCGCCGTCCTTGATACGGCCGGGGAGCGCTGCGAAGGCGTCCCAGCCGGACGGGCCCTTGCCGTCGGTGCCCGCCGAGCCCTCCGTCTGGAAGGCGGAAGCGGATGCGCCCCACAGGAATCCGGGCGGGAAGGCTGGCAGTGGCGGAATCGTCATGGCTCGCGACCCTAATGGCCCGAGTGCGCACGCTCCAGCCCCTGATCTTGTCAAGATGAGAGCCTGCCGGCCGGCCGATGGCGGTCCCGACGACATGACCTGGTCCCGACGGCACGATCTGGTCCCGAAGAGACGACCGAGGGGATGCTGTGCTGTTCGAGGTGTGGGCACCGGAGAAGAGCGACGTCACGCTGGAGCTGGCCGGGCGCCGGTCGGCCATGGAGCGTGATCCGCTGCGGGACGGCTGGTGGGCCGTCACCGCGGATGCGGAGGACGGCGACCACTACGGCTTCCGGCTCGACGGGGGCCCCGTGCTGCCCGACCCGCGCTCGCGCCGCCAGCCGGCGGGCCCCGACGGCCTGAGCGCCGTCGTCAGGCACGACGCATACCAGTGGCGCCAGGAGTGGCCGGGCCTGGCGCTGCCGGGCGCCGTGCTGTACGAGCTGCACATCGGCACGTACACCCCCGAGGGCACCTTCGACGCGGCGGCCGGGCGGCTGGACCATCTGGCCGCGCTGGGCGTCACCCATGTGGAGCTGATGCCGGTCTGTCCCTTCCCCGGCCGGCACGGCTGGGGGTACGAGGGGGTCTCGCTGTGGGCGGTGCACGAACCGTACGGCGGCCCCGAGGGGCTGAAGCGCTTCGTCGACGCGGCTCACGAGCGCGGACTCGGGGTCGTGCTGGACGTGGTCCACAACCACCTCGGCCCGTCCGGCAACCATCTGCCCTCCTACGGCCCGTACTTCACCGACACCCACCACACGCCGTGGGGCTCGGCGGTGAACCTGGACGCGCCCGGCTCCGACGAGGTCCGGGCGTATCTGCTGGGCAGCGCGCTGGCCTGGCTGCGCGACTACCGGATCGACGGGCTGCGTCTTGACGCCGTCCACGCGCTCGCCGACGGGCGGGCGCTGACCTTCCTGGAGGAGCTGTCGGCCGCCACCGACGCGCTCTCGGCCGGTCTCGGGCGCCCGCTCTTCCTGATCGCCGAGTCGGATCTCTGCGATCCCCGGACGACGACCCCGCGCGAGGCGGGCGGTCTTGGTCTGCACGCCCAGTGGAACGACGACTTCCACCACGCCCTGCACACCGCGCTGACCGGTGAGTCCCAGGGGTACTACGCGGATTTCGCCCGCGCGCCGCTGGCCGCCCTGGCCAAGACGCTCACCCGGGTCTTCTTCCACGACGGCACGTACTCGACGTTCCGCGGCCGGACCCACGGCCGTCCCGTGCACCGTGCGTCGACGCCCGCGCACCGCTTCGTCGGCTTCTCGCAGACCCATGACCAGATCGGCAACCGGGCGCTCGGCGACCGGCTCTCGGCGACCCTGTCGCCCGGTCTGCTGGCGTGCGCGGCGACCCTGGTGCTCACCGGGCCCTCCGTGCCGATGCTGTTCATGGGCGAGGAGTGGGGGGCGGCCACCCCGTGGCAGTTCTTCACCGACCACACCGATCCGGACCTGGCGGAGGCCGTACGGAACGGCCGGCGCCGGGAGTTCGCCGAGCACGGCTGGGCCGAGGGGGAGATCCCGGACCCGCAGTCGCCCGCCACCAGGGAGCGGTCCTGTCTGAACTGGGGCGAGCTGGACGGCGGCCACCACTCACGGCTGCTCGCCTGGTACCGCGAGCTGGTCGCGCTGCGCCGCACCTGCCCGGACCTGGTCGACGCGGATCTGGCCTCGGTCAAGGTGGCGTATGACGAGGAAGCGCGGTGGCTGGCGTTCCGCAGGGGCGATCTGCGGATCGCGGTCAACCTCGGCGACGGGGAGGCCAGGATCCCGCTGAACGGGCGCGGCAGCCGGATCCTGGCCTCCTGGGAGCCGGTCCGGCCGCCGGGCCCCGACGGTCTGTTGCTGCTGCCGCCGGAATCGTGTGTCGTACTGACGGACTCCTGACGGCCCTCCAACAGGTGTGCGGAGGCGACTACTCGACGATCGCCAGCTCACGGCGGGTGGTGTTCAGCCGTCGTCCGCCGTCCCCGGTGACGGTGACGATGTCCTCGATCCGCACGCCGAAGCGGCCGGGGAGATAGATGCCCGGCTCGACGGAGAAGCACATACCGGGCACCAGCGGCTGCTCCTCGCCCTCGATCATGTACGGGGGCTCATGGGTGGTGACGCCGATGCCGTGACCGGTGCGGTGGATGAACCGCTCGCCGTACCCGGCTTCGGTGATGACCGCGCGCGCCGCCCGGTCGATCTCCTGGCAGGCGACGCCGGGACGCACCGCCCGGCAGCCCGCGTCCTGCGCCTCGCGGACGATGTCGTGCACCCGCTGCTCCTCGGCGCCCGGGGCGCCGACGTGGACGGTGCGGGAGGTGTCGGAGCCGTAGCCCTCCTTGAGCCCGCCGAAGTCCAGGACGACCATGTCGCCGGACCCGATGACCCGTTCGCCCGCCTCGTGGTGCGGGTTGGCGCCGTTCGGGCCGGAGCCGACCACCGTGAAGTCCACCTGCGAGTGCCCGAACTGCCGCAGCAGCGCGGCCAGATCGGCGGCGACGTCGGTCTCCCGGCGCCCGGAGAAGCGGACCTTGAGGATCTCCTCGTACGTCGCGTCGGCCGCGGCGCCCGCCGCTTCGAGGCGGGCCAGCTCGGGCGCGTCCTTCACGGCGCGCAGCATCGGCAGGGCCTCCGTCAGCGACTGGTACGAGCTGTCGGGCAGGGCACGCTGGAGCCCGAGCAGATGCATCGCCCAGCCGTTGTCGCTGACCGCGAACCGGCCGTCCGGGTCGAGGAGCGCGGCGGTGATGCCGTACGGATCCTTCCCGTCCGTCCAGTCCAGCAGGGTGAGCGCGGGGGCGCCGACGGCGTGCTCGGCGTCCGCGGCCTCCAGTGTCGGTACGACGAAGACCGGGTCCTGGCCTGCCCTGATGACCAGCATGGTCATCCGCTCGGTGGCGGCGGTCGGCCGGTAGCCGGTGAGGTGGACGAGGTCGGGGCCGGGTGCGACGAGTACTCCGGCGAGTCCGGCGTCCGCCGCGCTCTGTGCGGCACGGGCCATACGGGCGCGGTAGTCGTCGGCGGTGAACGGTACGGGTTCGGTGGACATGGCCCCATCCTGCCGGGCCGCGTCCGGGGATGCGACGCGGTGCCCGTCAAGCGACGCGGAGCTGCGGGATGTTCCTCTCAGGGATGCGGCACGAGCAGGTCCGCCCGGTCCCTGGTGCGCTCGACGACCCGTGCGTTGGCCTCGTCGGACCGGTGCACCCAGCGCTCGGCCTCCGCACGGGTCCTGCCGTACCGGATGTGACGTTCGATGAGTCTGCGGACGCGTGCCTCGTTCCCGGGGCTCCTGGGGTTCTCGTCCCCGATGAACCACGCCTCGTCGAGCAGGGCCCTCGCGCGCGGCCAGTGCAGCAGATAGTTCCCCTCGGTGATCACCAGCGGAACGTCGGGGGCGACCGCCACCGATCCCGCGACGGGCTCCTCCAGCGCGCGGTCGAAGGCGGGCGCGTACACCACGTCGCTGCCTGGCGTACGCAGCCGGGCGAGCAGAGCCACGTACCCGGCCTCGTCAAAGGTGTCGGGGGCGCCCTTGCGGTCGGCGCGGCCGAGGCGGCGCAGCTCGGCCCCGGCGAGGTGGAAGCCGTCCATCGGGACCACGACGGCGCTCGCCCCGAGCGCGCCGGCGAGACCGGCGGCGAGGGTGGACTTCCCGGCGCCCGGCGGGCCCGCGATGCCGAGGATCCGCCGGTGCCCGGTCCCGGCGAGCAGCCGGGCCCGGTCGATGAGGTGCTGCTCAGTCATGGCGGCCATTGTCGCCACAGCGGCCGCCTCCGCGCGAGTGGTACGTATAACCAGTCTGCCGTTAGCCTTCCCGCCATGTCTCACATCGCACTGATCACCCTGGTCGTCCACGACTACGACGAGGCCATCGGCTTCTACACCGGCGCCCTCGGATTCGCGCTGTCCGAGGACACCGACCGCGGCGACGGCAGCCGTTGGGTTGTGGTCACACCGCCCGGTGGGCAGCCGGGGACCGGTCTGCTGCTGGCCCGCGCCAAGGGCGACGCGCAGCGCGCGAGCGTCGGCGCCCAGACAGGCGGCCGGGTGGGTTTCTTCCTGCACACCGGGGACTTCGCCGGGGATCACGCCCGGATGCGGGCCGCGGGCGTCCGCTTCCTGGAGGAGCCGCGCCATGAGCCGTACGGTTCGGTCGCCGTCTTCGAGGACCTCTACGGGAACCGGTGGGACCTTCTGCAACCGGCGTGAGAGTCATGTCGGACATGGCTGTTACGTTTCCCGTATGACGTTTTACGGACGTGCCATCGCTCTCCTCGTGGACCGGCCGGAGCTGGCCGAAGTGGCCGCGTACCCCTTCGGTTTCGACGTGGCCGGGGCCGCACACGGCGCGGCGGTCCGGCTGGCGTCGGGCGCCCCGCTGGAGGCGGTGGCCGGGGACGGGACGGGTGGCACGTTCTTCGTGTGTGGCGGAGGCGCCGTGCTGTACGCCTCGGGCGACGGCGCGGCCGGGCTCGTCGCCGCGAGCGCCGACGAGGCGCTGGAGATGGCGATCGGGCTGCCCGGGTGGCTCGGTCTGCTGCACCTGTCCCCCGCCGGGGCCGAGGCGGGACTGCCGGCCGCGGTGACCGCGTCGGAGGAGGCGATACGGGAGTCGCAGCCGGATCTCGACGCCCGGCGGGCCGCACTGCGCGGGGCACTGGGACTGCCCGTCCACTCCCCCGCCGAGCTGTTCGCCCGGCTGCACACGGCCCTGCTCCGTACCGAGCCGGACCATCTGCTGCTCGACACGGCCGGCGGCCGGGCCCGTGCACGGCTCGATCCGCATCCGCGCACGCCCTTGCGCGAGACCGTACTGAGTCCCGGTCTGGCGGATCTGGCACGACTGCGCGACAACACGGCGCAGTGGACCGAAGTGGCCGGCGACAAGGCGCGGCGCGCCACGGTGCTGCGTGCGGCGCAGTTCGACCGGCAGGACCACGATCTGCCGCTGCTGCGGCGTCTGCTGGCGGCCGAGACCGCTGATGCGGGGACGAGCGAGGAGCTGCGGCTCGCCGCAGTACTGGTCGCGCTGCACGGCAGCGCGGAGGATCTGCCACTGCTGCGCGCCGCCCACGCCGCGCCGCAGGCCGTCCGGTGGGGCCTGCCGGAGGTGCCCGAGCAGCCCGGGGCCGTCGTGGAGTGGGCGCGCGGGCTCGACGGCTCGTACCTGGGTGAGGACCCCGCACGGGAGCCGGAGCTGACCTGGATACGGCTGGCCAGGCGGCAGGGCCGCACCGAGCTCGCACGGGCGGCGCTGCTGCGCATCCTGGACTCCGCCGAAGAGGCCGCCACGGCTGAACAGGCCGATCTGCTGCGGGTGCTGAGCGTCGAGCTGGAGGCGCTCGGCGACCTCGGCCAGGCGGCGCGCGCCCAGTCCGGGCACGCCGCTCTGGTGGACGAGCCGCGCGACCGGGGGGTGGCGTGCCGCAGGCTCGCCGAGCTCCAGCGGCGCACCGGTGATCTGCCGGCGGCCTGGCGGACTCTGCGGCCGGTCCCGGAGATCCTCGACACGGACGGTTCCGAGCTTCGGTGGCGGCGGCTGGGCCTGGGACGGATGGTCGCCGCCGAGCACTTCGAGCTCGCCCGGGCGGCCGCCGGGGCGGGGCTCGCGCCGATCGCCCTGGAGTCGCTGGCCGTCGCCAGGGAACTGCACGCCGGAATGGGCAAGTCAGCCCAGCGGAGCCTCGGCATGCTGGCCCAGGAGACGAAGTGGGCCGTGGCCCGGCTCAAGTAGCACCGTGCGCCAGCCCAGCCGGTCGCGGCGCCGTTCAGTGGTCCGGGGTTCGACGGACCGGGGTTCAGCTGTCCGGGGTTCAGCGGACCAGGGTTCAGCTGTCCGGGGTTCGGCGGACCGGACATCGGCAGTCCGGACATCGGCGGCAGGCACGCTTCCGTACCTGCCGCCGGCGCAAGCCGTGTCCGCGATGCCGCGCCCGGCTCAGGGTGCCCCCGTTCCGGCACCGCCACCGGCCCGCTGCCGCCTCGTCAGGCGGTGGCGCCGACCAGCTTGACAAGACCGGTGACGGTGTCCGCCATGGCCTGCCGCCCGGCCTTGAGGTACTTCCGTGAGTCGACCGCATCGGGCTGGGCCGTCAGCACCTCACGGATCGCCGCGGTCATGGCGATGTTGAGCGCCGTACCGATGTTGACCTTGGCGATACCGCCGGTGACGGCCGCCGACAGTTCGGTGTCCGGCACCCCCGATGAGCCGTGCAGCACCAGCGGCACACCGACAGCCTCCCGCAGCCTGCCGAGCAGTTCGTGGTCGAGGACCGCGGTGCGCGAGGTCATCGCGTGCGAGCTGCCGATCGCGACGGCGAGCGCGTCCACGCCGGACTCGGCCACAAAGGCTGCGGCCTCCTCCGGGCGGGTCCGCGCACCGGGTGCGTGCGCGTCCAGCGGCGCCGCCCCGTCCTTGCCGCCGACCTCGCCCAACTCGGCCTCGATCCACAGCCCATGGGCGTGCGCCCAGTCGGCCGCGGACCGGGTCGCGGCGAGGTTCTCCGCGTACGGAAGGTGCGCGGCGTCGTACATCACCGAGCTGAACCCGGCGTCGGCGGCCTGCCGCAGCAGGGCGTCGCTCTTCACATGGTCGAGGTGGAGGGCAACCGGTACGGCAGCCGCCCGGGCCAGTTCGGCGGCGGCGCGGGCCAGTGGAAGCACCTGGCCCTGCCGGTACTTCACCGCGTTCTCGCTGATCTGGAGGATGACCGGGGCGCCCGCGGCCTCGGCCCCGGCTATCACGGCCTCCGCGTGCTCCAGCGTGATGATGTTGAACGCGGCCACCGCGCCGCGCTGCGCCGCCGCGCCCGCGACCAGCGCTCCGCTCTCGGCGAGGGCCATCGCTCAGCCCTCGTCGAGGATGACGGAGCGGGTGAGGTGGCGCGGCGAGTCCGGGTCGAGGCCGCGCGCGGCCGCGATGGCGACGGCGAGGCGCTGCGCCCGTACCAGCTCGGCGAGCGGGTCGAGACCGCCCGCCACCCACATCCCGCCGGTGGCGCGGACCTGCTCCTCCAGGCCCTCGGGGGTCTCGCCGAACATCCAGGTGGCGGTGCCCTCGGTGGTGATACTGATCGGACCGTGGCGGTACTCCATGGCCGGGTACGCCTCGGTCCAGGAGAGCGACGCCTCCCGCATCTTCAGCGCGGCCTCCTGCGCCAGGCCGTTGCTCCAGCCGCGGCCGAGGAAGGTGAACTGCGAGCAGTCGACGAGCCCTTCGGGCAGCGGCTCGGTGAGCGCGGTCCGCCCGTCGGCCACGACGGCGTCCGTGTGCAGGCCGAGGTGGGCGCGGAACAGGGTGAGCGCGGTGGTGGCGAACCGGGTCTGGACGACGGACTGCTCGTCGGCGAAGTCGAGGACGACGATGTCGTCCGCGGCCTCCATGACCGGCGTCTTGGGGTCACCGGTGACGGCGGTCGTCCGGGCCTGTCCGCGTACCTTGCCGAGGAGTTCGAGCACCTCGGTCGTGGTGCCCGAGCGGCTGAGCGCGATCACCCGGTCGTAGCTGCGGCTGAAGGGGAACTCGGACGCGGCGAAGGCGTCGGTCTCGCCCTGGCCCGCCCCTTCCCGCAGCGCGGCCACGGCCTGCGCCATGAACCACGAGGTACCGCAGCCGACGATCGCGACGCGCTCCCCGGCGGCCGGCAGCGCCGCCGCCTGGCTCCCGGCCAGCGCCGCTGCGCGCTCCCAGCACTCGGGCTGACTGGCCAGCTCGTTCTGGACATGGCTCATGCTGATCCACCCCTCAAGGTAATGATTGTTTCTGCAAGATACTGCGTTGTTTCAAGCACAATCAAGCACGTAGACGTTTCTGGGTTAAGGTCACAGCGTTCCACCGAAGAGGAGAGTGCGAGAGATGTCCCAGTCCCGCGACGCGCGTTGGAAGGCACTCCTGGAACTGCTCGTCGAGCAGGGCCGCCTCGATGTCGAAGCGGCGGCTCTCGCGCTCGACGTCTCGGCCGCCACCATCAGGCGCGATTTCGACCAACTCGCCCAGCAGCAGATGCTGGTGCGCACCCGTGGCGGCGCCGTGGTCCACGGTGTCAGCTACGAACTCCCGCTGCGCTACAAGACGGCCCGGCGCGCCTCCGAGAAGCAGCGCATCGCGCAGGCCGTGGCCGAGCTGATCACCGCGGGCGAGGCGGTCGGCCTGACCGGCGGCACCACCACCACGGAGGTGGCCCGCGCCCTCGCCGTCCGGCCCGACCTGGCGTCCGGCACCCCGGCGCTCACGGTCGTGACCAACGCGCTGAACATCGCCAACGAGCTGGCGATCAGGCCCCAGTTCAAGATCGTGGTGACCGGCGGGGTGGCCCGCCCCCAGTCGTACGAGCTGACGGGCCCCCTCGCCGACGGCGTACTCGGCCAGATCACCATGGACACCGCCGTGCTCGGGGTGAACGGCTTCGATGTCGTCCATGGCGCCGCCGCGCACCACGAGGACGAGGCGGGCATCAACCGGCTGCTGTGCGAGCGCGCCGAGCGGGTGGTCGTCGCAGCGGACTCCACCAAGCTCGGGACCCGCGCCTTCGCCAGGATCTGCACCACCGACCAGGTGGACACCCTGGTCACGGACACCGGCATCAGTGAGGAGATGACCGCTCTCTTCACCGATGCCGGTGTCGAGGTCATCGCGGTGTGAGCGCCGGGGCCGCGTCCTGCGCGCCCCGCTGCTGGCCCGACTCGAAGTAGGCGATCAGTTCCGGGTCGAGCGGCGGCACGTCGTACGGCGTCCCGCCGGCCCGCAACGACTGTGTGGCCATCACTCCGGCGGCCACACTCATCCGGGCGGCGACCGGCGAGGTGTCGGTCACTCCGCCGTCCCTGGCGAAGCGGCAGAACTCACCGATGATCCGCTCGTCCGAACCGCCGTGCGAGCCCTTCGAATCCGGCACCTTGTAGACCACGTCGGCGTCGGCACGGTAGCCGGTCGGACCGGTGTTCCAGACCTTGACCTCGTCGCCCGGCCGGTCGCCGAAGTTCTCCAGCCGGCCCTCGGTCCCGATGACCGTGTAGTTACGGAAGTAGTCGGGGCTGAAGTGGCACTGCTGGTAGGCGGCGATCACGCCGTTGTCCAGCCGCATGTTCATGACGGACACGTCCTCGACGTCCACCACGTGGTGGAGGTCCTTGCGGGTGGCCGGCGGCCAGTCGAACTCCCGCAGCCAGCCGTCGGGCCTCGGCGTGCCCGGCTCGCGGCGCGGCAGGTCCCCGTACATCATCAGGTCGCCCATGGCGTTGACGCGTGAGGTGTAGCCGTTGGCCAGCCAGTGCACCACGTCGATGTCGTGGGCGGCCTTCTGGAGCAGCAGCCCGGTGGTGCGGGTGCGGTCGGCGTGCCAGTCCTTGAAGTAGTAGTCGCCGCCGTACGAGACGAAGTGCCGCACCCACACGGTCTTCGGCTCACCGATGTCGCCGCGCGCGATGATGTCGCGCATCAGCCGGACCACACCCATGTGGCGCATGTTGTGGCCGACGTAGAGCCGGGTGCCGGTCTCGTGGGCGGTGCGCAGGATGGTGTCGCACTGCTCGACGGTGATGCCGAGCGGCTTCTCCACGTACACCGGCTTGCCCGCACGCAGGATGTCGCAGGCGACGGCCTCATGGGTGTCGTCGGGGGTGGCCACGATGACGGCATCAATGTCGTCAACGAGGTTGCCGTCGAGCAGCTTGCGGTAGTCGTCCACGGCGACCGCCCCGGCGAACCGGTCCGCCACCTTGGCCCGCACGGCGGGGTCGGTGTCGGCGACGGCGGCCACGACGGACCCGGCGCCGGGACGGTGGGCGGCATCGGCCAGATTGGCCCGCAAACCGAGGCCGACCACACCGATACGGAGGTCTTGCATGGTGCTCCTTGAACGCAGTTGTGCGGATGCGGTGGCGGTACGGCCGGTCACTTGGTGGTCAGCGCGATGGACTTCTCGAACTCGGCGCGGATCTTGTCACCGCCGCCGGAGCGCCAGGTGCGCACCAGGCCGTCGTACGCCGAGATCGGCTTGCGTCCGGCGACGATGTCCTTGATGCCGTCATTGACGGCCATCGTCAGGGAGGCACCCTGGCTGGCGTTCGTGTCCGAGTAGTGGCCGACCGTCGGGTTGATCACGGCCATGGCGATGAGCTTCTTCTGCCAGTCGTGGATCCGGCGCGTCAGATCGGCCTGGCCCGGCAGGTAGAGGTACTCGGGCGCGTTGGCCAGGAAGGAGACCGGCATACCCGTCGTCACAGCTTCCGCGTTGCCCTTGTCCGTCAGCTCGACGTCGCCCTTCGCGGTGCGGTGGAAGTGCGTTCCCTCGATCCCGTTGTCGAGGAACAGCCGCTCCTCGGTGCCGAACGGGGCAGCGAGGTAGTCGAGGACCTTGAGGAGCATGTCCAGACGCTTCTTGTCGGCCTTCTTGTTGATCGCGGTGAAGCCGACCGAGCCCAGACCGTAGTAGAAGTGCGGGGTCACCCCGGCCTTCGCCGCGAACGGAAGGATCATCCCGAAGGGGAAGTTGTACGTCTTGACGTCCACCAGGAAGGAGGGGAAGGACTGGACGTACGCACCGAGGGAGCCCTGCGCCATCTTCTCGCGGGTCGTGGTGAGGTTCGGGTCCGGCCAGAACAGCCCGGCCTTGCTCACCTTGACGCCGAATTCCAGCGCCTCACGGAATTCATCGGTCTCGAACTGGTGGGTCAGCTTGCCGTTCCTCAGGGACCAGGCAGACGGCGCGCCGAACCACTGGGCGTACATGCCGACATGGTTCACATAAGCGGGCTCCAGAACGTACTTGTGGCGTTTGGCGTCCAGCAGTTCCTTGCCCTTGGCGAGGAAGTCCTCGGCGCTGGTGAACGTGGCACCGCCGACCGGCTTCCAGAAGTCCTCATTGGTGACATAGACCTGGCCCATGCGGCCGTACGCCACCGGGATGCCGAAGATCTTGCCGTTGATGACGGCCGTCTTCCAGGCGAATTCCGGGAGGTTGGCGAGGTTCGGGTACTTCTTGACCGCGTCGCCCGAGAGGTGCGCTGTGAGGTCCTGGAACTTCGCGTCCAGCAGCTCGGGGATCCTGCGCAGCCCCTGGTTCGGGGGAATCCATACGAGATCGGGGATCTCGCCGCCCGCTATCGCCGCATTGAATTTGGACGAGTAGCTGTCGTCGGTGGTCTCGACGACGATGTTCATCCTGAATTCGGAGCCCAGGCGCTTGTTGAGCTCCTTCCAGTACGCGTTCTTCCCCATCGCGGGGGCCGGCGTCGTGAAGGTCTCGGTCAGCGCGGTGATCGGGGAGCCGTCACCGGGCGGCGCGGCGACCGACTTGACGAGGTTCTTCGGGTAGCGGAGGTAGGCGGCGTCCAGGCCTTCGGCGCTGCCCGCGAGGTCCGGCGCCGCGACCTTGGCGGGCACGTACGTCGGGAGTTTGACCTTGTTGAACGCTTCGGCGCCCTTGCCCGCGGCGGCGGTCCCGGTGGAACACCCGGTGAGCGTCGACATTCCGGTGGCGGCGAGTCCGATGACGCCCGCTGCGCCGAGGAACGTACGCCTGTTGACGTGCTGAGAAGACATGATTCTCCTGGAAAGGCAGGATCGGTGAGAGGGGTCAGCCCTTGACGGCGCCCGTGAGGACACCCTTGGCGAAGTGCTTCTGCAGGAAGGGATAGACCAGCAGGATCGGCACGAGCGCGATGATCAGCACGGCCATCTGGAGCGAGATCGAGGGCGGCAGCACATTCACGCCGAGTGCGTGGGCGTTGATCGTCTCGCCCTGGACGACATACGAGCGAAGGATGACCTGGAGCGGGTATTTCCCCGAGTCGTTCATGAACAGCAGCGCGTTGAAGAAGCTGTTCCAGTAACTGACCGCGTAGAAGAGACCCGCCACCGCGATGACGGCCTTGGACAGCGGCAGCACGATGCGGCAGAGAATGGCCAGTTCACCCGCGCCGTCGAGGCGGGCGGCCTCGTACAGCTCGGTGGGAATTCCCTGGAAGAACGCCCGCACCACGATCACGTTGAACACATTGAGCAGGACCGGCAGGATCAGCGACGCATAGCTGTCGAGCAGACCGAGCTGCTGCACCACGAGATACGTGGGGATGATGCCCGGCGCGAAGAGGAAGGTGCCGAGCACGATGAGCAGGATGGGCTTGCCCATCAGCATTCCGGGCCGGGAGAGGCCGTAGGCCAGTGTGACCGTGCAGAGCAGGCTGAGCGCGGTGCCGATCAGGGTGATCCCGATGCTCACCAGCGTCGCCCGGGTCACCACACCGCCCTGGAGCAGCACGTTGTACGCCTGGAACGTCGGGTGGTGCGGGATGAGGACGTAACCGCCGCGCGCCTCCAGCTCCTTCTGGCCGGCCAGGCTGGTGCCGAGCGCCAGCAGGAACGGGTACGTCACCATGACCACGATCAGGGCGAGCGCGAGCGCCTTCGCGCCCTGGCCGAACCAGCTGGGGCGTTCCATCCACGGTGGCCGCTGCCCGCCGGACCGCAGCCGGGCCAGGTAGTTCTCTCGCTTCGGAGCGACTGACGTGGTCATCGGTAGACCCCCTGCTCACCGAAGCGGTGCGCCAGCTTGTTCGCCGCGATGATCAGCCCGAGGCCGATCACGCCCTTCATCAGCCCTGCGGCCGTGCTCATGCCCCAGTCCCCGTCGATCACACCGTGGTAGTAGACGTAGGTGTCGAGCACTTCTGACGCATCGGGTCCCACCGCGTCGCGCTGGAGCAGCATCTGCTCGAAACCGACCGAGAGAATGTCGCCGAGGCGCAGGATCAGCATCATGATGATCACCGGCCGGATCCCGGGCAGGGTGACGTGCCACATGCGCCGCCAGGTGCCCGCGCCGTCCATCGCGGCCGACTCGTACTGCGTCATGTCGATGGAGGCCATCGCGGCGAGGAAGATGATCGCGCCGTAGCCGCAGTCCTTCCAGATCATCTCCGAGGTGACGAGCACCTTGAAGGTGTCCGGGTTGCTCATGATGTTGCCGACCGCGAGGCCGTGGTTCTGCAGCAGGCTGGTGACCGTGCCGGTACCGCCGAACACCTGCTGGAACATCGCCACGACCACGACCCAGGACAGGAAGTGCGGGAGGTACACGACGGTCTGGACGAGCCGCCTGACCTTCTCCCCGACCAGGGAGTTGAGCAGCAGCGCCAGGGCGATGGGGGCCGGGAAGTAGAGGATCAGCTGGAGGACGGTGATCTCCAGCGTGTTCCGCACGGCGGACCAGAACTCCGGCTGGGCGAGCAGTGCGGTGAAGTTCTGGAAGCCGACGAACGGGCTCGACTTGAAGCCGAGGAACGGCTGGTAGTCCTGGAACGCGACGACGTTGCCGGCCAGCGGCAGATAGAAGAACACCGCGAAGTACAGGACGCCCGGCACACACAGCAGCAGAAGCATGCGGTCACGCCGGAACCGCTGACGGAACGACGTCCGCCCGCGAGGGCGCCCGGCCGGGGTTGCGACCGGGGAAGACGGCTTGTCGTCAGGGGCTTCCGACTGAGATGTGTCCGGACGGGGCGAAGTGGGCGCAGCGGCCGACACAGTCACCTCCGCGTAGAGGGTGGTCAGGGGGACGCAGACCTGCCGAACCCCGTCCAAAAGCGGAATCTGGTGTTCTGGCCTGCAAGATGCACTGATCCTGCACTGTCATGGCCGGAAATGACAAGAGCTGCTCGGAAAAACCTTTGACAGCGCAGTTACGAGCACGTTTCACGCACTCTTCGAGCACGGAACGGTCTCTGACCTGCACGGCGGCGGGGGCGCGGGGTCGCCTCAGCGGCCCCCGCCCCAACTGGGCTGCGGAGGAACGGAGTACACGCGCGGGCGGGGTGTCCGAGAACTGTCGCTTCAGAGAACCGGAGTACGCGCGGGCGTCGGCATCAGTGGCCGACGGCGACCGCGGTACGGATCAGTCCGTCCTGAATCGTCCACGTTCCGTCGAACCCGGCGAGCGCCTTCCCGGCGACCACGGGGCCGGGCACGAGCAACCGTGCGGTGAACGTGCCCGCGTCCGGGTCCGGGGTGATCACGGCATCCTCGAAACCGAGCCACCGGCCGGTGATCGGGTACCAGGCCTTGTACACACTCTCCTTTGCGCTGAAGAGCAGCCGGTCCCAGCAGACCTCCGGGCGCCGGGCGGCCAGCTCCAGCAGATGCCGACGCTCCTCGGCCACCGTGACCAGCCGCAACTCCCCCTCCCCCGGCATCGGGAGGTGCGGTTCGGCGTCCATGCCCAGCGAGACCACGTCGGCCGCGCGGGCCACGGCGGCCGCACGGTACCCGGCGCAGTGCGTCATGGCGCCGACGATCCCGGCGGGCCACAGCGGCTCGCCCCGCGCACCGCGCAGGATGGCGGCGGGCGCCACACCCAGCTGGGCCAGCGCCGCGCGGGCGCAGGCCCGCGCCGTCGCGAACTCGGCCCTGCGGGAGGGCACCGCGCGCGCCACCAGCTGTTCTTCCCCGGGGAGCAGCGGGGCTGTCTCCGCGGGGTCGCCGTAGGACTCGACGAGCACGACCGGACCGGTCCGCGACTCCTCCGCGCCCGGTGCGGACGGCCCGAACCTGCCGGTCCTCAGACCGGGCCCGGGGGTGCCCCCCGGCTGTGTCATCCGCACGGTCAGATCCTCAAACCATCGGAGAGCAGGGACAGTTGGCGGTCGAAAAGCTCGGCGAGGTCCTCGGCGCCGCCGCCCTCCGTCCAGTACCGGACGACCGCCGAGAAGACAGCGGTGATCGCCGCGGCGGCGCAGTGCACCTCAAGGTCGCCCGGTTCGCGGCCCGTTCGCTCCACGATCAGCGCGGCGACGGCGTCCTGGCTGCGCAGCTGTTCCTCCGCCGCACGCACCCTGATGGCCGGGACGGCGAAGGCGAGCCGGGTCCTGAACAGCAGCTCTTCCCGGTCGGCGCCCAGGAGTTGGGCCAGCGAGCCGGTGAACGCGTGCCGGAGGGCGTCCACGACCGGTTCGCCGGCCGGCCGGGACTTCAGCGCCTCGGCGAGCACCGGGGTGTACTCGTCGACGAGGACCACGTCCTCCTTGGTGGGGAAGTACCGGAAGAAGGTGCTGGGCGAGACCTCGGCCGCCTCGGCGATCCGGTCGACCGTCGTCGCCGCGTACCCCTGCTCGGCGAAGAGGCGGTACGCCTCCCGCCGGATGGTCTGCCGGGTCTTCAGCTTCTTGCGCTCGCGCAGCCCGGGAGCGGGCGTCGCGGAGGCGGTCGGGGTCTCCGTGGGGCTCATACCGGTGATTCTCCGTGCCCGGGCCCCCGGCCGGCCACCTCGGGGGCCGCTTCCGCGGTCCCGGCCGGGAGGGGACGGACACGGGCAGGGGCCCGGCCCGCGGCGCCGACGGCCGCGGGCCCCTGCCCGGTAACTCTCAGCCCGCGTCCGGTGTCAGCCGCAGCGAGATGGAGTTGATGCAGTACCGCTGGTCGGTCGGGGTCGGATAGCCCTCCCCCTCGAAGACGTGCCCGAGGTGTGAGCCGCACTTCGCGCAGCGCACCTCGATCCGGCGCATCCCGTGCGAGCGGTCCTCGATCAGTTCGACCGCGTCCGTGTCCTTCGGGTCGTAGAAGGACGGCCAGCCGCAGTGCGATTCGAACTTGGTGTCCGAGCGGAAGAGCTCGGCGTCACAGGCCCGGCACGAGTAGACACCGGTCGTCTTCGTGTCCGTGTACTCGCCGACGAAGGCGGGTTCGGTGCCGGCCTTGCGCAGCACGGCGTACTCCGCTTCGGACAGCTCCGCCCGCCACTGCTCGTCCGGCTTCTCGATGTCGTACGGCATGGGGCTCCCTCAGCTCGACAGGTGGTCCAGGATCCGCGGGCCGAGGTCGGTGACGTCGCCCGCTCCCATGGTGAGAACGAGATCACCGGGCTTCGCCATTCCCGCGACGGTCGCGGGGACCTGCTCCTTGTCATGGACGGCCGTGACGTCGGCGCCTGCCGCGCGGGCGGCGTCGATGATCAGCTCGCTGGTGATGCCCGGGATCGGGTCCTCGCGGGCCGGGTAGATGTCCAGGACCACCGAGGCGTCCGCGAGACGGAGCGCCTGGCCCATCTCGATGCCCAGTTCCTGGGTACGGGAGAACAGGTGGGGCTGGAAGACCACGAGGATCCGCGCGTCACCGACCGCGCCGCGCATGGCTTCGAGGTCGGCGGTCATCTCGGTGGGGTGGTGGGCGTACGAGTCGACGACCTGGACCCCCGCCGCCTCGCCCTTGAGCTGGAGGCGGCGTTTGACCCCGGTGTACTTGCCGAGCGCGGACGCCAGGTTGTGCGCCGGGATACCGAGGGCGACACCGGCCGCCAGAGCGGCGACCGCGTTGTGGGCGTAGTGACGGCCGGGGACGGAGACCGTGAAGGTCAGGAACTTCCCGTTGAGCAGGACCGTGACCTCGCTGGTCAGACCGCGCGGGGTGACCTTGTGGACGCGGACGTCGGCGGTTTCGGACGCCCCGTAGGTGACGACCTTCAGGGTGGAGAGGTCGCGGACCCGGGCGGTCAGTTCGACCGCACCCGGCTGGTCGGCGTTGATCACCAGGGTGCCGCCGGGGACGATCTTGCCCACGAAGGTCTCGAAGGAGTCGTAGATCTCGTCCATCGAGGCGTAGTTGGCGTGGTGGTCCAGCTCGACATTGAGGACGACGGCGACCTCGGGGTCGTACTTCTGGAAGCTGCGGTCGCTCTCGTCGGCCTCCGCGACGAAGATGTCGCCCGCGCCGTGCCGGGCGTTCGTGCCGGGCCCCGCGAGGTCGCCGCCGATCGCGTACGCCGGGTCGAGTGCCAGCTCGGTCAGGGCCACCGCGAGCATCGAGGTGGTCGTCGTCTTGCCGTGCGTGCCAGCCACCGCGATGGAGCGCAGCCCCGTCATCAGCGAGGCGAGCGCGTCCGAGCGGTGCACCACCGGGATGGACAGCTCCGCGGCGCGGACCAGCTCCGGGTTGTCCTCGCGGATGGCGCTGGACACGACGACACAGGTCGCGTCCTCCGCCAGATGCCCGGCCGCGTGGCCCACGTGCACCGTCACACCCAGCCCGCGCAGCGCCTCGGCGGCCGGCGAGTCACGGGCGTCGCTGCCCGCCACCCGGGCGCCGCGCTGGGCGAGGATCTTCGCGATGCCCGACATCCCGGCGCCGCCGATGCCGATGAAGTGCGGTCGGTCCATGGCGGTCGGGCTACCGGGTGCCATACGGGTGTCTCCCCAAGCTGTACGTGCGTAATGGAAGGCCCCAGCCTATTCGCTGTGCGCGAAGAGTTTGAGCACCGGTACGCCCACCTTGTGACGGGCTCGCGAGGCCCAGTCCCGGTGGAAGAACTCCTCCACGTAGTGCGGCGCGGTCAGCACGATCACCTCATCGGCCGACTGCTCCGCGACCACGGACTGCAGCAGATCGAGCGGATGCTCCTCGACGACCCGCCCGGTCGCCTTGCAGCCGGTGGCCCGCAGCGCCTCCAGCGACTGCAGGAGCGCCGACTCCGCCGGGACCCGCGCCTCCTGCCCTTCCGGCACCTCGGTCTCGCGTCCCGCCTCGTCGAGCTCGCCCAGGGCCACGTCGTCGATCGCCCGGAGCAGGAAGTCCGCCTGGTCACCGCGTGGCTGCATGAGCACGATGAAGGAGACGGGTTCGTCCCCGTGCAGCGTGGTCACGAACTCCACGTCCTCGGACGTCAGTGGTTTCTCGATCATCAATACGCTCGTGAACAACTGAGGGCCCTTCTGCTGAAACCATCCTTCCCCGTGCCCGCACGGGGTCTGCGATCTAAGTCTGCCCAATGAACAGAAAGCGGAACGGTAGATTCCGCAGATTGTCAGATCCGAAGGTATCGGGCAAAAAGGAACCCGGCCTCTTCCAGCAGCGATGCCAGGGCGAACCGGTCGGGCACCGCGAGCCCCGGACCACCCACGATGCGCTGGGCGTCACCCGATGTGAGCATCGGCGAGAGCGTCAGGCACAGCTCGTCCAGCACCCCGGCCGACACGAACTGACCGAGCATCCGCGGCCCGCCCTCGGTCAGCAGCCGCCGGAAGCCGAGAGCGGCCAGCTCCCGCACGGCCCTGGCCGGGTCGACCACGCTCGCGTCCCCCGCGATCACGACCCGCGCACCGGCCTGCCGGGCCGCTTCCAGCCGGTCCGACGGGGCCCCGGCGCCGGTGACCACCAGGGTCGGCACGAGCGGAGCGGTGAACAGCGGGAGCGAGAAGTCCAGCTCCAGACTCGCGCTGACCACCGCGATGGCGGGCGCGGGGGCCTGCCCGGCCGCCTCGCGCCGCTCGGCGAAAGCCGCCCGCGCCCGCGCCGGGCGGTACCCCTCCAGACGTACCGTTTCCGCGCCGACCACCACCACATCGGCGAGCGCGCGCAGCGTGCCGAAGATCCGCATGTCCGTCTCGGTCGAGATCGGCTGGGAGCGCCCCTCGTGCTGGGCGGCGCCGTCCAGCGAGGAGACCATGTTGGCGCGCAGCCACCCACGGTCCTGTCCGGCGTCCACCGGATACGCGTAGGCCTCGGCAAGCTCGTCCAGGCTCCACTCACGAGCGGCCCCGCCGGGCTGCTCCGTTCCGGGAGCGGCAGCTGTCTGGTCGGTCACAGGGAGCAGGCGTCGCATGTCAGGCAGTGTGGCATGGCCATTACCCTGGGGTCGTGTCGTCGCCCATAGCTGAAGTGGTCCCCCAGTCCCTCTGCGCCCGCGAGCCGCGCGTCCCCGCCGACCGTCTGGTCGCCGAGATGGTGCCGCCGCCGCGCTTCGACTCGGTCCGCTTCGATACGTACGTACCGGACCCGAACCAGCCGAGCCAGAGCGAGGCGGTGACCGTGCTCAGCGCCTTCGCCGCGGGACTCGGCGGGGCGACGGCCAGCGGCTCGGGCCGCAAGCGCTGGTTCGGCGGCCGCAAGCCCGCCGCGCCCGCCGGGCCGCGCGGTGTCTATCTCGACGGCGGTTACGGCGTCGGCAAGACCCATCTGCTCGCCTCCCTCTGGCACGCGACGCCCGCCCCGGCGGAGCACAAGGCGTTCGGCACCTTCGTCGAGCTGACGAACCTGGTCGGCGCGCTGGGCTTCCAGCAGACCGTACGGACGCTGAGCGGCCACCGGCTGCTCTGCATCGACGAGTTCGAACTGGACGACCCGGGCGACACCGTCCTCGTCTCCTCGCTGCTCAGCAGGCTGGTCGAGGCGGGTGTCGCGCTCGCCGCCACCTCCAACACACTGCCGGGCAAGCTCGGTGAGGGCCGGTTCGCGGCAGCCGACTTCCTGCGGGAGATCCAGGGGCTCTCGGCCCACTTCAGGCCGCTGCGGATCGACGGCGACGACTACCGCCACCGGGGTCTGCCCGAGGCCCCGGCCCCGTACGACGACGAGCAGGTCACCAAGGCGGCGTACGCGACCGCCGGGGCCTCGCTCGACCCCTTCCCCGCTCTCCTCGACCATGTCGCCCGGATCCACCCGAGCCGCTACGGCGCACTGACCGAGGGCATCAGCGCGGTCTGCCTCACGGGTGTGGAGCCGGTGGGCGACCAGTCGACGGCGCTGCGTCTGGTCGTACTCGCCGACCGGCTCTACGACCGGGAGGTCCCGGTTCTCGCCTCCGGGCTCCCCTTCGACCGGCTCTTCAGTGACGAGATGCTGAACGGCGGATACCGGAAGAAGTACTTCCGGGCGATCTCCCGGCTGACGGCGCTGGCACGCGACGCGAAGCCGCTAGTGGGCCAGTAGGTTGGAGATCCGCCACCGGATCCGCCACCTGAAGGGAATCAACATGGCCACCACGCGTGTCGCTCACACGGTCTGGGAGGGCGAGCTCTTCAAGGGCTCGGGCACGGTCACCTTCGACACATCGGGCATCGGCGACTACCCGGTCACCTGGGCCTCCCGCGCCGAGACGGCGAACGGCAGGACCAGCCCGGAGGAGCTCATCGCGGCCGCGCACTCCAGCTGCTTCTCGATGGCCCTCTCGAACGGCCTGACCGGCGCGGGCAATCCGCCCGCCAGGCTGACCACGCAGGCGGAGGTCACCTTCCAGCCGGGCGAGGGCATCACCGGTATCCACCTCACCGTGGAGGGCGAGGTTCCCGGCATCGATGCGGACGGCTTCACCGCTGCGGCCGAGGACGCCAAGGCCAACTGCCCGGTCAGCCAGGCCCTCACGGGTACGAAGATCACGCTCACCGCCAAGCTGAGCTGAGCCGCCCGCCCCGCCGGCCGGGCGCACCCCGGCCGGCCCGCGCTCAGCCGGAGCAGGCGGTCCGGCCCGCTTCCTGCCACTCGCAGACGGGGCAGAGCGTCGCACCGCGCGTCGACTCCGGGTACTCGGTCGGCTTGCGGCACAGCACGCACTCGGCATACGAAGGGCCGCCCGGCACGGTCTCGTCCGCGGGTGGTGCGGATGGTGTGGATGCGGGTGTTGCGGGCGCGGGTGCCGCAGGGGTCTCGCAGTAGGACTCGTCCATGCGTACGAGCGTACTCAGCCGGGCCCCTGCTCTTCGCGGTGCCGGCCGCACTCAGCCGGACCCTGTCCGGCCGGGCCCCTGCTTCAGCCCCGTCGTGCGGCGAGCGCGCTCGCGCCGGTGGCCGCCAGGGCTGCGACCAGCACCGCGAAGAGCAGGGGCAGCACCGGGGTGTGCACAGTGCCGGTCCGCGACCCGGAGACCAGGCCGTACACCGCCGACCTGGCGGGTGAGCCCCCGGTGACCAGCAGCAGGAGCGCGGCGAGTGAGGTGGCCGCGACCGACCAGCCCCTGCCGTGCAGCACCGGGCGGGTGAGGACCGCGCCCGCAGCGGCGCCGGTCAGCGCGCAGACGAACGAGGCGAGCAGCCCGGCCACCCCGGCCGGGAACAGTGGAACGGCCACCTGGTGGCTGGTGTCGGTCGGCGAGCTGATCAGCGTGATCACCAGGGTGCCCGCGCAGCCGAGCAGGGCCGCGCACCCCGCGGCGACGCCCAGCGAGGCGAGATGGCCCCGGCGCGGGCTCGTCGCGGCTGCGACGCAGTCGCGGGCGGCCGCCGGTTCCTGGTTGACGCAGATCCGCACCAGCCAGGCCGCGACCGGCAGCAGCGCGGCGGCGGCGTAACCGAGCGAGTCGAGCACCGGATCGCCGCTCCCGGCGCCCACCGCGAGGAAGATCCCGTACAGCAGGACGGGCGCCAGCCAGCGCTGGGAGCGGAGCAGCAGAGCCGCCTGGTAGCGGAGGAGTGCGGTCATCGTTCCCCGTCGGTGAGCGGCTCCGCGAGGGAGCCGGCGGCGGTGACCGCGCGGATGTGCCAGGGCGGGCCCGCCGCGAGCAGGGCGCGCAGCAGGGCGTCGGAGTACGCGGCGGAGACGGTGAACACCGTGGTGTCCGCCCGGCTTTCGTGCACCGGGTTTCCCGGCAGCCCGGCGGGTACCACCGCTCCCGGCGGCCCGCCGGCCTCGATCCGGACCATGCTCCCCCGGGCCGCGGCCGACTGTCCCGGCACCGCCGGGACCTGGACGAGCGAGGTCCCCTCGACCCGTAGTCGCAGGTCGGCCGCGTCCGCCAGACGCTGCGGATCGTGGTCGACGAAGACAGCCGTGGCACCGGCCGCGACCCGCTCGGCGACCGCCCGGTCGAGCTCCGCACGGGCCGCGGTGTCCAGGCCGGTCCAGGCCTCGTCGAGGATCAGCAACTCCGGCCCGGCCAGCAGCGCCTGGGCGACCGCGACCTTCTGAGCGGTGCCCTTGGACAGTTCACCGAGCGGTGTACGGGCATGGCCCGCCGCCCCGAAGCGGGTCAGCCACTCCTCGGCGCGCGCCGCAGCGTCCGCCCGCCGCAGGCCGTGGATCCGGCCGAGGTGGACGAGGTAGCCGGTGGCGGTGAACGGCAGGGCGGCGGAGAAGCGTTCGGGGACGTACGCGGTACGGGGACGGCCGGTGATCCGGCCCGCCGTCGGGGTGTCGATCCCGGCGAGCAGCCGGAGCAGGGTGGATTTCCCGCTGCCGTTGGGGCCTTCGACCCGGACCAGCGCGCGTGCGGGCAGGTCGAGGACCACCCCGCGCAGCACCCAGGGGCCGCCGAGGCCGTACCGGCGGCCCACCGCTTCGAGCCTCAGTGCTGCTGCGGTTTCTCGGGCTTGGCCTCGCTGGGCCGTACGATCACGAATCCCTCGCCCTGGAGCATCAGTTGGACGGCCTCACCGGAGCCGCCGCGGATCATGGAGCCGATCGACTGCGAGCGGTGCAGCGAGGTCTGCAGGTGGGCGGACCAGCCGACGACGGCGTCGGTGTCGACGTAGACCGGCTGCTGCGGGGTGACCGGGATGACGATGGGGTTGCCCTCGCAGATCAGCCCGAGCTTGCCGTAACCGGTGAAGAGGCTGTTGAAGAGCCCGCCGCCCGCGATGCCGGAGCCCTTCACGGTCTTGATCTCGTACGAGAGCGTGGAGTCGAAGCACAGGACGTTGCGGCCGTTGATGGTGAGCGCGTCGCCCTGCTCCACGTCGACGATGAAGCAGTTCGCCGCCTCGTGCGCGAACCAGGCCTCGCCCTGCCCGGTGACGGACATCAGCGGCAGCCCCTCGCCGGTGACGGCGCGCTTGAGCATTCCGCCTATGCCCTGGCCCTTGCGCTCGAACTGGAGATTCCCCCGGTAAGCGATCATCGCGCCCTGCCGCGCGAGCATGTCACCGTTGACGGTGTACTTGATCGACTTGGCGTTCTGCAGGGTCATGCCGGGGGCAGTCGCCTGCTGCGCCATGTACTCGGTCTGGAAAAGATCGCTCTTCATGGGGGCATCCTCACCCGGAAGATTCCCCTCCGCCAAGAATCGGTGGAGCACCGCCGGGAATCCAGGGGGAATCCGCGGGAAATCCGCTGGCACCCGACTGGCAGACTGGGGCGGGTGAGCAGCAACGACAGCCCTTTCCGCGCGGAGCCGACGGCACGCGACGAGGCCCCGCAGTTCGTCCTTCCGCTGGTGGTTCACATCGAGAAGGCCGAACCCCCGGCCCGTACGGACGCGCTGGAGACGGCAGCTCGTGCGGTGCTCGTGATGCTGTCGGACGAACGCTCGCTGGGTGACGGCGAGTGGGCGCAGGCGATGGCGGACTGGCAGGACGCCCGGATCCGCAAGGTCGTACGGCGGGCGCGCGGCGCCGAGTGGCGGAAGGCTTCGGCGCTGCCGGGCATCACCGTCACCGGGTCCGCGGCCGAGGTACGGGTCTTCCCTCCGGTGCCGCTGGACGGCTGGCCGAAGGAGCTGGCGAAGCTCCAGGTCAGCGGCACCGACCTGGACGATCCCGAGCTGCTGCCCGCGCCGGACCGCACCGCGCCGGTCATCTGGCTCAACCCTCAGCTGGACATGTCGGCAGGCAAGTCGATGGCGCAGACCGGCCATGGCGCACAGCTCGCCTGGTGGGAGCTTTCGGACGCCGAGCGGGACGCGTGGCGGGCCGCCGGGTTCCCGCTGTCGGTGCGGACGGCGGCTCCTGGGCACTGGGGCGAACTGACCGCGAGCGGGCTGCCGGTCGTGCATGACGCGGGGTTCACCGAGATCGCGCCCGGGGAGACCGTCGCGGTCGAAGGGGGCAGCCGCTTCTGCCCGCTCCCGCGGGGACGACGGCCGTAGGCGGGCCGCCGGGGAACCGGGCTCCGGTACGCGATCGCGACGCTCGTGTGGGGCGTGCCCGCCGGGAACCTCAAATCAAGCTCTGAACGTCCCATCGGGTGGATTCACCGCGGCCCCGCGGGGTCATCACCCCCGCACGCGCCGCGATTGCGGCGGCGGAGGGGGAACCATGGGAACCATCGAGAAGCTGGGCACCGGTATCGGATGGCGGCCGGAGATCGCCACGGCGGTGGAGGAGCTGCCGGGCATCGACTGGGTCGAGGTGGTCGCGGAGAACCTCTGCCCCAGCCATCTCCCGGACTCTCTGCTGCGGCTGCGCGAGCGCGGGGTGACGGTGGTTCCGCACGGTGTCTCACTGGGCGTCGGCGGCGCCGAGCGCCCGGCTGCCGACCGGCTCGCCGCGCTGGCCGAGCGGGCCCTCCTGCTGGAGTCGCCGCTGGTCACGGAGCACATCGCCTTCGTCAGGGCCGGCGGCCCGCTCACCGCGTCCCCCGGTCTGGAGGCCGGCCATCTGCTGCCGGTCCCGCGCACCTGGGACGCGCTGCATGTGCTGTGCGAGAACGTCAGGGCCGCCCAGGACGCCCTGCCGGTCCCGCTCGCCCTGGAGAACATCGCCGCGCTGATCTCCTGGCCCGACGAGGAGCTGACGGAGGGGCAGTTCCTGGCGGAACTGGTGGAGCGCACGGGCGTACGGCTGCTGATCGACGTGGCCAACCTCCACACCAACCACGTGAACCGCGGCGAGGACCCCGCGGCCGCCCTGGACGAACTCCCGGTGGAGGCCATCGCGTACGTCCATGTCGCGGGCGGTGTGGAGAAGGACGGCGTCTGGCACGACACCCATGCCCACCCGGTGACCGCGCCGGTCCTCGACGTGCTGGCACAGCTGCGGGACCGGGTGGACCCGCCGGGGGTGCTGCTGGAGCGGGACGACGACTTCCCGCCCGCGGCCGAGCTGGCCGGTGAGCTGTCCGCGATACGGGAAACCCTGGCAGCCCGGGAGGCTGTGACTGCCAGGGGGGCTGTGACCGTCAGGGAGGCTGTGACTGCCAGGGGGGCTGTGACCGTCAGGGGGGCTGTGACCGTCGGAGAGTCCGCCACTGCCCGGGAGGCTGCGGCTGTCGAAGAAACGGTCACCGTCGGAGAGTCCACCACCGCCCGGGGGACCGCCCCCGCATCCACCACCGGCCCCCGGCAGCGGCTCGCCCTCGCCGAGACCGCGCTGCTCTCCGCCCTGGTCGCGGGCACCCCTTCGCCCGAGGGCTTCGACACCCGGCGGCTCGGTGTGCAGAGCCGTGCGCTGGCCGCCAAGCGCGCCGATGTCGTGGCGCAGGTGGCCCCCGAGCTGCCCGCCCTGCTCGGCGCCGGGTACCGGACCGCTTTCCTGGCGTACGCCAAGTCCCGCCCGATGAGCGGTGGTTACCGGCGCGACGCGCTCGACTTCGCGGAACAGCTGCTCCGCGCCGGGCTCCCCGCCGACGCCGCGGCCCGGCGCCGGCTCGCCCTGTGGTGGCAGGAGCGGTCGGCCCCGCGCCGGCCGACCAGGGCGGCCAGGTTCGCCCGTGCGGCCCGGACCCGGTTCGGCCGCGCGTACCGGTGACTCCCGGCCCGTCCGCCACGGGTCGGCGGGGTCATTGACACCGACACCGCCGAACGGTCCTTTACAACGTCAGCCGCCGGACGAATTATCCCTTTTATTCAGTAGCTGCAGGAAGCAGCTGGACGAAGGGGTCCCGATGAAGGCAGTCGCGCTGTACGGAACGGCCGGTGTTCTGGTGCTGTCCGGACTGGCCGCCCTGGCCGCCGCGCCGCCGGGCAGCGCGGATGCCCCGGCCGGCACGTACGCGGACGTCGGCGGTCCGGGCGACGGGACAGCCACGGCCCCGGGCACCCGGGCGGCCGAGGCGGCGGGCACCCTGACCGCGGCCGCCCGGGCCGCCGCCGCGGGTATCGCCTTCGGCACCTGCCCGACGAGCGAGTCGCTGCCCGCGTCCGTGCGGTGCGGCAGCGTCCGGGTCCCGCTCGACTATGCCCGGCCGGACGGCGCGCAGATCTCCCTGACCGTCAGCAGGGCGCACGCCACCGGCAAGCCCGCCGACCGCCAGGGCGCACTGATCTACAACCCGGGCGGCCCCGGCGCCTCCAGCATGTACTTCCCGATGGCGGCCGCGGTCCCCGCGTGGAAGCCGCTGGCCGCCGCGTACGACCTGGTGGGGTACGCGCCGCGCGGCGTCGGCCGCTCGGCGCCGCTCTCGTGCGAGGACCCCGCCGCTTACGCGAAGCCTTCGAAAACGGCGCCGATCTACCCGTCGGAGGCGTTCAAGCAGAAGAAGATCGCCCAGGCGAAGGCCTACGCCCAGGGCTGCGCCCGCCGGGCGGGTGCGGCCCTGGGGCAGTACAACTCGCTGAACAACGCCCGGGACCTGGATGTGCTGCGGGCCGCGCTGGGCGAGCGGAAGCTGACCTTCATGGGCGCCTCGTACGGCACGTACTTCGGTGCGGTCTACGCGACGCTCTTCCCCTCGCACGTGCGCCGGATGGTCTTCGACTCGGCGGTCGACCCGGACCCCGCCAAGATCTGGTACCGCGACAACCTCGACCAGTCACTCGCCTTCGAGCGGCGCTGGACCGACTTCCGCACCTGGGTGGCGCTCCACGACAGGACGTACCACCTGGGGCGCGACGCGTCGGATGTGCTGGCGGGCTACGAGACGGCGCGGTCCCGGCTCGCGGAGCGGCCGGCGGGCGGTGTCGGCCCGGCGCAGCTGCAGAGCACCTTCCTCCAGGCCGGTTACTACGACGACGTCTGGCCGGCCACCGCCAGTGCGCTCGCGCGGTATCTGCAAGGGGACCCGAAGCCGCTGATCAAGCTGGCCGCTCCGGACCCGGCGGCGGCGAAGGCGGACGAGAACAGCACGGCGGTCTACACGGCCGTCGAGTGCAACGACGCGCAGTGGCCTGCCGACTGGCACGTCTGGGACACGGACAACACCGCGCTGGCGCGCCGGGCGCCCTTCGAGACCTGGGACAACGTCTGGATGAACCTGCCGTGCGCCTACTGGCCGGCACCGCGGCAGCAGCCGCTCGATGTCCGCAGCTCCGGCGGTGCGCTGCCGCCGACGCTGATCCTGGCCGCCGAGCGGGACGCGGCCACCCCCTACCCGGGTGCGCTGGAGCTCCAGCGGCGGCTGCGGGGGTCGGTACTGATCACTGAACGGGGCGCGGGTACGCATGGCATCGCCGGCGGCCCCAACAAGTGCGTCAACGCGTATCTGGACGACTACCTGCTGACGGGGCGGACGCCGGTGCGGCGCGCTACCTGCGCGCCGCACCCGCTGCCGGACCCGGTGTCGCTGGAGAAGCGGACGCTGCCGAGGCCGCGGCCCGCTCTCTGATCTTCCGGGTCATGGACGACCGGGTCCGCCTCAGGCGAGCCCGGCCACCAGGTCGGCCACCGACTTGCGCCGGCCGGTGAAGAAGGGAACCTCTTCGCGTACGTGCATCCGCGTCTCGGAGCCGCGCAGATGACGCATCAGGTCGACGATGCGGTACAGCTCGTCGGCCTCGAAGGCCAGCAGCCACTCGTAGTCGCCGAGCGAGAACGACGCAACCGTGTTGGCGCGCACGTCCGGGAAGCCACGGGCCATCTTGCCGTGCTCGGCGAGCATCCTGCGGCGGTCCTCGTCGGCCAGCAGGTACCAGTCGTAGGAGCGCACGAAGGGATACACCGAGACGTAGTCCCGGGGGGTCTCGTCGGCGAGGAACGCCGGAATGTGCGACTTGTTGAACTCGGCGGGGCGGTGCAGCGCCATGTTCGACCAGACCGGGTCGAGGGCGCGGCCGAGACGGGTGCGGCGGAAGAGGTTGTACGCGGTCTGGAGCTCGTCCGAGGTCTCCGCGTGCCACCAGATCATCACGTCGGCGTCGGCGCGCAGCCCGGAGACGTCGTACGTGCCGCGGACGGTGATGTCCTTGGCGGCGAGCTGGTCGAACAGCTCCTGGACCTCACCGGCCACCGCGGTGCGGTCGGTGTCGCCGGGGAGCACGTCGCGCAGCTTGAAGACGGACCACAGCGTGTAGCGCACGACCTCGTTGAGGTCCTTGGCCTTCTTGCCCGCGTTCGGGGCCTTGGGGGACGTCACGGTCTCCGGAGCATCAGTCATGCCGCTATTCTCCCGCGCCGCCGGTGGTGCCCGACGCCAGGGTTGCTGTGATCTCCTTCGCAGCCCGCTCGGCACTGGCGACACAGGCCGGAATGCCCACTCCGTCGTAGGCCGCGCCGCAGATCCGCAGGCCGGGCAGCGCGGCCACCGTGTCCCGTACCCGGGCCACCCGGGCGAGGTGGCCGACGGGGTACTGGGGCAGTCCGCCGATCCACCGGGTCACCTCGGTGGCGACCGGCTTCGCGGTGAGCCCGACGGCCTCGCCCAGGTCGCGCAGCGAGAGATCCACCAAGTCGGCGTCCTCGCGGTGCAGATGCTCCTCGTCGCCGTAGCGGCCGAGCGAGGTCCGCAGCACGACGAGCTCCGGGTCGGCGTCGGACCAGGCCCACTTGCGGCTGGAGAAGGTGGACGCCTTGATGGAGTGGCCGTCCACGGGCGGTACGAGAAATCCCGTGCCGTCGGGGAGGTTCAGCTCCGTACGGCGGAAGGCCAGGGTGACGAGCGACATCGAGGCGTACTCGACGGCGGCCAGCTCGGCGGAGGCGGCGGGCGCCTCGTCGGCCAGCAGCGCGGAGGCCGCCCAGGCCGGTACGGCGAGCACCACGGCGTCGGCCTCGATGGGGCGGCCACCGTCCTGCCCGCCGGTGCGGATCAGCCAGCCGTCCGCGGTGCGCCGCAGCTCCAGCGCGGGCCGGTGCAGCAGGACTTCGCCGCCCCGGGCGCGGACCGCGTCGGCCACGGCGGGCGGCAGGGTGCCGATGCCCCCGTCCAGTCCCATGAAGACCGGGCCCGACGCGGGGGTGACGCGCTGCTGGAGCGAGCGCACGGCGGCGCCGAGCGTGGGGTGGGTGCGGGCGGCCTCGTAGAGCGCGGGGACCGCGGCGCGCATCGAGGTGCGGTAGACGTCGCCCGCGTAGACCCCGCCGAGCAGCGGCTCGACGAGCCGGTCGACGACCTCGCGGCCCATCCGGCCGGCCACGTACTCGCCGAGTGCGATGTCCTCGCCGATCTCGGCGGGCGGCAGTTCGGCGTCCTGGCCGATCCGGCGCAGCCCCTCGTCCGAGAGCACACCGCCGAGCCGGCCCGCGTCGGCCGGTACGCCCATGACGTGGCCGGTGGGCATCGGGGTCAGCGCGCCCCTGTTCCAGAGGGCGGCGCCGCTGGTGGCGGGCGGCTGGAGCGCGTCGCCCAGACCGGCCTCACGCGCGAGCGCGACCGCCTCGGGGCGCCGGGCGAGCATCGACTCGGCGCCGAGGTCGACCCGTACGCCTTCGATCTCGCCCGTGTGGAGCTTGCCGCCGACCCGGCCGGTGCCCTCCAGCACCGTCACCCGTGCCCCGCCGCCGGTCAGCCGGAGCGCTGCCGCGAGACCCGAGATCCCGCCTCCGATGACGACGACATGAGCCGTACGCGTGTCCGCATTCATGCCCCCACTCTCTCAAATCCTTTCCGGGGTCCGAACGTCACCGTGGTCCGGTGGATCACGGGGGGCGTTCGCGCGACCCGGGGTACGGCCTCCCGCGCCGCGCGGGAATGTTCCGGGGTCCGCACACGTACCTTCCCAGAGGGCGACGGAGCGGGAAGCGCCCGCACGGAAAGCGGCAACAGCGGTAACAACCACGGAGGTACGCGCAATGGCAGCGGAGCGACTGGTGGTCATCGGCGGGGACGCGGCGGGCATGTCCGCAGCGTCCCAGGCCCGCAGGCTCAGGGGTCCGGATGAGCTGGAGATCACCGCCTTCGAACGCGGCCACTTCACCTCGTTCTCGGCGTGCGGCATCCCCTACTGGGTGGGCGGCGAGGTCGGCGAGCGCGACGACCTCGTCGCCCGCACCCCCGAAGAGCACCGGGCACGGTCGATCGACCTCCGGATGCGGACCGAGGTGACGGAGATCGACGTCGCCGGGCAGCGGGTGCACGCCCGCGACCTGGAATCGGGGGCGGCCGGCTGGACTGCGTACGACAAGCTCGTCATCGCCACGGGCGCGCGTCCGGTACGCCCCGAGCTGCCCGGCATCGACGCGCCGGGCGTGCACGGCGTGCAGACGCTGGACGACGGCCAGGCCCTGATCGACTCGCTGCGGACGGCGTCCGGCCGCCGCGCGGTGATCGTCGGTGCCGGTTACATCGGCGTCGAGATGGCGGAGGCGCTGCTGCACCGCGGGTACGAGGTGACGGTCCTGACCCGCGGCGCCCAGCCGATGTCCACGCTCGACCCGGACATGGGGAAGCTGGTCCACGACGCGATGGACGGCATGGGCATCACCACGGTGACCGGCGCGGAGGTCACCGCGGTCCGCACGGACGAGCGGGGACGGGCCAGCGCCGTCGCGACGGACGCCGCCGAATACCCGGCTGACGTAGTGGTCCTGGGGATCGGCGTGGAGCCGCAGACCGGCCTCGCGGCCGCCGCGGGGCTGCCGCTGGGCGAGTACGGCGGGCTGCTGACCGATCTGTCGATGCGGGTGCGCGGCCACCGGAACATCTGGGCGGGCGGCGACTGCGTCGAAGTCCTCGACCTGGTCTCCGGCCGGGACCGGCACATCCCGCTCGGCACACACGCGAACAAGCACGGCCAGATCATCGGCGCCAACGCGGGCGGTGGATACGGCACGTTCCCCGGTGTCGTCGGCACCGCGGTGAGCAAGGTCTGCGATCTGGAGATCGCCAGGACCGGGCTGCGCGAGAAGGACGCGCACGCGGCCGGGCTGCGGTACGTCACGGCGACCATCGAGTCGACCAACAGCGCCGGTTACTACCCGGGCGCGGCCCTGATGACGGTGAAGATGCTCGCCGAGCTGCGGACCGGGCGGCTGCTCGGCACGCAGATCGTGGGGCGGGAGGGCGCGGCGAAGCGGGTGGACATCGCCGCCGTCGCCCTCACCGCGGGCATGACGGTGGAGCAGATGGTCTCGCTGGACCTGGGGTACGCGCCGCCGTTCTCACCGGTCTGGGACCCGGTGCTGGTCGCCGCGCGGAAGGCGGTCACAGCGGTGCGCCGGGCGGGCGGGTAGCGGTGCGGTGTGCGCTCCCGGTGCGCGGGTCGGCCTGTGGACCGTCCCGCGCACCGAGGGCGGGACGGTTCAGCGGGCCGTGCGGGTGTGGACGTACTCCACGAGCCGGGTCAGCGCGTCGGGGTCGGTGTTGGGCGGGACGCCGTGGCCGAGGTTGAAGACATGGCCTTCGAGCCCCGCCGCCGCGGCCAGCACCTCGTCGGTCTTGGCCTCGACCGCCTCCCGGGTGGAGAAGAGGACGGCCGGGTCGAGGTTCCCCTGGAGCGCCTTGCCGGGGCCGACCCGCCGGGCCGCCTCGTCCAGCGGCACCCGCCAGTCGACGCCGACGACGTCCGCACCGGCCTCGCCCATCAGCCCGAGCAGCTCACCGGTGCCGACACCGAAGTGGATGCGCGGCACCCCGTACGGCGCCACCGCGTCCAGGACCTTCGCCGAAGCCGGCAGCACCGAGTGCCGGTAGTCGGCCGGGGCGAGGGCGCCCACCCAGGAGTCGAAGAGCTGGACTGCGCTGGCGCCCGCCTCAATCTGGATCCGGAGGAAGGCGGCGGTGATCCCGGCGAGGCGGTCGAGCAGGTCGGCCCAGAGCTCCGGGTCGCCGTACATCATCGCCTTGGTGTGCTCGTGGTTGCGGGACGGACCGCCCTCCACGAGGTAGCTGGCGAGCGTGAAGGGCGCACCGGCGAACCCGATGAGCGGTGTCTGTCCCAGCTCGGCGGTGAGCATGCCCATCGCCTCGGTGACGTACCAGACGTCGGCGGGCTCCAGATCGCGCAGCCGGGCCAGGTCGGCGCGGGTGCGGATCGGGCTGGCGATCACCGGCCCGACACCCGGCTTGATGTCGAGGTCGATCCCGATGGCCTTGAGCGGCACGACGATGTCGCTGAAGTAGACCGCCGCGTCCACCTTGTGGCGGCGGACCGGCTGGAGGGTGATCTCGGTGGCCAGGTCGGGCCGCATGCACGAGTCGAGCATGGCGATCCCCTCCCGCGCCTTCAGGTACTCGGGGAGTGAGCGTCCGGCCTGCCGCATGAACCAGACAGGGGTGTGCGGCACCGGCTCTCGCCTGCACGCCTTGAGGAAGGCGGAGTCGGCTGTCGGGTTCTGGGCGCCCATGGGGCGGTCGTTGGCACTCACGCCGAGAAGTTTCGCATGTGCGGGGGAAGCGGATGCCCCGGGCCGGGTGTCCTTCCCCCCGCAACTGCCTCGTTCCGCCTAGTCTTCCCGGCATGGCTGCGGCTCAGGGACGATTTTCAGATGGCGCTGACGGTATGACCAGCGCGGAGACGGACTCCGTCCCGCCCGCGTTCAGGGAGGCGGTCGACGCCTTGCAGTCAGCCCGTCTGCGGCCGGAGATGGAGATCGACCCGACGAAGCCGCCGCGCAAGCTCGCCCCGTACGCCTACGCCCTGGAGGCGGCGGTCGTCGAGAACGACAACGACCTGGCGGACGGCAGGCTCGTCCTGCTCCACGACCCCGCCGGCCATGACGCCTGGCAGGGATCCTTCCGTCTGGTGACACTCGTGCGCGCGGAGCTGGAGCCCGAGATGGCCGCCGACCCGCTGCTGCCCGAGGTCTGCTGGTCGTGGCTGACGGGCGCCCTCCAGGGGCGCGGACTGTCGTACGGGGAGGCCAGCGGCACGGTCACCCGCGCCGGGTCGCACTACTTCGGCGGGCTCTCGGAGCGCAAACCCGCGACCCAGATCGAGATCCGGGCGTCCTGGACCCCGCGCGAGGGTCTGAGCGGAGTGCCGGACACCGGGGCACATCTGGCGGCCTGGTGCGATCTGCTCTGCCAGATCGCCGGGCTGCCGCCGGTCGGGCCGCCGGACGCCGGTGTGGTCTCGCTGCCGCAGCGGCGCGGGCCCCGCGCGCACTGACGCGCTCCATGCGCTGACGGGCTCGTGCGCTGGCGCAGCTGCCGGCCGGCGCACCACCCGGAGCCCCGGCCGGCGCATTCGACGGACCCACTGGCTGACGCGCCGACGGCACGAACAGCATCTTCGCAAACACGGGCATCTTTCGAACGATCGGTCAGGCATCCGATTTGCCCGAATTGTTACTCACTAAATCGTGATCATTCTCTAAAGGCGGGCGGGTTTGCTGCCGAAGAAGTCTGTGACCCTTCAAGCACGGTTCGCCCCGGCTCTTCCCCCGGCCGGCGTTCGTTCCGCACCTTCCCAGGAGGCCTGGTGTCCGTTCTCCTTGAGCAGCCCGCAAGCCTGGTCGCCTACCGCCCGAACAAGCCGACGGCCATGGTCGTCGTGGCCGACCCACGCGTCCGCTCCACCGTCACCCGCCATCTGTGGGCCCTTGGAGTACGTGACGTCATCGAGGCGTCGTCCATCGCGGAGGCGCGTCCCCGCGTCGGCAAACCACGTGACATCTGCGTGGCCGACGTCCACCTGCCCGACGGTTCCGGGCTGACCCTGCTGTCCGAGACCCGGGCCGCAGGCTGGCCCAACGGTCTGGCCCTCTCCGCCGCCGACGACATCGGCGCCGTGCGCAACGCCCTCGCGGGCGGCGTCAAGGGCTATGTCGTCACCGGCACCCGCAACAACATCGGCCACCCGACCCGGCCCGGCGCCGCACCCATCGGCGCCGCCCGGATGCAGCGCCGCCCCCCGGGCACCCCGAGCCACCCGGGCGGCTACCGCGAGCTCTCCGGCCGTGAGGTCGAAGTGCTGCGGCTGGTCGCCGAAGGCCAGTCCAACAAGGCCATCGGCGTCTCCATGGGGCTCTCGGCCCTGACCGTCAAGAGCCACCTCGCCCGCATCGCGCGCAAGCTCGGCACGGGTGACCGGGCCGGGATGGTCGCGGTGGCACTCCGTACCGGAATCATCCACTGACGTGACCCGTCCGACAGGGCCGGCCACGACACGGCACTGACTGGTTTCAGCCCCCTCAGCACCCGCCGACGCAGCGTTACGTCGGCGGGTGCTGTGCGTTCACCGATACCCTTGACGGGTGACCGACGCTCAAGAGACCGCAGCAGAGACAGCACTGCGAACCACTGGGGGCGCTCCCCCGGACGACGTCGAACAGGCGCCGATCCCCTTGCTGGAGCCCCGCGAGGGCATTCCGCCGGTGGTTGCCACCGATGAAGCACTGGCCGCTGTCGTGGCGGCGTTCGCCGCGGGGACGGGGCCTGTCGCCGTCGACGCCGAGCGCGCGTCCGGCTACCGCTACGGACAGCGCGCGTATCTGGTGCAGCTGCGCCGCGAGGGCGCGGGCAGCGCCCTCGTCGATCCGGTGGGCTGCCCCGACCTCTCCTCGCTCGGCGCGGCCATCTCCGACGCCGAGTGGGTGCTGCACGCCGCGACCCAGGACCTCCCGTGCCTGCGGGAAATAGGCATGATTCCCACCCGGATCTTCGACACCGAGCTGGCCGGGCGACTGGCCGGCTTCCCGCGGGTCGGCCTCGGCGCGATGGTCGAGAGCGTGCTGGGCTTCACGCTGGAGAAGGGCCACTCGGCGGTCGACTGGTCGACCCGCCCGCTGCCCGAGCCGTGGCTGCGCTACGCCGCGCTCGACGTGGAGCTGCTGGTCGATCTCCGGGACGCCCTGGAGGAGGAGCTGGACCGGCAGGGGAAGCTGGGCTGGGCGATGGAGGAGTTCGACGCCATCGCATCGGCACCGCCCGCCCCGCCGCGCAAGGACCCCTGGCGCCGTACGTCCGGGATGCACAAGGTGCGCAGGCGCCGTCAGATGGCGGTGGTACGGGAGCTGTGGAACACCCGCGACGCGGTGGCGCAGCGGCGGGACGTCTCCCCCGGGAAGGTCCTCGGGGACGGTGCGATCGTCGAGGCCGCCCTGGGCCTCCCGGTGAATCTCCAGGAGCTCACCGCGCTGCCCGGTTTCGGCCACCGCATGGGCAAGCGCCAGCTGGAGCAGTGGCAGGCGGCCGTCGACCGGGCCAAGGCGCTCCCCGACACCGCGCTTCCGCAGCCGGGCCAGCAGGTGGCCGGCCCGCCGCCGCCCCGCGCCTGGGCGGACAAGGACCCGGCGGCCGCCGCCCGGCTCTCCGCGGCGCGCGCGGCCGTGTCGGCCCTCGCCGACGAGCTGAACATGCCGCAGGAGAATCTGATGACCCCCGACACCGTGCGCCGGGTGTGCTGGGAGCCGCCGCGGGAGCGGACGGTGGAGAAGGTCTCAGCCGTGCTCGCCGAGCTCGGCGCCCGGAACTGGCAGATCGAGCAGGTCGCTCCGCTGCTGACGGCCGCGGTCCAGGACCCGCCGGGCCAGAACTGACATCCCGGGTCTGCGGCAGCCCCGCCGCAGACCCGGAAAACACCAAGACCGGACCGTATCCAACACGGACCAACAGCTTTAGGCTGTGCGTCGCATCAGATTCTTTCAGCATGCCCATGCGACTGAAGGCGCAGGAATGACATGCACACGCCATTGAACCTGTTGAGACGCCCCCTCACCGCCGCACTCGCCGTGCTGGCGCTCAGCGCCGGTGCGCTCACCCCGGCCGCGGGGGCGGAGCGGCCCGCACGGGACGCCGCACACCCCGCCGGAGCCAGGGCCGCCACACACCCCACCGCCCACACCGTCGGGCACAACGACACCGCCCTGACCATCGACGGCAAACCGCTGAACATCTGGTCCGGCGAGTTCCACTACTGGCGGCTGCCCAGCCCCGACGCCTGGCGCGACGTCCTGCAGAAGATGAAGGCGGGCGGTTTCAACGCCGCGTCCATCTACTTCGACTGGGACTTCCACTCCCCCGAGCCCGGCGTCTACGACTTCAAGGGGATCCGCGACGTCGACAAGCTCCTCGACATCGCCCAGGAAGCGGGCATCTACGTCATCGCCCGCCCCGGCCCGTACATCAACGCGGAGACGGACGGTGGCGGCTTCCCCGGCTGGCTCACCCAGCAGAAGGGCAAGGCCCGTACGACCGCGCCCGACTATCTGGCGGCGGCCGACGAGTGGCTGTCGAAGATCGACCCCATCATCGCCAGGCACCAGCTGACCAACGGCACCGGCTCGGTGATCGCCTACCAGGTCGAGAACGAGTACTACCAGGACACCCCCGACGGCCACGCCTACATCCAGCACCTGGCGGACAAGGCGCGCACCGACGGCATCACCGTCCCGCTGACCGGCAACCACAACGGCGTCTTCGCCAAGGAACTGGACATCGACGGGCACGATTCGTACCCCCAGGGCTTCAACTGCTCAAGTCCGGACAAGTGGAGTGGACTGCCCGATTTCTCCGGTGCGAAGACGGCTGGGCAACCGCTATTTCTGGCCGAATTCCAGGGCGGTTCGTTCGACCCCTGGGGCGGGCCCGGCTACGACAAGTGCCGGCAGCTGACCGACGGTGACTTCGAAAAGGCCGCGTACGAGAACAACATCGCCTCCGGCGCCACCATGCAGAACTTCTACATGGCGTACGGCGGCACCTCCTGGGGCTGGCTGCCCTCACCGAGCGCGGTCTACAGCTCGTACGACTACGGCGCGCCGATCCAGGAGGACCGGCAGCTCGGCGAGAAGTACCTGACCGACAAACGGCTGGGCTACCTCGTGCAGTCGCTCGCACCGATGACGAAGACCGAGCCGCTGACGGCTGCCGCGCCGGAGAACTCCGCGGTGCAGCGCCGCGACCGGCGCAACCCCGACGACGGGACGACGATCACCGTCGTACGCCACAAGGACGTCAACGACAAGGCGAAGGACACCACGCATCTGGCGCTCGGCGGCTATCCCTCGGTGCCGCAGGAGCCGGGGACCGCGCTGACCGTCGACGGGCGCGACTCCAAGCTGCTGGTCTCCGACTACGCCATGGACCACCAGCAGCTGCGGTACTCGACGTCGGAGCTGATGACGCACGGGACCTTCGGACAGCGTGATGTGGCGCTGCTGTACGGACGGCACAGCCAGGACGGCGAGACCGTGCTGCGGTACGCCGCGAAGCCGGACGTCAAGGTGACCGGCGGGACGGTGAAGCAGAGCTGGGACCCGGCCACGGGCGACCTGCGTCTCGACTACCGGCACGACGGGCTCGCGCAGGTGCTGATCACCCCGCCCGGTGCGAAGACGCCGCTGCTGCTCCTGCTCGCCGACGACGCGACCGCCGACACCTACTGGCGGCTCGACACCCCGCAGGGCCCGGTGCTGGCCGCCGGTCCCGAACTGCTGCGCACCAGTGCGTACGCGAACGGCGTGCTGAAGCTGACGGGCGACACCGGCAAGGCGTCCCAGCTGAACGTCATCACCGGCGCCCCCGCCACCGCCGTGAGCTGGAACGGGCACCCCGCCAAGGGCGCACTGAACACCACAGGCGCCGCGCTCCCCGGGCCGAAGCCGGTCACCCTGCCGACGCTCGGGAAGTGGAAGTTCCAGCGCGAGACCCCGGAGGCGCAGCCCGGCTTCGACGACGCCGCCTGGCGGGCCGCCGGCGGGCAGGCGCTTGCGGCCGACGGCTACGGCTTCCACGCGGGCTCCGTCTGGTACCGGGGGCACTTCTCGGCCACCGGCACGGAGAGCGCCGTACAGGTCAACGCCAGTACGGGGAAGGGCGGTTCGTATCTGGCCTGGCTCAACGGCCACTACCTCGGCAGCTCGGACTCCGCCACGCATACCTTCACCGTCCCGCCGGGCACGCTGAAACCCGGCGAGGACAATGTGCTCGCCGTACTGGCCGCCGACATGGCGCACGAGCAGGACTGGTCGGCGGACGACGGCCACAAGCAGCCGCGCGGTCTGACATCGGTACGTCTGGTGGGCTCGGCGCGGCAGATCGGCTGGCGGATCCAGGGCGCACTCGGCGGCGAGAACCTGGTCGACCCGGTGCGCGGCCCGCTCAACACCGGTGGTCTGTATGGCGAACGCCAGGGCATGCACCTGCCCGGCTACCCGGACGCCGAGTGGCCGGACGTCTCGCTGCCGGACACCCGCAAGGGCGCACCGGGCGTCTCCTGGTACCGCACGGGCTTCGACCTGCGGCTGCCGAAGGACCAGGACGTCCCGATGGGGCTGACCTTCTCCGACGACAAGGCGAAGAACTACCGGGCTCTGGTGTACGTCAACGGCTGGATGGTGGGCCTCTACATCAACGACCTGGGGCCGCAGACCAGTTTCCCGGTGCAGCCGGGGATGCTCCGCACCGACGGGCACAACACGGTCGCCATCGCCGTCATCGGTGAGGACACCGAGGGCGACGGGCTCGGCAAGGTCTCCCTTGAGCAGTACGGGAACCACACGACGCCGCTGCGGTACGGCGACATCGCGTCGCCGGGGTGGTCGGCCGCGGTCAACCACGACCCGAAGGCGAGTGCGGATGTACGGATCACCGCGCCGGACACCGTCGGGCGCGGTGGCTCGGGTTCGGTGACCGCCTCCTTCACGCCGCGCGCGAAGACCGCGCGCGACGCCGCGCTGGAGCTGCGGCTGCCCGAGGGCTGGAAGGCGGACACGGCGCTGCGACAGTCGCTCGGCGACGTACGGGCCGGGCGGACGGTGACGCGCAGCTGGCGGGTCACGGCTCCCGAGGGCTCGCAGCCGTGGTCGGCCGTGCTGTCGGCGGCGGCCCGGTACTCGGGTCGTGGCTCGGCGGCAGCCGCGGTGAGTGTGGCGTCGCCGCCGCCCGCGCCGGGGGCGGGGAAACACGACCTCGCCGCCCTGGACTTCACCGCCACCAACGGATGGGGTCCGGTGGAGCGCGACACCTCCAACGGCGAGGAGGCCGCAGGGGACGGCAGACCGATGTCCGTCGCGGGCACTGCGTACGCGAAGGGCATCGGGACGAACGCCGACAGCGACATCACCGCCTATCTGGGCGGGGCCTGCACCCGGTTCACCGCGTCGGCCGGGGTGGACGACGAGACGAACGGCGGCGGCTCGGTGACCTTCACGGTGCTGGCCGACGGGAAACAGGTCGCCACCACCCCGGTACTCAAGGGGAAGCAGGCGGCCGTGGCGCTCGACGCGGATGTGTCGGGCGCCCAGGTGGTGGATTTGGTCGTCAAGGACGGCGGGGACGGCAACGGGCTCGACCACGGCGACTGGGGGAACGCTTCGGTGAGCTGTACGGGCTGAGCGCACCGGCACCCGGGCACGCCGGGCGGGCCCGTTCGCGGGCCCGCCCGGCGTGTGACCTACGACGCTCCCGGCCCAGGGACTGGGCAGCATGGTTACCCGTGGGTAGCATGGCCTTGTGCAGCGCGCTCCGGCGCGCCCGCAGCAGCAGTGCCATCCCGCACCCTGGAGGAGAGCCATCGTGCCTCGTACCATCCGGGACGTCGTCTTCGTCGACGGCGTCCGCACCCCGTTCGGCAAGGCGGGCCCGAAGGGCATCTACCACGAGACCCGCGCCGACGATCTCGTCGTGAAGGCGATCCGGGAGCTGCTGCGCCGCAACCCGGATCTGGACCCCGCGAAGATCGACGAGGTGGCCATCGCGGCGACCACGCAGATCGGCGACCAGGGCCTGACCCTCGGGCGCACCGCGGGCATTCTGGCCGGGCTGCCGCAGTCGGTGCCCGGCTTCTCCGTCGACCGCATGTGCGCGGGCGCGATGACCGCCGTGACGGCGACCGCCGGCTCGATCGCCTTCGGCGCGTACGACATCGTCCTCGCGGGCGGTGTCGAGCACATGGGACGCCACCCGATGGGTGAGGGCGTCGACCCCAACCCCCGGTTCGTCTCCGAGAAGCTGGTCGACGAGTCCGCCCTCTTCATGGGCATGACCGCGGAGAACCTGCACGACCGCTACCCCACGATCACCAAGCAGCGCACGGACGAGTACGCCGTGCGCTCGCAGGAGAAGGCCGCCAAGGCGTACGCCAACGGCAAGATCCAGCAGGACCTGGTGCCCGTGTCGGTGCGCAGGACCAACCCGGAGGCCGGGGAGACCGGCTGGGGTCTGGCGACCGCCGACGAGCCGATGCGTCCCGGCACCAGCATGGAGTCGCTCGCCGGCCTCAAGACGCCGTTCCGGGCGCACGGCCGGGTCACCGCGGGCAACGCCGCAGGGCTCAACGACGGCGCCACCGCCTCGCTGCTCGCGTCCGAGGAGACCGCGCGCGAGCTCGGGCTGCCGGTCAAGATGCGCCTGGTGTCCTACGCGTACGCGGGCGTCGAGCCGGAGGTCATGGGCTACGGCCCGATCCCGTCGACCGAGAAGGCCCTCGCCAAGGCGGGTCTCTCCATCGACGACATCGGCCTCTTCGAGATCAACGAGGCCTTCGCCGTCCAGGTGCTCGCGTTCCTGGAGCACTACGGCATCGCCGACGACGACGCGCGCGTCAACCAGTACGGCGGCGCCATCGCCTTCGGCCACCCCCTCGCCTCGTCCGGTGTGCGTCTGATGACGCAGCTGGCGCGGCAGTTCGAGGAGCAGCCGCAGGTCCGCTACGGCCTGACCACGATGTGTGTCGGCTTCGGCATGGGTGCCTCGGTCATCTGGGAGAACCCTCACTTCGACACCACTGCCGGAGGCACCAAGTGAGCACCACCACCTCCGATCTCCTGAAGGGCGCGGCCGAGCTGTTCCCCGGCGAGGTCGTCACACAGGCGCACGTACGCCACCTCGAACTGCCGGGCGGCGCGGGCAGGTTCGCGCTGATCACGCTCGACAACGGCCTGGACCACACCAAGCCGACCACCTTCGGCCCGCAGTCGCTGGCGAACCTCGACGCCGCCATCGATCAGGTCGAGAAGGAGGCCGCCGAGGGCACGGTCGTCGGTGTAGGAATCACCGGCAAGCCGTTCATCTTCGCGGTCGGCGCCGACCTCAAGGGCGTCGAGCTGCTGAAGAACCACTCGGACGCGCTCGCCATCGGCAAGGGCGGCCACGACGTCTTCAAGCGGCTGTCCACGCTGGCCGTCCCCACCTTCGCGTACTACAACGGCGCCGCGATGGGCGGTGGCGTCGAGGTCGGTCTGCACTGCGCGTACCGCACGGTGACCAAGTCGCTGCCCGCCTTCGCGCTCCCCGAGGTCTTCCTCGGCCTGGTACCGGGCTGGGGCGGCTGCGCGCTGCTCCCCAACCTGATCGGCGCGGACCGCGCGGTCTCGGTCATCATCGAGAACTCGCTGAACCAGAACCGTCAGTTGAAGGGCAAGCAGGTCTACGAGCTGGGGATCGCCGACGCGATCTTCGAGGGCGCGGACTTCCTGGAGCAGTCGCTGATCTGGACCTCCGCCGTCCTGCGCGGCGAGATCGAGGTCGTACGCCCGGAGATCGACCGCGGCGACGCCTGGGACGCTGCGGTCGCGCGCGGCCGGGCCATCGCCGACTCGAAGGTGCACGGCGCGGCCCCGGCCGCCTACCGCGCGCTGGACATCATCGCCGCCGCCAAGGACGGCGACCTGGACCGGGGCTTCGACTCCGAGGACCAGGCGCTGGCCGACCTGATCATGGGCGGCGAACTCCGCAGCGGGATCTACGCGTTCAACCTGGTCCAGAAGCGTGCCAAGCGCCCGGCCGGCGCCCCGGACAAGAACCTGGCGCGCCCGGTCACCAAGGTCGGCGTCGTCGGCGCCGGTCTGATGGCCTCGCAGCTGGCGCTGCTCTTCCTGCGCCGCCTCGAAGTGCCGGTGGTGCTCACCGACATCGACCAGGAGCGCGTCGACAAGGGTGTGGGCTATGTGCACGCCGAGATCGACAAGCTGCTGCTGAAGTCCCGTATCAACCAGGACAAGGCCAACCGCCTCAAGGCTCTGGTGAGCGGTGTGCTCGACAAGGCCGAGGGCTTCGCGGACGCCGACTTCATCATCGAGGCGGTCTTCGAGGAGATCGGCGTCAAGCAGCAGGTGTTCGCGGAGGTCGAGGCGGTCGCCCCGGCGCACGCGATCCTCGCCACCAACACCTCCTCGCTGTCGGTCTCCGAGATGGCGTCGAAGCTGAAGCACCCCGAGCGGGTCGTCGGCTTCCACTTCTTCAACCCGGTCGCGATCCTGCCGCTCCTGGAGATCGTGCGCGGCGAGCAGACCGACGACGCCTCGCTGGCCACGGCGTTCGGCGTGGCGCGGAAGCTGAAGAAGACCGCGGTCCTGGTGAAGGACGCCCCGGCATTTGTCGTCAACCGCATCCTCACCCGCTTCATGGGCGAGATCCAGAACGTCATCGACGAGGGCACCCCCGTCGAGGTCGCCGAGAAGGCCGTGGAGCCGCTCGGTCTCCCGATGTCCCCGCTGGTCCTGCTCGAACTGGTCGGCCCGGCCATCGGTCTGCATGTCTCGGAGACGCTGCACCGCGCCTTCCCCGAGCGCTTCACCGTCTCGGAGAACCTGGCCGCCGTCGTCAAGGCGGGCAAGCGCGGCTTCTACGTCTACGAGTCGGGCACGCCCGAGCTGGACCCGGAGGTCGCCGCTCTCCTCAAGCAGGGCACGTCGGTGCTCTCCGCCGAGCAGACCCGGGACCGTGTCCTGGACGCGGTGGCGCAGGAGATCGGTCTGATGCTGAACGAGGGTGTCGTGGCCGAGGCCCAGGACATCGACCTCTGCCTGATCACCGGCGCCGGCTGGCCCTTCCACCTCGGCGGCATCACGCCGTACCTGGACCGTGAGGGTGTGTCGCAGCGGGTGAACGGCAAGCCGTTCCTCGCGCAGGGTGTGGCGAGCGTTCCGGCCTGACCCGCGGGCTCCCGCAGTCCGGAGCCCCTTCGTGCGAGTGCCCGTCCCGGTCGTCCCGGGGCGGGCACTCGCCGTTGAGGGCCCGCGGTCGTGGTGTGACAAAATGACCTTTCCCCGGGTTCGTGGGGGTGGGGAGTCGAGTACCTGCCGGTCGGCGGACGCTGGGGAGCAATTCGGTTCGTGGAACGGCAGCGGAAGTACTCACGCAGGACCGCGCTGTGGGCGGGCGTCTCGGCGGCGGCCGCGGCCGGTGGCCTGGCCGGCGGCCGGTGGTACGCGGAACAACGGGCGCACGGGGACGGCACGTTCGAGGCGGCGGACCCCTCGCAGATCCTGACCCCCACCGCGCTGCACCAGACCACGGTGCCCCAGTCGTTCGCCTTCGACGACAGCCGGGGCGACATCTACGCGGTGCAGCTGGTCCAGGGCGGTGTGCGGCTGCCCGGTGAGCCGCGCCGGCTGTCGAGCGCGGAGCGGGACAAGCGGGGCGATCTCTGTGTGACGCGGCTGTCCGCGGACGGGCGGACGCGCGGCCATATGTTCCTGCGCGGGTTCGGCCACGGTGTCTCCCTCGGGGTCGAGCCGTCGGCGTCCGGCGCGCTCCTCTGGACGGAGTCGCAGGCCCACCCGGAGACCGGGTACGGACAGGCCATCACCCGGTTCGCGTTCCGGGACGGCGCTGTGCTCGACAGCGACCACCCCGGACTGCGCCACCACCGCCCGGTGCCCGGCTCAGTGGCCAACCAGCCCAGTGTCGACATGACCGCGCGGCGGGTGATGGTGAGCTACTGGACGGTCCCGGCGTACGGGAGACGGCAGCAGTGGTACGCGGTGTACGGCATGGCCGACTTCCTCGCGGGCCGCTACGAGCCGCTGCACACGGTGCGCCAGCGGGGACGGGGTGCGGCCGAGACGTTCCAGGGGTGTGTGCTGTACGGGGACCGGGTGTACCAGCTCGCGGGCAACGCGTACACACCGTCGTCCGGCGCCAACCCGGCCGTTTCCGGGGGCAATGCCCGGGTCACCGCGGTCGGCCTGCGGGGTGGCCAGGTCCCCGCTCCGCGACGGATCACCGTGGCGGCGGACCTCGCCTACCGGGAGCCGGAAGGGCTCGCCGTCAGGCTGACGGGCGGCCCCCGGCTCTGTGTGGGCTTCGCTACCGGCAGCTCGCGGGCCAGGATGCTGGCGATCCACTCGTGCGGCAGGGTGTGAGAGATCCGCGGGGAGGACCGGCTTGAGGGAGCCGCGTGAAGGACCCGTGTGGCAGACCCCGCCCGTGTGCAGACCCCTGTGACAGCCCGTGTGACAGCCCGTGTGACAGACCCGCGCCCCGCCGTCACTGCGGCAGCGGGCGCCTCGCGGAGACCTCGGCGGTGAGGTTCCCGGCCTTCGTGGCGTAGAGGTGGCAGACCGTCTCCAGCCCTGACGCGTCCGCCCGGCCGACCACGACACCCTGCCGCGTCCGGTCGGTGACCGTGTCCGCACGGGTCCCGCCGAGCCGTACCTCCTTGCCCGCTCCCTGGTAGGAGACGTGCAGGAACATGTCCCAGAGCCCGGGGGCGACGGGCTGGAAACCGTCGGCGGCCGACAGGTCGAGCCTCGCTTCGAACCCGGCCTGCGCACGGTCGGCACGGGTGGCGGCGTCCAGCTTGGGGGTGGGCGTGGAGTAGACGCGGAAGCGGTACTCGGCGCCGCTCGCCCGCTCGCGCAGCACCACGCGGACGGCAGGATCGCGGGTGGACAGCTGCTCGATGTAGCAGTGGCCGTGCACACTGAGCACGGTGCCCGACCAGCTCAGCCTCGTCAGCCGGTGCTTGGCCCGCAAGGTGTGAGTGATCTCGAACTGCTCGTCGGGCAGCCCCAGTTCGGGGTCCCGGAAGAACGGGTACCGGCGGAAGGCGCGCCCCTCCTCCACGAGCAGCGCGGCCTTCTCCTTGCCCTGCTCGAACGCGATCATCCGCTCGGCCTCGGCGAACAGGCCCCGGCGGATCAGCTCCAGGCGTACCGAGAGCGGCCGGGGCAGCTTCCGGAACACCTCGGGACCCGCGTGGAGTTCGAGCAGCCCACGGCACTCGGTGAGCGCGGCCCGGCGCAACTCGGGATCCTCGCAAGCCAGATAGGCGGCCCCGGTGGCCTTGCCGAGCTCCAGCTCGAAGTGGCGGGCGAGCAGCTGGTCCCTGAGGGGGCCCGGCTGGACCCGTTCCGTGACGAGGGAGACCATCCGGCGGGTGAGCGCCATCCGGTCGGCGAGAGAACCGCTGAACCGCGAGGTGTTCACCCCGGCGACCCGGCGCGCCTGCTCGACGCAGACCTGGCCGGCGACGACCGAGATCCGGTCCGCGTACAGATAGGCCAGCGCGGTGAACGCCTGGTCCTCACCGAGGGACCAGTCCTCGGGGAAGCGCAGTCCGCAGCGGTCGATCAGCGAGCGGCGGAACAGCTTGTCGGCGCTCAGCGACCAGTACACGCGTGAGGCCGCGACATCGGCGTCGGCCACGCTCCGGGTGAACATGGACGTGCCGACCTTCTGCCCGTCCAGGCCCGCCACCTTGCCGAGGACGACGTCGGCGTCGTTCTCGTCGGCTGCCCGCACCATGCTCTTCAGCGCGCCGGGGGCGAGCCGGTCCGTACCGCTGAGGAACAGGAGATGGCGGCCGGTGGCCTGCTCGATGCCCGCGTTGCGCGCCTGTGCCGGAGTGTCCGTCGCGGTGGGCGACGAGGAGCACTTCAGCGCCGGGTACCGGGCCGCCCACTGCTGGAGCGTCTCGCGGGTGCCGTCCTGGGAGCCGCGGTCGAGGACCAGCACCTCCACCAGGAATCCGTCATCGCCCTGGGCCAGCACCGATTCGAGGCAGCCGCCGATCCGGCCGACGGCGTCGGCCACGTCGACGATCACGCTGACGTCGGGCTGTTCCTTGGGGTGGAGGGACACGGGGTTCACGACGCTGATCACCAGACTTCATTGCGTACGGGGGTGGTGCGAGCGGGGGCGCGGGTCAGCCGGGGAGGGCTGCGCCCTCGTGCGGCCAGGGCAGCGGACCGTGGATCTTCGGCTGGGTCCACGGCGCGTGCGCGGTGGTGCCGGCCCCGTTGAAGCCGGGCGGGGTCAGCAGCCCCGGGGTTTCGGAGAGATCACCGATGTGGATGACCACCCGGCCCTCGGCCCGCTCCCCCGACGGCGACTGCACGGCGTACTGGAAGTGGTCGTAGCCCACCGCGCCCGGAGCCGCCTGGAAGGCCAGCACACCGTCGTGGGTGACGGTCACCTGCCCGGAGCGCGGCTGGCTGTGTCCCACCACGGCCGTGCCCTGCGGCAGGCCGTCCCGTACGTCGACGAGCGCGGGCGCGTACGCGGCGTGCTCGGAGACGTTCAGGGCGCGGCCGGGGGCGGAGAAGCCCCTGATCCGCACCCCCAGGTCGGCCAGTGGTTCGGTGCGCAGCAGCCTGCGGGGGTCCCGGCCGGGGATGGCGGCGGAGACCGCCGGACGCAGCACGTGCTCCGTGCTGTCCTGGCGGATCCGCAGGGTCAGGACGGCGCTCTCCGAACCGCCGCTCTCGGCGCGGGACCGGTAGTGCCGCAGGAGGGAGGAGTACTCGGCGCCCTGGACCGCCACCACGTCTGCGGCCCCGGCGAAGGAGTCCTCGGCGAGGTAGCCGTAGGCATGTCCGATGCCCGGTCCCGCCTGGACCGTCAGGGCGATCCGGACGGTCTGCCCGGGAGCGACGGAGGTCATGGGGTGCGCGTCGCAGTGCACGGCCGCCTGGGTCGCGCTGTCCGGGAAGCCCGGTTCCTGGATGCGGACCACGCCCAGCAGGAAGGTCATCGCCCGGCTCCGATCCGCGCCGCGTCCGGCACCTGTGCCACTCGCTCCTTGGTCAGCCGGTCGAACGTCGCGGTGTCCAGCCAGCCCATCTCGTCGGTGGTGAAGTCCGACCGGTCGAGGCTGTGCACCCAGGACGCGGGGACGAGCCCCTGGTCCCGCAGGGCGCGGGCGATGAAGCGCGCGCACTCCACCGCCGCCTCGGCGCGGAGGTGGGTGTCGTCGGCGCCCTTGAGATTGGCGACGGGGTTCTCGTAGGGCCGCAGATGCGCGAAGAGCTCCTTGGCGGCGTCGCTGCCGAGCTCCTCCCACCAGGCCATGCTCTGGGCGTAGAGGTCGACGAGCGGTGCGGACATCTCCTCCGCGACCTCCCGCATGGCCATCGGGTAGGTGCGCAGGAAGCGCCGGAGATTGCCGTACGCGTCGAACTTGCGCCGCTCGTGGGTGAGTACGAGGACGGGGTGCGCCTGCGCCTCCCTGGTGAGGTGCACCATCTGCCGCAAGTACTGCTGGTACGCCTCGAAGGGCTCGGTGTGCAGGCCGTCCGCCGGCTCCCAGTCGACCTGGCCGAAGCTGATGAGCACGTAGTCACCGGGGGCGGCCCGTTCGAGGATCCACTGGAAGCGGCCCCGGTCGTAGAAGCTCCTGGAACTCGCCTTCGCCCGCGCGCAGTTGATGACCTCCACCGCCGGGCCGAGGAACAGCGGGAGCGTCTGCCCCCAGCCGGCCATCGGGAGGTAGTCGACGGAGCGCGTCACCACCGTGGAATCGCCCGTGACGAACATCCGTCTGCGAGGCATCTCCTGCCCGTACATCGCCGTACCCTCCATCGGATCGTGTCACCGCCCGCAGGCCGGAACACAGGTCAGAAGTACTGTTCCATCGATTCCTGGGGCCCGAGCTGCTGCCCGATCCACCCCAGCTGCGGCATGGGCGCGGTGTTTTCCAGCAGCTGGTCCGGTACCGCGGCGGCCCCCTGCGTGAACGGGTTGGCGAGGATCGGCTCCGCGGTGTCCCCGGCCGGGAATTCCGCGATGCCCCGCGCGAACAGCTGGTTCACCGCGTCGTTGAAGCGGACCATGGAGTCCCCGTCGCCGAGCAGATAGCGCTTGAGGTGCTCCCGGTGACCGGCCAGCCGGTCCCGGCCGCCGGAGCGTGCGGCGTCGACGCAGACGGCCAGCTCCTCGCAGGACGGGCCGAGGATGTACGCGGCGGACGCCGCCGGGTTCAGCTGCTTGAAGAGCTCGGGGTCCGAGTCGGACGGGTTCGACACCGCGTACGGCTTCTCGCTCGCCACGAAGTCGGACACGACGCTGGAGATGTCACTGATCAGCATGTCGGCTTCGTTGAAACAGCTGTAGAGGGACGGGAGTTGCCCGGTGACCACCTGGTGGCGCTCACCGCCGCCCGCGGCCCAGAAGGTCTCGTGCCACTGGGTCTGCAACTCCTCCCAGGTCTCCTTCGGCGGCCGGGCGAGCACGGACCTGTCCTTGTGCCAGAGGCCGTAGACCCCGACCACGGTCCATGCCTTCAGCCGGGCCATCCGGCTCTCAAGGCCGGCCAGCTTCTTGTCGCCGTCCGCCTGCGAGGCGCGGGAACTCCGGCCGTCCTTGGTGCGGTCGCGCTTGGCGTTGTCGGCGTCGAGGAGCGCCACGATGCGCCGGTGCACCCGGGTCGCCTCGGCCGACCGCTTGCCCGTCAACGGGTGCGGCTTGTAGAGGATCCGGACCGGTTCCTGCTGGTTCAGCAGCATCCTGATGAGCTTCTCGCCCATCAGGATGAGCGAGGTGTGGAACGGGTCGGCCGTCCACCCCTCCCAGGTGGGCGCGTACAGCACGGTGGTCATCCGGCCGCCCGGCCGGGCCGAGACCGACTCGACCGCGCTGAGCTGCGGGCGGCCGACCGGCACGAGGGCGGAGCCGGGGATGGTGCCGCGCAGCCGCTGGTAGCGCTCCTCGCCGCCCTGGCCCGCCGTCCATATCTCGTCGTAGACCTTGCTCACCCGGTTGCTGCTGGCCAGCTTGTCGCTGTCGCCGTGTCCGATGAAGACGTGCTTGGCCTCCGCCACCCGCAGCATGTGGACGTTCTTGCCCGCGTTCGCCGGATAGAGGATCACCCGGACCTCGGGCAGCTCCAGCAGGCTGAGGTCATCGGCCTTCGGGAGGCAGACGACGGGCAGCGAGGTGTACGCGAGGAAGCGCAGGGTGGTGACCTCGCGGAGCACGATCAACGGCCGCCTGCCGAGCCGGGAGAGGGTGTCCAGCCACATGTTGACCTGGTAGGCGGAGTCGCGCGCGCCGGCCGCGTAGGTGAAGTAAAGGACGACCTCGGGGCGGTACTTGGCGACCTGCTTGTTCAGGATGCGGAAGGTGCGCTCGTGGCTGGGCACCCGGCGGCACTGCCTGATGGTCGGCAGCAGGATCACCATGCCGAGAACAGCGACGGTCACCGCCAGCGCGCCGCCGAGGACGCTGAAGCCGATCACATGTGTGGCACGGGAGGCGATGGCGCCGGCGATGACCGCACTGTCCAGGTGGAGCAGCTTCCGCTCGTAGGACTTGAAAGCGATCGGGGGCGGCGGCTCTGGCATGTTCAGGGCGCTGAGATCCAGGTTGCGCACGCGCACCGGGAGGGCGCGGCGCCGCTTGATGAACATGCAGAGGAACGTGTAGAGCAGGCGCAGCGAGTGCACGGCCGCGAAGCCGAGGAAGACCACCGTGAAGATGTCGCGGTCGTCACCGACGGTGTCCCGCAGCAGCACCAGCACGCCGAGTTCCCGTGTCAGGACACGGATGCTGAGGCCCCACTTGAGCTTGCCGAGGAAGCGGATCAGGTCGGGTTCGGCGCGGTGCAGGTAGAAGTCGGCCGCGTAGCTGAGGACCAGGGTTGCAGTGAAGGCCCAGAGGAGACCGAGGGCGCCCGAGACCAGCATGCCGAAGTAGCTCGCCAGCAGCAGGAACAGGACAAGAACGTTCTTGCCCTTGCCTATTTCGGCATGGCGGATCAGTGCGGCTATCAATCTCGTCCTCTTCTCATCGTCGAAACGCACACCCGGACCCGCATTTCCCCCCCAGGGCATGCGTGCGCGACTGAGCGCGGACGCAAAAGCGGCACCACAGTGACGGCAAAGCTTCAGGGGACCCACCCAAAACGTTAACCTGAGCTTTACCTTGGGTCAGAATAGTACCCGGAACCAGGTTACGGACAAGACACCAGTACGTTACGTACCGGCAGGTTTTGGCCGCCCCCGCGAGCCGCCTGACGCCCGGACCTGGCCCAACTAGGCCCAGGGGGCGAGATCCAGCCCCTGCCCGCCGGGCAGCTGCCGCGTGACGGCGAGCCGGGCATCGGGCCCCAGCGCGGCGATCGTGATCCGGCCGAGCCGGTCCCGGACGAGGGCGGGCGGAACGAGGCACCACTGCTCCGTACTCGACCACCACACACCGGAATCGGGCCGTCCGTCGACATGGAAACCGGCCAGGCAGTACCCGTACGCGTCGGTCGAGACGAGCACGGTACAGGCCCAGCCGCCGATGTCGGCACCGGTCGCACCGGCGACCCTTCCCATGGCATCGGAGCTGTGCAGCGTCACCGGGCCCGGGGCGTTCCACTGCCACTGGCAGAGCTCGCCGGTCCCCGCGTACCGGTAGCGCAGTGCGCCGCTCTCCGGCGCGGGCGCCAGACTGTCCGCGGCCGCATGGACGTTGGAGCCGGTGTCCTCGGCCCAGGCGCCGTCGCGCCCCGTCCGGCTCCAGCGCGCCGTCCCGGGGGCGTCCCGCAGCCGGGCGAAGAGCTCCACCCTGCCGTCCGGCACCCGGAGGGCCACCAGCTCGTCCGCGGTCTTGGCGCCGCGCAGATGCTGCCAGGACGACCACGACCCATTGGGCTTCTCGTGGCGGGTGTTCACGGTGTGCTCGTCGTTGCGGATGAAGACATGGAGCGTCCCGTCGTCGTCGAACGCGGCCACGGGGAAACCGACATGGCGGCCCCGCTCCGGTTCGGCGCGGTGCGGATTGCCCAGCGAGTGCCACGGCCCGGCCGGGCGCCCCGTCTGGTACTGGGTCGCGCACACGACGTCGACGGTGACCGCGCCGCCGCGGCCTTCGGTACGACGCAGACCGACGAGGCGTACGTAACCGTCCGGCCCCTGCACCACGGTCAGCCCGGGCAACAGGCCCGGGGCTTCCAGCCGTTCGGGACCCGACCACCCGCCGGTCACGCCCTCGGTCCAGCGCAGCACCGCACCGGCCGTGGGCAGATACCCGGAGAGACGGCCGTCGTTGCCCCTGATCAGCCAGGTGCCCGGCGGCGCGTACCGGGGGCGGAGCAACGGGCCGGCGGCGTCGGTGGGCGCCGGCTCCCGGCAGTCCACGAGGAGCGGCTGCCCGCTCTCGCGCTGGTAGGCATCGGCCGCCCGGAGAGCGGCGCTCGCGGCTGCGGTGCGGCGCTGCTCCGTACCGGGGTCCCCGGCGGGAGTTCCCGAGGGTGCGTCGGGGCCCGTGGTGAGGACCACCGCCGGTCGTACGGCGCGGAGTTCGTCCAGGACCGCCTGCGTACCGTCGCCACGTGACGCGAGGACGCGCGGCTCGCCCCGGACCCGCCGGCCCTGCCGTACGGCGTCGGACACGGCCCGGTCGAACATCTGCCGCTCCTGCGGTCCCCCGCTCTCCAGGCAGACCACGGCGACCTCGCCGGGACCGCCGGTGCCGGCGAGCAGGACGGCCGCGTCGGCGGGTGTGGCCGCGACGAGCAGGACGGCGCCCGCCTCCCGCCGGGCCCCGGCAGACCCCGCGGGCCGCGGGTCCCGCCCGTACTCCTCGGCACGGGGCCCGGTTGATGCCACCATCGCGCTGTCGCTCCTTCCGCCGCGGAGTCCGCGGTTCCCGCCCCTGAGCCTGCTGGACGGCCTCCGGCCGGGTGGCCGCCCGTCAGGCTCTTACGCACACCAGCACGATAGACGCACACAAGACGCACACATTTGCCTATATGCTCTGGTGCCAATCGAAACCGGCGGCAACGACGCCCCCCTTTTTTCGCGCTGTCGCACTCGACCGACCGCCAGTCCCCCCATGCCAGACGCGGTCGTCACTCCGCCACAAAGCCGATTACCGGGATCAGAGGACAACTACGGCATGACTCAGGCCACCACCACACCGCCCCACTCGCGCAAAGCCCCCCGGCAGCGCCGTCGTGGACTCCGCATCGCTCTGCTCGTACTCCTGGTGCTGCTGCTCGCCGCGGGCGGAACCGCATGGTGGCTGTACAGCAACCTGAACGGCAACATCAAGGGCGTCGACATCAACAAGTCGCTCGGCAAGGACCGTCCGGAGAAGCTGCCCACCACCGGACAGAACCTGCTGGTGCTCGGCTCCGACTCCCGCGCCGGGGAGAACGGGAAGATAGCCGGCGGCAACGTCAGCGGCGCCCGCTCCGACACCGCGCTGGTGATCCACGTGCCCGAGGGGCGCAGCAGGGCGACCGCGGTCAGCATCCCGCGCGACACCCTGGTGACCCGGCCCGAGTGCGCCAAGTCGGACGGCTCGTCGGTGCCTTCCGCGAACCGGGTCATGTTCAACTCGGTCTACTCGCAGGTCGGTCCGGCCTGTGTGGTGAAGACCGTGGAGCAGATGTCCCACGTACGGATCGACCACTACATGGAGGTCGACTTCGCCGGATTCAAGGGCCTCGTGGACGCGCTCGGCGGGGTCACCGTCGATGTCCCGCAGGACATCCACGACGGGGCCAGCGGCCTCAACCTCAAGGCGGGCCCGCAGAAGCTGAACGGCACCCAGTCGCTGGAGTTCGTACGGACCAGGCACGGCATAGGCGACGGCAGCGACCTGGGCCGGATCGGGCTCCAGCAGCAGTTCCTGCTCGACCTGCTGAGCGAGGTGCAGAAGCAGGACGTGCTGAGCAGCCCCACCAAGACGTACAAGATCGCCAACTCCGCGACCAAGTCGCTGACCACCGACTCGGATCTGGCGTCGCTCACCAAGCTGGCGGAGTTCGCCCGCAGCATGAAGGGCGTCAACCCGGACACCATGGAGACGATCATGCTCCCGGTGGCGTACGACAAGGCCGACCCCAACCGGGTGGTGGCGGCCGAGCCGCAGGCCACGCAGTTGTGGAAGGCCATCCACACGGACACGGAGATCCCCGAGTCGGCCAAGAAGTCCCCGGCGCACGGCGGTTGACCGCTTTGGTCCGGCTCCGTACGGACCGGTTCTGATTCCGGCACGGCCCCGTTTCGGCGAATTCGAGGGGCCGGTGCCGGAATCAGTCCGGGGAGCCGGCCACGGGACCGCCGTTTCCGGCTGCCATCCGGTACCACCCGCCGCAGGAACGGCAGTTCAGGCCCTGGTCCATGCCGCCAGTGCGAGGCCCGGTTCCGCTTTCTGGCGTGCCACCCGCAGGGTGCCGTCCCCGGCGATGGCGGCGAGCACCACCCGCCCCTCCGTGTCCACCGCCAGCGCGGGCGCGCCGACCGACGGCTCGCCGGTCTCCGTCCACCACAGGCCGTCCGCCTCGCCCTCGGTCGGGCAGGCCGCGATGGCCGGGCGGCCGTTCCTGGCGCGGTGGGCGAGGACGGTGCAGTCATAGCCCTCTATGGAGGTGCGCAGCACCGCCACCGGACCGCCGTCCGGCGCGCCGCCCAGCGCCAGGGCGCCGGTCCCCCGGCGGTGCGCGGTCACCCCGGCGCCGCCGGGGGCGCAGCCGTAGTACGTGGCGCGGTCGTCCGCGGTGCACAGCCCGGTGACGGATCCGGCGGCGGCCGTGGCGGTGAACGGTTCGGCTTCGGTGAAGTCGCCCCCGGGCTCCTCCTGGCACCAGCGCGACAGCTGCTCATCGGCGGGGACCAGCAGCTCGACCCGGCCGCCGACGGCGACCGCCGCGGGCATCCCGTCCAGGAGGTGACTGCCCTTCAGGTCCTTCCACCCCTCCCACTTGCCGGACTTGCCCTGTCTGCGCAGGCTGACGCCGCCGGCCGCGTTGCGTACGAAGACATGAACCCGGCCGTCGTCGGCGACCGCCGCCGCCGGGACCCCGACCGCGCGGGCGCGGTCCTCCTCCTTGTGCGGATTGCCGAGGGAGTGCCAGGGGCCGAACGGCCGGCCCGTCTGGTACTGCGTCGTGTGCATCAGCTCGACACCCTTGGCGGTGGTGCGCCGGGTGATCAGATGAACATAGGTGTCCGGGCCCTGGGCCAGGGTGGCGTGGGTGAGACCGGGGGCCTCGATGAAATCCGGCCCCGTCCAGTCGGGCCCGCCGGGCCGCTGTTCGGTCCAGCGGAGCAGACCGCCGTCCGCCGGGGCGTAGGCGCTGAGGCTGCCGTCCTTGCCCCGCAGCAGCCAGCAGCTCGTGGCGGGGCCTGCGGCCTGTACGGAACGCGACGACATGGCTGGCTGCCAGCCTTCCCTCAACCGGTCGAACGGTACCGCTGAGAATAACATTCCGCCTGGTGAGAGCGGTGGGTGCCCGAGCCCGCCGGGGCCCGGGCACCGGGCCGGGCTACTTCTGCGCCCGCTCGGACATCCGGCTGTGCCCGCGCCCGTACCAGACATACACGACACCGCCGACGACCATCCAGATGCCGAACCTGATCCAGGTCTCGGCCGGCAGGTTCAGCATCAGCCAGAACGAGGCGAGCGCCGAGAGGATGGGCACCAGCGGCACGAGCGGGGTCCGGAACGCGCGCGGCAGATCCGGGCGCTGCCGGCGCAGGATGATGACTCCGACAGCCACCAGGACGAACGCGAACAGCGTCCCGATATTGACCAGGTCGGCGAGCACGCTGATCGAGGTGAAGCCCGCCACCAGCGCCACGATCAGACCGAGCAGGATCGTGGAGCGGTAGGGCGTACCGAACCTTGGGTGCACCCGCGAGAAGACCTTGGGCAGCAGTCCGTCACGGCTCATGGCGAAGAAGACCCGGCTCTGGCCGAGCAGCAGGATCATACAGACGGAGGTGAGGCCGACGGCCGCGCCGAAGCTGATCACGCCGGCCCAGAAGGGGTGTCCGACCGACTTGAACGCGTCGGCGAGCGGGGCGTCCGTGGACAGCTGGGTGTACTTCTGCATCCCGGTGACGACGATCGAGACCGCCACGTACAGCACGGTGCAGACCGCCAGCGAGCCGAGGATGCCGCGCGGCACGTCGCGCTGCGGATTGCGGGTCTCCTCGGCCGCGGTCGCGACGATGTCGAAGCCGATGAAGGCGAAGAACACGACGGCGGCCGCGGTGAAGATGCCCATCACACCGAAGGAGCCGGGCGCGAACCCGAAGAGCTGTACGAGCGGGGCGCTGAGGCTGCTGCCTGCCGAGCCCTTCACGGTCGGCGGGATGAAGGGGTGGTAGTTCGATCCGGTGATGTAGAACGCGCCCACAATGATCACCAGCAGGACCACCGTGACCTTCACGGCCACGATGATCGTCGTCACGCGCGAGGAGAGCTTCATCCCCAGGACCAGGATCCCGGTCAGCACCAGGACCAGGATGGCCGCCAGCAGATCGAAGCCGAACTTGCCGTTATGCGTCCCGGAGAGGACCTGCGGCATGCCGATCCCGGCCGTGTCCATCAGTGAGCGCACATATCCGGACCAGCCGACCGCCACCACCGCACAGCCCAGGGCGAGTTCGAGGACCAGGTCCCAGCCGATGATCCAGGCCGGCAGCTCACCGAGCGACGCGTACGAGAAGGTGTAGGCGGAACCCGCGACCGGCACCGTGGACGCGAACTCTGCGTAACAGAGAGCCGCGAGGGCGCAGACGACACCGGCCACCACGAAGGCCAGGGCGACCGAGGGGCCCGCGGTCTCCTTGGCGATCAGTCCGGTCAGGACGAAGATCCCGGTACCGATGACGACCCCGATACCGAAGACCGTCAGATCCAGTGCGGACAGCGTTTTCCTGAGTGCGTGCTCCGGTTCCTCCGTGTCCCGGATCGACTGCTCCACGGATTTCGTCCGGAAGAGACTGGTGCTCACGGGCGTACCTCCACGCTTGTAGTCCTCGCCATGATCGGAGCGCGTGAGTGCGATGTACCCGCAGGTGAGGACCTTTCACACGAATGAGCCGGTGGGACCACCCGTACAGGTAGGCCCCACCGGCTCGTCCGGTGCCGCGCGGCCGCGCGCGTGGGTGGTGCGGTCAGTCGCGGGCGGGCTCCGCCGACGCGGCCGACGGGCTGTCGTACCGGCCGTCGATCTTCGCGACGAGGCCGGTGACCTGGCGCGCGATGTCCGGCGCGGTCAGCCCGATCTCGGCCATGACCTGCTTGCGCGAGGCGTGGTCGAGGAAGCGCGGCGGGATGCCGAAGTCCCGCAGCGGGACGTCGACCCCGGCGTCGCGGAGCGCCTGGGCGACCGCTGAACCGACGCCCCCGGCCCGGCTGTTGTCCTCGACGGTGACGACCACCCGGTGCTGCTCGGCGAGCGGGGCGAGCGCCTCGTCGACCGGCTTGACCCAGCGCGGGTCGACCACGGTGGTGGAGATCCCCTGCTTGTTGAGCAGTTCGGCGATCTCCAGGCACATCGGGGCGAGCGCGCCGACGGAGACGAGCAGGACGTCCGGCGCGGTGGTGCCCGCCTCGCGCAGCACGTCCATCCCGCCGACCCTGCCGACGGCGGGGACGGCCGGGCCGACCACGCCCTTCGAGTAGCGCACCACGGTCGGCGCGTCCTCGACCCGGACGGCCTCGCGCAGCTGGGCGCGGACCTGCTCGGCGTCGCGCGGGGCGGCGATGCGCAGCGTCGGGACGCACTGGAGGATGGACATGTCCCACATGCCGTTGTGCGAGGCGCCGTCGTCGCCGGTGACCCCGGCCCGGTCCAGTACGAAGGTGACACCGCACTTGTGCAGGGCCACATCCATCAGGAGCTGGTCGAAGGCGCGGTTGAGGAAGGTCGCGTAGACCGCGAAAACCGGGTGCAGCCCGCCCGTCGCGAGCCCGGCGGCGGAGACCGCCGCGTGCTGCTCGGCGATCCCGACGTCGTACACCCGCCCGGGGAACTCCTTCGCGAACTTGGTCAGGCCGACCGGCTGGAGCATGGCCGCCGTGATGGCGACGATGTCCTCGCGCTCCCGGCCGAGCTTGACCATCTCGTCGCCGAACACCGAGGTCCAGCTCGCGGCGGCGGCCTTGATCGGCAGACCGGTGTCCGGGTGGATCGGGCCGATGCCGTGGAAGTGGTCGGCCTCGTCCTGCTCGGCGGGCTGGTAGCCGCGGCCCTTCTCCGTGAGGCAGTGCACGATGACGGGTCCGCCGAAGCCCTTGGCGCGCTCCAGCGCCGACTCCAGGGCCGCGATGTCGTGGCCGTCGATCGGGCCGACGTACTTCAGGCCGAGGTCCTCGAACATGCCCTGCGGGGCGATGAAGTCCTTGAGGCCCTTCTTCGCGCCGTGCAGGGTCTCGTACAGCGGCTTGCCGACGACCGGCGTGCGTCCCAGGAGGTCCTTGCCGCGGGCCAGGAAGCGCTCGTATCCGTCGGTCGTGCGGAGCGTGGCGAGGTGGTTGGCCATCCCGCCGATGGTGGGCGCGTAGGAGCGCTCGTTGTCGTTCACGACGATGACGAGCGGGCGGTCCTTGGCGTCGGCGATGTTGTTCAGCGCCTCCCAGGCCATCCCGCCGGTGAGCGCGCCGTCACCGATCACGGCGACGACGTGGTCGTCCTTCTTGAGTACCTGGTTGGCCTTGGCGAGGCCGTCGGCCCAGCCCAGCACCGTCGAGGCGTGCGAGTTCTCGATGACGTCGTGGTCGGACTCGGCGCGCGAGGGGTAGCCGGAGAGGCCGCCCTTGGTGCGCAGCATCCCGAAGTCCTGGCGGCCGGTGAGCAGCTTGTGCACGTAGCTCTGGTGACCGGTGTCGAAGAGCACCCGGTCCTTCGGTGAGTCGAAGACGCGGTGCAGGGCGATGGTCAGCTCGACAACACCCAGATTCGGGCCGAGATGGCCACCGGTCTTGGACACGGCGTCGACGAGGAAGGTCCGGATCTCCCCGGCCAGCTGTTCCAGCTGCTCCGGGCCCAGCCTGTCCAGATCGCGCGGTCCCCTGATGCGGGTCAGCAGCGGCACCCGTGCCTCCTTGCGTTCGAACTGTGATCGAGCTTTGCCGGGTCTGTCGAGTCTAATGTTCCATCCGGGACAGTCGTCATCGGGCGGTGCGTCGTACGTCACCCGTTCGGCGTACGGGACGCACGGGAGCCCGGCGCGGGAGTGTCCCGGCCGGGCGTCCGATGTGCGGGTTGTCCGCCGCGCGGTCAGGCGCGGCCGGCGGACTTCTGGGTCTTGCGGGTCACGGCGTCGATCACGACCGTGGCGAGCAGGACGCCACCGGTGATCATGTACTGGATGGGCGAGGCGATGCCCTGAAGCGACAGGCCGTACTGGATCGAGACGATCACGAGTACGCCGAGCAGCGCGTTCCATGTGCGGCCGCGGCCGCCGAAGAGGCTGGTACCGCCGATGACGGCCGCCGCGATGGCGTTCATCAGCAGGTCACCGCTGCCGGCGCCCTGGTTGGCGGTGGCGATCTTGGAGGCCAGGAAGAGACCGCCGACGGCGGCGAACGTACCGGCGATGGCGAAGACGGAGATCCGGATCATCGTGACGTTGATACCGGCCCGCCGGGACGCCTCGACGCTGCCACCGAGTGCGAAGACCTTGCGGCCGTACGTGGTGCGGCGCAGGGCGAAGTCCGTGCCGACCAGTACCACCAGGAAGATCAGGACGGCGAGCGGCAGGCCCTTGTACTGGTTGTACATGTAGGCGACGGCGAGGCCGACGACCGCGAGCACGGCGGTCCGCAGCACGATCTCGCTGAGCGGCCGGGACGGCACGCCCGCGGCCTCACGGCGCCGGGCGTCGAGGAACGAGGTGAGGAAGAAGATCACCACGCCGACCACGGCGACGGCGTAGGCCACCGCCACGTCGGAGAAGAAGTAGCCCGTCATGTTCGCGATGGGCCCGTCGTCGGGCAGGTTGATCGTGCCGTTGTCGCCCAGGATCTGGAGCATGAAGCCGTTCCAGAACAGCAGACCGGCCAGGGTCACCGCGAACGCGGGAACGCCGATACGGGCGAAGAAGAAGCCGTGGATCGCGCCGGCGACCGTGCCGGTGAGGATGGCGAGCACCAGGGCCAGCCACTGGTTCATCCCGTGTGTGACGTTCAGCACGGCGAAGGCCGCACCGGAGACACCGGAGACCGAGCCGACCGAGAGGTCGATCTCGCCGAGCAGCAGGACGAAGACGATACCGACGGCGATCATGCCGGTACCGACCATGGTCACCGAGATGTCGGTGAGGTTGCCCGCGGTGAGGAAGCGCGAGTTCACGCTCTGGAAGATCGCGGCGATGACGATCAGGCCGACGATCACCGGGATGGAGCCGAGCTCACCCGCGCGTATCTTGCGCCGGAACTCGGACAGATAGCCGGCGAAGCCCTGCTCGCGGACGAGCAGCCGGGGGTCGACGGCGGCCACCGCGTCGGCGGCCGGGGCCGGGGCGTCCACCGCGGCGGGCGCGGGGGAGGTCTTGTCGATGCTCACTTCTGAACCTCCACACCGCGCGACGCACGACGGGTCACAGCGTTGTCCGTGGCGCCGGTGATGGCGGCGATGATCTCTTCCTGCGAGGTGGTCTTCACGTCGAAGACACCGTTGTTGCGGCCGAGCCTGAGCACCGCGACCTTGTCGGCGACGGCCTTGACGTCCGCCATGTTGTGGCTGATGAGCAGGACCGCGTGGCCGCGCTCACGGAGCCGCTCGACGAGGTCGAGGACCTGCGCGGTCTGCTCCACGCCGAGGGCCGCGGTCGGCTCGTCGAGGATGACGAGCTGGGGCTCACCGAGCATGGAACGCGCGATGGCCACGGTCTGGCGCTGACCGCCGGAGAGCGAGGCGATCGGGATGCGCACGCTGGGGATGCGGATCGAGAGCGTGGTCAGCAGCTCGCGGGAGCGGCGCTCCATCTCGACCTCGTCGAGGATGCCGCGCTTGCGCAGCTCCCGGCCGAGGTAGAGGTTGCCGACGACATCGATGTTGTCGCAGAGCGAGAGGTCCTGGTAGACGGTCGCGATGCCCAGGTTCTGCGCGTCGTGCGGCTTGTTGATCTGTACTGCCTTGCCTTCCCACTCGATGACACCGTCATCGATGGGGTGCACGCCTGCGATCGTCTTGACCAGCGTGGACTTTCCGGCTCCGTTGTCGCCGACCAGGGCGAGCACTTCACCGCCGTAGGCTTCGAGCTCCACATCGGTGAGCGCCTGGACGGCACCGAATCGCTTGGAGACCCCACGCAACGCCAGCACGGGCGTAGCGGACACTTGAACCATCTCCTTCGCCGCCTGACCGGCGGGGATACCGCGCTGCCATGAGAGCGCGGTGGCGTAAAGGACCCCTTGACCGGGGTGTACCGTCCGACGCCCGGCCCCGGTAGCGGGACGGTTGGGGGGCGGGGCGCCGGACGGGCTTCAGTGAGGCGTAATTCCCTTGCGGAGCAGGGGAATTACTTCAGACCGATCTTGTCGCACGCGGCCTTGTAGGCCGGGGTGCAGATGTCGGCGACCGTGTAGATGCCGTCCTTGATGACGGTGTCCTTGATGTTCGCCTTGGTCAGTGAGTAGACCGGGAAGATCACCGAGGGGATGTTCTTCTCGCTGGAGCTGTCGACCTTGGTCTTGACGATCGAGTCGAGCTTCTGGCCCTTGGCGAGCGCCACCGCCATCTCGGCCGCGACCGGGCCCTCACGGAGGTACGGCTTGTAGACGCTCATGTACTGCGTACCGGCCACGATGCGCTGCACACCGGCGAGTTCGGCGTCCTGACCGGTGACCGGCGGGATCGGGGAGACACCGGCGGACTTGAGGGCGGTGATGACGCCGCCCGCCATGCCGTCGTTGGCGGAGAGGACGCCGATGACGTTCTTCTTGCCGATGGCGGTGATCGCGCCCTCCATGTTGGAGTTGGCGTTCTCCGGCTTCCACTCCTTGGTGTCGTACTCCTTGCCGATGTTCACCTTGCCGTCGAGGACGGAGTGAGCGCCCTTCTTGTAGTCGGCGGCGTTCGGGTCGGTCGAGGAGCCGTTCATCATGACGATCTTGCCGGACTTGGCCTTGGAGCCGAGCGCCTTCAGCAGCGCGGTGCCCTGCGTCTTGCCGACGGTCTGGTTGTCGAAGGAGACATACGAGTCGATCGGTCCCTCGGCGAGGCGGTCGAAGGCGACGACGGGGATGCCCGCCTCCTTGGCCTTCTTGACCGAGGAGGCTATCGACTTGGCGTCGACGGCGTCCACGATGATGGCGTCCACCTGGTTGGTGACCATGGTGTCCATCTGCTGGCTCTGCGTGTCGGCCTGCTGCTTGGCGTTGACGTAGGTGATCTTGCCCTTGCCGTGCGTCAGCTCCTTGACCTTCTTCTCGATCAGGGGCTTGTCGAACTTCTCGTACCGGGCGGTCTGGTTCTCCGGCAGGAGCAGACCGATGTTGAGGGCATCGCCCTTCTTGGCGGAGTTCGAGGACGCCTTGTCCTTCCCGCCCGACTCCTTGGCGCTGCCACAGGCCGCGAGAGAGACAGCCATAGCGGTGACGGCCACGGCCACGGCGGCACGACGCATCTGCGTGTTCACTTCAGAAACCTCCCTGACGAGGCCGCGACATTGCGGCCGAGGTGCCTGGAGTCAACTCGGCTGCCAGGCCAGCGTCAAGGAGTAAATCCTTAACGAGATGGCAACGGTGTCATTCGTTATCTAAGTGAAGGCAGGAGTGCCGGTGGGCAGCGCCGTGTCCAAAAGACTTGAATCGCCCATTTCACTGAGGACCAGCGCCAGCGCGCCCAGCACTTCGGCCCGGCCGCCGAGCGCCCCGGGGAGCACCGACAGCTGCCGTGCCGCGCTGGGGATCGCGTACCTGCCGACCGACTCCCGGATGGGGTTGAGCACCAGCTCACCGGCCTCGGCGAGATCCCCGCCGAGCACCACCCTGGTGGGGTTCAGGAGGTTGCAGAGGTTGGCCACGCCGCTGCCGATGTGCCGGCCGACGTCCGCGATCACCCGGCGGCAGCCCGGATCGCCCCCGCGGGCGAGCTGGACGACCCGCTCGATGGTCAGACCGGTGCCGTGGCTGGACTCCAGCAGGGGCAGGACGTACCGGGCCGCCGTGAAGGTCTCCAGGCACCCGCGGTTGCCGCAGCGGCAGACAGGGCCCGACTCGTCGAGCGTGATGTGCCCGATCTCGCCCGCCGTGCCGCCGGGGCCCCGGTAGATCTGCCCGTCGATCACCAGACCGGCTCCCACCCCGCTGGCGACCTTGATGTAGGCGAGGTCCCTGACCCCGCGCCCGCTCCCCCAGACCAGTTCGCCGAGCGCGCCCAGGTTGGCGTCGTTGTCGACGTACACCGGCACTCCGAGCCTGGACGCCAGCTCGTCGCTCGGGTTGATCCCGGACCACCCCGGCAGGATCGACGTGGAGCCGAGGGTGCCCGACTCGACGTCGATCGGCCCCGGCACCCCGAGCCCCACACCGACGACCTTGTCAGCGCCGATGCCGGTGGCCTCGATCAGCCGGTTGACCAGCTCCTCGGCCCGGCCGAAGCCCTCCGCGGCCGAGGCGTCCACATCCAGCGGCTCGGACTCCTCGGCGAGCACCTGGTGGGCGAGGTTGCCCACGGCCACCCGCAGATGCGTATGCCCGAAGTCGACCCCGATCACGATGCCCGCGGACCCGCTCAGCGAGACGCTGCGGGCGCGGCGTCCGCCGGCCGATGTCGGGGTGACCTCGACCGTGCCGCCCTCTTTCAGCTCGCGGACGATATTGGAGACCGTGGCTGCCGAGAGCCCCGTGCTGCGGGCGATCTCCGCCTGAGTGAGCGAGCCCGCCATACGCACCGCGCGTACGACCCGCTCAAGGTTGGCCCGGTGCAGAGATGTCTGCGACCCCGGAGTCTCCATCGACTCATCCACTCCTGCCACTGGCGGACGGCACGACGGCCGTCCCCGCGCGGGGCGCGTGTATTGAGCCCCGCCCTATCTCCAACATGTGAACCCTCAGCTGACCCTTTGGCCCTCTCTCCCGTCAAGACCTTGAGCAAGACCTTGAGCAAGGGCCGACACGGATGAGCGGGCGACACCCGGGGTGAAACGGACGAACCGCCCGACAGCGGATGCCGTCGGGCGGTTCGGAGCACAGATCCGGCGTGAAGATCCGGGCTGGGGACCCGGGCTGGAGACCCGGGGCGAACGGAAGAGGAAGTTCTACTTCAGTGCTCCCGCGGTCAGCCCCGCCACGACCTGCCGCTGGAAGATGATGTACGCCGCGAGGACCGGCAGCATCGCCATCACCAGACCGGCGAAGAGGCCGGAGTAGTCGCCCTTGTAGCCCTGGCTGGTGGCCAGTTCGACCAGGCCCTGGGCCAGCACCCGCTGCTTCGGGTCGGTGTTCAGCACCGTGGGCAGCAGGTACTGGTTCCACTGGCCCAGGAAGTTGAAGATGCCCACGCTGATCAGGCCCGGCTTGGCCATCGGCAGCATCACCTGGAAGAAGGTCCGGGTGTGCGAGGCGCCGTCGAGCGTCGCGGCCTCGGCCACTTCTCCCGGCAAGGTCCGGAAGAACGAGGTGAGGAAGAAGACCGTGAACGGCAGTGAGTAGGCGATGTAGACCAGGATCAGGCCCTGGGTCGTGTTCAGCAGACTCATGTTGTTCATGACGAAGAACAACGGCACCAGCGCCAGGATGATCGGGAAGCTCATCCCCCCGACGAACAGGTAGTAGATGAACCGGTTCCCCGGGAAGTCGAAGCGCGCCAGCACATAGGCCGCCATGGAGCCGAGCAGCAGCGTGCCGATCAGCGAACCGCCGACGACCACGATGGTGTGCCCGAAGTACTGACCCATGTGCGCCTGGCCCCAGGCACGGGACCAGTTCTCGAAGTGCAGCCGGTCGGGCAGCTTCCACGGCTTGGCGAGGATGTCGTGGTCGTTCTTGAACGAGGACATCACCGCCCACAGCAGCGGCACCACGACCAGGACCGCCCAGATGATGAGCACGCCGTGCGAGAAGACGTTGAGGGTGCCGCCCTCGCTCTTCTTCGCCGGGGGCGCGGTGGGCTTGGCCGGCGGCGCGGGCTCGCGGTCCTTGGTGAGCTCGGCCGGAGGGGTGTCAGTGGTCATCTCAGAACTCCAGCCGCTCGCGCCGGCCCAGTCGCATCACGATGGCGGCGAACACCATGGTGAGTACGAGGAGGGCGACACCGATCGTTGTCGCGTATCCGGCCTGCCCGTCGCGGAACGCCGTCTGGTAGACGAACAGCGGCAGCACGGTGGTCGATTGGGCGGGCCCGCCCGGTCCCACACTCATGATGTTCACCGCGGCGAACGCCTCGGCGCCGAGGGACAGGATGCCCATGTACACCCAGCCCGACTGCACGGTGTCCCAGAGCAGCGGAAGAGTGATCCGGAAGAAGGTCGTGACCCGGCTGGCGCCGTCCAGCAGCGCCGCTTCGTAGAAGTCCTTCGGGATGGACGCCATACCGGCGGAGAAGAGCACCACGAAGAAGCCGACCTGGGACCAGACCAGGACCGCGAAGATGCACCAGAGGGCCAGCTTCGGGTCGCCGAGCCAGTCCGGCTGGATGCTGTCGAGATGGACCGCGCTCAGGGCCCCGTTGAGGATGCCCCCGTCGGGGTTGTAGATGAACCTGAAGAGCAGGGCGACGATCGCGATCGACAGCACCTGCGGGAAGAAGTACGCGATCTTGTAGAACCCCGAGCCGCGTACGCCCGCGATGGCCGCGCCCTTACGGCGGCGGCCGCCGACATTCAGCATGAAGGCGAAGAACAGCGCGAGGCCGAGCGTCACCAGCGGCAGCAACAGCACGAAAAGGACGCTGTGTTCCAGGGACTTCCAGAATGTGGAGTCGTGGAGCATCCGGCTGTAGTTGTCGAAGCCGACCATCTTGAAGTCCGGGCTCAAGCCGGTCCAGTCGGTGAACGAGTAATAGATCGACTGAATGAACGGCCATATGACGAAGACTGCGTACAACGCCAGTGGGACTACCAAGAATCCCACAATGAACCGGTACTTACCTTGTTGCATGGTTACCGACCCCGATCTTCCGGCGGGTGCCGCCGCTGGTGACGCGTGCTCACTGGTGCTTGTAGTGGGTGATCGACGTGTCCTTGGCCGCCGCGTCCGTGTACTGCTGACACTTCTTGATGGCCTCGGCCGGGGTCATACGGCCGGCCATCATCTCGCCGAGTACGGAGACACCGATCTGCTCCTTCTGGAGCTTCACGTACCAGTCCTGGAGGCGCGGGTTGAGGACGTTGTCGCCCGCAGCCTTCAGAGCGCCGAGGGCCGACTTGAGGCCCGGCGTCAGCGTCAGACCGTCGGTGCCGCCGTTGAAGGCGGACAGCGACTTCACCTTGGACGTGAAGGTCTTGGAGGATGCCTCGCTGAGCATGATGCGCAGCTGGTCCATGCCCGCCTCGGGGTTCTTGGCGTTCTTCGGCACGATGAAGGGCTCACCGCCACCGGCCCAGAGGGTGCCGAACGGCATCTTGTCGGAGGAGTCCAGGCTGGACGGCGCGCCGACCCGCATCTCGAAGTCCTTGGGCGTGGTCTTCGCCGACTCGTTCTCCACCCAGGAGCCGTTGGGGATGAAGAGCGCCTTGCCCGCGGTCCAGGCCGTCTGGGACTGGATGTGGTCGATGCCGGGCGTGCCCTTGAGGATGTAGCCCTTCTTGAAGAGCTCGTAGTAGGCCTCGAACCCGGCCTTGACCGCGGGGTGCTTCCAGGCGTTGGGCGCCAGGTCGTCGATGTCGTCGAGGACCTTGCGGCCGCCGATCTTGCCGATGAAGGGGAAGAGCGAGAACGGCAGGTAGTACGGGTACTTGCCCGCGTACGTCCAGCCGGCGATGCCCTTCTTCTTCGCCTTGGCACAGACGGAGAGCATGTCGTCCCAGGTCTTCGGGTACTCGACGCCGAGCTTGTCCAGGTTGGTCTGCGAGTACCACACGCCGTAGACGGTGTACGCGTAGTTCATGATGTAGCAGGCCTGGCCCTCGTACTGGCCCATCTCCACGATGCCCGCGCGCAGGGTGTCCCTGACCTTCTTGGCCGGGTCGTCGACGGACGGCGCGTCCAGCAGCGGCGTGAGGTCGGTCAGCTGCTTCTTGCCGACCAGGACACCCATGTCCATCTGCTCGGCGCCCGAGTTGTCGATCAGGTCCGGCGGGGTGCCGCCGTTGAAGCGCGGCTGCAGCTCGGACTGGATCTTCTGCGTGGCCGAGAAGTTCACCTTCGACTTCGGGTGCGCCTTCGAGTACAGCGCGTTGGCTGCCTTGGCGTAGTCGGTGCCGAAGCCACCGTCGAAGACGACCATGTCGAGCGGGGCGGTCTCGTTCACACCCAGCGGGTTACTGGCGGTCGTCTTGCCCTTTTTGACCTGCTTGTCGCCGCTGCTGTCACTGCTCGCGCAGGCAGAGAGGAAACTCATCGTCGGAACGGTGATCAGGCCGAGAGCGGCAGACCGCTTGATCAGATCACGACGGCCGAGGCCCTCATTGGTGCGGGCGGAGGTGGATCCCATGCTCAAGTCCTCGCCTTCTACAGGACTCAGGCGGTGTACCGGTCGCCCGTTGAGAATTCGCCTCAGGCGAAGGGCCCCGCCACCGCGGTCAGTTGACGCTGGGGTTGCACTGGCTGCAGGAGGGAAAGCTTGGGAATACGGCCGGGGTGCCGTGAAGCCCCCGCCCCGATCCCCGCCCCCCTGGTCCGCCGCCAAAGACACGGCTAGGCGGACGTCGACAGGTATAGTCCACTTCCCTTCGACTGGGCAAGATCGAATGCAGGTTTGAACGTCAGTCTTTCCCGAGTTGAGACCTCACAGACATCTGGTGCACTCCGCCCACGGAGTGACACCCACTCCTGAGAGCGCGTCCAATTCTTCCTGCCGCGCGCCGTCAACACCCTTGACTCAGCTGTCACTTACCTTCCTACTGGACTTTGCGCAGCAGAATGACAACGTTGTCCATAACGTTCAGGTGAGAGGAAAGACCCTCATGCAGACCAGACCTCGGCACAGGGCCGGCCCGGCCGCCGCCCTGGTGGCGGCCGCTTTTGTGCTCGTCGTGGCGGGGCAGGGCGCGGCCGTCGCCCAGCCCGCCCAACCCCATGTAGGGGACAAGGGGTTCAGCTCCTCGTTCGAAGCGGACCAGCCGCAGCCGGACTGGCGCAATACCGTTGAAGTGGACCAGGACGGCCATAAAAGGTCCTCCGGTATCGATGGCACCATCAATGCGGGAATACCCGGCAATGTCACGGACCATGTCGTCACCGTGCGGGCCAGTGACGAGAACGCCGGAAGCGGTGAGGGCAAGGGCAGCCTCATCGACATCAACCCGGACACCAAATGGCTCGCATTCCACCCCACGGCATGGGTGGAGTTCGATCTCGACGAGGCGGTCAAGCTCAAGACGTACGCGCTGACGTCCGCCAACGACCACGACGAGCGCGACCCGAAGGACTGGACCCTCCAGGGCTCCACCGACGGCAAGGACTGGAAGACCCTCAGCACCCAGCAGGGCCAGGACTTCGACAAGCGGTTCCAGACGAAGTCGTACGACATCGCGGGCGCGGACACCGCGTACGCGCACTACCGCCTCGACATCACCGCCAACCACGGAGCCACCGACGCGGTGCAGCTCGCCGACGTCCAGTTCTCGGACGGCGACACGAGCACGCCCCCGCCGTCGGACATGGTGACCCGGGTGGACAGCGGGCCCACCTCGTCGCCGACCGCCAAGACGGGCGCCGGGTTCACCGGCACCAGGTCGCTGCGGTACGAGGGTACGCAGAAGGGCACGGGCCGCGCGTACTCGTACAACAAGGTCTTCGACGTCAACACCCGGATCAGCCGGAACACCGAGCTGTCGTACAAGGTCTTCCCCGAGATGGGCAAGACCGACCTGAACTACCCGTCCACCAATGTGGCGGTCGACCTCGCCTTCACGGACGGCACCTATCTGAGCGATCTGAAGGCCACCGACTCCAATGGCGGGCTGCTGACGCCGCAGGGGCAGGGGGCCGCCAAGCGGCTGTATGTCAACCAGTGGAACGCCGTCTCGGCGGACATCGGGACGGTCGCCGCCGGCAAGACCGTCGACCGGATCCTGGTGGCGTACGACTCCCCCAAGGGCCCGGCGGTGTTCCGGGGCTGGATCGACGACATCTCGCTGGCGGCCAAGAAGGCGGAGAAGCCGTCCGCGCACCTCTCCGACTACGCCCTGACCACCCGGGGCACCAATTCGAGCGGCTCCTTCTCGCGCGGCAACAACTTCCCGGCGACCGCCGTCCCGAACGGCTTCAACTTCTGGACGCCGGTCACCGACGCAGGCTCCACCAGCTGGCTCTACAACTACGCGAACGGCAACAACGCCGACAATCTGCCCACACTCCAGGCCTTCAGCGCCAGCCATGAGCCGAGCCCCTGGATGGGTGACCGGCAGACCTTCCAGGTGATGCCGTCGGTGGACTCCGGCACCCCCGACGCCTCCCGGACCAAGCGCGCCCTCCCCTTCAAGCACGAGAACGAGGTCGCGAAGCCCGACTACTACGGGGTCACCTTCGAGAACGGCCTCAAGGCCGAGATGACGCCGACCGACCACGCGGCGATGATGCGGTTCACCTACCCCGGTGACAACGCCAGCATGATCTTCGACAACATCTCCAACGACGGCGGCCTCACGCTGGACCCGAAGACCGGCACCTTCAGCGGCTACTCGGACGTCAAGAGCGGCGGCTCCACCGGGGCCACCCGGATGTTCGTCTACGGCGTGGTCGACACCCCGGTCACCGCGAGCTCCAAGCTCACCGGCGGGGGCGGCGACAACGTCACCGGCTACATGCGCTTCAAGCCGGGCAAGAACCGCACGGTCACCCTGCGCATCGCCACCTCGCTCATCGGCGTGGACCAGGCGAAGTCCAACCTCGCCCAGGAGCTCCCCGCGTCGTCCACCTTCGCCGGGACCGAGGCGAAGGCCCGCTCCCAGTGGGACAGGATCCTCGGCAAGATCGAGGTGCAGGGAGCCACGCACGACCAGCTGACCTCGCTCTACTCGTCCATGTACCGGCTGTATCTCTACCCGAACTCGGGCTCGGAGAAGGTCGGTTCGAAGACGGAGTACGCGAGCCCCTTCTCGGCCAAGGCCGGTGACAACACCCCGACGCACACGGGCGCCAAGGTCGTGAAGGGGTCGGTGTACGTCAACAACGGCTTCTGGGACACCTACCGGACGACCTGGCCGGCGTACTCCTTCCTCACCCCGAAGAAGGCGGGAAAGCTGGTCGACGGCTTCGTCCAGCAGTACAAGGACGGCGGCTGGATCTCCCGCTGGTCCTCCCCCGGCTACTCCGACCTGATGACCGGCACCAGTTCGGATGTGGCGTTCGCCGACGCCTATGTCAAGGGCGTGAAGTTCGACGCGAAGGCGGCGTACGAGGCGGCCCTGAAGAACGCCACGGTCGTCCCGCCCAGCTCGGGCGTCGGCCGCAAGGGCATGGACACCTCGCCCTTCACGGGCTACGCCTCCACCGCGACCAACGAGGGCATGTCGTGGTCGATGGAGGGCTACGTCAACGACTACGGCATCGCGCAGATGGGCAAGGCGCTCTACAAGAAGACCCACGAGACCCACTACAAGGAGGAGTCGGAGTACTTCCTCAACCGGGCGCAGAACTACGTCAAGCTCTTCGACCCCGAGGTCGGCTTCTTCCAGGGCCGTACCCCGGACGGCAGCTGGCGGCTCCCGGCCGACAAGTACGACCCGAGGGTCTGGGGCTACGACTACACCGAGACCGACGGCTGGGGGTATGCCTTCACCGCTCCGCAGGACTCGCGCGGTCTGGCCAACCTCTACGGCGGCCAGGCGGGTCTGGCGAAGAAGCTGGACACCTACTTCTCGACGCCGGAGACGGCGGGCCCCGAGTACACCGGCTCGTACGGCGGTGTCATCCACGAGATGACCGAGGCGCGCGACGTACGGATGGGCCAGTACGGGCACAGCAACCAGGTGGCGCACCACGTCACCTATATGTACGACGCGGCGGGTCAGCCCTGGAAGGCGCAGGAGAAGATCCGCGAGGTGCTCGGCCGGCTGTACACCGGCAGTGACATCGGGCAGGGCTACCACGGCGACGAGGACAACGGCGAGCAGTCGGCCTGGTACATCTTCTCCTCGCTCGGCTTCTACCCCCTGGTGATGGGCAGCGGCGAATTCGCCGTCGGCTCACCGCAGTTCACCAAGGCCACCGTGCACCTGGACAACGGCAAGGACCTGGTGGTCAAGGCTCCGCAGAACAGCACCAAGAACATCTATGTGCAGGGCCTCAAGGTGAACGGCAAGGCGTGGAACTCCACCGCGCTGCCCAATGACGTTCTGCAGCACGGCGGCACCCTGGACTTCGCCATGGGCCCGCAGCCGTCGAAGTGGGGCACCGGGAAGAACGCGGCCCCGGTCTCGATCGCCAAGGACGACAAGGTGCCGTCGCCGCGCGAGGACGCGACGAGTGGTTCCGGTGCGCTCTTCGACAACACGTCGAAGACGGACGCCACGTTCACCTCGGCCGACCTCCCCGTGAAGTCGGCGACGCGGACCGTGCAGTACACCCTCACCTCGTCGGACAAGGCCAAGGCCCCGACCGGGTGGAAGCTGGAGGGCTCCACGGACGGCACGAAGTGGACCACTCTGGACCAGCGCTCGGGTGAGTCGTTCGGCTACGACAAGCAGACCCGGGTCTTCTCCGTGGCCCACCCCGGCACGTACCAGAAGTACCGCCTGGTGAGCACCGGGACGGCGACGCTGGCGGAGGTGGAGCTGCTCTCCTGATCCGCGGGTGATCGACCGCACGGAGTGAACTGCGGGGGCGGGGCCGGGACTTCCTGGCCCCGCCCCTCGGCGCGTACGGGGCCCGGCGGCCACGCCGGTCCCGGGCCGTGCGCTCCCGTACCCACGGCCGGGTTCCGTGCGGATCACCGCCGACCTCTGGAAACATCTCCGGCGATGCCGTATTAGTAATGTCGGCAAACAAATCGATCGGGCGGCAGTCCGCGACCCCGCCCGACCCCTCGTCGACAAGAGGCTGAACATGCCGGACCGCTTCACCCCCACGCCCGCAGACAGGTTCACCTTCGGTCTGTGGACCGTCGGCTGGAAGGGCAACGACCCCTTCGGCGACCCGACCCGCCCCGCCCTGGACCCCGTCGAGTCCGTGGAGCGCCTGGCTGAACTGGGCGCGCACGGTGTGACCTTCCACGACGACGACCTGATCCCGTTCGGCGCGTCGGAGAGCGAGCGTTCGGCGCTCGTCGCGCGCTTCAAGGACGCGCTGGACCGCACCGGTCTCAAGGTCCCGATGGCCACGACGAACCTGTTCACGCACCCCGTCTTCAAGGACGGCGGCTTCACGTCCAACGACCGGGATGTGCGCCGCTTCGCGCTGCGGAAGGTCATCCGCAACATCGATCTGGCGGTGGAGCTGGGCGCGCGGACCTATGTGGCCTGGGGCGGCCGCGAGGGCGCCGAGTCCGGGGCCGCCAAGGACGTACGGGTGGCGCTCGACCGGATGAAAGAGGCCTTCGACCTGCTCGGCGAGTACGTCGTCGACCAGGGGTACGACCTGCGCTTCGCCATCGAGCCCAAGCCGAACGAGCCGCGCGGCGACATCCTGCTGCCCACCGTCGGCCACGCCCTCGCTTTCATCGAGCGGCTGGAGCGCCCGGAGATGTACGGGGTGAACCCGGAGGTCGGCCACGAGCAGATGGCCGGGCTGAACTTCACCCACTCGATCGCCCAGGCGATCTGGGCGGGCAAGCTCTTCCACATCGACCTCAACGGCCAGTCCGGCATCAAGTACGACCAGGACCTGCGCTTCGGGGCGGGCGACCTCCGCCAGGCGTTCTGGCTCGTCGACCTCCTGGAGAGCGCCGGCTACACCGGACCGCGCCACTTCGACTTCAAGCCGGTCCGCACCGACGGCTTCGACGGCGTCTGGGAGTCGGCGAAGAACTGCATGCGCAACTACCTGATCCTCCAGGAGCGCGCGCTGGCGTTCCGTGCCGACCCGACCGTCCAGGAGGCGCTGGCCGCCTCGCGCCTGGACGAGCTGGCCGTGCCCACCGCCGCCGACGGCGTCAAGGGGCTGCTGGCGGACCGCTCCGCGTACGAGGAGTTCGACACCGGCGCGGCAGCGGAGCGCTCCATGGCTTTCGAGGCGCTCGACCAGCTGGCCATGGAGCATCTGCTCGGCGTCCGCTGACCCGCGGGCACGGGCGCATGGGGAAGGGCCGTACCCTGCCGTGATGTCCGGCTGGGGTACGGCCCTTTCGCGGCCTCGCGGCCCGTCCGCCTACTTGCGGATCAGGTTGCGCAGCACGTACTGCATGATGCCGCCGTTGCGGTAGTAGTCCGCCTCACCGGGGGTGTCGATGCGGACGACCGCGTCGAACTCCACGCCGGTGTCGGTGGTGACCTTGACCGTGCGGGGCGTGGTGCCGTTGTTCAGCTCGGTCACACCGGTGAAGGAGAAGGTCTCCTGGCCGGTCAGGCCGAGCGACTCGGCGGTCTTGCCCTCCGGGAACTGGAGCGGCAGGACGCCCATGCCGATGAGGTTCGAGCGGTGGATGCGCTCGTACGACTCGGCGATGACGGCCTTGACGCCGAGCAGCGCGGTGCCCTTGGCCGCCCAGTCGCGGGACGATCCGGAGCCGTACTCCTTGCCCGCCAGGACGGTCAGCGGGATGCCGGCGGCCTGGTAGTTCTGGGAGGCGTCGTAGATGAACGACACCGGCCCGTCCGGCTGGGTGAAGTCGCGGGTGTAGCCGCCCTCGGTGCCCGGCGCGATCTGGTTGCGCAGGCGGATGTTGGCGAAGGTGCCGCGGATCATGACCTCGTGGTTACCGCGGCGCGAGCCGTAGGAGTTGAAGTCGCGGCGCTCGACGCCGTGCTCCGTGAGGTACTTGCCGGCCGGGGTGTCGGCCTTGATCGCGCTGGCCGGGGAGATGTGGTCGGTGGTGACCGAGTCGCCCAGCTTGGCGAGGACCCGGGCGCCGGTGATGTCCTCGACCGGGGTGGTCTCCATCGTCATGCCCTCGAAGTACGGGGGCTTACGGACGTAGGTGGACTCGGGGTCCCACTCGAAGGTGTTGCCGGTCGGGATCGACAGCGCCTGCCACTGGGCGTCACCCGCGAAGACGTCCAGGTAGGACTTGTTGAACATGTCCTCGCCGATGGTGTTCGCCACCACGTCGTTGACCTCGGCCTCGGTGGGCCAGATGTCCTTGAGGTAGACCGGCTTGCCGTCCTGGTCGGTGCCCAGCGAGTCCTTGGTGATGTCCACCTTCATGGAGCCCGCGATGGCGTACGCGACGACCAGCGGCGGGGAGGCCAGGTAGTTCATCTTGACGTCGGGGTTGATGCGTCCCTCGAAGTTGCGGTTGCCCGAGAGCACCGACGTCACGGCCAGGTCGTGGTCGTTGACGGCCTTCGAGACCTCCTCGGGCAGCGGGCCCGAGTTGCCGATGCAGGTGGTGCAGCCGTAGCCGACGAGGTTGAAGCCGACCTTGTCGAGGTACGGGGTGAGCCCGGCCTTGTCGAAGTAGTCGGTGACGACCTTCGAACCCGGGGCGAGGGTGGTCTTGACCCAGGGCTTGCGGGTCAGGCCCTTCTCCACGGCCTTCTTCGCGACGAGCGCGGCGGCGACCATGACGTACGGGTTCGAGGTGTTGGTGCAGGAGGTGATCGCGGCGACCGTGACGGCGCCGTGGTCGATCTCGTACGTCGAACCGTCGGGGGCCGTGACGGTGGTCGGACGGCTCGGCACACCGTTGTGGGTGGCCGGGGCGTCGGAGGCCGGGAAGGACTCCTTGCCGGACTCCTCGTCCTCGGAGACGTAGTTGCGGACGTCCTGGGCGAACTGCGCCTTGGCGTTGGCGAGGACGATGCGGTCCTGCGGGCGCTTCGGGCCGGCGATGGAGGGGACGACCGTGGCGAGGTCGAGCTCCAGCTTCTCGGAGAAGTCGGGCTCGGCGGCCGGGTCGAGCCAGAGACCCTGCTCCTTGGAGTACGCCTCGACGAGCGCGACCTGCTTCTCGTCACGGCCGGTCAGACGCAGGTAGTTCAGCGTCTCGGCGTCGATCGGGAAGATCGCGGCGGTGGAGCCGAACTCCGGCGACATGTTGCCGATGGTGGCGCGGTTCGCGAGGGAGGTCGCGGCGACGCCCTCACCGTAGAACTCGACGAACTTGCCGACGACGCCGTGCTTGCGCAGCATCTCGGTGATCGTGAGGACCAGGTCGGTGGCGGTGGTGCCGGCGTTCAGCTCGCCGGTCAGCTTGAAGCCGACGACGCGCGGGATGAGCATCGAGACCGGCTGGCCGAGCATCGCGGCCTCGGCCTCGATACCGCCGACGCCCCAGCCCAGCACGCCCAGGCCGTTGACCATGGTGGTGTGCGAGTCGGTGCCGACGAGGGTGTCGGGGTACGCCTGGCCGTTGCGGACCATGACGGTGCGGGCCAGGTGCTCGATGTTCACCTGGTGGACGATGCCGGTGCCCGGGGGGACGACCTTGAACTCGTCGAACGCGGTCTGGCCCCAGCGCAGGAACTGGTAGCGCTCCTTGTTGCGGCCGTACTCCAGCTCGACGTTCTGCGCGAAGGAGTCCGACGTACCGAACTTGTCGGCGATGACGGAGTGGTCGATGACCAGCTCGGCCGGGGCGAGCGGGTTGATCTGCGCCGCGTCACCGCCGAGCTCCTTCACGGCCTCGCGCATGGTGGCGAGGTCGACGACGCAGGGCACGCCGGTGAAGTCCTGCATGATCACGCGGGCCGGCGTGAACTGGATCTCCTGGCTCGGCTGGGCCTGCGAGTCCCAGCCGCCGAGCGCCCGGATGTGGTCGGCGGTGATGTTCGCGCCGTCCTCGGTACGCAGCAGGTTCTCCAGCAGGACCTTCAGGCTGTAAGGGAGGCGAGCGGAGCCCTCGACCTTGTCCAGCTTGAAGATCTCGTACGACTCGTCGCCCACGCGCAGCGTGCTGCGGGCGTCGAAGCTGTTCGCCGACACGACAGTCTCCTTCATCAAAGTGCGCGTTCTACCGCGCCGCGCCTCATGAGCGCCGGCGCCGCGTGGTGCCGCCTGCGGCTGCTCGGCCATCCGCTACAGTGAGGATTAGTTAGGTAACCCTTACCGAGTGACGGCCGCGATGCGCCTCGGCAGATATCTCGATGTCGAGATAACTCTAGTACACGTCCGCTCGGAGGTCATGTGGGGCCACTGTCCTGTCTCAATGACAGGGGCACCGCCTGGGCGATCATGAGCATGCCGCCTGCATGGTCGACAGCCGCGCCGCGGCCCTGGGCATGAGCCGAACGGGTGCATCTGAGCCGCTCTGCGGGCTGGGCCGCTGTGATCGCGATCTCGCCTCGGCCGCCGGGTTAAGGTCCGCGTGGAAACGCTCCCCTGAGGCAGTTCCCGCTGCTCCCGCCGGCGTCCTTGGAGGCTCGCAGGTATGCCCCGTTCGTACGGCGGGCCAGCGAACGGCCGACGTGACTTCCTGGCCGGGCTCCCGCCGGGAGCGGCCGCCCTGCTCGCAGCGGTCGCTGCGGTGCTGAGCACGCTGATCATCGCCACGCCCGCCGCTGCGGCCGCGCCCAGTTGCAGTGTCGGGGCTTACGTCACCGACCTCTACGCGGTGGATCCGGTCCAGGGCACCGTGAACGCGGAGCTGTGGCTGTGGAGCGTATGCCCACACAAGGATCTTGACGCTCTCCAGCGTCTCGAATTCACCAACGCGACGAAGACGATGCTGACCGCGCCTTCCAGCGAGAAGGTGGACAACGAGTACTGGACCCAGGTCAAAGTGGCCGGGACCTTCCGGCAGACCCTGAACCTGACGGACTTCCCGTTCGACAAACAGGTCGTCCGGATCCAGGTTGAGGAAAACAAACTGGACAAGTCACGGTTCGTCTACCGGGCGGATGTGAAGAACTCCACGTACAGCCCCAGGATCCATCCCGGCGACTTCAAGATCACGCGATTCCGGATCGGTGTCGGCGACGCGCCCTACCGGACGAGCTTCGGCGATCCCCGGCTCAAGCGAGGAGGCAGCAGTCACTACTCCCAGCTGGTGATCGAGTTCCAGCTCACCCGAGTGGACATCACGAGTTTCGGCAAGCAGATCCTGCCGGTCTATGTGGCTCTCCTGGTCGCCCTGGTCTCGTTTCTGATCTGGTCGAAGGACAACGAGGTCGCCATGGTCGCACGGCTCGGGATTCTCGGTACCGCGCTCTTCACGATCATGCTCAATCTGCGGGCGGTCGACGAGGCGCTGGGCACCTTCCTGAACGTGACGCTGGTCGAAGAGATCCACTTCATGAGCCTGATCTACGTACTGGTCGGTGTCGCCAACACCACCTACGTCATGAAGCTGTTGACCGATCCCATGGCCGAACCGGCGGCGCGGCGCTTCAACAACCGCACTTTCGCCATCTCGACGGGCTTGTACCTCATCGCCAACATCGTCGTCATCGCCCTCACCGTGTCGTTCTGAGTCTCCGGGAAGCGGTGGAGGCTCGCCGACGCCGCCGCATCCGCACTGATACCTCCCAGTGCACTGAGCCGCGCGACCAGGTTCGCCGGGATGGAAGCCCGAATGGCTGGGGTCGTTGAGATGACGGCTCGATCGAGTGCGAAGGGACAGCCGCCCGGCCGCCCCTGTCCTTTGTCATGCCATCGAGGCGTTCGACTGCGAACCAGCTATTTCTGCCAGCCGGGCGAGGGCCAGCGCGTGCGCACGGTCGAGGGAGTCGGCAGCAGCGCACAGGATGTCCGGTTGCACACCGGCGCCCTCCCAGTTCGTGCCGGAGACGGGATTGATCGCGCGGCCCACGGGGACGGTGGCTTCCAGGCGCGGGTGCACGGTCCAGCCCTGGCACGGATGTGCGCCACCGCGGGTGCGCTCGCCGACGACAACGGCGCGGCCGAGCTGCTGGAGGTCGTACGCCAGCTCTTCAGCGGCAGAGAAGGTGCTGTCACTGGAGAGCACATACAGCGGTTTGCTGCCACCGAAGCAGGCGCCGGGAACGTGCGGCAGGCTCCAGGACTGCTCGTGGCGCTCGCCGTCCCGCCAGTACATGGTGTTGAGGTGAGTGCGCTCGTCCAACAGGTAACTGCAGACGAAGGCGACCGTGTCCGGGTCGCCGCCCCGGTTGGCACGAAGGTCCACGATCAGCGCCTGGGCGCGGGACGCCAGGGTGAGCGCGGCGCTCAGCGGTTCAGCGGCCCACTCCAGCGGAAACAGCATCGGCGCCAGCTCCACCACGGCGACCCCTCCGTCGAGCAACTCCACCCGGGGCGCACCGCCCAGCGAGGTGTCGAAGTCCCGGCGCATGGAGGCCAGGGTGGCCGCCCCCTGCTCCGGAGGCACCCGGTCAGCGTGGTACTTCAGCCTCAGGTGTCGGTCGCCGTTGACGGACTGCAGGTCCGCGGTGACAAGCCGACCGAGCTCTTCGGCGCCGTCGACGTCATAGGCGCCCTCGGCGAGGCGCCGTCGCAGCAGGCCCGCCAGCTGCTCGGCTGTCTCCGGGAAAACGTAGTGCTCGATCAGGAGCCGGGCCGTCTCGTCGATGACAGGTGCTGGCCGAAACTGCGTAAGCGTCGTCATGGCTGGGAGTAGAGCACCGCCCTTGCGAAAGCGTCAAGAGAGTTAGACACTTTCGGTATGCGCAACCAGCCTCCCTATCTGCCACCTCCTGAGGACGTCCAGGAGATCGGTGCGCCCGAGCAGTTCGCGGCGCTCGCCCACCCATTGCGTCAGCGGTTGCTCTTCGCCCTGGGCCACCGGCCTGCCACCACCAGCCGGCTTGCGGCGCAACTCGACGCGAAGAAGGGCAATGTGGCCCACCACCTCAAAGTGCTCCGCGAAGCCGGGCTGGTCCACATCGCCGAGACCCGCCAGGTCCGCGGCGGCACCGAGCAGTACTACCAGCGCACGGCCCGCCACATGGTCGTCGCCGAACCCCGGGCGGCAGGCACCGCCGCGATGCTCGCCGCGGTCGCCCAGGAACTGGACCGCTCGCCCGCCGAGACCCACCTGGCACTGCGCCACCTGCGCCTCAGCCCCGGGAAGGCACGAGAACTCGGCGAGGCCCTCGCCGAACTGGTCGACGGGGCCGAGGAAGATACCGAGGACCAGCCCGTGCACGGTGTGTTGGTAGCGCTCTACCAACAGGCTCCGCCGGCCGGCACCACCAGCTCCACCTGAGCGGCACCAGCCTCCCGGCACCCCCGCTCCGCCCAGAAGTGGACAAACCGGCCGGGCCGCCTCCGCCTCACATGCGACTCACAGACGACGCGCCCGCCCGCCATACCTCCGGCCCCGGGGCGCCCAGCCGGATGCGTGGCGGGCCCGGTCGGCAGCCGGGGCGTCGCGTCACGGAAGGCGTCCGCGTCCGGGCCGTCGCCACACCCGTCACTCCAATGGCCCACCCCGACGAGTCGGCATCTCATATGTGAGATAACGTCTGCCGTATGGCAGATGACTACCTCGTACGCATCGGCAAGCTCATCCGTGACGCCCGTCAGCACCGGGGCTGGACACAGACTCAGCTGGCCGATGCGCTCGCCACAAGCCAGAGCGCCGTGAACCGCATCGAGCGCGGAAACCAGAACATCAGCCTTGAGATGATCGCCCGGATCGGCGAGGCTCTCGACAGCGAGATCGTTTCGCTGGGCTACGCCGGGCCGATGCATCTGCGGGTGGTCGGCGGACGCCAGCTCTCCGGCGCGATCGACGTCAAGACGAGCAAGAACGCCTGTGTGGCGCTGCTTTGCGCCTCGTTGCTCAACAAGGGGCGGACGGTGCTGCGCAGAGTCGCCCGCATCGAGGAGGTGTACCGCCTGCTGGAGGTGCTCAACTCCATCGGTGTACGCACCCGTTGGATCAACGACGGCAAGGACCTGGAGATCGCCCCGGGCGCCGAGGTGGACATGGCCGCCATCGACGCGTCGGCCGCCCGCCGCACCCGCTCGATCATCATGTTCCTCGGCCCGCTGCTGCACCGCCTGGACAACTTCAAGCTGCCGTACGCGGGCGGCTGCGACCTGGGCACCCGCACCATCGAGCCGCACATGATCGCGCTGCGCCGCTTCGGTCTTGAGATCACGGCGACGGAGGGGCTCTACCACGCGCAGGTGGAGCGGGGCGCCACTCCCGACCGCCCGATCGTGCTGACCGAGCGCGGCGACACCGTCACCGAGAACGCGCTGCTCGCGGCCGCGCGCAGCGACGGCGTGACCGTCATCCGCAACGCGTCCTCCAACTACATGGTCCAGGACCTGTGTTTCTTCCTGGAGGCGCTGGGCGTACGGGTGGACGGCGTGGGCACGACGACGCTGACCGTGCACGGAGTGCCGGACATCGACGTGGATGTCGACTACTCCCCCTCCGAGGACCCGGTCGAGGCGATGAGCCTGCTGGCCGCCGCCGTCGTGACGGAGTCGGAGCTGACGATCCGCCGGGTCCCCGTGGAGTTCATGGAGATCGAGCTCGCGGTCCTGGAGGAGATGGGCCTCGACCACGACCGCAGCGCCGAGTACGCGGCCGACAACGGCCGGACCCGGCTGGTGGACCTGACCGTACGGCCCTCCAAGCTCGAAGCCCCGATCGACAAGATCCACCCGATGCCCTTCCCGGGGCTCAACATCGACAACGTGCCGTTCTTCGCGGCCATCGCGGCGGTCGCGCAGGGCCAGACCCTGATCCACGACTGGGTCTACGACAACCGCGCGATCTATCTGACGGACCTCAACCGGCTGGGCGGCCGACTCCAACTCCTGGACCCGCACCGGGTATTGGTGGAAGGACCGACCCGCTGGCGCGCGGCGGAGATGATGTGCCCGCCGGCGCTGCGCCCGGCGGTGGTGGTGCTGCTGGCGATGATGGCGGCCGAGGGCACGTCGGTGCTGCGCAACGTGTACGTGATCAACCGCGGATACGAGGAGCTGGCGGAGCGCCTCAACTCCGTTGGCGCACAGATCGAGATCTTCCGGGACATCTGAACCGGTCCTGCCCGACGCACCCCTTCCTGGCCCGCATTCGTGCGGCCGGGAAGGGGTGCGTCGCCATCTCCTCACAAGCTTCACTCGGACATGTCACACCTTTCCGCCCAACCCCCTCCCCGTCCTCCGTAAGGGGGTTTCGGGTTATGGGTGTTCCTCCAAGCAACCGTGAACCATGTCTCAATAGCCGTCAACTTCCGCTGGAAGCAACGGGTTTACTCTGCATTTACAGTCCCTTGATGGTCGCTCGCGACGAGCGATCCGGAAGGGACACACAAGTTGAGTACACACATCACCGGACGCGCGGCCCGATCCGGACGAAGAAGGGTCCAAGTCCCCTCACTCGCACTGCTGTTACGGGCCACCGGAACCGATCCGGCTGACGGTCGGGCGGCAGCCGCCGAGTCCGTCGCCACCGCGGTCGCGGGGAGCGGGCCGCGGGCCCGGCAGCCGTCCGCGGCGGCCGAAGACCATGAGGCCGACCCGGCCTGGGCCACCCAGCGCAGCGCCCCCTGAATCGCCTCCCGAAAACAGCAACGTGCGGCGGATACCGGCAAGCCCAGCCATCTCGCCAGTCAGATTCGACAGGACCGAATTGAACAGCCTTGAGATCCATACGACCAGCCGGCAACTCGCCGCCCTGCTGTGGCGTCAGCACACCGTCTACCGGGAGCGCGGCGGCAGCGCCGTCATCCGCGGCGAGCACGTCGGAAAGTGGATAAGTCTGACAGCCCGCGGAACAGGCCACGTACACATCCGCGCCGGCCGGCTGCTCGATGGCGGCACCTCCGCCCCGGCCCGCGCCGAGACCACCGCACCCTTCGACGGCAACATCACCGAACTGGCCGCGCACTGCCGTGCGTTGCTGCTCGAAACGGTGGACACCACCACGGGCACCGCACCTGCGGACCCGGCCACGCCCGCCCACGGACAACGCCCGTTACGGTCCGGCAATCGGGGCTCGATCACCCTCGCGCTGGCCTGTAGCGCTGTCGCTCTCGGGCTGTTCCTCGCCGCCATGGGCGGTGTGCTGGGCTGACCACAGAAGCCACCGCCCCCACCCCGACCTGCGACATGCCGGTTCAGGGAGGGGTGGTGGCGTCTGCGGGCCGGCCGTCGGCGGCAGGTGGGAGCCCGTCGGTACCGAGCCCTGGCCCCAAGGCCGTTGACAAAGGGATCAGGGCCTGCCGACCATGGAACTCACATCGGCACTGACAACGTTGTCGAACGACGCACCGGGAGCGACGTGACCCAGTTGAATCGCAGGCGTTTCCTGTCCAGCGGGATCGCCACCGCCGGTGGTGGTGTTCTCGGCGCGCTCGGGCTGTCCGGCGTCGCCGACGCAGCGCCGGGCGGCGGCACCACAGGCACCGCGGGCACCCCGAACAGCCAGAGCACCCATCTCGTCCGCACCGACGGCCGCGAGATCACCAGCGGCTGGACCTTCACCGCGGCGGACGGCACGACGCCGCCCGGGAACCGGATGGCCAGCGCGCAGCGCATCACCGGCCTGAAGCCGGCTGTCGTGCCGGGCACGCCGCTCACGAGCATGATCGCCAACGGCGAGTACCCCGATCCGCTGTACGGCCACATCGTGACCGACACGGTCCCTGACACCCTCAAGGACACCGACTACTGGTACCGGGTCGCGTTCCCCGTGCCGCGGCTGATCCCGGGCCAGCGGTTCTGGCTGCGGTTCGACGGCATCAACTACCTCGGGACGATCTGGCTCAACGGCACCGAGGTGGGCACCATCGAGGGTGCGTTCAAGCGGGGCGTCTTCGATGTCACGGACATCATCGCGAAGGCCGACGGCACGGCTCACCTCGCGGTGCTGATCGGCAAGCTGGACTACGTCGACCCCCCGGCGTTGCCGAGCTACGCCAGCGGCGTGACCCGCGGCGGGCGCAACGGCGGCAAGACCGGGATCACTCTGAAGAACGGCCCGACGTTCTTCTGTACGGCGGGCTGGGACTGGCTGCCGACCATCCCCGACCGGGACCTGGGCATCTGGCAGCCGGTCACCTGGTCCACGACGGGGCAGATCCGGCTGACCGACGTGCACGTCGATCCGACGCTGTCCGCTGATCTGAGCACGGCCGACATCGCGATCGGACTCACCCTCGACAGCGCCTTCGACTCGTCCCGGTCCGTGGTGGTCAGGGGCACCCTCGACGGCCACGAGTTCGCCCGGACCGTGACCGTGCCGGCCGGCGCATCCACGGTGACGGTGACGTCGAAGGACATCGACTGCCTGCGGCTGAACCGCCCGAAGCTGTGGTGGCCCAACGGGTACGGCGACCCCCACCGCTACCGGCTCTCGATCGGCGTCGAGTCCGGTGGCCAGGTCCACGACGAGCGGACGGTGGACTTCGGCGTCCGGCGGATCGAGTACACCAAGCCGATCCAGTCACAGACCGGCACGCCGACTGACTGTCTGGCGATCACCGTCAACAACCAGCCGATCCTGGTGATGGGCGGCAACTGGGGCCTGGACGAGGCGCTCAAGCGCATTCCGCGGGAACGGCTCCGCGAGCAGGTGCGGCTGCACAGCGAAGCCAACCTCAACCTGATCCGGAACTGGAACGGCCAGAGCAGCACCGAGGACTTCTACGAGGCGTGCGACGAGTTCGGCATCCTCGTCTGGCAGGACTTCTTCTGCTCGACGGAAGGTCCTGCCCCGGCGAACGTCACCCGCGACCTGGACAACATCCGGGAGTGCATCGTGCGGTTCCGCAACCACCCGTCGGTCCTCCTGTGGTGCGGCGGCAACGAGGGCCCGCCGCCGCAGCAGCTCGTCGACGGCCTGGACGCGCTGGTCGCCGAGCTGGACCCCAAGCGCGCCTCGCTGACCAGTTCGGCCGGCGACACCGGCAAGAACCCCATTGGCGGTTACAGCTCGGGCGGGCCGTACCACTGGGTCACCCCCAGCACCCACTTCGACCTCAACGACGGCACCCACTGGCCGCCGTTCCACAACGAGGTCGGCTCGTACTCGATCCCCACGCTGGAGTTCATCAAGAAGATGATCCCCGAGGCGTCGTGGGAGCACCCGGACGACTCCTGGGCCGACCGGGACGTCAACGGCAACGGCGGCAACGGCGGCGGCGCGGGCTACCTCCAGATCACCGCGAAGCGCTACGGCGATCCGCAGAATCTCCCGGACTTCGCCCGCAAGTCCCAGCTGATGAACTACGAGTGCATCAAGGCGATCTACGAGGCGCACGCCGCGAACATGGAGAGCGCCGCGCCGGGCAAACCGTACCCGCGCACCGGCGTCATCATGTGGATGACCAATCCCGCGCAGCCCAGTTTCGTCTGGCAGATGTACACGCACGATCTTGAGGCACACTCGTCGTTCTACGCGGTCCAGCACGCCTGCCGGCGGGTCAACGTGATCCTCAACAGCAAGACGTACGACGTGGTGGTGGCCAATCACACCCGAGAGGCCGTGCGGGGCACCGTAGCCGTCACGCTCTACGACCTGGACGGGAAGGCGTTCGCCAACACCTCCTGGCGCGTCGGCGGGGCAGCGGCATCGGATCACACGGTGATCGGCAACATCGCCACGCAGCTGAACGGCGCACCCTCCGATGTCGCCTTCGTCCGGCTCTCGTTCAAGGATGCGCACGGCGCCGAACCGGTCCGCAACTTCTACTGGATCGAGAACCCGGCCCGGGCCGCGGGATTCCTGAGCCTGAACGATGTGGCCCCGGCCGCCGTCTCCGTCACGGCCGACGTGAAGCACGGGAGGGACAACACCGAGCTGACCGTGGAGGTCGAGAACACCGGCGGGGCCGTGGCACTGATGGTGCACCTGCAGGTGTACGACACCCGGACCGGCGAACGCATTCTGCCGGCGACGTTCGACGACAACTACCTGAACCTGGTGGGCGGTGAGTCGCGCACTGCCAGGGTCCAACTGGACACCGGTCAGGTCCGGGACCACAAGAACATCGGGGTGCGGATCGACGGCTGGAAGATCGACCAGCGCGCCTCCCGGCTGCGGGGACACGGCCTGGCCGTCACCTTCAACCAGGCGGCGTTGTCGACCCATCCGGCGACGAAGACCTTCGGCGGGTAACCGGAACGCGCGGGTATGGCCGGCCACGGCGGCCGGCCATACCCGTCATCCGGGCCTTCACCCACCTTGCAAACCCAGTGGAACTAGCTGCCGGTCCTGTCGTGGACCCGGACGATGCCGCTGTACGTGGAGATGTAGGCGGAGCCGTCGGGACCGAGGGTGATCGGGGACCAGTTGTTGTTGTAGGCGTCGCCCGTCCCGGTCAGGGTGCGGAAGCGCGTCTTACCGGTGCGCCAGTCGATGGCGGTGAGGTACCAGGCGTCGACCCCCTTGCTGCTCTCCGGCTTCGAGTAGGCGTACAGCAGGCCGTTGGAGCGGGAGAGCTTGGTGACGACTGTGGGTGACTGTTCCTTGCTGGTCCAGGCGACCTTGCAGCCGGTGCCCGCCTTGTTGACCTCGATCTTGGTGATCCCGCCGGGGGTGCTCCGGCCGCCCTGGGTGCTCTTGGTGGACGTGTAGCCGTAGTCGTTCTCCACCGAAAAACCGTTGCCCCAGGCGGTCAGCGAGTTTTCGGTGGCGCCTGCGCCGGGCCGGAAGACAGGAACGGAGCAGACCAGGCGGTTGCCGTTGACGTGGTTGCCGCGCCGGTAGACCAGGACGTGCATACGGGGATCGGCGTTGTCGGTGATGCCTGCGTACTTGTTGCCGAGCAGGGCGGGCGTCGCGCCTGTGCCCTGGTTGATCTGGCCGGGCTTGGTGCGGGTCCCGCGGTCGTACGTCTCGCGCCAGTCGGTCCGCGGCGTACCGTCCGGCCCCGCGTGCATCTTGTACAGGGCGTGGTCGGTGGCGATGAATGCGCCGTCGGGGCCGGTGGAGAAGGAGTTCTCGATCTGCTCGCCGTGGAGGTCGACCGTCCGGACGGTGCCGGTGTCCGGGTCGACCGTACCGACGCGGCCGTGGTCGCTGACCCACCACATCAGGCCCTGGTAGTCCACCTGGACCGCGGTCACCGGGTCGCACTCGCCCTTCGGGTCCGGGTCGGCTGCGGTGGCGCAGGTGTGCGGCAGGTACGGGCGCAGGTCCCAGTTGTCCGTCTGCTTGAACTCCCAGCGACCGGAAGGTATGTGATCCACCGTCAGTCGCTGGATGTGCTGATCGGCGCTAGCGATGACGATCCGGTCGCGGTTGTCCAGGTAGTAGTAGGAGCCCGAGGTGTCGGAGAACATCAGGGCGGGGTTGCCGGTAGCGGCCGCCTGGTAGGTGGAGGGCCGCACCGGGAGCGGGTAGGAGGCCAGGTCCTTGAGGGTGGTGGGGTCCTCCAGCCGCAGGGTCGGATGGTGCGAGGCGCCGCCGCAGTTGAGGACCATCAGCCCGTTGCGAAGGAACGTGGCCGTGGCGCACTGGGCCGGGTCCTTCGGGTCGGTGACCTTGCTGGAACTGGTCACCCCGGGGTGGCGTCCCAACGGACCACCCTGCGGCTGGGTGTTGCTCGCATACTGTCGCCGTGCATGGCGCTCCGGCCGTCCTGCGCCATGAACGGGTTGTGGACCTCGCTGCCCGGCACCGCGTGCGGGCTCGCCGGGCGGCCGGTGGAACCGGGGGCCCGGCTCGGGCCGGGGCCGCTCAGCAGTGGCCCGGCCTGCGCCGCTCCGGTGCCGGCGAGCACCAGCGCGGCGGCACCGGCAGCCGATGCGGCCAGTGTCGCGACGCGACGCAGTTTCGAGGTGGGGGATTTCATGGGGGATCCTTCCCTGGCGCTCAGAAATAAGGCGAGTGCCTTAGCAAGGTACACCAATCTTTAAGGCGGGTGCCTTACAATGGGATCCATGACCAGAGGAAGCACGACACGCGAGGCCATGGCCGAGGTGGCCCTGCACATGTTCGCCGAGCGGGGGATCGACGCCGTATCGCTCCGGGAGATCACCGCGGCCTCGGGTCAGCGCAACAAGTCGGCGGCCCAGTACCACTTCGGCAGCAAGGAACAGCTCGTCCGGGAGATCTTCGAACGCCATACGGGGCAGGTGGACATCCGCCGTCAGCACCTGCTGGCCACCCTGTACGAGAACGGCCGGGAGCCCTCCCTGGAAGAACTGGCCGACGCCCTCATCCGTCCGCTGGCCGGCGCGCTCATCGAGCAGGAGCACAGCCATTACGCGCGCTTCCTCGCCCAAGTGGCCACTCCCCCATGGACGGTGGCCCTCGTACCGGCCGATCCAGCGGCCACACAGAGCGTGCAGACCGTCTTCAGCGCAATCGCCCGCCTCCTGGACGACCTGCCCGAAAACATCCTGCGCACGCGGCTCGCCCTGGCCATGATGCTCACCGTCCGCGCCCTGGCCGCGTGCGAGCACGCCATGGAACAGAGCGGGTCCGACAACGCGCGGCGGGTCGCGCTGCTCACCGCCAACCTCATCGACAGCACCATCGGAATCCTGCGGGCACCCGTGTCCGAGGCCACGCGAAGCCTTCTCCCCCCGGACCCGGAGCCGGTGACCCGCGATGACGACTGGCCCTGGCACCTTCTCATCGGTGCCGAAGCGGGGTTCTGACCACAGAACTCGATGCCGCCGTTGGGGCCCTCGCCCGGCCGGACCGCACGGTGCGGGCGGCGAACGCCCTCGTCGGAGAATTTCGTATCAAAAACGCTTCGTCGCCGGCCCCCTGGAGCACAGGGCCGGCGACGAATGCAACAGCGGCAGATCAAGCCCCTTGCGCAATATGGCGCGACAGCAGGAATGTCACCGCACAAGGGGTGTTTCCGCTCGGGTTCAGCAGAAGCGCGGAATGGCACCGATGTTGGTGATGTACCGCGCCGACACGAAGTTACCGCGGGGCGTCTTGTACCACAGGTTGTTACCCGCGACGTTCTGGCCGTGCACCTTGCACACGATCTCGATGATCGAGTTGTGCGAGTAGGAACCGACGACCCGGAAGCGCTGGCTGGGGCCGCTCCGCACCAGCACGCCCGTCGGGGAGATCACACGCCCCTTGTAGAAGGACTTGGCCGCGACAGTCATCTGGCCGTTGCTGGCCGTGCCGTTGCTGAGGTCGCCGGCCAGAGCGGGACCTGCGGCCACGCCGACGGCCATCACACCGGCAGTCAGCGCCATGACGAGCTTGCTGGTCTTGGGCTTGGGGAACACGCATTGCCTCCACGAGGTCACAGACCGATGGGTAGATGCCGTGAGGCGACGTCCCCGTACATGCGCCGACACGAACGGCTCACTGCTCGCACAATCCGCCGTCGAACGGCCCACAGAGGGAAATGAATCGCCTCAGCAAGAGGAAGCTACTGCCACCACCACAGCAACCGTCCGAACACGCAATTCAACACACAGCGCGATCTCCTGAATGGGCGTACGGCATTGATCCGTTCGAGGTAATTCGACTGTGCAGCCGGATCTCCTGGACGGATCAGCGGGCTCCAGCAATTCCGCACGGTCAGGAGGCTGGCCCGGTCTCCGCCCGCGCCGGGCGGAACAGGCGCCGACGAGCTATCAGTTCGACGGTCACGGCAACGGCGACGGCCTGCACAGCCATGAGGGCGATCAGGACGAACAGCTGCGCAGCGCCGGCCATCATCGGGCTCGCACCCCCAAGGAGCATGCCCACGAACGCCCCGGGAAGGGTGACCAGCCCGACAGTACGCGTCTGATCCAACCCCGGAAGCAGGGCGTCGGATGCCGCGGGACGCGCGATCTCCATCCGCGCATCCCGGTCGAAGAAGCCCAGCGCCATCGCAGCCTCGACCTCTCCCCTGCGCTGTTCCAGCTGGTCCAGGGCGCGGCGTCCCGCGAGCACCGTTGCGGTGAGGGCGCCGCCGATGAGAATGCCGGTGATCGGAATGAGTACGAGGCCCTTGAGGGGAACCAGCCCCGTCAGCAGCAGCGCCGTCACCGTGGGGACGACGCCGGCCGCAAGGGGTGCGGCGGTGAGCCACCAGGTGTGGTTGCTGGTCAGCCGTCGGCCTGCCGTGCGTACGGCGACGGTGAACATCACGACCAGGAACGCTGCCAGCCCGGCCACCCTGGTGACCGCCCAGGTGATGATCAACGACACCACGGCGAGCTGGGCGGCCGCACGCACTCCTGCGACCAGGATTTCCCGGGGACGCCCGGCCGGGGAATCAGAGGAATCAGGGGACAGCCGGAAGAACCAGGCGACCCCCGCCGCCACCGCCAGCAGCACCACCAGCAGGACTCCGAGGGTGATGTTGACCGGCAGAAGAGATCTCGCACTCAGGGTCACATGCCTCACCGTAAGGGGCACCCCCGGCGCGACCCAGCCCGGGCCCGGGACTGGAGCATCACGTTCCACGGCCTCACATCACGGTGGAACAGGGCCAGTTCGCGGGCCGCCGCCGGCCGGCGATCCGGTCCGGCAGCCACAGCGCGGCAGCGGATCACCCCCGGCTTCCGAACGGCCGCTCGCTCAGTGGCTCAGGATGTTCGCCGCCACGATCAGAAGCCCGATCAGCATGTCCACGCCACCGGTGCGGGACGCCCTGCCCCAGCTGCGGCCCGCCACACGTGCGGCCCAGAGCCCCCAGCCGAACAGCGCCACCGTGTTGATGCCGAGGGAGAACGCGATCGCGGATTCCTCCCCCCACCAGCCCGCGTGCGCGCCGAGCAGGGCGGCCACCGTGGGCAGCACCGCGGCGGCCAGCGGCCACTCGGTGAGCACCGACCGTACGGTGCTGCTGGTGACCGGCACTCCGTCGGCCTTCCGGTGGGCGATGGCATGGGCGTAACCGTGCGCCGCCGCCGACGCGAGTGACGTGAGCAGAACCCAGAGCGCGTCGTACCCGGGGTCGGGGCTGCCGTTGTCGTTGTCCAGAGCGGCGGCCAGTGCGCTGGCGAGGATCGTTCCGTAGATGCCGCCGAACAGAAGCCGTTGCAGTGGTTCGGCGCGCCGAGCCGGGGACACGGGAACACTCGGGCTGGCGGGCAAGGCGCATCCTCCCATGGCGAACAAGTCAGTCGGTCGATACAGGGATACAACCGCATACCGTCGTGATTCCCCCGTATCTGCGTGCGGGAGCCACTCGGTCCGGCAGCGGCTCACCCCGGAGCGCGGCGGCACGGCGGCACGGCGGCACGGCCACGGGGAGCGTGAGCGGCCCGTGTGCGGTATCCAGAGATATGAGCCCGCTGCGGATACTGCGCCCGCTCCACGAGGACCTACCGCGCCCGAAAGCGCTCATCGCGGTGCCGTTCGCCCTGATCGCCGTCGTCACGGTGCTGGACGTCAACGCGCCACCGGACGTCCACCTCGGCCCTTTTCTCGTGGCGGCTCCGGCGATCACGGCGTCGTTCGCCGGCCCCCGTACGACCGGCCTCGTCGGTGCGGTCGCTGTCCTGGCCCAGTCGCTGGTGGGCATCGCGCGCACCAGCATCAACGACCTCAATCACACGTACCAGATCGCCGCGCTGTTCCTGATCTCCGTCTTCGTCACCTTCTTCGCCCATGTGAGGGAGCAGCACGTGCGGGAGATGTCCCAGCTCCGCTGGGTGGCACAGGCGGTGCAGCGTGTGGTGATGCCCGCGCTGCCCGAGCGGAGCGGGACGCTGCACATCGCGTCGCGCTATCTGGCCGCCGAGGCGGAGGCGCAGCTCGGCGGCGATCTGTACGCGGCGGCCCGCACGACCTGGGGCACCCGCGTGATCGTCGGAGACGTACGCGGCAAGGGACTCGACGCGATGGGCGAAGCCGCCCAGGTCCTGGGCTCCTTCCGGGCCCTGACCCACCAGGAACCCGGACTTCCGCAAGCCGTGGCCCAGTTGGAGGCCGGGGTCGCCGCGTACGCCGACGGACTGCCGCCCTCGGAGGGGGACGCGGAACGCGGTACGGAGGCTTTCGTGACCGCTGCCGTGCTGGACATCCCGGACGCCGACCCGGAACTCCGTCTGGTCAGCTGCGGGCATCCGCCGCCCCTGCTGCTGCGGTCCGGCCGGGTGCTCTCGCTCGACGTCCGGGAGCCCGCACCGCCGCTGGGGCTGGGGGCGCTGGCCGGGTCGGCCTTCACCGCCCAGACGTTCCCCTTCGGTGTCGGCGACATCCTGCTCCTGTACACGGACGGCGTCATCGAGTCCCGCGACGGGGCAGGCCGCTTCTACCCGCTGACCGACCGGATCGCAGCGTGCCGCGCCGACGGACCGGACGCGCTGCTGGAGGATCTGTGCGCCGATCTGCTGCGTCACGCCGACGGCAGCCTGGGAGACGACGCGGCCCTGGTGGCCATCGAACGGCTCGCCGCACCCTGACGACACGGCCGCCGGACGGCCCCGGCCGAGGCTTCCCCGGGCCCGGTCCACGCCCGCGGACATTCGTCCCGAAGAATTCACAATCATGATCAATCGGGCACGTCCGGCAAATAGTCAACGCCCACAAGACCCCATATGAGCACCTTGCTGAATTTCCGTCAGATGCCAGAAAGATAACGCTTCCCCGGGATCGTCACCCCATCCCGTGGTGCTAAGATCATCACGCTTGCCAGGCGGTACCAAACCCGCTATGGCGCTTAATTGCGCAGCGCGTCGGGCCAGAATTCCGCCACCCCGGGGGGAACTTTGCCATCAGCCGGGCCTTTAAAGGCAGTCGGGCAGGAGAACGCGCGCGACCGATCCCGTATGTCTGCGGCCACGAGTGCACTCGACCGCGCCCCCGAGACATTCAGAGCCCGGCGGCCCCGCCACCCGAAGAGAGCCCTATGACTCAGTACCTCCAGGATCCAGCACTCTGGGCTTTGATAGCTGGTACTCCTGTCGCCGCTACCGCGATCGTTCGCGGAAGAAAGTCGATTTCCAAGCTCCGTACGGAAAAGCAAGAACTCAGAAGCCACTACGCCACCCTGGAAGAACACTACGCGGAATCCGTGGAAGAGGCGAAAGAGCGGGCCGAAGAAGCCACCAAGACCGCTCTGAAATCCGCCATGCGGACGCTTCAGGGTCTTGCGAGTGAGCAGCAGCTCGCCATTTCGAAACTCCAGGGCAAGTACGGCGAACTCCAGATTCTCCAGGACCTCCTGGACATCGACCACATGAATTCCCAGTTCGCACGGCGCGCCCAGTCCATTGCCGTGCTCTGCGACGGCTGGCTCGGCCGTCAGCGCGCCGACGCGTCGCTCTACGACGTGGTCCGCAGCGCGAAGGGCCGTATCCGCCACTTCACCCGAGTGGAGATCCGGACCCAGAGTCATTTCGCCATCGTGAGCCGCGCCGTCGAACCGGTCGCGCTGACACTCGCGGAGCTGCTCGACAACGCCACTAGTTACTCGGCGCCGGAAACCATGATCGAGATCAACATCCGGCCGGTTCCCAAGGGCGTCTGCATCATCGTCGACGACGCCGGTGTCGGCATGAACGAGGAGGAGAAGAGCCGCGCGGCCAAGCTCCTTTCGAGTGAGCGCTCCCCCGGCGTCGCGGGACTCGGCAACCCGCCGCAGTTCGGATTCACCGTGATCGGCGTGCTCGCCGCACGCTACGGATTCAGTGTCTCCGTGGACACCACGTCGCCCTACGGCGGTGTGCGCGCGGTCGTGCTCCTGCCCGACGACCTCCTCACGTCGATGCCGGAACCCGCCCCCCAGCCCCAGGCGAAGGAGATTCCCACCGTGGCCGCGTCCTCCCCGATGCCGCCCGAGGAGGATCCGGCGGCAGCACCGGCACCGGCTCCCACGACCACCTTCGGCGGCCTCCCGAAACGCAGCAGAAGGGGGCCGATCTCCATCGTGCCGGAAGCCGACGCCGGGGCCGCCCCTGCCAGGTCGACCGAGCAGATCGCCTCAGTGATGGGGGCGTTCCAGCGGGGGACCCAGTCGGGACGCCGTTCCACCAGTGCAAGCAGCGAAGGGCCTGAGACTCAGTGAACTACGACCTGTCATGGATGCTTGACAGCGCCCTGGAAGTCCCCGAAGCGCGGCACGCGATCCTCGTCTCGGCGGACGGCCTGCTCATGGCCCGCTCCAAGGAGGTCGGCAAGGACCACGGCGACACCATCGCCGCCGCGATGAGCGGGATGCAGTCCCTGAGCCGCACGGTGGCCGACTTCTGCGGCCGCCCGCCGAACGACCGGCCCCAGTGGCGCCAGACGCTGGTCGAGTTCGAGCACGGCTGGGTGTTCCTCATCTCCGCAGGCGAGGGCGCCTACCTCGCCGTTTCGGCCTCCCCCGAGGTCGACATGGCGGAGATCTCCTTCCGTATGCAGCAGTTGGTCGGCCAGCTCGGCAAGGCACTGACCAGTCCTCCGCGCGAGATTGCCGACGCCGACGCATGACGACGACAGAGGAACCGGACCAGGAGCCGGAAGCCCCGCAATTAGTGCGTCCGTACGTCATCACCAACGGCCGCAGCCTGGTGGACGATCACGAGTTCTCGCTGATCACGCTGATCACCGTGGCCGAGAACTGCCCTGCGATCGGCCATCTCGACCCGGAGAAGCGCCGGTTGGTCGAGCTGTGCTCCGGGGGGTACCTCGCGGTCGCCGAGATCGCGGGTCACACCCAGTTGCCCGTCGGCATTGTCCGCGTCCTGCTCGCCGATCTCACCGATGCGGGATACCTCTACACGCGCAAACCCATTCCGCGGGCCGAGCGTGTCGAACGACGCATACTTGAGGAGGTGCTGAATGGCCTTCAAGCCCGTTTCGGATAGCGGGGTCTATCTGAACGAAACCGTGCAGACCGCGGCGAAGATCCTGGTGGTCGGGCACTTCGCCGTCGGAAAGACCACATTCATCGGAACCATGTCGGAGATCCCTCCGCTGCGGACCGAGGAAGTAATGACGCGGGCCGGCGAGGAGATAGACGACCTCAAGGGAACGCGCGGCAAGACCACGACAACCGTCGCGATGGACTTCGGCCGACTCACGCTCAGTGAGAATTTGGTGCTCTATCTCTTCGGAACACCGGGACAGCAGCGTTTCGTCCAGGTATGGGAAGACATGTCGCGCGGGGCGCTCGGCGCCCTCGTACTGGTCGATCCCGAGCGGCTTCAGGAGTCGTTCCCCGTGATGGACCTGGTGGAGCAGTACGGCATTCCGTACACCATCGCCGTCAACCGGTTCGACATCGGTACGAAACACGAGGACACGGAGATCAGAGAAGCTCTCGACCTGCTTCCCGAGACACCTCTGGTGAGTTGCGACGCGCGCGATCAGCGCTCGTCCGCGAATGCTCTGATCGTCCTCGTCCGCTATCTTCAGTCGCGCCTTTCCTAGGAGTTCGGCATGCAATACCGTTCCGAAGACCAGGGTCCGCCCCCTGGCTGCCCCGCCCACAACAGCGGCAAGAGCGTTCCGCTGTACGGGCCCGAGTTCGCCGCCGATCCCGATGCCTACTACGAACACATGCGGGCGTACGGCACGGCGGCACCCGTCGAGCTGTCCCCCGGCGTGGAGGCACATCTCGTCACGGACTACGCGGCCGCGCTCCATGTGCTGCAGAATCCGGACGTGTTCGCGCGGGACTCGCGCCGCTGGCGAGCCCTGAGTGAGGGGCAGGTGCCGCTGGACAGCCCGATCCTGCCGATGATGGCGTACCGGCCGAACTGCCTGTTCACCGACGGCACTGAGCATCTGAGGCTCCGCCAGGCAGTGACGTCCTCGCTGGCCCGGATCGACACGCACCGGGTGAGCCGACACGTCGACCGAGTCGCGACGTATCTCATCGAGCAGTTCAGCGGCCGCGGCCGTGCCGATCTGATCGCCGAGTACGCCCAGTTGGTGCCGCTGCTGGTGTTCAACGATCTCTTCGGCTGCCCCGCTGAGATCGGCGACCGGCTGGTGTACGGGATCTCCTGCCTCTTCGACGGCGTCGACGTCGAGAAGGCCAGCGAGATCCTGACAGAGTCCCTGTTCGAACTGGTCACGCTCAAGCGCTCCCAACCCGGTGAGGACATCACCTCCTGGCTGATGCAGCACGAGGCGCGGCTGTCCGACGAGGAGATGATCCACCAACTGGTCATGCTCATCGGGGCCGGCACCGAGCCCACCCAGAACATCATCGCCAACGCGCTGCGGCTACTGCTCTCCGACGACAAGTACTCGGGCGGCCAGCACTCGGCGGGTCTGCTCGTCGAGGATGCCATCAACGACGTGCTCTGGAATGGTCCGCCGATAGCCAACTACGCGGCGCACTACCCGTTGTACGACGTCGACCTCTCCGGAACGACCCTGCGGGCCGGTGATCCGGTGGTCATCAGCTTCGCCGCGGCCAACAGCGATCCGGCCCTGTCGATGAGTCGTCAGACGCTCAGCAAGCGCGCGCACCTCGCGTGGGGCGCGGGCGTGCACGCCTGCCCGGCCAAGGATCCCGCACTGCTGATCTCGGTCCTGGCGATCGAGAAGCTCCTCAACACTCTGCCGGACATCGACCTGGCGGTACCCGCCGACACCCTGACCTGGCGGCCGGGCCCCTTCCACCGCGCGCTCGCCGCACTGCCCGCCCGCTTTACGCCCGAACACCGGGAAAAGCGCACATCCAGGCCTTACGCGACTGGCCCGCGCATACCGGAAAACACACCCGCGCCGCAGGGCCGCGGAAAGCCGGGAAAGGGTAGCTGGTGGAGTGGATTCCTGACATGGTGGAAGGTGTGACATCCACAACACCTTGAGTGACTTTACCGTCGCATGAATGTTCAGGCGGACGGGTAGACAGGGTTGGCAAATCTTACGTGATCTCTTCAACAAGGAGTCGCAGTGGAGCTCTCCCTGGCTACCCTGCCCGTCGAAAGGCGAGCGGTCGTTTCGCTTTTCTCGCGCATGCGAACACCGGCAGGCCAGGCGAATCCTTTCCCTTTCTACACGAAACTCAGGGAAATGGGAGACGTGTTCCCCGCCCCGTGGGGCGGGTACCTGGTCACCCCGTACGACCTGTGCGACCAGGTACTCAGGGACCGGTCCTGGGCTGTTCCGAGCAGCGAGTGGCGTACCCGGCAGGCGGACGCCGCTCGCTGGAGCGCCCCCGCCTCGCTCCAGATGGGCGACACACTGCCCATGCTCAATCCGCCGGATCACACCCGAATGCGGCGCTCCATGGGGCACATGTTCGACCGCAAATCCCTTCAGATAATAAGTCATTCGGTCGACAGGAACACCGATCGACTGCTCGACCGGCTGACGGAGAAATTGCAGGACGGTGAAGCCGATTTCTGCAAACTGGTGAGCGAGGAATTGCCGGTCGCGGTCATCGGCGAATGGCTCGGCCTGCCCCCCGACGATTACCCACTCATGCGTGAACTCACGCACGATCAGGTATTCACCCAGGAATTATTCCCGTCGCACAGTCAGCTCGCGCTCTCGGATTCCGCGACCGCCCGATTGCGTGAGTACTTCACCACCCTGATCCGGGAGCGCCGCCGGAATCCGGGGAACGATCCGGTGTCAGCCTGGATCCGGACCTGGGACGGGATGGAACCCGACCGTGCCGTCGCCGACGAAGCGGTCTACTCCCTCGCGCTCTTCGTGGTGGTCGCCGGTCTGGAGACCACCTCCCACCTGCTCTCCGCCTCGGTCCGGCTGCTGCTTGAGCACCCCCTCCAGATGGAGTGGCTGCGCACGCACCCCGAGAACCTGCCGGCCGTGATCGACGAGGTGCTGCGCTACGACCCGCCGATCCACATGATCAGCAGGATCGCCCCGGCGGACAGCGTGCTCGGCGATGCGCTGATCCGTAAGGACGAGATGGTGCAGTTGCTGGTCGGCGCCGCACACCACGATCCGGCGAAGCACGAGGACGCCGAATTGTTCAACATCCACCGCAGGTCTTCGCACTTGAGCTTCGGCGGCGGAATTCACTACTGCCTGGGGGCCCCGCTGGCGCGGCTGGAGGCGACCTCCCTGCTGACCGGTGTGCTCAGGCGGCTGCCGGGGCTGCGTCTCAGCGGCACCCCGGTCTGGGCGCCGCGCGTGGCATTCCGCCGGCTCACGGAACTCATGGTCGTCCAGGACTGAAGAGCCGACGGGCCGGCCGGCCCCGGCAAAATCCGGAATATCTCAGTCAGCTCGTGGAAAGCGCATATGCCACGGGCCAGATCACAAGGAATAGAAGCACATCGTGGAAGATCTCAAAACACTCCGTGTGACGCATGAAGGCGCCGTACTGAAAGTGGAGTTGAGTACTCCGGAGACGGGCAATGCGATCTCCGGCCGTGTCCTCGATGAACTCCTGGCCGTACTGGACAACTTGCACGACGATCCCGGAATCAGAGTGCTGGTGCTGTCCGGCGCGGGAGACGATTTCTGCCTGGGCGGTGAGCGCAGCGAATTCGCCGCGCTGCTCGCCACGGACCCCGGCGGCGCGGGGCTCCACGCGCTGGGCAACAAGGCGCGCCGGGTCTGCGACGCGCTCGCCACCGCCCACGCGGTGACCATAGCCCGGCTGCACGGCGGCGTGATCGGCGCCGGTCTCGGGCTCGCGGTCTTCTGCGATCTGCGGGTCGGCGCGGACACCAGCCGCTACCGGATGCCGGAGCTGGGGCTCGGTGTGCCGCCCGCCTGGGGCGGCGTACTGCCCCGGCTGCTCAACGAAGCGGGGACCGCCAGGGTCCGCGAACTGATCCTGACCTCGGACAACTTCAGCGCGGCGAAGGCGGCCGAGCTCTCCGTACTCCACAAGGTCGTTCCGGAGAGCGAGCTGGACGGCGCCGTAGCCCGGTGGATCAGACCACTGGTCAGACGATCGCCCGCCGCGCTGCGCAGCGCGAAGGTCATGCTCAACGCCTACGCAGGGGCCAGTCGGCTCGCGGACGCCTCACTCTTCGACACGGAACTGCTGCTGGCATCGGTGACCGCCGCGGAAGCGGCGCGGCTGCGCTGAGGCGACGGTCATACGGAGGGGCCGCCGGGCCGCACCCCGGCGCAGCCGCCTTCAGCCAGTGCCGGCGATGAACTCCCGCAGTGCGGCGATCAGTTGCTCCGGCTGGTCCTCCGCGATCAGCGTTCCGCTGTCCTCGATCTCCAGGAGCCGCCCCTGCGGCAGCAGTTCGGCGAGACGACGGCCGTGGGCCCGGGGCATCATGCGGTCCTCCAGCGCCCACACCACCAGCGCGGGTCTGTCGAACGTCCGCAATCCCTCCGCTGCCTCCAGCAGCTCCGACTTGCGTACGCCCAGACCGTAGCGGCGGAAGTCCTCGCGGATCGCCCTGTCGGTGCGGAGCGGGCGGAGCCAGCCGTCGACGATCTCGTCGGGCACGGGCCGCTTGGTGAGCGCTCCGAAGCCGACCGGCAGACGCCGCAGCGGCTTGATCGCGAGGGTATGGACCAGCAGCGGGATGCCGCCCGGCATCCGGCAGGCCAGTACGAGCAGCTTGCCCGGGATGCCCGGCGGGTAGTTGTCGAAAGCCTCGCAGGAGATCAGGACCAGCCGGGCGAGCCGCTCCGGGTGCCGGGCTGCGACGGACTGGGCGCGGCCGCAGTCGTTCTCGACGAGGGTGACGTCCCGCAGCTCCAGCCGGTCGAGGAACTCGGCGATGAGCTCCGCCACCGAGTCCGGTGTCAGCGGTACGTCGCGGCGCATGGGGGTGCGGTGTGCGCCGTACGGCAGGGTGGGCGCGAGCACCCGGTGGTCGGAGCGCAGGCCGTCGATCACCTTGCGCCAGACGGTGGCGTCGTGCACGAGCCCATGGAGGAGGACGACGACGGGGCCTGAGCCGCCGGTGTCCACGTAGTCGACGGTGCCTGCGGTGAGTGTGATCTCGGGCATGTCAGGACAGTACGGCGACTCCGTCGATTTCCACCATCGTCTGTTCGTCCCAGAGCCGCGTGGCGCCGATCACCGCCATCGCCGGGTAGTCGCGGCCGGCCAGCTTCCGCCAGATACGGCCCAGTTCGGCGGCGTGGGCGCGGTAGTCGGCCACATCGGTGGCGTACACCGTGACACGCGCGAGGTCGGCCGGATCGCCGCCCGCGGCGCGCAGTGCGGTGAGCAGGTTCGACAGCGCCACCTCGAACTGGGCCACCAGGGTGGTTCCGGTGACCTCCCCCGCACCGTTCAGCGCGGTCTGCCCCGCGAGGAAGACCAGCCGGGTACCGGTGGCGGCGACGGCGTGGGAGAACCCGGTGGGCGGGGAGAGCTCCGGCGGGTTGACTCGGTCGAGGCTCATGCGTACAGCTCCTTGGCGTCGGCGCGGTCGGGACTCATCGGTACAGCTCCTTGGCGATGATGGTCCGCTGGACCTCGGTGGCGCCCTCGTAGATGCGCGGGGCGCGGACCTCGCGGTAGAGGTGTTCGAGGAGGTGGCCGCGCTGGAGGGCCCGGGCGCCGTGCAGTTGGACCGCGGTGTCCACGACGTACTGGGCGGTCTCGGTGGCGAAGAGTTTGGCCATGGCGGAGCGCTTCGCGATACCGGGGTCGCCCGCGTCGCAGGCGGCCGCCGCCGCGTGGACCAGCAGGCGTGCGGCCTCGGTGCGGGTGGCCATCTCGGCGACCTGGTGGGCCACCGCCTGCAGGTCCTTCAGCGGGCCGCCGAACGCGGTACGCCGGGAGGTGTGGCCGATGGTCGCGTCCAGGGCCGCCTGTGCCATGCCGACGGCGAAGGCGCCCACGCTGGGGCGGAAGAGGTTCAGGGTGTTCATCGCGACCCGGAAGCCCCGGTCCGGCTCGCCCAGGACGTCCTGCGGCCCGACCGGCACCCCGTCGAAGTCCAGCGTCCCGATGGGGTGCGGCGAGAGCATGTCCAGCCGCGAACCCGTCAGCCCCGGGCGGTCGGCCGGCACCAGGAACGCGGTGATCCCCCGGGCTCCGGCACCCTCGGTCGTACGGGCGAAGACGGTGTAGAAGTCGGCGTCGGGGGCGTTGGAGATCCAGCACTTCGTGCCGGTCAGCCGCCACCCCCCGCCGTCCGGTGCGGCCTTGAGCTCCAGGGCCGCGGCGTCGGACCCCGCGCCGGGCTCGCTCAGCGCGAAGGCCGCGACGGCCCTGCCCGCGATCACCTCGGGCAGCAGCCGCTCGCGCTGGTACATGGTGCCGGCCTGGACGAGGGGGTAACTCCCGAGGCCCTGGAGCGCGAGCGCGGTCTCCGCCTCGGTGCAGGCGTACGCGAGCGACTCGCGCAGCAGGCAGAGGTCCAGCGCGCCCGCCCGGAACAGCCGCTCCAGCAGGCCATGTTCACCGAGGGCGGCGACCAGAGGGCGGTTGACACGGCCGGGCTCCCCGGCCGCGGCGAGCGGGCCGAGCCGTTCGGCGGCCAGGGTGCGCAGTTCGGCGCACCACTTGCGCTGGTCCGGGTCCAGTGCGAATGCGGTCATCCCCGATCCCCTCTATCGTGAACCGTTGACTGTCGTCACGCAAACGATACGCTCCATGTGCGATGCCGCCTAAGGGGGCGATCCTGTGATGGAGCTGAAAACCTCAGCGCACGTCGACACTTTTCCCCGCGACCAGCTGCCGCCCGCCGACCAGTGGCCCCGGCTGCTCCTCGATGACCTTCCCGGGCCGGCGTATCCGGACCGGCTCAACTGCGGGGCGGAGCTGCTGGACCGGACCGTCGAGCGCTTCGGCGCCGACCGCCCCGCCTTCCGCACCGGCGCCGGTGAGCTCTGGACGTACGGCGAACTCCGGGCCGAGGTCGGCCGTATCGCCCATGTCCTCACATCGGATCTCGGCGTCGTGCCGGGGAACCGGGTGCTGCTGCGCGGTCCCACCACACCCCATCTCGCCGCCTGCTGGCTCGCGGTGGTGAAGGCGGGCGCGGTGGCGGTGACCGTGCTGGCCACCCAGCGCCCGCACGAACTGGCCGAGGTGTGCTCCCTCGCCCGGGTCAGCCATGCGCTGTGCGACATCCGCGCCGTCGACGATCTGGTGAAGGCGGAGGTCCCCGCGCTGCGGATCACCACGTACGGCGGTGAGGGGCCACAGGACCTGCTGCGGCTGGCCGCGGCCAGACCCGATGTGTACGAGGCCGTCGCGACCTCCGCCGACGACGTGGCGCTGATCGCCTTCACCTCCGGGACCACCGGGCGGCCGAAAGGCTGTATGCACTTCCACCGCGATGTGCTGGCCGTCGCGGACACCTTCGCTCGGTACGTGCTGAAGCCCCGCCCCGACGACGTCTTCGCGGGCAGCCCGCCGCTCGGTTTCACCTTCGGCCTGGGCGGTCTGGTGGTCTTCCCGCTGCGCGCGGGCGCCTCGGTCCTCCTGCTCGAACGGTCCGGGCCGCGCCAGCTGCTGCCCGCGCTCGCCACTCACCGGGTGTCGGTGCTGTTCACGGCGCCGACCGCGTACCGCGCGATGCTGGACGAGCTGGACTCGTACGACGTCTCGGCGCTGCGCCGCTGTGTCTCGGCCGGGGAGAATCTGCCCGCGGCCACCTGGCACGCCTGGCACGAGCGGACCGGACTGCGCATCATCAACGGCATCGGGGCGACGGAGCTGCTGCACATCTTCATCTCCGCCGCGGACGACGCGGTGCGCCCCGGGACGACGGGGGTTCCGGTGCCCGGCTGGCAGGCCCGGGTGGTGGACCGCTCCGGCCGCCCGGTGCCCGACGGCGAGCCGGGCCTGCTCGCGGTGCGCGGTCCGGTGGGCTGCCGCTATCTGGCCGACGAGCGCCAGTCGGAGTACGTACGGGACGGCTGGAACCTCACAGGCGATACGTATCTGCGTGACCGGGACGGCTACTTCACCTATGTGGCACGCGCCGACGACATGATCATTTCCGCCGGGTACAACATCGCGGGCCCCGAGGTCGAGGACGCACTGCTGCGCCATCCCGACGTCCTGGAGGCGGCGGTGGTGGGCCGCCCGGACCCGGAGCGGGGGCAGGTGGTGGTGGCGCATGTGGTGCTGCGCGAGGGGGCGGCGCGGGAGGCGGAACCGCTGCGAGAGTTCGTGAAGTCCGAGCTGGCTCCGCACAAGTGCCCCCGGGAGGTGGTGTTCGCAGGGTCACTGCCGCGGACCGGGACGGGCAAACTCCAGCGGTTCCGGCTGGGGTGAGCGGGTTGACGGCGCAGCCCGTCGCCCGGAAACCCGCGTGCCTCCCGCGCCGCCGCCGCGCACCATGTGCTGCATGACATGGACCTTCACCCACGATCTCGACAGCTTTCTCGCCACGGCGGAGCCCGCCGCCGCCCTGCACCCGGCCGGGAACACGCTCGTGCTGACCATCACCGCTGTACTGAAGCGCCATGGGGCGCGCTTCTACGGGGACGGCGCCCCGCTCTTCGGCTGGTGGCGGTCCCCGGCCGGCGTGGTGGACGGTGTCATCGTGTGGACGCCGCCGCACCCTCTGCAGGTCGGAATGGTGCCCGACGAAGCCGTGCTGTCGCTCGCGAATGCCTTCGAGGAGTGGGGGGTGACCGCCGTCAACGCCGAACGGGCGGTGGCCGATGCGCTCACCGCCTCGTGGCCGGATCGGGCCATCGCACAGGAGCAACGCCTCCACCGACTGGCCGAGTTGACCCCGCCGTCGCCCTGCCCGGCCGGACAGGCACGTACCGCCACAACCGCCGACCATGAGCTGCTGGTGGAGTGGCACCGCGCGTTCGGTCGCGACACCGGACAGCCGGTGGCCCGGGCGGAGAGCTCCGTCGACGACCGGATCTCGTACGGCGGACTGGCGCTCTGGGAGCACCGGGGCGTCCCGGTGTCCATGGCCGGGATGACCCGCCCCACCGCGGGCACGGTGCGCGTCGCCCCCGTGTACACCCCGCCCGGCCTGCGCGGTCGCGGCTACGCGGCGGCGGTCACCGCGCACATCAGCCGGGCGGCGCTGGACGCGGGCGCGGCCGATGTACTGCTCTTCACCGACCTCGCCAACCCGACCAGCAACGGCGTGTACCGGCGCATCGGATACCGGCCCGTGGCCGACCGGGCCGTTGTCACCAGGACGGCCGTCCCTACCGTCACTTGAGCGTGAGCCTCGGCTTGGGGCCGTCCGCTCTGCCGGTCCTCGGTGCGCGGCTGCCCGCCCGGTACGGGAGGGGCCAGGGCGCGGCCTGGCCCTCGTAGCCCTGCTCCGCCGCCGCGTGCAGGGTCCAGTGCGGGTCGTACAGATGCGGGCGGGCCAGCGCGCAGAGGTCCGTACGGCCCGCCAGCAGCAGCGAGTTGACGTCGTCCCAGGAGGAGATCGCCCCCACCGCGATCACCGGGACGCCCAGTTCGTTGCGGATGCGGTCGGCGAACGGGGTCTGGTAGGAGCGGCCGTAGGCGGGTTTCTCGCCGGGGACGACCTGCCCCGTCGAGACGTCGATCGCGTCGGCCCCGTGGGCCGCGAAGGCGCGGGCTGTCGCGACTGCTTCGTCCGGTGTCGTACCGCCGGGTGCCCAGTCGGCGGCCGAGATACGGACCGTCATCGGCCGGTCATCGGGCCAGACGGCCCGCACCGCGTCGAAGACCTCCAGGGGGAAGCGCAGCCGGCCCCGGAGCGGGCCGCCGTAGCCGTCGGTGCGCAGATTGGTGAGCGGGGAGAGGAATCCGGAGAGCAGATAGCCGTGCGCGCAGTGCAGTTCGAGCAGGTCGAAGTCCGACCGTGCGGCGCGGCGGGCCGCATCGGTGAACTGTTCGCGCACCGCGGTGAGTCCGGCCGCGTCGAGTTCCGCCGGGAGCTGGCTGACGTCCGGCAGGTACGGGAGCGGGGACGCGGCCGACAGCGGCCAGTTGCCGTCCGGGAGCGGCTCGTCCATACCGTCCCACATGAGACGGGTGGACCCCTTGCGGCCGGAGTGCCCGAGCTGGACGCCTATCGCGGTGCCGGGCGACTGCTCGTGCACGAAGGAGGTGACGCGGCGCCAGGCCGACGCCTGTTCGCCGGTGTAGAGGCCGGTGCAGCCGGGTGTGATGCGGCCCTCGGGGCTCACGCACACCATCTCGGTCATCACCAGACCGGCGCCGCCGAGGGCGCGGGCGCCCAGGTGGACGAGGTGGAAGTCGCCGGGGACACCGTCGTGTGCCGAGTACATGTCCATGGGCGAGACGACGACGCGGTTGCGCAGTTCGAGACCGCGCAGCCGCAGCGGGGTGAACATCGGCGGTGTGCCGTCCCGGCAGCCGAAGTCGCGTTCCACCGTGTCCGTGAAGGCGCGGTCGCGGAGCCGCAGATTGTCGTGCGTGACCCGGCGGCTGCGGGTCAGCAGGTTGAAGGCGAACTCCCTCGGTGGCTGGCCCAGATACATGTCCAGCTGCTCGAACCACTCCAGGCTGGCTCGTGCCGCCCGCTGGGTGGAGGCGACGACCGGGCGGCGCTCGCTCTCGTACGCGGCAAGGGCCGACGGCAGGTCGGGCTGCTCCTCGATGTTCGCCGCCAGCGCGAGCGCGTCCTCGACGGCGAGCTTGGTGCCGGAGCCGATGGAGAAGTGCGCGGTGTGGGCGGCGTCGCCGATCAGCACCGTGTTCCCGTGCGACCAGCGGTCGTTGACCACGGTACGGAACGCGGTCCACGTGGAGTTGTTGCCGGTGAGCGGCCGGCCGCCGAGCGCGTCGGCGAAGATCCGGGCGCACCGCGCGGTGGACTCCCGCTCGTCGCACCGGTCGAGCCCCGCGGCCTGCCAGACCTCCTCGCGCATCTCGACGATGACGGTGGAGTCCTTGGGCCCGTACGGGTAGCCGTGCAGCTGCATCACACCGTGCTCGGTCTCGGCGATCTCGAAGCGGAAGGCGTCGAAGGCGAAGGGCGCGGAGAGCCAGATGTAGCGGCAGCGGTGGGTGGTGACGCGGGGCGCGAAGACCTCGGCGTAGGCCCGGCGGGCGGCACTGTGCACCCCGTCGGCGGCGACCACCAGGTCGTGGGTGGCGGCCAGTTCGGCGGGGGGCGGCGCTTCGGTGCGGAAGCGGATCCGTACCCCCAGCTCGTGGCAGCGCTCGTGCAGGATCTCCAGGAGGCGGCGCCTGCCGAGCGCCGCGAAGCCGTGGCCGCCCGAGGTCAGGGTGGTGCCGCGGTGGACGATGTCGATGTCGTCCCACCGTACGAACTCGTCCTGGAGCGCGCGGTGGACGGCCGGGTCCGCCTGCTCGATGCCGCCCAGGGTCTCGTCGGAGAGGACGACGCCGAAGCCGAAGGTGTCGTCGGGGGCGTTGCGCTCCCAGACGGTGACGGACCTGGCGGGGTCGAGCCGCTTGAGGAGGGTGGCCGCGTAGAGACCGCCGGGTCCGCCGCCGACGACCGCGACCCGAAGGGCGGCGGCGCGCTCCCCCTCACCGGCCGCCACGGCTACCTGCCCTGCCACTTGGGGGGCCGCTTCTCGGTGAAGGCGGCGTGGAACTCGGCGTAGTCCTCGCCGTTCATGAGCAGCGCCTGTGTGGTGGCGTCCAGTTCGACGGCAGCGGCGAGCGGCATGTCGAGTTCGGCCGTGAGCAGCGCCTTGGTCTGCGCGTACGCGAGCGCCGGGCCCTCGGCGAGGCGGCGGGCCAGCGCGGCGGCCCGCTCGCCCGCCCGGCCCTCGTCGGCCAGTTCGCTGATCAGGCCGATCCGCTCGGCCTCCGGCGCCAGGACCGGTTCCCCCAGCATCAGCAGCCGGGTCGCGTGGCCGAGGCCGACGACGCGCGGCAGCAGATAGGCGGCGCCCATGTCGCCGCCGGACAGCCCCACCCGGGTGAAGAGGAACGCGAAGCGGGCGGTCGGGTCGGCGACCCGGAAGTCCGCGGCCAGCGCGAGGACGGCGCCCGCGCCCGCGGCGACCCCGTGCACGGCGGCGATCACGGGGAAGGGGCACTCGCGCAGCGCCCGGACGACCTGTCCGGTCATCCGGTTGAAGTCGAGCAGCTGGGCGGTGTCCAGGGCCAGGGTGGCGCCGATGATCTCCTCGACGTCGCCGCCCGAGCAGAATCCGCGGCCCTCGCCGGCGAGAACGAGCGCCCGTACCGACCGCTCTCGGGACAGCTCCGCGAGCAGGTCGCGCAGATCGGCGTAGGCGCCGAAGGTCAGGGCGTTCAGCTTCCCGGGGCGCGCGAAGGTGACGGTCGCGACCCCGTCCTGCCTGGTCACACGGAGATGGTCCCAGTGCTCCACAGAGTCTGCTGAGCCGGAAAAGGGGCTCATGGTGTGCGGCCTCCTTCGGTCGGGGGACTCGTCCGAAGGCCGGTCGGAGACCCGGTGAAAGAGCGGCGTTCGCCTTTAAATTATCACTCGTACGTGACTACCGTCACGAGTACGCGATAACAAAGATGGTGAGGCTTCCCGCCGGAAGTCCGGTCAGAATGTGGCACAGGTCCCATTTCCTCCCGGCCGCTGCCTCTACTCGCAACGCCTCCGGCTCCGTATCGTTGAAATCAGGACAACCCCCTCCACACCGAACGGAACACCAGCCGTGCCGGACACCTCGCGCCCCGCCTCGTGGCGCATCGCACTGCCGCACACCGCGGCCGCGGTGCCGATAGCGCGTGCGCTGATCCGTACCGTGCTCGCCGATCTGGAGGGCGAGGACGCCGCGGACTCCGACACGGCCGAGCTCCTCACGTCCGAGCTGGTCGCCAACGCCGTGGAGCACACGCTTGGCAGCGACCCCATAGAGCTGGTCGTGGAGGTCCTGCACACCGGCTGCCAGGTCGAGGTGCACGACCGGGACCCGGTGGCACCCGGCGAGCTGACCCGGACGCCGCCGACAGGCCCGCCCGACCCCATGCAGGAGCACGGCCGCGGCCTGCTGCTCATCCGGACCCTCAGCTCGTCCTACGGCCACCGCCCGACCGAGCACGGCAAGGCCGTCTGGTTCACCCTGCCGGCGGGTCCTGGCGACTGAGCTGCTGCGCTCCGAGCCGGGAGCGGCGGCGCCCGTAGGCGGCGTAGACGGCCGCACCGGCCAGCAGGAAGCCCGCGAACTGGAGCCAGGTCCGCCAGCCGGTCCCGTACATCAGATACACGCAGAACCCGACCCCCAGGACGGGGCTGACGGGGAACAGCGGCACCCGGAAGGTCCGCGGGAGCGCCGGGTGGCTGCGGCGCAGCGCGATCACCGCGACGTTCACGGCCACCATCGTGGCCAGCGCCCCGATGGTCGTCAGGTTCACCACGACGTCGAGCGAGGAGAACGCGGCGGGAACGGCGACCACGGTCGCCACGATCCAGGTGTTGGAGACCGGCGTCGAGGTCTTCGGGGAGACCCTCTCGAAGACCGCGGGGACCAGTCCGTCGCGGGACATCGACATCAGGATGCGGGTCTGCCCGTACATCACGGCCAGCACCACCGATGCGATGGCGACGACCGCGCCGAACGCGATGACACCGCCGCCGACCGATGAGCCGGTGACCTGGTTGACGATCAGCGAGAGCGCGGCGGGCCGGTCGGCGACGGCGGGCGCCCCGAACGCGCCGATGGCCGCCACGGCGACCGCACAGTAGAGCACGGTGACGATGCCGATACAGATCATGATCGCGAGCGGGATGTTGCGCCGCGGGTTCCTGACCTCCTCGCCGGCCGTGGTGATGGCGTCGAAGCCGATGTACGAGAAGAACGCGATCGAGGCGCCGGAGGTGATGCCTCCGATGCCGTCGGGTGCGAATGGCACCAGATGGCCGTGGCGGAACGCGGTGAAGGCGATGGCGCAGAAGGCCAGCAGGATGCCGATCTTCAGTACGGCCATCGCGGCCGTGGCGCGGGCGCTCTCCCGGACACCGCGCACCAGCAGGACGGCGGCGAGTCCGATCACCACGACGGCGGGCAGATTGATCACTCCGCCGTCGGCCGGGCCGCTGGAGAGCACGGCCGGCAGCTGCCATCCGGTGACGCTGTTCAGCAGCTCGTTGAGGTACTGGCTCCAGCCGACGGCGACCGCGCTCACCGAGATGCCGTACTCAAGGAACAGACACCAGCCGACCAGGAAGGCGGTGCGCTCGCCGAGCGTGGCGTACGCGAAGGAGTACGAGCTGCCCGACACCGGGATCGCGCCGCCCAGCTCGGCGAAGGAGAACGCCGTGAAGACGCAGGTGACCGCGGCGAGTACGAACGAGACGATGACGGCGGGACCCGACTTGGCCACCGTGTCGGAGAGGCCGACGAAGATCCCGGTCCCGACGATGGCCCCGACACCGAAGCACACCAGTTGGAAGAGCCCCATCGTGCGGCGGAGGCCGTGCCCCTCCAGATCCGCGCCGGATTCGGCGATCAGAAGCTCGGGCGACTTGACGCGCAGCCCCGGCCGACGGGGCGGCCGGGGTCCTGCGAGGTGGGGCGAACGCATGGGGGCGGGTCTCTTTCCGGACGTGCGCGGAGCGGCGCGCACAGCAGCACACACAGCGAAATGGGGTTCGAGCGTGCGAGCTCGAACCCCACCAATGGACGACATAGTAGCCGCCTTATCGCATATTCACCCAATTGGGCGTATGACTATCCCTTGCCTGCCAGGGTGGCCACCAGGACGGCCTTGATCGTGTGCATCCGGTTCTCCGCCTCGTCGAAGACGACCGAGTGCTCCGACTCGAAGACCTCGTCGGTGACCTCCAGCTCGCTCAGCCCGAACTGCGCGTGGATGTCGCGCCCGACCCGGGTGCCCAGGTCGTGGAAGGCCGGCAGACAGTGCAGGAACTTCACCCCCGGGTTACCGGTGGCACGCAGCACGTCCATCGTCACGGCGTACGGCGCGAGCGCGGTGATGCGCTCGGCCCAGACCTCCTTGGGCTCCCCCATCGACACCCAGACGTCGGTGACGACGAAGTCGCAGCCCCGCACGGCCTCGGTGATGTCCTCGGTGAGGGTGACGGTCCCGCCGCTCGCCGCGGCCAGCTTCCGCGCCTGCGCGACGACGTCGTCGGCGGGCCAGTAGGCGCGGGGCGCGGCGATCCGGACGTCGAGTCCGAGCAGCGCGCCGGTGATCAAGTAGGAGTTGCCCATGTTGAAGCGGGCGTCGCCGAGATAGGCGAAGACGATCTGCTCCAGCGGCTTGTCGGTGTGCTCGGTCATGGTGAGCACGTCCGCCAGCATCTGGGTGGGGTGCCAGTCGTCGGTGAGCCCGTTGTAGACGGGGACCCCGGCGTGCTCGGCGAGCTCCTCGACCTGCGGCTGGCTGTCGCCGCGGTACTCGATGGCGTCGAACATCCGGCCCAGCACCCGGGCGGTGTCCTTGAAGGACTCCTTGTGCCCGATCTGCGAGCCGGAGGGGTCGAGGTACGTCGTCGACGCCCCCTGGTCGGCCGCGGCCACCTCGAAGGCACAGCGCGTCCTGGTCGAGGTCTTCTCGAAGATCAGGGCGATGTTCCGGCCGCGCAGCCGCTGCACTTCGGTGCCCGACTTCTTGGCCGCTTTGAGTTCGGCGGCCAGCTCGACCAGAGCGCGGAACTCCTCCGCGGTGAAGTCGAGCTCCTTGAGGAAGTGGCGGCCTGCGAGGTCTATCGCCATGGTGGCTGCTCCTTGGGGCGCGAGTGGATGGAGGGATGGAGAGAGGGACGGCACAGGGATTCAGTGGAATTCTATGCGGTTGAGCGCATCACTATACGGCATCCCGCATACGGCATCCGCTCAGACCGCATCCCGCTGGACCGGACAGCTCATGCACCGCGGCCCTCCTCTGCCCCGCCCCAGTTCGCTGCCGGGAATCTCGATGACTTCGATGCCCTCCTTGCGCAGATGCGTGTTGGTGGTGAAGTTCCGCTCGTACGCCACGACCACACCCGGCTCGACGGCGAGGACGTTGCAGCCGTCGTCCCACTGCTCGCGCTCCGCCGAGTGCACGTCCTGGGTCGCGGTCAGCACCCGGATACCGCTCAGCCCCAGCGCACCCGCGATGGCGTGGTGCATCCGCTCCGGCGGGTGGTCGGTGACCTTCAACTCCCGGTCGCCGTAGCCCGGTTCGATGGTGTACGAGCGGAGCATCCCGAGCCCCGCGTACTGGGTGAAGGTGTCTCCGTCGACCATCGTCATCACGGTGTCCAAGTGCATGAACGCCCGCCGCTTGGGCATGTCGAGTGCCACGATGGTGCGCGCGGACCCGGCCGCGAAGAGCCCGCGGGCCAGCATCTCCACCGCCTGCGGGGTGGTCCGCTCGCTCATCCCGATCAGGACGGCGCCGTTGCCGATGACCAGGACGTCGCCGCCCTCGATCGTGGACGGGTAGTCGACCTGCCCCTGTGACCAGTGGTGGAAGGCGCCCGAGCCGGTGAAGAGCGGGTGGTAGCGGTAGATCGCCTCGAAGTGGACGGTTTCGCGCTGCCGGGCCGGCCAGCGCATCGCGTTGATGGAGACACCGTCGTAGATCCAGGCCGATGTGTCGCGGGTGAACAGGTGGTTCGGCAGCGGATCGAGCAGGAAGTCGTCCAGATCCATCACATGGAAGCGGACCGAGACCGGCTCCCGGTACCGCTCCAGGAACTCCCGCTTGGTCATTCCGCCGACCAGCACCTCCGCCAGGTCACCGACGGACAGGTCGTCGAAGACCGTCCGCAGATGGTGGGTGGCGAGCGGGCCGTACTCCTTCTCGTCGAAGACCCGGTCCAGGATGAGCGTGCGGGCCTCGGGCACCTCCAGCGACTCCCGCAGCAGGTCGTCGAAGAGATGCACCTCCACACCCCGCTCGCGCAGGACGTTGGCGAAGCCGTCGTGCTCCTGGCGGGCGCGGCGCACCCACAGCACGTCGTCGAAGAGCAGTGCGTCCTTGTTGCTGGGGGTGAGCCGCTTCAGTTCCAGACCCGGCCGGTGAAGGATGACGCGGCGCAGCGGCCCCGTCTCGGAGTCGACATGGAATCCCATCCCCCCATCCTGTCCCCGGTCCGCCCCGCTCACCCCTGAAGGGACGGGCGGGGCGTGTCCGGTCGCGCCTTCGGAGGGGAGCGCCGCTCAGAGTCTCGGGTCGACCGGCTCCGACTCCAGGGCCAGCACGGCGAATACCGCCTCGTGGATCCGCCAGAGCGGTTCGCCGTCGGCGAGCCGGTCCAGCGCCTCCAGGCCGAGGGCGTACTCGCGCAGGGCGAGGGAGCGCTTGTGGCCGAGGGAGCGCTGCCGGAGCCTGGCCAGGTTGTCCGGGCGGGTGTACTCGGGGCCGTAGATGATCCGCAGGTACTCGCGTCCGCGCACCTTGATGCCCGGCTGGACGAGCCGCCCCTTGCCGTCGCGTACGAGTGCCTGGAGCGGCTTGACGACCATGCCCTCACCGCCGCGTCCGGTCATCTCCAGCCACCAGTCGGTGCCGGAGCGGACGGACTCCTTGTCGCCCGTGTCGACGACCAGCCGGCGGGTGGTCCGCAGGAGGCCGCTCTGGTCGTGCTCGACCAGCCGGTCGAGCCAGGCCAGCTGCTCGTCGTGCGGTACGGCGGCGAGGGAGCGGCCCTCGGCCGCGAGCAGCTGGAACGGGGCGAGCCGTACGCCGTCCAGGCCGTCCGTCGTCCAGCAGTACCTCCGGTACGCCTCGGTGAAGGCGACCGCGTCATCGGCCCTCGCGCGCTGCCCGGCGAGCAGCCCGCCGACCTCCACGCCCCGGGCGGCGGCCGCTTCCAGCGCCCCGACGACGCCGGGGAACACGGCGCGCGACGCGGCGCCCACCGCCGCGTACTGCTTGCGCAGCAGCCCCGTCGCCTTGAGCGACCAGGGCATCAGCTCCGCGTCGAGCAGCAGCCAGCCGGTGGCCAGTTCGTCCCAGAGACCGGCGTCGGTGACGGCCGTGCGCAGCCGTCCGAGGATCTCCTCGGTGACGGCGGGGTCGTCGAAGAAGGGGCGGCCGGTCCTGGTGTGCAGCGAACCGGTCGGCCCGGACACCCCGAAGCGCTCACGCGCGGCTTCGGCGTCCCGGCAGACGAGGGCGACCGCGCGGGAGCCCATGTGCTTCTCCTCGCACACGACCTTCGCGACACCGTCCGACCTGTACTGCGCGAAGGCCTCGGCGGGGTGTTCCAGATAGCCGTCCAGATGCGAGGTGCCCGTGGGAGACATGGTCGGCGGAAGGTACGCGAGCAGCTGCGGGTCGACCGCGAACCGGCTCATGACCTCCAGCGCCGCCGCCGCGTTCTCCTCGCGGACCGCGACCCGGCCGGTGTGCCGGGTCTCCACGACGCGCCGGCCGCTGACGTCGGCGAGGTCGAGCGGGCGGCCCTCGTGGCCGCCCGGCGCCTCGGTGGTGAGCGGGCGGGCCGGTTCGTACCAGACCTGTTCGGCGGGGACGTCGACCAGTTCGCGCTCGGGCCAGCGCAGCGCCGTCATCCGCCCGCCGAAGACCGCGCCGGTGTCCAGGCAGAGGGTGTTGTTGATCCAGCTGGTGCTCGGTACGGGTGTGTGTCCGTAGACGACGGCGGCGCGGCCGCGGTAGTCCTCGGCCCAGGGGTAGCGCACCGGCAGCCCGAACTCGTCGGTCTCGCCGGTCGTGTCCCCGTACAGCGCGTGGGAGCGGACCCGTGCGGAAGTGCGGCCGTGGTACTTCTCGGGCAGCCCGGCATGGCAGACGACGAGCCGGCCGCCGTCCAGGACGTAGTGGCTGACGAGCCCGTCGATGAACTCCCGCACCCGCTCACGGAAGTCCGGGTCCCGCGCGTCCTCCTTCTCCAGCTGCTCGATGGTCTCGGCGAGCCCGTGGCTGTGCTGGACCTTCCGTCCCCTGAGGTAACGGCCGAGCTTGTTCTCGTGGTTCCCGGGCACACAGAGCGCACTGCCCGCGGCGACCATCGACATGACGCGGCGCAGCACACCCGGGCTGTCCGGGCCGCGGTCCACCAGGTCGCCGACGAAGACGGCGGTACGGCCTTCGGGGTGCGCACCGTCGGTGTAGCCGAGGCGGGTGAGCAGGGTGTCCAGCTCGGAGCTGCAGCCGTGGACGTCACCGATGATGTCGAAGGGGCCGGTGAGGTGGGTGAGGTCGTTGTACCGCTTCTCCAGGACGACTTCGGCCGTCTCGGCCTCGGCCACGCTGCGCAGGATGTGCACCTTGCGGAAGCCCTCGCGCTCCAGGCCGCGCAGTGAGCGCCGCAGTTCGCGGCGGTGCCGCTGGATGACATGGCGGGGCATACCGGCCCGGTCGGGGCGTACGGCGTTGCGCTCGGCGCACACCTCCTCGGGCAGGTCGAGGACGATCGCGATGGGCAGCACGTCGTGCTCGCGCGCCAGCCGCACCAGCTGCTTGCGGCTCTCGGCCTGCACGTTCGTCGCGTCCACTACGGTCAGCCGCCCGGCAGCCAGCCGCTTCCCCGCGATGTAGTGGAGGACGTCGAAGGCGTCGCCGCTGGCGCTCTGATCGTTCTCGTCGTCGGCCACCAGGGCGCGGCAGAAGTCCGACGAGATGACCTCGGTGGACTTGAAGTGCCGTTGCGCGAAGGTGGACTTGCCCGAACCGGTGGCTCCGACGAGGACCACGAGGGAGAGATCGGTCACCGGGAGGACGCGCGGTCCGGCGGACGCGCGGGGGCCGGTGCCGGTGGTGCCGGTGGTGCTGGTGCCGGTGGTGGTGGTGCCGGTGCCGGTGGTGGGCGTTTCGGTGCTGCTGGTGTCTTCGGTGCCGCTCATGCCGCTTTCGCCTCCTTCGGGGCCGTGGTGGACTCCTGGGTCACGGTGGAGTCCGGGCCCGTGGCGGACTTCGGGATCATGGTGAACACGGCGAGCTGGGTCGGCGGCCCCACCTCGGGGTCATCGGGCCCCACAGCCCTGAACTCGACGCCGTATCCGTGCCGTTCGGCCACCTTCCCGGCCCAGCCGCGGAACTCCTCGCGGGTCCACTCGAAACGGTGGTCACCGTGGCGCACCTGCCCGGCCGGCAGGGACTCCCAGCGGACGTTGTACTCGACGTTCGGCGTGGTCACCAGGACGGTCTGCGGCCGCGCGGCGCCGAAGACCGCGTACTCCAGCGCGGGCAGCCGCTCGGGGTCGACATGCTCGATGACCTCGCTCAGCACCGCGGCGTCGTACCGCTTGAGCCGCTTGTCCGTGTACGCGAGAGAGCCCTGGATGAGCTTCACCCGGGCCGCACGGCGCTCGCCGAGCTGGTCCAGACGGAGTCTGCGGGCCGCGATGTTCAGCGCGCGCATCGACACATCCATGCCGACGACCTCGGTGAAGCGGGCGTCCTTCAGCAGCTCCTGCACCAACTGGCCCTGGCCGCAGCCCAGGTCGAGCACCCGGCTCGCGCCGGCCGTGCGCAGCGCGTCCAGGATCGCCGCGCGGCGCCGCACCGCCAGCGGTACCGGCTTCTCCTCGGTGTCCGTGGTCTCGTCGACGGCGTTGTCGATCGACTCGACCTCGGTGTCGTCGGCCTCCGCGAGCCGCACCAGCTCCAGTGCCTCCATCGCCTGCCGGGTCAGTCCCCAGCGCCGCGACAGATAGCGGCTGGTGATCAGTTTCTGCTCGGGGTGCTCGGCCAGCCAGCCATCGCCCGCGCGCAGCAGTTTGTCGACCTCGTCGGGTGCCACCCAGTAGTGCTTGGCGTCATCGAGGACGGGCAGCAGCACATAGAGCTGCCGCAGCGCGTCGGCGAGCCGCAGCCGGCCTTCCAGCACGAGCCGCACATACCGCGATTCGCCCCACTCCGGGAACTTCTCGTCCAGGGCGACCGGCTCGGCCTTCACCCGCTCCCAGCCGAGCGGGGCGAAGAGCCTGTGCACCAGGCCGGGGCCGCCGCTCGCGGGCAGTGCGGGCACCTCGATCCGCAGCGGCATCGGGGTCTCGGCCCGCTCCGGGAGTGCGGTGCACACGCCGCGCAGAGCGCTCTTGAAGACGGTGGTCATGGCGACGGACAGCAGCGAGGACGCGGCGTACGGCCGGTCGTTGACGTACTGGGCGAGCGCCGCGTCGGGTGCGCCGCCGCGCCCCTTGCCCCTGCCGCGCCGCACCAGCGCCACCGGGTCCACCTCCAGCAGCAGCGCGGCCGTGCAGCGCTCGGCGGTGGCCTCCGGATAGAGGACGTGCGCCGTGCCGTGCGAGGTGGAGAACGCCTGCGCCTTGTCGGGATGCTTGTGCAGCAGGAAGCCGAGGTCGGTGGCGGGGCGCTCTGGGGTGCCGGTGGTGCTGATCGTCAGGAACACGGGTCCGAGTATCACCCGGTTGGCCGGGCCCGACCAGAGGTTTTCATGGTATTCGGGGCGACATCCGGAGCTGTGCGAGGTCCGCGATCTCCTCAGGGCCGACCCGGCAGCAGCCGCCGACCAGCCTGGCTCCGGCCTCCTCCCAGCCGTGCACCTGTGCGGCCACGAAGGTGGAGCGGCCACGCCAGCCGCGGCGCTCCGCGTCCCACTGCTCGCCGCTGTTCGGATAGACGACCACGGGCTTGCCGGTGACCGACGACGCGAGTGCCGCGGCGCGGCCCACGTCCTCGGAAGCGCAGCAGTTCACGCCGACGGCGACGACCTGGTCCCGGTCCGCCGCAAGCGCGAAGGCCTCGGCCAGCGGCTGCCCGGCCCGGGTCCGCTCCCCCGTGATGCTGTACGAGAGCCAGACCGGCGTCCCGCAACCGTCGGCCGCCCGCAGCAGCGCCTCGGCCTCGTCGGTGTCCGGCACTGTCTCCAGCGCGAGCGCATCGGGGCCGGCCGCGGCCAGCGCCTCGATCCGCGGCCGGTGGAAGAGCTCAAGCTCCCGGACGGTGAGCCCGTACCGCCCGCGGTACTCGCTGCCGTCGGCGAGCATCGCGCCGTACGGACCGACGGAGGCGGCGACCCAGACCTCGCGGTCCACCGTCCCGGCGGCCTCCCGGGCCAGCCGCACACTGCGGGCCAGCAGCCCGGCGGCCTCGGCCCGGCCCGCTCCGCGCCGGGCGAAGCCCTCGAACGTGGCCTGATAGCTCGCGGTGATGAGTACCTGGGCGCCCGCCCGTACATACGCCGTGTGCGCCGCCACGATCTGCCCGGGATCGTCGGCGAGCAGCCGCGCCGACCAGAGCGCGTCGGAGAGATCACAGCCCTGCGCCTCCAACTGGTTGGAGAGGCCGCCGTCGAGGACGACGGTGGACTCGGCGAGCGCGGCGGCGAGTGTACGAACGGGGCGCACCCTTGCTCCTACGTCAGCTGGGAGAGGACCTGCGAGGAGATCAGCTCCAGGTGGTCCAGATCGTCGAGGTCGAGCACCTGGAGGTAGATGCGCGACGAGCCGATGGCCCCGTAGCGGCCGATCTTGTCGACGACCTCGGCGGGCGAGCCGCCGAGCCCGTTCGCCTTCACGTCCGCCGTGTCGCGCCCGATGGCCTCCGCGCGGCGCGCCACTTCGGCGTCGTCCTTGCCGACGCAGACAACCAGCGCGTTGGAGTACACCAGGTCGTCCGCCCGGCCGGCCGCCTCGGCCGCTGCCCTGACCCGCCCGAACTGCCGCTCGCTGTCCTCGATCGAGGCGAACGGGATATTGAACTCATCGGCGTACCGCGCGGCCAGCCGGGGTGTACGGGTCGCCCCGTGCCCGCCGATCAGCACGGGCACCTTCGTCTGGGCGGGCTTGGGCAGCGCGGGCGAATCGCTGAGCTGGTAGTAGGTGCCGTCATAGCTGAAGGTCTCACCGGTCCTGGTCTCCCAGAGCCCCGTGATGATGGCCAGCTGCTCCTCCAGGCGGCCGAACTTCTCCCTGGGGAACGGAATCCCGTACGCCCGGTGCTCCTCCTCGAACCAGCCCGCGCCCAGGCCCAGTTCGACGCGGCCCCCGGACATCTGGTCGACCTGCGCCACCTGGATCGCGAGGACACCGGGCAGCCGGAACGTGCCCGCCGTCATCAGCGTCCCGAGGCGGATCCGCCGGGTCTCGCGGGCGAGCCCCGCCAGGGTGATCCACGCGTCGGTGGGGCCGGGGAGGCCGTCCCCCGATCCCATCCGCAGATAGTGGTCCGAGCGGTAGAAGGCATCGAAGCCGAGGTCCTCGGTTGCCTTGGCGACGGTCAGCAGAGTGTCATAGCTGGCCCCTTGCTGGGGCTCGGTGAAGATTCGAAGATCCATGCATCCATCCTGCACCTTCGGCCGTCTCCCGACGCCTCCCGCAGTGCCCGTCCGGCTGGTGTCCGGCGATCCCCTCGCGCCTCCGACGGGAGACCACCGCCCCCCTCACTCCGAACCGCTCCGGCTCCGGCTCTGCCCCGGGGACTTCTCCGCGTCCCGCTCCTCCAGCTTCCGCAGCATTCCGCGCACCCGGTCACCCGACTCGTCCGCCGCGTCCATGGCCTCGATGCACTGCCAGTAGACCGACTCCTCGTCGGTCCCGCAGGCGACACCGACCAGGGCGATACCCACCTCGCCGAGCAGCACCCCGAGCGCCGTCAACACCTCCCGCACGTCCGACACTTCGGTCAGCTGCGCAGCCCGTATCAGCCCGCCGCGCACGGTAGGCACTTCGAGCGCCCCGCAGCCCCGGCCGCCCGATTCGCTGAGCGCCCGCGCTTCGGCCCGCAGCTCCTGCGGACCGCGCAGGGCCAGATGCCCGCCCACGGCACCGGAGAGCGCCTGCGCCTGCCAGGCCTCCACCATGGTGTCCCGTTCCGGAAGGCTCCGTGCCAGAGCGTCCCGGCTGATTGCGATGAGCCGCACTCCGTCCATCCCTGTCCCCGTTCGTATGACTTACCATCTCCCCTTTCATTACCCAGAGTGAAGGCTGATGGACCATAAAGCCAGAGGAATTCGGAAATCTGTGGACGCAAGAGGCATTGTTGATAACTCACTCACTCCGGAGAGTGACGATCCACGGTGCGCTTCGCCGGAAACCGTGTCTCATTTCGGTCAATTTTGTCCGAAAGTGCCGTAAGAACATCGATCCCCAGCACCTCGCAGAACTGCAGCAGATACGCGAGAACATCGGCGACCTCGTCCGCCACCCGGTGCGCCGACCCGGGATCGTCCATCACCCGCGCCGACTCGTCGGGCGTCAGCCACTGAAAGATCTCGACCAGTTCGGACGCCTCCACGCTCAGCGCCGCGGCCAGGTTCTTCGGCGTGTGGTACGGCTGCCAGTCCCGCGCCGCGGCGAACTCGGCCAGCCGGCGCTGCAATTGCGCTACATCCAGTTCCGTCACGCGCCCAGGTCTACCACCGAGACACCCGCCAGCTCACCGGCCCACCGCGCGTCCGACACCGTGCCCACCACCCTGATGTGGCCCTGGGCGCAGATCGCCGCGGCGAGAGCGGCGATCTCCCGGGCCTGCCGCGGATCGAGGGAACGGTCGAACCCGTCGGCCAGCACCGTCAGCGACTGCATCGCGGGCGGCACCTCGCCCGCGGGATCCACCGCGAGCACCCCTGGCCCGGTCAGCAACACCACAGCGAGCGCCAGGTAGCGCAGCTCGCCCTCGCCCAGCCGCTCCACCGGTGTGCCCGCTCCACCGCCCCGGCCGAGCACCGCGCGTACCCGCCCGTCCGTCAACTCCTCGGCCGCGAGCCCCGCCACCGGCCCCGCGCACCCCGCACGCGCCGCGGCGACCAGCTGCCGGTGCCGGTTCGCGCACTCGGACTGGGTTCGGTAGAGCACCGAAGCCAGGTTGTCGCAACCCCGCCGCAGCAGCCCCGCACCGACGGCCACCGGACGGCGCATCCGGTGCGGCTGGGGGTCGCAGGCGAAGGCCGAGCGCAGCGCCACCACCACCTGCTCGGCAGCGGCCAGCACCTTCAGCTGCCCGTCGGTCTTGCCCGCCACCCGCAGCGGAAGCAGCGCGGTCCCCATCCGGTCGTCGGGCAGCGGCGCCCGGGTCACCGGGACCGCGCCCGCCGTGTGCCAGGCGGCCTGCACGGCCCTGCGCGCCGGATCACGCAGCGCCGTGGAGAGCAGCAACTGACCGTCCGCGGTGAGCCGTTCGCCCACCACACGCAGTTCGGGCTCGGCCTGCACCGCCAGATCGAGGTGTACGGGGCCGGCCGGGCCGTCGACGGTGCAGCCGATCCGGAACCCCCGCCGCCCCTGCGCGTCCGCGCCGGCCCGCTCCGGGACACAGCCGGCCGGATCATCGAAGACCTCACCCAGCTCGTCCCCCGCGCCGAGCCGCGCCAGCGCCTCGTACACCTGGAGCGCGCTCGTCTTACCGCTCCCGCTCGCCCCGGTGAACAGGGTCAGCGGGGCGAGCGGGAAGACGGCGCCGCGGTGCGACTTGAAAGCCGAAAGCCGCAGTTCGGTGACGGTGGGGCGTGCGTAGGTTGTGTCCATGGTCCGGACCGTACGCACGCGTCACGGTGGCGAACCGTTCCGTCTGCATGACCTTCCTACGATCGGGGGACTGCCGCCGCTGCGATCCCCTCCACCTCCATGCCGGCCGGGGCCAGCAGGAAGACGTTCTTGTCGACCCGGTGCATCCCGCTGCCGAGGCCGAAGACCACACCGCTGCTGAAGTCCAGGATGCGCTTGGCCACTTCGGTCTCCGCGCCGGTCAGGTCCAGCAGCACCGGCACCTGCCCGACGAGGTACTCGGCGACTTCACGGGCATCCGCGAAGACCTGGACGCGCAGGACCACGAAACGGCGCTGCTCGGCCGCGTACTCGTTGGGGATCGTCTCGTGATCGACTCGCGAGGGCCATTCGTTGCGCCCCCGCAGCGGCACCACCTGGGCGAGCCCCTCCCACTGCTCATCGGTGACGTCGTACTCGTCGTACCTGCTCACCGGACCACCTCGGCTGGGCTTTCTATCTGCATCAGCCAATTCTGACCCCCATCACCCGTTCGGCCCAACACCGACACGGATGAGTGCCTTGATCAGCGCCGGGTGTGAGCGCACTCACTCGGCACACTCACTCCGTCCGCCCGCTCCGTGCACTCACTCCGCAGCGGCCTCCAGCGCGTCGGCCACCGAGGCGAAGAACCGGGTGTGGGACCGGGCGCTGTCCGGGGCTTCCGGATTCCACGGCAGGACCCGGGCCCGGCCGGTGAGGCGCAGCCACTCGTCGTTGCCGCGCAGTTCACCGAGCGGGGTGGCGTTCGACCGGACGTCGGCGAGCACCACATCGGGGCGCAGCGCCGCCGCCTCCGCCCAGCTGACGGTGGCCCAGTTCGCACCCGCGCCGTCGGGCGGCCGCACCATGCTGACGCCGTGCTCCGTCAGCGCGCGCAGCTCGGGCCAGGCGCCGGGGCGCGCCAGATGCACCTGGTCGGGCCCGGCGGGCGAGAGCGCGAGCACCCCCGGCCGGGTCGGCAGGTCCGCCGCCGCGCGCAGCCGGTGGTGTGCGGCGTCCAGCGACTGCTGCTGTTCTCCGTCGCCGCGGGCCCCCAGCGAGCGGGCGAGCGCGTCGAACCGGCCCCTGATCCCGTCCAGCGTGTGTGTCTGCCCCACGTCGATGACCACGACGGGTATCTGCTCCTCCAGGTGTTTGGCGGTGTCCGGGTCCAGTCCGTACACCTGACCGCCGCCGTAGCTGACCGCCACGACGAGGTCCGGGCCGCCGCTGAGCAGCGTCTCCAGGTCCAGGGCGTTACCCGCCCCCAGATAGCGGATGTCGTCGGGCGGCAGCGTCCCCGCCTTCGCCGGGTCGACCGCCGCGCCGTCGTGCAGGGAGCCGAAGACCGCGTGCGGGGCGAGTCCGTGGTCCCACAGAGTGGCTCCGGCCCGGATGTACGCCGTCACTCTCGACGGTGACCGTCCGGCCGTCGACAGCTGTCCACGGTCGTCGGAGAACTGCCAGCCAGCTTGTTCCATGACGTCTCGCGCCCCCTCCGGGCCGGCACCGACGGGCCTTCCGGGCGCCGCACACCCGTACCTGCCCAGCTCGCGTGTACGGCATTCGGAGCGGGCCGGCCCACGTCCGGGATTCGCGCACCGCCGCGTACTCGGCCACGGTTGAGTAGCGGTACTCACGTCACGGCCGCCCGGTTCCGGCAGTCTGGGAGCAGAGGGAAGCGGGGGTGCGGCCCACGGGAACGCACACGCGGGGCCTGCGGTGACAGGCAGGCGCGGCATCCCGGTCACAACGACACGACGGTGGTGGAGAGACGATGAACGGCAGGAGCCTGGTGCAGCGGATCGGCCGGACAGTGGCGGGTGACTGGGTCTCACGCGGGTACCTCGTGGTCATCGCGGCCCTGCTGGTCTGGGTATGGGTGGACACCACACTGGTCTCACACCCGGACGCGTCGTTCTCCGGCGTGTACCCGATCCTGCTCACCATGCCGACCAGCCTGCTTCTGCTGCTGCCCGCCGTCGAGGCACCGCTGACGTGGGTCGTGCTCGTGGCGGCGGCGCTGGTCAACTCGACGGTCATCAGCCTGATCGTCCGCCAGGCCTTCGGGCAGGGGCACAGGCACAGCAGCCGCCGTACCGGGCCTGGTGCGGCCTCGGCCCGGTGACCTACCCGGCCCGGTGACGTACCGGTCCCGTCCGCGTTGCCCGGGCGGGCGGATGCGGGAGAATGACAGCATGCAGAGACTCTCTCTCGAAGCCCTGGCCCGCCAGCAGATCGAACTGGCTGCCACGGCCGGTGGCGGTCACACAGCGGACACCGTCTACGGCGGTCATGAGAAGGTCCTGCGCCAGACGGTCATCGGGATGACGCGCGGATCGCTCCTCGCCGATCACGAGAATCCCGGCGAGGCCACGGTGCAGGTGCTGCAGGGCCGGGTGCGGCTCTCGGCGGGCGATCTGTCCTGGGAAGGCCGGCAGGGCGACCTGATCATCGTGCCCGACAACCGCCACCGGGTGGAGGCCCTGGAGGACTCCGCCCTTCTGCTGACCGTGGCCAAACTGCTCTGACGGCCCCGGGCACACCACTCCCCGGGCAGCCCGGTTAGCCTCTGCGGCCTGATGGTTTTCGGCCGACGGGCAGCGGGGGTACAGCAGTGAGCGGCGAGCGCGACGACATACCGGGAGAACCCGAACGAGTCCGGCCCGCACGGTCGTTGGGCAGGCTGCCCACGGTCGTACGCGGTGGTGCGACCCTCGCCCTGCTGATCGCGGTGGCAGCGGTGGGTCTGCTGCTCCTGCCGGTGTCCCCGACGGTCCCCGACCCCTCCGAGTACGCGGAGCAGAACGACACCGTGCAGGTCACCTGCGGCTCGGTCCTGAGGCCGGCGGGCGACGACGCACTGGCGGACAACCGCGACACCGCACCGGCCTGCGGCTCCGCCCGGATCCAGCGCATGGGATGGTCCGGCGTGGGACTCGGCTCCGCCTTCGTCGTGCTGGTGCTGTCGCTGCTCATGGGGGACGGAATGTCCGAGGACCCCGCGCCCCGGCAGGACCCGCCCGAGAAAACCCTGTGATCCGTCCAGGGGCCCTGATCGGCTGAGAAGACGCTCATCGGCTGGTGCCGCAGCACCGGGGAGTGCCTTTCCGATGGTCCGCGCGGGTCGGCACGGGTCCGAGCACGACAGCTCACGACGCCCGGTCCGTGTGGGGCCGGGCAGGTGCAGAACCGGCTGACGGGGCCGTCGTCCCCCGTTCCGACGAGAGCCATTCGGCGATACAGCGCCTGCCGTCGTGCCAGTGCTCCTCGATGACCGCTGCCGCGCGCTCGCGGTCGCCCGCCGCCAGCGCCGAGAGCACCAGCCGGTGCTGCCGGTCCGCCGGACCGCGCGAGGGGGTGTGCTGCATGTAGGCGATCTCGTAACGGGAAAGGCTGGTACGCAGTTTCGCGATCGCCTCCTGGAGGTGCTGATTGCCGCAGAGGCTGATCAGCCCGGTGTGGAAGGCCGTGTCGAGCGCGCGCCGCGCCACCGCGTCGCCGCTCGCCTCCAGTTCGTCCAGCAGCCCGGCCAGCCGGTCGTGCTCCGCGGTTTCCAGCGGGCGGGGGGCCGATCGTACGGCGAGTGCTTCGAGAGCGGCCAGGATGGGGTACACCTCGGACACCTCACGGTCACTCAGCGGCCTGACGACGAAGCCGCGCGCCAAGGAGGAGTGCACGACACCTTCGGCCTCCAGGCGCAGCAGAGCCTCGCGCACCGGTGTGCGGGAGACATCGAGAGAGCGGCTGAGGGCTGCCTCCGTCACGGACATACCGGGCGAGAGGCGCCCGGTGGAGAGCAGCGTGACGATGCGGGCGTAGACGGCCTCCCGCAGCGGCTCGTTCCGGGTGATGGGAGCGACGGGGTCGGGTGTGCTCATCGGCGGTAGGGGCTTTCGTCGCGGTGCCGCGCCTCGAATTCCGTGCGCATGCAGAGGGTGGAAAGGTCGGTCATGCGGTCGACGGCGAGGCAGCCGTCGAGGTGGTCGATCTCGTGCTGGAGCAGTTCGCTGAGCTCTCCGTCGGCACGCAGGGTGTGCGCCCGGCCGTCCGGTGACCGGTAGTCGACGGTGACCCAGGTATGGCGGCGGACGCGGCAGAAGATCTCGACGGAGAAGCTGAGGCAGGCGTCCCAGGGCTCCCAGGTCGTCTCCGAACGCTCCGTGATGCGGGGGTTGACGAGCGTCCAGGGCTCGTCGAGCCGCAGGTGCACCATCCGGACGCCTGCCCCGATCTGCGGAGCGGCGATCCCGCGGCCGTAACCGGTGCGCTTCACCCAGTCCGCCAGGGTGTCGTCCAGGTCGGCGGCGAGCGCACGCGCCCGACCGGACAGCGGAGTGGTGAGCGGCTGAGCCGGAGTACGCAGGAACGGGTCGCCGAGTTGCAAGGTTTCTCGTACCGTCACCCGCCTATCGTATACGATCGACAGCATGGTGTCAGCAGAGGATATTGAGGAAGCAAGCCGTGCCATCGACTCCGCGTTCGTCAACACCCCTCAGTTCGAGGACGACGCGCTCTGCGCCGCCGTCGGCCGCCGGCTGATCGTCAAGGTGGAGACGCTCAACCCGGTTCGTTCGTTCAAGGGCCGCGGCGCGGACCACTTCATGAGGGGGCTCGCCCCGGGCCGCCACGTGGTGTGCGCATCGGCCGGGAACTTCGGACTCGCCCTGGCCTGGGCGGCGAACCGTCACGGCGTCACCGTGACCGTCCACTGCGCGGAGAACGCCAACGCCGTCAAGCTGGCCCGCATACGCAGCCTCGGCGCTCAACTGGAAGTCGGCGGACAGGACTTCGACGAGGCGAAGGAGCGCGCGCTCCGGCATGCCGGAGAAGACCGCGCCGCAGTGTTCGTGGAGGACGGCGACCACCCGCGCATCACGGCCGGCGCCGGGACCATCGCCCCCGAACTCGCCGCCCTCGCCCCCGACACCGTCCTTGTCCCGGTCGGCAACGGAGCACTCGTCAACGGTGTCGGCACCTGGTTGAAGGCCCGCTCGCCCCGCACGCGCGTGGTCGGGGTGTGTGCGGCAGGCGCCCCGGCGATGGCACTGAGCTGGCGCGCCGGCGAAGCCGTCACCACGCCCACCGTCCGTACGGCCGCCGACGGGGTGGCCGTACGGGTTCCCGTGCCGGGCGCCCTGACCACCATGCTCGAAGTCGTCGACGACATGCTGCTGGTCGACGAGACGGCCATCGGCCGCGCACAGGCGCTCGCACATGAGCATCTGGGGCTGGTCCTCGAACCGGCGGGCGCGGTGGCTCTGGCCGCGGTCCCAGGGTTCGGCGCCGGCGAGCGTCCAGCGGTGGTCCTCACCGGCGGCAACCAGGCACCTCGGTAGAAACCCGGTGTACGGGCCATGGCAGGCTCCGTACGGGACCGACGGGCCGCGTTCGCCCGGCCGGCCACCACACACGGAAGGACTGCACGTTGATCACCACCGCCACAGCGTCCGCGCCGGAGGGCACCGTCGTCCACTCCGGGAGGCACGCATGACCTCCGGGGCCTACCTCTCCGAACTGTTCTCCCTGGACGGCCGGGTCGCCATCGTGACCGGTGGGAGTTCCGGCATCGGCCGGAGCATCGCCGGAGCACTCGGCCGGGCCGGTGCGAGCGTCGTCATCGTGGCGCGCAGGGAGGCGGAACTGGCCGCCACGGTCGACGGACTGACGGCCGACGGCTGCCGGGCAGCATGGGTGAGCGCCGACCTGGGCACCCGCGAGAGCGTGCGCGCGGCGGCCGAAGAGGCAACCGAAGCGTTCGGCGAGCCCGACATCCTGGTCAACTGCGCCGGAGTCAACCTGCGCCCGCCGATGGGCGAGTTGGACGACGAGGTGTGGGACACCACGATGGCCGTGAACCTGGAGGCGCCGTACCTGCTGGGGCAGCGGTTCGGTCCCGGCATGGCCGAGCGTGGCTTCGGGCGGATCATCCACGTCACCTCGCAGCAAGCGCACCGGGCCTTCGTGCAGAGCGGCGCCTACGGGGTGTCCAAGGGGGCGCTGGAGTCCCTGGCCCGTTCGCAGGCCGAGGCCTGGTCGCCGCACGGCGTCACCTGCAACACGCTCGTGCCCGGTTTCGTGATGACGCCGCTCAACGAGCGGCTGTCGTCCGACCCGGAGAAGACAGCCGCACTGGCGGCGCGCACGATGATCGGGCGCAACGGCCTGGCAGAGGACTTCGAGGGCGCAGCGGTGTTCCTGAGCAGCCGCGCCTCCGCGTATGTCACGGGCCAGGCGATCTTCGTGGACGGCGGGCTCTCCGTCCACTGAGCCGCCGGCCCGCCGCTCAGGGGCTCAGGGGCTCAGGGGCTCAGCGTCAGCTCAGGAGCATCCGGTCGTCCAGCGCCGCCACCCACGCGTACCACTGGTCCATCCCCTCGCCCGTCGTCGCGGACACCGTCAGCACCCGTACGTCCGGGTTGACCGAGCGCGCGTACGCCTCGCACCGGGCCACGTCGAAGTCGACGTAAGGCAGCAGATCCGCCTTGTTGATGAGGACCAGATCGGCGGCGCCGAACATATAGGGGTACTTGAGCGGCTTGTCGGTGCCCTCGGTGACCGAGATGATGACGATCCGGCTGCTCTCACCCAGGTCGAAGAGGGCCGGGCACACCAGGTTCCCCACGTTCTCCACCAGGACCAGCGCTCCCCTTTCCGGGGCGAGGGCCGTGAGTGCACCCTGCATCATCTCGGCGTCGAGGTGGCAGCCGGCGCCCGTGTTCACCTGCACCACGGCGCATCCGACGCGCTTGATGCGCTCGGCGTCGAGCATGGTCTCCTGGTCGCCCTCGACCACGGCCACCGGACGCCGTCCGGAGAAGTCCCTGATGGTGCGCTCCAGCAGGGTGGTCTTGCCCGCGCCGGGCGAACTCATCAGGTTCACCGCCACGATGTGCCGCTCGGCGAGCCAGGCACGGTTCTGCTCCGCCTGGAGCTCGTTCTTGGCGAGCACCCGCTGCTCAAGAGTGACTGTCTCGCCCGTGTCGTGGGCGCCCTCGTGGTCGTGGCGGCCCTGGTCATGGCTGTGACTGTGGCTGTGGCTCTGGCTCTGGTCATGGCTGTGGTGCGGACGGCCGGTGGCCCGTGTGTGCTCCTCGTGGGGCAGGGAAATCCGCGTACCGCCGCCCTCGTCACCGCAACCGCAGGTACCGCACATGGTCAGCCCACTTTCATCGAGATGATCTGCAGTTCACGCCCCGACGTGATCTCCACGTCGGCGCTGCCGCACGGACAGAGCAGTACGGGATCGGGCAGGGCGAAGTCCTGTTCGCAGGTACGGCAGCGCGCCGCTCCCGGAGGCTGGTCGATCTCCAGTCGCGCGCCCTCGGCCACCGTGCCCGCCGTGATCAGGTCGAAGCAGAACCGCATCGACTCGGCCACGACCGCCGTGAGCACACCGACCCGCACCCTGACCGTGCGGACCGGTCTGCCTTCGGCGCGTTCGCAGACCATGTCGACGACGCTCTGCGTGATCGATAATTCATGCATCTCTGCCTCGTTCCCGCATCGGTGGCACGACCGTAGGACCTGAAACCCGGGCGTGCCTCTTACGGTTGATTCGGTCGGCCCTTTTCCCATTCCGGTTTCATTCGACCGGCGCAATCCGCGTCAGGTCGCACCCGGAAATCCCCGCCAGTTCTGTCCTGCCGGTTCACATCCGGTGTTCGCACCGCCGAATGGCACGGTCCGAGGCCGCTCATACGGATTTCTTCTCGCGTTGACAGGGCGCGCGCACCGGGCCTAGATGGTAGCAATGTGAGCGAAAACACACTCATGAGCCAGGCGCCCCGGTCCAGTGCCATCTGGGAATGGGAACGCCGGCCCCGGAAGGCGGCAGTGCTATGCCGACAGAAGCAGCGGTAAAGGCAGAAGAGACGCTGATCCACGTTCTCTGGATCAATGCCGGACTCAGTTGTGACGGCGATTCCGTGGCCCTGACGGCGGCCACTCAGCCCAGCATCGAGGAGATCGCGCTCGGCGCCCTGCCCGGCCTCCCCCAGGTCGCGGTGCACTGGCCGCTCATCGACTTCGAGTGCGGGCCGACCGGCGGCGCCGACGACTTCCTTGAGTGGTTCTTCAAGGCCGACCGAGGAGAGCTGGAGCCGTTCGTCCTGGTCGTGGAGGGGTCGATCCCCAACGAGCAGTTGCACGACGAGGGCTACTGGTGCGGCTTCGGCAACGACCCCGCCACCGGACAGCCGATGACCACCAGCGAGTGGATCGACCGGCTGGCGCCGAAGGCCACCGCGATCGTCGCGGTCGGGACCTGCGCGACCTACGGCGGTATCCATGCCATGTCGGGCAACCCGACAGGTGCGATGGGAGTGCCCGACTACCTGGGCTGGGACTGGAAGTCCAAGGCGGGAATTCCGATCGTGTGCGTCCCCGGATGCCCGATCCAGCCGGACAACCTGTCCGAAACACTGACCTATCTGCTCTACATGGCCACCGACCAGGCCCCGATGATTCCGCTCGATGACGCGCTGCGCCCTTCCTGGCTGTTCGGACAGACGGTCCACGAGGGGTGCGACAGGGCCGGCTACTACGAGCAGGGTGATTTCGCCACCGAATACGGATCGCCGAAGTGCATTGTCAAACTCGGCTGCTGGGGACCCACGGTCAAGTGCAATGTGCCGAAGCGCGGCTGGATGAACGGTATCGGCGGCTGCCCCAACGTCGGCGGAATCTGCATCGGCTGCACCATGCCGGGATTCCCGGACAAGTTCATGCCGTTCATGGACGAGCCGCCCGGCGGGAAACTCTCGTCGAACGCGGTCGGACTGTACGGCGCGACCATGCGCCGGCTGCGCCATATGACCACTCACACGCTGGACCAGGAGCCGAAGTGGCGCAGGCCCGGCAGGACTCTCACGACCGGCGCCACCCGCAACTGGTAACCGACCGCAACGGACAGAAAGATGAGGCGGCGCAATGACCGCGACGCAACGCAGGGGTGGCAGCGGGAAACAGGGCAAGGACGGCCTTGTCGAGATGGCGTGGGACCCCATCACCCGCATCGTCGGCAGCCTGGGCATCTACACGAAGATCGATTTCAAGCAGAAGGTGGTGGCCGAGTGCCACAGCACCAGCTCCATCTTCCGCGGCTACTCGGTCTTCATGAAGGGCAAGGACCCGCGCGACGCGCACTTCATCACCAGCCGCATCTGCGGGATCTGCGGAGACAACCACGCCACGTGTTCCTGCTATGCGCAGAACATGGCGTACGGGGTGAAGCCGCCGCACATCGGTGAGTGGATCGTCAACCTCGGCGAGGCCGCGGAGTACATGTTCGACCACAACATCTTCCAGGAGAACCTGGTCGGGGTGGACTACTGCGAGAAGATGGTCGCGGAGACCAACCCGGGCGTGCTGGAGCAGGCCAACCGCACCCCGTCACCGCACGCCGAGGACCACGGGTACAAGACCATCGGCGACATCATGCGCTCGCTGAACCCCTTCACCGGTGAGTTCTACCGCGAGGCGCTCCAGGTCAGCCGGATGACCCGGGAGATGTTCTGCCTCATGGAGGGCAGGCACGTACACCCCTCCACGCTCTACCCGGGCGGCGTGGGCACCGTGGCGACCGTTCAGCTGATGACGGACTACATCACCCGGCTCCAGCGCTACGTCGAGTTCATGAAGAAGGTCGTGCCGATGCACGACGACCTCTTCGACTTCTTCTACGAAGCGCTGCCCGGCTACGAGCAGGTCGGCAACCGGCGCATCCTGCTGGGCTGCTGGGGCTCGTTCCAGGACCCGGAGTACTGCAACTTCAAGTACCAGGACATGACCGAGTGGGGACGGAAGATGTACGTCACCCCCGGTGTGGTCGTGGACGGGAAGCTGGTCACCACCGACCTGGTGAAGATCAACCTGGGCATCCGGATCCTCCTCGGCTCGTCGTACTACGGCGACTGGGAGGAGCAGGAGATGTTCGTGACCCACGACCCGCTCGGGAACCCGGTCGACCGCAGGCACCCGTGGAACCAGCACACCAACCCGCAGCCGCAGAAGCGGGATCTGGACGACAAGTACAGCTGGGTCATGTCGCCGCGCTGGTTCGACGGCAAGGACTATCTCGCCCTCGACACCGGCGGCGGCCCGCTGGCCCGGCTGTGGACCACCGCGCTGGCCGGGCTCGTCGACATCGGGTACGTCCAGTCCACCGGGAACAGCGTCAAGATCAACCTCCCGAAGACCGCGCTCAAGGGCCCGGTCGAGCTGGAGTGGCACGTCCCGAAGTGGAGCAACACGATCGAGCGCAACCGGGCGCGCACCTACTTCCAGGCGTACGCGGCCGCCTGCGCGCTGCACTTCGCGGAGAAGGCGCTCGTGGAGATCCGGGCTGGCCGGACGAAGACCTGGGAGAAGTTCGAGGTACCGGAGGAGGGCGTCGGCTGCGGCTTCACCGAGGCGGTGCGCGGTGTGCTCTCGCACCACATGGTGATCCGGGACGGCAAGATCGCCAACTACCACCCGTATCCGCCGACCCCCTGGAACGCGAGCCCCCGCGACACCTTCGGTACGCCGGGGCCGTACGAGGACGCGGTGCAGGGCCAGCCGATCTTCGAGGAGAACGACCGGGAGCACTTCAAGGGGATCGACATCATGCGCACGGTGCGCAGCTTCGACCCCTGTCTCCCCTGCGGCGTGCACATGTATCTCGGCGAGGGCAAGAAGCTGGAACTGCTGCACTCCCCCACCCAGTCCGCGGGCAGCGAGTGATGGCGGAGGAGACCGCGTCCGGGCCCACCGACTGGCGGGCCACCGGCGACCGCATCGACACGCTGATCGCCGCCAGTGCGGCGGGCGGCGCCGTGGCCCGCGAGCGGAGCGAGGAACTGGTCCGGCTCGTCACGGACTTCTACGGCGCCGGGCTCGAACGACTGCTCGACCTGGTGCACGAGCAGGGCCGGCTGGACGACGAGGTGCTGGCGGCCCTGGCGGCCGACGATCTGGTGGCCAGTCTGCTGCTGGTGCACGGGCTGCACCCGTACGGCGTGGAGACCAGGGTCGAGGAGGCGCTGGAGAGCGTCCGGCCGTATCTGGGTTCGCACGGCGGCGATGTGGAACTGCTGGGCGTCACGGCGGACGGGGTCGTCACCCTGCGGCTGCTCGGCAGCTGCGACGGGTGCCCCTCGTCGTCGGCCACCCTCAAGCTGGCCGTGCAGAGCGCCGTCGAGGCCGCGGCCCCGGAGATCACCGGGATCGAGGTGGAGGCACCCGCCGAGGACGGGACGGGGGAACCCGGACCGCTGGTCACGGTGGACTCGCTGTTCTCCCGGCTCCACGAGGCGGCGTCGGCTCCGGGCGACGGCGGTTCATCCTGGGAGGCCGTGCCCGGACTGGAGGCCCTGGAGCCCGGTGGCGTACGGCACTTCACCGCGGGCGCGGTCCCGGTACTGGCCTGCCGGATCGGCGCCGACCTGTTCGCCTTCCGTGACTGGTGTGCCCGGTGCGACCGGTCCCTGGAGGGCGCCGCACTGGCCCGGCGGCTGGGCGGCGGGGCTGCTGACGCCGTGCTGCGGTGCCCCGGCTGCCGTGCGCACTACGACGTACGGCGGGCCGGTGCCTGTCTCGACGCCGACGGGCTGCATCTGGACCCGCTGCCCCTGCTCGTGGACGGCCCGACGGTCTCCGTCGCGGTGCCCGCCCCGGTCTCCGCGTGAGCGCCCCGGGCCGGACGGCGACCCCGGTGTCCGCGCTGCGGCGGATCACCCGCAACCGTCCGCAGCCGGCGGCCGGGGAACGCTGCGAGATGTGCGCGGAGCCGGTCGCCCCCGAGCACTCGCACGTGGTGAATCTGGAGAGCCGCGCGCTGATGTGCAGCTGCCGCGCCTGCTATCTCCTCTTCACCGAGGAGGACGCGCGGCAGCGCTACCGGGCGGTGCCGGAACGGTATCTCCGCTTCGACGGAGTGCCGCTGGACGCACGGGCCTGGGACGAACTCCAGATCCCGGTGGGTCTGGCGTTCCTCTTCCGCAACTCGGTGCAGGGCCGCACGGTCGCGTTCTACCCCGGGCCCGCGGGCGCCACCGAGTCCGAACTTCCGCTGGAAGCCTGGGACTCCATCGTCGCGTCGGCGCCCGCCCTCGCGGTGCTGCGTCCCGACGTGGAGGCGCTGCTGATCCGCCGCCCCGGCACCGGCGACGGCTCGTGCCATCTGGTCCCGGTCGACGCCTGCTACGAGCTGGTCGGCCGGCTGCGGACGCTGTGGCGCGGCTTCGACGGCGGCCGTGAGGCGCACGCGGCGATGGACGCCTTCTTCGACCAGGTGCGGGACCGCAGCAGGACCGTCCCGGCGGAGGGGGTCTCGTGAGCGGCACGGACTTCTCCGTACTGGACTTCTCGGTGCTCGATGTGGTGGCCGAACGGTACGCTGCGGCACCCCAGTTGACGGCCCGGCTGCGGATCGAGGAGAGCAGCGGCGAGCGGATCCACGCGATCGTCCTGCAGTGCCAGGTCCGTATCGAACCGCAGCGCCGTTCGTACGACAAGGCCGAGGAGGAGGGCCTGCGCGGGCTGTTCGGGGAGCGGTCCCGGTGGGCTGACACCCTGCGGCCGTTCCTCTGGATGCAGTGCAACACCACGGTCCAGGGGTTCACCGGCGCCACCGAGGTCGACCTCGCGCTGCCCTGCACCTATGACTTCGACGTGACCGGCTCGCGGTATCTGCACGCACTCGGGGAGGGCGCGGTCCCGCTCACCCTGCTCTTCTCGGGCACCGTCTTCACCAAGGGCAGCGCCGGCTTCGGCGTACGGCAGGTGCCCTGGGACTGCGAGGCCCGTCATCCGATGCCCGTCGCGGTATGGCGGGAGATGATCGCCGCCCACTTCCCGAACGCCGGGTGGATCAGGCTCGACCACGACGTCATCACCGAGTTCGCCGGCTTCCGCGCCCGGCACGGGCTGATCAGCTGGGAAGAGACGGTCCGCACCCTGCTGGCCGAGACCGGAGAGGTGGTCCAGTGACCCCCGTGAACGCCCCGAGCCTGGACCACGTCCGTACGGTCGCCGACGCGGTGCTGTACGAGGGGTATCTGCTGTACCCGTACCGGGCCAGCTCCCACAAGAACCAGTCACGCTGGCAGTTCGGGGTGCTGGGGCCGCCGTCCGCGGCGCCCGCCTGCTTCGGCGAGGAGCCGGACATGGCGATGGAGTGCCTGCTGGCCCCGGACGGGTCACCCACCGCGGTCACGGTTCATCTGCGCTTCCTCCAGGTGCAGGTGCGTGAGGTGCAGCGGCGCGAGGCGGACGGCGGCCATACCCCGGTCGCCGAACTGACCGTCGACGGCGCCCAGGTGCTGAGCTGGGAGGAGGCGGTCGAGCAGGAGATCGTGCTGCCCGCGCTCTCCCTCACGGAGCCGGCCGATGTGCGGCGCACGGTGCCCGGCGGCGAGGAGGTGGAGCAGCTGACGGACACGGACGGCGCACCGGTCGGCCGGATCGTACGGCGCCGGCTTCCGCTGGACCTCCGGATCCGGGTGGGCGCCACCGCCGACGACGGTCTGCTCCGGCTGTCCCTCGCCGTGGCCAACGAGCACCCGGGGACACCCGGATCCAAGGACGAGGCGATCCGCAGCTCGCTGATCGGAGCGCATCTGATCCTGCGGGCGCACGGCGGCGCGTTCGTCTCGCTGCTCGAACCGCCGGAGCACGCGGTGGCCGCCGCCGCCCGCTGCCGGCAGCGCAGATGCTGGCCGGTGCTGGCCGGTGCCGAGGGCTCGGCGGACACCGTCCTGGGCGCGCCGATCATCCTCTACGACTACCCGGAGGTGGCCGAACAGAGCCCGGGTGCCCTCTTCGACTCCACCGAGATCGACGAGATCCTGACCTTGCGGGTCATGACCATGACCGAGCAGGAGAAGGCAGAGGCGCGGGCCACCGACCCACGGGCCAGGGAGATCATCGAACGCTGCGACGCCATGTCCGCCGCGGATCTCCAGCAGTTGCACGGTCTGCTGCGCGAACCGCACGCGGCAGCGGTGCCCGGCTCGCTGCCACCGCTGAACGCCGACCTCCGGGACAGTGAGCCGCCCGGGTTCGACACCGGCGGCGCGCCCTGGTGGGACCCCGCTTCGGACGCGGCCGTGCGTCCGTCGTCCGACGCGGTGGTGATCAACGGCGTCAGCGTCTCGCAGGGCAGCCTGGTGCGGGTGCACCCCTCGCGCCGCGCGGACGCCCAGGACCTCTTCTTCGCCGGTCAGGTGGCGCGGGTGACCGCGGTGCTCTCGGACGTCGACGGCGGGACGCATGTCGCCCTGGTCCTCGTCGACGATCCGGCGGCGGACATGCACGACTGGTACGGCCGTTACTTCTATTTCGCCCCCGACGAGCTGGAGCCCCTGCCCGTCGGGACCACCCTCGAAAACCGAGAGGAGAGCCCATCGTGAAGACCCTTGGCGTGATCACCGCAGTCGCGGGCGCAGTTCTGGTGGCAGCCGCTGTGGCCGTGGGAGTCCAGTCGATCCCGGACATCCGCCGGTATCTGCGAATGCGTTCGATGTGAGCGCGGCGTCGGCCCCGGCGCCCGGCCCCGCAGCAGCCGGGACGTGGCGCCGGTGACGGATCGCGTACTGATCGCCGGGGTCGGCAACCTCTTCCTGAGCGACGACGGCTTCGGCCCCGAGGTGGTCCGCGCACTCACCGGCGCGGGCTCACTGCCGCCCGGCGTCCGCGTCGTGGACTACGGAATCCGGGGCATGCACCTCGCGTACGACCTGCTGGACGGGTACGACGCGCTGGTGCTGGTCGACGCCTGCCCGGGCGGGGGGCAACCCGGCGAGGTGACCGTACTCGAAGTGGGTCCTGACGACCTCGGTTCGGGTGAATTCGACGCACATGGCATGAATCCGGTAGCAGTGCTGGCAAATCTGGAACAACTGGGCGGTACCCTTCCGTCCACCTACGTCGTGGGCTGCACCCCAGCCGACGTCGGTGAGGGCATCGGGCTCAGCCGCGCGGTCCTCGCGGCGGTGCCCGCGGCCATGGACGCCGTACGGATTCTGGTGGACCGGCTGCTGCCCGCCGAGCCCGCCCCGACCAGGAGGTCCTGATCATGTGCCTTGGCATTCCGGGCCGGGTCGTGGAGCTCGTCGACGGATATGCCGGTCAGCTCGCGCTCGTCGATGTCGAGGGCGCGCGGCGGCGCATCAATGTCGGGATGCTCGACTCTCCTCCGGCCGACGGCGACTGGGTGCTTCTCCATATGGGCTTCGCGCTGGAGGTCATCGACGCGGCGAAGGCCGGGGAGGCGCTCTCCGGCCTGGAGATGATGGGCCGCGCCCGCGACGAGGAGCCCGCGCCCGGTGAGGCGACGCCCGCCGAGTCTGCGCACGGTGCACCCGCTGAGCACCGGCTGCGGCGGCGCTTCGAGGTGCACGGTGTGGTCCAGGGGGTCGGCTTCCGGCCCTTCGTCTACGTCAGTGCGCGCGAACTCGCCCTCAGCGGAACGGTGGTGAACACCGGCTCCGGTGTGGTCGCCGAAGTCGAGGGCGGCGCAGCGGCGGTGGCCGAGTTCGGCAGGAGGCTGCGGACGGACGCGCCGGTGCTCGCCGTGGTCGAGTCCGTCCACGAGTCGGACCTGTCGCCCCTGGGCGGGACGGAGTTCACCATCGGGGAGTCCCGTGACGAGGGGCCCGCCCGCACTCTGGTCTCGCCGGATGTCGCGACGTGCCGGGAGTGCCTGGCCGAGATGCGCGATCCGGCGAACCGCCGCTACCGCCATCCCTTCATCACCTGCACCCACTGCGGCCCCCGGTTCACCATCGTCACCGGTGTGCCGTACGACCGGGCGGCCACCACGATGGCCGCGTTCGAGATGTGCGCCGACTGCCGGGCGGAGTACGGCGATCCGGGCGACCGCCGCTTCCACGCCCAGCCGGTCGCCTGCCACGCGTGCGGGCCCGCACTCGAACTGGTCCGCAAGGACGGGGCGCCGGCGGCGAGCGGCGAGGACGCGTTGCGGGGAGCCCGGGAGCTGCTGGCCGATGGCCGGATCGTCGCGGTGAAGGGGCTCGGCGGCTACCACCTCGCGTGTGACGCCCGCAACGACACGGCGGTGGCCGAGCTGCGGCGGCGCAAGCGGCGCGGTGGGAAGCCCTTCGCGGTGATGGTCGCGGACACCGCTGTGGCGGCGGAACTGGTGACGCTGACCGGCGACGAGGAGCGGCTGCTGACCGGGGTCCGCAGGCCGATCGTGCTCCTGCCGCGGCGCGGGACGCCGGAGGGGGCCGGGGTCTCCTCGTCGGTGGCGCCGGGCAGTCCGGATCTGGGTCTGATGCTCCCGTACACGCCTCTGCACGTCCTGCTCTTCGGTATCGGGGACGACCGGCCGGGCCCCGACGCGCTGGTGATGACCTCGGCCAACCTGGCGGGTGAGCCGATCGTCACCGACGACGCCGCGGCCCTCACCGGTCTTGCGCCGCTGGCCGATGCCTGGCTGCGGCACGACCGGCGGATCGAGGTGCCCTGCGACGACTCGGTCAGCCGGTTCGTGGCGGGCGCGGAGCTTCCGCTGCGCCGGTCCCGCGGGTACGCCCCGCTGCCGTTGGCGCTGCCCTTCGAGGTACCGCCGCTCCTCGCGGTCGGCGCGGATCTCAAGAACACCTGCGCGCTCGGCGACGGGCGGTACGCCTGGGTCAGCCAGCACATCGGCGACATGGACGACCTCGCCACGGCCGACGCGCTGACCAGGACCGAGCGGCAGCTGGAGCGGATCACCGGGGTCGAGCCCGCTCAGCTGGTGGCCGATCTGCACCCCGGCTACCGGTCGGGCGCCTGGGCCGTGGCGCACTCGGGGTCCCGGCCGGTGCGGCGGGTGCAGCACCACCACGCCCATGTCGCCTCGGTCATGGGCGAGCACGGCATCGGGGCGGACGAGAGCGTGATCGGTGTCGCCTTCGACGGCACGGGCGCCGGTACGGACGGGGCCGCGTGGGGCGGCGAGGTGCTGATCGCCGGCTACAAGTCGTTCGAGCGGGCGGCGCACCTGGGGTACGTACCGCTGGCGGGCGGCGACGCGAGTGTGCTGCGGCCGTACCGGATGGCGCTGGCCCACCTCCGTGCGGCCGGGGTCGCCTGGGACGAGGGGCTGCCGTCCGTACGGGCGTGCCCGCCGAGGGAACGGGACGTGCTGGCCCATCAGTTCGGTACCGGGTTCGGCTGTGTGCCGACGTCCAGCATGGGCCGGCTCTTCGACGCCGTGGCCTCGCTGGCCGGGGTCCGGCACGAGGTGGAGTACGAGGCCGAGGCCGCGATCGGCCTCGAAGGGCTGGCCAGGTCGGCCGGGGCGGACGGTGCGGGTGCGGACGTCCGGTACTCCTTCGGGATCCGGGAAGCGGCGGACGGGCAGCCTGTCGTCGCCGACCCGGGACCGGTCGTGCGCGCGGTGGTCTCGGACGTACGGGCCGGGGTGCCGGCCGAGCTGATCGCGGCGCGGTTCCACGCCTGCGTCGCCGCCCTGACGGTCTCCCTCGCCGAGCTCGCACGCGCCCGCACGGGGCTCGGGGTGGTGGCTCTCGGCGGTGGCGTCTTCCAGAACGCCGTACTGCTCGGGGCGGTCCAACACGGCCTGGAGGCAGCGGACTTCAGGGTGCTGCGGCCGAGACTCCTGCCCCCGAACGACGGGGGAATCGCCCTGGGGCAGCTCCTGATCGCCGCGTCGGGCTGACCCTCGTACGCCAGGTCATCCGCGCCAGGTCATCCGTGCCAAGCCATCCGTACAGATCCACGGGATCCACGGGGATCCACAGAGAAGAGGGACCATGTGTCTGGCAGTTCCGGGGCGCGTCCTCAGTACCGCCGAGGTCGACGGCACGTTGATGGCCGATGTCGACTTCGGCGGGGTGCGCAAAGAGGTGTGCCTCCAGTACATCCCGGACGTGACGGCCGGTGAGTACGTCGTCGTACATGTCGGGTTCGCCATTCAGCGGCTCGACGAGGAGTCGGCCCGGCGGACGCTGGCCGATTTCGACAGGCTCGGCATCCTGGAGGAGGAGTTCGGAGACGGTTTCGAACTCGCCGCACGGGCCGGGCAGCAGGAGTTCCCCGAAGGAGTCGGCCGGTGAAGTATCTCGACGAGTTCAGCAACCCCGAGTCGGCCAAGAGGCTGCTCGACCAGATCCACGCGGCGACCACTCGGCCGTGGGCCATGATGGAGGTCTGCGGCGGCCAGACCCATTCGATCATCCGGCACGGCATCGACCAGCTGCTGCCCGACGCCGTCGAGCTGATCCACGGACCGGGCTGCCCGGTCTGTGTCACCCCGCTGGAGATCATCGACCGGGCGCTCGCCATCGCGGCCAGGCCCGGGGTCATCTTCTGCTCGTTCGGTGACATGCTCCGGGTGCCGGGCAGCAGCCAGGACCTGTTCTCGGTGAAGAGCGCCGGAGGGGACGTCCGGGTGGTGTACTCGCCGCTCGACGCGCTGAAGCTGGCCCGGGAGAACCCGGACCGGGAGGTCGTCTTCTTCGGGATCGGCTTCGAGACCACGGCCCCGGCCAACGCCATGACCGTGTACCAGGCCAAGCGCCTGGGGGTACGGAACTTCTCCCTGCTGGTCTCCCATGTCCTGGTGCCGCCCGCGATCTCGGCGATCATGGAGTCCGCCACCTGCCGGGTGCAGGCCTTCCTGGCCGCCGGGCACGTGTGCAGCGTGATGGGCACGGCGGAGTACCCACCGCTGGCGGAGAAGTACCGGGTGCCGATCGTCGTCACCGGCTTCGAGCCGCTGGACATCCTCGAAGGCATCCGGCGCACGGTCGTCCAGCTCGAAGAGGGCCGCCACGAAGTGGAGAACGCCTACCCCCGCGCCGTACGCGAGGAGGGCAACCTGCCCGCCATGGAGATGCTGCGGGATGTCTTCGAGGTGACCGACCGGACGTGGCGCGGCATCGGAATGATCCCGCGCAGCGGCTGGCGGCTGGCGCCCGGTTACGCCGAGTTCGACGCGGAGCAGCGCTTCGACGTGACCGGTATCCATACGGCCGAGTCGGCCCTGTGCCGGTCGGGAGAGGTTCTCCAGGGCCTGATCAAACCGCATGAGTGCGCGGCCTTCGGCAAGGAGTGCACCCCGCGCAAGCCGCTGGGCGCCACGATGGTGTCGTCCGAGGGCGCCTGCGCCGCCTACCACACATACCGCCGACTGGAACTGGTCGAAGCCAAGTGACCGAAGCGATGCAGTCCCCCGCCGAGCTCGACTTCGAGAGCTGGGTCTGTCCGGTCCCGCTGCGCGAGACGCCGTCCGTGGTGATGGGCCACGGGGGCGGCGGCGCGATGTCGGGCGAGTTGATCGAGCATCTGTTCCTGCCCGCGTACGGCGCGGCGGCCGCAGCCGAACTGGGCGACTCCGCCGTGCTGTCGGTCGGTGGCGGCCCCCGGCTCGCCTTCTCCACCGACTCCTATGTGGTGAAGCCGATGTTCTTCCCCGGGGGGTCGATCGGCGACCTGGCCGTGAACGGGACGGTGAACGACCTCGCGATGTCGGGCGCGGTCCCGCTGTTCCTCTCGACGGCCTTCATCCTCCAGGAGGGCACCGCGCTCGATGAACTCGGCCGTATCGCCGAAGCGTTGGGAGCTGCGGCGCGGTCCGCGGGCGTCCAGCTGGTCACCGGGGACACCAAGGTCGTCGACAGCGCCAGCGGCGACGGCGTCTTCATCAACACCTCCGGGATCGGCCTGGTGCCCGACGGCGTCGACATCGGCCCGCGCCGTGCGCGCCCCGGCGACGCGGTGCTCGTCAGCGGTGACATCGGCGTGCACGGGGTGGCGGTGATGAGCTGCCGGGACGGGCTTGAGTTCGGCACGACCGTCGAGAGCGACACGGCAGCGCTGCACGGTCTCGTCGCCGGCATGATCGCCACCGGTGCGGATCTGCATGTACTGCGGGACCCGACCCGTGGCGGTGTCGCGGCCTCACTGAACGAGATCGCCCGCGCTTCGGATGTCGGTATCGAGCTGGTGGAGCGGGAGTTGCCGGTCCCGGAGACGGTGCGCGACGCGTGCAGTCTGCTGGGGCTCGACCCACTGCAGGTGGCCAACGAGGGCAAGCTGATCGCGGTGGTTCCCGGTGAGAGCGCCGACCAGGTCCTCGCGGCGCTCCGCGCCCACCCCCTGGGCCGCTCGGCCTGCCGGATCGGCACCTGCGTCCCGGACCACGCCGGGATGGTGGTGGCCAGGACCGGGCTCGGCGGCAGCCGGGTGGTCGGGCTGCCGATCGGCGAGCAGCTGCCCCGGATCTGCTGAATGAGCGCCGAGGGCGCGCTGCTGTTCGCGCGATACGCCTATCCCCCCAACGAACTCGGCTACTGCGGTCCGGACGACGCCGCGGCGCTGCTGCGCCCCGGCGCGGTGGCCGGGATGGAGGAGCGGGCCCGGCAGTTCGAGGGTGCCTGGTGCTATCTCGAATTCCTGGCGGAGTCCGCGGGCATCCCGGATCCGCTCGACGTCCGGGTGGTGGAGGCGTACTGGATCGGCAACGAGCTGCTGGACCTGGCCGACTCCGGGGCGCTGGTGGACCGCCTCCTCGACCGGTTCCGGGGGCAGCCGGGCGGCACCTGGCGGGAGGCGGCGCACCGGGCCGTCCCCCACCACAGCTTCCAGGTGTTCGACGTGTACCCGTGGGCGGCCCTGCTGCGCGCAGGCGGCAACCCGGTCGCGCTGTCGGTGCTCGACCAGTGCCGTATCCGTACGGGCGTGGTCGTCGGCGTCGACGGTGAGTCGGCGACCGTGGAGTCCCGCCCGCTGAGCTGGGACGGGAAGGTGTTCGTACCGGCGCCGCCCCGGCGGGAACAGGTCCGCTGGTCGACCGACGGCAGATCGCTGATCGCCGGGGTGTCCCCCGGCGACCGGGTGGCGCTGCACTGGGACTGGGTCTGCGACGTGCTCACCGACGACCAGGCCGCGCGCATCGAGTCGATCGAGGACCGGCGGCACGGTGCGGTTCCGGAGGGCGCCGCTTAGCTTATCGTCCATCGCCCGGCTGCTGGCGGTGGCCCGAGCCGGTGCGGCGGACGTCCCGGGCGGCCAGGGCGATCATGACGGCGGGAATGAGAACGTCGTTGGCCAGGATGCCGCCCGTGTTTCCGGCGGCGTGGTCGCCGTTGGCGAACCATTGGTAGACGTGGCCGATCGTGGCTCCCCACAGGAACGCGGCGGCCGCCAGCCCGCTCGTGAGGCGCTCGCGGGGCGACGCGGACGCGCCACGGAAGCCCAGCACGGCGAGGCCGAGGTTGGCGAAGGCGATCTCGAACTGGAACGGCGAGGTGGCGAAGCCGATGGCGTCGGCCATGCCCTTCGGAATCGCCAGGAACGAGATCGTGATCCACAGGCTTCCGATGCCGAGGGCGCCGACCGCCCACCAGCGCTGCCAGATCTCCGCCGCCGACCGGCCCGGGCTGCGGCGACGGCAGCTCAGCAGCGCCCCGAGAGCGGGTACCAGCATGAAGAGAAGCGGAAACGTGGTCCGAACGGCGTAAGGGAGGTTGTCCATGAAATTGAGTGTTGCATGGTTAATATTAACGCTGCAAGTGTCCGGTAGGGTGGACGTATGGACGAAGGACTGGCAGAGCTCCTGTACCGCGTGGTCATGCTGATGGGCGAGGCGAGCCGGCGCCGCTCCGACCCGAACCAGCGCCTTTCCCACAGTCAGCTGCGGCTGCTGGGCACTCTTGAGGAGATCCAACCCGCCACCCAGCACCAGCTCGCCGAGGCGCTGACCCTGTCCGACCCCGCCATCAGCCGCTCCCTGCGCCCACTGGAGGCGCAGGGGTACGTGACAGTCAGGGTCGATCCCGCCCACCGGCGCCGACGCCTGGTCACCCTCACCCCGACGGGCCAGGCGGCCTTCCTGGCCGAGGGCAAGCCCCTGGAGGAAGAACTCCGCACCGCCCTCCTGCAGGCCGGCTTCCCCTACGACCGCTACCTCGCGGAGACCCACCGCCTCGCCGCGCTGCTGACACCCGCGCAGCCACGGCGCGCAGCCACGGCCCGGGGATCAGAAACAGGTTCCTAGCTTGCCGTTTATCCACCTGCGTCGAACGAGCTCGAACTTGTTCGGGTTTCCCCGGTTCACCGGACGTGCGAGAGCCGGGCCCCGATCCTGTGCTCAGGGTTGATTCAGTACGGAGGCCGGGATCGTGGGACTGGTCGAGCACAGCGTCCAACGAGATGCGTTCGCGATGGTGCCGGGGTTCCGATCGGAGCTGTACGCGTGCCTGACAGCGCGGTCGGATGCCCTGTTTGACTTGTGCGACGCGTTGCTGTGCACCGACGGACCGGTCCGCACCCTCGTGGACCTGGCGCTCGCGCCGGAACACCGGCGCGGGCACGGAGCCCTGTACTCCGGGATCAACCGGGGCCGGATCGACGTCGCCCGGCTTCGTCGCGCGCTGGCAGGTGTGCCGTTGCCCCGGGCGAGCGACGGCCGGCTGGTGTTGGCCGTGGACGTCTCCCCGTGGCTGCGGCCGGACGCCGACACCTGCTCGGACCGCTCCTTCTGCCACACCTTCGGCCGCGGCCTGGGCAAGCACCAGATGGTCCCCGGCTGGCCCTACTCGATCGTTGCCGCCCTGGAGACCGGCCGCACGTCGTGGACCGCACTGCTCGACGCGATCCGGCTGGAGCCCGGCGCCGACCTGGCCGCAGTCCGGTCGGCCGCTGTCCGGTCGATCGGCAGCAGCGTGCCGTCCAGCATCACGAACGCCTTGGTGGAGGCAGTCTTCATCGCTTCGGCGAGGGTCGGCGCGAGAGCGGCGGCTGATCGACGAGCTGGTGGGCCGGGCTCAGGCCGAGTGCCTGCAGCTGACCGGCGAAGGCGGGCAGCTCCAGCAGCTGACGAAGCGGCTCCTGGAGTCCGCTCTCGAGGGTGAGATCACCGATCACCTCGGCTATGACAAGCACGATCCGGCGGGGAAGAACGGCGGCAACTCCCGCAACGGCACCCGCGCCAAGACCGTACTGACCGATGTCGGCCCGGTGGAGATCACCGTGCCCCGCGACCGCGACGGCTCCTTTGAACCGAAGATCGTCAAGAAGCGGCAGAAGCGTCTGACCGGCGTCGACGAGATGGTCATCTCACTCGCGGCGAGCCGGTCGTCCACAGACTTCGACGGGGTCGTCTCAGACGGCTCGACGGGCTCGGCCCCGGTCACATTGTTGCTGGTCATCGATGCATCTTCCATGATCGGGAGTTACACCGAACGTTTTACAGTCCCTTCCGTGACGGTCTGCCGACGTAGTGAGTGAACCGTTGGGGCTATCAGGAATCACCATTGATTCCTGATAGCCCCTCGTGACTTATCGCTGCGTCGACAGGAGACGCGCGATCGACTCATGCAGCCAGCACTACATGGTGTGTGCTCCTGTCGGTCATCCGATCGTGCGCGCCGGGCCTTGGCCGTACGGGGTACGTGCTGCGGTGTGCACCCCGGTATCGGGATCGGTGGTGATCGCGGCCCAGAAACCGCGGGGCAGCGTCGGGTCATCGGCGGATCGTGGCGTCACGGCGTGTCCAGCGTCGCGAGCCGCCTCCAGACACGCGTCGGGGAAGCAGTCGTCGATGACTCGGCTGGGCGTCGGCAGTTCGCGGTGGGCCAGTATGGAGGTCACCGAGTCGCCCATGATGATGTCGTGGCCGTGGACCAGCGGGGCATCGACCGCCGCCGCGAGAGGTTGTTCGAGGGCGAGAACGCGGTGCAGACCGAGCACGGTGGCCGGGTGCAGTCCGACGCCGATGCTGCTGCAGGCGAGGACGGGGCGACCCTCGCGCAAGGCAATGGCGGGCTCGACGGGCATGGGGAGGTGGTCCCCGGGGGTGAGTTCGGCGAGGAGCGGCTGCTGGAATGCCGCCGGGTCGGGGAGGGGGATGCCGTCCACGACGATGCCGGTGGTGCCCCACATCGCGGTGTTGATGCTGTGGCACAGTGCGGCGAGGTTGCCCTCGGCGTCGACGGCTAGCACGTAGTCGGAGTGGCTGCCGGTCGAGGGCGAGCCGTCGAGGGCCGTGAGGAATCCGGCCAGGGCGTGCGGGTCCTGTGCGGGTTCGCCGATCTCGGCTGTCTCCAGTCGTGCGAGGTTGGCGAGCAGATTGGTCCCACCGGTGTCCGGGGCGGGCAGGGTCGCGATCTCGTGGCCTGCGAAGGACCCGCGTGCCGGTTCGCCGCAGCGGGCCCGGTAGCCCGCGAGATCCTCCATGCTCGCCTGGCCTCCCTCCCTGCGCACCGCCGATACGAAGTGCTCCGCCCAGGGCCCCTGATACATCCAGTCCGGTCCGTGTTCGGCGAGGGCCGCGGCGGTGGCCGCCAGACGCTGCTGGGTGAAGAGTTCGCCGGCCCGCGGTAGCCGTCCTTGCGCAGCGAATGCGGCGCGGCCCTCGTCGGTGCGGGTGAGGACATCGGCTCGCTGGGCAAGTAGGCGCGAGAGGTGCTCGGTGACTGGGACACCCCGTTCGAGCAGGTACCGCGCGGGTGACCAGAGCTGCTCCCAGGGCAGTCGGCCCGAGCGGGTGTGGGCGGCGTAGGCGCCTGCGATGAATCCGGGGACCAGGGCGGTGCGTCCGCTCGGTTGCGGGGCGGGCGGGATCTCCAGCGGGTGGGTTTCTCCGGCGAAGGTCCTGAATCCGGCGGACACGCTGGTCGTTGCTCCGGTGGCGGCCTCGTGGTGCACCATGCCGAACAGTCCGGCGTAGCTGACCCATGAGCCCAAAGACAGCGCGATCTGGGTGAAGGCGGTAGCCAGCACGGCATCGGTGGCGCTGCCTGCGGCGTCGAGGGTGTAGCGGCCGGCGAGGGTGGCAAAGGGGCCGGTGGACCCGACCAAGGCCCCCGACGTCCCGGTCGCGCAGGCGGAGCGCGGATCGAGTCCGATGTTCCGCCAGTCCAGGGCGTGCGCGCGTTCCCCGGGATCCCAGCCACTGGGGTCGAGCTTGTCAGTCATGTTTAGCGACCTTTCCCTTTTGGAGTGTAGTCTCAATCTGAGACTACACATGGATCAGGAGTTCAAGTGGCGGAGCAAGAGCCCGAGTCAGGGTTGCGCGAAGTGGTTCACCAGCGGGTACGCCTCGGCGTCTTGGCCATCGTCGACCGACGTGGACCGTGCACGTTCTCGCAGTTGCGGGACGCTCTGGGGCAGTCCAACGGCAGCCTGAGCCGCCACCTGGGCGTGCTGGAGGAGCACGGCTACATCACCACGGAGAAGGTGTTCGAGAACCGGCGGCCGCGGACCTGGGTCCGAATGACCGCGGCCGGAGCCGAAGTGTTCCGGGAAGAGCAGGAACTGTTGACCAAGCTGCTCACCACGGCTTCGCAGGAGGCCGGCCGGACCGGAACCGACCCGGACGAGGACCGCGTCGCGGCCATGTCCATCGTGTTCGCAGCCCTGCTCGCCGACGACGACACCGCCGCGGACACCGCCCGGGACGCGCGAGCGGACGGCTGTGGTGAGGACGCGTCCCCGGGCCGGATCGACCACTCGACCCTCCTGCCGACCGACCCGGTGCTGGCCGGGCGGCGCGCGGAGCCGCTGCGTTCCGGGCCCATCAGTGCGCGCTACGACATGCCGGCCGGCTACTCGGGCTTCACCGAACAGCGCGAACAGCGGCTGATGTTGATGAGTCACGGGCTGCGCGGTGGCTGGATCACGTCATGGCCGATCGTCGGCCCAGAGCACAACAGCAGCGCGGAGGACGGGGGTGAGCAGGAGGGCCAGGGCATCGCACACGCGATCGTGGTTGAACTCGGCGGCGCGTCGGACTGCACATCGATCCTCGCGGTCATGAATCCCTCCGCGGTGGACGTCGGCGTGCCGGCAGCCCGCGGCTACCTGCTGCCCGCCAACGAGGACGGAGCACCGGCCACGGCGGTGGCCTGGTTCTCCGTCGGCCGCTACCTCGTCTCGATCGCGGTGGCCGCGCTCGCTGACATCGCCACTGCGGTGATGAAGGACCTCGCGGTCGAGGTGTACCGCCCGCTGTCCACCCGTCACCCCTGACCAACTCCGACTGTCCGTGGAGGGCACGCTCATGACCACCCCAGCCCCGGCCCCCAGTGCCTGGCGCTCGATACTGCTCAACCTCGTCGTCGACGTGGTCCCGTCGATACTGGTCTTCTACGTCCTGCGGGCGTTCGGGATCAGTGACGTGCTCGCCTATCTCGCCGGTTCGGTCGTCCCGCTGGCTCGACTGATCGCCGACCGCCTCCGTGGACGTCCGTTCAACGCGATCTCCGGCCTGATCCTGATCTTCCTCGTGGTGTCGATGGTGCTGGCGCTGGTGACCCACGACGCCCGGGCGGTGATCGCGCGCGGCGGCCTGATCTACCTGGCCCTTGCCGTGGCCGCGGCCGTCTCGGTGCCCACACGCAGCCCGCTGATCTTGCTGATCGCGCGCTACTTCACCATCCGCAACCGGCCCGATGCGGCCCCGCGATTCAACGCGGTCTCCCGCCAACCGCGTGGTCTACGCGCCATGCGGATCCTCACTGTCCTGTGGGCGGTCGCGTTCGGTGTGTCGGCCCTGGCCTGCGTCGCCTTCGCCTACACGCTCCCGGTGACCGTGTCCGCCGCTGTCACCTCGCTCGTCGAGCCGGTCATGGCACTGCTCGTGGCCGTCGGGACAGGGCGGTACATACGTCGGTCACTGGCCCCGCTGTTCAAGGCCGCGGCCACGCCCAGCTCCGACCCGTCGCAGCCCCCGGCTGGCACGTTCGAGGGCGGCTCCGACACACCGATCACACGGCAGTAGCCGACCTGTCACCGCCGCACCCCGACCGTTCCCTGCCCACTCCGAACAGCCACTCCAGGACCGACACACGACTACGCGGCACCCGAAGTCTCGCGTGGTGCCTTCAGCGGGGTCGGCAAGCCCACGGCCACTGTCAGACATGCTTCGTATGCTTCCGCCCATGAGCATGAATGGGGAGTACCTGCGTGTCACACCGGCGGAACTGGACCGGGCCTTGAAGGATCCCGCATGGGCACTGGATCTCGCCGAGGAGATTCAGGACGCGCAGGAAGAGAGCGAGCCCGCCCCCCTCCGAAGCGCTCCACTTCACCACGCACAAGACATGGCACCTGCTGGAGTTCCTTCTGCAACGCTCCGCCTTCCCTGTCGGCATCGTCCACGGCGAGGAGCCCCTCACCACCGATGACTGGGGCTACGGACCGCCGCGATACGTCGCCCCGGACCGAGTGCAGCTCGCCGCTGACATCCTGCAACAGACGACGTATGACCAGCTCATCCAGGATGTTGACCCCTCCGAACTCACCAAGGCCGAGATCTACCCCCAAATCTGGGACTCGCCCGCCTCGATGGAGTGGGCCCGCGACCTGTTCACACCCCTTACCGAGTTCTTCCGGGGTGCCGCATCCACCGGTCACGCGGTGCTCATCTGGCTCGACTGATCCACCCCGGAGCGGCGCCAGACGTTAAACGTCAAGCCTAGCGGGACATGCCCCCGGGGCGCCGCGTCCCCGGTGCTGCGGGCTCGTACGTCAGGACGGGACCCCGGGCGGTACGGCGCCCGCCACCACCTCGCGGACCATGTCCATCAGGGCCCTCGCCCGGTGCGTCTGGCGCACTCCGGCGAGCTGGGCGATCACCAGGTCCAGCGGGGTGTGCGCACTGGCCAGCGGGAGTGCGACGACCTCACCGCCGCTGTACGTCTGGGCCGTGGCCGGCAGCTGGTTGAGCACCGAGAACCCGTGCCCGCGTGCCACCAGCGAGCGCACCGTCTCATAGCTCTGGGTGCGGTGGCGGACGACCGGGCGGGTGCCTGTCGCATTCACCATCGACCAGAAGTAGTCGCGGCTGTACGGCAGATCGAGCAGGACGAGCGGTTCGCCGGCCAGCTCGGCCAGGTCGACCGACTGCCGTCCGGCCAGCCGGTGGCCCGCGGCCACCAGGGCATGGGCCGGCACGGTGGCAACTGTCTCCCGCTGGACCTCGGGGCCGAACCCGAGGTCGTAGGTCAGCGCCCAGTCGATCCGCCCCTCGCTCAACGCCCGGCCGAGCTCGGTCGCTTCGGCCTCCAGCACGGTCACCTCGACGCCGGGGCAGCGGTCGGCGAACTCGGTGAGCAGCGCCGGGAGGAAGAACGGCGCCAGCGTGATGAAGCAGCCCAGCGCCACCGGCCCGGTGAGCTCCGCGCCCGTCCCCTTCGCCTCGTCGGCGACCTCCCTCGCATGGGCCAGGAGCTTCCGGGCCTCGTGCAGCAGACGGCTGCCCGCAGGGGTCGGTGTCAGCCCCTTGGCCCGTCGCCTGAGGAACAGCTGCACGCCGAGCTCGTGCTCCAGATTGGACACGGCCGTGGAGACCGCCGACTGGGCGATGAGCAGGCGTTCGGCGGCGCCCGTCATGCTGCCCGCCTCGGCCGCGGCGACGAAGTAGCGCAGCTGGACCAGGGTGAACGCGACAGGCGGCATGGGCAGTTCCTCTCCTGGAGTTCCGGTCCTGGATCCCGTCCTGGATCCTGTCCTTGAGCCGGTGCGGAGAACCGTATCTCTATTTTCGATGAACCAGTTCCAAAAGATTAGCTTTACTGATGCGGTTCGTTCCTCCCATAGTGGTGGCGCGGCACGCGGCCTCCGCGGGGCGGCGCCGGTGGCTCACAGCTCCGGGCAATCGGTGACCGTGCGCGCGTAACCGGCGATCATCCGCAGCGCGGCCGTGCGGTCCACGGCGGTGTTGCGGCTGACGATGTGCAGGCCGTAGCCGTCCTCCAGGGTCACCAGATTGCGGGCTGTGTCCTGGAGTGGTTCGGTCAGCGTGAAGTCGCCCGCCGCGGCGCCGAGTTCGAGGATCGTCGCGTACAGCGCGGTCTCCCGGGCGAAGAGCGATCCCATGAGCGCGGCGTGCGAAGCGCTGCGGTCGGCCCTGCTGTGCAGTTCGTACAGCAGTCGGTGCGCGGCGTCGTCGGCGTCGGCCGGCAGGCCCGACGCGATGGCTTCGCGCAGCCGTGCCACCGGATCCGCGATGCCGTCCGTACGGCTGTGCCGGTCGGCGAGGAACCGCTCGACAGCACCCTGGTGGACCTCGAAGACGAGGTCGTCGAGGTCCGGGTAGTAGTAGAGCACCGAACCGGCGGAGACGCCCGCCTCGGCCGCGATGTCCTTGATCCGCAGGCCGGCGATGCCTCGTTCGGAAATCGCCCGGCCGGCCGCGTCTATCAGCGCCTCGCGTCGGGCTCCCTGGTTCTTGGGTCGAGCCATGAAGTCATTCTCCGTCCGTCGATTCAAGTTACCTGATCTCAACGTGCCGTTGGTATTGACGGCACCATCCATCATTGTTTGAATCTCGCATCAAAGAATCCGGCCTTGCAGGGCGCGCGCCGAACGGGCGCCGAGGAGGCAGCATGGAACACCACTCGTCGCCCGTCCCGGGCGTCGTGGAGAAGCGCACCATCGACGCCGTCCCCGCCACCGAGCGGCACGGCCGCACCCGCGATCTGTTCACGATCTGGTTCAGCGCGAACCTGGGCCCGCTGACCGTCGTCACCGGCGCCCTCGCCCCGACCGCTTTCGGCCTCTCCTTCCGGTGGAGCCTGGCGGCCCTGCTCGTCGGCCATCTCGGCGGCGGCTTCCTCATGGCCCTGCACTCGGCGCAGGGCCCGCAGCTCGGCGTACCGCAGATGATCCAGAGCCGGGGCCAGTTCGGCTCCGTGGGCGCGCTCGCCGTCGTCCTGGTCGTCATCGTCATGTACCAGGGGTTCTTCGCCTCCAACCTGGTCGTCGGCGCCCAGTCGCTGAGTGAGGTGACCCCGGTCGGACAGCACACGGGTGTGCTGCTCGGCGCCGTGGTCAGCCTGGTCGTCGCCGTGGTGGGGTACCGCCTCATGCACCGGATCGGCGCCCTCACCAGCTGGGTGTTCGGAGCGGTCCAACTCGTCGGCGCCGTATGGCTGTTCGTCGGCGGCCTGCCCGAGGGCTTCCTGACCCGGGGAGGCTTCAGCATCGGCGGGTTCCTGGGCGTGGTCTCCGTCGGCGCGCTCTGGCAGATCGCGTACGCGCCGTACGTCTCGGACTACTCGCGCTACATGCCGGCCGACCGGGCCGGTGTCCGCTCGACGCTCTGGTGCACCTACGCCGGGTGCGTACTCGGCAGTCTGCTCCCCATGGTGGTCGGCGCCGCGATCGGCCTGGCCGGCGGCGACAACCCGATCGCGGCGCTCGACGGTCTGCTCGGGAACACGCTCGGGCAGCTCACCCTGTGGAGCTTCGCCCTGGTCACGATGCTCACCAACTCCATGAACCTGTACGGGGCGGTGCTGTGCGCGGTCACCGCGGTGCAGACCTTCGCGCACCGCTGGCTGCCCCGCGCCACCGGCCGCGCCGTCCTGGGGACGCTGCTCACCGTGCTCTCCGTGTTCCTGGCCCTCAAGCTCGCCGGTTCCTTCATGAGCAGCTATCTCGATCTGATCTACGTCCTGCAGTACGTCCTGATCCCGTGGACGGCGATCAATCTCGTCGACTTCTATCTGATCCGGCACGGCGACTACGACATCGCGTCGTTCTTCGCCAGGGACGGCGGCATCTACGGCCGCTGGAACCCGACAGCCCTGGGTGTCTACGCACTCGGCATCCTCGCCGAGATCCCGTTCATGGCGCAGTCCCTCTACACCGGGCCCGTCGCCCACGCACTCGGCGACACCGACCTCGGCTGGATCGCCGGGCTCGTGGTCACCGTCCCCGTGTATCTGCTGGCCGCCCGGCTGACCTCGCGCAGGCGCCGCCCGGCCGCCGGCACCGAGTCCCCCGGCACAGAGTCCGCCGACGCAGCCGGTGATGAGTCCCCCGACACCACGACACCGCCCGCCTCCCCCGCACCGACCTCCGGAGCCCCGACCGTATGAACACCCTCGCCGACTGGCAGCGGCGCGCCGCAGCCCTCGACATCCGTACCCGCGTCTTCACCGACGGCCGCTGGACCGACGCCGCCGACGGAGCCACTTTCGCCACCGTCGATCCGGCCACCGGCCGGACCGTCGCCGACGTCGCGCAGGGCGGCGCTCCCGAGATCGACGCCGCCGTCCGGGCCGCCCGTACCGCCTTCGATGACGGCCGCTGGTCCCGCACCGACCCCGCCGTCCGCAAACGGGTCCTGCTGCGCCTCGCCGCACTCATCGAGGCGAACGGCCCCGAACTGGCGCTCCTCGACACCCTCGACATGGGCAAACCGATCACCGAGTCGTACGGCACCGACGTACCCGGCGCCGCCGGCTGCTTCGCCTGGTACGCGGAGGCCGCGGACAAGCTGTACGACGAGGTCGCCCCCACCCCGCCGGGCAGTCTCGCGCTCGTCCGGCGCGCACCGCTCGGGGTCGTCGGCGCGGTGGTGCCGTGGAACTTCCCGCTGGACATCGCCACCTGGAAGCTCGCGCCCGCGCTGGCAGCGGGCAACAGCGTCGTACTCAAGCCCGCCGAGCAGTCCCCGCTGTCGGCCCTGCGGCTGGCCGAACTCGCCGCGGAGGCCGGGCTGCCGGACGGGGTGCTCAATGTCGTCCCCGGCCCCGGTCCGACGGCCGGGCGCGCGCTCGGGCTGCACCCGGACGTGGACACCCTGGTCTTCACCGGCTCGACGTCCGTCGGCAAGCAGTTCCTGTCGTACGCGGCCGACTCCAACATGAAGCAGGTGTGGCTGGAAGCCGGCGGCAAGAGCCCCTGCCTGGTCTTCGCCGACGCCGACCTGGACGCCGCGGCGGAGCGCGCCGCGTGGGGCTTCCTCTACAACGCGGGCCAGGTCTGCTCCGCCAACACCCGGCTGCTCGTGGACGCCTCGATCGCCGACGAGTTCACCGAACGGGTCGTCAAGCACACCGCCGACTACGTGCCCGGCGATCCACTCGATCCGGCCACCCGGCTCGGTCCACTGGTCGACGAGCGGCAGGCCGCCCGGATCCTCGGGGCGGTCAACGGATCGGGTGGCCGCATCGCCTGCGGAGGCACCCGCCCCGACCGGGACGGCGCCTACCTGGACCCGACCGTGGTCACCGGTCTCGCCCCGGACGCGCCGCTGGCCCGCGAGGAGCTCTTCGGGCCGGTGCTGACCGTGCTGCCGTTCACCGACGAGGCGGACGCGGTACGGATCGCGAACGACTCCCCGTACGGGCTGGCCGCGTCTCTCTGGACCCGCGACCTCTCCCGCGCCCACCGTGTCGCCGACGCGCTGCGGGCCGGGACGGTCTCGGTGAACACCGTCGACGCGCTGAGTCCTGCCACCCCCTTCGGCGGGTTCAAGCAGTCGGGCTTCGGACGCGATCTCTCCCTGCACTCCTTCGACAAGTACACCGGCCTGAAGACGACTTGGATCGACTACGCATGAACACACGTGTTCTGGACGAGATCGACCGGCGCGCCGACGACCTGGTCAGCCTCACCTGCGACCTGGTGGCCTTCGACACGACCGTGCGTGGCAGCGCGGCCGAACCCGCCCGCGACGAGGCCGACCTCCAGGAGTATCTGGCGGGCCGGCTGCGCGCGGCCGGTGCCACCGCCGACGTCTTCACCCCGGCCCCGGGCGGCCTGCCCGCGTCGCCGCAGACACCGCCCGGCCTCGGCTTCGACGGCCGCCCGCAGCTGATCGCCCGCTTCCCCGGCACGGGCGGCGGCCGGTCGCTGCTGTTCAACGGCCACATCGACGTGGTGTCCGCCGAGCCGCGGTCCGCCTGGACCAGTGATCCGTTCCGCGCCGAGGTCCGCGACGGGCGGCTGTACGGGCGCGGCACCTGCGACATGAAGGGCGGCATCGCGGCGGCGGTCGTCGCCGCCGAGGCGCTCGCCGCCCTCGGTGTCCGGCTCCCCGGCGACCTGCTGATCAACACCGCGACCGACGAGGAGTGGAACGGCGCGGGCACCCTCGCCTCGGTCCACCACGGCGTACGCGCGGACGCCGCGATCGTCCCGGAACCGACCGACCTCGATGTCGTCACCGCGCAGCGCGGCATACTCGGCGGCACCGTCACCGTCGCGGGCCGCCCCGGGCACGCCGAACACCCGCCGGGAGACTGGCGGGCCGGGGGCGCTGTCAACGCCATCGAGAAGACCCTTCCGGTACTCGCCGCCCTCCAGGGGCTGCGCGAACGCTGGGCGGCCGACCCCGCGCACCGGCACCCGCTGCTGCCGCCTCCTTCGATCGTGCCGACCACCATCCGGGGCGGTGAGTGGTGGGTGACCTACCCGGCCTCCTGCGAAGTCGGCCTGGACATCACCTATCTGCCGGTCCAGGCCGACGACGGCGGCTGGGCGAGCCGGGTACGGGACGACATCGAGCGGACGGTACGGGAGGCCTGCGCGGCGGACGGCTGGCTCACCGCGCATCCGCCCCGGTTCGCCTGGGACACCGAACTGCCGCCCGCGGAGGTCGGATCCGGCCACCCGCTGGTCGGCCGGCTCGCCGACTGCGCCACCGCGCTGGGCCGTACGCCCCGGGTGCTCGGCGAACCCTCCTGGACCGACGCGGCGACGCTCACCCGCATCGGCGGCACGCCGGCCGTCTGTCTGGGCCCCACCGCGACCCGGCCCGACGGATCGCCGACCCTCCACACCATCGACGAGTACATCGAGGTCAGCGATCTCGTCGACACCGCGAAGGCGCTGGCACTCGCCGCCGTCGAACTGACCGGCCCCGTCTGACCCGCACCACCGGCCGGCACCCCCCGACCACCTCAGTCACAGCTCCTCAGTCACGAGCAACCCAGTCACCAGCAACCCAGTCACCACCACCTCAGCGCACATGAAGGAAAGGACGCACGGCCATGCCGTTCAGCCACGCCGAACTCGCCGCCACCGACCGGGCGCACATCATCCATCCGTACCTCCCCGGGACCGCCGAGGAGCGGGTCGTGATGACCGGCGGCTCCGGCTGCCGGCTCACGGACGCCGAGGGACGCTCGTACCTCGACGCGACCGGTGGGCTCTGGCTCGCCCAGATCGGCCACGGCCGTGAGGAGGTCGCCCAGGTCGCCTTCGACCAGATGAAGCAGCTGGAGTACTTCACCAGCTTCTGGGAGTTCTCCAACGACAAGGCCGTCGCGCTCGCCGCCCGGCTGGCCTCGCTCGCCCCCGCGGGCCTGGACCACGTCTACTTCACATCGGGCGGCTCCGAGGGCAACGAGGCCGCCATCAAGATGGCCCGCTACTACCACCACCGGCGCGGCGACACCGACCGCACCTGGATCCTGGCCCGCGACAAGGCGTACCACGGCATCGGTTACGGCGGCGGCTCCGCGACCGGATTCCCCGTGTACCACGAGGGGTTCGCCCCGATGATGCCGCATGTCTCGCACCTCACCCCGCCGTGGCCGTACCGCACCGAGCTGTACGGCGGCCAGGACCCCACCGACTTCCTGATCGGTGAACTGGAGGCCCGTATCGCGGAGATCGGGCCCGGCAACATCGCCGCCATGATCGGCGAGCCCATCATGGGCGTCGGCGGGATGCTCGTGCCGCCCGCCGACTACTGGCCGCGGGTCCGCGAAGTCCTGGACCGGCACGGGATCCTGCTCATCTTCGACGAGGTCGTCACCGCCTACGGGCGCGTCGGCGAGTGGTTCGCAGCCCAGCACTTCGGCGTCACCCCCGACATCATCGTCACCGCCAAGGGCATCACCTCCGGGTACATCCCGCTCGGCGCGCTCCTCGTCGCCGACCGGGTGGCCGAGGTGCTGCTGCGCGACCACGGCTTCCCGATGGGCTACACGTACAACGGCCATCCGGTGGCGGCCGCCGTCGCCCTGGCCAACCTCGACATCATCGAACGCGAGGGGCTGCTCGGCCGCGCCGTCACCATGGGCGCCCGGCTGCACGCCGAACTGGACGCGCAACTGGGCCAGTTGCCGATCGTCGGTGAGATCAGGTCGGTCGGCATGATGCTGGCCGTGGAACTCGTCGCCGACCGCGGGACCCGCGCCCCGCTCCCGCTGGATCCCGCCCGGATGCCGCACGACGTCATCCGGCGCGAGACCGGGGTCATCGTCCGCGACTCGGCGCACAGCCTGGTCCTGTCGCCGCCGCTGATCATGACGGACGCCGAGGCCAAGGAGGCGGCGGTGGCGCTGCGTTCGGTCCTGGAGCGCACCCTGCCCACCGGAGAGGTCCAGGCCTGATCACCGGGCGGGACCATCCCGGGCCTCCCTCCGTACGGGAGGCCCGGGATGGTCCCGCCTGCCGCCGGGAACGCCATCAGCCGACCGCAACCGTTCGTCACGTGCCTGCCCGCGGCGCGTGCCAGCAGGAGGACCCCGTGTCTGCACCACCGGCCTCACCCGCACCAGCCGCCGTGCCCCCACCACCCCATCTCTCCCGCAGCCTGCGCCGCTTCGACATCATGGCCATGGGGATCGCCGCCGTCATCTCCTTCGACGTGGTCGGCCAGATCGCCACCGGCGGCGGTGAGGCGGTCACCTGGACCGCCGTCATCGCGCTCCTCTTCCTCGTCCCGTACGCGCTGCTCTTCGCGGAGACCGGCGCCGCCTTCCCGCAGGAGGGCGGCCCCTATGTCTGGGTCAAGCTCGCCTACGGCAAGGCGACGGCCGCGCTCACCACACTCTTCTACTGGGTCACCAACCCGGTCTGGCTGGGCGGTTCGCTGGTCTTCGCCGCTTCCGACGCGTGGAACAGCTATGTGTCGCACCTGGGCAGCGGCACCTTCGCCGACTACGTCTTCAAGCTCGCCTTCATCTGGGCCTCCATCCTGACCGCAGTCGTCTCACTGCGCCGCGGCAAATGGATCACCACCGCCGGTGCGGTCGTCAAGGTGGGCTGTGTGCTCCTGTTCACCGGAACCGCCCTGGCCTACGGCCTGCGGCACGGTTTCGCGGGCCTGCACCACGCCCGGTTCACCCCGACCACCGCGGGGTTCCTGGCCCTGGTCCCCGTCCTGCTCTTCGCGTACGTGGGCTTCGAGGCCCCGAACGCGGCCGGTGACGAGATGCACGACGCCAAGCGGGACGTCCCTGTCTCCATCGCGGTCTCCGCGTCCGTCGCGACCTGCTGCTATCTGCTGCCCGTGCTCGCCATCCTGTCCGTGGCACCCGCCGACAAGGTCACCGGCATCGGCGGGTTCATGGAAGCCGCGGCCCTGGTCTTCGGGGTGTACGGCTCCTGGAGCGGCCCGCTGCTGACCGCGGCCGGGGTGATGTTCGCCTTCGCGCTGCTCACCCAGGGCAGCGCCTGGATGATCGTCAGCGACCGTATGCAGGCCATGGCGGCGGCCGACGGCGGGTTCTTCGGCCGCTCGCTCGGCGCCTTCCACCGCGGGCTCGGCACCCCGGTACGGATGAATCTGGTGTCGGGGATCACCGCCACGTTCTTCATGATCGCCGCGACGAACCTCGTACGGGGGGACAGCGCGGCGGTCTTCGGTGTCGTCCTCACCGTCGCCATCACCACGCTGCTGCTCTCCTACCTGGTCGTCGTGCCGGCGCTCGTCACCCTGCGCCACCGCCACCGCGAAGCCCCCCGCCCCTACACCGTGCCCTTCGGCAATGCGGGCTTCCGGGTCTGCGCGGTCCTCGTCTACGTCTGGATCCTGCTCGGCTCCTGGGTCGCCCTCTTCCCCGGCACCCTGGAAGCGGTCCTCGGCGTCGGCTACGACTTCCGGCACACCTGGGGCGTCACGCGCACCACGTTCGAGGCGTTCACGCTCGGCACGGTGCTGCTCCTGCTCGCCATCGGCGCACTCGGCCGGGGCGTGGGCGCGATCCGGGACCGTGCGACGCGTACCGAGGAGGGCTCCGACGCCTCCGGGTCCACCGCGCGCGTCCACACCACTGCCCCGTAGCACCTCTGTCCGCAGCACCGCTGTCCGTAGCACCGGGGTGACGGCACGCCGGGAGCGCAGGAAGTCCCGGACATGCCGGGCACCGGCGGACGCCGCAGTGGCGGGCGGGGCAGGTTCACGCCCGCGCCCGCCCGCAGTGCGATGTCACGAGGAAGTAACCCGCTGGAAACCCTTGACGTACCCCTGGCACGTTCTTAGCCTCACTGAGTAGTTCCACTCGCTTTTCCAGTCAGTTGAGTTCACTTGCTGCGGCCTTTCGCAGTGTTTTGACAGGCACAGACATAGACCACCTGTCGGTGGTTTCGTCGTGCCTGTTTTTCTGTGCTCCCGTGCCGCCGATGGGTCTTCCTCAAAGGCGGATTCATGGCACAACGTCCGAGCGTCAAGGGTGTCGCCGACGTCGTTGCGCTCATCGACGGGCTGGGAAAGATATCCGGCCGGGCGCAAGTGATCTGGTTCCTCGTGTTCGGCGGGCTGTTCCTCGACGCCTATTCGAACGCGGCACTGAGCGCGGGACTGGGACCGATGACGGCCCAGATGGAGCTGTCCAGCACCCAGATCTCGATCCTCACCGCGACCGCCCCGGCCCTGGCGATCATCTTCAACCCGGTCGGCGGCTGGCTCGCCACCCGTATCGGCCGGGTCCCCCCGCTGCTCATCGCCAAGGCGTTCGCCATCGGGGGCGCTCTGCTCGCCGCGTTCGCCGGTGGCTTCACCGTGGTCTGGCTGGGCCGGGTCCTGGTCGGCATCGCGTACGGCATCGACTTCGCCGTCGCCATGGCGCTGCTCGCCGAGTACACCCCCGCCAAGTTCGGCGGCCGGCTGAACCTCTGGCAGGCCGTCTGGTACGCCGCCTCCACCAGCAATCTGGCGCTCGCCCTGGTCTTCTTCAATCTGGACGCGGGCGCGGACATCTGGCGCTGGTCCGTCGGATCGGGCGCCGTCGTCGCCGGTGTGCTGCTGATCTCCCAGTGGGCGATGCTCTCGGAGAGCCCCACCTGGCTCGCGAGCAAGGGCAGGCTGGAAGAGGCCGTGCACAACCTGGACCGGATCTTCCGGATCAAGGCCGTCGCGGGGAAGCCCGACGAGGCCACCCGCGCCGCCACCGCCGCCCCCGCCATCGGTATGCGCCAGGCCGGGCTGCTCTTCAAGGGCGACTATCTGCCGCGCACCGTCCTCTCCTCCGCGATCTCGCTCGGGCAGTCGATGCAGTACTTCGCGGTCGGCTGGTACCTCCCGCTGATCAGTCTGACGATCTTCGGCGAGAGCTTCGAGAAGGCCACCGTCGGATCGATGGTGTTCAACGCCTTCGGCATCGTGGGCGGGCTGCTGTCCGCGTACTTCGGCCGCCGGCTCGGGCTGCGCCTCAGCTCCGCCGCCGGTTTCGCCGGGGTCTTCGTCGCGCTGCTCGCGATGGGGCTGACCTTCGGGAAGGTCCCCACGGCGGTGGCGTTCCTGCTGCCCGTGCTCTTCATCCTCTGCCACTCCGCGGGCCCCGGCGCCAACGGCAAGTCCATCGCGGCCCTCTCGTACAGCAGCGACGTCCGCGCGCTGGGCACCGGGGTCACCGGGATGGTGGGCAGCTTCGGCAGTGTCGTCGGGCTGTACGTCTTCCCGCAGATCAAGGACTCGCTGGGGCTCGCCCACACCTTCCTGGTGCTGTCCGTCGTACCGCTGCTCGGCCTGATCACCTGCCTGGCGATCCGTTGGGACCCGACGAAGGCCGGATCACCCGACGAGGCGCCCGGCCCCGCCGGTACGGACGCCGTGGCGCAGGCCGGCCCGCCCGAATCCCCGGAATCCGTGACCGCGCGCTGACCGGCCGCTCAGGCAGCCGCATCACACGATGGTCCCTCCCCCGGCTCGCGCAGCAGCGAGCGCGCACAGCCGCCAAGCTCGAAACGAAAGGGCCGCAATGACGCAGACGCCCCCCAGCGCCGCCGCACGGCGCGGTGTGCTGGCCGTCGACGAAGGCACCACGGGCACCCGGGCCGGAGTCGTCCTCGACTCCGGCGCCGCGCACGAGGTGTTCTACCGGTCGATAGAGGTCAGCCATCCTGACGACCTCTCGGTCGAGCAGGATCCGATGGAGATCCTCACCGCCACCCTCGACGTCGCGCGGCAGACCGTGCGCCGGGCCCGCGAGGACGGCATCGAGATCGCCGCGGTGGCCCTCTCCACCCAGCGGGCGACCGCGGTGCTCTGGGACCGGATCACCGGGCGGCCGCTGCTGCCCGCGCTGGTGTGGCAGGACCGCAGGTACGCGCAGGAGCTCGGCGCGTACGAGGCGGAGTGGGACTCCGTGCTGATGGCCCGGCAGGGCCGGCCGGTCGGCGCCCGCGCGCCGTTCCTCTGGGCCGCGCGGCAGATCGCCGCGCATCCGGAGGTGGCCGCCGCGCACCGCGAGGGCAGGCTGCTCTTCGGCACCGTGGACACCTGGCTGATCTGGTCGCTGACCGGCGGCGCCTGCCACGCCACCACACCCACCAGCGCGGCCTCCACCGGCGGCTATCTGCTCACGGAGCACGCCTGGGACAAGGAGTGGATCAGCCGGCTCGGCTTCCCGCTCGACCTGCTGCCGGAACTCCGCTCCGACGACGCCGGGTTCGGCACGACCGACCCGGCCGCCCTCGGTATCGCCGTACCACTGGCCGCCTCGATGGGCGACCAGCACGCGGCCCTGCTCGCGCTCGGTGGCCTCACTGCCGGGCAGGGCATGATCATGTACGGGACGGGCGCCTTCGTGGACGCCGCGACCGGCACCACACCCGCCCTGCCCCGGCCGGAGATCTCGGGGGTGCTCGCCCAGCCCGCCCGGCGGCAGGGCGGCACCAGCCACTTCAGCCTGGAGGCCTACACCTCCACGGCGGGTTCCGCACTGCGCTGGCTCTGTGACGACCTGGGGCTCTTCGCTTCGCCGAAGGAGCTCGGCGAGGAGGCGGGCCGGGTGCCCACCCGGCCGGGCCGCACCCCGCGTTTCGTGCCCGCGCTCGCCGGGGTACGGACGCCGGTCTGGCATCCGGAGGCCACCGCCGCCCTCACCGGGCTGACCCTCGCGACCACCCGCGCCGACCTCGCCCGCGCCGTACTCGACGGGATCGCGCACTCCGTCTGCGACCTGATCGACGGGATCGCCGGCACCATGGGCGCGCCGTTCACCCGGCTCCGGGTGGGCGGCGGGGTGTCGGGGAGCGATCCGCTGATGCAGATCCAGGCCGACCTGACCGGGCTTCCGTTGGAGCGGGTCTGCGGCTCCTCCACCGCCAGCCTGCGCGGCACCGCGTATCTGGCCGGGGTCGCCCGGGGCCTGTGGTCCTCACTCGACGAGGTCGTCGAGGCCCAGCCGCCCGGCCGGACCTTCACGCCGTCGATCGGTGCGGGCGACCGCGCCGGCCAGCGGTCGGCCTGGCGGTCCGTGCTGATCAGCCACCTCAAGGACCCCGCACTGAAACCGCACACCCCCCACCAGCAGCACTGACAGCGCTGACAGCTGACGGCACTGACAGCACTGACAGCGCCGACAGCCCGCGCCGTCACCCGGCGGCCGGTACGACCACACGGCCGCCGCACCGAAACACCAGGAGTTGATGTTGTGATCACCATGCCCGCCCGGAAGCCACGGCGCAGTGCCGCGGCCACCCGTGAGAAACCCCTGCTGCTCGACCGCGCTGCGGCCAAGCGGCGGCTGGCCGACGACACCTACGACGTGGTCGTCATCGGCGGCGGCATCACCGGCGCCTACGCCGTACTCGACGCGGTCTCGCGCGGGCTGCGCGCGGCGCTCGTCGAGAAGGACGACTTCGCGTCCGGCACGTCGTCCAAGTCGTCGAAGATGGTGCACGGCGGCCTGCGCTACATCGAGCAGGGCAACGTCAACCTCGTACGCCACTCCCTGCTGGAGCGGCACCGGTTCCGCAAGAACGCCCCGCACCTGGTGCACCGGCTGCCGTTCCTCTTCCCGATCCTGGAGAAGGAGGGCATCTTCGACGCCCGGCTCGCCAAGGGTTTCGAGGGGCTGCTCTGGACGTACGACCTGGTCGGCGGCTGGCGGATCGGCAAGCTGCACCAGCGGCTCTCGGTACCGGAGGTCCTCGCGCAGGCGCCGACGCTGCGCGCGGAGAACCTCCGGGGCGGGCTGATGTACTTCGACGCCCGCACCGACGACGCCCGGCTCGTCCTGACCATCGTCAGGACCGCCGCGGCGCTCGGCGCGACCGTGCTCAACGGGGTCAGGGCCGACGGCCTCCTGATGCAGGGGGGCAGGGTTTCCGGGGCCCGGGTCTCCGTGGACGGCGACAGCTTCGACATCCGGGCGCGGGCCGTCGTCAACGCCACCGGGGTGTGGACCGACGAGCTGGACGCGAAGGCCGACGACGGCCACCAGCCGCAGGTCCGCCCGGCCAAGGGCGTGCACATCGTGGTGCCGTGGGAGAAGGTGCGGATCAACTGCACGGTGACCGTGCCGATTCCGGGCCGGGCCCGCCGTGCCACCTGCACCCGCTGGGGCAACAGCGTCGTCCTCGGCACCACCGACGAGGACTACCGGGGCTCGCCCGACGACGTGCACTGCACACGCCAGGAGATGGACTTCCTGCTGGAGGGCGCCAACACGGCGTTCGAGGGGAAGCTCACCCCCGACGACGTGGTCGGCTCCATCGGCGGGCTGCGCCCGCTGGTCGGCGGCAAGGAGGGCGCGACGCTCGACATGCGCCGCGACCACCACATCACCGTCGGGCGCACCGGCATGGTGACGGTGACCGGCGGCAAGCTCACCACCAGCCGCCACATGGGCGAGCTGGTCATCGACAAGGTGATGGCGGTGCTGGGCCGCAAGGGCTCCAGCCGTACGACGAACCTGCCGCTGCTCGGCGGCGCGGGCTACGACGCCGAGGCCGTCGCCGCGTCCGGTGGCATCGCCGCACACCTGGGCGAGCGCTTCGGCACGGAGGCCCGCTTCGTCGGTGACCTCATCCAGGACGACCCGTCGCTGGCGGAGCCGATCGTCGCGGGCCTCCCGTACACCAGGGCGGAGGTCGTCTACGCGGCCCGCGCGGAGCTGGCCCGGTCCGTCGACGACGTCCTCTCCCGCCGCACGCGCGCGCGGCTCTTCGCCCGGGACGCCTCCGCGGATGCGGCGGGCGCCGTGGGCGCGATCCTCGGCCGGGAACTGAACCTCACGGAGGCGGAGGTCGAGCGCTCCGTCGCCGACTACCTCGCAGCCGTCCGTCACGAAAAGTCCGTACTCCTCGAAGGGGCAACAGCATGATCAGCCGTCAGACCATCACCCACCCGTTCAACCGGGGCAACTACACCGTCGGCGCGCCGAGTTTCGCCAAGTGGGCGCAGAACACCCCGGTCGGCGAAGGCGAGGCCGCGCTCCAGGTCGATCCGGTGGCGGTGCCGGAGACCGTGATCGAGGCGCTGCGCGAAGCCGCCCACGCCGTGCACACCACCCGCGAGGAGGTCGTCACCCGGACCCGCGACTGGTGGGCCGGTTCGATGATCGGCGAGACAGAAGGCCGCCCTGCGACACCGGACGCGGTGGTCGTCGAGGCCGCGGACGCCGAGCAGATCGCCGCCGTCCTGCGGATCTGCCACGCGGCGGGCATTCCCGTCACACCGTCCGCGGGCCGCTCGAACGTCACCGGCGCGGCACTGCCCGTCTTCGGCGGTGTCGTCCTGGACGTGTGCGCGCTGAACCGGATCACCGGCTTCGACGCGGAGTCGAACGTCGTGGACGTCGAGGCCGGGATGTTCGGCGACCTCTTCGAGAAGCAGCTCCAGGAGGAGTACGGCGTCACGACCGGCCACTGGCCCTCCGCGTTCGCCGTCTCCACGGTCGGCGGCTGGATCGCCTGCCGGGGCGCCGGGCAGCTCTCCACCCGCTACGGCAAGATCGAGGACATGGTCGTCGGTGTGGACGTCATCCACGCCGACGGCACCCGTGCCACCTACGGCGACTACGCGCGCGCCGCCGTCGGCCCCGACCTGCGCCAGCTGTTCATCGGCTCGGAGGGCACGCTCGGGGTGATCGTCTCCGCACGGCTGCGGGTGCACCCGCTGCCGGAGTACGCGAACGCGGTGGCATACGGCTTCGCTTCCTTCGCGGAGGGCCTGGACGCGTGCCGCGAGATCATGCAGCGCGGTGCGACCCCGGCCGTCCTGCGGCTGTACGACGCCCTGGAGTCCGGCACCCACTTCGGCCACCCGGAGACCAATCTGCTGCTGATCGCCGACGAGGGCGACCCGGCGATCGTCGACGCGTCGATCAAGGTGGCGGCGGAGGTCTGCGCGGCGTACGGCCCCGAGCTGGACTCCAAGGCGGTCTTCGAGCGCTGGCTGGACGAGCGGATGCTGGTCGGCAAGTCGGCGGACGGCTTCAAGCCCGGCCCAGGCTTCGTCGCCGACACCCTGGAGATGGCCGCGTCCTGGACCTCCCTGCCGGTGATCTACGACGAGGTGGTGGCCGCGATCCAGTCGGTGCCGGGCACACTGGCCGCGTCGGCCCACCAGTCCCACGCGTACACCGACGGTGCCTGCGTCTACTTCTCGCTGCGCGGCGACGTGGCGCCTGAAGCGCGCAGGGACTGGTACCGCTCGGTGTGGGACGCGGCCAACGCGGTCCTCATCGCGCACCGGGCCGCGCTCAGCCACCACCACGGCTGCGGGCTGCTGCGCGGCCCCTACCTGCAGGAATCTCTCGGCGCCGGGTTCACGACCTTCGTCGCGGTCAAGAACGCACTGGACCCGGCGGGCATCCTCAACCCTGGCAAACTGGGCCTTCCCAGCCGTTTCGGCACGTCTCCGCTGAACTGACGTCAGCAGCCGTGCTCCGCCGATCCGTCCCAGGCAGGTCATGAATTCCTCCCCCCGGTCCAGTTCCGCACTCGCCCCCCGGCTCGTCTCCGCGTTCGCGGAGGTGCCGGTCGTCGCGTCGGTCGTCGGCACCCAGCCGCTGCGGCAGTTCCTGACCGCGCCGGCCCGGGTCTGCATCCTCGCGTCGTTCGCGGTGGGTCAACTGCCTCAGGTGGTACCGGCGTTGGGCCGGGCGGGGAAGACGGTGTTCGTGAACGTCGACAGCAGCCCCGGTCTCGCGCAGGACCGGGGCGCGCTGGAGTTCATCAAGAACATGGGCGCGCACGGCGTGGTGAGCACCCGGCTCTCACTGATCGAGAAGGGCCGGCCGCTCGGGCTGCTGACGATGATGAAGGTGTTCGTCACCGACCGGTCCAATCTGCGCCGCTCCACGGACGCGATCTCGCGCGGGGCGCCGGACCTGGTCGAGGTCATGCCCGCCCCGATCGTCGGCCGGATGAGCGCGCAGGCCCAGCGCGCCATGTCCCCTTATGTGGCCGCCGGGTTCGTGGAGTCCCCCGCGGACGTGGCGCTCGCGCTGGCCCTCGGGTCGGCCGCGGCCGCCACCTCCGACCCCCGCCTCTGGCATCTGCGCCGGGACCAGCTGCCGCCGGTCCCGCCCGCCGCACTGAAGAGGCCCGCACCACCTCAGGAGTAGTTCCCCATGAGTTACGTAGTAGTGGCCCGCTATCGCACCAGGCCCGGCGAGGAGGCCACCGTGCTGTCCCTCCTCGACACCATGGCCGCCGCCTCCCGCGAGGAGCCCGGCAACCTCAGCTACCGGGTCCACCAGGGCACCGAGGACCCGCGGGCGATCGTGCTGTACGAGGAGTACGCGACCGAGGCCGACTTCACCGCGCACTGCGCGACCCCGCATTTCCAGGAGATCGTGCTGGGCCGGGTCGTGCCGCTGCTGGAGAGCCGCGACGTACTGCGCTGCACGCCGCGTCCGGCGGTGGAGTCGTGAGGACGCGCGCCGTGGTGCTGCGCGGCATATCGAACGAACGCCCCTACGGCGAGACCCGGCCGGCCGGGGTCGAGGAGCTGGAACTCGGCGCGCCGCGCGAGGGCGAGGTGCTGGTCCGGGTCGCCGCGGCCTCGCTCTGCCACTCCGACCTGTCGGTCGTCAACGGCGACCGGGTCCGCCCGCTGCCGATGGCGCTGGGCCATGAGGCAGTGGGAGTGGTCGAGGAGACCGGCCGCGGCGTCGGCCGGGTCTCCCCCGGCGACCATGTCGCCCTGGTGTTCGTGCCCAGTTGCGGCTTCTGCCACGACTGCGCGGCGGGCCGCCCGGCGCTGTGCGCGGCGGCCGCGGCGGCGAACGGCTCCGGCGGGCTGCTGCACGGTCCTTCCCTGCTGACGGACTCCGCGGGCCGGACGGTCCACCACCAGCTCGGCGTCTCGGCCTTCTCCGAGTACGCGGTGGTGGCGCAGGAGTCGGTGGTCCCGATCCCGGCGGACGTGCCGTTCGCGGTGGCGTCGATGTTCGGTTGTGCGGTCCTGACCGGCGCGGGCGCGGTCATCAACACGGCCGGGCTGCGCCCCGGCGAGTCGGCGGTGGTGTACGGCCTGGGCGGGGTGGGCCTCTCCGCGGTGCTGGGCGCGCGGGCAGCGGGCGCGTACCCGGTCATCGCGGTGGACCCGGTCCCGGAGAAGCGGGCGCTGGCGCTGCGGCTGGGCGCCACCCATGCGTACGCGCCGGAGGACGCGGCCACGGCTGTCGCCGATCTCACCGGCGGCGGCGCCGGGTCGGCGGTGGAGGCGGTGGGCAGCCCGCGGGTGATGGCCGACTGCCTGGCCGCCGTGGCCCGGGGCGGGAAGGTGGTCTCGGTGGGGCTCCCGGCGCCGGGCCGGGTGCTCGAAGTCCCGGCCCTGGCCTTCGCGGGTGAGGGCAAGTCGCTGCTCGGCTCCTACATGGGCGACGCGGTGCCGCGCCGGGACATCCCGAGGTTCCTCGACCTGTGGCGGGCCGGTCTGTTCCCGGTGGAGGAGATGCACACCGGGACGCTGCCGCTCACCGGCATCAACCACGCCATGGAGGAGCTGGCCTCCGGGCGGGCGATCCGCCAGGTGCTCGACACCTCGGGGCTGCTGGGCGTCTGACCCGGTCACACGACCGCACACGGCCGGGGACGGCACGGCGCCGCTCCGCCACACCCGCCACACCCGCCCACCCGGCTCGGCCGCCGGACCCGGCCCGCACGTAAGCATCAAACATGGGATGTTAGGTTGATTGGAGGTATTGAACCTGGAGAACCTGGAGGTGGACATGCCGCTACGCGCGACGGAGCGCTCCAGCCTGGTCGGACGCGTGATCGACCAGCTGCAGACCCTGATCGAGTCACGGGAGTGGCCGGTCGGTACGAAGATTCCGGCCGAGCCGGTCCTGGTGGAGCTGCTGGGGGTCGGCCGGAACACGGTGCGCGAGGCGGTGCGCGCGCTGGTGCACAGCGGAATGCTGGAGCCCCGCCAGGGAGACGGGACCTACGTACGCGCCGCCGACGACCTCGGCGCCGCGCTGCTGCGGCGGCTGCGGCGGGCGAGCCATCTGGAGGCGCTGGAGGTCCGGGCCGGTCTTGAGCGCGACGCCGCCCGGCTTGCGGCCGAACGCCGCACCCCCGAGGACGTGGCGGCGCTGCGGGCCGCCCTGCGGCGCCGCGACGAGACCAGGCAGGAACCCGATCCCGCGGAGTTCGTGGACGCGGACGTCTCCTTCCACCACGCGGTGGTGGCCGCGGCGCACAACGGGATGCTCACCGACCTGTACAGCCATCTCACCGACGGGCTGCGCGCCGCGATCACCTCCGTCGCGCACGCTCCGCTGCCGGACGGGCCGCGCTTCCAGCTGGATTCGCACGCCGCCCTGGTGGACGCGATCGAGGCGGCGGACGCCGACCGGGCGATCCGCTGTGTCGAGCAGTACATCAACGAGACCATCGCCTCCGTACGGACCCTGCAGGACGCGGATCCGCTGCCCGGACGGCCCGGCAGCGGCGATTCCGGCCCCGGGACAGGCACCGGCGAGAACACCGGAGGCCGCTCATGAAGGGCACCCCTGCTGAGCGGAGTGCGACCCGGCCGCCCGGCGAGCCGATACCGGCCGCACCCGCGTCCGCACCGGCACGGGACGCGGCGCGGACACCGGTCCGGCCGGGCGGGCTGCTCGCGTTCGGCGTGATCATCCTGGCGCTGAATCTGCGCCCCGCCCTGGTCGCCGCGTCGCCGCTGCTCGACACCATCCGTACCGGAACGGGCATGTCCGCCACCGCGGTCGGGCTGCTGACCACCCTGCCGCTGCTCTGCTTCGGCCTGCTGGCCCCCTTCGCACCGCGCCTGGGACGCAGGTTCGGCATGGAGCCCGCGCTGCTGGGCACCATGGTGCTGATCTGCGCCGGAACCGCGCTGCGGCTGGTGCCGTCGATGGCTGCGCTGCTCGGCGGCACCGTCGTCGTCGGCGCGGGCATCGCCGTCGCCAACGTCCTGCTGCCCGGGGTCATCAAGCGCGACTTCCCGCACCGGGTCGGCCTGATGACCGGTCTCTACTCGATGTCGCTGTTCGGCGGGGCCGCGCTGGCGGCCGGTATCACCGTCCCCGTCGAGCACGCCGCCCACCTGGACTGGCGCTCCACGCTGGCGCTGTGGGGGCTGCTCGGTGTGCTGGCGGTCATCGTCTGGGCCCCGCAGCTCCGCCGCCACAGCCGGGCCACCGCGGCCGAGGCGCGCAGCGCGGCGCATCCCGTGCGGGGGCTGTGGCGGCACCCCGTCGCCTGGCTGGTCACCGGCTACATGGGCCTGCAGTCCCTCTCGTACTACGCCGCCGCCGCATGGCTGCCGACCATCCTGAGCAACGCGGGGATGGCCGAGGGCACAGCGGGCTGGATGCTGTCGTTCTCCAGCCTGCTGGGGATCGCCGGGGCCTTCGTCTCCCCCGTCCTCGCCTCGCGGGGCGTGCGGCCCGGGCTGCTGGCGACGGTCGGCGCCGTGCTGACCGCTGCCGGTTTCGCGGGGCTCGTCCTGGCCCCGGTGGGCTGGGCCTACCTCTGGATGGTGCTGCTCGGGCTCGGCCAGGGCGCGGCGATCTCGCTGGCGATGCTGTTCATCGTGGAGCGGGCGCCGGACGGCCGGCACGCCGCGCAACTGTCCAGCATGGCGCAGTGCTTCGGCTATCTGCTGGCCTCGGTGGGGCCGCTCGCGCTGGGTGCCGTGCACCAGCTGACCGACAGCTGGACGGTGCCGCTGGTGATGCTGATCGTGCTGCTGGTGCCGCAGGCGTTCATCGGCATCGGTGCCGCCCGCGACCGCCACGCCGCGCCGGACCAGGGCACACAGGACCAGGGCACGCAGGTGCGGGGAACGACGGACTGACGGAGCCTGCCGGGGACACCACCGCCGGCCGGACCGGCTGTGCGGGCCACTCGCCCGCGCAGCCGGTCCGGCCGGCGGTTTCCTTCACTGCCCCGACGCCGGGTGGAGCTGGATGTCGCGGTGCATCTCGCCCTCCGTGCCCGTCACCGAGAGGAACTCGGCGCGCGGAGCGTGGGACTGGCCGGCCGCGATGAGCGTGTACGTGCCGGGCTCCAGACCGGTGATCCGGTAGCGGCCACCGGCCGCCCGGACGCCTGCCTGGCGCTTGCCCCGGGAACTGACCACCGTGATCCACGCACCGCAGTCGACCGGGTGGTCGGCGCACCGCACGGAACCGCTGACGGTGACGGAACCGCCGGTCCTCGAACCGCCGTTCCGCGCACCGGCGGTGTCCGGAACGCCGCCGTTACGCGCCCGGTCCCGCCCGCCGTCGGCCGTGCGGGCGGCGGGCGCCGTACCCGGGCCGGCGTTCTGCGCGGGAATCGCCGTTCCGGGGCCGGCCTGGGCCGTGACCGGTCCGTGCGCTCCCGGTGTGCTGCCCGGCGTCCGCTCGCCGGCCTGGAGCCGGGTCTGTGCGGCCCACGCTGCCAGGACCTCCTGGGTACGGCGCTCCCGTGGCGTGGTGGCCGGCGTACGGGGAGCTTCGGCGGGCGCGGTGGCCCGCTCGGCGGAGGCGGTGACGGTCTCCAGACCGCGGCCCTCGGCCAGTCCGGCCAGCACCTCGTCCAGCGCGGCCAGTTCCCTGAGCGCGATGTGCAGCCGGTCGGCGCGTGGACCTGCCGGCGCCCCCCGCAGCTCCCCTTCGAGGTCACGGATGAGCGGGCTCACCCGGACCCAGGTACCGCCGGGCTCCCCGGTCGAGAAGTGCAGGTCGAGTGCCCGCAGCGACTCCAGGAGCGTCTGCGTGATCCGCTCGACGTGCCCGGTGAGCCGGGGCCCGAGATCGATGTCGACATCGGCCGCGGCGGCGAGTGCCCGTGCGTGCGCGGTGGCGGTGGCGAGGAGTGCGAGCCGGTTCTCGGCGCCGCGTCCCCGTATCCCCAGCGGCATCCGGACCAGCGGCCGGGCCACGCTGCGGACCTGGAAGAGGGCCGCGTCGACCCCGCGGGCCGCGCCGCGCAGCCGGACCGGGGCCTCGGGGTCCTCCCAGCGTTCGCGGATCTGGGTGATCAGGTGCTGGAGCGCCGCGACATAGCCGCGATCGGCCTCCTGGGCGACCTTCCGGGTGGAGAGCGGGAAGATCAGCGCGGCACAGGCGGTGGCGACGAGGATTCCGAGCCCGTTGTCCAGCAGACGCTCGCCCAGCAGGTGGTCCATCCTGCTGTAGGGGGTGGACATCCCGTAGAGCTGGACGAGCGCGGTGACGAGTCCCACGACCCAGTAGGCGTACTGGCGCTGCATGCCCCAGGCGCCCAGGCCGAGTCCCGCCACGATGACCAGAAGCGTCCAGTAGACGTGGCCGGGGCCGATGAGGTGGAGCAGCCAGATGCCGATCACCGCGCCGGCGACCGTGCCGACCATGCGGTGGGCGAGCTTGCGCAGCCGCTCATGGGTGGTGTTGGTGCCGAACAGCGTGATCATCACGCCGATCAGTCCCCAGTAGAAGCGCCGGGGGTCGATGGCGTCGGTGATCGGACAGACGATGGCGCAGGCCACCGCCGCGTGCAGCGGTACGCGTACGTACGGAATGACGCGGCGCCAGCCCTTCCGCTCCTGGGCCGCCGCGATCCGCCGGGCGACCGCGCCGGCTCCGGCCGGGCGGTTCTGCTCCAGGGCGACCGTGGGCTGGAAGGGGACCTTGGCGCGGGCCTTCGGCGCGTTCCAGCCGAGTTCGAGCCAGTGCGCGAGGGAGTCGGCGAGCGAGTCGAGGAGGTGGCCGACCCGCCGGGCCAGCATCGCGGCTTCGGCCTCGTCGGGGCTCGCGTCCCGGTCGGAGAGAATCTCGGTGGCCTGCTGCTGGATGAGCCGGGCCGCCGGGTGCAGGGCGTCGGCCCGGCCGAGCGGGGTGTCCCGGGCGACGACCAGCGCGACGACCATCGCCTCGCGCAGGCGCGGCGGCACGGGCATCCGGGCGAGCCGCTGCACCGCCTGGCCTATGCCCTGGAGGGCCAGCTCGGCGTCGAAGAGGTACTGGTGGAGCAGTTCGGCGGTGTGCGGGTCGGCGGCGACCTCGGGCTGGGCGAGGCGTCCGTCGATGGTGACGGTGGTGATGTTGAGACGGCGCAGGCTCCGCCGCATCCGCTTGATGGCGACGTCGTGGTCGGCGTCGGGGTCCAGCGCGGCCGTGGCGGCGTCACCGACCCGGCGCGCCTCGACGACGAACGCGCGCTGGGTACGGAGCAGGTCCTCGCGGGGCATCGGGCAGCAGAGCAGCAGCCGGGAGACGAGGATCCCCACCGCGGACACCAGCGCCACGACGAACAGCTTCCCGCACAGGTTCAGCGGGATGTTCGACATCATGCCGACCATGAACGAGTTGAAGAGCATCATGCCGGTGAGCAGCGCCAGCGACCCGAACCGTGCGAGGAAGAACGTCAGCGCCAGCGCCACCACCATCAGGGTGAGCTCCAGCACACGGTCACCGATCAGCCACGCGGAGAGCGCCAGCACGGCCGAGAAGGGGAACGGCATCCACAGGATGGAACGGGTCAGCCGCAGCGGGGTGTTCTCCGCGATGGCGAACGCGCTCATCATGCCCAGCATGCCGCCGACCATCATGCCGAGCATGGCGGGCAGGGTCAGGGCGACGGACATCCCGTAACCGACGGCGAGGCCGGTGATGATGGCGACCATCGAGCGCCACCCGGCCTGTAGCTGACCGAGACCGGGGTCGGCGGCGAGTACCCCGTCCCACCAGCGTCTCGGCCCGCCGACCCGGCGGGGTGCGACGGAACCTCCTGTACGGGGTGGCCGGCCTCCGTCCGGCTCGGCTGTGGCTTGGGCGGCTTCGGTAGCTGGGGTGGTCAACTGACCTCCGGTTCGACGGCGTGCAGAAGGGTGGATACCGCATCCCGGGCCAGTCCCACAGCCCGCTCCGGATCGTCGACGTTCGTCCCCAGTCCTTCGAGAAGGGCCGAGGCCATACGCTGCCGCGCCCGCTCCATGAGCTCTGCGCCGGCAGGTGTGAGCGACGCCTCGACGACGCGCCGGTCCTTGACACAGCGCTCGCGCTCGATGAGTCCGCGCTCCTCCAGCTCCTGGAGGACGACGGTCACCCGCGGCTGGGCGATGCCGGTGTAGGCGGCGATCTCGGTGACCCGGCGCGGCCTGGGATCCAGGGCGTCGAGTATGGCGGTGTGGCTGCGCGGAAGTCCGAATTCTCCGGCCCTGAACAGCGCCTGGGAGAGCCGTCCGATGCCTCGCAGAAGCCCTCGGGCGGCGTCCTCGATCCGCTGCTCGTCGGAGGCCGGAGATAGATGCATATCGCAATTATATATTGCCGTCAGGAGTGCTCATCGACACGCCGCCCGCCGGACGGCACCGTCAGCCCGCGCGGACGGTGCGGCCCCGGCGGATGTCAGCCCTGCTTGTCGCCGTTGTGCCGGGCCCACGGGTGCCGCAGATGGATCCACACGTCCCGCGCCCGGCGCCCGGCCTCCGTACGGCTCTCGGCGACCAGGGAGCGCGCCTGGTCGTGGGTCTCCACCATGGGACCCGAGCCGCGCAGGGGCCGGCCCGCCGTCTCGTGCAGGAAGTAGGTGGCGATGAATCCGATGACCCCGGCGACCATCAGGTAGTACGCGGGGACCATGTCGTTCTTGGTGACCTCGACCAGACCCGACGCGATCAGCGGCGTCGTACCGCCGAAGAGCGAGACCGAGACGTTGAACGAGATCGACAGGGCCCCGTACCGCAGCCGGGTCGGGAAGAGCGCCGGCAGGGTGGAAGCCGACGTACCGGCGAAGCACACCAGCAGCAGGCCCAGGATGAGGCAGCCGAACGCGGGCAGCAGGATGCCACCCTGCTTGATCAGGAGGAACGCCGGAACCGAGAGGACGATGAGCGCGATACTGCCCGCCATGAAGACGGGCCTGCGGCCCCAGCGGTCGGAGCTGCGACCCACCGTGGTGATGGTGAGCACCACCACGATCATGGTGCCGAGCACCAGCAGCTGGGCGGTGAGCGCGTCCTGGTTGAGCGTCTCGGTCATGAAGGTCGGCAGGTACGACGTCACCATGTAGTTGGTCACGTTGTAGAGCAGGACAAGACCCATGCAGATGAGCACCGCCTGCCAGTGCTGGGTGAAGATCTCCTTCAGCCGTCCGTGGCCGGACTGCCGGGCCACTTCCACCGGGTCCTCGTCGCCCTCGTCGTGCGGCTCCTTCGCGTACTCCGCCGCGGCCTCCTCGGCCTGGCGCTTGAAGGCGGGGGTCTCCTCCAGCCGCAGCCGCATGTAGAGGCCGATCAGCCCGAGGGGCCCGGCCACCAGGAACGGGATCCGCCAGCCCCAGTGCACCATCCCGTCGTGCCCGAGCACCGCGGTCAGGATGGTGACGATGCCGGAACCGAGCGAGTAGCCGACGAACGTACCGAAGTCCAGCCAACTGCCCAGGAATCCACGCCTCTTGTCGGGTGAGTACTCGGCGATATAGGTGGTCGCCCCGGCATATTCACCACCGGTGGAGAAGCCCTGCACGAGACGGCAGACGAGCAGCAGGATCGGTGCGGTGAATCCGATCGAGTCATAGCTCGGCAGGAACGCGACGGCGAATGTACTGATCGCCATCATGATCATGGTCGCGGCGAGTACGCGTTTACGTCCGATACGGTCGCCGAGCGGGCCGAACACCAGGCCGCCGAGGGGCCGTACGAGGAATGCGGCGGCGAACGTGGCGAACGTGGACACGACCTGCGCACCGGGCGAGCTGGAAGGGAAGAAGACCTCGCCGAGGATGCCCGCCAAATAGGCGTACACACCGAAGTCGAACCACTCCATCATGTTGCCGAGAGCGGATGCGGACACCGCTCTGCGCACTTCGGGTTTGTCGGTGACCGTCACGTCATCGACACTCAGTGACCGTTTGCGGCGCCGTAGCAGGATACGGAGCAGCCGGTCGTTGGCGGAGTTCGATCCGCCGGACGGCCGTGTTTCTCGTCGGGGGCGTCCCTTGCTCATGTCATCCCGTCTGCAGAGCGGCATTGCCGCGTTCATCATCGCTTCGGTCTCCCCTGTCCAGTTTCTTCGGGGAAACACAGGAGACCGCGTGTCGGCGCGCCCTCACGCACAACCGTCCGCAGTACGGAGTGCCGGACCACTCCGTACCCCGCATTGCCGGGACAATGCAGCTGCGAAATCCCGGCTGCCCATGCCGGCCGCTCCATCAGTGCAGTACAGCGCAGTACAGCGCACAGACGGTCGCGCCGCAGCCGGCGCGGACCACGGGCCGCCGACCGCCGGCCGCCGACCAGGACCGCGAACCACGAACAGATCCGGAGAAAGGCATGATCCCCCAGGAGACAGGCGATTTCGGTACGGCAGCTGCGGAAACGGCGGACAGCGAGGACGGGAAAGTCACAGCCGAGCAGTGGAAATGGTCGGTGCTGGCCGGTATGGCCTCCTACATGGACGCCGGATCCATCGTCGCGCTGGGCGCGGGGCTCGTGATGTTCCAGTCCTATCTGCACCTGAGTTCGAATGCCGTGGGGCTGCTCGCGGCGCTGGGACCCAATGCGGTCGGCTGCGCGATCGGCGCGTTCATCGGGGGCCGGCTGGGTGACACGCTGGGCCGCAAACGTATCTACAAGTACGACCTGCTGGTCTATGCGGCGGGAATTCTCTGCATCGCTCTCGCGGTCAACCCGCTGATGCTCTTTCTGGGTACTTTTGTCGTCGGACTGGCGGTCGGCGCGGACGTCCCCACTTCGCTCGCCCTGGTGGGTGAGTTCGCTCCGGCAGCGGCGCGTGGAAAGCTTCTCGGATTCACCCAGATCGCCTGGAGTCTGGGCCCGGTCATTGTGCTGCTGCTCGCGCTCGCCCTCGCCCCGTTCGGCCTGCTCGGTATTCGGCTGGTGTTTCTCCAGCTGTTCGTCGTGGCGCTGGTCACGTGGGCACTGCGGCGCGGTCTGGCGGAATCGGCGCGCTGGAAAAGGGCGTTCGCATCGGGGCTGTCGGCGCGGCCCACCGCGAGGGCCCTCTTCCAGGGGCCCAACAGGAACGCGCTGATCTGGACCGGGACGATCTACCTCTTCTGGGGACTGGCCGCAGCGACCAACGGCATCTTCACCCCGTACATGATCAGGACCCTGCACGCGGGCAGCCAGTCGGCGGGGGTGGGTCTCGCCTGTGCCGGGTTCGTGGTGAGCATCGGTGCGGCCCTGCTGTTCATGAGCTACGTCGACCGGAGCCACCTCACCCGCAAATGGATGTGGGGTGCGGGCGGCGCCATGCAGGTCATCGCCTATGTCAGCTATCTGGTCCTGCCGTTCACCATCCCGGTCATCATCCTGAACATCGTGCTCTTCGCGGTGGGCGGCACATTCGCCGGGGAACCGCTCTACAAGATCTTCAGCCAGGAGCTGTTCCCGACCATGCTGCGCGGCACGGCCCAGGGCTTCACTTTCGGCCTCTCACGGACCTTCGTCGGTATCTGGAGCCTGTTCGTACCGGCGCTCGCCAGCACCGGCATCCGGCCGGTGGCCGCGCTGCTGGCCGTGTTCCTGGTGATCAGCGGGTCGGTCGGCTTCTTCTTCATGCCCGACACGGCCGGCAAGTCACTGGAGGAGATCGAGGCGGAGCGCGCCTTCGCCTGAGGGGGCCGTTCCGCTTCCGTCACCCGTCGTATCCGGCGTATCTGGGCGGATTTACCGTGAACTTTCTGGCTGTCTTCCCCATCTCATTGCATGGGGGACGCGAAGAGAACGCGCACCGCAGCATCGAGAAGCGCACCATTGAGAGTGGAGATCGATCGACATGGCTGAGCAGTATCGGAACAGCACCGCCGGGCGCGCAGGCGCCGGCACCCGCATCGCCCGCCGTATAGGCGGCGCGGGGCTCGCCGTCGTCGCTGTCGCCGGACTCGGGCTCGCCGGAGCCGGGGCCGCCCAGGCGGCGTCCGTGCCCACCTGCACCACATCGGGGCTCACTGCCTCCTTCGGGCAGGGACTGTCCGGGGGGATGAACCACGAGGGCGTCGTCCTCAAGCTCAAGAACACCAGCGGCCACACCTGCGACCTGCGCGGATACCCGGGACTCGGGCTCCAGGACGCGAGCCACCACACACTGGGGTCTTCGGTGCACTGGGGCAGCACGTGGTACGCCAAGAGCCCGGCCAAGCAGACCCTGACCCTCAAGAACGGTCAGAGCGCCGAGTCGGTCATCGCCTGGACGCACGCCAACACCGGTACGTCCGATGCCCGGCACGCCTCCTACCTGGTGGTCACGCCGCCCGCGTCCACCACGCACAAGACCCTGAAGTTCCCGCAGTGGGTCGACAACGGTGAACTCGACGTCACCGCGCTCGCCTCGCACATCAGCGTCACCGGCTGACCGAGGCACCGGAACACGTGGCACATCGGAAGGGGCGGGCCGCAGATGCGGCCCGCCCCTTTCTGGTTTCCGCGTCCTGTACTCAGCCGCCCGAGCCCGCCGAGAACGACCCGACCTGCGGCCCCGAGTTTCCGTCCGCCGGCACCGCGCCGCCGTTCCACGGCACGATCAGCGCGACCTTCTCGTCCGGCGGGGTGACTCGTACGGTCGGCGGTGTCACCTTGCCCGCCCCCGACACATCCGGGTTGGTGAACGTCAGCGGCGCCCAGGCGCTCGCCCCGGGTGCCACCTTCACCGGCCCGCCGGAGGAACCGGTGCGCACGGGATCCACCGAGACCTGGCTGCCCCCGTTGTCCACGAAGGCCAGGCCCGGGAAACCGCTGACGGTGCAGGTGTGGCCGGACATGTTGGTGAGGACCAGCGCGAAGTCCTCCTGCCCCGCGCCGGGGTGGTCGTCGCCGATCGTCAGACGGAGTTCGGAGGTGTGGCAGCGGGTCGGGGCCGCAGGTGGGGGTGTCTTCCCACCTCCGCCGGTGCCGCCGCTCCGCTGCGGCGCTGCGGTGCTGCTCCCGGAGCTCTCCGCCGCGGACGGAGGGGTGGGCGACCCCTGGCCGCTTCCGGACCCCGACTCCTGCGGGGTCGGTTCCTTGCCGGTGCCGGCCGCGGGGACCGACGCGCCACTGGTCACCGGGCCGCCGACGCTGGCGACCTTCTGCGGTCCTGAGTCGCTGTTGCCGCACCCGCCGAGCAGCAGTGCGCTCGCGACGGCCGCTGCGGCGGCCCCGGCGACCATGCCTCGGCGGCCGGCGAACGTGGCCCTCCCGCCCGCCCCGGTCAGATGGCCCTCGCTGCCCCGCTGTCCTCGATTCGGCATGGTGCCGACCGTCCCTTCTGTGGCGTCCCTATGACTACCTCCGATGACCGGAAGGACCGAAAAGTTCACGCCGCGGCCCGCACACTCCGCAGAATGCGGTCGGTGGCGCCGGAGCCGAAGCTCTCGGCACACCTGATCTGTACGTACACCGGAGGGTTGCCCTCGGCGACCGGGACGAGCGCGATCTCCTTGAGACTCCTGCCCCCGGTTCCGCAGGAATCCCAGGTGCGAACGGTGCCGTGCCACCTGCTGTCCGAGTACGTCTTCGTGCCGGCGTCCCGGCAGCCCGGGTGGGTGCTCTTCTTCACCTTCGCGGTCAGGGCCGCCGAACTGCTCGTCCCGGGAGCGACCGTACCGGCGAACACGCCGTCGTCGTCCGTCCGCAGATCGGACCAGCCCGAGACGGAGTCCGCCACTGTCAGGCCGGCCCGGTGCGTACGGCCGAGGCCGAGGACGCCGGGTGACCAGCCGGAGTCGGCCAGCTGCACGGCCCAGGCGTGCGGGACTTCCAGACTGAGCTTCCCGGTGGCGTCGCTGACCTGCTCCGTGCTGGGCGGCCTGCGCTCCCACAGGGTCAGCGCCGTTCCCGCCCCGGCGACGACGACCACGGCCGTCAGTACGGTCAGTACGGTCCGCAACGTCCGGGGACGCCGCGTACGGGTGGGCCGCGGGGCATCAGGGCCGCCCCCGCCGGGTGCCGCAGGCACCGGGGACACGGAGCCCGCGGGCTGCCCGGGCCGCTCGGGCGAGGTGAAGGACGCGGAGGCCCCCGGGGAGGCGACGAATTCGGGGGCGCCGAAGGACTCGGAGAACGCCACGGGCTCCGGGGAGGGCGACGGCGCGGCGAAGTCGCCCGGATTCGCCGGTACGGGCGAGCCGAACACCGGACCAGGAGGTACGGGCGAAGCGCTGGGGGCCGAAGGTGCACCGAAGGCCGGTGGTACGGGCGAACCAGCAGGGGCCGAAGACGCACTGGAAGCGGACGGTACGGGCGAACCACTGGGGACGGAAGGTGCACCCGTGGCCGGCGGAACGGGCGAACCCACAGGGGCCGAAGACGCACCGGAGGCGGACGGTACGGGCGAACCGGCCGGGGCGGACGGTGCCGGCGAACCAGCAGGGGCCGAAGGTACCGGCGGGCCGACCGGGGCCGGTGCCGTCGCCCCGGACGTGGGGAGCTCCCGCAGCCGCTCCAGCTCCGCCGTGAACGCCCGCGCGCTCTCCCAGCGCTGCTCCCGGTCCGGCTCCATGGCCCGCTGCACCGCCGCCACGACCTGCGCGGGCAGGCCGGGCCGCAGCTCGTCGGCCGGGAGCACCTTGCCGGGCGGGCCGGGAACCGTGCCGGTCAGCAGGTGGTGGAGGACGGCGCCGAGACTGTAGACGTCGGCGCGCGCGTCGATGCCGTCGTACGGCTCCGCCTGCTCGGGCGCCATATAGCCGCTGCTGCCCGCGATCACGGTGAGGCCGGACGCCTGGGCCAGGTTCTTCGCCAGGCCCAGGTCGGCGATGAGGACCCGCTCGTGGCCGCCCGGACGGCCCTTGAGCAGGATGTTCGACGGCTTGATGTCCCGGTGCACGATGTCCGCGTCGTGCAGTGCGGCCGCGCCGCGCGCCGCCTCGGCGGTCAGCCGCAGCGCCTCGTCCACGTCGAGCTCGCCCGCGGTCAACAGGTCGTCCAGGGTGCCGTGGTCGGCGTACTCCATGACGAAGTAGGGCCGTCCGTCCGGGAGATCGCCGATGTCGAAGACCTGGACCACGCCACCCGAGTTGGCTCTGCGCAGCAATCGCGCCTCCGCCACGAAGCGTTCGCGGATGTCCAGGCGGTACGACCAGTTGTCGGCCATCACCTTCACCGCGACCTCGGCGTGCAGCCGTTCGTCGTGGGCCAGCCACACCACGGCGAAGGCCCCCGTGCCGAGGCGCCGCAGTACGCGGTACCGGCCAATCTCTTCTGGTACGGACATGTGGCTATCATGCATGGGTGATCCCCCAGCGAGTCCAGCCGGCCCGAACGGCGGACACCCTCCCGTGACCCGGCCCGCCGATGGAACAGAGGCCCTGGCCGTCCGTGCGTCCAGCGGCGACCAGGCAGCTCTGGACGCCCTGCTGCGGGACATCAGTCCCGATGTGCTGCGCCGCTGTGCCCGGTTCCTCCTGTACCGCGAGGACGCCGAGGAGGCGGCCCAGGACGTGCTCGTCCAGGTGGCGCGCAACATCCACCGTTTTGAAGGCCGCAGCAAGTTCAGCACCTGGCTGTACACGGTGGTCGCCAACTGTTCGCGGCAGAAGTACCGCGAGCTCAAGCGGCGCTCGGCCGAGACCCCGCTGACCACGGCGGAGGCGACCCACCCCGACCCGCGCACCACCAGCGTGATCGCGGGCTCGCGCGTCGATCTGCTCGAAGCCCTGGAGCGGCTGGAGCGCGAGGCTCCGCAGCTGGTGACGCCGCTGATCTACCGCGACATCTGCGAACTCGACTACGCGGAGATCGCCGACCGGATGAACCTGCCGGTCGGCACCGTGAAGTCCCGCCTGCACCGCGCCCGCCAGCAGGTCAGGCCCTGGCTGATGGGCGGGGACACCAGCCGGGAACCGGGCGGCGCCGAAGCCTGAGGGCTGTCGCAGCCGCACTTCCGTCATGCCCGGTATGCCGGACATGACGGTTGTCATGTGTCCGCCCGTCAGCGGCTCGCCCCGCGGAACCCGATCAACACTCCCCCTCAGCCAGGTCGAGAAGCGCTTGCTGCTCCCAGTCGGGTCATCAGCTCCCGGGCGGGCCCCATCCCGAAATCATCCACAGCATGTTCCGCCGGGCTCCGGACACTTCGGCGAAGTCGGTGAACAGCCCGGCCTCCTCCCGGTGGCCAGGCCCAGGCGCCGTGCGTCGTGTTCGGGCCGGATAGCGGCGATGGCCACCGCTCCGGCGACGAACATGACGCCGGCAGCGAGGAGAAACGCGGTGCGGTAGCCCTCCTGTTGGGTCGGCCCCGCGTCGATGAGGTGGCCGGTGACGGCGGGAACGACGAGGCCGGGAAGGGTACCGGTGGCGGCGACGATGCCGAACACCGCGCCTCGCTGGGAGGCGGGAACGGCCTCGGCCGTGGTCATGTAGTGCAGGGGAACAGCTACCGAGGCAACGGCGAAGGCCACGGCGATGAGCAGGACGCGGGGGCCCGGCGCATGGGTCAGGGGGAAGCCCGCCATGGCCACCGCCGCGACGCACACCACGGCGCCCTGCAGCCCACCGCACGCCCAACGGCTCGACATGCCGCGCGACTTGAGCCGGTCGACGAAGAGGGAGACCGTCAGCAGGAGGACGAGGCTGAAGGCCGATACGGCGCTGATGGTGGTCGCGGCGGTCCCCGCCGACATGCCGAGCTGTGTCCGGAGGTAGGGGGCCAGCCACGCCTGGCTCAGGGACAGCGCCCAGGAGGCGCCGAAAGCGCTGGATATGCTCCCCAGCACCGTGCCGCTGAGCAGCAGTTTGCGGTAGGGCAGCCGGTCGGAGGCCTGCGGGGCGGCCGGGCCGTGAGGCGGCCGGCCAGCATCGTCGTACGGACCGTCATGTCCGCCCTTCCACCACAGCAGGCTCCAGACCGCGCCGGCCACGCCGAGGGCGGCGAAGGCCGAACGCCAGCCGAAGGCGCTGATGAGCCAGGTGACCACCGGTGCGGCGACCAGGGTGCCCAGGGCCGCGCCGCCGATCTGCAGCGCCGATGGCAGCCCGCGCCGCTCGGGCGGGAACCACTTGTACAGGGCGTGCATGGACATCGAGGCGGCGGGCCCTTCGGCGGCCCCGAGCAGCAGGCGGCCGGCGACGAGGGTGGGCACCGTGGCCACGACGACGACCGGGAGTTGGGCCACCGCCCACAGCAGCCCCATGACGAACAGCAGCAGCCGGCTGGACAGCCGCGAGGAGAAGAACCCGACGACCAGACCGGAGAGGCTGAACAGCAGGGAGAAGGAGCTGGAGACCAGCCCGTAGGTGCTGTTACTGATGTGCAGGTCGGCCATCACCGGGACGGCGGCCAGGCCCAGGGCGGACTTGTCGGCGAAGTTGACGACCATGAAGGCCACGATCAGGGCGGTGACCAGCCAGGCGCGGCGGCGGTCGTAGGAGGGTGAGGGAGAGGGCGCTGCGCGGCCGCCGCTGCCTCCGTCGGCAGAGGACCGGGGTTCGGGGAGGGGACGGGGTTCAGGGAAGGGTCGGGGTTCAGGGAAGGGTCGGGGCCGGGGTGCCAAGAGTGACTCCTGCGGGTTCGTGGAAGAGCAGGGGGGGCCGGAGTGCCGGGCGGTCCGTGCTCGGCACGCACCTGCCCGGCGCGCGGCTGCCCGGCCGACGGCTGCCGCTCAGATCAGCGACTTGGCGATCGCGTTCTTGTGGATCTCGCTGGTCCCGGTGACGACGCGGAACATGCGCAGCGTCCGGAAGATCTGCTCGACCTCGTGGCCGCGGGTGAGCCCGGCCTTGCCGTGGATCTGTACGGCCTGGTCGGCGACGCGGAAACAGGACTCGGCGGTGAGCAGCTTGCACATGTTGGCCTCGACGCCGATGTTCGCCCCCTGGTCGGCGCGGGCTGCCGTGGCCATGACCGCGGAGCGGGCGGCGTAGATGTCGGTGGCCATGTCCGCGAGCTTGTGCTGGATGGCCTGGAGGGCGAGGAGTGGCTGCCCGAAGGCGACGCGGCTCTTGGAGTACTCCACGGACAGATCCCAGGCGCGCCGTGCCGCACCGATGAGCGAGGGGCAGTGCAGGAGGCGGTTGAGGGTGATGCGGCCGATGCCGATGCGCAGTCCCTGGCCGATCTCGCCCAGCAGGTTCGCGGCGGGGACACGGCAGCCGTCGAAGTCCAGATCGCCCTCCATCTGCTGCCCGGACATGGGGACTTCGCCGTCGAGTACCCGGCAGCCGGGGCTGTCGAGGTCGACGAGGAACGCGCTGTACGCCTCCTCCGTACCGGCCATGCGGGCGACGACGACGGCGAAGTCGGCGAAAGGCGCGGCCGAGCTGAACACCTTCCGGCCGGTGAGGACGTAGGAATCGCCGTCAGGTGTGGCGGTGGTGGTCATGCGCCGTACGTCCGAGCCCGCGTCCTGCTCCGTGATGGAGAAGCAGCAGGCACGTTCGCCCCGGATGACGGGGAGCAGATAGTGCTTCAGCTGGTACTCGGTCGCGTACTTGACGATGGAGCCTGCGCGCAGCGGTCCGCCCATGTCGCCGAGGACCGAGTGGGACAACACGGCTCCGGATGCGGTCAGTTCCTCCTTCAGAGCGCAGAGTTCGGCCAGGCTCAGCCCCTGTCCGCCCAGTTCGGGGGGCAGGCTGACGCCGTAGAAACCGAGTTCGCGGCTGCGTTTCCAGACGTGTTCGAGAGTGGCCCGGTCGAGCTTGGTCTCCGGGGTCAGGCCCCGCTCGCGCTCGTACGGGATGAGCTCCTCGTGGAGGTAGCGGCGCAGGTCGGCGACCAGTGTCCGCAGGCGCGGGTTGTCGTCGTAGGAGGGTTCGAGGGTGAAGGGCATGGTGTGGCTCCTGTTCAACGGGGGTCCGGGGGCAAGCGGCAGACCTCAGTGGACGCGGCGCCCGGAGCCCGCCCAGTAGGGGTCGCGGATCGCACGGCGGTCGATCTTGCCGTTGGGGTTGTGGGGCAGCGCGTCGACGAAGTCGACCGAGCGGGGCTTCTTCATGCGGGCCAGGCGTTCGGCGCAGAAATCGATGAGCCCGGCCTCGGTCAGCGTGCTGCCCTCGCGCGGCACGACGACGGCCTTGACCGCCTCGCCCCACCGGTCGTCCGGGACACCGACCACGGCAGCCGCGTACACCTGCGGATGCTGGTGCAGGACGGACTCGACCTCGACGGCGTAGATGTTGAAACCGCCGGAGATGATCATGTCCTTCTTGCGGTCGACGATGAAGACGTAGCCGTCCGCGCGGCGGCGCGCGAGGTCGCCGGTGAGGAACCAGCCGTCGCGGAAGGAGGCGGCGGTGAGGTCCGGTTCGTTGAAGTACCCGGGCACGACGTCAGGGCCCCGTACCGCTATCTCCCCGATCTCGCCGTCCGGCACCGGCACCCCGTGCTCGTCCACGACCTCGACCTCGGCCTCGGCCCGCGGCCGGCCGCAGGACAGCAGCAGTTCCTCGTCCTCGCCCTCGATGGCACGCCGGTGGTCATCCGTCGACAGGAACAGCACTCCCGATGTGGTCTCCCCGCAGCCGTATCCCTGGGACAGCACCGGGCCGAACAACTCCCAGGCCTCACGGATGCGCTGGGGCGACATGGGCGCGGCCCCGTATATCAGCTGGCGCAGGGTGGAGACGTCGTAGGAGCGGGCTTCCGGCAGCGCGAGCACCGTGTTGACCATGGTCGGGACGACGAACGCATGCGTCGCGCGTTCCCGTTGGACGGTGGCGAGGAAGCCCTCGGCATCCCAGCTCGGCAGCACCACCGCGCACCCGCCCGCGAAGAAGATGCCGAGCAGCGGCATACCGGAGGCGTGGGTCACGGGGCCGGCCAGGATCTGCCGGTCGCCGGGGCCGACGCGGGTGTCCGGACCCATCACCATCTTGCGCATCACCGCGGCGCGGTTGCCGTACGTCTGGATCGCGGCCTTGAGCTTGCCCGTCGAGCCGGAGGTGAAGTGCAGGACGGCGGGGTCGCCGTCGTCGCAGTCGGTGTCGACCGGGTCGGGGGTGGCATCGGCGAGGAGGCCGGCATAGCCGGGACCGAGATCGCTCGGCCCGTCGTAGCCGATCACCGTCCGCACCCCGCTGCCGGGCACCGCGTGCCGCGCCGCGTCCAGGTGGGAGGCGTCGGCGAGCAGGACGCGCGCTCCCGACTCGCGCAGCAGATGGGCCACTTCCCGCTCACCGAGCCGGGCGTTGACCGGGGCGCGCACCAGCGCCGCCTTGTAGAGGGCCATCTCCGTGACGACGAGCTCCGCGCGGTTGCCCGCCAGGGTCGCCACACAGTCGCCCTTGCGGAGGCCCAGGCCGTGCAGTGCGGTGGCGAGCCGGTCGCTCTGCTCGTCGAGGGCCGCGTACGTGAGCCGGGCCACCCCGCAGACCACGGCTTCGGCGCCGGGCTGATGGCTGGTCGTCCTGCGTACGTACCGTCCGAGGTTCATCGCGCTCCCTCACCAGTTCCTGATCGTCCCTGAACGACATCGTTCCTGAACACTCTGTCCAGTAACAATCTTGGTGTACGAGAACGTAAATGCAGCGTTAGTGTCAGGTCAACGGTTCGCACGAAGAGGAAATAATCCGGCCATGAAGCCCGCAGCCCCGAAACCCGCCGAGGACCGCCGCGTCCGCCGCACCCGCCACGCACTGCGCTCGGCTCTCGTCGGTCTCGTCCTGGACCACGGATTCCACGCGATCACCGTGGAGGAACTCACCGAGCGCGCGGATGTCGCCCGCGCCACCTTCTACTCCCACTACCGCGACAAGGAGGACCTGCTCGTCGACGTCGTCCGGGAACTCGCCGCGGACCGGGAGCGGCTGCTGCCGGCCGTCGAACAGGCCCAGGCCCAGGGCTTCACCGGCCTGCCGGTTCTCTACATCTTCCAGCACGCGGAGCAGGAGAAGCCCGTCTACCGGGTCATCCTCAGGGGCGAGGGCGACGGCCGGGCGCTGCGGGAGTTCACGGAGATCATCTGCGACCGCGTCGAGCGCCTCTTCCGTGAACGCGCCGGGGAGCTCGGCGTCACCCCGCGCATCCCCTTCGACGTCATCGCGCGGGCATGGACGGGCGAGCTCATCGGCATGCTGACCTGGTGGGTGGAGAACGACACCGGGTACAGCGCCGCCGAGATCACGGGGCATCTGCGGGACCTGTCCGTGTACGGGCGGGTGTGGGCCTCGGGGCTGACACCGTCGGACGCACCGGGAGCCGTCGACAGCACGCCCTGACCGCGCCTCCCGCTCACTCCTACTCCACACTTACTGAACACTTCGTATGGTATCTATCGGTACTTCAGACCGATAGGAGTGAGCGCATGACGCAGCCGGTGGAGATGTCCTCGTTGGCGGACCTCGTCTGGGCACGAGGTTTCACGGATCCGGCGTGGGTGCGCCGGCACAATGCCGCAGGCCGTGAGACGGTGCCCAGCCGCCGTGTCTGGCGCGGCCGGGACCGGCCACGCGAACTCCCTGCGGCGGAGCGGGACTCCGGCATCGACAGCCTCCGGCTCACCACGCCGGACGGCCGCGCGATCCCTCTCCCCGAGGTGTTCGCCGCGGCCCAGACGGATGCCTTCCTCGTCCTCCACCGCGGAACCGTCGTCCACGAGACCTACCTGCACGGCTACGAGGCCCACGTGCCGCACTTCAACGCCTCGGCGGCGAAGTCGTACATAGGCCTGCTGGCGGCGGTACTCGCACACGAGGGACTGCTCGACCGGACGGCCCGGGTCACCACATACGTCCCCGAACTGGCGGGCACCGCCTTCGGTGAGGCCGAGGTCGGCCACCTGCTCCACATGGGCACGCAGATGAGCTATGCGGGCCGCCCCTACGACAAAGCGCTCGAAGCCCAGCGCTACGCCGCCATCCTCGCCCCGCGACTGCGCCCGTACGGCTACACGGGTCCGGCGACCATCCGCGAACACCTCGCCACCGCACGGGCGACCGCCGCCCCGGGCACCGGGTTCCGCTACGAGAACGGCAATGTGGAGGCGCTCGCCGAAGTCCTGCGCCGGGTCACCGGAACGACCACCTCCGCGCTGCTGTCCGAACTCCTCTGGTCCCGCATCGGGGCGGAGGAGGACGCCTACTACATCCTGGACTCCGAAGGTGCCGAGGCCGCCTGCGGCGGCTTCAGTGCGACGGCGCGGGACGTGGCCAGGCTCGGCGAGATGATCCGCTGCGGCGGCACGGCCGGCGGCCGGCAGGTGCTGCCGGAGTCCGTTGCCGCCGCCATCACCACCCCGGTCCCGGACTACACCCGGCGCGTCCGCTTCCCCGCGGCCCCCGCGACCACGCCCGCCACCCTCTCGTACCACGACCTGTGGTGGATTCCGAACGACCCGCACGGCTCCTTCATGGCCAGCGGCATCCACGGCCAGCGGCTGTTCGTCTCACCCGGACTCGACCTCGTCATCGTGCACTTCGGCTCACAGGTCATGTCACCCGCGGTGCCGCAAGTCCCCCTGATCGAGGCGTTCCTCCTGGTGGGCGCCCACCTCAACGGCGCCCGTACCCACAGCTGAGGAGGAGCCCGTCCAGCCTGTACGCCGGGGCCCCCGCGGGCCCCGGCTACCAGGGGGCGATCGGCTGCACCCCCACCCGGCGCCCCTCCGCGTCGAGCAGATGGCCCATGCGTTTGACCGTGTGCAGGCCGACGATGCGGTCGGTCACCGTGAGGGTGGGCAGCCGGGCGCACAGGGCGGTCTCGCGGCGCTGGATGTCACCGAGGTCGTGCACCCAGAGCGTGGTGAAGATGTTCGAGGGACCGGTCACGGCCGCGACCAGCCGGCATTCGGGCAGAGCCACCAGTGTGCGGTGAACGGTGCCGATGTCGCGCGCGGGCACCTGCCCGAGCAGCGAGACCGGGACCGGATGCCCCGCCAGGGCTGAGGCGATGTCACAGCGGAAGGTCAGGACCGACGAGTCCGTGAGGCGGCGCATCCGGCGGCGGACGGTGGCCGGGCTGGTGGACGTGCGCTCGGCGAGTTCGGCCAGACCGAGCCGGCCGTCGCGGACCAGTTCGTCGAGCAGGGCCCGGTCGACGGCGTCGAGTCCGGGCGTACGGGTGGACTCCCCCACCGCCGCCGGGCTGCCGAGCGCCGTCAGCTGGGCGGGGGCCAGGGAGCGCAGCCGCCAGCGGCTGCCCTCGACGTAGAGCTCCGTGGTGAGCAGGCAGGTCATCGATGTGATGCCCGGTATCGGGTCCAGCTTCTCGCTGAGGAACCGGGTGAGCGCCGTCAGATCCGGGGCGAGCACGTCGAGCAGCAGATCGGCGGTGCCGGCGCCGGTCAGCTCGATCGTCACGGCTTCCGGGAGCGGGCTCAGCTCCGCCATCAGCCGGGACCGGTCCCGGGGAAGGCAGCGCAGCAGGACGAAGGCCGAGCAGCGGTTGCGGGAGAACTCGCGCCCGGGCGCCGCGTACACCCAGGCGAGCCCCTCCCCGGTCAGCCGCTCCCAGCGACGGGCCAGCGTGCCCGCGGTCACGCCGAGCAGCGGGGCCAGCTCCGTCCAGGGGGCTCTGGGCCGCAGCTGGAGGGCGTTCACCAGCGCGAGGTCGAGTTCGCTGGTGGTGACCGTTTCTCGCATCACAAGGCCTCCGTACGGACGAATCCATGAATATTCGAGGTCGTTCGTGCCTCGGCCCGCACAGTAGCCACGACATTCGGTTCCGGCCACCCATTGATCCACCGGCCCCAGTGATCCAGAGGTGAAGCTGTGCTTCCACGTATATCGGGAACGGAACGCGGACCCGGAGCGATGAGCTCCGGACCCGCCATGCTCGCGACCATGGCGTTCGTGATCCTGTTGAGCGGCATCGCCCAGGGCTATCTGACGCCGCTGCTGCCCGCGGTGGGCCTCAGTCTGCACATCAGCACGGTGGGCCAGAACAACATCTATCTGCTGTCCCAGGTGGCCTTCGCGGTGATGACACCGCTGCTCTCGCGCCTCGGCGACCTGTACGGCCACCGCAGGCTCCTGCGGGTGTCCATCGCGATGGTGGCGGGCGGCTCGCTGCTGATCGCCGTGCATCCGTCCGCCGTGACGCTGGCCGTCGGGGTCGTGCTCCAGGGCGCCGTCGTCGGCTTCTTTCCCCTGCTCGTGGGCATCCTGCGGTCCCGTGCACCCGAGCGGAACCGCAGCGGGATCTCCCTCCTCGTGGGGGTCCTGCTCCTGTCGATCGGTGTGGGGGGCCTGGTGGCGGGCGCGCTCAGCGAGCACCACGCCGAGGCCGGGCTGTGGACGGCCGTTCCGGTCGCCGCCCTCGCCGTGGTGGCCGGAATCGTGCTGCCCCCCAGCGACGCACCGCGCGGCGGCCGCTTCCACTACGGGGCGGCCGTGCTGCTCACCGCGGGTCTGGTGGCGCTCGTCCTGGTCCTCGCGCAGGGCAGTACGTGGGGCTGGGGAGCACCGCGTACGCTCGCTCTCGCCATCGGAGCGGTCGTCCTCCTCACCGTCTGGGTGGCGGTCGAGCGGCGCTCGGTGAACCCGCTGGTCAGCGTGCGGATGCTGAGCAATCCACGGCTCGCTGTGGTCAGCTGCTTCACCTTCTGCGCCGCCTTCGGCACGATCGGCTTCCTCGGCGCCAACGCCCTCTTCCTGGGCGCTTCGCGGTCCGCGACCGGTTACGGCATGGGTCTGGGGCCGCAGGCCATCGCCACGATCTCGCTCGCCATGGTGACCGTCGGATTCGCCGGATCCGCACTGACCCCGCGCCTCACCCGCCGGCTCGGTGACCGTGCCGTGCTCGCGTCGGCGGGCGGCCTCGTCGCCCTGGGCTTCCTGGGGCTGGTCGTCTTCCACCGCACCCTCACCCAGTACGTGATCTGCGCCCTGGTCGTGGGGCTCGCCACCGGACTGTTCGAGTCGATCACGCGGACGCTCTCCGCCGAGGCCGTCGCGGAGAAGGACACGGCCCTGGCCGTCGGGCTCAACGAACTGGCCCTGTCCCTCGGCGCGGCCATCGGCGCCGCCGTGATCGGCGCGTTCTTCGCGGCGCACATCACGCCCGGCACCACGAACATCGCCGAGTCCGGCTACCTGTGGGGCTGGGGCGCGTGCGCCGTCATCGCCCTCGCCGGCACGGGCCTCGCACTGCGCTACCGCAGCCCGCGCGAGACGGACCCGGCGCACCATCAGCACCTGACCCAGAGCGGAGAGCTCGCATGACGGAGCCCAGCAGCAGTGCGGACATACGCAGGACCGTGACCAAGGCGGTCGGCTCCTGGAGCGGGCAGCTCGTGGACCTCAGCCACGGACTGCACGACGAACCCGAGATCGCGCTCCAGGAGCACCGCGCCGCCGCCAGGATCGGGGACCTGCTGGAGACGGCGGGCTTCACGGTCGCCCGGGGGGTCGCGGACCTCCCCACGGCCGTCGTCGCCACCTGTGGGACCGGGGACCTCGTCATCGGGTTCTGCGCCGAGTACGACGCCCTGCCCGGTATCGGCCACGCCTGCGGGCACAACGTCAACGGAGCATCGGCCGTCGGCGCCGCCCTCGGCCTCGCCGCCGTGGCGGACCAACTCGGCCTGACCGTCAAGCTGATCGGCACACCGGCCGAGGAGGACATCGGCGGGAAGGTCCTCCTCCTCGACGCCGGGGTCTTCGACGACGTGGCCGCGGCGATGATGGTGCACGCCGGCCCGGACGACAGCGTCGGCGCCTCCTCACTGGCCATCGGCTCCTGGGACATCACGTACCGGGGCAAGCCCTCGCACGCCGCGCTCGCACCCTGGGAAGGGGTCAACGCCCTCGACGCGATGACCGTCGCGCAGACCGCCGTCGGGCTGCTCCGCCAGCAGTTGCCGCCCGGGGTGGTCGTCCACGGCATCGTCACCGACGGCGGCCGGGCCGTGAACGTCATACCGGACCGCACCGGTGCGCGCTGGGAGGTCAGGGCCCGTACGGTGGAGCAGCTCGCCGAGGCGTGGCAGCGGGTACGTGCCTGCTTCGAGGCCGGCGCCCTCGCCACCGGAGCGGAGCTCGAAGTGAGCCCGCACGGACGGGACTTCGCCGATCTGCGGCAGGACGCCGACCTGACGGACGCGTATGTGGAAGCCCTCGGCGAACTGGGCCGCACGGCGACACCACTGCACGGCGAGTCGATGGCGTCGACCGACATGGGCAACGTCTCGCAGCGCGTCCCCACGATCCACCCGACGATCGGCTACGAGACGGACGGCGCCAGGCAGCACACCCCCGAGTTCACCGCGTACGGCAAGAGCCCCGGCGCCGACCGGGCCGTACTGGACGGCGCCACGGCCCTGGCCCTGACGGGCGCGGCCATGGCGGCGTCCCCGGACCGCCGGAGCCGGCTGCTGGACGGGGTGCGGGAGCGGCAGCGGAGCCGCCGCTGAAACGCGGGACGCTCACCGGGGCCGGATGCGGCCCGTCCCCGCCGGTGGGCGGGTACGGGCCGCCCGGTCACCCGACCGCGCTCGACCCGTCGGGCACGACGGCCGTCTCCTCCACGACGGCCGTCACGTCGTTTCCGGCCGCGCGGTCGCCACGGGTGAGCCACCAGGTGGCGCAGCCACTCCCCAGCACGGCCACCGCGAGCACCAGCCACCCCCAGGACCGGAACGTGATCACGAGGGCGGGCAGTACCGCAGGGCCGATGACGCGTTCCGCCGTGTTGCCCAGGTTGAACGTGGAGAGGTACTGGGAGCGGTTGCCCTCGGGGGCGAGGTCCATCGAGATCTGCCAGGAGGACGCCGCCTGCCACATCTCGGCCACCGTCAGCGCGAGTACACCGGCGATCAGGACCGGGATCGCAGCGGCCGCGTCGTCCCACCACGACGACACCAGGAAGAAGCAGGCCGCCAGCGCGAGCATCGCGGCGGACGCGAACGCGGCCCGGCCCGCCCCGGGGAGGCTGGATATGTGCCGGGTGGCGGGCAGTTGCAGGAGCGAGACGATGACCGTGTTCACGATCAGCGGGACGGCCACGAAGGTGTCGGGAATCCCGGGTGTCGCCAGGATCCAGAGCGGCAGCAGCACATTGAGGGTCGTGACGTGCAGGGTGAGCAGCGAGTTGAGCCCGGTGAAGGCCAGATAACGGCGGTCCCGGAAGGCCCACTTGCGCTTGGTCCGCAGCGGCACCGGCACCGGGTTCGACAGCTTGATCCGCATGAGCAGGCCGGCGCAGAGCACATAGAACAGTGCGATGCCCAGCAGTGTCGCCTTGAAGACCCAGGGCCGGTCCGTCGCGATCGCCAGGCCGGCGACCAGCCCGCCCACCGCGTAACCCACGTTACGGACGGACCGCACGACGGCCATCAGCCGCACCCGGCGGTCGTCACCGGCGACGTCGGCGACGATGGCCTGACTGACACCGCCCGCCGTACGATCGGCCACCGCGGTCAGCAGGACGACGGCCAGGTAGACGGGGAACGACGTGACGAAGATGTAGCAGGCGAACCCGGCGGCGCGCCACAGGTTGAGCACGATCAGGGTGCGACGCGCTCCGAAGCGGTCGCCGATGACCCCCATCGGAATGGTCAGGACGAACCCGACCGCGCCGGCGAGGGACAGCCCCAGGGCGAACTGAGTGGGTGTGAGGCCGCTGATCCGGGTGAAGAAGATCGCCGCGAGTGCGGCGAACAGGCCGGTGCCCATGGAGTCGGACAGGCAGCTCACGACAAGGGCGCGCTCCGCGGTCGAGCTGCCGCTCACCGCCTCACGGAGTCTGCGCAGCGGCCCCTTCACGGCTTCGGGCGCCGGAGCACCGGCGGTCATGCGGGGCTGCCGGGGACAGCGACCACGAAGCGCAGACCGGCCACCGCCGTGCGCGCCGCCGCCAGGGCCTCCTCGGGCCCTTCGGCGACCACCCACACATGTGCGGGACGGCCACCGGATGAGGTGACCGGTTCCAGCCGGTCGCCGGGTCCGCTGCGCACGACGACGTCGCATATCCCCGGCCGGGTCCTTATCTCATCGGCGCCGATGACCTCCACTATCTCGCCGGGTGCCTGGGGCGTCGCGTACCAGATCGCGGCGGAGCGGGTGTCGCCCGCGGCCTTCTCCAGCTGGCTGCGGGCCTCACCGAGGGAGGGCACGCCGATGCTCTGCCGGGCCAGCGCCGCGACGATGTCGACGCCGCGGGCCTCGCGCAGCAGATAGGGGATGCGGTCGCCGCCCTGGCGCAGGTGGGTCTCCACGATCCTGACCGTCTCCCCGGTCACGATGACCTCGGTGTGGCTGGCGCCTTCACGGATGCCCAGTGCGTCCAGGGCCCGTGCGACCGTCGTCACGATCCGGTGCTCGTCGGCCGCGGCGAGCGGCGCCGGGAGTACATGGCCCAGCTCCACGAAGCCGCCGGGCAGGAGGTGCTTCTCCGTGACGCACAGGGCGAGGTGCTCGCCGTTCTCACTGAGGCACTCGACGCTGAACTCCGCGCCCTCGTGGAAGGGTTCGACCAGCACCTCGGTGTGGTGCAGACCGGCCGCGGCCGAGCGGGAGACCGCGAGCAGGCCGTCCAGGCCGTCCGGCCCTTCGAGCCGCACCACTCCGTGGCTGCCGACCCCTTTGCCCGGCTTGCAGATCAGCGGGTAGCCCACCCGGGCGCCGAACTCGGCGATCTCCTCGGCCGTGCCGGCCTCGATGCAGGGGGTGTCGTCGACGCCCGCACCGGCGAGCCGCTCCCGCATCAGCTTCTTGCTGTCGACAGCCCGGACGGTCTGCGGGGTGTGCCAGGACAGTCCGAGCTCCAGCGCGATCTCGGCGGCGGGGGTCTGTCCCGCCTCGCCGTAACAGACCACCCGGTCCACCGGCTCCACCGCGTGCACGAAGCGGGCGGCGGCGACCCACTCGCCGGCCGGGGCGTGCTCGTCCAGGACGACCACCCTGCGATGGTCCTCGGCGCGCCCCGACTTGCGGGCTTCCTGGGGGGTGCACAGGACGCTGGTCCGCAGACCGGGAGAGAGCTCCCTGGCGTACGCCACGATGTCCCGCTCGTCACCGACGACCAGAAGGTGTCCCACCGGCGATGTGACCGGTGAGGGGGCCGGCGGTGGGGTCTGTTCATTCGAAGGCATCTGCGCCGCACTCCAAGAAGGGTCGTATGGGGGCGTCAGGCCGCGCGTCGCTGCCGCACGGCGTTGATCCGACGCATCCCCGCGAAGACTGGCAGGACGGCCGCCACCAGCACCTGCAGGGTGCAGCCGGTGACCATCAGCTTCTCGCCGCCCGCGATACCGGTGGCCCAGGCCACCAGGCACCCGATATTGGCCGATCCCCACACGATGGTGGCGACCGCCAGCTTGCCGGTGGGCTTCGGGTACTCGACCCGGCTCACCATCAGCCAGGCGACGCCCAGGACGGCGAGCAGGGTGGGAACGAACGGCAGTTGAAGCAGAACGATCGAGACGACGGTGAGGGCGGCGAAGGGAATCGGCATCCCCTGGAACATGCCGTCCTGCATCGTGGTGCAGGAGAACCGGGCCAGCCGCAACAGCCCGGCCAGCAGCACCGCGAGGCCGGCCAGGACGACGAGGCCCGGGTAGTCGGTGCCGCTCACCAGCCCCCAGACGACGACGAAGTAGGCCGGCGCGAGACCGAAGCTGATCAGGTCGGAGAGGTTGTCGAGTTCGGCTCCCATGCCGGAGCTGCGGAACCTGCGCGCGACCAGCCCGTCACACAGGTCGAACAGGGAGGCCATCAGCATGAGCAGGACCGCGGTGGCACCGGCCTGGCGTACCTCTCCCACTCCCTGGCCGGGGCCGTCACTGAGGTAGGGGACCAGCACGTTGGTCGTGATGAAGTACACCGAGGCGAAGCCGCAGACCGCGTTGCCGAGGGTCAGCACATCGGCGATCGAAAGCCGCGCAGGGGACACCGCGTTCTGAGCGCTCTCAGCGCTCTCGGCGATCTCCTCCGTTGTCCATGACGCCGGAAGCTCGGAATCGGTAACGCTCAACGGTCTCTCCTTCTGGACACTCTGGCTGTGGGCGAAGCCGACCGCGCGAATGGCCGCAGCCGGGCGGCGGGGCCCGGTGGCCGGACGGTCGAAGACCTGACCGTACAGCCGAGCACCGCCGTCGGCCCAATGCACCGATCAGAACGGGATCTCGGTCAACCAGTCCGCGTGCTGCGGGGATTGGCCCCGGACGGCCGCGCCGTACGCCGCGTCCAGCGCGCGCGTCACCCCGCCGGCCGTACCGTCCCCCACCTGGAGTCCGTCCACCCAGGTCACCGGCAGGATCTCCCAGCCGGTGCCCATGAAGAACACCTCGTCGGCCAGATAGAGTTCGGTACGGTCGACCTCGCGCTCCACGACCTCGTGGCCCAGCTCCCGCAGCAGGGTCAGCGAGGTCTCCCGGGTGAGGCTCTCCAGGATTCCGCTGGTCGTCGACGGCGTGATCACCACCCCGTCGCGCACCAGGGCGATGCAGGCGCCGGGCCCCTCACTCACCTTGCTCCGCTCGTTCAGCAGAATCGGCCAGTCGTGTCCGTTCTCCCTCGCCTCGATCATCGCGAGCCGGCCGTTGTGGTAGTTGGAGAAGGCCTTGACCCGCGGAGGCATGGACGACTCGTTGATGCGGGTCCAGGAACTGACCGCGGCCCGGCAGCCCCGCTCGGTGCCCAGGCCGCTCTGGAACGTCCAGCTGTCGACGACCACTTCGCAGCGCACACCCGCCGGGACCATCTGCTCCTGGATGGTGCCCGCCGGGAAGGCCCACGGCCGCAGATACACGTCCTCGCGGTACCGGTTGGCCGCGATGACCTCCAGGACCGCCGCCCGCAACTCCCCCAGGCCGTACGGCAGATCGAGCCGCACGATGCGCGCGGAGTCGTAGAGCCGCCTGAGGTGTTCGTCGAGCCGGAAGACCAGCAGCCTGTCCCCGTCGTGCGAGAGATAGGCCTTGATGCCTTCGAACACCGCCGCGACGGAGGCATGACCCACGGCGTTGACGTGGATGGTCGCCTCCGCCCACGGCACGAGTTCACCGCTGCGCCAGAGCCACTCGGGCCCGCCGCGGTCGGGGCGCACCAGTGAATCCATGATGGACATGGCCGCGCCGGAGATCTCAGTTTCGGTCGTCATACGGATGTCACCTCTTGGTGCTTGGTGGGTGTGAGGTGTTCCAGGCTCGCCAGCACCAGGTCGGCTTCGCCCAGCGTGCGGCGGCTGCCACGCTCTCCCGGGACCGCCACACAGCGCAGCCCCGCTGCCTTGGCAGCGGCGACGCCCGTGGCGGAGTCCTCCAGGGCGAGGCCGTCCTCCGCCCGGGTGCCGAGTAGCTCAAGTCCTCGCAGATACAGGTCGGGTGCGGGTTTCCGGGCGTGGACCTGGTCGCCCGTGACCACCTCGGCGAACCGGTCGATGACCCCCAGGCGTTCGAGGTGTCCCCGCACCCAGGCGCGGTCGGAGCTGGAGACGACAGCGCACGGGATGCCCTGCCGCCGGGCACCGTCCAGCAGCCGGGCCACTCCCGGCCGCAGCGGTTCGGCGCCGGCGAGCCGTGCCTTGTCCGCGCGCCGCTCCGCCAGTTCCTCCGGGGTGAGCGCCCGGCCCAGCCTCCCGGCCAGGTCGTCGGCGGCGTACGACTCCCCCGAGGCCCGGCCCGTCATCGCCGCCCAGACCTCGTCGGGGAAGACCAGACCGTGCCGCCCGTAGAAGTTCTCCCAGGACAGATGCGCCGCCCGTTCCGTGTCACAGATCAGGCCGTCGAAGTCCAGCAGGAGCGCCTGGGCGGTGAGGGCGCGGACGGCAGTCACCGGCCGGTGCGTGTGCCTCCGAGCACACGCCTCAGGTAGTCGCTGGTGAACAGGGACGACGGGTCGAGTTCGGCGCGGACGTCCTGGAACGTCTTCCAGCCCGGGTAGCGGTCCGCGATGAGCTCGGCCGTCGCCGTGTGGGCCTTGCCCCAGTGCGGGCGGCCTTCGTGCTCCAGCAGCACCGCCTCGAAGGTGCGCAGCAGTTCGGTGTAGCCCACCGTTCGCGGCACGGTGATGTTGACGTAGGCCGTCGTCCGCCCGTGGGCCGGGCTGAGCAGCAGGTCGTCACCGGCGCTGAAGCGGACCGTGACCGAGTACGGGGTGCGCAGACCGAAGGCCTTGACGTCCTCGTGCACATGGCGGACCGCGTCGGTCGCCGAGGTCAGCGGCAGGGCGTATTCCAGGGAGAGGAACTTGACCGGCTGCGGGAAGGTGAACGCGTTGTAGCTCACGTCCACGTAGTCCCCGGGACCGGGTCCGCCGCCGAGCTGGGCGGTCATGATCCGCCGTACGGCGCGCTGGTCGATCCGCCCCACCAGTCCGGCCGTCGTGCAGCGGACCTCGCCGAGGGTGTTCGCCCGGCGGCGGCGCTCGGCGTCCGCCGACGGCGGCGCATCGGTCGGGTTCAGCTTCAGGGTGGAGGCGCTGTCGCTCCATCCCTTGAGCGAGAAGGTGGCGTGCTCGGCGCTGCGGGCGTACGCCTCGATGTCCTCCAGAATGCTGTCCAGTGGGCAACTGCCTTCTGTCACACGGAGGTTGTAGCGCGGCACGCACTGGAGGGTGACCGTCGATATGACACCGAGCGCGCCGAGCGAGGTGGCCGCAGCGGCGAACAGCTCGGGGTCCTCGTCCCGGCCGCAGCTGCGGATCGTCCCGTCGGCCGTGACGAGTGTCAGGGCGATGACCTGGCCCGAGAAGGGCCGGTGGCCTATCCCGCTGCCGTGGTTGCCGGTCGAGATGGCGCCGGCGATGGTCTGATATTCGAGGGTTCCCATGTTGGACAGGGCGAGTCCGGCCTTGTCCAGCGCCCAGTTGAGCTCCCTGAGCAGGGTGCCGCCGCGCACGGTGACGGTCGAGGCGGCGGGGTCGAGGGCGACGATGCCGGTGTAGCCGGTCATGTCCAGGACGACGCCACCGGTCGTGACCAGCGGGTTGAACGAGTGGCCGGTGCCGGCGGCGCGCAGGACAAGACCGCGGTCGGCGGCGTAGCGCACGGCGTCGACCAGGTCGCTCTCGTGGGTGGCTCGGATCAGCCGGTCCGGGGTGCAGCGGGCCGAGCGTGCCCAGTTGCGCCAGCTGGTCGGGGCTCCGGCGCCCCGGTTGAGCAGGCTCATACGGTCGTCCTCCGGGATTCGGTTTCGCTGCGCAGCACCGCGCAGTGGCGGGCCACGGCGTCCTGCCAGGTCGGCATGGTCACACCGAGCGCGGCCAGCCGGTCGGTGTTGAGTGCCGAGACCTTCGGGCGGCCCCCGACGAAGGTGCAGTCGTCGAACGAGACGGCGGTCGGCGGGTGTTCCGCGTGCAGCTTCGGGTCGTACGCGTTGAGGGCGTGCGCCCCGAGTTCGTACCGGGTCGCGCTGTTGCGGTTGGCGACATGCACCGTGCCGACCGGGAACTCGTCCAGGCCGATCAGGTGGATGATCGCCCGCGCCAGGTCCACGGTGTACGTGGGGCGGCTGTACTGGTCGTCGATCAGCTCCTGGCGCTCACCTCGCTCGGCGGACCGGATCGTGGCCAGGACGTCGTCGTTGTTCTCGGCGGCTCCGCCGAAGAGCCAGGAGGTGCGGACCACGAGGTGCTCGGGTACGCGTTCGGCGATCTGCTCACCGGCGAGCTTGGTCAGGCCGTACACACTCAGCGGGTTGGGTGTGTCGGTCTCCCGGTAGTCGCCCTCCGGTGCGGCGATCCCGTCGAAGACGTAGTCGCTGGAGATGTAGACCATGCGGCTGCCGGCCGCCCGGCAGGCCTCGGCGACCTGGTGCACACCGGCGACGTTGACGCGCAGGCCGAGTTCGACGTCGGTCTGGCAGGCGGCCACGATGGATATGGCGGCCAGGTGCAGGACGACGTCGGGACGGAACCCGGCGATGGACTCGGCCACGGCCTGCTCGTCGGCGATGTCGAAGTCGGATACGGAGACGCCGAGTACGGGCCAGCCCGCGGTCCGCGGGTCGGCGGCCAGCTCCTGGGTGACGGCCTTGCCGAGGCTGCCGTCCGCTCCGGTGATGTAGACGCGCATCGTCACTCCTCAGAGGTTTCCGAACTCGGCCCGCAGGTCTGCCGCGGTCGCACCGGAGCTGATCCGGTCGCGGATCTCGTTCTCGCGCGCCGCGACGCCACGGGCGCTCTCCAGTACCTCCTTGGCGGAGCCGGACGGGACGGTCGCGACGCCGTTCTCGTCGGCCACGACGATGTCGCCCGGGAAGATGACCTGTCCGCCGACCGAGACCGGGACGTTGACCTGGACGGGCTCGATGCGGTCGTGGACGGCACCGGGCGACTGCCGCGGGGAGGTGGTGCGGTACCAGACGGGGAAGCCGATGTCGCGGATCTCGTCGATGTCGCGGGCGGCCCCGTCGATGATGGCTCCGGCGATGCCGAACTTGTGGGAGACCGTGGCGGTCAGACCGCCCCACATGGCGGTGGTCGCCAGACCGTGGCAGGCCATCACGATGACGTCGCCGGGCTGGGCGCGGGACAGGATGGGCAGCGTGTTGACCCAGTCGTCGATCGACAGGTTGATGGTGAACGCCGGACCGGCGATCTTCTGGTCGTTCCGGACGACCTGGAAGCCGCCCAGGGCGCCGGCGCGGCGCTGCGCGTCGGTCACCACACAGCTGGGGCTGTACTCGGCGAGCAACTCGCGGAAGCCGTCGGTGATTTCCTGGCTCGGCCGGACGAGTTCGTTGTAGACGGTGTCCATACGGTGCTCCTGTTTCGGAAGGTGTGGGTTGCGGCTCGGGCCCGGGCGGGTCAGCTGCCCGTGGCCTGCCGGATGCGGTCCTGGATCCGCGCGGCGAGCCGCTCCGCGCTGAGGCCGTGGGCGTCGAGCACCTCGGCCTCGGTGCCGCACAGCGGTACATCGGTCAGGCCGATCCCGGTGAAGGACGCGACCCTCTCGGTGCCGAGCTCCAGGAGGGCCCTGGCCAGCAGGTCCGCCTGCCCGCCGTGGGTGTAGTGGTTCTCCACGACGAACAGGTCGTCGGTGTCGGCCGCCAGGGCGGAGAGCCATCCGCTGTCCACCCGGTTCAGCCAGGGCAGCGCGACGACGGTCAGGTCCACTCCGTCGGCGGCGAGCAGGTCGGCTGCGCGCAGCAGTTGGGTCAGGACCACCGGTCCCGAGCCGATGGCCACGGTCCTGCCGCCGGCGCGTACGACCCGGCCGTGTCCGGTGGCCAGCGGCTCCGCGCCCAGGGCCTCTGCCTCGTCGGGCACCGGGGTGCTGACGAGCCGGAGATACACGCTCGCATCGGTCTCGGCACAGAACCCGACCGCGGCACGGGCCTCGGCGGAGTTGGCAGGCTCCAGCACGACCAGGCCCGGGATGGCGCCCACGGCGCTGACGTCCCGGACGGCCTGGTGGGAGTGGCCGGGGCCGGCCGGCAGCAGGCCCGCGAGGGAGCCGACGTAGACCACCTTCCGGTGCTCCGACGCGTTGGTGTACATCTGCTCGTTCGGGCGTGCGTGCAGGAAGCACGAGAAGGAGTGCACGAAGGGCAGCAGGCCGCGCGAGGCGAGGCCGCCGGCCATCGACACCATGTCCTGCTCCGCGATGCCGCACTCGACGAAGCGCTCCGGCAGTGTCTCGGAGAACGGGATGAGGCCGGTGTCGAGCACCAGGTCCGCGTCGAGCGCGACGATGCGCTCGTCCGTCCGTGCGCGCTCGGCGAGCGCGCGCCCGTACACCTCGGGCAGCCGCGGCCCGGTGGCCTTGGCGGGCGGAGCCGTGTCCGCGTGCGAGAAGGTGAGCGGGGCAAGACCGTGGCGGGCCAGCAGGGTGTCGACGGCGGTGGTGAGTTCCCGGTGTGCGCCGAGGTAGTCATCAGCGGCCGGGGCTCCGCTGTGGAAGCGGTAGCGCCATTCGTCGTCGGGCATCGAGGTGGCGGCGAAGGTGGCGCAGCCGGCGCCCTTCACGGTGTCCGCGATGATCACGGCGGGCTTGCCCGCGTGCTCCTTCTCACGGAGCCGGAACGCCTCGTCGAGTTCGTGTGCGTCGTTGCCGTCGCAGCGGAGCACGCCCCAGCCGAAGGCGGCGAACTTCGCCTCGATGTCGCCGAGATCGCTCACATGGGCGACCCAGGTGTCGGACTGGATCTTGTTGTGGTCGACGATGACCGTCAGCTCGCCGAGGCCCCGGTGGACCGCGCCCGCCAGCGCCTCCCAGTTCTGCCCCTCCTGGAGCTCGCCGTCGCCGGTCAGTACGTAGACACGCCGGTTCACGCCGGTGAGGCGGTTGGCCAGGATCATGCCCTTGGCCTTGGAGATCCCCATGCCGAGTGAGCCGCTGTTGGCGTGCATGTGCGGGATGGAGACGTCCGGGTGACCGGGCAGCCCGCCGAGCCGGCGCAGCTGGTGGAGCTTCTCCTGCGGCAGTGCTCCGAGGGCGATCAGGGCCGAGTAGAGGCCGGGTGCGTCATGGCCCTTGGACGAGAAGTAGATGTCGCCGTCCCCGGCGAACGGCGAGCGCATTTCCTCCAGCAGCAGCCAGGCGACGGTGTCGGCCGCGCTGAAGCTGGATCCGATGTGCCCGGATCCGGCGCGCATGATGCTGTACAGCGTGTTGATGCGGGCCGCGTCGGCGAAGGCCTTGTTGCGGTCGTGCCGGTCGGGGATGCCGTCGAGAATGCGGGTGAACTCGTCGGCGGGCAGCCAGGCGAGAGAGGTGTTCATGGGTTCTCCAGAAGTAGGCGGGGCGGGCTGCGCCTCACCAGCTGACGTAACCGCCGTCCACGAGCAGCTCGGTGCCCGTGACATAGCTGCTCATACCGGAGGCGAGGAAGAGCAGCGGTCCGGTCAGGTCCGCTGCCTCAGCCATCCTGCGGAGGGGGACGCGCTCGCCGAACTTGCGGCGGAACTCTCCGTCCTGACCACCGCTGACACCGCCGGGCGAGAGCGTGTTGACGCGTACGCCCACCGGTCCCCACAGCGCCGCGAGGTACCGGGTGAGGGCGGCCGCTGCCGCCTTGGACATCCCGTAGGCCGGCGGCTTGAGGAACGGCGGATCCTGCGGCAGGTGCTCGTACAGGCGCGGATCGGGCGCCATCGACCCGTACAGGGAACCGATGTTGACGATCGACCCGGCGCCGTTGCGTGCCATCTCGGATCCGAAGACCTGGCAGACCCGCAGGACTCCCAGGGCGTTGACGTCCAGTACGGCTGCGGACACGTCGGCCGGGATGTCCCCGAAGAGCCAGCTGCCGCCGGTGGCCGACGGTGGCTGGTCGATACCCGCGTTGTTGACGAGGATCGTGGGCGTACCGGCCATGGCCTGACATGACGTCAGTGCCGATGTGAGGCTGCCGGTGTCGGTGACGTCCGCCGTTACGAGGTGGAAGCGCCGTTCGTCATGACGGCTCGTCACATCCTTGAGGGCGTCGGGCAGTACGGTCGTCCGGTCCAGGCCGACCACCTGAGCGCCCGCGCCCAGGAGTGCGTCCGTCCAGATCGCGCCGAGCTTGCCCAGGACACCGGTGACGACCGCGACCTGTCCGGTGAGATCGATGTGCGCGTTCACGGCGCCGTCAGCCGAGGTTGCTGAGCTGAATGCTGTCGTCCGCGGCCAGCGGCTCCAGCAGGGTACGGCCGACCAACTCACCCAGCAGGTACGGCCGCAGGCCGTCACCGGGCGACTTGATGGCGATGCTGTCCGTGGTCAGCGTCTCACCGGCGCGCAGGTCGCGTGCGGCGACCAGTTTCTTGGCCATCTTGTGCAGGGCCGGCTGCTCGACCGGCAGCACCTGCTTGACCGGGTCGCCCAGCGAACGGCGGGTCCGCTCCAGGCCGTCCACCAGCACGCGCAAGTGGTCGGCCTCCAGCGAGAAGTGGTGGTCACTGCCCGGCATGGTGCGGTCCAGGGTGACGTGCTTCTCGACGACACGTGCGCCGAGCGCGTACGCGATGACGCTGGACTCCGTCTCGACGTCGTGGCCCGACAGGCCGACGACGACATCCGGGAACTCCTCGCGGAAGGTGCTGATGACCGAGAGGTTCAGCACGTCCGGGGTGGCCGGGTAGGCGGCGGTGCACTGGAGCACGGCCAGCTGGGAGTTGAGCGGCAGGACGGTGTCCACGGCGCGGCGCACGTCTTCCATGGCCGCGCCACCCGTGCTGATGACCAGCGGGATGCCGGTCTTCGCCGCGTAGGCGAGCAAGGGGGTGTTCGTCAGGTCGCCCGAGGCCATCTTGATGGCGGGCATGCCCAGTTCGGCGAGGAAATCGACGCTTTCGAAGTCGAACGCGGTCGAGAAGAAGGCAATGCCGGTCTCGGCGGCCACACCGGCGAGGTGCCGGTACTCCTTCTCGCCGAATTCCACCGCTTCGCGGTGCTCACCGTAGGTCGCGCCATAGCTGTTGCGGCCGGTGTAGGGGCTGTTGTACATCGCCTTGGTGAACAGCGCCTTGTTATTGCGCTTCTGGAGCTTCGCAGCGTGCGCGCCGGACTTCGCGGCCATACGCACGAGTTCTTCCGCCAACCCGAGATCGCCACCGTGATTGTGGCCGATCTCGGCTATGACATACGCATCCGTACTGTCAGTGATGGTGGAGTTGCCGATAGTTATACTGCGCGCCATTTTTGCGTTCCCCCCGCTTATGCGCAATCCCCTGTTTAATCCCCCAGCAGGCGGCTCGGCATACCGGCCAGCATCGCCCCCGAGGTGATTGACCTTCAGAACGCTAGCATGGTCTGATGCCGAAGGCACCTGTGAAAGATGCCCCAACGCCCCTGCAATCAGGGCGTATTGTCGGAAGACGTCGCATGTACGGACCGCAGGCGGAAGGCCTGCGATGGTCGCGGCTCTGCTTTCCCGTTACCTCATCCTGGCGCGGCCTTCAACGGCACGGCCCTTCAACGAATTGAGAGACATACCACGGTGAGCATCCTCCTCCTGCACACACGGAACCTCAGTCGGCGCAAGCATCTGGCTCAGGTACGGCGCTACGCACTGGAGCACGGTGAGCGTCTCCTGATGGTCATGAAGAATCCGACGTGGGAGGCCGGCTTCGTCGACCGGGTGGTCGAGGCCGACACGGCCGACCTCCAGGAGACCCTGGACGCCGCCCGCCGGCTCGCCGCGGATGAGACCGAACCCATCCGCGGTGTGCTGACGTTCGTGGAGCAGAGCGTCCCCGCGGCCGCCGCCGTCGCCGCCGAACTCGACCTGCCATCGGTGGGCGAACAGGCCGCCTACCTGGCCCGGGACAAGTTCGCCATGCGTACCGCGTTCGGCGCGGCGCAGCTGGGTCAGCCCGGCTTCGCGCTGGCCCGCGACCTGGCCGAGGCGCGCGAAGCGGCCGCCCTGGTCGGCTACCCCCTGGTCCTCAAGCCGCTCATCGGCGGCGGCAGCAAGTACGTACGGCGGGTGGATGACGACGCCGGGCTCGCGGAGCACTTCGACTCCATCCAGCGCGGGGCGTGGACGGGCTTCACCCATGACCCGCTGCATGTGAGCACCCGTCAGGAGTACGGCGAGGCCATCCTTCTGGAGAGCTATGTCCCCGGCTCCGAAATCAGTGTCGAATCCATCGTGGTCGGCGGGCGGACACATGTGGTGGCGATCCATGACAAGCCGCTGCCCATGGAAGGGCCCTTCTTCGAAGAGGTCTACTACACAACTCCCACACGCCTTCCGCAGGAACTTGTGGATCGCATCACAGCGGCGACTGCGACAGCTCACCGCGCGCTCGGAATCGATACCGGGGCCACACATACGGAGTTCCGGATCACTGCGGAGGGCGATCTCCGCATTCTGGAAACGGCGGGACGTCTGGGGGGCGGGCCCGTATATCAGTCCGTACTCCTCAGCACGGGTATCGACATGGTCGACGCCCTGCTCGACGTGAGCACGGGGCGCGAAGCCGACCTCGTTCCGCCACGGCCCGCGAAGCCCACCGGTTTCTATCTGTTCTTCGCGGAACGGGCGGGTGAACTGACGGGTGTGCACGGTATGGACAAGGTCGCCGACGACGAACGCGTCGCGGAAGTGGTGATGTACGGGGAGCCGGGCGACAAGGTCCTCGTACCGCCCCATGCTTCGGCCGCGCACGGACACGTTCTGTTCTCCGACGAGACCGCCGAGGCCGTGGACGCCGGATTCCGTGAATTCCGCGACATAATCTCTGTGGAGGTCTCGTGAGATTCCTCGTACTCAACAGAACACCCCTCTCGGGCCGCCGGTTCCCGGAGTGGATCGGTGACCGGCACGAGGCGGTGCTGCTCACGGACGCGGCAGCGGTCTCGGCGGACCCCGCGGTCCGTGCGGAGCAGCTCGCCGGTTACGCGCACGTGGAGATCGCACACGACTTCCACTTCAACCCGCTCATGGAGCAGCACGCCCTGGAGCTGCACCGGGAGACGCCCTTCGACCGGGTGATCGCCCTGTCGGAGTTCGACATCCTGCGGGCCGCCCGCCTGCGCGGGCTGCTCGGGGTGCCGGGTCAGGACAGCGAGAGCGCGAGCGCGTTCCGCGACAAGCTCCGGATGAAGCAGCTGCTGGAGAAGTCCGCTGTGCCGGTGGCCCCTTACGCCCCGGTGTGCCATCTGGACGATCTGCTCGGTTTCGTCGCGGAGCACGGTTTCCCGGTAGTCGTGAAGCCCCGGCGGGGTGGCGGCTCCATGGGGGTCCGGGTCATCCGGGACACGGACGGTCTGCGGGCCCTGCTCGCGGACCACCGCGAGCTGGGCACGGACGACGGTGCCCAGTTGCTGGCCGAGCGGTACATCGAGCACGAGCTGTTCCATGTCGACGGCATCGTCACGGACGGCGTGCCGAGGCTGATGTGGCCCTCCACCCAGGGGGACACCTCGTGCCTGGACATCATGGCGGGGAAGCCGCTGCACAGCGCCCTGCTGGATGCCGGTGATCCGCTGCGGGAGCCGCTGGTGGCCATCACCCGTGAGGCCCTGGCCGCGCTGCCCTCTCCCGGGACGTTCATGTTCCACGCCGAGGTCTTCCGGGACACGGCGGGGCGGCTCGTGTTCAACGAGGTGGCGAGCCGTATGGGCGGCGGCATGATCGAGCAGGTTCTGCAGCTCGGCTTCGGCGTCACCCTGCCCGAGGTCTATGTGCGGTCCCTGGCCGGCAACGCGGTGCCGCAGATCCCTGCCGTCCCGCAGCGGATCGCCGGGCTGTCCCTCTTCCCGCCCCGTCCGGGCACGCTGGTGGAGATCCCCGGCGAGTGCCCGGTGCCCGGGATCACCGCCTACCACCGGCATGCGGAGGCGGGGACGGTTCTCGGGACCGCTCGGACCAGCGTGGAGAAGATCGGTTCCGTGCTGGCCACCGGAGACTCACGGGCCGAGGTGGAAGCCTCGCTCGCGGCAGCTCTGGACTGGTTCGAGCGTTCCACGGTGATCCGTACGCCGGAGGACGAGCTCGCCACGACGGCGGTCCCCGCGGTCTGAACACGGCAGCGCCCCGGCCTCCGGGCCGGGGTGCTGCCGTGGGGGGCCTTCATGGGTCAGGCGTCCGAACTGCCCAGCAGTTCCGACGCCATACGGGCGACGGTCGTGCTCCTGAGGACCTCGGCATGCCGGTCCTCGAAGAGGATCTCCCTGCCGACGAGTGCCGCGTCCGGCAGCAGCAGCACGGACCGGGTGCGGTTCAGTCCGCTGTCGGGGCTGGACGAGCAGAGCGCCGTCCCGGCCGACCACAGCGGAACCACGTTGACCGCGTCCGCGATGGCCAGCGACGAGAGCCGCGCGGTCGCCAGGCCGAGTGCCTGGCCTGCCATCCCCGCCACGGAACCGACCCGCTCCGGCTCATCGCCGATGGCCTGGCTGAGGACCCCGTGGAGTCCGATGGCCAGCGCTCCGGCGTCGTCATCGGCCCCGGCGTCGGCCAGCAGGGCCGCGCTCTCGCGCTCCAGCCGCTCCAGGGCCCGGCCGGTGAGGCTGTGGGACACGGTGGAGACCAGTCGGCGGAACTCGTCCACGACAGTGCCGGAATCGACGAGTTCAGGGTCGAACAGCAGGACCTCCGGGGCGCGCCCCTGGTCCCTGCCGACCCCGTCGGCGATGGCTCCGGCGAAGATGCCGCCCACCCCGTAGCCGAGTACGGCGCGCACCCGCAGACCAGCGGCGCGTACTTCATCGGTCCAGGGTGCGATGTACTCGTCGAGGCACGTGCCGCGCGGGTGGGTCCGGTCGCTCTCCGTGGCCCGCCAGACGGTGTGCCGGGTGTCCAGAAGTGGAATCAGCTCCCGGAAGTCGGAAGGGGCCGGACCGCGGGGAGGGGTGTCGACCGCGAGAATCAGTTCTCCGGAATCCCCGGAGCGCAGCTCTTCCCAATGTGCAAGACCGCGCATGGCACCCTCCACGTGGCGAGAAATGTTGTGGTGCGTGAGTCCGTCTGTGACACCTGTGCCGTCAGCACCGACGACCGGCCCGGAGTGCAGGGTTTGCGGGGGATGGATGACCCCGCCGCTCCGGACCGACCGGCGGGAGAGCGGCTCATGTCATCCGGGGATGCCATGGGGCCGCTCTCTTCGTGGACGGCCGGGACCACACGCACAGGTCCCTCGGGGGGCCCGGGGCGGGACACTGATGCGCTGTTCGGCCGTTCCTCGCCTCCTACGGTATGGACGGGGCCACTCCGCCCATACCCCTAGTGGCCCCTAGCCCTGCCCTGCCGTGTCCTGCCCTGCCGTGTCCTGCCGTTCCTGCCGTGTCGTGTCGTGTCCTGCCCTGTCCGGTCACATGGACTGCAGCTGGGGCAGCGGGAGGAAGGTGGGCAGCGCCCGCCTGCTGTTCACCCCGAGCTTGCGGTATACGCGCGTCAGGTGCTGTTCCACGGTGCTCACCGTGATGAAGAGCCGGCGGCTTATCTCGCGGTTGCTGAATCCCTTCGCCGCCAGCACGGCGACCCGCTCCTCCGCCTCGCTGAGCGTCACCGCGTCCGGGCAGGCGCCCGTTCCCTCGCTCGGCGGCGCCTGGTCCGGCTCCTGCGCGGGTGGCGCCGTGCGCTGGGCCGGCAGCACCGGCGCGGGCCTGAGGCCCGATTCGCAGATCTTCGTCTCCTGGACCGCCCGCCAGGCCGTCACCCTTGCCTCGTCGAATTCCCCGACGCTCCGGTGTGCCTCGCTGAGGTCCGCCAGCGAGCGGGCCAGCTCCATCCGGTCGCCGGAGAGCTGGAGCAGGTCGACGGACTGGCGCAGCAGCCTGGTGCGCTGCATCAGATCGCTGCTCCCGGCGAGCAGCCGCAGCGCCACGCCCTGGGTGTGCATGTCCACGCCCTGGGGCCTGTTGAGTTCCTGCTTGACGAGGTCCTGGGCCACCTTCGTACGGCCGAGCTGCATATTGGCCTCGGCGAGGCCGTTGCGCCACGGTACGAGTTCGGAGACGTCCAGGTCGTGGTCGTAGGCCAGCCGGCCGCAGGTCTGGAAGTCCTTGACGGCGGCCAGGACCCGGTCGGTCGCCAGGTAGTAGTGGCCTCGCGCGTTCAGGAAGCGCAGTCCCCAGACGGTGGTGGGCGCTGCCTCCGAGGTCATCTGACGAACCGATTCCTCCGCGGCCTCGTACATGTGGAGGCCCGTCTGGGCCCGGATCAGGGTACTCAGGGGGTATCCGAGCATCACCCCCCAGCTCTGCGCCGGCAGCAGGGCGAGCGCCGCCGATGCGTGCGTGGCGGCGCCACTGAGATCACCTCTGCGCAGCGCGATGTCGGCCCGGACGGCGCCCAGCGCGGCCTGCCAGGTCAGTCCGCCGCGGCGGACCGCCTCCGCGTACAGGGCCTCACAGCGCTCGGACGCACGGTTCAGCTGGTTGCCGCACAGCAGCGTGAGCAGTGCGGCGATGACGACCTCCAGCAGGGTCTCGCCGAGCCGGCAGCTCTCCAGGATGTGTACGGCGCTGGACAGGGCGGCCCTCGCCGCGGCCGAACCGGGCCCGCCGGACACCGATTTGACCGCCCGGGTCCACGGGTCCTCCTCGCATTCGGGGTTGCCGCCATCGGAGCGGCATGCGGTGTGCCCGGACGCCGATCCGTAGAACCACCGGTAGATGAGGACGAGTTCGGCCTCGGTGTACTCGTTCCGGGGGCCTTCGAGCGTCATGTACGCCTCGTTGGCGGTCCGGGCCGTCTCCAGGTCTCCCTGCCAGAGCGACTGCCGCAGGAGCGAGACGGCGTCCTGCTTGGTCACCTTGCCCTCGTGCATCGCCTGCCGGGCACACGCGTGGTACCGGTCGGCGGCGGCCGGATCGCGCTGCCAGACAGCGCGGGCGAGCCCCCTGCGCAGTTCGCGCCGCTCTTCCGCCGAGGTGCAGGCGGTGACCGCCAACTCCAGGCATTCGATGACGAGATCGACGTCGTCGTCCGCCTGGGCCCAGACAGCGGCGCTCCGCAGGACCGGGACCGTCCAGTCCCCGACGGCTCTGCCCGACGCGATGACATGCCCCGCGACGGTCACCGGGTCGGCGCCGCCGTTCTGCAGCAGTTGGGCGCTCACCCCGTGCATCCGGGCCCGTTCGACGGTGTCGAGTGTGCCCAGCACGGCGGTCTGGGCCGCGCCGTGCCGGAACCGGGCGCCGTCCAGCAGGCCGGCCGCCGACAGCACTTGGATCACCTGCTCGGCGCTTTCCACCGGGAGCGAGAGCAACTGCCCCACCAGCGGCGCCGATGCCTCCTTGCCCAGTACGGCGAGCCCCTGGGCCACCCGCAGCAGCCGGGTGTCCCAGCGGTAGAGGCAGGTGAGCACCGCCTGGGCGAAGGCGGGACCGGCGACCTGCTCGGCGAATCCCTCCTCGTCCCCCTCACTCCCCGGGCTGCCCGGCCCGGCGTACAGGTCCTCCAGCACAGCCCGGACCAACAGCGGGTTGCCCGAGGTGAAGCGGTGGAGATCCGGTGCATAGCGCTCGGCGCTCTGCGGTTCCGTCTCCTGCGCCATCAGCGCGGACACCTCCGCGACCGTCAACGGCGTGAGCCGCAGCCGCCGGTGCGGCTGCTGGGTGATCTCGGCGTGGAAGCGCGAGAGTGCCGGGTGCGCCCAGCTCCATTCGGTGAGCACGATCATCACCTGGGCCGAGGCCATGCGACGGCGCAGGTGGAGGATGAGGTGGAGCGAGAGCCCGTCCACGAACTGGATGTCGTCGATGCTGATGACCAGCGGCTGTTTGCGGGACAGCTCCAGCAGTTCGAGGCAGATCGCGTGGATGATCCGCGCGTCCTCCTGGCTGAGATCCGGGCCATCCGGGCTGGACCCCCTGGTGAGGGAGTCCGACTGAAGTACCCGGGCGATCCGTTCGGCCGTCTCCGGCGGGATCTCGGCGCTGCGGAACAGCTGGTCGATCACGCCTACCGGGAAGGCCGACTCCGCGCGGGAGCCGGTGGCCGCGAGATGGAGTGCGCCGGTCTTTTTCACCTCTCTCGAAAATTCGTACATCAAGTGGGTCTTTCCGCTCGCCAAACCGCCTGTGATCAGGGCGAGTTGCCCTGATCCGCCAGCGCATTCAGCGAACTGACCCCTAAGATTTTCCAGCGCTCCACGGTGTGCGATTTGCACCATGTTCCGCCGCCCCCTGATATCTGCAAAGATGAAGAAAAATGATGGGGCTTCACGCCCCGGCGTCATCGGTCGCGCCTAGCAGAAATAGCACGCCGTAAAGACTGACCAGAAAAAAGCTACCGGCAGCGAGCCTTCACTCCGTTGAGCACCAAGTGGGTGATCTCCCGGAGTTCGGACTGCAACTGCGCGTCGGCGCCCGAGCGGCACCACCGATAGAGCGAGCCCAGGTAGACGTCGTGCAGTACGTTGCCGACCTGCGCGACATCGATGTCCTGGGAGAACTCGCCGCAGGCCTTTCCCCGCGCCACCACATCGGCGAACAGCTCCGCCGTGAAGGGCTCTTCCGAGAGCGGGTATCCGGCCTTCACCCATGCCTTGATCATGGCCTGGGTGCATTCACCGTCGTTCTCGTTCATCTTGCCGAGGGCGACCAGACAGCCCGACAGCCTCTGTTCGGCGTCACGTTCACCATCGGCCATATTGACCTCCTCGATACAGTCCCTCAATCTCGCCCGTCTTCGCTCTCCCCATTCGACAATCAGATCCTCCTTGCGGTGGAAGTGATTGAAAAAGGTGCCGCGTGCGACATCGGCACGCGTGGTGATCGCTTCGATCGACGTGCCCTCGTAACCATTTTCGGCGAACAGCGCGATGGCCGCTTCGTAGAGTTTCGCCCTGACCTGCCGCTTGTTGCGCTCGCGGCGGCCGCCGGTCGCGACGCGCCCGTCAGCTGTCTGTTCGTGGTCCACCGTGTCTCCTCGTCCCTGTGGGGTCGTCTCCGCGTCCGAGTCACGTGCATGGGTGCCGCCCTGCCCGGTGGGCAGGCAGTCGGTCCAGACATTCGGGGTGGTGTGCGCGGCGACGAGTGAGGACGGGCGGGCGGTGTCGACCACCACGCCGGGGCCGCGCAGGTACAAGTACAGGGGAGAGCCGTCCGGCGGTGACCGCCCGGATGCGGGCTCCGGTCGAGCCCCGGGTGCTGCGCCCGCTCAACGGGCGGTGCTGATCGGCGTATTCGGCGATGACCCGGCCCACCCACACTCCGGAGCGGCCGGCGGCCACGCCGCCCGGGCCGATCCGGGCGTCTTCGAGGGCTCCCCGCGCGGCCGGGTCCTGTTCGGCGCGCAGCGGACGCTGTCGCGGATCCATGACCTCGGCCCCGGCTATGCCGTTGGCCCCCGGTAACCGGCCGCCCATCCCGATGGCAGCGACCTGCCGGCGCGCATCACTGAGCCAATCCCCCATGCCCGACGCATCCCTTCGACTTCCCCGTAGGCCCCACCGGGGCCCATCGCCGATATCCGTAGCGGGTGTTACTGCGCGAAACCTCTACTTGAGTCCAAACATAGCCCTCGGTCCACGAGAGGCACCACACCCACCTCAGGGCCACCGGCCGTCACAGGGCGTTGGACTGCTTCAGGGCAGACCGCTCAGGGGTCGAGGTCACGGATCAAAAGTTGGACTGGGGGTGACGCACTTGATGCTCACTAGAGTAGCCAGTACGCTGAGCGTATGCGATACGCTTTAGCGTGCGGCGTACACACCGAAAAGGGAGAGCGATGAACACCAATGCCAAGGCAGGGACCAAGGAGTGGGTGGGCCTCGCGGTCCTCACGCTCGGGTCGCTGTTGATCATGCTGGACATCGGCGTGCTCAACTTCGCCGTACCGGCCATGAGTGCCGATCTCCGCCCCAGCGCCCCCGAGTTGCTGTGGATCATGGATGTCTACCCGTTCGCACTCGCCGGGTTGCTCATTCCGATGGGGTGGGTGGGCGACAAGATCGGCCGGCGCAAGCTCCTGATCATCGGTGCGCTGCTGTTCGGTGTCGCCTCGGCCTGCGCGGCCATGGCGACCACCCCCGAAGCCCTGATCGCCTCCCGGGCCCTGCTCGGTGTGGCGGCCGCGCCGGTGACACCCACCGTGCTCGGAATGATCCGCGTCATGTTCAACGACGCCGACCAGCGCAAGACCGCCATCGCGGCCTGGACCGGCGTGCTCACCAGCAGCACCGCGTTCGGCCCCATCATCGGCGGCCTGCTGCTCAACCACTTCTGGTGGGGCTCGGTCTTCCTCATCAACATCCCGATCATGGTCCTGCTGGTGGTGCTCGCGCCGTTCCTGCTCCCCGAGCACAGCGACCCGTCGCGCGGCAAGCTGGACGCGATCGGCGCCGTGCTCTCCTTCGCGGCGATCCTCACGGTGGTGTACGGCGTCAAGGAATTCGCCGTGAACGGCTACAGCCTCACCTCGGTGATCAGCATCGCGGCCGGGCTCGTTCTGGGCTTCGCCTTCGTACAGCGCCAGCGCACGGCGGCCAGCCCGCTGCTCGATCTGGAACTCTTCCGCTACCGGGCGTTCAGCGGTTCGGTGACGATCACCCTGATCGTCCACGGCACGCTCATCGGCATCAACCTGCTGGTCAACCAGTACATGATGTCCGTCCTGGGGATGCGCCCCTTCACCGCGGCCCTGTGGTCGCTCGCGGCGTTCCCCGTGGTCGCCATGGCCGCGCCGATCACGGCCAAGTACTCACGCCGCGTTCGCCCGGGCAATTTCCTCGCCTGCGGCATGGTGGTCATGGCGGTGGGCTGCGGGGTGCTGTTCTTCGTCCGGATGGACTCCCATGTGCTGTTCGTCATGGCGGGTGTCGCCCTCATCGCAGCCGGCCTGCTGATGGTGAAGGCACTGGTCGCGGACATCGTCCTGACCGCCGCACCGCCCGAGCGCGCCAGCTCGTCCGCGGCTGTGTCGGAGACCGCCAACGAGCTGGGCAACGCCCTCGGCTTCGCCACCTTCGGCACCATCGGCCTGGCCGTGTTCCACCACCAGATGGCCGGTGTGCACCCCTCCGGCCTGTCCAGCAGCGATCTCGACGCGGCCCGGGGCAGTATCGGCGGCACCACCGCGGCGGCCGGCCGGCTGACGGGCGGGACCGCCGACAGTCTGCTGCACGCCGGCCGTGAAGCCTTCACCCACGGTCTCAACCTGGCGGCGCTGACGGCTGTGGGCGTCCTCGGGGTGGCCGCCGTGATCATGGCGGTCGTGCTGCGCAAGGAGCCGATCCCCGCTCCCGCACCGGCCGAGCCGGCCGAGAGCACGCCTCCCCGGGTGGCGGATCCCGCGCGGTGAGGGTCAGCTCAGCTCCGGCAGCGTCCCGTCCACGACCGGACGGGACGCTGCCGGACAGGTACATTTCAGCCAAGAACGATGGACAATGCAGACTGGACTCACGTGGGGCGGGAGGCCTGCGAGGGCCGCGCCGCCTCCGTGCGGTCGTCCGCACCATCACCTTCCATCCCTCCCCCTCGAAGGCGAGCATCAGGTGAGCACCGTAGACAAAGGGAGCGCCCTCCCCCCGAGCGTGGCACGACTCTGGGAGTCCAGGCGCCGTGTGCCCCGGAGCTCCCTGCCCGAGCTGAGCCAGGAGCGGATCGTCGCGGAAGCGGTCAGGTTCGCCGACTCCGACGGTCTGGCGAAGCTGTCCATGGCCCGGCTCGCCGAGCGGCTGGGCTGCGCGACCATGTCGCTGTACCGCCATGTGGCGACCAAGGACGACCTGCTGGTCTTCATGCTCGACACCGCGTACGGGAAGCCGCCCTTCCCCGAGGCCCCGGTGGACAACTGGCGCGCGGGTCTTGAGCTCTGGACGACGGAGCTGCTCGCCGTCTACCGCCGCCACCCCTGGATGCTGCAGATCCCGACGGCCGGCCCGCCGCTGGAGCCCGGACAGCTGTCCTGGATGGAGTGCGGGCTGCAGATGCTGCACAGGACCGGGCTCAGCGCCACCGAGAAGTTCTCCGTCGTGCTCCTCATGAACGGCTATGTGCACGCCGGTACGAAGCTGTCTCCGGCAGCCCTGCAGATGCCGGACGACGATGACGAAGCGATGCCGCAGTACGGGCGCCTCCTGGCGAAGCTCGTGGACGCGGACCACTTCCCCGTCCTGAGCGAGCTCGTCACGGCCGGCGTCATCGACGCCCCCACCGATGAGTTCGTCTTCGGACTCCAGCGTGTTCTCGACGGCGTCGAGGTCATGGTGAACGCGCGCCAGGAGAGCCCGAAGGCCTCCTGACGCACGCGGCACGCATGACGGCTGCGGACGGGGTCAGCCCGGCATCCCGAGACCATCCAGGATGTCGAAGAGTTCGTCCGCAGTCGCCGAGGTCAGCGCGGAGCCGGCGTCCTGCTCCGTGCCGCCGAAGAACTCCTCGTTCAGATGAGTGGCCAGGGCCGCCGCCGATGGATGGTCGAAGAGCAGGCTCGGCGGCAGCGGGTGTCCGATCGCGGTGATCAGACGGTTCCGCAGGTCGAGAGCGCTGAGCGAGTCGAAGCCGATGTCGAGGAAGCCGCGCTCCGGATCGATCGCCGCCGGCCGGTCATGGCCGAGAACGAACGCCGCATGGGTACGGACGACATCGAGCAGGATCCGCTCCCGCTCGGCCCCACCGCACGAGGTGAGCCGCTGCTTCAGCTCGTCCGCCGCCTCCGCCCCGGACGCGGCAGCGCCACCGCCGGACGCGGGCCGGGCCGGCCGTCGCACCAGGCCGCTCAGCAGCCCGGACACCGGCGCTGCGCCCTGGGCGGCCAGCGCCGCGAAGTCGAGCCGTGCCAGGACGAGTTGGGCCGCGTCCAGAGCGAGCGCGCTGTCGAGGAGAGCGAGCCCCTCGTCCGGCGACAGCGGTGGGAAGCCCGCACGGCGCAGCCGCTGCACATCGGTTTCGGACAGCTGCTCCCCCATGCCCGTGCCGGACCACAGGCCCCAGGCCAGTGAGGTGCCGGGCAGACCCGCCGCCCGGCGCCGGTGCGCCAGCGCGTCGAGGGAGGCGTTCGCAGCCGCGTAGTTGGCCTGCCCCGCACTTCCGAGGGTGCCCGCGACCGAGGAGAAGAGCACGAACATCGCGAGGTCGTCGGCCGCGGTCAGCTCGTGCAGATGCTGCGCCGCCCGCGCCTTCGGGCCCATCACCCGGTCCAGCTGGTCCGGGGTCAGGGTGGTCAGGACCCCGTCGTCCAGCACACCGGCGGCGTGCACCACGCCGGTCAGGCGGTGCGCCTCGTCCACGGTGGCCAGCAGCCCTGCCAGGGCGTCACGGTCGGCGACGTCGCAGGACGCCACCGTCACTTCGGCCCCGAGAGCGCCGAGTTCGGCGGCCAGTTCCGGGGCGCCCGGCGCTTCCGTGCCCCGTCTGCTCGTCAACAGCAGCCGCCGTACGCCGTGTTCGGTGACCAGATGGCGGGCCACGACCGCGCCGAGGCCGCTGGTGCCGCCGGTGATGAGCACCGTGCCGTCCGGGTCGAGCTCCTTGCGGTCTCCCGCGGTGAGCGACGCGCGTTCCAGACGGGGTACGAGCCGCGCCCCCTCGCGGGCGGCGAGCTCCGGTTCCCGGGTGGCCAGTACAGCCGGCAGGACCCCGTCCAGTTCCTCGCCGGGGCCGAGGTCGAGCAGGCGAAGCCGGTCCGGGTACTCGGCCTGGGCCGAGCGTACGAGACCCGTCACCGCGGCGAGCTCCGGGTCCGCCGGCTCTCCCGGAGCCGTGGCGAGTGCCCCGCGCGTGACCACCAGCAGCTCGGACCCGGCGAACCGCTCTCCGTCCAGGAACCGCTGGACCGTGCCGAGCACCTGGTGCACTGCGGAGGTCCGGGTCCCGCCGGGCGCGTCACCGGCCGTGTGCCGTGGCTCGAACACGACGGTGCCGGTGACCTCTCCGGCCGTCGGTACGTCGCCCCACGCCGTGTGCGCGGCGGAGCCCGCCGGGCCGGCCGGCAGGGGTGACCACAGGACCTCGAAGAGCGCGTCCTGCGGGAGCGCGGAGCCGGCTGCCAGCTGCTGCGCCTGCACGGGCCTGCCGATCAGCGAGTCCAGCCGCAGCACAGGGGCGCCGGCGGCGTCGTCCATCGCGATCGCGATCCGTTCCGGGCCGGGGCGGGTGATCCAGACGCGGACGGCCGAAGCTCCCGCCGTGTGCAGCCGGACCCCGGTCCAGCAGAACGGCAGGACAGTCCCGCCGTCGCCCGTGTCCGGGCCCGCGAGCAGATCGGCGTGCAGCGCCGCGTCCAGCAGCGCGGGGTGCAGACCGAACCGCGCCGCGTCGGCGGTGTGCGGTTCGGGCAGCGCGAGTTCCGCGTACACCTCATCGCCCAGCCGCCACAGGGACCGCAGGCCCTGGAACGCCGGCCCGTAGTCGTATCCGCGCTCGCGCAGGCTCTCGTACACGCCCGCCAGGTCCACGGCCACCGCCTCGGGAGGCGGCCAGCCGGCTGCGGCGACCGCCGGCGGCGGCCCGGCGGGCGGCGGGCCTGCTGCCGGGGCGACGATCCCCTCGGCGTGCAGCACCGGGTGGTCGCTGCCGGATTCGTCGCGCGAGTGGATGCGCACCGCGCGCCGCCCGGACGCGTCGGCCTCCGCGACCGACACACTGACCGCGACGCCCCCGTTCGTGGGCGGAACCAGCGGTGCGAGCAGGGTGAGTTCCTCCAGCAGCCCGCAGCCGACCTCGTCCCCGGCCCTGAGCGCCAGCTCCACGAACGCCGTGCCGGGCAGCAGCACGGTGTCCAGCACCCGGTGGTCGGACACCCACGGCTGCGTGGCCGTCGACAGCCGTCCGGTGAGCAGGACGCCGTCGGAGTCCGGGAGGCGTACGACCGCCCCCACGAGCGGGTGCCCCGCGGGCGTCTGCCCCAGGTCCGACGCGTCGCCCGCCGAAGGCGATTCCATCCAGTACCTGCGGTGCTGGAAGGCGTACGTGGGCAGTTCGACGGGACGGCCGCCGAGGCCGTCGAAGAACGCCTCCCAGTCGACGGGCACGCCGGTGGCGTCGAGCCGGCCGACCGCCTCAAGGAGGGTGCCCTCCTCGGGCCGGTTCTTGCGGAGCAGCGCCACCGCGGTGACCGCGTCCGTACGGGCGCACGCCCCGGCCATACCGGTCAGCACACCGTCGGGACCCAGCTCGACGAAGCGGGTGACCCCGGCGTCCTCCAGGGCCCTGACGCCGTCCATGAAGCGGACCGGCTCGCGCACATGGCGCACCCAGTAGCCGGGATCGGTGAGCTCCGCAGCGGAGGCCTGGACACCGGTGATGTTCGAGACCACGGGGATGGCCGGCGCCCGGTAGGTGAGGCTCTCCGCCACCTTCCGGAAGTCGGCGAGCATGGGCTCCATCAGCGGCGAGTGGAAGGCATGGCTGACCCGCAGCGAGGTGGTCCTGCGGCCGGCGGCGGTGAAGTGGTCCGCGATCAGGCCGACTTCACCGGATTCACCGGAGATCACCACAGCGGCGGGGCCGTTGATGGCGGCGATGCTCACGCCGGGCGTCAGCCTGGGCAGCACCTCCTCCTCACTCGCCTCGACGGCCGTCATGGCCCCGCCCGCGGGCAGTTGCTGCATCAGACGGCCACGTGCGGCCACCAGGGTCGCCGCGTCGGCGAGTGTGAGGACGCCCGCGACGTGGGCGGCGGACAGTTCACCGATCGAGTGCCCGGTCACGAAGCCGGGCCGCACTCCCCATGACTCCAGCAGCCGGAACAGCGCCACCTCCAGGGCGAACAGGCCGGCCTGCGCGTACACGGTCCGGTTCAGCGTCTGTCCGGCCCGGTCGTCCGTGGCCCACAGGATCTCGCGCAGCGAGACACCGAGCCGTGCGTCCAGTGCGGCCACGGCGTCGTCGAAGGCACGCGCGAAAGCCGGGTGGGCGGCGTGCAGTTCACGCCCCATGCCGGGCCGCTGGGCGCCCTGGCCGGTGAACATGAAGGCGGTACGGCCCTTCGTACGCGTCCAGCCACGGGCCACTCCGGGGGCCTCCGCGCCGTCCGACAGCGCCCGCAGTCCGCGCAGCAGCTCGTCGCGGTCCGCCCCGGTGACCACGGCACGGTGGTCGAGGCGGGTGCGGGTCAGGGCCAGGGAGTGCCCGAGATCGAGCGGTTCGGCATCCGGGCGGGACTCCAGGTGTGCCAGCAGGCGGCTGCCCTGGTCGCGCAGGGCCTGCCCGGTGCTGCCGGAGACCACCAGCGGGAGCACGGAAGGCCCGGCGGAGGGGCGGGGCGGCGGTTCGTCCGCCGGCGGTGCCTGCTCGACGATCACATGGGCGTTGGTGCCGCTGATCCCGAAGGACGACACCCCCGCTCTGCGGGTGCCGCCGTGCTCCGGCCAGGGCCGGGACTCGGCCAGCAGCCGCACCGCGCCGGACTCCCAGTCGACCTTGGGGCTGGGATCGTCGGCGTGCAGTGACTTCGGGAGCACACCGTGCTTCATCGCCTGGACCATCTTGATGATCCCGGCGACACCGGCAGCGGCCTGGGTGTGACCGAAGTTCGACTTGACGGAGCCCAGCCACAGCGGCCGGTCCCCCGGCCGCCCCTTGCCGTACGTCGCCAGCAGGGCCTGTGCCTCGATGGGGTCGCCGAGCACCGTTCCGGTTCCGTGCGCTTCCACCGCGTCGACATCGGCGGTGGTCAGGCCGGCGGCGGCGAGCGCCTGGTGGATGACCCGCTGCTGCGCCGGACCGTTGGGGGTGGTGATGCCGCTCGACGCGCCGTCCTGGTTGACGGCGCTGGACCGCACCACCGCGAGCACCCGGTGCCCGTGGCGGCGCGCGTCCGACAGCCGCTCCAGCAGGAGGGTGCCGACGCCTTCGCCCCATCCGGTGCCGTCGGCCGCCGCTGAGAACGACTTGCAGCGGCCGTCCCTGGCGAGCCCCCGCTGCCGGTTGAACTCGAAGAAGGTGTCCGGTTCGACCATGACGGTGACACCGCCGGCCAGGGCCAGCGTGCACTCGCCGGCCCGCAGCGCCTGGACGGCCCAGTGCAGGGCCACCAGGGACGAGGAGCAGGCCGTGTCCACCGTGACGGCGGGACCCTCCAGGCCGAGCGTGTAGGCGACCCGGCCGGAGACCAGACTGCCGTCGCTGCTGCCCGGTCCGTAGTCGTGGTACATCAGGCCCGCGAACACACCGGTCCTGCTGCCCTCCAGGCTGCGGGGGTCGATCCCGGCGTGCTCCAGGGCCTCCCAGGAGACCTCCAGCAACAGCCGTTGCTGCGGGTCGAGGCGCAGGGCCTCGTTGGGGCTGATCCCGAAGAAGTCGGCGTCGAAACCGGCCGCGCCGTACAGGAACCCGCCCTCGCGGGCGATGCTCCTGTCGGGCTTTCCGGGTTCCGGGTCGTACATGCCCTCCACGTCCCAGCCCCGGTCGGCGGGAAAAGCGGCGACCGCGTCGCGCCCTTCGGCCACCAACTGCCAGAGGTCGTCGGGGGAGTTCACGCCGCCGGGGTAGCGGCAGCCCATTCCCACGATCGCGATCGGCTCGGTGGCGGCGCTGGTGAGAGCGCCGTTCTCCGAACGGAGCCGTTCGTTCTCCAGCATGGACTTGCGCAGCGCCTCGACGATCTGCTCGACGGATGTATCCACGTAGAACTCAGCCCTTCAGTCAGTTGGATTCACCGGCGGCGAGCGCTGCCCGCACCAGATCGTCGACGGACATGGTCGTGATGTCCTCGGCGGGCCCGGCGTCCGGACCGGGCTCTCCGGCGGACCCGGACTCTGCGTCCGGAGCCGTACTGGCCAGTGCGAGCAGAGCGTCCAGCAGGCCGGCCTCGCGGATGGCGGCGAACGGCACGGCTTCCAGCGCCCGCCGGAAGGCCTCCTCCTGCACCGCCTCGTCCTGCTCGTCCGACCCGTCCGGAAGGTCCGCCGTCAGCTCCTCCAGCAGGAACGCGGCCAGCCCGCGCGGGCTGGCGTAGTCGAACATCAGCGTGGCGGGCAGGCGCAGCCCGGTGGCGGCACCCAGCCGGTTGCGCAGTTCGATCGCCGCCAGCGAGTCGAGGCCGAGGTCGGTGAAGCCCTTGCCCATGTCGATGCTGTCCGGGTCGTCGTGGCGCACCTCGGCGACGTGTTCCCGTACGAGGTCCGCCACGGTGCTCGCCCGCTCGGCGGTGCTCATCCGGGCGAGCCGCTCCACCAGGGTCGCCTCGTCCGGCTCGGGCCGGGCGGCCGGCGCCGCCGACTCGGTCACCCGGCGCGCCGGGAGCAGTACGAGTTCACGCAGCAGCGCGGGGAGCGTGCCCCGGGCGGCCTGCTCGCGCAGCACCGCCAGGTCGAGGTGGAGCAGCCCCGGGACCGGCTCGCCGGAGGCCAGCGCCGCGTCGAACAGCGCCAGACCCTCGTCCACTGTGAAGGCCGGCAGCCCCTGCTTCCGCATCCGCTCCAGGTCGGCGTCGGTCAGCGTGCTGCCCATTCCGATGCCGCCCCACAGGCCCCACATGAACGACTGTGCCGGCAGGCCGCGTTCGCGGCGGTAGGAGGCGAGTGCGTCCAGGTAGGCGTTGGCCGCGGCGTAGTTCGCCTGCCCGGGTGCGCCCATCGTGCCGGCCACCGAGGAGAACGTCACGTACAGCGTGAGCGGGGACGACGCGGTCAGCTCGTGCAGGTTCCAGGCGGCTTCGGCCTTCGGACGCAGCACCGCGTCCATCCGCTCCGGTGTCAGTGCGCCGATCACGCCGTCGTCCAGTACCCCGGCGGCGTGTACGACGCCGGTCAGCGGGTGCTCCTGCGGGATCGTGCCGAGGAGTTTGCGCAGCGCGTCCCGGTCGGCCACGTCGCAGGCCTCCACGGTGGCCGCGGCCCCGTGCCGGGCGAGCTCCGCGACCAGCTCGGTGACGCCGTCGGCCGCCGCGCCCCGGCGGCTGACCAGCAGCAGCCTGCGAGCACCGTGGACAGCTGCCAGATGGCGGGCGATCGCCGCGCCCAGGCCGCTGGTCCCGCCGGTGACCAGCACCGTTCCTGCCGGGTCGACCACCTGGGGGCGGCCGGTGCCGGAGTCGTCGCTCCGCTCGCCCGGCCGGGGTGTGCCCCCCGCCGCCACCAGCCGCGGCACCCGTATCTCTCCGTCGCGCACGGCGACTTCGGGTTCGCCCGATGCGATGACCGCGCTGAGGACCGACGCACCGAGCGGGGCGGTGCGGCCGTCCGCCGCGGTCCCGGTGCCCTGGATATCGGCCAGGACGAACCGGCCGGGGTTTTCCGCCTCGGCGGACCGGACGACGCCCCATACCGCGGCGGCCGCGGGGTCGGCCGACGTGGCCGCCATCGCGTTCCTGGTGACCACCACCAGGCGGGAGGCGGTGAACCGGTCGTCCGCGAGCCATGACTGGACCACGTCGAGGATCCGGTGGACCGGCCCGCGAGCGCCTTCGCCCGGTTCGCCTTCGGTCGCGTCGCAGTTGAAGACGGTCACAGCGGGTGCGGGCACCGTGCGGTACCGGTCCGCCCAGTCGGCCGACGGGGCCGGCGCGGCCGGTGCGACGTTCTGCGGCAGGGCCATCCACTCGACCCGGTGCAGCAACGTGCCCTGCCCGGAGTCGAGTTGTCCTTCCGATACGGGCCGGTCCACGAGGGACCTGACGGTGAGGACGGGTTCGCCCGTGAGGTCGGCGGCCTCAAGGGTGATCCCACCGGCCTGGAGGGGTGCCACCCGTACGCGCAGAGCGGTGGCCGCCGAAGCGTGCAGCGATACATCGGACCAGGAGAACGGCAGCAGCGTGCCGCCGCCTTCCGGCTCGTCGATCAGGTCGACGTGCAGGGCCGCGTCGAGGAGGGCCGGGTGTACGCCGAACCGTCCCGGTTCACCGGCCTCGTCCGGCAGCACGACCTCGGCGAAGAGCTCGTCCCCGCGCCGCCAGGCGGCACGGAGCCCGCGGAAGGCGGTGCCGTATCCGTATCCACGGGCGGCCAGCTCGTCGTACATGCCGTCCGTCTCCACCGCGACCGCCCCTGCGGGCGGCCACTCGGCGAGCGAGAACGATGCGTCCTGCGCGTGCGGGGCCAGGAATCCGTCGGCATGCAGGATCCAGGCGTCGTCCGCCCGGTCGTCACCGCGCGAGTACACCTTGACCGAGCGCCGGCCGTCCGCCTGGGCGGCGCCGACGACCACTTGCAGGGCAGCGCCGCCGGATGCGGGAAGCACGAGGGGCGCCTGCAACGTGAGTTCCTCCAGGAGCCCGCACCTGACCTGGTCGCCGGCGCGGATCGCCAGCTCCACGAAGGCGGTGCCGGGCAGCAGCACGGTGCCCTGGATCGCGTGATCGGCGAGCCACGGATGCGTGGCGGCCGAGACGTAGCCCGTCAGAACGGCTCCGTCGGAGTCGGGTGCGGTCAGTACGGCGCTGAGCAGCGGGTGCTCGGCGGGAAGCTGGCCGATGCCGCTGACTGATCCAGCGGACGCGGGGGGCAGGTCGAGCCAGAACCTCCGGCGTTCGAAGGCGTAGGTGGGCAGGTCCGTACGGCGGGGATGCAGGGGTGCGAAGAAGTCCTTCCACCGCAGACCGGTTCCGCCGGCATGGAGCCGGGCCAACGCCGTTATCAGCGACTCGGGTTCGGCACGGTCCGCCCGCAGTGCGGGCACCAGCCGGGCCGGCTCGGACCGGTCGACGCCGTCGAGGCAGGTCTCGGCCATGGCGGTGAGTACACCGGCCGGGCCGAGCTCGATGAAGGTGTCGACGCCACGGGCGGCCAGGGTGGTCACGGCATCAGCGAAACGGACCGGCTCACGCACCTGCCGCACCCAGTAACCAGGATCCGACCACTCACCCCCGACCGGACCACCGGTGACGGTCGAGACGGCCGACAACTGAGCCGTATTGAAGGTGAGTTTCTCTACTACAGCCGCGAAGTCGTCCAGCATCGGGTCCATCAGTACCGAGTGGAACGCGTGACTCACATCGAGCCGCTTCGTCTTACGACCGAGCGCAGCGATCCGCCCGGCCAGCTCCATGACCTCGACCTCAGCACCCGAAATCACCACGGAGGAAGGGCCGTTGACGGCGGCGATACACACACCGTCCGACAACAGCGCGGCAACCTCACTCTCGGGAGCCCCGACCGCGACCATCGCACCACCCGAAGGCAGCGCCTGCATCAACCGCCCACGCGCGGCCACCAACACCGCCGCGTCCTCAAGCGACAACACCCCCGCCACATGGGCAGCGGCCACCTCACCAATCGAATGGCCGGTCACGACGTCAGGCCGTACACCCCACGACTCAAGGAGCCGGAACAAGGCCACCTCAACCGCGAACAAACCGGCCTGCGCAAACACGGTCCGGTTCAGCGCACCAGCATCAGTGCCCCAGACCACCTCACGCACCGACACACCCAACCCGGCATCCGACAGCTGGGCATCCAGCAACCCCACCACCGCATCAAACGCCTCAGCGAACACCGGGAACGCCTCATACAGACCACGCCCCATCCCCACCCGCTGAGCACCCTGACCCGTAAAGAGAAACGCCGTTCCCTCACCAGTACGCGCGATATCCCGGACCACACCCGCCCCGGACTCACCCGCCGCAAGCGCCGACAACCCAGCGACAAACCCCTCACGGTCCCCCGCCACCACCACAGCCCGGTGCTCCAGAGCCGCCCGCGATGTCGCCAGCGAGAACGCCGTATCCACGACACTCACACCCGACTCCACATGCGCCACCAGAGCAGCGGCCTGACGGAAGAGTCCTGCCTCGTCCTTCGCCGAAAGCACCATCGGCACCGGTGTCCCGGCGGTGTCGTCGTCACCCCGGTCCTGGGCGGCGGGCTCCTCCGGCTCCCCCGGTTCCTCCAGGATGACGTGCGCATTCGTCCCGCTCAGACCGAACGACGACACACCAGCCCGCCGCGGACGACCCACCTCAACCGGCCACGCCCGCTCCTCCCTCAACAGCTCCACCGCACCCGCAGACCAATCCACCTGCGACGACGGCTCATCCACATGCAACGTCCGCGGAAGAACACCCTCCCGCAACGCCATCACCATCTTGATCACACCGCTGACGCCTGCGGCGGCCTGGGCGTGCCCGATGTTCGACTTGATCGAGCCCAGCCACAACGGCCGGCCGTCGGGCCGGTCCTGGCCGTATGTCGCCAGCAGCGCCTGCGCCTCGATCGGGTCGCCCAGCCGGGTCCCCGTACCGTGCCCCTCGACCGCGTCCACGTCCGCCGCGACCAGACCGGCCGAGGACAGCGCCTGCCGGATCACCCGCTGCTGCGAAGGACCGTTCGGAGCCGTCAGACCATTGGACGCACCATCCTGGTTGATGGCACTCCCCCGGACGATCGCCAGGACGGGATGCCCGTTGCGTCGCGCGTCCGACAGCCGCTCGACGAGCAGAAGGCCGATGCCCTCGGCCCAGCCGGTGCCGTCCGCGGCGGTGGCGAAGGGCTTGCACCGGCCGTCGGCCGCCAGGCCGCGCTGCCGGCTGAAGTCGACGAAGATCTCCGGTGTCGGCATGACGGTGACACCTCCCGCGAGGGCCATGGTCACCTCGCCCTGCCGGAGTGCCTGACAGGCCATGTGCAGGGCCACGAGCGAGGAGGAGCACGCCGTGTCCACCGTCACCGCCGGGCCCTCAAGGCCGAGCGTGTAGGCCACCCGGCCCGAGGCGATGCTGCCCGCGCTGCCGTTGCCGAGGTAGCCGGTGAGGTCATCCGGCGCATCTCCCGGCCTGCTCCCGTACTCGTGGTACATCAAGCCCGTGTACACACCGGTCCTGGTGCCCCGCATGGTGTCCGGGTCGATACCGGCACGCTCGAACGCCTCCCATGCCGCTTGCAGCAGCAGCCGCTGCTGCGGGTCCATGGCCAGGGCCTCCCGCGGCATGATCCCGAAGAACTCGGGGTCGAACTCGGCCGCGTCGTAGAGGAAACCGCCGTCCCGTACATACGTCTTGCCGGGCAGGCCGGGCTCCCGGTCGAAGATGCTGTCGACGTCCCAGCCACGGTCCTGCGGGAACCCTCCCACCGCGTCGCGGCCCTCGGCCACCAGGCGCCACAGGTCCTCGGGCGAGCGCACACCACCCGGGAAGCGGCAGCTGATGCCGACGAGGGCGATCGGCTCGTCCGTACGGTCCGACGCCTGAACCGTCCTTGCGGTGGCCGGCGAGGCCTCCGCCGGGCCGTCCGTGAACCGTCCGGCGAGGTGGGCGGCCACAGCGCGCGACGTCGGGAAGTCGAAGACCAGGGTCGCGGGCAGCCGCTGCCCCGTCGCCTGGGTGAGCGCGTTGCGCAGCTCCACAGCGGCCAGGGAGTCGAAACCCAGTTCACGGAACGCGCGGTCCGGCTTCACCTGGTCCGCGCTCCCGTGACCGAGCACCGATGAGGCGTGCTCGCGTACGAGTTCCAGCAGGGCGCGCTCCCGGTCCGTGGCGGACAGCGCGCTCATCCGCTGCTCGAACTCCGAGCCGGCGAGCACCGTTCCGGCCGCGTCGACCGCGCGCCGGGCCCGGCCGCGTACGAACCCCCTCAGCAGCGCGGGCACTTCGTCCGCCCTGGCCCGCAGGGCTGCCGGGTCGGTGTCGAGCGGTACGAGCACCGGCCAGGCATCGGTGGCGAGTGCGGCATCCAGCAGCGCCAGCCCCCGGGCGGGGGGAAGCGCGGGAAGGCCGAGCCTGCGCATCCGGGCCAGGTCGGTCTCGTCGAGCGGGCCGCCGAGCCCGGTGTCCGCCGCCCACATACCGAAGGCGAGGGCATGGGCGGGCAGTCCGGCTGCCCTGCGATGGTGGGCCAGAGCGTCGAGGAACACATTGGCCGCCGCGTAGTTCGCCTGACCGGCAGCCAGCACGAGCCCTCCGGCGGAGGAGAACAGCACGAAGGCCGTGAGGTCCAGATCGCGGGTCAGCTCGTGCAGATGCCAGGCGGCGTCCGCCTTCGGCCGCAGCACCGTGTCGAAACGCTCCGGTGTGAGTGTGCCGACCAGCCCGCTGTCGGCCACGGCCGCAGCGTGCACCACACCCCGGAGGGGGCGGTCGGCGGGCACCTGGCCGATCAGCCCGGCGAGGCTGTCGCGGTCCGCGACATCACACGCGGCGATGGTGACATCGGCTCCGGCGTCTGCCAGCTCCGCCCGCAGCTGCGCGGCGCCGGGGGCGTTCTCGCCCCGCCGGCTGGTGAGCAGCAGGTGACGGACGCCGTGCTCCGTGACCAGATGCCGGGCGACCAGGGCGCCCAGACCGCTGGTGCCGCCGGTGACCAGGACCGTGGCCTGCGGGTCCCACCGCACGGCGGGGTCGGACGAGCCGGACGTGCCGGTGGCCGTCGGGACGAGCCGGGGCAGCAGCAACTCGCCTTCGCGTACGGCGGTTTCGGGTTCCCCCGAGCCGGCCACGGCCGCGAGCAGCGCGTCGGATGCGGCCGTGCCATCGGAGTCGATCAGTACGAAACGGCCGGGGTTCTCCTCCTGGGCCGCCCGGACCAGGCCCCAGACCGGGGCCTGGGTGAGGTCGACGGTGTCCTCCGGCCGGGCGGCGACCGCGTTCCCGGTGACGACAACCAGGGTTGATCCGGCGCACCGGGGGTCACCGAGCCAGAATTGGACCGCTTCCAGGGCCTCTTCGGCGGCAGCTCGTACGCCGGACAGCACCTCGCGGTCACCGGCCGCCCCGATGCGGTGGAGGACAACCGGCGGGAACGGGCCGTCACCACCACGGAGGGTGTGGAGCGCAGGCGGCTCCCCGGATCCCGCACCGGTCTCCGGGGCCGGCGCGGGGCGCCAGTCGAGCCGCAGCAGCGAGGGTGTGCCCCCGCCCCGGGCGCTTTCGAGCTGTTCGGCCGACACGGGCCGGGCAACGAGCGACTCGACGGTCGCCACCGGCCGGCCCTCCCGGTCAGCGACCCACATGGCGGACACCTCGTCGCCGCGCAGCCGGCGGATGTGCACCCGCAGATCTGCCGCGCCCGACGCATGGAGCGAGACCCCGTTCCATACGAAGGGGAGAAGGGTCTGAGCATCCTCACTGCCGGCCTCGTTGAGGAGGTCGGCGTGCATGGCGGCGTCGAGCAGCGCCGGATGGAGCCCGAACCGGGCCGCCTCCGAGCGGGCCGGCTCGGGCAGCGTCACCTCGGCGAAGACGTCGTCGCCGCGCCGCCACATCCGCTGAAGCCCCTGGAAGGCGGGGCCGTATCCGTAACCTCGCCCGGTCAGTACGTCGTACGGGGCGTCGAGCGGAATTTCGTCGGCGCCGGCCGGCGGCCACTGGGTCAGGTCGAAGCCGGGCTGGGGCGCCTGCGAGACGAGCAGGCCTGCGGCGTGCCGGGTCCACGGCAGCTCGTGGCCGTGCTCGGCGCGGGAGTAGATGTGCACAGTCCTGGCGCCGTCGGCCCGTGCCGCGCCGACGACCACGCGCAAGGCGACCGAGCCACGTGCGGGCAGCATCAGCGGTGCTTCGAGAGCGAGTTCCTCAAGGGCGGCGCAACCGACCTCGTCACCGGCGCGCACGGCCAGTTCGACGAAGCCCGTGCCCGGCAGGATGATCCCGCCGAGTACCTGGTGATCTGCGATCCAGCGCTGGCTGTCCGCGGAGATACGTCCGGTCAGGACGACCGAGCCACTGTCCGGCGAGACGACCGCAGCGCTCAGCATGGGGTGCTCGACGGCATCGAGTCCGGCGGCGCCCACCTGTCCGGTACCGGCGGCAAGCCCGTCGAGCCAGTACCTCTGGTGTTGGAAGGCGTACGTGGGGAGTTCGGTCAGCCGGGCAGTGGATCCGGCGAAGAACGCCCGCCAGTCCACCGGAACGCCACGCGCGAACAGCCCTCCCAGACCTGTCAGAAGCTCCGTAGCCTCATCACGACCACGACGCTGCAACCCAACAAACGCCACCCCATCAGCGGCCCCATCATCGCCGACCACCTCCACACCCATCGGAACCAGAGCCGCATCCGGCCCCACCTCCACAAACGACCCCACACCACGGCCGGCGAGTGTGGTCACCGCATCCGCGAAACGCACCGGCTCACGCACCTGCCGCACCCAATAGCCAGGATCCGACCACTCACCCTCGACCCCACCACCGGTGACGGTCGAGACAGCCGACAACTGGGGTGCATTGAAGGTGAGTTTCTCTACTACGGCGGCGAAGTCGTCCAGCATCGGGTCCATCAACACCGAGTGGAACGCGTGACTCACATCAAGCCGCTTCGTCTTACGACCGAGTCCAGCGATCCGCCCGGCCAGCTCCAGAACCTCGGCCTCATCACCCGAAACCACCACGGAGGAAGGGCCATTGATGGCGGCGATACACACACCGGCCGACAACAGCCCGGCAACCTCACTCTCCGGGGCCCCGACCGCGACCATCGCACCACCCGAAGGCAGGGCCTGCATCAACCGCCCACGCGCGGCCACCAACACCGCCGCGTCCTCAAGCGACAACACCCCCGCCACATGAGCCGCAGCCACCTCACCAATCGAATGACCGGCCACAAAGTCAGGCCGCACACCCCACGACTCAAGCAACCGGAACAACGCCACCTCAACCGCGAACAACCCCGCCTGAGCAAACACCGTCCGATTCAGCACACCAGCATCGGAGCCCCAGACCACCTCACGCACCGACACACCCAACCCGGCACCCGACAGCTGGGCATCCAGCAACCCCACCACCGCATCAAACGCCTCAGCAAACACCGGGAACGCCTCATACAGACCACGCCCCATCCCCACCCGCTGAGCACCCTGACCCGTAAACAAGAACCCAACACGCCCACGACGAACCGAATCCACCACACGACCCGCACCCGAAACCACCGAACGCAGACCCTCGATGAACCCCTCACGGCCCCCCGCCACCACCACAGCCCGATGCTCCAGAGCCGCCCGCGACGTTGCCAGCGAGAACCCCACATCCACCGGGCGCAGCTCAACCCCCGACTCCACATGCGCCACCAAAGCAGCAGCCTGCGCACGCAACGCCTCAGCACTACGCCCCGACACCACCCACGGCACCACACCACCAACAGGCACATCGGCAGTCTCCGGCACGGATACGGGCACCGCCTCCGCCTCCTCCAGCAGCACATGCGCATTCGTGCCGCTGATACCGAAGGACGAGACACCGGCCCGGCGAGGGGTTGTGCGCGCCGGCCATGCAGTCTGCTCCTGGAGCAGCTGGACCGCGCCCGCCGTCCAGTCCACCTGCGGCGAGGGCTCGGCCGCGTGGAGGGTTCCCGGGAGGACGCCCTCCCGCATCGCCATCACCATCTTGATCACACCCGCCACACCCGCAGCAGCCTGCGTATGACCGATGTTCGACTTCACCGAGCCCAGCCACAACGGCCGTTCATCCGCACGGTCCTGGCCGTATGTCGCCAGCAGCGCCTGGGCCTCGATCGGGTCGCCCAGCCGGGTCCCCGTACCGTGCCCCTCGACCACGTCCACGTCCGCCGCGACCAGACCGGCCGAGGACAGCGCCTGCCGGATCACCCGCTGCTGCGAAGGACCGTTCGGAGCCGTCAGACCATTGGACGCACCATCCTGGTTGATGGCACTCCCCCGCAGCACCGCAAGCACCTGGTGCCCGTTGCGCCGTGCGTCCGACTGGCGCTCCAGGAGGAGCATTCCGACGCCTTCGCCCCAGCCGGTCCCGTCGGCTCCTGCGCCGTACGACTTGCACCGGCCGTCGGCGGCCAGGCCCCGCTGGCGGCTCATGTCCACGAACGTGTCGGGGGTGGACATGACGGTCACCCCGCCCGCCAGCGCCAGGCTGCACTCGCCCTGGCGCAGGGCCTGGGCAGCCCAGTGCAGGGCCACGAGCGACGAGGAGCACGCCGTGTCCACCGTCACCGCCGGGCCCTCAAGGCCGAGCGTGTAGGCCACCCGGCCGGAGATCATGCTGGCGATGCTGCCGTTGCCGTGGTACCCGGCGACGTCCTCGGGCAGCGGACCGAGCCGCAGGCCCCAGTCGTGGTACATGACACCGGCGAAGACACCGGTGTCGCTGCCCTTGACGCTGTGCGGGTCGATACCCGCCCGCTCGAAGGTCTCCCACGAGGTCTCCAGGAGCAGCCGCTGCTGCGGGTCCATCGCCTGGGCCTCACGGGGACTGATGCCGAAGAACCCGGCGTCGAACTGGGCGGCGTCGTAGAGGAATCCGCCCTCGCTCGCGTAGCTCTTCCCGGGCTTGCCGAGTTCCGGATCGTGGATGTCCGGGTCCCAGCCCCGGTCCGTCGGGAACGGCGCCACCGCGTCCGTCCCGTCGAGGACGAGCCGCCAGAGGTCCTCGGGCGAGGTGACATCGCCCGGGTAGCGGCAGGCCATTCCCACGATGACGATCGGGTCGTCCGCACCGGCGGAGCGCTGCCGTGCTCCGGGCCGCGGCCCGGTGGTCGTACCCGCGTCGAGCAGTCGCTCCACGAGGTGGGTGGCCAGCGCGACGGGTGTCGGGTAGTCGAAGGTGAGGGTGGCGGTGAGTCGCAGGCCGGTCGCGGTGTTGAGCTGGTTGCGCAGCTCGACGGCGGCGAGCGAGTCGAAGCCCATCTCGGTGAACGCCCGGTCGGGGTCGATCATTTCAGCGCCGTCGTGACCGAGGACCCTGGCCGCGGCGGCGTTGACCAGGTCGAGCACCAGCGCGGCCTGCTCGGCTCCGGCGAGGTCCGCCAGTGTCGCGGCGAGCGGCAGCACTCCGCCGCCGGCGGGCTCCGGTGTGCCTGCCCTGCGGGCGGGCGTCCGGATCAGTCCGCGCAGCAGGGCGGGCACGGGGTTCCCCTGTGCCCTCGCCGCGGTGTGGACACGTACCGGCACGACCACGGGTGCGGGGCCGGACAGTGCGGCGTCGAACAGTTGGAGGTTCTCCCGGGTGGTCAGGGCTTCCAGCCCGATCCGCCGGATGCGCTCAAGGGCCGGGACGTCCAGGGTTCCGCCCATGCCGCCGCCGTCGCTCCACAGCCCCCAGGCGAGGGCGGTGGCGGGCAGTCCCAGCGCGGTGCGGTGGGCGGCCAGGGCGTCCAGGAAGACATTGGCGGCGGCGTAGTTGCCCTGGCCCGCGCCATCGAGGAGGCCGGCCGTCGAGGAGAACAGGACGAACGCCGACAGGTCGAGGTCACGGGTCAGCTCGTGCAGGTGCCAGGCGGCGTACGCCTTCGAGCGCAGTACGGTGTCCAGCCGCCCCGGGTCGAGGGAGGTGACCAGCCCGTCGTCGAGCGTGCCTGCCATGTGCACCACGCCGGTCAGCGGGTGCTCGGCGGGGATCGCCGTGATCAGCGCGGCGAGCGCGGCACGGTCGGCCACGTCGCAGGCCGCGACGGTCACCTGGGCGCTCAGGCCGGACAGTTCGGCGGTCAGCTCGGCCACGCCGGGGGCCTGCGCTCCGCGTCGTCCCGCGAGGAGGAGGTGTCGTACGCCGTGTTCGGTCACCAGGTGCCGGGCGACGTGGGCGGCGAGACCGCCGGTGCCGCCGGTGATCAGGACCGTCCCGTCGGCCGTCCACGGCTCGGCGGGGTCGCCTTCGGGCGTCCCCGCGGTGGCGAGGCGAGGTGCGAGCAACGTGCCGTCGCGCAGGGCGAGTTCCGGCTCGTCGGTCGCGGCGATGGCGTTCCTGATGTGCGGGGGCAGGCCGTCGCCACCGGCTTCGGCGTCGGCCCAGGAGCCGGCTTCGACATCGAGGAGCAGGAAGCGGCCGGGGTGTTCCGCCTGGGCCGCCCTGACGAGGCCCCAGACGGGGGCGAGTGCCAGGTCGATGGTGTCCGTGGCCCGGGTGACGACCGCACCCCGGGTGACGATCGCCAGGCGGGCCGTGGACGACTCGTCGGCCAGCCGCAGCTGGATCTGTTCCAGTACGGCGGCCGTCGCGGCGAGCACCGCCGCCGGCACGTCCCCGGAGCCTGCGTCCGTCCCGGCCGTGCACCAGTGGACATCCAGGTCGTGCGGGGTGTCGTGGCTCGCGTCGGCCACCGCGGTCCAGCGCACCTGCAGCGGGGTCGCCTGCCGCGTCACCCGGGCGGCGCGCAGTTGTTCGTCGGAGACCTCCCGGACGAGGAAGGAGTCGACGGTCGCGACGGGGGCTCCGGTGGCGTCGGCGAGCGCCAGGGAGACCTCGTCGGTTCCGGTCGCCTCGATGCGTACCCGTACCGACGCGGCGCCGGTCGAGTACAGCTCCACCCCGCTCCAGGCGAACGGCAGCCGGGTCCGCTCGGAGACCGGCTCGTCCGCGGCGAAGTCGGTGGCGTGCAGCACGGCGTCGAGCAGCGCCGGGTGCAGGGCGAACGAGGCCGCTTCATCGGCGGCGGAGGCGGGCAGGGCGACGTCGGCGTACACCGCGCCGTCGGCGCGCCAGGCTGCCCGCAGGCCCTGGAACGCCGGACCGTAGGCGTAGCCCTGGCGGGCCAGATCGGCGTAGAGCCCGGTGAGATCGATGGTCTCGGCGTCCGGCGGCGGCCACTGGGTCAGGCCGAAGGTCTCGGTGGCGGGCCGGGTGGTGCCGGACGGTGCGAGGACACCGCCGGCATGGCGGGTCCAGGGGACGTCGGCCGGCGCGTCCTCGGCGCGCGAGTAGAACTCCACCCTGCGGCGGCCGGTCCCGTCGGCCGCGCCGACGACCACTTGCAGGGCGACGCCGCCGTGCTGCGGCAGCGCGAGCGGGGTCTGCAGGGTCAGCTCTTCGAGCAGGTCGCACGCGACGTGGTCACCGGCGCGTACGGCCAGCTCCACGAAGGTGGTGCCGGACAGCAGGTTGGTGTCCCCGATGACGTGATCGGCGAGCCAGGGGTGGGTACGCAGCGACAGGCGGCCGGTGAGTACGGCGCCGCCGGTGTCGGCGAGGCCGACGACCGCGCTGAGCAGCGGGTGTCCGGCGGCTGTCTGGCCGAAGCGGGACGCGTCGGCGGTGGAGTCCGGCGCGGCCAGCCAGAACCGGCGCCGCTGGAAGGCGTAGGACGGCAGCTCGACCTGCCGGGGGGCATGGCCGGCGAGCAGCGCGTGCCAGTCCAGGCCGGCCCCGCGGGCATGTGCGAGGGCCAGCGCGGAGAGCAGTTCGCGCTGTTCGGCGCGGCCGGCCCGCAGCAGGGGTGCGAAGGCATGGGTGTCCGGCAGCCCGTCGAGGCAGTCGCGGCCCATGGCGCAGAGCACCGCGTCGGGGCCGAGCTCCAGATAGGTGCGGACGTCCTGGGCGGCCAGCCACTCGACGGAGTCCGCGAACCGGACCGCTTCGCGTACGTGCCGCACCCAGTATTCGGGCGAGCAGAGTTCCTCGGATGTGGCGGCCCGGCCGGTCACGTTCGAGACGACCGGAATGTGCGGCCGGTGGTAGTCGAGGATCTGGGCGAGCTGCCGGAACTCGGCCAGCATGGGCTCCATGAGCGGCGAGTGGAACGCGTGGCTGACCCGCAGTCGCTTCGTCTTGCGGCCCCGGTCGGTGAACTGTGCGGCCACCGCCAGGACTTCGTCCTCGGTGCCCGATATCACCACGGCCGATGGCCCGTTGACGGCGGCGATGCTCACCCCGCCGGTGAGCAGCGGGGCGACTTCCGCCTCCGTCGCCTGGAGGGCGACCATCGCGCCGCCGCGGGGCAGCGCCTGCATCAGCCGGCCCCGCGCGCCGACCAGTGTCGCCGCGTCCTCCAGCGACAGCACCCCCGCCACATGGGCCGCGGCCAGCTCACCGATGGAATGGCCGGCCACGAAGTCGGGCCGCACCCCCCACGAATCGAGGAGCCGGAAGAGCGCCACCTCGACGGCGAACAGCGCGGCCTGGGTGTACACCGTCTCGTCCAGCAGCGCCGCCTCCGGCGAGCCCTCGGCGGCGAAGAGCACGTCCCACAGGGAGCGTTCGAGCTGGAGGTCCAGGTGGCCGATGGCCTCGTCGAGCGCCTCGGCGTACACGGGCCAGGTGTCATACAGTTCCCGGCCCATGCCGAGCCGCTGGCTGCCCTGGCCGGTGAACAGGAACGCGAGCCGGCCGCCGGCCGCGGTGCCGCGCAGCACGCCGGGGGCGTCGGTTCCGTCGGCGAGGGCCCGCAGGCCCCGGATCGCCTCGGCGCGGTCGCCTGCCAGGACGACTCCGCGATGGGACAGCGCGGCGCGGGTGACGCCCAGGGAGTGGCCGAGGTCGGCGGGGCGGGCGTCGGGCCGGGCCTCGACATGCGCCAGCAGCCGGGTCGCCTGGGCGCGCAGGGCCGGTTCGCTGCGGGCCGAGAGCGGCAGCAGGGCGGGCCCCACGGCGGTGCCGGTCTCCGTGGCGGTGCCGGTCTCCGCAGGCGTGGCGTCGTCGGCGGGCCGGTCGGCTTCGGCCGGCTCCTCCAGAATGACGTGGGCGTTGGTGCCGCTCACACCGAACGAGGACACTCCGGCCCGGCGCGGGTGGCCGGACTCGTCCCAGCTCACCTGCTCGGTGAGCAGGCGTACGTCGCCCGCGGTCCAGTCGACGGCAGGGGACGGCGCGTCGACATGGAGGGTGCGCGGCAGGATCCCGTGGTGCATGGCCTGCACCATCTTGATCACACCGGCGACACCGGCCGCGGCCTGGGTGTGGCCGATGTTCGACTTGACGGAGCCGAGCCACAGCGGGTTTCCGGCGGCGCGGTCCCTGCCGTACGTGGCGATGAGCGCCTGTGCCTCGATGGGGTCGCCGAGCGTCGTACCTGTGCCATGGGCCTCGACGGCGTCGACCTCGGCGGCGGTCAGTCCCGCGTTGGCCAGTGTCTGGCGGATCACCCGCTGCTGGGCAGGACCGCTGGGGGCCGTGAGCCCGTTGGAGGCTCCGTCCTGGTTGACGGCGGAGCCGCGTACGACGGCCAGGACCCGGTGCCCGTTGCGGCGCGCGTCGGAGAGCCGCTCAAGGACGAGGACGCCGACGCCCTCGGAAAACCCGGTGCCGTCGGCGGCGGCAGCGAACGGCTTCGCCACCCCGTCCGCTGCCAGCCCGCGCTGACGGCTGAAGGAGGTGAAGACGCCGGGGCTGCCCATGACGGCCACACCGCCGGTCAGCGCGAGCGTGCACTCGCCACGCCGCAGTGACTGCGCCGCCAGGTGCAGCGCCACCAGCGAGCCGGAGCAGGCGGTGTCGACGGTCAGCGCCGGGCCTTCCAGCCCGAGCGTGTAGGAGACGCGGCCCGAGACGACACTCGGGGCGTTGCCGGCGAGGAGGTAACCGTCGAGGCCGTCGGGGGCCTCGTGCAGCCGCATCCCGTACTCCTGGGGCTCCGCCCCGATGAAGACCCCCGTCGAGGTGCCGTGCAGCGAGTCCGGAGCGATGCCGGACCGCTCAAGGGCTTCCCAGACCGTTTCGAGGACGAGCCGCTGCTGCGGGTCCATCGCGGAGGCCTCCCGCGGGCCGATCCCGAAGAATTCCGCATCGAAATCGGCCGCGTCGGGAAGGAATCCGCCCTGCCGCACATAAGTGGTGTGCGGAGTGGCCGGGTCGGGGTCGAAGAGCTCTTCCAGATCCCATCCGCGGTCGTCCGGGAAATCGGTGATGACATGCCGGCCATCGGAAACCAGATGCCACAGTTTCTCCGCGGAATCCACTCCGCCCGGATAGCGGCAGCCAATTCCGACAATGACGACGGGCTCGTCGTCGGCGGCGCCGGCCGGCAGCGGCTCCTCGTCGGCCTCGGCGGTGATGCCGAGCAGCGCGGTCCGCAGGCGGTCGGCCAGGTGCCGTGGGGTCGGGTGGTCGAAGGTGAGGGTCACCGGCAGGTCGAGGCCGGTGGCGGCAACGATCCTGGCGTGCAGGTCGACCCCGGCCAGCGAGTCGAAGCCCAGCTCGCGGAAGGAGAGCCCCGCGTCCACCCCGTCGGCGTGGTCCCGCCCGTACCGGCTCAGGACCGCCTGCGTCTCGGCGCGGACAAGGTCGGTGAGAATACGGGTCTGTTCAGCGGCCGGCATGCTTTCCAGCCCGCCGGACAATGCCTGCGCCCATCCCTCCCCGGCCGTTTCCGCACGGTCAGAAAAGAAGCTACCGGACTCGCTCATCTCACCACTCCACGCTATCCCTGTAATACGCAGACCAACCTCAGCCACGTCCGGCCACGGCACACCCGGCACCGTATGCCGGTACCGCACACCGACCCCACCCCTAGCTGCCCCTAAAAGGGATCAGAGGGATTTCTTGCGGACGAGCGTGATGCCGTCCGCCATGACGAGGAGGGACATCTCCACCCGGTCGTCCCCGTGCAGGAACGCGTTGAGTTCGCGTACCGCGAGGGTGTCCGCGTCCTGGGCCGCGGGGTCGATGACCCGGCCGAAGAAGAGGGTGTTGTCCACCACGATGAGCCCGCCCGGCTTGAGGAGCGCGAGCGACGCCTCGTAGTACGCCGGGTAGTTCGCCTTGTCCGCGTCGATGAACACGAAGTCGACGCTCTCCGGGCCGCGTTCGGCGGTGAGGTCCGCGAGGGTGTCCACCGCGTTGCCGACGCGCAGGTCGATCCGGTCCTGGACTCCGGCCTGCTTCCAGTAACCGGCGCCGATCTCGGGCCACTTGTCGAGGATGTCGCAGGTGATGACCTGCCCGCCGGCCGGGAGGGCACGGGCCATGCACAGGGTGCTGTAGCCGGTGAACGTGCCGATCTCCAGTACGGTGCGGGCTCCGGTCAGACCGACCAGGAGGGCCAGCAGCTGGCCCTCCTCGGCCATGACCTGCATGGCTTGCCCTGCGGGCAGCTCGGCCGTCTCCGCGCGGAGGGCGGCCAGGATGTCGTCGTCGCGCAGGGAGACCCCCCGGACGTAGTCGAGCAGCTCCGGGCCGGACAGTATCTGTTGCGCCATGGCTGGTGAGGGGGCGCCGCCGCGTCGCGGCCGCGCCCCCGTCCTCCTCACGAAGAATGACCGGGCCGGCCGGGGCCGGACCGGAAGGAAAGGGCGAGTTGGGGGTTCCCCGCCCCCTACACGGCCACCGCCGGTACCCCGTAGGGGGTGCCGACGGCGGTGTCGGAGGAGCGGGGCAGGTACGGGGCGGCCGGGTCAGGGCGGGTACGGATCCCCCGGTCAGACCGCGGAGGGCACGCCTCCGGCGAGGTGGGGGGCGATGAGGGTCAGGGTCGACGGGGCTTCGTGCCGGGCCGGGACGAGGTGCAGCCGCTGGATGTCGTCACCGCCGTCCCCGCCGCCGTCCCCGTCCGTTCCGGCGAGGCACGCACAGTCCTCGCCGTCCCCGAAGCCCGCGAAGCGGTAGGCGACTTCCATCATCCGGTTGCGGTCGGTACGCCGGAAGTCGGCAAGGAGGTGGACGCCTGCCCTGGCCGCCTGGTCGGCAAGCCAGTTCAGGATGGCGGTGCCCACTCCGAAGGACACCACCCGGCACGAGGTGGCCAGCAGCTTCAGGTTCCAGGCGGCCTCGCCGCTGGTGTCGAGCAGCATCACGCCGATGGCGCCATGCGTGCCGAACCGGTCGGTCAGTGTTGCCACCAGGACCTCGTGGTCCGGATCGGCCAGCAGCCCGCGCAGCGTCTCGTCCGAGTAGTGCACACCCGTCGCGTTCATCTGGCTGGTGCGCAGGGTCAGTTCCTCGACCCGGGACAGCTCCTCGCCACCGGCCCGGCCGATGCGCAGCTCCAGCTGGAGCGAGCGCAGGAACTCCTCGTCGGGGCCGTTGAACTTCTCCTGCTCGGCCGACCTGCGGAAGCCTGCCTGGTACATCTCACGGCGCCGGCGGGAGTCCACGGTCACCGACGCGGGGCTGAACTCCGGCAGGTCAGGCAGCGACAGTGCCTGGGTGGCGTCGTAGCAGCGGACCTCGGGCGCGTGGAAGGCCACCTCGGCCCGCTCGGCGGGCTGGTCATCCATGAAGGCGATGGTGTTCTGTGCGAACTTGAGCTGCTCGGCGATGTCGAGCACCGCGTCCGACTTGCGGCCCCAGCCGATGTGCGGGAGCACGAAGTACTGGGCGACGCCCAGCTCTTCGAGCCGCGCCCACGCCCGGTCGTGGTCGTTCTTGCTGGAGACGGAGTGCAGGATGCCACGGGAGTCCAGCTCGACGATGACGTCACGCACCGCATCGTCCATGCTGACCTCACCGTCCTCCAGCAGGGTTCCCGACCACAGGGTGTTGTCGAGATCCCAGACCAGGCACTTCACCACGTTCGGTTTGCCGGACACGTCGTGTTCTTCCCCTCGTTCGAGTCACTCGGCATGGCTGAGGGCGTGCTGAGACAGGATCAGCTGGCAGATCTCGTTGCTGCCCTCGATGATTTCCATGAGCTTGGCGTCGCGGTAGGCCCGCGCCACCACATGGCCGTCCTGGGCCCCGGCGGATGCCAGCACCTGCACCGCGGCCGCGGCCCCTCGTGCAGCATGGCCTGCGCCGATGTGCTTGGCCGTGACGGCCGCCACGACCATGTCCGGGGACTTCGCGTCCCAGCGGCCGCTGGCGTGCTCGCAGGCGCGCGACGCGATCTGCTCGGACACATACAGTTCGGCGATGTGCCGGGCGACCAGCTGGTGTTCGGCGATCGGTTTGCCGAACTGCTGCCGGCCCTTGGCGTGGGTGGCGGCGGCGTCCAGGCAGGCCCGCAGGATGCCCACACAGCCCCAGGCCACCGACATCCGGCCGTAGCCGAGCGCCGCGGTGACGACGAGCGGCAGCGGGAGCCCCGTTCCGCCCAGCACGTTCTCCGCCGGTACGCGTACGGAGTCGAAGCGCAGGTCGGCGTGGCCGGCCGCCCGGCAGCCCATCGGCTCGGCGACGCGTTCCACGTGCACGCCCGGTGTGTCGGCCGGGATGACCACCGCCGCCGCGCCGTCGTCGTACTGGCCGACGATCACCAGCAGGTCCGCGTAGTGCGACGCGGTGATCCAGCGCTTGGCGCCGTCCACCACGACCGAGTCGCCGTCGCGGCGGATCCGGGTGCCGATCGCGGACAGGTCACTGCCCGCGTCGGTCTCGCTGAAGCCGACCGCGGCCAGCTGTCCGCTGCTCAGACCCGGCAGGAACGCGCGGTGCTGCTCCCGGGTGCCCAGCCGCTCGATGGTCCAGGCGGCCATGCCCTGGGAGGTCATGACGCTCCGCAGCGAGCTGCACAGGCTGCCCACGTAGGCGGTGAACTCGCCGTTCGTGCGGCTGTCCGCGCCCCGGCCGCCGTGGGCGGCGGGGATCTGCGCGCTCAGCAGACCGAGGCCGCCGAGCTTGCGCAGCAGCTCCAGGGGCAGCAGTCCCGCACGGTCCCATACGCCGGCCTGGTCGCCGACGAGTGCGCGGACCGTTTCGCGCTCACCGTCGAGCAGGTCAGCCACGGTCGACCACGGCCTCACGGAGCCTGAGCACCAGGGAGCCCATCGACTGGACCGTGCGGAAGTTCTCCAGCTTCAGATCGGGGCCGGAGATGACGATGTCGTACTCGCCTTCGAGGTGGACGACGAGTTCCATGGCGAACATGGAGGTGACCAGGCCCGATCCGAACAGGTCGTGGTCGGGGGTGAGCTTCGTCTTCGTCCGGCCCTCCAGGTGAGCGAGCAGCTCGGCCTCGATGGTCTCGGCGGTGATCTCGGCAGTCCGGGTGGTGTCATTCGTGGTCACGACAGTGCCTTTCCGTAGTCATAGAAACCGCGGCCCGACTTGCGGCCGTTGTGGCCGAGCCGGACCTTTTCGAGCAGCAGGTCACAGGGGCGGCAGCCCTCGTCGCCGGTCCGCGTGTACAGCGCGGCGAGCGAGTCGACGAGGTTGTCGATCCCGATCAGGTCGGCTGTGCGCAGCGGCCCGGTGGGGTGCCCGAGGCACCCTTCCATCAGGGCGTCGACCGCTTCGGCGTCGGCGGTGCCGGCCTCGACCAGCCGCGCCGCGTCGTTGATCATGGGGTGGAGCAGCCGGCTGGTGACGAAGCCGGGTGCGTCCTGGACGACGACCGAGCGCCGCCGCATTGCCGTGAGCAGCCCCACGACCCCGGCCATCGTCTCCTCGCTGGTGCGCGGCCCCTTGATCACCTCCACCATCGCGATCAGATAGGTGGGGTTCATGAAGTGGGTGCCGACCAGTTCGTCCGGCCGGGCCACGGCTTCGGCGAGTTCGTCGATGGGGATGCCGGAGGTGTTGGAGATCAGCGGGGTGCCGGGCCGGATCACTCCGGAGACCTCGGCCAGCACCTTGGCCTTGAGAGCGGCGTCCTCGGTGATCGCCTCGATCACCGCGGTGGCGTCCGCGCCGTCCACGGGGGACAGTGCGGTGGTGAGCTCTCCGGCGGGGGTGTCCGCCGGGAGCGCCCCCATCAGCTGTGCGTGGCGCAGCAGTTGGGAGATCTGGGTGCGGGCGCGGTCGAGCGTGCTCTGCTCGACGTCGACCAGGACGACGGGGATCCCGTGGCCCAGGGCCGTCGTCGCGATGTTCACGCCCATCACGCCCGCGCCGAGAATCGTCAGGCGCTGGTTCTGTCCATCGGTTGTCATCGGCTCTGTGCACCGTCCTTCGCTGGCGGTTGTACGGACGCTCGGGTGGCCCCCTGAAGGGGCGTACGGGGTGCGCCGGCGGCCCCGTCACGCGGGCCGGGCAGCGGCGCGGGTCCAGGTGGCGCCTCGTCGAATCGGCGGCGCATGTAGGAGAGGTCGGTGAGCAGCCCGGCCGAGGTGACCCGGCGGCTGTGCCCGCCCTCGGCCAGCCCGCCCAGGGGGAGCGAGCCGGTGTCGGCCCAGCGCAGCCGGCCGTCCCCGTCGATGTAGCTGCGGCAGCTGCCGCGGTTGTCCGGGTGGAGGCAGTACGGGATGTCGAGGAACCCCCGCCGGAAGGCGAGGAGCAGTGCCCGCGAGATGTCGCGGTCGAGGTCCAGGGTGGCCTCGATGAGGGCGCGGGCCTCCCGGTAGGTCTGCGAGTCGGTGGCATCCGCGTCACCGATCACCGGCCCGCTGCCCGCGGCGGTGTCCCCGGCGAATTCCAGCGCGTCGACGTTCTCCTCGACGGTGGGGATGCGGCGGGACTCCGCGACGGTCTTGACGATGAGCCGCTCCGACCCGGTGCCGACCGCGAGTTCGGCAGCCCGGCCCAGCAGGGCCTGTGCGCCGTGGTCGGTCATCGGGTAGACGCCCATGTAGGCGTAGATGACCACGTGCCAGTTCTCGGTCGGCAGGAGTTCGGCGCAGAGCCGGCGCAGGGCGAGCACCGCTTCCCTGTCCTGGGCGGCGCTGGTCTGCTGGGCGTAGCTGACGGAGACGCTGCGGATTCCGTACCGGCAGAAGAACAGTGCTTCCAGGACGCTGAGCGCCACCAGCATGCTGGGCGGGCAGAGTTGTCCCAGCATGCAGCCGCCGAAGGTCTCCAGATGGGGTTCGACCCCGGCCTCCAGCAGGGTGGCGTAGCGCCGTGTGCACTGCTGCCAGTTCTCGATGGAATCGGCGAGAGCGGTGCGCCCGTACGGCAGGCAGTAGGAGACGGGGCCGCCCTCGGTCGCGTTGAGGCGCAGCTCGATGAGCCGTTCGAAGATGTCCTGCGGTACGGCGGAGCCGTGCCGGACCTGTACCGGGAAGCGGTGGTCCCGGATGCCGTCGAGTACCGCTTCGGTGACCTCCGTCCCGTAGGTGACGATCGGATAGCCGTTGAGGCCCACTCCGTGGCGCAGGGCTTCCTCGACCGACTCCAGCTCACCGACGCGGGTGAAGCTGTCGAGGGTGATGGTGCCGACCGTGGTGGCCCTGGCCGCCCTGGTCGCGGCGAGGCCCGTCCGCATCGGGCCGGGGCCGCCGAACCCCATGCGCGGCTGGACGACGAGCCCGCCCGAGCCGCCCGCACGGCGTACGAACGCACCGAAGTCGACGGGCCGGCTGTGGGCGAGGGCCCGGCGCACCGAGCGGACGATGGAGGTCATGACGCGACAGCGGCCATCTCCGCCGTGGCGCCGGCCTTCGCGGGCAGCGAGTGGACGAAGTCCTGGAAGCCCGCGGTGCTGCTGCCCTCGAACACGGCGTGGAAGCCGGCCGCCATCAGCTCGTCGACGTAGGTGGCGTTCTCATCGGAGATGCCGAGCATCCCGCCGATGACGACGGGGGTGTCGGCGAGCTCCGCGCAGGACCGCAGCCGGCCGATGACACGCATTCCGTCCTGATAGCCGTGTCCGTTGACACTGCTGATGACGACCATGTGGGGGGAGAGCGCGCGGCATTCGTCGACGAGGAGTTCGTCGGGCACGCACGGGCCGAGGTTGACGACGTCGTATCCCAGCTCTTCCACCAGGAGCTGGAGGAAGACCAGGTTCCAGGTGTGGGAGTCGGAAGCCATCCCGGTGACGACGACGGTGCCGCGGGCAGCGGGCGCCTCCGGACTCGGGGGGAGGACTGCGGACGGTGCGCTGTTCACTCTCGTGCTCCGGTTCCGGTCGGCAGGTACGCGCGGTGGTGTTCGATACGCGAGGCGGAGATGCTCCCGTCCGCGCGGACGGTCACCTCGGTGGGCGCCGGCCTGCCGAGGAACATGAGGAGGCTCGCGGTGGGGCCGTACGCTCCGACGTTGGGGACGCTGACGAGGTCGTCGGCCCGGAGCACCGGCAGTTTGATCTCCCGGCCCAGTACGTCACCGGGCGTGCACAGGGGGCCGACCAGGCTCGCGGACTCCACATCGGCACCCGCCCGGGGCTGCACCGCCACAGGCAGCAGCCGTCCCAGGCCCGACATGCCGCCGAAGGTGTTGATGCCGGCGTCCGTGATCACGAACTTGCGGCCGCGGCTGACCTTGACGTTGCTGACGGAGGCCAGCAGCGTGCCGCTCGCGCCGATGAGGAAGCGGCCCGATTCGCAGGCCAGCCTGGGGCTGCCGGACCGCCACTCGGGGAAGTGCGTGTCGAGGGCGGCTTCGAGTTCGGCGCGGAGCTTGGGGTAGCTGCCGCGCTCGCCCGGGACTCCGTACGGGACGGTGAAGCCGCCGCCGATGTCCAGGTAGTCCAGCGGGATGTCCAGCTCCTGGTGGAGCTGCGCGGCGACGGCGATGGTGTGCTGGAACTCGCCGATCAGCGATTCCTCGTCCTTGGCGTTGCTCAGCGGGAAGAAGTGCATGCCCGTGAGCCGGGTGCCGGGGACGTCCCGCAGTTCGGGCAGCACTTCGGCGAGCGTCTCGCTGTCGAAGCCGAACTGCGAGGGGGTGCCTGTCATCCGGATGCTGCTGGTGGCGCTGGCCGACGCGCTGTTGATACGGAGCAGACAGTCGGCCACGACGCCGTGTTCCAGCGCGGCCGCGCCGACCCTGCGCACATCGGTGACGGAGTCCGTCGAGAACATCCGCACGCCCAGGCCGATGGCCTCGCTCAGCTCCCCGAGGGTCTTGCCGGGGCCCGTGTAGAGGCAGTCCGCGCCGGAGAATCCCGCTTCGAGAGCGGCAGCGAGTTCGCCCGTCGAGCTGATCTCGGGGCGGCAGGTCCGGCCTTCGCCCTCGCGCAGCGCCCGGACCAGGTCGGGGTGGGGGTTGGCCTTGAGCGCGTAGTAGAGGTGGAAGCTCTCGGGCAGCGCGTCGAACAGCTCGCGGCGGGCCGCGGTGACCTCGGCGAGGTCGTAGACGTAGAGGGGTGTGCCGTAGCGCACCGCCAGCTCTTCGTGACGGGTCACCGTCCCTCCCCTTCGAGCATGTCGATCAGCGCCTGGCGCGCGTTCTTCCCGTGGAGCGTCAGCGGCAGTTCCGGGATGACCTTGCACAGGGCGGGCACCTTGGCGGGTTCCAGCCGCTTCGCCAGCTCCTTGAGCACGACGGTCGGCGCCAGATCGGCTTCGACGAAGACCGTCAGGTCCCGCCCGTCGTGCGGCGGGAGCACCGCGGCGACCCGGACACCGGGGACGTCCATGGCGGCCGCCTCGATCTCGACGGTGCTCATGCGGATGCCCTTGCGTTTGAACATGTCGTCCCTGCGGCCCTCGAAGTAGAGGTAGCCGTCGGCGTCGAGACTTCCGTAGTCGCCGGTGTGCAGGCGCGGTTCGCCGGTGACCGGGTCCGGCCGGAAGTTGCCGGCCGACAGCTCGGGGGACCGCCAGTAGCCGGGCATCACATGCGGCCCCGCGGCCACGATCTCGCCGGTCTCGCCGACCGGCAGTTCGGTGCCGTCCGCGTCGAGGATCAGCACCCGGGTGCCGGGCAGCGGGCGGCCGACCGACTGGAGGCGTTCGCCGTCCTCGTGGGGCGGCATGATGGAGATCCGCTTGCACTCGGTCTGCCCGAACTGGCGCACCACCCGTACGCCGGGGAACGCCTCCCGCAGCGCCGAGATGGTGGTCGCCGGAAGGGCGGCGCCGGTGTTGGTGAACATCCGTACCGGCGGCGGCTGTCCGGTGTCCCGGGCAGCGAGGGTGGCGATCATCGCGGCGAGCGAGGGCACGATCGGTACGACGGTGGCGCCGGTCTCCCGCATACGTGTGAGCAGGACGAGGTCGGACTCCTCGCCGGCGAGGACCAGTTCGGAACGGCCCAGGCAGGAGAGCAGGACCTTGTACAGGCCGTAGTCCCAGGAGAGCGGGAAGCGGCAGAAGACCACGTCGTCCGCGCGGTATCCCAGCTCCGCGTTGATCGCCGACGATGCGAAGGTGACCTGCCGGTGCGGGCACACCACGGCCTTGGGGGCCGCGGTGCTGCCCGAGGTGTAGACGAGGGCGGCGACGTCCTCGACGCCGACCTCGACGGCCACCGGCTCCGGCGTCCTGTCGGCCACGGCGAGGATGTGGGTCCAGGCGACGGAGATGTCGTGGACCGGTACGGCGGTGTTCTCGCGCAGACCGGGAGCCGAGGCGGCGTCGCCGATGACCAGCGCCGGCTCCGCGTTCTCCAGCACCGACGAGAGGTGGAACCGCTTCATGGCCGGGTTGAGCGGCACGAAGATCGCGCCGCACCGTACGACTCCGTAGAACAGGGCGACCAGTTCGACCCGGCTGGGCAGTTGCACGACCACCCGATCACCGGGGGCGACGCCCTGTCCCCGCAGCCAGTGGGCGACGGCGTGGCTCAGCTCGTGCAGCCTGCGGTAGCTCAGGGCGGTGACGGAGTCGCGTACGGCGCGGGCATCGGGCACCTCTGCCGTGGCGTCGTCCAGCAGGCTGTGGACGAGTGTCCCCTGCGGGTACGCGAGTCCCGTTTCACGATCGGTCAGTTGATTTTGGGCATGCAAAGCCGTTCTCCGATTTCTGGAAAAGGCGGGCCGGGTCGCATTCCGGTACGTGGGGAGTCAGAAACTCCCCACGTACCGCGCAATTACTCGTCGATCAGCTTGAGCGCGTCCGCCGGGCAGACGTCAATGGCTTCGAGCACGGCATCGCGCAGCTCGGAACCGGGATTGTCGATGAGCAGAAAGACCCGGCCGTCCTCATCGTTCTGCTCGAACAGGTCCGGCGCCGCGAGCACACAGCAGCCTGCACCCACGCACCGATCGTCATCAACCAGCACACGCATAAGGGGATTTCCTCCGTTACCAGGTGACCGGGAGTTCGTGAATCCCGTGGATGAGCGCGTCCTCGCGCACACGCAGTTCCACGGCGGGAACATCGAGCCGCAGCTCGGGAATGCGCGTGAACAGGGTGGTGAGGGCTATCTGGAGTTCCAGGCGTGCCAGGTTCTGCGCGACACACCCGTGCGGGCCGTATCCGAATGCGAGGTGGCTGCTCGCGCCCCGGTGGATGTCGAAGGTGCCCGGGTCCTCGAAGGCCTCGTCGTCGTAGTTGGCCGCGACGCGTGAGGTGATGATTCCGTCACCCGCGCGAATCAGCACTCCGCCGATCTCGATGTCCTCGGTCGCGACCCGGGAGGTACCCCAGTCGTTGGTGCTGGCGTAACGCAGCACCTCTTCGACGACCTTGGGCGCGAGCGAGGGGTCGGCCTTGAACTCGGCGAGCTGGTCCGGGTGCTGGAGCAGCGCGAGGACCCCGAGGGTGAGGTTGTTGGCCGTGGTCTCGTGGGCGGCGCCGTTCAGGACGTTCGTCATCCAGGCGATGTCCTCGTGAGTGAGGCCGTGGCCCTCACGCTCGTTCTTCTCCAGGACACGGCTGGGCAGGTCGTCACCGGGGTTGGCGGCCTTCTCGGCGATCTGCTTGCCGAGGTACTCCTCCATCTGCCCGATGATCCGGATCTGCTCCTCGGGCAGGGTGGCGCTGTTCATCAGCGTGCCCGACCACTTCTGGAAGACTTCCCGGTCCTGGAAGGGAATGCCCAGGATCTCGCAGACGACCTGCGACGGCATGGGGATGGAGAGGGCCGCCACCAGGTCGACAGGGCCACCCTGCTCGATCATCCGGTCGATGTATCCGTCGACGATCGACTGAATGCGCGGGCGCAGCTTCTCCAGCGTCTTGACGCTGAACTCGGGGCCGAGAAGGCGTCGCTGCACGGCGTGGTCGTGACCGTCCAGGTTGAAGAGCCCCCGGCGGACCGTCTGGACGTACGCGTCGTCCACATTGATCGGGATCGGATATCCCGGCAGCTTGATGTTCGCACTCAGCCGGGGGTCGGAGAGGATCTGCCGGATGAGGTCGTATTTGGTGAAGAGCCAGGCGGGCCGGCCGTTCACGGCTACGGTCACCTTGGACACCGGTTCGGTCTTACGCAGCTCCGCGTACTCGGCCGGTGCACCGAACGGACAACGAGCGGCAAGCGGAAACGGGCGCCTTACCTCTGCCTCAGTGTTTTCCGCTTCAGCTATTTCGGTCATGATTCCCCTCTTGGGACGGGCCTTGCCGGCAGGTGATCCACCTCGCGGTCAATGGCTGCGGCCACGGTCCCGCACACGGCACGAGCGAGTTTCTTGAGCCAAACGCTATTCAGCGCGGGACGCCTCCAGCACCCCTAACGACCCCTAAACCACTGCTGTTTCAGCCATGGGGGTCCCGGTGGCGCACGCGGCCGCGAGTTTGCCCCGGTCGATCTTCCGGTTCGAGTTCAGGGGCAATTCGTCCAGGTGCCGGTACTCGCGCGGCAGCATCCCCTGCGGCAGCGTCTGGCGCAGCTCCCTGGCCAGCACGGACGGCGCGGTCGGGGATCCGGTGTAGTAGACGACGAGTTCGAGTCCGTTGCCCGAGGCGCGGGTGACGGCGACCGCTTCCGTGACACCTTCGGCTGCGCGCAGGGCGTGCTCCACCTCGGAGAGCTCGACGCGCCAGCCCTGGATCTGCACCTGGTTGTCGAGCCGGCCCAGGTAGATCAGCTCTCCGTTGTCCAGCGTGCGCACCCTGTCCCCCGTGCGGTACCACGTACGGCCGTCGTAGGGGTGGAAGCGGCCCTGCTCGTCGGCGGGATCCAGATAGCCGGGGACCATCTGAGGCCCGGTGACGCACAGTTCGCCCTCGCCCCGCACCGGGTCACCGTTGCCGTCGAGCAGCAGGTGGTCGTGGCCTTCGTTGACGGCGCCGATGGGGACCAGGCCGTTGACGCACCGGGCGGGCGAGTCCTGCGGGGACCAGCGGTGCCCGGTGATGGTGACGGTCAGCTCGGTGGGCCCGTAGATGTTCTCCAGCGTCGAACCGGGGGCCGCCGACTGCCAGTCCACGGCGTCGGCAGCCTTCAGTGCCTCACCCGCGAACAGGGACCAGCGCAGTGTGGGCAGGGATCCCGGCCCGAGGCCGCTCATCCTGCGGATCAGGGGGATGGCACTCGGCGTGGAGAACCAGACGCTGATGTCGTGTCCGGCGAAGAAGGACGGCATGTCGCTGTAGGCCTGCGCGGGCACCGCCTGCACGGTGGCTCCCGCGCCCCAGGCGTTGAAGACGTCGAACATGGCGCAGTCGAAGTTCAGGTCGAAGGTCTGGGAGAAGACGTCGTCCTGGTGGAAGTCGTAGCGCCGGTCCAGGAGTTGGAAGTAGTGGTGCAGGTTGCCGTGGGTGATCCGTACGCCCTTGGGCCGGCCGGTGGAACCGGAGGTGAAGAGCATGTACGCGGTGTCGTCGCTCCCGGCGGGCCGCGGGGCGTCGAGGGTGCCGCGTGGCCCGGTTCCGATGGCCCGGTGCCCGTGGGGCACGGATGCGCCGCCGAGCGGCAGGACGGGAAGGTCCGTGCCGGGCGCGGCCCCGTCCGCCAGCGCGGCCAGCCCCTGTTCGTCCGCCAGGACCGCCGACACCGCGGAGGTCTGGAGCATGTACCGGGTGCGGGCGGCGGGGAAGCCGGGGTTCAGCGGGACGGCGGCGGCACCGGCGTAGAGCGCGGCCAGCAGTCCCACGTAGGCGTCGACGCTCTTGGCGGCCAGTACGCCGACCGCGCGCGGCGCGCTCTCCCCGCTCGAACCTGCCAGCAGGGCGCCGGCCCAGCGCAGCGCACGCTCGTGGGCCTCCTCGTAGGTGACGGACTCCCGGCCGGCCCGTACCGCGGCCTTCCCGGGCGAAAGTTCGAGACCACGCAAGAAGCGCGCGTGGAGAGCCTTGTCGGCGGACATGTTTCCAGCCTCCTCAAGAGGTACCGAAAAGAAGGGGGAGATAGGGGGTGCCTTCATCGCACACGCCGAATACAGTCACATTGAAAATTATTGCGGCACATAGCCCGACACATAGCCAGACGCCTAGTCCAGCACACAAGTCCGGCACACAAGTCCGGCGCATAGTCCGGCACCTAGCAATTACAAGATGCGGAGTCACCATGTGGGACGAGCAATTCGAAGAGCTGCTGCGCAAGTATCTGCCGTTCCTGGGTCCGCATGAGACCCTGACCGCCGATTCAGGTCTGCGTGACCTCGGACTGGACTCGCTCGGTACCGTGGAAATGCTGGCGTCACTGGAGACGATGTACGACGTTCGCTTCGTCGACGACATGCTGACCACGGAGACGTTCGCGACTCCGGGGGTGCTCTGGGCGGCGGTCTCCCGGAGTCTCGCCCGCTGACCCGGTTCCTCCTGCGGCCCCGGACAACAGCGGGTCCGGACACAGAAATTGCCCTTCGCGATCTCCTCGATTACGGAGGGCACTTCTGTGTGCGCGTTCCCTCGTTATGCGGCGCCCCGGCGGCGCGGTTGCAGCGCGAGCCTCGGATTGACCGGAACGACCTCGAAGTTGCGGGTCGTGACGCCGACCCGGCCGAAGAGGCTGTCCGGACCGGAGACGAACACCTTCCGCACGCCCGCGTCCTTCAGCGCCGCCACCACGTCCGGCCACTGGACCGCCTGGACGAAACCGTCCAGCAGCATGGCGCGCACCTCCGCACCCGTGGTGAGGACGCGGCCGTCCTGATCGGCGACCACCGGCCGCACCGGGTCGGTGAAGTGCAGGTCGGCGAAGATGTCCTGCTCCACGCTGTCGCGCAGCGGACGGAACGCGCCGGAGTGCATCGGCGGGCGCATCGTGTAGAGCGGCAGACCGCCGAGGGACCGGACACGGGACTTCAGCCACTCCAGCCGGCTCTCGTGGAGCGAGAGCATGTGGAAGTCGTGGTCGACGCGGCAGGAGATGTCGTACCACTCGCCCTGCTCGTCGAACTCGGCCAGGATCTTGGCCAGCGCGTCCTCATCGGTGCGGGCGAAGGAGTGCGTCACCACGTCCCGGTGCGCGACGGCGAAGTACTCCTCCAGGGCCCGCGCCCAGCGCGCCGTCATGCCGACGGCCTCCTCGAAGGGCAGGGCGCCCGAATACACGGCCACTGCTTTTCCGCCGAAACTCGGCCCCACACAGAGATCCGGCCGCAGCCCGATTGATTCCTCCGCCCATTCGGCCAGCGCCAGGCAGTTGACGAGGAAAGCGACCTGGGCGTATTCGCTGTAATCCCCTTCGGTCTCCCGGAACCGGTCCACGAGTGAATATCCAAGTACTTCGTCCGCAGTGGCCACGAGTTTCCTCGCTGCGGGATTCACCAGCATGAACTTCGCCACGTCACTGAATGGGCAGGGACCCATTCCGGGAAAAATGACCGCGCTGGCCGCGCTGCCGGACGGCGGAACACTCTCCATGGTCCTGTCCCCTACGCAATTCTCATATCGGCGGTGCGACGGCAGGTTCCGGCCGTCCCGGCCAGTTTGTTCCGGTGGGGCCGCCGCCAGTACCCCTAGCGGCCCCTACCGGTTCCCGGACTCCCCTGCCGCTGCCCGGACTACACGTTTCTCTGCCCGGACCGCAGACTCGTCAGATACTCCGTCATGATCTTGTTGAACAGTTCCGGCTCCTCCAGGTGCGGCAGGTGACTGGAGTTCTCCAGGATCTCCCACCTCACGTCCGGTATGAGGTCCTGGAACGGCTGGACGGTGGCAGGGGTGGCCTCGTCGTGCCGTCCCGAGATCAGCAGCGTCGGCACCTCGATGTCCGGGCAGCAGTCCTCGACGGACCAGTCGCGCAGTGTTCCGGTGACATGGAACTCGGTCGGGCCGTTCATGGTGTAGTACACCGTCGGGTCGTTGTAGACCTCGTAGAACGAGGCCAGGTAGTCCCGCGGCCAGGGCCTGAGCAGGCAGACATGCTTCTCGTAGAAGACCCGCATGGCCTGGTGGTACTCGTCGTTCTCGGTGGTGCCCGCGGCCTCGTGGCGGCGTAGCGTCTCATCGACGCCCGGGGGCAGTTCGGCCCGGAGCCGGTCCATCTCCTGGCGCCACAGCGGGTACGAGGCGGGCGAGTTGGCGATGACGAGGCCGCGCAGTCCGGCCGGCCGGGCAGCGGCGTGCCGGGCGACCAGCATGCCGCCCCAGGACTGCCCGTAGAGGATGTAGCCGCCGGCGATGCCGAGCCGCTGGATCAGGTTGTCCAGCTCGGCCTCGAACAGGTCGGTGGTCCAGAAGTCGGCGCCGCGTCCGGGCAGGTGGGTGGAGCCCCCGTTGCCGAGCTGGTCGTAGTGGACGACGGGCCAGCCCTCTTCGGCGAGCGCGGTCAGGCTCAGCAGGTAGTCGTGCGTGCTGCCGGGCCCGCCGTGTACGACGACGACGGGCGGGCGTCCGGAGCTCAGGTCGCCGGTGATCCGGTACCAGGTCTCGTACTCACCGAACGGGACCGTTCCCTTGGCGGTGGGTGCCAGCGTCATGAAGTTCGCCCTCGATCCGTTGAGTTGAGCCAGTCGGAGATCAGCGCGGCGGTGTCCGTCGCCTGCTCCTCGATGACCGTGAAGTGGTTCGCCCGTATCGGGGCGACGTCATGTTCCGGGAACCAGGGCTGGGCCCGCCAGGTGTCGGCGTCCTGCCCCTCGCTCTCCCCGGACGGTGCGAAGGACTCCGTGCACTGCACGAGCAGCACCGGAGCGGCCACGGGAGCCGGCGCGAACTCGGAGAGGACCTTGCCCCAGCCCGCCATGCCCGAAAGCCGTGCGTCGTCGAAGCCGCCGAAGGCGGACTCCTTGGCGAGCAGCCCGTGCGCCAGGGCGTCCAGTGACACCCCGCCCGTCGCCGAGTCCATCCGGAAGCTGTCGAGCAGGACGACTCCGGCCGGGGTGATGCCCAGTTCGTTCTCCAGGTACGCGGCGGTCGCGTACGCGAGTGTGCCGCCGGCCGAGTAGCCGATCAGGACGAACGGTTCGCCCTCGGCGGCGTCGAGCACCGCGCCTGCCACGACGTCGACCGCGGCGGATGTACTCGCGGGCAGCGGCTCCCCGGTCCGGAATCCCGGCAGCGGTACCGCGGAGACCTGGCGTTCCCCTCGGAACGCCGCGGCCAGCCGGGCGTGCTGGGCGACGCCTCCGGTTGCCATGGGGGTGCTGATGCAGATCAGCCGGGGTGCGCCCGGGCCTTCGGCCAGCCGTACCGGAGCCGCGAGCGGTCCGGCCTGTGCCGCCGCGTCGAACGTCGGCCGGAAGTCGGCCACCGTACGCAGCAGGTCGAATCCCTTGTCCATCCGCCCTGCCTCGGCCGCTGCCCGGAACAGTGTGCTCAGAGAGCCCGCTCCGGAGACCTCACCCGGGACGTCCCCCGCCTCCGCTTCGCTCGCCCCCGACGGCGCCTGCGCCGCCAGCAGGCCGTGCAGGAACCGGGCCAGCTCGGCCGGGGTCTTGTTGTCGAACACAGCGGTCGGCGAAAGCCGCAGCCCGGTTGCCCGGTTGAGGCCGTTCCGCAGTTCGAGGGAGGTCAGCGAGTCGAAGCCCGACTCCAGGAAGTCCCGCTCCGGGTCCACCGCGTCGGCACTGTCGTGCCCCAGGACCTTGGCCGAGCCGTCCCTGACGAGCTGGAGGAGCAGCGCCTCCTGTTCCTGCTCGTCCAGACCGGCCAGCTGTTCGCGTACGGATGCCTGAACTGGTGCACCGGCACCGGCCGGGCGGCGCCTGACCGTGGGCACCAGGCCGCGCAGCAGGGGCGGCAGTTCCTCGCCCGCCGCGGCGAGCACCGCCGGGTTGAAGCCGACCGGGAGCAGTACGGGAGCCTCCGCACGGATCGCCGCGTCGAAGAGCGCGAGCCCCTGGTCGGTGGTGAGTTCGTCGATGCCGCGCCCGCTCATCCGCTCCCGGTCGTGGTCGGTCAGCGTGCTCGCCATGCCCACGTCCCTGGACCAGGCGCCCCAGGCGAGCGAGGTTCCCGGGAGTCCGGCGGCCCTGCGGTGCGTGGCGAAGGCGTCCAGGAAGGCGTTGGCCGCCGAGTAGCCGGCCTGGCCGGCGTTGCCGAACACACCGGCCATGGAGGAGAACAGCACGAACGCGGTGAGGTCCAACTCCTTGGTGAGTTCGTGGAGATGGAGTACGGCATCGACCTTGCTGTGCAGAGTCGCATCGACCCGTCCGGGCGTCAGTGTGGCGATCACTCCGTCGTCCAGCAGCCCCGCCGCGTGCACCACACCGGTCAGCGGGTGTGCTGCCGGTATGCCGTCCAGTACGGCGGCCAGCTGGGCACGGTCACCCGCGTCGGCCGCCACGGCCCGGACCTCGGCCCCCATCGCCGTCAGTTCGTCCATCAGCTGCGGTATGCCGTCGGCGGCCGCACCGCGCCTGCTGGTCAGGAGCAGGTGCCTGACTCCATGGGCGGCCACGAGGTGACGCGCGATCAGCCGGCCGAGGGTGCCCGAGGCGCCGGTGACCAGCACCGTGCCGGCCTCGCCGAACCCGCCGGGGCGCACGGGGCCTGCCGGGACCCTGCTCAGCCTCGCCACATGGGCGGTACCGCCCCGCAGCACCGCCTGGGACTCCGCAGCGGCCGCGGCAGCGATCCGCGGCACTTCGACGTCGGCCACCGTGCCGGGACCATCGTCCGTGCCGAGGTCCTCGTCCGTGTCGGCGAGCAGGATGCGGCCGGGGTTCTCCTGCTGCGCCGCGCGCACCAGCCCCCATACCGTCGCACCCGCCAGGTCGGTCACGTCCTCGCCGGACATCGCCACGGCGCCCCGGGTGAGGACGAGCAGCCTGGTTCCGGCGAGCCGGTCCTCGGCGAGATAGGCCTGGACGGCTTCCAGTGCCTGCCTCGTACGGTCGTGCACGGCCGCGGCGTCGTGGCCGGGCCTGCTCCGCAGGAGGAACAGGTCGGGCAGGGGGCTGTCCTGGACCGCTGCCCCGTGCTCGGCGCGACCCGCCCAGTCCGCCCAGTCCGCCCAGGTGAGTGGCGGTCCGTCGAGTGCCGGGGCAGGAAGCGGGGCCCAATCGACCTGGTAGAGGCTCTTGTGGTGCCCGCCCGCTCCGGCTGCCCCCAGCTGGTCGAGGGACACGGGCCTGGACAGCACGGATCCGGCTGCCAGCACGGGCCGTCCGGTCTGGTCGGCCACGGCCAGTGCGATGCCCTGTTCGGTGGGGGTGAGCCGGACGCGCAGACCGGAGGCGCCGGTGGCGTAGAGGGACACATCCATCCAGGCGAAGGGCAGCACGGCGCTGTCTCCGCCGGGTGCACCGTCATGGATCAGTGCGGCGTGGGTGGCCGCGTCCAGCAGTGCGGGGTGCAGGCCGAGCCGGCCCGCATCGTCGTGGGCCTCCTCGGGCAGCGTGATCTCCGCGAAGATCTCCTCCCCGGCGGTCCATGCGGCCGTCAGTCCCTGGAACACCGGACCGTAGCCGTATCCCCGGCCCAGCAGCCGGGCGTACGCATCGGTCACATCCATCGGCTCCGCACCGGCGGGCGGCCACTGCGTCAGCTCGAACGCCGCCGGACGCGCGCCCGGCGCGAGGAACCCCTCCACATGGCAGGTCCACGGGCCGCCGGATGCGTCCTCCGCTCGGGAGTAGACGCTCAGCGACCTGCGCCCTGACGCGTCGGGGCCGGCGACCACTGCCTGGATCTGCGTTCCCTGGTCCTCGGCGAGCACGAGGGGCGCCTGGAGGGTGAGTTCCTCCAGTACATCGCAGCCGACCTGATCGCCGGCGCGCAGTGCGAGCTCGACGAAGCCGGTGGCCGGGAAGAGGATGGTCTCACCGAGCCGGTGATCACCCAGCCAGGGCTGGAGGCCAGGCGAAAGCCGTCCGGTCAGTACGCGGCTGTCATCTCCCGGCAGTTCGACGACAGCACCGAGCAACGGGTGCTCGGGGTCGCCCAGGCCGAGCGATGACGCGTCGCCGGAGCCGACGGGTGAGTGGGCCCAGTAGCGCTGGTGTTGGAAGGCGTACGTGGGGAGTTCGGTCAGCCGGGCACTGGATCCGGCGAAGAACGCCCGCCAGTCCACCGGAACGCCCCGCGCGAACAGCCCTCCCAGACCTGTCAGAAGCTCCGTGGCCTCATCACGACCACGACGCTGCAACCCAACAAACGCCACCCCATCAACATCATCGTCACCGACCACCTCCACACCCATCGGAACCAGAGCCGCATCCGGCCCCACCTCCACAAACGACCCCACACCACGGCCGACGAGTGTGGTCACCGCATCCGCGAAACGCACCGGCTCACGCACCTGCCGCACCCAATAACCAGGATCCGACCACTCACCCTCGACCCCACCACCGGTGACGGTCGAGACGGCCGACAACTGGGGTGCATTGAAGGTGAGTTTCTCTACTACAGCCGCGAAGTCGTCCAGCATCGGGTCCATCAACACCGAGTGGAACGCGTGACTCACATCAAGCCGCTTCGTCTTACGACCGAGCGCAGCGATCCGCCCGGCCAGCTCCAGAACCTCCGCCTCAGCACCCGAAATCACCACCGAGGACGGGCCATTGACGGCGGCGATACACACACCAGCCGACAACAGCCCGGCAACCTCAGCCTCCGGGGCCCCGACCGCGACCATCACACCACCCGAAGGCAGCGCCTGCATCAACCGCCCACGCGCGGCCACCAACACCACAGCATCCTCAAGCGACAACACCCTCGCCACATGAGCCGCAGCCACCTCACCAATCGAATGACCAGCCACAAAGTCAGGCCGCACACCCCACGACTCAAGCAACCGGAACAACGCCACCTCAACCGCGAACAACCCCGCCTGCGCAAACACCGTCCGGTTCAGCGCACCAGCATCAGTGCCCCAGACCACCTCACGCACCGAAACGTCCGTACCGGCACCCGACAGCTCGGCATCCAGCAACCCCACCACCGCATCAAACGCCTCAGCAAACACCGGGAACGCCTCATACAGACCACGCCCCATCCCCACCCGCTGAGCACCTTGACCCGTAAACAAGAACCCAACACGCCCACGACGAACCGAATCCACCACACGACCCGCACCCGAAACCACCGAACGCAGACCCTCGACGAACCCCTCACGGTCCCCCGCCACCACCACAGCCCGATGTTTCAGTGCCGAGCGCGAGGTAGCCAGGGAGTAGGCCACATCCACCGGATGCAAGTCGGCGCCTTGCTCCACATGCGCCACCAGAGCCGCAGCCTGCGCACGCAACGCCTCAGCACTGCCCCCGGACACCACCCACGGCACCACACCACCAACAGGCACCTCAACCGGCACCGGCAGCGCCTCCGGTTCCTCCAGGATGACGTGCGCATTCGTCCCGCTCAGGCCGAACGACGACACACCAGCCCGCCGCGGACGACCCGCCTCAGCAGGCCACGCCCGCTCCTCCGTCAGCAACTCCACCGCACCCGCAGACCAATCCACCTGCGACGACGGCTCATCCACATGCAACGTCCGCGGAAGAACACCCTCCCGCAACGCCATCACCATCTTGATCACACCCGCCACACCCGCAGCAGCCTGCGTATGACCAATATTCGACTTCACCGAGCCCAACCACAACGGCCGATCCTCCGCACGGTCCTGGCCGTATGTCGCCAGCAGCGCCTGCGCCTCGATCGGATCACCCAGCCGGGTCCCCGTACCGTGTGCCTCCACCACATCCACATCGGTCGGACGCAGGCCGGCGATGGACAGGGCGGCCTGGATGACGCGTTCCTGCGAGGGTCCGTGGGGGGCGGTCATGCCGTTGGACGCGCCGTCCTGGTTGACGGCTGATCCCTTCAGCAGCGCCAGCACCGGGTGACCGTTGCGCCGCGCATCCGACAGACGCTCCAGCACCAGGACGCCCACACCCTCCGAGAGCGCGGTGCCGTCGGCGCCGCTGGCGAAGGACTTGCACCGGCCGTCGGGGGCCAGGCCCCGCTGGCGGCTGAAGTCCACGAACATGTCGGGGGTGGACATGACGGTCACACCACCCGCCAACGCCAGCGAACTCTCACCCGACCGCAACGACTGCGCCGCCAAATGCATCGCCACCAACGACGACGAACACGCCGTATCCACCGTCACCGCCGGACCCTCAAGACCCAACGTATAAGCCACCCGACCAGAAACCAGACTCCCCCCACTGGTCACCGCAGCCTCAGCACCCAAACCATAATCGTGATACATCAACCCCGCGAAAACACCCGTCGCACTCCCCTTCAACGACAAAGGATCAACACCCGACCGCTCCAACGCCTCCCACGACGCCTCCAACAACAACCGCTGCTGCGGATCCATCGACAACGCCTCATTCGGACTCACCCCGAACAAACCCGCATCAAACAAACCCGCACCCCCCAGAAAACCCCCCTCCCGCGCATACGACTTCCCCGCCCGACCCACCACCGGATCGAACAACCCACCAACATCCCAACCACGATCCCCCGGAAACACCCCCACAGCATCCACACCACCGGACACCACACCCCACAAACCCTCCGGCGACGACACCCCACCCGGATACCGACACGCCATCCCCACCACCGCAACCGACTCCCCCGCCAACAACCCCTCCGCGGGGACTGTCCGGTTGGGCTGCTTCGGCTTCACACCGGCGAGTGCCGTGTCCAGGTAGGACGCGACAGCTTGTGCGGTGGGATGGTCGAAGATCAGGGTCGCGGGCAGCCTCAGTCCGGTGGCCGCGTTGAGGCGGTTGCGCAGTTCCACCGCGGTGAGCGAGTCGAAGCCGAGGTCCTTGAACGCCTGGTCCGGGTCGAGCGCGTCCGGGTCCGCATGGCCGAGCACGCCCGCGACGTGGCTCCGTACCAGGTCCAGCAGTTTCCGTATCCGCTGCTCGGGGCCTGCACCGGCCAGCATCCGCTGGACGGCGGACGCGTCCGACGTCCCGTCCGCGGCCTTGCGCAGGCGACGGCCGGGCACCCTGGCCAGACCGCGCAGCAGCGCGGGGATCTCGTCCGCACGGGCACGCAGCGCCGCCTGATCGATCCGGAGGGGGGCCAGCACCGGGGCCCCGATCTCCAGGGAGGTGTCGAGCAGGGCGAGGCCCTCGTCCACCCGGAAACCGGGCAGACCCTGACGGGCCATCCGCTGAAGATCGACGTCCTGGAGGAGCCCGCTCATACCGGCCCCCAGCCACAGGCCCCATGCCAGTGACGTACCGGCCAGGCCGTGGTGGTGCCGGTGGACGGCGAGCGCGTCCAGGAACACGTTGGCTGCCGCGTAGTTGGCCTGGCCCGAGGCCAGCACCATGCCGCCGGAGGAGGAGAACAGCAGGAACAGGCCGAGATCCATGTCGCGGGTCAGCTCGTGCAGATGCCAGGCGGCGTCCGCCTTGGCGCCGAGCACGGCGTCGAACCGTTCCGGTGTGAGCGTGCTGAGCAGCCCGTTGTCGGTGACACCGGCCGCGTGGACGACACCGGTGAGGGGGTGCCCGGCGGGGACGGTGCCCAGCAGCGCCGTCAGCGCCGCGCGGTCCGTGACGTCACAGGCGGCCACGGTGGTCTCGGCGCCCAAAGCGGCCAGTTCCGTGCGCAGTTCACCCACACCGGGGGTCTGCTCGCCCCGCCGGCTGGTCAGCAGCAGATGCCGTACGCCGTGGACCGTGGCCAGGTGGCGGGCGACTTCCGCGCCGATTCCGCCGGTTCCGCCGGTGATCAGGACGGTACCCGCCGGGTTCAGGACGGGAGGTGCGGCGTCCTCGGGGTGGTTGGCCGCCACGAGCCTGGGGGTCAGCACGGCGCCGTCGCGTACGGCAGTCTCCGTCTCCCCCGACCCGATGGCAGCGGCGAGGCCCTGGGGCCCGTCCGCGGTGCCGAGGTCGACCAGCAGGAAACGCCCCGGGTTCTCCGCCTGCGCCGCACGGACCATTCCCCACACGGGTGCCTGGCCCAGATCGATGTCCCCGTCCGGAGCACCGGTGCTGCCCTGGCCCGGCTCTGAGCCGGTGACAGCGACGGCGTGGCGGGTGACGACGGCCAGTCGTGAGTTCGCGAAGCGCTCGTCGGCCAGCCATTCCTGGAGGGCGGCCAGCGTGCGGTGCGCGATGTCCCGTACGCCGCCGAGGACGTCGTCGGCGACGGACGGCTCCACCCGGTGCACGACGGTGTCCGGTGCGGTCTCCCCCTCGTACCGTGCGTCCCATTCGGTGAACTCGGTGTTCTCGTCCGCCCCTTCGCCCGGGACCGGCTGCCAGCTGATGCGGTACGGAAGCTCGCGGCGGCCCTCCTCGGCAGCGCCCAGCTGCTCGGCGGTCACCGGCAGTGCGGCCAGCGAATCGACCGAGAGCACCGCACGCCCCGTCGCGTCGGCGACGGCGACGGACACCGAGTCGTGCTCTGCCTTGGTGATCCGCACCCGGAGTGCCTTGGCCCCGGCCGCGTGGAGGGTGACGCCGCTCCAGGCGAAGGGCAGGACGGTCGCGCCGTCCCTGCTGCCGCCGTCTTCGAGGAGGCCGGCGTGCATGGCCGCGTCGAAGAGCGCCGGGTGCAGCCCGAACCGTTCGGCGTCGGCATGGGCCTGCTCGGGCAGCACCGCCTCGGCGAAGACCTCGTCGCCCCGGGTCCAGAGCGCCTTCAGGCCCTGGAACACCGGCCCGTAGTAGTAGCCCTGCTCCAGCAGCCGGTCGTACGCACCGTCGAGGGAGACCTCAGTAGCGTCCACCGGCGGCCATTCGGTGAGTTCGAACGACGGGCGGGCCGCGCCGCACGCGAGGATCCCCTCGGCGTGCAGCGTCCACGGGTCGGTCGTCGCGTCCTGGAGACGCGAGTAGACCTGCACACCGCGCCGCAGCGCGTCGTCCGGCGCACCGACCACCACCTGCAGATGGATGCCGCCCTGCCGGGGCAGTACCAGCGGTGCACGCAGCGTCAGTTCCTCCAGCACGTCGCACTCGACCTGGTCGCCCGCCCGGATGGCCAGCTCCACAAGACCGGTGCCCGGCACCAGGACGGTGCCGAGCGCGTCGTGGTCACCGAGCCACGGGTGGGTCTGCAGGGAGAGCCTGCTGGTGAACACGTAGCCGTCGCTGTCCGCGAGGGCGACGGCCGCCCCGAGCAGGGGATGCTCCACGGGCAGCTGGCCGAGCGCGGTCACGTCCGACGCACCGGCGTCGGGAATGATCCAGTCGCGCCGCCGCTGGAAGGCGTAGGTGGGCAGCGCGACCCGTTCGCCCGCGGGGGCGCAGCGCGTCAGGTCCACGGAGGCACCACGCACATGGGCCTCCGCGAGGGACAGGGTCATACGGGTGGAGCCCGCGTCCTCGCGGGCGAGTGAACCGACGGAGGCGGCGCGGGCGCCCGTGTCCTCGAAGATCTCCTCAAGTCCGGGCCTGAGCACCGGGTGGGGGCTGCACTCGACGAACAGGGTGTGCCCGTCGGCCAGCGCGGCCAGGGCCGCCTGGTGGAACTGCACGGGAGAGCGCAGATTGCGGTACCAGTACGCTGAATCCATGGCGTCCGTGGCAGGCAGGAGCGCCCCGGTGAGAGTGGAATAGACGGGCACCTCGGGGGCGCGCGGCGTCACTCCGGAGAGGGCATCGGCCAGTTCGCCGGCGATCTCCTCGACATGCGCCGAGTGAGCGGCGAAGTCCACACCCGGGATCGTCCAGCGCATGGCGCGGGCCTTGGCCAGGACGGTCTCGAACTCCCGCAGGGCCACCGCGTCGCCCGACACCACGACGGCGTTGGGACCGTTCTCCGCGGCCACCGAGATCCTGTCCCCGTACGGGCCGAGCCGCTCACGCACGAAGTCGACGGGCTTGACGATGGACATCATCGCGCCCTTGCCCGATATGGAGAGCAGAGCCTTGCTCCGCAGCGCCACGATGCGCGCGCCGTCCTCCAGCGAGAGAGCACCGGCCACGCACGCGGCCGCGATCTCGCCCTGGGAGTGCCCGATGACCGCGGAGGGCCGCACCCCGTGCGCACGCCACACCTCGGCCAGGGAGATCATGACGGCCCACAGCATCGGCTGCGCCACGTCGACGCGGTCCAGGGTCGGGGCGTCCGGCGCCTGGCGTGCCACCTCCAGCGGTGACCAGTCGATGTGCGGGGCCAGCGCACGGGCGCACTCGTGCATCCGTGCCGTGAACACCTCGGAGACATCCAGCAGCCCTGCGGCCATGCCCGGCCAGTGCGAGCCCTGCCCGGGGAAGACGAACACGGTCTTGCCGGGTTCCTCGGCCGTGCCCTGTACCAGGCCGGCGGACGGCAGGCCCTCACTCAGGGCGTGCAACCCGGTGAGCAGGGATTCCCGGTCACTGCCGACGACCACGGCGCGCTGGTCGAAGACCGTACGGCCGGTCAGCAGGGAATGGCCGACGTCGGCCGCCCGGAGACCGGGGTGCTCATCGAGGTGCGCGATCAGGCGGCCGGCCTGGGCGCGCAGCGCCGGCCCGGTCCGCGCGGACAGGGCCCACGGAAGTACACCCGTGGCCTGCTGCGGGGGCTGCTCCGGCACCGGCGCCGAGCCGCGATCGGTGGCCTGCTCGGGGCTGAGTTCCGGGGCCTGCTCGACGATGACGTGCGCGTTGGTGCCGCTGAAGCCGAAGGAGGAGACTCCGGCCCGGCGCGGCCGCTCGTTCTCGGGCCAGGGCCGGGCCTCGGTCAGCAGCCGTACGTTGCCCGTGCTCCAGTCCACCTGGTCGGTGGGCTCGTCCACGTGCAGTGTCCTGGGCAGCAGGCCGTGCCGCATCGCCTGCACCATCTTGATGACACCGGCGGCTCCGGCCGCGGTCTGGGTGTGGCCGATGTTGGACTTGAGCGAGCCGAGCCACAACGGCCGGTCAGCGGGCCGGTCCTGCCCGTACGTCGCCAGCAGCGCCTGCACCTCGATCGGGTCGCCGAGCGTGGTGCCCGTACCGTGCGCTTCGACCACGTCGACATCCGCCGGGGTCAGCCCGGAGTTCTCCAGCGCCTGCCGGATCACCCGGCGCTGGGAGGGGCCGTGCGGCGCAGAAAGGCCGTTGGACGCACCGTCCTGGTTGACCGCGGACCCCTTGATGACCGCGAGCACCTGGTGGCCGTTGCGCCGCGCGTCGGACAGACGCTCCAGGAGGAGCAGGCCCGAACCCTCGGCCCAGGCCGATCCGTCGGCCGCCGCGGCGAAGGACTTGCAGCGGCCGTCCCTGGCGGATGCCTTCTGGCGGCTGAACTCGATGAACGTCTCAGGCGTGGACATCACGGCGACGCCGCCCGCCAGCGCGAGTGTGCACTCTCCGGAGCGCAGCGCCTGCGCGGCGAGGTGCAGCGACACGAGAGAGGAGGAGCACGCGGTGTCCAGGGTCACCGACGGGCCTTCGAAACCGAAGACGTAGGAGATCCGCCCGGAGGCTATGGCGCCCGAATTATTGTTGTGCGTGTAGTCGTGGTACATCATCCCGGTGAAGACCCCGGTGGGGCTGCCCTTGAGGGGGCGGGGGTCGATACCCGCGTGCTCGAACGCCTCCCACGCCGTCTCCAGCAGCAGCCGCTGCTGGGGGTCCATGATCAGCGCCTCGTTCGGGCTGATCCCGAAGAACTCGGCGTCGAAGTCGCCTGCCTCGTGCAGGAATCCGCCCTGGTCGACGTACGAGGTGTTCTCGCGGCGCGCCTCCGGGTCGTACAGCCGCTCCAGATCCCAGCCCCGGTTGTCCGGGAACGCGCTGATCGCGTCGGTCTCGTCGGCGACCAGCTGCCACAGGGCGTCCGCGGAATCCGCGCCCCCCGGGTACCGGCAGGCCATGCCGACGATGGCGATCGGTTCACTGGAGGCCGCGGCCAGCTTGCGCTTCTGCGTGCGCAGCCGCTCGGCCTCCTTGACCGATGCCCGCAGCGCATCGACCAGCTTCTGCTCGGAGCCACCCATCACAGCCTCACACTTCCCGGTTCGCGTCGTCGAGGCCGGAGCCTCCGAGTGCAATGTTGATCAGACTCTCGGCGTCCATCTCATCGATCGAACCGAGCTCGCCCGCCGCGTCTCCGCCGGCGTGCTCCGGCCGGCTTCCGGCCAGTTCCAACAGGCTTTCCACCAGCCCCGCTTGACGCAGTCTGGCGATGGGCAGGGCACGCAGGATGCGGCGTACCTCCGCGTCCTCCGGGCTGTCCGCCGGGTTCCCGTCCGGGTACCCCTCCGGACCGGATCCGCCCTGCCCGGCGCCGAGTTCCGTCGACAGCTCCAGCGTCAGATAGTCGGCGAGGGCGCGGGAGTTCGGGGCGTCGAAGACGAGCGTGGCGGGCAGTCGCAGCCCGGTCACCTCGTTCATGACGTTGCGCAGCTCCACGGCCGCGAGGGAGTCGAAGCCCAGGTCGCCGAAGGCACGGTCGGGTGCCACGGCCTCGGCACCCGGGTGCCCCAGGATCACCGCCACCCTGGACCTCACGAGATCCAGGAGCGCTTCGTGGCGCTCGACCGTCGACAGCCCCGCGAGGCGCTGCCGGAGTGTGGCACCGGCGTCCTGGCGGTCTTGCGCCGTACGCCGGGTACGCGTCCGGACCAGGGCACGGAACAGGTCGGGCACCGCGCCCGCCGGGTCTGTGGCCAGGGCCGACGGGTCGAAGCGCATGGGCAGGAGCACCGGGGCGTCCAGAGTGCCTGCCGTGTCGAACAGGGCGGCTCCTTCGGCGCCGGACAGGGCCGTGATGCCCGTCCGGTCCATCCGCTGCCGGTCGGCGGCGGCCAGACCACCGGCCAGACCGCTCTCACCGGTCCAGGGGCCCCAGGCCAGCGACTGGCCCGGCAGCCCGTGGGCGCGGCGGTGCGTGGCCAGCGCGTCCAACAGGGCGTTGGCGGCGGCGTAGTTGCCCTGCCCCGGGTTGCCGAGCACACCTGCGGCCGAGGAGAAGAGGACGAACGCCGTCAGATCCAGGCCGCGGGTCAGCTTGTGGAGGTTCAGCGCGGCGTCGGCCTTCGCCGCCAGCACCGCGCCCAGCCGGTCCGGCGTGAGCGAACCGATCACCCCGTCGTCCAGTACGGCGGCCAGGTGGATGACCGCGGTGAGCGGGTGCTCGGCCGGAATCGCGTCCAGCACCCCGGCCAGCGCGTCCCGGTCGGCGGCGTCGCAGGCGACGACGTCGGCGTGGGCACCGAGTGCGGCGAGTTCCGCGACGAGTTCGCCGGCTCCTTCGGCCTTCGGGCCCGTACGGCTGGCCAGCAGCAGCCGGCGCGCTCCCCGCTCGGTCACGAGGTGGCGGGCGAAGAGCCGGCCCAGGCTGCCGGTGCCGCCGGTGAGCAGCACCGTGCCGTCGGCGTCGAAGCCTGCGGGAACCTCGGCCGTACCGCCGACCGCCCTGACGAGACGGGCGGCATGAACGACACCGTCGCGCACCGCCACCTGCGATTCCGCCGTGGCGATCACCGCGGGAAGCAGGGCACGGGGCGCATCGGCCAGCAGGATCCGGCCGGGGTGCTCGGACTGGGCCGAGCGGGCCAGGCCCCAGACCGCCGCACCGGCCAGGTCCGTGACGTCCTCGCCGGGCAGTGCCACGGCGCCTTCGGTCCGGATCAGCAGCATGGAGTGCGCGAAGCGGTCCTCGGCCAGGGCCGCTTGCAGCCCGGCCAGGGCCCGGTGCGTCGCCGCGTGCACCGACGCAGCATCGGTGCCGCCCGTGCAGGACAGCACGACGACATCGGGGGCGGGGCCGTCGCCGAGGTCGTCCCACTCCCCGATGGACACCTCGGCGGGCTCGGCGACGGGCACCTCGTGCCACTCCGGGCGGAACAGCGAGTCGTGCACGGCGCGCCCGGGAACGGCTGGTCCACCGGCCGGGATCTCCCGCGATACAAGGGAGTTGACCACCAGGACGGGGTTGCCCGCGGGGTCGGTGGCGGTCAGCGACACCTCACCGCCGCCGGGGGCGGTGATACGTACCCTCAGCCGGGAGGCGCCCGAGGCGCTGAGGGACACTCCGGACCAGGCGAAGGGCAGGCGGGCGGCGCCCCCGTCCACCTCGGTCAGCGCGATGGCGTGCAGCGCCGCGTCGAGCAGTGCCGGGTGCAGCTCGTAACCCTGCCCCGCGTCCTCGTCGGACAGGGCGACCTCGGCGAGGATGTCCTCCCCGTGGCGCCAGGCGGCCTTCAGCCCCTGGAACGCGGGCCCGTACTCCAGACCTGCCTCGGCCATCGATGCGTAGAACCCGGTCAGGTCGGCCGGCTCCGCTCCCGGCGGTGGCCAGACGCCGTCGGTCACGGGCGGCTCCACCGCCCCGGGGGCGAGCACACCGGTGGCGTGCCTGGTCCAGTCGGGTTCGGTGGCGTCGGGGCGCGTGTACACCCCGAAGGTGCGCCGTCCGGAACCGTCGTCCGGACCGACCGCCACCTGGAGCGCCACACCACCGTGTTCCGGCAGGGCGAGCGCAGACTCGATGGTGAGCTCCTCCAGCACGTCGCAGCCGAACTGGTCGCCGGCGCGGATGGCGAGCTCGACGAATCCGGTACCGGGGAACAGCGTGATACCGCCGACCGCGTGGTCCTGGAGCCAGGGGTGCGACTGCGCGGACAGCCGGCTGTTGAACAGCGCGCCGTCGCCGTCGGCGAGGGGAACCACCGCACCGAGCAGAGGGTGACCGGCGGCTTCAAGACCGATGGCGGCGGGGCTGGTCCCGGTGCCGGAGTGCTCCAGCCAGTAGTGCTGGCGTTGGAAGGCGTACGTGGGGAGTTCGGTCAACCGGGCACTGGATCCGGCGAAGAACGCACGCCAGTCCACCCCAACACCCCGCGCGAACAGCCCACCCACACCGGTCAGAAGCTCCGTAGCCTCATCACGACCACGACGCTGCAACCCAACAAACGCCACCCCATCAGCGGCCCCATCATCGCCGACCACCTCCACACCCATCGGAACCAGAGCCGCATCCGGCCCCACCTCCACAAACGAACCCACACCACGAGCCGTGAGAGCCGTCACCGCATCCGCGAAACGCACCGGCTCACGAACCTGCCGCAGCCAATAACCAGGATCCGACCACTCACCCTCAACCACACCACCAGTCACCGTCGAAACCGCCGACAACTGAGCCGTATTGAAGGTGAGTTTCTCTACTACAGCCGCGAAGTCGTCCAGCATCGGGTCCATCAGTACCGAGTGGAACGCGTGACTCACATCGAGCCGCTTCGTCTTACGACCGAGCGCAGCGATCTGCCCGGCCAGCTCCATGACCTCGGCCTCAGCACCCGAAATCACCACGGAGGAAGGGCCGTTGACGGCGGCGATACACACACCGGCCGACAACAGCGCGGCAACCTCACTCTCGGGAGCCCCGACCGCGACCATCGCGCCACCCGAAGGCAGGGCCTGCATCAACCGCCCACGCGCGGCCACCAACACCGCCGCGTCCTCAAGCGACAACACCCCCGCCACATGAGCGGCAGCCACCTCACCAATCGAATGACCAGCCACAAAGTCAGGCCGCACACCCCACGACTCAAGCAACCGGAACAAAGCCACCTCAACCGCGAACAACCCCGCCTGAGCAAACACCGTCCGATTCAGCACACCAGCATCAGTGCCCCAGACCACCTCACGCACCGACACACCCAACCCGGCATCCGACAGCTGGGCATCCAGCAACCCCACCACCACATCAAACACCTCAGCAAAGACCGGGAACGCCTCATACAGACCACGCCCCATCCCCACCCGCTGAGCACCCTGACCCGTGAACAAGAACCCAACACGCCCACGACGAACCGAATCCACCGCACGACCCGCACCCGAAACCACCGACTCCAGACCACGCACCAACTCCACGCGATCCGAACCCACCACCACAGCCCGATGCTCCAGAGCCGCCCGCGACACCGCCAGCGAGAACGCCACATCCACCGGACGAAGGTCAGCGGCGCCTTGCTCCACAAACGCCACCAAAGCAGCAGCCTGCGCACGCAACGCCTCAGCACTACGCCCCGACACCACCCACGGCACCACACCACCAACAGAAGCCTCAACCGGCACCGACAGCGCCTCCGCCTCCGGCTCCTCCAGAATCACATGCGCATTCGTCCCGCTCAGACCGAACGACGACACACCAGCCCGCCGCGGACGACCCGCCTCAGCAGGCCACGCCCGCTCCTCCGTCAGCAGCTCCACCGCACCCGCAGACCAATCCACCTGCGACGACGGCTCATCCACATGCAACGTCCGCGGAAGAACACCCTCCCGCAACGCCATCACCATCTTGATCACACCCGCCACACCCGCAGCAGCCTGCGTATGACCAATGTTCGACTTCACCGACCCCAACCACAACGGCCGGTCACCCGCACGGTCCTGGCCGTACGTCGCCAACAACGCCTGCGCCTCGATCGGATCACCCAACGTCGTGCCCGTACCGTGCGCCTCCACCACATCCACATCAGCAGCCGACAACTGCGCATCCGCCAACGCCTGCCGGATCAACCGCTGCTGCGCCAGACCGTTCGGAGCCGTCAGACCATTCGACGCACCATCCTGATTGACCGCACTGCCCCGCAACACCGCAAGCACCTGATGCCCGTGACGCCGCGCATCCGACAGACGCTCCAGCACCAGCACACCCACGCCCTCCGAGAACCCGGTGCCGTCGGTGGAGTCCGCGAACGACTTGCACCGGCCGTCGGCCGCCAGGCCGCGCTGCCGGCTGAACTCCACGAAGAGCTCCGGGGTGGACATGACGGTCACACCACCCGCCAGCGCCAGCGAACTCTCACCCGACCGCAACGACTGCGCCGCCAAATGCATCGCCACCAACGACGACGAACACGCCGTATCCACCGTCACCGCCGGACCCTCAAGCCCCAGGCTGTAGGAGATCCGCCCCGAAGCCACGGCACCGGTACTGCTGTTGTACTTGTAGTCGTGGGCCATCATTCCGGCGAAGACACCGGTCGGGCTGCCCTTCAGCGACAGCGGATCGATCCCGGCCCGCTCCAGCGCCTCCCACGACGTCTCCAGCAACAGCCGCTGCTGCGGATCCATCGACAGCGCTTCGTTCGGACTGATACCGAACAGGTCGGCGTCGAAATCGCCGGCCGTGTAGAGGAATCCGCCGTGCCGGACATAGCTGGTGTCGTCCCGGGAGGACGAGGGGTCGTAGATGTCCGGGAGGTTCCACCCTCGGTCCTTGGGGAACTCCCCTATCGCGTCCGTCCGCTGAGCGACGATCCGCCAGAGGTCCTCGGGGGACTCGGCGCCGCCGGGGTAGCGGCAGCTCATCGCGATGATGGCGATCGGGTCGTCCGTCGTACCAGCCGCCCGGCCGGCCTTCCGCGGCTGGGCCGAGCCTGCCACGGCACCGGCGCCCTCTCCCGTGCCGACGCTCTCGGCCAGCAGATGGCGGGCGAGCACCATCGGGCTCGGATAGTCGAAGACCAGGGTGGCGGGCAGCCGCAGACCGGTGGCATCGTTCACGCCGTTACGGAACTCCACCGCGCGCAGTGAGTCGAAGCCCAGGTCCTTGAAGGCCTTCTCCGGTTCGATCGCCGAGGCCGAGCTGAATCCGAGCACCTCGGCGACCTGGCGCAGCACCACGTCCAGGACGGCCGCCTCGTGCTCGTGCGCGGGCAGTGCGGCGAGCCGCTGAGCCAGGCCGCCGGCTTCAGCGCCTGATTCCGCCCGCCGACGCCGTACGCCCGGGACGAGCGTACGGAAGAGACCCAGCATCCCGGCGCCCTGGGACCTCAGAGTCGCGAGGTCGAGCCTGGCCGCGACCAGGGCGGGGTCGGCCAGTCGGAGGGCTGTGTCGAACAGGCCGGTCCCTTGCTCGTCGGAGAGGGCGACGACACCTGTGCGCCCGATGCGGCCCCGGTCGTCGGCCGTCAGGTCGCCCGTCATGCCGCTTCCCTGGGCCCACATGCCCCAGGCGAGGGACTGCGCGGGCAGGCCTTCGGCATGCCGTTGTGCGGCGAGGCCGTCCAGGAAGGCGTTGGCGGCGGCGTAGTTGCCCTGGCCTGGGTTGCCGAACACTCCGGCGACGGAGGAGAACAGCACGAACGCCGTCAGATCCAGGTCGCGGGTCAGCTCGTGCAGGTTCCATGCCGCCAGGGCCTTGGGCCGCAGCACCGTGTCGAGACGCTCCGGTGTCAGCGAGCCGATGATGCCGTCGTCGAGAACGCCCGCGGTGTGCACGATGCCGACGAGCGGCCGGTCGGCGGGGATCGCGGCGAGCACGGCGGCCAGGGCCTCACGGTCGGCCACATCGCAGGCGGCCACCTCGGTCTCGGCGCCCAGGGCGGCGAGTTCGGCGACGAGTTCCGCCACACCGTCCGCTGCGGCGCCCGAGCGGCTGGTGAGCAGCAGTCGCCGTACACCGTGGGTGGTGACCAGGTGGCGTGCGAACAGCTTGCCGAGCATGCCGGTGCCGCCGGTGATCAGCACGGTGCCCGCCGGGTCGAAGGACCCGGAATCGCCCGGGTCCGAGGACACTGTCGCGGCCGCCCCGGGTGCGGGCACCCTGACCAGCCGCGGCATCAGGGGTGCGCCCGCGCGCAGGGCGATCTGCGTCTCGTCCGTGCCGGTGAGCAGCGGCAGCGCGGCGTCGAGGTCCGTACCGGCCTCCAGGTCGGCGAGTACCACGCGTCCGGGATGCTCGGACTGGGCTGATCGCACCAGGCCCCAGACCGCGGCTGCGGTGAGGTCCACAGGCTCCCCGTCCCCGGTCGCCACCGCGCCACGGGTGACCACGAGGAGCCGGGACGCCTCGAAGCGCTCGTCCGTGAGGAAGGTCTGCAGTGCGGCCAGCACATGCTGCGTCCGTGCGCGGGCGGCGTCCGGGCCCCCGCGCCCCGCGCCGCCGGCACGGTCGGAGCCGCCCTCAGGGGCGTCGTCGGCGACGGACAGGACAACCAGCTCGGCCACGTCCTCGCCGTCGGCCGTGTCCCAGTCCTGGGTCGCCACGGTGCGGGGTGACGTCACCGGCGCCGTGGTCCAGTCGATCCGGTACAGCGCGTCGTGGAGGGCGGAGGCGGAGGCGGGCCGCTGCTCCGCGAGCCTGCGCAGCGTCAGGGAGTCCACCGTCAGGACCGGGCGGCCGCTCGGGTCGGTCACCAGGACCGACACCGCGTCCTCGCGTACCGGGGTGACGTGCACCCGTACGCTCGAAGCGCCTTCGGCGTGCAGGGCGACTCCGCTCCACGCGAAGGGGAGCACGGCCTCGTCGCCGGCGATCGGCGTCAGGCCGACCGTGTGGAGTGCGGCGTCGAGCAGGGCGGGGTGCAGACCGTAGCCGTCGACGGCGATGCCGGACGGCAGCTCCGCCTCCGCGAAGATCTCGTCGCCGGACCGCCAGACGGTCCGCAGGCCCTGGAATCCGCTGCCGTAGGCGAGGCCGGCACCGGCCAGGGCCTCGTAGTAGCCGTCGATGCCGACCGGTTCGGCGCCGGCGGGCGGCCACTGGGTGAGGTCGGCGTCCGGGGTGCCGGCCACGGGGGCGATTACACCGGAGGCATGCCGGGTCCAGGGCGAGCCGGCGTCCTCGGCGCGTGCGTACACGGCGACCGCTCGCCGTCCGGTGGCGTCCTGGGCATCCACCGCCACATGCACGGCGATCGCACCGCGCCCGGGAACGACCAGCGGTGCCTCGATGGTCAGTTCTTCGAGACCGGGGCAGCCGACCCGGTCACCGGCCCGGATCGCGATTTCGACGAAGCCGGTGCCGGGGAAGAGCATCGTGGAGTCCACGACGTGATCGGCCAGCCACGGGACGGACTTCACCGAGATCCGGCCGGTCAGGGCCGTTGTGTCGGTGTCCGGCGCGGCGACAGCGGCGCCCAGCAGGGGGTGGCCCACCGGTTCCAGGCCCGCGCCGGCCACGTCCCCGAGGTCGGTGGGCGGCTGGATCCAGAACGACTCACGTTGGAAGGCGTACGTGGGGAGGTCCACGGGGCCCCCGGGGTCCGCAGGACCGGCGTTGCCCGCGGAGTCACGCGCGGAGTCACCCGTGGGCTCGCCCGTGGGGTAGAAGTCGCTCCAGCGGACGGACGCACCGTGCACATAGGCCTCGGCGAGGGAGGTGGCGAAGCGCTGTGGGCCGCCCTCCTCGCGGCGCAGCGAGCCGACGGTCACGGCGGTCGCCCCGGCGTCCTCGATGGTCTCCTTCATGCCGACCAGCAGGCCCGGGTGCGGGCTGCTCTCGATGAAGATCCCGTACCCGTCCGCCAGTAGCGCCCGGGTGGTCTCCTCGAAGCGGACCGTGTGACGCAGGTTCCGGTACCAGTACTCGGCATCCGTCGCGGCGGTGTCCAGCCTGGCTCCGGTCACGGTGGAGTAGAACGGCACCGTGGGTACGAGGGGCTGTACGTCCGCCAGTTCGGCCAGCAGCCGGTCGCGGATCTCCTCGACGAACATCGAGTGCGAGGCGTAGTCCACCGGGATGCGGCGGGCCTGGACCCCCTCGGCCTCCAGCTGCACCTTCAGCTCGTCGAGCGCGTCGGTGTGGCCGCACACCACCACCGAGCCCGGACCGTTGACGACGGCGAGCTGGAGGCGCCCGTCCCACTCGTGCAGCCGGTCCGCGGCCCGGTCGGCGGGCAGGGCCACGGACATCATGCCGCCCCGGCCTGCCAGTTCATGACGGATGATCTTGCTGCGCAGGGCGACGACGCGGGCACCGTCCGCCAGCGACAGGGCGCCCGCCACGCACGCCGCGGCGATCTCGCCCTGCGAGTGACCCACGACGGCGCCGGGCTCCACACCGCGGGCGCGCCACAGTTCGGCCAGCGAGACCATCACGGCCCAGAGCACCGGCTGCACCACGTCCACCTCGACGAGGGACGGCGCGCCGGGCTCACCCCGCAGCACGGACAGCAGGTCCCAGTCGACGAAGGGGGCCAGCGCCCGCGCACACTCGTCGAGCCGGGCCGCGAACTCCGGTGCGGAGGCGATGAGTTCCACGGCCATGCCCTGCCACTGCGAGCCCTGGCCGGGGAAGACGAAGGCGACCTTGGCGTCGCCGATGACCGTCCCGCGGACCACTCCGGCGCTCTTGCCGCCGTCGGCGAGGACGTCCAGTCCGGCGAGCAGCTCGTCACGCTCCGTCCCGAGGACCACCGCCCGGTGCTCCATCCGGGCGCGCGTGGTGACGAGGGCGCGGCCGATGCCTGCGACGGAGAGTCCGTCGTGTTCCCGTACGAAGGAGGCCAGCCGGGCGGCCTGCGCCTTCAGTGCCTCTCCGCCCCGGGCCGAGACCAGGAACGGCGCCACGGGGGCGTCGGCGGCGGTCACAGTGACAGCGGGCCCGGTGGTGGCGGCCGGCGCCTCATCGGCCGGTTCCGGCACATTCTCCGCGGGAGGCGTCTCCTCGATGATCACATGCACATTGGTGCCGCTCAGACCGAAGGCGGAGACGGCGGCCCGCCGCGGGTGGGGGTTCTCGGGCCAGTCGCGCGCCTCGGTGAGCAGTTCGACTGCACCCTCGTCCCATGCGACGTGCCGGGACGGTTCGGTGACGTGAAGCGTCTGCGGAAGCCTGCCGTTGCGGATCGCCATCACCATCTTGATGACACCGCCGACACCCGCCGCGGCCTGAGCATGACCGATGTTGGACTTGAGCGAGCCGAGCCACAGCGGCTGGTCGCCGGTCCGGTCCTGGCCGTACGTAGCGAGCAGGGCCTGCGCCTCGATCGGGTCACCCAGTGTCGTACCGGTGCCGTGCGCCTCCACCGCGTCCACCTGGGAGGCGGGAATGCGCGCGTCGGCCAGGGCCTGCCGGATCACGCGCTGCTGGGCGGGGCCGTTGGGAGCGGTGAGCCCGTTGGACGCCCCGTCCTGGTTGACCGCGGACCCCTTGATGACCGCGAGCACCTGGTGGCCGTTGCGCCGGGCGTCCGACAGACGCTCCAGGAGCACCACCGCGGCGCCCTCCGACCAGCCCGTGCCGTCGGCGGAGTCGGAGAAGGCCTTGCACCGGCCGTCGGCGGACAGCCCGCGCTGGCGGCTGAAGGCGACGAACGGGGCAGCGGTGGACATGACCATCACGCCACCGGCAAGCGCCATCGCGCAGTCGCCGCGCTGCAGGGCTCCGGCCGCCAGGTGCATGGCCACGAGGGAGGAGGAGCAGGCGGTGTCGACAGTGATCGCCGGACCTGCCAGGCCCAGCGTGTACGCGACCCGGCCGGAGATGACGGAGGCCGCACTGGCGGTGGCCATGTAGGCCTCGACCAGGTCGGAGCTGCCGGCCACGTCGCCGTAGTCCTGCGCACCGGAACCGACGTACACGCCGACCGACTCACCGCGGAGCGCGTCCGGGTCGATCCCGGCCCGTTCGAAGGCCTCCCAGCAGACCTCCAGGACGAGGCGCTGCTGCGGGTCGGTGGCAAGGGCCTCGTTCGGGCTCATACCGAAGAAGCCCGGGTCGAAGGCCCCCGCCTCACGCAGGAAGCCGCCGCCGCGCACGTAGTTCGTGCCGCCGCCGTCCGGGCCGCCGCCCAGCAGTTCATCGAGGTCCCAGCCGCGGTCCTCGGGAAGGCCCGTGATGGCGTCCCGTCCTTCGGCGACCAACCGCCACAGATCTTCGGGGGAGTTGACGTCACCGGGGAAACGGCAGCTCATCGCCACGATGGCGATGGGTTCGTCCCCCTCGGTCTCCAGTTCGCGCAGCCGGTGCCGGGTCTGGTGCAGGTCAGCGGTGACCCGCTTGAGGTAGTCGAGCAGCTTCTTGTCGTCGTTCGGCATGTCAGTCCCACGAATCCTTTGTCCGGCGGCAACGGTCCCTGCACTCAGGCGAGGCCCAGTTCCTTGTCGATGAAGTCGAAGACGTCCTCTGCCGACGCCGAATCGAGCTGACCGCTCACATCACTGCCGTTCCCCTCGTCACCGGCCAGCCGCCCCAGCAGGGCCTGCAACCGACCGGTGATCCCCATGCGCTCCACTTCCTCGGGGGCGAGCGCTGCCACCGTCGTCTCGAACCGGTCGAGCGCCGCGAGTACGGGCAGCTCCCCGGCGGCTTCCCCCTCGCACAACTGCGTGCGCAGATAGGCCGCGAGAGCCCCGGGGCTCGCGAAGTCGAAGACCATCGTGGCCGGGAGCTTCCTGCCCACGGCCTTCACCAGCCTGGTGCGCAGATCGACCGCGGCGACGGAGTCGAAGCCCAGGTCGTCGAAGGACCGGGCCGCGTCGACCTCGCCCGGTGTGTCGTAGCCGAGCAGGCCGGCCACGTGCGTACGGACCAGGTTGAGCAGCACCCGGTCCTGCTCGGGCTGCGACAGCCCGGCCAGTTCCCCGGCCAGCCGGGCCCCCGGGGTGTCCGATGCTGCGACGTCGTCGTCCTCCAGGGCCGCCACGGCCTCGGGCAGCGAGTCAAGCAGAGGACGAGGACGGGCGAGCGTGTACGTGGGGGCGAAGCGCGACCAGTCGAAGTCGGCGACCACCACATGGCTCCCGCCGCTCGCGAGCACCTCACGCAGTGCCGCGACAGCCCGGCGAGGGCTCATGGGAGGTGCGCCGATGCGCCGGCTCATCGCGCTGACCTCGGCGTCGACCATCCCGGCCTCCCAGGAACCCCAGGCGATCGAGGTCGCGGCGAGCCCTCGTGCCCGGCGCTGGTGGGCCAGGCCGTCCAGGTAGGCGTTGGCACTGCCGTAAGCGGCCTGTCCGGCGCTGCCCCAGACAGCAGCGCCGGAGGAGAACAGCACGAACGCGTCGAGCGGTCGGTCACCGAGGATCTCGTCCAGATGGGCCGCGCCGAGCACCTTCGCGCGGGCCGTCGAGGCCAGTTCTTCGACCGTGGTCTCCGCCGCGGTGGAGGGCCGCTGCATGGCTCCGGCGGCGTGCACGACCGTCGTGAGCGGCAGCTCCGGCCCGATGGCCTCGATGAGCTCGGTGAGCGCCTCACGGTCGGCCACGTCACAGGCCGCGATGGTCACCCGGGATCCCAGTGCCACGAGCTCGGCCTCCAGCTCGGCGGCCCCTTCGGCGGCGCTGCCCCGGCGACTGGTGAGCAGCAGATGAGGTGCGCCGTCGGCCGCCATCATGCGGGCCACGTGGGCGCCGAGGCCGCCGGTTCCGCCGGTGATCAGTACGGTTCCGGGCCCCTCTGTGGCGGCCTGGGCGGGCCGCTTGGCGGACGGGGCGCCGGTGAGCGGAGCCCGCACGAGGCGACGGCCGTACGCACCGTCGGAGCGGAGCGCGACCTGGTCCTCACCACCCGGTCCCCCGGCCAGTACCTGGGAGAGCCGCTGGGCGACCGACTCGTCCACACTGACCGGAAGGTCCAGGATGCCTCCCCAGGTGTCGGGCTGGTCGAGGGACAGTCCGATACCCAGGCCCCACAGGGCGGTCTGCCCCGGGCTGGCGGCCTCGGCGGGATCGCGTACAGCCACGGCCCCGGTGGTGACACACCAGAGCGGCGCCGTGCAGCCCGCGTCGCCGAGCGCCTGGACGAGCAGCAGGGTGGCGGCGGTTCCGTGAGCCAGCTCGGGATACTGATCGTGAGCACGGTCCTCCAGAGCCAGCAGTGACAGCACCCCGGCCGGTGTCTCGCCGGCGGCGGCAGACCTCAACTGCTCGGCGAGAGCCCGCCGGTCCGCGCCGTCGCTCTCGATCAGAGCTACGGCGGCACCGCCGCGGACGAGGCCGTCTGTAACCGCGGACACGGACTGGTCCTTGCTGCGGCCTTCCGGTACGACGACGAGCCAGAGTCCGTCGACGGAGGGACCTTCGGCGGGCGGAAGCCGGAGCCACTCCACCTCGTATCCGAGCGCGTCCACGTTGCTCTGCTGGGGGCGGGAGGGGGTCTCAGCAGCGAAGTCGTACCAGTAGTGCTGGCGTTGGAAGGCGTACGTGGGGAGATCCGTCAGCCGGGCAGTAGATCCGGCGAAGAATGCCCGCCAGTCCACCGGAACGCCCCGCGCGAACAGCGCGCCCAAACCTGTCAGAAGCTCCGTGGCCTCATCACGACCACGACGCTGCAACCCAACAAACGCCACCCCGTCATCGTCGCCGACCACCTCCACACCCATCGGAACCAGAGCCGCATCCGGCCCCACCTCCACAAACGACCCCACACCACGGCCGACGAGTGTGGTCACAGCGTCCGCGAAACGGACCGGCTCACGCACCTGCCGCACCCAATAGCCAGGATCCGACCACTCACCCTCAACCACACCACCGGTGACGGTCGAAACAGCCGACAACTGCGGAGCATTGAAGGTCAGCTTCTCCACCACGGCTGCGAACTCATCCAGCATCGGGTCCATCAACACCGAGTGGAACGCGTGACTCACATCAAGCCGCTTCGTCTTACGACCCTCCGACGCCAACCGCCCGGCCAGCTCCATAACCTCGGCCTCAGCACCCGAAATCACCACAGAGGACGGACCATTGACCGCGGCAATACACACACCGGCCGACAACAGCCCGGCAACCTCAGCCTCCGGAGCCCCGACCGCGACCATCACACCACCCGAAGGCAGCGCCTGCATCAACCGCCCACGCGCGGCCACCAACACCGCCGCGTCCTCAAGCGACAACACCCCCGCCACATGAGCCGCAGCCACCTCACCAATCGAATGACCAGCCACAAAGTCAGGCCGCACACCCCACGACTCAAACAACCGGAACAACGCCACCTCAACCGCGAACAACCCCGCCTGAGCAAACACCGTCCGATTCAGCACACCAGCATCAGTGCCCCAGACCACCTCACGCACCGACACGTCCGTACCGGCACCCGACAGCTCGGCATCCAGCAACCCCACCACCACATCAAACACCTCAGCAAACACCGGGAACGCCTCATACAGACCACGCCCCATCCCCACCCGCTGAGCACCCTGACCCGTGAACAAGAACCCAACACGCCCACGACGAACCGAATCCACCACACGACCCGCACCCGAAACCACCGAACGCAGACCACGCACCAACTCCACGCGATCCGAACCCACCACCACAGCCCGATGCTCCAAAGCCGCCCGCGACACCGCCAGCGAGAACCCCACATCCACCGGACGAAGGTCAACCCCCGACTCCACATGCGCCACCAAAGCAGCAGCCTGCGCACGCAACGCCTCAGCACTACGCCCCGACACCACCCACGGCACCACACCACCAACAGAAGCCTCAACCGGCACCGACAGCGCCTCCGGCTCCTCCAGAATCACATGCGCATTCGTCCCGCTCAGACCGAACGACGACACACCAGCCCGCCGCAGACGACCCACCTCAACCGGCCACGCCCGCTCCTCCGTCAGCAGCGAGATGTTGCCTTCCGACCAGTTCACCTGGGGTGTGGGCTCGTCGATGTTGAGGGTGCGCGGGATCAGTTCATGGCGCATGGCCTGCACCATCTTGATCACGCCGCCGACACCCGCAGCGGCTTGCGCGTGGCCGATGTTGGACTTGAGCGAGCCGAGCCACAACGGTCGGTCAGCGGGACGGTCCTGGCCGTACGTCGCCAGCAACGCCTGCGCCTCGATCGGGTCGCCCAGCGTCGTGCCTGTGCCGTGCGCCTCCACCACATCCACATCAGCAGCCGACAACTGCGCGTCCGCCAACGCCTGCCGGATCAACCGCTGCTGTGCCAGACCGTTCGGCGCCGTCAGACCATTCGACGCACCATCCTGATTGACCGCACTGCCCCGCAACACCGCAAGCACCTGATGCCCATGACGCCGCGCATCCGACAGACGCTCCAGCACCAACATGCCGATACCCTCGCCCCAGCCGGTCCCGTCGGCAGCCGCGGCGAACGACTTGCACCGGCCGTCCGGCGCGAGGCCCCGGTCCTGGCTGAAGCCGACGAAGGCCCGGGGCGTCGCCATGACCGTCACACCTCCGGCCAGTGCCAGCGAACTCTCACCCGACCGCAGCGACTGCGCCGCCAGATGCATCGCGACCAAGGACGACGAACACGCCGTATCCACCGTCACCGCCGGACCCTCAAGACCCAGGCTGTAGGCGACGCGCCCCGAGGCCACACTGGCCAGGCCGCCGATGCCGCCGTCTCCGACGTAGTCGTGGTAGGCGATCCCGGCGAAGACACCGGTCGGGCTGCCCTTCAGCGACAGCGGATCGATCCCGGCCCGCTCCAGCGCCTCCCACGACGTCTCCAGCAACAGCCGCTGCTGCGGATCCATCGCCTTGGCGTCCCGCGGGCTGATCTTGAAGAAGTCGGCGTCGAACTCGTCGGCCTCGTGCAGGAATCCGCCGTCGCGGGAGTACGTCTTGCCGGGGGTCGCCGGCTCCGGGTCGTACAGCCCCTCGACGTCCCAGCCACGGTTCTCGGGAAGGGTGGTGATGGCGTCCCGGCCCTCCGCCACCAGCTGCCAGAGGGCGTCGGGCGAATCCACCCCGCCCGGGTACCGGCAGCTCATCGCGACAATGGCGATCGGCTCGTGCTGGCGTGCATCCGCCTCGCGCAGCCGCCGCTTGGTCTGCTGCAGTTCAGCAGTGGCACGCTTGAGGTACTCGCGGAGCTTCTCGTTGTCGCTCATCTCCACCTTGACCGATCTCGTGTTGCAGGGAAGCGGAATGTTGCGGGGGATGTCACCGGCGACGCGGCGGCCGTGGCCGGCCGTCGAGGCTGTCGAAGTCGCCGCAGCCTCTGTAGTGATGGGCGGCCCGGCTACGAAATGCCGAGTTCCTGATCGAGGACGTCGAACAGCTCGTCGTCCGTAGCCGCGTCGGCGATCGCCTTGATCTCAGGCTCCCCCGCACCTGCGCCATGGGTGTCGCGCCACTTGCGCAGCAGTGCTTCCAGTCGTGAGGTGACCCTTGTACGGCTGTCTGTCCGGCCGTCGTCCGTGTGGCCGTCGTCGAGCGCGGTCTCGCCGAGCAGGGACTCCAGCCGGTCGATCTCCCCGATCAGCCGACGCGCGATGTCCTCATCGGCCGGGGCGATCAGGGTCGCGATGTAGGCCGCAGCGGCAAGGGAGTTGGGGTAGTCGAAGACCAGGGTGGCGGTGAGCTGAAGCCCGGTCGCCTCGCTGAGCCGCCTGCGCAGTTCGACGCCCGCGAGCGAGTCGAACCCCAGCTCCTGGAAAGCCCGGCCGGGCTCGACGTCGTCCACCGAGGGGTGTCCGAGGACCGCTGCGGCGTGCGTCCGTACGACGTCCAGCAGCTCGTCCTCACGTTCTTGAGGCGGCAGTCCGGCGAGCCGTCGCCGCAGGTCGCCCGTACGCCGGCCCGGTGCCTGCTGCCGGCGTCGCCCGTTCGCGGGCACCACACCGTGCAGAACCGGCGGCACATCGTCGCCCATCGAGCGCAGTACGGGGCGGTCGAGGCAGAGGGCGAACAGCGCCGACTCACCCGACTCTCCTGACTCACCCGACTCGACCGACTCGACGGCAAGGTCGAGGAAGGCCAGGTCGAAGAGGGCCAGCCCTTCTTCCTCGGTCAGCGCGGGGAGCCCCAGCGCTCCCATGCGCCGGTGGTACTCGTCTGCCGACCCGTCGTCCGCGTCCGCGGCCCACGGACCATAGGCCAGCGCGACCGCCGGGAGCCCCGCGGCCCGCCGGGTCGCGGCGAGTGCCTCGGCGAAGGTGGCCGCGGCAGCGGTGCCGGGCCGGCCGGCTCCGTGCAGGAGTCCGCCCGATGTCCCGATCAGGACGAAGGCGTCCAGGGCGAGGTCTCGCGTCGCCTCGTGCAGGTTCCAGGCCGCGGTGGCCCGTGTACCCAGGACCGCGGTCAGCTGTTCCGGGCTCAGCGTGCCGATCAGCGCATTGTGCTCAGTGGAATCGGCGTGCACCACGGCGGTCAGCGGGTAGGCCTCGTCGATACGTGACAGCAGCACGGCAACTGCTCCGGGGTCGGCCATGTCACCCGGTTCGACGGTGACGTGGGCACCGAGTTCCGCCAGCGCGGACACCAGAGCTGCGGCTTCGGCGCCGGAACTGCCGGTCAGGACCAGCCGCCGTGCTCCGTGAGCGGAGACCAGGTGGCGCGCCAGGACGGCGCCCACGCCCCGGGTGCCACCGGTGATGAGGACGGTGCCCTCCGCCGGGGCCACCGGGTGGTCTTCGGGGGTGGGAGCGGGGGCCGGAGCCAGCCCGGGACGGAGCAGTACCCCGTCGCGTACGGCGGTCTCGGGCTCGCGAGCGCCGAATGCCGCTCCAAGGGCCCACGCACACTCCTCCGTACCGGCCGCCGGATCCAGGTCAATGAGCAGGAACGTGTCGGGGTGCTCGGCCTGGGCCGCGCGTATCAGACCCCATACCCCCGCCTGGGCAGGATCGGCCGCGCCCCCGTGTACAGGAACGGCGCCCTGCGTCACCACGGCGAGGCGGGAAGTGTCCAGCCCGTCCTCAGCCAGCCATTCCTGAACGGTCCGGAGAGTACGTCGTGCCAGGTCTCCTGCGGCATGGGCAACATCACCATCGGTACGAGGCAGCGCCAGGACCGCCGTACGAGGACCGGAGCCGTCCACGGCCAGCTCGGCGGAGAGTTCGGCCGGCGTCGCATAGACAGGTACGGGACCGAGCGGCGCGTACTCCGCACTGCCCAGCAGCACGACGTCCTGCGCATCAGGGTCGCCGGGCCGAGTCCGTTCCCTCGGGGCCCAGTTGAGCCGGTACAGCGCGCCACGGCCTGTCGGCGCCACGGCACGGGCTTGGATCCGTCGCGACCGGAGGGAGCCGACGGTGAGGACGGGAGCGCCCGCCGGATCGGTCAGGCTGACACCCACCCGGCCTGCCTCGCCGGGCACGATACGGACACGCAGCTGGGACGCTCCCGCCGTGTGCAGGGTGACGTCGCTCCATTCGGCGGGCACGATGGGGGTTCCATCGTGCTCTGCACCGGCGTGATGCGTCTGCAACGCCGCGTCCAGCAGCGCCGGATGGACTCCGAACTCCGCGCCCTCGCCGGCCTCTCCGGGCAGAGCGACCTCGGCGAGCAGGTGTTCCCCGTCCTTCCACGCGGCCGTGATCCCCTGGAACGCCGGCCCATAGTCGTGGCCGCGCGCGAACAGTTGCTCGTACACCTCGTCGACATCGAGCGGGACAGCTCCGACCGGCGGCCAGACACCGGGCGGGTCATAGGCTTCCGGCGCCCCCTCACCAACCGCCAGCACGGCCTTGGCATGCAGGGTCCACGGCGTATCGATGCCTTCTGCACGGGAGTGCACGCTCAGCGGCCGCTCCCCTGTCTCGTCAGAGGCCCCTACCCAGACGCGCAGGGCGGTGGGCGGCCCGTCATGCGCCAGGAGGAGGGGTTCCTCAACGGTGAGGCTCCGTACGACGTCGCACCCGATCTGCTGACCGGCGGCCAGAGCAAGCTCGATGAGCCCGGTCGCGGGGAACTCCTTGACGCCGTTCAGGCTGTGATCTGCGAGCCATCGCTGGTCGCCGAGGCCGAGGCGTCCGGCCAGAACCAGGCCGTCGCCCTCGGGCAGCTCGACAACAGCACGCAGGAGGGGATGTTCGGCCGCCGTAAGTCCGACGCTCGCCACATTGTCGAGCGGCTGGGCGTTCAGCCAGTAGTGCTGGTGCTGGAAGGCGTACGTGGGGAGTTCGGTCAGCCGGGCAGTGGATCCGGCGAAGAATGCCCGCCAGTCCACCGGAACGCCCCGCGCGAACAGCGCGCCCAGACCTGTCAGAAGCTCCGTGGCCTCATCACGACCACGACGCTGCAACCCAACAAACGCCACCCCATCAGCGGCCCCATCATCGCCGACCACCTCCACACCCATCGGAACCAGAGCCGCATCCGGCCCCACCTCCACAAACGACCCCACACCACGAGCCGTGAGAGCCGTCACCGCATCAGCGAAACGCACCGGCTCACGAACCTGCCGCACCCAATAACCAGGATCCGACCACTCACCCTCAACCACACCACCAGTCACCGTCGAAACCGCCGACAACTGAGGTGCATTGAAGGTCAGCTTCTCCACCACGGCTGCGAACTCATCCAGCATCGGATCCATCAACACCGAGTGGAACGCGTGACTCACATCAAGCCGCTTCGTCTTACAACCAAGCGCAGCGATCCGCCCGGCCAGCTCCAGAACCCCGGCCTCAGCACCCGAAATCACCACGGAAGAGGGGCCGTTGACGGCGGCGATACACACACCGCCCGACAACAGCGCGGCAACCTCACTCTCCGGGGCCCCGACCGCGACCATCGCACCACCCGAAGGCAGCGCCTGCATCAACCGCCCACGCGCGGCCACCAACACCGCCGCGTCCTCAAGCGACAACACCCCCGCCACATGGGCAGCGGCCACCTCACCGATCGAATGGCCGGTCACGACGTCAGGCCGTACACCCCACGACTCAAGGAGCCGGAACAAGGCCACCTCAACCGCGAACAAACCGGCCTGCGCAAACACGGTCCGGTTCAGCGCACCAGCATCAGTGCCCCAGACCACCTCACGCACCGACACACCCAACCCGGCATCCGACAGCTGGACATCCAGCAACCCCACCACCGCATCAAACGCCTCAGCAAAGACCGGGAACGCCTCATACAGACCACGCCCCATCCCCACCCGCTGAGCACCCTGACCCGTAAAGAGAAACGCCGTACCCTCACCGGCACGCGCCACATCCCGGACCACACCCGCCCCGGACTCACCCGCCGCAAGCGCCGACAACCCAGCGACAAACCCCTCACGGTCCCCCGCCACCACCACAGCCCGATGCTCCAGAGCCGCCCGCGATGTCGCCAGCGAGAACGCCGTATCCACGACACTCACACCCGACTCCACATGCGCCACCAGAGCAGCAGCCTGCGCACGCAACGCCTCAGCACTACGCCCCGACACCACCCACGGCACCACACCACCAACAGGCACCTCAACCGGCACCGGCAGCGCCTCCGGCTCCTCCAGGATGACGTGCGCATTCGTCCCGCTCAGACCGAACGACGACACACCAGCCCGCCGCGGACGACCCACCTCAGCCGGCCACGCCCGCTCCTCCCTCAACAACTCCACCGCACCCGCAGACCAATCCACCTGCGACGACGGCTCATCCACATGCAACGTCCGCGGAAGAACACCCTCCCGCAACGCCATCACCATCTTGATCACACCCGCCACACCCGCAGCAGCCTGCGTATGACCAATATTCGACTTCACCGAGCCCAGCCACAACGGCCGATCCTCCGACCGCCCCTGGCCATACGTCGCCAACAACGCCTGCGCCTCGATCGGATCACCCAGCGTCGTCCCCGTACCGTGGCCCTCCACCACATCCACATCAGCAGCCGACAACTGCGCATCCGCCAACGCCTGCTGGATGACGCGTCGCTGCGACGGTCCGTGGGGAGCCGTCAGACGGCTCGACGCGCCGTCCTGGTTGACGGCCGATCCCTTCAGCAGCGCCAACACCGGATGACCATTGCGCCGCGCGTCCGACAGACGCTCCAGCACCAGCACACCCACGCCCTCGCCCCAGCCGGTCCCGTCGGCGGCGCCGGCATAGGGCTTGCACCGGCCGTCCGGGGCCAGGCCGCGCTGCTGGCTGAAGTAGATGAAGACATCGGGGGTGGACATGACGGTCACGCCACCCGCCAACGCCAGCGAACTCTCACCCGACCGCAACGACTGCGCCGCCAAATGCATCGCCACCAACGACGACGAACACGCCGTATCCACCGTCACCGCCGGACCCTCAAGCCCCAACGTATAAGCCACCCGACCAGAAACCAGACTCCCCCCACTGGTCACCGCAGCCTCAGCACCCAAACCATAATCGTGATACATCAACCCCGCGAAAACACCCGTCGCACTCCCCTTCAACGACAAAGGATCAACACCCGACCGCTCCAACGCCTCCCACGACGCCTCCAACAACAACCGCTGCTGCGGATCCATCGACAACGCCTCATTCGGACTCACCCCGAACAAACCCGCATCAAACAAACCCGCACCCCCCAGAAAACCCCCCTCCCGCGCATACGACTTCCCCGCCCGACCCACCACCGGATCGAACAACCCACCAACATCCCAACCACGATCCCCCGGAAACACCCCCACAGCATCCACACCACCGGACACCACACCCCACAAACCCTCCGGCGACGACACCCCACCCGGATACCGACACGCCATCCCCACCACCGCAACCGACTCCCCCGCCAACAACCCCTCCGCACGGGAGAGACGTTCGCGCGTCGTCTGCAAATCGGCGGTGGCACGCCTCAGGTATTCCAGAAGTCTTTCCTCGTTGCCCACCGGAGGCCCCCCTCTGCGTCAGTCCGGATACCCATGGCCCACACGGCACCGAAGCCGGGAGTTGAGTCGTTTTCAGTCATTCGTCTCGACGTTTCACAAGACGCCTGATCTTCGCTTCGGAGGCTACTGAGGCCCTTGTGGGTGGCCAACCCCTGACTGAGGCCAAGGGGGTACCCCTAGTCCGGGCCGGGCCTTGGGTTAGGGGGTGAAAGGGAGGTCCCCGGGCGTCTTCAGGGGGTGATTCGTCTGGTGGCCGCCGTATCGGTCCGGCTTGAATGTTGCTCAGGTTCGACTGCCCGTCGGCCAGGACGGCGCTCGCCTTGTGGGCGGAGCACAGAAGGGAACCCTGCCAGTGAATGAGGTCGCGGCACCGGAACGAACCAGTGCGTGGATCCGACGCTTCCAGCCGGCGCCGGAGGCAGCCACGCAGCTGGTCTGCTTCCCGCACGCGGGCGGTTCGGCAGCGTACTTCCTCCCGGTCGCCCGCGCGATGTCGCCCGCGGTGGACGTACTGGCGGTCCAGTATCCGGGTCGGCAGGACCGCCGCGCGGAGCCCTGCGTGGAGGACGTGCACCAGCTGGCGGATCTCGCGGCCGCCGAACTGCTCCAGTGGGCCGACCGCCCGCTCACCCTCTTCGGCCACAGCCTCGGGGCCACGCTGGCATTCGAGGTCGCGGTACGGCTGGAGCGTGCGGGAATCGAATTGACCGGTCTGGTGGCCTCGGGACGCCGGGCCCCTTCCCGGTACCGCGCGGAACGCATCCACGAGATGGACGACAAGGGACTGATCGAAGACCTGAAGCGGTTGAGCGGAACGGATGACCGGATGCTCAACGACCCGGAAATCCTGGCAATGATCCTTCCGTACGTACGCGCCGACTACAAAGCCGCCGAGACATACCGCTACCGTCCCGGTGACGGATCCGGGATCAACTGCCGGATCGTCGCCATGACGGGGAATTCCGATCCGCATGTGTCGACCGACGAGGCCAGGGCCTGGTCCACGCACACATCGGGGGCCTTCGGGCTGCGGGTGTTCTCCGGCGGACACTTCTTCATCAACGACCACGCACCCGCGGTGATTCAGGCAATCAGCGAGTTCATCGACGGCCGTATACCGGCCTGAGCCGAACACCACGGGCAGTTCAGAAAATGGGGCTTTCGATGTCGGGGCACGGAAAACTCCTGGCCATCAGCGACCTCCATGTCCGCTACGAGGACAACGAGGAGATCGTCCAAGGGATCCGGCCGGATTCGGACGACGACTGGCTGCTGGTCGCGGGGGACGTCGGGGAAACCAGCACCGATATCCACCGGACACTGGAGCTGCTCGCCGACCGGTTCAGCAAGGTGATCTGGGTGCCGGGCAATCACGAACTGTGGACCACTCCGGACGATCCCCTGCGGCTCAACGGGGTGCGGAGATACGAGCATCTGGTCGCAATGTGCCGCGAGTTGGGTGTGGTGACTCCCGAAGACCCCTTCCCTGTGTGGGAGAGCGCGGACGGACCCACGGCGATCGCCCCGCTGTTCGTCCTGTACGACTACTCCTTCCTGCCCGCGGGCGCCGTGGACAAGCAGTCCGGACTCGCCATCGCGGAGCGGGCGGGGATCGTCTGCAGTGACGAGTTCATGCTGCATCCGGACCCGTATCCCTCCCGGGAAGCATGGTGCCGGGCCAGGCTGGAGAGCACCGAAGCACGGCTGGCCGCGCTGCCCGCCGACCTGCCCACCGTGCTGGTGAACCATTTTCCGCTGGTCCGCGAACCCACGTTCATCCTCACCCATCCGGAGTTCGCCATGTGGTGCGGGACCGTCGCCACCGCCGACTGGCCAATCCGTTTCCGTGCGTCGGCGGTGGTCTACGGGCATCTGCACATCCCCCGGCTCATCCACCACGACGGGGTGCCGCACCACGAAGTGTCCCTCGGGTATCCACGCGAGTGGCGGCGGTACGGCAGGGCCCCGGGCCGGCTCGTGGAAGTCCTCCCGGCCGCCGCCGGTCGGAACAACGGGAGGATGGTGCGCCCGTGATCGAAGATCTGCTGCCGTCGCCCACCGAGGTGGCCGAGTCGTTCGGTGACGCCCCCGTCGAGTCGCTCTTCCCCGCGGAAGCCGAGATCGTCGCACGTGCGGTGCCCGTGCGGCGCCACGAGTACGCGACCGTCCGGGTGTGTGCCCGGGAGGCGCTGGGCCGGCTCGGTATTCCTCCCGCGCCGCTGCTGCCCGGGGCGTCCGGTGAGCCCCTGTGGCCGGCCGGGATCGTGGGCAGTATGACCCACTGCCGTGGGTACCGGGCAGCTGCGGTCGCCCGGTCGACGGACGTCACCACCATCGGACTGGACGCCGAGCCCAACCAACCGCTGCCCAGCACCGGGGTGCTGGACCACGTGGCGCGGCCCGAGGAGCAGCGCCTGCTCGCCCGGCTCGCCGAGAAGCGGCCCGACGTCTGCTGGGACCGGCTGCTCTTCAGTGCCAAGGAGAGCATCTACAAGGCCTGGTTTCCGCTGGCCGGCCGCTGGCTGGACTTCCTGGAGGCCACGGTCGTCATCAATCCCGATGAAGGCACGTTCTCCTCGCGGCTGCTGGTACCCGGGCCGCTCGTGGACGGCGTCCGGGTGCACGGTTTCCGTGGCGGCTGGCTGGTCAGGAACGGGCTGGTCCTCACCGCGATCACCCTGACCCGGGCCGATTCCGGGGCCGGGGCCGACGCCGCGACCGCCCGTACGGTGGCCGCCCCAGCAACTCCTCCGCACACCGGGCCGGGCCCCCTGGAACACCCGGCAGGCACGGCCCCCTGAATCGCGGTCAGGGACGGCGGTCACGGCCCCCGCCCCTCTCGTCGCCGAATCGAATACTTCGAATACTTCACATACATCCACATCGAATACGTCCCGTACGGAGAGCCATGTCCCGTCGTCTGTTCACCTCGGAATCTGTTACCGAGGGCCACCCTGACAAGATCGCTGACCAGATCAGCGACACGATTCTCGACGCGCTTCTGCGTGAGGACCCCGCTTCCCGTGTGGCCGTGGAGACGCTGATCACCACGGGCCAGGTGCATGTGGCCGGTGAGGTCACCACGAAGGCGTACGCGCCGATCGCGCAGCTCGTGCGGGAGAAGATCCTGGAGATCGGTTACGACTCGTCGAAGAAGGGCTTCGACGGTGCTTCCTGTGGTGTGTCGGTGTCGATCGGGGCGCAGTCCCCGGACATCGCGCAGGGTGTTGACACCGCGTACGAGAAGCGGGTGGCCGCTTCGGGTACCGAGGACGATGATCTCGACAAGCAGGGCGCGGGCGACCAGGGCCTGATGTTCGGCTACGCGTGTGACGAGACGCCCGAGCTGATGCCGCTGCCGATCCATCTGGCGCACCGGCTGTCGCGTCGTCTGTCCGAGGTTCGTAAGAACGGGACGATCCCGTATCTGCGTCCGGACGGGAAGACTCAGGTCACCATTGAGTACGACGGTGACAAGGCGCTGCGGCTGGACACGGTCGTGGTCTCCTCGCAGCATGCGAGTGATATCGATCTGGACTCGCTGCTCGCGCCGGACATTCGTGAGTTCGTTGTCGAGCATGTGCTGAAGCAGCTGATCGATGACGGCATCAAGCTGGACACCGAGGGGTACCGGCTGCTGGTCAACCCGACCGGTCGTTTCGAGATCGGTGGCCCGATGGGTGACGCGGGTCTGACCGGTCGCAAGATCATCATCGACACGTACGGTGGGATGGCCCGCCACGGCGGCGGCGCGTTCTCGGGTAAGGACCCGTCGAAGGTGGACCGCTCGGCGGCGTACGCGATGCGCTGGGTTGCCAAGAACGTGGTGGCCGCAGGCCTCGCCACCCGCTGCGAGGTCCAGGTCGCCTACGCGATCGGCAAGGCCGAGCCGGTGGGCCTGTTCGTCGAGACGTTCGGCACCGCCACCACGGACACCGAGAAGATCGAGCACGCCATCAACGACGTCTTCGACCTCCGTCCGGCCGCGATCATCCGCGACCTGGACCTGCTGCGCCCGATCTACGCCCAGACCGCCGCATACGGCCACTTCGGCCGCGAACTCCCCGACTTCACCTGGGAGCGCACCGATCGGGCAGCCGCACTGCGCAGGGCCGCGGAGGCCTGATATGCGCATCACCACCGGAGGCCCGGCCTCCACCGGTCACCTGGTGACCGCCCCTCATGAACCGCTGGTAGGCGGATGCCGCCCGGTCACCACCATCGCCAGGGCCGCCTTCGGCGGCGCCCCATGACGACCCTTCAGGCTCCGGCAGCCCGCCGGAGCATCACGGACACACTGGCGACCGGGCAGCGCTCGTACTCCTTCGAGTTCTTCCCGCCGAAGACGGAGCGCGGCGAGCGAACCCTGTGGCAGGCACTGCGCCGGGTGGAGGCGGTGAACCCGACGTTCGTCTCCGTGACGTACGGCGCCGGAGGCTCCTCCAGGGAGCGCACAGCCGCCATCACCGAACGGATCGCGGAGGAGACGACACTGCGGCCGGTCGCGCATCTGACCGCCGTCGGGCATTCGCTCGCTGAGCTGCGGCACATCATCGGACGCTACGCGGACGCGGGCATCCGTGACGTCCTCGCACTCCGGGGTGATCCGCCGGGCAACCCACGGGGGCCCTGGATGCCGCACCCCGACGGGCTTCAGCACGCCATCGATCTGGTGCAACTCGTAGGCCGCTGCGGTGACTTCGACATCGGAGTCGCGGCTTTCCCGGAGCGGCATCCGCGGTCTGCGGACTGGGAGAGCGAGATCCGGCATCTCACGGCGAAGTTCCGGGCGGGAGCCGGGTACGCCATCACCCAGATGTTCTTCAGCGCGGACCACTACTTCCGTCTGCGCGACAGACTTGCCGCGGCGGGGTGCCACGCACCGGTGATTCCCGAGATCATGCCGGCCGTACGGTTCGAGCAGATCACCCGGTTCGCCGAACTCAGCGATGCCACATTCCCTGATCAGTTGGCCCGGCGGCTGGAGGCCGCACGGAACGACCCGCAGGCGGCACACCGCATCGGCGTCGACCATGCGACGGAGCTGGCGCAACAACTCCTTGACGCGGAGGCCCCCGGCCTGCACTACATCACGCTGAACCATTCGACAGCCGCCCTCGACATTCATCGCGCGCTACGGCTGCCCGCGCATCCGGCACAGCCCTTGTCATAGGCCGGATCGGGGTTCGGCGGAGGCGGTGCGGTGGTGGCGGCCCATGCCTGCGGCGCGGAGTTCATGGTGAACTTCAGGTGTCCCCCGCGCACCAGGTCGCTCTGGCTCAGGGAGGGCTCCGTGATGCTCCGGCCGTTGAGGGACAGCGACTGCACGTACGGCTTCGCTGCTGCTCCCGGTGCGCTGATCACCAGCGGACGGGAGGAGGCGGGAAGGCGGAGTACCGCCTTGTCGAAGAACGGGCTTCCGACCGCGTACTGGGCCGACGCGGGGTTGACCGGGTAGATACCGAGTGAGGACAGCACATACCAGGCGGACATCTGTCCGCAGTCCTCGTTGCCGCTGAGGCCGTCGGGACTGTTGGCGTAGTTCGTACGGGCGATGCGGCGCACCTGTTCCTGCGTCTTCCACGGCTGTCCGGCGTAGTCGTAGAGGTAGGCGGCCTGGTGGCTGGGCTCATTGGTGTGGTTGTTGTGGCCACCGGCGAAGTAACTGTCCAGCCAGGAAGCGAACTTCTCGTCGCCGCCCTTGAGGGCGATCAGTCCGGGGATGTCGTGCAGCACGTCGAGCGTGTACACCCACTGGTCGCCCTCGGTGAACCCTCCGTCGGCCCAGGAACCGTCGAGGTTACGGGACTGCATGAAGCCGGTGGAAGTGTTGAAGAGCTTCTTGTAGTTGTTGCTGCGCGCCAGGAACACATCGGCGTCGGCGGTCTTACCCACCTTCTTGGCGATCTGCGCGACCGCCCAGTCCTCGTAGGCGTAGTCCAGCGTGCGCGACCCGGCCTCAGAGGTGTGGTCGGCTGCGACCCAGCCGTTCTGCTTGTAGGTGGTCAGACCCGCTCTCGCCTCCACGGGTGTGCCCTGCTCGCGGTCGTGGAAGTCCAGTTCGGTGTCCCGGTCCGGTGGTGTCGTCGCGTCCTTGTACACCGCCCGGTAGGCCAGTTCGCGGTCGAATCCGGTGAAGCCCTTCGCCATGTCCTCGGCGATGATCGAGTCGGCGTTCGTGCCGACCATGATGTTGGTCTCCGTGATGTTCTTCCACATCGGCAACCAGCCGCCCTGCTGGTAGTCCTGGAGCATCGAGGTGACCATGCCGTTGACGCGTTCCGGGGCGAAGAGCGTCAAGAACGCGTTCTCCGCCCGGTAGGTGTCCCACGTCGAGTACCCGGTGTAGCTGACGCCGGAGTGGACCTTGTCGTCGTAGGCGCTGTAGTAGCGGCCATGCTCGGACATCTCCGACGGGTACTGCAGGGCGTGGTACATCGCGGTGTAGAAGACGGCCTTCTGGTCAGGCGTGGCACCCGTCAGATCGACCCGGTCGAGCTTGTCGCTCCACTGCGCCCGGGTCCTGGCCACGGTCTGCTCGAAGGTCTGGTCGTCGGGCACTTCGGCGGCGAGGTTGGCGCGTGCCTGGGCGACCGAGATGAACGAGGTCGCGATCCGGACCTGGACCTTCTGGGTACCGGACGGGAAGCCCACGTACGCGGACACATTGCCGTCGGTGCGGTCGGCCCGGCCCTCGTACTGGGTGGCTCCCGTGGCGGTGCCGTAGCCGGCGAAGGGGGTGTCGAACCGCGCGACGAAGTACCCCTTGAAGTGGGGTGCCTTGAACGGGCCGAGGTCGCTGTCCTGCCGGTCGGGGTTGTAGCCGGTGATCTCCCGCGCTCGGGGATCGACGTGCACCTGGCCCGTGATGCCCGGCCGCGTGGCCTGCAGGACGAAATTGGACTCCGCGCCGTGCGGGTAGGTCATCCGCAGGAACCCGACCCGTGAGGTCGCTGTCATCTCCGTCCGGAGTGTCTGCCCTGCGCCCGTCTGCATGTTCACCGTGTAGCGCGCGGGCGAGGCGGTCTCGTCGGCATGGGTGAACGCCAGCCCGCGGTCGGCCGCGGCCGTCTTCACGGCGCCGACCCCCGGCATTCCCACCACATAGCCGGAGTCGCCCATCCAGATCGCCGGCTGGTGCGTGCCGATGAAGCCGGTGATCTTCGGGTCGTTGAGGTGGTACGGAGTTCGGCTGACGTAGTTGTCCCGGGTCATCGGCGACCACCTGGTCATACCGAACGGCGGAGCCGTGCTGGGGATCATGCCGCCGTACTCGGTACTGCTGGCACCGGTCGTCCCGATGAACGGGTTGACCAGGCTCACATTCGACGATCTGCCGTCCGCCCGGCTGGTGGCGGCGAACGGCGGGAGGCACAGGGCCACGAGCGCGGTTACGATCGTGATCGTCCACGTCAGGGGCGCCGGCCCGGAGAATCGGCCGAGCCTGCGGATGCCCGAACCACGAGGTCTCTCCAGGTACATGACACACCTCCGAGTGGCAGCGTTGTCGAAGCGATCGAGTCTCGCACGAGCGGGGACCGAGCGCGGCGGTGTCGCCACGCCGGTCCCCGATCGGGACAGCCGCGGGTCCGTGTTCCCACGGCCCCGACTGCCGGATGTTCAGCCGGTCTACGAGGCGAGCACGTGGACCGGGGTGGTGGGCGCCGACATCAGGCCCGTCACCGGATCGACGCCGGCTGCGGTGAGTACCGCCCGCCCGCGCGGGACGTGCGCGCCGCAGCGCCAGTTCCCGTGCCGGTCGGCGGGTTGGCTCACGCAGGCGGCCTTGCCGGACACCGAGACGGTGATCAGTTCGCCCGGGGTGGCGGTGCCCTCGATTCGTACCTGGCCCGCGTGGATCGAGGAATTGTCCGCCGGCTTCGCGAGCACCGGCGCGGAGACCACCTTGCCCGGCACGGTCACCAGGGCACCGGCCACGGAGGCGAAGGTGCCGCCGGATGCGGGGTTCTTCGTACCGGTGGCGGTCACCGTCATCGTGTGCTGCTTGGCGGGGTCGAGACCGGTGCGGGTGAACACCGGTGTCAGGCCGCCGCTGTTGCTGTAGAGGTCGGCAGCGGTGGGCGAGTCGCCGTCCACCGACACATTGACGATGCCGTTGCTGTCGTTGGCCATGGACTGGAGAGTGACGCCGTCCCCCCGGAAGGTGAGCGTCGCCTTGTCGCCGGCGGTGTCGTCCCACGTGTTTCCGCCGCCGGACTGCCATGAGCCGCTGTACTGCCACTGGTTCACCGCGCCGCCGATGGTGGCGTAGCTGACGTTCGTCACCGATTCCGGGGTGTGCGTGCCGGGCGGCAGCGTCACCGGGACGGCCGGATCGGTCAGCGTGCTCACCTTCAGGTTGTCGTACTGCTCTCCGGCCAGGTAGCCGCCGGCGACGAGACCGACCTTTCCGGCGGAGAAGGAGGTGTCCGTGACCGAGCCGACCGTGGTGCCGTCGACCGAGGCGTAGATCAGCGATCCGGCGAACGTGAGTGCCAGGTTGTGCCAGGTCTTCAGCCCGGCCGCCGAGGACACGGTTCCGCCGGTCAGCGACGCCGCGGGCTTCCCGGAGCCGTCGGCGCGGTTGATCGACCAGGCGCCGGTGTCGCTGAGGGTGAGCGAGTAGTAGTGCACCCGGGACGGGTCTTCCTCCGTGCCGCCGAGATTGCTCTGGCGGCCCAGGATCCCGACCGAGCCCGGCTTGGCGTTACGCACGTCGGCGGACACCTGGTAGTTGCTCCACGCTGCGCTGCCGCCCACCGTGTACGGGTAGGGGGTCTGGATGTTCGACTGCCACTCAAGCGGCTTGGCCGGAGTGTCCATCTGAACGCACTTACCGGCACGGCCCGCACACGGCTCGACGGTGAACGCACCCTCCATGGTGGCCAGATAGCGGGCCTGCTGGCCCTGGGTCCCCGTGGTGAACGAGTCGGAGTAGGGCAGTGCGAGCGCCTTGCTCGCCGGTACCGCGGTGCTTCCCTTGTGCTGCCCGGTGGTGGTCGTGAACGAGTAGAGGTAGTTCGGCTGAAGGGTCATCGTCACCGTGCCGTGCGCGTCGGGCACGAGCGTCCGGCCCTGCGCGAACCACTGCGAACGGTCGCCGGAGACCAGGTTGGTACTCCAGACGTGCACGGGCCGGGTGGACAGGCCGCCACTGACGGTGACCTTGACCGTCTGCGGGCCGGTGGCCCGGGTCGTCTCGACGACGGAACTCCAGTCCTTGCCGCCTGGCGACTTCAACGTCACGTAGCTGCCGACCTGGTCGGAGGTCTGGCCGCCCAGATAGCCGCTGGCGCCGTCCAGGTACTGCCAGCCCGGCTGCGCGAACTGCGTCGTGTGCGCGGTCACCCACGTCGACAGGCCGACGTCGTACGAGCCCGTCCACGGCTCGTTGGCCATGACCAGCCCTTGGTCGGCGAAGCCGACGTCCGGGTAGGCCGAGGCGACGACCGGCCAGTTGATGCTCGCGGTCATCCGGCCGTCGACGTAGTCGATGTTGTCGGCACGGGCCATCGGCAGACCGCCGGCGTTGTAGCTCATCGAGCCCTGTTCACTGGCCCACAGCGGCGTGTTCAGTGCCTGAGCGGCCTGCGAGGAGGGGCAGGACGTCTCCACGTTGGGGTAGTCCGAGATCGGCGTGGGGCCGTTCCACCCGCAGGGGTAGTGCTCACCGATGGCCGATACCGCCTTGGCGAAGTCCGCGTCCTGCGCCATGGCCCCGCTGACATCCGAGAACGAGCTGACCTGATCCGCGGCCACCAACTTGACCCCGGAGAAGCCGTGCTGGTCCAGCGCGGCCCGAAGGTCCTTCCACCAGGCCGCGGTCCAGCCGCCCTTCTCGTTCCAGCCGCCCATGTAGGCGAAGGTGAGGCCGCGCTGCTTGGCGCAGCCCAGCCAGTCGGTGATGTACTGGATGCCGTTCTGCGTGTACATGCTGGAGCCGACCCAGCCCGGTGCCGCCCAGGTCAGCCCGTAGAGCTTGATGTGGGGGTTGCGCTTCAGCGCCTGCTGGGCGAGCCAGAACTCGTACCCCGCCTGGCAGTTGATCGCTCCCCGGGTCTCTTCGATCGTCTGCTCGGCGCCGGAGGTGGTGTTCCCGTCCCCGCTGGTCTCGACCTTGAGGATCTGGAGGTTGGCGCCGTATCCGGGCTTGAAGAGGTAGTCCAGGATCGCGTTGCGCTGTGCGGCCGGGTAGTCGGTGAGCAGCCGGGTGTTGCCACCGCCGCCGCTGATCGCGCCGAGCCCGTCGAAGGTACGGCCGGAGTCCTGGCCGTTGACCGCTATCGACGTGTCCGGCAACGCGGTTGCGCCGGCTCGGGCCGGGGCCAGCAGGACCGCCGCAGCGGCCATGATCAGGGCCAGGACGGCAGCGACGGCCACGAAGCGGTCCCCGCCACCCGCCTGCCGTTTGTCTCTGTGCGTGTACATGGCTTGTCTCCTGGAGCGACGACGTCCTCATCGATGGATGACTGCTGGTCCGGCGGAATGATGTGTGAAACCGATCGCTAAACACACTTGAAACAACTAAACCAATCAGATTCGCTCAGACGCCTGAGGGTAAGCAGCCGCTCGCACGGCGTCAAGGTTTCGCACAAGTAACGTTCCGCGCAGGACTGATTGGAACGAGGCCGCATCGATCAACTTCACTCAGCCGTGGGCGTGTTCGGAGCATCGGTGGACCACCGAGGCCCCCGAGCGCCACGGATTCGCCGCCGGGACTTGAGGCCCTCAGTTCCGTCGGGAACAGGCACAGATCGGCCAGGTGCCGGCGGACCGGCGGACCGGCTTGATGATGTTGTCGCCGGCTCGGGAGACGCCTCCGCCGCCGATGACCAGCGACGGGTCCACGGTCATCGACATGACGGTGAATCAGGTGTGCAGGTCGCGTACCAAGCGTGCGCGCGATCGCCGCTACCCGCCGACCGGCGCTGATCTCTCCCAGCCAGTACCGCCCACCGGAACAGCAAGGTCCAGGAGGCCGTCGAAGCGCGGGAGACCCTCGACGCCGCATTGTCCGCCGCCGGCATCCAGTTGTCCGCCACGGACATCCCCGTGGTCGGAGCCGATCCCCCGGTCCCGGGTGACGATGAGGACACACGGCAGGAGCGATACGCCTTGATCCACCTCCGCATCTGCTCGACCCCCTTCGTGCACCACGGCCCGCGCGCTCGCCCGCCCAGCCCGTCCCAAACCCCTGCCGCTCGATCCCGCCCCCTGTCCTAGGATGTGCGAGATCATCTGCGGCCCGACGGGCTTCCGTTCCGCGTCAGCGGACTGAAGAGGACATGCCCCCACCCGCACGAGCTACTTCGTGCTGCCTGGGGGCATTCCTTGCTATTCCGCGAGTCCACCGCGACCGTCGCTGCCCGCAGCCAGGAAGGGGCCCTGGCACTGCACCTGATGGAGAATTTCCAGCACGCGCTCGGCCACCGGCCCGGAGCGTCCGAGGTGCGGTCCTGGGAACGCAGCATCCCTGCCCTCACCGGTGCGCTGCTCGATGCCGGGCTCGGCGACGTCGAGATGCTGATCGAGTACACCCTCCCCCTGACCAGCAAGCGTGCCGACGTGATACTCGCCGGGGTGCACCCGTCGACCGGCGAGCCGTCGTACGTCGTGGTCGAGCTCAAGCAGTGGAGTCAGGCCTTCGCCGAGGAGGAGGACCCCCTTCTCTGCCGGATAGACGCATACCCGCGTCCCGTGCTCAACCCGATCGAGCAGGTCCGAGGGTACTGCTCCTACCTGGTCTCGTTCAACGGTGCGCTGGAGCGGACACCGGAGGCGGTGGCCGGGGTGGCGTTCCTGCACAACGCGACGGAGTTCGGCATCAGTTCCCTGCGTGAGGTCCCGGAGGACCTCCAGGGCCGTCTGTACACCGCGGAGCAGCGCGGGGCGTTTCTCGCCTTTCTGCGTTCGCGGCTCGCGCCCAAGTCCGGGGCAGGGGCCGCCGACCTGCTCGTCCAGGGCAGGACACGCCCGTCGAAGCAACTGATGGCCGTGGCGGCAGCCGAGGTCCGGGACCGCAAGCAGTTCGTCCTCCTCGACGAGCAGCGGATCGCCTATGAACTGGTCCTCTCTGCGGTGCGCAAAGCCAAGCGCTCGAACCACAAGCAGGTGGTCGTGGTGACCGGCGGCCCCGGTTCCGGCAAGAGCGTCATCGCGCTGTCGCTCCTCGGCGAGTTGTACCGGCGCGGGGTGACCGCTCTGCACGCGACCGGTTCGGCGTCGTTCACCAAGACGATGCGCAAGATCGCCGGCGCCCGGAAGCCCGAGGTGCAAAGGCTGTTCATGTACTTCAACAGCTTCATGGCGGCGGAGCCCAACGACCTGGATGTCCTCATCTGCGACGAGGCCCACCGGCTCCGTAAGACGTCCGCCAACCGCTACACCAAGGCCGCTCTGCGCACCGACCGACCCCAGGTGGCGGAACTGATCGACGCGGCCCGGGTGCCGGTGTTCCTGCTCGACCAGCACCAGGTGGTGCGGCCCGGCGAGATGGGTACCAAGGAGCAGATCAAGGACGCCGCCGCCGCGCAGGGCCTCGACTGCGTCGTGGTGGAGCTGGACAGCCAGTTCCGCTGCGGCGGCAGCGAAGCCTATGTGCAGTGGGTCGCGAACCTGCTCGGTCTTGAGAGCGACGAGCCGACCGTCTGGGAGCCGGACGGCAAGGTGGAGCTGCTGCTCGCCGACAGCCCGCAGGAGTTGGAGGACTTCCTCGTCGCCCGCCGCGATGAAGGCCAGGGGAAGAAGTACAGCGCGCGCATGACGGCCGGGTACTGCTGGAAGTGGACCACGAGGATCACACCTGAGATGTCCGAGCTGCCCCGCGACGTCGTCATCGATGACTGGTCACGGCCCTGGAACGTTCCCGGCGACCGGTCCCTGTTCGGCGCCCCGTCGGCACCGCTCTGGGCCAACGATCCGGCCGGTTTCGGCCAGGTGGGCTGTGTATACACCGCCCAGGGCTTCGAGTACGACTGGTCAGGCGTGATCATGGGCCCGGACCTGGTGTGGCGCACCGACCAGTGGGTGGTGAACCGTAATGCTTCAAAGGATCCGATCTTCACAAAGGCGACCCCGGGCGCCGAGGTCCACCGGCTCATCCGCAACACGTACAAGGTGCTGCTGACCCGCGGGATGGTCGGGACGATGATCTACTCCACGGATCCTGAGACCCGCGAGAAGCTGCGCTCGCTCGTCCACCCGGAGACAGGAGCCAAGGTGGCTGTTCACGCGTGATCTGCGGGACTACGTGGTCAAGGGTGGCTACGGGACAACTTCGACGAGGCTCTGGGGCTGATCAAGGCCGCGCTGGACGTCACACTCCAAGACGGCCTATCTGTGCGGCTCGTTCGGTTCGAGTAAGTCGCACCCCATGGCGGTGCTGCACGCACTGCTGAGCGGCAGCACCGCCGCCGGGTCCCGCAACGGCCTCGACCCATGCTGACCAAGCACGCCTGGCTCGGCTGCCAAGAACTTCCTGCTCGCGCCGTACCACATGGTCGGGGTCGAGGCCCTGGCGCAGCGGGTCCTGGGCAGCTAGGTCAGCCACGCCGCACGCTCCCACCCATGCCATGCCCAGCACGAGGCTGTGTGGGGGCTGGGAAGTCGATCACGATGAGGCGACGCAACCCCGCGATCCACCACATCGTCACGGACCTCGGCCGTTTACGGAACAGGAGAAGGCGTCAGCCGGCTGGCCGGCTCCGTGCGCACCACGGCCCTGTCCACCATGCGGGTCACGTTCCCGTGGTCGGCGCATCGTCCGAGACTGTCCGCTGCACCTGACCGCCATCGGCGGCCACCACTCCCAGAAGTACCTCGCTGAGCGTGGCCATGTCAGCGGCCATGTCGATGTCCGGGTCGAGGAGCCATTGCAGCTGGAGGCCGTCGACCGCCGCCAGCAGGATCCGCGCCGCCCAGTCCGCGTCAGGTGTACTGCGCTCGGCCCCGAGGTCCTGCCGGTGTTCGACGCCGTCGGTCAGCAGACCGCCCAGGCTCTCGCGAAGGCGGGGGTAGCGCTCGGTGAAGTAGGCATGGGCCGGGTGGTCAGGTTCGGCCGCCGCGGCGGCAACGTCCAGGAAGAGCTTGACCAGGCCGGGCGTCGTGGCGTTGTGGGCGAGGAGTTCGAATGCCGCCTTCGGATCACTGCCGGCATCCCCGAACGCGGTCCGATCGGCCTTCTCCCGCGCCTGCAGGACGGCGGTGAACAGTTCCTCGCGGCTGCCGAAGTGGTGCATGACCCCGGCATCGGTCATGCCTACACGCTGGGCGATGTCCCGCACGGAAACGCCACGGCTCCCGGCCTCCGTATAGGCGGCCAGGGCGGCGTCGATGATCTGCTCCCGCCTGGCGACGGTCTTGCGGTAGGGGCCCCTGGGGCTGCGGCTGCTCACCACGCGAGTCTAGGCCGCCGAGCGAGCCTCCCTGTCGAAAACATTGACACTCAATGTTTTTAATTCCATGCTGACCGGGTCAGATCCTCAGCTCCCCTGCGCAGCGATGTGCTGCTCGCCGCTCCGTCGCCGGGGCCTCCTCAGCCCTCCTCCTGCGGCTTCACAGAAACGGACCCCCATGCATGACAGCAAGCACACGAAGCGACCGGAACACCTGACGCTGGGCCAGAAGGCGGCGCTGACCTCGGGCGGCGACTTCTGGCACACCCAGACGTTGCCGAAGGCCGGAATCGCACCGGTCATGCTCGCCGACGGCCCGCACGGCCTGCGCAAACAGCCCGAGGGAGGCGATGCCCTGGGCATCGGGACGAGCGTGCCCGCCACATGTTTCCCGCCGTTGGTGGGCCTCGGCTCGTCCTGGAATCCCTCCCTGGTGGAACGGGTGGGCAGGGCGATCGCCCGCGAGGCGATCGCGCATCAGGTCGGCGTCGTACTGGGGCCGGGCGTCAACATCAAGCGCTCACCCCTGGGCGGCCGGAACTTCGAGTACGTCAGTGAGGACCCGCTCCTCACAGGGTGCATCGGCGCGGCCTGGGTCAACGGTGTGCAGTCCCTCGGCGTGGGCACGTCGCTCAAGCACTTCGCGGTCAACAGCCAGGAGACGGACCGTCTTCGGGTCAGTGCCGAGGTGGACGAGCGGACCCTGCGCGAGATCTACCTGCCCGCGTTCGAGCACATCGTCACCACGGCCCGGCCGACCACCGTCATGTGTGCGTACAACGGTGTCAACGGCGTCCCGTGCAGCCAGAACAGCTGGCTGCTGACCGACGTACTCCGCGGCGAGTGGGGTTTCGACGGTCTGGTGGTCAGCGACTGGGGCGCGGTGTCCGACCGTGCCGCCGCGCTCGAAGCCGGCCTCGACCTGGAGATGCCGCCGTCCGGCGCGGACCACACCCTGGTCGAGGCCGTGCGCGCGGGCGACCTCGACGAGCAGTACCTGGACGCCTCCGCGCGGCGGGTCCTTGAGCTGATCGAACGCACCGCCCGAGCCCGGGACACCGAGATCGGCACCGCCGCAGGCGTGGAGGAGCACCACGCACTGGCCCGGGTGGCCGCCACCGAGTCGGCGGTGCTGCTGAGGAACGAGGGCAGCGTGCTGCCGCTGGATCCGCACGCCGGCACCCCCCTCGCCGTCATCGGGGCTTTCGCCGAAACACCCCGATTCCAGGGCGGCGGCAGCTCGCACGTGGTGCCTACCCGCGTCGACAATGCGCTGGAAGCCATCCGGGCGACCGTCACCGACCCTGCGCGGATCCGCTTCGCCACCGGATTCACGCTCGACGGAATCCCGGACGGACAGCTCGTCGAGCTAGCCGTGGAAGCCGCGCGCGGTGCCGCGCAGGTGCTGCTCTTCCTGGGGCTGCCCGATGCGGCCGAGTCCGAGGGATTCGACCGCACCGACATCCTGCTCCCCGCCGACCAGCTCGCCCTGCTGAACGCCGTCGCAGAGACCGACGCGAGCATCGTCGTCGTCCTGTCCAACGGCGCCACCGTGCAGATGACCCCGTGGCAGGACAGGACCGCTGCGGTGCTGGAGGGTTGGCTGCTCGGTCAGGCCGGCGGATCGGCCCTCGCCGACCTGCTGTTCGGCATCGCCAACCCCTCCGGACGACTCACCGAAACGGTCCCGCTGCGCCTGGAGGACACCCCGTCCTATCTGCACTTCCCCGGTGGCGACGGCCATGTCCACCACGGCGAGGGCCTGTTCGTCGGATACCGCTCCTACGACACCCTCGGCAAGGCGGTCGCCCACCCCTTCGGCCACGGCCTGAGCTACACCACCTTCGCCTACAGCGATCTCGACGTGACCGAAACAGGCCCGAACCGCTTCGCCGCCTCCTTCACCGTGACCAACAGCGGCTCGCGGGCCGGAGCGGAGGTCACGCAGTTGTACGTCCACCAGCCGGTGTCGCGGCTGCGGCGCCCCGTCCAGGAACTCAAGGCGTTCGAGAAGGTGTTCCTGGACCCGGGCGAGCACACCCGCGTGACCCTCGATCTGGACGAACGGTCCTTCGCATACTGGTCGCCGCGCGACAGCGGATGGAGGGTCGACCCAGGTGCGTTCGAGCTACGCATCGGGGCCTCCTCCCGCGACGTGCGTCTTCGGGCCACCGTGCGCTGCGACGGCACTGCACGCCCGGGCCGGCTCGCCGCCGACTCGACGATCGGCGAGTGGCTGGCCGATCCGGTCGGAGGCCCGCTGCTCGCGGCAGCCATGGCAACCGACCTGGCCGACTCCCCCGTGTCCGTGACCTTGGACGCCTCCGAGATCTCCGCCATGGCAGCCGCATTGCCGCTGGCACGCATACCGGCATTCCTCGCCGGCGTCACACACGACCACATCGCCGCGCTGGTCGCCGCCGCCGACGAGGCCCGCGCCACCACCGAAGCCTGATCCACCGCCGCACGGCCGGAAGCGTCACTCAGCCGTGCGGTGCCCGCCCCGCCCCGTCACCGCCCCGCCACCGCCGCTCCGTGGCCCCGTCGCCCGCGCCCGTTCCCGTACACACGAAAGAACCTGACCATGAGTTCCGATCGCCACTTGCCCGGCAGCTTCCTGTGGGGCGCCTCCACCTCCGCGCACCAGACCGAGGGCGGCAACACCAACAGCGACTGGTGGGCCTTCGAGCACAGCGGCATCGACGTCATCAAGGAACCCAGCGGTGACGCCTGCGACAGCTACCACCACTGGCCGGAGGACATGGACCTCCTCGCCGAACTCGGCTTCACCGATTACCGGTTCAGCATCGAGTGGTCACGTATCGAACCGGCACCGGGTGAGTTCTCCCGTGCTGCCGTCGCCCATTACCGGCGCATGGTCGAAGGTGCTCTCGACCGCGGCCTGCGCCCCATGGTGACGCTGCACCACTTCACCACCCCGCGCTGGTTCATGGAGCGTGGCGGCTGGGCCGCCACCGGATCCGACGAGCTGTTCGCCCGCTATGTCGAAGCGGCATCACTCGTCTTCGCCTCCGGTGTCGACCATGTCTGCACCATCAACGAGCCCAACATGGTCGCGGTCATGGCGGCCATTCAGCGCGCGCTCACAACTGACGGATCCCAGAGTCCAGTTGGGCTGCCGCTGCCGGACGAGGCCACCACCGAGGCCCTGATCCGGGCCCACGCCTGCGCCGTCGAGACGGTCAAGTCCCGCGCGCCGCACGTACGTACAGGCTGGTCCGTCGCCAACCAGGTCTATCAGGCGCTGCCCGGCGCCGAGGACGTCGCGACGGCGTTCCGTTACCCGCGTGAGGATGTCTTCCTGGAGGCCGCCCGCGGCGACGACTGGCTCGGCGTGCAGTCCTACACCCGCGGACTCATCGGCCCCGACGGGCCGCTGCCCGTTCCCGACGACGCCGAACGCACCCTCACCGGCTGGGAGTACTACCCCCAGGCTCTCGGAGAGGCCGTACGCCACTGCGCCGCGCTCGCACCCGGCACACCGCTGATCGTCACCGAGAACGGCATCGCCACCGCCGACGACGCCCGCCGCGTCCACTACACCGCCGGCGCCCTGGACTCTCTCGCCCGCGCCATGCACGACGGCATCGACGTGCACGGCTACTTCCACTGGAGCGCCCTGGACAACTACGAATGGGGCCGCTACGAGCCGACGTTCGGCCTGATCGCCGTCGACCGCGAGACCTTCGCCCGCACCCCCAAGCCCTCCGCCGGCTGGCTCGGTGCCGTCGGACGCAGCCGCATCCTGCCCGCCGTCGGTGAGAGCCCGGCTGGGGTGAACACCGGCTGCTGAGTCCGTCCTTGTCCCGGGAGGCGGCGGCCCTGACACCGTCGCCTCCCGTCAGCCGTCCACGAAACCCGCCTCGTGAACGGCCGGAAAGTCCCCGCCCGAGTAACCGTCCCACCCACCCCCGCACGAAAGGAGTCGTCCTCGTCATGAAGGCGATCATGGTGATGTTCGACAGTCTGAACCGGCACCTGCTGCCCCCGTACGGAGGTGACTGGACGCATGCCCCCAACTTCGCCCGGCTCGCGGAGCGCACGGTGGCCTTCGACAACGCCTACGCGGGCTCGATGCCGTGCATGCCGGCCCGCCGTGAGCTCCACACCGGCCGCTACAACTTCCTGCACCGCAGCTGGGGGCCGCTGGAGCCGTTCGACGACTCCATGCCCGAGCTGCTCAAGCAGAACGGCGTGTACACGCACCTGGTCAGCGACCACCCGCACTACTGGGAGGACGGCGGGGCCACCTACCACGGCCGCTACAACACCTGGGAGTTCTTCCGCGGCCAGGAGGGCGACCCGTGGAAGGGCCACGTGGCGGACCCACCGATCCCGGAAACCCTGAAGAAGCTGCGCTCCGAGGGCTTCAGGCAGGACTGGGTGAACCGCGCGTACATGCCGACCGAGGACCGTCACTCGCAGACTCTGACGTTCGACGCCGGACTGGAGTTCATCCATACCAACCGGGAGGAGGACCGCTGGTTCGTACAGATCGAGACGTTCGACCCGCATGAGCCCTTCTTCAGTCACCAGCAGTACAAGGACCTCTATCCGCACGACTACGACGGCCCCAACTTCGACTGGCCCGACTACGCGCGGGTGACACAGACCGACACCCAGGTCGAGCACGCCCGCTACGAGTACGCGGCCCTGCTGTCCATGTGCGACCGCTCGCTGGGACGCGTCCTGGACACCATGGACGAGTTGGGCCTGTGGGACGACACCCTCCTGATCGTCAACACCGATCACGGTCTGCTGCTCGGCGAGAAGGGCTGGTGGGGCAAGAGCGTCCAGCCCTGGTACAACGAGTTGGTCCGGCTGCCGCTGTTCGCGTGGGACCCCCGGGTGCAGGCGGCGGGCGAGCACCGGCAGTCCCTGGTCCAGACGATCGACATCGCGCCGACACTCCTGGACTACTTCGATGTCGATGTGCCCGCCGACATGCAGGGCGCGCCGCTGCCTGTCGCCGACGACACCGCCGTCCGCGAGGCCGGCCTCTTCGGTATCCACGGCGGCCACGTCAACCTCACCGACGGCCGGCACGTCTACATGCGCGCCCCCGCCACCCCGCAGAACGCTCCCCTGGAGGAACACACGCTGATGCCGACCCACATGCGCGGGCGCTTCTCACCCGCGGAGCTGGCCGGCGCCGAGCTGGCGGAACCCTTCACCTTCACCAAGGGTGTACGGACCCTGCGCACCCAAGGCCGGACGTTCTTCAATCCCTACCAGCACGGCACGCTCCTGTTCGACCTGGCGAGCGACCCCGAGCAGCGGACGCCGATCATTGACGACGACGCCGAGCGGCGTATGGCCACCCTCATGGTGGAGTTGATGCGTGCCACGGACGCACCACCCAGTCAGTACGAACGGCTCGGTCTGCCCGCCGATGGGCCGGTGGGCGATGAACATCTGCTGGCCCGTCGTCAGGCCGAACAGGCCGGCAAGGCGGCCGAGCCGATGCCGCGCGCCGACGACTACCCGGCCGGCCGCCTCTCGCTGCGCACGCCGGTCAAGGCGCTGATCTCCGATCCCATGGCGGTGGAGATTCTGCGCCGTCATATGCCCGGACTCGTCGACTCCGAGCTGCTCCAGATCGTCGGGGCCACACCGCTCATCGACCTTGTCGCGCTCTCGGGCGGGTTCCTGTCCCCCGCGAGCCTGCGTGAGGTCGCCGAAGAACTCGCCGCGCTCTGACACGACGAGCCGTGCACCGATGCGGTCGAGTTCTGGACACCCACGGTCACGCACGTGAGAAAGCCGGTGGCAAGGATGCCGTCCTCTGTCGCCGGCGCACGCACCCTCCCACCTCACCTCACCTCACCTCACCCCACCCTCACCCGCTCCCGCGCAGAAAGAGGTTCGTGGTGACCGACCTCGCCCGCGATCCCGCCAAACCCCACGAGGATGCCAAGGGCGCTGTGGTCCCGGACCGCTGGCGACAACTGCCCCTCCTCGGTGGCACGATGCTCATCGACAGCGCCGAAAGCGGTCTGATCAGCGGCCTGTTCCCCGTCATCCGGCAGGCTCTGGGCCTGTCGCTCGGCGCTCTGGGCGTGCTGGGCGCCGCCGGTAAACTCATCGGCGTCATCACCGCCCCGCTGTGGGTATGGCTGGCACACCGCTGGTCCCGCAAAGGCGTCCTCATCGTCTCCACCGGCCTGTGGGGCGTGTGGGGCGTGGCAGCAGGATTCGCACAGAACTTCACCCAGCTCCTCATCCTCACCACCGTGCTCGCCGCCGGTTACGCCGCCGCCCAGCCCATCGTCACCGAAATCATCGGCGACCTGTTCGACACCCCCTCGCGCGGCCGAGCCGTCGGCCTTCTCTACGGAGGGGTCGCGCTGACCAGCGCCATCGTGGCAGCGCTCAAGGGGCAGTTGGCCGGCTTCGATGACGGCTGGCGCTGGGGTCTGTGGGGGATCGGTATCTTCAACATCCTCTTCAGTCTGGTGCTCTGGCTGTGGCTGCGCGACCCCGGCCACGGCGCGGCCGAACCCCAGCTCGCCGACCTCGCCCCCAAGGCCCGCAGAGCGACCGCGAGCGTCACCCGGGCCCAGATCGCGGCGCTGCTGAAGATCCGCACCTTCCAGCTCCTGCTGATCTCCCGCCTCATGTCCGGCCATCTGGTGGGGGCCGCATTCGCCGTCGTCTTCCTCGTCGACGTCCACGGCTTCACCACCCAGGCTGCCTCCGTCATCCTGCTCCCCCTCGGCATCGGCTACTTCGCCGGTACCGTGCTCGGCGGTCTCGTGGCCGACTGGGCCTCCCGGCGCAGCCCTCGCTACGGGCTGCCCGCCGTGTTGCAGACCGCACAGATCGCCTTCGCCGTCCTGGCCTACTTCGGCACCCAGTTCGACTACGGTTCCCTCGCCCTGTTCGCCGTGTTCTTCGCCCTCATGGGGACGGCGCAGGGCGTCAACCCCGGCGTCAACCGCCCGATGGTCATGGCGGTCACACCGCCCGAACTGCGCGGAGCCGCCTTCACCGTCTACGGCTCGATCGCCGAGGCCATTGCCTGGGCCGTCTTCAGCCTGGGCGCCGGGTATCTCGGCGACACCATCGGACTACGGGCTGTGTTCCTGTGGGTCCTGGTCGTCCTGATGCTCGCCAACGGCGCCTTCCTGACCCTGCTGTACCGCCCGTACGCCGACGACGTACTCCACGCCCAGCAGGAACTGGACCAGCGACGATCGACCGCCCTGTCCTGACCGGCCGACCAACCGACCGACCCACCGACCGACCCACCGACCGAGGTGAGAACTGTGCCCGACCGCCGTCCCGTTCCCAGCTGTTGCATGCCGCGAGGCGGCGGCGCTACCCGGGCGACACCCCTGGTGCCACCGGCTCGACGTGGCAGCGGCGAGGGCATGGCCCGAATTCCCGGCGGCCCGTTCCTGATGGGCGGCCAGGACAGCCACACTCTGCACGCCGACGGCGAAGGCCCGGTCCGGGAGGTACACGTGGCCCCGTTCCTCATCGACATTCACGCCGTCACCAACGACGCCTTCCGCGCTTTCGCCGAGGACAGCGGCTATGCCACCGATGCCGAACGGATCGGCTGGTCATACGTCTTCGCCGGCTTCCTGCCCGACCGCCTTCGCCGAGGTGCGCCGAGTCCCGGCCACAGCCCGTGGTGGTGCGCGGTGCCCGCCGCCACCTGGGCACGGCCCGAAGGGCCCGGCAGCAGCCTCGATGGCAGGGGCGACCACCCGGTGGTCCATGTGTCCTGGAACGATGCCACGGCATATGCGCACTGGGCGGGCAAACGCCTGCCCACGGAGGCGGAGTGGGAGTGCGCGGCACGCGGCGGCCTCGCCCAGCGCCGCTATCCCTGGGGCGACGAGCTGAACCCGGAGGGTGAGTACCGGTGCAACATCTGGCGCGGCCGCTTCCCCCATCACAGCACCGGCGACGACGGCTTCCACGGCACCGCACCCGTCGACGCGTTCCGTCCCAACGGCTACGGACTGTTCAACATGGTCGGCAACATATGGGAGTGGTGCGCGGACTGGTGGACCACCGACCACCACAGGCACGGGCTCACCGACCCGACAGGGCCCGCAAACGGGGCCGCCAAGGTCATCCGGGGCGGCTCCCACATGTGTCACGCCTCCTACTGCAACCGCTATCGTGTCGCGGCACGCACCGCCAACACCCCCGACAGCTCCAGCGGCCACGCCGGATTCCGCTGCGCCCGCGACGTGCCGCGCCCAACCTGAGATCCGCAAGGCCGGGCATTCCCTGGCCGGACTCCTGCCGAGACTTGGATCGCATGGGCCGAAAGACCGGGTTCAACACCTGGCCCCGCTCAACGGATCGATCCGGACACCACCACCCGAACCCGCAGGTCAGGCGGCCTTAGCGAGGGGCTCCAGAATCGCCACGCACTCCACGTGGTGCGTCATCGGGAACAGATCGAACGCCCGCAGCACCCGCACCTTGTACCCGCCCTCCCGGAAGTACGCCAGGTCCCGGGCCAGCGCTGCCGGGTCGCACGCGACGTACGCGATACGGCGGGCGCCCAGGGCCGACAGGTGCTTGACCGTCTGCTTGCCCGCGCCCGCTCGGGGCGGGTCCAGGACGATCAGGTCGGTCTCGGTGATGCCCGTGCGGGGCAGGGCCGCCTCGACCTTGCCGTGTTCGATGCGGACCCTCGGCAGTTCCTTCAGGTTGTGCCTGGCGTCCTCGCATGCGCGCTTGGAGGACTCGATGCCGAGCACCGCGCCCTGCTCGCCGACCCGTTCGGCGATGGCGCCCGCGAACAGGCCGACTCCGCAGTACAGGTCGAGCGCCGTGTCGCCCTTGCGGGGCATCAGGCCCTGCATCACGGCCTTCAGCAGAGTGTCGGCCGCCTGCGGGTGGACCTGCCAGAAGCCGCCCATGCCGACGCGGTACGTGCGGCCGTCGGCCCGTTCGCGGACGAAGGGGCGGCCGTGGACGCGGTGCACTCCCCCGTCGTGTTCCTCGACGCGCAGCACGGAGACCGGCTGGTCGAGCTCGACCAGCGGCAGCCGGCCGCCCGGCTTCGGGGTGAGGACGACCTGGCGGTCGCTGGAGCCGGTGGCCGCGATGGCCTCGACCGATGCCAGCTGCGGCCACTCGCGCTTCTCGATGCCCAGTTCCGTGACCCCCGGCGCCGCGATCATGCAGTGGTCGATCGGCTCGACCTCGTGCGAGCGGTGCTTGCGCAGCCCCGCCCTGCCCTGGTCGTCCACCGTGTACTGGACCCGGGTGCGCCACGCGGGCACCTCGCCCGCCGGCAGCTTGTCACCCTCGGCGGGCATCACGGTGCCGTCCCAGCCCGCTTCCTCCGGGGTCAGGCCCGCCAGCCGCTGGAGCTGCTCGGCGATCACTTCGCCCTTGAGCCTGCGCTGTGCGCCCGGCTTGGCGTGCTGCCAGTCGCAGCCGCCGCACCGGCCGGGGCCGGCGAAGGGGCACGGGGCCTCGACCCGGTCCTTGGACGCCTCGATGATCCGGACGGCGTCGGCCCGCAGGAAGCGTGAGCTCTCCTCGCCGTCGGTCACCCGGGCGACGACCTTCTCGCCGGGCAGGGTGTGCCGTACGAAGAGGACTCGGCCCTCCTCGTTGCGGGCGATGCAGTGGCCGCCGTGCGCGACGGGGCCGACCTCGACCTCGTACTCCTCCCCGACCAGCGATGACGTGGGTTCTGTCTGCATGGCGGGGGGACTCCAGAAGATCAAAAGGGAACAGCCGGACAACGACCCACCAGTCTACGTGGGTGTTGCCCGGCTGTTCACCAGTCGCCGCCGGATGCAGGCGGAACGCCGGCAGAACAGACCGGGCCGGTGCCGGCCCGGCCCGTCCGCTCAGCTCTCGCCCTTCGGCCCCTTCGTGTCCTTCGTGTCCTTCGTACTCTTGGCGCCCTTCGCGCCCTTCCCTGCGGCAGCGCCCACGGGCTCCTCGGGCCGCCTGGCCACCGGGCCCCGGCGCACCGCGCCCGGCGCGTTCCAGTCGGCCCGCTTCTTCGCGCGCTTCTTCGCGAGTTCCGAGGACTCCAGCTGGTACGGGACCGAGGTCACCATGACACCGGGGGTGAAGAGCAGCCGCCCCTTCAGGCGCAGGGCGCTCTGGTTGTGCAGGACGTGCTCGTACCAGTGCCCCACCACGTACTCGGGGATGTAGATGGAGACCACGTCCCGCGGGCTCTCGCGCCGCAGGCCCCGTACGTACTCGATGATCGGCCGGGTGATCTCCCGGTACGGGGAGTCCAGGATCTTCAGCGGCACATTGATGCCGCGCCGCTCCCAGTCCTCCTTGAGCGCCTTCGTCTCGGCCGGGTCCACGCCGATGGAGAGCGCCTCCAGGCGGTCGGAGCGCATCAGCTTCGCGTAACCGAGCGCGCGCAGCGTCGGCTTGTGGAGCTTGGAGACCAGCACGATCGAGTGGACGCGCGACGGGCGCAGGCTGTCGTCGGACGGCTCGTCCGGCGCCGCGATCTCCTCGGCCACCCGGTCGTAGTGCTTGCGGATCGCGGTCATGGTCCCGAAGAAGATCACCATGCCGAGCAGGGCGACCCAGGCGCCGTGGGTGAACTTGGTGGCCAGGACGACGACCAGCACCAGACCGGTGAAGAAGGCGCCGAAGGCGTTGATCGCACGCGAACGGATCATGTGGCGGCGCTTGTTGGGGTCCTTCTCCGTCGCCAGGTGGCGGTTCCAGTGCCGGACCATGCCGGTCTGGCTGAGGGTGAAGGAGACGAACACGCCGACGATGTACAGCTGGATCAGCCGTGTCGAGTCGGCGCCGTAGATCACCACGAGCAGCACGGCGGCGCCCGCCAGCAGCACGATGCCGTTGGAGAAGGCCAGCCGGTCGCCCCGGGTGTGCAGCTGGCGCGGCAGGTAGCGGTCCTGGGCGAGGATCGAACCGAGCAGCGGGAAGCCGTTGTACGCGGTGTTGGCGGCCAGGAAGAGGACCAGCGCCGTCGCCGCGGCGAGGACCACGAACAGGAAGGTGCCGTTGCCGAACACGGCGGCGGCCACCTGCGAGATCACCGGGTCCTGGTTGTAGCCGGACCCCACCGGGACACCGTGGTTGAGCAGATCGGTGGCGGGGTTGGACGCCATCCGCACGTTGGTGGCCATGGCGAGGCCGATGATTCCGCAGAACATCGTGACGGCCAGGATGCCCATCAGCGCCAGCGTGGACGCGGCGTTCTTGCTCTTCGGCTTGCGGAAGGCCGGTACGCCGTTGCTGATCGCCTCGACGCCGGTGAGCGCCGCACAGCCGGAGGAGAAGGCCCGCAGCAGCAGGAAGACCATGGCGAAGCCGCTGAGGCCGCCCCGCTCGGCGTGGATCGTGAAGTCCGCGGTCGGGGCCTTCATGGTGTCGCCGAGCACGAACCCCCTGAAGGCGCCCCACGCGATCATGATGAAGACGCCGGCGACGAAGACGTACGTAGGAATAGCGAAAAGCTTCCCCGATTCCTTCACACCGCGCAGGTTCATCAGGGTCAGCAACACGATGATCGCGACGGCGCAGAACACCTTGTGCTCGACGACGAAGGGGATCGCCGAGCCGAGGTTCTCGACGCCGGAGGCGATCGACACCGCGACGGTGAGGACGTAGTCGACGAGCAGGGCGCTGGCCACGGTGAGCCCGGCCTTCGGCCCGAGGTTGGTGGTGGCGACCTCGTAGTCACCGCCGCCGCTCGGGTAGGCGTGCACGTTCTGCCGGTAGGACGCCACCACGGTGAACATCAGCACCACAACGGCGACCGCGATCCACGGGCTGAAGTGGTAGGCCGACACACCCGCTACGGAGAGGACGAGCAGCACTTCTCCCGGGGCGTACGCCACCGAGGACAGGGGGTCGGAGGCGAAGACGGGAAGCGCGATGCGTTTGGGGAGAAGGGTCTCGCCCAGCTTGTCGCTGCGCAGCGCCCGGCCGATCAGGATGCGTTTGGGCACGTCGGTCAGTTTGGACACGGTGAGGATCGTAAGCGTTCGATATAGGGGACGCGCACCCCCACCCCCTCATCGCCACGGGCTCGTCACGGCGGAACTTCCCCCTCCTTGTCAGAGGCTCCCCGCACAGGGCTCCCCACCCGCACCGCGCGTGTGTAGCTTGGCCGCTTGTCTGAGAGTCTTTATTCCTCGGCCGGGGCCATTTTCCGGTGGAACAGTTATGACCGAAAATTTACGGACGTGTGGAAGGACGGTCGTGCACATCGTCATCATGGGCTGCGGGCGAGTGGGAGCCGCTCTCGCGCAGACCCTGGAACAGCAGGGGCACACGGTCGCAGTCATCGACCAGGACCCCACGGCCTTCCGCCGTCTGGGCGCCGGGTTCGGCGGTCGCCGGGTCACCGGAGTCGGATTCGACCAGGACACCCTCCGTGAAGCGGGTGTCGAGGAGGCCGGTGCGTTCGCCGCGGTGAGCAGCGGGGACAACTCGAACATCATCGCGGCGCGGGTCGCCCGCGAGATGTTCGGGATCGAGAACGTCGCCGCCCGCATCTACGACCCCCGCCGTGCCGAGGTCTACCAGCGCCTGGGCATCCCGACCGTCGCGACGGTCCGCTGGACCGCCGACCAGATGCTGCGGCGGCTGCTGCCGTCCGGCGCCGAACCGCTGTGGCGCGATCCGAGCGGGGGTGTGCAGCTCGCGGAGGTGCATACGTCGGCTGCCTGGATCGGCCGCAAGATCAGCCAGCTCCAGGAGGAGACGGGCGTGCGCGTCGCGTTTCTCACACGTCTGGGGGAGGCGACGCTGCCCACGTCCCGGACTGTGCTCCAGGAGGGTGATCTGGTGCACGTCATGATGCACACGGCCGAGGTCGAAAAGGTCGAAGCGGCCTTCGCCCGAGGTCCCGAGGAGGGCGGTCACTGATGCGTGTGGCTATTGCCGGGGCCGGCGCGGTGGGGCGTTCCATCGCGGGTGAGCTGCTGGAGAACGGGCACGAGGTCCTGCTGGTCGACAAGGCGCCCACCGCCATCTCGGTGGAGCGGGTGCCGCTGGCCGAGTGGCTGCTCGCGGACGCCTGCGAGATCACCTCGCTGGACGAGGCGGCGCTGCAGCGGTGCAACGTGGTGATCGCCGCGACCGGTGACGACAAGGTCAACCTGGTGGTCTCGCTGCTCGCGAAGACGGAGTACGGGGTACCGCGGGTCGTGGCCCGGGTGAACAACCCGAAGAACGAGTGGCTGTTCAACGAGTCCTGGGGCGTCGATGTCGCGGTCTCCACGCCGCGGCTGATGTCGGCGCTGGTCGAGGAGGCCGTGAGCGTCGGCGATCTCGTACGGCTGCTGCGCTTCAGCCACGGTGACGCCAACCTCGTCGAGCTGACGCTGCCGCCCGAGTCGGCGCTGGCCGGTACCCAGGTCAGTGATGTGGCGTGGCCCGAGGACACCTCGCTGGTCACCATCATCCGCGGCACGCGCGTCCTGACGCCGAGTCCGGAGGAGACCCTGGAGGCGGGCGACGAGCTGCTGTTCGTGGCCGCGCAAGCGCGCGAGGAGCAGTTGGAGGACCTGCTGTCGGTACGCCGGGAGGGCGCGGCCGGGTAACCGCTCCGGCCAGGAGCCGTACCGTACGGGCTGCCCGCACAGCGGAACGCCGTACCGGGATCGATCCGGTACGGCGTTCGGCGTGTGCGGGGTTGCTGTGTGCGGTGGCCGTGTACGGGTGGCCGTGCGGCTCTGTGCCGGCGCCGCCGGTCAGGCCTCGCCGCGCTGTGTCTCGGCGGCCGCGGCCGCCTTCCGGGCCTTCTCGGCCTCTTCCTCGGCTTCCATCTCCGCGAACACGTCGATGGGCGGCGGCGCCTTCGCCAGGAAGACCCAGGTGAGGTAGACCGCGAGCAGGAACGGCGGGATCTTCAGCGCGATCAGCACCCAGCCGAACTGCGTGGTGTCGGCCCACCAGTACAGCGGGAAGAGGATCGCGCACTTGGCGAGGAGGATCAGCCCCCAGGCCCAACTCGACTTCGCGTACGCCGACTTGCGACCGGGGTTGCGGTTGCGCCAGGAGAGGTTCTCCTTGAAGACCGGCCCGAGGATCACCCCGATCAGCGGGAAGCCGACCGCCGCCGTGACGAGGTAGGCGAGAGCCAGGCCCAGCGTGTAGAGCATGCCCGGCAGATAGAAGTCCTTGGCGTTGCCGGTCATCATCGCGAAGACCACACCGAACGCGACGCCGAAGACGCCGCTGAAGGCGTGCTTGACGGTGTCCCTGCGGACCAGCCGCACCACGACGAGCACCAGGGAGACCGCGACGGCGGCGATCGCGGAGGTCTTCAGGTCCTTGTTGATCGTGAAGATGGTCACGAACAGCAGGCCCGGGAGCACGGTCTCCACCATGCCCCGCACTCCGCCGAAGGCTTCGAAGAGAGCTGCCTCCGTGACGGCTCTGGCGGCGGTGTCCTGGTCGGTTGTGGTCGGCTTGTCGAGAGACGTCACCGGCTACTCCTGTCCGAGCGGTCGCAGTTCGTATTTGGGGTTGAACAGCACCCGCCGGCCGTGGCTCATGGAGATCCGGCCGGAGGCGATCAGCTTGCGGCCGGGCTCTATGCCGACGATCGAGCGCCGCCCCAGCCACACCACGTCCAGCGGGGCCGTGCCGTCGAACAGCTCGGCCTCCAGGGCGGGCACTCCGGCCCGGGGACGCAGGGTGACCGTGCGCAAGGTACCAGTCACCTTGACGATCTCGCGGTCGGTGCACTCGGAGATCCTGGTGCACCCGGTGGCCTGCGAGTCCTCCTGCAGCTCCGCGGAGTGCAGATCCTCCTGCGAGGTCGACAGCCGGTCGATCATCCGGCGGAAGCGGCCGGTCGGCTTAGCGCTCATAGGTGAAGGGTACCGGGGGCCCGGTACCCGTTGCCCCCCGCTGTCCCATCCCTGCCGGCCCTCGCCGGCGCCTCCGCCTGTTGCCCTCACTCTCCCAGTGCTCGAAACCCTCTCAGTGCTCGAAGCGGTACCCCATGCCGGGCTCGGTGACGAAGTGCCTGGGGTGTGAGGGGTCGGCCTCCAGTTTGCGGCGCAGCTGGGCCATGTAGACGCGCAGATAGTTGGTCTCCGTGCCGTACGAGGGGCCCCAGACCTCCTGGAGCAGCTGTTTCTGGCTGACCAGCCGGCCGGTGTTCCGTACGAGCACCTCCAGGAGGTGCCACTCGGTCGGCGTCAGGCGGACGTCGCGGCCCCCGCGCTGCACCTTCTTGGCCGCCAGGTCGACAGTGAACTCCGCGGTCTCCACCAGCGAGACGTCCTCGCCCCCCGCCCCGGAGTCCGGCCCGACGGGCTCGGCCCTGCGGACCGCGGCCCGCAGCCGGGCCAGCAGCTCGTCCATGCCGAAGGGCTTGGTGACGTAGTCGTCGGCGCCCGCGTCCAGCGCCTCGACCTTCTCGTCCGATGTGTGGCGGGCGGAGAGCACCAGGACGGGAACCCGGGTCCAGCCGCGCAGGCCCTTGATGACCTCCACACCGTCCATGTCGGGCAGCCCGAGGTCCAGGAGGACCACGTCGGGGTGGCGGGCGGCGGCCAGCCGGAGTGCGGTGGCCCCGTCCTGGGCGGCGTCCACCTCGTACTTGCGCGCCTTCAGGTTGATCACAAGGGCGCGCACAATCTGCGGATCGTCCTCGACCACGAGCACCCGGGTCATAGCTGGATCTGCCTTTCTGCCGATGGGGTGGCCGTGGTGGAGCCGACGGGCGGCGTGGAGCCCGCGGCTGCCGGTCCCGTGGCCGCTCTCAGGGTGAGGACCATGGTCATGCCGCCGCCTGGGGTGTCCTCGGCGCCGAGCGTGCCGCCCATGGCCTCGGCGAAGCCGCGGGCGACCGCGAGTCCGAGGCCGACGCCCACGCCGCGCGGGGCGTCGCCGAGGCGCTGGAAGGGTTCGAAGATGCGTTCCTTGGCCTCGTCGGGGACGCCGGGCCCCCGGTCGGCGACGCGCAGTTCCACGCGGTCGCCCAGCGCGCTGGCGGCCACGGTGACGGGCACGTCCCCGGGGTTGTACTTGACGGCGTTCTCGACGATGTTCGCGACGGCCCGCTCCAGCAGGCCCGGGTCGACGGCCACCATGGGCAGCGTCTCCGGGATGTCCAGCTCGGCGCTGCCCTCGGGGACCCCGCCCAGCGCCATCGGGACGACCTCGTCGAGGTCGATCTCGCGGATCAGCGGGGTGACGGTGCCGGTCTGGAGCCGCGAGACGTCCAGGAGGTTGCCCACGAGGTGGTCGAGGCGGTCCGCGCCGTCCTCGATGCCCGCGAGCAGTTCCGTCTCGTCCTCGTCCGACCAGGAGACGTCGTCGGAGCGCAGCGAGCTGACAGCCGCCTTGATGGCGGCGAGCGGGGTCCGCAGATCGTGACTGACGGCCGCGAGGAGCGCCGTACGGATGCGGTTGCCCTCGGCCAGCCTGCGGGCCTCCTCGGCCTCGCCGACGAGGCGCCGGCGGTCCAGTACGACGGCGGCCTGGGCGGCGAAGGCGCCGAGCACCCTGCGGTCCTCGGCGGGCAGCACACGGCCGGTGAGCGCCATCGCCATATGGTCGCCGATCGGCATGTCCACGTCGGCGTCCTCGGGGCGTGCCAGTGGCCGGGGCCCGACGCTGCCCACGCAGACCCATGGGTCGACGTCGCTCTTCCGTTCGAGGAGTGCCACGGAGTCCATGGCGAACGTCTCCTTCACCCGTTCGAGAAGCGCGTCCAGTGAGGTCTCGCCGCGCAGGACGCTGCCTGCCAGGAAGGAGAGGATCTCGGACTCGGCGCGCAGCCTCGCCGCCTGGTGGGTGCGGCGGGCCGCCTGGTCCACCACGGACGCCACCGCCACGGCCACCGACACGAAGATCACGATGGCGACGATGTTCTTGGAGTTCGAGATCGTCAGCAGATGCAGCGGTGGCGCGAAGTAGTAGTTCAGCAGCAGCGAGCCGAAGGCCGCCGACGCGAGCGCCGGCAGCAGCCCGCCGAGCAGCGCGGCGGCCACCGTCAGCGACAGGAAGAGCAGCATGTCGTTGGCGAGGCCGAGCTCGGCGTCGATGTTGGTCAGCAGCACGGTGAGGAGGGCCGGTCCGACGACCCCGGCCAGCCAGCCCCAGATGATCCGTACGTGCCCCAGGCGCGCCCCGCGTGCGACCGGCAGCCCGCGCCCCTTGGCGACCTCCTCGTGGGTGACGATGTGGACGTCCAGATCGGGCCCGGAATCCCGGGCCACGGTCTGTCCGACGCCGGGGCCGAAGATGTACTGCCAGGTCTTGCGGCGGCTGGAGCCGAGCACGATCTGGGTGGCGTTGACCCCGCGGGCGAATTCCAGCAGCGCGGAGGGGATGTCCTCCCCTATGACGTGGTGGAAGGTGCCGCCCAGGTCCTCCACCAGCGTCCGCTGGAACGCCAGCTCCTTGGGCGAGGCTGAGGTCAGGCCGTCGCTCCGGGCGATGTAGACGGCGAGGATCTCGCTGCCCGAGCCCTTCGCGGCCATCCTGGCCGCGCGGCGGATGAGCGTACGGCCCTCGGGGCCGCCGGTGAGTCCCACCACGATGCGCTCGCGGGCCTGCCAGGTGGAGCGGATGTTGTGCTCGCCGCGGTACTGCTGGAGGTACTCGTCCACCCGGTCGGCCACCCAGAGCAGCGCGAGCTCGCGCAGGGCGGTGAGGTTGCCGGGGCGGAAGTAGTTGGAGAGGGCAGCGTCGACCTTGTCGGGCTTGTAGATGTTGCCGTGGGCCATCCGGCGGCGCAGCGAATGGGGCGACATGTCGACCAGTTCGAGCTGGTCGGCCCGGCGGACCACTTCGTCAGGGACGGTCTCGCGCTGGGCGACGCCCGTGATCGACTCGACGACGTCGCCGAGCGACTCCAGATGCTGGATGTTGACGGCCGAGACGACGTCGATGCCCGCCTTGAGCAGCTCCTCCACGTCCTGCCAGCGCTTGGCGTTGCGCGAGCCCGGGACATTGGTGTGGGCCAGCTCGTCGACCAGGGCGACAGCTGGCGCGCGTTCCAGGACCGCGTCCACGTCCATTTCGGTGAAGACGCCGCCGCGGTAGCCGATCTCACGGCGCTGGATCTGCTCCAGGCCGTGCATCATCACCTCCGTGCGCGGCCGGTCGTGGTGCTCGACGAAGGCGACGACGCAGTCGGTTCCCCGCTCCACCCTGCGGTGGGCCTCGGACAGCATCGCGTACGTCTTCCCGACGCCCGGTGCCGCGCCGAGGAATATTCGAAGCTTGCCTCGTGCCATGGCCCCATTGTCTTTCAGAGAACGGGTGAGTACTCTCCGTCGACCTTACGGCCAGGGATTCCGGCATAACGGACGGGGGGCCGCATCTGCGGGTGTCTTGACGCGATCCTGATGACTGCGGCGGGCCCTGGTCGGGCAGGACCCGCCGGGTCGGATGTCCTGGACTGCCACCCCCGGTGGACGGCATCGGCCGAGCAGCCGCCACCGGCATCCGTCAGGCAGCCGCCACGCCCCCGCGCTCTCCCCCCTCGGCGTGAATCGGGCTCTCCGAGCCCGTCAGCGGGACGCCCGTCCCTCCCCGCCGGGCCGCCACGATCTCCGCCGCTATCGACAGGGCGGTCTCCTCGGGGGTGCGGGCGCCGAGGTCGAGGCCGATCGGCGACCTCAGCCGGGCCAGCTCCCCCTCGGTCAGACCGACGTCACGCAGCCGCCGGTCGCGGTCCAGATGGGTCCGGCGCGACCCCATGGCGCCGACGAACGCGACCGGCATCCGGAGCGCCTCCTTCAGCAGGGGGATGTCGAACTTGGCGTCGTGGGTGAGCACGCACAGGACCGTGCGCCCGTCGGTCCGGGCACGCCGCAGATAGCGGTGCGGCCAGTCGACCACGATGTCGTCGGCCTCGGGGAAGCGGTCCCTCGTGGCGAAGACGGGCCGGGCGTCGCACAACGTCACGTGGTAGCCGAGGAACTTGCCCGCGCGCACGAGCGCCGCGGCGAAGTCGACCGCGCCGAAGACGATCATGCGGGGCGGCGGCACGTTCGCTTCGACGAGCAGCGTGAGACCGCCGGGGCAGTGCGATCCGTCCTCCGAGAGGCCGACCGTGCCGGTGCGCCCGGCGTCCAGCATGGCCCGGGCCTCGGCCGCCGCCGTCCGGTCCAGTTCCGCGCCGCCGCCGATGCTCCCTTCGTGCGGGCCGTCGGGGCGTACGGCCAGGGCCCTGCCGAGGAGTCCGGCCGGGCCCCGGACGACCCGGGCGACCGCCACCGGCTCCCCTTGGGCGGCGCCGGCCAGCACCGCCCGGAACACCGACCGCCAGGGCGCGTCTGCGGCGACCGGCGTGACCATGATGTCCAGGGTCCCGCCGCAGGTGAGCCCCGCCGCGAAGGCGTCCTCGTCGCTGTAGCCGAAGCGTTGGACGACCGTCTCCCCGTCCGCCAGCGCCTGTCGGCACAGCTCGTACACCTCGGCCTCCACACAGCCTCCGGAGACCGAGCCGATGACCTTCCCCCCGCCGTCGACGGCCAGGGCGGCGCCGGGGCCGCGCGGGGCGCTGCCACCGACGGCGACGACGGTGGCGACGGCGAAGTCCCGGCCCTCCTCGGCCCAGCGGTGCAGCTCGTCGGCGATGTCAAGCACGCGGGTCCCCCGTACCGGCCAGGATGACGCGGTCGGGCCTGATGGGCAGGGCCCGGTGGCGTACGCCCGTCGCGTGCCAGACCGCGTTGGCGATGGCCGCCGCGGCGCCCACGATGCCGATCTCGCCGATGCCCTTGATACCGACCGGGTCGTCCGGGTCGTCGGTGGCCGGGTCCTCGATCCAGTCCGCCTCGATGGCGGGCACGTCGGCGTGCGTGGCGACGTGGTACCCCGCGAGGTCGGCGCCGTAGTGACCGCCGGAGGCGCGGTCCCGGACCGCCTCCTCGTGCAGGGCCATGGAGATGCCCCAGGTCATTCCGCCGAGGAACTGGTTGCGGGCGGTGAGCGGGTTGACGATCCGGCCCGCCGCAAAGATGCCGAGCATCCGCCGTACACGTACCTCGCCGGTGGCGACGTCCACGGCGACCTCGGCGAACTGCGCCCCGAAGGAGTGCCGTTCCTTCTTTTCGAGTGCGCCGATGGCCTCGGTGGTGTCCGACCGCACCGTGATGCCCTCCGGCGGGATGTCACCGCCCGGGACGAGCCGCCCGCGCAGTTCGCCGGCCGCGGCCGTGATCGCCCATGCCCAGGACCTGGTGCCCATCGACCCGCCGGCGATCATCGCCGGTCCGAAGTCGCTGTCGCCGATCCGTACCCGGACCCGGTCCGGGGCTGCCTCCAGCGCGTCGGCCGCCACCAGCGTGAGCGCGGTCCGCGCGCCCGTTCCGATGTCCGCCGCGGAGATCCGCACGGTGAAGGTGCCGTCCGCCTCAGCCGTCACAGCGGCCGTGGACGGTGCGGCCCCTGCCGGGAACGAAGCCGCCGCCGTGCCGGTGCCGAGCAGCCAGCGCCCCTCGGTACGCAGGCCGGGACGGGGGTCCCGGTCCGCCCAGCCGAACCTGCGCGCGCCTTCCCGGAAGCAGCCGTTCAGGTTCCGGCCGCTGAAGGGCAGGCCGGAGACGGGGCCCCGCTCCGGCTCGTTGCGGGCGCGCAGCTCGATCGGGTCGATGCCGCACTTCTCGGCGAGTTCGTCGAGCGCCGACTCCAGCGCGAACGACCCCGGCGCCTCGCCCGGTGCGCGCATGAAGGTCGGTGTCGGTACGTCGAGGCGCACCACCCGGTTGGCCGTGTGGTGGGCGTCGGCGTCGTACATGACGCGTGGCACCCCGGCGCTCGGCTCGATGAACTCGTGCACGGATGAGGTGAGACTCAGGGAGCGGTGTTCCAGCGCGCGCAGCCGCCCGTCGGGGCCGGCGCCGAGCCTGAGCCGCTGCGCGGTGGGGCTGCGGTAGCCGGCCAGCGAGAACATCTGACGGCGGGTCAGCACGACGCGGACCGGGCGCTGGAGGACGGTCGCTGCCATCACCGCGGCGACCTGGTGGGCGCGCGCACCCTTGCTCCCGAAGCCGCCGCCGACGTGTTCGGACCGCACGCGGACCGAGGCGGGGTCGAGCGAGAACAGATTCGCCAGCTCACCCGCGACCCAGGTGGTGCCCTGGTTGGAGTCGACGACTTCGAGCCGGCCGCCCTCCCAGAGGGCCGTGGCCGCATGTGGCTCCATCATGCTGTGGTGCTCTTCGGGGGTGGTGTACTCCTCGTCCACGACGACGGCGGACGCGGCGAGTTCGGCCTCCAGGTCCCCCTTCGCGGTCACGGCCGGCATATGGCCGTCCACGGGATACGCGTCCGGACGGTCGGCGGTGAACCCGACGTCGTGCGGTTCCACGTCGTACTCCACGACCAGCGCCTCGGCGGCCTCCCTGGCCTGCTCGGACGTCTCGGCGACGACCAGCGCCACCGGCCACCCCATGAACGGCACCCGGTCCTGCTGGAAGAGCGCACAGGTCGGGTCGGGCGGGCCTCCCAGGAGGCCGACGTAGTCGGAGTCGACGCGCGGCGCGTTGCCGTGGTGGAGGACGGCGAGAACCCCGGGCATCGCGAGGATCTCGGCGGTCTCCATCGCGCGGATCCGGCCACGGGCGACGGTGGACAGCACCAGCCAGCCGTGGGCCAGTTCGGCGAAGGGGATCTCACCCGCGTAGCGGGCGGCCCCGGTGACCTTGTCGCGGCCCTCCACCCGGATGTGCGCGGTCCCGACCGCGCTCTTCAGCCTGGTGGTCGTGGTGGTGGTCATCGGGCGGCCTCCTCGGCGAGTTCGGTCAGCACCGCCACGACGAGATTGCGCATCAGCGCCACCTTGTATCCGTTGTGCGGCAGCGGTTCGGCGGCCGCCAGTTCGGCGTCCGCGGCGGCGGCGAACGTCTCACTGCCGGCGGGCGCCCCGGTCAGCACCGCTTCGGCCGCCCGGGCCCGCCACGGGCGGGACGCGACCGCCCCGAAGGCCAGGCGTACGTCGTGGACCACTCCGTCCCGGACGTCGAGCGCGGCGGCGATCGAGCCGATCGCGAAGGCGTACGAGGCGCGCTCGCGCACCTTCCGGTAGCGGGAGAAGGCCGCGACCGGGGCGGGCGGCAGGGTGAGGCCGGTGATCAGCGCCCCCGGCGGCAGAGCGGTCTCCAGATGTGGGGTGTCACCCACGGGCGTGTAGAACTCCGTGAGGGGCAACTCGCCGGGTCCGTCGGCCGTTTCGTACGACACGACGGCGTCGAAGGCGGTCAGTGCCACGCCCATGTCCGAGGGATGGACCGCCGCACAGTGGTCGGACGCGCCCAGGATGGCGTGGTTGTGGTGCTCGCCCTCGATGGCGGGGCAACCGCTGCCGGGGACGCGCTTGTTGCACGGTTTGGTCACGTCCGTGAAGTAGCCGCAGCGGGTGCGCTGGAGCAGGTTCCCGCCGACGGTGGCCATGTTGCGCAGTTGCCCGGAGGCACCGGCCAGCACGGCCTGTGTCAACGCCGGGTAGTTCCGGCGGACTTCGGGGTGTGCGGCGAGGTCGCTGTTGGTGACGGTCGCGCCGATCCGCAGACCGCCGCCGTCGGCCGCCTCGATACGGTCCAGGGGCAGTTCGCGTACGTCGACGAGGCGAGTGGGGCGCTCGACGCCGGCCTTCATCAGGTCGACGAGGTTGGTGCCACCGCCGAGATACCGGGCGCCGGAATCGGCGTCGAGCAGCGCGAGGGCGCCGGAGACGTCGAACGCACGCTCATATCCGAACTCCTTCATGCCGCCGCTCCCCCTGCCGCCGAGGCCGCTGCGGCCCCTGTGGTGTCTGTGCTCTCTGTGGTCTCTGTGGTCTCTGTGGTCGATCCGTGGGCCGCCGCCGCGCGGGCGACCGCCTGCACGATCGACACATAGGCGCCGCAGCGGCACAGGTTGCCGCTCATCCGCTCCCGGATCTCCTCGGCGGTCAGCGGGGTCGGACCCGCCTCGGGCCGCACATCACCGGTGACGGCGCTCGGCCAGCCCGCCGCGTGTTCCTCGATCACCGCCACCGCCGAACAGATCTGTCCCGGCGTGCAGTAGCCGCACTGATATCCGTCCAGGTCGAGGAACGCCTGCTGGACCGGGTGCAGTTGACCGCCTTCTTCGGCGACGCCCTCGATGGTGGTGATCTCGCGCCCCTCGGCCGCCACGGCGAGTTGCAGACAGGCCACGGCACGGCGCCCGTCGAGCAGGACGGTGCAGGCACCGCACTGCCCCTGGTCGCAGCCCTTCTTGGTGCCGGTCAGATCGAGCCGCTCGCGCAGTGCGTCGAGCAGGGTGGTGCGGTGGTCGACGGGCAGCGTGTGTTTCTCGCCGTTGACCTTCAGGGTGATGGCGCTGGACGCCGACGGGGTGGCTGGGACAGGGGCCATGATCAGTCTTCTTTCGCGTACGCCGGAGTCCGTCGGGAGGGCGGGCCGGCAGGCGGTCGAACGAGGAGACGTAAGGGGAATCCCGGGCCTGCGACCGTGCGCGGCGAGGCGGGCTCGGGAGAACCGCAGGCAGGGGAGGTACAAGGCGGGCGCCGGCGGGCGCCGGCCGGTCGTATCGCCGCCGGCCGAATCGCCGCTATGGTGAAGGTAAGCGGACAGCTGTCCATTTGCAGGGAGCGTAATGGACACCTGTCCGGTTAGCAAGGGCCAAGATCGGCCACGCCGCCGGGAGGACGAGTGGAACAGAAGAGGGAGGCGGCGCTGCGGTCGGACGCCCAGCGCAACCGCGAGCGCATCCTCGAAGTGGCCGTGGTCGAGCTGACACGGTGCCCGAACGCCTCGCTGAGCGCGATCGCCAAGAAGGCGGGCGTCGGGCAGGGCACGTTCTACCGCAACTTCCCCAACCGCGGGGCACTCGTCCTGGAGATCTACCGCTACGAGATGCAGCAGGTCGCCGACACAGCAGCCCAGTTGCTCGGAACGCGGGAACCGGACCAGGCGCTGCGCGAGTGGATGGACCACCTGACCAGGTTCGCCATGACCAAGGCCGGCCTGGCGGACGCCATCCGGCTGGCCACCGGCGGGCCCGGGGCGCCGCCGAAACCGGGGCACACCCCGCTGACCTCCGCGGCCGGGCTCCTGCTGAGCGCCGGCGAAGAGGCCGGCACCATCCGCCCGGGGGTGACCGCCGACGACTTCCTGCTCGCCATCGCCGGCCTCTGGCAGATCGACCCGCACTCGGACTGGCAGCCGCGCGCCACCCGGCTGATGGACCTCGTGATGGACGGACTGCGGGCGGGCGCACCGGGGCGGTGACCGCCGGCCGCCCTCCCGGCGGGCGCCGCGGTCAGGACGTACGGAAGCCCGGGAACCGTGAGCGACCGGTTCCCGGGCAGTCCGTACCGCAGGGGCGGTTGGCCCCCTGATCAGCCGCAGGCGGGCCGCTTCAGCGGCACAGGGAGATCAGCCTCGGACCGGCTGCTCGGGTGCCACGTCGGGTTCAGCTTCCGGTCAGCTGCTTCAGCGCCACGTTGAGTTCCAGGACGTTGACCCGGGGCTCCCCCACGAAGCCGAGCGTGCGGCCGGTGGTGTGGTCGGCGACCAGCCGGTCGACCCGCGCCACCGTGAGGTGGTTGCGCGCGGCGATCCGGTGCACCTGGAGCTTCGCGTACTGCGGGGAGATGTCCGGGTCGAGACCGGAGCCGGACGAGGTGACGGCGTCGGCCGGCACGTCGGACGGCCGCACCCGGTACCCGGCGGTCGAATTGTCCTTGATGACGGCGGACTTGGCGTCCTTGACCCACTTGATCAGTTCGGCGTTGTCCCCGGACCGGTTGGTCGCGCCGGACACCAGCAGCTTGTACTGGGTGTTGACGCTGTTGGTGCCCAGGCCGTTGGACGGACGCGGCTGGAACCACCTGAGGTCGGGCGCGGGGGTCTGCTGTCCCTTCTTCAGCGGCAGGGTGTAGCGCTGCCCGATGAGGGAGGAACCGACGACCTTGCCCCCGGACTTGAGCTCCGAGCCGTTGGCCTGATGGCCCATGACCGCCTGGGCGACGCCGGTGACGGCGAGCGGGTAGATCACACCGCAGACGACGGTGAGGACGAGAAGGGCGCGCAGACCGGCCCAGAGCAGGCGGCCCGTTCCGCTCACGGAGTTGTTCATGATGGTCACCCGATACCAGGTATGAGGGAGATGAGCAGATCGATGATCTTGATGCCGATGAACGGTGCGACCAGGCCGCCGAGCCCGTAGAGCCCGAGGTTGCGGCGGAGCATCCGGTCGGCGCCGGTCGGCCTGTACCGCACGCCCTTCAGCGCCAGCGGCACCAGCGCGACGATGACCAGCGCGTTGAAGACGACGGCCGACAGGATGGCGGTCTCGGGCGACGAGAGACGCATGATGTTCAGCTTGTCGAGGCTCGGGTACGCCACCGCGAACATCGCGGGGATGATCGCGAAGTACTTGGCGACGTCGTTGGCGATCGAGAACGTCGTCAGCGCGCCCCGGGTGATGAGCAGTTGCTTGCCGATCTCGACGATCTCGATCAGCTTGGTCGGGTTGGAGTCCAGGTCCACCATGTTCCCGGCCTCCTTGGCGGCCGAGGTCCCGGTGTTCATGGCCACCCCGACGTCCGCCTGGGCCAGCGCCGGGGCGTCGTTGGTCCCGTCACCGGTCATCGCGACCAGCTTGCCGCCGGCCTGCTCGCGCTTGATCAGTGCCATCTTGTCCTCGGGGGTGGCCTCGGCGAGGAAGTCGTCGACACCCGCCTCCTGGGCGATGGCCCTGGCCGTCAGCGGGTTGTCGCCCGTGATCATGACGGTCTTGATGCCCATCCGGCGCAGCTCGTCGAACCGCTCCCGCATCCCTTCCTTGACGACGTCCTTGAGGTGGATGACACCCAGCACCCGGGCGCCCTCCCCGTCCTCGACGGCGACGAGCAGCGGAGTGCCGCCCGCCTCCGAGATCGCATCGGTGAGCGTCTGCGCGTCCTCGGAGACCTGGCCGCCGTTCTCCCTGACCCAGGCCACCACGGAACCGCTCGCGCCCTTGCGGATGCGGCGGCCGCCCGCGTCCACGCCCGACATCCGGGTCTGGGCGGTGAAGGAGATCCAGTCGGCCCCGGTCAGCTCACCGCGGCTGCGCTCGCGCAGCCCGTACTTCTCCTTGGCGAGTACGACGACCGAGCGGCCCTCCGGCGTCTCGTCGGCCAGCGACGAGAGCTGCGCCGCGTCGGCGAGCACAGCCTCGGTGACGCCCCTGACGGGGACGAACGCGGCGGCCTGCCGGTTGCCGAGGGTGATGGTGCCGGTCTTGTCGAGCAGCAGGGTCGACACGTCGCCCGCGGCCTCGACCGCGCGTCCGGACATGGCCAGCACATTGCGCTGGACGAGCCGGTCCATGCCCGCGATACCGATCGCGGAGAGCAGCGCTCCGATGGTGGTGGGGATCAGACAGACCAGCAGTGCGGTGAGCACGATCATCGACTGCTTCGCACCGGCGTACGTCGCGAACGGCTGGAGGGTCACGACCGCCAGCAGGAAGACGATGGTGAGTGAGGCGAGCAGGATGTTCAGCGCGATCTCGTTGGGCGTCTTCTGCCGGGCGGCGCCCTCCACCAGCTTGATCATCCGGTCGATGAAGGTCTCGCCGGGCTTCGTCATGATCTTGACGACGATCCGGTCGGACAGCACCTTCGTACCGCCGGTGACGGCCGAGCGGTCACCGCCCGACTCCCTGATGACGGGGGCCGATTCACCGGTGATCGCGGACTCGTCGACCGAGGCCACCCCTTCGACGACATCGCCGTCCCCGGGGATGATGTCACCGGCCTCGCAGACCACCAGGTCGCCGATGCGCAGCTCGGTGCCGGGCACCTGCTCCTCGACGGCGCCGTCCAGCCGCCGGGCGACGGTGTCGCTCTTGGCCTTGCGGAGCGTGTCGGCCTGGGCCTTGCCGCGGCCCTCGGCGACCGCCTCCGCCAGATTGGCGAAGACCGTGGTCAGCCAGAGCCAGCCGGTGATGGCCCAGCCGAACCAGTCGCCGGGGTCCTTCAGGGCGAACCCCGTGGTGACGACGGAGCCGACCTCGACCACGAACATCACGGGCGACTTGACCATGATCCGCGGGTCGAGCTTGCGCAGCGCGTCGGGGAAGGACCTGAGCAGCTGCCGGGGGTCGAAAAGACCGCCGCCGACGCGCCCTTCGGGCTTGGGGCCCTGCGACGGGTCCTGGTGGGGGACGCGGGCCGGGGTGAGGGTACTCATGACGCCAGCCCTTCAGCGAGCGGGCCCAGCGCGAGCGCCGGGAAGTAGGTCAGACCAGCGATGATCAGGATCGTGCCGACGAGGAGCCCGGCGAAGAGCGGCTTGTCGGTACGGAGGGTCCCGGAGGTCTCGGGTATCTGGCGCTGCTCGGCGAGCGAGCCCGCGAGCGCCAGGACGAACACCATGGGCACGAAGCGGCCGAGCAGCATGGCGAGTCCGATGGTGGTGTTGAACCACTGGGTGTCGGCGCCCAGCCCGGCGAAGGCGGAGCCGTTGTTGTTGGCGCCGGACGTGTAGGCGTAGAGGATCTCCGAGAAGCCGTGCGCCCCGGAGTTGGTCATCGAGTGGCCGGGGGTCGGGAGAGCCATCGCGGCCGCGGTGAAGCAGAGGACGAGCGCCGGGGTGACGAGGATGTAGCAGGCCGCGAGCTTGATCTCGCGGACGCCGATCTTCTTGCCCAGGTACTCGGGCGTGCGGCCGACCATCAGGCCTGCGATGAACACCGCGATGACCGCCATGATCAGCATGCCGTAGAGGCCGGAGCCGACGCCGCCCGGCGCGATCTCGCCGAGCTGCATACCGAGCATCGTGATGCCGCCGCCGAAGCCGGTGAAGGACGAGTGGAAGGAGTTGACCGCGCCGGTCGAGGTGAGCGTGGTCGCCACCGAGAAGATCGACGAGCCGCCGATCCCGAAGCGGGTCTCCTTGCCCTCCATGGCGCCGCCCGCGATGTCGAAGGCGGGGCCGCCGTGGTGGAACTCGGTCCACATCATCAGGGCGGTGAAGGCGAGCCAGATGGTCACCATCGTCGCCAGGATCGCGTAACCCTGCTTGAGGGAGCCCACCATGCGGCCGAAGGTGCGTGTCATCGCGAAGGGGATGACGAGGATCAGGAAGACCTCAAGGAGGTTGGAGAGGCCGTTGGGATTCTCGAAGGGGTGGGCGGAGTTGGCGTTGAAGTAACCGCCGCCGTTGGTGCCCAGCTCCTTGATGGCCTCCTGGGAGGCGACGGCGCCGCCGTTCCACTGCTGCGACCCGCCGCCGAACTGCCCGACCTCGTGGATCCCCGCGAAGTTCTGGATGGCGCCGCACGCCACCAGGACCAGCGCGCCGACGACGGCGACGGGGATCAGGATGCGGACGGTGCCGCGGACCAGGTCGGCCCAGAAGTTGCCCAGTTCACCGCCGGACGTGGTGGTACGGGAGCGGGCGAAGCCCCGTACGAGGGCGATCGCGACGGCCATGCCGACGGCGGCCGAGACGAAGTTCTGCACCGCGAGGCCGCCGGTCTGCACGACGTGGCCCATGGCCTGCTCGCCCGAGTAGGACTGCCAGTTGGTGTTGGCGACGAAGGAGGCTGCGGTGTTGAACGCCTGGTCCGGGTCGATCGACCGGAAGCCCAGCGAGCCGGGCAGACCACCCTGCACCCGCTGGAGCAGATAGAGGAAGAGGATGCTCACCAGGGAGAAGGCGAGGACCCCGCGGAGGTACGCCGGCCAGCGCATCGCGGAGTCGGGGTTGGCGCCGATGGCCTTGTAGATCCACTTCTCGACCCGCAGATGCCGGTCGGAGGAGTAGACGCGGGCCATGAAGTCGCCGAGCGGTCGGTAGACCAGACCAAGCGCCACGATGAGCGCGAGCATCTGGAGCACACCGGCGAGGACGGGGCTCATCAGGACTCAGAACCTCTCCGGGTGGACGAGGGCGAGGACGAGATAGCCCAGCAGGGAGACGGCCACCACGAGGCCGATCACCGCTTCAACGGCAGAACCGGTCACAGCTTCGACACCCCCTTGGCGATGAGCGCCACCAGCGCGAAGACCGCGACCATGGTGACGACGAAGGCCACATCGGCCATCGTGAGCTCCTGAAGAGTTCGGGAATTCGGAAGAACGGACTCCCTGAGCAAACCCCCTCGAACGGCGCGTCAGCCGTTCGTTGACGCCACCCATACGGCGATCGCCCCGCCCTTGACGCGATCCCTACGCGGCGGCCTGTGATCCGGTCCCACGCGGCTGTGACCAGCAGAAAGGCCGGTGGCCCGCACCCCCGTCGGGGAGTGCGGGCCACCGGCCCTGCTGTGCTGTGCTGTGGTTCAGGCTGTACGGCGGTCAGCGCACCTCGGTGATCTCCGGGCCGCGCTGGAGCTGGCCCATGCCACCGGAGAAGCGCGAGCCCTCCTGGTCCTCCTGCTGGACACCATCGGGCATCATCTGCGCGTCGTCCGGCAGCTTGAGGACGATCGGGTCCCGGGGGGCCATCGGCCCCTCGCCCCGGACGACCACGGTGTCCCGGAAGATCTGCTCCAGCACCCCGGCCGCCTCGGGCTGGACAGCGCCCTGCCCCGAGATGACACCGCGCAGGAACCAGCGCGGCCCGTCGACGCCGACGAAGCGCACCAGCTGCACGCCGTTCGTACCGTCCGGGAGCTGGACGGGCACCTGGGCCCGCAGCTCCCAGCCGAGGGGCCCCTCGACCTCGTCGATGATGCCGCCCTGCTGGGTGATGCCCGAGGCGATCTCCTCGCGCACCTCACCCCAGATGCCTTCCTTCTTCGGTGCCGCGAAGCCCTGGAGCTGGACCGCGCTGTCGCGCAGGACGACCGTCGCCGCGACGATCGCGTCACCCGCAACCTCGACCCGCAGCTCCATGCCCTCGACTCCGGGGACGAACAGACCGCCGAGGTCCACCCGCCCCTCGGCCGCCTCACGGACCTCGGAGATGTCCCAGGGGCCGTCGGGCCGCGGGGCGGGGGGCAGGCCGGACCTGTGTGCCCCGCTCACCTCTGCCGACTCATCGCTCCCGGCGCCGGCGCCGTCGTTGAACTGCCCGGCCTCGCCCGTCGGGTCCTCGTCGGAACCGCTGTTCTTGCGACGTCCGAACACGTCACTGTCCTTCCCGGTCGGATACGACCGATGCGTATCGATTCCCACCCTGTGGCCCGCCCACAGCGGCATGTCCGCCGGTGGACCCGAAGCCCCCTCCGGCCCGTGCCGAGCCGGGAAGCTCCGCCACCTCGTGGAAGCGCACCTTCTCGACCTGCTGCACTACCAGCTGGGCGATCCGGTCGAAGCGCTCGAACCGCACCGTCTCGCGCGGATCGAGATTGACCACGATCACCTTGATCTCTCCACGGTACCCGGCATCGACCGTCCCCGGGGCATTCACCAGGGCAACCCCGCAGCGGGCCGCGAGCCCGGAGCGCGGGTGCACGAAGGCGGCGTACCCGTCGGGCAGCGCCACCGAGATCCCGGTGGGCAGCACGGTCCGCTCCCCCGGCGCCAGCTCGGCGGCCTCGGTGGTCACCAGATCGGCGCCCGCGTCGCCCGGGTGCCCGTAAGCGGGGAGCGGCACCTCGGGGTCGACACGGCGGATCAGTACGTCTACGGGGGTACGGCTCATGGGTTCACCTCGAAGGCGCGGACGCGCTTGATCTGGTCGGGGTCGTCCATCGCGGCCCGGATCTCCTCCGGCCGTCCGTTCTCGGTGAAGTGCTCGACCTTGACCTCGATGAACAGGCCTTCGGCGCGGACCGCGACAGGCCCGTCCGGGCCGCCGATCCGGCCGGTCGCCGTGGAGTAGATCTTCCGGCCGCTCACCGCGGTGACCCGGGCGTCGAGGTGGAGCACGGTGCCCACCGGGACGGGCCGTACGAAGTCGGTCTCCAGCCGGCCGGTCACCGCGATGACCCGCAGCAGCCAGTTCAGCGATCCGAGCGTCTCGTCGAGCGCGGAGGTCAGGACACCGCCGTGCGCGAGGCCCGGTGCGCCCTGGTGAGCGGACTGCACGGTGAATTCGGCGGTGACGGTCACGCCTTCACCGGCCCGCGCCTGGAGGTGCAGCCCGTGCGGCTGCCCCTCGCCGCAGCCGAAACAGTGCGCGTAGTGCGCTCCGAGGAGCTCTCCGGGGGCCGGGGCATCGTGGTGGCGCACGGGCGCTATGGCGTCGGCCGGGGGCGTCAGCGCTGAAGATGTTCGTGTCACAGCCGCAGACATTACCCGCGCGGCAACGCGGGGACGGCACCATGCCAAGCTTGGCTTTATGCAGCCTTACGAAGAACGTCTCACCGCGCCCCGTTCCTGGTGGCTGATCGCCCTGCTCGTCGGGATCGCGGGCGCGCTGATCACCCTGCCGCTCGGCACGCTGCCGATGCTCGGCGGCCTGGTCGGCGGGGCGGCGGTGGCGGGCATCATCGTGAGTTCGTACGGCTCGGTCCGCATCCGGGTCGTCGCGGGTTCGCTCGTCGCGGGCGACGCGAAGATCCCGCTGTCGGCGCTGGGTGAGGCCACGGTGCTGGACGCCGAGGAGACGGTCGCCTGGCGCTCGTACAAGGCCGATCCGCGCGCCTTCATGCTGATGCGCAGCTATGTGCGGACGGCAGTGCGGGTGGAGATCACGGACCCGTCCGACCCGACGCCGTACGCCTATCTCTCGACCCGCGACCCCGAGGCGCTCAAGACGGCGCTGACTGCGGTGGCCGCCGACCGGGGCTGACGGCCGCGGGGGACGCTCAGAGCCCCTCGGCCTGTCCGCCGGGGAGCTCCTTCGGCCGGCTCAGCGGTGGCAGCTCGGGAAGGGCGTCCCAGGGGACCTGGCGCTTGCGCATGTCCTTGCGCACCTTGTCGGCGAGTTTCCTGGTGTCCCGGCGGTTCATCACGGCGCCGACGGTGGCGCCCACCATGAACGGCATCAGGTTCGGCAGGTCGCGGACCGTGCGTTTCATGATCTGCTGGCGCATTTCGCGCTTCATCTGACCGCCGAGCGCCGTGAACGTGGCCGGCTTGGTGATGTCGAAGCCGCGCTCGCCCGACCACGCGTGCAGATAGGCGGTGGAGCGGTCCTTGAGGCCGCCCGGCGGGCGCATCCCGTAGACCTCGTGCAGTTCGGCGATGAGCTTCAGCTCGATCGCCGCGACCCCGGTGATCTCCGCGGCGATCTCGGCCGGCATGGCGAGCGGTACGGGGAGCATCGCGGCCGCTCCGATGCCCGCGCCGACGGTGGACGTCGCGTTGGCCGCGCCCGCGACGAGCCGGTCGGCGATCTCCTCCGGTCCGAGACCGGGAAAGTGCTTGCGCAGCGTCGTGAGATCGCGGACCGGGATCCGTGGTGCGATGTCGATGATGCGGTCGGTGATGTACGCGAACCCCGCCTTCGCGCCTTCGCCGCCCTTCTGGATGCCCTGCTGTATCCCGTGCTGTATGCCGTGTCTGAGAGCACCCAGCCGACGGGCCCCGGTCATGGGTCCGTCCTGCACGCCCCGCGCCACCGCAGCGAAGGGCGCCGCTTCGTCGAGCGAGGCCGGGAGGCCCCGCTCGTCGTCACGTGCGCTGCTGACGAGCGCGCTCGCCCCGTGGTCGTCCTCCTCCGGGGGCCGGAGGGCGAGGGGCTCGGCGGGTGCTTCCGCACCTTCTGCCGGGCCCGTGCCGCCCTGCTGGTCCTCGGGGGAACCCTTCCGCCGGAAGCACCGCTTCCGGGACGGTGTCGCGCCTGCCACGGCCGACTGCCTCAGTCGCAGTCGCGGCAGATGGGCTGGCCGTTCTTCTCGCGCGCCAGCTGACTGCGGTGGTGCACGAGGAAGCAGCTCATGCAGGTGAACTCGTCGGCCTGCCGGGGCAGCACCCGGACCGACAGCTCTTCGTTGGACAGGTCGGCGCCGGGCAGCTCAAGACCCTCGGCCTGCTCGAACTCGTCTACGTCGACAGCAGCTGTCGACTTGTCGTTCCGACGTGCCTTGAGCTCTTCCAGACTGTCCTGGTCGCTGTCGTCGTCGGTCTTGCGTGGAGTGTCGTAATCCGTAGCCATGTCGCGCTCTCCCCCTCTGGGTATTTGCGGTGTCTCCAGCGCACGTAACGCGTGAGAGGCCGGACTTGTGCCCGACCCGAGGCGGAGATTTTGCCTCACATCAAGGTCTGTTACTCAATCGACACCCAACCGGATCCCCGGGGAGAGATCGATTTGGATGGCGATCGGGACCGTACACGGTCCCGGGGTAGTGCTTTGCGGGCACCACCCCGTGTACTTCCCGTGATCGCACCCCCTGGAAACCCAGGGTTTTCCCGGGTTTTCGGGGATTTGGGGATCACGGAGAGTAGGTAGACGGAAAATCGGCCCTGTGACCGATCGCACATCTGTCTCACGGGAACGCGTCCCGAAAATTCCGCGCAAAGCGAACATCCGGCCTACCCCCGCCGACCGGCTCAGACAGGCAACGTGACACGCATCACGAGGCCACCGCCCTCGCGGGGCTCCGCGATGATACGGCCTCCGTGGGCGCGGGCGACCGAGCGCGCGATGGACAGACCCAGCCCGACGCCCTTGTCGCTGCCGGTCCGCTCGGTGCGCAGGCGCCTGAACGGCTCGAAGAGGTTGTCGATCTCGTAAGCGGGAACCACGGGACCCGTGTTCGAAACCACCAGCAGCGCCTGGCCCGGCTGCAGTTCGGTGGTGACCTCCACCCAGCCGTCCTCCGCGACGTTGTAGCGCACGGCGTTCTGGACGAGGTTGAGGGCGATGCGCTCCAGCAGGATGCCGTTGCCCTGGACGACCGCGGCCGACTGCTCCCCGCGGATCTCCACCCCCTTCGTCGCGGCCTCCGCGAGGGTCTGGTCGATGGCGCGGGTGGCCACCTCGGCCAGGTCGACCGGCTTCCGCTCGACGATCTGGTTGTCGCTGCGGGCCAGCAGCAGCAGCCCCTCGACCAACTGCTCGCTGCGCTCATTGGTGGCCAGCAGCGTCTTGCCGAGCTGGGTGAGCTCGACGGGCGCACCCGGGTCGGAGAGGTGCACCTCCAGGAGCGTGCGGTTGATGGCCAGCGGTGTGCGGAGTTCGTGCGACGCGTTGGCGACGAACCGCTGCTGCGCGGTGAAGGCCCGCTCCAGCCGGTCGAGCATCTCGTCGAAGGTGTCGGCGAGCTCCTTGAGCTCGTCGTCCGGGCCGTCCAGCTCGATCCGCCGGGTCAGGTCCGTACCGGCCACGCGGCGGGCCGTACGGGTCATCCTGCCGAGCGGGGACAGCACCCGGCCCGCCACCGCGTAGCCGAAGGCGAAGGCGATGATGCTGAGGCCCACCAGGGCGTACAGCGAACGGGTCAGCAGGTCGTCGAGCGCGTGCTGGCGCTGTGCGGAGACACAGGCCTGGAGGGCCGCGTTCGCCTGGTCGGCCGAGATGCCGCTCGCCGAAAGGGCAGGGCACGAGTTACTGGTCAGCTGCACCTTGCTGTCGGGAATGAGACGGAACGGCGGCTGGCTGCCGTTGTGCAGCGCCTGCGCCGCCAGCATGTAGATGATCGTCAGCAGCAGGATCCCGGCGATCAGGAACATCCCGCCGTACAGCAGCGTCAGGCGTATGCGGATGGTCGGCCGCAGCAGCGGGGAGAGGGACTCCGAGCTCTTCGGGTCCCAGGTCGGTTTGGGCGGCGCCGCGGGCGGCGCCGGGGTGTTGGCCACGGGGCGCTCAGATCCGGTAGCCCGAGCCCGGGACGGTCACGATGACCGGGGGCTCACCGAGCTTGCGGCGCAGCGTCATGACGGTCACCCGTACGACGTTGGTGAAGGGATCGGTGTTCTCGTCCCAGGCCTTCTCCAGGAGTTGCTCGGCCGAGACGACCGCGCCCTCGCTGCGCATCAGCACTTCGAGTACGGCGAACTCCTTGGGGGCCAGCTGGATCTCGCGGCCCTCCCGGAAGACCTCGCGGCGGTTGGGGTCCAGCTTGATGCCGGCCCGCTCCAGGACGGGCGGCAGGGCGACCGTCGTACGGCGCCCGAGGGCCCGGACCCGCGCGGTCAGCTCGGTGAACGCGAAGGGCTTGGGCAGATAGTCGTCCGCGCCGATCTCCAGGCCCTCCACGCGGTCGCTGACGTCGCCCGAAGCCGTGAGCATCAGCACCCGGGTGGGCATGCCGAGTTCGACGATCTTGCGGCAGACGTCGTCGCCGTGGACCACCGGCAGGTCCCGGTCGAGGACCACGACGTCGTAGTCGTTGACCCCGATCCGCTCCAGGGCCGCGGCGCCGTCGTACACGACGTCGACGGCCATGGCCTCCCGGCGAAGTCCGGTGGCCACCGCATCGGCGAGCAGCTGCTCGTCCTCGACGACGAGTACGCGCACGGCGCTTGTCCTTCCGTTACAGCCCGTGTCCGGGCAGGTCTTGCATGGGGTGTGTACTTCCATCCTGCCCCGTACGGCCATAAACCGGCTGTAAGGCAGTGCCCGGCAGCGGACGCCGGGGAATTCAGGGATTCCCGGTGCGGTTGAGGTTTCTCTGAGGCAGAGCAAGGGGAGGACGACTGCACACCCGCCGATCACGCCCTGTACGGGGCACGCCACACCCCGCTCCGCCACCACCGGGGACGCGTGATCAGTTGACAACCCTCGGCACACCCCCGTGCCACCGACCCACGACGAGGGGGCGCACCCATGGACGCATTCACCGCAGGTCTGCTGCAGCGTATAAAGGCCACCCAGACCGACCTGACGCGTGCCCGCGAGTCCGGCGACGACTTTCTGGCGGAGGTCGAGCAGGGCGAGCTGGACGATCTTCACCGCCTCGCGGCCGAACACGGTGTGGCGGTCGAGCCCGCCCTGACCGCCGAGTCCGGCGTGGACATCCACACCGCGGCCGCCTGACCAGCACAGCGCATCCGGACCAGCCCGACATCCGGACCAGCACAGCGCAAACACGAGGCCCCCGGCACCTGGGACGGTGCCGGGGGCCTCGTCCGCGCTCAGTCGTGCCAGGCGCCATACTGCTCCAGCAGCGCCTGGAGCGGTTCGAAGACACCGGGCGGCGCGGCGACCGTCAGATCGTCCGTCGGGCGCTCCCCGGGCCGTCCCCCGGTCAGTGCGCCCGCCTCACGGGCGATCAGGTCACCGGCCGCCCGGTCCCAGGGATGCAGCCCGCGCTCGTAGTAGCCGTCGAGCCGGCCGGCGGCCACGTCACAGAGGTCGATCGCGGCCGAGCCGCCGCGCCGGATGTCCCGCAGCTGCGGGATCAGCCGCTGGGCCACGGCCGCCTGGTGGGTGCGCACGGTCGTGACGTAGTTGAAGCCGGTCGACACCAGCGCCTGGTCGAGCGGGGGCGCGGGCCTGCACCGCAGCCGCGCGCCGCCGAGGTGGGCGCCGCCGCCGAGCACCGCGTGGAACGTCTCACCGCGCATCGGGACCGCCACCACCCCCGCGACCGTCTCGCCGTCCTGCTCGGCCGCGATCGAGACGGACCAAGTGGGCAACCCGTAGAGGTAGTTGACGGTGCCGTCCAGCGGGTCGATGACCCAGCGGACACCGCTGCTGCCCTCGGCGCTCGCGCCCTCCTCGCCCAGGAAGCCGTCGTCGGGACGCAGACCGGTGAGATAGCCGGTGATCAGCTTCTCGGCCGCGATGTCCATCTCGGTGACGACATCGATGGGGCTGGACTTGGTCGCCGCCACCTCCAGGTCGGCGGGGCGCCCGTCCCGCAGCAGCGCCCCTGCGCGCCGGGCGGCCTCCAGTGCCAGTTCGAGCAGTTCGGTGTGGAGCTGGTCGGTCACGGTTCTCCCTCGGATCGCGCGTACGGACACTGATGCACGTGTACGGCTGTCGGCTCTACGCGTACGGGCTGTCGGCGCCCGCGGCCGCCGGCCTGGCCGTGCGGGCCGGGCAGCAGCCGACCGGGCAGACGTCGTGCGAGGCGCCCAGCACGCCGAGAGCGCAGCGCTCCACCGGGCGGCCCTGCTCGGCGGCCGCCCGCTCCAGCAGGAGGTCGCGTACCGCAGCGGCGAAGCGCGGGTCGGCGCCGACGGTCGCCGACCGCACGGCGGGCAGGCCCAGTTCGGCCGCCTTCGCGACCGCCTCGGTGTCCAGGTCGTACAGGACCTCCATGTGGTCCGACACGAAGCCGATGGGCACCATGACGACGGCGGGCACCCCCGCCCCGTGCAGCTCCGTGAGGTGGTCACAGATGTCCGGTTCCAGCCACGGGGTCTGCGGGGAGCCGCTGCGCGACTGGTAGACGAGCTGCCAGGAGTGGTCGGCGCCGGTCTCGGCGCGGACCCTCTCGACGATCACCCGTGCCACGTCCAGGTGCTCGGCGACGTACGCCCCGCCTTCGGGCCCCGAGCTGTCGGCCGCGGCGGTGGGGATGGAGTGCGTGGTGAACGCCAGGTGCGCGCCGGCCCGGACCGCGTCGTCCAGCTCCGCCAGGGACTTCAGGACGCCGTCGGCCATGGGCCCGACGAACCCCGGGTGGTTGAAGTAGTGCCGCAGCTTGTCGACGCGCGGCAGATCGAGCCCTTCCGCCTCCAGCGTGGCCAGCGCCCCCGCGAGGTCCTCGCGGTACTGGCGGCAGCCGGAGTACGAGGCGTACGCGCTGGTGGCCAGGACGGCGATACGGCGGTGCCCGTCGGCGGTCATCTCGCGCAGGGTGTCGGTCAGATACGGCGCCCAGTTGCGGTTGCCCCAGTACACCGGCAGGTCGAGACCGTGTCCGGCGAAGTCCTTGCGGAGCGCGTCGAGGAGGGCCCGGTTCTGGCCGTTGATGGGGCTGATCCCGTCGAACAGGAAGTAGTGCTGCCCCACCTCCTTGAGCCGTTCCTTCGGGATGCCGCGGCCGCGGGTCACGTTCTCCAGGAACGGGACCACGTCGTCCGGGCCCTCGGGACCGCCGAAGGAGAGCAGCAGGAGGGCGTCGTAGGGAGCTGGATCGCGCTGATCGGACATGCCCCAGATCCTGCCACCCGGGTCCGACAGGCTCCGGGACCCCCCACGGAACGCCTGGTCGTAGCTGCCCCCCGGTGCTCGGCGCCGATCACCGCCCGTAAGCTGCGCAAACCATCAGTACGCCTTACCGGAGCCCTTCTTGACCAGTCCTTACCGTGCGATCTTCGCCGCCCCCGGCACCAAGGGGTTCTCGGCGGCCGGACTCCTCGGCCGGATGCCGCTGTCCATGCTGGGCATCGGCGTGGTGACCATGATCTCGCAGCTCACCGGGCGGTACGGACTGGCCGGCGCGCTCTCGGCGACGCTCGCGCTGTCCGCCGCCGCCATCGGCCCGCAGATCTCCCGGCTCGTCGACCGGCACGGACAGCGGCGGGTGCTGCGCCGGGCGACCGTCGTCTCCGCCGTCGCCGTGGCCGGGCTGCTGGTCTGTGCGCAGCAGCGGCTGCCGGACTGGACGCTCTTCGTCTGCGCGGCCGGCGGGGGCTGTGTCCCGAGCGTCGGCTCGATGGTCAGGGCCCGCTGGGCGGCGATGCACCGGGGCGATCCGCGCATGCTGCACGCGGCGTACTCCTGGGAGTCGATCGTCGACGAGGTGTGCTTCATCTTCGGTCCGATCCTCTCCATCGGGCTCTCCACCGCCTGGTTCCCCGAGGCCGGCCCGCTGATGGCGGGCGGCTTCCTCGTCGTGGGGGTGTGCTGGCTGACCGCGCAGCGCGCCACCGAACCGGCTCCGCATCCACACGGCCACGGCCCCGGTGGCTCCGCGCTGGGCTCCCCCGGGCTGCGGCTGCTGGTGCTGACGTTCGTGGCGACGGGCGCGATCTTCGGATCGATCGACGTGGTGACGGTCGCGTTCGCCGACGAGCGCGGCCACAAGGCGCTGGCCAGTCTGGTCCTCGCGGTGTACGCGCTCGGATCGTGTCTGGCCGGGGCGGTCTTCGGGCTGCTGCATCTCCGGGGGGCCGCTTCCAGCAGGTGGCTGGTGGGGGTGTGCGCGATGGCGCTGAGTATGATCCCCCTCCAACTGGCCGGGAACCTGCCGTTTCTGGCCGGGGCGCTCTTTGTCGCGGGGCTCTTCGTCGCACCGACGATGGTGACCACGATGGCCCTCGTCGAGCAGCACGTACCGCGCAGCAGGCTGACCGAGGGCATGACCTGGACCAGTACCGGGCTCGCCGTCGGGGTGGCACTCGGCTCTTCGGCCGCCGGCTGGGCGGTCGACGCGGGCGGGGCACGCCAGGGTTATCTGGTGCCGCTCGTGGCGGGAGCGCTCGCGGCCGTGGTGGCGTTGCCCGGGTACCGCCGGCTCAATCTGCCGGTGCCACTAGACGGGAGCGGGGCGGATGACCGGTACAGCGAGAACACCGGCTGCGGCACGGACGGCGACGGCGGTACGGCCGGCGGGGACCTGGCGTAACTGGGCGGGGAATGTCACCGCCCGCCCGGCGCGGGAGGTGACCCCGGCGTCCGCCGCCGAGCTGGCCGATGCCGTGAGGCGGGCGGCGGACGAGGGCCTGAAGGTGAAGGCCGTCGGCACCGGCCACTCCTTCACGGCTGCGGCGGCGACCGACGGGCTGCTGATACGCCCCGGTCTCCTCACCGGCATCCGGGAGATCGACCGCGCGGCGGGCACCGTGACCGTCGAGGCCGGAACACCGCTGAAGCGGCTCAACCAGGCGCTGGCGCGTGAGGGGCTCACCCTCACGAACATGGGCGACATCATGGATCAGACGGTGGCCGGCGCCACCAGCACCGGCACCCATGGCACCGGCCGCGAGTCCGCCTCGATCTCCGCGCAGATCCGGGCGCTCGAACTGGTGACGGCCGACGGCTCGGTGCTGACGTGCTCGGCGACGGAGCACCCCGACGTCTTCGCGGCCGCCCGGATCGGGCTCGGTGCGCTGGGCGTCGTCACGGCGATCACCTTCGCGGTGGAGCCGGTCTTCCTGCTGACGGCCCGCGAGGAGCCGATGGGCTTCGACCGGGTGACCGCCGACTTCGACCAGCTGGTCGCCGAGAACGAGCACTTCGAGTTCTACTGGTTCCCGCACACCGGCAACTGCAATACGAAGCGCAACAACCGCAGTGCGGGTCCGGCCGCCCCGCCCGGCCGGGTGTCCGGCTGGATCGAGGACGAGCTGCTCTCCAACGGTGTCTTCCAGGCGGCGTGTTCGCTGGGGAAGGCCGTCCCCGCGACGATTCCCGCGATCGCGAAGATCTCCAGCCGGGCGCTGTCGGCCCGCACCTACACGGACATCCCGTACAAGGTCTTCACAAGTCCGCGCCGGGTGCGCTTCGTGGAGATGGAGTACGCCCTGCCCCGGGAGGCCGCGGTCGACGCGCTGCGGGAGGTCAAGGCGATGGTGGAGCGCTCGCCGCTGCGGGTGAGCTTCCCCGTGGAGGTCCGCACGGCGCCCGCGGACGACATCGCGCTCTCCACGGCCTCGGGCCGGGACAGCGCGTACATCGCGGCGCATGTGTACCGGGGCACCTCGCACCGGGCGTACTTCACCGCGGTGGAGCGGATCATGACCGCGCACGGCGGCCGGCCGCACTGGGGCAAGCTGCACACCCGCGACGCGGCGTATCTGGCGGAGGTCTACCCGCGCTTCGGCGAGTTCACGGCCGTACGCGACCGGCTCGACCCGCAGCGGCTGTTCGGCAACGACTACCTGCGCCGGGTCCTGGGCGAGTGACCTCCGCCGGGTGACGGGCCCCGCAGGCCCGTCACCCGGTGGAGGTGCTATCCCGCGGGGTTCTCGGCGGCGGCGTCCGGCGCGTTGTCCTGCCCGCCGGTGCTGTCGTGGCCCGAGCCGGAGCCGGAGCCGTCACCGGACGAGCCGGAGGGCGTCGGATCCGGAGTCTGGCCGCCGCCCGTCGCGGACTGCGAGGGGCTGGGCGTCGGATCGGTCGACGCGCCGCTCTTTCCGGGGTCGGGCTTCGACTGGCCGGTGTCGCCCGAGCCCGTGCCGGAGCCGGTGCTCGGCGACGGGTCCGGGCCGGTGCTCGGCTGCCGGTCGTGCTGCTGGGGGTCCTGGCTCTGCTGCGGGTCGGTCGAGACCGCCGGCGCCGGCGAGTGGTGCCGGGTGCCGTTGCCGCCCTGGACCACTGAGCCCACGGTCGTCCCCGAGCCGCCGCTGAGACCGTGACCCGAGAGCAGCTCGTAGCCGGTGATCCCGCTCATCGCCACCAGGAACACGACCAGGGCCGCGATGGAGGAGCGCTTCCAGCCCCGCACCCGTGTCCCGTGGGTCGTGGCCTCGGTGAACTCCTCGTCGGTGACGGGCGTCAGCAGCCGCGTCGCGTCCGGCTCGCCGTCGCCGTGGGCGTGCCCCGTCCATCCCGTCCACTCCGTCCGGTCCGCATCGGACGGCCCGGGCCACGGCACCACGATCGTCGGCGGCGCCTCCCCCGGCTCCGAGGCCCCCGGCACCTGCCGCACCGGGACCTTCAGGACCTTGGGTTTGACCTGCACCGTCACTTCGCGGATCTGCTCCCCGGTGCGCCGGAAGAGATGCTGGAAGATCGTGCCGCCACAGGTGGCGACCACGCTCACCAGACCCGCGCCGATGATCGTCCCGTACACGCCGAGCTGCGAGGCCAGCACCGCTGCCACCACAGCGGCGAACGCGCTGCCCGCGACCTGAGGGACGCTCAGATCGAGCTGTCTCCTCTTCCCGCTTCCGGCCTCTGCGCCGCCGTCCGGCTTCTGCTCCATCACCAGCCCCTGTTTGTCCATCTGGGTACACCCTGCACCAGAAAGGGACATTTGAGCGAAGTGGATAGTTCCACTTCGGGAGATTCTGTGAAGCACAACACCCACAGGCATACGCTGGCGGCACTTACGAGGCTCCCCCTCCGCCGGACCCCGGGAAGTTCAGCGGCGAGCCGTCCACCCGCTTGGCCCGAATGGAGTACTGTGGCGAGCCCTGGGCCCGGCCTCCCTCAGGGGTGTCCGGACCAACGGGAGGGGGCCTAAGGCGGCACTCGAACCGGCGGCACCATGGCACTGCACGGGGGCCTTGCTGCACAGAGTGACCGACGGTCGCTCTGCGTCGCAAACAGGTAACCGTGCCATAACGGCGTTCCAGGGCTGAGGCCCGACACGCCGGATAACTCGGCAAGGTTGTGGCGTGCTGTACCCGGGCAGGCCACACTCGACTAGCGGAAGCAGCGACGCACGTGACGTCGGCAGGCACCACCCGGGAGGTTCCCATGCCCGAACTGCGTGTCGTGGCCGTCTCGAATGACGGCACACGACTGGTGCTCAAAGCTGCGGACAGTACGGAGTACACGCTTCCGATCGATGAGCGGCTGCGTGCTGCGGTCCGTAATGACCGCGCCCGCCTCGGCCAGATCGAGATCGAGGTGGAGAGCCACCTCCGGCCCCGTGACATCCAGGCGCGTATAAGGGCCGGTGCCTCCGCCGAGGAGGTCGCCCAGATGGCCGGGATCCCGGTCGACCGGGTCCGCCGCTTCGAGGGGCCCGTGCTCGCGGAGCGCGCGTTCATGGCCGAGCGCGCCCGCAAGACACCCGTACGGCGTGCCGGTGAGAACACCGGCACCGGTCCGCAGCTCGGCGAGGCGGTGAACGAGCGGCTGTTGCTGCGCGGCGCCGAGCGGGACACCGTGCTCTGGGACTCCTGGCGCCGCGACGACGGGACCTGGGAAGTCCTGCTGGTCTACCGGGTCGCCACCGAGACGCACTCGGCGAGCTGGAGCTACGACCCGCCCCGCCGTCTGGTGCAGGCCATGGACGACGAGGCGCGGTCGCTGATCGGCGAGTCGGACGACTCGCTGGCGGCGCCGGAGCCGAGCTTCCCGTTCGTACCGAGGATCGCCCGGCTGCCCCGCGACCGGCCGCTCGACCGTGCTCTGGACCGGCAGATGGACCGGATGGAGCGGCCCACCGCACCGGTGCCTGCACCGCCCGAGCCCGAGGAGAGCGGCAGCGGTGAGCGGGACTCGCTGACCAGCCTGCTGGAGGCCGTACCGAGCTTCCGGGGCGACATGATCGTGCCCGAACGCCCCGCGCCGCCCGAACTCCCGCCGTCCGAGCCCGCGCAGGAGCCGGAGTCCGAGGAGCCGCCCGCGGCGTCCGCGGGGGCCGGTTCGGCGTACGCGGATGTGCTGATGCCGCGCGCGGTGGCCGGTCACCGCGACCGGCTGACCGGGACGACGGACCGGCAGGCCGAGGCGGACGGTGTCCGCCCGGGCCGGCGCGCCGCCGTGCCGAGCTGGGACGAGATCGTCTTCGGCACCCGCCGCAAGAAGCAGGAGTAGCGGTAAAGCAGGAGCAGTTGACCGAGCTGGGGCCCGTACGCAGTGCGTACGGGCCCCAGTCAGGTGATCAGGGCGTCGGCCCCGTGGCGACCGGGCGGGACTCGTCCGACGACCACTGCGACCAGGAACCGGCGTAAAGCGCGGCCCGGATCCCGGCGATCTCCAGCGCCAGCACCTCATGCGCGCCCGACACGCCCGATCCGCAGTAGACCCCGACCTCCGTGCCCTGGTCCGCCGCCCCCAACGCGGCGAACCGCGCGGCCAGTTCGCCGGCGGCCAGGAAGTGCCCGCCGGCCGCGGTGTTCTCCGACGTCGGGGCCGACACCGCGCCGGGGATGTGTCCGCCGACCCGGTCGATGGGCTCCACATCACCCCGGTAGCGCTCGGCGGCGCGGGCGTCGAGCAGTACGCCCTTGCGGGCCAGCTCGGCCGCGCCGTCCGCGTCGAGGAGCGGCAACCCCCCGGGCACGGGTACGAAATCGCCCGGCGCGGGCACCGGTGTCCGCGTGGAGAGCGGCCCGGACCAGGATGCGAGACCCCCGTCCAGCACCCGGACGGCCTGGTGGCCGGTCCAGCGCAGCAGCCACCAGGCGCGGGCCGCGGCCCACCCCTGGCCGCCGTCGTACACGACGACCGGGGTGCCCCCCGAGACACCCGCCCGGCGCAGCACGGCGCCCAGTTCGGCGGGGTCGGGCAGCGGGTGACGGCCGCCCGCGCCGGGCGGACCTGCCAGCTCCGTGTCCAGGTCGACGAAGACCGCGCCGGGGAGGTGGCCGGCCTCGTACTCGGGGCGCAGGTTCGGGCCGCCGAGCTGCCAGCGGACGTCGAGGAGCACCGGCGGACGGGGTCCGGCCAACTCGCTCGCGAGATCGGTTGCGGTGATGATGGGTGTCATGACTGCCATCCTCGCCCAGAGTCCGGCGCGAACGTAACGCCGTAGAAAAGGACGAGGAGTACCAAAACAGGCATCCTCCTGCTGGAACGTGCAAAATGCGGCGCGGCCGGGGCGCGGCGCGCGGCAGGTGGTGGAAGCATCTGGGCGGGGGGCGGCCCACCGGCCCCCGCACGGCCACCACCGATGGTCCGAGGAGAGAGCGAAAATGACCGAGGCAGCCTCGCGGCGCAGGCCCGGAACCCCCTGCTGGGTGAGTCTGATGGTGCACGGCCTGGCAGAGACCCGGGAGTTCTACGGCGACCTGTTCGGCTGGGAGTTCCAGCCGGGCCCCGAGCAACTGGGCCCCTACGTACGTGCGCTGCTGGACGGCCGTGAGGTCGCGGGGATCGGACAGATGCCGCCGGACCGCCATCTGCCGATCGCCTGGACGACGTATCTGGCATCCGACGACGTCGACGCCACCGCGGAGACCGTCAGGCACTGCGGCGGGACGGTAGGAGTGGGCCCGCTCGATGCGGGAGAGGCGGGGCGGCTGGCCATAGGGTCGGACCCCGACGGCGCGGTCTTCGGCGTCTGGCAGGCGGCGGCCCATCTGGGCACCGCGGAGTGGGGCGTGCCCGGAACGCCGGTGTGGAACGAGCTGGTGACCCGGGAGACCGGCTCGGTCGCCAAGTTCTACCAGGCGGTGTTCGGTTACGAGACGGAGGCCGTCGTCTCGGCCGACTTCGACTATCTGACGCTGTATCTGGAGGGCCGGGCGGTCGCCTCGCTGCACGGCGTCGGCCAGGCGCTCCCCCGTGACAGGGGGGCGCACTGGATGACGTACTTCGAGGTGGCGGACGTCGACGCGGCCGCGCGCCGGGTGACCGAGCTGGGCGGGCAGGTGCTCCAGCCGCCGCGCCAGGGCGAGACGGGGCGGCTGGCCACGGTCGCCGATCCGGAGGGCGCGGTCTTCACCGTCGTACGGACGGAGCGCTGACGTCCTGCCGGAAGCCAAGCGCCAGGAGGGCGCGCGCCGTTGGCGGTGTCACGGTGATCCGGGCGACTGCCGGATCGCGGGTCATCCGCGCCCCTGGGCACCGGTCGGCGCACCGGGTCCGGGTGCCGTGGTGGCGAGTGCCGAGAGCAGCACCCGCACATCGGGCAGGTCCGGCAGTTCCCGCACCGTGTCCGCGACGGTGTGTGCGACGGCGGGGTCCAGTACCCGGGTGGCGAGGCCGTGGAACTTGGCGGTGACCGCGGCGCTGTCCAGGGGGTTCGTGGGCGAGCCGAGCGGGTCGGTCACCTGGCCGGTGTGACAGGCACCGGTGCGGGTGGTGAGCGTGATCACGGGCTCGGTGTCGCCGGTCATCGACTCGTCCACCTCCAGGGTGATCCGGTCCAGGACCGACCGGACAGCGGCCGACGCACGGTTCTCCGCGGAGTACGCCGTGAGGTCGGCCGTTCCGAGCGCCACCCGCACGGCCACCGCGTACGGAAGACTGAGCTGGGCCGCGGCGAGAGTGCCGCACTCGGCGGCGCCGCACATCCCGTGGATGAAGGCGGAGAGCCGTACATGGACCGATGCGACGTCGTCGGGCCCGAGCTCGTGGTCCGCCAGGAGCCCGGCCACCGCGTCGACCGATGAGTGGGTGGAGCGGCACGAGGCGTACGGCTTGATCGAGCACCGGGAGACGCGCCACCGGTCACCGAGACCCGCGGTGAGCGCGGCCGGTGTGGCGGAGCCGGGCGCGATGGTGCGCAGGAAACCGCCCCAGGTGTCGTCGAACACCCCGCGCGGCCCGGTGATCCCGTGCCGCGCCGCGAGCGCGGCGGTGAGCCCCGCCTCCGCTGCCCGCCCCGCGTGCAGTCGCTTGCTCATGGCCCCGTCGTGCACGAACGCCCAGATGCCGCCGCTGAAGCTGGCGGAGAGCGCGAGGGCGTGGGCGGTGCTGTCCGGGCCGAGTCCCAGGACGGCTGCCGCCGCAGCGGCCGCCCCGAACGGGCCGCAGGTGCCGGTGGAGTGCCAACCCGCCTCGTTGTGCGGCGCATAGCCGCCGCACGCCTCCAGAACACGGCGTGCCACGTCGTAACCGACGATGACGGCGGCGAGCAACCGGGCTCCGGACACCGGGTGTTCCGCCACCTCGGCGGCGGCGAGTGCGGCGGGGACGACGACGGCGCCCGAGTGGTCGCAGCCACCGGCGTCATCGAGTTCGAGGGCGTGCGCCGACACCCCGTTGACGAGAGCCGCCGCACGCGGCGCCACCCGGGGGCCGGTTCCCCAGACCGTGCCCGCTCCGCCCGGTTCGGAGGCGGCGAGCAGCTGGAGCAGGGCGGTGGTTTCCGTACTCGCGGAACCGGCCAGCGCGGCCCCGAGGGTGTCCAGGACGTGGTGCTGGGCCTTGGTGACCACCGGCCGGGGAATCATGGCGAGCCGGGTGTTCGCGGTGAACCGGGCCAGTGCGCCGAGCGCATCGCCGGCCCGTCCGGAACCCGGCGCCGTTGGGGCCGTTGGGGCCGTCATGCCAACTCCCTGGTGCAGCGGTCGAATACCTCGGCCGGATGGCCGGGCGCGTTGCCGGTGTTCCTGGACCTCCACCAGTCGGCGACCTCACCGGCTGTCGCGATCCAGACGTCGTCATGGCTGCGGATGTGGCGGAGGAGTTCCCGCACGATGCCGATCCGGCCGGGGGTTCCGGTGACTTCGGGCTGGAGCCGCAGGGTGTAGCAGAGCCCGAACCGGCGGTAGGCGTCGAACTCCGTGGTCCAGTTGCCCAGCACCTCGCGGTACGACGCGATCCTCGACTGGCCGACGGGGAACGCCGGGTCCAGGTTGAAGAAGAAGTACGGATGGTCGTGCAGTTCGTGGTGGACCGGGATTTCGATCAGCCGGCGCGCGGTGCCCCTACCGGTCCCCGTACCGACACGGGGACCGGCCGTCCGGGCCGGATGGAAGTGGGGCAGATCGTCGCCGTGCAGCGACGAGGACCAGGTGAATCCCCGGTCCGCCAGGGCGTCGGGGAAGCCCGCGGCCCACTCCCCCGCCGGGATACGGAAGCCGCGGGGCCGCTCGCCCGTCACGTCCGCGATGGCCTCGGAACCCCGGTCGGTCACTTCCAGCTGTCCGGTCAGGCCGAGGCGGCTGAAGTCCTCGTGCGCGTGGCCGTGGTGGGCGATCTCGTGTCCGTGCCCGGCGATGGCGCGGATGAGGTGCGGATACCGTTCCGCGTTGCGGCCGGGAACACACCAGGTGGTCGTCACCCCCTGCGACTGGAACTCGGCGAGCAGCCGGTCCACCCCGCGGGTCGCGCCGTAGCGGCCGACGGAGAGGGTCTTGACCCGCTGTGCGGTGGTCGGGTCGGCGGCCAGCAGCGGAAGTTCGGCGTCGAAGTCGACGCTCACGACGACGGCGCAGCGGATCCCCCGGGGCCAGCGCGGGGACTCCACGGCGGCCTCGGCCGGACGGGGGGCGGGGGCGGCGGTCGTGTCAGGCATGGGCGGTCGCCTCCGGCCCGCCACCGGCCTGCGGGGCCGGACGCTGCGCCCACCATGCGGCGATCTCCCGGCAGGCTGCGAACCAGACCCCGGGCTGTGCGCTCATATGCGCCAGGAACCGTTCGAGCAGCAGCAGCCGGCCCGGCTTGCCGGACACCTTGGGATGGAACAGGGTGGTCATGCACAGCCCTTCGGCGTGGTGGCCGTCGAACTCCCTGATCCAGTTGTCCAGGGTCAGTTCGTAACTGGCGATACGGTCCTGGCCCTTGGGGAAGTCGGGCTCACGGGTGTAGGCGAGAGAGGCGTAGTCGTCGAGGTCCCACCGGCCGGGAATCTCCACCAGGGAAGTCGGCGCCCCGTCGATCTCGTGGAAGTAGGGCCGGTCGTCGCCCCGCATGGAACTGGAGTAGGTGAATCCCGCTTCGAGCAGGAGCCGTGGTGTCTGCGGATGCCAGTCGCCCGAAGGCGTACGGAATCCCTGGGCCGGAGCGCCGAGCACCCGGGTGAAGACCTCTTGACTGCGGGAGATCACCTCGGCCTGCTCTGCCGGTGTCAGATCCCAGTACCGCTCGTGCCGGTAACCGTGGTGGGCCACTTCGTGCCCCTGCTCCACGATGGCGAGGCACGCATCGGGCCAGGTCTCGATCACCCACGCGGGCACGAAGAAGGTGGCGGTCACTCCGGCCGACCGGAGGAGGCCGAGAATGCGCGGCAGCGCGCGGTACGGACCGTAGGCGCCCAGCGAGAAATAGGCGGGCTTGCGCCAGATCTCGCCGCTCAGCATCGCGTCGCCGGTGGGGCCGTCCAGATCGAAGGCGAGCGCGACGGCGCTCCGGGCCCCGCCGGGCCAGCGCGCTCCGGGTGCGGCTGCGGTGGACAGGGCGGTCGTGTGTGCGGGCGTGCTCAAGAGCGCTCGATTCGCTGGAAATTGGCGTGCGGGCAGGCGGGCTGACGTCATCCGGGCCGGGTCATGACCCGGTGCCGTTGATCACCGGCTCCGTGCTGCCGTAGCCGAGGCCTGCGGCCTTGAGGACGCGTTGGTACTCGCCCGACTTCTCGACGGCCTTCAGCGCCTTCAGTACCGCGTTGGCCATCGTGGTGTCGCCCTTCTTGATCACGACGGCGAAGGGGGTGCTCGGCAGCGGGGGCATCACGACGGAGTACGCGGACGGGTCGCTCTTGCCGAAGTAGGTGAGGTTCTCCTCGCCCTGCGCGGCGAGTTCGACCCGGCCCTGCTGAAGCTGGAGCCGCGCGGCGGCGCCGGAGTCGGCGGGCAGGATCCGGATCGGCGGACGCCCGGCGTCCACACAGTATTTCCGGCTCACGTCCTGGATCTGCTGGTAGTAGTCCACCTTCTTGCCGACCGCGAGGTGTTTGCCGCAGGCGTCGGTGAACTTCCGGTACGCGCCGGCCTTGCCCTTGAGCGTGTAGATGCGCCCGCGTGCCGCGAAGTAGTCGACGAAGTCGACGGTCTTCTGCCGTTCCACCGTGTCGGAGAGGCCGGACATCGCGATGTCGGTTCTGGTGGTCTGCACGGAGCTGGTCAGCTGGTCGAAGGACTGCTGGACGATGTCGACGCGCACGCCCATCTGCTTGCCGACGGCCCTGATCAGATCGATGTCCACCCCGGCCACCTGGTGCGTCTTGTCGTCCAGGTACTCCATGGGCGGGAAGTCCGGCGACATGCCCACCCGGAGAGTGCCCGTCTTGGCGACGGCGTACGGGAGACCGGCGGCCTTGGCCTTCGCCGCCGGCACCGGGTGGTAGTGCGTGCAGCCGGAGATGAGCAGGACCGCGGCGGTCGCGAGTACGGCGAGGCGCGGCCGGCCGGAGTTACGGAGCATACGGATCTCCCCAATGAGTGTCCGCCGACAGGGATGGGCGATCGCCCGGTTCACGAGAAACGGGACAGGACTGGACACGGGACGGGACACGAGACGGGACGTGGACGGGGCACGGCCGGTCACAGGACATGGGACAGAAATGCCTTGGTGCGCTCGTTGCGGGGAGAGCCCAGCACCTCGGACGGTGTGCCGATTTCGAGGATTCTGCCGCCGTCGAGGAAAGCCACCCGGTCGGCCACCTCCCGGGCGAAGCCGATCTCGTGGGTGACCACGATCATGGTGAGCCCGGTGTCCGCCAGGTCCTTCATGACGGTGAGGACTTCACCGACGAGTTCGGGGTCCAGGGCGGACGTGGGCTCGTCGAACAGCATCAGCCGGGGCTCCATGGCCAGCGCCCGCGCTATGGCGACCCGCTGCTGCTGTCCGCCCGAGAGCTGACGTGGATAGGCATCGCTCTTGTCCCCGAGGCCCACCCGCTCCAGCAGCCGGATCCCTTGCTCGCGCGCGGCTTTGGGCTTCTCGCCCTTGACCCGTACGGGCCCCTCGATGACGTTCTGGAGCGCGGTGCGGTGCGGGAACAGATTGAAGCGCTGGAAGACCATGCCCATGGACAGCCGCTGGCGCACGATCTCCCGCTGGGACCTCTCGACCAGGTGCCCCTTCCGGCGGCGGTAGCCGATCGTCTCGTCGCCCAGCCATATCTGCCCCGCGTCAATGGTCTCCAAGTGATTGATGCAGCGCAGGAATGTGCTCTTACCGGACCCCGAGGGGCCCAGCAGACAGAGCACTTCACCGGCCGGGACTTCCAGGTCGATGCCCTTGAGCACGTGGTTCTCACCGAACCGCTTCTGGACGGCTTCGGCACGGAGCAGCGGGGCTTCGCCGGGGGCCGCACCCGGCCCGGAGAGGTGGTCGGGGTTCATCGGGGCACCGGCTTTCCGCGCGTGGCGGCGAGCAGGCGCCGCAGGGGGCTGGGGGGAACGGGCCGGGCGGAGCCCCTGGCGAAGTACCGCTCCAGATAGAACTGCGCGATGCTCAGTACGGAGACCGCCAGCAGGTACCAGACGGCGCAGACGATCAGCAGTTCCATGATCCGGTTGTTGACGAAGTACAGGTGCTGGGCCTGCAGCAGGATCTCGGTCACCCCGACCGCCGAGGCGAGCGAGGTGGTCTTGAGCATCCCGATCGTCTCGTTGCCGATGGGCGGAATGATCACCTTCATCGCCTGGGGAAGCACCACCCGGCGCATCGCCTTGGCCGTGCTCATACCGATCGTGTAGGCGGCTTCGAGCTGCCCTTCGTCCACCGACAGAATCCCGGCGCGGACGACCTCCGAGGTGTACGCGCCCTGGTTGATGCCCAGGCCGAGGGCTGCGGCCACGAACGGCGTCATCAGGTCGACGGTCCGCGCCGTGTAGACACCGGGCACCGAGACCAGCGGGAAGATCAGCGCCAGGTTGAACCACAGGAGAAGCTGCAGATACACCGGCGTCCCGCGGAACACCCAGACGTAGAACCAGGCGACGCCGCTCGTCACCGGATTCTTCGAGAGCCGCATGACGGCGACGAGCAGTCCCAGCGCGATACCGAGCACCATGGAGACAAGCGTCAGAACGAGGGTCGTCACGAGGCCGGTCATCAGCTCGGTGGCCCCGAGATAGTGGCGGACGACTCCCCAGTCGATCTGGGCTCCGGCAAAGGCGTGGACGAAGAACACCGCGACCAGGGCGACCACTGCCGCGCCGACCCAGCGGCCGGGGTGGCGGCGCGTGCGGGTGAGCAGATCCTGGTCGGGGGCGCGGCCCGGCGAAGGGCGTGCTCGGCCGGCCGTGAGCGCTGGCTCAGTCATGTCGTGTCCCTAAGAATGGTTGGCGGCCCGGTCCGGCTGCGGCCCGCGGAATCGGGGGCGGACGCGGGTCGGACCGAAGGGGGTGTGGAGTTCACGTGCGCTGGGCTTCGGCGGGAACACATGCGGTGCTTCGGACCGGCCGGCACATGGGGGGGGCGGTCTCAGACGCGCGGGCCCCGGTAGTCGGCGGCCCACCGGCGGTGTGTCCCGACGTGTTCGGCCAGTTCGCCGATCTGCGCGACCACTTGGGCCGGCGCGGTGCCGCCCGTCGCGGACCTCGCCGCGAGCGCGCTCTCCACGGTGAGCACCTGACGGACCTCGGGGGTGAGCCTCGGATCTATCCCCGCGAGTTCGGCATCGGTGAGATCCGTCAGGTCGACGCCCGAGTCCTCGCAGGTGCGTACGACAGCCCCGGTGATCTCGTGGGCCTCGTGGAACGGCACGCCGCGCAGCGCCAGCCAGTCCGCGATCTCGGTCGCCAGGGTGAACCCGGCGGTGGCCTGGACCCGCAGCTCCTCGGTGTTCACGCGGAGGGATCCGATGAGACCGGCCATCGCGGGCAGCACGATGAGCAGCGTCTCCACACTGTCGAACGCGGCGTGCTTGTCCTCCGCGAGATCTCGGTTGTAGGCGAAGGGGAGCCCCTTGAGCGCGCCCAGCAGCCCCATCAGATTGCCCGTCAGACGGCTGGCCTTGCCGCGGGCGAGTTCGGCGATGTCCGGGTTCTTCTTCTGCGGCATGATCGAGGAGCCGGTGGCGTAGCGGTCGTCGAGTTCGACCCAGCGGAACTGCCGCGAGGACCACAGGCACACCTCTTCGGCCAGCCGCGACACGTCCACGGCGAGCATCGAGGCCACGAACAGGAATTCCGCCACGTGGTCCCGGCTGCCCACCGCGTCCAGCGAGTTGGCACAGGGCCGGTCGTATCCGAGCTCGGCGGCGGACAGCTCCGGATGGCCCGCGATGGAGGATCCCGCGAGGGCCGCGGCACCGAGCGGCGAGCGCGCCGTGCGTATGTCCCAGTCACGCAGCCGGTCCATGTCCCGGTCCAGCGCGTGGGCGTGAGCGAGCAGTTGGTGGCCGAACACGATCGGCTGGGCGGGCTGGAGGTGAGTGAACCCCGGAGCCGCGGTGTGCGTGTGGTCGGCCGCCTGCGCGGTCAGGGCCTCGATCAGCTCGCAGGAGGCATCGCTGATCCGGCGCGCCTGGTCACGCAGATAGAGCCGCAGGTCGTTGGCGCACTGGTCATTGCGGGAGCGACCGGCTCTCAGCTTTCCGCCGAGCGTCCCGAGCCGCTCCATCAACACCCGCTCCAGGAAGGTGTGCACGTCCTCGTCGCCCGGTTCCGGAGTCACGGCGCCGTCGCGGTAGTCCTGGTCCAGTACGTCGATCGCGTCGAGTACGACGGCCAGTTCGCCGTCGTCGAGGATGCCCGCCCTGACCAGTTCCCTGGCGTGGGCACGGGAGCCCGCGAGGTCGTAGGGGGCCATGTCGAAGTAGCTCGGTTCGGAGCGGGAGAGCCGGGTGAGAGCGGGCGCCGACGGTTCACGGAATCGGCCGCCCCACAGGCGGGTGGTCACAGTCACGTGGGTGCGCTCCTAAGGGGCCTGAGGGAGGGGCAGAACGGAGAGGGCATAGCGGCGGGCATGGCAGCGGGCATGGTCCGGCCGGGACGAGCCGGAACGGGATGTTCCGCAGCGCAGATCTCCCGCTCCGGATTGTCCGACAATCTGCCATCGCAGTTCCCGGGAAGTCAATAGATCGTCCGACAATCAGACAACCCGGCAGTAGAGTGGGCTCATGGAATCAATCCAGATCTCCCGGTCCAGCGTGGTGGACCGGGTCGCCGAGGCTCTGCGCCAGGAGATGCACAGCGGGCGGCTGCGCCCGGGAACGCCGTTGCGTGAGAGCAGTCTGGTGGAGAGCTTCAAGATCTCCCGCAGCACCGTGCGTGAGGCACTGCAGATGCTGACGGTCGAGGGGCTGCTGGTGAAGGTGCCGAACAAAGGCGTCTCCGTCCGGCGGCTGACGCACACCGAGATCGACGACATCTTCCGTACCCGACGCATCCTGGAGGTCGCCGGAGTCCGCGCGGTGGTGGACGCGGACCACGCCGAACTGGCCGCGCTGGCCGACGCGATGTCCGCCTACGAGGCCGCGGTGGAGGCCGGTGACCCCTCAGCGATCAGTGAGGCACATCTGCGGTACCACGTGTCGATCGTGGGGCTGCTCGGCAGTTCACGGCTGGCGGCCGTCGAGGAATCGCTGATGGCCGAACTACGGCTCGCCCTCACCCTGGTGGACATGGACAGCGACGATCTGCCGGAGATGTTGCGCGAGCACAGCGAGATGATGTCCCTGATCCGGCAGTCCAGGGTCGAGGAGGCGGTGGTTCGGGTCGAACGCCATCTCTCCCATGCCAAAGCATTCGTCATGCTGTCGGACTGAACGCTGTCGGACTGAATGCTGTCGGACTGGGAATCCCCCCTGGCCCCGGCCTCCCTGCGGCCGGCCCGGCCGCAGGGTGAATACCGGAAGGCGTGCTCTCAGGCGGAGTTGGAGGGAAGGACGTCGGGAGAGAGCGCCGCGGCCCGGACCGCGCCACTCGTCATGCGCCGGCGGTGATGCCGTCGGCAGAGAACCTCGTAACCGACCTCTTCGGCCGAGCGGTCGACGTCACCCACGACGACCTGCTCGCCCTCCACGACCATCGCGCCGTCCACGGTACGGGCGTTGTGGGTGGCGCGGGCGCCGCACCAGCACAACGCCTCGACCTGCAAGGACTCTATCCGGTCCGCGAGTTCGATCAGCCGCTGCGAGCCCGGGAAGAGTTTGGTGCGGAAGTCGGTCGTGATGCCGAAGGCGAAGACGTCCAGGTTCAGGTCGTCCACGACGCGGGCCAGCTGATCGATCTGTTCGGGCGCCAGGAACTGCGCCTCGTCCACGATGACATGGTCGACCCGGCCGCCCTTCGACATCAGGTCCACCAGATGGGCATAGAGGTCCATGCCGGGCGCCGCCTCGACAGCCTCCGTCACCAGACCGAGGCGGGAGGAGAGCTTGCCCTGGCCGGCGCGGTCGTCGCGGGTGAAGATCACGCCCTGCAGCCCGCGCGCGGAGCGGTTGTGTCCGATCTGGAGCGCCAGCGTGCTCTTTCCGCAGTCCATCGTTCCGGAGAAGAACACCAGCTCGGGCATGGGGGGTCGCGGGCCTTTCAGATCTGGGGGAGGGCAGGAGGGGGCGCCGGGCGCGGTTACGAGCGTACTTCGAGCAGCGGTACCAGCTGCTCCGCAGGGGTCATCGAGCCGTGCATACCGACCATGGCCGACTCGTGCGGCTCGCGGCGGGACGCGGTGATCACCACGTCGGCGTGGGCCGCGGCGACGACGTCGCCGATCCGCCCGTACACCCGCTCGTCGACCGCCGGGCCGAACCAGCCCGCCGCGATGGCCTCGTCGCGGCTCGCCACCCAGAACTGCTCGCCGAGCACCTCACGCCAGACGGCCAGCACATCGCTCCGGGCGCCCGGAACCGCGTAGACGTGCCGGGCCCGGCCCTCGCCGCCCAGCAGGGCGACGCCCGCGCCCAGTTCCCAGTCCTCGTCGAAGTCGATGCGCGACTCCTCGTCGAACGGGATGTCGATCATGCCGTGGTCGGCGGTGACATACAGCGCCGAACGGGGCGGGAGCTGCTCGGCGAGGCGCTGGACGAGCCGGTCGACGTACATCAGCTGGCCGCGCCAGGCGTCCGAGTCCATGCCGAACCGGTGACCCTTGGAGTCCACCTCGCTGTAGTACGTGTAGATCAACGAACGGTCGGCCGCGCCCAGTTGGGCGGCGGCCAGGTCCATCCGGTCCTCGCCGGTGAGCCGGCCCCTGAAGGTGCCGCCGCTCAGCGCGATCTTGGTGAGCGGGGTGTTCTGGAAGTCCGGCGACGAGACCTGCGCGGTGTGCACGCCCGCCGCGTCGGCGAGCTGGAAGACCGTGGGGTACGGCTGCCAGACATGCGGGTCGGTCCACGGGCGCCAGCGCAGCTGGTTCATCAGCTCGCCGGTGGCCGGGTTGCGGGTGGTGTACCCGGTGAGGCCGTGCGCGCCGGGCGGCAGTCCGGTGCCGACCGAGGCGAGCGAGGTCGCCGTGGTGGCGGGGAAGCCGGCGGTGAGCGGACGGCCGGAGCCGCCGCGCGAGGTCGGCAGCAGCGAGTGGAGGTACGGCGCCTCGTCGGGGTGCGCGCGGATCTGCTCCCAGCCGAGGCCGTCGATGAGGAAGACGCAGTTCCGGTCGGCGGGTGCCAGCTCCGGGATCGCGGAGGTGCAGCCGGGAACTCCCAGCCCCGCGGCGAGCGTCGGCAGCAGATCGGCGAGCGAACCCGAGCCGTACTCCGGTACCGGGGCGGTGGAGAGGGCGAGCGGAGCGGTGTCGTCCGCGTACGGCCAGTCGGGCAGAGCCATCAGCGGCCGGCCGCCGCGGTCGCCTCGGAGAGCGCCTGGGAGAAGGCGAGGGTCTGGCGGACCGTGTCCGGGCCGTCGCCCGCCTCGCTCACCCGAAGGCTCAGGTCGTCGGCGGTGGAGCTGCCCGTATACCCGTGGTCCGCCTCGCAGTTGGGGTCGCCGCAAGCGGCGGGCTCCAGGTCGAGCCGGGCGACCGCGCCCCAGCCGATGGTCAGGACGACCTCGCGGGGCAGGGTGCCGGGGACGTACTTCTCCGGGTTCGCCACGACCCGGCTGAGCACCACGGAGGAGATCCGGCCCAGCTTCACCGACTCGGTCGACGTGGTGGCGAACGGTGTCGGGGAGCTGCCGTCGGCGGCCTGCTCGTCGGTGTGGCTGACGATGAAGCGGTTGCCCGTCAGGACGAGGACCGTGACATGGCGGCGGACCTCGTTGGAATCGAACGTCGTCTCCTGATGCACCAGATACGAAGAAACCGGCTCGCCTCCGACAGCGGCCTCCACCGCCTCGGCCACGAGGGCCGGGTAGTAGCCGCTGCGCTCGATCGCCGCGCGGAGCCCCTGGGTCGTTGTACCGGTCTTCGCCATGGGCTCCATCTTAGACCGATGGCTGTGGGGGAAGAGGCCCCCGGAGCAGGGCCTGTACGGGGCCCTGCGGCGGCCCGCAGCAGGGGCGGCCCTCGGCAGCCGGCCCGCATCAGCGGCGGGCAGCCGGCAGCTTGCCGTCAGCAGCTCGCCCTCAGTAGCTGGGGAGGCGGCGCGGACCGAGGTCGCCGAGTGTGTTCGCGGGCGCGAGCCGTACGGCGGCCCCGAGCACGGAGAGTCCGTTCTGCCCGACCACTACCGGTTCGAGAGCGACGGACACCACTTCGGGGTGGTCGTCCACCAGCCGCGACACCCGCAGCAGCAGCTCTTCGAGAGCCGCGGTGTCGACGGGCGCCGAGCCGCGCCAGCCGAACAGGAGGGGTGCGGTCCTGATGCTTCTGATCAGTTCGGCGGCGTCCCGGTCGGTGGCCGGGACGAGGCGGTGGGCGGTGTCACCGAGCAGTTCGGACGGCGCCCCGGCCAGGCCGAAGGAGAGGACGGCTCCGACGGCCGGGTCGATCGCGGACCGTACGACCGTGTCCACACCGCGCCCCACCATGGCCTGCACCACGGGCCGGACCTCGGCCGGGCCGCCCAGGTCGGCGGAGAGTTCGGCGTAGGCGCGGCGCAGTCCCGCCTCGGTCGCGATATCGAGCCGCACACCGCCGAGATCGGGGCGGTGGCGCAGATGGGGCGCCGTGGCCTTGAGCGCGACGGGGTAGCCGAGGTGCTCCGCCGCGGCGACGGCGGTGTCCGCGTCCGGGGCGGGACGGACCGGCAGGACGCGGATGCCGTACAGGCCGAGGAGTTCGCAGGCGTCGTCGGGCGAGAGGGCCAGGCCGCGTGTGACGTCGACGCGGGCGGTGCCGAGCAGCGCCTCGATCCGGCCGGCGGCGGCGTTCTCGTCGATGTCTTCGTACTCGGGGACCCGGCCGGGCTCGGCGGCCTCGCGGCGCCACCGCGCGTACCGGACCGCCTGGGCGAGTGCGCGGACGGCCCGCTCGGCGGCCGGGTAGGCGGGGATGCTCCGGGTGCGGGCGGCGGGGGGCGCGACGGCGGGGGCTGCGGTGTCGGCGGTGTCAGCTGCGGCTGCTGTGACTGCTGAATCGCCTGTGGCGCCTGCGGCTGCCGTGTCTCCTGTGCGTGCTGTGCGAGCTGTGCGAGCTGTGCCCGCCGTACCGGTGTCTGCTGCTGTGTTCACGCCGGCCCGCTGGACCTCTCCCCCGTCGCTTTCCGGGGTGGTCGCCGGACCCGGGCCTGCCGTCCCGGCGGCCGTCCCGCGGCGGCCGCGCACCGTGCCGGTGGCCGCCGCCAGGGCCTCGGCGAGACCGCCGATCTCCAGATGCACCACGGCGACCGGCTTGGCGGGGGCGTCCGCGACCGCTTCACGCAGGGCCGCGGCCAGCACTTCGCCGTCACCCGACTCGGTCACGCCGTTCTCGCCCACCCAGGGGATCGCGGTGATCAGCACCGCGTCGCACCCGTCGTCCGCCAGGGCCCGGCCGAGCGCGTCCCGGAAGTCCTGCGGGGTCGCGTCCGTCGTCAGGTCGACAGGCGGGAGCGGACGCAGGCGCTCCGTGAGACAGGCGTCGTACGTCAGCAGGCCGAGCGACTCGGAGTTGCCGAGGATCGCGACACGCGGTCCCGCGGGCAGCGGCTGGTCCGCGAGCAGCAGACCCGCGTCGACGAGTTCGGTGACGGTGTCGACCCGGATCACACCGGCCTGCCGCAGCAGCGCGGAGACCGTGGCGTCGGGGACCCGGGTGACCGGGACCGCATGGCCGGGCGGGGCGCTGCCGCTGTGCCGGGCGCCCTTGACGACCACGACCGGCTTCACCGCCGCGGTGCGCCGGGCGAGGCGGGTGAACTTCCGGGGATTGCCGATCGACTCCAGGTAGAGGAGGGCGACATCGGTGTCCGGGTCGTCGTGCCAGTACTGGAGGAAGTCGTTGCCCGACAGATCGGCGCGGTTGCCCGCCGAGATGAAGGAGGAGAGTCCGGCGCCGCGCCGGTGCAGCGTGGAGAGCAGCGCGATCCCGATGGCGCCGGACTGGGTGAAGAGTCCGACCCGCCCGCGCGCCGGGGACTCGGGGGCCAGCGAGGCGTTCAGCCGGACGGCTTCCGCGGTGTTGATGAGGCCGAAGGCGTTCGGCCCGATGATGCGCATGCCGTACGAGCGGGCCCGGCGCAGCAGTTCGCGCTGGCGCAGCAGCCCTTCGGGCCCGCTCTCCGCGTAACCGGCGGAGATCACGACGAGCCCCTGCACCCCGCCGGCCCCGCAGTCGGCGACCACGTCGGGCACCTGTGCGGCCGGTACGGCGACGACCACCAGGTCGACCGCCTCACCGGTGGCGGCGATGGACTCCACCGAGCGGTAAGCAGGGGCGCCGTCCACCTCGGTGAGCCCGTCGGGGAAGGCGCGGTTCACCGCGTAGGTGCGCCCGGTGAAGCCGGAGCCGTGCAGATTGCGCAGGACCGCGCGCCCGACCCCGCCGGGGGTGCGTCCCACTCCGACGACGGCGACGGAGCTGGGGGCCAGCAGCCGCTGCACCGACCGTGCCTCTGCTCGCTGTTCGCGGGCGCGCTGGACGGCGAGGGACGCCTCGGTGGGTTCCAGATCGAAGGTCAGGTGGACCGAGCCGTCCTCGAAACTGCGCTGCTGCTCGTACCCGGCGTCCGTGAAGACCTTGATCATTTTGTTGTTGGCGGGCAGCACTTCGGCGACGAAGCGGGTGACCTCGCGCTCCCTGGCGACCGCCGCGATGTGTTCGAGCAGCGCGGAGGCCACACCGCGCCCCTGGTGCGCGTCCTGGACGAGGAAGGCGACCTCGGCCTCGTGCGTGCCGATCCGGTCGTAGCGGACGGTCGCGATGAACTCGCCGCCTACGGTCGCCGCAAGACCCACCCGGTCGACGTAGTCGTGATGGGTGAAGCGGTGCACGTCCTTGGCGGAGAGCCGGGGGTACGGAGCGAAGAAGCGGTAGTACTTCGACTCGGGCGAGACCTGCTCGTAGAAGCTGACGAGCCGGTCGGCGTCCTCGGTGGTGATCGGCCGGATCCGCGCGGTACCGCCGTCGCGCAGCACCACATCCGCTTCCCAGTGGGCCGGGTACTCCTGGTGCGGGTTCTCCTCCAGCGGGGGCTGCATGCTGAAAGCGTACGGGTCGCGGTGGTACGGGGAGCGGTGCAGTCTGGGATCCGGCAGAGCGGTCCCGCACCACATCCGCCCCCGCACCACCCGTGCAAGAATGGTCTAGACAACTAGCACAGAACTCGAAGGGCAACACCATGGCTGAGCGTCGTGTCAAGGTCGGCTGGACCGAGGGCCTGCACGCCCGGCCGGCCTCCATCTTCGTCCGTGCCACCACCGCTTCCGGCGTCCCGGTGAAGATCGCGAAGAACGGCAGCGACCCGGTCAACGCGGCGTCGATGCTCTCCGTTCTCGGCCTGGGCGTGGAGGGCGGCGAGGAGATCGTGCTCACCTCGGACGTGGAGGGCGCCGACGCCGCCCTGGACCGGCTGGCCAAGCTGGTCGCCGAAGGGCTCGACGAACTCCCCGAGACCGTCTGAGCGGAAACGGCTCAGACGACTATGACCCGGCGCCCGCGCGTGTGACCGGCATGACTGTCGATGTGCGCTGCCGCGGCCTCGGCCAGCGTGTACGACTTCTCGACCGGGATGTGGAGCTTCCCCCGCGAGATGAGGGCGGCCGCCTCGGCGAGCGCATCCGGCACGCTCCCGGCCACACCGGAGAACCGGACACCGAGGGCCGGCGCACCGAGATCGGCGATGGAGATCACCTTCTGCGGATCCCCGGTCAGCTCGACGAGCTCACCGATCACGCCCGTACCGGCCAGATCGAGAGCCGCGTCGACGTGGCCGAGCTGCCGCACCCGCTCGACCCAGCCCTCGCCGTACGTCGTGGCGACGGCACCCAGGCTCCGTAGATAGTCCTGGTTCGCGGCGCCGGCCGTGCCGATCACCGCGATGCCGCGGTCGCGGGCGATCTGCAGCACCGCCGAGCCGACTCCCCCGGACGCACCGCTGACCAGCAGCGTCTGCCCGGAGCGCACACCGGTCTCGCGGATGACGCGCAGCGCAGTCTCCACCACGGAGGGGTACCCGGCCGCCTCTTCGAACGTCAGGCCCTCGGGCATCCGGGCCCAGGCCGACAGCACGGCGAACTCGGCGTAGGTGCTCGCCCCTTCACCGAACACATGGTCGCCGGCCTCGACCCCTTCGACGCCCTCGCCGACCTCGTCCACCACCCCGGCGGCGTCCAGCCCGACACCGGAGGGCAACTCGGTCGGATGGGCCCCCAGGACCTGGCCTTCACGGACCCTCCAGTCGACGGGGTTCACACCCGCCGCCCGCACGGCGATACGTATCCGGCCGGGGCCCGCATGGGGCTCCTCGGCATCTATGAGTTGCAGAACGTCCGGACCGCCGAACTCGGCGAAGCTCACTTTCTTCATGCGGTCGAACGTAGCACTAACCGTTAGCGTTTAACAACGACTACGCCTTTGTAACTGATAGCATCACGGCATGACCGAGCCGCCCGGACGCCGTGAGCGCAAGAAGGCCGCGACCCGCCAGAAGATCGCTGACACCGCCCTGCGGCTGTTCCTGGAACGCGGGTACGACGCGGTGGGCATCCGCGATGTGGCCGCCGAGGCCGACGTGGCCGTCACCACGCTCTTCTCCCACTTCGCCTCGAAAGAGGCCCTGGTGTTCGAGCGGGACGACGACTTCGAGCAACGCCTCATCCAGGCGGCCACGGGCCGGGCTCCGCACGAGCCGCTCATCCCTGCGCTGCGCCGCGAGATCCTGGCCCTGGTGCGACATTGCACAGCGGACAGCGCCGCCCCGATCTGGCACATGGTGGACGGATCACCCGCCCTGCGGGAGTACGAGGAGTCGATGAGGCTGCGCCATGCGGAGTCGCTGGCAACAGCCATCGCCGCCGATCCCGGCCTGTCACGGACCACAACGGCCTGCCGGACGATCGCGAGGTTCGTGATCGACGCCTATTCACTGGCCCGCGAGGCGGCCGATCCGCAGGCCGCGGTGGACGAGATCTTCCGGATGATCGAGGCGGCCTGGGAGGTCACCTGACCTTCCCGCGCTTTCCGGACCGGGTGCCCGGCACCGGGCATCCGGGACCGGGACCGCACCGGGACATCAGAAAAGCAGAAAATAAAAAGACGGCACGGGGCTGAGCGGCGAATCCGACAGGACGGATACGGCAGGACGGATACGGCAGAGGGAAAAGCCGAAATCCCCCGCCCCTTTATCCCCTCCGCTGTATACGGCAGCACTGTTAATCAGTGATGCCCGCAATGTTTACAGCATGTTGCGAATCCCTCACGCGCCCCTGCTTCCGCAGCCGGTGCGCCGCCATGGCGCGTTCGGCGTGCACCGCGGTCAGAGCGCGGGCCCGCTCCGCGTCGCCGCGCGCCACCGCGTCCACGATCGAGCCGTGCTCGGCCCAGGACACGACAGGAAGGGCCGGCTGGTCGACCGCGTACATCCAGCTGATCTTCTGCCGCAGCTGACCGAGCAGCGTGGTCAGCGCCGAACTGCCCGACGCCTGCGCCAGCGTCTCGTGGAACCAGCCGCCGAGCGACCGCAGATCCTCGCCCTGGCCGCGCCCGGCCCGCTCCTGCCCCAGCCTGACCAGGCCGCGGAGCACCTTCAGATGGGCTTCGGTCCGCCACTGGGCGGCGCGCGCCGCACCCATCGGCTCCAGCAGTATCCGTATCTCCAGCAGGTCGGCCGCCTCCCGCTCGGTCGGCTCGGCGACACAGGCGCCCGCGTGCCGGCGGGTGACCACGAACCCCTCGGATTCCAGGGTCCGCAGGGCTTCGCGGACCGGGACACGGGAGACGCCGTACCGGCGCGCGAGCACCTCCTCGGTCAGCCGGCCGCCCCGCTCGTACACCCCCGAGATGATGTCGTCCCGGATTGCCGTGCATACCGAATGTGCGGGAACGCGCATGACCGAACCTCCGCATCGACGCCCGCATATCGCGGTCTGTGCACACCTGTGCGGCGACTCTATGGCAGGGCATGTTAATTCCCGAAGGCCCCCGGTAAATCATGGATATCTTTTGGCCGGCCAAAAACCGGACGTACGAACACCCGGCGCGAGGAAAATACCCGTGCGAACCCCGGAACGCGTGTGGCCCCGGCGCGACGAGCGCCGGGGCCACACGGGACAGCCGGGTTCAGACCTTGACGCCGTGCGAGCGCAGATACGCGACGGGATCGATGTCCGAGCCGTAGTCGGGGCCCGTGCGGGCCTCGAAGTGGAGGTGCGGGCCCGTGGCGTTGCCGGTGGCGCCGGAGAGTGCGATCTGCTGGTCCGATGTGACGGACTGGCCGACCGAGACGCCGATGGATGAGAGGTGGCCGTACTGCGTGTACGTGCCGTCGTGCATCCGGATGACGATGTTGTTGCCGTACGCGCCGCCCCAGCCGGCCTCCACGACCGTGCCCGCGCCGACGGCGTGGACCGGGGTGCCGCTCGCGGCGTGGAAGTCGATGCCGGTGTGGCTGCCGGACGACCAGAGGCTGCCGCCGGTCTTGTAGCCGGTGGAGACATACGAGTTGGCGACCGGGGCCACATAGGCGTTGAGGCGCTTGCGGGCAGCGGCCCGGGCCGCGCGCTGTTCGGCCGCCTTCTTGGCCTCGCGCTCGGCCTTCGCCTTCGCGGCTGCCGCCTCGGCCCTGGCCTTCGCCACGGCCTCGTGCTGCTGTGCGGTGGCCTGGGCGGCTATCTCGTCGGCCACGGTGTCACCGACGAGGATGGTCCGGTCGAGACGGACTTCCTGCGCCGTGGAGACCGTCGCGCTGTCGGCCATCGCCGGGGAGGCGAGGGTGCCGACGACACCGGCCGTGGCGAGGGTGGCGACTCCGGCGACGCCCGCGGTCCTGCGGGTCAGGCGCTTCGGGCCACGGTGCTTGCCGGTAGGGCGGCTGAACGCCATGAAGGGGCTGGTCCTTTCCTTCCCTCTCGCCTACCGGGTTAGCTGACGGGTTCGGAGCAGGAAGGTCTCCTACGGGCCCGCCCCTGCGGAGCGGCCCCGATTCACCCCAGGGACTGAGTGGGTCCCCGGCTCCCCGGGCTCGCGCCTGACGGGGACTCGGCGATCGCTGCCCGGCGCCGCGGTTGCGGCTTACGTCCGACGGACAGCGAGTGTGACGGTAAGTGGTCCGTCCTGGTTGCGCCAAACAGACGGCGGATTTTGTCGCACATCCCACAGACGCACATCCCACAGACGCCAACCCGCAGGCGTACACAGCCACGCGTCCCGGAGGCCCGCACGCCCCCGGCATGCAGTCGGGGCCCCGGTGGACGAACTGCCCACCGGGGCCCCGCAGATCCGGTCCGGCCGCCCGGTGCCCCGGAGCGGCCGGGACTCAGCTCTCGACCACGGTCACTTCGCCGATGCCCAGCGCCCTGACCGGCTCCACGATCTGCGCGGCGTCCCCCACCAGGACCGTCACCAGCCGGTCGGCGGGGAAGGCGGAGACCACGGCGGCGGTCGCCTCGACCGTGCCGGTCGCGGCGAGGCGCGCGTACAGCTGTGCCTGGAAGTCGTCCGGCAGGTGCTGCTCGACCTGATCGGCGAGCGTGGCCGCGACCGCGGCGGCCGTCTCGTACTTCAGCGGGGCGACGCCCACCAGGTTCTGTACGGCGATGTCCCGCTCGGTGTCGGTCAGCCCGCCCGCGGCCAGCGTCCTGAGGACCTTCCAGAGGTCGTCGAGCGCGGGGCCCGTCGACTCGGTGTCCACCGAACCGCTGATGGCGAGCATGGCGGCGCCGGTGCCGTCGGGGGCGGAGCGGAGCACCTGGCTGAAGGCCCGCACGCCGTAGGTATAGCCCTTCTCCTCGCGCAGAACGCGGTCCAGACGGGAGGTGAGCGTGCCGCCCAGGCAGTACGTGCCGAGGATCTGGGCCGGCCAGACACGGTCGTGCCGGTCGGCGCCGATCCGGCCGATCAGCAGCTGGGTCTGGACCGCTCCCGGCCGGTCCACGACGATCACCCGGCCGGTGTCGTCCGCGGTGATCGGGGGCACCGGCCGGGGCGTGCCCGCGTTGCCCTTCCACTCGCCGAGGCTCTCGGCGAGCACCGCGTCCAGGTCGGTCCCCGCCAGGTCGCCGACGACCACGGCGGTGGCGGTCGCCGGCCGGACGTAGGCGTCGTAGAAGGCGCGGACGGCGGCCGCGTCGATGCGCGCCACCGTCTCCTCGGTGCCCTGGCGCGGACGCGACATGCGCGCGGTGGCCGGGAAGAGCTCCTTGGAGAGCTGCTTGGCCGCGCGGCGGGCCGGGTTGGCCAGCTCGTGCGGGATCTCGTCCAGCCGGTTGCCCACGATCCGCTCGACCTCGCTCGGGGCGAAGGCGGGCGCCCGCAGTGCGTCGGCGAGCAGACCGAGCGCCTTGGGCAGCCGGGAGACCGGCACTTCGAGGGAGACCCGGACGCCGGGGTGGTCGGCGTGCGCGTCGAGGGTGGCGCCGCAGCGCTCCAGCTCGGCGGCGAACTCCTCCGCGCTGTGCTTGTCGGTGCCCTCGGAGAGCGCCCTCGCCATGATCGTGGCGATGCCGTCGAGCCCCTCGGGCTCGGCGTCCAGCGGGGCGTCGAGGCTGATCTCGACCGCGACGACCTGCTGTCCGGGACGGTGGCAGCGCAGCACCGTCAGGCCGTTGGGCAGGGTGGAGCGCTCGGGGGCCGGGAAGGCCCAGGGCCTGGGCGCACCCGCCTGGGGCTGCGGGTGGAAGGCCATCATCACGGCCGCGGGGTCGGTCACTGGTCCGCCTCTGTGCTCTGGGTGGCTGCGGTGGTCGCGGTGGCTGCGGTGGCCTCGTCGGACGCGCCGTCCGCACTGGTCTCTTCGGGCTCATCGGCGGTGGCGGGCTCGTACACCAGCACAGCCCGGTTGTCGGGACGCAGCCGGGCCTTGGCGACCTGCTGCACCTCTTCGGCGGTGATGTCCAGCACCCGGCCCACAGCGGTCAGCGCCAGCTGCGGGTCGCCGAACAGCACGGCGTACCTGCACAGTTCGTCGGCACGGCCGGCGACCGTACCGAGCCGGTCGAGCCACTCGCGCTCCAGCTGGGCCTGCGCGCGCTCCATCTCCTCGGCCGTGGGGCCTTCGGCGGCGAAGCGGGCCAGCTCCTCGTCGACGGCCGCCTCGATCTGCGGGACCTCGACACCGCCCGACGTCTTGACGTCCAGCCAGCCGAGCGAGGGGGCGCCGGAGAGCCGCAGCATGCCGAAGCCCGCGGCGACCGCCGTACGGTCCCGGCGCACCAGCCTGTTGTGGAGCAGCGACGACTCGCCGCCGCCCAGGATGGTCAGCGCGATGTCCGCCGCGTCGCACGCGCGGGTGCCGTCCTCGGGGAGCCGGTAGGCGGCCATCAGGGCACGCGAGGGCACCTCCTCGTACAGCTCCTCGCGCACCTCACCGCCGAGGGTGTCGGGCAGCGAGCCGTCCCGCGGCGGCTGCTTGCCGTCGTGGGAGGGGATGGTGCCGAAGTACTTCTCGACCCAGGCGAGCGTCTGCTCCGGGTCGATGTCGCCGACGACCGACAGCACGGCGTTGTTGGGTGCGTAGTTCGTACGGAAGAACGCGCGGGCGTCCTCCAGCGTCGCCGCGTCCAGGTCGGCCATGGAGCCGATCGGCGTGTGGTGGTATGGGTGGCCCTCGGGGTAGGAGAGGGCGGTCAGCTTCTCGAACGCGGTGCCGTACGGCACGTTGTCGTAGCGCTGGCGCCGCTCGTTCTTGACGACGTCCCGCTGGTTCTCCATGGACTCCTCGTCGAGCGCGGCGAGGAGGGAGCCCATCCGGTCGGCTTCGAGCCAGAGCGCCAACTCCAGCTGGTGCGTGGGCATCGTCTCGAAGTAGTTGGTGCGCTCGAAGCTGGTGGTGCCGTTGAGCGAGCCCCCGGCCCCCTGTACCAGCTCGAAGTGGCCGTTGCCCCGGACCTGTCCGGAGCCCTGGAACATCAGGTGCTCGAAGAGGTGGGCGAGTCCGGTACGCCCCTTGACCTCGTGGCGTGAACCGACGTCGTACCAGAGGCAGACCGCGGCGACCGGGGTCAGGTGGTCCTCGGAGAGCACCACCCGCAGGCCGTTGGCCAGCCGGTGCTCGGTCGCTGTCAGGCCGCCGGAACCGGCCTCGGCTGTGGCCGTGTGACCCATGGGCATGTACGTCCCTTCGATCGCGTGTGTTGACCGCGTTGAAATGCAGTCCTGCCACTGTATGCAAGCCCGCCGACAGCCGGCAGCCATCCCGGTGTGCACGGGTCGCGGTCGGTGTTGTCAGTGGGACAGTCCACAATGGTCGGCGTCAGTACCGGACCAGGCACGTGAAGGAGCCGCAGCAGCGATGGCCCGCCGCAGCACGAAGACCCCGCCGCCGGAGGACTTCGAGGAGAAGATTCTCGACATCGACGTGGTCGATGAAATGCAGGGCTCCTTCCTGGAGTACGCGTACTCGGTGATCTACTCACGGGCCCTGCCGGACGCCCGTGACGGCATGAAGCCCGTACACCGGCGCATTCTCTACCAGATGAACGAGATGGGGCTGCGGCCCGACCGCAGCTATGTGAAGTGCGCCCGTGTCGTCGGCGAGGTCATGGGCAAGCTGCACCCGCACGGCGACGCGTCGATCTACGACGCCCTGGTGCGGCTCTCGCAGCCCTTCTCCATGCGGCTCCCGCTGGTCGACGGACACGGCAACTTCGGCTCGCTCGGCAATGACGACCCGCCGGCCGCGATGCGGTACACCGAGTGCCGGATGGCTGACGCCACGTCGCTGATGACCGAGTCGATCGACGAGAGCACCGTCGACTTCGAGCCCAACTACGACGGCCAGGAGCGCGAGCCCGTCGTGCTCCCGGCCGCCTATCCGAACCTGCTGGTCAACGGCTCGTCCGGGATCGCGGTCGGCATGGCGACCAATATGCCCCCGCACAATCTGGGCGAGATCATCGCGGCGGCCCGCCATCTGATCAAGCACCCGGGCGCCGACCTCGACACCCTGATGCGCTTCGTGCCGGGCCCCGACCTGCCGACCGGCGGCCGGATCGTGGGTCTTGACGGGATCAGGGACGCCTACGAGCGCGGGCGCGGCACCTTCAAGATCCGCGCGACGGCCACGGTGGAGGACGTCACCCCGCGCCGCAAGGGCATCGTCGTCACCGAACTGCCCTTCGCGGTCGGGCCGGAGAAGGTCCGCGCCAAGATCAAGGACCTGGTGGCATCGAAGAAGCTCCAGGGCATCGCCGACCTGAAGGACCTCACGGACCGGGCGCACGGACTGCGGCTGGTCATCGAGATCAAGAACGGCTTCGTGCCCGAGGCCGTGCTCGAACAGCTCTACAAGCTCACCCCGATGGAGGAGTCCTTCGGGATCAACAACGTGGCGCTGGTCGACGGACAGCCGCTGACGCTGGGCCTCAAGGAGCTGCTGGAGGTCTATCTCGACCACCGCTTCACGGTCGTCAGGCGGCGCAGCGAGTTCCGCAGGACCAAGCGGCAGGACCGGCTGCACCTGGTGCTCGGCCTGCTCGTGGCGCTGCTCGACATCGACGAGGTCATCCGTCTCATCCGGTCGAGCGACAACTCGGCGCAGGCCAAGGAGCGGCTGATCTCGCACTTCTCGCTGAGTGAGATCCAGACGCAGTACATCCTGGACACTCCGCTGCGCCGGCTCACCAAGTTCGACCGGATCGAGCTGGAGAGCGAGCGCGACCGCCTGAACGAGGAGATCGAGGAGCTGACCCGGATCCTGGAGTCCGACGCGGAGCTGCGCAAGCTGGTCTCGGGCGAACTGGCCGCGGTGGCGAAGAAGTTCTCCACCGACCGCCGCACGGTGCTGCTGGAGTCGGCGGGCACCCCGGTCGCCGCGGCCTCGCTGGAGGTCGCCGACGACCCGTGCCGGGTACTGCTGTCGTCCACGGGGCTCCTGGCGCGTACGGCCACCGCCGACGCGCTCAGCACGGAGGGCCAGAAGCGCACCAAGCACGATGTGGTGGTCTCGGCCGTACCTGCGACCGCGCGGGGCGACATCGGTGTGGTGACGTCGGCCGGGCGGCTGCTGCGGCTCGCCGTGATCGACCTGCCCCAGCTGCCGGACACCGCGGCCGCGCCCAGCCTGGCGGGCGGCGCGCAGATCGCGGAGTTCGTCTCGCTCGCCGACGGTGAGGAGGTCGTCTGCCTCACCACGGTCGACGAGTCGTCACCAGGTCTGGCGATCGGCACCGAACAGGGCATCGTCAAGCGGGTGGTGCCCGACTACCCGGCCCACAAGGACGAGTTGGAGGTCATCGGCCTCCGGGACGGTGACCGGATCGTCGGCGCGGCCGAACTGCGCACCGGTGACGAGGACCTGGTCTTCATCACGGACGACGCGCAGCTGCTGCGCTACCCGGCCGGGCAGGTCAGGCCGCAGGGACGCCCGGCGGGCGGTATGGCAGGCGTCAAGCTGTCCGACGGGGCCAAGGTGATCTCGTTCACCGCGGTGGATCCGGCGGCGGGCGCGATGGTCTTCACGGTCGCGGGCTCGCACGGCACGCTGGACGACTCGGTGCGTACGGCGAAGCTGACCCCGTTCGACCAGTACCCGCGCAAGGGCCGGGCGACCGGCGGGGTGCGCTGCCAGCGCTTCCTGAAGGGCGAGGACCTGCTGGTGCTCGCCTGGGCGGGAGAGACCCCGGTACGGGCCGCCGCCGCGAACGGCGCCCCGGCCGAACTGCCCGACCCCGACCCGCGCCGCGACGGCTCGGGCCTGCCGCTCACCTCGGCGGTGGCGAAGCTCGCGGGGCCGGTCTAGCCCGGACCCGCACATCGGCCGCGCCGGTGTTCAGTACAGCAGCCCGGCCTCTTCGGTCCCGTCCGGTTCCCCGGGCCCTTCGGAGAGGCCGGGCACGTACCGCAGGACGCCCCACATGGATTCGGCGGGGACGTCCTGCGGAGCGTGCTCCCGGCAGCCGTCCAGCCGGGCGCGTACCGCTTCGGTGTCGATGCCGGAGCCGATGAGGACCAGCTCGGTGAGGGTCTCCTCGCCCTCGGCCCGGGGCGAGGGGTAGAAGCGCAGGAAGTTGCCCACCGCGTGCAGGGTGTACTTCTCCGGGTGGCCGGGGACCCCGAAGTGGACGAACCCCTTGATGCGGTAGAGGCCGTCGGGCCGTGCGTCCAGGAACTCCATGAGCCGCCGCGGGTTCATCGGCTCGGCCGAGACGAACCCGACACTCTCGTAGAGCGCGTGCAGATGGCCGCTGTGATCACCGTCGTCCGCGCGGCTGCCCGCTTCCGCCGGTGCGGTGTCCGTCCCGGCCGGCCCCCGGTCGTCACGCACGTCGTCATGCACGTCGTCACGCAGGTCGTCGAAGGAGAGCTGCCCGACGCGCTCACCGGCCGGTCTGCGGTCGATGAGCAGCCCGGGGTCGATCTGCCCGTACGCGGCACTGACCACCGGAACCCCGACGGCGTGCTCGCCGACCGCGGCGCGGATACGCGCGCGGCCGGCCTCGTCCACCCGGTCGGCCTTGTTGAGGACGACCAGATCGGCGAGGGTCAGATGGCGGTCGGTCTCGGGGTGGCGGCTGCGGGTCGCGTCGAACTCGGCTGCGTCGACGACCTGGACGAGCCCCCCGTACACGATGTCCGGATTGTCGCTCGCCAGGATCATCCTGATGAGCTCCTGCGGCTCCGCGAGGCCGCTCGCCTCGATCACGATGACGTCGATCCGCAGGTCGGGGCGGGAGAGCCGGCCCAGATACTCGTCGAGTTCGCTGGTGTCGACGGCGCAGCACAGACAGCCGTCGCCGAGCGAGACCATCGAGTCGACCTGCCCTGCGACGGTCATCGCGTCGATCTCGATGGCGCCGAAGTCGTTGACGACGGCGCCGATCCGGGTGCCTCGGCTCTGCCGGAGCAGATGGTTGAGCAGCGTGGTCTTGCCGGATCCGAGGAATCCCGCGAGGACGACGACGGGCACGGGTTTCCTGGACATGGGGACCGATCCTAATCGAGCCGCACACCGCGAAGACCGGGCGGACCGGGCGGACCGGGCAGGAGCCGCCCCCCGCCGGCCCCTGCCTGAAGCACCCCGCAGGCGCACCCGCCCGCTGCCCACCCGCCGCACCCCGGCCCGCACGGACCAGATCAGCCGATGGCCGGCACCGGCTGCGGCGGGGGCGGGCCCACATAGCGGGCCGCAGGGCGGATGATCTTGGAGTCCGCCGCCTGCTCCAGGATGTTGGCGCTCCAGCCGATCACCCGCGCCACACAGAACGTCGGTGTGAACATCTCGCGCGGCAGCCCGCACTGCTCCATGACGACCCCGGCGTAGAACTCGACGTTGGTGTGCAGTTCACGACCGGGTTTGAGTTCGGCGAGCAGCGCCTCCACCCGCTCCTCGACCTGGACGGCGAAGTCGACGAGCGGCCCGCCGAAGCTCAGGGCGATCTCCCGCAGCATCCGCGAGCGCGGGTCCTCGGTCCGGTAGACGGGGTGCCCGAAGCCCATGATCCGGTCGCCCGCCAGCACCCTCTCCCGTATCCACGGGTCGATCCTGTCCGGTGTGCCGATCGCGTCGAGGGTGTCGAGCGCCCGGCTCGGCGCCCCGCCGTGGAGCGGCCCGGAGAGGGCGCCGACCGCGCCGGTCAGGCAGGCCGCCACATCGGCGCCGGTGGACGCGATGACGCGGGCGGTGAAGGTGGAGGCGTTGAAGCCGTGGTCGACGGTGGAGACCAGATACTGCTCGACAGCGCGCGCCCGGTCCGGGTCCGGCTCCGAACCGGTGATCATGTAGAGGTAGTTGGCGGCTGCGGGCAGGTCGTCACGCGGCTCGACGGGCTCCAGACCCTGGCCGATCCGGTACAGCGCGGCCAGCAGCGTCGGTACGACCGCGCAGGCCGCGAGGGTGTCGGCGACCCGGCGGTCCGTGCCGATGTCGTAGACAGGCCGGAAGTCCGACTCGGCCCCGAGCAGGGAGAGCGCGGTCCGCAGCCCGGCGAGCGGACCGGATCCGGCGCGGGCGATGGCAGGCAGTACCTCCCGGACCCCGGCGGGAAGCCGGCGCAGCGCGGCGGTCCGGGCGGTGAAGGCCTCGCGCCGGGCGGCGTCGGGGAGTTCACCGTGGAGCATCAGGTACCAGACGTCCTCGAAGGTACGGAGCCGGGCGAGGTCGACCGCCGAGTACTGCCGGTAGTGGTAGAAGCCCTCGCGGCCCCGCACATCGCCCAGTTCGGTGTCCGTGACGACTACGCCCGCGAGCCCTCGTGGGGCGGTGATGGTGGACATGGCTGTCTCCTTGGTCAAAGTGCGCCGCTCGGTCACAGTGCGCCGCGTGGGACGTGTCCCGTCAGGTGTGCTCCGTGACGCGTTCCCTCTTCATTGATTCGACTGTCCATGATTGACTTGGATCCTGTCAATGTTGATTGAATCAATATAGATACGGTGAACCACATGAGCGATCAACCAGCGGCAGCGGAACCCTGGCGGCTGACCACCAGGGAGGCGGCCGACCGGCTCGGAGTGAAACCGGAGACCCTGTACGCCTATGTCAGCCGCGGCCAGCTCGGCAGCCGCCGCGCACCGGGCGGCCGGGGCAGCACCTTCGACGCCGCCGAAGTCGAGGCGCTGGCCGCACGCGGCGCCCGGCGGGAGCCCCAGCCCTCCGGTGCCGACCTCGCCTTCCGCACCGGCGTGACACTGATCGACCCGGACGCCGACCGCTACTACTTCCGGGGGGTGGACGCGACCGAACTCGCCGGGCGGTACGGCTACGAGGAGGTGGCCGAATGGCTGTGGACCGGAACGCTCCGCCCCGGGACGCGGTTCACCGCTCCCCCCGAAGCGCTGGCGGCCGGGCGGCGCGCGGTCGCGGCACTGCCCGCGCACAGCACGGCGATGGACCGGCTCCGGGCGGCGGCCGTCGCCGCGTCGGCTGCCGATCCGCTGCGTTTCGACCTCTCGCCCGACGCCGTACTGGGGACGGCACGCGCCCTGATCCCCACGCTGGTGGGCTCACTGCCACCCGTGGCAGGCGCACCGGGCGACGCTGCGGCGGAAGCCGGGACAGCCGGAGACGCAGAAAATGACAGGGACGGGGCAGACAGCGACAGGACGGGGCTGGCGCGCGGGCTCTGGCGCCGGCTCACCGCACGCACACCTGACGACAGCTCACTGGCCGTACTGGAGGCGGCTCTTGTGCTGCTCATCGACCACGACCTGGCGGCGTCCACGCTGGCGGCACGCGTCGCGGCATCCGCCCGCGCGCACCCGTACGCCGTCGTCTCCGCCGGGCTCGGCGCGCTGGAGGGCCCCCTGCACGGCGCGGCCAGCGGACTGGCCCACCGGATGCTGGCGGAGGTGCTGGAGCGGGGCGGGGCGGCCCCGGTCGTCGCCGACCATCTGCGGGCCGGGCGGCGGGTACCGGGGCTCGGGCACCGGCTCTACCGGGGCGAGGACCCCCGGGCCGCGACGCTCTTCGCGCTGCTCGACCGGGTCCCCGCGGCCGGTCCCGCGCTCGCCGCCGCCCGCGACGTGGTGACGACGACGGCCCGCCACACCGAGCTGCACGCCAACGTCGATCTGGCACTCGCCGTGCTCTCGGTGGCCTCGGGAATGCGCGCCGAGGCGGGGGAAGCGGTGTTCGCCGTCGCCAGGACGGCAGGCTGGATCGCCCATGCCCTTGAGGAGTACGCGGAACGGCCGCTGCGGCTGCGCCCGAGCGGCCATTACAACGGCCCGCGCCCACCACGTGCCCTGCCCCTGCCCGTACCCCTGGCGTGAGAACTTCCGGTAGCTCCTCCCGCCCTCTACCGTTCTGCCTCATGAACACCGGACACCCCTGGAAACGTCGCATCGGGCTGCCCCGACGGGTGTTCTCCCAGGTGCTGCTGATGCAGCTGACCATCGCCGGCGGCGTACTCGTCCTGGCCACCGGCCTCTTCCTGCGCCCCCTCGGCGCGCAGTTGGACGACCAGGCCATGCGCCGTGCCCTCGCGATCGCCGAGACCACCGCCTCGCCCCGGCTCGCGGCGGAACTTCTCGCCTCGCGGCCGACACCCGGCGGCCCCGTCCAGGCCGAGGCCGAACGCATCCGGCACGCCACCCACGCCGAGTACATCGTGGTCATGGACCTGCACGGAATCAGGTGGTCGCACACCACCCGCTCCGAGATCGGCCGCCCCGTATCGACGAGCGCCGACGCGCCGCTCTCCGGCCACGAGGTCATGCAGATCGACAGCGGCACCCTCGGCCGGTCCGCCCGCGGCAAGGTCCCGCTGCGCGACAGCCACCACCGGATCGTCGGCGCGGTGTCGGTCGGCATCAGGTACGACAGCGTGCGCGCTCATCTGCTCGCGGCGATCCCGGGGCTCCTCGCGTACGCCGGCGGTGCGCTCGCCGCCGGGGCGCTGGCCGCGTATCTGATCTCCCGAAGGCTCCAGCGGCAGATGCACGACCTCGCGTTCTCCGACATCTCGGGACTGCTCGCCGAGCGTGAGGCGATGCTGCACGGGATCCGCGAGGGCGTCGTCGCGCTGGACGGCGGCGGCAGGATCCGGCTCATGAACGACGAAGCCCAGCGACTGCTGGACCTCGGCCCCGAGATCATCGGGCTCCCCCTCACCGAGGCGCTGGGCGAGGGGCGCACCACCGATGTGCTGGCGGGCCGGGTCACGGGTGAGGACCTGCTGGCGGTACGCGGCCGCCGCGTCCTGGTCGCCAACCGGATGCCCACCGACGACGGAGGCGCCGTGGCCACTCTCCGCGACCGGACCGAACTGGAGCGGCTGGGCCGTGAACTCGACTCCACCCGCGGGCTGATCGACGCCCTGCGCGCCCAGGACCACGAGCACGCCAACCGGATGCACACACTTCTCGGCCTCCTCGAACTGGAGATGCACGACGAGGCCGCTGAGTTCATCACCGAGGTGGTCGGGGTACACCGCACCACCGCCGAGCAGATCACCGAGAAGATCCATGATCCGCTGCTGGCGGCCCTGCTGGTCGGCAAGGCCACCGTGGCGGCGGAGCGCGGGGTCACCCTGCGCCTCACCCCGGAGACGCTGCTGCCCGACGGGCTGGTCGACCCGCAGGGCCTGGTGACGATCGTGGGCAATCTGGTGGACAACGCCCTGGACGCGGTGTCCGGTTCAGCCGGCGCGCGGGTGGAGGTCGAGCTGCTCACCGAGGGCCATACGGCCGTTCTGCGGGTCTGCGACACCGGCGATGGGATACCGGAGGAGCAGCATGAGCTGATCTTCACCGAGGGCTGGTCGACCAAGAAGCCGCCCGCGCACGGCAAACGCGGGCTGGGGCTGCCGCTGGTGCGCAGACTTGCCGAGCGGCAGGGCGGCAGCGCCGGGGTCGGGGCCGGCGCCGACGGTGGGGCCGAGTTCACCGTCGTACTCCCGGAGGCGCTGACCGGGCAGCGGACGGCGGCACAGGAGTCGGCCGTCTGACGACCGGGATGTGCGGTGCGCTCCTGCCCGCAGGGCTCTGGTGCCGGCCGGGCCTTTCGTACGGATCAGGCGTGCCGGGCCCGTGAGCCCGGCACGATCCGGACGTGAGCCCTACGCCTCCGCCTCGGCCTTGACCCCGGCCAGCGTCGCCTCGATGCCATTGCGCAGCAGCGCCAGGCGGCCGGCGATGATCTCTTCCTCCTGCTCCGGGTGCTTCTCGACGAAGTCCTGCAGCGGGCCGCGGGCCGCGCCGATCCGCATGCCGTGCTGCAGACGGGTGCCGGCCCCTCCCGCGACCGGCTCCAGCGTGTACGTCCATATCGCCAGCGCGTCACCGTCGCGCCGGTCGTGGTCGTAGACGACCTCCCACTGGAAGGTGCGAGGCTCCTCCAACTCCGCGATGCGGCTGACGGTGTGCCACTCCCCCAGCCCTTCATTGCGGTTGCGGCCGGAGAAACACGCGCCGACGGCCGGACCTTCGACGCCGTCCAGCCACGCCACCTCCTGCAGTTCCGGACTGTGCCGGGCCGAGGTCGCGATGTCCGACACCAGCCCCCACACCTGCTCCGGTGCAGCGGCGATCTCGATCTGGCACTCGATGTGCGGACCGTCGGCAAGACGCATGGTGCTACCTCCAGGGAGTGTTCCGGGCCGCACACAGCCGAGGCTCGAACTCGGATCCTGGACACGGATCGCGGCGTCGGCCAGGGTAGTTGATGGTGCTCGCAGTGGTCTCGGAAACCTGGTGGCGATGCCGGCGTCGGCGCCGTACCGGCCGTGCCGCGGTCTGTCCGCCGTCGAAGGTGCGGCGTCCGGGGACCGGGACGCTCACAGCTGTGCAGACCGTCCCGGTCCGGATGGGGTCAGCCCCAGAACCCCTCGTGGACGGCGCGCGCACCATCCATGTCGACGGGTCCGACGACGGGCAGATCGCGCTGGCCCGCTGCGAAGACGTCACGGCAGGGCAGGGCCATGGTGGGGTTCTCCGGGTCGGCTCCGGTCATGGCGAGCAGCTGATCCTCGCCGAGTGCGTAGACGACACGGCCGATGCCGGACCAGTAGATCGCGCCGGAGCACATCGCGCAGGGCTCGGTGCTGGTGTAGAGGGTGCAGGTGCGCAGGAACGCCGCGTCGTATGCGGCGGTGGACAGGCGCACCAGGTTGGTCTCGGCGTGGCCGGTGGCATCGCGTTCGGTGGTGACGGTGTTCTCCGCCTCCAGCAGGATCGTGCCGTCGGGGCCGGCGAGGACCGCGCCGAAGGGGTGGTTACCGGCCTCGCGGGCGCGCCGGGCGACCGTGACTGCGGTGTGCAGGTGCTGGACGTCGGTGGCGGAGGCGGTCTGGGCGGCGGCCATAGGGGAATCTCCTCTGGTTGAGCCGGAAAGGGAACCTCGGGGTTGGACCGGAACGGGCAATGACGGTCAGCCCACCGGTGCGCTGCTCCCGGTGTAGGAGGGCAGATCGGTGACCAGCTGGGTGAGGACCGGGTCGTCCGCGTAGCGGCGCGCGTGGAGTTCGGCGATCTTCTGGGCGATGTCGGGGTCACCGCTGTCGGTGGTGTCGTAGGAGACGAACGTTTCGAGCAGCGGCAAGCCGATCCGGTCGGTCCGGGCGTGTGAGGGCGCCCTCAGATACTCGTCGTACCCGTCGAGGTCCCTGAGAACGAAGACGGCGCCGTACTCGAACTCGCCGCCGACATCCCTGCCGACGACGTACTGCACGACCGCTTCGATGGACTCGCCCTGGTTGCGCAGGCTGTCGAGAGCCTCCTCCCGCTGCTCGGCGGTAACGGTCTCCTTGAATGCGAAACGGTTGTGGTGATAGATCATTTCTCTCCCCTGTCTGCCGGGCGGTCGACGGTCGGGCGGCGCTCTTGAGGGTGCGCGGGCGGTCCTGACCAGTAGCCGAGCAGCGCCGACACGGCCTGACCTGCGAGGTGATGGGCACGGGGGAATCCGACGTCCTCGATCGCCCCGATACCTGCGAGGCCGTGCAGCGCGCTCCACAGCAGATCGCAGGCGTCCTCGGTGCAGTACGCTCCGGCTCCGGTCTCGGCCGCCCACGCGTGAATGATCTGCTGGGTGAAGACGAGCACGTCGGCGGCGGCCGCGCGGCGGGTTGAGGCGTCGACGTCCGTGCCGGGCCCGCCCGACATGAGCTGGTACGGTCCCGGTCGCGATCGAGCGAACTCCAGATACGCGGCTGCCGCCAAGTGCGGCCCCCGCGAAGCCGGTTCGTCGGCGACCGCAGCCCGCATCCGCTCCAGCAGGTCCGTGTTGCCCCGCTCCAGCAGCGTCCGCAGGACGGCTTCCTTGCTCGGGAAGTGCTGGTAGATCACTGGCGCGCTGTAGCCGATCTCGGTGGCGATCCGCCGGATCGTCACGGCCTGCCAGCCCTCCGCCTCCGCCATCCGGCCGGCGGTTTCCAGAATTTCTGCGAACGTCCGCCGACGCACCTCTTCCCGCTTCCCCACCCGAACTCCTAACGCCGTTAGATTATCTAACGGCGTTAGCATTTTGCGGATCTCCGGTTCTGTCAAGCCCGCCCGGCCCTCCGCCCTGCCTGCGATCGCACGCACCGGTGCACAGGTGCGGCGCCCGACCGACAGGCCGGGCGCCGCAATCCGTACATCACACCTGCGAGGTGGCCCCGCGGCCGAAGTGCCGGGCGAAGACCGCGGCCGTGATCCCGGGGTCGGGCGCCAGGAACGGCACTCGGGCGGTGTCACGGCCGCCGGGAAGCCACCAGCCCGGACACGCCGGCCTCCACCCGTTCTGCCGCGACGTGATCACCACTCCGGACAGCCCCTAATGGGCCTTCTTCGCGAACTCCGTCGTGTACGTCTTGGACAGGTCCACCGTGGCGTTCTTGAGGTTGGGGTTGAACGCCTTGAGCACCTTCTCGACCGTCTCGGGGCCGTTGGCCGGCATCACCCCGTCCTTGGTGAACATCGGCAGGGTCGCCTTGATCGACTGCGCGTAGAGGCTCTTGCCGCCCTGCGCGTAGTCCGCCGGCATCTTCGCCGCGATCTCCTCGGGAGAGTGCGACGACATCCACTTCAGGGTCTTCACGAACGCGTTGACCAGCTTCTGCACCGCCGGCTTGTGACCGTCGACCCAGTCGGCGTTCATGTAGAGGCTGGACGAGGGGTAGGGACCGCCGAGCGCCGCCTGCGAGCCCTCGGGGGTACGCATGTCGATGAGCACCTTGCCGAGCTTCTGGTCGAGGATGTTCGCGACCGTCGGGTCGGTCGTCATACCGCCCTGGATCGAGCCCTGCTTGAGCGCGGCGATGAACGTCTGCCCCGCGCCCACCGCGACGGGTGTGAAGTCGCTGCTCTGCCCGCCCGCGCGGACCGCCAGGTACTTGGTGAGGAAGTCGGTGGACGAGCCGAGGCCGGTGACACCCAGCTTCTTGCCCTTGAAGTCCTTGGGGCCGGTGAGGGATCCAGCCGCCTTGTTGGAGACCACCTCGACCTCGCCGGGCGCATGCGAGAACTGCACCACCGACTCCACGTGCTTGCCCTTGGACTGGAGATCGAGCGTGTGGTCGTAGAAGCCGACGGTGCCCTGGACGTCCCCGGAGACCAGCGCGGTCTCGGCCTGGACACCCGCGGGCTCGGTCAGCAGCGAGACGTCGAGGCCCTCGTCCTTGAAGTAGCCGAGCCGCTGGGTGAGCATCGCGGGCAGATAGATGACCTTGTCCAGGCCGCCCACCATGATCTTGATCTTGCCGGCGTCCTTGCCCTCACTCGGGGAATCGCCGCCGCAGCCGGTGAGCGCGGTCAGCGCCAGCACACCTGTCACCGCGACTGCCGACACTCTGCTGATGCTGCGCATGTTCATCACGTCCCTGTGATTCGTACGAAGATTTGTGCGGAGATTTGCGCGGAATTGCCTGGCGCGGAATCTGCCGGGAGGTCCGGATTCGGGGCCGGGGCACCGGGGTGCGAGCCGGGGGCGCCCCGGCCCCGAAGCGGGGGCGTCCTCGAAGCCGTCAGCGCTCGCTCCCGGCATCCACCGGTCGCCATCGGAACAGCCGCCGCTCGGCGAAGGTGAGCAGTCCTTCGGTGATCAGGGCGACGACCGCGAGGATCACCATCGCCGCGTACACACCGGCGGCGTTGAAGGTTCCCTGAGAGGCGGACACCAGCAGTCCGAGGCCCTTGGTCGCGCCGATGTACTCGCCCACGATCGCGCCGATGAGGGCGAAGCCGAAGCTGACATGAAGGCTGGTGAAGATCCAGGAGGTGGCGGAGGGGATGACCACCTGGAAGGTGACACGCCGGTTGCTCGCGCCGAGGATCCGCGCGTTGGCGACCAGGTTGCGGTCGACTTCCCTGGCGCCCTGGAAGGCGTTGAAAAAGACGGGGAAGAAGACCAGCACCACGGCGGATGCGACCTTCGAGGCCGGGCCGAGACCGAACCAGATGAGGAAGACCGGCGCCAGCACGATACGCGGAATGGCGTTGAGGACCTTGATGTACGGGCCGAGCACATCGGAGAGGAACCGGATGCGGCCGAGAGTGATACCCAGGACCACACCGGCGATCACACCGATGACCCAGCCGAGCAGCGCCTCGTACATCGTGTACCAGATCTGTTCCCAGAGGGATCCCTGAGCGGTGCCGTGCAGCGCCCACTCCCGGATCTGGTCCCAGATCTTCGACGGCATCGAGAAGTTGAAGGGGTCGATGACCTTGGCGCGGGCCAGGATCTCCCAGAGGGCGACCACCGCGATCAGCAGCAGCGCACGGCTCACGTACACCACCGCGCGGCGGTTGCGTGCGGCCCGCTGGCGCTCCTCGGTCCGGCCGGTCCGCTTGTCGGGGGTGGCCGTCGGGCCGACGGACGGCAGGGTGGTGGTGGCACCCGGCACGGGTTCGGTCTCAGGCGGCATCAGCGGCACCTCGCTCACGGGTGATACGGACTTCCTCGCCCAGCGAGGCCCAGATCTCGCGGTAGATCTCGACGAACCGTGGTTCGAGCCGGACGGCCTCGACCTTGCGGGGCCTGGGCAGGTCGATCTCGAAGACCTGTTTGACGGTCGCCGGGCCGGCCGTCATCACCACCACCCGGTCGGCGAGCGCGATGGACTCCTCCAGGTCGTGGGTGACGAAGACGACCGAGGTACCGGTGCCCGCGCAGAGTTCGAGGAGTTCGTCGGACATCAGCGCCCTGGTCTGGACGTCGAGCGCGGAGAACGGCTCGTCCATCAGCAGGATCTCGGGATCGTTGACAAAGGTCGCGGCGAGCGCGACCCGCTTTCGCTGGCCTCCGGAGAGCTGGTGCGGGTAGCGGTCCTCGAACGCGGAGAGGCCGACACGGGCCAGCCACTCGCGGGCCTTCTCCTTGGCTTCGGCCTTCGGTGCGCCGCGGAAGCGCGGGCCCGCCATCACATTGGACAGGACGGTCCGCCAGGGGAAGACAGCGTCCTGCTGGAAGACGAATCCGACCTTGTCGCCGATGCCGCGGACCGGCTCACCGGCCACCAGTACCTCGCCCTCGGTGGGCTCCTCCAGGCCGCTGACCAGGGTCAGCGTGGTCGACTTGCCACAGCCCGTGGGGCCGACGACCGCGACGAACTCACCGCGCCCGACGGTGAGATCCAAGTCCCGCACGGCGGTGTGCGGCACCCCCGACGGGGTCCGGAACACCTTGCTGGCGCCCCGCAGCTCAATGGCGGGGCTCGTGTCTGTGCTCATGAACCGGGACCGTAGATGTGGCACACAGCACAGCGGCAGCCTTGTGGGCGCAAGGCAGTCTTCTGCCTGCAAGAGACTGTTGTGCTCGTTTTGCGCGCGCTACAACTACGTGGTTAACAAGAACGTCTCAGACCGGTAATGGCACCGGTAATGACAGAGAGCGGCCCGATGATTGATGTCCTGGTGGTCGATGACGACTTCCGTGTCGCTGAGATCAACGCTGCGTACGTGGGGAAGGTTCCCGGATTCCGCGTCGCGGCCCGTGCGCACAGCGCCGCCCAGGCCATGGCCGCACTGGAGCGCGAACGCATCGATCTGGTCCTGCTCGACCACTATCTGCCGGACGAGACGGGACTCTCACTGGTCCGGCGGATGCGCGAACTGGGCCACCACACCGACGTGATCATGGTGACCGCGGCCGGCGACGTGGCGACCGTGCAGGCAGCCATGCGCCATGGCGCCCTGCACTACCTGGTCAAACCGTTCACCTTCTCGGTGCTGCGTTCCCGGCTGGAGGGCTACGCGGCGCTGCGGCGCACGGTGAGCCGCGTCGTAGGCAGCGGGCAGTGCGCGGGACAGGAACAGGTCGACCGGATCTTCGGCGCGCTGCGGACCACCGGGCCCGCCGCGTCATCGGGCCTGCCCAGCGGGCACTCCGTACCGACTTCCGACCTGATCCGCGAGGTTCTGACGGGCGCCCGGCAACCGCTGTCGGCGCACCAGGTGGCCGCCCGGACGGGGCTGAGCCGCTCCACCGCACAGCGCTACCTGCGGCAGCTGGAGCAGACGGGGCGGCTCAGACTGACCCTGAAGTACGGGGACACGGGGCGGCCCGAGCATCGCTACGCCTGGGCCGCGCCCGGATCAGACGGCCCCGGCACCGGTCAGTGACCGCACCTCCGTCTCGGCGTGCCGGGCGGCGTCCGGCGGCTCGGACGAGGTGACCGTACCGAGCCAGCCCGCGAGGAATCCGAGGGGGATGGAGAGCAGGCCCGGATTCTCCAGGGGGAAGAACTGGAAGTCCACGCCGGGGAAGAGCGAGGTGGGGCTCCCGGAGACGACCGGCGAGAGGACCACCAGGACGACTGCGGGGATGAGCCCCCCGTACACCGACCAGACCGCGCCGCGCGTGGTGAAGTTCCGCCAGAACAGCGAGAAGAGCAGCACGGGGAGATTGGCCGATGCCGCGACGGCGAAGGCCAGCCCCACCAGGAACGCGACGTTCAGGTCCTTCGCCAGCAGACTGAGCCCGATGGCCACGGCACCGATCCCGGCCGCCGCGACCCGGGCGACGGCCACCTCGCTGCGCTGCTTGGCGCTGCGGCGTGTGACGGTCGCGTAGAGATCGTGGGCGACCGAGGCCGACGAGGCCAGCGTGATCCCTGCGACGACGGCGAGGATGGTGGCGAAGGCCACGGCGGCGACCACGGCGAAGAGGACCGTCCCCCCGGTGGACTCCGCTCCCCCGCCGACCTCCAGAGCGAGCAGCGGTACCGCGGTGTTCCCGGCCGGGTTCGACGCCCGTACCTGGTCGGAGCCGACGAGCGCGGCCGCACCGAAGCCGAGCACGATCGTCATCAGATAGAAGCCCCCGATGAGCCCGATCGACCAGACGACGGAACGGCGGGCGGCGCGAGCGGTGGGCACGGTGTAGAAGCGCGACAGGATGTGCGGCAGCCCGGCCGTTCCGAGGACCAGCGCCAGGCCGAGGCTGATGAAGTCGATACGGGAGGTCCAGTCTCCGCCGTACTTGAGTCCGGGAGCCAGGAACTTCATGCCGTGGCCGCTGCGGTGCGCGGCGGAGTTGAGCAGCAGGTTGAAGTCTCCGTGGAAGCGCACCAGGACGAGCACCGTGAGCAGGATCGATCCTGTCATCAGCAGGACGGCTTTCACGATCTGGATCCAGGTGGTGGCTCGCATCCCGCCGAGCGTCACATAGATCACCATCAGCGCCCCGACACCGATCACGGCCCAGGCCTGGGCCGCGCCGCTGTTCCCGCCGAGCAGGAGCGAGACGAGGCTTCCGGCACCGACCATCTGCGCCACCAGATACAGCACCGACACCGTGACGGATGACGAGCCCACCGCGATCCGGACCGGGTGTTCACTCATCCGGGCCGCCACGACATCGGCGAGCGTGAACCGGCCGCAGTTGCGCACCAGTTCTGCCACCAGAAGCAGAACGACCAGCCAGGCGACGAGGAATCCGACCGAGTAGAGCATGCCGTCGTAGCCGAAGAGCGCGATCAGTCCCGAGATACCGAGGAAGGACGCCGCCGACATGTAGTCGCCGGCGATGGCGAAACCGTTCTCCATCGGGGAGAAGAGGCGCCCGCCGACGTAGAACTCCTCTGCGGAACCATGCCGGTTGCGGCCCACCCAGGTGGTGATCGCGAGGGTGGCCGCGACAAAGACGCTGAACAGCAGCAGCGCCAGGGTCTGGTGCTGCGTGGTGATCGCATGGTTGCTCAACGGCTGATCCCTCGTGTCAATTCCTGTGTGTCCCAGCGGAGATCGAGCGCCGCCCGGTCCCTGCGCAGCCGCGCGTGACGGGTGTATGCCCAGGTGAGCAGGAAGGTGGAGAGGAACTGCCCGAGCCCCGCCAGCATCGCCACATTCACCGCTCCGGCCACCGGGCGCGCCATGAACCCCGGTGCGGCCGTGGCCATGACGACATACGCGAGGTACCAGACGAAGAACGCGCACACCGCGGGGACGACGAACCTCCGGTAGCGGCTGCGCACTTCCTGGAAGGCGGAGCTGCTCTGTACCTCCAGGTAGATGTCGGCCGCGCTGCGTCCCCGCTCCGGGGCGGCCTGCGCCGGTACGGCCACGGGAACACCGGTGCCGTCCGACTCGCCCCAGCCGGAGGCCAACGCGTCGTACCAGGGGTCGTCCAACCGCACCTCAGCGGCGTCGAGCCCGTCGTCCTTCTCCACCGAACACCCTCTCCCTGTGCGCGACCGCTTCAGCCGCGTGCCCAAGGATGGGTACTTCGGAGGGCTTCCGAACCCTTATCGCCCCCTCTTCACCCCTTTAGGTGATGGACCAGGCAACGGACCAGCGCACGGCACTCGACGATCCGTTCCAACTGTTCCAAGGGATTCAGCGGTTCACGCGGAGAGCCTGGATATCGCTCGCTCACGGTCGGGCGCCGGCCGGTGCTGCGGATGCCAGTCGTGCCGCTGGTGGGAGCGGTGCGTGGTGGGGGCAGGCTTCGAACGCCTGGATCGCCAGCGCTGCGAAGCGCCGGGAGGCCGTGACCTGGGCGGCGGTGGATGTGGCGTGGATCCCCTTGCTGGCCATGAGGACGAGGAAGAGGTCGTCCAGGACGAAGCCGGGCCTCAGGCGCCCTGCGTCCTTGGCCCGCCGGACCAGTCCGACGACTGCTTTCACCGTGTACTCACGTCCCGCAACATCGGGCGCCCCCGGGAGTGTTGACAGGAAGGCTTCGGTGAAACCCCGGTCGCGTGCGTGCAGTTCACAGATCCTCTCGATCGCCAGGCAGAGGCCACGCCACGGATCAGGATCTGCGCACCCCTCGTCGACGATGGTGCGGCATGCACGCAGCTGGTCCGCGAAGGCTCCGGCGGAGGCTACGTCGAACAGGCCGTCACTCGGGTCGATGAGGTCCTCCCCCTGCCCAGTGGCCTGTCCGCCGTCGACGCGGTGACGCTCGGCACCTCGGGTGCGGTGGCCCACTTCGGGCTTCGCCACGCCCACTTCGCTCCCGGGGAGACGGTCTTGGTGCGTGGCGCGGCCGGCAGCATCGGGATCATGGCAGTGCAGCTCGCGGCTCCCGGTGGCGCCGCCGCGGTGGCGGTCACAACATCGTCGGCCGAGCGCGGTGAGCGGCTGCGGCGTCTCGGCGCGACCCATGTGCTGGACCGCTCCGGCAACGGACGGGAAGGGGCTCCCGCGGGCTATGACGTCATCATCGACGTTGTGGCCGGTGAGGACATGCCGTCCTTCTTCAACCGACTCAACCCGAACGGCCGCATGGTCGCTGTGGGCGCTGTCGCAGGTCAGCCGCCTGCGCACTTCGGTACGAAGATGATGGCGGCTTTCCAGAAGTCGATGTCCTTCGCGACTTTCAGCGCGGCCACCGTCACCCAGGCCGACCTGCGTGCCGTGCGCAGCGAACAGTTGGCCGCAGCCGGTCGCGGCGAGACCGAAACGGTGGTGCACGAGGTGCTGCCACTGGACCAGGCCGTGCTGGCTCACAGAAGATGGCCGCGGGCGAGGTCTTCGGCAGGATCGTGCTGACACCGTAATCGAAGGTATCCACGCCGCAAGGGCGGGCCGGAACAGCCCAACGCACCCCCGATCAAGAGCCGTTGCGGCAGGTCATCGAATCCGTCACCTAGGTGACGGTCGCTCCCGGCGGGAGGGCGAGACCGTGCCGGTAGGCATAGCGCACGGCCTGCGCCCGGTCGCGGATCCCGGTCTTGGCAAAGAGATTGTTGATGTGCGTCTTCACGGTGGCGGGCGAGATGTGCAGTGAGCGGGAGATCTCCGAGTTGGACAGCCCTTCCGCGATCAGGGCCAGGATCTCGGCCTCCCGGGGGGTGAGGCCGTCGGGCAGCTCCACGGCGGTCCGCGGGGCCGGCGCGGGCGGCGCGGTGACCCGCTCGACGAGGAGCCGCTGCACGCTCGGCGAGAGCCCGGCCTGTCCGGCCATGACGTCCTCGATGGCCCGGACGATCTCCTCGCCCCCCGCGTCCTTGGTGAGGTACCCGCGCGCCCCGGCCTGGAGTGCGGGAAAGAGCGAGTCGTCGTCGGAGAACGTCGTGAGCACCACGACCTGAGTGGACGGATACTGCTCGCGGATACGACGGGTCGCCTCCACCCCGTCGCAGCGTGGCATCCGCAGGTCCATCAGGACCACGTCGGGGGCGTGTTCGCCCACGAGCGCGACGGCCTCCACTCCGTCCCTCGCCGCTCCCACTACCTCGACCCCGGGCAGCAGCCCCAGCAGCATCACGATGCCCTCACGCACGACGGACTGGTCGTCGGCCACCACCACCCGTGCCGTCATGCCGGCACCCTCAGCCGTACCAAGAAGCCCTCCTCATCGGGTCCAGCCTCCAGCGTCCCGCCGAGCAGCTCGGCGCGCTCCCGCATTCCGACCAAACCGTATCCCGAGCCACTGACAGCGAGCTCATCAACCGCTTCCCCTCGGCCCGAGTCCCGTACTTCCAGGGTGACTTCGTCCGGCAGATACTCCAGCCGCAACCGGACCTCGGCGCCCGGAGCGTGTTTGCGCACATTCGTCATCGCCTCCTGCGCCACCCGCCGTACGGTCTGCGAGGCCTCGGCGGGCAGCTGTCTGCGATCCCCCGTCACAGCGAGCCGCGAACTGCCCGCCACCTCCTCCAGGAACTCCTCCACCGGCGTCATCTCACCACGCAGCGCCGAGAGCGCCTGCCGGGTCTCGACGAGCCCCTCACGAGCCATCCCCCTCGCCGCCACCACCCGTTCCAGGATCTGGTCCCGCCCCGCGTCGCGCTCGATCAGCAGCCTGGCCGCCTCCAGATGCACCATCTGCGCGGAAAGGCTGTGGGCGAGAACATCGTGGATCTCCCGGGCGATACGGGAACGCTCGGCCAGCGCCGCGGACTCCGCCTCGGCCGCCAGGGCCGCCCGCTCCTGCACCAGCAGCCGCTGAGCACTGCCCCTGGCCTCCGCGTCGAGCCGCATCACGTAGCCGACAAGCGCCAGCCCGACGGTGGTCACCGCGATCGTCAGCCGCTGGCCATCGCTGAGCAGGGCATAGGCACCGAGGGCTGCGGCCGTACAGGGCAGTGCTGCCGCCAACGGCAGCCGCTCCAGTGCGGTGACGGCGCAGCCGCACCAGAGCACGGCGGCAGGAGCGGTGAGCCCCGTCCACTCCGCCAGGGCGGCGACGCCCAGCAGCACCGCGAGCAGCGCCACGGAAGGCCACAGACGGTGCTCCAGGCTGGTCCGGAAGAGGGCCCAGGTCGCCCCCACGCAGACGGCGAGGCCGGACACCGCGGCGACCAGCGCCCCGGCGTCGTCGCCCACCTTCGTGAAGGTGCTCCACAGGAGCACGCCGAGAGCGATGCACCGTACAGCCCAGTTGAGCGAGCGCCGCGCACTGGTCAGGTCCGTCCGGGAAAGAGCCTCCCGGGAGGGCCAGCTCGTCCAGGCGCCGGGCGTCATACGCGGTCCTTCCTTGCCCCTCCGGGCGATGCTGCGGCAGGGACACCGTACGACGGGTGTATTCGCCCGGCCCGCCATGCCAGCACCCCGGCCCGTACGAGCAGGGAGGACGCCAGCGCGAGCAGCATCGCCCCGGTCCCGAGGCTCACTCCGGCCAGCGCGCCAAGACCCGCCACCCCGAACCTGACGATCATCCCCACTATCCAGACGGCCGCCGTGGCCTTCGTGCCCCTGGTCCAGACCGACCCGTCCGGCTCACTCCACACCTTGGTGGTCCAGGCCCAGCCCGCGCCCATGAGCAGGCCGGCCAGCAGCTCGCCCCCGATCACCAGGACGGACAGAGCGGGGTGATGCGCGTCGAGCAGGCCGTGCTGGCGCAGGGCGACGAAGACCAGGATGGCCGGCAGCAGCCACCAGCGCCTGTCGTGATTGACCTGCTGGGGCCGGAACTGCCGCACGAGCACCAGGGCGATGACTGCGACAGCCACCGCGACGTCGGTGAGCGTGGACGCTGACATGGGGGCCTCCGGTGAGCGGGGAAGGTTGATGCCTTCGACGCTACGGAAACCGACGGGTCAGCAGATCGGAGCAGAGGTGGACTCCGGGTGGAGCTTGCGGCTCCACCCACGGGTGGAGACCCCGTGGGTGGAGCAGAGCCAGTGGGTGACTCGGAGCCGGCAAGTGACTCAGGCGTCGATCCGCGAACGGTCCAGCGTCGCGGCCGAGCTGGTGATGAACTCCTTGCGGGGCGCGACCTCGTTGCCCATCAGGAGGTCGAAGACCTGCTCCGACGACTCCAGGTCGCCGATGTTGATCCGTCGCAGCGTACGGAACCGCGGGTCCATCGTGGTCTCCGCCAGCTGATCGGCGTCCATCTCGCCCAGGCCCTTGTAGCGCTGGATCGAGTCCTTGAAGCGGACGTTCTTGCGCTGGAATTCCAGCAGCTTCTGCCGGAGCTCGTTGTCGGAGTACGTGTAGACGTACTTGTCCTGGCCCTTCTTGGGCTGGATCAGCTCGATGCGGTGCAGCGGCGGTACCGCGGCGAAGACCCGGCCCGCCTCCACCATCGGCCGCATGTACCGCTGGAAGAGCGTCAGCAGCAGGATGCGGATGTGCGCGCCGTCCACGTCGGCGTCGACCAGCAGGACGATCTTGCCGTACCGCGCCGCGTCGATGTCGAAGGTCCGCCCGGAGCCCGCTCCTATGACCTGGATGATGGCGCCGCACTCGGCGTTCTTCAGCATGTCCGAGACCGACGCCTTCTGGACATTCAGGATCTTGCCCCGGATGGGCAGCAACGCCTGGAATTCTGAATTCCGGGCGAGCTTGGCCGTACCGAGCGCTGAGTCCCCCTCGACGATGAAGAGCTCGCTGCGCCCCACGTCGTCACTGCGGCAGTCGGCGAGCTTCGCCGGCAGCGACGAGGACTCCAGGGCGGTCTTACGGCGCTGGGCGTCCTTGTGCTGGCGGGCCGCGATCCGGGTACGGGCCGCCGCGACGGCCTTCTCCAGTACCGCACGTGCCTGCGCCTTGGAATCGCGCTTGGTGGAGGTCAGGAAGGCCTTGAGCTCCTTGGCGACGACGTTGGACACGATCCGGTTGGCGGCGGAGGTGCCGAGCACCTCCTTGGTCTGGCCCTCGAACTGCGGCTCGGCGAGGCGCACGGTGACCACGGCGGTCAGCCCCTCCAGCGCGTCGTCCTTCACCACGTCGTCCTCGGCGACCCGCAGGAGCTTCGCCGAGCGCAGCACCTCGTTGACCGTCCTGGTCAGTGAGCGCTCGAAGCCCGAGACATGCGTGCCGCCCTTGGGCGTCGCGATGATGTTGACGAAGGACCTGACCGTGGTGTCGTAGCCGGTGCCCCAGCGGAGCGCGATGTCCACGCCGAGATCACGGGTGACCTCGGTCGGGGTCATATGACCGCGGTCGTCCAGGACCGGGACGGTCTCCTTGAAGGTGCCCTGCCCGGACAGCCGCTGCACGTCGCAGACGGCCTTGTCCTGGGCGAGGTACTCGCAGAATTCGCTGATGCCGCCGTCGAAGCGGAACGTCTCCTCGGTCTTCCCCGCGCCGTCGAGGCCGCGCTCGTCGCGCACGACGAGCGTCAGCCCGGGTACCAGGAACGCCGTCTGGCGGGCCCGCTGGTACAGGTGGTCGAGGGAGAGCTTGGCGTCCTTGAGGAAGATCTGGCGGTCCGCCCAGTACCGGACACGGGTGCCCGTCCTCGCCTTGGGTACGCGCTTGCCCTTGAGTAGCCCGTTGGCCGGGTCGAAGGGGCTGTCGGGGCCCGCCTCGGTGAAGATCCCGGGGACGCCGCGGCGGAAGCTGATGGAGTGGGTGGCACTGCTGCGGTCGACCTCGACGTCCAGCCGGGCGGAGAGGGCGTTGACGACAGAGGCACCGACACCGTGCAGACCGCCGGAGGCCGCGTACGAGCCACCGCCGAACTTTCCGCCCGCGTGCAGCTTGGTCATCACGACCTCGACGCCCGAGAGCCCGGTCTTGGGCTCGACGTCGACCGGGATCCCCCGGCCGTTGTCCCGGACCTCGACGGAGCCGTCCTCGTGGAGGATCACATCAATGTGGTCGCAGTAGCCACCGAGAGCCTCGTCGACCGAGTTGTCGATGATCTCCCAGAGGCAGTGCATCAGACCGCGGCTGTCGGTGGACCCGATGTACATCCCGGGCCGCTTCCGGACCGCTTCGAGCCCTTCGAGTACGAGCAGGTGCCGCGCGGTGTAGTTGGAGCCGTCACGGTCTGCACCGCTCAGCAGCGCAGTGGAAGGCACGGACGTATCGGCGGTCACGCGGTTCGCTCCTCGCTGAATTTATTTTGGGACCCAATGGGTAAGGCCCGGGCGTCGGTCGCCCGTCAGAGCCTACCGAGCCCTGGTAGAGCCGTTGTTACGCCACCCTAGAAGAGACGGGCGCCAAACCTGCACCGTACACCTGTTCGATAGCTCGATGGAGTGAAGCACACATCACGTTCCCTTCGAGGCATGAACCATTTAGGCTCCGGGCACGTCCTCATCAACAACCGGCAGCCAGTCGGGAGGATCAACCGAAGACAAGCAACGCGAAACCGTAAAGCCACCGCAATACGGCTTATTCGCCGCCAACCGGCAGCTGACAGCCACCTTGACAAAAAGTTTCAAGGAAAAGCCCCGAGCGGGAACGTTTTGGGCCTGGTTGGATGTTGACCCTGGTACGACAGCTCGTCGAGCTAGAGAAGAGGCGACGTGACTACTGTTCTGACCCCCGCGAGCCCGCTGACGGCCGCTGACCGCTGCGACCGATGCGGCGCCCAGGCATACCTGCGCGTTGTCCTCACCAGCGGTGGCGAACTGCTCTTCTGCGCCCACCACGGTCGCAAGTTCGAGCCAGAACTCAAGAAGATCGCCGCGGACATCCAGGATGAGACGGATCGCCTGACGGCCGTCCCGAGCCATTCCGAAGAAGAGGACCGCTGACACCTCGCACCCACGACGAGCCAAGGACCGGTATCAGCCCGGTCGACGGGCGGCCCCGCCTGCACTCCACAGGAGAGGCCGCCCGTTCTCATGCCCGGGCCCGGAGAGCACCCACCGGGCCCCCGAGGGCGTCGGCCGGGGCTCTGACGCGTCACGTGCGGCGCCAGGGCCCCACCGCCCGTGTGTCCGGTGGTGGGGTGGCCAGTGACCAGGCACAGCCGCCGCCAGGCGTCCTCCGTCAGCTGTGCGACTCCACAGCCTGAGCCATCGCGGACATCCGCGTGTAGACACCCGGGCTCTTCGCCCTGCCGCAGCCCGCACCCCACGAGACCAGTCCGATGAGCCGCCCCCGAGCAACCAGCGGCCCTCCGCTGTCGCCCTGACACGCATCGTGACCACCCTGAGGCTCACCGGCGCACAGCATGGTCTCCGACTGGAAGGTGCCGCTCGACGACCCGGGGTACGCGGATGCGCACTGCGCGTCCGGCAGCACCGAGACACGGGTGGCGTGCAGCCCCGACGGATAGTCCCCCGTACCGGCCGTGTCCCCCCAGCCGTAGACGGTCGCATCCGTGCCGGGCTCCTCAGCAGGGTCGTGCGGATCGGCGATTCCGATCGCGTACGAGCGGGGCAGCGCCCGGGAAAGCCTCAGCACGGCGAGGTCTGCCGCGTTGCTGACCCGGTCGTACCGCGGGTCGGTCCAGGTGGACCGCACGCGGATCTCACGGCCGGCCGACGTACGCAGATCACTGCGGCCCGCAACGACCGACAGATCACGCACTTGGCCCAGCGGGGCCCCGAGGACTTCCTGGCTCAGGCAGTGGGCCGCCGTCACGACCGCCCGCGGCGACACCACCACTCCCCCGCAGAACTGGCCCGCCCTGCTCCCTCCGAAGCGCTCACGGCTGGATACCGCGACCACCCAGGGGCTGTCGGTCACGGACACCCCCTGGCCACCGATCACCGCCATCCCGGCGGCGGACGCGGACCCGGGCACGCCCAGCGGCAGCGCTGTCGCGGCCAGCGCCAGCACGCCTGTCAGTGCTCGGACGATAGGACGACACATACGACTTCCTGACTCTCCAGTGAACTTGTCTCACTCAGAGTGAATCAGTCTCGTGGCGCATACACCCACACCGGAAACGCGAAGCGGGCCCGCATCTCTCGTTACGGAGAGGTACGGACCCGCTTCGGCGCATCCTGTGACGGACTGACGGACTAGTCGAGGTAGTCGCGCAGTACCTGCGAACGCGACGGGTGCCGCAGCTTCGACATGGTCTTCGACTCGATCTGGCGAATTCGCTCACGCGTCACGCCGTAGACCTTGCCGATCTCGTCCAGCGTCTTCGGCTGACCGTCGGTGAGACCGAAGCGCATGGAGACCACGCCGGCCTCACGCTCGGACAGCGTGTCCAGGACCGAGTGCAGCTGCTCCTGGAGGAGCGTGAAGCTGACCGCGTCGGCCGGGACGACTGCCTCGGAGTCCTCGATGAGGTCACCGAACTCGCTGTCACCGTCCTCGCCCAGCGGAGTGTGCAGGGAGATCGGCTCACGGCCGTACTTCTGGACCTCGATGACCTTCTCAGGGGTCATGTCGAGCTCCTTGGCCAGCTCCTCCGGGGTGGGCTCGCGGCCCAGGTCCTGGAGCATCTGACGCTGGACGCGCGCGAGCTTGTTGATGACCTCGACCATGTGCACCGGGATACGGATGGTGCGGGCCTGGTCGGCCATGGCGCGGGTGATCGCCTGACGGATCCACCAGGTGGCATACGTGGAGAACTTGTAGCCCTTGGTGTAGTCGAACTTCTCGACCGCGCGGATCAGACCGAGGTTGCCCTCCTGGATCAGGTCCAGGAAGAGCATGCCGCGGCCCGTGTAGCGCTTGGCGAGCGAGACGACCAGACGGAGGTTGGCCTCAAGCAGGTGGTTCTTGGCCCGGCGGCCGTCCTCCGCGATGATCTCCAGCTCACGCTTGAGCTTCGGCGCGAGCTTGTCGGCGTTGGCCAGCTTGTCCTCGGCGAAGAGGCCGGCCTCGATGCGCTTGGCGAGCTCCACCTCCTGCTCCGCGTTGAGGAGCGGGACCTTGCCGATCTGCTTCAGGTAGTCCTTGACGGGGTCCGCGGTGGCGCCGGCGACAGCGACCTGCTGCGCGGGCGCGTCGTCCTCGTCGTCGTCGGAGAGGACGAAGCCCTTGGCCTCGCCGCCCTCTTCCTCCTCCTCGCCGGACTTGGCAACCGGGGTCTCCTCGGCGGCCTCGTCGCCGTCGTGAAGCTCGTCGGCGTCCTTCTTGGAGGCGGTCTTCTTGGCCGCGGTCTTCTTGACTGCCGTCTTCTTCGCGGCGGTCTTCTTGGCAGCCGTCTTCTTGGCAGCGGCCTTCTTCGCGGGCTCGGCGTCGTCAGCCACAGCGTCCACACTGTCGGCAGAAGGAGCGGCAGTGGCCGCCACCGTCCTCGCCGCGGTCGTCTTGACCGCGACAGTCCTGGTGGCGGTGCGCTTCACCGGGCTCTTCGCTGCGACGCTCTTGCGGGGGCGCTTCGGCGACTCCGCGGCACTGACCATCAGAGTCACACCCTCTTCCTCGAGGATCTGGTTGAGGCTGCGCAGAACGTTCTTCCACTGGGTGGCCGGAATCTGGTCAGCCTCGAAGGCCCGGCGTACATCGTCGCCGGCGATCTGCCCATCAGCCTTTCCCCGCTCGATGAGCGCCATGACAGACTCGGACTCGGCGATCTCCGGCGGGAGAGTACGGGATGTGCTGGCCGACACGAACAACCTCTCGAAACGATGGAAACGGCTTCCGGCTCCGCCCTTGACGGGCCTGGAACCGACGACCGCCGGCTGGGGATGACCGACGGCGCGGGCTGAGCTTCGGAGCTGTACAGCGCCGCCAACGACGCCTGCATTCCCTCTTCGGCTACCACCTCTTAGGTCATCGCGCTGCCTCAAAGAGTGTTACGCCCAATCCGCGTGGCCCGAGTCACACCCTATTCGCGACATACGGCTCTCCAAGGGACGCATACCCATAATTACGCCGCCGGACCCCCCTGGGATCCGGCGACACCGGGTTCAGCCCCGCACCCCGGCCACGCCGCGGGATCAATGCACGCGCGGCGCGGGAACGACGCGCTCCACCTCCGGGTGGACGGTCAGCAGTTGACGCATGGCCGCCTCCGCGGCCTGCGGGTCGTTCGCGGCGAGCGCGTCGGCGATACGGGCGTGGTGGACGAGCGAGATCTCGGTGGGACGATCACACCCTGTGACGGGGCCGCCTGAGACCTGGAGAGCGCCCGAGACGATGCCCGAGAGGTGCTCCAGCATGCGGTTGCCCGCGAGCTGGATCAGCAAGGCGTGGAACTCGGCATCGGCACGGGAAAAGGTGACCGCGTCACCCTGGGCCAGGGCGTGGCTCATGATTTCGACCATGTCCGCGAGGCGCTGCTGCATGTCCTCACGCCCGTGCCCGGCGGCCAGACGCGCGGCCAGCGGCTCGATCGTCCAGCGCAGCTCGCTCAGCTCCCGTCGCTGGTCGTCACGCTGCGGCCCGAATGCCCGCCATTCGATGATGTCCGGGTCCAGCAGATTCCAGTCGCTGACCGGGCGGACCCGGGTTCCGACATTGGGTCGGGCGCTGACCAGGCCCTTGGCCTCAAGGACACGCAACGACTCCCGCACCACCGTGCGGGACACCTCGAAGCGCTGGCCGATCTCCTCAGGAACGAGCGGGCGGTCGGCGCCGAGGTCGCCGGAGACAATCATCTGGCCGAGCTGCTGAACCAGCTGGCCGTGCAGACCGCGGCCGCGGCTGCCCGTCGCCCGTCGGCCCACCCTGCCCATCTCGGCATCGCCGCCGCCCCAGGGAGAAGCTCCGGCACGGCCGGCGCCGGGCGCCTCTGCGTACGGATGGCGGTCGAGTTCACCCGAGCCTGCGAGGCCGGAATCGGCAGAGCGGGCGGTGGTCATCATGGAGTGCGCAAGGGTAGTCACGCATCCTTTGTCGGCGCGCCTCGGGCCCCCCTTGAGGTCTTTGGTGAAAAGCACACGAAAGGGTGATCATCGACCTCCCTGCAATTGACGCCTTATCGGAAAGAACCGGGCATTCTTCTGGGAGTTGTCTGCAAGGCGTCGCCAAGTGAACCAGGACAGTCACCAACGGGCCCTGCGCCGAAGGCCGGTGACCAGATACGCGCAGAGCAGAGCCGTGAGCGACAGGGCGAGGGCCGCACCGACGGGCTGCGAGAGGAGACGGAGAGCCGCGATCAGCCAGCGGTCCGTCTCGTGGGGCCAGACCCAGGCGAGTTCACGGAGCCTGGCGGGGAGCCCCGCGACCGAGCGGGCCGCGGGTGCTGCCAGGGCTGCCTGCACCAGCGGCACGACGGCGACCGGGACCGACAGCACGGCGGCCAGCCCCGCCGTCGTACTCCTGAAGACGCCGGCACCCAGCAGCCCCGCCCATGCGCAGCCGACGGACAGCCCCGACCAACCCACGGCCAGCGAGGGCCAGTTCTGTGGGATACCCGCCAAGTCGCCGCCGTACACGAGCCGTAGGACTCCTGTGTCGGCCACGGCCGTGAGCAGCGCCAGCAGGAGGGCCGTCGCACCCGATACGGCGAGTTTGGCCACCAGCAGGCCGAACCGCCTCGGGACGCCACCGCGGCCCACCGCCAGCGCCGGATACCGGAATTCGTCGCCGAACGCGAGAGCGCCGAGCAGTCCGGACGCAAAGGCCGCGGGCGGCAGCGGAAGCAGATCGGGCCACGCCATCAGCAGATGGGAGACCGGCGTCCGACCGGTCCTGGCCAGCGCGACGGACAGCGCGATGGAGACGGGGAGGATGATGCTCACGACGAGCAGAGCCGTCCGGACGCCGAAGACTCGCCGCAGCTCGTAACGGAGCGGCCTGCTCGGCCCCCTGGCCGGGAGCGGAGTGATTACCGGCTGCTGCTCGGAGAGTTCGGATCGCGCCGCGATCAGGGACTGGAGCTCCGGGAGTGCGGACCGGGCCGCGAGTACGGGGGCGTCGGGAGCGGGGCCCGCGGAGTCGAAGGGTCCGCGGTCGGATCCGTCGTAGGGGTATCCATCACGGCCACCTGCTTCGGAGTGACCTTGGGGCTCGGCAGGTTCGGGCTCGAATGGCTCGGAGCCGGACGAGCCGGCAGCCAGGGCGTCGGCCCCGCCCGTCGGCCCCATGTCGCCGGTCTCGTCGGCGAGCTGATGGATCAGGACCCCGTTCCGGAACGCCGCCTCACCGACCTCGGCACAGCTACTGCCGTAGACGGAGAGCCTGCTGCCGCTCTCGGTGACGACTTCCACGGAGCGGTGCGCCTCGCGGGCCTCGCGGCCGAGCAGTCCGGCAAGGCGTGCCGTGTGGGGTGTACGTACGGCGACCCGGGGGCGGAGCCGGGTGCGGGCGAACTCGGCTCCTTGCTGGTCCGCCACCAGCCGTCCGGCGTCGATGGTGACGACATGGTCGGCCGTACGGGCCGCCGCCTTGGGGTCGCTTGTGGTGTACAGAACGGTGCCCCCCTGGGCCACGTGATCGTGGAGCAACCCGAAGAGCCAACTGTTGTCGCGTGGTGAGAGCCCTTCAGCCGGTTCGTCCAGGACAAGCGTCTGCGGATCGGCGAGCAGGGCGACGGCGAGCCCGAGCCTGCGGTCCATCCCGTGGGAGAGCGTGCCGAGCCGCTGACCCGCGAGGCTGACGAGATCCACGCCTTCGAGCAGTTCATCGGCGCGCGAGGCCGGCATCCCCGTCACCGCACAGAGCATGCGCAGATGTCCGCGCACGGTACGCGAGGGATTTCCGGGCACATCACCGAGCAGGGTTCCCACTTCGGCGGCCGGGCGGGCGATCCGGTGCAGCGGAAGGCCACGGAAATAGGTGACGCCACGCCCGTGGTCCAGTTCGAGCATCAGCCGCAGGGCGGTGGTCTTGCCGGCGCCCGGGGCGCCGAGAAGCGCCGTGATCTGCCCGGGTTCGGCCTCGAAAGTCAGGTCCTCCACCGCGGACGGCAGATCCCGGCGGGGGTGGCTGGTGAGTCCGATGGCCTGGAGCATCGCTTCTCCCGCGAGTAGCAGGGCCGCCGGGCGGCATGGGCGGCTACCGAAGCAAGATAACTCGACATTTAGGACTTTTGGTGCAGCACGGCGGTAGTTCTCAGACCTCGGGGCGGAGCATCGGGGGGTTGAGCAGCGTCGCACCTCCCGCTCTGAACAATTGGGCGGGGCGACCGCCCTGGCGGGTCGTGGTACTGCCCGAGGGCACGAGGAACCCCGGCGTACCGGTGACCTTGCGGTGGAAATTACGAGGATCGAGGACCACGCCCCACACCGCCTCATACACCCGGCGGAGCTCACCGACGGTGAACTCCTGAGGGCAGAAGGCAGTGGCCAGCGACGAGTACTCGATCTTCGACCGGGCCCTCTCCACACCGTCCGCGAGGATCCGCGCGTGATCGAAAGCAAGGGGTTCGGGCGGCTCGGCAGCCCTGGCTACGGCGCCCTCCTGGCCCAGCAGGACCTCGACGGGCGCCCATCGGGCGCTGTGGGCATCGCCACCGGCCCGGGGCGCGGGCAGATCGGGCGCGAGCGCCAGATGAGCCACACTGACGACCCTCATGCGAGGGTCACGCTTCGGGTCGCCGTAGGTGCCCAGCTGTTCGAGGTGCGCACCATTGCCCGGAGCCGGGACAGGGGCGGAGGGATCGAGGGCGCACAGCCCGGTCTCCTCCGCCAGCTCCCGCGCGGCGGCCGCGCCGAGGTCCTCGTCCGTCTTGACGAAGCCGCCGGGCAGCGCCCACCGGCCCTGATAGGGCGCCTCCCCACGGCGCACAGCCAGTGCGCACAGCGCATGACTGCGCACCGTGAGCACGACCAGATCGACGGTGACAGCGAAGGACGGAAAGGCCGACGGGTCGTAGGGCGACATGCCATGATCATAGTCGTCTCTCTGACGATAAACACGCCCTTCGGCATCCACAGTGTTCTCCAATTCACCCGTACTCCGGCGCTCCTCAAGCGCGTTCACAACCCCAGCTGGAGCCCGGCCGCGGCTTCCTCGACCATCCCGAGGCCCAGCCTGCTGACACGCACGGAGAAGGGCTCCCCAGCCACCGACAGCCCTGACAACTGGATCGCGCCGAGCGGGGCGCTGCTCATCGGCCGGAGTGCGACCGTTCCTGCCGGAACATCGGGACGGACACCCGCGAGAGTCGTGAGCAGATGGATCCCCGCAGCAGCGGAGACAGCCGCCGGACGGCAGGCGGCCGGATGCGGGAGGGGGACACTGTCCTCGGTCCGCTGCACCCCGGCATACATCTCGGGAAGCCTGTGGCCGAAGGTATCGGACGCGGCGAGCACTCCACCCAGCAGCGAGCACGCCTCCTTCTCGAATCCCGAGGCCGCCAGCCCGGCTACCGCGAGAGCCGTCTCATGCACGCGTACGGCGCCGCCCCTGTGCCCGAACGGATTGTGGCCCCGCTCCCTGACGCCAAGGCTGCGGAGCCCCCAGCCCGAATCCATCGCCGGACCGCCCAGCAGTCTGGCAACCTGCTCCGTCCGCACCTTGTCCAGCAGCCCCTCGGCGAATCTGCCACCGCCCAGCAGACCGGTGTCCAGAAGATGAGCCGCTCCCCCGCCCAGCTGCGGAACCAGTTGGCCGGCGGGAGTACGCGCGGCCGCGGGCCTGCCCCCTGTCCGGTCCTCGATCCAGAACGCCTCCCGGAATCCCCTGCGGAGCGTGCCGGCCCATTCACGCCAGCCGTCCGCGCCCGGCCGGCCGCATTCGTCGAGCAGCTCGGCCGCGAGCACCGCGGCGCGGTGGGCGTGCGCCTGGGTCTCCGCGCGCTGCAAGCCTCCGGCTCCGGGCTCGCCGAGCAGGCTCTCCTCGTCCGCCGCCGCGCGGAGCCACGCAAGACAGCGCTCGGCCGCAGGAAGCAGCCCCGCCACCTCCCGCTCGGGCAGGCCCCAGCGCCTGGCCTCCGCCAGCAGCACGGGGAAGAGCAGTGTCGCCTCCACCCCGGTACAGGTGGGCGGCAGATGGGGGCCGGCATCCCTGAGGGGCCCCGGAATACGTCCGGCGCCGGGCCCGGTCCCCCCGAGCTGAGTACGGGCGAGCCGGCGCAACGCTGCGGCGGCGAGACGCGTACCGAGGGGAAGGGTCATCCGGGCGGTCCAGAGGATCTCCGCGGGCGCGAACCCGCAGCGCCATGGCACGCCCGCCACCGGATAGATGTCGGCGGGGTGGCCCGGATCCCGGACCAGCATCGCGCGCAGATCCTCCAGGCTGGTGCGCATCAGTGTCTGCGCCCGGGGATCGTCGCTGTCTGCGCTCGCCGGGGACAGCGCGCCTCCGAGCAGCGGGCCCGCAGGGCGGGGCTGCGCATCCGTGCGGATTCGGAGTTCGATGTTCCTGGAACCTCCCGGAGGCAGTTCGAGCTGCCACCTGAGCAGTCCTGTGGCGGCCAGCGCGTCCTCCGGCGGAGGATCTGCCGTGACGACGGCATGGCACCCGTCTCCCGACCAGCGAAGACCGGCTCCGTGGACACTGGCGGGCAGTTCCGCCCCCGGGGAGCCGGCCGCGACGGCTCCCAGGAACGCCAGGTCGGTACCGAGCCCGATCTCCACCGGTACCCGCAGAGTCCGGTCCGATGCACTGCGCAGGGTGATCCGCTCTGTGCCATCGGCGGAGCGCAGGCGCTCCACGACCAGCTCGGGATCGGGCCCCACCGCGCCGGGCAGACGCACCACAGCGACGAACCGGGCCCGGCCGGCTCCGATCAACCCGCCCCGGACGGCGACCGGTTCACGCCCGGACACGCGTACATGGCAGCGGGAGAGGAGCCGTCGCCCCGACTGGTAGTAGCCGTCGAAGCCCTGGCCGGTCAGTTGCCCGTGCGCAGGGGAAATGGCCAGTCCGGGGAGCCCCACGCAGATCAACGCGTTGTGCACGGAAGGCAGTTCACCTCGTCGGCGCGGACCTGCGGGCGCGTCCGCGGGAGCGGGTCCTGGGGAACGGCCCCCGGCCGCCCCGCGGGTTCCTGAAGGGACGCTGAGAGCCATCTTCCGCCTCCTGAGCGCTACGGCCGGTTGCGGCGGAGCTCCCGGCGCGGACCGCCGCGCACCACCATCCGGATGAACGGCGCTGGACGCGGCCGGGTCACGGCCGTACCTGTGTCCCGCTCTCATCGGCCGGTCCGCGACCCGCGGTGACCGCTGCGGCGGCGCGACCGGCCGCGACCGGCCGGCACCCCGGGCCGGCCGGTCCCCGGGAGGGGGTCCTGGCGGGCGCCCGGCGGTTTGGGATGAGTGCGCCGGCCGCTCTGCGCGGGTGCCTCATTCGATGCCACCCGGTTGCTCCGCTCCCGGCGCAGGCAGTGCCGGAGCGCCTCGGGGTCGAGTCCTTCATTGCACGCCTGGTGAAGCAGCCGGGCGAAAATGTAATCGGGGTCGAGGGCCAGAGCACGCCCCAGGGCTACCCGGGCACTCGGTTCGTCCCCTGTCGACCAGGCCACCCAGCCCGCGAGAGTCAGTGGCGCCGCGGCGTATTCGGCGTACGGGCCGACACAGCGGCGCGCCAGGGCCCGCCACAGCCGCACGACCGACGGGGCGGAGGGCCCTTCCATCCACTCGGCGGCGCGGTCACGGGTCGTACGGTCCTGGAGCCCGAGAAGAACCAGAGCGGCCTCATCGTCGGTGATGAGCGCATCGTCCGCCACATCGGCCTCGGCCCAGCCCGGCTTCTGCGGTGTCCGCCCGATCCGGCGGACGAGTCGCCGGGCCACGTCCAGCGTCTCCCGTCCGACCTGTTCACGGTCGGCACCGGCCAGGATCCTCGGCACCAGAGCGCCTGCCGCCTCATCGAGCGCGCGTTCCTGCGCCGCCGTGCGAGGCGGCTGCCACGGGGTGAGCCTGGCCTCCATCTCCTGGAGGGATCCGCGCACCTGGATTCCCGCGTACGCCGCGGCCGCGGCCATCACCGAAGTGCCGGGCAGGGCCATGGGGTTCCCGTCGGAAGGGCAACACCGGGTGTCGGGGCAGCAGTACGAGAAGAATCTGCCGTCGGAGATGCAGAGGGCCTCGGGAACGGGCACGTCCCGGGCGCCGCAGGCCGTACGCAGATGCTGGGCGAACGGGCGAAGCCGCTCCATGACATCCGCCGGGGTCTCCCCCGGGCCCGGATCCTGGCAGAGGAAGACGATGATGCCCTCCGGTCGCCGGCCTCGGTTCTCACTGCCGGTGACCAGCCCGTCGGCGAGCTGGTCGGCGACTGGCTGCCACTCCTGCGGCGAGCGCGGGATACCGAGCCTGAGCCGTCCGCCGAAACGGCCGCGGGCTCCGTGCAGCGCGACCATCACCACCGAGTCGGTCGGATGGAATCCCAGCAGATAGGGCAGTGCGTCGGCGAGTTCGGCAGGGCCGCGCAGCGTGACCTGTTCCTGGACGGGTGAAGGACCGTTGGTTTCGTCGTGCTTGTTCATGGCTCGAAGGTCCCGCGATCGGCCCGAGTCCGCGACCCCTGTGGATAACTTTATCCACAGGCCGGCTTCCTCATTCGCGCATTGTCAGTGCGATCGGGTTGCATGGGGTCATGACCAACTCAGACCGCTCCGGCCTCAGGGCATCGGCCGATTCCGTACTGGCCCGTCTCGTCGGCGACCCCACTGGTGCCGCCACACTGCGCGAGGATCAGTGGCGGGCCATTGAGGCCCTCGTCGCGGACAAGCGCCGGGCGCTGGTCGTGCAGCGGACCGGGTGGGGCAAGTCCGCGGTCTATTTCGTGGCGACCTCGCTCCTGCGGGCTCAGGGCAGCGGCCCCACAGTGATCGTCTCTCCCCTCCTCGCGCTGATGCGCAATCAGGTGGATGCGGCAGCACGAGCCGGCATCAGAGCTCGCACCATCAACTCCTCGAACACGGAGGAGTGGGAGACAGTCCAGGCGGAAGTGGCCGCGGGCGAGGTCGACGTACTGCTGGTGAGCCCGGAGCGGCTGAACAATCCGGACTTCCGCGACGATGTGCTGCCCAAGCTCTCGGCCGCCACCGGTCTGCTCGTGGTCGACGAGGCCCACTGCATCTCCGACTGGGGCCACGATTTCCGGCCCGACTACCGCAGGCTGCGCACCATGCTCGCGGACCTTCCGCCGGGCGTGCCCGTGCTCGCCACCACAGCCACGGCGAATTCCCGCGTCACCGCCGATGTCGCCGACCAGCTGGGGACAGGGGCGGGTACCGATGCACTGGTCCTGCGGGGTCCGCTCGACCGGGAGAGCCTGAGCCTGGGTGTCGTGCGCCTCCCGGACGCGGCGCACCGTCTGGCCTGGCTGGCCGATCACATCGACGAACTGCCGGGCTCCGGAATCATCTACACGCTGACGGTCGCCGCCGCCGAGGAGGTCGCCGCCTATCTGCGCCAGCGCGGCCACACCGTCTCCTCGTACACCGGCAAGACGGAGAACGCCGACCGCCAGCAGGCGGAGGACGATCTGCTCGCCAACCGTGTCAAAGCGCTCGTCGCCACGTCCGCTCTGGGCATGGGTTTCGACAAACCCGACCTCGGGTTCGTGGTCCACCTCGGTTCGCCCTCCTCGCCCATCGCGTACTACCAGCAGGTGGGCCGCGCGGGCCGAGGTGTCGAGCATGCCGAGGTCCTGCTGCTGCCCGGCAAGGAAGATGAAGCGATCTGGCAGTACTTCGCCTCGGTCGCCTTCCCGCCCGAGCAGCAGGTGCGGCGCACCCTCGACGTGCTCGCCCAGGCGGGGAGGCCGCTTTCGCTGCCGGCCATCGAGCCCCTGGTCGAGCTGCGGCGCACCCGGCTGGAGACGATGCTGAAGGTCCTCGACGTCGACGGCGCGGTGAACCGGGTGAAGGGCGGCTGGACCACCACGGGACAGCCCTGGACGTACGACGCGGAGCGCTACGCCTGGGTGGCCCGGCAGCGGGCGGCGGAACAACAGGCCATGCGTGACTACGCGACCACGGACGGCTGCCGGATGGAGTTTCTGCGCCGGCAGCTGGACGACGAGGAGGCAGCGCCCTGCGGTCGCTGCGACAACTGTGCGGGCGGCCGGTTCACCGCAGAGGTTTCCACTGCGGCGCTCGACGGTGCGCGGGGTGAACTGAGCAGGCCGGGCGTAGAAGTAGAGCCCCGGAAGATGTGGCCGACGGGGCTCGCGGCAGTCGGCGTCGACCTCAAGGGCCGCATCGCCAAGGGCGAACAGGCGCTTCCCGGCCGGGCACTCGGCAGGCTCTCGGACATCGGCTGGGGCAACAGACTGCGACCGATGCTCGCACCACAGGCCCCCGACGGCCCCGTGCCCGACGCTGTGGCGGATGCCGTAGTGAGCGTACTGGCCGACTGGGCCCGGGGACCGGGCGGATGGGCCTCGGGCGGGCCGGACGCGCCGCCCCGGCCGGTGGGCGTCGTCACCATCGCCTCGCACACCCGGCCCGAGCTCATCGAGTCGCTCGGCCACCGCATCAGTGACATCGGACGCATGCCCCTGCTCGGCCGGGTCGAGTACGCGCAGTCGGCCTATGAGCGGATCGCGCCGAGCAACAGTGCCCAGCGGGTGCGGGCGCTGCACGAGGCGTTCACGGTGCCACCCGGGCTGGCGGCGGCGCTCGCCTCTGCCGACGGTCCCGTTCTCCTGGTCGACGACCAGTCGGCGAGCGGGTGGACACTCGCCGTGGCGGCCCGGCTGCTGTGCCGTTCCGGAGCGAAGGGGGTGTTTCCGCTGGTCCTCGCCGTTCAGGGGTGACGACAGGAGTCGCTCGGTGCCACGGTGGGCAGAGATATGTGAGCCGTACCCGCAGATTCCCGTCAGCCGCGTGAATTGCTCGTTGCCGCTTGCCCGTTCGGCAGGAAGAATTGGGGCTGCTCCCCGCACGGCCCGCCTGTGTTCGGAAGGGCTGTGTCCCGGTGCGCCTCACCCGACCCTGCCCGCACCATGGGCGGGTATGCGAAGGGAGGACCGTGACCTTCGGATTCACTCCGTCCGCCGCCCTTACAGCCTCTTCGACGTCCATGGCCGCCGACTCGGGAAACCGGATCGGGCGGCTGCTCGAACCTGCCGAGTGGGCCGCCGCGGGCATACCCCTGCTCCGCAGCCCCCGTGACGTCGTGAGCGGTCTGCACTCCAGACACCGCCCCATCCCTTCGACCGCCGTCGTGGCCGTGCTCGATCATGAGGAACGGCTCGTCGCCAGCGCATCGTTCACACGCCGTTCCACTCCGGCGGACGGCTGGGACTTCCGCAACGCACTCCTCGACCATCTGCGCCGGGTCATCCCGCATGACCTCCGCCGGCGCACGCCGGTCCGCACCGCCGTACTGCTCTACTGCCGCGAGGGGGACGAGCGGTGGACCGAGGAGGACGGTGCCTGGATGTGGGGGCTGCGCGATGCCTGCACGTTGCACGGGCTGCGCTGCGGGGCGTACATCACGCTCACCCGGGGCGGCTGGCAGGTGCTGGGCGAAGGCCGTGGCGGGCGGCGGCCCAACTCGCTCTCCCGCCCAGCCGCTATCGGCGGCAGCGGTAACGACTCGCCCCCGGCGCCACTCCGGTCGGGTGCACCGGGCGCGCTCCACCGGGTCGCGGCCCGCTGAGCCAGTCGCCGATCGCAATCAACGACCGCCGCAGCACAGTCCGTTGCGCACCGTGCCACACGGCGTACGCCCGCGGCCGGCCGGCCGTACCGAACGCGCCTCCGCCCGGCCTGCTCCTTGCGGGAGAGGGCCGGGCGGAGGGGACGTACGTTTCAGACGCCTGCGCCGAGTACGGCGTTGACGCGCTGCGGGTCACCGCAGACGATCAGCAGCGCTCCCGCGTACTTCCTGGCCGCAGGCAGCACCTGGGCCACGGATTCGTCGGTTCCGCCGTTGAGCGCGACCACCACGACGGGACGGGCCTTCGCCCGGCCCACTGCGTCGGCGCTCGCGTAGAAGACGTCCTCGCGGGCATCGTGCTGTGCCCAGTAGGCGGCTTCGCCGAAGGACAACTCGTGTGCTGCCCACGGGTGCTGCTCGCCGGTGGTGAGCACCAGGACGTCACCCGGTGCACGACCGGTGTCGAGCAGCAGGTCGACCGCTTCTTCCGCCGCGTCCAGCGCACCGTCCGCCGAAGCGGGGAGCAGCTGGACCTGCGGCGCGGAAGAGTCTCCCGCAGGGGTCTCGGGACGGGCGTCCGGACGGTTGCCCGGCCGGTTGTCCGCACGCTGGGAAGAGGATGTCCGCTGCACGGGAGGCGCGGTGGGCGCAGGCCTGGCAGCAGGACGGGGCCCCGGACGAGCGGGGCGTGGCACGGCCGCGGGACGCGGGCCGGGTACGGGGCGAGGGGTCGACGCAGTACGGCCGGCGGCCGGAACAACGCGGGGACCCTGGGCACTCTCGTGAATCTGAGACTCCTCGGGGATGAGAGGCATGAATGGATGTCTATCAAACGGCGGCGCACGAGGCACCACCGGGTGGGCACGTCAGTGCGATTCGGACGGGGTTTTCTCCGCCGGTCCACTGAAAGTTCAGAAGTCGAAGCCGAGTTGGCCCCCGCTTTCCAACGCGACGGCCTCCGCGGGGAGACGGGTCTTCTTCAGGTGCCGCCACTGGGGCAGCCCATCCAGATAGGACCAGGAGAGCCGGTGGTACGGGGTGGGCCCCCGCTCCTCCAGCGTCGCTTTGTGCACAGGCGAGGGGTAGCCCGCATTGGCTTCGAAGGCGAAGCCCCCGCACACGTCGGACTCCGCGGCGAGCTCGGCCATCATCGCGTCCCTGCGCACCTTGGCGATCACCGAGGCGGCCGCCACGGCAACGCAGGACTGGTCACCCTTGATCACCGTACGGACCCGCCAGGGAAGACCGAGATAGTCGTGCTTGCCGTCGAGGATCACCGCGTCCGGGCGGACCGGTAGCGCTTCGAGCGCCCGCCCGGCGGCGAGCCGCAGCGCTGCCGTCATCCCCAGATCGTCGATCTCCAGCGGAGAGGCGTGCCCGAGCGCGAAGGCGGTGACCCACGACTCCAGCAGCCCCGCCAGCTCCGTGCGGCGCTTGGGGCTGATCAGCTTGGAGTCGGTGAGTCCGGGCGGCGGTCGACGCAGTCCGGTGACTGCGGCGCAGACGGTGACGGGGCCGGCCCAGGCCCCGCGTCCGACCTCGTCGACGCCGGCGACGGTCTTGGCACCCGTAGTGGCGCGCAGTGAGCGCTCGACGGTGTGCGTGGGTGGTTCGTACGGCATGGCGCCAGCAAGGGTACGCCGCCGGACACCTCCTGCGACACCCCGGTACCGGCCATGAATTCAGCGACCGCTTCAGCGCAGCGGCGACACGTTCACTTCGTCAACCATCCGGGCAACACCACAGTCCAGAAATTTGCATACGCATATAAATAGGCGAAACATCATCAACCCTGGGATCCGATCGCAGACCAGATCACTCACCACGTCCGGACAGCCACCGCCACCCGAAATCCCGCAACCTGCAATGCATTTGAAGAGCCGGACAACGGCTCAGCGGCCCGCTGGATGATCAGCACACGGAAGGGCCTCACCGCAGATTTATCACATTCGTGAAGCACGGCACGCGGTGCAAATTCCGGCGTGGAACGTGCGCCGCGGACCCCGGCCCAGCCGACACAGATCCGCGCCCGCACCACCGTCTCCGGGATGACCGGCCACGAGTCCGCGGCCGCGTCCGGGCTGCTCATCAACACCACGCGGGGGGCGCTGGGCGCCGGCCTCACCCGGGCCACCGGAAGCGCCCCCTCACCTCACGACGGGCGCGAAGGTGTCCACTCGGGCAGTTCCTCGGTCCGTTCCAGCCACCCGGCGGGCGGCATACCGCCCAGCCCAGCGGCCACGACACCCCCCGCGATCGCGCAGGTCGTGTCGACGTCACCGCCGACCTGGGCCGTCGTCCAGAACGTCCGCTCGAAATCGCCGAGGCCCCGCGCGGCAGACCACAGGGCGAACGGCACGGTGTCGTGCGCGCTGGTCCGCCGACCGCACCCCAGCACCGCGGCGACCGTACCCGCGTCGTCGTAGTCCAGCATGTCCTTGGCCCGGCGCAGCCCCGCACCCACGGCGCTGCGCGGGACGAGTGCGATCACGCCGTCCAGCAGGTCGGCGGCGGGCGGGGGTCCCGCGGGATCAGCGGCCAGGGCGGCAGCAGCGGCCACCGCCATGCTCCCCACCACCGCCTCACGGTGCTGATGTGTCGTGTACGCGGAGATCTCGGCCTGGTGCGTGGCCTGCTCCGGATCGTGCGCGTACCAGGCGCCGAGCGGCGCGATCCGCATCGCGGCGCCGTTACCCCACGAACCCTGGCCGTTGAAGAGGCCGCTGGCCAGTTCCCGCCAGTCGCCGCCTTCCCTGACCAGCCGCAGCATCCGGTTGACCGCCGGGCCGTACCCTCGGTCGAAGTCATGGTGCGCGGCGAAGGAAGCAGCGAGTACGTCCTGGTCGATCCGGCCCTCCGAGGCCAGCACCGCCAGCACCGAACAACCCATCTCGGTGTCGTCGGTCCACTGCCAGGGGCCTGCGGGCAGCTCGCGCCGGGCCAGCAGCGGATAGTTGTCGGGGACGAAGAACTGGGAGCCCAGGGCATCTCCGACGGAGAGCCCGCGCAGGCTGGCCCGAGCGCGTCCGAAAGCATCGGGAAGAGATCCGGAAACGGAATGAAAAGCGGAGTCAGCGGTCATCTCACCTCCACTCTAACCGGTGACGCCGTACCGTTAACCGGTGACGCCGTACGGTTCCGGAACGCGCCAGTGGTCGAACGGCCGGTCCAGCGTGTACTTGCCGTCCTCGCCCAGCACCAGCGTCCGCGACTCCCCGTTCCCCGGGTTGGACAGCGCCTCGAACTCCGCGACCGACCAGTGGAACCACCGCATACAGAAGAGCCGCATCGTCAGACCGTGCGTGACCAGCAGGACATTCGGCGGGTGGTCAGGAGCCTCGAAGCTCCGGTGGAGGCTCTCCAGGAACGAGCCGACGCGATCGTAGACATCGGCCCCGGACTCCCCCTGCGCGAACCGGTAGAAGAAGTGGCCGTAGGCGTCCCGGTACGCCTTCTGCAGACGCACGTCGTCGCGGTCCTGCCAGTTCCCCCAGTCCTGCTCACGCAGCCGGGGCTCTTCCCTGACCCGGACCTGTTCCGGATCGAGGCCGAAGGCCCGGAAGGTCTCGTGGGTACGGCGGTAGGGCGAGACATAGGTGCTCACCTGTTCCCGGCCGAAGAGTTCCCGCAGCCGCGCCCCGGTCGCCTCCGCCTGGCGCTGCCCGCTCGGGGTGAGCTTCAGCGCGTGGTCGGGTTCGCGTTCGTACACCGTGTCATCAGCGTTGCCCTCCGACTCCCCGTGCCGGACAAGAACGATGCGTTGTGGTCGAGCCATGCCAAAACACTAGATCGGATCGCCGTCGAGTGCGCCGACGCCCCTCATGCGGCTATACGGTCCAGGACGGTTCCAGCTGTACGACGTCCCCCGCCAGCGCCGCCACGTCCGCGTCGGTCTGGGCACGCAGCGACAGCCGCTCGATCCGCTCCGGCCGGTATTTCCCGCGCTCGGCCGCGGACTGCCACATCGAGAGGACGAGGAACTCGTCCCCGGGCGCCTCTCCGAACATTCCGCGCAGCATCCCGGGCGACCCCGCCATCGCGGGGTTCCAGACCTTCTCCTGCATCAGCGCGAAGTGCTCGGCCCGCTCGGGGTGCACACGGGAGTGCGCGACCCGGACCACGTCCGCATCGCCGAAGCGGGGTTCGAACCCTGTTCTCACATCGAAGCGGTACTCGAAGAGCTTGGCCTGCATGTCCTTGAACGTGCCCGCCTGGGCGGCAGCGAGCCGGTCGTGCGCCCGGGCCATGAACGAGTCGTAGAAGGGCCGGCTCTCCCAGAAGGCGAACACATGCGCCACACTCCGCCGACTGCGGCTCCAGCCGCCCCCCTGCCCCCGGAATCCCGGCTCACCCAGCAGCCCCGCCCACCTCCGCTGCCCCTGTTCGAACCCTCTGGGGTCTGTCACCGTGCAGCGAATCCACTTGACCAGCACCGCGCCATCGTACGGCCAGGAGAGTGACGCCGGGTCATGGTCCGGCGGAGCACATCCGGATCAGCTGCCGCAAACATCCGGGCTGTTTCCAATACCGATCACATAGTTGGGAAAACCGGTCAACCGGGCGACCGCAGCGGTCCGTTCACCTGCCCCAACCACTGCACACCACCGGTCCTGAGCACGGGAGCCGGAACAAGAAAAAGAGGGCGCCGACCAGTGGTCGGCGCCCTCTCCAGCGCGGTTCAGCGCCCTCGGCCGTTGGTGCTCAGAGGCGCATCAGCCGCAATCGCAGCCCGTGTCAGCTGCAGCCGCTGGTCGAGCCGCACCCCTCGCAGAGGTAGCAGCTGCCCGCACGGCGCATCTTCGTACCGCAGGAGAAGCAGAGCGGCGCATCGGCGTTCAGACCGAGCGTGATCTCCATCAGCTCGGTCGAGTTGTGCGCCTGCTTCGGAGCGGGCACCTCGGCGGCAGCCTCCGGCTGCGGTGCGGCCGCCTTCGGAGCCTCCACGTGGCGCGGTGCGGACTGGGACAGACCCTCCACATCCACATCGTCGTCGCCCGGCTCGTACGACCCGGTGTCCAGGTGGCGCTGACGCTCCGATGCCGAGTGGATGCCCAGCGCCGAGCGCGTCTCGAAGGGCAGGAAGTCGAGCGCCAGACGGCGGAAGATGTAGTCGACGATCGACTGCGCCATCCGTACGTCGGGGTCGTCCGTCATACCGGCCGGCTCGAAGCGCATGTTGGTGAACTTCGAGACGTACGTTTCGAGCGGAACGCCGTACTGCATACCGACCGAGACCGCGATCGAGAAGGCGTCCATCATGCCCGCGAGGGTCGACCCCTGCTTGGACATCTTCAGGAAGACCTCACCGAGACCGTCGTCCGGGTAGGAGTTGGCGGTCATGTACCCCTCGGCGCCGCCCACCGTGAAGGAGGTGGTGATGCCGGGGCGGCCCTTCGGCAGGCGCTTGCGGACCGGGCGGTACTCGATGACCTTCTCGGTCTTCGGCTCCGTCTTCTCGGCCCCGTCGGCGGACTTGGACTTGGCCGAGAGCGGCTGGCCGACCTTGGAGTTCTCGACGTAGACGGCAAGCGCCTTGGTACCGAGCTTCCAGCCCTGGAGGTAGATCTCCTCGACGTCCTCGACCGTGCTGGACGCCGGCATGTTGACCGTCTTGGAGATGGCACCGGAGAGGAACGGCTGGGCGGCCGCCATCATCCGTACGTGGCCCATGGGCGCGATGGAACGCTCGCCCATGGCGCAGTCGAAGACCGAGTAGTGCTCCGTCTTGAGGCCGGGGGCGTCGACGACATTGCCGTGGTCGGCGATGTGGGCGACGATCGCCTCGACCTGCTCCGGCTGGTACCCGAGACGCTTGAGGGCCTTGGGGACCGTGTTGTTCACGATCTGCATCGAGCCGCCGCCGACGAGCTTCTTGAACTTGACCAGGGCCAGGTCCGGCTCGACGCCCGTGGTGTCGCAGTCCATCATCAGGCCGATGGTGCCGGTCGGTGCGAGCACCGACGCCTGCGCATTGCGGAAACCGTTCTTCTCACCGAGGCGCAGGACGTCCTGCCAGGCCTCCGTGGCCGCGGCCCAGACCGGGCTGTCCAGGTCGTCGGTGCGCGTGGCCGACGCGTTGGCGTCCGCGTGCTGCTTCATGACGCGCTTGTGGGCGTCGGCGTTGCGGGCGTAGCCGTCGTACGGGCCGACGACCGCGGCGAGCTCGGCAGAGCGCTTGTACGAGGTGCCGGTCATCAGCGAGGTGATGGAGCCGGCCAGGGCGCGGCCGCCGTCGCTGTCGTACGCGTGGCCGGTCGCCATGAGCAGCGCGCCGAGGTTGGCGTAGCCGATGCCCAGCTGGCGGAAGGCGCGGGTCGTCTCGCCGATCTTCTCGGTGGGGAAGTCGGCGAAGCAGATCGAGATGTCCATCGCGGTGATGACCAGCTCGACGACCTTGGCGAAGCGCTCGGCGTCGAACGACTGGTTGCCCTGGTCGTCGTCGCGCAGGAACTTCATGAGGTTGAGCGAGGCGAGGTTGCACGACGAGTTGTCCAGGTGCATGTACTCGCTGCACGGGTTGGACGCGGTGATCCGGCCCGTCTCGGGCGAGGTGTGCCACCGGTTGATGATGTCGTCGTACTGGATCCCGGGGTCGGCACAGACGTGCGCGGCCTCGGCCATCTTGCGGAAGAGCGCCTTGGCGTCGACCTTCTCGATGACCTCGCCGGTCATGCGCGAGCGCAGCCCGAACTGGGACCCGGCCTCGACCGCGTGCATGAACTCGTCGTTCACACGGACCGAGTTGTTGGCGTTCTGGTATTGGACGGACGTGATGTCGTCGCCGCCCAGGTCCATGTCGAAGCCCGCGTCGCGCAGGGCGCGGATCTTCTCCTCCTCCTTCACCTTGGTCTCGATGAAGGCCTCGACGTCCGGGTGGTCGACATCGAGGACGACCATCTTGGCCGCACGGCGGGTGGCGCCACCGGACTTGATCGTTCCTGCGGAGGCGTCGGCCCCGCGCATGAACGAGACCGGGCCGGACGCGTTGCCGCCGGAGGAGAGCAGCTCCTTGGAGGAGCGGATTCGGGAGAGGTTGAGACCGGCGCCCGAGCCGCCCTTGAAGATCATCCCCTCTTCCTTGTACCAGTCGAGGATGGACTCCATGGAGTCGTCGACCGAGAGGATGAAACAGGCGCTGACCTGCTGGGGCTGGGCCGTGCCCACGTTGAACCAGACCGGCGAGTTGAAGCTGAAGACCTGGTGCAGCAGCGCGTACGTGAGCTCGTGGTCGAAGAGCTCGGCGTCCTCCGGGGAGGCGAAGTAACCGTTCTCCTCGCCCGCCTTGCGGTACGTCCTCACCACACGGTCGATGAGCTGCTTGAGGCTGTTCTCGCGGTTGTCCGCGCCGACAGCGCCGCGGAAGTACTTGCTGGTGACGATGTTGACCGCGTTCACCGACCAGAAGTCGGGGAACTCGACGCCACGCTGCTCGAAGTTGACCGAGCCGTCGCGCCAGTTGGTCATGACGACATCACGGCGCTCCCAGACGACCTCGTCGTACGGATGCACGCCGGGAGTGGTGTGGATGCGCTCGCTGCGCAGCCCCTGCCGATTAGCAGCCGCCTTGGTCCCCTTCGCGCGGGAACCTCGTGCCGGGCCGCTCGCCGTCTCTGTCATGCCGCCTCCCATATGCGGGCTAAAACGCCCAAAAGTGCCCAGTTCTTCCCATGGCACTGTGTCTGTCTGACACCTGCGGCGCAGGAAGCACCGCAGGCAGGTCTGTGTCCGCCGGCCCCGGAGGGTCAGTCGGTGGCAGTGGCGGGCACGGGGGCCACAGGGGCCCCTCCGCACTCGCATCCCACTGCGGGGGGCTGCGCGTCGCGGAGTTCCGCGATGGCGGCCTCAAAGTCGTCGAGCGAATTGAATGCCCGGTAGACGGACGCGAAGCGCAGGTACGCGACAAGGTCGAGCTCCTGCAACGGGCCGAGTATGGCCAGCCCGACGTCGTGAGTGGTCAGCTCGGCGCCCCCGGTGGCGCGCAGCGCCTCCTCGACCTGCTGGCCGAGTTTGGCGAGGGCGTCCTCAGTGACCGGCCGACCCTGGCAAGCCTTCCGCACACCCGAGATGACCTTCGTACGGCTGAACGGTTCGGTCACTCCGCTGCGCTTGATCACCATCAGCGAGGCCGTCTCCACCGTCGTGAAACGGCGGGAGCAGTCGGGGCACTGGCGACGCCTGCGGATCGACGTGCCGTCGTCCGTCGTACGGCTGTCGACAACGCGGCTGTCAGGGTGCCTGCAGAAGGGGCAGTGCATGGGTTCCGAGCCTCCTTCGCAGTACGACCGAATAGCCTCGCCGGGCCCGGAACGAGCCCCTCGAAGCAGCACCAAGCATAGGCGATGACCCAGGGCGCGAAAGACCAGGGACCACAACTTCTGGGTGGCTGTTTCAATCCAACCACTAGATCTGGGGTTCAGCTCCGCTTTCACGGCAGAGCGTGTCGCGCTCGGCCGCGGAGGCCGTCCGGCTCGGAAGAGGGTACGGGAAGCGTATCGGCGGCCGGATCGGGGGCCACCCCACGGCCACCGGCAAGCGATGGACAGCGACAGACGAACGACAGGCGCCGACAGACCGGGGTCTCGCCGCGACACTCCGCAGCCGACCGCCCCCGCGGCGCGGAACGCAACCGGCGGACGGTACCGTAATCGACCGAATTGCCTTTCGGCCCCGGCCGCGCTCATACACCCGACACCGCGCTCACGTGAAGGGTATTTTATTTTTTCACTCGAACGTGTGTTTGGCGCAACCTTTCGAAAGCCACTACCGTTGTCCAATCTAGGGAGAGAACATCTCGAGAGGGGCCGACGACGTGACCACGACCGCAGACACCGCTACCATCACCGCCCAGGACCGTTCGCAGAACCGACTCGAGCCGGTGCACACCATGAATGACGCAGCAACGGGCCCCGAGGGCCAGCTGCCCCCGCGCCCCGCACGCTCGCTGCCCGGACGGCCCCCCGGTATCCGGGCGGACAGTTCGGGGCTCACGGACCGGCAGCGGCGGGTGATCGAGGTGATCAGGGACTCCGTGCAGCGCCGTGGATACCCGCCCTCCATGCGTGAGATCGGTCAGGCGGTGGGGCTGTCCAGCACCTCGTCCGTCGCTCACCAGCTGATGGCCCTGGAGCGCAAGGGCTTCCTGCGCCGCGACCCGCACCGCCCCCGGGCCTACGAGGTCAGGGGCTCCGACCAGCCGAGCACCCAGACCACCGACACCACGGGCAAGCCCGCCGCGTCGTACGTCCCGCTGGTCGGCCGGATCGCCGCCGGTGGGCCGATCCTGGCTGAGGAGTCGGTCGAGGACGTCTTCCCCCTCCCCCGGCAGCTGGTCGGCGACGGCGAGCTCTTCGTCCTCAAGGTCGTCGGCGACTCGATGATCGAGGCCGCGATCTGTGACGGCGACTGGGTCACGGTGCGACGCCAGCCCGTCGCCGAGAACGGCGACATCGTGGCAGCCATGCTGGAGGGCGAGGCGACGGTCAAGCGCTTCAAGCGCGAGGACGGGCATGTGTGGCTGCTGCCGCACAATGCCGCCTACCAGCCGATCCCCGGCGACGAAGCCACGATCCTCGGCAAGGTAGTGGCTGTGCTCCGACGCGTGTGAGTACCGCGTCGGCCCTGAACAGGGCTCCGGAACTTACTGCGCCGGTTCCGGGGCCCTGCTTGTTTCCCGGCATTTTCCGCGCGCCCTGGTCTCGGCGCGGAACTCGATGCTTCTTCCGTTTCGCGCTCTGTGCCACCGCTTCTCGCTGCGGCTGCACAGGAGAGCATTCCCGGCCTACTGACCGGCCTCCTTGGCCACAGCGTCGATCGCTGCCAGTGACCGACGAATCTGGTTCCGGTCCGTGGTGAACCAGAAATCGGGCAGCGAAGCCCTCAGATAGCTTCCGTAGCGCGCGGTGGCCAGCCTCGGGTCCAGCACCGCGACGACACCACGGTCCCCCATGGCCCTGACCAGCCGGCCGGCGCCCTGCGCCATCAGCAGAGCGGCATGCGTCGCGGCAACGGCCATGAACCCATTGCCGCCGCCCTCCTCGACCGCTTTCTGCCGAGCGCTCATCAACGGGTCGTCGGGGCGGGGGAAGGGGATCCGGTCCATCACCACCAGCTGACAGCTGGGTCCCGGAACATCGACCCCCTGCCAGAGGGACAGCGTCCCGAAGAGGCAGGTCTCAGGATCGGCCGCGAAATTCTTGATCAACTCACCGAGCGTCTCCTCGCCCTGGAGCAGCACCCGCCTGTCCTGCCTGCTGCGCAGCTCCTCAGCGGCTGCCTGGGCGGCACGCATGGAGGAGAACAGGCCGAGTGTGCGTCCGCCCGACGCCTCCACCAGTTCGGCGAGCTCGTCCAGCATGTCGGTACGCGATCCCTCCCGGCCCGGGGCCGAGAGGTGTTTGGCGACGTACAGGATGCCCTGCTTGGCATAGTCGAAGGGCGAGCCGACATCCAGGCCCTTCCACTGCGGGACGTCCTCTCCCTCGGTGCCCTCCGGTGAGAGTCCGAGTGAGGCACCGACCCCGTTGAAGTCACCCCCGAATTTGAGCGTCGCGGAGGTGAGAACGACCGAGCGGTCGGCGAAGAGCTTCTCCCGGAGGAGCCCCGAGACCGAGAGCGGCGCGACACGCAGAGAAGCGCCGAAACGGTCATGGCGCTCATACCAGACGACGTCGTAATCGGATCCGAGGGTGATCCGCTCGGTGACATCGTGGATGGACTCGACGGACGCCAGAGCCTGTTTCCGTACGACGTCCTCGTCCTGCACGGACTTGTCCCGGGTCGCACCGATGGCGGAAATGACCGTCCGAGCCGCGTCGCGCAGGGACATCAGCGCATATCCGAGGTCTTCGGGGATCTCTTCGAGCCGGCCCGGGAGCGCCAGCTCCATGACACGTTCAAAGGTCTCGGATGCGGTCTGGAGGGCGTCTGCCGCCTTCTCGTTGACAAGCTTCGCCGCCCGCCGCACCGCCCTGTTGACCTGGCCCGGAGTGAGCTCGCCCGTGGCCACGCCGGTGACCCGGGAGACCAGTTCATGAGCCTCGTCCACGATCAGCACCTCGTGCTGCGGCAGGACCGGTGCGCCCTCGATCGCGTCGATGGCGAGCAGGGCGTGGTTGGTCACGACGACATCAGCGAGCTTGGCCCGCTCACGGGCGGCCTCGGCGAAGCACTCGGCCCCGTAGGCGCATTTGCTCGCCCCCAGACACTCCCGGGAGGAGACGGAGATCTGGCCCCAGGCGCGGTCGGAGACGCCAGGAGTGAGATCGTCACGGTCGCCCGTCTCCGTCTCGTCCGCCCAGTCCCGCATACGCAGCAGGTCCTGGCCGAGCTTGCTGCTGGGGGCGGCCGTCTCGAACTGGTCGAACAGTCCGTCCTCCTCTTCCTGCGGTACGCCCTCATGGAGGCGGTGCAGACAGAGGTAGTTGGACCGCCCCTTCAGCATGGCGAACTGAGGGCGCCGCCGCAGCAGTGGCTGCAGGGCTTCGACGGTACGCGGGAGGTCTCGCTCCACGAGCTGCCGCTGGAGTGCGAGCGTCGCGGTGGCCACCACGACGCGCTCCCCATGAGCCAGCGCGGGGACGAGATACCCCAGCGACTTTCCGGTACCGGTGCCGGCCTGGACCAGCAGGTGGGCGTTGTCGTCAACGGCTTCGGCAACAGCCTCGGCCATGGTGACCTGGCCGGGCCGCTCCGTACCGCCCACAGCGGTGACGGCGGCGTGCAGGAGCTCGGGGAGGGAGGGCTTCGTCATAGCGGGACCACCCTACGGGGCAGCACTGACAATCGGGGTCACACCTCGTGCAGAGGGTTGGCGACCGTCCCGTGCACGGCGGCGTGCGGCCGGTTCGGGCGGTCGCGGTAGCCGTCGAGGTGGAGCCGGTTGCGGTTCAGGCAGAGCCGCTCGATCCGCGGGGTGAGCAGGTCGAACGTCTCGTAGCGCTCCTTGAGCTCCGGGAACCGGGCTTGATGGCGGAGGATCTCGGCGCGCACCAGCCGCCAGAAATCCGCCTCCGGAACTCCTAGTTGATCTTCACAGAGCGGGGCGAGGTAACGGAACACACCGACGAAGAGCCCGGAGTGGATGAACTGCGTCAGGAAGGCCGGCTCCTCGGTCAGCAGCACGTCCCGCACGTCGGCGGGCATCGAGTCGTGCTCCGGCAAGGGCTCTGCGCTGACGTTGACGTCGTCGACGAAGTCCTTGATCGCGAGCCGCACGGGGACATCGTGGTCGTCGAATACGACGATGGCGTTCTCACCGTGTGGGGAGAAGACCGTTCCGTAGCGGTAGAGGAAGCGCAGCAGCGGGGGAAGCAGCGCGGCGAAGAGCCGCCCGAGCCAGGCGGCGGGCGCGAGTCCCGACCGGGCGACGAGCTCAGCCGTGAAGGAGCGTCCCTGGATGTCGGTGTGGAGCAGGGAGGCGAGCGTACGAGCCCCTTCGCCGGCGGCCAGCTGCACACCGAGCGGCTCGCGCCAGATGGCGCCGAGGAGTTCCCGGTACTGGTAGGGGACTTCCGGCAGGTGGTCGTACAGAGGGTGCTCGACCGCGACGGAGGCGACTTCGCCCAGCAGGATGACGCCGCACTCGTCGCGCAGGAACGCATCGCTGTCGCGCAGTCCCTGGACCCAGGCGGTCACGGCGGGCGCGGCGAGTGTCCGCTCAGTGGGGAGGCCGCGCCAGACCAGGGTGTTGAGGATCGACAGCGGCAGCTTCACCGTGTGCCGCTCGGGGTGTTCAAGGTTGAGGAAGGTCCGGATGGACTGTTGCGGCAGGCGTAGATCGGCATCGGCATGGAGCGGGATGATCTGGTGGTGGGCAATGGCCGGTGCGTAGAGCGGAAGGATCACTTCGTCCCACTGCCAGGGGTGCACGGGCAGGTAGAGATAGCCGTCCGGGTCCAGCCCGCGGGCCCTTAACTCGGCGGCGAAGGACTCCCGGACCGCGGTGTCGAGTTCGCGGCGGTAGAGCCGGTCGGGTGTCGCGAGGCCGGTGACACCCCGGTACTGGGCGAGGTCCGTGCTGACGGCGATCCACGGCAGCCGGGCGGGCCGGCGGGACTCGGGTGTCCAGCGGGCGGCGTCGGCCGCGGAGAATCCGATCCGGCCCTTGTTGAGAACGAGCCAGGGGTGGCCGGTCTGGTGCCCTTCCAGCCGCGCGTAGTCGAGTTCGGCGAGTTCGGCGGCGGGGAGCGCGGTGTGATCGATCCGGACATCGGCAGCGAGGGTGGTGGTGAGCTCGCGGACCAGGTGCCCGAGAGTCGCCCCGTCCAGAGCGAGCAGCCTGCGCGCCAGGACGAGGAAGCGGAGCGGGTCGCTGAACGGTTCGCCCTGGAGCGCGATGGTGTCCGAGTCGATGTGCCAGTGCCCGTAGGCGCCACGCCGGGCCCGGAAGGTCAGCGGCAGGTCGTCGTCCAGGGTGAGCGTGTGACGGCCGCCGGTCCGTGCCACCGGCTCGATGATCTCTTCGTAGGCGAAGGCGCTGAGCATCTTGGCGAGAAGACGGCGGGCCGCACGGTGCCAGTCCTCGGGGTTCAGCTCGGCGGGAGCGAGCAGCGTCGGTTCTGCTTCGGAGTCGAAGCCAGCAGACGGGTTCAGCACGGGGACTCCTCGGGGTGGAACCGATTCGGGACGGGCGGTGTATCAAAAGCAGCAGGTCGTCAGGGGCAGGGAAGGGATGGGCGGGCAGGAGATGTACGCAAGGGAGGCAGGGGCAAAGGAGGCAGGGGCAAGGGGTGAGGCAGTACGGGGTGCACATGTGCCGGGGCAGAAGCGAGAGGTCCAGAAGTGGCGCGAGGTCCAGAGGTAGGGGGTGTACAGGCAGTCGCACGGAGGTGGTCGCCACGGGGCGGTGGCGGGGGTGTCCGGATCGGGGTTCACATCAGGTCGCGGAAGGCGCGGTCGCGGACCATCAGCGCCGCGCGTTTGTCGGGGAGGTCGACTTCGGCCGAGTAGCGGAATCCCGCACCGAGAAAGGCCGAGACCGAGGGGGTGTTGCGCAGGTCCGGCTCAGCGACGACACGGGTGCAGTGGGGTCGGTTGTCCAGTACGAGGTCGGAGACGGCACGCAGCAGGGTGGTGCCGGTGCCGCGTCCCCGGTCGGCCACACCGCCGATCAGGAGGTGCAGACCGGTGTCGTGGGGGTGTGCCGGATAGTGCCGGGCCAGCGGATCGAGGTCGGCGCGGTAGACCTCCCAATAGCTCATGGGGGTGCCCTGGAGCACTCCGAGGCAGGGGACGCTCCGGCCGTCACCGTCCAGTTGGGGGCGCAGATGAGCACGGGTGACCGACTCGGGGCCCGAAAGCTCCCAGAAGGCGGCGACGGCAGGGTCGTTCATCCAGTGGCTGAGGAGAGAGAGATCGCGTTCGATGTCCACGGGTACGAGTTGGAAGACACCGGCCGGGGTGGCGACCGGCCTCCAGGCGCCGGGGCTGTCCAGCAGGTCGCCGGCGGCGGAGCCGGGAGTCGCGGGCCACGGAGCGTGTGCCAGGTCTCCAGCGCGCAGCAGTGACAGCAGGTCCTCGGACAACTGCAGGTCAAGGGTGTCCTCGGACTCTTCGTCGGTCCGTGGGACAGGTCCTGTCCCGGTCTGGGCGCTCGCATCTGTGGAGGGCACAGCCACGCTCCTCATTCTCTGGTCAGCTATCGGTCGGGTCATGCCCCAGTGGGGTGAAGGGGGTTGGTGAGACGGACATAGACGGACTGGGTGTCGACCGGGCCAATGAGCTCGTCGAGCCCGTGGAGTCGGGTCAGCAGATTGGCCTTGGTACGCAGGACGGGGGTGTCGAGGAGTTGAGCAGGCAAAGGGGAGCCGAGTGCGGTGGCTCGGGTGAGGAACTGCCGGAAGGCAGCGAGCAGCAGCCGTTCGTCGGCCAGTCGTTGGGCGCCGAAGGCGCCGATCAGTCCGAATACGTTGTTGATGGCGAGGTAGTAGGCGAAGCGCTCATCGGTGACGTCGTCGGCAACGAAGGTGTCGCTGACGGCTCCGATCCCGGGGAGGCGCTTCTCCAGTTCGGCACGGTGGGACTCCCGGAAGTAGTAGCCCTGGTTGTCGCGGTACCGGCCGCCGACGGGCCAGCCGCCGGGGCCGAGGATGACGATGGTGTTCTGCTGATGTGCTTCGAGGGCGATGCCGGCGGTGCCGTCCAACCACAGCACCGGGCGTACGACGTGATCGAGATAGCGCAGGAACCACTCGGTGGCGACAGCTCCGGTGGACCGCCCGGTCCTGGCCGCGAGTGCGGTCACGATGTCGGCGAGACGCGAGCGCATGGCTCCGCCGCCGGGGCGGGGATGGATCGCGGTGAGACCTGCGACGCAGACGGCGTCGTCGGTGGCACTGAACGGATTGTGGCGCAGGACGACATCGAAGCCGGGAAGCGGTTCGCCGTCAGGCGTGTTCACGCCCAGCCAGGCCGGGTCACGGACGATACCGAAACCGGGGTGGGCTGCCTGCCATGCACCACCGAGACCACTCCGCAGGACCCGGTGGACCTCCACGCCGCGGTGGAGTTCCTTGCGGAGGTTCTCCCGGCGGGAGTTGGTGATGCGGACCCCGAGGGACAGCTTGAGCATCGCTTCGCCGCCCGGCCGGTGGACGGTGCGTACGGAGGAGGTGGGATACCAGCGGTCGCCGTACGGACCGAGGTCGTGCAGCAGCCCCGCGTCGAGAAGGGCGGCGACCGCGGGGCGGTGGGCCAGGTCCCGGGCCTGCCAGGGATGGAGCGGCAGAAGGGCTGTGTTGCCGGGGTGCTGGACGGCACCCGCGAAGCGGGCGGTGAGCCGGTCGGCGGGCAGCGTGCGTCCCCCCTCCGTCCACGCCGAGTCCTGCGCGAGTACGGAGTGGTCGACGGCCATCCAGTGCAGAGCGAACGAGCCGTGCAACTCCGGCGAGTACAGCCGGATTTCGGCGTCCGAGAGTCCCTCCCGGCTCTTCGGGGTGGGGTGCAGCGGGTGACCGAGCAGGAGAGACTGCTCGGCGGTCAGGAAGAGGTCCGCCTCACTGGACGGCTCGGGGCTGCGACGACGCTCCGAAATGAAGGCGGCGGTCCGGTGTACCGAATCGGCGACCCTGCCGACCAGCTCTGTGCTGTCGCTCTGGCCTGCCTCCCGGCCGAGGAGGGCGGCGACGGTGACGGCGTCGGCACGTGGCGCGCCGATCGATCCGCCTTCGAGCACCGGTTTGCCGAACCGGTGCCAGCCGGTGGCCGACGAGTACAGGACCGGGACGAGCAGCGCGATGCCGCTGGCGTTCAGGGGGATGCGCAGTGTGGGCCCGGTGGGCGCGGACAGGTTGGTCTCCCGGACCCAGCAGCGCAGCAGGTTCTCGACGGCCGCAGCTTCGGCTGCCGTCGTGGGGTCCGATACATCGACGGGGTCTTCGAAGAGGCCGGATGCAGGGTGCCCGTCCGGGGTACGGTCCGCCGTCATCTGGCGCGGCACCGTCTCGGGGCCGGCCGAGAGCGAGCCGGTCGACACCGGGCCGACGGTGAGGGAGTCGGCCCGCAGCGGCTGGGCCGGGAGCGAGTGGGCCGGGAGCGGGCCTGCTGTACGGCTGCTGGGGACGGCGGAGTCACCGGTCTCGGGGGCGTCAGGGTCGGGCGTGGGGTTCACAGGGTGCTTCCTTGCGCGGCCGGGGGAAATGGGGGGGAGGTGGCTTCAATGCGGGCGATGGGTCTCATGACGGCTGCGGATGGCGCGTTCGGCGGCGGACAGGGCGTCGGCCAGCCGGTCCAGAACTGCCTCCGCCTGTTCGTCGGTGAGGGTGAGTGGAGGCAGCAGACTCACAACGCTTGTGTGGCGGCCGGCGAGTTCGACAATGAGTCCCCTGGCCAGACACTCCCGCTGTACGGCGGCCGCGAGTACGGGGTCAGCCGGCGCGGGGCCGGCGGCACCCGTCTCCCGGGCATCCGCAGCAACTGTGGCTTCGGCAGATTCGGCGGCTTCCGGGTCGACGAGTTCCAGGCCGATCATCAGGCCCCGGCCGCGTACGTCGCCGATGGCCGGGTGGTCGGCGGCCAGGCCCCGCAGCCTGCGGATCATGCGCGCGCCCAGGTCGGCCGCCCTCTCGGCGAGCCGGTTCTCACGGACATGGGCGAGGGTTGCGGCGCCCGCGGCCATGGCGAGCTGATTGCCGCGGAAGGTACCCACGTGGGCTCCGGGCTCCCAGCAGTCCAGATCCGACCGGTAGACGATGACAGCGAGCGGGAGGGAACCCCCGATGGCCTTGGACATCACCATCACGTCGGGAACGATCCCGCTGTGCTCCACCGCCCAGAAGGCACCGGTGCGGCCGACGCCGGTCTGCACCTCGTCCGCGATGAGTGGAATGGACCGGTCGGCGGTGATCTTCCGCATACGGCGCATCCAGCTGTCCGGCCCGGGGATCACCCCGCCCTCACCCTGTACCGGTTCGAGGATCATCCCGGCCGACGGGACCACCCCGCTCTTCGGGTCATCGAGAAGGGTCTCGGTCCAGTTACCGGCCAACTCCTGGCTTCGGGCGCCGCCGACCCCGAACGGGCAGCGGTAGTCCTGCGGATACGGCAGCCGGGTCACCCGTACATCGGGGGCGCCGCCGGACGCTGTCGGCGCCCCGGCCGTCATTGCCCCTGCTGTCATGCCATGGTCGGCGCCGGTGAACGCGAGGATTCCGCTGCGCCCGGTGGCGGTGCGGACGAGTTCGAGGGCCGCTTCGACCGCGTCCGTACCGGTCGGCCCGCAGAACTGCACGCGTGCGTGGTCGGCGAATTGTCGCGGCAGCGTCTCGAACAGCTCGGTGGTGAACGCGTCCTTGACCGGCGTGGCGAGATCCGGGACATGCAGGGGAGCACCCGAATCGATCACCTTCCTGATCGCTTCGAGGACCACCGGGTGGTTGTGTCCGAGCGCCAGAGTCCCCGCCCCCGACAGGCAGTCGAGATACCGCCGTCCGTCCGCGCCCTCGATAGTGAGCCCGCGCGCGCGTACCGGCACGATCGGCAGCGACCGCGCGTAGGTTCGGGCTGCGGATTCACGTATCGACTGGCGGCGCAGGATCCCCTCGTGCGCTGTTGTCGCCGCCGACGGTGCGATTTCGGTCACGGCCACTGCTGTTGGTCCTCCCGCTGTACGGATCGGCCGGCACGCCCCTCGTCCCACGACCGTCGCCCCCGGCACTGAACGCAGCCCAAAAGCCCCCATCCGTACCAACGATGAAGTCGTCTCGGGATCACGGGTAAGTCGGAAGATCCTTGCGGGGACGGAACCGCTGCCCTGCCTTATGCCGTCCACATCGGCACCGGCATAGTGGGGCCCGCACTTTGGTTCCGATCAGTTCCACAGCTCCAGTTCCAGTTCCGCAGTTCCGCAGTTCCGCACCACAGCGCCGAAGTCCGTTATTCCGGAGTCCCAGGGGGAATCACCACATGCGACCGCTACGCCCGACTTCCACCGAACGCCGCAGGAGGGGCGCGTCCCGGCGAACCGTCCCCGCCATGGCCGCTGTTGGCCTCACGGCGGCACTCGCCCTCACCGCGACCGGCTGCGGTCCCGGCAACGACAACGCCAGTGACAAGCCGGCCGTCACCGCCCCGTCCTCGTCGTCCTCGGACGGCAAGGTCGTCATACCGGACAACGTCAAGGGCGCGCTGAAGAAGCACGGCATCGACCTGGACAAGTGGAAGCACGGCGAGTGGAAGAACTGGAACAAGGACAAGTGGCTGCGTGAGGCGCAGGACTTCGTCAACCCGGTCATCTCCGGGCTCTGGGACCCGTCCAGGATGCGGCACGCGTCCAAGCCCCCGGAGAAGCCGGTCGACAACGACATCTCCGGTGACAAGGGGGTGACCGACCCGACTCCGGCGCCGGTGACCGCGCAGGGCGTGAACGCCCCGTACCACCAGAGCATTCCGGAGGCGGGCAAGGTCTTCTTCGACAGCCCCGAAGGGTCGATGGTCTGCTCGGCGACGGTCGTGGAGGACCCCGCGCACCCAGGGAAGTCCAACCTGGTGTGGACCGCGGGCCACTGTGTGCACGCCGGGAAGAAGGGCGGCTGGTACCGGAACATCGCCTTTGTCCCCTCGTACAACGACAGTGGCGAGTCCGCCGCCCAGTTGCAGAACGCCAAGAAGGACGAAGTCGCTCCGTACGGCGTCTTCTGGGCGGACTGGGCCCAGACCTCCGAGCAGTGGATCAACGACGGCGGCCCCACCGGCGGTCAGGGTGCCCCGTACGACTTCGCGGTCCTGCACGTCACTCCGGAGAAGGGCAGCACCAAGTCCCTTGAGGAGACGGTCGGAGGCGCACTCCCGGTCAACTTCAACGCGCCCGCGGTGCCGAAGATCCCGAGCCTGACGGCGACCGGCTACCCGGCGGCGCCCCCCTTCGACGGCCAGAAGCTGTTCCAGTGCTCCGACCGTCCGGGCCGTCTCTCGCTCTCCGCGGCCGACCCGACGATGTACCGCGTCGGCTGCACCATGACCGGCGGATCCTCCGGCGGCGGCTGGATAGCCAAGGGCGCCGACGGCAAGCCCGCGCTGGTGTCCAACACCTCCATCGGCCCGGTGACCGCAGGCTGGCTGGCCGGTCCGCGCCTCGGCAAGGTGGCCAAGGGCGTCTACGACTCGGTCAGCAAGAAGTACGCGGCCCAGTAGGCGCGGTTCTTGCCTCTCAGACGGCTGTCCCGCGGACAGCGACAACGATCACGCTCCATCAGGGGGAACAGCTCCATGCGATCCATCCGTCCGATACTGACCGCCACCGCAGTGGCCGCCGCCCTGGCGCTGACGGCCACCGCGTGTGGCGGCGGTGACGACAAGGCTGCCGCTCCGGCCGCCGACAAGTCCGCGGCATCCGCGGCGTCCGGCGCCGAAGCCGCGGCCGGTGTGACTGACGCCCTCAAGCGCCACGGTGTCGACCTGGCGAAGTGGAAGAGCGGTCAGTGGAAGAACTGGAACAAGGACAAGTGGCTCCGTGATGCCAAGGACTTCGCCAACCCGGTGATCAAGGGGCTGTGGAAGCCCGACCGGATGGCGACGGCCAAGGACCCGCAGAAGACCATGGCCTACGGCGACAGTTCGGGCAACCAGAACGGGTCGGACCCGGCGCCCGCTCCGGTGAAGGCCCAGGAGGAGAAGCACCCGTACCACCGGTACGCGGCGCCTGTCGGGAAAGTCTTCTTCGACTCCCCCGAGGGCTCCATGGTCTGCTCGGGCACGGTCGTCAAGGACCCGAAGCACCCGGGCAAGTCCAATCTGGTGTGGACCGCGGGCCACTGCGTCCACGCGGGCGGCAAGGGCGGCTGGTACCGGAACATCATGTTCGTGCCGTCGTACAACGACCAGGGCGAGTCGATCGCCCAACTGCGGAGCGCACCGCCGCAGGAAGTCGCCCCGTACGGCAAATACTGGGCCGACTGGGCCATGACGTCCAGCGCGTGGATCAAGGACGGGGGCCCCACGGGCGGGCAGGGCGCGGCGTACGACTACGCCCTGCTCCATGTGAAGCCGGAGAACGGGGGCAAGTCCCTCGAAGAGACCGTCGGCAACGCGCTGACCGTCGACTTCAATGCCCCCGCGGCCAAGAACATCCCCTCGATGGGCGCCTGGGGATACCCGGCCGCGCCACCGTTCGACGGTCAGCTGATGAACAAGTGCGTCGACCGGCCGGGGCAGCTGTCCGTCAATCCCGGCGCGCCGGCGATGTGGCGCATCGGCTGCACCATGACCGGCGGTTCGTCCGGTGGCGGCTGGTTCATCTCGGGCCCGGACGGCAAGTCGGAGCTGGTCTCCAACACCTCGATCGGCCCGGTCACCTCCGGCTGGCTGGCGGGGCCGCGGCTCGGCCAGGGTGCGCAGCAGCTCTACCGGGCGATGAGCGACCGGTACGCGAACCAGTAGCACGGCAAGGCCGGTGTGATCCCACCGGCGTTCCATCGGCAACGGCCGAGGCCCGTCCTCTCACCGGTGAGAGGACGGGCCTCGGCCGTTGCGCAAGAAGGCCGTTGCGCCAGAAAGCTGTCGCGCTGTCGGCGTCAGGGCGCCACGAGTACGTACGGCGCCAGATCGGCGGCCAGTTCCTCGTGCACCAGTGCCTTGAGGAGAGTGCCCTCCGGGGTGTGCTCCTCGGAGATCACTTCGCCGTCGGAGTGCGCACGGGCGACGAGCTGTCCGTGCGTGTACGGCACGAGCACCTCCACCGACACCTGCGGCCGGGGCAGCTGCTCGTCGATCAGCGCGAGCAGTTCGACAATGCCCTGCCCCGAGCGGGCCGACACAGCGATCGCGCGGCGCTCGATACGCAGCAGCCGCTGCAGGACCAGCGGATCGGCCGCGTCCGCCTTGTTGATCACCACGATCTCCGGGACGTCAGTGGCCCCGACCTCCCGGATCACCTCGCGTACGGCGGCGAGCTGCTCCTCCGGAGCCGGGTGCGAGCCGTCCACGACGTGCAGAATCAGGTCGGACTCGCCGACCTCCTCCATGGTGGAGCGGAACGCCTCGACCAGGTGGTGCGGCAGATGCCGGACGAACCCGACGGTGTCCGCCAGCGTGTAGAGACGACCGCTGGGTGTCTCGGCCTTGCGCACGGTCGGGTCCAGGGTGGCGAACAGGGAGTTCTCCACCAGCACCCCCGCGCCCGTCAGCCGGTTCAGCAGCGAGGACTTGCCCGCGTTGGTGTACCCGGCGATGGCGACCGACGGCACCTTGTGGCGCTTGCGCTCCTGCCGCTTGATGTCGCGCCCGGTCTTCATCTCCACGATCTCGCGGCGCATCTTCGCCATCTTCTCGCGGATCCGGCGCCGGTCCGTCTCGATCTTGGTCTCACCGGGACCACGCGTAGCCATTCCGCCGCCGCCACCCGTACCGGCGCCGCCCATCTGCCTGGAGAGCGACTGTCCCCAGCCGCGCAGCCTCGGCAGCATGTACTGCATCTGCGCGAGCGCGACCTGCGCCTTGCCCTCCCGGGACTTGGCGTGCTGGGCGAAGATGTCCAGGATCAGCGCCGTGCGGTCGACGACCTTGACCTTGACGACGTCCTCAAGGTGGATCAGCTGGCCCGGGCTGAGCTCACCGTCACAGACCACGGTGTCCGCACCGGATTCGAGCACGATGTCGCGCAGCTCCTGTGCCTTGCCCAACCCGATGTAGGTGGCCGGGTCCGGCTTGTCGCGACGCTGGACCACACCGTCGAGGACGAGCGCGCCCGCCGTCTCGGCGAGGGCCGCCAGCTCGGCGAGGGAGTTCTCCGCGTCCTGCGCGGTGCCCGAGGTCCAGACCCCGACCAGCACCACACGCTCCAGACGCAGCTGCCGGTACTCGACCTCTGTGACGTCTTCGAGTTCGGTGGAGAGACCGGCCACCCGCCGGAGCGCCGCGCGCTCCGAGCGGTCGTACTGGTCACCGTCCCGCTCACCGTCGATCGAGTGGCTCCAGGCGACGTCCTCTTCCATCAGGGCATCGGCCCGAAGGCTCTCGTTGAAGCTCTGCGCTTCCGGCTCGTGCGCTTCCTGCTGGTGCGCGTCCTGGGAAGGGGAAGAAGAGGAGGGCATTGGATCCTTACGTCGAGCGGATAGAAAGATTCGTTCGTCAGTCACAACGCGTGACGGTCGCCGATGATTCCCGGAGGATCCCCGGATGATTCCGAGAGGCCCCCCTGGTCCGGCAGCGCCGCCGACGCGTCGATAGTGACACGGTGCGCTCAGGCTCGTCACCCGGGTTTCAGCCCTTGTGCGCCTGCGGGGGCTGGGCGCTCCGCCAGTCGGGGTGGCCGGGCATGGGCGGGGTCTTCTTCCCGTACAGCCAGCCCTGGAAGAATCCGGAGAGATCGCGCCCGGCGATCCGCGAAGCCAGCGCGGCGAAGTCGGCGCTGGTGGCCGACCTGTCGCGGTAACGGCTCACCCAGCTGTGTTCGAGCACCGAGAAGGCCGCCGCCCCGATCTCCTGGCGCAGCGCGTAGAGCACGAGCGCGCTGCCGTCGTAGACCACCGGCCGGAAGATGCTGATCTTCTGCCCGTGCACCGGGGGTTTGGGTGCCGCCGGGGGGCCGCCCGCCGCCCGCCATCCGTCGGACTGGCGGTAGGCGTCGCGCATCCGGGTGGCCAGCGGCTTCCCGTCGTGCTCGTCCGCGTAGAGCGCCTCGTACCAGGTGGCGTGGCCCTCGTTCAGCCAGAGGTCGGACCAGCTGTGCGGTGAGACGCTGTCGCCGAACCACTGGTGGGCGAGCTCATGGACCATGACCGAGTCGACGTACCACTCGGGAAAGGAGCCCCCGGTGAACAGCCTCCGCTCGAAGAGGGACAGGGTCTGGGTCTCCAGCTCGAAGCCGGTGTCCGTGTCGGCGATGAGGACCCCGTACGTCTCGAAGGGGTAGCGCCCGGCCTTCGACTCCATCCAGGCCAGCTGGGCGGGTGTCTTCCGCAGCCAGGGCTCCAGCTCCTTCCGCTCGGCCGCCGGTACGACGTCGCGGACCGGCAGTCCGTGCGGTCCGGTCCGGTGGATCACGGCCGAGTCCCCGATCGACACCTGGGCCAGTTCGGTGGCCATGGGGTGGCGGGTCCGATAGGTCCAGATGGTGCGGCCGGCGCGGGTCGTCCGGGGGCCGGGCAGGCCGTTGGCGACCACGGTCAGCTTCTGCGGGGCGGTGATCCGGAAGGTGAAGAAGGCCTTGTCGGAGGGGTGGTCGTTGCAGGGGAAGACCCGGTGGGCGGCGTCCGCCTGGTTGCCCATGGCCAGGCCGTCGGGGGTCCTGATCCAGCCGCCGTCGGCGGCGCCCCGCGGGTCGCTGGTGTGCCGCACGGTGATCCGGAGCGGGCTTCCGGCGCGCACGGCGCGGTGCGGGGTCACGACCAGGTCCTCGTCGGCGGTGGCGAACCGGGCGGGCTCGCCGTTCACCTCCACCGAGTGCACGGTGCCGCGCGCGAAGTCGAGGTTGATGCGCCGCAGTGACGCGGTGGCCCTGGCGTCGATGCTGGTCACGGCCTCCAGCGGGGTGGTGTTGCTGCCGGGATAGGTGAGGCCGATGTTGTACGAGAGGACGTCGTACCCGGGGTTGCCCAGGTGTGGGAAGAGCGGATCGCCGATGCCGAGAGGGACGGGGGCGGGCAGCGTGGCGGCGACGAGGGCCGCCGATGCGGTCGCGAGCAGGACGCCTCGCGAGCGCCGGGAGATGAACAGCATGGACTACGGCTACCAGCCCGTGCCGCGCGCGCCCCGGCGCAGCGCGCCGGGCCACCCGAACGTGTGGTCAGCCGGTCGTGCGGTCAGGCGGTGGCCGGATGCTGGGCGCGGCTCACGTCGTAGACACCCGGTACGTCCCGCATGGTGCGCATCAGGGCGGGAAGCCCGGCGGCGTCCGGGAGTTGCAGGGTGTAGGTGTGGCGTACGCGTTGCTCGGACGGCGGTTCCACAGTGGCCGAGACGACCGCGACGCCTGCCGTGGCGATGGCCTCGGTGAGGTCGGCGAAGAGCTGCGGGCGTCCGAACGCCTCGGCGACCAGTGTGACCCTGCAGTCGCCTGTGGCACCCCAGTTGACCTCGACGGGGGGCCGTCCCAGGGACAGCATCCGGGTCACCGAAGGGCATCCCTCGCGGTGGACGGTGACGGCGCCGCCGCGCACGGTGAATCCGGTGACGGCGTCGGGCGGCACCGGTGTGCAGCAGCCCGCCAGCCGTACCGTCGCGTTCGGCACGCCCACGACGGCTCCGGCGGCCGCCCTGCGCATCGCCCCGCCGGTCACCGAGGCGCTGGGCCGGGGGGCCGCCGCCGGTACCGCCGCCCCCTCCGGATGGGCGTCGAGCCAGCCGGTGATCGCGATCCGCGCGCCGGCGGTGCGCACATGGCCGAGCCAGTCGGGCGAGGGTCCGGACGCGGTGTCCCCGGCCAGCAGCAGCTGGACGGTGTCGCCGTCGCTGAGCACCGTGCTGAGGGTCGTCAGACGTCCATTGACGCGTGCGCCGATGCAGGAGTGCGCCTTCTCCCCGTGCTGCGCGTAGGCCGCGTCCACACAGCTCGCTCCCGCGGGCAGGCCGAGGGTGCCGCCGTCGGCCCGGAAGACGGTGATCTCCCGGTCCTGGGCGAGGTCGGCGCGGAGTGTGGACCAGAACGTGTCCGGGTCGGGCGCCGATTCCTGCCATTCGAGGAGCCTGGAGAGCCAGCCGGGGCGGCTGGGGTCGGCGCGTCCGACGTCCGCGGTGCCGGCGGCGGCGTTCGCGATGGTGGCGGCGGAGTGCGGGCCGTCGAGCGGTACGTACGGATTGCCGAGCGCGACCACGCCGGCCTCGGCGACCTTGTGCATCAGGTGGGTGCGGATGAGGACTTCGGCCACGTCCCCGCCCGCACTGGCGACGGCCGTGTGCAGCGACTGGTAGAGGTTGAACTTGGGCGAGGCGATGAAGTCCTTGAACTCGGAGATCACCGGCGTGAAACAGGTGTGCAGCTCGCCCAGTACGCCGTAGCAGTCCGCGTCTTCACCGACGAGCACCAGGAGCCGGCCGAAGTCGGTGGGACACAGCTCGCCGCGTTTCATCCTGACCCGGTGGACGGAGACGAAGTGGCGTGGCCTGATGAGGACTTCGGCGGCGATCCCCGCCTCCCTCAACACCCTTCTGACGTCCTCGGCGATGGTGACGAGCGGGTCGGCGGTGGCGTCCTGCGCGGCGATGAGGGCACGCGTGATCTCGTACTCCTCCGGGTTCAGGATCGCGAAGACCAGGTCCTCCAGCTCGGTCTTGAGCGCCTGCACACCGAGTCGTTCGGCCAGCGGGATCAGCACATCGCGGGTGACCTTGGCGATCCTCGCCTGCTTCTCGGGGCGCATCACGCCGAGCGTGCGCATGTTGTGCAGCCGGTCGGCGAGTTTGATCGACATGACCCGGACGTCGTCGCCGGTGGCCACGAGCATCTTGCGGAAGGTCTCCGGCTCGGCGGCCGCCCCGTAGTCGACCTTCTCCAGTTTGGTCACGCCGTCGACCAGATAGCAGACCTCGTCGCCGAACCCCTCCCGTACCTGATCGAGCGTCACCTCGGTGTCCTCGACCGTGTCGTGGAGGAGCGAAGCGGTCAACGTCGTGGTCTCGGCGCCCAGTTCGGCGAGGATCAGGGTCACCGCGAGCGGGTGTGTGATGTAGGGCTCGCCGCTCTTGCGCATCTGGCCGCGGTGGGACGTTTCAGCAAGGACGTACGCCCGCCGCAGCACGGCGAGATCGGCATCCGGGAAGTGCGCCCGGTGGGCCTCGGCGACATGGCCGATGGCATCGGGCAGACCACCGCGCGATGCGGGCCCGAACAGTGCGGCACGGCCCAGTCTGCGCAGATCGATTCTGGCGCGACCGCGTCTGCGGCCCGGGTTGTCCACCGGACGGATCTCCGGGGACGCACCGTTGGGGCTGGCGGCCTCTGCACTCATGGCACCTCCGGCAGTGTCGACCGGCGGTGGACTGGCTGCGACTGGGCGCTCCGGGCCGGTGCTTGATGCTACCGAGCCCACCACGCGGTACCCGCCCGCTCCCGCCCAGCGTGAAACGGATCACCCATTCGAGCGAAGTCTAGGAGAGGGCCGTTTCCCGGAACGAGGCGTCGATCGTGCCCTCGGCGACGATCACCGCGGCGCCCGTCATCTCGATCTCGCCGTCCGGCAGCTCGGTGATCACCAGCCGTCCGCCGGGGAGGTCCACGGTGTATGTCACGGGCTCGCCGGTGAGCGCCGGGTCGGTGCCGTCCCTGCGGGCCGCCGCGACGGCCACGGCGCAAGCGCCGGTACCGCAGGACCGGGTCTCGCCGGAGCCGCGCTCGTGCACCCGCATGGCTACGTGGCGTTCACCGCGGTCCACGACGAACTCGACGTTGACCCCGTCCGGATAGACGGACGCGGGGGCGAACTGCGGTACGGAGAGCAGAGCCCCGGCTTCCGCCAGATCGTCGACGAAGGCGACCGCGTGCGGATTGCCCATGTTCACGTTCAGCGCGGGCCAGGCCCGGTCGCCGACCGTGACGGTCACCCCGTCCGCGGGAAGCACGGCCCGGCCCATCGAGACGGTGATGTCGCCGTTCTTGGCCAGGTGGGCCCGCTTCACTCCGCCACGCGTCGCGATGGCCAGGTCTCCGGCGCCCACCAGGCCGGCGCGCTGGAGGTGGCGGGCGAAGACGCGGACGCCGTTCCCGCACATCTCGGCGGTGGAGCCGTCGCCGTTGCGGTAGTCCATGAACCACTCGGCCTCGCCGGCCATCGCCCGCGCCTCCGGGTGCGCCGCGGACCGCACGACGTGCAGCAGACCGTCGCCGCCGATGCCCGCCCGGCGGTCGCACAGCACGGCGACCGCGGATGCGGGCAGGTCGATGACGTTGTCCGGGTCGGGGATGATCACGAAGTCGTTCTCGGTCCCGTGGCCCTTGAGGAAGGCGATCTGCGAGGTGGTCACCCTGCCATCGTACGAGGCGGCCGCCGTTTCGGGCGGGCGGGTGCGGCTCAGCGCAGCCGGGCCACGCGCCCCACGGCGAGCGCCACGATCACGCAGAACGCCAGGACGTACAGGCCGGCGATCCGCCAGTCCGGGCGCGCCCCCGAGCCTCTGGCGGGCAGCCCCGGCCAGGTGTAGCCGACGCGGCGGGCGGCCATCATGCCCCAGCCGGCGGCGCAGCAGCTGATCAGCAGTCCGAGCATGGCGACCACCGGGCCGCCGTCACCGAACTCGAAGGCGAGCGGGAAGGCGAACATCAGCGATCCGACAGCGGCCAGCACCACGATCGGGGCGAGCTGCCAGATGCGGAGCCTGCGCTGCGGCCGCAGTTCGACCTCGACCTCGGGGGCCACCTCGGGGATGTCCAGCGCATCGGGTCCGTCGGGGCTGAGCCGCGGGGCGTCGGGGTGTTCCGGGGCGCCGCCGCGATCTCCGTCGCGTTCGCTGTCGCGAGGGCCGGCCTCCATCGCCACACGCCCTCCCCACTCGGACTCCACTGTCGATCGCAGATTGATGATGGCACGGCCCCCGGCCGCGAACTGACGGGCTGAGCGTCCCGATGCCATCACGTGATCAGGCTGTGACCGCCCGTTCGACCAAGGCCAGCGCCCGCCCTGGAAGTTCCTTCCGGTCGGCGGCCGCACCGCTGAGCCAGTGCACCCGTGGGTCACGTCGGAACCATGAATCCTGGCGGCGCGCGAAGCGTTTCGTGGCGCGTACGGTCTCGGTGCGCGCCTCGTCGTCGGTGCACTCCCCCGCGAGCGCCGCGAGCACCTGCTGGTACCCGAGGGCGCGCGATGCGGTGCGCCCCTCACGGAGCCCCCGGGCCTCAAGAGTGCGGACCTCGTCCACCAGGCCGGCGTCCCACATCCGGTCGACGCGCACGGCGATGCGCTCGTCCAGCTCCGGGCGGGCGACGTCGACGCCGATCTGCACGGTGTCGTAGACCGGGTCGGGGCCCGGCAGATTGGCGGTGAAGGGCTTTCCGGTGATCTCGATGACCTCCAGGGCCCGGACGATCCTGCGGCCGTTGCTGGGCAGGATCGCCACGGCGGCCTCCGGGTCGGCGGCGGCCAGCCGTTCGTGAAGTTCTCCGGGGCCGTGCTGCGCCAGCTCGTCCTCAAGCCGTGCCCGTACGCCGGGGTCGGTGCCGGGGAACTCCAGCGCGTCGATGGCTCCGCGGACGTAGAGCCCGGAGCCCCCCACCAGGACCGGTGTGCGGCCGGCGGCGAGGAGCCGGTCGATCTCGGCGCGGGCGAGCCGCTGGTACTCGGCGACGCTGGCCGCCTCGGTCACGCTCCAGATGTCGAGGAGGTGGTGCGGAACGCCGCCGCGCTCTTCGAGCGTCAGCTTGGCGGTTCCGATATCCATCCCTTCATAGAGCTGCATGGAGTCGGCGTTGACGACTTCGCCGCCGAAATGCCGGGCGATGGCGACGCCCAGATCGGACTTTCCGGCCGCGGTGGGACCGACGACGGCGATGACCCGCGCTGCGGGAGCTGCACTTCTCACCGCCTCAGTCTCGCAAACCCGGAGGCTTGTCCCCGAATGAGTTACGTGACGGCCGGGTGCCCGGATTCGTTTCCTCTTCCGAGGTTCCGGCCGACGGCTTTCGACCGGTGGCCCCGGTCGGCGCAATCAGGCGCTCCGGGGGGCGAGGAATTTCGCCCACACGAGTACGTTATGGAGTGAATATGGGTATTTTTACAATGTTCCGCCGGAAGGCGAAGGACACCGCCGAGGAGCCGGCCGTGGGCGCCCGGGCCGAAGCTCCGGCGCAGAAGCCGGCTGAGGAGTCCGCCGAGGGGGCGGTCGAGTGCTCGGCCCCGGAGCCGGCGTCGGATGACCGGGCCGGGGAGTCCGTGGCGGACGCGCCCGCGGCGGAGGGCGCCGCGAGCGGCACCGCAGAGGGCGTGGAGATCCCGCGTCAGCAGTCCGCGGCTGCGGCGGCCGACAACGAAGCCGGTGAGGGCGTTCGCAAGTAGAACGCCCTCCGGAGGGAAGTAGGTAGCCATGGGATTCCTGGACAACGTGAAAGCCAAGCTCGGACCGGCCAAGGACAAGGTCGCCGACCTCGCGCAGCAGCACGGGGACAAGATCGGAGAGGGGCTCGACAAGGCCGCTCACACGGTCGACACCCGGACCAACGGCAAGTACAGCGAGAAGATCGAGTCGGGCACCGGCAAGGCCAAGGAAGCCCTGGAGCGCCTCTCGCACAAGGACGGCGGCGACGGTACGACCAAGCCGCCCACCGCTTCCTGATCCGGCACAAAAGGTCCGGCACGGCGGATCCGGCACAGCACGGCGGGCGGTCGCGGAGCACCTCGCTCCGCGGCCGCCCGCCGTGTTTCCGGGTTTGCCGTGCCTCCGGGACCGCTGCGCCTCCGGGACCGCTCTGTGTCTCCGGGACCGCTCTGTGTCCGGGACCGCTGTGCCTCCGGGAGCGACGCTCAGGACCAGGTGGCGACGTAGTACCCGACGCCGTACGGAGCGTCGTCGTAGAGCAGCTGCCCACCCGGCTCCATGCCGTCGGCCGCGCCCGCCAGGACCTGCCAGGGCGCTCGGCCCGAGGCCTTCAGTTCGTACGCCGGTCGGGCATCCAGCGCCTTCAGCGCGGCCACATCGGCCGTGCCCAGGGCCCGTGCGGCAGCGGCGTCGAACCCGGCGGCGCGCTCGTCCAGGTATCCGGGGGCCTTCAGAGTGCGGCAGGCGCTGCCGTCGCCCATGACCAGCAGGGCCACGCGTCCGGCGTGGCCGGCCAGCTCCCGTCCGGCCGCCAGACAGCGTTCCGGCTCCAGCAGTTCACCGACGCCCAGCCCCTCGACCGGTGCACCGGCCCACTCCGCGCGGTCCAGCAGCCAGGCGGCGACCGAGAGGGACGGCGGCAGCCGGCGTCCGGATCCGGCGTCGGACGTCCCCAGCCGCACCCGGAGGTCCACACCGAAGCCGCTGAACGATCCGGTGGCGCCCTCGGCGTGCACACCCTGGTCCGCGGCACCGGCGGGCCCCACGGCGATCAGCAGATCGGGCCGGGCCGCGGCGAGCACCCCGACGGCGTCGAGGCAGGCGGCCCTGGCAGAGTCGAGTTCGGACGCCGCACCCGCGGCCACCTCGGGCACGAGCAGGGGCGGACAGGGGCAGACGGCGGCGGCTACGAGCATGATCCGCAGCCTACCCAGTGCCACGGCAGGCGGGTTTTGCCCCGTCGCAGAGCCCGAGCGGCGACCAGCCGGAAACCCCGGCCTTGACCGGACAGGAACCCGACAGGAGCCGGAACAGGAGCCGGACAGCCGTCCGAGCCCGGCCTGATCCGAACGAAAGTCCCCGAAAGACAGGACCTGAACGAAGGGCCCTAGTCGCAGCCACAGCCTCCGGCCGCGGCCGGCTCCGGCGCCGGTGCGCCGATGCCGGGGAGCCCGAGCATGACACCCGCCGGCTTCGCCGCAGCAGCGGTGTTGCGCTTCTCCCAGGCGTCCCCGGACCGCGTGCGCCGTACGGCCACGACCGGCCCCTCGGCGAGCAGATGGTGCGGCGCCGCATAAGTGATCTCCACCGTCACCACGTCACCGGGGCGCACCTCGGTGTCCGGCTTGGTGAAGTGCACCAGCCGGCTGTCGGGCGCGCGCCCGGAGAGCCGGTGTGTCGCGCCGTCCTTGCGGCCCTCGCCCTCAGCCACCATGACGTCCACGGTGCGCCCGACCTGGGTCTTGTTCTCCGCCCAGGAGATCTCCTCCTGGAGCGCCGAGAGCCGCATGTAGCGCTCCTGGACGACTTCCTTGGGGACCTGGCCCTCCATGGTCGCGGCCGGGGTCCCCGGCCGCTTGGAGTACTGGAAGGTGAAGGCCTGAGCGAAGCGGGCCTCGCGGACCGCGTGCATCGTCTGCTGGAAGTCCTCCTCGGTCTCGCCGGGGAAGCCCACGATGATGTCCGTGGAGATCGCGGCGTGCGGGATCGCGGCCCGCACCTTGTCGATGATCCCGAGGAAACGCTCCTGCCGGTAGGAACGGCGCATCGCCTTGAGGACGGTGTCCGAACCCGACTGCATCGGCATGTGGAGCTGCGGCATCACGTTCGGCGTCTCGGCCATCGCCGCGATCACGTCGTCCGTGAAGTCCCGCGGATGCGGCGAGGTGAAGCGGACCCGCTCAAGACCCTCGATCTTCCCGCAGGCGCGCAGCAGTTTGGAGAAGGCCTCGCGGTCGCCGATGTCCGAGCCGTACGCGTTGACGTTCTGGCCGAGCAGCGTGATCTCCGAGACGCCCTCGTCCACCAGCGCCTCGATCTCGGCGAGGATGTCGCCGGGCCTGCGGTCCTTCTCCTTGCCGCGCAGCGCGGGGACGATACAGAAGGTGCAGGTGTTGTTGCAGCCGACGGAGATCGAGACCCACGCGGCGTACGCGCTCTCGCGCCGGGTCGGCAGCGTCGAGGGGAACGCCTCCAGCGACTCGGCGATCTCGACCTGGGCCTCGCCCTCGATGCGGGAGCGCTCCAGCAGCACCGGGAGCTTGCCGATGTTGTGGGTGCCGAAGACGACGTCGACCCACGGCGCCCGCCGGACGATGGTGTCCCGGTCCTTCTGGGCCAGGCAGCCGCCGACCGCGATCTGCATACCGGGGCGCCTGGTCTTCATCGGGGCGAGCCTGCCGAGGTTGCCGTACAGCTTGTTGTCGGCGTTCTCGCGCACCGCGCAGGTGTTGAAGACGACGACATCGGCGTCCCCGTCGGCGCCCTCCGGCGCACGGACGTATCCGGCGTCCTCCAGGAGTCCCGACAGCCGTTCGCTGTCGTGGACGTTCATCTGGCAGCCGTAGGTGCGGATCTCGTAACTTCGGTTCAGGGCGTCCTGCGCGGTCATGTCACCAGGGTAGGCGGTACCGGGCGGAGCTCCCGCCCCGGCCGTGGAGGCGGTCGGGCCAGGCCTCGTTGCGGAAGGCCCTAACTCCCGCCGGCGCTGTCGTCCACGTCGTACTGCAGGCGCTGGGAGACCTCGACCACTCCGTCCACCCCACGGCACAGCCGCACCGCTGCCGGGATCACGCTCCTGCGCTCGACCAGGCCGCTGAGCATCACATGGCCGTCGCTGACATCCACCGTGATCGCGGAGGGCGAGAGACCCAGGGTCCGGGTCAGGACGCCTTCCAGTACTTCCTCCTGGATGGCGCGGTCCCGGCGGAGGAAGACCTGGAGAAGATCACTGCGGCTGATCACCCCGGCCAGCCTGCCGCTGTCATCCACGACCGGCAGCCGTTTGACGCTGCGCGCCTGCATCAGCCAGCCCGCCTCGACGATCGTCCAGTCCGGGTACGCGACCACCGCCGGACTGGTCATCAGCCCTTCCGCCGTGGTCGCTTCGGTCTTGGAGCGGTGGTCGGACTCCTGCCGGACGGCCGGGAGCAGCGCGGTCAGGCCCAGCTGCTTGCGGAGCAGATCGGCCTCGGAGACCACCCCCACCGGACGGTCGTCGTCGTCCACGACGGGAACGGCCGAAATACGGTGTTCGGTGAGGAGCCGGGCGATCTCCTTGAGGAACGTCCCCCGCTGCACCCGCACGACATTCGTCGACATCATCTGTCCGACGGTTCGGCTCGACGTCACTGCGGTCCTCCGGGGTGCGGTCCAGCGGCAATCGGCTGCCGTCCGGTGATCAAGGATCAATAGTGACAGCCACGAACAAGACCGAATAATTCCGGATCCCGGAACAAGCGCACGGCGACCGCGCCTACGGACCGGGGCCGCGCCCCGCCGCCGTCCGCCGTGTCCGCTGCTCCGCTCCCCTGTTCGCCAGGGGCCTGAACTGGCAGGATCGCGCGCATGCCCAAGGCACTGCCCCGCCTCAGCCGCCGTCGCGCCCTCCAGGGGACGGCGGCCTTACTGGTGGTCTCCGGACTGCTGATGTGGTGGCTGCTGCCCATCGGCCCGCCCTCCCCGCACGGGACCGTGACCTTCAGTACCGGGGTGCGGACCGGCGTCTACCAGCTGTACGGGAAGCTGCTCAGCCCCACACTCGCCCACGACATGCCCGGGGTGGACATACATCTCCAGCCGAGCGAGGGCTCCCAGCAGAATCTCGCCAGAGTGGCGACCGGCAAGTCCGACTTCACCATCGCGACGGCCGACGCCATCGCGAAGTACATCGAGGACGGCAAGCCGGGCGCGGACCGGCTGCGCGGCTGCGCACGGCTGTACGACGACTATGTGCAGCTCGCCGTCGACGACAGCTCCACGGTCAAGCGCGCCGCCGATCTGCGTCACAAACGGGTCGCCGTGGGCCAGCCCGGATCCGGCGTACGGCTGATAGCGGACCGGGTGCTGCGGGCCGCCGGCCTCGACCCGGTCAAGGACATCACGGCCGTACCTGCGGGGATCGACACCAGTCCGGGTCTCCTCCAGGCGGGCAGGATCGACGCCTTCTTCTGGTCGGGCGGCCTGCCGACCGACGCGGTACGCGATCTGGCCGCGCGCCGGCCGATCCGGCTGGTTCCGCTCGACGACCTGGTGACCCGTCTGCACGCGGCCGGCGGCACCACCCGCTACTACCGCTCGGCCGTCATGCCGGCCGACGCCTACCGGCAGGCCCGTAACGGCGCACCGGTGCCGACCATCGCGGTTGCGAACGTCCTGGTCACCACCGACCGCGAGGACCCGAAGCTGACCGAGGGGTTCACCCGCAGCGTGATCCGCAGCCGCGACCGCATCGGGCGGCAGGTGCACGCGGCGCAGCTGGTCGACGTACGGACCGCGATCTACACGGACCCGTTGAAGCTGGACGAGGGCGCACGGCGCTACTACCGGTCGGTCAAGCCCTGATCCGGGCGGCGCCGCACGCGAACGGCCGTGGCCGGGCCAGGAGTTCTACGCGTCCGGGGACGTCCGCGGCACCGTCACGGTCACCCGGAGGCCGTGCGGTTCGTTCTGCTCGTACGAGATCGTGCCGCGGCCCGCTGTGAGCAGGGCGCGCGAGATGGAGAGGCCGAGGCCCGAGCCCTTGATGTTCTGGTGCCGGCCGCTGCGCCAGAACCGGTCGCCGATCCGGGCGAGTTCTTCCTGGCTGAGGCCCGGTCCGCCGTCGGCGACCGTGATCCGTGAACAGGAGCCGCAGGAGGCGGCCTCGACGCGCACCTCCTCCCCGTCAGGGGTGAACTTCAGCGCGTTGTCGATCACCGCGTCCAGGGCGCTGGAGAGGGCCACGGGGTCGGCCCAGGCGGTGACGGCCACGGCGCCTCCCCCGGTGAGCCGGACGCCCTTTCCCTCCGCGACCGGCCGCCAGGCCGAGACCCGCTCGGCCGCCAGCTCGGCGATGTCGGTGAGCCGCAGCTCAGCGGCGGTGTGCTCGGCCAGCGCGAGGTCGAGGAGGTCGTCGAGGACCTGGCCGAGACGCTTGCCCTCGGTGCGCACGGAGGCGATCTCCTCGTTGCCCTCCGGGAGTTCGAAGGCGAGCAGTTCGATCCGCAGCAGCAGCGCGGCGAGCGGGTTGCGCAACTGGTGCGATGCGTCGGCGACGAAGGCGCGCTGCTGTTCGAGCACGTCCTCGACGTTGTCGGCCATCTCGTTGAACGACCGGGCCAGGCGGCGCAGTTCCGGCGGACCGCTGCCCGAGGCGACCCGTGACTTCATCAGCCCGGTGGCGATGCCGTGGGTGGCGGCGTCCAGAGTGCGCACCGGAAGCAGCACCCAGCCGGTGAGCCGGAAAGCTGCGCCCACCGCGAGCAGCATCGCCCCCGCCTCGCCCGCGGCGATGAGCAGCCAGCCGCGGAGGGTCCTGGAACGCATCTGGCCGGTGGGCGAGTCGGTCACCACCACCGCGATCACGTCGCCGTTCCTGACGACGGGCGACGCGACGATCAGCCGCCCGTGCTGCCAGGGCCAGATCTGCGCGGGATCCCGGCTGCGCCGTCCCGCGAGCGCGTCCTCGAAGGCGATCCGGCCCTCACCGCCGGCCGGTACCGGCCAGGACTGCGGGGCCGCGGCCATCGCGACGCGGTCACGGGAGAAGACACCGGCCCGGATGCCGTACACCGTCTCGTAGCGGGCGAGTTCCTCCTGGAGCGTGTCGTGCCGCTCCTGCTCGCTCGCCGGTATCTCGGTGACGAACTGCGCCTCCTCGGCCATCCGCGCGGTGTCGTCGATCCGGTCGACCACGACGTTCTGCTGCGCGGCGGCGGCCACGCTCAGCGCGAGCGGGAAGCCGAGCGCGAGCAGCACCCCGGCCATGAGGACGATGAGCAGCGGAAGCAGTCGGGCGCGCACGGGCCGGAACGCGCCTCAGGCCGGGACGACGAGGCGGTAGCCGACGCCGCGCACCGTCTCGATCAGGGCGGGCAGGTGCAGTTTGGAGCGCAGCGACGCGACGTGCACCTCAAGGGTGCGGCCGGTCCCTTCCCAACTGGTCTGCCAGACCTCGCTGATGATCTGTTCCCGGCGGAAGACGACGCCGGGGCGCTGGGCGAGCAGCGCCAGCAGATCGAACTCCTTGCGGGTCAGCTGGATCTCGCTGCCCTCCACACTGACCCGCCGGGTGGGCAGCTGGATCTCGACGGAACCGACCCTGAGTGCGGCCGCCGGGACCGGCCCGGTGTCCTCGCCGGCGCTCTTGCGCCGGCTGACGGCGTGGATCCGGGCGAGCAACTCGCCCGTGTCATAGGGCTTGACCACGTAGTCGTCGGCGCCGAGGTTCAGCCCGTGGATACGGGACCGCACATCGGCCCGGGCCGTCACCATGATCACCGGGGTCGCCGTGCGCTTGCGGATCTTGCCGCAGACCTCGTATCCGTCCAGATCGGGCAGCCCGAGGTCGAGCAGTATGACCCCGAAGGGCTCCTGCTCGTCCGGCAGGAGGGACCGGAGCGCCTCCTCGCCGTTACGGGCGTGCACGACTTTGAAGCCGTGCCTTGCCAGTACGGCGGACAGGGCGGCGGCCACGTGGTTGTCGTCCTCGACGAGCAGCAGTCTCATGGGCTCCTTCCGTGGTGCGCGCTTCTGTCATCCGTGTGTCTCATCCGTACGTCTCGTCATCCATGCCGATGGCTGCCGTACCAGTCAAGAGGGTTCCGGATTCTGCGGGGTTTCCGTTACGCACCCGGTACTCCGGTCATGATCTCGTTCACCAGGAGTGTCCAGCCCATGTCCGCATGCAACCAGATCGTGATGCTCAATTTCCGCTCAGATGTAATGACGCTGGTAGGAGCGCCTCATTACTGTCCTTCCAACCACGACCGCACTTGCGGTTGAGGAGGACGGAGCGAACAGCCGATGAGCGGAGTGCCAGTGACCAAGTCCGCCGAATCCACCGAAAATCCCTTGCCGGTGTCGGACGACCTGGTCGTACTGAGCAACGTCAACAAGCACTTCGGCGCGTTGCATGTGCTCCAGGACATCGACCTGACCATCGCCCGTGGCGAGGTCGTGGTCGTCATCGGACCCTCGGGGTCCGGCAAGTCCACACTGTGCCGCACCATCAACCGTCTGGAGACTGTCGACTCCGGCGCGATAACGATCGACGGAAAGCCCCTGCCCGCCGAGGGCCGGGAACTGGCCAGGCTGCGCGCCGATGTCGGCATGGTCTTCCAGTCGTTCAACCTCTTCGCGCACAAGACGGTTCTGCAGAACGTGATGCTCGGCCAGATCAAGGTGCGCAAGACCGATAAGACAGCCGCCGAGGAGAAGGCGCGTGCGCTGCTGGACCGGGTGGGCGTCGGCGCTCAGGCCGACAAGTTCCCCGCGCAGCTCTCCGGCGGCCAGCAGCAGCGCGTCGCGATCGCGCGGGCGCTGGCGATGGACCCCAAGGTCATGCTCTTCGACGAGCCGACCTCGGCGCTCGACCCCGAGATGATCAACGAGGTTCTTGAGGTCATGCAGCAGCTGGCTCGTGACGGCATGACGATGATCGTCGTCACCCACGAGATGGGCTTCGCACGCTCCGCGGCCAACCGGGTCGTCTTCATGGCCGACGGGAAGATCGTCGAAGAGGCCGCCCCGGACCAGTTCTTCAGCAACCCCCGCAGCGACCGCGCCAAGGACTTCCTGTCGAAGATCCTTCATCACTGACGAGACAGCAATGCGACAGCTGATGAGACAGACGTCCAACGTGCTCCGAAATAGAGGATGTTCAGCATGAAGTTCCGTAAGTCCGCCGCCTTCGCGACGATCGCCGTGCTCGCTCTCACCGGGACCGCCTGCGGCGGCAAGTCGGGTTCGGCCGGCGACAACGGCAAGGCGGAGCCCGGCGCCGCCAACGCCCCCAAGCTCCCCACGTACACGGTCGCCAAGAATGTCTCCCTCGACTCCCCCACGTTCAAGGCTGCCAAGAAGCGCGGCAAGCTGGTCATCGGCGCGAAGGCCGACCAGCCGTACCTCGGCTTCGAGGACCAGTCGACCAAGGAGCGTTCCGGCTTCGACGTCGAGGTCGCCCGGATGATCGCCGCGGACCTGGGCTTCTCGAAGGACCAGATCGAGTGGAAGACCGTGGACTCCGGCATCCGTGAGACCGCCATCTCCAAGGGCCAGGTCGACTACTTCGTCGGTACGTACTCGATCAACGACGAGCGCAAGAAGCTCGTCGGATTCGCCGGCCCCTACTACAAGGCGGGCGCCTCGCTGCTCGTCCGCAAGGACGAGAAGGCCATCACGGGTCCGGAGACCCTGAAGGGCAAGAAGGTCTGCTCGATCAAGGGCTCCACCCCGCTCGCGGAGATCGAGAAGCCGAAGTACGGCGCGAAGACCACCGAGCTCGCCAAGTACTCCGACTGCGTACAGGAGCTGCTGACGAAGCAGGTCGACGCGGTCACCACCGACGACGCGATCCTCAAGGGATACGCGGCCCAGAACCCGAAGAAGCTCCAGGTGGTCGGCAAGCCGTTCACCGTGGAGCCGTACGGCATCGGTATGAGCAAGAGCGACAAGGCGCTGCGCGACTTCATGGACTCGGCCCTGGAGAAGCACGTCAAGGACGGCACGTACAAGAAGATCTACGACGCCACCCTGGGCCTGTCCGGCTCCTCGTACGTCGCACCGCCTGCCGTCGAGCGCTACTGATCCACCCGGCACCGCGGGCCCGGCCGCCCCAACGGCCGGCCCGTACCGCCTGCCCGTAAGCGCTGAAGCGCCCCGTACCCGGGTACGGGGCGCCACGCCCCCTGTCTTCCAGCTGCTGCCCGCCGACGCGGAGACCTCATGAACGTACTTTTCGACCACTTTTCGGCGTTCCGCGACGGCTTCATAGGGACCCTGGAGATCACCGTCATCAGCACGGTCATCGCCTGCGTCCTCGGCATCGTCATCGCCGGCTTCCGGGTCTCACCCGTGCCTCCGCTCCGGTTCTTCGGGACGGCCTGGGTCACGATCCTGCGGAACACCCCACTGACCCTGCTCTTCCTCGTGGCCACCTTCGTGGTCCCCGAGATCTTCTTCCCGGGCATGAGCCCCTTCCTCCTGGCATCGCTCGCGCTCGGTTTCTACACCTCGTCGTTCATCTGTGAAGCCATCAGGTCCGGTATCGGCACGGTCCCGCTGGGCCAGGCCGAGGCGGCCCGCTCGCTCGGTCTGAGCTTCTCGCAGACCCTGCGGATGGTCGTGCTCCCGCAGGCCACCCGTACCGTCATCGCCCCGCTGAGCAGCATCATCATCGCGCTCACCAAGAATTCCGCCATCGCGGGTGCCTTCAGCGTCACCGAACTCTTCGGCTGGCAGAAGGCCATGAGCGATCTGGGGTACGGGATCGTCCCCATCTTCATCTGGGTCGCCATCGGCTACCTGATCATCACCTTCGCGATCAGCGGCATCTTCCGCCTCGTCGAGAGCCGTATGGAGGTCGCCCGATGAGTGCCAGCGTGCTCTACGACGCACCCGGCCCCAAGGCCGTCGTACGCAACCGGATCTACTCGGTCCTCGGCAGTGCGGCCATCGTCGCGCTGATCGTCGTCGCCGTCGTACGTCTCTCCAGCAAGGGGGACCTCGACGGTGGCATGTGGGACATCTTCAACTACAGCGGCATCCGCACGAACATCGCCGACGCCGTGGTCGCCACGCTGAAGGCGTTCGCGCTGGGTGCGGCGGGTTCACTGGTCCTGGGTGTGGTGCTGGTCGTCGGCCGGCTCTCCGACCACCGCCCGGTGCGGTGGCTGGCGACCGCGTTCATCGAGCTGTTCCGTTCCCTCCCGCTGCTGATCACCATCTACGCGATCTGGGTCGGGTTCCTCACCGACTACTCGATGTGGGCGCTCGCGCTGGGTCTGGCGGTCTACAACGGCTGTGTGCAGGCCGAGGTGCTCAGGGCCGGCATCAACTCCGTACCGAAGGGGCAGCGCGAGGCCGCGTACGCCCTGGGTATGCGGAAGTCGCAGGTCGTGGCGGCAGTGCTGATGCCGCAGGCTGTCCGCGCGATGCTGCCGACCATCATCAGCCAGCTGGTCGTCACACTGAAGGACACCTCGCTCGGCTACATCATTCTCTATCCGGAACTGCTCGCGACCGCACGGCTGATCGCCAGCAACACACCGGTCGACGGGCAGTACCCGTACGTCTCGACGATCGTCGTCATCGGCACCATCTATCTGGCGATGTGCCTGCTCCTCTCGGCCCTCGCCACCTGGATCGAGAAGCGCGGCCGCCGGGCGAAGACGGGGATCGCCGTGGGGCCCTCGGCCGTACCCCCGGAGGTCAAGGGCTCGACCGACGCGGTCGAGGACGGCAAGGTCGGGGTCTGACCTCTGGCCCGTACTCCGCTGCCCCCGGTTCCGCTGCCCCATGCACAGGCGGCGCCGGACAGCAGGGCAGGAGAGCGGCGCGGTCGAGATGAGGCTGCGTCAGGACGCGCTGGACACCTACGCGTTCGAGGCAGAGGCATTCCAGCCACGGATTCGTTCCGGGCACGGACGGCGGGCAGCGGCTGTGGCTGCCCGCCGTCCACCTGTCTCCGCTGCTTTCCGCAGCTCGGGTACCAGCTCAGGGGCCGGTTCGGAGATCGGCTCGGGGGCCGGGGAGCGGCTCCGCCACATCCGGCCGTCACTTGACGCAAGCACGCGCAGTGGGTTGCATACGTTCTGTGATCGCGCACCGGGCTCTATCTGCCATCAGCCACCTCTCCGCACGGGTTCGAGGAGCCGCACCGTGGACCCGGTGATCATCGTCGGCGCGGGCCCGGTCGGGCTCGCGCTGGCCCTGGCGCTCGCCGCACAGGATGTGCCCTCCGTCGTGCTCGACGAGGGAACGGGCGAGGACGGACCGCGCCCCGCCCGCACCGTCGTACTGCGCCCGGAGACCGCCGACTTCCTGGGCCGGCTCGGCTGCACGACAGCCCCGGGTGAGACCGGGCGCTGGGCCGCCTGGCGGTCCGTCAGGCGGAGTCAGCTGATGCAGCGGGTCGTTTTCGACGAGCCCGGCCGGGGCCCCGCCGGTTCGGTGGCGTACGACGGCCGGAGGATCGGCGGCGGAATCGGCGGTCAGGGAATCGGCGGCCCCGGCACGACCGGTAGGCGGGGCGAGCCGGTCGACATTCCGGACACTTCAGACCCATCCGGCTCATTCGGTCCGCACGAGTTTCGCGGGTCCGACGAGACCGGTGGGACGGGTGTGGTCCATGGCACCGGTGTGGTCAATGGCTCCGAGGGGCCGAACGGGCCTGACCCGGCCGAGGGGTTCGGCGGACCCGGTCCGGGTGGGCCCTCCCCGTTCCATCTGCCGCAGCACGCCCTGACCCGTGGGCTGCGGGCCGCGGTGGCGAACCGGGAACAGGTGAGGCTGGTCACCGGCAGCCGGGTGGACACCATCGAACAGGACCGCGGCGGCGTCACCGTGCACACGGCAGGCCCGCAGGGCACCTGGTGGCGCGGCAGTCACCTGGTCGGCTGCGACGGAGCCCGGTCCACCGTCCGCAAACTGCTCGACATCCGGTTTCCCGGCCGTACGGCGGTGGAGCGGCACGCGGTGGCCGCGCTGCGCGCCGAACTGCCCTGGCCCGGCGAGGCGTTGCTGCACCGGCTGCCGCCCTGGCGGACCGGCGGGGAAGAGGTGACGGCCCGTCCACTGCCGGACGACGTCTGGCGGATCGACTGGCTGCTGCCGCCGCGCGCCGAACTGGTCACCCCCGAGGCGCTGGTGGCGCGGGTCCGGGCCGCCCTGGCGGGCTGGTGCGGCGGCGAGACACCTCCGTACGAACTGATCGACACCGGCGTCTACACCCTGCACCACCGGCTGGCCAGGCGCTGGCGGGTGGGCCGGGCGTTCCTGGCCGGGGACGCCGCGCATCTGCTGGGCGCACTCGGTACCCAGGAGCTGGACGAGGGGCTGCGGGACGCCGGCAACCTCGCCTGGAAGCTGGCACAGACCTGGCACCACGGCGCCTCCGAGCTGCTGCTCGACAGCTACCAGGCGGAACGCCGCACCGCTGTCGCCGCCCGGCTGCGCGCCGCTGACCAGTCGCTGCCGATACTGCGCGGCGGTGGTGGGCTGCGCGCGTATCTGCCCGGCAGGGCGCGCGGGCACGACGCCCTCCTCGCGGACGGCCATCTGGGCAGCGGCGCGCTGGGCGCGCCCCCGGTGTACGCCCACTCGCCCCTTGCGCCCCCGCGCACCCCCTCACAGACCGCGGTGGGGACCGCCGCCGGCGCTCCGGTCGCCGATGTACAGGTCACGGCGCCGGACGGTACGGCCGTAAGGCTGCGCGAACGCCTGGGACGCGGGCAGTTGATGGTGGTGCTGATCGCACCGGGTACGGGGGTGTGGGACCGGCGGCACTGGGTGAAGGCGGGTGTGATGCCGAGGCTGGCCGCCGCGGTGAGCGCGCTTCCGGTCGAGGCCGAACTCCTGGTCGCCGAGACCTACCCGGGCGCTTCGGCGCACACGGTGTTGCTGGTGCGTCCCGACGGACATCTGGTGGCGGCCTTCAACGGGGTACGTCCCGCCGAACTGTACGAAGCGGCCGACGCCGCACGGGGCGGGGCGGCGACGGCGGTCCGGGAGGAGAGCACCGCGGACGTCAATTGACCGTCCTGGGCGCACATGGTGTACTGCGGAGCGTGACCGACACCGATGTGCGCCTGTGGCGGAGGGTCCATATGGACCTCGTCCGCTATGCGGGCTGCGTGTGTCGCCCGTCCCGCTGATTCGCACTTTCCCCTTCGTGCCTGCGCCGCCCCGTGCAGTTCCGGGCTGTCCTGTGTTGTTCCGGACCGCCCGTGCTGTTCCGGACCGCCCTCGTGCTGTTCGGACCGCCCTCGTGCTGTTCCGGGCTGCCGCGCCGCACGTCCCCGCGAACCATTCCGGACGGTCATCATGTCTCTCTCCGCACCCCTGCCTGCCCCGGCGCCCGCGCGCTCCGCTGCGCCCACCGCGAGCCGGCTCCTCGACTTCGTACGCCGTACCGCCGCCGACTCCGAACTCATCCGCTCACTCCCGCTCGACCCCGAGGGCCGCACCTGGATCCGGCTGGACGGTCCGGGCGGGAGCGAGGCCTGGCTGATCGGCTGGCCACCCGGCACCGGCACCGGCTGGCACGACCACGGCGGCTCCCAGGGCGCGTTCGCCACAGCGGCGGGCGTACTCACGGAGGACTCGCTGGCCGCACGGCTGCCCACCGAAGGATGGAAGACCCTCGAACTGGCCGACGGAGTCGACCGCACCCGGCAGCTGACGCAGGGCGACGGACGGGCCTTCGGCGCCCACCACGTCCACCAGGTGCTCAATCAGTCGGCCGCCGAGCATGCGGTCTCGGTGCATGCCTACTATCCGCCGCTGCCACTGATGCGCCGCTACAGCCGCAGCGGCCCCCTGCTGCGCCTGGAGCAGGTCGAGCACCCCGGGGAGTGGGAGTGAGCGAGCCGCGCCCCGTGCCCGGACAAGTCCCCGTGCCGGAACCAGTCCCCGTGGCCGAACCAGTCACCGTCCCCGAACCGGTCTCGGTGTCAGATCCGGACCCCCTGCCCGAACCGGTGTCTGTACCCGAACCGCTCTCCGTGGACGAGCTGTTGGAGAGGGTACGGGCGGAGCTCGACCGGATCGGGCCCCGGGAGGCTTTCGACGCCGCGGCGCACGGGGCGCTGCTGGTGGACATCCGGTACGCGGAACTACGGGAGCGCGACGGGCTGATCCCCGGGGCGCTGGTCGTCGAACGCAACGAGCTGGAGTGGCGGCTCGATCCGCAGGGCAGCCACCGTGCGCCGGAGGCCACCGGCCACGGTCTGCGGACCGTGGTGATCTGCAACGAGGGCTATGCGTCGTCCCTCGCCGCGGCGTCCTTGCAACAGCTGGGCCTGTACCGGGCGACGGACCTCATCGGCGGCTTCCAGGCCTGGCGTGCGGCAGGCCTCCCGGTCGTCGCACCCTGAACGCCCGGGCGGCGGCGTGAGCCGTCGCCCGGCTACCCACAGCCCGGCGCCCACAGCCCGACCGCATACAGCCCGGCGCCACAACCCGACCCCCCACAGCCCGGCACCCGCAGTCCGGCTACCCGTCGCCCTGAAACCCCCCGTGTTCCAGGTCTGCCAGGTCCTCGCCTTCCGCCTCCAGTGCCTGCCGCACCACCCGCAGGGCCATGCCCTCCGGGTATCCCTTGCGGGCGAGCATGCCCGCAAGGCGGCGCAGCCGTTTGTCGCGGTCCAGCCCCCGTGTGGAGCGGAGCCGGCGGGTGACCAGTTCCCGGGCGGTCTCCTCCTCCTGCTCGGAGTCCAGCTGCCCGACGGCCTCCTCGATGAGCTCGGAGTCCACGCCTTTCGTACGGAGCTCCCGCGCGAGCGCCCGTTTGGCGAGCCCTCGTCCACGGTGGCGGGACTCCACCCAGGCATCCGCGAAAGCCGCGTCGTCGATGAGCCCGACCTCTTCGAAGCGGGACAGCACTTCCTCGGAGACCTCGTCGGGGATATCCCGCTTTTGCAGTGCTTCGGCCAGTTGCTTACGGGTGCGCGCGGTCCCGGTGAGCAGGCGCAGGCAGATGGCCCGAGCCTGCTCCGCCGGATCCTGCGGCTTCTGCGAGCCCTGGTCCTGGGCCCGCTTCTGCTGCGACCGCTGCCGCCGCGATCCCGCCCCTCCGTCCCCCTGGCCGGCTACGTCACCGGCTCCGGAGCCCCCGGGCCCCCCGGAGCCGGTGGCCTCCGGCCATTCGGTTCTCCGGACCACGGGTCAGCTCTTGGCCGCGGCGGTCTTGGCCGTCTTGGCCTTGCCGCCGGCCGGAGCGGGAACCGTCTTCGCTGCCTCGTCGGCCACACCGGCGCCTGCGGCGTCCGAGGCCGGCTCGGCTCCGAGCTCGGCCTCCCGCCTGACACCGATGCCCAGCTTCTCCAGGATCTTCTTCTCGATCTCATTGGCGAGATCGGGGTTGTCCTTCAGGAAGTTCCGGGCGTTCTCCTTGCCCTGCCCGAGCTGGTCGCCCTCGTACGTGTACCAGGCGCCCGCCTTGCGTACGAAGCCGTTCTCCACGCCCATGTCGATCAGGCCGCCCTCGCGGCTGATGCCCTGGCCGTAGAGGATGTCGAACTCGGCCTGCTTGAAGGGCGGCGCGACCTTGTTCTTGACGACCTTCACCCGGGTGCGGTTGCCGACCGCGTCGGTGCCGTCCTTCAGCGTCTCGATCCGGCGGATGTCGAGCCGTACCGACGCGTAGAACTTCAGCGCCCGGCCACCCGTGGTGGTCTCCGGGGAGCCGAACATGACGCCGATCTTCTCGCGGAGCTGGTTGATGAAGATCGCGGTGGTCTTGGACTGGTTCATCGCGCCGGTGATCTTGCGGAGCGCCTGGCTCATCAGCCGGGCCTGCAGACCCACGTGCGAGTCGCCCATCTCGCCCTCGATCTCCGCACGCGGCACCAGAGCCGCGACGGAGTCGATGACGACCAGGTCGAGCGCGCCGGAACGGATCAGCATGTCGACGATTTCCAGCGCCTGCTCGCCGTTGTCCGGCTGGGACAGGATGAGGTTGTCGATGTCGACGCCGAGCTTCCTCGCGTACTCGGGGTCGAGTGCGTGCTCGGCGTCGATGAAGGCCACCTGGCCGCCGAGCCGCTGCGCGTTCGCCACCGCGTGCAGCGTCAGCGTCGTCTTGCCGGAGGACTCCGGCCCGTACACCTCGACCACCCGGCCGCGCGGCAGACCGCCGACACCGAGCGCGACGTCGAGGGCGGTCGACCCGGTGGGGATGACCTCGATGGGCTCGTTGGGCCGCTCGCCCAGGCGCATCACCGCGCCCTTGCCGAATTGCCGTTCAATCTGGGCGAGAGCGGCGTCCAGCGCCTTCTCGCGGTCGTTGCCTGCTGCCATGGGTTCCACCCGATTTGCTTGAGTCGATCGCTTCACGTCAATGACGCTAACCCCTGCCACTGACAATGGGCTCCGAAGCCCGTCCCGCCTGTGGATAACTCGGCGGACAACTCGGTGGACACCGCAGTCGACGACTCGTCCGAGTACCCGGCCAGAACCCCATAAGAACGGCTGTTCGATTTTACTGTCAAGCGCACCACGCGGATGTTCAGCCGTCGGTGTCCTCGGCACCGATCCCCGGTCGCGGGACCCGCCCCTGGAACACCGCAGCCGCGTCCCGGAGCCCCCGTACGTCACGGAGTCCGCGCCTGCCGTGGACGCGCGGATCGTCCGTCACGTCGTACCGCTTCACATAGGCGCCCAGGAACGCCTGGAGGGTCGCCACCGCCGGAATGGCGATCAGCGCACCGACCGCCCCCAGCAGCGCGGTACCCGCGATGACCGAGCCGAAGGCCACCGCGGGGTGGATGTCGACGGCCTTCGCCGTGAGCTTCGGCTGGAGCCCGTAGTTCTCGAACTGCTGGTAGATCACCACGAAGACCAGCACCCACAGCGCGTACCAGGGGTTCACCGTGAAGGCGAGCAGCATGGGCAGCGCACCCGCCAGGTACGTGCCGATGGTCGGGATGAACTGGGAGACGAGGCCGACCCACACCGCGAGCGCGGGGGCGTACGGCACACCCAGCGCGACCAGCAGGATGTAGTGCGCGATGCCGGAGATCAGCGCCATCACACCGCGCGAGTAGAGGTAACCGCCGGTCTTGTCGACCGCGATCTCCCAGGCCCGCAGCACCTCGGGCTGCTTCGACGGCGGCAGTACGGAGCACAGCGCGCGCCGCAGCCGTGGGCCGTCGGCCGCGAAGTAGAAGGCGAACAGGAAGATCGTCAGAAGCCGGAAGAGGCCGCCCAGCACGGTGGTCGACACGTCGAGCACACCGCTCGCACTGTTCTGGACGTACTTCTGCAGCCAGTCCGAGTGCAACAGGCTGTCCTGGACCTGCACCCGCGACAGCTCGCTGTGGAAGGTGTGGTTGGTCCAGTTGATCACCAGGTCCAGGTACTTGGGGAACTCCTCGACCATGTCCACGATCTGTCCGGCCAGCATCGAGCCGAGCAGGAAGACGAAACCGGCCGCCGCGAGCGCCACCCCGAAGAAGACCAGGAAGGTGGCGAGACCGCGGCGCATGCCGCGCGCCGCCATGCGTCCCACCGCCGGCTCGATCGCGAGAGCCAGGAAGAACGCGATGAGGATGTTGGTCAGCAACCCGATGAGCTGGTAGAACGCCCAGCTGCCCAGCTGGAAGCAGGCGACGAGGGCGAGGGCGAGCACCATCGCCCTGGGCAGCCAGCGGGGCATCGCCGCCCGGCCCGTCGCACCACGCCCGGCGGCGGGAGGGGGCGGCACGGAGCCTGGGGCCCGGTCCGTAGTCGTCGTCCCGTCCGCGGGCGTCCCGTCCGCGGGCGTCCCGTCCGCGGGCGTCCCGTCCGCGGGCGTCCGGTCGGCGTTCGTCCGGTCCGCGGCGGTCTCGTCCGGGGTCATCTGGTCCTCGGCAGTCTCATCGGTCATCGGTCGGTGGCACAGACGGTCGGTGGCACAGGCCCAGTCTCGCGTACCCGTGTGACAACCGGCCGCACGCCCCCGGACCCGCGGGCGCTCAGCGCCGGTCCTCGGGGATGTCCGCCGCCGCGCAGACACCCCGCCAGACGTCCCTCGTCTCCCAGCCGGCGGCCAGTGCCTCGTGCACCGTACGGCCGCCCAGCTCCGCCATCACATGGTCGCGGGCGAACGAATCGGCGTACCCCTCGCCGAAGTGCTCCGCCATCCGCTCCCAGAAAATCGTCAACCGCATGACTTCAGTATCCAGCCCCTGAGAGTGCAGCCTTGCCCGGCGCCCTTGCCCTGGGCTCATTCCGCTCTACCTTCGGAGCATGGCTGGAACCGGACTATCTCCTCTCGCACGCGCCGAGCACTTCATCTGGCTGACGGCCCGGGTGCTGGAACAGCGGCGGTTCGCGTACCACTTCCTCGACGGACGTGCCGACGCGGTGGAAGCCGCGCTCGCCGCCCACCTCAACGAGGACGGCGGGTACGGACACGCACTCGAACCCGATCTGCGCGGCCCGCTGAGCCAGCCGCTGCACACGGCGCACGCGCTGCACGTCCTCGACTCCGTGGGGCGCTGCGGCGGTATGCGGGTGGAGCGGGTGTGCCGGTATCTCACCGAGGTGTCCACCAGGGACGGCGCGCTGCCCGCGGTCCACCCCTCGCAGCGCGGCTACCCGTGCGCGCCGTTCATCCCGGTCGTCGACGACCCGCCGAGCGAGCTGCTGGCCACCGGGCCCGTGGTGGGCGTGCTGCACCGCAACGAGGTCTGGCACGCCTGGCTCTTCCGGGCGACCGATTTCTGCTGGAACGCGGTCGACGCGCTGGAGCACTCCCACCCGTACGAGATCCAGGCGGCGGTCGCCTTCCTGGACGGCGTCCCCGACCGGTCGCGGGCCGAGGCGGCTGCCGACCGGCTGGGCCGGCAGGTGCGGGAGCAGCGGCTGGCCGTGCTGGACCCGGAGGACCGCGCGTCGTATCCGGTCGCGCCGGGGTACGCGCCGGGGGAACAACACTTTCCGTACGACTACGCACGCGTGCCCGGCTCCCTGGCGCGCGGCTGGTTCACCGACGAGGAGATGGCCCGTTCGCTGGACTTCCTGGCGGGCGAGCAGCGCGAGGACGGCGGCTGGCCGGTCAACTGGCGTTCCTGGGCGCCGGCTCCGCAGATCGAGGCGCGGCCCATGGTGACGGTCCAGGCGCTGCTGACGCTGCGGGCCCACGGCCGCGACGTCGTCTGACCGCCCGCCCCCGCGCGCGGCGGTGCGGGGGTGGGCGTGAGCAGATGTCCGGTGTGCCGGGTTCAGCCCAGTGCGCGCACCCCGGCGGTGACTGCCACGGCGACTCCGACGACCACCAGGAAGGGGGCGCGCAGCACCAGTGCGAGCGCCGCCGCCGCGACCCCCGCGCCTCGCGCGTCCAGTACGAGGTGGTGGCCGTCCGCGAAGGTCTGCTGAGCGGTGAGGGCCGCCAGCAGCGCGACCGGGAGCAGCGAGGACAGCCGCTTGACGACCGGCCGCTCAAGCGTCCCCGCGGGGACCAGCAGACCGAGCAGTTTGACGAGGTAGCAGCCGACGGCCGTCGCCCCGATCGCGATCCAGACGCTCAACGCTCCTGCCCCTTCTTCTCTGTCTCTTCGAGGTCCTTCTGGTCCTTCTGGTCCTTCAGGATTCTCTGGTCCTTCAGGATTCTCTGGTCCTTCACATCCTTCTGGTCCTTCAGGTCCGTCCGGCCCCTCCGGTCCGCCCGGCCGCCCCGGACCCGCATCGCCACCCCGCTCGTACGGCTGACGCCGCGCCCCTTGAGGAACAGCACAGCCGGTGCCGCGAGCGCGGCGATCAGTACCGGCACCCCGCCGGGCACCAGCGGCAGCAGCCCGAGGCCCAGCACGACGGCCAGCCCGGCGACCGCCCGCTCCGTCGTCGTCCGCAGCATGGGGGCGAGGAGGGCGAGGAAGACCGCGGGCCCGGCCGCGTCGAGGCCCCAGGCCCCGGTGTCGCCGAGCGCTTCCGCGCCCAGCGCGCCGAGCAGTGTGGTGAGGTTCCACAGCACATACAGGGTCAGCCCCGTGGCGGTGAATCCGATCCGGGCCGCACGCCGGGTCGGCTGGGCCAGGGTGACGGCGGTCGTCTCGTCGATCACCCAGTGGGCGGCGAAGGGGCGTACGGCGCGCGGCAGGGCCAGCAGCTGGGACAGCCGCAGCCCGTAGAAGGTGTTGCGGACGCCGAGGAAGAAGGCTCCCGCAGCGGCGGCGAACGGGCTGCCTCCCGCCGCCAGCGCCCCGACCAGCGCGAACTGTGAGGCGCCGGTGAAGACCAGCAGGCTGAGGAGACAGGTCTGCAACAGGCTGAGACCGGAGCCCGCCGAGGTCACACCGAAGGCGAACCCGGAGAGCCCGACCGCGACGCCGACACCGAGCGCGTCCCTGATGACGGCCGAGTCCGCTCTCTGTTCCGGATCTGCGCCGGAGTCCGTAGGTACTGTCCGTTCCACTGCCACCGGGCAGACGTTACGAGGAGGATTCCGGTCCGGTCTTGTACGTTCTTGCGCGGCCCCGCTGGTACGCGCCCGGCGGCACCCCTACGATCCGGCTGAAATGCCGGTTCAGATGCGGCTGATCGGTGAATCCGACGGCGGCCGCCGCCTCCGCGGGTGTCGTGCCCGCCTCCAGGAGGTGCCTGGCCCGCCGCACCCGCGCGTCGGTGAGCCAGGTGTGCGGCGGCATCCCGTACGCCGCCCGGAAGGCGCGCAGCAGGGCGAACGGGCTGGTGCCGAGGTCGGCGGCGAGCCTGTCGAGGGATGGCGGCCGCACCATCCGCTCCTCCAGCACGGCCCGCGCGCGGGCCGCGTTCTCGGCGCCCGCGCTGCGCGGCGAACGCTCGGGGAGCCCGCCCCCGTGGGTACGCAGCAGCCGGGCGACGGCGAGCCGCAGCAGGCTGTCGGCGGCCAGCGCGTTGCCCTGCTCGGCCGCCCGGTGCACACCGACGACGAGGCGCGCGGCCTCCGGGTCGTCGACGACCGGTGAGGTGAAACCGACAGAGCCGCGCAGGGTGCTGATATCGGCGGCGACCTCGGCGATCAGTTCGGCGGACGGGTAGAGCGTGCGGTAGATCCAGCCCTCGGGCACGCCCGCGAACCCGGTGTGCGCGGTGTCGGGGTTCACCAGAGCGAGCTGGCCCGGCCCCGCCCTGACCAGCTCGGTGCGGTAGTGGAACGCCTCCACGCCGTAGGTGATCGCGGCCATGACGAACGACTCGTGCGTGTGCCGGGGGAAGGACTTGCGGATGTAGCGGGCGTGCAGCAGATCGACCCCGGGCAGCTCGTCGAGCCGCCAGTGCCGTGCACGCTCCTCGCCACCCGGCGCCGGTGTTCCCCATGGCTCCATGACTTCATTGTTTCCCCAGGTCCGGGCGGTTGTCAGTGGTGGGGTGCACGATGGGGGACATGGTGAGGTCAGCGCTCGACTCCTTCTCCCCCGCGACCCGCGGCTGGTTCACGGGGGCCTTTACCGCGCCCACTCCGGCCCAGGACGGTGCGTGGCGGGCGATCGGTGCCGGGTCCGACGTGCTGGTCGTGGCCCCGACCGGCTCCGGCAAGACGCTCGCCGCGTTCCTGGCCGCCCTCGACCAGCTGGCGTCGGCGCCACCACCCGCCGATGCCAGGAAGCGCTGCCGGGTCCTGTATGTCTCGCCGCTCAAGGCGCTCGCCGTCGACGTCGAGCGCAATCTCCGCAGCCCGCTCACCGGCATCCGCCAGGAGTCGGTGCGGCTCGGACTGCCCGAGCCCGATGTACGGGTCGGTATCCGCTCCGGCGACACCCCGGCCGCCGAGCGGCGGTCCATGGCGCTCCGGCCGCCGGACATTCTGATCACCACCCCCGAGTCGCTGTTCCTGATGCTCACCTCGTCCGCGCGTGACGCGCTGGCGGGCGTCGAGACGGTGATTCTCGACGAGGTCCACGCGGTGGCCGGCACAAAGCGGGGTGCCCATCTCGCCGTCTCGCTGGAGCGCCTGGACGAGCTGCTGCCGCGCCCGGCCCGCCGGATCGGTCTGTCCGCGACGGTCAGGCCGGTGGACGAGATCGCCCGTTACCTCTCGCCGCAGCGCAAGGCCGAGATCGTGCAGCCGCCCTCCGGCAAGGAGTTCGACCTCTCGGTGGTCGTCCCCGTCGAGGACCTCGGAGAGCTGGGCGGTTCCCTGGCATCCGACACGGACCCGGACAAGGCCGAGAAGCCCTCCATCTGGCCGCATGTCGAGGAGCGCATTGCGGATCTGGTCCAGGCGCACCGCTCGACGATCGTCTTCGCCAACTCCCGCCGTCTGGCGGAGCGCCTGTGCAACAGGCTGAACGAGATCGCGTACGAGCGGGCCACCGGGGAGGTCATGCCGGAGGCCCACTCCCCCGCCGAGGTGATGGCCGAGTCGGGCGCCGCCAAGGGCGCGCCCGCGCTGCTCGCCCGCGCCCACCACGGCTCGGTGTCCAAGGAGCAGCGCGCCCAGGTCGAGGAGGATCTCAAGGCGGGCCGGCTGCCCGCTGTCGTGGCCACCTCCAGTCTTGAGCTGGGGATCGACATGGGAGCGGTGGATCTGGTCATCCAGGTCGAGTCGCCACCATCGGTGGCCTCCGGCCTCCAGCGGGTGGGGCGCGCGGGGCACCAGGTGGGCGCCGTCTCCACCGGTGTCGTCTTCCCCAAGTACCGGGGGGACCTGGTGCAGGCCGCCGTGGTGACCGAGCGGATGCGCACCGGCTCGATCGAGGCGCTGCGGATCCCGTCGAACCCGCTGGACGTACTGGCCCAGCAGCTGGTCGCGATGGTGGCTCTCGACAGCTGGCAGGCCGACGACCTGCTGGCGGTGGTGCGCCGCGCGGCGCCGTTCGCCGCGCTTCCCGAGTCCGCTTTCACAGCGGTCCTGGACATGCTCGCCGGACGCTATCCGTCGGACGCCTTCGCGGAGTTGCGTCCGCGCGTGGTGTGGGACCGGATCGCCGGTACGGTCACGGGCCGCCCCGGGGCGCAGCGCCTCGCTGTCACCTCCGGCGGCACCATCCCCGACCGCGGTCTCTTCGGAGTCTTCCTCGCCGGGGCCGACCCCAAGAAGGGCGGGGGGCGGGTCGGTGAGCTGGACGAGGAGATGGTCTACGAGTCCCGGGTGGGCGACGTCTTCACCCTCGGCACCACGTCCTGGCGTATCGAGGACATCACCCGCGACCGGGTGCTGGTCACCCCGGCCCCCGGGGTGCCGGGCCGGCTGCCGTTCTGGAAGGGCGACCAGCTGGGCCGCCCGCTCGAACTGGGCCGCGCCGTGGGCGCGTTCCTCCGCGAGGTGGGCGGCCTCGCTCCGGACGACGCCCGGCTGCGGCTGCTCGCTGCCGGGCTCGACGCCTGGGCCGCTGACAACGTCCTGTCCTACCTGGACGAGCAGCGCCGCGCCTGCGGCCATGTGCCGGACGACCGGACCATCGTCGTGGAGCGGTTCCGTGACGAACTGGGCGACTGGCGGGTGGTCGTCCACTCCCCGTTCGGCGCGCAGGTGCACGCACCCTGGGCGCTCGCACTCGGCGCCAAGCTCTCCGAGCGGTACGGGATGGACGCGCAGGTCATGCATGCCGACGACGGGATCGTGCTGCGGCTCCCCGACGCGGATCTGATGGGCCTCGACCTGCTGGACGGCGACCCGGCCGCGCCGGGCGTCGAGTACGACACCGAGCAGGCCCCGCTCGGAGCGGCCGATGTGGCCTTCGACAAGGGCGAGATCAATCAGATCGTCACGGACCAGGTCGGCAGCTCGGCCCTCTTCGCCTCCCGATTCCGCGAGTGTGCCGCCCGCGCCCTCCTCCTGCCGCGCCGCAGCCCCGGCAAGCGGACACCCCTGTGGCAGCAGCGTCAGCGGGCCTCCCAGCTCCTCCAGGTCGCCAGCGAGTTCGGCTCGTTCCCGATCGTCCTCGAAGCCGTCCGCGAATGCCTTCAGGACGTGTTCGACGTACCGGGCCTCACCGAGCTGATGGGCGACATCGAGTCGCGCCGCGTCCGCCTCGTCGAAGTCACCACGGCCGAGCCCTCACCGTTCGCGCGCTCGCTGCTGTTCGGCTATGTCGCCCAGTTCCTGTACGAGGGCGACTCCCCGCTCGCCGAGCGCCGGGCGGCGGCTCTCTCGCTGGACTCCCGGCTCCTTGCCGAGCTGCTGGGCCGGGCCGAACTGCGCGAGCTGCTGGACGCCGACGTGCTGGACGAGCTGGAGCGCGAGCTCCAGTGGCTGACGGAGGACCGTCGGATCAAGGACGCCGAGGGGGTGGCGGACCGGCTGCGGCTGCTCGGCCCGCTGACCGACGCCGAGCTGGCCGAGCGCGGGGCTGAACCGCAGTGGGCGCCGGACCTCGCGGCCGCCCGCCGGGCCATCCGGGTCCGTATCGCGGGCACCGACCACTGGGCGGCTATCGAGGACGCGGGCAGACTGCGGGACGCGCTCGGCACAGCCCTCCCGGTGGGCGTGCCCGAGGCCTTCACCGAGCCGGTCAAGGACCCGCTGGGCGATCTGCTCTCCCGCTTCGCACGGACGCACGGCCCGTTCACCTCGTCGACGGCGGCGGCACGCTTCGGCCTGGGCAGCGCGGTCACGGACGGCGCGCTGCAGCGGCTCGCCGCCGCGGGCCGGGTCGTCCAGGGCGAGTTCCATCCGTCCGGCATCGGCCAGGAGTGGTGCGACGCCACGGTGCTGCGCAGACTCCGCCGCCGCTCCCTCGCGGCCCTGCGCGAGGAGCTCGAACCGGTACCGCCCGAGGCGCTCGCCTCGTTCCTGCCGCAGTGGCAGCACCTCGGGGCCGGCAGCCTGCGGGGCATCGACGGCCTGGCGCGCGCCGTCGAGCAGCTCCAGGGGGCGCCCGTCCCCGCCTCCGCCCTGGAGAGACTGATCCTGCCGTCGCGGGTGTCCGGTTACACACCGGCGCTCCTCGACGAACTCACCACCACCGGTGAGGTCGTCTGGGCCGGAGCGGGCGCGCTGCCGGGCAAGGACGGCTGGATCTCCCTCTTCCTCGCGGACAGCGCGCCGCTGCTCGTCCCACCGCCCCACCCACTGGAACTGAGCGCGCTGCACGAGTCCGTGCTCCAGGCGCTCGCCCCGGGCTACGGACTCTTCTTCCGCCAGCTCAAGGACCACGTCCGCGCCACCACCCACCCGGACTGCACCGATCCCCAACTGGCCGACGCCATCTGGGACCTGGCCTGGTCGGGGAGGCTGACCAACGACACCCTGGCCCCGCTCCGTTCCCTGCTCGGCTCGGGCCGGACGGCGGGCTCCACCGCCCACCGCGCCCGCCGGACGGTCCCGCGGGGGCGGTACGGCACTCTCACCGGCGCGGCGCGCCCCGCTTCGCGTACCGGCCCGCCGACCGTGGCGGGCCGCTGGTCCCTGCTCCCCGCCGCCGAGCCGGAGGCGACCCACCGCGCTCATGCCCTGGCCCGCACGCTCCTGGACCGGCACGGCGTCGTCACCCGTGGCGCGGTATCGGCCGAGGGGGTCGAGGGCGGCTTCTCCGCGGTCTACCGCATCCTCTCCGCGTTCGAGGACAGCGGGCAGGCGCGGCGGGGCTATGTCGTGGAGGGCCTGGGCGCGGCCCAGTTCGCTATGGACGGCGCGGTCGACCGGCTGCGCGCGGCGGCCACCGCCCGCGACCGTACGGATTCGGGGGCACCGGGCCGGGCGCTGGTGCTCGCCGCGGCGGATCCGGCGAACGCCTATGGAGCGGCGCTGCCCTGGCCGGAGTCCCCGGGCGGGGTGGGCCACAAGCCCGGCCGCAAGGCGGGCGCTCTGGTCGTCCTCGTGGACGGAGAGCTGATCCTCTACATGGAGCGCGGCGGCAAGAGCCTGCTGGCCTGGCCCACCGAGCCCGACCACCCCGGACTGCTGGCCGCCGGACAGGCGCTCGCCGCGGCGGCGGCTTCGGGGGCGCTGGGCACTGTGACCGTGGAGCGCACCAACGGCGCGGCCGCTCTCACCTCCGACATGGGCCGGACCCTGGAGGCAGCCGGTTTCGTCGCCACCCCCAGGGGGCTGCGGCTGAGAGCCTGACTGCGGCGGCCCCGCATCGGCGAGGGCTCAAGCCCCCCATTGCCGGGCAGTCTAAATTCCTGCGGCCTCCTGGGCCGACGCGGTGATGAGTTCGTCGGCGACCCACCGTGCGACATCGGCGGGGTAGGGCGCCGACAGCGCCAGGACGATGTGCTGGAAACCGGCCGCGGTTGCTCTGCCGATCGCGTCCCGGGTGGTGCCTGGATCGTCGTAGGAGACCGACAGCACGAGCGAGCGGGTGATCGCGGCGGGATCGCGCCCGATTTCGGTGCAGTAGCGGTCCAGCAGTGCGCTGCGGCCGATGGCGTCATCGATGTCGCCGCCGGGGTAGTTCCACAGGTCGGCGTGGTCGGCCACCACGCGCAGCGTCGAGGACGCGCGTCCGCCGATGAGGATGGGCGGGTGCGGGCGCTGAACCGGTTTTGGGTTGCCGAACGCACCGGTGAGCTGGATATGGGCGCCGTGGAAGTCGAACGGTTCCGGCTCGGTCCACAGCCGCCGGATCACCGTGCACGCTTCGGCGAGACCGGCGACGGCATGGGCGGCGTCGTGGAAGGGCAGGCCATGTGCTTCGTACTCGCGCCGGGCCACCGGGTGACCGGGCCGTGAGCCGGCACCGATGCCGAAGTCGAGCCGTCCGCCGGAGATGACGTCGACGGTCGCGGCGATCTTGGCCAGCATCGCGGGGGGACGGAAGCGGTTACTGGTCACGAGCACCCCCAGACGCAGTCGCCGGGTCTGCGCGGCGAGGGCCGAGAGCAGCGTCCACCCTTCGTAGGCCACCCCGTTCGGGTCGCCCCAGATCGGCATGAGGTGATCGAAGAGCCATGCGTGCTCGATCTCCGGGATGGCGTCAGCCTCTCGCCAGACCCGCAGGATGTGTTCGTAACCGACCTGCGAGGGGGCGGTCATGATCCCGAAACTGGGCTGAGGTGATTGCGGCATGGGGCCACTGGTCCTTTCAATGTCGGCGGCGCCGGGCAGGAGCGCCACAGGATCCACGACCGGAACAGCCAAACGGAACACCGTTCCGCCAACAATACGGAACAAGGTTCCACTTGGCAATCACGCGCAGCTCACCGGCGCCGACCCAGAACAGCCCCACCCGCACCGCCGCACCGCCGCACCGCCGCACCGCCGCACCGAAGGCTCACATCGAGGACACACAGGACTCACACGGAAGAACCCGCATCATGGAGACATGCCCGAGGGAGACAGCGTCCACCAGGCCGCCCGGCGACTGCACACAGCGCTCGCGGGTGGCACCCTCACCCGGTTCGACCTGCGCGTCCCCCGGTTCGCCACCGCCGACCTCACCGGGCGCACCGTCCTCGACGTCACCCCGCGCGGCAAACATCTGCTGATGCGCGTCGAGGGCGGCCTCACCCTGCACAGCCATCTGCGGATGGACGGCACCTGGAAGGTCTACGTACCGGGCGAACGCTGGCGCGGCGGCCCCTCGCACGAGATCCGCGCCGTCGTCGGGACCGCCGGACACACCGCCGTCGGGTACCGCCTCCCCGTACTGGAACTGCTGCGGACCGCCGAGGAGAGCACGGTCGTGGGACACCTCGGCCCGGACCTCCTGGGCCCCGACTGGGAACCGGACAGGGCACTCGCCAACCTGCTGGCAGACCCGGGCCGGCCGCTCGTCGAAGCCCTGCTCGACCAGCGCAACCTCGCCGGTATCGGCAATGTCTTCGCAGCCGAGATCTGCTTCGTACTGCGCGCCACACCCTGGCTGCCGGTCGGCGAACTCCCCCGGCCGGAAAGGGCGGTGACCGTCGCGAAGAAACTCCTGGAGGCCAACCGCAACCGCCCCGTCCGCACCACGACGGGCCGCCCGAACCAGCGTCTGTACGTCTACGGACACGCGCCCCGCCCCTGTCTGCGCTGCGGCACCTCCGTGCGCCGCGCCAACCGGACCGACAGCGGCAACGGCACCGGCACCGGCAGCCATGAGCGCCCGACGTACTGGTGCCCCACCTGCCAGACAGGCCCCGCCAACCCCACCACCCCCGGCAACCACGCCGCCCCCAACCAGCCTCAGCCTCCACCCACCGCCTAGTTGACGCCCCGTCAGATTCAGTCGTACGGTCCCGTCATGCCCGTCATGGCTTACGACCTCACCGACCGCATCGCGTTCGTCACCGGCGCCGCGAGCGGCATCGGCCGCGCCAGCGCGGTACTTCTGGCGGAAGCAGGCGCCACCGTCCACTGCGCGGACCGCGACGAAGTGGGGCTGCGCGAGACCGTGTCCGCAATCGCCCGAGCGGGCGGCGCCGCACATCCGCATCCACTGGACGTCTCCGACCGCGGCAGCGTGGAGGCAGCCGTCGAGGCGGCCGCCTCGGCCTCGGGCCGGCTGGACATCCTGGCCGCCGTCGCGGGGATCATGCACAGCAGTCCGGTCCTGGAGACACGGGACGAGGATCTGGACCGCGTCCTCGCCGTCAACTTCAAGGGCGTGCTGTACGCCTGCCAGGCCGTAGCCCGCAGCATGATCGCGACGGGTACGGCGGGAAGCATCGTCACGATGGCGTCGGGCGCCGTGGACACCGGCGGACCGGGGCTGCTCTGCTACGGCGTGACAAAAGCGGCCGTCTTCCAGCTGACGAAGACGCTCGCGACCGAGGTGGGCCCGCACGGGATCCGAGTCAACGCGGTCGCCCCCGGCTGGATCCGTACGCCCATGACGGAGCGGCACAACAACAGCGAGGCCCAGGCACACACCGCGGCGCTGATGTCCCGGATGTCACCGCTCGGCCGGGTGGGCGCCCCCGAGGAGATCGCACACGCCGTACTGCACCTGGCCTCCGACGCCGCCGCCTTCACGACGGGCCAGATCCTCCGCCCGAACGGCGGCGTCGCCATGCCCTGGTAGACCGGCGCTCAGCAGACCGGCACCGCCACACCCCGACGGAACGCGAAGAACGCACAGACCGCACAGACCGCGAGGAACGCAGAGAAAGCGTGGACGGCACCCGCCGCCGGACCGGCGAGCGGCCGCCCGGAAACGCGACCACATGCACCGGCAGCAGGCTCAGCCCCCATCCCCCGACGGCGACAGCACCCTCCAGCGGCCCGGACTCACCGGGCGCCAGCACCAGTCGCAGGACTGCCCACCACCACAGACCGCCCACTATTAAAGCCGGCATCACCGCCGGCACCCACCGCCGCACCATGGCCGCCTCCTCCGGCTGACGCCGGTACCGCACCCGGAACGGCTCACCGGGACACAGCACCCGGGAGCCCCTTCGGACCGCGGCACCGACCCGGGCCCATCACCCGGCGGGAGAACGCATGAGGCGCCCGCCCGGCGCGTATCCGCACGGTTACGCGTTCTCCGCCTGGTACATCCAGGCGTGCTTCTCCAGGGCAGCGGTCACTGCGATGAGCAGATCCTGAGTCACCGGGTCCGGGACATCGGTGGCCGCGATCCGCTCCCGCATCCGTGTGATGACGGCCTCAAGCGCGGCCACCAGCGTCCGCACGGCGTCGGTGTCGCTGATCCGCCCGTCGGGGACCTCGCGGATCGCGCTCGTCCTGGAAACCGTCGCAGCCCGGCCGTCCGGCGTCACACCGATCGCGGAGGCCCGCTCGGCCACCGTGTCCGTGTACTGCCGCGCGGTGTCGACCACCTCGTCGAGCTGGAGATGGACCGACCGGAAGCGCGGTCCGACCACGTTCCAGTGCACCTGCTTGGCGACCAGCGACAGATCCACCAGGTCCGCGAGCGCGCCCTGCAGCGCGTCTCCGACCACTTTCAGATCGGCTTCGGGCAGAGAGCTCTTCACGCCGGCCATGCGAGGTCCTCCCATATGTTCGTACGTTTCCATCACCATGGCACAAATATCCGCAAAGCGGACACCCAGGGCAGAAAAGTGGCTCCGGCCGGCCCCTAAGGACCGGCCGGAGCCAGAAAGCACGTACTAGGCCGCTACTACATTCACGGCCTCGGCGGGCGCCTTGATCGTTACCCGCTCGGTAGGAACACCCGTGACCGACGTCACGGAAACGGAATTGAGCATCGAGCGTACCGGCACAGGTACGGGCTCAGTCGACGCTGCCGACTCGGCCAGCTCCGCGAGCGACAGCTCGTCGCTCACTTCCCGCATGAGCTCGGACATCCGTACGTCAAGCGCGTCGCAGATCGCGGAGAGCAGCTCGGAGGATGCCTCCTTCTGCCCCCGCTCCACCTCGGACAGATAACCGAGAGAGACTCGGGCGGACGAGGAGACTTCGCGCAGAGTACGGCCCTGGCGCTGGCGCTGCCGACGCAGCACGTCACCCAACAGGCGACGGAGCAGAATCATCGGTGGCTCCCTCCTCGGACCGCGTAGCCGCATCCTTCACGCCCCACCGTACCGCCTTGCGCCGCGGCCGTGCGGGGAGCGATGTCGTGTTCACTCAGGGCTGCAAACATCAATTCCCCCCGTTCTCTTCCGTATCCTGTGCCCGCGCATTCGCGCGAAGTTCATCGCAGAGCAGTCCGAGAACACCCAGCACGCTCTCTCTACGGATTTCCTCCCGGTCCCCGTTCAACCGCAGCGAGGCCATATTCTCTGCCCCGCCCGGCCCGGAAACCGCGACGTACACCGTCCCGACGGGCTGCCCGTCCTGCATGTCGGGGCCGGCGACCCCGGTGGTGGCCAACCCCCAGTCCGCGCCCAGCACCCGCCGCACCCCGGCCGCCATCTGCCGGGCGACCCCCGGATCCACCGCACCACGCTCGGCCAGCAGAGCCCCGTCGACGCCGAGGACTTCCTGCTTGAGGGCCGTTGCGTACGCCGTGACGGACCCGCGGAAGACCCGGGAGGCACCAGAGACGGACGTGAGCTCGGCGGCCAGCAGACCGCCGGTCAGCGACTCGGCGACGGCGAGGGTCTCCCCCCGGTCCGCCAGGAGCTCCAGCACCCGGGCCGCCGAGGTCACCGGGCGGCCCGCTCGGCCGCGAGCCCCTTGCGGCGCGCGGTCACGGCCTGCTGCACGTAGTCGAGCCCGGTCACGACCGTCAGCACCACGGCGACCGCCATCACCCAGAACCGCATGGTCGCCAGCGGACCGGTCAGAGCCAGGACGTACATCCCGACCGCCGTGCCCTGCGCCAGCGTCTTGATCTTGCCGCCGCGGCTGGCCGGAATGACCGCGTGCCTGATCACCCAGAACCGCATCAGGGTGATCCCGAGCTCCCGGAACAGGATCACGCCGGTCACCCACCAGGGCAGATCGCCGAGGTACGAGAGACAGATCAGCGCCGCCCCCATGATCGCCTTGTCGGCGATGGGGTCGGCGATCTTCCCGAAGTCGGTGACCAGGTTGTACGTCCGTGCCAGATGGCCGTCGAAGACATCGGTGATCATCGCGACGGCGAAGGCCGCCCAGGCCCAGGCCCGCCAGACCGGGTCGTACCCGCCGTCGTGGAGCAGCAGCAGCACGAACCCCGGCACGAGCACCAGCCGCACCATGGTCAGCAGATTCGCGACGTTCCACAGGCTGACCTGATTGACCACCGCAGCGCCCAGCTTTCCGGCGGGCGCCGGCTTGGCACCGGTACCGCCCGTAGCGGATGCCGGGACTCCGGTCATCTGGCTGCCTCCTCGCCAAGACATTCGGCCACCAGGTCGACACCTTCGGTACCGACCACCTTTGCCACGACCATACGGCCGGGGACCAGGCCCTCGCTTGCCGTGAACACGACCTGCCCGTCGGTCTCGGGCGCCTGGTGGGCGGCCCGGCCCACGGCGCCGTCCTCGCCGTCCACGGACTCGACGAGCACCGAGAGGGTTTCTCCCAGCCGCTCCTCGGCCCGCTGCGCGGTCAGCTCCTCGGCGAGCCGCGAGATGTGTTCGAGCCGTTCGGCGATGACCTCGGCATCCAGCTTGTTCTCGTAGCCGACCGCCTCGGTGCCGTCCTCGTCGGAGTAACCGAAGACGCCGATGGCGTCGAGCCGCGCGCCGGTGAGGAAGCGCTCCAGCTCGGCCAGATCACTCTCGGTCTCGCCGGGGAAGCCCACGATGAAGTTGGAGCGCGCTCCGGCCTGCGGCGCCTTGCCGCGGATCGTGCCGAGCAGTTCCAGGAAGCGGTCGGTGTCCCCGAAGCGGCGCATCGCGCGGAGCACACCGGGCGCCGAGTGCTGGAAGGAGAGGTCGAAGTACGGGGCGACCTTCGGCGTCGACGTCAGGACGTCGATGAGGCCGGGCCGCATCTCGGCGGGCTGCAGATAGCTGACCCGGATCCGCTCGATGCCCTCGACCTCGGCGAGCTCGGGCAGCAGCGTCTCCAGGAGCCGGATGTCGCCGAGGTCCTTGCCGTACGAGGTGTTGTTCTCGGAGACCAGCATGACCTCCTTGACACCCTGCTCCGCCAGCCAGCGCGTCTCCCCGAGCACATCGGACGGGCGCCGCGAGATGAAGGAGCCGCGGAAGGAGGGGATGGCGCAGAAGGAGCACCGCCGGTCGCAGCCGGAGGCCAGCTTCACGGAGGCCACGGGGCTGTTGCCGAGTCTGCGGCGCAGCGGTGCCCGCGGTCCGGAGACCGGGGCGACTCCCTCCGGCAGGTCCTCGGGCGGAGTGTCCTGCGCATGGCCGGGAAGCGCCACACCGGCCGTCTCCTGGCGCTCGGCCGGGCTGATCGGCAGCAGCTTGCGGCGGTCGCGCGGGGTGTGCGAGGCGTGGATCCCGCCGTTCAGAATGGTCTGGAGGCGGTCGGAGATATCGGCGTAGTCGTCGAATCCGAGGATCCCGTCGGCCTCGGGCAGCGCTTCGGCAAGATCCTTGCCGTACCGCTCGGCCATACAGCCGACGGCGACGACGGCCTGCGTCCTGCCGTGATCCTTGAGATCGTTGGCTTCGAGCAGGGCGTCGACGGAGTCCTTCTTGGCGGCTTCGACGAATCCACAGGTGTTGACGACGGCCACGTCCGCGGCGGCGGCGTCCTCGACGAGGTCCCAGCCGTCCGCTGCCAAGCGGCCTGCGAGCTCCTCCGAGTCCACCTCGTTACGGGCGCAGCCAAGAGTGACAAGGGCGACGGTACGGCGTTCGGGCATGGGCTCAAGACTACTTTGTCCCGGCCCACGCCCGTTCCGCGAGGGTGATCAGCCCGCCTCGGGGTCGCCCTTGGTGTACGAGAGCCGCTCGACCTGGCCGGTCTGGAAGTCGTTGTGGACGTCCTTGCCGTTGACGAACAGCTGGATCGCGCCGGCGTTGCCGAGGATCAGATCGACCTGCTGGGCGTCCGTGAAGGTCTTGGACTCGCCCTTGGCCAGCACGCCGTCGAAGAGCAGCTTGCCGTTGTGCGCCTTCGCGGAGATCCAGCTCTTGTCGTCGACGGCGGACAGCTTCACCGTCACCTTGTCCTTCGGCACGGCCGCGATGGCGCTGTCCGACGCGGTGGGAGAGCTGGGCTTGGGATCGGCCGGCTTGCCGGGCTTGTGACTGGGCTTAGACGTGGCGGTCGTGGGCCCTTCGGCGACCTGATTGCCGCCCTTGCCGCTGCTGCCGCCGCTGAACGCGGTGAACCCGACGAAGCCGACCACGACGACGATCGCCGCGACCATGGCCGCCGTCCAGTTCGGACGGCGGCGCTCCGGCTTGATCCGTTCCGCTTCGAAGAGCGGCGCGACCGGGGTGGGTTCGGGACGGCCGCCGTGCTCCGCGTCGTACTGGGCGACCAGAGCCGCCGGGTCGACGGCGACGGCGCGCGCCAGCGTACGGATGTGGCCGCGGGCGTACACATCGCCGCCGCAGCGGGAGAAGTCGTCCTGCTCGATCGCGTGCACGATGGGGATGCGCACCCGTGTCGCCGAGCTGACTTCCTCAACCGTCAGACCTGCGGTGATCCGGGCCTGGTGGAGGGTGTGACCGATGGAAGGGCGGTCGTCTTCGGGGGAGTTGCCGATGGACACGGGGGCGCCTTTCGAGCGTGAGCCACCTGCTGGATGTTCAGTCTAGGGGGGTGGTGAAAGGGTGGGGCAACCTGAGCGCGCACTTTGTACGCCATCAGGTCGGCGAATCACTGGACGACTCGCCGGGCGGGCCGGGAAACAACCCGAGTGCGGGACATCTCCGGCCCTTTTCTCTCCGGTTCCTGTCCAACTTGACGTACGACCGGGGGAAACGGTTGCCCTCCGATGGGCTACGGCTCGGTCTCTCCGCGGATGACCGCGAGCACGCCGTCCACTTCGTCCGGTTTCACCAGCACGTCGCGGGCCTTCGAGCCCTCGCTGGGCCCGACGATGTTCCGCGACTCCATCAGGTCCATCAGCCGGCCCGCCTTCGCGAACCCGACGCGCAGCTTGCGCTGGAGCATCGACGTCGAGCCGAACTGAGTGGAGACGACCAGCTCGGCCGCCTGGCACAGCAGGTCGAGATCGTCGCCGATGTCTCCGTCGATCTCCTTCTTCTTGGCCGTCCCGACCACCACGTCGTCACGGAAGACCGGTGCCATCTGGTCCTTGCAGTGCTGGACGATCTCACCGACCTCCTCCTCGGTGACGAAGGCGCCCTGCATACGGGTCGGTTTGTTCGCCCCCATCGGGAGGAAGAGCCCGTCGCCCTTGCCGATCAGCTTCTCGGCGCCCGGCTGGTCGAGGATGACCCGGCTGTCGGCGAGCGAGGAGGTGGCGAAGGCGAGGCGCGAGGGCACGTTGGCCTTGATCAGACCGGTGACGACGTCAACCGACGGCCGCTGTGTGGCCAGCACAAGGTGGATGCCTGCGGCGCGCGCCAGCTGGGTGATCCGGACGATGGAGTCCTCGACGTCACGCGGCGCGACCATCATCAGGTCGGCCAGCTCGTCGACGATGACCAATAGATACGGATACGGGGAGAGCTCGCGCTCGCTGCCTTCGGGCGCCTTGGCCTTGCCGCTGCGCACGGCCTGGTTGAAGTCGTCGATGTGCCGGTACCCGTACGCCGCGAGGTCGTCGTACCGCAGGTCCATCTCGCGTACGACCCACTGGAGCGCCTCGGCGGCGCGTTTCGGATTGGTGATGATCGGGGTGATCAGGTGCGGGATGCCCTCGTACGCGGTCAGCTCGACGCGCTTGGGGTCGACCAGCACCATCCGTACGTCCTCGGGCGTGGCCCGCACCATCACCGAGGTGATCAGGCAGTTGATGCAGGAGGACTTTCCGGAGCCGGTCGCGCCCGCGACCAGGACGTGCGGCATCTTCGCCAGGTTGGCCATCACATAGCCGCCCTCGACGTCCTTGCCGAGCGCCACCAGCATCGGGTGGTCGTCCTCGGCCGCGTCCGCGAGGCGCAGCACATCACCGAGGTTGACCATCTCGCGGTCGGTGTTCGGGATCTCGATACCGACGGCGGACTTCCCCGGGATCGGGGAGATGATCCGCACGTCGGGGCTGGCCACCGCGTAGGCGATGTTCTTGGTGAGCGCGGTGATCCGCTCGACCTTCACGGCCGGGCCCAGCTCCACCTCGTAGCGGGTGACGGTCGGGCCGCGGGTGAAGCCGGTGACGGCCGCGTCGACCTTGAATTCCATGAAGACGTTCGACAGCGAGGCGACGACCGCGTCGTTGGCGGCGCTGCGGGTCTTGCCCGGGCCGCCGCGCACCAGCAGGTCCAGTGAGGGCAGCGAGTAGGTGATGTCGCCGGAGAGCTGGAGCTGTTCGGCGCGGGACGGCAGCGGCTGGGACTCGGGCGGCTTCGGGGACTTCTTGGTCAAGTCGGGTACGGCGCCCGCCCCTCCGGACTTCGCGGCCCCCGCCGACTCACGGGCGGACGGCACGGGCGCTGCGGCCGAGGCGCCGGACGGGGTGGCCTCGGGGCGTTCGACGGAGACGCCCTGGGTCAGATCCGCGACGAGCGGGGAGGGCGGCAGCCCGTTCAGCACGGCCCCGTCCAGCGCGGCGGCCGCGGCGGCCGCGACGTCGACCGCGTCCATTGGCCGGCCGGGCGGTGGCTGCACGGAGGGCCTGCGCGGCTTGCTGCGGCGCTTGGTGAGCGCCTGCTCCTCGGCCGCTTCGGCGTCGTAGAGCTCGGGGGTGCGGCCGCGCGGTGCGGCCTGACGGCGGCCGGCCGGCAGTGACTCGCGCCACTGGTCCTCGTACCGCTCGTCGTCCTGCTCGTCCACCCCGTCGGTGGCGGGCTCGGGGTCGACGATGCCCAGCCGGGCCCCGAGCGTCCTGAGCCGGTGCGGAATGGCGGTGACGGGGGTGGCTGTGACCACCAGCAGCCCGAAGACGGTCAGCAGCAGGAGCAGCGGTACGGCGAGGACATCGCCCATCAGGAAGATCAGCGGCTTGGACGCGGCCCAGCCGATCAGGCCACCGGCGTCCTGCATGGCCGATGTGCCGTCCCCGCGCCCGGGAGCACCGCAGGCGATGTGGACCTGCCCGAGCACCCCCAGGACCAGTGCGGAGAGCCCGATGACGATCCGGCCGTTCGCCTCCGGCTTCTCCGGGTGGAGGATCAGCCGTACGGCGATGGCGCCCAGCAGTATCGGGACCAGCAGGTCGAGCCGGCCGAAGGCACCGGTGATCAGCATCTCGACGAGATCACCGACCGGGCCGTGCAGATTCGACCAGGTGCCGGCCGCGATGACGAGCGCCAGGCCGAGGAGCAGCAACGCCACCCCGTCCTTGCGGTGGGCCGGGTCGAGGCCCTTCGCGCCCCGGCCTATGCCGCGGAACATCGCCCCGACGCCGTGGGCGGCCCCGAGCCAGACGGCCCGTACGAGCCGGTACACGCCCCCGGTGGGGGACGGCGCGGGTTTCGGTGCGGGCTTCGCCGCCGCCTTCTTGGCGGGCGCCCGCTTCGCGGGGGCGGTCTTCTTCGCAGCGGCCTTCTTCGCCGGAGCTGCCTTCTTGGCTGGGCCGGTACGGCCGGCACGCGGCTTGGCGGTGCCCGCCGCGCCTGGGGAACCCTTGCCGGACGTACGTGAGGCCATGGAGCCGAGGTTACCTGTGTCCGCGGCGACGGACACGTGTGCTGACCGCTTCACCCGTTCGTGTCGCCGGGGTGAACACGCCTTCTTGACGCGCCGTGACGTGTGGTGACACGCCCTCAGCAGGGGCGGTCACCGGACAGACCGTCAATTCTGCGAGGGGAGCGCGGCAGTCGGGCCGCCCGTGCCCGGCTCCAGCGCGTCCAGAGCCCTGCGGAGACCGGTGAGTTTGCGCTCCAGATGGGCGGCGGTGGCGACCGCGGCAGCGTCCGCCGACTCCTCGTCGAGCTGCTTCGAGAGCGCCTCGGCCTGCTCCTCAACTGCCGCGAGACGTGCGGACAGTTCGGCCAGCAGCCCCGCGGGCTCCTTGGTGTCGCCGACGGCCGGAGCGCTGCCGTCGAGCTGGAGGCGCAGCAGCGCCGCCTGCTCGCGCAGTTGGCAGTTCTTCATGTAGAGCTCGACGAAGACCGACACCTTCGCGCGCAGCACCCACGGGTCGAAGGGCTTCGAGATGTAGTCGACAGCCCCCGCGGCGTACCCCCGGAAGGTGTGGTGCGGCCCGTGGTTGATCGCGGTGAGGAAGATGATCGGGATGTCCCGGGTCCGCTCCCGCCGCTTGATGTGCGCGGCGGTCTCGAAACCGTCCATGCCCGGCATCTGGACATCCAGCAGAATCACTGCGAAATCATCCGTCAGCAGCGCTTTGAGCGCTTCCTCCCCGGACGATGCCCGCACCAGTGTCTGATCGAGCGCGGAGAGAATGGCCTCCAGCGCCAGCAGATTCTCCGGCCGGTCATCGACCAGGAGGATCTTGGCCTTCTGCACCATGGCCCGTCCTCCTCGTCCCGGCAATGCACCGGGCGCCGCCCCAGGGGACAGCTCCGTAACGCCGTCCGTCCTTGTGCCGGTCATGGTAACCGCACCCCGCCTGTCGCCACACCCTGTCACCGCTATGTCACCGCGATGTCACGGCACATGTAGCAGAAACGCGCCGGGAGACCAGAAGGTTCCCCGAATACGCCCGCCTCACACGCCTTCGGCCACAGTCAGTCAGCAACTCATGGAGATTCACTCATCAATCGATCACTCACCGCGCATCCACTGCTCCATTACTGTGAGCAAATGATCAGGATCCACAGGCTTGGTGACATAGTCGGAAGCACCGGATTCGATGGCCTTCTCCCGGTCGCCCTTCATCGCCTTCGCGGTGAGCGCGATGATCGGCAGCCCGGCGAACTGCGGCATCCTGCGGATGGCCGTCGTCGTCGCATAACCGTCCATCTCCGGCATCATGATGTCCATCAGAACGAGCGTCACGTCGTCGTGCTGCTCCAGGACTTCGATGCCCTCACGCCCGTTCTCCGCGTACAGCACCGAGAGACCGTGCTGTTCGAGGACGCTGGTGAGCGCGAAGACGTTGCGGATGTCGTCGTCGACGATCAGTACCTTCTCGCTGTTGAACTGGAAGACCCGGCGCGGCTTCGCCGTCTCCTCGGTCTCCTCCACCCACGTCTCCGGCTCCGAGGTCGCTGCCTGCACACCTGAACTGGCGGGCAGCGCGGGCCGTCCGCCGGACGACCCCAGCGACTTGCGGCGCCGCCGGCGGAACAGCTCCGCCGGGCCGCCCTGGCCGTCCGTGGGCGCCATGCCGGGCGCCTGGCCCGCCTCGGCACGCACCCCTTCGTCCGTCCCGCCGGGCGCCCGCTCCAGGCCGCCCGGGGTCAGCTGCGGGTACCCCTGGGGAGGCAGCTCGCTGGCGTGCAGCGGCAGATAGAGCGTGAACGTCGATCCGCGCCCCGGCTCGCTCGCCGCGTGGATCTCACCGCCGAGCAGCCGCGCGATCTCCCGGCTGATGGACAGACCGAGCCCCGTACCGCCGTACTTGCGGCTGGTGGTCCCGTCCGCCTGCTTGAAGGCCTCGAAGATCACCCGCATCTTGCTCGCCGCGATTCCGATCCCGGTGTCGGTGACCGAGAAGGCGATCAGATCCGCGTCGGCGTCACGCAGCGAGCCCGCTTCGAGCAGTTGCTCACGGATGGCGTTCGGCACATTGGCGTTGGCGGGCCTGATGACCAGCTCCACCGCCCCGGTGTCGGTGAACTTCACCGCGTTGGAGAGGAGGTTCCGCAGCACCTGCAGCAGCCGCTGCTCGTCCGTGTGCAGCGTCGCGGGCAGTTCGGGCGAGACCCGTACGGAGAAGTCCAGGCCCTTCTCGGCCGTGAGCGGCCGGAAGGTGGCCTCGACGTAGTCGACGAGCTGCACCAGCGCGATCCGGGTCGGGCTGACATCCATCTTGCCCGCCTCGACCTTGGACAGATCCAGAATGTCGTTGATCAGCTGGAGCAGATCCGAACCCGCACCGTGAATCGTCTCCGCGAACTCCACCTGCTTCGGGGAGAGATTCCCCTCGGCGTTGTCGGCGAGCAGCTTCGCGAGAATCAGCAGTGAATTGAGCGGTGTACGCAGCTCGTGCGACATGTTCGCCAGGAACTCGGACTTGTAGCGCATCGAGACCGCGAGCTGCTCCGCACGCTCCTCCAGGACCTGCCTGGCCTCCTCGATCTCGGTGTTCTTCACCTCGATATCGCGGTTCTGCTGGGCCAGCAGCTCGGCCTTCTCCTCCAGTTCGGCATTCGAGGCCTGAAGTGCCTTCTGCCGGTTCTCCAGTTCGGCCGAACGCTCCCGGAGCTGCTCGGTCAGCTCCTGCGACTGCTTGAGCAGCACCTCGGTCTTCGAATTGACACTGATGGTGTTGACGCTCGTCGCGATCATTTCGGCGATCTGGTTGAGGAAGTCCTTCTGGATATGTGTGAAGGGCTGGAAGGAGGCCAGCTCGATCACCCCGAGGACATTCCCGTCGAAGAGCACCGGCAGCACGATCACATGCGCGGGCGGCGCCTCACCGAGACCGGACGAGATCTTCAGGTACCCCGGCGGCACGTTCTCCACCAGGATCGTGCGCTTCTCCTCGGCGGCCGTGCCGATGAGCGTCTCCCCCGGCCGGAACGTCGTCGGCATGGAGCCCGCGGAGTAGCCGTAACTGCCGTGCATCCGCAGCTCGTACGCGTTCTCGGCGTCCGCGCCGCTCTCCGCGGCCGACCCGGTCGGCACCGCCAGGAAGAACGCGCCGTGCTGGGCCGAGACCACCGGCGTGAGCTCGCTCATGATGAGCGACGCCACATCCACCAGTTCCCGGCGCCCCTGCATCAGACCGGAGATACGGGCGAGGTTGCCCTTCAGCCAGTCCTGCTCCTTGTTGGCGACCGTGGTGTCACGCAGGTTGGCGATCATCGTGTTGATGTTGTCCTGGAGCGCCTGGATCTCGCCGGCGGCGTCCACATCGATCTTGAGATTGAGATCGCCGCGGGTCACCGCGGTGGCCACGGCCGCGATGGCGCGCACCTGACGGGTCAGGTTCCCGGCCATCTCGTTCACCGACTCGGTCAGGTCACGCCAGGTGCCGTCCACATCACGCACCCGCGCCTGCCCGCCCAGCTGGCCCTCGGTGCCCACCTCGCGGGCCACCCTGGTCACCTGCTCGGCGAAGCTCGACAGCTGGTCGACCATGGTGTTGATGGTGGTCTTCAGCTCCAGGATCTCGCCCTGGGCATCGATGTCGATCTTCTTCGTCAGATCGCCCTTGGCGATGGCCGTGGTGACCGTGGCGATCTGGCGCACCTGCCCGGTCAGATTGGACGCCATCGAGTTCACCGACTCGGTGAGGTCCTTCCACGTACCGGCGACTCCCGGCACCCGGGCCTGCCCGCCGAGCGAGCCGTCCGTACCCACCTCACGTGCCACCCGCGTCACTTCGTCCGCGAACGAGGACAGCGTCGTCACCATCGTGTTGACCGTGTCCGCGAGCTGCGCGACCTCGCCGCGCGCCTCCACGGTCACCTTCTTGGTCAGATCGCCGTTGGCGACCGCCGTGGCGACCTGGGAGATGTTCCGCACCTGGCTGGTCAGGTTGTTGGCCATCAGGTTCACGTTGTCGCTGAGGTCTTCCCAGATGCCGGTGACCCCGCGCACCCGTGCCTGGCCGCCGAGGATACCCTCGGTACCCACCTCACGTGCCACCCGCGTCACCTGCTCGGCGAACGACGACAGCTGGTCGACCATCGTGTTGACGGTCGTGACCAGTTCGAGGATCTCACCCTTGGCGTCGACAGTGATCTTCTTCGACAGATCGCCCTTGGCGACCGCCGTGGTCACCTCGGCGATGTTCCGCACCTGCGAGGTCAGGTTGTTCGCCATGAAGTTGACGGACTGGGTGAGGTCCTTCCAGGTACCGGAGACGCCCTGGACCTCCGCCTGGCCACCCAGGATCCCCTCGGTGCCCACCTCGCGCGCGACCCGCGTCACCTGCTCCGCGAACGACGACAGCTGGTCGACCATCGTGTTCAGGGTGTTCTTGAGCTCCAGGATCTCGCCGCGCGCGTCCACGTCGATCTTCTGCGACAGGTCACCCCGGGCCACCGCGGTCGCGACCTGCGCGATGTTGCGGACCTGAGCGGTGAGGTTGCCCGCCATCCCGTTCACCGAGTCGGTCAGATCGCGCCACACCCCGGCCACACCGGGCACCTGCGCCTGACCGCCGAGCCGGCCGTCCGTACCGACCTCGCGGGCGACCCTGGTCACCTGCTCGGCGAAGGCGGACAGCTGATCGACCATCGTGTTGATGGTGTTCTTCAGTTCGAGGATCTCGCCACGGGCGTCCACGTCGATCTTCTGCGACAGATCACCCCGGGCCACCGCGGTGGTCACCTGCGCGATCTGGCGGACCTGCGACGTGAGGTTCCCCGCCATGAAGTTGACGGAGTCGGTGAGTTCCTTCCACGTACCGCTGACGCCGTCCACCCGGGCCTGCCCGCCGAGCCGGCCCTCCGTGCCCACGTCGCGCGCCATCCGCGTCACCTGATCGGCGAACGAGGAGAGCTGCGCCACCATCGTGTTGACGGTGTTCTTCAGCTCCAGCATCTCCCCGGCCACGTCCACCGTGACCTTCTGCGACAGATCACCATTCGCGACCGCGGTCGTGACCTGCGCGATGTCCCGCACCTGGCCGGTGAGGTTACGGAAGGCCGTGTTCACCGAGTCGGTGAGGTCCTTCCAGGTACCCGCCGCGCCCGGCACCTCGGCCTGCCCGCCGAGGCGCCCCTCGACCCCGACCTCACGGGCCACCCGCGTCACTTCGGAACCGAAGGACTGCAGCTGGTCCACCATCGTGTTGACGGTGTTCTTCAGCTCCAGCATCTCCCCGGCCACGTTCACCGTGACCTTCTGCGTCATGTCGCCGTTGGCGACCGCCGTGGTCACCTGGGCGATGTCCCGCACCTGCGTCGTGAGGTTGCGGAAGACGGTGTTGACGGAGTCGGTGAGATCCTTCCAGGTACCCGCGGCGCCCGGCACCTGCGCCTGGCCACCGAGAAGTCCCTCGGCGCCGACCTCGCTGGCCACCCGGGTCACTTCGTCCGCGAAGGTACGCAGCGTCTCGGTCATCTGGTTGATGGTCTCGGCGAGCTGGGCGACCTCGCCGCGCGCGCTCACCGTGACCTTCTGTGAGAGATCGCCGTTGGCGACCGCGGTGGTGACCTCCGCGATACCGCGCACCTGCGACGTCAGGTTCCCGGCCATCGTGTTCACCGAGTCGGTGAGGTCCTTCCACACGCCGGCCACACCGGGCACAGCCGCCTGACCGCCGAGCTCGCCCTCCGTACCCACCTCACGCGCGACCCGTGTCACCTCGGACGAGAACGAGGACAGCTGATCGACCATCGTGTTGACGGTGTTCTTCAGCTGGAGCATCTCTCCGGCCACATGGACAGTGACCTTGCGTGACAAATCACCGCGGGCCACAGCGGTCGTGACGAGAGCAATGTCACGCACCTGCGCGGTCAGCCGGTACGCCATGGTGTTCACCGAATCCGTGAGGCCCTTCCACGAACCGGACATACCGCGCACCTGGGCCTGACCGCCGAGCTTGCCCTCGGTACCGACCTCCAGCGCGACGCGCGTCACCTCGTCGGTGAACGCCGACAGCTGGTCGACCAGGTTGTTGACGGTACGGGCGACCTTCAGGAACTCACCGCGCAGCGGCCGCTCCACGCCGTCCATGGCCTGCGAGCGCAGGTCCATCCGCTGTTCGAGGTCGCCCTCGGCCACCGCCGACAGCACCCTGCCGACCTCGGAGACCGGCCGTGCGAGATCGTCCACCAGCTCGTTCGACGCATCGATCGCGACGGCCCAGGAGCCCTCCAGGGCCCCCGTCTCCAGCCTTTCGGTGAGCTTCCCCTCGCGGCCCACCATCCTGCGCACCCGGGCGATCTCACCCGTCAGGTGGAGATTGCGGTCGGCGACCTCGTTGAAGACAGCCGCGATCTCGGCCATCGTGCCGTCGCCGGACACCGTCAGACGCCGCCGGAAGTTCCCGTCGCGCATCGCGGCCAGAGCGGTCAGCAGTCTGTCCAGGGCGGCGGTATCCACTTCAGTTGTCCCGTGGTGTCGCTTTTTTGGCGACTGTCCGCTTTTTGCGCGCGTGTTCTTGTCACGCGCCGCCGTGCCAGACTCCACCGTGTCCCTCCCGCAGGGGTTGGCCGTACTGCCCGGGCTGTAATCGAGAAGCTAGCCCAGTGTTTCACCATGGCAGGACCAGGCCATAACAGTTCGGCAGCTTTGCATACCGTCCCCGCAGACTCGGTGCGGAAACCCAGTAACCGGCATCCAAACGGACAGCGAAGGTAAGTAACCTGGCATCCGGCTGTCCAACCGTCCCGGTCCGCCCGGCGGGGGCGGAGGCACCAGCACTACCAACCGGGCAGCGAGGGGCGGGCCGACAGACATGGCAGAGCCGGGCGTCGAGACGCGTACGAGGAGTTCTGTGATCACCGCGCGGGCGGCTGCCAGTTTCGAACCGGTCGGACGGTCGGTAGCGACCGCCCGTACTTTTGTACGTGACACCCTCCAGGGGTGGGGATATTCCGACGTCGTCGACGACGCGGTCGTCCTCACCAGCGAACTGGTCACCAACGCGGTGGTCCACGCGGGCACCACCGCCGACGTGCTGTGCCTGCGGACCGCGGACGGGATCCGCGTGGAGGTCGCCGACCACTATCCGGAGCGTGAGGTCCCGCTCCAGGGCAGCGGCCAGTCCTTCGGGAGCCCGGACCGGGAGGGCGGCCGCGGACTGCTGCTCTGCGCGGCGCTCGCCTCCCGCTGGGGCGTCGACTACACGCCCACCCAGAAGCAGGTGTGGTTCCAACTCGACCTGCCGCAGCGCCCGGTGGGCGCCCGCTCGGCGGGCCCCCTGCTCCCTGTGGATCTTCTCCCCGTGGCCGACGGACGGGTCCGGGTGGCCGTGATCCAGATCGACCGGACCGGCGCCGTCTCCTCCTGGAACGAGGACGCGACGGAGCTCTTCGGCCACCCCGCCGAGCAGGTCGTCGGCAAGCAGCTCACCGATTTCGCCGCCTGGCCGCACACCCCGGGCACCAACACCGGTATCGCCGACGCCCTCCAGCTGTCCCGCTGGGAGGGCAGCTACGGCATCCGCGCCGCCGACGGCAAGGTCGTCCCCGTCTATGCCGCGCATCTGCGGGTGCGGGACGCACAGGGCGAACCGAGCACCGTCTGCCTCCTGGTCAACGACTACGAGCGCGCGGTCCTCCAGACGCCGGCCCGCACCCCGCAGAACGACTCGAACTCCTTCTCCGACCACCGCACCACCGATCCGTTCGAAGTCTTCATCGGCTCCCCCGCCCCCGACGACCTCGACGGCCTCCTCCAGCGCACCGTCGAGCGCGCCCGGGACATGCTCGACGCCGACGCCGCGTTCCTGCTGCTCGCGACGGACGACGAGACGGAGCTCGAAGTACGGGCCACGACGGGGCTGCCATCCGCCCGCCAGCGCTTCGCCCGGGTCCCCGTCGAAGCGGGCACCGGACGGTACGGATCGGCGCGGATGCCGGCCGTCCATGAGGACCTGGCGGCGGTACCCGGCGCCGTACCGCTGCTGAACGGCACGGGCATGCGCTCGGTCGTCACCGTCCCGCTCAAGGTCGAGGGCCGCCTCACCGGCTCCCTCGGCGTCTCGACGGAGGCTCCGGGCCGGTACTCCAACGAGCAGGCGCTGCGCCTCCAGTTCGCCGCCGACCGCATCGCACTCGCCGTCGAGTCGGCCCGGCTCGGCGAGCTGGAGAAGCTGCGCCGCGGCTCGCTCTCGTTCCTCGTCGAAGCGTCCGACCTGCTGGCGGGCACCCTGGACCGCGACCAGACCCTGGCACTGATGGCACAGATGACCGTGCCGACGCTGGCTGCCTGGTGCGCCGTCTACACGATCGCCGACCAGTCGTCGGAGCCGTACCTCTCCTACGTCCTGCACGAGGACGAGGAGCGCATCGACGGCCTCAAGGCCCTGCTCTCCCGGATCAGCCCGCCCGAGCCGGTCCCGACCCCGGGCGCCCGCAGCTGGGCCGCCCCGGGTGAGGCGGCGCACCAGGCGGCACTGACGTCGTCCATGCGCAGCCTCGGCCTCGGGTCGAGCCCGGCGCTCGGTTCGGGCATCGGCACCACGCTCGCCACAGCTGCCGCGGTCGGCGGCGAGACGGTCGTCCTGCCGCTGGTCGCCCGGAACCGCGTCATCGGCATGCTCACGCTCGGCAAACCGTCCGACGACCACTTCCGCCAGGAGATCCTGGAGCTCGCCGAAGACCTCTCGCGCCGGGCGGCGCTCGCGCTCGACAACGCCCGCCTGTACTCGGAGCGCACCGCCATCAGCCAGGCCCTGCAACGCAGTCTGCTCCCGCCGGGCCTGCCGGACGTGCCCAATGTCGAGGTGGAGGTCATCTACCGGGCGGCGGGCGAGGGCAACGAGGTCGGCGGCGACTTCTACGACCTCTTCCCCATCCGGGACGGTGCCTACGGCTTCGCCATCGGCGACGTCTGCGGTACGGGCCCCGAGGCGGCCGCCGTCACCGGCCTGGCCCGCCACGCGCTGCGGCTGCTCGCCAGGGAGGGCTTCGGCGGCCCCGCCGTCCTGGAGCGCCTCAACGCCGCGATCCTCGACGAGGGCGCCCGCAGCCGCTTCCTCACGCTCCTGTACGGCGAGCTGTGGCCCCAGGAGGACGGCAGCGCCCTCCTCAAGGTCGTCTGCGCCGGGCATCCGCTCCCCCTGCGGCTGCGGCAGGACGGCACGGTGGAGCCCGCGGCGGAACCGCAGCCGCTGCTCGGCGTGATGGAGGACCTCGAACTCTACGAGCAGAGCGTGACCCTCGAACCGGGCGACGTACTGCTCTGCGTCACGGACGGCGTCACGGAGCGCCGCGAGGGCACCCGGATGCTCGGCGACGACGGCCTGGCCGACGTGCTGAGCACCTGCACCGGTCTGACGGCGGGCGCGGTGGCCGGCCGCATCCTGCGCGCGGTCGAGCGGTTCGCCGCCGAACCGGCGTCGGACGACATGGCGATCCTGGCCATGCGCGTGCCCGAGCCGCCCAAGTAGCGCGGACAGGCAGGCAGATACGCGAAAGGCCCCCGCCAACCGGCGGGGGCCTTTCGGTGTGAGAGCCCCAATACGGAATCGAACCGTAGACCTTCTCCTTACCATGGAGACGCTCTACCGACTGAGCTATTGGGGCGCAGCAACGAGATAGATCATACCCGAAACCGACGGTGCTTCCCGCCACCACGCCCTCTCCGCTCCGCCGTCCTGCGCCCGGTCCAAGCCGCCTGCTCAGAAAGCCGGTTGGAGCAGGCCACCGAGCGCGTTGCAGGAGGAGACCATGCGCTGGAGCTCACGCCGGCGCAGCGAACCGTGCACGGGAAGCGCGAGGGTCTCGTCGGCGGCCCGCTCGGTCTCGGGCAGCCGCACATCACGGCGGAAGGCCGGCATACGGTGGACGGGCGTCGTGACCGGCACCTCGCACCCCACACCCTTGCGCCGCAAGGCCTGGGCGAACGCGTCACGGTCGGGGCGCCCGTTGCCCGGCACACGCACGACGTAACGCTGGTACGTGTGCGCCGCGTTCGGCGCCGGTGTCCGCACCCCGGTCAGCCGGTCGCCCAAGTACGCCGCGTAGGAACGGCGCTGCTCGACTTCGTCCGCGGCGACGGTCTCCCCGAAGGCCTCCCCGGGCCCGACGACCAGGAGCCCGTGAATACGCCCGAGTTCACTGATCCGCGCCAGGTCCGGCGGGTGCCCGAAGGCAGAGACAGCAACCACTGCGGTGGTACGTGAGGTGAGTACGGCTGCGACCGCGTCCGGGTCGAGGCAGTAGCTCTCGGGATCTATGTCGGCGAAGACGGGCCTGGCCCCGGCCATCACCACGGCCGCGGCCGCTTCGGCATCACCGAACGCCGGCACGACGACCTCGTCGCCGACCCGGACGCCTGCGGACTTCAGGAACCTCGCGGTACTCATGACTGCATGCTGCTGGCCGCACGTGAACACCAAGTAACAGGGCATAAAAAAACGTCGGCCCCTGAACCGAAGTTCAGGGGCCGACGTTGAAAGATTGTTCGGCGGCGTCCTACTCTCCCACAGGGTCCCCCCTGCAGTACCATCGGCGCTGAAAGGCTTAGCTTCCGGGTTCGGAATGTAACCGGGCGTTTCCCTAACGCAATGACCACCGAAACACTATGAAATTAACCAACACCGGCCGTATCTAATGAGACACAGCTCACGGTCGTTCGTTATTTCAGAACTAACACAGTGGACGCGAGCAACTGAGGACAAGCCCTCGGCCTATTAGTACCAGTCAGCTCCACCCGTTACCGGGCTTCCACATCTGGCCTATCAACCCAGTCGTCTACTGGGAGCCTTAACCCCTCAAAGGGGGTGGGAATACTCATCTCGAAGCAGGCTTCCCGCTTAGATGCTTTCAGCGGTTATCCTTTCCGAACGTAGCCAACCAGCCATGCCCTTGGCAGGACAACTGGCACACCAGAGGTTCGTCCGTCCCGGTCCTCTCGTACTAGGGACAGCCCTTCTCAATATTCCTACGCGCGCAGAGGATAGGGACCGAACTGTCTCACGACGTTCTAAACCCAGCTCGCGTACCGCTTTAATGGGCGAACAGCCCAACCCTTGGGACCGACTCCAGCCCCAGGATGCGACGAGCCGACATCGAGGTGCCAAACCATCCCGTCGATATGGACTCTTGGGGAAGATCAGCCTGTTATCCCCGGGGTACCTTTTATCCGTTGAGCGACAGCGCTTCCACAAGCCACTGCCGGATCACTAGTCCCGACTTTCGTCCCTGCTCGACCCGTCGGTCTCACAGTCAAGCTCCCTTGTGCACTTACACTCAACACCTGATTGCCAACCAGGCTGAGGGAACCTTTGGGCGCCTCCGTTACTCTTTAGGAGGCAACCGCCCCAGTTAAACTACCCATCAGACACTGTCCCTGATCCGGATCACGGACCGAGGTTAGACATCCAGCACGACCAGAGTGGTATTTCAACGACGACTCCACAACCACTGGCGTGGCCGCTTCAAAGTCTCCCACCTATCCTACACAAGCCGAACCGAACACCAATATCAAACTGTAGTAAAGGTCCCGGGGTCTTTCCGTCCTTCTGCGCGAAACGAGCATCTTTACTCGTAGTGCAATTTCACCGGGCCTATGGTTGAGACAGTCGAGAAGTCGTTACGCCATTCGTGCAGGTCGGAACTTACCCGACAAGGAATTTCGCTACCTTAGGATGGTTATAGTTACCACCGCCGTTTACTGGCGCTTAAGTTCTCAGCTTCGCAACCCCGAAAGATCACTAACCGGTCCCCTTAACGTTCCAGCACCGGGCAGGCGTCAGTCCGTATACATCGCCTTACGGCTTCGCACGGACCTGTGTTTTTAGTAAACAGTCGCTTCTCGCTGGTCTCTGCGGCCACCCCCAGCTCATGGAGTAAATCCAATCACCAAGAATGGCCCCCCTTCTCCCGAAGTTACGGGGGCATTTTGCCGAGTTCCTTAACCATAGTTCACCCGAACGCCTCGGTATTCTCTACCTGACCACCTGAGTCGGTTTAGGGTACGGGCCGCCATGAAACTCGCTAGAGGCTTTTCTCGACAGCATAGGATCATCCACTTCACCACAATCGGCTCGGCATCAGGTCTCACCCACATGTCATCCGGATTTACCTGGATAACGGGCTACACCCTTACCCCGGGACAACCACCGCCCGGGCTGGACTACCTTCCTGCGTCACCCCATCGCTTACCTACTACCACCTTGGTTCAGCGGCTCCACCACTCCCCTTTCCCCGAAGGGTCCAGGACGGCTTCACGGCCTTAGCATTAGAGGATTCAGTATTGGGCGTTTCAAAGCGGGTACCGGAATATCAACCGGTTGTCCATCGACTACGCCTGTCGGCCTCGCCTTAGGTCCCGACTTACCCTGGGCAGATCAGCTTGACCCAGGAACCCTTAGTCAATCGGCGCACACGTTTCTCACGTGTGTATCGCTACTCATGCCTGCATTCTCACTCGTGAACCGTCCACAACTCGCTTCCGCGGCTGCTTCACCCGGCACACGACGCTCCCCTACCCATCCCAGCCCCCGTTAGGGGTATGTGCTGGAATGACACGACTTCGGCGGTACGCTTGAGCCCCGCTACATTGTCGGCGCGGAATCACTTGACCAGTGAGCTATTACGCACTCTTTCAAGGATGGCTGCTTCTAAGCCAACCTCCTGGTTGTCTCTGCGACTCCACATCCTTTTCCACTTAGCGTACGCTTAGGGGCCTTAGTCGATGCTCTGGGCTGTTTCCCTCTCGACCATGGAGCTTATCCCCCACAGTCTCACTGCCGCGCTCTCACTTACCGGCATTCGGAGTTTGGCTAAGGTCAGTAACCCGGTAGGGCCCATCGCCTATCCAGTGCTCTACCTCCGGCAAGAAACACACGACGCTGCACCTAAATGCATTTCGGGGAGAACCAGCTATCACGGAGTTTGATTGGCCTTTCACCCCTAACCACAGGTCATCCCCCAGGTTTTCAACCCTGGTGGGTTCGGTCCTCCACGACC
>NZ_JAPEPC010000001.1:1367500-2935000 GCF_026340465.1 Streptomyces sp. NBC_01306
GTTTAAAGTTCTACCCCGCCGGCGGCAAGATCGATCTTGAGCTGGGCCGTTTCCTCAGGGGCAAGTTCCACCAGAGGAAGCCGGAGCGGTCCGGCAGGCAGGCCCTGGAGGCCCAGCGCGGCCTTCGTCGTGATCACTCCCTGCGTCCGGAACATGCCGGTGAAGACGGGCAGCAGACGCTGGTGGATCTCGGTCGCCTTCTGGACGTCGCCCGCGAGGTACGCCTCCAGGAGGGCTCGCAGCTCAGGGGTGACGAGATGGCCGACGACGGAGACGAATCCGCACGCGCCCACCGAGAAGAGCGGCAGGTTCAGCATGTCGTCGCCGGAGTACCAGGCCAGGCCGCTGCGCGCGATGGCCCAGCTGGCACGGCCGAGGTCGCCCTTGGCGTCCTTGTTGGCCACGATGCGCGGGTGCTCTGCCAGCCTGACGATCGTCTCGGTGTTGATCGGCACACCGCTGCGGCCCGGAATGTCGTACAGCATGACGGGCAGCCCGGTGGAGTCCGCGATGGCGGTGAAGTGCCGGAGCAGGCCTTCCTGCGGCGGCTTGTTGTAGTACGGCGTCACGGCGAGCAGGCCGTGCGCGCCCGCGGTCTCGGCCGCTCGGGCCAGCTCCAGGCTGTGCCGGGTGTCGTTGGTGCCTACACCCGCGATGACGTGAGCACGGTCTCCGACCGCTTCCCGTACCGCCCGCACGAGGTCGTTTTTCTCCGCGTCGCTGGTGGTCGGGGACTCGCCCGTGGTGCCGTTGACGACCAGGCCGTCATTGCCTGCTTCCACCAGATGGGTGGCAAGCCGCTGCGCGCCGTCGATGTCGAGCGCGCCGTCCGCCGTGAAGGGCGTGACCATGGCGGTGAGGACCCGCCCGAAGGGGGTCTGCGGAGTGGAGATCGGAGCCATGGGTACCACGCTACTCGCTGCTCAGTGCGGCGCGTCCCCTCGGGGGACGGGAGCTACGGAGCCCGGCACTGCCTGCTCGGGGGTTCAAGCAGTGCCGGGTCCGTTTGATCAGCCTAGATGAACTTCACCAAAGGGTGCAATCCGGACACCTCACGCGGCCCAGTCGCACATCCGTGCACTACGGGGCGACCCGTCCGTTGGCATTGAAGGCCGCATGAGTCAGCGGCATGAGCTTGTTCCAGTGCTCTTCCATCTGCTCCCCGACCATCTCGATCTCCCGCTGCGGGAAGGACGGCGTCCGCGCCAGCTCGTGCTGCGTGCGCAGGCCGAGGAAGTGCATCAGCGACCGGGCATTGCACGTCGCGTACATCGACGAGAACAGGCCGACGGGCAGCACCGCCCTGGCCACCTCGCGGGCCACGCCGGCGGCCAGCATCTCCTGGTAGGCGTCGTAGGCCTGCCGGTAGGAGTCCTCCATGACGCGACCGGTGAGCTCCTGCTGGGCCGCGGTGCCCTCGACGAACTCGTACTTGCCGGGACGGCCCTGCTGGACCAGCTTGCGGGACTCGCCCGGTACGTAGAAGACCGACTCCAGCTCCCTGTAGCGGCCGGATTCCTCGTTGTACGACCAGCCGACGCGGTGCCGCATGAACTCACGGAACACGAAGATCGGGGCGCTGATGAAGAAGGTCATCGAGTTGTGCTCGAAGGGGCTGCCGTGCCGGTCCCGCATCAGATAGTTGATGAGCCCCTTGGAGCGCTCGGGGTCCTTCCGGAGCTCTTCGAGCGACTGCTCACCCGCCGTGGAGACTCGGGCCGCCCACAGCACGTCCGAATCGCTCGCGCTGTGCTTCACCAGCTCGACGGTGACGTCGCTGCGGAAGCTCGGCTTGGGGTCTGAGGTGGGAGTGTCACTCACCGGCGGGTCCTTCCAGTTGCATCGCTCGGGCGGCGCCCACTCTACGGCGCGGCACCGACAACCAGGACCGGACGAACCGTCAGCAGAAAAGTTCTGCCCATTCGTGGAAATCGGGCACCGATCGGCTGCTTTGGACGTCTGAATCAGTGGAACCAGAGTGGAACCGAAAGTCTCGTGATCCAAGGAGAAGTGCCCCTATGTTCCGCCGGCGAGAGGCCGTCCCGTTCGCATTCGTCGCTGACGCAGACCGCTTCCGTAGCAACATCGAACCGCCGCCCCGTCAACGCCCCACCGCATCCCAGCTCGCAGGCCGTGCGCTCGTCGGCCTCACCGTCGTCGCAGGGATCGCGGGCTCGCTGCTGTTCGGTCTGCCTGCTCTGGCAGCCGATCAGACGCCCGCACAGACACATCAGTCCGAAGCAGCCCACGACCACTGACTCGTCCGGACCCCTGGGGTGGTCGGGCGATGATCTCATCGGTAGCCTCACCGGGCACAGCCAATCGAGCGTGCTTGTGAGTGAGGATCAGTCGTGCCCCTGCCTTTCCTGACGGCCGACCGCGCGTTTGACGCAGCCGCCGAGAATGCCGACGACATCGCGTTGCCGTTCGACGACCACGACCAGTGGCGCCGCCCCTACCGCCCAGGACCCTGGCGGGTCGGGGCGGCGGCCGTGTTGCTGCTGCTCGCCTCGTTCATCCTGCTGGCGGCGATGATCATCGCTTTCGCCGGCGCGGTGTCGGGTGCGGGCGTCACCCTCGCCCTCGGCCTCGTGGTCGTGGCCTGCGCCCTGCGGCTGCTGCGGATGGGCACCTGGGTGAGCAGGCACGGAGTGCGGCGGGTGGGCTTCTTCAAGACGGTCACCGTGCCGTGGGGCCGTACCGCGGCCGTACGCACGGTGCAGCAGCCGGTCCGCTGGCTCGGGCTGCCGCGCACGGTGCAGGGCGAGGCGCTCCTGCTCGTACAGCGCAGCGGTGAGCAGCTGCCGCCGCTGCTCACCGACCACAGTGCCGACTTCCTGGCACGCCACGAGGCCTTCGACCGCGCGGCGGACACGGTCGAGGCCTGGGGTGCGGAGTACCGGCTCGGCTGAGCGGGTCGCCGGGATCAGCAGCCCGGCCGGGCGGATGCCCCCGGCGACACGCAGGCCCGTCAGATCACGCAGGCCCGTCAGATACTGACGGGCCTGCCCGCATGCAGGGCAATGGCACGCTGCATGGCCTTGCGGGCGCGCGGGGTGTCCCTGGCATCCTGGTAGGCGACCGCGAGACGGAACCAGCAGCGCCAGTCGTCCGGGCTGTCCTCGGTCTCCTCCTTGCGGCGGACGAAGACCTGGTCGGCCGAGTCGCGGTCGATCCGGCCGCTGGGCGTACGCACCAACTCGTCGACGGGCAGGCCGCCTTCGGCGTCCAGTTCGGCGGCGAGCCGGTTGGCCCGCCGGACGAACTGGGTGTTCTTCCACAGGAACCAGATGCCGATCAGCGGCAGGATCAGCACGGCCACGCCGAAGGTGACCGTGAGCAGCGTGCCGTTCTCGATGAGCAGCACGCCCCGGCTGCCGACCAGGACGAAGTAGAAGACCAGGACGGCGGCCGTGACGAGGTAGGTGATCTTTGCGCGCATCGGGTCAGCTCAGATCGAGGAAGTGTTCCAGGCCGAAGGTGAGGCCGGGGGTGGTGACCACGCGGCGCGTGCCGAGCAGGATGCCCGGCATGAAGCTGCTGTGGTGCAGGGAGTCGTGCCGGATGGTGAGGGTCTCGCCCTCACCGCCCAGGAGCACCTCCTGGTGGGCCAGGAGGCCGCGCAGCCGTACGGAGTGCACCGGGACGCCGTCGACATCGGCGCCACGGGCACCGTCCAGTGCGGTGCTCGTGGCGTCCGGCTGCGGGGCGCAGCCGGCCATCTCCCGGGCGGCCGCGATGAGCTGAGCGGTGCGCTGCGCGGTGCCCGACGGGGCGTCCGCCTTGTTCGGGTGGTGCAGCTCGATCACTTCGACGGACTCGAAGAAGCGCGCTGCCGCCTGGGCGAACGTCATGGTGAGCACGGCACCGATGGAGAAGTTCGGGGCGATGAGGACGCCCGTCTCCGGGGAGGCGTCGAGCCAGGAGCGGAGCTGCGCGACGCGGTCGTCGGTCCAGCCCGTGGTGCCGACGACGCCGTGGATTCCGTTGCGTACGCAGAATTCCAGATTGCTCATCACCGAGTCGGGATGCGTCAGGTCGATGGCCACCTGGGCACCGGACACGGTGAGCGCGTCGAGCTCGTCGTCGCGGTCGAGGGCGGCGACCAGTTCCAGGTCGTCGGCGGCGTCGACGGCCCGTGCGGCTTCGGAGCCGATACGGCCCCGGGCGCCGAGGACCGCGACGCGCAGCTTGCTGCTCATGCTTGCTCTTCCTTCATCGCTCGCGTTTCACACGTCATGGCTGACGCGTTTCACAGACGGTTCGGCTCAGGAGACCGCTTCGTGGAGGCGGTCCGCCTGCTTGTCCTTCAGCGGCCCGATCACCGACAGCGAGGGGCGCTGTCCCAATATGTCGTGGGCGACCGCGCGGACTTCATCCGGGGTGACCGCGGTGATCCGCTCCAGCATCTCGTCGACCGACATCTGGGTGCCCCAGCACAGTTCGCTCTTGCCTATGCGGTTCATCAGCGCCCCGGTGTCCTCCATGCCGAGCACCGTGGAACCGGCGAGCTGGCCGACCGCGCGGCGGATCTCCTCGTCGGTCACCCCTTCGTTCGCGGCCCGGTCGAGCTCGTCCCGGCAGATCTTCAGGACGTCGTGGACCTGGTTGGGGCGGCAGCCGGCGTAGATGCCGAAGAGACCGCAGTCGGCGAAGCCCGAGGTGTACGAGTACACGCTGTAGGCGAGGCCGCGCTTCTCCCGTACCTCCTGGAAGAGGCGGGAGCTCATGCCGCCGCCGAGCGCGGTGTTGAGGACGCCGAGCGCCCACCGCCGGTCGTCGGTCCTGGCCAGGCCCGGCATCCCGAGGACGATGTGCGCCTGCTCGGTCTTGCGGTTCAGCAGGTCGACGCCGCCCGCGGAGCGCAGGATGCGGGAGCCGGAGCGCGGGTCCACCGGTACGGCGTCGGTACGGGACAGCGCGCCCGCGCGCTCGAACGCCTCGCTGACCTGGCGTACCACCGTGTCGTGGTCGATGTTGCCGGCGGCGGCGACGACGAGGTGCGTCGGGTCGTAGTGCTTCTTGTAGAAGCGGGCGATCTGGCTGCGGCTGAGCCCGTTGACGGTGTCGACGGTGCCGAGGACCGGGCGGCCGAGCGGGGTGTCGCCGAACATCGTCTGTGCGAAGAGGTCGTGGACGACGTCGCCGGGGTCGTCCTCGGTCATCGCGATCTCTTCGAGGATGACGCCGCGCTCGGCCTCGACGTCCTCGGCGGTGATCAGCGAACCGGTCAGCATGTCGCAGACGACGTCTATGGCCAGCGGCAGATCACTGTCCAGGACCCGGGCGTAGTAGCAGGTGTACTCCTTCGCCGTGAAGGCGTTCATCTCGCCGCCGACCGCGTCGATCGTGGCGGAGATGTCGAGGGCGCTGCGCTTCTCGGTGCCCTTGAAGAGGAGGTGTTCCAGGTAGTGGGTGGCTCCGTTGAGGGACGGCGTCTCGTCCCGGGATCCGACGTTCGCCCAGATCCCGAATGTCGCCGAGCGCACTGAGGGGACGGTCTCGGTGACGATGCGCAGACCGCCGGGGAGGACGGTCCTGCGGACCGTGTCGCTGGGTGCTCCGGCGTTGCTCACGTTTCCGTCCTTGAATGCACTGCTGCCGTTCTCGTCCGTGAGGTGGCTCTGGGTACGGGCGACGGCCCGCGCCTCCGATGAGGTGCGGGCCGTCGTCACGGAACTACGGGACGTCACTTGTCGGCGTCGTCCTTCTTCTCGTCTTCTTCGCCCTCGATGACGGGGACGAGGGAGAGCTTGCCGCGGGAGTCGATCTCGCCGATCTCGACCTGGACCTTGGAGCCGACCGCGAGCACGTCCTCGACGTTCTCCACGCGCTTGCCACCGGCGAGCTTGCGGATCTGCGAGATGTGCAGCAGGCCGTCCTTGCCCGGCATGAGCGACACGAACGCACCGAAGGTCGTGGTCTTGACGACCGTGCCCAGGTAACGCTCGCCGACCTCCGGCATGGTCGGGTTGGCGATCGAGTTGATCGTGGTGCGCGCGGCCTCGGCCTGCGAACCCTGCTGGGCACCGATGTAGATGGTGCCGTCGTCCTCGATCGTGATGTCGGCGCCGGTGTCCTCCTGGATCTGGTTGATCATCTTGCCCTTGGGGCCGATGACCTCACCGATCTTGTCCACCGGGATCTTGACGGTGATGATCCGCGGGGCGTTCGGGGACATCTCGTCCGGGACGTCGATGGCCTCGTTCATCACGTCGAGGATGTGGAGGCGTGCGTCACGGGCCTGCTTCAGCGCGGCGGCCAGGACCGAGGCGGGGATGCCGTCGAGCTTGGTGTCGAGCTGGAGCGCGGTCACGAACTGCTTCGTGCCGGCGACCTTGAAGTCCATGTCGCCGTAGGCGTCCTCCGCACCGAGGATGTCGGTGAGGGCGACGTAGTGCGTCTTGCCGTCGATCTCCTGCGAGATGAGGCCCATGGCGATACCGGCGACGGCGGCCTTGAGGGGCACACCGGCGTTCAGCAGGGACATGGTGGAGGCGCAGACCGAGCCCATGGACGTCGAGCCGTTGGAGCCCAGCGCCTCGGAGACCTGGCGGATCGCGTACGGGAACTCCTCGCGCGTCGGCAGCACCGGCACGATGGCGCGCTCGGCGAGCGCTCCGTGGCCGATCTCGCGGCGCTTGGGCGAGCCCACGCGGCCGGTCTCACCGACGGAGTACGGCGGGAAGTTGTAGTTGTGCATGTAGCGCTTGCGGGTCACCGGGGAGAGGGTGTCCAGCTGCTGCTCCATGCGGAGCATGTTGAGGGTGGTGACGCCCAGGATCTGGGTCTCGCCACGCTCGAAGAGCGCCGAGCCGTGCACGCGCGGGATGGCCTCGACCTCGGCGGCGAGCGTACGGATGTCCGTGACGCCGCGGCCGTCGATGCGGACCTTGTCCTTGATGACGCGCTCACGCACGACGGACTTGGTCAGCGCGCGGTACGCGCCGGAGATCTCCTTCTCGCGGCCCTCGAACTTCGGGAGCAGCTTCTCGACGGCGATCTCCTTGACGCGGTCCAGCTCGGCCTCGCGCTCCTGCTTGCCGGCGATGGTGAGCGCCTTGGCGAGCTCGGTCCTGACCGCGGCGGTGAGCGCCTCCAGGACGTCGTCCTGGTAGTCGAGGAAGACCGGGAACTCGCCGGTGGGCTTGGCGGCCTTGGCGGCGAGGTCGGACTGGGCCTTGCAGAGCGCCTTGATGAAGGGCTTCGCGGCTTCGAGACCGGCGGCGACGACCTCTTCGGTCGGAGCCTCGGCGCCGTCCTTGACGAGCTGGATGGTCTTCTCGGTGGCCTCGGCCTCGACCATCATGATCGCGACGTCGCCGTCATCGAGCACGCGGCCCGCGACGACCATGTCGAAGACGGCGTCCTCAAGCTCGGTGTGCGTCGGGAAGGCGACCCACTGGCCCTTGATCAGAGCGACGCGGGTGCCGCCGATCGGGCCGGAGAAGGGCAGGCCGGCCAGCATCGTGGAGCAGGAGGCGGCGTTGATCGCGACCACGTCGTACAGGTGGTCGGGGTTGAGCGCCATGATCGTCTCGACGATCTGGATCTCGTTGCGCAGGCCCTTCTTGAAGGAGGGGCGCAGCGGCCGGTCGATCAGGCGGCAGGTGAGGATCGCGTCCTCGGAGGGGCGGCCCTCGCGGCGGAAGAAGGAGCCGGGGATCTTGCCGGCCGCGTACTGCCGCTCCTCGACGTCCACCGTGAGGGGGAAGAAGTCGAGCTGGTCCTTGGGCTTCTTGGAAGCGCTGGTGGCCGACAGCACCATGGTGTCGTCGTCCAGGTACGCCACGGCGGAGCCGGCGGCCTGCTTGGCCAGGCGGCCCGTCTCGAAGCGGATGGTGCGGGTGCCGAAGGTTCCGTTGTCAATAACGGCCTCGGCGTAGTGGGTCTCGTTCTCCACTAGCGTTTTCTCCATACTCGTCGTCTTTCGTCCCCCAGCCCGTGTGGCGGGGAACGGGGCGGAGAAGCGCTCCATGGTTGCGGGGCCGGTCTTCGATCGAAGCACCCGGGTGATGTTCCCGGGGGCCACTACCGAGGACCGGCGGCGGCTGGAGGGCGCTTCCCCTCGTTCGGTACTGCAGCATTCGGTACTGCGGTTCTACGTACTCGGTACTGCCGTGCACACCCAGGTTACTGAGCCAGGTCCGGGTTCCGCACGTACAGCGGCCGCACGTACGGCAAAGGGAGCGGTCCCCAGGAAATGGGGCCCGCTCCCTCGCACAACGTTCTTACTTGGCGCCGCCGGCCGCACCACGGCGGATGCCGAGGCGGTCGACCAGCGCACGGAAGCGCTGGATGTCCTTCTTGGCCAGGTACTGGAGAAGGCGGCGACGCTGGCCGACCAGGATCAGCAGACCCCGGCGGGAGTGGTGGTCGTGCTTGTGCATCTTGAGGTGCTCAGTCAGGTCCGAGATGCGGCGCGAGAGCATGGCGACCTGAACCTCGGGGGAACCGGTGTCGCCTTCCTTCTGGCCGAACTCGGTCATGATCTGCTTCTTCGTAGCGGCGTCGAGCGACACGCGTACTCCTCGTGAGTCTTCAGGCCACCGAGTGCCCCAGGTCGAATACTCTGGGGAGCTTCCGTAACTCGGGAGGCGGGGATCCGCTGGGCGCAGCCTCCAGGTCATCCGGAGGCGCGTACACAGACGGCCGTCACACAGCGTATCAGCCTTTCCGAGTCGGCCGGCCCGGCCCCCGGGCCCCGTCCGTAGACCCGAACGGCTCAAGCCGCGCGCCACGCCACACCGCCTCAGAACCCTTCGGCGTGAGCTGCGCCATGCTCCTGTGCTGTCCAGCCCGTCAGGGCGCGACCACAGCAGCAGGAGCACCGCAGTGACGACGAGGGCCACCGAGGATTCACCCACGTCCGATGACGATTACGACAGCGAGGTACCGGTACGCCGCAGGCGTCCCGGAAGCATCATCGTCAGCTGGGCGACCACGACCGATCACAAGACGATCGGCACGATGTATCTGGCCACATCGTTCGCCTTCTTCTGCATCGGCGGCGTGATGGCGCTCCTGATGCGTGCCGAGCTGGCGCGGCCCGGTACGCAGATCGTGTCGAACGAGCAGTTCAACCAGGCGTTCACGATGCACGGCACGATCATGCTGCTGATGTTCGCGACGCCGCTGTTCATCGGCTTCACCAACTGGATCATGCCGTTGCAGATCGGGGCGCCCGATGTGGCGTTCCCCCGGCTGAACCTCTTCGCCTACTGGCTGTATCTGCTGGGCGCACTGATCGTGATGGGCGGCTTCCTCACCCCGGACGGGGCGGCCGACTTCGGCTGGTTCGCGTACTCGCCACTGACCAGCACGGTCCACTCCCCCGGGGTCGGCGCGGATCTGTGGATCATGGGGCTGGCCTTCCAGGGCTTCGGCACGATCCTCGGTTCGGTCAACTTCATCACCACGATCATCTGTATGCGCGCACCCGGCATGACGATGTTCCGTATGCCGATCTTCGTGTGGAACGCGCTGCTGACCGCCGTGCTCGTGCTGCTGGCCTTCCCCGTACTGGCCGCCGCGCTGCTCGTGCTGGAGGCGGACCGGAAGTTCGGCGCCCATGTCTTCGACGCGGCCAATGGCGGGGCCCTGCTGTGGCAGCACCTCTTCTGGTTCTTCGGGCATCCGGAGGTGTACATCATCGCGTTGCCGTTCTTCGGGATCGTCACCGAGATCATTCCGGTGTTCTCCCGCAAGCCGGTCTTCGGTTACATCGGCCTGGTCGGGGCCACGATCTCCATCGCCGGGCTCTCGGTGACGGTGTGGGCCCACCACATGTTCGTCACCGGCGGTGTGCTCCTGCCGTTCTTCTCCTTCATGACCTTCCTGATCGCGGTGCCGACCGGTGTGAAGTTCTTCAACTGGATCGGCACGATGTGGAAGGGGTCGTTGTCCTTCGAGACACCGATGCTCTGGTCCATCGGCTTCCTGGTCACGTTCCTCTTCGGTGGTCTGACCGGTGTCATCCTGGCTTCGCCCCCGATGGACTTCCACGTGTCCGACTCGTACTTCGTGGTCGCGCACTTCCATTACGTGGTGTTCGGGACCGTGGTCTTCGCGATGTTCGCCGGCTTCTATTTCTGGTGGCCGAAGTTCACCGGCAAGATGCTGGACGAGCGGCTCGGCAAGATCAACTTCTGGACGCTGTTCGTGGGCTTCCACGGCACGTTCCTGGTACAGCACTGGCTGGGCGCCGAGGGTATGCCCCGGCGTTACGCGGACTACCTCGCCGCTGACGGCTTCACCACGCTGAACACCATTTCGAGCATCAGCTCCTTCCTGCTGGGGCTTTCGCTGCTGCCGTTCTTCTACAACGTCTGGAAGACGGCCAAGTACGGCAAGCCGGTCATGGTCGACGACCCGTGGGGCTACGGCCGTTCGCTCGAATGGGCGACGTCCTGCCCGCCGCCCCGGCACAACTTCACGACCCTCCCGAGGATCCGCTCCGAGGGCCCGGCGTTCGACCTCCACTACCCCGCGATCAACGCTCTCGAAGCTGCGGGGCACGCGGCGGCCTCCTCCCCCTCGTCAGCCACGGGCGCCGGAGACGAGTAGCCCGGCGGAGAAGAGCGGAAGAGAAGAAGAGAAGCGGAAGCGACGGCGAGGAGAAGGCGTGGCAACCGACGAGGACACCGCGCGCGGTCTCGTGCGGATCGAGGGGTACCTGCTGTGGAGCGCGGAGCTGGAGGAGGCCCGACGGCAGGCGGCCCGCTTCGCGGGCCAGTTGCCCTGGCTGACCACCGCCCAGCGGGACGATGTGGAACGCGTCTACACGGCCGACCGGGTGGCCGTCTCCCGGGCCGTGCTCGTACGGATCTCCGACCGGGCGGCCGAACTGCGCGGCGAGTACACGGCGCGCTATGAGCAGTTGAAGCGGCGCTGTGTGTCGGTGACAGTGATGGCAGTCGGTGCGGTGAGCGGCACATATACGGCGATCACGCTGCTCAGCCGGTGATCGCCCAGCACCCTTTACCATCCCGGATCCACGTCACCCGGAACCCATGAGCGGGACCGGTCCCGCCAAGTAGGGTGAGCGAACAGCTTGTTCGTACGTGGTGAAGGGACCGGGCAGCCATGGCTGACGCACACGACAAGGACCGCAAGGAACGCGAGAAGGAAGAGCTCTACGCCCTCGACATCTCCGGTGTCGAGTGGCAGGGCGCACCCGGCACCTCGGAGCACGAGGAGCGGGTCGAGATCGCGTACCTGCCGGACGGGGCCGTGGCCATGAGGTCGTCCATCGACCACGGAACAGTGCTGCGGTACACGGAAGCGGAATGGCGCGCCTTCGTGCTGGGCGCCCGCGACGGCGAATTCGACCTGGAGCCCGCACCGCACAACGGCGGGACCACGAGCGCCGCCGCGGAGTAGGCGAGGGGCGTCGGGGCGACTGCGGCAGATCGATTTTGGGTGGATTTTGGCGCCTTCTTTCCGTTATCGCCGCTGCCTTGTGGCGTAACAGGGCCTGATTCGGGCGCCCCTTGACGGAAAGGTCACGCCCGACGGTGCACTCCGTCATGCCGTCCCGGTACGAATGGTGATTAGGCTGGGACGGGGGCACGGGCCAGAACCCGCAAGCGGGGTGTTCGCGTCCTCACGGGGAGAGCCAGGCGGATCGGACGACAACGGTCGCCCCCCATCCACTACGGCACGAGGGTGCTAGAGCACACCAGCGGGAGGCATTGTGAACAGCGATCGGGACGAGATTCGCGGGGGACCGAACACACCCGTCGACGATCAGTCCGACGCGGATCCCGCCGAGACGGGTGAGTTCACCATCGACTACACCCCTCCCGCCTGGTACACGCAGAACGCTTCGGACGCTCAGGCCAAGGAGCCGGCACCGGCCACTCCGCCGCCCGCGCCCGCTCCGGCCCCCACTCCCCCGCCGCCCGCTCCGCCGGTGCCTCAGACGCCTCCGGTGTCTCAGGTGCCTCCGGTGTCTCAGGTGCCTCCGGTGCAGCCCACCGGTCCGGTCGGTGGGCCTGCCGCTGTGCCGGGGCTGCCGCTGACGGGAGGGTTCCAGCCGAACTGGGGCCCGACGCCGGCCGCCGCGGAGAAGGACGAGCCGGAGACGGGAGCCGGACGTCCGGCGGAGCTGGGTGCCGGCTCGGTGCCCGGAGCCGACCCGGTGTCCGAGCCCGAACAGGAGCCGGAGTACGGGGCGGAGCAGGTTCAGGAGTCGGAGTCCGAGCCAGTGTCGGTTCTGGCTTCCGAAGGTGAGCCGGCGGACGACGCCGATGCGGAATCCGGCCCGAAGCCATTCGGTGATTCCGCGTCCGAGGCCGGAGATGAGCCTGAGCCCGCGTCCGAGCCCGTCGCACCGGTCGTTCATGACCAGGAACCGGAACCGGTAGCAGCGGAACAGCCCCCGAAGGCTGTGCCCGAGAAGGCAGCCGAGTCGTTCGGTGGGGGTGAGGTGCGGAGCGCGGACACCATGAAGTTCTCCCCCGCCGCGCTGAAGCGTGAGTTCGAGAAGCTCGAAGCGGCCGCGAAGGCCGCGCGGGAGCGGCCCGAGGCCCCTCCGGCCCCCGAGCAGAAGAGCACCCCGCCCGCCCCCGCTCCGACGGCCGGAACGTCCGGTGGGGCCTCCGGTCCCTACCGGTCCGACGCGTTCGCGGATCTCGCCGCCTCGTTCGGCATGCCCGGTGCTCCGCGCGGCACTGACAGCCGGAGTGACTTCGGAGCAGAGTCCGGCGCGGAGTCCGGACCGGCGGCCGGATCCGTTGGAGAGCCCGCCGATGCCGTGCCCGTGCCCACCGACGCGGTCGCGGACGCGGTGCCGCCGCACGTTCCGGACGCCCCGGAGCCGCAGGACGCGCCTCCGGCGGCGCCCGCCCAGCCCTGGGCGCCCGCGCCTTCCGCGTCGCCGCAGAGTGAACTGCCGCCGCTGCCGCCCGCGTTCCAGCCCGCCGCGCCGCCGCCCGCTCCGCAGTGGCCGGTCAGCACGCCGAGCGCCGAACAGTCACAGCCGTACCCCGGGCCGCCCCAGCAGCAGCCGGGTCCGCCGCCCGCGGTCGGTCCGGCGGCTCCCCCGGCCCAGCCGTCCTGGCCCGCGCAGAGCGCCGAGCCGGCCGGCGAGCAGGGTGGTTACGGCTTCCCGCGGCCCGCCGAGCCTGCCCCCCAGCAGGTACAGCAGCCACAGCAGCAGACGCCGGGCACGCCTCCCCCGGCTCAGGCTCCGCAGGGACAGGCCGGTTACGGATTCCCGCAGCCGGCCCCCAACCTGCCCGCACCGCAGCAGCACCAGCCCGGTTACGGGTTCCCGCAGCAGCCCCGGCCTGCGGAGTCCGCGCAGCAGCCTCTGCCGCCGCAGGCACCTCAGAACCCCCAGGCCACTCAGCCACCGCACAGCGGCTATGGGTTCCCGCAGCAGGCGCCGCAGGGACAGGCCGGTTACGGGTTCCCGCAGCCGACTCCCCATCTCCCCGCACCGCAGCAGCCACAGGCACCCCAGGCACAACAGCCACCGCAGCAGCACCCCGAATCCGGCTACGGCTTCCCGCAGCCCGGTGCCCCTGCCCCGAACCTGCCCGCGCAGCAGAACCCGCAGGCCCAGGACCCCCAGCAGGCACAGCAGCAGCCCGGCGCCCCCGTCGACCCCCGTACCGGAGCCGGCTGGCCGCAGCCCGTTGCCCATGATCAGCGGGAGCGTTCCGTTCCCGGTGCGCCGCTGGGGTACACGGCGGCCGTCGAGCTGTCGTCCGACCGGCTGATCCGCAACAAGCAGAAGACGAAGAGCAGTCGCAGCGGCCCGGCCGGTGCCTCGCGCTTCAAGATCGGCGGCAAGAAGGAGGAGGCCGAGCGGCAGCGCAAGCTCGAACTCATCCGGACGCCGGTCCTCTCCTGCTACCGGATCGCCGTCATCAGCCTCAAGGGCGGTGTCGGAAAGACCACCACGACGACCGCGCTGGGCGCCACGCTCGCGACCGAACGGCAGGACAAGATCCTGGCGATCGACGCCAACCCGGACGCGGGAACGCTCGGCAGGCGGGTGCGGCGTGAGACCGGGGCCACCATCCGCGACCTGGTCCAGGCGATCCCGTACCTCAACTCGTACATGGACATCCGCCGGTTCACCTCGCAGGCGCCCTCCGGGCTGGAGATCATCGCCAACGACGTGGACCCCGCCGTCTCCACCACGTTCAACGACGAGGACTACCGCCGGGCCATCGACGTCCTGGGCAAGCAGTACCCGGTCATCCTGACCGACTCCGGTACGGGTCTGCTCTACAGCGCGATGCGGGGCGTACTCGACCTCGCCGACCAGTTGATCATCGTCTCCACCCCGTCCGTCGACGGCGCGTCCAGCGCGAGCACCACGCTCGACTGGCTCTCGGCGCACGGCTATTCGGAGCTGGTCGCGCGGTCCCTCACAGTGATCTCCGGGGTCCGCGAGACCGGAAAGATGATCAAGGTCGATGACATCGTGCAGCACTTCGAGACCCGCTGCCGTGCGGTCGTCGTAGTGCCGTTCGACGAGCATCTGTCGGCGGGTGCCGAGGTCGACCTGGACATGATGCGGCCGAAGACCCGTGAGGCGTACTTCAACCTCTCCGCCCTGGTCGCCGAGGACTTCCAACGCGCCCAGCAGGCACAGGGGTTGTGGACCGGCAGCGGCCAGGCACCCCCTCCGCACATGGCCCCGCCGATGCCCGGCCAGCAGCAGCCCTATCCGCCCCAGGGCCCGCAGGCACCTCAGGGACCGCAAGGGCCGCAACAGCCCTACGGAGGTCAGCAGCCCCCGCAGGGCCAGCCCCCGCAACAGCCCTATCCGCCGCAGCAGCAGGGCTGGCAGCAGCAGCCGGTGCAGCCCGGCCGGCAGGGGCCGGGCCAGCAGGGACAGGGGCATCCCGGACAGCCGGTGCAGCCTCCCGCGCAGGGGCAGCCGTGGCAGCAGCAGCCGGGACAGCCGCTCCCCCAGCCGCAGCAGCAGGGCCCCTCGGATCAGCCCGGCCGGCCCGGTCAAGCAGGTCAGGCAGGTCAGCCGGAGTTGCAGGGGCCCGTGCCGCCCGCCGGGTGGCCTCAGCAGCAGCCCCCGCAGGCACCGCCGGCCCCTCAGCAGTAAGGCGATAAGGGTATAGACCACTGAAGGCCCACACCGTGCGAACGGTGTGGGCCTTCAGACATTTGTGCAGACCAGGCACGGTCTTGACGACCGTTGACATGTCTAAACCAGCGCTGATAAACCTTCGCTTCACCAGCTGGCGACTCCATGATTCACCCTGACGCGAGGTCAACGCCCATGGACAGAAGAGTTCCGACCGGCACAATCCGGCACCGATCCCGTTCCCGTCTGCTTCTGGCCACCGGTGCGACCGCCTTCGCCCTGGTGGCCGCCGCCGCGACCCCGCTGAATCCTGCTCCCCAGCAGGCACACGCCGCAACAGCCAAGTCCACCTCCGCCGCTGACGCCGACTCAGGCTCCGGCTCCGGCTCCGGCTCCGGCTCCGGCTCCGGCTCCGGTGGCAAGAAGGTCCTCACCGTCGCCGTCAATCAGAGCGTCGACTCGATGAGTCCGTTCCTCGCCACGCGTCTGGTGTCCACCACCGCGCTGCGCCTGATGTACGACTACCTGACCAACTACGACGTCAAGGACGGCCACACCGTCCCGGGCCTCGCCACCGCGTGGAAGCCGTCGGCCGACAAGCTGACGTGGACCTTCACCATCCGTAAGAACTCCAAGTGGTCCGACGGGCAGCAGGCCACCGCCGACGACGCGGCCTGGACGTTCAACAAGATGATGACCGACGGCGCGGCCGCCACCGCCAACGGCAGCTTCACCGCGAACTTCAAGAAGGTCACGGCCCCCGATCCGCAGACGCTGGTCGTGCAGCTGAAGAAGCCGCAGGCCACGATGACCGCGCTCGACGTGCCGATCGTGCCGAAGCACGTCTGGGAGAAGGTCGGGGACTTCTCGAAGTTCAACAACGACAAGCAGTTCCCGGTCGTCGGCAACGGCCCCTTCATCCTCACCGACTACAAGGTCGACCAGTATCTGAAGTTCAAGCCGAACAAGACGTTCTGGCGTGGCGCCCCCAAGTTCGACGAGCTGGACTTCAAGTACTACAAGGACAACGACGCCGCCGTCGCCGCCCTGGAGAAGGGCGAGGTCTCCTTCGTCCAGGACCTCACACCTGCTCAGGCCGCAGCCCTGAAGACCGAGAAGAACATCAAGGTCAACGACGCCCCCGGCCGCCGCTTCTACGCGCTCGCCACCAACCCGGGCGCCAAGGCCAAGAACGGCCAGAAGATCGGCAACGGCAACCCGGCGCTGCTCGACCCCCGGGTCCGCCGGGCGCTGTTCGCCGCGACCGACACCAAGACCATCATCGACAAGGTCTTCCAGGGCCATGCCGTCCAGGGCGCCGGCTACATCCCGCCGCGCTTCGCCGGCTACTTCTGGAAGCCGTCCGCGAGCCAGCAGGTCGCCTACGACCCGGCCAAGGCCGCAGCCCTGCTGGACCAGGCGGGCTACAAGAAGAACAGCGACGGAAAACGCGTCGGCAAGAACGGCAAGCCGCTGAGCTTCCGGCTGCTCTGCCACGCCACCGACCCGAATGACAAGGCCATCGGCCAGTACATGAAGGAGTGGTGGGGCAAGCTGGGCATCGGGCTGCAGATGAGCTGTCTCGACAACGTCTCCGACCCCTGGCTGGCCGGCCAGTACGACCTGGCCTTCGACGGGTACTCGGTCAATCCCGACCCGGACTACGTCCTCTCCATCCACACCTGTGCGGCGCTGCCCGACACGCCCAAGGACACCGGTTCCACCGACAACTTCATCTGCGACAAGAAGTTCGACACCCTCTACGCCAAGCAGGCCGCCGAGTACAACCCGGCCAAGCGCGCCGATCTGGTGAAGCAGATGGAGTCACGGCTGTACGACACCGGGTACATGAATGTCATGGCCTATCCGAACGCGGTCGAGGCGTACCGTACCGACCAGATCAAGTCCATCGACACGATGCCCCAGGCAGCGGGCAACATCTGGGGCCAGGACGGCTACTGGAGCTGGTGGTCGGCGGTCCCCGCCGACCACAGCGCCTCGAAGTCGTCGGGTTCCTCGACGGGGCTCATCATCGGCATCGTGGCAGCAGTCATCGTCATCGGGCTCGGAGGCTTCGTCGCCCTGCGCCGCCGTTCCACCGCGGAAGACCGTGAATAACCCATGAGCGCTGCTAGCACCACTCCGCTCGCGGAGGGTGCGGCCGACGGCCCGGTCCAGGTCAAGACCGGGCCGTCCGGCCCCCGCACCCGTAACGCGACCGCGTATCTGCTGTACGTCGCGGGCAAGCTGGGCGGCGCGGCCGTCTCGCTGTTCGCTGTCCTGGTCACCAGCTTCTTCCTGTTCCGGATCATCCCGGGCGACCCCGTCCGTACGATGACGCACGGCCGTCCGGTCACCCATCAGCAGCTGCTCGCCCTCCGCAAGCAGCTGGGGCTCGATCTGCCGGTCTGGCACCAGTTCACCCAGTACTGCACCAAGGCGCTCAGCGGCGATCTGGGTACCTCGTACCAGTTCCACGCCCCCGTCGGTCAGCTGATCGCGCAGAAACTGCCCGCGACACTGCTGCTCACCGGCGTCGCCGTGGTGATCTACTCCGCGCTCGGCCTCTGGCTCGGCACCCGCTCCGCGTGGGGGCACGGCGGGCTCGGCGACAGGCTCTCGACCGGGGTGGCGCTGACTCTGTGGTCGGTGCCCGCCTTCTGGCTCGGGCTGCTGCTGATCATCGTGTTCTCGGTGGGTATCGGCCCGATCCCGGGGATGTTCCCGACCGGCGGCATGGAGTCCGGCGGTCTGTCGGGCTTCGCGTACGTCACCGATGTGGCGCATCACATGGTGCTGCCGGTCATCACCCTCGTCGCGGTCGGTTACGCGCAGACCCTCCTGGTGATGCGCTCCTCGCTGCTGGACGAGATGGGCAGCGACTATCTGACGACGGCGCGGGCCAAGGGGCTGCGCGACGTTCTCGTGCGCCGCCGGCACGCGGTGCCCAACGCCATGCTGCCGACCATGACCATGGTCTTCATCAACTTCGGGCATGTGGCGGCCGGTTCGATCCTGGTCGAGACGGTGTTCTCCTGGCCCGGTATCGGCGGTCTCTTCTACTCGGCGCTGAGCGTGCCCGATCTGCCGCTGGTGCAGGGGCTGTTCGTGGTCTTCGCGGGCGCGATGATCGTGATGAACCTGCTCGCCGATCTGCTCTATCCGCTGCTCGATCCCAGGGTGGGCCGATGACGACCGCACAACCGACGGCGGGCTCGCTCGCCCGGGCCAGGCAGCGCGACTCCCTGGCCCGCTTCTGGCAGCAGTACCGCACCCACCGGGCCGGAGTCTTCGGGCTGGCCGGTCTCGTCCTCATCGCGGCCATCGCGCTGGCCGCGCCCCTGCTGGTCGGCAGCGACGTGCAGAGTGTGACGAAGGCGCCCGGCACGGCGCTGGAGGATCCGAGCGGGAGGTTCCCCCTCGGCACCGACCAGTTCGGGCGGTCCGTGCTCGCCCTGCTGGTCTGGGGCGCCCGGATCTCGCTCACCGTGGGGCTGCTGGCCGCCGCTCTCTCGGTGGCCATCGGCACCCTGGTCGGGATCATCGCGGGCCACTTCGGCGGCTGGTTCGCGACGGTACTGATGCGGATCACCGACTGGTTCCTGGTGATGCCGACGCTGGTGCTGGCCATCGTGCTGGCGACCGTGCTCGACCACTCGGTCTGGACGGTGATCCTGGCGATCGGCGTCACCTCATGGCCGACCACGGCGCGGCTCGTGCGGGCGCAGACCATCGCCGTGGAGTCCCGTCCGTACATCGAACGGGCCAGGGCGCTCGGCGGCGGCCACCGCCATGTGATGACCCGGCACGTGCTGCCCAACGTCACCCCGCTGGTGCTCGCGCAGACCACTCTGGGCATCTCGGCCGCCATCCTCACCGAGGCGACCCTGGCCTTCCTCGGACTCGGCGACCCGACGGTGATCTCCTGGGGCGGCATGCTGCAGGACGCCCGCGAGGCGGGCGCGGTGTCCTCGGGGCACTTCTGGTATCTGGCGCCCCCCGGTATCGCCATCGCACTGGTGGCGCTCTCCTTCACCCTCTGCGGCCGCGCCGTGGAGGCCGTGCTCAACCCGAAGCTGGGGGTGGGACGTTGAGCCTCCTCGAAATCAAGGACCTGCACGTGACCTACGGGTCAGGGCCGGCCGCCGTGCCCGCCGTGCGCGGGGTGGACCTGACCGTCGGGGCCGGGCAGAAGCTCGGGATCGCCGGGGAGTCGGGGTGCGGGAAGTCGACTCTGGCGCTGGCGCTGCTGCGGCTGCTGCCCGCGTCGGCGACGCTGAGCGGCGAGATCCTGCTCGACGGCGAGGACGTCCTCACCATGAAGTGGGGGCGGCTGCGGGCCGTCCGCTGGGCAGGCGCCTCCATCGTCTTCCAGGGCGCGATGCACTCCCTCAACGCGGTGCACCGGATCGGCGACCAGATCGCGGAGCCGCTGCTCGTACACCACCAGGCGACCCCGGCCGCAGCTCACGGGCGCGCCCGTGAGCTGCTGGAGCAGGTCGGGCTGCCCGCGGCGCGGGCCGATGCCTATCCGCACGAGCTCTCCGGCGGGCAGCGGCAGCGCGTGATGATCGCTATGGCGCTGGCGTGCGGCCCGCAGGTGATCGTCGCCGACGAGCCGACCACCGCGCTGGACGTGATGATCCAGGCCCAGATCCTGCGGCTGATCGAGCAGTTGGTCACGGACCAGGACATCAGCCTGCTGATGATCAGCCACGATCTGGCGGTGCTCGCCGACACCTGCGACCGGCTGGCCGTGATGTACGCGGGCCGGGTGGTCGAGGAGGGACCGGCGCAGCAGGTGTTCACCGCTGCGGCGCACCCGTACGGCACCGCGCTGTCCGGGTCCTTCCCGCGCATCGGCGATCCCGCGTCCCGGCGTGCCCCGCGCGGACTGCCGGGTGACCCGCCGGACCCGGCCGCGCTGCCGTCGGGCTGTACGTTCCATCCGCGCTGCCCGGTGGCCCTGGACGAGTGCGCGACCAGCGAGCAGGAGCTGCGGGACGCCGGGCCGGGGCGGCAGGCGGCCTGTCTGCTCGTGAAGCCGGGCGTCGGCGCGGTCGCGGAGCCGGGTGACGGCGCGGTCGCCGGGCCGGTCGGCGGCACGATCGCGGAGCCCGGCGCAGAGGAAGCAAGGAGCACCTCATGACCACCCCTCCCCTGCTCAGCACCACCGCGCTGGAGGTCGCCTTCCCCGGCAGGCGCGGAGCCTCCCCGGCGCGCGCCGTCGACGGGGTGGACCTCCATATCGGGCCCGGCGAGATCGTGGCCCTGGTCGGAGAGTCGGGGTGCGGCAAGACGACGCTCGCCCGCACGCTGCTCGGACTCGTACGGCCGACGTCCGGTGAGGTCAGCTTCGCCGGCGAGCCGCTGGACCTCTCCGCCCGCGCCCTCAAGGCGTACCGCAAGCGCGTCCAGCTGGTGCTCCAGGACCCGAGCGGTTCACTCAACCCCCGGCACACCGTGTACGAGGCGGTGGCCGAGGGCCTGCGGATCCACGGGTTCACGGGCGACGAGCGGTCCAAGGTGTCCGAGGCGCTGTCCCGGGCGGGGCTGCGGCCCCCCGAGCGGTTCTTCCTGAAGTATCCGCACGAGCTGTCGGGCGGCCAGCGCCAGCGGGTGGTGATCGCGGGGGCGCTGGTGCTCGATCCCGAACTGATCGTGGCGGACGAGCCGGTGGCGTCCCTGGACGCGTCGGTGCGCGGTGAGATCCTCGCCCTGCTGCTGCGGCTGCGGGACGAGCTGGGTCTCTCGGCCCTGGTCGTCACCCACGATCTGGGGCTCGCGTGGAATATCGCCGACCGGGTCGCGGTGATGTATCTCGGCCGGATCGTGGAGATGGGTGACGTCGACCGGATCCTCACGGCGCCCCAACACCCGTACACCCAGGCGCTGCTGTCGGTGATGCCGGACGCCCCGACCGATCCGGTGGTCCTCAGCGGTGAGCCGCCGGACCCGTCCAGGGTGCCGTCCGGGTGCCGGTTCCACGCCCGCTGCCACATCCTCGCCTCGGGCGAGGCGGAGCGTGCGGGGGTCGCCGACGCCTGCCGTACGAAGGACCTTCCGGTGCTGGCGGGCGGCGGGGCGGACGCGGTGGCGTGCCACTGGGCCGCGGCGTCGAAGACCGCGGGGCCGGTTCCGGCCTCCTGAGGCGGTGTCGCCGGGGCGGTAATTCCGGCGTGCCGCCGAGGTGAGCACGGCAGGGTGCGGAGGTGTTGCAGCAGACCCCGACCCGGCCGGCACCGCCCGCGACCCGGCCGCATCCGGCGCGGACGTGCCCGCACGCCGACAGGTGACGAGTCAGGGAACTGGCACCGCGGTCGCCGGTGCCCGCGTCCGCAGCCCCGGTGTCAGGGCCAGTGTTACGGCGACGGACGCCGCGGCCATCACCGCCATGGCCGTCGCGGCGGAGGTGTGCTGGGCCACTGCGCCGGCCAGGGCGGCGCCCACGCCCTGGAGTGTGAGCATCCCCGAGGTGTGCAGACCGAGCGACTGGCCCTGGATGTCGTCCGGCGTCAGCTCCACCAGACGCTCCATCAGGACCAGGCTCGCCGCGTATCCGGCCGAGGCGAGCACGATGGCGGACACCGCGAGCGGCGGCCCCGGCCGGAGGGCGAACAGCAGATAGGGCGCAGCGAGCAGGAGCAGCAGCGGGGTGGCGAGCCGGGGCCGCCATCGGGGCGGCACGAACCGGCCGACGGCCACGTCCCCGGCCAGCATCCCGGACGCGGCGGCCGCCAGCAGCAGCCCCGCGTGCCCGGGCGCGTACGGCACGAAGACCGACTCGCAGCCCACGATCAGGCCGTTGGGCACCCAGAGCGCGAGGTAGACGTACCGGCGCGGCGCGGACGACCAGATCAGCCGGTTGACGCGCCAGGTCTCCCGGACCGATGGGCGGCCCGCCGACCGGGCCGGCCGGCTGCTGAGGCCGCCGAGCGCGACGGCCGCGGCGGACAGGGCGAGAGCGGCGGCGACGAGGAGCGCGCCACGCGGGGACAGTGCGGCGACGAGCACACCGCCGACCGCGAACCCGGCGATCTGCGTGACCCCGGCCACCATGTTCAGCGCCGAACGCCCCAGGACGTACGCCTCCTTGGGGAGGATCTCGGCCAGCAGGCCGTACCGCACTCCGCCGCCCACCGAGCCCGCAAGGCCGAGGCCGAACAGCACCGCGAAGGCGGCCCGGAGCGGCAGTCCCGGGAGCGCGAGGACGGCGGCGCCCGCGCCGGTGATCGCCGCGAGGACGGTCTCGGCGGCCCGGGGCGGCAGCCGGTCGGCGGCGGAGAGCAGCGCCACCGCGCCGAGGGCCTGGGCGAAGGAGCCGCCGAACATGCTCAGCGCGGCGAACAGCGGTGAGTGGGTGGCGGAGTAGACCAGCGAGGCCAGTGCGATGCCGCTGACGGTCGACCCCACGCCCAGAAGCGAGACGGAGACGAAGAGGGGCGTGAACTCCGGTACTCCGAAGAGCTGTCGGTAGGTGCGCATGCGCCGGATTCTGACCGGGTGCCAGGGGCGGAGGTTAATGTTTCGCCGGGGGGCGAAACATGGGGCTGTGGGTCATCGACGCGGACACGCTGGCGCGCAGCCGGTTTGTGATCTCGCAGTTCAGCGAGGCTTTCGCCTGTCTGGTGATGCTGGAGTCCGGGCAGACCGGGCACCCCGGTGAGCAGTCCTGGCTGGCCGTGCACCGGCCCGCCTACCGGGAGTTGCTGGACGCCGACCCGGTGACCCGGCTGCTGGTACGGACGGGTCTGCGGCCGCACTGGATCGCCGACTTCCTGTCGCCCACGCCCCCGTCCGATGACGAGTCGGACTTCCACTGCGAGCTGGCCGGGGTCCGCGCCACCCCGCCGGCCGAGGCCCGCCACGACCTGGCCTTCGGGGCGGGCGGCCGGCTGCCCGCCGCCCTGCACCGGGACGATCTGCCGGACCGCGCGGCCGACCTGCTGGAGTGGGTGTGGACGGAGACCGTGCTGCCGTACTGGCCCCGGCGGCGACGCCTCTTCGAGGCGGACATCCTGGCGCGCACCCGGCTGCTCACCAAGGGCGGCTGGGCGGCGGCGCTCGACGACATCCGGCCGGGGATGCGCTGGCTGGGCGAGGGGCGGCTGCGGGTCAACCACGGTGCCTATGAGCCGCAGGAGCTCTCGGGCGCGCAGCTGCTGTTCGTGCCGGCGAGCGGGCGCAGCGGCTGGGTCTCGTGGGAGAGGCCGCACCGCTTCTCCGCCGTCTACCCCTGTACGGGACAGCTGTCGGAGCCCGCGCCGACGGCTGCGCCCGCTGATGCCCTCGGCAGGCTGCTGGGCAGTGGCCGGGCGGGTGTTCTGCTGCTGCTCGACACCCCCAAGAGCACCACGCAGCTGGTCGCGCTCTCGGGCCAGGCCCTGGGATCGGTGGGCCGCCATCTCAAGGTCCTGCTGGACGCCGGTCTGGTGTTCAGGCGGCGGGCCGGGCGGTCGGTGCTCTACTGCCGGACGACGGCCGGGGATGTGCTGGTGGCGGCGGAGCGCTGAGCGCGCGCCCCGGCCGGGGCGCCGCCGTCAGTGCGACTCGTACGCCTCGATCAGCGTCCGGCAGCGCTTCACATCGTCCGCCATCGCCACGAGCAGGGCGTCGATCGAGTCGAACTTCTCCATGCCGCGCACATAGGCGAGGAAGTCGACGGCGACGTGCATCCCGTACAGGTCGAGGCCGACGCGGTCGATGGCGTACGCCTCGACGGTGCGCTCGCTGCCGTCGAACTGGGGGTTGCTGCCCACCGAGATCGCCGCGGGCATCCGTTCGCCGTCCGCGGTCAGCCACCCCGCGTACACCCCGTCCACCGGGACCGCGGTGTGCGGCAGCGTCTCGACGTTCGCCGTGGGGAAGCCCAGCTCGCGGCCGCGCTGCGCGCCACGGACCACCACGCCCTCGACGCGGTGCGGGCGGCCAAGGATCTCGGCCGCGCCCGTCATGTCGCCCTCGGCGACCAGGCGGCGGGTCAGGGTGGACGAGAACGGCTCGCCGCCGCCCGCCTCCCCGCTCACCGAGAGGTCGATGATGTCGACCTCGTAGTCGTACGTCGCGCCCAGCTCGGCGAGGAAACCGACGTTTCCGGCCGCCTTGTGGCCGAAGCGGAAGTTGGGGCCCTCGATGACGGCGCGCGCATGCAACTTGTCGACCAGGACCTTCACGATGAAGTCGGCGGGCGACAGCTTCGAGAACTCGCTGGTGAAGGGGAGGATCAGCTGCGCGTCCACGCCCAGCTCCGCCATCAGTTCGGCGCGGCGGTGGTGCGGCGCGAGCAGCGGCGGGTGGCTGCCGGGGCGTACGACCTCGCTGGGGTGCGGGTCGAAGGTGACGACCACCGAGGGAACGCCCAGCTCACGCGCGCGCCGCACGGCCCGCCCGATGATCAGCTGATGGCCGCGGTGCACCCCGTCGTAGGAGCCGATGGTGACGACGCTGCGTCCCCAGTCCTGGGGAATGTCCTCCAAGCCACGCCAGCGCTGCACTGAGACCGCTCCTCGCCCGAACCCGTGTACATGATCAATGCCCTGCAGTTACGCAGGTCTAAGACTGCCATGTCCGGCGCTCGCGGCGTGCATCGGCATCGGGGCACCCGGCTTCCCGACCGTGCGGCGGGTGTCCGGGCCGACGACCGCGGCCCACTCCTGCGGCGCGCAGGCCAGCCAGTCGGCGAGCTGTCCGGCGAAGACGGGCCACTGTGTGGACAGTTCGGCCAGGAGCCGGTCGAGGACGGCCGCTCCGTCGGGCGTACGGACCAGCAGCAGTCCGGCGCGGTGGACCAGATCGCGGGTCCGGGGCTCCGCGCGGCGGCCCGCACCCTGCGCCGCGGCCCGCACCAGGGCCTCAAGGGCGGCGAGTCCGTCCCTGGCCTCGTACCGCTCGTACTCCAGGAGTACGTCGAGCAGCTCGGCCCGCATCGCGCGCGATCCCTGGCCCCCCGGCGCGGCGAGCACCGGGGCGAGCGCCGCGCGCACGGAGCTCGGACGGCCCCGCAGCAGACTGGTGACCAGCGGGAAGATGACGGCGCGGGCGGCCGGGCCGTCCTCCAGGCGGCGGTCGACGAACGCGGCGGCATGCCCGGCGCCCGCCGGGTGACGGTCGATGTACTCGTGGACGAGCGCGGCGGCGCGGCGGGCCGGGGCGGGGGTGCTGATCCCGGCGAGCGCGCTCAGCACCGGGCCCGCGCTGTCCGGCCGCGCCCGCAGGACGGCCTCGAAGGCGGCGAACACCGGCTCGGGATGGGTGGGCAGGGCGGCGGCGAGCGCCGCGGCGGGCAGCTGCGTCCCGCCGGACTCGAACAGGGCCAGGGCACGCGGCAGATGCCGGGCACGGGTGTGCGGGTCGCCGACGAGCAGGGCCAGTGCGGGGCCGTGCAGCGCGCTGTCGTCGGGGCGGGCGAGCAGGGCCAGTGCGGCGTACCGCAGCAGCTCGCGGTCGGCGGCGGTCGTGGCGTGCACTGCGGCGCGCACGGCCTGGCGGGCTGCGGTCGCCCGGCGCTCGGGCCGGTCGTCGTGCGCCCAGCGGTCCACGGCACGGCAGAGCGCGGACGTCTCGTCCTCGGCGAGCGCGGCGAGCAGTTCGTCGGCGCGGGGGTGATCGGTGGCGGCGAGCGCTTCGGCGAGGTCGTCGACGGCCAGCCCGCGCCGGGCGTACAGCAGCGCCTGTGCGGCCCCCGCGACGGTGGGCCGCAGCTCGGCGCTGTCGTCGGACGGCAGCAGCCGTTCGTCGCCGAACCAGAGGCACAGTAGCGGCTGTACGGTCCTGGGCTCGGCGGCGAGTCGCCGGGCTGCGGCGTCCAGATAGCGGTCGGCGGTCCGCGCGCCGGGGGCTCCGTCGGCGGGCACCAGCCGCCGCAGGAGGTCGATGCGCCGGCTCTCGCCGAGCCGCAGCCGCTCCCAGAACGCACTGTCGAAAGCGCGGAACCCGCCGAGCCCGCGCGGTCCGCCCGCGCGGACCGACAGGAGGGTGATCCGGTCGGCGAGCAGCCGCAGTACGCCGATGTACGGGCCGGCGTCGGGGACGCGGAGCAGCACATCGGCGAGCAGCCGCGCGGCCCACCACTCCGGGTCGGCGAGCGGCACGGGCTCCGCCCCGGTGCCCGCCTCCCGGCTCGGTCGCGGCACGCGCGGCTCAGCGGGCACGTCCTGCATCCGGTCCAGCGCCTCGATCAACTCGCGCAGCCGGCGGCCCAGTTCGTGGTGGCCGTGCCGGCGCCCGAGCAGCAGCAGCGCCTGGACCACCGGCCCGGCCCGGTGCCGGGGCACGGTCGGCGGAGGCCGCACAGCGGCGGCTTCGGTGCGCTCCGGGAGCCTGGTGGCGGTCCCGGGCGGTTCCGCCGCTCGGCGGTGCACCAGCGCGTACAGGGCGCCGTCCACGTCGAGGTGCTCGCCCTGCACCCAGTCGGCGAGCTCGCCGTGCGCGAAGCGGTATCCGGCGCCCGCCGGGGTGAGCAGCCCCTCGGTGAGCACGGCCGAAGCCCAGCCGGTACGCCACGGGAAGAGCTCCTCGAAGGAGGCCCGGTCCAGCTCGCCCTGCCCGGGGCCCAGGCAGCGCCGCGCCGCCTCGTGCACCCGGCCCGAGACCCCGGCGGCGAGGCGCCGCACCGCCGTGCCCCGGGGCGCGGGGCGCCGGTCGGCCGCGATCCGTACGGCGGTCCGCAGACAGAGCAGATCCAGGTACGCGGTGAACACGTCCTCACGGGCCGGCCTGCCGTCCACCCCGTCGGGGAGCGCGGCCCGCACCTCGGCGAGCATCCGCAGTGTGAGCGGATGGCCCGCGTCCTCCGGGGCGAGCATCTCCTCGGGGATGCCGTAGCGCTGCCGGGCCCGCTCGGCCTCGTGCGGCGGCAGGTCCCCGATCCGCACGCAGTCCGCACCCCGGGGGCCGAGGAGCCCGGCCGCCTGCTCCCAGTACTCGGGGCGGCAGGCGACCACCATCCGCACCCCGTGCGCGCCCAGCCAGCGCGTGGTGGCCGCGGCCCACTCCGGCAGCGCGCCGGCCGGCAGCGGTGCCATCTCCTCCGGGCCGTCCAGCAGGATGAGCAGGGGCTGACCGGCGGCGGCCGCGAGGCGGGCGATCCGCTCCGGGGTGGCACGGTCCAGTCCGCCACTTCGATCGGCGCCCACGATCCGCCCGGCCTGCCGGACCGTACGGGCCACCGCGTCGGCGACCGAGACATCGGCGGCGCGCAGATCGGCGCCGCGCAGCCAGACCGTGGGGGCGGGCTGCGCGCCACGGGCCCGGCGGGCCGCGAGGGCGGTCAGCTCCGTCGTCCGTCCCGTGCCGGGGGCGCCGACCAGGCCGAGCACGGGTCCGCCGGCCGACTGGAAGGCGTCCAGCGGGGCGGCGATGCCGGGCCGCTCGACCGGGTCGTGCCACAGCTCGGCGGAGCCGGCGGCGCCGACCGAGGTGGCGGTCAGCTCCAGGACGCCGGCGAGGTTGAGGTCCTGGCCGTAGCCGGGGACCGTCGCGGCGTTGCGCCGCAGCAGCGGGGCGAGCGCGGCGCCGCGCAGCGGAACGGCGAGGCCGGCCACCGGGTGATCACCCCGGAGAGCGGTGCCGACGACTCCGAGCACGGCACCGGTCGACGCGTCCACGACGGGCCCGCCGGCCGCCGCGCTGCCCGGCCGGAGCGCGTCGCTGCCCTGCGTGCCGAGCGCCAGTTCCAGGGCGGCGGCGAGCCGGTGGTGGTGGCCGTCCGCCGCGTAGGTCACGGCGGTCTCGCCCAGGACGCGCGCGGCGCGCCAGCCGAGTGCGGCGACGCGGACATAGGTGCCGGTGCCGACCGTGTCCCGGACGGCCAGCGGCAGGGGTGGTACGCCGAGGTCCTCGCCGCTGAGCAGGGCGAGGCCCAGTTCGGGCAGGGCGGTGATCGCTTCGGACCCGGCACGGCACGTCCGGCCGTCCGCTCCGTGCAGCACGGCTCCGGTGAGGCCGGCGACCACCTCATGGCTGGTCACCACCGTGCCCCGGTCGTCGGCGACGAAGCCGGTGCCCCTCTGCCGTCCCGCCGGATCGCAGATGCGTACCAGCGTCTCCCGGTCCCCGCTTCCCACCCCGCTTCCCATGGTCCGACCGTAGGCGCGCGGTGATCGCCGGGAGAAGGACACCGGCCGAAAGCGCCCCCTTGCGCTCCGGGCATTCACTCCGAGCGCCTGGCCGAACGAGTGAATCCCGGGGCCACGATGGACAGACCCCTTGCGAGGGGGATCGTGGAGCGGGCAAGCGGCCCTGCCCGCTCCACGGTGGGCCGGACGAAGACGGGCCGGCCGGCCGAAGAGGTCAGCCGAAGACGGCAAGGCTCTTCGCCTTGCCGTTCTCCTCCTCGACCAGGGCGAGAAGGCGATCGTCGGGACCGAAGGCGGCCACGGCCCCGGCCGGGTAGCCGGGCATGTCGAGCCGGACGCCGTTGAGCAGCAGCCTGGCCCGCCTCTCGTCCACGTCCCAGCGGGGGAACGCGGCAGCTGCGGCGTCGGCGGCCGGCATGACGGTCAGCTCCTCCTGGAGCTGGTCCAGCGTCCGGGCCGTGTCGAGCCCGTACGGGCCGACCCGGGTCCGGCGCAGCGCCGTCAGATGGCCGCCGACCCCGGTAGCGGTGCCGAGGTCGCGGGCGATGGCGCGGATGTACGTACCGGAGGAGCAGACCACCGAGACGACCAGGTCGACGACGGGCGTCCCGTCATCGGCGACGGCCGGGCGGACGTCGTACACCCGGAACGAGGAGACCGTCACCGGGCGGGCCGGGATGTCGAACTCCTCGCCGCCGCGCACCCGCGCGTACGAACGCTTTCCGTCGATCTTGATGGCGCTGACCTTGGACGGCACCTGCATGATGGCGCCGGTCTGCTCGGCCACCCCGGCGTCGATGGCCTCACGGGTCACCGCAGATGCGTCGGTGGACGAGGTGATCTCGCCCTCGGCGTCGTCGGTGACGGTGTTCTGGCCGAGCCGGATCGTACCGAGGTACTCCTTCTCGGTCAGCGCCAGATGGCCGAGCATCTTGGTGGCCTTCTCGACGCCGAGGACGAGGACGCCCGTGGCCATCGGGTCGAGGGTGCCCGCGTGGCCGACCCGGCGGGTCTTCGCGATCCCGCGCATCTTGGCCACGACGTCGTGCGAAGTGAAGCCGGACGGCTTGTCGACGATGACAAGGCCGTCCGGCACGGTGTTCTGCTGTGTCATGCGGAGGCGTTGTCCCCGTCGTCGTCGCTGGATCCGGTGGCCTCGTCGGTCTCGTCCTCCGGCTTGCGGTACGGGTCGGCGCCGCCGGCGTACGTGGCGCCGGACGACGCCTCGCGCACCTTGGCGTCCGACGCCCTGGCCCGGTCGAGGAGATCCTCGATCGCCTTGGCGTTCTCCGGCAGGGCGTCCGCCACGAAGGCGAGGGTGGGGGTGAACTTCGTCCCCGCCGCGGCGCCGACCGCCGAGCGCAGGATGCCCTTGGCACTCTCCAGACCGGCTGCCGCGCTCGCCCGCTCCTCGTCGTCCCCGTAGACCGTGTAGAAGACCGTGGCCTCCCGCAGGTCACCGGTGACGCGGGTGTCCGTGATGGTCACGTGCGTGCCCAGCCGGGGGTCCTTGATGCCGCGCTGCAGTTTCTCGGCGACCACCTCCTGGATGAGGTCCGCCAGCTTCTTCGCCCGCGCGTTGTCGGCCACTGGTCCGTCTCCTTCTAGAGCCTTGCTCAATCGTCTTCGTCGCCGTGCAGCCGCCGTCGTACGGACAGCAGCTCCACCTCGGGCCGGGCGGCGACAAGCCGCTCGCACCGGTCGAGTACATCAGTGAGGTGCTCCGTCCCGCCGGACACCACAGCGAGGCCGATCCTGGCTCTGCGGTGCAGATCCTGGTCGCCGACCTCAGCCGCGCTCACCGCGAACTTGCGCTGGAGTTCGGCCACGATGGGCCGGACGACGGAGCGTTTCTCCTTCAGCGACCGTACGTCGCCGAGCAGGAGATCGAAGGACAGTGTCCCTACATACATGCATGTCCGGATGTCCCGCCGGTTCGGGGTCGCGCCCCGCCAACCGCTTGGCGGGGACATCCAGAACCGTACACGCAACGGCCGGGGCCGCTCGACGGATATAACTCCCGCCGAGCGGCCCCGACTGACGCTGCACGGATCAACCGCGATACGGATCAGCCGCGGGGCTTCTCGCGCATCTCGTACGTCGCGATGACGTCGTCGATCTTGATGTCGTTGAAGTTGCCGAGGTTGATACCACCCTCGAACCCTTCGCGGATCTCGGTGACGTCGTCCTTGAAGCGGCGCAGACCGGAGATGTTGAGGTTCTCCGCGATGACCTTGCCATCGCGCAGCAGGCGCGCCTTCGTGTTGCGCTTGACCTCGCCGGAGCGGACCAGCACACCGGCGATGTTGCCCAGCTTGGACGAGCGGAAGATCTCGCGGATCTCCGCCGTACCGAGCTCGACCTCTTCGTACTCCGGCTTGAGCATGCCCTTGAGGGCCGCTTCGATCTCTTCGATCGCCTGGTAGATGACCGAGTAGTACCGGACGTCCACACCTTCGCGCTCGGCCATCTGCGCGGCACGCCCTGCGGCGCGCACGTTGAAGCCGATGACGATGGCGTCGGAGCCGGTCGCCAGGTCGATGTCCGACTCGGTGACCGCACCCACACCGCGGTGCAGGATCCGGATGTCGACCTCTTCGCCGACGTCGAGCTGGAGCAGCGAGGATTCGAGAGCCTCCACCGAACCGGACGCGTCGCCCTTGATGATGAGGTTGAGCTCCTGGACCAGACCGGCCTTGAGCGCCTCGTCCAGGTTCTCCAGGGAGAACCTGACGCCCTTGCGGGCGAAGTTGGCGTTGCGCTCACGGGCGGCACGCTTCTCGGCGATCTGACGGGCCGTACGGTCCTCGTCGACCACCAGGAAGTTGTCGCCGGCACCCGGGACGTTGGTGAGACCCAGTACGAGGACGGGGGTCGAGGGACCCGCTTCCTCAAGGTTGTTGCCGTTGTCGTCGAGCATCGCCCGGACCCGGCCGTACGCGTCGCCGACGACCATGGTGTCGCCGATGCGCAGCGTGCCGCGCTGGACCAGGACGGTCGAGACAGCACCGCGGCCCTTGTCCAGGTGGGACTCGATCGCAATACCCTGCGCGTCCTGCTCCGGGTTGGCCCGCAGGTCGAGCGAGGCGTCGGCGGTGAGGACGACGGCCTCCAGGAGGGAATCGATGTGGAGACCCTGCTTGGCGGAGATGTCGACGAACATCGTGTCGCCGCCGTACTCCTCGGCCACCAGACCGAACTCGGTGAGCTGACCGCGCACCTTGGTCGGGTCGGCACCCTCGACGTCGATCTTGTTGACCGCGACGACGATCGGCACACCGGCCGCCTTGACGTGGTTCAGCGCCTCGATCGTCTGGGGCATCACACCGTCGTTCGCCGCCACCACGAGGATCGCGATGTCGGTCGACTTCGCACCACGGGCACGCATGGCGGTGAACGCCTCGTGACCCGGGGTGTCGATGAAGGTGATACGGCGGTCCTCGCCGTTGACCTCGGAGGAGACCTGGTAGGCACCGATGTGCTGGGTGATGCCGCCGGCCTCGCCCGCGATGACGTTCGTCTTGCGGATCGCGTCGAGCAGCCGGGTCTTACCGTGGTCGACGTGACCCATGACGGTGACGACCGGCGGGCGCGAGACGAGAGCCTCTTCGCCGCCCTCGTCCTCGCCGAACTCGATGTCGAAGGACTCGAGCAGCTCGCGGTCCTCCTCCTCCGGGCTGACGATCTCCAGGACGTAGTTCATCTCGTCCGCGAGGAGCTTCAGCGTCTCGTCGGAGACGGACTGCGTGGCCGTGACCATCTCGCCGAGGTTCATCATCACGGCGACGAGCGACGCCGGGTTGGCGTTGATCTTCTCCGCGAAGTCGGTGAGGGAGGCACCGCGCGACAGCCGGACGGCCTGTCCGTTGCCGCGGGGCAGCATGACGCCGCCCACCGACGGGGCCTGCATGGCCTCGTACTCCTGGCGCCTCTGCCTCTTCGACTTGCGGCCTCGGCGGGCGGGCCCGCCGGGACGGCCGAAGGCACCCTGTGTGCCACCGCGGCCACCGGGGCCGCCGGGACGGCCCGCGAATCCGGGACGTCCACCGAAGCCACCGCCGGGAGCACCGCCGCCGGGACGGCCGCCGAAGCCACCGCCGCCGCCGGGACGACCGCCGCCGCCGGGACCTGCCGGACGACCGGCGAAGCCGCCGCCGCCGGGACGGGCGCCGCCGCCGGGACGGCCTGCGCCGCCGCCGGGACCACGACCGCCACCGCCGGGACCGCCACCGGGACGGGGGCTGGCAGCCGGACGCTGCGGCATCATGCCGGGGTTGGGACGGTTACCGCCGGGGGCGCCGCCAGGCCGCGGGGCGCCGCCCTGCGGACGGGGCATACCACCGGGGCTGGGACGGGCGCCGCCCTGACCCTGGCCCTGGGGACGCGGAGCGCCACCGGGACCACCCTGCGGGCGCGGGCCGCCGGGGCGGTCCTGGCCGCCGCCGGGACGCGGGGCGCCACCGGGACGGGGTGCCTGCGGGCGGGCCATACCGGTGGAGCCACCGGAGGTGAACGGGTTGTTGCCCGGGCGGGGACCGGACGGACGGTTGCCGCCGGGGCGCGGGGCGCCCTGACCGGCCGGCCGTGCCGGACGCTCGCCACCGCGGCCACCGTCACGCTGACCGCCGGCCGGGGCCGGACGGGCGTTCGTGGGACGGGGGCCGGGGGTGGCACCCGAGGGACGCGGGGTCTGCGGCGCCGTCGGCTGGGCCGGTGCGGGCGCCGAGAACTCGGCTGCCGGGACCGGAGCCGCCGGAGCGGGCTTGGCCGCGGGCTTGGGGCCCGGACGCGGACCGGCCGGAGCCGGCGCCGATGGGGTGCTGGGGGCGCTGCTCTGCGGAGCCTCGGCGGCGGCCGGCTTGGGGGCCGGGGCACCGGGCTTCGGGGCAGCAGGACGGGCCGCGGCGGCCGGGGACGGCGCCGCGGGCGTGGAACCCGCACGGGGTGCGGGAGAGGGCGCGGCCTTGCGGGGCGCGCCGGGCTTGGCAGCGGACTTGCCGGCGTTGCCGCCGGGCCCCTGCAAAGCGTCAGTCAACTTGCGTACAACCGGCGCCTCGATCGTCGAGGACGCCGAACGTACGAATTCACCGAGTTCTTGGAGCTTGGCCATGACGACCTTGCTCTCAACTCCGAACTCCTTGGCGAGTTCGTATACCCGGACCTTAGCCACTTCGCTCCTTTTAGGTCCGGGTTACCGCCGGACCGTCGCTACTTCATGGGCGTACTCATCGCGTACTCATCGAGTGCTCATCGCAATCTCGACCTACTTCCAACTCGCGAGGTACCTGACCGCACGGGGACCCGTGCCGTTCACTTATTACGGTGCTGCCTGCCCGACATACTGGTTCAGTTCCGCGCTGTCGAGCGGACCCCTGACCTTGAAGGCCCTGGAGAACGCCCGCCGGCGGACCGCCAGGTCGAGGCAGACCGAGGCGGGGTGCAGATACGCACCCCGGCCGGGCAGCGTACCGCGCGGATCAGGGGCGCATTTGCCCTCAACCACGACGATGCGCAGCAGTTCGCTCTTGGCCGTCCGCTCCCGGCATCCCACGCAGGTTCGCTCAGGGCACGCTCGGTCGACTGTCCGGCCAGACACGTTTAAGTCTACCTCCCCGTAACGACCCCACCCGATTGGGGCAGGAATCGAACGGATGTTGTCTTGAAGTTTTCCGGAATCGTGCAGTTACGGTCCCGGCCGCGCAGCCGGGACCGGCGGCTCAGGCCTCGCCGTCCCGGCTGTCGGACGGACCGCCGTCCGGCTCGGTGTCCGGGCGGATGTCGATGCGCCAGCCGGTCAGCCGGGCGGCGAGGCGGGCGTTCTGCCCCTCCTTGCCGATGGCCAGCGAGAGCTGGTAGTCCGGGACCGTGACCCGCGCCGAGCGGGCGGCGAGGTCGACGATCTCGACCTTGCTGACCCGGGCCGGCGAGAGCGCGCTGGCGACCATCTCGGCCGGATCGTCCGACCAGTCCACGATGTCGATCTTCTCGCCGAGCAGCTCCGCCATGACGTTGCGGACGCGGCTGCCCATCGGGCCGATGCAGGCGCCCTTCGGGTTGAGCCCCGACCGGGTCGACCGTACGGCGATCTTGCTCCGGTGACCGGCCTCGCGGGCGATGGCCTCGATGACGACCGAGCCGTCCGCGATCTCCGGGACCTCCAGCGCGAAGAGCTTCTTCACCAGGTTGGGGTGGGTGCGGGAGAGGGTCACCGACGGGCCGCGGACGCCCTTGGCCACCCGGACCACGTACGTACGCAGCCGCAGCCCGTGCGAGTAGGTCTCCCCGGGCACCTGCTCCTGCACCGGCAGGATCGCTTCCAGCTTGCCGATGTCGACCAGCACGTTCCGCGGGTCCTTGCCCTGCTGGACGACCCCGGCGACGACATCGCCCTCGCGCCCGGCGTACTCGCCGAAGGTCAGATCGTCCTCCGCGTCCCGCAGCCGCTGCAGGATGACCTGCTTGGCCGTGGTCGCGGCGATCCGGCCGAAGTCGGACGGGGTGTCGTCGAACTCCCGGGCCTCCTGGCCCTCTTCGAGGTCGGCCGGGTCCTCTTTCGCCCAGACCGTCACATGACCGTTGTCGTGGTCGAGGCGCACGCGGGCGAGGCGGCGGCTTCCCTCCGTGCGGTGGTAGGCGATGAGGAGGGCCGACTCGATCGCCTCGACCAGCAGGTCGAAGGAAATCTCCTTCTCCTTCGCCAAGCCCTTCAGAAGCTTTACGTCGATGTCCATGGCTACGCCTCCTCTTCCTTCTTGTCCTTGCGGTTGAATTCCAGCTCCACACGTGCCTTGGCGATCTCCGCGAAGTCCACCCGGCGGGCGGTCGGCTTGCGCCCCTTCACGCCCGGCACTTCGAGGTCGAGGCCGTCGGCGTCCACCGCGAGGATGCGCGCGACCACCTCGTCGCCCCCGGTCAGCGTCAGCTTGGCCAGGCGGCCGGTGGCCCGTACGTAGTGGCGGTGCTCCGTCAGCGGTCGGTCGGCGCCCGGCGAGCTGACTTCGAGTACGTACTCGCCGTCGCCCATCACGTCGCTCTCGTCGAGCTTCTCGGAGATGGCCCGGCTCAGCTCGGCGCAGGTGTCGAGCTCGACGCCGTCGTCGGAGTCCACGGTGATCCTCAGTACGCCACGCCGGCCGGCCCGGGAGACTTCGATCTCTTCCAGATCCAGGTCCTTGGCGGCGACGAGCGGTTCCAGCAGCCCGCGCAGCCTCTCGCTCTGGGTGGTGCTCATCCGGGTGACTCCTCGGCCGCGTGTGCTGTTGTGGGATCGTCGCGTTTCTCGATCGCCGCGTGTCTGATCGTCGCGTGTCAGATCAAAGGGTATCCGGTCGCCAGGGGTGTTGCCGTCCTCGCTGTGTTGACCCGCAGGTACGCTCGCCTGCGCTGATCACTTCGGGCCGAGGGAGAGACACGTGCTGGGCACGGGGACCACACGCAGGAGTGTGCTGGGCGCGACGGCGGCTGCCGGCGCCGCACTCCTGACCGGCTGTTCGGAGCGGTCCGCCGCCCACCGTACACACGGCGCGGCCGCCCCCGGCACCGGGACGGTGCTCAGGCAGCGCTCCGCGCGGACCAGCGGCGCCCTGCTCGCGCTGTACGACACGGTGCTCGCCCAGCACCGGGACGCGGCGACGGAGAAGCTGGCGGGCCCGCTGCGGGACGCCGTGGCGCTGCATGTGAAGGCGCTGGCACCGCCCGCCGGGGCCACGCCGTCCGGCGCCTCCCGCAAGGCGTCGCCCGCGCCGGCGCCGCCCGCGGTGCCTGCCGACCGCAAGGCCGCTCTGAAGGCTCTCGCGGCGGCCGAGCGGCGGGCCACCGATGCCCACACCGCGGCACTCGCCGACGCCCCGCCGGAGCTGGCCAGGCTGCTGGCCTCGGTCGCGGCCGCTTCCGCCGTCCACGCGTATCTGCTGACCCAGGGGGAGCACTGATGAGCGCACGCGAAGCGGCGCAGGCCGCACTGGCCGCCGAGCACGCGGCCGTGTACGGGTACGGCGTCGTCGGCGGCCGGGTCGCTCCGGCGCGCAGGACCGAGGCGCGCCAGGCGTACGACGCCCACCGCGCCCGGCGCGACGCGCTGGTCAGGACCGTGCAGGACCTGGGCGGGAAGCCGGTCGCGGCGTCGGCGGCCTACGCGCTGCCCTTCGAGGTGGCGGGGCAGGACGACGCGGTCCGGCTCGCCGCCGTTCTGGAGGACCGGGTGGCCGATGTCTACTCCGACCTGGTGCGGGCCGCACAGGGGCCGCTGCGGCACGAGGCGGCGCTGGCCCTGCGGGAGGCCGCCGTGCGGGCTGCGCGGTGGCGCGGCGACGGCAGCGTAGCCTTTCCGGGGCTCGCCGAGCGGGCCGCAGGGGCTGCCGGAAAGGGAACCACGCACGCATGACTTTCGAACCGCCGCAGCGGCTTGTCCGGGCGCTCGGCGAGACGTACGGGGACGCCGCCGCCACCGACTGGCTCGGCCGGATTCAGACTGATATGCAAGGGGCCCTCGACGTACGGGAGTTGACTGCCGAGCGGGTGCAGGCCCCGGGCGGCCGGAGCGCCCTGATCGTGCTGGTGCGCCGCGCCGACGGGACCCATGCGGTACTGAAACTGGCTCCGCCCTTCGCCCGGCCCGATCTGGAGCGGGCCGCGCTGGCGCACTGGAACGGCTGGGGCGCCGCGCAACTGCTCGACGACGCTTCCCCGGGCGACACCGCTCTGCTGCTGGAGCGTCTGCACCCCGAGGTCTCGCTGCACTCGCTCCCGGAGGCCAAGGCTCTGCTGGAGGCCGCGGGCACGGTGCGCAAGCTCTGGGTGGCGCCGCCGGACGGGCACGGTTTCGAGACGGTGGCCGAGCGGACCGCCCGGCAGGCCGAGGCGATGCGCGCGACGGCCGAGCCGCTGGTCGTCCCACTGGTCGACGCGGCGCTCACGGCACGCGACGAACTGCTCGCTTCGGCTCCCGAGAGCGTGCTGCTGCACGGCAATTTCCGCCAGAGCAAGGTGCTCGCGGGCGAGCGCAACCCGTGGCTGGCGGTGGGCCCCGACCCCGTGGTCGGCGAGCGGGCGTACGACCTGGCCCGGCTGGTGCGCGACCGGGTCGACGACCTGGTCGCCGCCGCTGTCGGCCCCTCCACGGTGCGGCGCCGGGTGAACCGGCTGGCGGACTCGCTGGAGGTCGAGCACGCGCGGCTGCACGGCTGGACACTGTTCCGGGCGGTGGAGTCGGGGGTGCGGGCGGTCGCGGCGGGACGCCGGCAGGACGGCGAGCTGCTGCTGGAGTTCGCGGGCTGGCTCTGAGCCGCTCCGCCGGGTACGGGGCCGGGCGGTCCTGAGCTTCCGCCCCGGCCCGCCCGGTCCCGTACCTTCCAGCTGCTCGTACTCAGAACTCCGGTGACTCAGCCGGCCAGCCGCTCGATCGCCTCGGCGACCGTGAGCTCCTCGCGCTCGCCCGTGCGCCGGTCCTTGAGTTCGAGGACGCCGTCCGCAGCCCGGCGGCCGGCGACCAGGATCTGCGGGACGCCGATCAGCTCGGAGTCGGTGAACTTCACCCCGGGAGAGACCCCGGCGCGGTCGTCGACCAGCACCCGTACACCGGCCGCACCCAGCTTCTCGGCGACGTCCAGGGCCAGTTCGGTCTGGAGTGCCTTGCCCGCCGCGACGACGTGCACGTCGGCCGGTGCGACCTCCTTGGACCAGCACAGCCCCTTGTCGTCCGCGGACTGCTCGGCGAGTGCCGCCACGGCGCGGGAGACGCCGATGCCGTACGAGCCCATGGTGACCCGGACCGGCTTGCCCTGCTGGCCCAGCACGTCGAGCTGGAAGGTGTCCGCGTACTTGCGGCCCAGCTGGAAGATGTGGCCGATCTCGATCGCACGGTCCAGCTTGAGACCCGTGCCGCAGGACGGGCAGGGGTCGCCGGGCTCGACGACCACCACGTCGAGGTAGTCGTCCACCTCGAAGTCGCGTCCGGCGACCACGTTGCGCGCGTGCTTGCCGGGCTTGTTGGCGCCGGTGATCCAGGCCGTACCGGCCGCGACCCGCGGATCGGCGATGTAGCGGACCTTTTCGAGACCCTGCGGGCCGACATAACCGCGTACCAGGTCGGGGCGGTCCTCGAAGTCCTCGGCGGTGACCAGCTCGACCACGGCGGGGGCCAGGTGCTCGCCCAGCTTGCCGAGGTCCACCTCGCGGTGGCCGGGCACGCCGACGGCGACGATCTCGCCGTCGACCTTCACCAGGAGGTTCTTCAGAGTCGCGGACGCGGGTACGCCGAGGTGCGCGGCCAGCGTCTCGATCGTCGGGGTGTCGGGGGTGTCCAGCTCCTCGACGGCGCCGTGCTCGGTGGCGTCCACCGCGGGGGCGGTGAAGGTGACCGCCTCGGTGTTGGCCGCGTAGTCGCACTGCGGGCAGTCCACGAAGGTGTCCTCACCGGCGGCGGCCGGGGCCAGGAACTCCTCGGAGGCCGAGCCGCCCATGGCACCGGAGACGGCCGAGACGATCCGGTGGTCGAGACCGAGGCGCTCGAAGATCCTGATGTACGCCTCGCGGTGCAGCCGGTAGGACTCGGCCAGGCCCTGGTCCGTGGTGTCGAAGGAGTACGAGTCCTTCATCTGGAACTCACGGCCGCGCAGCACGCCGGAGCGCGGACGCGCCTCGTCCCGGTACTTCGTCTGGATCTGGTACAGCATCACCGGCAGGTCCTTGTAGGACGTGCACTGGTCCTTGACGGTCTGGGTGAAGATCTCCTCGTGCGTCGGGCCGAGGAGGTAGTCGGCGCCCTTGCGGTCCTTGAGGCGGAAGAGCAGGTCGCCGTACTCCTCCCAGCGGCCGGACGCCTCGTAGGGCTCCCTGGGCAGCAGCGCGGGGAGCAGGACCTCCTGCGCGCCGATGCCGTCCATCTCCTCGCGCACCACGCGGGAGACGTTGTCGAGGACCTTCTTGCCCAGCGGCAGCCAGGTCCAGATCCCGGCCGCGTTGCGGCGTACGTAACCGGCGCGGACCAGGAGCTTGTGGCTGAGCGTCTCCGCGTCCGCCGGGTCGTCGCGCAAGGTCTTGACCATCAACCGGGACATGCGCTGGACCTGGGCCATGGTGACTCTCCTGCTTGGCTGTGTTTTCCGGGGGACGCCCCCCGGACCCCCGTAAGTGATGTCAGGAGGTTAACCGGGCCCGGCGGGCGGGCGGAAATCGGTTACGGGGGCGGGCCCGGGGCGGAGCAGCGGGAGCGGGGCGCCCATCACCGCGTACGGCATTCCCGCGCTGGGGAAGTGGACCTGCCGCGCGAGGTCCGTGTACCCCAGCGAGCGGTAGAGACCGCGGGCCGGGGACTCCCGGTCGATGGCGGAGAGGATCGAGCGCGGTTCGGCGGCGCTGTCGGTGATCGCGGTGATCAGCGCGCGGCCGGTGCCCCGGCCCTGGAAGCCGGGGTGGACGTGCAGTTCGGTGATCACGAAGGAGTCGTCGAGCCAGAAGTCGGTGCCGGTGGAGCGCAGATACGGCTCGACCACCGTGGACCACCAGTGGGCGCGGCTGTTGGGCATCCCGTACACGAAGCCGACCAGGCTGCCGTCGGGCGCCGTCGCGCCGAGTGCGCGGGCGCCGGGGTTCTGCAGATGGCGCAGCACGATGTGGCGGCGTACGGCGACCTCCGCCTCGCTGAGGCCGAACGCGAGGGCCTGTACGGCCAGCGCTTCGTCCACTCGTCCGGCGAGATCGACCGGCCCGACCACTGCGTCATCCATGGTCGGCACCCTAACCTCAGAACTCCGGTGTCAGAACAGGACGCTCATGAAGGCCCCGACCTCACGGAAGCCGACCCTGCGGTAGGCGGCGCGCGCCGCGGAGTTGAAGTCGTTGACGTACAGGCTGACCACGGGGGCCACATCGGCGAGCGCGTAGCGCAGGACGGCGGCCATGCCCGTCTCGGAGAGACCGCGGCCGCGGAACTCGGGGGCGACCCAGACGCCCTGGATCTGGCAGGCCAGTGAAGTGGCGGCGCCGATCTCGGCCTTGAAGACGACCTGGCCGTTCTCGATCCGGGCGAAGGAGCGGCCGGAGCCGACCAGTTCGGCGACGCGTGCCTGGTAGAGCAGTCCGCCGTCCCCCGCCATCGGGGAGACCCCGACCTCCTCGGTGAACATGGCCACACAGGCGGGCATGATCACTTCCAGCTCGTCCTTGCGGATGCGGCGGACGAGCGGGTCGGGCGCGATGTCGGGCGAGGGCTGCTCGGTGACCATCATGGGCTGGTGGGCGCGGACGTCGCGGGCGGGGCCCCAGCTCGGTTCGAGCAGCCGCCACAGCAGCGCGGTGGAGTCGGCGGGGCCCACGATGGAGGAGCAGCGACGGCCGGCCCGGCGGGCGCGTTCGGCGAAGGCGCGTACGGCGTCGGGGCCCGCGCAGATCGGGACGAGGTTGGCGCCGGAGTAGCAGAGCGAGCGGAGCCGGCCCCCGGTGTACCAGCCCCACATCTCGCCGCCGAGCCGCCACGGGTCGAGTCCGGCGACCTGGACGCGGGACGTCACGAAGGCGTTGACGACGGGATCGCTGTGCAGGATCTCAAGCGCCGCGTCGAGTTCGCCGGGTTCGAGGACCCGGGTGGTGGTCTGCGTCAACACAAGGGTCGCTCCAACGCTCCTTCGGGGCAATGTCACGGCATCGCGCTTCTTGCTAGCGTTGCAGCGCGTCTGTCCGGCGTCGGTCACGGCTCGACCGTCGCGTCACCGCGAGAAGCCCATCGGGGCGTAGTCACACGGTATGGCTATCTGCTGGTCTCCGAACTGTACCCGGAGATGGATCGCAGCACCGCTCGCGCGGGAGAGGCCCTGCCTGCGGAGGGTCCTGTCCCGCGCGCCGCCGGAGCGGTTCGGCCGACATGGTGGTTCAGCTCATGAGCGGCTCAGCCGGGAGAGCTTTCAGCTGACGGAGACCGCGGGCTCGCCGGAGGCGATGCCGTCGCGTTCCATCTGCTCGGCGATCTTCATGGCCTCCTCGATGAGGGTCTCGACGATCTTCGACTCCGGGACGGTCTTGATGACCTCGCCCTTCACGAAGATCTGGCCCTTGCCGTTGCCGGACGCCACACCCAGATCGGCTTCGCGCGCCTCGCCCGGACCGTTGACGACACAGCCCATCACGGCGACGCGCAGCGGGACCTCCATGCCTTCGAGTCCGGCGGACACCTGGTCGGCCAGCTTGTACACATCGACCTGGGCCCGGCCGCAGGAGGGGCAGGAGACGATCTCCAGGCGGCGCTGCCTGAGGTTGAGCGACTCAAGGATCTGGATGCCGACCTTGACCTCCTCGGCGGGCGGCGCCGAGAGCGAGACCCGGATGGTGTCGCCGATGCCCTCACTGAGCAGCGCGCCGAAGGCCACGGCGGACTTGATGGTCCCCTGGAAGGCCGGGCCCGCCTCGGTCACACCGAGGTGGAGCGGGTAGTCGGACTGTGCGGCCAGCTGCCGGTAGGCGTTGACCATGACCACCGGGTCGTTGTGCTTCACCGAGATCTTGATGTCGCGGAAACCGTGCTCCTCGAAGAGCGAGGCCTCCCACAGCGCCGACTCGACGAGCGCCTCGGGCGTCGCCTTGCCGTACTTCTTCAGCAGCCGCGCGTCCAGCGAGCCCGCGTTCACGCCGATCCGGATCGGCGTCCCGGCGTCGGAGGCCGCGAGCGCGATCTCCTTCACCTTGTCGTCGAACTGCTTGATGTTGCCCGGGTTCACCCGCACCGCGGCGCAGCCGGCGTCGATCGCCGCGAAGACGTACTTCGGCTGGAAGTGGATATCGGCGATGACCGGGATCTGCGACTTCTTCGCGATGGTCGCCAGCGCGTCCGCGTCGTCCTGCGTCGGGCACGCCACCCGCACGATCTGGCAGCCGGAAGCTGTCAGCTCCGCGATCTGCTGAAGCGTCGCCCCGATGTCGGAGGTCCGCGTCGTGGTCATCGACTGCACGGAGACGGGTGCGTCTCCTCCGACGGCCACCGTGCCGACCTGAATCTTGCGGCTGATCCTCCGGTCGGCGAGCTTGGTCGGAACGTCCGGCATTCCGAGAGAAATCGCAGTCATGCGCAGTGCATCCCCAAGGTGTGGATCGAGGTCCCGGAATCTACGGGCTTCGGCCACCGAGATTACGTCACCCGGGGCGGCACACGAACATCCGCGCTCATAAACCACCCAAAGGTGAGCGGCCGCACACCAAGGGTGCGCGGCCGCTGTTTTCCGGCTGTTCTCAGGTGATTTTGACCGGGTTGACGATGTCGGCCACCAGCACGAGCAGCGTGAAGCAGACGAAGACCCCGGCGACGACGTACGCGACGGGCATCAGCTTCGCGACATCGAACGGGCCCGGGTCGGGCCGCTTGAAGACCTTGGCCAGATTGCGCCGCAGCGCCTCCCACAGGGCCCCCGCGATGTGCCCGCCGTCCAGCGGCAGCAGCGGCAGCATGTTGAAGAGGAAGAGCGAGAGGTTGAAGCCGGCCAGCAGGAACAGCATCATCGCCAGCTGGTTCTGCGCGGGCACGTGCAGCGTCATGACCTCGCCGCCGATCCGGGCCGCGCCGACCACGCCGACCGGTGAGTCGGCCTTGCGCTGACCCCCGTCGAAGGCCGCGTTCCAGAGATCCGGGATCTTGGACGGCAGGGCGACGATCGAGTCGACGCCGTTGCCCACCATGTCGCCCATCCGGCCCACCGACGCGCCGAAGGACAGCGGCTTGATCTCGGTCTGCGCGGCGAAGCCGAGGTAGCCGGCCGGTACGTACTTGTCGGGGACGACGTCCCCGTTCGAGTCCTTGCGGGCCACCATGTTCTTGGCGAGCTTGGCGTGCAGTGTCTGCTGCTTGCCGTCGCGTACGACGGTGATGGTGGCCGGGCCGATGGTGTCGCGGATGTGGTCGGACAGCTGGGCCCAGGTGGAGACCTTCGCACCGTCGAAGGCGACGATCTTGTCGCCCTCCTTCAGGCCCGCCGCCCTGGCGGGCGAGACCGGGTCGCCCTTCTCGCAGGTCTGGCGCTTCTCGCTCTGCGAGATGACGCACTTCTGCACGCCGGCCACCTGCGTGGTCTGCGTCTCGAAGCCGAAGGACATCGCGACGCCCATGAAGATCACGACCGCGAGGATCAGATTCATGAAGGGGCCCGCGAACATCACGATCATGCGCTTCCACGGCTTGCGGGTGTAGAACAGCCGCTCCTCGTCGCCCTCCTCCAGCTCCTCGAAGGCCGCGGACCGCGCGTCCTCGACCATGGAGCGCCAGGGGGAGGTGGACCGGGACTCGATCCTGCCGTCGGGTCCCGGCGGGAACATGCCGATCATGCGGATGTAGCCGCCCGCCGGGATCGCCTTGAAGCCGTACTCCGTGTCGCCCTTCTTCCGCGACCAGATGGTCGGGCCGAATCCGACCATGTACTGCGGGACGCGGATACCGAACAGCTTCGCCGTCGAGAGGTGGCCCAGCTCGTGCCAGGCGATGGAGAAGAGCAGCCCGAAGACAAAGATGACGATCCCGATGACCGTCAACACGATCGTGGTCATGCGCGAGCCTCCGCTGTGGCCTTCTGGGCGAGTTCACGGGCCCGGGCGCGTGCCCAGGTCTCCGCTTGCAGGACGTCCGCGACCGTCAGAGAAGTTCCCGTACGGGGCTCGCCATGCTCGGCCACGACTGCCGTGACCGTATCCATAATCCCGTTGAAGGGCAGCTTTCCGGCCAGGAAGGCGTCGACGCACTCCTCGTTCGCCGCGTTGAAGACCGCGGGGGCCGTGCCGCCCAGGGCTCCGACGTGCCGGGCAAGTCCGACGGACGGGAAGGCCTCGGTGTCCAGCGGGAAGAACTCCCAGCTGGACGCCTTCGTCCAATCGAAGGCGGGAGCGGCGTCCGGGATCCGCTGCGGCCAGCCGATACCGACGGCGATCGGGCCGCTCATGTCGGGCGGTGTGGCCTGCGCGAGCGTCGAGCCGTCGGTGAACTCGACCATGGAGTGGACGTACGACTGGGGGTGCACGACGACCTCGATGCGGTCGAACGGGACGTCGTACAGCAGATGCGCCTCGATGACCTCAAGGCCCTTGTTGACCAGGGTCGCCGAGTTCACCGTGATGACGGGCCCCATGGCCCAGGTCGGGTGGGCCAGCGCCGCGTCGGGTGTGACGTCCGCCAGCTCGGCCCTGGTCCGGCCCCTGAAGGGTCCGCCGGACGCGGTGACGATCAGCTTGCGCACATCGGCGCGCTTGCCGGACGCCAGCGCCTGGAAGAGCGCGGCGTGCTCGGAGTCGACCGGGATGATCTGGCCGGGCTTCGCCAGCGCCTTCACCAGCGGGCCGCCGACGATCAGCGACTCCTTGTTGGCGAGAGCCAGCGTGCGGCCCGCGGTCAGGGCCGCGAGGGTGGGCGCGAGGCCGATCGAGCCGGTGATGCCGTTGAGCACGGTGTGGCAGTCGGACGCGGCGAGTTCGCTCGCGGCCTCGGGCCCCGCCAGGATCTCCGGGAGCGGCTCCGTGCCGTACTGCGCGCCCAGCGCCTCACGCAGCGCGGGCACGGCGTCCGCCCGGGCGACAGCGACGGTGCGGACACCGAGCCGGCGCGCCTGCTCGGCGAGCAGGGCGACCCGCCCGCCGGCGGCGGAGAGCGCCGTCACCCGGAAGCGGTCGGGGTTGCGCAGCACCAGGTCGATGGCCTGGGTGCCGATGGACCCGGTCGAGCCGAGGACGACGATGTCCCGGCGTCCTTCGACGGGGTCGAAGACGATGTGCGGGTCGGCGAGGATGGCAGGGCTGTCGCTCATGCCCCCCATTGTTGCCGCATAAGGCGGGCGTCAGGACAGTGAGCCCCGGTTCTGGCGCGCGGGAGTTGTCCGGGCGGTCGGGCCGTCGGTACCCCTCCGCCGCGGCGCGGGCGCTTCACCAGGAGCGCCGCAGCTCCGCGAAGGCCTCGTGGAAGCCGGGGAAGGTCTTCCGTACACAGCCGGGGTCGTCGAAGGTGATGCCGGGCGTGCGCAGGCCGGTGACCGCGAACGACATCACGATGCGGTGGTCGCCGTGCGTACGGATCCGGGCGGGCCGCGGCGCGCCCGGCCGGATCTCGATCCAGTCGGGTCCGGTGGCGGCCTCGATGCCGAGCGCGCGGAGGTTCTCCGCGCACGCCTCCAGCCGGTCGCACTCCTTCACCCGGGTGTTGCCGACGTCCTCGATCCGGACCGGCCCGGACGCGTAGGGGGCGATCGCGGCCAGGGTCGGCATGGTGTCGGAGATGTCACGCATGTTCACGGTGAGCCCGCCGAGCGTGCCGGGCCCGGTGACCGTGGTGCCGCTCGCGGTCGTACGGACGTCGGCGCCCATCCGGCCGAGCACCTCGACGAAGCGCAGATCGCCCTGGAGCGCGCCCGCGCCGAGGCCGGGCACGGTCACCGTGTGTCCGGTGACGGCGGCCGCGGCGAAGACGTAGCTGGCTGTGGAGGCGTCGGGCTCGATGGCGTACTCGGTGGCGCGGTAGCCGCCGGCCGGCACCGTAAACACGTTTCCCTCCCGGGCCACCGTGACGCCGAAGTCACGCATCATCGCGAGCGTGATGTCGATGTACGGGGCGGAGACGAGGTCCGTGACGGTGATGCGCAGCCCCGTCCGGGTGAGCGGGCCGAGCATCAGCAGCGCGGTGAGGTACTGCGACGACTGGCCCGCGTCCAGGGTCAGTTCGCCGCCCTCGATGCCGCGGGCCACGATCCGCAGCGGGTGGTGGCCCGCCGCCCCGTCGTGGCGGAGGTCGACGCCCAGCTCCTGGAGTGCGCGGGTGAGCGGGGCGAGCGGGCGGCGGCGCATCTGTTCCGACGCGTCGAAGCGGTACGTGCCTCCCCCTGTGCCCGAAGGGCCGGATATGTGCCCCCGGCCGGCGGCGGCGAGGGCGGGCAGGAAGCGGGCCGTGGTGGCACCGTCCCGGCAGTAGACATCGGCGTCGGCGGCTCCGGGCCCGGCCGGGCGGCCCTCGACGCGCCAGGCGTCCGGACCGCGCTCCACCGCGTATCCGAGCCGGGTCAGGCCCTCGGCGAACCCCTCGGTGTCGTCGGAGACGAGGGGGCGCAGGAGCGTGGTGGTGCCGTCGGCCGCGGCGGCCAGGAACAGGGCGCGGGCGGTCACGGACTTGGAGCCGGGGATCTGGGTCACGGTCACGTGCGGACATTCTGCCGTGCGCACGTGACCGGGGTGGGGGCGGTCCACGATCCGGCCGTGGACCGCCCCCGGCGCCGCTCACGGCGCGGTGTGCCGCCCGGTTCAGCGAATGCGGCGGTGGACGTTGTCCGCGGTGGAGGGTCCCGGGGCCGCGTCGGCGATCCAGGGCCCTTCGCCCGAGGCGTCGACGATGCCCTGTTCCAGCCAGGTGTACGTCCCGGAGAGGACACCGGACACGACCTTGCGGTCCAGTTCGTCGGTGTTCACCCAGAGCCGGCCGAAGAGCTCGTCGACGCGGATACGGGCCTGCCGGCAGAAGGCGTCGGCCAGTTGGTACGCCTCCCGGCCGTGGTCGTCCGACGAGCGCAGCAGTTCGGCGCGTACGCACGCGGCGCTCATCGCGAAGAGCTCGGCGCCGATGTCGACGATGCGGCCCAGGAATCCCTGCTTCGTCTCCATCTTCCCCTGCCAGCGCGACATGGCGTAGAAGGTCGAGCGGGCCAGCTTCCGGGCGGAGCGCTCGACGTACCGCAGCTGGGCGGAGAGGTCAGGGTGCCCGTACGGATGGAACGCCGCGTAGCTGCCGGGCAGTTGCCCGGGGCCGGCGACGAGCTTCGGCAGCCAGCGGGCGTAGAACGCGGTGGCCTGCGCACCCGCCTTCGCCTTGTCCTGCAGGGTGGTGTCGGGGTCGATCAGACCGCCGGCGACGGAGAGATGGGCGTCGACGGCCTCCCGGGCGATCAGCAGGTGCATGATCTCCGTCGAGCCCTCGAAGATCCGGTTGATGCGCATGTCCCTGAGCATCTGCTCGGCGGGCACCGGCCGTTCGCCGCGGGCCGCCAGGGAGTCGGCCGTCTCGAAGCCGCGGCCGCCGCGGATCTGGACGAGTTCGTCGGCGATCAGCCAGCCCATCTCGGACCCGTACAGCTTGGCGAGCGCCGCCTCGATCCGGATGTCGTTGCGGTCCTCGTCGGCCATCTGGGACGAGAGGTCCACGACCGCTTCGAGCGCGAAGGTGGTCGCGGCGATGAAGGAGATCTTGGCGCCGACGGCTTCGTGGCGGCCGACGGGCCTGCCCCACTGCTCCCGCTCGGACGACCACTCGCGGGCGATTTTCAGACACCACTTGCCGGCGCCGACACACATCGCGGGCAGCGAGAGCCGGCCGGTGTTGAGGGTGGTGAGGGCGATCTTGAGGCCGGCGCCCTCGGGTCCGATCCGGTTCGCTGCCGGGACGCGGACCTGGTGGAAGCGGGTGACCCCGTTCTCCAGGCCGCGCAGCCCCATGAAGGCGTTGCGGTTCTCGACGGTGATGCCCGGCGAGTCGGCCTCGACGATGAAGGCGGTGATGCCGCCCTTGCTCTCCGCCGTCCTGGGCACCCGCGCCATCACGACGAGCAGGTCCGCGACGACGCCGTTGGTCGTCCAGAGCTTCACGCCGTCGAGGACGTACGAGTCACCGTCCCGGACCGCCGATGTGGCCAGCCGGGCAGGGTCGGAGCCGACGTCCGGCTCGGTGAGCAGGAAGGCCGAGATGTCGGTGCGGGCCAGCCGGGGCAGGAAGGTGTCCTTCTGCTCCTGGGTGCCGAACTGCTTCAGCGGCTGCGGGACCCCGATCGACTGGTGGGCCGAGAGCAGCGCGCCGACGGCCGGGCTGGCCGAACCGACAAGCGAGAGCGCCCTGTTGTAGTACACCTGGGTGAGGCCGAGGCCGCCGTACCTGGTGTCGATCTTCATGCCGAGCGCGCCGAGTTCCTTGAGCCCGTTGACCGTCTCGTCGGGGATCCGGGCCTCGCGCTCGATCAGCGCGCCGTCGATCCCGGTCTCGCAGAAGGCGCGCAGCTTCGCGAGGAATGCCTCGCCGCGCCGGGCGTCCTCGGCGTCGGGCAGGGGATGCGGATGGATCAGATCGAGCCGGAAGCGGCCGAGGAACAGCTCCTTGGCGAAGCTCGGTTTCCGCCAGTCCTGTTCACGGGCGGCCTCGGCGACCTGGCGCGCCTCGCGCTCGGTGACCCTGGGCTTGTCGAGTGGTGCGGTCATGAGGGGTACTCCTCACCGCGGATGTCGGGTGGACACACCTGCCCGCAACGAGGCGGTGCTAGTCGTCGCTACTCTCCGTGTGTACCCCATTACCCGCACCACGGCCACCCCTCGCGTGCGTGAGGGGTGGCCGGCCGGGGGCGAGTGCGTCCGATCGGGTCGGATCGGTTCCGCCGGTCCGGATCAGCTCCGTGGGCCGATCCGGATCAGTCCGCCCGGTTCAGAGGGCGAGGCCCGTTCAGAGGGCGAGGCCCGTGAAGACCATGACCCGCTCGTAGGTGTAGTCCTCCATCGCGAAGCGCACGCCCTCACGGCCGACGCCGGACTGCTTGGCGCCGCCGTACGGCATCTGGTCCGCGCGGTACGAGGGCACGTCGCCGACGATCACACCGCCGACCTCCAGAGCGCTGTGGGCGCGGAACGCCGTCTGCACGTCGTGCGTGAACACGCCGGCCTGCAGGCCGTACTTCGAGTCGTTGACGGCGGCGAACGCCTCCGCCTCGCCCTCGACCCTGGTGAGCGTCAGGACCGGGCCGAAGATCTCCTCGCAGGCGACCGTGGTGTCCGCGGGCACGTCGGCGAGCACGGTCGGCGCATAGCTGGCGCCGTCCCTGGAGCCGCCCGCGAGCAGCTTGGCGCCCGCCTGTACCGCCTCGTCGACCCAGGACTCGACCCGCCTGGCCGCGTCCTCGCTGACCAGCGGGCCGACGTCGGTGGCCGCGTCGGCAGGGTCGCCGGTGGCCTGCTGGGCGACGGCGTCGACGATCTTCGGGACGAGCCGGTCGTACACCGAGGCGTCGGCGATCACCCGCTGGACCGAGATGCAGGACTGGCCGCCCTGGTAGTTCGAGAAGGTCGCGATGCGCGCGGCGGCCCAGTCGAGGTCCTTCTCGGACGCGTAGTCGGCCAGGACCACGGCAGCGCCGTTCCCGCCGAGCTCCAGGGTGATGTGCTTGCGCGGGACCGAGTCCATGATCGCGAAGCCGACCTTGTCGGAGCCGGTGAAGGAGATGACCGGGAGCCGCTCGTCCTGGACGAGGGCGGGCATCTTGTCGTTGGCGACCGGCAGGACCGACCAGGAGCCCGCGGGCAGCTCGGTCTCGGCCAGCAGCTCGCCGAGGATGAGACCCGAGAGCGGGGTCGCCGGGGCGGGCTTGAGGATGATCGGCGCGCCGACCGCGATGGCGGGGGCGATCTTGTGGGCGCAGAGGTTCAGCGGGAAGTTGAACGGCGCGACACCCAGGACCGCGCCGCGCGGGAAGCGGCGCGTCAGCGCGAGGCGGCCGGCGCCGCCCGCGTCGGTGTCGAGGCGCTGCGCCTCGCCGCCGTTGTAGCGGCGGGCCTCCTCGGCGGCGAACCGGAACACCGATACGGCGCGGCCGACTTCGCCGCGGGCCCACTTGATGGGCTTGCCGTTCTCGGCGGTGATCAGCTGGGCGATCTCCTCCGTGCGCTCGACCAGGCGGCGGGAGACGTGGTCCAGGGCGGCGGCGCGGACGTGGGCGGGCGTCGCGGCGAACTCGTCCCGGACGGCGTGCGCGGCGGCGACGGCCTCCTCGACCTGGGCGTCGGTCGGGACGGCGACCGTACCGACGTGCCGGCCGTCCCAGGGGGAGGTGACATCGAAGGTGTCATCGCCGGTGGCCTGGCGGCCGGCGAGCCAGAAGGCGTGGGTGGAGGTCATGTGTTCCGGCCCTTCCGTGGTGTTGGTTGGTGTCCCCACGGTAGGGGTGCGGGGGCGGCGCTGTGTTTGTCCGGCGTGGAGTACTGCCGGCCTCCGGTGTGCCGGAATGTCGTGGGGCTGGGCGGCGCGTTCCGGGCGGCGCCCCGGCGCACGACAGGGCGCGCTCCGGGAGCCGCCCCCGTACCGCGACAGCGCGCGCCGGGAGCCGGGAGCCGGTCCAGCCGCCCGTCCGGCAAGCCCGTGCGCCGGCCCGGCCGCCCGTCTCAGGGCATGCTCGTGGCCTTCAGCGCCAGCCAGAGCTCCATCCGTACGTCCGGATCGTCCAGCGACCGCCCCAGGATCTCCTCCACCCGCCGCATCCGGTACCGCAGCGTGTGCCGGTGCACCCCCAGGTCCGCGGCGGCCGCGTCCCACTGGCCGTGGTGCGCGAGCCAGGCGCGCAGGGACGCCACGAGGTCGCCGCGGCCGGTCGCGTCGTGCTCGTGCAGCGGGCGCAGCATCCCGTCGGCGAAGGCCCGTACCGCGTCGTCGGCGAGCAGCGGCACCACGGATCCGGTGGCCAGTTCCTCGTGTTCGACCAGGACCCGGCCGCGCCGGCGGGCGACCGACAGCGCCTGTTCGGCCTGGCGGTACGCGGAGGCGGCGGCGATCGTGCCGGCCGGGGCGGACTGGCCGATGACGACCTGGTCGTCGTCGGCCGCGGAGCCCGCGGCGCCCGCGGCGCCCGCGGGGTGCAGGGCCTCCGCCTGGGCCTGGCCGGCTTCGATCCGCTGGGCGTAGGCCGTGCAGGCCGTGACCGCGGCCCCGCCGTCGGTGGCGAGCACGACGAGACGCTCACCCTCGGGCACGACGAGCACCATCTCGCCCGCGCGGGAGGCACCGGCCTCCAGCGACTCGGCCAGTTCCTGGAGCGCGCCGGACGTGCCCTCGGCGATGAGCAGCCGGTACGGGGCGTCGAGCAGACCGTTGTAGAGGTCCCCCGCGACCGTGCGCGCGTGGTCGGGCTCCCCGGCGAGCAGCATCCGCAGCACGGCCGCGCCCAGCCGGTCCTCGGCCGCCCGCAGGGACCGGGAACGTTCGGTGGTCAGGGTGAGCAGGGCGATGGCCGAGTGCACCGCGTACCGCTCGGCGGTGCCCAGCGGGGCGCCCGTGCCGACGGCCAGCGCGCCGTGCGGGCGGCGGCCGGTGCCGAGGGACTGGAGTTCCACGCGGTCGTCGGAACCGCCGACGACGGCGCTCGCGGGCGCCGGGCGCTCGCCGAGCCTGGCGACGTCCGATGTGAGCCGTGCGGCGCGGCGGGCGGCCCACTCGGGGGCGACGGCCACGACGGTGCCGGCCGCGTCGTACAGGGCGGCCCAGCCGTTGACGTGCGACGCGAGCCGCACCAGCAGGTCACCGGGGCCGTCGCCGCTCAGCGCGGCCCGGGTCAGCTCGCGCTGGGCCTCGAAGCCCGCGGTGACCGAGCGGTACTGGTCGGCGGCGATGGCGGCCGACACCGCCTTGCTGATGGCCAGGAACGGCGTGCGCCGGGGCACCTCCAGGAGCGGCAGGCCCTCCTCCTCGGCAGCGGCGACCAGCAGGGGCGGGATGTCCTCGTAGTGGACGCCGACGGCGAACCCGAGCCCGACGACTCCGGCCTTGGCGAGCCGCCGCACGTACCGCCGCATCGCCTCCTGGTCCCCGGTGTCCAGCGTCATCGCGGTGATGAGGAGGAGCTCGCCGCCCTCCATGTACGGGACAGGGTCGGCCAATTCGCTGACGTGGGCCCAGCGCACCGGCGTCTCAAGATGGCCCTCCCCCGCACGCACGGTGAGCTTGAGCGTGGAGTGGTGGACGAGCGAGGCAAGGGTGGGCGGCATGGGGGGACCGTAGGACCTTCGGCTGAAGAATGAGTGAGAACTACGCCGCCCCGTATGAACGGCTACACCAATTCTGCCAGGGCGTACGGGTCCCCGCGCCGGATCAGCCCCGCAGATCCACCAGAAGGGGCGGCGCGTGCTCGCCGCGCACCGTCCTCAGCGAGAGCACCGCGTGGCCCGCGGGCACCGAATGGGCCAGGTCGGAGGCCGACCAGCGCTCCCGTTCGACCCTCCGTACGGTGACCGCGTCCGTCGTCACCGCCTTTCCTGTGACGAGTTTGCGGAAGGAGTGGATCGCCCGGGTCAGCGGCTGGTCGGCGAAGACCGTGCGCTGGGTGACGTCCCTGGTCTCCACCCATTCGGTGCCCCAGGCCTCGGCGAAGGACCTGCCCTCCCAGGTGGTCACCCCGGAGAACGCCATCCGGCAGCCGACCGCGCCGAGCAGCGCGGTGTGCAGGTCGTCCGGGACGTCGCTCAGGCTGCGCAGGGCGAGGACGGCTCCGGCGTGCGCGGAGCGCAGCCGCTGGATGGAGCGGACCGAGTCCGCCGTGACGGTGCGGGTGGCGTCGTCGAGGACGAGGCAGGCGAAGAGCGAGCGGTCGGCGCGGGCCGCCGCGCTCGCGGTGAACTGGGCGAGGACGAGCCGGGCGAGGACCCGGGACGCCTCCGCGTGCGCCCGTTCCGGGAGGTCGATCCGGACCCGTACGGGGTGTTCGAGCGAGCGCAGCGAGAAGGGCCGGGACGTGCCCGAGGTGTTGAAGAACCCGGCGAAGGCGGGCCGGTCGAGGGAGGCGACGCGGTCGGCGAGCGCCGGGCCCGGGTCACCGGGCGTCCCCGACTGCCGTGCGCGGGCGTCGAGTTCGCGCTGCAGGCCGAAGTGGCCGCCCGCGTCGAGCGCCTCGCGCAGGGTGGCCAGCGCGGCCGGCACCCCGTCGAGGAGTTCCCGCAGGTCGGGCACCGACGGGAAGCGGCCGTGGGCCGCCAGGTAGGGGCCGAGCAGCTGGGCGAGCGCGGTGGCCGCGCGCCGGCTGTCGACCTCGGGGAGGTCGCCGGTGAACGCCTCGGCGAGTACGGCGGCGGCCTCGTCGGGGTCGGTCGCACCGCCGTAGAGGTCGAAGTCATGGACGGACGAGGGGTCGCCGGGTTTGACCACGACGTCGTACGCGTCGTCGGGACCGAGCTGGGTGCCGGCCGCCGCCACCGCGATGACGGCGGCCTGGCCCGCGAGTGCCTGGAGGGCGAGGGACTCCACCACGGGCCGCACCAGGTCGCGGGTCTTGCCCGCGCCGGGCGGGCCGACGGCCAGCAGCGAGGTGCCGAGCAGTTCCGGTTCGAGCGCGAGACCGCTGCCGCGCCTGGCGTACGGGTTGCGCTCGCCGGGGTCGACCGTGCCGAGCCTGACCTGGCGCACGAACAGGTCGTGCCGGGCCGCGCGCACCGGCAGGTCGCGGGCGCCCGAGGGGTGCACGCACGCGGCGGCGCCGCTCCGGCGCACCGCTTCGGTGAAGGACCCGAGCCGGCCCGGGTCGGCCTGGACCGAGCGCCAGGCGCGCCGGACCCGGGTGTAGTCGACGTCGTTCATCCGCCCGGAGCGCACCTCGTCGGAGAGCCGGTCGGCGAGTTCGGTCAGCCCCTGGGCACGCAGCTCGGGCCAGTCGGCGAGCGCGGGGGCCGAGGGGTCCTGGGCCGCTGTCCGACCGGTGTCCGCCGGCGCGTGCTCCTGCGGTGTGCGCTGCTGCGGCAGCTGTCCCGGGCGCAGCAGGGTGCGCCAGCGGCCGAGCCGGGCGAACGGCCAGACGACGGCCAGGGTGATCAGTCCGTACAGCGTGTACTGCATGGCGGCCGCCGCGAAGCGGTCGCCGCCACCGGCCAGCCAGGACTGCGGGAGCAGCCAGACGATCATGGTGAGCCCGGGCAGAGTGTCCGTCCAGACGAGAATGCAGACGAGGAGGGCGAGGGCGGCGGCGGCCGTCGCACGGGCACGCGGGCCGCGACCCTCGACGGCGCGCTCGAAGGCCCCGTGCCAGTTCCCGAGCCGACCGAAGCCGTAGAGGAGCACACACGCGATCAGAAAGCGGTAGACCCTCAGCGCGTTCTCGGCGCCCTGCGGAGCCGGTTCGCCCATCCGCTGGCGGCTCCACCAGTCCCCCGGTGTGAACAGCTCCAGCGGGACGCGCCAGTAGGGGATGTAGCCGTTGTTCCAGAGCGACCAGACCAGGATGCAGGCGAGCAGCGAGATGACCGCCCCGCTGAGCAGCGTGCGGCCGGGTACGTGCTGGGACTCCGGGGGGCGCTCGACATGGCCGTACGCCCAGACGCCCGGCCCTTCCCGGTGGCGCGGGGCCGCCAGCCAGTCGGTGAGCACCGGTCCTGTCGCAGGTGCGTAGCTGGGCGGTGGCGGGACGGCCGGCGGCCCGGCAGGGCGCGGCACGGGACCGGCCCCCCGGGTGCCGCGTGCGTCGTACGTACCTTCGGTGTCCATGACCCCTGCCCCCTGACCAGCCAGGTCTGCCCTGTGCGGTGCGCCTCGATATCGCGCCTCAATCTAGTGCCACGTGCCCGCTACCGGGTGTCATCACGCTGCTATGTCCGTCGCGGACAACGACACACCCGGACCACTACCGAACGGAGCATGCCGCCCTCCGGGACGCACCCCTAGCCTGCTTGAGAGGAAGCGTCCGATTTCGTCCCACAGGAGTCCCCCATGACCGCTGTTCCGCAGGAGCGCCGCGTCGTCACCGCCATCCCCGGCCCGAAGTCGCAGGAGCTGCAGGCCCGTCGCAATGCGACGGTCGCCGCGGGTGTCGGCTCCGTGCTGCCGGTCTTCACGACCCGCGCGGGCGGCGGCATCATCGAGGACGTCGACGGCAACCGACTCATCGACTTCGGTTCCGGCATCGCCGTGACCTCCGTGGGCGCGTCCGCCGAGGCCGTCGTGCGCCGGGCGTCCGCGCAGCTCGCCGAGTTCACCCACAGCTGTTTCATGGTGACCCCGTACGAGGGGTACGTCGAGGTCTGTGAGGCGCTCGCCGAGCTGACGCCTGGCGACCACGCCAAGAAGTCGGCGCTCTTCAACTCCGGCGCCGAGGCCGTCGAGAACGCCGTGAAGATCGCCCGTGCGTACACCAAGCGCCAGGCAGTCGTGGTCTTCGACCACGGCTACCACGGCCGCACCAACCTCACGATGGCGCTGACCTCGAAGAACATGCCGTACAAGAACGGCTTCGGCCCGTTCGCGCCCGAGGTCTACCGGGTGCCCGTGGCGTACGGCTACCGCTGGCCGAGCGGCCCGGAGAACGCCGGTGCCGAGGCCTCCGCCCAGGCCATCGACATGATCAACAAGCAGATCGGCGCGGACAACGTCGCCGCGATCATCATCGAGCCGGTCCTCGGCGAGGGCGGCTTCATCGAGCCCGCCAAGGGCTTCCTGCCCGCCGTCGCGCAGTTCGCCAAGGACAACGGCATCGTCTTCGTGGCGGACGAGATCCAGTCCGGCTTCTGCCGCACCGGCCAGTGGTTCGCGTGTGAGGACGAGGGCATCGTCCCCGACCTGATCACCACCGCCAAGGGCATCGCGGGCGGTCTGCCGCTCTCCGCGGTGACCGGCCGCGCCGAGATCATGGACGCCGCGCACTCCGGCGGCCTCGGCGGTACGTACGGCGGCAACCCGGTCGCCTGCGCCGGCGCGCTCGGCTCGATCGAGACGATGAAGGAGCTGGACCTCAACGCGAAGGCCCGGCGCATCGAGGAGATCATGAAGGCACGGCTGACGGCCGTCCAGGAGAAGTACGACATCGTCGGCGACATCCGGGGCCGTGGCGCGATGATCGCGGTCGAGCTGGTCAAGTCGGGCACGAAGGACCCCAACCCGGAGGCGACCGCCGCTCTGGCCAAGGCTTGCCACGCGGTGGGTCTGCTGGTCCTGACCTGCGGCACCTACGGCAACGTGCTGCGTTTCCTGCCCCCGCTGGTCATCGGCGAGGACCTGCTGAACGAGGGCCTGGACCTGCTGGAGCAGGCCTTCGCGGGCGTGTGACCTCCAGTAACGGTCGGGGCATGTGAAGAACGTGTGGGGGGGCGATGGCGGGATGCGATTCCAGCTGTCGGCCCCCTTTTCCCTGCCGTACGGTTCTGACAGATGAGAGAAACACCTCGCTCACGGATGACTGTGAGCGATCCCAGGCAAGGGCCTCCCCAGCTCGCGCCTGGTTGTGCCTTCGCGCACACCACCGGAGCTTCGGGCTCCGGGTCTCCTCACCGATCGGATGGCCGCCCGCCCCACACCCCCCGGGGCGCGCGGCACACCGGTCCAGGCGGCCGCCCCGGAACTACCCCCCCTGTTCCCGGGCGGCCGGCTACTCTCTCCCGGCTGCGACGCGTGCTGTTCTCCGCACTCGGCTGCGTTCTCCTCTTCGCACTCATCACCTGGCAGGTCATGGCCCGCGGGCCGTTGCTGCGGCTGGATGTGCGCGTCGACCACCACATCGTCGGCACGGGCCCCGGGTGGCTCAGCGGCGGACTCTCCGACCTGGGCAACACCGAGGTGGCCCTGCCGGTCCTGGTGCTGGCGATGGCGTATGCCCTGTGGCGCGGCAGCAGAAGGGACGTCCTGGTGGCCGCCCTGGCGATGGCCGCGGTGCCGGCCCTGGTGGTACCGCTGAAGCTCTGGACGGCACGGTCGGGGCCGCTCGACCCGTCCACCGGGTACTTCCCCTCGGGCCACTCGGCCACCGCGATGGTGGCGTACGGAGGGGCCGCGCTGCTCCTCATGCCGTACGTCCGGCGGAACTGGCCGGTGCCCGTCGCCGTAATCCTGACGGTGGCGACGGGCACCGGTCTTCTCCTGCACGGCTACCACTGGCCTCTCGACGTGCTGGCGAGCTGGCTGCTGTGCGGGGCCCTGCTGCTGGTCACTGCCAGCTGTATGCGTCGAAGTTCTTCGCGAACTCCTGGTTGTTGAACAGGTCCCAGTTGACGGACCAGGCCATCAGCCCGCGCAGGCCAGGCCAGCTGCCGTGGGGGGTGTAGGAGCCGCAGTCGGTCTTCTTCGTCAGACAGTTGAGCGCCGCGTCCACATCGGCGGTCGAGGTGAAGCCGTTGCCCGCGTTCACCGAGGCCGGCAGGCCGATGGCCACCTGGTCGGGTCGGAGCGGGGCGAACATCTTGGTGGTGTCGCCCGCGACCGGGAAGCCGGTGAGCAGCATGTCCGTCATGGCGATGTGGAAATCGGCGCCGCCCATGGTGTGGTACTGGTTGTCGAGGCCCATGATCGGGCCCGAGTTGTAGTCCTGGACGTGCAGCAGCGTCAGGTCGTCGCGCAGGGCGTTGATCACCGGCAGATAGGCGCCGGCGCGCGGGTCCTGGCCGCCGAACGGGCCCGATCCGTAGAACTGGTACCCGAGCTGCACGAAGAAGGTCTCCGGCGCCATCGTCAGTACGAACGTGTCGCCGTACTTGGCCTTGAGCGTCTTCAGCGCGGAGATCAGATTGACGACGACCGGGGTGGTGGGGTTCCGGAAGTCCGTGTCGCCGGTGTCCAGGGAGAGCGAGTGGCCCTCGAAGTCGATGTCCAGGCCGTCCAGGCCGTACTCGTCGATGATCTTGGAGACGGAGGCGACGAAGGCGTCGCGGGCCGCCGTGGTGGTGAGCTGCACCTGGCCGTTCTGGCCGCCGATGGAGATCAGCACCTTCTTGCCGGCCGCCTGTTTGGCCTTGATCTCGGCCTTGAACTCGTCGGCCGACTCGACACCGGGACACTCACTGACCGGGCACAGGTTGAAGCGGATGTCGCCGGACGTGGGGGACGTCGGCTCGCCGAAGGCCAGGTCGATCACATCCCAGGAGTCGGGTACGTCGGCCAGCTTCGTGTAGCCGGAACCGTTGGCGAAGCTGGAGTGCAGATAGCCGACCAGGGCGTGCGCGGGCAGGCCGGCGGCCGCCACTCCGGGGCCGGCGGCCTGGGAGGTCTGCGCCGTACCGACGAGTGCGCTCAGCGCGAGTGCGGCCGTGGCGAGCATGGCTGAGCCGAGTCTTGGGCGTTTCACAACTGCCTCCGGACATGGGGGGATTGAGGTGCGAAGCGCGCCCAACATGGTCCAGACCAATTGGACTGTCAAGGCTTCACACACCCGCCGGCGGTGGTTCAGACCAGTCCGTCACCAATGTCGCCCGCCCGGAGCGCGGCGGCCTCGTGCATCGCCATCTCCAGCAGCGCCGGATCGGTGAGCGTCCCCTCGGCGTCCGGCGGGACGAGCCAGCGCACCCCGCCGGACGCCCGGCCGGGCTGCGGCACCACGATCCAGGTGCCGTTGCCGACGCCCCGCACGCCGGTGCCGATCCAGCGCGCGGCCGTTCCCGGCGGCACGAAGAAGCCCATACTGGACTCCCCGAAATCCGCCAGCACCGGTCCCGGCCGGTCGATGAGACGGGACAGCACGTCCAGGGTCGGATAACCCAGCTCCCCCGGAACGATGAGCACATCCCAGCGCACCCCTGCAGGCAGGAGCGCCACCCCGTGCGGGTCGCGCTCCCACGCCCGCCGGCACGCGCCGGGATCCGGCGCCACCGAAGCGAGCCACTCCACTGCGGTCCTTGCCCCCGAGCCAGCCATCGCCCGGCCTCCATTCGTGTACGCGGTTTCCTGCGTGCACGGGGAGAGAGCGGGGGCGGGGCACTTCATTACGCGGGTTCGGGCACCCAATGGCAGTGAGCTGGGTCACAGTCAGGGCGGTCGGGCCGGGGCCGTGGGACCGGCCGGATCAGGAGTCGAATCCGAGGCCGAGCCGGTCCATCGACTTGAGCCAGAGATTGCGCCGGCCGCCGTTCTCGTCAGCCCGCGCCAGCGACCACTTCGTCAGCCCGATCCCCGCCCAGGCGAACGGCTCGGGCGGGAACGGCAGCGGCTTGCTCCGCACCATCTCCAGACGGGTGCGCTCCGTCTCGGCCCCCGAGAGGAGGTCGAGCATCACATCGCCGCCGAACCGGGTGGCTCCGACACCGAGACCGGTGAAGCCCGCCGCATAGGCGACGCGGCCGCCGTGCGCCGTACCGAAGAAGGCCGAGAACCGCGAGCAGGTGTCGATCGCGCCGCCCCACGCATGGCTGAAGCGGACCCCTTCGAGCTGCGGGAAGCAGGTGAAGAAGTGCTCGGCGAGGGTCAGATAGGTGGCAGGGCGCTGGTCGAGTTCGGCGCTCAGCCTGCCGCCGTACGGATAGATCGCGTCGTAGCCGCCCCACAGGATGCGGTGGTCGGCGGTCAGCCGGAAGTAGTGGAACTGGTTGGCGCTGTCGCCGAGCCCCTGCCTGCCCCGCCAGCCGATCGACGCCAGTTGCTCGTCGGAGAGCGGCTCGGTCATCAGCGCGTAGTCGTAGACCGGGACGGTGTACGGGCGTACCCGCTTGACCAGCGAGGGGAAGATGTTCGTACCCAGCGCCACCTGCCCGGCGAAGACCCTGCCGTACGGGGTACGGACGGCCATCCCCGGTCCTGAGCGCACCAGGTCGAGACCTCGGGTGCGCTCGTACATCCGGACGCCGAGGTCCACGCAGGCCCGCTTGAGCCCCCAGGCCAGCTTGGCCGGATGCAGCATCGCGACGCCGCGCCGGTCCCAGAGCCCGGCGAGGAAGGTCGGGGAGTCCACTTCGGCCCGCAGGGCGTCCTGGTCGAGGAACTCCAGTCCCTCGAAGCCGAGTTCGGCGGTCTCCCGGTGCCAGTCGCGCAGCTCGTCGGCCTGGTGCGGCCGGGTGGCGACATCGATCTCGCCGGTGCGCTCGAAGTCGCAGTCGATCCCGTACCGGGCGACGGCGTCCTCGATGGCGTCGAGGTTGCGTGCGCCCAGCTGCTCCAGCTGCTTGATCTCGCCGGGCCAGCGTTCGAGACCGTTGGCCAGGCCGTGGGTCAGCGATGCGGCGCAGAAGCCGCCGTTGCGGCCCGAGGCGGCCCAGCCCACCTCGTGGCCCTCGATGAGGACCACGTCGAGGCCGGGGTCGCGCTCCTTCGCGAGGAGTGCGGTCCACAGACCGCTGTAGCCGCCCCCCACGACGAGGAGGTCGCAGCTGACGTCCCCGGTGAGGGCCGGCAGGACGGCGGGCTTGCCGGGGTCCTCCAGCCAGAACGACACCGGCTCGGCGTCGGCGAGCGATGCGGCAAGGGCACGGGTCATGGCAGCTGGGGCCATGGGTTCCACTCCTTCGGGTCCTGCTCGGTGCGGGTCCTGCTCAGCACGCTGTGCTGTTCAGTGCGTTGTGCTGTTCAGTGCGCTGTGCTGTTCAGTGCGCTGTGCTGTTCTTCCGGCGGTTGCTGATGAGCTGGCCGCCGAGTACCACCAGCACCGCGATGACGAACATCGCCGTGCCGATGACGTTGATCTGTACAGGGGTACCGCGCTGCGCCGATCCCCAGACGTACATGGGGAAGGTCACGGTCGACCCCGCATTGAAGTTGGTGATGATGAAGTCGTCGAAGGACAGCGAGAAGGCGAGCAGCGCGCCCGCCGCGATCCCGGGTGACACGATCGGCAGGGTGACCCGCAGGAAGGTCTGCACCGGGCTCGCGTAGAGGTCGCGCGCGGCTTCTTCCAGCCGCGGGTCCATGGACATCACCCGGGCCTTGACGGCCGTGACCACGAAGCTCAGGCAGAACATGATGTGCGCGATGAGGATGGTCCAGAAGCCCAGCTGGGCACCCATGTTGAGGAACAGGGTGAGCAGCGAGGCGGCCATCACGACCTCGGGCATGGCCATCGGCAGGAAGATCAGCGAGTTGATCGCGCCGCGCGCCCGGAACCGGTAGCGGACCAGCGCGAAGGCGATCATCGTGCCGAGCACGGTGGAGCCGATCGTGGCCCAGACGGCGATCTCCAGCGAGAGATTCAGCGAGCCGCAGATGTCGGCGACCCCGCAGGGGTCCTTCCAGGCGTCCAGCGAGAACCGCTGCCAGCTGATGTTGAAGCGCCCGTTGGGCTTGTTGAAGGAGAAGACCATCACGACGACGTTGGGCAGGATCAGATACGCGAGGGTGATCAGCCCGGCGACGGTGATGAGATTGCGGCGCAGCCACCGCGTGGAGTTCCTCAGCATCAGACCAGGTCCTCCGTGCCGGCTCGGCGGATGTAGACGGTGACCATGATCAGCACGATCGCCATGAGGATGAAGGAGAGCGCGGCCGCCGTCGGATAGTCGAGCACCCGCAGGAACTGCGACTGGATGACGCTGCCGACCATCTTGGTGTCGGTCGAGCCGAGCAGTTCGGAGTTGACGTAGTCACCGGCGGCCGGGATGAAGGTGAGCAGGGTGCCGGAGACGACGCCCGGCATGGAGAGCGGGAAGGTCACCTTGCGGAAGGTGGTGGCCGGGGTGGCGTAGAGGTCGCCCGCTGCTTCGTGCAGCCGCCCGTCGATCCGCTCCAGCGAGGTGTAGAGCGGCAGGATCATGAACGGCAGGAAGTTGTAGGTGAGTCCGCAGACCACTGCCATGGGGGTGGCCAGCACCCGGCTGCCGTCGGTCCAGCCGAGCCAGCTGGTCACATCGAGGATGTGCAGGGTGTTCAGGACGCCCACGACCGGGCCGCCGTCGGCGAGGATCGTCTTCCAGGCGAGCGTGCGGATCAGGAAGCTGGTGAAGAACGGCGCGATGACCAGGATCAGCACCACATTGCGCCAGCGGCCCGCCTTGAAGGCGATGAGGTACGAGAGCGGGTAGCCGAGCAGCAGACAGAGGATCGTCGCCGTGCCCGCGTACAGCAGGGAGCGGATGAACTGCGGGTAGTACTCGTGCAGCGCGTCCCAGTACGTCTGGAAGTGCCAGGTGACCTGGAAGCCGTCCTCCAGCGAACCGGTCTGCACCGACGTCGACGCCTGGTAGATCATCGGCAGCGCGAAGAAGACCACCAGCCAGATGATGCCGGGCAGCAGCAGCCAGTACGGTACGAGCCGCTTGCGGACCGGGGGCTTGCGTACGGCGCCGGCCTCCTCCGCGGGGGCCTCGGCGAGCGGGGCCTCGGTGACGGTCACGCGGCCTCCTCCGTACCGGCGCCCGCCTTGCCGGCGTCGACCGCCTGGTCGGCGTCGAGGCCGAAGGAGTGCCCGGGGTTCCAGTGCAGGACGACGTCCGCGCCCGGCGAAAGACGGGAGTCGCGCTCGACGTTCTGTACGTAGACCTCAAGACCGGGGCAGACCGGGCTGTCGATGACGTACTGCGTGGAGACGCCGATGAAGCTGGAGTCGGCTATGCGTCCGCTGATGCGGTTGCGGCCGTCGGCTATCTCCGCCGCGTCGTCCGCGTGCACCAGGGCGATCTTCTCGGGCCGCACCCCGACGAGCAGCTTGTCACCGGCGCTGGTGGCGGCCTTGCACCGGTCGGCGGGCAGCCGGAGCTCGGCCCCCGACGCCAGGACGGTGATGTCGGCCCCTGCCTCGGCGACTTCGGCCTCGATGAGGTTCGAGGTGCCGAGGAAGTTCGCGACGAAGGTGGTGTTCGGATTCTCGTACAGCTCGGCGGGGGCGCCCAGTTGCTCGACCCGGCCGCCGTTCATCACCGCGACGGTGTCGGCCATGGTCATGGCCTCCTCCTGGTCGTGGGTGACATGGACGAAGGTGATGCCGACCTCGGTCTGGATGCGCTTGAGTTCCAGCTGCATCTGGCGGCGCAGCTTGAGGTCGAGAGCGCCGAGCGGCTCGTCGAGCAGCAGCACCTGCGGGTGGTTGATGAGCGCCCGTGCGACGGCGACGCGCTGCTGCTGGCCGCCGGAGAGCTGGTGCGGTTTGCGGTGCGCGAAGTCCCCGAGCTGGACGAGGTCGAGCATGTCGCCGACCTGCTTCTTGACGGACTTGATGCCGCGCCTGCGCAGCCCGAAGGCGATGTTCTCGGTCACGTCGAGGTGCGGGAAGAGCGCGTACGACTGGAAGACTGTGTTGACCGGGCGCTTGTACGGGGGCAGGTCGGTGACGTCCCGGTCGCCGAGCCGGACGGTGCCGGTGGTCGGGTCCTCCAGGCCGGCGATCATCCGCAGGGTGGTGGTCTTCCCGCAGCCGGAGGCGCCGAGGAGCGCGAAGAAGGAGCCCTGCGGGACGGTCAGGTCCAGTGGGTGCACCGCGGTGAAGGACCCGTAGGTCTTGCTGATCCCGGCGAGGCGGACGTCGCCGCCTTCATTCGTCTGTGTCATGGATACGGTCCCGGGGGGTTCGTGGGAACAGAGGGAGAGCTGAGGGAACAGAGGGAGAACTGGGGGTGGTCGCGCGGGCCGGGGTCAGGCCCCGATGAGCCGGGAGAACTTCTCCTCGTACGCCGCGTCCTCCTTGCTGGAGAGCGAGCGGAAGACGTGCGACCGGGCGGCCATCGCCTTGTCGGGGAGGATCAGCTGGTTGGCCGCCAGCTTGGGGTCGATCTTCGCGAGCTCCGGGCGGATACCGTCCACCGGGGAGAGGTAGTTGGTGTACGCGGTGAGCTTGGCGGCGACGGCGGGCTCGTAGTAGTAGTCCATCAGCCGCTCGGCGTTGGAGGTGTGGCGGGCCTTGGCCGGAACCAGCATGTTGTCGCTGGATGTCAGGTAACCGGCTGCGGGGATCGCGTACTTGACGTGCGGATTGTCGTTCTGGAGCTGGGTGATGTCACCGCCCCAGGCGACACAGGCCGCGATGTCGCCCTTGTCCAGGTCGCTGATGTAGTCGTTACCGGTGAAGCGGCGTATCTGCTTGGTGTCGACGCCCTTCTGGAGACGGCCGATCGCGGCGTCGAAGTCGGCGTCGGTGACCTTCGCCGGGTCCTTGCCCATGTCGAGCAGCGTCATCCCGACCGAGTCACGCATCTCCGAGAGGAAACCCACCCGCCCCTTGAGCTTGGGGTCGTCGAGGAGCTGGGTGATGGAGTCGACCTTGCGGCCGCCGGTCGCCTTCGTGTTGTAGGCGATGACGGTGGGGACACCGGCCCAGGGGTACGAGTAGACGCGGCCGGGGTCCCAGTCGGGGTTGCGGAACTGTTCCGAGAGGTTCGTGTACGCGTGCGGGAGCAGCGACGCGTCGAGCCGTTCCACCCAGCCGAACCGGATCAGCCTGGCGGCCAGCCAGTCGGTGAGGATGATGATGTCCCGTCCGGTGTCCTGGCCGGCCGCGAGCTGTGGCTTGATCTTGCCGAAGAACTCGACGTTGTCGTTGATGTCCTCGGTGTAGTTGACCTTGATCCCGGTGCGCTTGGTGAACGCCTCCAGGGTGGGCCGGTGCTTCCCGTCGTCGGAGACGTCCACGTACTCGGTCCAGTTGGAGAAGTTGATCACCTTCTCCTTGGCCGAGTGGTCGGTGGAGGCCGGGGCCCCGCCGTCGCGTTTGGCCGCGGGGATGCCGCAGCCGGTGAGAGCGGCGAGGCCACCGAGGGTGAGAGCGCCGGCGCCGGTGGCGCGCAGCAGCGACCTGCGGGCGACGGACCCCCCGCCGCGGGCCAGGGTGCGGCGCGCGGCGGCCAACTGGGCCGGGGAGAGACGGTCTGGCTCGAACTGCTCCATGGGCTCGGTGCCCTTTCTTTATCGGTCCCCGAAGATCGTGCGGTGCCAGTCCTTGCGGGCCACCGCGGTGTTGTCGTACATGACGTGCTTGACCTGTGTGTACTCCTCGAACGAGTACACGGACATGTCCTTGCCGAAGCCGCTTGCCTTGTAACCGCCGTGCGGCATCTCGCTGATGATCGGAATGTGGTCGTTGACCCACACGCAGCCGGCCTGGATCTCGCGGGTCGCCCGGTTCGCCCGGAAGACGTCCCGGGTCCAGGCGGACGAGGCCAGTCCGTAGGGGGTGTCGTTGGCGAGGGCGATGCCCTCGTCGTCGGAGTCGAAGGGCAGGACGACCAGGACCGGGCCGAAGATCTCGGCCTGGACGATCTCGCTGTCCTGGGCGGCGTCGGCGATCAGGGTCGGCAGGTAGTAGGCGCCGTCGTTCTCGGGCGCCCGGCCGCCGGTGACCACGCGCGCGGTGTCCCTGGCCCGGTCCACGAAGGCCGCGACCCGGTCGCGCTGGGCGTAGCTGATCAGCGGGCCGATGTCGGTCGACTCGTCGAAGGGGTCGCCGAGGCGGAGGGTGCCCATCAGTTCGGCGACGCCCTCGACGAAGGCGTCGTACAGCGGGCGCTGGACATAGGCGCGGGTGGCGGCCGTGCAGTCCTGGCCGGTGTTGATGAGCGAGCCCGCGACCGCGCCGTGCACGGCGGCTTCCAGATCGGCGTCGTCGAAGACCAGGAAGGGGGCCTTGCCGCCGAGTTCGAGGTGGATCCGCTTGACGGTCGCGGTGGCGATCTCGGCGACGCGCTTGCCGACCGGCGTCGATCCGGTGAACGAGGTCATGACCACGTCCGGGTGGCCCACCAGGTGTTCGCCCGCCTCGGCGCCGAGGCCGTTGACGATGTTGACGACCCCGTCGGGGATGCCCGCTTCGGTCGCGGCCTGCGCGAACATCAGCGAGGTGAGCGGGGTGATCTCGGCGGGCTTCAGCACGATGGTGTTGCCCGCAGCGATGGCCGGGAGGACCTTCCAGGCGGCCATCTGGAGCGGGTAGTTCCAGGGGGCGATGGAGCCGACGACGCCGATCGCCTCGCGGCGGACGTACGAGGTGTGGTCGCCGCTGTACTCACCGGCCGACTGGCCCTGGAGGTGGCGGGCGGCGCCCGCGAAGAAGGAGGCGTTGTCGACGGTGCCCGGCACGTCGAACTCGCGGCTCAGCTTGATCGGCTTGCCGCACTGGAGGGACTCCGCGTACGCGAACTCCTCGGCGCGCTCGGCGAGAACGGCCGCGAAGCGGTGCAGCGCGTCGGAGCGCTCTCCCGGGGTGGCGCCGGACCAGCCGGGGAAGGCCGCGCGGGCCGCGGCGACTGCGGCGTCGACATCGGCGGTGCCTGCGAGGGCGTAGCTGAGGACCACCTCACCGGTGGCGGGGTTCACGACGTCCTGGGTCCGCCCTGAGGTACCGGGGCGCAGCTGCCCGTCGATGTACTGTGCGCCGGCCGCGAAGCGGTCCCGCACCTGGAAGCTGTTGACCATCGTGCTCTCTCCGTAGCTCAAGCTCGAATTGAGTGCCGATCCTGGCAGAGCGATAGTTCATCAACAAGTGATTCCGTTGTTTCCTTTTGGTTACGCAACGGAATCGGTCGACCATGTGTCGCGTGGGCCGGAAAATCCACGACGGAGTGTCAGTGGCGGCTGCCAGACTCCCGTGCATGGAACGCATCGAGGCGCTGGCCAGGCAGGCGGCCAACGGGGAGCGGATCAAGTTCCTGCACTTCTGGGGGCACACCGCGCGGCGGGACGGCAGCATCGGGCCGAGCTGTCTGAGCCAGTGGTGGCCGTCACCCTTCGTGGTCGACGGCGTGCGGTATGCCACGGCCGAGCACTGGATGATGGCGGCCAAGGCACGGCTCTTCGGCGACGCGGAGGCGGAGCAGGCCGCGCTGACGGCGACGAACCCCGCACTGGCCAAGAAGGCGGGGCGGCTGGTGCGCGGTTTCGACGACGGGACATGGCAGCGCGAGCGGTACGGGATCGTGGTCGAGGGCAGCGTGCACAAGTTCGGCGCGGACGCGGCGCTGCGCGAGTTTCTGCTGGCCACCGGGGACCGGGTGCTGGTCGAGGCCAGCCCGATGGACCGGGTGTGGGGCATAGGGCTCGCGGCGGACGACGAGCGGGCCGGGCAGCCGGACCGCTGGCGCGGGCTCAATCTGCTGGGGTTCGCGCTGATGGACGCCAGGGAGCGGCTGCGTACGGCCGTCGCTGCGGGCTGACGGCGCGGCCTGTGCCTGACGCTGCGGGCTGCCGGCCGGCAGCGGGGCTGCGTGCCGCCGTCGGCGCTGCCCGGGCGAGTGGGGCCGCCCGGGACAGATCTTCAGTACCCCGTGTCTCCGTGACCCCTGTGTCTCCGTGACCAGGTCCCGGTGGCCGTGTGTCAGTGGCCAGGCCTCAGTGACCAGGCCTCAGTGGTCGGCGCCGACGATCAGCGAGCTCGGGTAGGTGCTGCCGTCGCTGCCGTAGTCGGGGGTGGTGTGCGGGCTCTGCGAGATGCCCCAGATCACCACGCTGAGAAATGCGGCGCTGACCACGATGCCGATGGGTCCCAGGATGATCCCGGCGAGCGCCATCCCCCCGTTGTTCGCCTCACCGCGGTTGGCCCGCTTGCGGCCGAGGATGCCGAAGATCAGGGCGAGCGTCCCCAGGATGATGCCGAGTCCCCAGGCGCAGAAGATGACCACGCTGAGGATGCCGAGCACCAGCGCGGCCACCCCGTAACCGTTGGCGGGGGCCTGTTGCATGGTGTTCCAGCCGCCCTGTCCGCCGTACCCCGGGTACCCGGGGTAGCCATAGGCGGCGGGTCCCTGCGGGCCGGGCGCGGCACCCGGATAGGACGGGTAGCCGTACAGCCCGGGGGCACCCTGCCCCGGCCCGTTCGGCGCGACCGGCGGGGGCGGTACGGATCCGGGGGGCGGATATCCGGGCGGCGCGAACCCCGGAGGCACGGAGCCCTGCGGCCCCGGGCCCGGCGCCTGCTGCCCGGCGCTCTGCTGACCGGAGCCGAACTGGCCGGGTCCCTGCTGCCCCGGGATGTGCGGGCCCGGCGTCTGCTGCCCTGGAGCCGGCTGCACGGAGCCGGGTTGTCCGATGCCCCCGGCCCCCGGCAGGTCCGTGACTGTCTGCTGATCGTGCACCGGGCTGCTCGGCGCCTTCGGCTGGTCCGTCTGCTTGTCCAGCGGCACTTTCGGCCCGGGCGGCGCCCATGGGTCTCTCGGCGGCTCGGGGTCCCCCGAAGGGCGTGGTGCGTTGTCTGACATGGGCCTCCCCCATCCTCAGCTCGTCATGCTAGAGCCTGTGTGCGAGGCACGGTTCCCCGCCTACGATGTTCTCCGACCAGCAGAACTCGCCGTACCCGGAGGACCTCGATGCCCGACCTGCGCCCCTTCATCGCGGGACTGCCCAAGGCGGAACTGCATGTGCACCATGTCGGGTCCGCGTCGCCCCGCATCGTCGCCGAACTCGCCGCGCGCCACCCGGACTCCATAGTTCCGGCGGACCCCGAGGCGCTCGCCGACTACTTCACCTTCACTGACTTCGGGCACTTCATCCAGGTCTACCTCTCGGTGGTGGACCTGATCCGCACCCCCGAGGACGTACGGCTGCTGACCTTCGAGGTCGCACGGGACATGGCCCGCCAGAACATCCGGTACGCGGAGCTGACCATCACCCCGTTCTCCTCCACCCGCCGGGGCATCCCCGAGCAGGCCTTCATGGAGGCGATCGAGGACGCCCGCAAGGCGGCCGAGGCCGAACTCGGCACCGTGCTGCGCTGGTGCTTCGACATCCCGGGCGAGGCCGGACTCGACTCGGCGGCCGAGACGACCCGGCTCGCACTCGATCTGCGTCCCGAGGGGCTTGTCTCCTTCGGGCTCGGCGGTCCCGAGATCGGTGTGGCCCGCCCGCAGTTCAAGCCCTACTTCGACCGGGCCCGCGCGGCCGGACTGCACTCGGTGCCGCACGCCGGTGAGACGACCGGCCCGGAGACCGTCTGGGACGCGCTGCACCACCTGGGCGCCGAGCGCATCGGCCACGGCACCAGCTCGGTCCAGGACCCGAAGCTCCTCGCCCACCTGGCAGAACAGGGCATCGCGCTGGAGGTCTGCCCGACCTCCAACATCGCGACCCGGGCCGTCCGCACCCTCGATGAGCACCCGCTCAAGGAGATGGTGGACGCCGGGGTGCTGGTGACCATCAACAGCGACGACCCGCCGATGTTCGGCACCGATCTCAACAACGAGTACCTGGTCGCGGCCCGCCTGCTCGGGCTGGACGAGCGCGGCACCGCCGAGCTCGCGAAGAACGCCGTCACGGCGTCGTTCCTCGACGCGCCGGGCAAGGCGAAGCTGGTCGCCGAGATCGACTCGTACACCGCGGAGTGGCTCGCCCGGTAGCCGCCCGCGGCGGCGGTCGGCGAGGATGACCCCATGCGTACCGTCACTGCCGTGGGTCATCGCGGCGATCCCTACCTCTTCCGTGAGAACACCCTGCCGTCCGTCCGCTCGGCGCTCGAACGGGGCGCCGACGCGGTGGAGATCGACGTCCGGCTGACCCGGGACGGTGTGCCGGTCCTGCTGCACGACGCGACCCTGGAGCGGCTGTGGGGCCACGATCGGCCGCTCGCCCGGGTCACGGCGGACGAGCTGCGGGGGCTGACGGCCGGCAGGGTGCCGACGCTCCGCGAAGCGCTGATGGCGGTCGGCAGCCACCGCCTCATGATCGATCTGCCGGGCGCCACTCCGGAGGCGGTGCGCGCGGTCGTCGGTGTGGTCCACGAGTGCGGGGCGGGCGACCGTACGTACTACTGCGCGGGGCCCTCCACCATGCTGGCCGTGCGCGAGGCGGACCCGGCCGCCGAGATCGCCATGACCTGGACGACGCTCACCCCGCCGCGTCCCGCCCTGCTCGACACGGTGAAGCCCCGCTGGCTCAACTACCGCTTCGGGCTGCTGAGTCCGGAACTCTGCGAGCGCGTACACCGCGACGGGCTGCTGGTCTCCGCGTGGACCCCGGACACCGGGCGGTCGATGCGCCGGCTGATCGGCTTCGGCGTCGATTCGATCACCACCAACCGCATCGACGCCCTCCGCACGGTCCGCCGCCGGACGCGCACCGGGCGGCCCTGACCCCTACGGAACCCTCTCCCGGCGCACCGTACTGGCGATGCCCGGGCCGTACGTTCCGGGAGCGGCCGCCGCACCACGTGCGAACCCCCTGCGACCTGAAGGGGCCGCCTACAGACCCACGATCTCGTTCCAGCGCTTCGCGTACTTGACCCGCTCCGCCGATGTGAGGTCCCGGGCGATGGCGAGGCGCTTGCGCATCTTGTCGTCGGGGAAGATCAGCGGGTCCTCGGCGAGGTCCGCCAGTTCCTTGTCCTTCGACGAGGCCAGCACCTCGCGTGCGGCGGGGACCGGGCACACGTAGTTGACCCAGGCGGCCAGCTTCGCCGCCACCGCGGGCTCGTAGTAGTAGTCGATCAGCTTCTCGGCATTGGCTTTGTGACGCGCGAGGTTGGGGATCATCATGGACTCCGCCCACAGCTCGCCGCCCTCCTCGGGCACCACGAACTCGATGTCCGGGCTGTCGGCCTGGAGCTGGATCACATCGCCCGAGTACGCCTGGCAGGCGAGCACATCGCCGGTGGACAGGTCCTTGATGTAGTCGTTGCCGGTGAAGCGCCGGATCTGCTTCTGCCGTACGAGCTTCTCGACCTGGTCGCACATGGTGTCGAAGTCATGGGCGGTCCAGCGGGTGATGTCGGCGCCGTTGCCCTGCATGAGCAGGGCGAACGCCTCGTCGAGCCCGGAGAACAGGGTGACCTTGCCGCGCAGGTCGGGGGCCCAGAGGTCGCTCAGGTGCTTGATCTCGTGGCCGACCTTGCGCCGGTTGTACGCGATGCCGGTGATCCCGGACTGCCAGGGCACGCTCTGCTTGCGCCCCTTGTCGAAAGCGGGTGAGCGAAGCTGCGGGTCGAGGTACTTGGCGACGTTCGGCTGCTTGGCCCGGTCCATCTCCTCGACCCAGCCGAGCCGCACGAACCGGGCGGCCATCCAGTCGCTGATGACGATCAGGTCCCGGCCGGTCTGCTGGTGGTTCATCAGCGCCGGGCTGATCTTCCCGAAGAACTCGTCGTTGTCGTTGATCTCCTCGGTGTAGGTGACCTTGATCCCGGTCCGCTTCTCGAAGGTGTCCAGCGTGGGCCGCTTGGACGGATCGTGGTCGTCGGTGTCGATGTAGAGCGGCCAGTTGGCGAAGACCAGGCTCCTGTCCTGCGCCGATGTGTCGCGTCCCGCCCGCTCCCCCGGCTTCACATACGCCGCGGGGACCCCGCATCCGGTGAGCGCGGCCAGCGCGCCCACCGCGCCGGAACCACGGAGGAGGGAACGCCGGGAAACACCAAGATCTGCCATGCGCCCACCTTCACCTCCGGCAGCGGCGGCGGGCAATGGACGCTGCGTACGGAGCACCGGCCCCGGCCGCGACACCTTGTCGGGGCCCGGCGCCCGAGGGACGTACGGACGCACGCCGCCCCCGTACGGCGGACCGTACGGGGGCGGCGCGAAAGGGACGGAACAGCGGCGGAACAGGCGGTGGAAACGGGGGTGTTCAGCCGTCCAGCGACGTCATCACGTGCTTGATGCGCGTGTAGTCCTCGAAGCCGTAGGCCGAGAGGTCCTTGCCGTAGCCGGACTTCTTGAACCCGCCGTGCGGCATCTCGGCGACGAGCGGGATGTGGGTGTTGATCCACACACAGCCGAAGTCGAGGTTCTTGGACATCCGCATGGCGCGGGCGTGGTCCTTGGTCCACACCGAGGAAGCCAGCGCGTACTCCACGCCGTTGGCGTGTGCGAGGGCCTCCGCCTCGTCCTGGAACGACTGCACGGTGATGACCGGGCCGAAGACCTCCTGCTGGATGATCTCGTCGTCCTGCTTCAGGCCGGACACGACGGTCGGGGCGTAGAAGTACCCCCGGTCGCCGACCCGGTGGCCGCCGGCCTCGACCTTGGCGTGTGCGGGCAGCCGGTCGATGAAGCCGCTGACCTGGGCCAGCTGGTTGGCGTTGTTGAGCGGCCCGTACAGCACGTCATCGTCGTCCGGCTGTCCGGTCTTCGTGTCGGCCGCGGCCTTGGCGAGCGCCGTGACGAACTCGTCGTGGACCGAGGCGTGGACCAGCACCCGGGTGGCCGCCGTACAGTCCTGCCCGGCGTTGAAGTACCCCGCGACCGAGATGTCCTCGACGGCCTTCGCGATGTCCGCGTCCTCGAAGACGACGACGGGGGCCTTGCCGCCCAGCTCCAGGTGGACCCGCTTGACGTCCTTGGCCGCGGACTCGGCGACCTGCACGCCGGCCCGTACCGACCCGGTGATGGAGGCCATCGCGGGCACGTTGTGCTCGACCATCGTGCGGCCGGTGTCACGGTCGCCGCAGACGACGTTGAAGATGCCCTTGGGTGCGACGGCCCCGATGATCTCGGCCATCAGCACCGTGGAGGCGGGCGTGGTGTCGGAGGGCTTGAGGACGACGGTGTTGCCCGCGGCGAGCGCCGGGGCGAACTTCCACACGGCCATCATCATCGGGTAGTTCCACGGCGCGACCTGGGCGCAGACACCGACCGGCTCGCGCCGGACGATGGAGGTCAGCCCCTCCATGTACTCACCGGCCGAGCGGCCTTCCAGGAGCCGTGCGGCGCCCGCGAAGAAGCGGATCTGGTCCACCATCGGCGGGATTTCCTCGGTGCGGGTCAGCCCGAGCGGCTTGCCCGTGTTCTCGCTCTCGGCCGCGATCAGGTCCTCGGCCCGCTCCTCGAAGGCGTCGGCGATCTTCAGCAGTACGCGCTGGCGCTCCGAAGGCGTGGAGTCGCGCCAGGCGGGGAACGCCGCGGCCGCGGCCTCCATGGCGGCGTCGACATCCGCCTGTCCCGAGAGCGGGGAGGTCGCGTAGACCTCGCCCGTGGCCGGGTTGACCACGTCGATGGTCCGGCCGTCAGCGGCGTCCCGGAACTCCCCGTTGATGTAGTTACGCAGCCGGCGCAGCTCGGTGGTCACAGTGGTTCTCCCTCTCCGATGCCCGATGGATAGAGCCTGATGGTCCTGGCCCCACGGATGGTGCCCGGTCGATGTCCGGTTGATGCCCGACTGGATGCCCGGTGGATGTTCCGAAGGGTGTCCCGATGGGTGAGACACCACCCTAATCGCAAGGACGACGCTTTCGACATACCCAGGCACTCGGAACTTCGGATTCAGTTCCCAAAATGGGTTTCGACAACGAATTACATCGCTCTGGGGCTTGCATGACGGGCGAGACCTCATGCACAGTGTGGGCGTGGCCAGTCGCAGCGCAGATTCCAGAAACGGGAACGGCACCCCTCCGATCGACGCCGTCTCCCTGGCGATCATCGAACAGCTCCAGCAGGACGGCCGGCGGCCCTACGCCGCGATCGGGAAGGCCGTCGGCCTCTCCGAGGCGGCGGTCCGCCAGCGAGTGCAGAAACTCCAGGACCAGGGCGTCATGCAGATCGTCGCCGTCACCGACCCGCTCACCGTGGGGTTCCGGCGGCAGGCGATGGTCGGCATCACGGTCGAGGGCGACCTCGACCCGGTGGCCGACGCGCTGGCCACCATGAACGAGGTCGACTACGTGGTGATGACCGCGGGCTCCTTCGACCTCATGGTGGAGGTCGTCTGCGAGGACGACAACCACCTGCTCGAACTGATCAACAAGCGGATCCGCGCGCTCCCTGGCGTGCGGGCGACCGAGAGCTTCGTCTACCTCAAGCTGAAAAAACAGACCTACCAGTGGGGCACCCGATAGTCATGAGCAAGGACCTGAGCCAGACCGCGTACGACCACCTGTGGATGCACTTCACGGACATGTCGTCGTACGAGAACGCGCCCGTTCCCACCATCGTGCGTGGCGAGGGCACCTACATCTACGACGACAAGGGCAAGCGCTACCTCGACGGCCTCTCCGGCCTGTTCGTGGTCAACGCCGGCCACGGCCGCCACGAGCTGGCGGAGACCGCGTACAAGCAGGCGCAGGAGCTGGCCTTCTTCCCGATCTGGTCGTACGCCCACCCGAAGGCCGTCGAGCTGGCCGAGCGCCTCGCGAACTACGCGCCCGGCGACCTCAACAAGGTCTTCTTCACCACGGGCGGCGGCGAGGCCGTCGAGACCGCCTGGAAGCTGGCGAAGCAGTACCACAAGCTCACCGGCAACCACCAGAAGTACAAGGTCATCTCCCGCGCGGTCGCCTACCACGGCACCCCGGCGGGCGCCCTGTCCATCACCGGGCTGCCCGGCCTGAAGGCCCCCTTCGAGCCGCTGGTCCCCGGTGCGCACAAGGTCCCCAACACCAACATCTACCGCGCCCCGATCCACGGCGACGACCCGGTGGCGTACGGCCGCTGGGCCGCCGACCAGATCGAGCAGGAGATCCTCTTCGAGGGCCCCGAGACGGTCGCCGCCGTCTTCCTGGAGCCGGTGCAGAACGCCGGTGGCTGCTTCCCGCCGCCGCCCGGCTACTTCCAGCGCGTGCGCGAGATCTGCGACAAGTACAACGTGCTGCTCGTCTCCGACGAGGTCATCTGCGCCTTCGGCCGCCTCGGCACGATGTTCGCGTGCGACAAGTTCGACTACGTGCCGGACATGATCACCTGCGCCAAGGGCATGACGTCGGGCTACTCCCCGATAGGCGCGTGCATCATCTCCGACCGGCTGGCCGAGCCGTTCTACCGCGACGGCAACACCTTCCTGCACGGCTACACGTTCGGTGGGCACCCGGTCTCGGCCGCCGTCGGCATCGCCAACCTCGACATCTTCGAGCGTGAGGGCCTCAACCAGCACGTCCTCGACAACGAGGGTGCCTTCTACTCGACGCTGCAGAAGCTGAACGACCTGCCGATCGTCGGCGACGTCCGCGGCAACGGCTTCTTCTACGGCATCGAACTGGTCAAGGACAAGGCGACCAAGGAGACCTTCAACGAGGACGAGACCGAGCGCATCCTCTACAACGCCGTCTCCAAGGGCCTGTACGAGGCCGGTCTGTACTGCCGGGCCGACGACCGCGGCGACCCGGTCGTCCAGCTCGCGCCGCCGCTGATCTCCGACCAGTCGACGTTCGACGAGATCGAGTCGATCCTGCGCACGGTCCTCACCGAGGCCTGGGCGAAGATCTGACCCCGCACCGGCCCCTTCCGTCCGGATCACCCCGCTCCCTGGCCGGCTGATCCGGACGGAAGACCCCGTGTGACACCGCGGCCCGGCCGCACCCGTACGAGTGGATACGGGTGCCGCCGGGCCGCGTGCTGTCCGCACACCCCGGTCCCGAGTCCCTACGGTGCCCAGTGACCTATCGGCTCCGCCCGCCGTTTTTCGTGCGGGAACCGACATCAGATCTGAACCGAGGTGTGCTCGCCATGGTGGCCCCACCGGACAACGACGTGCTCTGGGCGCGCTCCGCGCACTACTCCCACAGCGGCTCGCCCGCGATCACCGGTGTCTCGCTCGGTGTGCGTGACGCGGAGATCCTCGCGGTGCTCGGCCCGCGCGGCAGCGGCAAGACCACGCTGCTGCGCTGCCTCTCGGGCCAGCTCGTCCCGCAGCAGGGCGAGGTGTGGTTCAACAGCAGCCCCGTGCACACCCTGGGCCGGGTGGCACGCGAGCGGCTGCGGGTCACCCGGTTCGGCTGGATCGACCCCGAACCCCGGCTCGTACCCGAACTGACGGTCTGGGAGAACACGGCCCTGCCGCTGCTGCTGAACGGCGCTTCGCAACGCGCCGCGAAGCAGACGGCCCTCCAGTGGCTGGACCGCCTCGACCTGGGGCCGTACGCCGGCAAGCGCCCGCACGCCCTGCTCCAGGCACAGCGCCAGCGGGTGGCCGTCGCCCGCGCGCTGGCCGCAGGGCCCGCGGTGCTCTTCGCCGACGAGCCCACGGCCGTCCTGCACGGCGCGGAGGGCACCCAGCTGCTGCGCATGCTCGTCACCGCGGCCCGTTCGCACGGGATCACCGCGGTGCTCGCCACCCATGACCCCGAGGTCGCCGCCTGCGCCGACCGCACGGTCCTGCTCAAGGACGGCCGCCGCACCGCATCGCTCAGCGGCATGGGCGCGACCAGTGACGAGGGGCGCTCCGCGTGCTCGCTCTCCGTCTAGCCCGCGGCTCCGGACCGCTCGTCCTGCTGCGGAGACTGCTGGTCGCGGTGGCCTCGGCCGGTGTCGGGCTGCTGCTGCTCCGTGTGCTCGATTACGCGGTGGGGCACCCGGCGCGGCCGTCCGGCGCCGGACTGCGGCTGCTCTGCTGCCTGGTCCCGCTGGCGGCGACGGTGCGTCTCGCGGCGGCGGTGGCCCGCACCGATCCGAGCATCCGCCCGAGCGACGGGGCCACGGCCGCGGGGCTCGGCCCTGCCGGGCGCGCCGTGCTCTCAGCAGTGTCCGCCGCGCTCACCTGCGCTCTGGGCAGCGGGGCGGCGCTGCTGCTCTTCCTCCATCTGCACGGCGGCGCCGCCCGGCTGCCGGGAGCGGCCGGCCCGCTCCCGATGCCGGCGGCTCTGCTCCTGCTGGCGTCGGCCCCCATCGCCGCCGCCGTGTGCAGCGCCTGGGCCGTGCGGCACCGCAGGCCCGTCCGGGAGGGCACCGCCCCGCGGGGGCTGGCCCGGGGCGTGGTGCTGGTCGCTGCGGGGCTGGCGGCCGAGGCGTACGGACGCAGCCGGGCAGGGGGCCACGAGCTGTCCGGCCGTTTCGGTGGCAGCTCGGCGGTCCTGGCGGCCGGCTGGTCCCTGACCGCGCTGGGGCTCGCCGTCGTGGCCCCCGCCCTGACCCAGGTGTGCGGGCTGCTCCTGCAGTCCGTACGGCCCGGGGTGGTGCGCCTCCTCGCGGGCCGGGTGCTCCAGGCGGAAGCCCACCGGATCGGCCGGCCGCTCGGCGTGTGCTGCGCGGTGGCCTCGGGGATCGTCGCCGCTTCCGCGCTGCACGGTGCGGGCACCCGGCTCGCGGGTCCGCTGACCCTGCTGGGCGCCGCGCTCGTCGTGGCCTGCTCGGCCGCCACCCTGCTCAGCGCCGCCGTCGAGGCCCGGCAGGACCGCGCGGCCACGACGGCTGCCCTGCTGCGCGGATGCGCCCCGGCGGGGGTGCTGCGGTCGGCCGCCGTGCTGCGCCCGGCCGTCCTGCTGGCGGTGTTCACCCCGGTGACCTGGGGGGTCGCGGTGCTCGCCGCGACGCCCCTGTCCCGGTGAAGGCGGACCCTGTCCCGGTGAGAGGGGGCAGGGCCGCCCCCCTACGATGACCGGATGCCCACCACACCTGAGCGTGACCGCGAGATCGAGACGCTGGACGAGTTCGACCGGGCCGTCGCCCGGGGCCCCCTCGGCGGCTGCCGCGTCCAGGCCGTCGACCTGACGGACCGCACCGACGCGCTGCTCTCCGCGGACACATCGGGCGCCGTCTTCCTGGGCTGTCCCATGCACCCCGAGGCCGAGTCCGCGGTGGGCGCGGCGGGCGCACTCGTCTTCCCGCCGGTCCCCGGCCTGCCCTTCGCCCCGTACCGCGGGCTGCTGTACTCGGCGGACGAACTGTTCGCGGGCCTGTCCGACGGCCGGTACGAGGACACCCCGGACGCCCGCGCGTACGCCTGGTTCCGGCGGACCGCGAACAACGGCGACATATTCGCGTCGATGCTGCGCTCCATCCATGACGACGCGATCTCGGACGCGCTCGACGAACACCTCGACAGCGCCCGGGTGGTGGGCGTGATGGGCGGCCACGCCATGGCCCGCGGCACGGCGGAGTACGCGGGGGCGGCACGGCTGGGCCGTACGCTCGCCCGCACCGGTCTGACCGTCGCCACCGGCGGCGGCCCCGGTGCCATGGAGGCCGCCAACCTCGGAGCGTACGCCGCGCCCTTCCGCGACGGAATGCTGGACGAGGCGCTCGAACTCCTGGGCAAGACACCGTCGTTCAGCCCGTCCGTCTCCGAGTGGGCGAGCGCGGCCTTCGAGGTGCGCGGCCGCTGGCCGGACGGTGGGGACTCGGTGGGCATCCCCACCTGGTTCTACGGCCATGAGCCGCCGAACGCCTTCGCCGGGCACATCGCCAAGTACTTCGCCAACGCCACCCGCGAGGACGGCCTGCTGGCCCGCTCGACCGCGGGCGTCGTCTTCCTGCCCGGCGCGGCCGGGACCGTCCAGGAGATCTTCGACAACGCGACCCCGAACTACTACGGATCGCGCGGCGAACCGTCCCCGATGGTCCTGGTGGACCGCGCCCACTGGACCTCGGAACTGCCTGCCTGGCCGCTGCTCCGGGCGCTGGCGAAGGGCCGGGCGATGGAGTCCCGTATCGCTCTGGTCGACACGGTGGACGAGGCGCCCGAAGCCCTGGCCCGGATGGGCTTCTGACGCCGGGGTTCAGCCCCTGTCCGGCCCGGCCAGCACCTGGGCGAGGGAGTCGAAGAAGATCTCCCAGCCGCCTCGCGCGTTCTGGTACTGCTCCGCGCTGAGGTTGCCGCCGCCCTGGTGGAAGACCATCTCGGTCCGGCCGCCCAGATCGGCGAAGGTGACAGTGACGATCTCGCCCTCGACGTCCTCGGGCGCTCCCGCGTCCTTCAGGGTGAGGACCAGCCGCTCGGGGGCGCCGATCTCGCGGTAGACGCCGTGGAACGGCATCTCGCCGTGATCCGGCACGACCAGCACCAGGCTCCATTTGCCGCCGGGGCGGACGTCCATGGTGACCCGGTCGATGGGGGCCTCCGCGTCACCGCCGTACCAGGCGGCGAACTGCTCGGGCGTGGTCCAGGCCCGGAAGGCCTGCTCGCGCGGTGCGTCCAGGACGCGGGTGATGGTGATGCCGTCGGCCGCCCCGCCCGCGGTGTTCTTCTCGGTGCTCATGGTGTCCTTCCAGTGCCCATGGTGTCCTCGCCTTCGGAGGTCACTCAGATGTTCTCCCGGGCGGCCGGAGCTGTCCTGCCGGAGCTGTGCCGCCGGAACACCCGGCCCGGTGAGCGCCGCGGATGAGACGCCCCGGACGGGCCCTCAGTCCTGGTCCTGTGCGGCCAGCAGGACCACATCCGCCGCCTCGAAGACCGCGCCCACCGTCTCACCCACGCCGGGCGCCGTCAGCAGCGGACACTCGGCCTCCAGCTGCGGTCCGTGCTCCGGGCTGAGGAGTACGGCCACGTGGCTGCCCCGGAACGTGCGCGCCTCCACCGTGCAGCGCAGCCCCTCCTGCGGCGCCGCGAACCGCACACCGCCGGGCCGCACCAGCAGCCGGCCCTCCCCCTGCGGAGTTCCCTCCGGCACCGGAATCTTGCCCCAGGGGGTGTCGGCCGCCCGGCCGGTGACCGTCGCGGCCACCACGTTGTCGAAGCCGAGGAACCGCGCGACGAACTCCGAAGCCGGCCGCTGCCAGACCTCCAGCGGGGTGCCGGCCTGGGCGATCCGCCCGTCCCGCATCACCACGACCCGGTCGGCCAGCGCGAAGGCCTCACCCTGGTCATGGGTGACGGCGAGCACGGTCGTACCCAGCCGGCCGAAAAGCCCGCGCAGTTCCACGACGAGTCGCTCGCGCAGGCTGCGGTCGAGCTGGCCGAGCGGCTCGTCGAGCATCAGCAGTTTGGGGCGCGGGGCCAGCGCCCGGGCGAGCGCGACGCGCTGCTGCTCCCCGCCGGAGAGCGCGCCCACCGCCCGCCGCCCGGCGCCGGGCAGACCGACCAGCTTCAGCAACTCCTCGACCCGGTCGGCCTGTTCGGCCCGGGGTACGGAGCGCATCCGCAACCCGAAGGCCACATTGCTCGCGACGTCACGCTGCGGAAAGAGCTGGTGGTCCTGGAACATCAGGCCGACACCGCGCCGGTGCACCGGCACCCCGCTCTGCTCCGCCCCGTCCAGCAGTACCCGCCCGGCGGAAGCGGGCTGGAGACCCGCCACCACCCGCAGCAGCGTCGACTTGCCGCTTCCGCTGGGGCCGAGCACACAGACCGTCTCGTGCTCGGCGACCGTCAGATCCACCGCGTCCAGCGCCACCCGCTGCCCGAAGCGGACCGTCACACCGTCCAGTTGCAGCATCAGAACTCTCCAGAGCGGTCGGTACGAATGCGTTCGAGCACCAGCAGCGACACGGCGCACACCAGCATCAGAATCGTGGAAAGCGCCATCGCCTGCCCGTAGTTGAGCTCACCGGCCCGCCCCAGCAGCCGTGCCACCGCCACCGGGAGCGTCGGGTTGTCGGGCCTGGCGATGAAGACCGTCGCCCCGAACTCGCCCAGTGACACGGCGAACGCGAACCCGGCGGCGACCAGCAGCGCCCGCCGCACCATCGGCAGGTCCACCTCGCGCCAGGCCCGCAGCGGCGAGGCGCCGAGTACCGCCGCGGCCTCCCGCAGCCGCCCGTCCACCGCGCGCAGCACCGGCAGCATCGTCCGTACGACGAAGGGCACGCCCACCAGCGCCTGGGCCAGCGGCACCAGGATCCAGGACGACCGCAGATCCAGTGGCGGCTTGTCGAGGGTGATCAGGAACCCGAAGCCGACGGTGACCGCGGACACCCCGAGCGGGAGCATCAGCAGGGCGTCGAACCCGCGCACCAGCCGTCCCGCCCGCCGGGTGAGCGCCGCGGCCGCGAGTCCGCCGACAACCAGGGCGATCCCGGTCGCGGCCAGGGCGTACTGCACGGAGTTCCAGATCGCGTCGACCGGCGGAACCAGGAACGTACCGCCGCCGGCCCCCTGCGACTGGAGCGCCCGGTAGAACGTGAAGCCGTAGCCGCCGGGGCCGTCCAGCGAACGCGCGACCAGGACCCCGAGGGGCAGCAGGATCAGTACGGCGATCACCGCGAGCACCCCGCCGACCAGCGCCCACTGGCCCGCGCCCCGCGGACGTCGCGAGGTCTGCGCCGGGTCCACCAGGCTCAGCGCGGTCTCCCGGCGCCGCACGGTCCAGGCGTGCAGCGCCAGGATCGCTCCGACCGCGGCGAACTGCACCAGCGTCAGCACGGCCGCCGTCGGCAGGTCGAGCAGTTCGGCGGTCTCCCGGTAGATCTCCACCTCCAGCGTGGAGAAGGTGGGTCCGCCGAGGATCTGCACCACACCGAAGGAGGTGAAGGTGAAGAGGAAGACCATCAGTGAGGCCGCGGCCACCGCAGGCGTCAGCGCCGGCAGGGTCACCCGCCGCCAGGCGGCGAACCGGGAGGCGCCGAGCACCCGCGCGGCCTCCTCCTGACGCGGGTCGAGCTGCGACCAGAGGCCGCCCACGGTCCGTACGACCACCGCGTAGTTGAAGAAGACATGCGCGAGCAGGATCGCCCAGACGGTCGTGTCCAGGCGTACGCCCCACAGCTCGTCGAGCAGCCCACCGCGCCCGAGCAGGGCGAGGAACGCCGTCCCGACGACGACGGTGGGCAGCACGAAGGGCACCGTCGCCACCGCGCGCAACAACTGCTTGCCGGGGAAGTCGAAGCGGGCGAAGACATACGCGCCCGGGAGCGCGATCAGCAGCGTCAGCCCGGTGGACGCGCACGCCTGCCAGGTGGTGAACCACAGGACATGCAGGATGTCGGGCTGGCTCAGCACCTCGCCGATCCGCCCGAACTGCCAGCTGCCGCCCGCCTTGAGGCCGCGGCCGACGATGGCTGTCACCGGGTACGCGAAGAAGACCGCGAAGAACGCGAAGGGCACGGCCATCAACGCGAGCCGCACCGCCGTCCGGCGCCGGGCCGCCCCGGTCGCGGGCGGCGGCCCGGCCTGCACCGCGGGTGCTACTTCAGGACGATCGAGGACCACGACTTGACCCACTGATCACGGTTCTTGGCGATCGTGCCGGGTGCGACGGTCTCGGGCGCGGTGACCTTCGCACCGAACTTCGTGAACACCGCGGGCTCCTTCGCGCCCTTGACCACCGGGTCCACGAACATGTTGAGCGGCATGTCCTCCTGGAACTTCTTGCTGATCAGGAAGTCGATCAGGGCCTTGCCGCCCGCCTCGTTCTTCGCGCCGTCCAGCAGCCCGGCGAACTCGATCTGCCGGAAGCAGGTGGAGGTGGCGACGCCGGTCGGGGCGGTCTTCGGCTGCGGCTTGGCGTACAGCACCTCGGCGGGCGGGCTCGACGCGTACGAGACGACGAGCGGCCGGTCGCCCTTGGCCTTCTTGCCGCCCGCCGAGCCGGAGAAGTCGTTGTTGTACGCCTGCTCCCAGCCGTCGTCGACCTTGACGCCGTTGGCCCGGAGCTTCTTCCAGTACGCCTGCCAGCCGTCGTTCCCGTACTTCGCGACCGTGCCGAGCATGAAGCCGAGCCCGGGTGAGGACGTGGCCACGTTCTCGGTGACCAGCAGGTTCTTGTACTGCGGCTTGATCAGGTCGTCGAAGCTGCGGGGCGGGGCGATCTTGTGGTCGGCGAAGTACTTCTTGTCGTAGTTGACGCAGAGGTCGCCGCTGTCGATGGGGGTGACCCGGTGCTTCGCCGCGTCAAGCTGTACCCCGGAAGCGACCTGGTCCAGGCCCTTCGCCCGGTACGGCGTGAAGAGGTTGTTGTCGAGCGCCCGCGACAGCAGGGTGTTGTCGACGCCGAAGAAGACGTCGCCGCGGGGGGAGCCCTTGCTGAGGATCTCCTGGTTGAGCGCGGCGCCGGCGTCCCCGCTCTTGAGGACGTGGACGGTGTAGCCGGTCTCCTTCGTGAACTCCTTGAGCACGGCGGGAGATGCGGCGAAAGAGTCGTGGCTGACCAGCGTCACGACCTTGGAGTTCTCGGCGCCCGAACCGGAGTCGTCGGAACCTCCGCAGGCGGCGAGCGTCGAGACGCCCAGCGCGGCGGCCAGCGCGGTGACGGTCAGCTTCCGGGTGGTCAGCGTTCTGCCGGACGTACGCGCTCGCTTGGTGGTGCTCACTGATTCCTCCTGGGATGGCATCCAGGAAGAGACGCGGCCCTGCCCGCGGGAGAGCGGGCAGGGCTGAACAGCTTGAGTAGAGACCGAACTTCCTACCCGGAATGACCCGGGCAAGGTCCAGAGGGTCTGCGGCATGGCCGCACTCTCAGCGCTGTGGCGCTCCCCTGTCGGAATATGAAAATGTGCGACCCACGTTACACGGGCCCTGCAACGGCCGGACGGGCCCTGCCGCTGATGCCCCGGTGGTCCTACCGCTCGGCGGCCGCCAGCTGCCCGCACGCTCCGTCGATCTCCTGGCCACGGGTGTCCCGTACGGTCACGGGGACACCGTGCGCGGCGATGGCGGCGACGAACGCCTTCTCGTCCTCCGGCCGGGACGCGGTCCACTTGGAGCCCGGTGTCGGGTTGAGCGGGATCAGGTTGACATGGACCGGCTTGCCCTTGAGCAGCCGTCCGAGCCGGTCGCCCCGCCAGGCGTGGTCGTTGATGTCGCGGATGAGCGCGTACTCGATGGAAACTCGGCGGCCGGACTTCGCGGCGTACTCCCAGGCCGCGTCCAGCACCTCACGGACCTTCCACCGGGTGTTCACCGGGACGAGGGTGTCGCGCAGCTCGTCGTCGGGCGCGTGCAGCGAGACCGCGAGGCGGCACTTGAAGCCCTCGTCGGCGAAGCGCAGCATCGCGGGCACCAGGCCGACCGTGGACACGGTGATCCCGCGCTGCGAGAGGCCGAGGCCGTCGGGCTCGGGGTCGGTCAGCCGGCGGATCGAGCCGACCACCCGCTTGTAGTTGGCGAGGGGCTCGCCCATGCCCATGAAGACGATGTTGGAGAGCCGCGCGGGCCCGCCGGGCACCTCGCCGTCGCGCAGGGCACGCATACCGTCGACGATCTGGTGGACGATCTCGGCCGTCGACAGATTGCGGTCGAGGCCCGCCTGTCCGGTGGCGCAGAAGGGACAGTTCATGCCGCAGCCGGCCTGCGAGGAGATGCACATCGTCACCCGGTCCGGGTAGCGCATCAGGACGGACTCGACCAGCGTGCCGTCGTGCAGCTTCCAGAGCGTCTTACGGGTGGTGTCGTCGTCACAGCTGATGTGGCGCACCACACTCATCAGGTCGGGGAGCAGCGCCTCCCGCAGCTTCTCGCGCGAAGCGGCCGGGATGTCGGTCCACTCGGCGGGGTCGTGGGCGTACCGCGCGAAGTAGTGCTGCGACAGCTGCTTGGCGCGGAACGGCTTCTCGCCGGTCTCGGCCACGGCGTCCTTGCGCTCGGCGGGCGTGAGGTCGGCGAGGTGGAGCGGGGGCTTCTTGGCTCCGCGGGGCGCGACGAAAGTGAGTTCTCCGGGCTTAGGCATGGTCCATCCAGTGTCGCAGACACTCAGTGGTCCGCCGGGCCGTCGCCCGGAGGCTGTGCAATGGTCGGCGGAGCCGGTCGTCAGGGGCGGTGCCGGTGGGCGCCTCCCGGCCGGAGGGCGCCTGTCACTGCCCCATCAGCTCTCTGACCGCTTGTTCCGTCCAGTGGCCGGCCGCCCCGGGCGCCGACGCCACATAGGCAGCCACCGTGCCCGCGTCCCAGGCACCGGCCTCCAGCAGGCCGGAGGCGATGTAGCGCACATACGCCGGAGACGGCTCGGTCACCGGCAGATCGCCCGAGCCCCAGGGGGCGGTGAAGGTGAGCACGGGCAGCCCGTCCACCTGGCCGGGGTGGATGAGCGTCTCGTACCGGCCATTGCCCAGCCTTGCCACGCCGCAGGCGAGCACCTGCGCCAGGTCGAGATCCTTGGCCGGCTCCTTGCCCATCTCCTGAGCGGCGATGTCCGAGAACTGGGACGCCGAGACGAGATGGGCACGGCCGAGCACCCGCCCCTCCCCCTGTGGGTCGTAGAAGGCCCGGCCGCCGCCCCAGACAGGTGACCGGGTCGCGAAGTACAGGGTCCCCGGCAGCTCTACCGGGACCGATCGTCCGGGCAGGGACCGATCCCGGCACCCCGGATACTCCGCGCCCGTTCCGGGCAGCCGGCCGCCCTTGATGTAGTACGAGAGCCGGTCCAGGTGCATGTTCGAGCCGTACGAGGCGTACCAGACCCGCGACGGCGACCGGTCGTCCGTGCGGCCCGGCTCAATGGGGTGTGCGGTCGTCATACGCGCCACTCCTGAAGGTGATGGGCAGACACCGGAGGGAGGGCCCGCCGTCCTGTGGACGACGCCCCTCCCTCCGGTGAAGACACAGGTGAAGACGTAGGTGAAGAGGCAGGCAGAAGAGCCGTACCGCCGGTCTCAGGAGCCGACGAAGAGCACCATCAGCAGCCAGACGACGGGTGCGGTGGGCAGCAGGGAGTCCAGCCGGTCCATGATCCCGCCGTGGCCCGGCAGCAGCGTTCCCATGTCCTTGATCCCGAGATCCCTCTTGATCATGGACTCGCCCAGGTCGCCCAGGGTGGCGGTGGCCGCGACGGCGAGGCCGAGCAGCAGACCCTGCCACCACTGCCCGTCGTCGATCAGGAACTGCATACACAGGGCGCCCGCCACCATCGCGAAGCTGACCGCCCCGAACAGACCCTCCCTGGTCTTTCCGGGGCTGATGCGCGGCGCGAGCTTGTGCTTGCCGAAGCGCCAGCCGATCGCGTACGCACCCGTGTCGCTGACGACGGTCAGCAGCAGGAACGTGAGCACCCGCCAGGGCCCGTCGTCGGCGGTCAGCAGCAGCGCCACGAACGTCGCGAGGAACGGCACGTAGAACGCGGCGAACACACCCGCCGTGACGTCCCTGAGGTAGCCGTCGGGCGACTCGGTCATCCGCCAGACCAGAACGGCGAGCGCCGTGAGCGCCATGGCGATCCAGGCGCCCTCGGTCCCGCGCACGTACCCGGCGACGACCATGGCGGCGCCGCCCACCGCGAGCGGAATCAGCGGCGCCTTGATGCCCTTGCGCTCGCCGAGCCGGGAGGTGAGCTCCCAGAGGCCGACGACCACGGCGACCGCGATCACGATGACGAAGGCGGCCTTCCAGATGAAGAGGGAGGCGGCCACCACCACGCCGAGGCCGAGGCCGACCCCTATCGCCGACCGCAGATCGCGGCCGGCCTTCTTCTTCTCCGGAGGCGGCGGGGCTGGCATGGGCTCCTGCGGCATCTCGTCACGGAACGGGGGGCCACTCGGGCGAGCGGCCCCCCGTTCATGGTCGGCACGGCCGTGCTCGTGACGGCCACCGTCTTCGGCGTCTCTGCCTGCGTCGGGCACGATGGGCATGGGCCGAGTCTGCTCAACTTCATGCTCGCCGTATGCGGGACCCGCCGGGACAGCGTCCTGGTCGGGGGCGGGTCGCCGTTCCCCGACGGGGTGGCCGCTCTGCGGAGCACCCCAGGAAGAGTCGTTCATCAGACCTCGAGCAGCTCGGCTTCCTTGTGCTTGAGCAGCTCGTCCACCTGCGCGACGTACTTCGCGGTGGTGTCGTCGAGCTCCTTCTCGGCACGGCGGCCCTCGTCCTCGCCAACCTCGCCGTCCTTGATCATCTTGTCGATCGTCTCCTTGGCCTTGCGGCGGACGGAGCGGATCGAGATCTTGGAGTCCTCGGCCTTGGTCCTGGCGACCTTGATGTACTCCTTGCGGCGCTCACCGGTCAGTTCGGGGAACGTCACCCGGATGATGTTGCCGTCGTTGCTCGGGTTGACGCCGAGGTCCGAGTCGCGGATGGCCTGCTCGATGTTGCGCAGCGAGGTCTTGTCGAACGGGGTCACCACGGCCATCCGGGCCTCCGGCACGGAGAACGAGGCGAGCTGGTTGATCGGGGTCAGCGCGCCGTAGTACTCCGCCACGATCTTGTTGAACATCGCCGGGTGCGCACGGCCGGTGCGGATCGCGGCGAAGTCCTCCTTGGCGACGACGACGGCCTTCTCCATCTTCTCCTCGGCCTCGAGGAGGGTCTCTTCGATCACCACTTGCTCCTGCATGTCTTGAGTGGGCCCGCGTTCTCAGGCCCTGGAGTAAACCCGCGTCTTGCCCTGCACGGTGTCCGACCGGCAGGTTCTTGTCGGTCCTGTTGGCCTCTCGGCCTCTCGGCCTCGTGACCGCGTGGCCCCTTGGCTCTCCTGAGCGGCCGTCCCCCGGTTCTCAGGCCCGGGTGCCCTGGTCGTTCACAAGAGTCCCGATCTTCTCACCCTTGACGGCCCGCGCGATATTGCCCGAAGCCAGCAGCTCGAAGACGAGGATCGGCAGACTGTTGTCACGGCAGAGGGTGATGGCGGTCGCGTCGGCGACCTTGAGGTTGCGGTTCAGTACCTCGCTGTACTCCAGCGCGTCGTACTTCACCGCGTCGGGGTTCTTCTTCGGGTCGGAGTCGTAGACCCCGTCCACCCCGTTCTTGCCCATGAGCAGCGCCTCGGCGTCGATCTCCAGGGCGCGCTGCGCGGCGGTGGTGTCGGTGGAGAAGTACGGCATGCCCATGCCCGCACCGAAGATGACGACGCGTCCCTTCTCCAGGTGACGGACGGCGCGCAGCGGGATGTACGGCTCCGCGACCTGCCCCATGGTGATGGCGGTCTGGACGCGGGAGTCGATCCCCTCCTTCTCCAGGAAGTCCTGGAGGGCGAGGCAGTTCATGACCGTACCGAGCATGCCCATGTAGTCGGAGCGGGCCCGGTCCATGCCGCGCTGCTGGAGCTCGGCGCCGCGGAAGAAGTTGCCGCCGCCGATGACGACGGCGATCTCGGCGCCGTCACGGACGACCGCCGCGATCTCGCGGGCGATGGCGTGCACGACGTCGGGGTCGACACCGAGGCCACCACCGCCGGCGAACGCCTCACCCGACAGCTTCAGCATGAAGCGGCCGTGCCTCTTGACGTCGCCGGTACTGCCGTCGTCGGTCCTGTCGGCGTTTTTGTCGGCCTGTTCCATGGAGATCTCCTCGTGCGCATACGAAGAAGGCCATTGCCGGGGGTCCTTGCGGTTCCCTGTGCGGCAATGGCCTCCTCGTCAGATCTGCGGCCGTCCGGCGCGGACCCGGGCGGCTGCGTCAGACCCTATCGGGGTCTTCGGTGGATCGCGTACAGACTCAGATGCCGACCTTGATGCGCGAGAAGCGCTTCAGGGTGACACCGGCCTCGTCCAGGACCTTCTGGACGGACTTCTTGTTGTCCAGGGCGTACGGCTGACCCAGGAGCGTGGCTTCCTTGAAGAAGCCGTTGACCCGGCCCTCGACGATCTTCGGAAGAGCGGCCTCGGGCTTGCCCTCGGCGCGCGTGGTCTCCTCGGCGACGCGACGCTCGGCCTCCACGACCTCGGCCGGGACGTCCTCGCGGTCCAGGTACTTCGGCGCGAACGCGGCGATGTGCTGCGCGATACCGCGGGCGAGCTCGGCGTCGGCCTTGTCCAGCTCGACCAGGACACCGATCTGCGGGGGCAGGTCGGGCATGGTGCGGTGCATGTACGAGGTCACGTAGGCGCCCGAGAACTGCGCGAAGCGGTCCAGGACGATCTTCTCGCCGAGGTTGGCGTTGGCCTCGTCGACGTACGCCTGGACGGTCTTGCCGGCCTCGATCTCGGACGCGAGGAGCGCCGCGATGTCGGCGGGGGAGGTCGCGGCGACGTGGGCGGCGAGCGCGTTGGCGACAGCCTGGAACTTGTCACCCTTGGCGACGAAGTCCGTCTCGCACTTCAGCTCGACCAGGACACCGGAGGTGTTGTCGTCGGCGATGAGGGAGACGACGGCGCCGTTCTCGGCGGAGCGGCCCTCGCGCTTGGCGACACCCTTCTGGCCCTTGATGCGGAGCGCCTCGACGGCCTTGTCGACACTGCCGTCGGCCTCGTCGAGCGCCTTCTTGCAGTCCATCATGCCGGCGCCGGTGAGCTCACGGAGCTTCTTGACGTCAGCGGCGGTGTAGTTCGCCATGATCGTGAATTTCTCTCTCGAAGTCTGAAAGATCTTACGGGTGAACGGCGGAGGCCCGGAGGCCTCCGCCGTCAACAACCGAACCGGTGAGGGTCAGGCCTGCTCAGCGTCCGCGGCCGGGGCGGCGGGCGCCTCGGCGGCAGGGGCCTCGGCAGCGGGCGCCTCGGTGGCGGCCTCGGCGACCGGAGCCTCGGCGTCGGCGACCTTCTCGGTCTCGGCAGAGGTCTGGACGACCTCGGCGCCGTCCTTCTTCTCACCGTCGAGCAGGTCACGCTCCCACTCGGCGAGCGGCTCGGAAGCAGCCTTCTCGCCCGGCTTCTGGTCGCCGGTCGCAGCGCCGGAGCGGGCGATGAGGCCCTCGGCGACGGCGTCGGCGATCACGCGGGTGAGCAGGGTGACGGAGCGGATCGCGTCGTCGTTGCCCGGGATCTTGTAGTCGACCTCGTCGGGGTCGCAGTTGGTGTCGAGGATCGCGACGACCGGGATGTGGAGCTTGCGCGCCTCACCGACGGCGATGTGCTCCTTCTTGGTGTCGACGATCCAGACGGCGCTGGGCACCTTCTGCATCTCGCGGATACCACCGAGGGTCTTCTCCAGCTTGGCCTTCTCGCGCGAGAGGACCAGGAGCTCCTTCTTGGTGAGGCCGGAGGCGGCCACGTCCTCGAAGTCGATCTGCTCAAGCTCCTTCAGACGCTGAAGGCGCTTGTAGACGGTGGAGAAGTTCGTCAGCATGCCGCCGAGCCAACGCTGGTTGACGTAGGGCATGCCCACGCGCGTCGCCTGCTCGGCGATCGCTTCCTGGGCCTGCTTCTTGGTACCCACGAACATGATGGAGCCGCCGTGCGCGACGGTCTCCTTGACGAACTCGTAGGCGCGGTCGATGTACGACAGCGACTGGAGCAGGTCGATGATGTAGATGCCGTTGCGCTCCGTGAAGATGAAGCGCTTCATCTTCGGGTTCCAACGACGGGTCTGGTGACCGAAGTGGACGCCGCTTTCCAGCAGCTCCCGCATCGTGACGACGGCCATGGCCGTACTCCTTGATGTACTCGGTTGTCGCGACCGCAGGTTTGCTGTCGCGCCTGACGCCCACACGCGCCGTGCCACAAGGGACCGAGAGGCGCGTCCATCGACCGCTGATGGGGTGATGGGGGGCGTGCGAAGTCGACCCGGTGACCCGGATCGCCACCAGAAGTGTACGGGACCCGGTGGGCGCCGGGTGACGGCGATGTCCACAACCGGCTGGTAGTCCACAGATACCGGCCATGATCCCCACGGACCCGCGTACTGGGGGACGGTTTCCCCATGCGCCTGAACAAGACCGCCCCGGGCCACGACGCCCGCGAACCGAACGCCCCGGACCGGAGCACCCCGTACCGGGACGCACGGTTCGCGGGATTACCCGTGGCGGTGTGTGCCGTGCTGCCGGTCGCGGTTGCCGTGGTCTGTGCGGTGGCCGCGCTGTGCGCCGCCACCGGTGCCGGGCTGCTGTTCGCCGGGGGCCCCGCCCTGCCGGCAAGAAGGTCGGCCATGACGGCAGTGACCGCGCCGTGGGCGGTGCCTGCGGCCATGCCCACGCCGGTGCCGACGGCCGGACCGGTGCCGACGGCGGACCGCAGCTGGCCGGTGGGCGGCCGACCACGGATCGTCCACGGCTGGGACCCGCCCGCCTCTCCGTACGGACCGGGGCACCGCGGAGTCGACCTGGCCGCCGCACCCGGCACACCGGTACTGGCAGCGGCCTCCGGCCGGGTCACGTTCGCGGGCCGGGTGGCCGGGCACGGTGTGCTCACCATCGCGGTGTCGGGCACACCCCTGCGCACCACGTACGAACCGGTGCGGGCACTCGTCGGGACAGGGGACGAGGTCACGACCGGCCGGCCGGTCGCGGTACGGGAGGACGCGCCGTCCCACTGCCCGTCGGGCTGTCTGCACTGGGGGCTGCTGCGCGGGGAGGTCTATCTGAACCCGCTGTCCCTGCTCCCGCCCGGGCTGCTGCACCGGGGACCGTCCAGGCTGCTGCCGGTGTTCGGGGTACCGGAGATCACCGGCGACGCGCCCGGCGCGGGATACGCGGATCACGCAACGGCGGAGGAGCACGGAGCCCGTACGGGAAGGCGTACCGGGCGGACGCACCGCACCGGCGGGCGTCAGCCCTGGACACCGCCCAGAGCCATCGCGACGGCCGCGTCGGCCACCACGGCGGGGTCCTCGGCCGAACCCGTCTCGATACGCCGCACCGCCGCGTCCACCACCCCCTGGAGCAGCATCGCCGCGAGTCTCGGCTGGTCGTGGTGCAGAGCTTCGAGCGCCTCGACGATCATCGCGATGAGACCGCCGTGCGCGGCACGGATCTTCTCGCGGGCACCCGTATCGAGCTCGCCTGCGGAGATGGCGACCACGGCCCGGTGTCGCTGGTCCCCGACCAGCGCCAGCTGCTGGCGCACATAGGCCTCGACCTTGCCCGCCGGATCGGGGGCCCGCTCCATCGCGGACTCGATCTCAGCCGCCCAGACCGGGAAGTCGACCGCACAGAGCTCTTCCACCACAGCGGCGCGTGAGCGGAAGTACTCGTACACGGAGGAGCGCGCGAGGCCGGTGCGCTCGGCGAGGGCGGGGAAGGTCAGCGCCTCCGTGCCGCCTTCGGAGAGGAGGGTGCGGGCGGCGTCCAGCAGGGCGCTGCGCTGCATGGTTCGGTGTTCGGCCACGGAGGCCGCTCGAATCCTGGGCACGGGCCCACTTTACGGAAGCCCTCTTCGCAGGGACGATTCGCCTGCGGAATCAGCGGCCGACGTCCGACAGCTTGGCGCGAAGCTGGAGGACCGATTTGGTGTGGATCTGGCTGACCCGGCTCTCGGTGACCCCGAGGACATGGCCGATCTCGGCCAGCGTGAGGCCTTCGTAGTAGTACAGGGTGACCACGGTCTTCTCCCGGTCGGGGAGCGTGTTGATGGCGCGGGCCAGCAGCCTGCGCAGCTCGCGGCCCTCGGCCAGCTCGACCGGGTTGTCCGCCGCGGTGTCCTCCAGGGTGTCCATCAGGCTGAGCCGGTCGCCGCCCTCACCGCCGACGTGCAGCAGCTCGTCCAGGGCCACCACATTCGCCAGCGACAACTGGCTGAAGACCGCGTGCAGTTCCTCGACGGCGATGCCCATCTCGGCCGCCACCTCGACCTCGGACGGAGTGCGGCGCAGCTGGGCCTCCAGCGTGGCGTACGCGCGCTCGACGGCGCGCGCCTTCTGCCGGACCGAGCGGGGAATCCAGTCGAGCGCGCGGAGTTCGTCGATCATCGCGCCGCGGATCCGGGTGATCGCATAGGTCTCGAACTTGATGGACCGCTCGATGTCGAACTTCTCGATGGCGTCGATCAGCCCGAAGACACCGGAGGACACGAAGTCGGCCTGCTCGACGTTGGGCGGCAGTCCCACGCTGACCCGGCCCGCGACGTACTTCACCAGGGGCGAGTAGTGCAGGATCAGCTGCTCGCGCAGCCGTTTGTCGCCCGTCGACTTGTACGACCGCCACAACTCGTCGAGCGAAGACGGCGCGGGGGGCCGAATGTGGCCACGTGCAGCCGGCGGCGCTGCCGCGCGGTCAGACCCGGACGTGTGCTGGGGCATTCGTTGCCTTGAGCCGTTCTGCTGGGACCTGCGTGGGACTTGTTTTGAGCCGGATTCCTGGTGAGCGTAGCGTGACTGAAGCATCGCAGGGTGCGATGAGTACGTCATAGCACCTGTGTGACGTCAACGCGCGAACCGTGTCCGGGAGGTGCTGCCGGACCGCCCCTGCCGAGGCTGCGACATCACCTTTTCACCCGATTGCCCCAGGTCAAGCATCGCCTCGCCGGGTGTCCGTGATCTGTGGCGCCCTCGGTACCAACTGCCATCCTTCACTTCGCCGTTCAACAAACCCCAACGAGTGGAGTTCGTACAGCCTGGCGAGCGCTTCATCTGCTGTCGTCCCGGCCTCACGGGCCACATACCGCCCGTCAACCGCGCCGTGGCCGGGAAGCGCCTCCAGGACCCGGGCGGCGACGGGCCCGAGGAGGTCCCGGGGCAGGACCGGGCCGTGTCTGCCGGGTGCGAGATCGCCGATGTCCCCCACCAGCTCGGCGACTTCGGCCGCGTCGGTGACCAGCAGGCCCCCGCCGCGCAGCAGTTCGTGCACACCGGCGGAGAGCCCGCTGGTGACCGGTCCGGGGACGCCCATCGTGTACCGGCCGAGCTTCTGCGCGCTGCGCGCGGTGGCCAGTGAGCCACTGCGGTACTCGGCCTCGACGACCACGGTTCCCCTGGTGAGCGCGGCGATCACACGGTTGCGGAGGATGAAGCGGCTGGGCGTGGGATGGGCGCCCGGTGGCAACTCGCCGATGAGGAGCCCCTGTTCGGCGATCCGCCCGATCATCTCGGCGTGACCGCGCGGGTAGGCCGTGTCGACTCCGCACGCCAGCACCGCGATGGTGGCCCCACCCGCGGCGAGCGCCCCGCGGTGCGCGGCCCCGTCGACACCGAACGCGGCACCCGACACGACGACCCAGCCCAGCTCTGCGAGGCCGGAGCCCAGCGCTGCCGCCATGTGCGCCCCGTAGGCCGTACAGGCACGGGCGCCGACCACCGCCACGGAGCGCAATGCCCATATCCGCAGATGGGGCCGGCCCCGCACCCAGAGTCCGACGGGCCGTGCGTCTCCCAGGTCGTCGAGCTGCACCGGCCATTCCTGGTCCCCCGGGCAGATGAACCGGCCGCCGCCCGCGGCCGCGGCCCGCAGATCCTGCTCGGGCCGCGCGGCAGCCGCCCGCAGCCGGTAGCCGCCGAGCCGCTTGGCGCTCACCCCGGGGACCACCGCTTCCCCGCTGTCCGCCAGGGTGCGCAGCCGCCGCCACAGCTCCACGGCCCCCAGTTCGCGCAGCAATCGGCCGGCCAGTTCATCGCCCGGCTCGACGATCCGGGTGAGCGCGGCCCGGGCCAGTCGCTCGTCCCCTCCGGCGTCGGTACTCATCCGGCGTCCTTCCCTGCGGCGAGCAGCGCCCCGCGGTCCACACCGGTACGCAGCTGGAGAGCCAGCCCGACGTCCTGGGCACCAGGCCGGTCCCGGCCCGCCAGATCGGCGACCGTCCAGGCCACCCTCAGCACCCGGTCGAGACCGCGGGCCGTGAGCAGTCCGCGCTCCATGTCCCGCTCGGCCGCGGCGAGCGCACCCGGCGCGGCCGTCCAGCGGGTCCGCAGCTCATGGCCCGGCACCTCGCTGTTGGTGCTCCACGGCGTACCGGCCAGCCGCGCCGCCGCCCGCTCCCGGCCCTCCCGTACCCGTACGGCAACGGCCGCCGACGACTCACCCGCACCGCCCTGTCCCATGAGGTCCGAGCGGCGCACCGGCTCCACCTCGACCCGCAGGTCCACCCGGTCGAGGAGCGGGCCGGAGAGTCTGGACTGGTACCTGCGGACCATCGAGGGCGGGCATTCGCACCCCGAGCCGTTCATCGTGTGTCTGCCGCAGGGACAGGGGTTCGCGGCCAGTGCCATCAGGAATCTGGCAGGCAGCCGCACCACCCCTGCGCTGCGCGCGACCACCACATGTCCGGACTCCAGCGGCTGGCGGAGCGCGTCGAGGACCCGGACGGAGAATTCGGGGGCCTCGTCGAGGAAGAGGACCCCGCGGTGCGCCAGGGAGACGGCCCCCGGCCGGGGCAGGCCGTTACCGCCGCCGATCAGCGACTGCATGGTCGCGGAGTGGTGCGGGGCGCAGTACGGCGCGGTCCCGATCAGTGGCTCCCCCGGCGGGAGGATGCCCGCCACCGAGTGGACCGCCGTCACTTCCAGCGACTCGTGCCTGGTCAGCGGCGGCAGGATCGCCGGAAGCCGCTCGGCCAGCATGGTCTTGCCTGCGCCGGGGGGCCCGTGCAGCAGCAGATGGTGGGCCCCGGTGGCGGCGACCTCCAGCGCCTTCCTGGCGGCCGGCTGCCCCGCCACATCCGCGAGATCGGGCCCCGACCCCATGCCCGGGGCCAGCCCGGTGCCGGCCCCGGCGCCCGGCACCATCAGCCCGGCCAGCATCGGGTCCGGCCGCCCCGCCACCGGAGCCGCCTCTTCGGGGACCGGTTCGCCGGTCAGTACAGCGATGAGCTGCCGCAGGCTCCGCACCCCGAGCACCTGGACCCCGGGCACCAGTGACGCCTCCCCCGCGGTCTGCTCCGGGACCACGACCTGGTGGTACCCCGCTTCGGCCGCGGCCAGCACGGCCGGCAGGATGCCGCGCACCGGCCTGACCCGGCCGTCGAGCCCCAGCTCCCCGATGAGCACCAGATCGGCGATCTCCTTCGGGTCGATGCGCTCGGCCGCCCCCAGAACGGCGCAGGCGACGGCCAGATCGAATCCGCTGCCGCTCTTCGGTACGGACGCCGGGCTCAGCCCGACCGTGAGCTTCTTCTGCGGCCACTCGGCGCCGGAGTTCACCACCGCGGCCCGCACCCGGTCCCGGCTCTCGACCAGGCTCTTGTCCGGCAGCCCCACCAGCGTGAAGGCGGCGATACCCGGTTCGAGATCCGCCTGGACCTCCACCACCACGCCGTCGACCCCGACCAGCGCGACCGAACACGCACGTGCGAAGCCCATCAGGCCACCCCCCGCACATGCTCGACGAGCGGCGCCCCACGCCTGGGCAGCATGATCCCGATCAGGTCGATCCGCACCCCGCCGGGCGGCGCCCCGCCGTTCGCCGCGAGCCAGCACTCGGCGAGGCGTCTGAGCCGCTCGGCCTTGACCGGGGTGACCGCGGCCATCGGATGTTCGAAAGGGCCTTCCCTGCGGGTCTTCACCTCACAGACGACCAGTGCGTCGCCGTCACGCGCCACAATGTCGATCTCGCCCGACCTGCACCGCCAGTTCCGCTCGACGACGGTCATTCCCGACCCGGCCAGCGTCCTCGCCGCCAGCCCCTCGCCGTACCGCCCGAGTGCCCCCCGTGCGTTCATACCGGCACCACCTCCGGTACCGACTGTGCCGCCCGGGCCGCCACCGTGTGGATCTTGGTGGATTACTCGCCGGTTGTGGACAACTCAGCCACCCGGAAGTTCGAGATCGCTCTTGTTGAGCTCCTCGATGTTCACATCCTTGAAGGTCAGTACGCGTACCTGCTTGACGAACCTGGCCGGCCTGTACATGTCCCAGACCCAGGCATCAGCCATCGACACCTCGAAAAAGACCTCGCCCTGTACGGAGTGCACCTGCATCTCGTAGTCGTTGGTGAGGTAGAAGCGTCGCTCGGTCTCGATCACATATTTGAACAGGCCGACAACGTCGCGGTACTCCCGGTAGAGCTTCAGCTCCATCTCGGTCTCGTACTTCTCGAGGTCCTCGGCGCTCATGGCATGTTCCCCTTCAGCCGTGCGTCCCCCTATTGTGCGCCGCTCCCCTGCGCCCTAGACGATTTCCGGGGCCAGGACCACCGGTGCAGCCGGGGGACCCTCGTCGAGCAGCGTGCGCAGCAGCCCGGCGAGCCTGGTCGGATACACCGTCTCACGCGTCGCGGACAGTTCGGCGGAAGTCCACCACCTCAGCCCCGCGACACTGCGCCGCTCCAGTGGGGTCAGCCCGTCCATGGCGGTCGCCGTCTGACTGGTTCGCCCGAGAAAGTACCGTTCATCCTGGTTCCACCGCCGCCCGTCGAACGGGAACGAGCACACCCGGGACCACAGGACCGGGCCGAGTTCCACCGCGTCGATGCCGGTCTCCTCCCGTACCTCACGGAGGGCGGCCTCCTCATGGGTCTCCCCGGCCTCGACACCTCCGCCGGGGGTGAACCACCAGGTGCTCGCCGGATCGGCGGGCTCGAAGCCGTGCATCAGCAGCACCCGGTCGGCCGGATCGAGCAGGATGACGCGTGCGACCTCGCGCAGCTCAGCCGACACCGACCGCCACCTTCTTCCTGCGGCCGAGACGCTGCGCGAGCGGCCCGTAGACGGCCCCGCCCAGGATCAGCACGACTCCGGCCAGCACAGCCGCCACGATCAGCTTCAGCGGCCCTGGCTGCGAGACCCCGCCGGGCAGCGCGGCGAAGCCCTTCGGCCGCTCCATCATTCCGCCGCTCAGCGGCCAGGCGATGGCGTCCACCCGCGAGGACACCGTTGAGCGCGGCACCGAACCGTGGTCCGCGTCCTGGAGGTGGACGCGCGAGTCCATCGAGTTGGTGCGCTCGTCACCGAGCATGAAGAGCCGGCCCTCAGGCACCTTCACGGTGAAGTCCATCGCGGAGGCCCGCCCCTTGGAGAGCGAATCGGTGTTGAGATACGGCTCGTTGATTCCCTTGCCGTTCACGGTGAGCCGGCCCTGGGTGTCGCAGCAGGCGACCTTGTCGCCGCCGACTCCGACGACCCGCTTGACCATCGGCATATCGCCCCAGTCGGGGTCCTTGAAGATCACCACGTCGCCGCGGTGCACCGCACCGCTGTCTATTCGCTGCGCCAGCACCCGGTCCCCCACCTGCACGGTCGGGGTCATCGAGTCGGTCGGCACGGTGTACGGCTTGTACTCCACCGCTCCCCAGGCGAACCCTCCGAGAAAGAGCACGCAGCCAACGGCCACGGCCAGACCCGACAGCGCACTGCCGAGCCGGCCGCCTCCGTCACTCGTACGTACTGTTCCGCTCATCCCAGCGCTCCCCCATATCGGAGATCAACAATCTGGGAGCGCACCTTACCCGGCAGTACCCTCGCGGGTCAGCTTGCGCCTGCGCCGGATCACCAGCGGCAGTGCCCCTGCGAGTCCCAGCGCCCCGGGAGCCACGGCACCTGCGGCGTTGATGCCCTTCTGGTCGAAGGTGCTCGGAACACCCAGCCACGACCAGCGGTTGACCGGCCAGGCCACGACGAAGGCCCGTCCGACGACCTCCTTGGTGGAGACCGTTCCGCCACCCGGCAGTTGCTGGTGGTAACGCGAGTCGAGCGAGTCCTGACGGTGGTCGCCCATCACCCAGATCCGGCCCTTGGGCACATGGATCGGCCCGAACGGCTGGTCGTCGCAAGGGGTGTTGCCCGGGTAGATGAACGACTTCTCGGAGAGCGCCTTGCCGTTGACGACGACCGGGCCCCCCTTCTTGCACGAAACCGTGTCGCCGCCGACCGCGATGACGCGCTTGATCAGGTCCTTCTCCTCGGCGGACGGCATCAGGCCGATGAAGCTGAGGAACTTCTGCGCCACGTTCGGAGTCGGGGTCGGCTCACCTTCGAGCCAGCCGCCCGGGTCGTGGAACACCACGACGTCGCCCCGCTCCGGCTCCGAACCGAACCACGGGGTCAGTTTGTCGACCAGCACCCGGTCACCCCGCTGCAGCGTGTCCTGCATCGAGTCGGAGGGGATCGAGAACGCCTGGACCAGGAAAGTCTTGATCAACAGGGCCAGGACCAGCGCGATACCGATGAGGAGCGGCAGCTCCTTCCAGAAGGAGCGCTGCTTCTTCGGTCCCTTGTTCCTGGTGCTTCCGCCGTCCTCGCCGTCCTCGTCGAAGCCGTCCGGCCCGCCCGGCCCGTCGGGGCCGTTCTGCCGGCCGCCGGCCCTGTGCTGGCCGCCGTCCCTGTCGGAACCGTAGGACCTCCCGCTGTCAGAGGCTTCGGTTCCCGCGCCACCAACGGGCGGCCCGGGCCGGTCCTCTGGTTCTTCGTGTCCGGATCGCGCGCCGACCGCCACGTCCCCCACATCCACTCCTCACTCCGTGCCGTCGCCTGCCTCCGAGGAGACGCAGGCCCACCACTCCCATAACGAGCGGAAGTTCCGCAGGAGTCGGGAGCGGGAAGTTTACGTGCCGATCCTGAGCGGCGAGGCCCGGTGGACCGGAGCCGGGTGGATCCGCGCCGTCCGGACCCGCGGCCCGGGACGCCACCGATGCGAAGGTGGCGGGCTCCTTGAGCCTGCTCCAGTGCCCCACCGGCCAGGCAATGACGACCGCGCGCCCCACCACACCGCTCACCGGCACCGTCCCCTGGTAGGGACCGTCCATGTGGAACCGCGAATCCGCCGAGTTGGACCGGTGGTCGCCCATCACGAAGAGCCGCCCGGCCGGGACCTTCACCTCGAACTTCAGCTGGGAGGGCGGATTTCCCGGATGGAGATACGGCTCGTTCAGCGGGACGCCGTTGACGGTGACCCTGCCGTCCTTGTCGCAGCACTTCACGGTGTCGCCGCCGACCCCGATGACCCGCTTGATCAGGTCCTGTTCGTTGTCCGACGGCAGCAGCCCGATGAAGGTCAGGCCTTCCTTGAGCTGCTTGACGAGGAACGGCGAGCTCTGGGGCTTGCTCTCCTCCGGCGGCAGCCAGTGGCCGGGGTCCTTGAAGACGACGACATCGCCACGCTGCGGTTTTGAACCGAACCAGGGGGTGAGCTTGTCCACCAGCACCCGGTCGCCGATCCGGATCGTCTCCTCCATCGAACCCGACGGGATGACGAACGCCTGCACCAGAAAGGTCTTGAGCACCAGAGCGATCACGACCGCCACGACGATGAGGACCGGTATCTCCACCGCCCTGGACCGGCGCCGCCGCCGCTGGACCTTGCGCGCGAGCCTGCGCCGCTCGGCCCTGGTGGGCAGGGCGCGCTCGCCCGCGGGGGCGCCCGTCTCCGGCGTCCGCTCGCCGCTCTGCCCGCTGCCCCGATTTCTCCCCCGGTTACCCATGGCTGCCACCGGCCGCCGGTACCCGGTCGAAGGCTCGGGTCCGCTCCACCGGGCTCCAGCGGCTGAACGGCCAGCCGATCCGGGCGGCCCGCCCGATCACCTGGTCCACCGGGACCATCCCGCCACCGGGATCCCCGAGATGGTCACGGGAGTCGCTGGAGCGGGAGCGGTGGTCGCCCATCACCCAGAGGGTTCCGGCCGGCACCACGATGTCGAAGGGCACCTGGGAGGGCGGGTTGCCGGGATAGACATACGTCTCGTCCACCGGCTGCCCGTTCACCTTGATCCGCCCGCGCTTGTCGCAGCAGACGACATGGTCGCCCCCCACCCCCACCACACGCTTGACGTAGTCGGTACCGGTGGGCGCGGCAAGACCCAGCGCCGCCGCCGCACCGTGCACCACGCGGGCCACGGGGTTCTGCGCGGGCGCCTCCTGCACGAAGGAGCCCGTGCCGTCGAAGACCACGACGTCCCCGCGCTGCGGCACGTCGCCGAACCGGTACGCCAGCTTGTCGACCAGCACCCGGTCCCCCACCTGGAGCGTGGGCTCCATGGAGCCGCTGGGGATGAGGAACGGCTGCATCACATACGTACTGAGCAGGAGCAGGAACACCATGCAGACCAGGGCCAGCAGCCCGGCCTTGCGCCAGGGCCCCTCGGTCAGCGCGGCGAGACGCACAGAGCGCGACCGCTCTCCCTCCCCGGACGTATCCGGTTCGGGTGAGCGGTCGCGCTCCTTGTGCTGTGCTTCGGTGTCCATCGGGGCCAGAGCTTATCCGGCCGCCCTGTGGACTCAGTGGTCGCGCTTCTCCTTGATCTTCGCGGCCTTGCCGCGCAGCTCACGGAGGTAGTACAGCTTCGCGCGACGGACGTCACCGCGGGTCACGAGCTCGATCTTCTCGAAGATCGGGCTGTGCACCGGGAAGGTACGCTCGACGCCGACCGAGAAGGAGACCTTGCGAACCGTGAAGGTCTCGCTGACGCCCGCACCCTGGCGGCGGATGACGACACCCTTGAACTGCTGGATACGCGAGCGGTTGCCCTCGATGACACGGACGTGGACGTTGACCGTGTCACCGGCGCGGAAGGCCGGAAGGTCGGACCGCAGCGAAGCGGCCTTGACGTCGTTGAGCAGGCTGGACATGATCTTCTGCTTTCTTCGCCGATGCCACAGGTCATCGACGGAATCATCGTGATGAGTTTCGGGAGCTGATCGCGTCGGACGGTCGTCGTTCCCCCTGTGGCAGGGGCGCACGCCGGACGTGCAGCAGCGGCCTATTCTTCCACGTCCCCGGGCTCTCGCCCAAATCGCCCTCCGGGCCCCTGCTTCCAGCCCAGGATCGAGAGCATTTCGCGGTCCTTCTTGTCGAAGGACGCGGGGTCGCTGCGCTCCAGCAGGTCCGGCCTGTTGAGATCCGTACGCCGGAACGCCTCGTCCCGGCGCCAGCGCGCGATCTTCCCGTGGTGACCGCTCAGCAGGACGTCCGGAATGCCACGCCCGCGCCACTCGGGCGGCTTCGTGTAGACCGGGCCTTCGAGGAGGTCGGCCATCGCGCCGGTGGCAAAGGAGTCGTCACGGTGCGATTCGGCGTTGCCGAGCACGCCGGGCAGCAGCCGGGCCACGGCTTCCGTGATGACCAGGACCGCGGCCTCGCCGCCGGCCAGGACGTAATCCCCGATGGAGACCTCGTACACCGGCATCCGGGTCGCGTATTCGTCGACGACCCGACGGTCGATGCCCTCGTACCTGGCGGGCGTGAAGACCAGCCAGGGCCGCTCGGAGAGTTCGACCGCGACCTGCTGGGTGAAGGGGCGGCCGCTGGGTGTGGGCACGACCAGGACGGGGCCGGACGCCCCCGACTCGTAACCGGCGGCCAGCACCTCGTCCAGCGCCTCGCCCCAGGGCTCGGTCTTCATGACCATGCCGGGGCCGCCGCCGTAGGGGGTGTCGTCGACCGTGTTGTGCCGGTCGTACGTCCAGTCGCGCAGGTCGTGGACCTGTACGTCGAGCCGGCCGCGGGCGCGCGCCTTGCCGACCAGCGAGACATTCAGCGGTTCGAGGTACTCGGGGAAGATCGTGACGACGTCGAGCCGCATCAGTCGTCGTCCCGGGCGCCGGCGACCTCGGCCCTGCTGTCGTCGATCAGGCCGGGCGGCGGGTCGATGACGGCCCGCTGCTCCTCCAGGTCGATCTCGGTGACGATCTCCTCGACGAAGGGGATCATGACCTCGCTGCCGTCGGGCCGCTCCACGATGAAGAGGTCCTGCGAGGGCAGGTGGGTGATCTCGGTGATCCGGCCGATCTCGGTGCCGTCGGACAGCACCACGTCGAGGTCCATCAGCTGGTGGTCGTAGAACTCCTCGGGGTCCTCCGGAGTCTGCTGCGGGTCGACGTCGGCGATCAGCAGGGTGTTCCGGAGCGCCTCGGCGGCCGTCCGGTCCGTGACCCCCGCGAAGCGCAGCAGCAGCCTCCCGCTGTGCACCCGGCCTGTCTCGATCGTCAGCGGCCCGGTGGCCGCAGGGTCGGTGGCGAGCACCGCGCCGGGACCGAGCCGCAGCTCGGGCTCGTCCGTGCGCACCTCCACGGTGACTTCGCCCTTGATCCCGTGGGCGCGCCCGATCCGTGCGACTACCAGTTGCACGCTTCGCTCCTCATTCTGATGATTCTGCTGGTTCCAGTGTTGCCGCGCGCACCGCGGACGACAAAGGCCGGGGACGGCTTCTCAGCCCTCCCCGGCCCGAGCCGGTGTTCAGCTACTTCTCAGCGGACCTGGTCCACGTCGACGAGGTCGACCCGGATGCCACGGCCGCCGATGGCGCCCACGATGGTGCGCAGGGCGCGCGCGGTGCGGCCGTTGCGGCCGATCACCTTACCGAGGTCGTCGGGATGCACCCGGACCTCCAGCACCTGCCCGCGACGGAGGTTGCGCGAAGCGACCTGTACGTCGTCGGGATTGTCGACGATGCCCTTCACGAGGTGCTCGAGAGCCTCCTCGAGCATGCTCAGGCCTCGGTCGACTCGGTGGAGTCAGCGGCCGGAGCCGCCTCGTCCGCCTTCTTGTCGGCCTTCTTCGCCTTCGGGGTGATGGCCTCACCCTTCGGCTCGTCGCCCTCGATGGACTTGGCGAACGCCTCGAACGCGGCGCGCTTGTCGGCCTTCGGCTCCGGCTGCAGCAGCGGCGCGGGGGCCGGGAGGCCCTTGTGCGCCTGCCAGTCACCGGTGAGCTTCAGGATCGCCATGACCGGCTCGGTCGGCTGGGCGCCGACGGACAGCCAGTACTGCGCACGCTCCGAGTTGACCTCGATGCGCGAAGGGTTCTGCACCGGGTGGTACAGGCCGATCTCCTCGATGGCCCGGCCATCACGGCGGGTACGGGAGTCGGCGACGACGATGCGGTAGTGAGGCGAACGGATCTTGCCCAGACGCTTCAGCTTGATCTTGACTGCCACGGAAGTGGTGTCTCCTGGTCTTGACGTGGTTGGGCACAACGAGATGCCACGTGGGGTTGCGGTACTCGGGTGCCCGATGGACGCGTCAGCCGGAGGACGAGAGGGTTCCTGTGCGGCTGTCGAGTACAGCTAGCCATTGTGCCATACGTTGCGGCACCCCGGGTCAGCCGGCTGCTGCGACCACTTCCGGGATACGGAAAGCCTTTCCGCAGCCACCGCAGACGATGGGCGCCTGGGCCAGCACGGACGGGACGACCCTGACGTTGCGGCCGCAGTCGCAGACCGCCTTCACCCGCACTCCGCCGCCGGAGGAACCGTGCCGTGCGGCAGGTCCGCGGAAGGAGCGTTTGGTGTCGGCGGCCGTCGCCGCGGTGTGCGCCTTGAGCGCACGCTGCAGTCTTTCGATCGTCTGCCGGTACCTGCGCTTCGCCTCGGGGTTGAGCGAGACCAGCGAGAAGCCGCTGCTGGGATGCGGCTCCTCGGGGTGGTCGAGCCCCATCTCCTCGGCGATCGCCAGGAACCTGCGGTTGTGGTAGCGGCCGGCGCGCGAGGTGTCGCGGACACCTCGCGCGGCGGCGATGCCGTGGACTGCCTCATGGAGCAGTCGCTCGAAGGAGAGTTCAGCGCCGCAGGCGGACGAGGACTCGCCGATCAGGGACTCGGGCGCGGCTAGATCCGGCAGCTCGGGGTGGTACCGCTGAATATCGGCCCACGCCTGCGCCAGCTCTGCGGCGAGGACAGTTGGTGTCGTGCTCACGTCGTGACAACGAGCCGGGGTGCCGCTGTGTTCCTATTCCGGGGCATCCCAAATAATTTGCACCTACCCGTCAGTTGCCCTTGATGCGTCCGGACGAGGGCGGGTGCGCTGATCTGCGGAGAAGCCTCACAGCTCACACCAAGGTGGTACTTAGGGTCCCGTACGCCCCGGCGCGCAGCCATGGGTCCCACGCCGGTTCGCACTTCACCGGCGGGCGCGCAAGGGGCGTTTCGGCCGATTCGCCGGCGCCCAGGCAGTACGCACGGCCAGTACGAGCGGCTAGGTCCTGTCCGGCCGATCTCCGTGGGCCGGACAGGACCTAGTACGCACGAGCGACCAGAGCGACGTTACCGGGAGCGTCGTCCGACTCCGGCACCGACCCGTCCTCGGCGACCAGACACCGTACGGAGGCCGAGTGCCCGGCGAGTGCGGCCTCCCCCTCGGGGCCGAGGAGGGCCCACGGAATCCTGGCCCAGCCACCCGCGGCCGCCACCTCGGCGGCCTCACCGGCCGTCCGCACGTCGCTGGTACGGGACTCCCGGCGCTCCCGCGACTCCAGCAGCAACCGGCTCTGCGCCTCTTCGAGCACCGCGGGCAGCAGCCGGGGCAGTTCATCCAGCCGTACGGACTCCTTGCCGCCGTGACCGTCTGAGGCGTCGGTGGCGTGCGGGTCCACCACCCGGCGGACCAGTACCGCCGTCCCCTCCGCCAGGTCCCGCGGGCCGATCTCGATCCGTACCGGGACGCCCTTGAGCTCCCAGTCGACGGCCCGCCGGCCGAAGGGGATGTCGGTGCGGTCGTCGACGCGGACCCTGATCCCCGCCGCCTCCAGCCGCGCGCCGGTCTCGCGGGCCTTCGCCACCGCCTCGTCCCCCTTGATGGCGACCACCACGGCCTGCACGGCCGCGAGCCGGGGCGGCACCCGCAGGCCGCTGTCGTCGCCGTGCGACATGATCAGCCCGCCGACCAGCCGGGTCGTGGCGCCCCAGGAGGTCTGCCAGACCAGTTCCCGGTCGCCGTCCTTCGACAGGTACTCGGTGTGGAACGCCTTGGCGAAGTTGGTGCCCAGTTCATGGCTCGTGCCCATCTGGAGGGCCTTGCCGTCCCCCATCATGGCTTCGAGCGTCAGGGTGTTGATGGCGCCCGCGAACCGTTCAGCGGCGGTCTTGCGGCCGGGCACGACATCGATACCGAGCACATTGACCATGAAATCCGCGTAGACGTCCCGGTGGATGTACGCAGCGTAGTCATGGGCCTCTTCGCGGCTCGCGTGGGCGGTGTGCCCCTCCTGCCACAGGAATTCCGTGGTGCGCAGGAACACCCTGGGCCGCATCTCCCAACGGACCACATTCGCCCACTGATTGATCAGCAGCGGCAGATCGCGATAGCTCTGCACCCATTTCGAGAAGTATTCGTTGACGATCGTCTCGGATGTGGGCCTCACGACCACCGGCTCTTCGAGCTCCTTACCGCCGGCGTGGGTGACCAGGGCGAGCTCCGGTGCGAATCCCTCGACATGCTCAGCTTCGCGAGTCAGGTAAGACTGGGGGATGAAGAGCGGGAAGTAGGCGTTCTGAGCGCCCGCGGCCTTGATGCGGGCGTCCAGCTCCTGCTGCATCCGCTCCCACAGCCCGTAGCCGTACGGGCGGATGACCATGGTGCCCCGCACCGGGCCGTTGTCCGCGAGTTCGGCCTTGTTGATCAAGTCCTGGTACCAGCGGGGAAAGTCGTCCGCCCGGGGCGTGAGAACGGGAGTCTTTTTCATGGCGCGAATCGTACGGCGAGTACCTCCGGAAGCGTGATTGATTTTTGCGCCCGGAGGCGCACGGTCGGGATGCATATTCCGGGAACGCAAGCATTGCCTCACCACCCCTGGACTTGCGCGCGGATGCGGAGTTCTCTGGCAAAGGGACAGTGCGCGCACATCTGCACGGGGGTTTTGCACACAGGGCACAACTGATCTCTCGGCGAATTGGGGCGCTTCGATGTCATCAACGCTCGTCCGGAACCACCGGTCCGCGGCTGCGACTCCCACTGAGGAAGCGGTCGCCCGTGCCCGCGACTGGGCCGAGATCCAGGAACGGATGCTGGTGCCGCTGTACGAAGCGGTCTACAAGCGGCTGGACGCGGGCAGTGCCACCCGGCTGCTCGGCATCGGCTGCGGCTCGGGGCTCGCCCTGCTCATGGCCGCCGCCCGCGGCGCGAGCGTCACGGGCGTGGACACGCACGCCGAGCGCATAGCGCTGGCCCGGGAGCGGCTGCTCCCCGACGGCCCGGACAGTGCGCCGGGCGCACGGCGCGGTCGGCCCCGGCTGGTGCACGGCAGCCCTGCCGACGCCTCGGCGGTCACGGCGGCGCCGTACAACCTGCTGACCGCTTTCGAGCCGCTGGGCGGCGTCGCGGGTGACCCTGACGGGCTGACCCCCGCCGTCGAGGACGCGGTGCCGCTGCTGGAGCGCGGCAGTGCGGTGGTCCTGACCGGCTGGGGGCCGCCCGAGCGCTGCTCGGCGTCGGCCGTACTGCGGGTCGCCACCCGACTGGCCGATGCCGTGCGCCAGCCGCGCAGGGACGATCTGGAGGAGGTCGCGGCGCGGGCCGGGCTGAAGCTCGACGGGTCGGGGCGGGTCGCCTGCCCGTTCGGCTACGCGGACCTGCGGAGCGCGGTGCGGGGGCTGCTCTCGACCGGACTCTTCGACGCGGCGATACGGGCGACGGACCGGGACCAGGTGAAGAAGGAGGTCGCCGAGGCGCTCCATCCCCATCTGCGGCGCGACGGCACGGTGTGGATGCCGAACATCTTCCGTTATGTGGTCGCCCGGACGGCCTGATCCCCCTGACCGCCCGGCTCCCCCGACCGACGCGAAGCGGCCCGTGCCTCCCGGATGTCGGGGAGGCACGGGCCGCTTCGCCGTACGCACGGGTGCGTGCCGCGCGGGTGTCGGTCAGCCCATGAACTTCTTGAACTCGTCCGGGAGCTCGAAGTTCTTCGCGTCCTGACCGGCCGGCAGGCCCGGCGCACCGCCCTGCTCGCGGCGGGCGGCGGCGGCCTCTTCGTCCGCCTTGCGCTTCATCGGGTTACCGCTCTTGCGCTTGCCCTTGGCCTGCTTCTGCTGCTTCTTCTGCCGGCCGGGGCCGCCACCCATGCCGGGCATACCCGGCATGCCCGGCATACCGCCGCCCTGAGCCATCCGCGACATCATCTTGCGCGCCTCGAAGAACCGCTCCACCAGGCTCTTCACGGCGCTGACCTCGACGCCCGACCCCTTGGCGACCCGGGCCCGGCGTGAGCCGTTGATGATCGTCGGGTCCTGGCGCTCGGCCGGGGTCATCGACTTGATGATCGCGGCGGTGCGGTCCACGTCCCGCTCGTCGATGTTGTTGATCTGCTCCTTCATCTGCCCCATACCGGGCAGCATCCCGAGCAGCTTGGAGATGCTGCCCATCTTCCTGACCTGCTCCATCTGAGCCAGGAAGTCGTCGAGCGTGAAGTCCTTGCCGCCCTTGCTGCTCGCCAGCTTGGAGGCCATCTGCTCGGCCTCGGCCTGGCTGAAGGTCTGCTCGGCCTTCTCGATGAGGCTGAGCATGTCGCCCATGCCGAGGATCCGGGACGCCATGCGGTCCGGGTGGAACGTGTCGAACTCGTCCAGCTTCTCGCCGTTGGAGGCGAACATGATCTGCCGGCCGGTGACGTGCGCGATCGAGAGGGCCGCACCACCGCGTGCGTCACCGTCGAGCTTGGAGAGCACCACTCCGTCGAAGCCGACGCCGTCGCGGAACGCCTCGGCGGTGTTGACCGCGTCCTGGCCGATCATCGCGTCGACGACGAAGAGGACCTCGTCGGGGCTGACGGCGTCGCGGATGTCCGCGGCCTGCTGCATCAGCTCCTGGTCGATGCCCAGACGGCCCGCGGTGTCGACCACGACGACGTCGTACTGCTTGGACTTGGCGAACTCGATCGAGTCCTGGGCGACCTTGACCGGGTCGCCGACGCCGTTGCCCGGCTCGGGGGCGTACACGGCGACGCCCGCGCGCTCGGCGACCACGCTCAGCTGGTTCACGGCGTTGGGACGCTGGAGGTCGCACGCCACGAGCAGCGGGGTGTGGCCCTGGCCCTTGAGCCAGAGACCGAGCTTTCCGGCGAGGGTCGTCTTGCCCGCGCCCTGGAGGCCCGCGAGCATGATCACGGTCGGCGGCTGCTTGGCGAAGCGGAGGCGGCGGGTCTCGCCACCGAGGATGCCGATGAGCTCCTCGTTGACGATCTTGATGACCTGCTGGGCCGGGTTCAGCGCCTGGGAGACCTCGGCGCCGGCCGCGCGCTCCTTGACCTGCTTGATGAAGGCGCGGACGACGGGCAGCGCGACGTCCGCCTCAAGGAGGGCGATACGGATTTCGCGCGCGGTGGCATCGATGTCCGCCTCGCTGAGGCGCCCTTTGCCCCGGAGGTTCTTGAAAGTCGCGGCAAGGCGGTCGGAGAGGGTATCGAACACGGCGGTCGCGGATCCTCGGGTCGGGGGCGGGGGGACGGTTGGACCCCAGGGTATCCGGACCGGGTGGGTCGGGTCTGCCCCTGCCCCCGACAGAGGGCAGGGGCAGGGCGCGGGACCCGGCCGGCCGGCGCGCGGGACCCGCTCTCGCTCACTCCCGCAGCCCGGCCTCCAGCTCCCTGGCCAGCCCGGCCGCCTCCTCCGCCGGGAGCGGTTCCCCGTCCTGTCCCGTCACATAGAACGCGTCCACCGCGTTGGCCCCGAGCGTGGAGGCGTGAGCGCTGCGTACCGCCACCCCGGCCGTCTCCAGCGCCAGGCCGATCCGGTACAGCAGCCCCGGTGCGTCCTGCGCGCGGACCTCGATCACGGTGGCCAGCCGGGAGCCGGCGGGGGCCACCTTCACCCGGGGCGGCGGCGCCTTGACCCCGCGTCGGCGCGGGTAGGCCGCCTCCCGTTCGGCCAGTCTGGCGCGGACGTCCAGCGATCCGTCCAGCGCCCGGACGAGATCGGCGCGCAGCCTCGTGGCCTGCGGGAGCGATCCGTACTCGGCCGCCACCCGCCAGGTCAGCAGCAGCACCGCCACCTCCGGGCCCAGTTCGGTGGGCAGCTCGACGGCGCGCAGGTCGGCCGCGCGCACGGTCAGCCGGTGCAGCGCCAGCACCCCGGTGACGGCGGGCAGGACGCCGGGCCGGTCGCGGAGCGCGATGAGCAGTTCCACGCCCACCGGTTCCGGGGCGCCGTCCTCCTGCGGTTCCCCGGTCCTGGCATGCAGGGCCAGGACCGGGCCGCCGGTGCGCACCGCCTCGACGGCCAACCGCTCGTGCTCGGCGCCAGGCGCGCCCGCCTCCGGCTCTTCGGGCACCTCGCCCGCCAGTACCGCGGCGACCCGGCCGACCAGGTCGTCCACGAGCGACGCCCGCCAGGAGGACCAGGCCGCGGGCCCGGTCGCCAGCGCGTCGGCCTCGGTCAGCGCGTGCAGCAGCTCCAGCGTGGCGGCGGATTTCACCGCTCCGGCGACCGAGGTCACGGTCGCCGGGTCGTCCAGGTCGCGCCGGGTCGCCGTCTCCACGAGCAGCAGGTGGTGGCGTACGAGCACGGCGAGCACCTCGGCGTCCGCCTGGTCGAAGCCGATCCGGGTGGCCACGTCCCGGGCGATGACTTCGCCCGCCACCGAGTGGTCGCCCGGCCAGCCCTTGCCGATGTCGTGCAGCAGGGCCGCGACGAGCAGCAGGTCGGGCCGGCCCACCCGGCGGGTCAGCGAGGACGCCCGTACGGCGGTCTCGACGAGATGCCGGTCGACGGTCCAGGTGTGCACGGCGTTCCGCTGCGGCCTGCACCGCACCCGCTCCCAGTCCGGCAGCAGCCCGCTGATCAGTCCCTCCGCCTCCAGCGCCTCCCAGACCGGCACCGTGGACTCGCCCGCGCCGAGCAGGGTGACCAGCTGTTCGCGGGCCTCGGCGGGCCAGGGCACCGGGAGCGGGCGTGCGCCGGCCGCCAGCCGGCGCACGGCATGCAGGGAGACCGGCAGCCCGGCCTGCGCCGCCGCGGCTGCCGCCCGCAGCGGCAGTACGGGGTCGCGCTCGGGCCGGGCGGTGCGGGCCAGCACCACCTCGCCCTCCTGCTCCACCACGCCTTCCGCGAGCGGGGTCCGTTCCGCCGCGGCTGTCCTGCCGCCGCCACCGCCGAGCAGGGAGCGCAGCCGGGGGCGTGCGGAGCGCGCGCGCAGCACCCGGTTGACCTCGCGCCAGGTGACGTCACCGGCGTACGAGATGGTGCGCGCGGCTTCGTACACCTCGCGCAGCAGCACGTCGGCGTCCAGGAGTCCGAGTTCGGCGGCGACCTGGTCCTGTTCCTGGAGCGCGAGCCGTTCGCCGGCGCGCCCGGTCACCAGGTGCAGCGCGTCCCGTACGTCGAGGAGCCGCCTGCGGGCGCCGTCGAGCCCTTCGCGGGGTGCGTCGGCCAGCCAGGACGCGGCGACGGCGCGCAGCGCGGTGGCGTCCCGCAGCCCGCCCCTGGCCTCCTTGATGTCGGGTTCGAGGAGGAACTGCAGCTCGCCCTGGCGCTCGGCGCGCTCCTGGCACAGCTCGTACAGCTCGGGCAGCCGCTTCGGCGCCTGGTTGCGCCAGTCGGCGAGTACCGCCGTCCGCAGCCCGGTGATCAGCCCCTGGTCACCGGCGACGTGCCGGGCGTCGAGCAGCCCGAGCTGGACCTTGAGGTCGTCGCCCGCCGTCCTGCGCGCCTCACCCGGTGTCCGTACGGAGTGGTCGAGGTCGAGCCCCAGGTCCCACACCGGGTACCAGACCCGGTCGGCGAGCGAGGCGATGGCGCCCTGGTCCGCCTTGCCGTCGTGCAGCAGGAGCAGGTCCAGGTCGCTGCGCGGTGACAGCTCGCCGCGGCCGTATCCCCCGACGGCCACCAGGGCCGCGCCGTGCACCCCCGTGGCCTCGGCGGCCGAGGTGAAGAGCGCGCTCATCCACGCGTCGGTCAGCCGGGCCAGGGCCGAACGGCGCGGCGGCCCGGGGTCCGTCTTCTCCTGGAGGAGGGACAGCCGGGCCGCCGCATAGCCGCTGGGTCCGGGGTCGTCGGTCTGACCGGTCATCTCGTCGGCACTCGTCACCCGGCAGTTCCCGTCTCTCGTCGTTCAGAGCGCGTCAGGACCGCGTTCGCCGGTCCTGACCCGGATCGCTGTCTCGACCGGAACGCTCCAGACCTTGCCGTCACCGATCTTGCCGGTCCTGGCGGCTTTCACCACCACGTCGATGAGCTGTTCGGCGTTCGCGTCCTCGGCCAGGACCTCGATCCGGATCTTCGGCACCAGGTCCACGGTGTACTCGGCTCCGCGGTAGACCTCGGTGTGGCCGCGCTGGCGGCCGTAGCCGCTGGCCTCGGTGACCGTGAGGCCCTGGACGCCGAAGGCCTGGAGGGCCTCCTTGATCTCGTCCAGCCGGTGCGGCTTCACGACCGCGGTGATGAGCTTCATACGTCCACCTTCTTGTTCGCCGGACCTGCCTTGCCCGTCTTGGCTGCGGTGCCCGCCTTGACCGCGGTGCCCGCCGCGTCGCCCGGGGCGGTCGCGGACGTCCGGGAGCCGCCGCCCGCCCCGCTGTAGTCGTATGCCGTCTCGGCGTGTTCGTCCTGGTCGATCCCCGCGACCTCGACGTCCTCGGTGACCCGCATCCCCATGGTCCGGTCGATCAGGAAGGCCAGGCCGGCCGACACGACCAGCGAGTAGCCGAGGACCGAGAAGACCCCGATGGCCTGGATGCCGAGCTGGTGGAAGCCTCCGCCGTAGAAGACGCCCGCCACGTCGGACTGCACCCCGCCGGTCGCGAAGAACCCGATGAGCAGGGAGCCGACGATGCCGCCGACCATGTGGACGCCGACGACATCGAGCGAGTCGTCGAAACCGAAGCGGTACTTGAGGCCGACGGCCATGGCACACAGCACACCGGCGATGGCGCCGACGGCGATGGCGCCGAGCGGGCTGACCGCGCCGCCGGACGGGGTGATGGCGACCAGCCCGGCCACGGCGCCGGATGCCGCGCCGAGCGTGGTGAAGGAGCCGTGGCGGAACTTCTCGTACGCGAGCCAGGCGAGCATCGCGGCCGCGGTGGCCACCTGGGTGTTGATGAACATCACCGCGCCCACGCCGTCGTCGTTGCCCAGCCACGATCCGGCGTTGAAACCGAACCAGCCGAACCACAGCAGGGCCGCGCCGAGCATCACCAGCGGCAGGCTGTGCGGGCGCATCGGGTCCTTCCTGAAGCCGACGCGCCTGCCGGTCACCAGGATCACGCCGAGTGCCGCAGCGCCCGCGTTGATGTGGACCGCCGTACCGCCGGCGAAGTCGATCACGCCCTTCTTGAAGAGCCAGCCGTCGGACGCCCAGACCCAGTGCGCGACCGGGAAGTAGACGACCGTGACCCAGCCCACGATGAACAGCGCCCATGCGGTGAACTTCACGCGGTCGGCCAGCGCACCGCTGATCAGCGCCGGGGTGATGATCGCGAACATCAGCTGGAAGACGGCGAAGACATAGACCGGGATGGTGTAGCCCGGCCAGAGCTGGGTGAGTCCGATGCCGCTGAGTCCGAGGTAGTCCTTGGACCAGCCGAAGAATCCGTTGCTCGATCCGAAGGCGACGCTGAATCCGTAGAGCACCCAGAGGATCGTGACGATCCCGAGGCTGATGAAGCTCATCATCAGCATGTTCAGGGTGGATTTGACCCGGACCATGCCTCCGTAGAAGAAGGCGAGGCCCGGAGTCATGACCATCACCAGGGCAGAGCAGATGAGCATGAACCCGGTGTTGGCGGACGACAGCTTCGGGGCTTCTGCAGCAAGGGTCATGATGCCTGTGGGCATCGGCGTCTCCTCGTCGTCGGTGCGGCCACCTGCGGGCGGGGGCTGTGGAGAGCGGCGGAACAGCGGCCTGTCATGCGTCAGAGACTGGCGCCGCGCCGTTTCCGCCGATGCCGCGTGATGTTTCACCGCAGTGACGAAGAGGTGGTGCGTGTTACGCCCGGATGACGTGGAGGGCGGGCCCGGGGTCCGGCTCCGCCCCCGCGCACACCACCGGGCGGGTCGAAAACCGGCCACGACGGTCACCCTGTTGACCTGGCGTGGGGGAGCCGAGTCGGGCATCACGGGGTGACTGTCGTGGCCGGGGCCTTTGTTTACTGCTGTCTGTTCACTGCTGTCTGTCTACTGCTGTCTGTTCACTGGCGCTGTGTATCTGTGAGCGGAGCGGCTGGGGCCTCAGACCGCTTCGGCCGTCTCGGGCAGCTGCTCGGCGAGACGTTCGGTGAGGTCGGTGACCGCGGGGACGTCGCCGAAGTCCCTGACCGCCGTGTGGACGGTCTTGCGGAGCCTGGTGTTGACGCGCTCGGAGCGGACGCGTTTGGCGATGTGCAGGGCCTTGGTGGCGAAGCAGGTGGACTGCTCGGGTTCCCGCTTCAGCAGATGGACGGTGGCCATCCCGACGAGGTTCAGCGCGTAGGAACGCTGGTGTTCGTCGTCCTTCTCGAAGAGCGCGACCGCGTTGTCGATGACCGGCTCCGCGAGCGAGGCGTAGGTGGGGCTGCGGCCGGCCACATAGGCGAGATCCCGGTACGAGTGGCCGTTCTCGCCGTTCAGTTCGGCCTCCGAGAAGAAGCGGATCCAGTCGGGCTCCGGCTCGCCGTCGAAGCCCGCGTCGGAGAAGGTGTCCTCGGCCATCCGCACGGCCCGTTTGCACTTGCTCGGCTGGCCCATGTTGGCGTAGGCGCGGGCCTCCATCGCATACAGCATCGCCTGGGTGCGGGGGGTGGCGCACTCGCGACTGCCGTACTGGGCGAGATGGACGAGTTCCAGGGCGTCGTCGGGGCGGCCGAGATGGATCATCTGCCGGCTCATCGAGGACAGGATGTACGAGCCGAGTGGCTTGTCCCCGGCCTCCTTGGCCGCGTGCAGCGCGAGCACGAAGTACTTCTGGGCGGTGGGCTGGAGACCGACGTCGTAACTCATCCACCCGGCCAGCTCGGCCAGTTCGGCCGCGCACCGGAACAGCCGCTTCGATGTGGCTCCCGGCTGGGGCTCCTGCAACAGGTCGGTCACCTCGTGCAGCTGGCCGACGACCGCCTTGCGGCGCAGCCCGCCACCGCACTGGGCGTCCCACTGGCGGAACATCGCCGTGGTGGACTCCAGCAGTTCGAGCTCGGGCCGCGAGAGCCTGGACGGTCGCCGTGCGTGGTCGGCGGGCAGTTCCGCGGTGGGCTCGCCCGCGGGCGTGGGCACCAGCCAGCGCTGCATCGGCTCGATGAGCGTCGGGCCCGCGGCCAGGGCGAGCGAGGCGCCGAGGAAGCCGCGCCGCGCGAGCATCAGGTCGCTGCGGGAGAACTCACTGAGCAGCGAGACCGTCTGCGGGCCCGCCCAGGGCATGTCGACTCCGGACACCGAGGGTGACTGGTGCGCCGCGCGCAGCCCCAGGTCCTCGATGGCGACCACGCTGCCGAAGCGTTCGGAGAACAGCTCCGAGAGGATGCGCGGAATGGGCTCACGCGGCTGCTCGCCGTCGAGCCAGCGCCGCACCCGCGAGGTGTCGGTGCTGATGTGGTGCGCGCCCATCTGCCGCGCCCTGCGGTTCACCTGGCGCGCCAGCTCGCCCTTCGACCAGCCGCTGCGCACGAACCACGATCCGAGCCGCTCGTTCGGGCGTTTGCCGGCACCCGTCTCGCCGTCGCCACTGCCGCCCACTGGAACGCCCCCATCCCGCTGAAGCCTCATTACGCCAACCCATATCAGAATGCCGCGAGTTGAGGTTCGCTGTCCGGCGCTTGCGCCCCTTCGAACAGAAAACCGGCTTGCCCCCGGCATACCCGTGAGTGCATCCGACCCGAGGGTTCGTGCACTGAAAGTAATCCTACGATCACGCACCCGGCGAGGGCGATCCCGGAAACGCCACCATTCGCCACCCCTTCGAATGAACGCGCCTGCCGCCAGGCGCGATTGACTTGACACTCGACGATCAGGATCGGGTGGAGCGGTGCACGCCGGGGCGCGTGAATCGTTCCGCACCACCCCCAACGTCACCCCGCACCTCCCCGATCAGGGTGTTTGCAACTCAGGGTGACGGAGAGGCTCCAGGTCGTAACCACCGGCGCGCACGACCCGTTGGAGGGGGCATGGGCTTCACTATCGGCGGCATCCGGGACATCCGCTCCGGCACCCGGCGTCGCGGCCGCACACCGCAGAGCACGGCGGTGGCCGAGTTCACCGGACTCTGGGGCTGGGACGTGGTTCCCGGCGCGCGCGCCGCCGCGGGCAACTGCTCCTGCGGAGAGGCCGGATGCGCGTCACCGGGCGCCCATCCCCTCGGGTTCGCGCCCGAGGTGCCCGCGGGGGCCACCCTCGGTGAAGCGACGAGAGCCTGGTCCCTGACGCCGGGCGCCGCGGTGCTGCTGCCCGTCGGCCGCTGCTTCGACATCATCGACGTCGCCGAGCCCGCGGGGCACACGGCCCTGATCCGGATGGAGCGCATGGGGCTCCCGCTGGGCCCCGTGAGCGCGACCCCGGACGGCCGGGCCCAGTTCTTCGTCGCCCCGGGCGCCGCCCGCGAACTCCCCGAACTGCTCTACCGGATGGGCTGGGACGATGCGGACCTGGATCTGCACGGCCTGGGTCCCGGCGAGCACATCACCGCCCCGCCGTCGAACCACGCGGGCCTGGGCCCGGCCCGCTGGCTGCGCCCCCCGTCCCTGGAGACGGCGAGCGGCCCGCCCCAGGCCCGGCTGCTGCTCGGCACCCTCGCGTACATCTGCCACCGCCACGTCCCCGCCTGACACGCCTCCCGTGCCGGCCGGCGCCGGCGCGGGACAGCGCGAAGGGCCCCGCCACATCTGCACCGTGTGGCGGGGCCCTTCGCGGTTCTTCCTGCTTCGGACGCCGGGTCCTGGGACACCGCGGCGTCGTACGGCCGGGTCTTCGGACACTGCGGCTTCGGACTCTGTGTCGTCGGCCACCGTGCCTTCGGACAGCCGGGGCTTCAGGCGGCCCGGTTCACTCCCCGACCAGCGCGTCCACGAACGCCTCGGGCTCGAACGGGGCCAGGTCGTCCGGGCCCTCGCCGAGGCCGACCAGCTTGACCGGTACGCCCAGTTCGCGCTGGACGGCGATCACGATGCCGCCCTTGGCCGTACCGTCCAGCTTGGTCAGCACGATGCCGGTGATGTCCACCACCTCGGCGAACACCCGCGCCTGCACCAGGCCGTTCTGCCCGGTCGTCGCGTCCAGTACGAGCAGCACCTCGTCCAGCGGTCCGTGCTTCTCCACGACCCGCTTGACCTTGCCGAGCTCGTCCATCAGGCCGGTCTTGGTGTGCAGCCGCCCGGCGGTGTCGATGAGGACGACATCGGCGCCCTCCTTGATGCCTTCCTTCACCGCGTCGAAGGCGATCGACGCGGGGTCGCCGCCCTCGGGGCCACGCACCGTGCGGGCGCCGACCCGTTCGCCCCAGGTCTGGAGCTGGTCGGCGGCGGCGGCCCGGAAGGTGTCGGCCGCGCCGAGCACCACGCTGCGGCCGTCGGCCACCAGGACCCGGGCGAGCTTGCCGGTGGTGGTGGTCTTGCCGGTGCCGTTGACCCCGACGACCATGACGACGCCCGGGGTCTCCAGACCGCCCTCGGTCTTGACCTCGCGGTCGAAGTCCGTACCGAGCAGGTTCAGCAGCTCCTCGCGCAGCAGGGCTCGCAGATCCTGCGGCGTACGGGTGCCGAGCACCCTGACCCGCTCACGCAGCCGCTCGACCAGCTCCTGGGTCGGCGCGACACCGACGTCGGCCGTGAGCAGGGTGTCCTCGATCTCCTCCCAGGTGTCCTCGTCGAGGTTGTCGCGGGAGAGCAGGGTGAGCAGTCCCTTGCCGAGCGAGTTCTGCGAGCGGGCGAGCCGGGCGCGCAGCCGTACGAGACGGCCCTCGGTCGGTTCCGGGATCTCGATCCGCGGGGCGACGGGCTCCGCGACGACCGGGTCCTCGACCGCGGCGGGGGCGCCCGCGGCCTCGTCGGCGGGCGGGAGGTCCACCTCCTCGATGGTGCGGCGCGACTCGTCGCGCGGTGGGGCAGCGTCCTCGCCGACCTGAGGTTCGGCGGGAGGCGCTGTGATGGTCGGCGCACTCGGCGGTGCCGTGGGCAGCTGCTTCTTCTTGCGGCTGCTGACCACGAGCCCGCTGATCGCGCCGACAGCGACCAGGGCGATGACTACAGCAAGGATCACGATTTCCATAACCCACCCAGTATCAGTCACAGCTCAGCGTTCGGTCACGGCCCGGCCGCAGGTCCCTTCGTGGGAACACACAAGGGACTAAATCCTCTATTTGAAATTTTCCCGGCGGCCCTACCATGATGTCGCTATCTACGCGCGTCACATCGTCTTTCCCCCGTCCCCAACTCCCCTCACACGTGCACGGAGTAACTTCATGCCCCACGCCTCCGACGTCGAAGGCGCGGTGGAAACCCGCGGTCTCGAACCAGTCCCGGACACCGAACGCAAAGGCCGTGTCCGCGACCTGATCCCGACCTGGGTCGCCGCCAATATCAGTGTGCTGCTCCTCGCGATGGGCGCGAGTCTGGTCGTCGCCGACAAGCTGAACTTCTGGCAGGCACTGATCGCCGCCTTCGTGGCCCCGGTCATCAGTTACGGTCTGGTCGGCTTCATCAGCATCGCCGGCAAGCGCGGCGGTGCCCCCGGCATGGCCCTGTCCCGTTCGGTGTTCGGCCAGCGCGGCAATCTGCTGCCCGGCTCGCTGATCTGGATCGCCCGCTGGGGCTGGGAGACGATCAACGCGGTGACCGGTGCGTACGCGCTGCTCACCGTGCTGGACATCTGCTTCGGCATCCACAGCAGCACCCCGCTGATCGTCGTGACCCTGCTGCTGTTCGTCGCTGCCACGTTCCTGATCTCCGGCCTCGGCATCAACGCCCTGCACCTGTGCAACAAGTGGTCCACGTATCTCTTCGGGATCTTCTCCGTCCTGGTGCTGGTCTATCTGATCGCCGACACCGACTGGTCCGCCGTGTTCGCCAAGCCCGCCGGTACCACCGCCTCCCTGGTCGCGGGCATCGGCCTGATCGCGGCCGGCGGCCTCAGCTGGGTCCCGTCAGGACCGGATTTCGCGCGGTATCTGCCGCGGCGCTCCTCCGGTACGGGCATGGTCGGCGCGTCGATCGGCGGCGCGGGCATCGTCGTGCTGCCGATGGTGCTGATGGGCGCCGTGATGGCGGTCTCCACCCCGGACCTCGCGAACGCGTCCGACCCGGTCTCCTTCCTGGGCAAGGTCCTGCCGATGTGGATCGCGGTGCCGTACCTGCTGATCGCCGTGGTCGGCATGGTCCTGATCAACGCGATGTCGATGTACTCGGCCGGCTTCACCGCGCTGACGCTGGGCATCAAGGTGCCGCGCGCCTGGGCGGTCTCCGTGAACGCCGTGATCAGCGTGGTGCTCGGGCTGGTCCTGATGCTGGCGGCGACGAGCTTCCTCGGCTCCTTCGTCGCCTTCCTGTCGCTGCTCGCGGTGGCCTTCTCGGCCTGGATAGGGGTCTTCGGCGCGGACATGCTGCTCGGCCGGAAGTACGACCCGGTGGCCCTGATGGACACCACCCGGACCAGCGCCTACTGGTACCGGGGCGGCTTCAGCCCCGCCGCCGTCGGTGCCTGGCTCGCCGCGCTCATCACCGGGATGCTGTTCACCACGGCGGGCACCGCGGGCTCGGCCTGGTTCAGCGGACCGTTCGCGGACACCTGGCTGGGCCGCAACGGCCTCGGCTGGGTGGTCACCATCCTCGTCTCGGGCGTGCTCTACGCCGTACTCCCGAAGCCGAAGCCGAAGGCGCAGGGCGGCGCGACGGGCCAGGGTCCCGACGCCGACCGTGAGCCCGCGGGTCTACCTATCTGACGCCGCGTCAGCTACCGTCCCCCTTCGCCAGCTCCCACCCGGCGAAGGGGGATTTCCCGTCATGGCCTTCACAGTCGTCAGGTTCAATCTCGTCGATCCGCGGGCGACCCCCGAGTCACTCTCCGCCCGCTATCGCGCCGCCCTGGAGATGGCCGCGTACGCGGACGACCGTGGCGTCGACACCGTCCAGACCGAGGAGCACCACGGCGTCGGCAACAACTGGCTGCCCTCCCCGTTCGTCTTCGCGGGCTCCGTCTTCGGGGCCACCCGCCGGATCGCGGTCACCGTCTCCGCGATCATCGGCCCGCTCTACGACCCGCTGCGCCTCGCGGAGGACATCGCCGTCCTCGACCTGATCAGCGCCGGCCGGCTGGTCACGGTGGCGGGCATCGGCTACCGGCCCGACGAGTACGCGCAGCAGGGCGTCGAGTGGACCCGGCGCGGCCGGCTCCAGGACGAGCTGCTCGATACCCTGCTGGCCGCGTGGACCGGGGAGCCGTTCGCGTACCGCGGGCGTACGGTCCGGGTCACCCCGCGCCCGTACACCACTCCGCACCCGCTGCTGCTCGTCGGCGGATCGTCCCGGGCGGCCGCCCGCCGGGCGGCGCGGCTGGGGCTGCCGCTGTTCCCGAGCGCGTATCTGCCGGAGCTTGAGGCCTACTACCACCAGCAGCGCGCGGAGTACGGGACCGAGGGCTTCTGCATGATGCCGGAGGCCGAGACCCCGCTGCTGCACATCGCGGAGGATCCCGACCGGACCTGGGCCGAGTACGGCGAGTACTTCCTGCACGAGGCGCGCACCTACTCCTCCTGGCAGTCCAAGGACATCCACTCCGCGGTCCGTTCGGCGGCGGAGACGGTGGACGGGCTGCGCGCGGAGGGCGTCTACCGGATCGTCACCCCGGACGAGTGTGTGGCCCTGGCCGAGGGCGGCGCCGGGAGCCTCGTACTGCATCCGCTGTGCGGCGGGATACCGGTGGACGAGGGCTGGCGCAGTCTGCACCTCTTCGCCGAGCGCGTGCTGCCCCGGCTCAAGAGCTGAACCGGGGCGGGCGGGAGCGGGGCACGAGGGCGGGCGCAGGGCAGACCCGGCCTCAGCCCATCTGTTCCAGCGTCTTGCCCTTGGTCTCCTTCACGAACAGCAGCACGAAGGGGATCGAGAGCACAGCGAAGACGGTGTAGATCACGTACGTGGCCGAGAGGTTCCAGCCGGCGAGGCTCGGGAAGCTGGCCGTGATCGCCCAGTTGGCGATCCACTGGGCCGAGGCGGCCACCCCGAGCGCGGCGGCACGGATCTTGTTCGGGAACATCTCGCCGAGGAAGACCCAGACGACGACACCCCACGACATCGCGAAGAAGAACACGAACCAGTGGGCGGCGATGAGCGCGACCCAGCCCTGGGCCGTCGGCAGTTTGCCGCCGACGAGATGGTACGAGAAGGCCCAGGCCTCCAGGGCGAGCCCGATGACCATGCCCACGGAACCGATCAGCACGAGGGGCCTGCGGCCGATCCGGTCCACGAAGATCATGGCGACCACGGTGCCGATGATGTTGATGATGGACGTGGTGAACGAGTACAGGAACGAGGTCGAAGGGTCGATACCGACGGACTGCCACAGGGTCGCGGAGTAGTAGAACGCGACGTTGATGCCGACCAGTTGCTGGAAGGCCGAGAGGCCGATACCGATCCAGACGATGCGTTTGAAGTAGAAGCCCCCGCCCAGCAGGTCGCTGAACTTCGACTTGTGCTCGCGCTTCATGGCCAGCTTGATCTCGGCCACCCGCGCGTCGAGATCGACGTGCGAGCCCTCGACCTCGGACAGCACCTTCCTGGCCCGGTCCGGCTTGCCCGCCTCGATCAGATAGCGGGGCGACTCGGGGATGGCGAAGGAGAGCAGTCCGTAGATGACGGCCGGGATCACCATGACACCGAGCATGAGCTGCCATGCCTCGACACCGAGCAGCTTCCCCCGCTGGTTGCCGTTCGCAGTCTGGAGGATGCCGTAGTTGACGAGCTGCGATACGGCGATGCCGATGACGATCGCCGCCTGCTGGAAGGACCCGAGCCGGCCGCGGTACGCGGGCGGGGAGACCTCGGCGATGTAGGCCGGACCGATGACCGATGCCATCCCGATGCCGAAACCGCCGATGATGCGCCAGAGGGCCAGGTCCCACAGGGCGAAGGGCAGCGCGGAGCCGACGGCGCTGATGGTGAACAGCACGGACGCGATCTGCATACAGCGGATACGCCCGATGCGGTCGGCGATGCGGCCGGCCGTCGCCGCGCCGATCGCACAGCCGATCAGGGCGACGGCGATGACCTGGGCGAGGGTCCCCGAACCGATGTTGTACTTGTCCCGGATGCCCTCGACGGCTCCGTTGATCACCGAGCTGTCGTAGCCGAACAGGAACCCGCCCATCGCGGCCGCCGCCGTGATGAAGATGACGTGAGCGAGGTGCTCCGGGGCAGCCGGGGCGCCTCCGGCCTGCGGTGTGTTCGCCGTGCTTGTCACATGAGCTCCTCGGGCCCGTCCGCGATGACGGCCATGGGGGTACGAGCCCCTCCAGTTCCGCACAGCTTCCGGGCGCCCACCACTTGAGGACCGGCGCATCTGAGGGCCGCTCAGCCCGGCCGGGACCGATTGCCCACCGGGGCCCGTTCAGCGGAGACGCTGGCTGATGACCTTGGAGACCCCGTCGCCCTGCATGGAGACGCCGTAGAGCGCGTCGGCCACCTCCATCGTCCGCTTCTGATGAGTGATCACGATGAGCTGGGAACTCTCCTGGAGCTCCTCCATGATCCGGATCAGCCGCTGGAGGTTGGTGTCGTCGAGCGCGGCCTCCACCTCGTCCATCACGTAGAACGGACTGGGCCTGGCCTTGAAGATCGACACCAGCAGGGCCACGGCGGTCAGCGACCGCTCCCCGCCGGAGAGCAGCGACAGGCGCTTGACCTTCTTGCCCGGCGGCCGGGCCTCGACGTCCACACCGGTGGTGAGCATGTTGCCGGGGTCGGTCAGGATCAGCCGTCCGTCGCCGCCGGGGAAGAGCCGCGCGAAGACCCCTTCGAACTCGCGTGCGGTGTCGCGGTACGCCTCGGTGAAGACCTGCTCGACGCGTTCGTCGACCTCCTTGACCACCAGCAGCAGGTCGGCCCGCGTCTTCTTCAGGTCCTCCAGCTGCTCGGAGAGGAACTTGTGCCGCTCCTCCAGCGCGGAGAACTCCTCCAGAGCGAGCGGATTCACCTTTCCGAGTTGCTGGTACGCCCGTTCGGCCGACCTGAGCCGCTTCTCCTGTCCGGCCCGGTCGAACGGCACCGGCTGGTTCCGCGGATGGTCCGGATCGTCGGGCAGCTCCTCCCCCTCGGCCGCGGGGGACGGCGGCACCGGCTGGTCCGGGCCGTAGTCGGCCACCAGACCGGCCGGCTCCACGCCAAGCTCCTCCAGCGCCCTGGTCTCCAGCTGCTCGATCCGCAGCCGCTTCTCGGCTCCGATCACCTCACCGCGGTGCACCGAGTCGGTGAGCCGGTCGAGTTCGGCCTTGAGGTCGCGGCCCCGGTTCCGCTCGGCGGCCAGCTCCTGCTCGCGCCCGGCCTTGGCGGCCTCGGCGGCGGCCCTCTCCTGCTCGGCGCGGACCAGCGACACCTCGACATGGGCGAGCAACTGGCGCGCCCCGTCGCCGACGGCCGACGCGACCGCTGCCTCGTGGCGCAGCCGGGCGCGGCGCTGCTCGGCGCGCGCCCGGGCCTCACGCTCGGCGCGCGCTCCCCGGTCGAGTGCTTCGGCCCGCCCCGCGAGCCCCTTGACCCTCTCCTCATGGGTACGGGCCTGGAGCCTGGCCTCCATCTCGGTCTGCCGGGCATTGGCCCCGTCGGCGGCCAGCCGGTCCCGTACGGAGGTGTCCGGCTCCTCCTCCATCGGTGACTCCTCGGCCACCAGCAGCCGTTCGGCCAGCTCCTCGGCCTCGCCGGTCGCACGCTCCAGCGCATCCTGGGCCTTGGCTGCGGCCGCCGCCGACCGCTCGGCCTCGCCCGCCGCGCCCCGCGCCTGCCCGGCCAGGCGCCCGAGCTGCTGGGCGACACCGGACTTCTCCCGGTCGGCTGCGCGCCGTAGTTCCGCCAGCTCGTCGACGAGCGCCGCGCACTCCGCGCGCCGGGCTGCCGCGGCGCGCTGCGCGCCGGCCAGCTCGTCGCACCGTACGGCCAGCTCCGCCAGCCCGGCGGCGGCCTCGTCCACGGACGCCTGCACCTCCAGCAGGCTGGGCGCACCGGCGGACCCGCCGTGTGCGAAGTGCGCTCCCAGGACATCGCCTTCGGCGGTCACGGCGGTCAGCCCGGGCCGTTCGGCGATCAGCTCCTCGGCGTCTTCGAGGGTGCCTACGACGACGATGTCGCGCAGCAGTCTCCGCACCCCGGGCAGCAGTTCGGCGGGGCCGCCGACCAGATCGACGGCGAAGGGCGCCGCGAGAGCGAGGGCGGCACGGTCCGGTCCCGGTCCGGTCCCGCCGGACGGGACAGAACCGGCACCGCTGTCCTCGTGGCCTGCGGACCGGCCTACTGAATGGCCTGCTGCCTGACCGCCGGAATGCCCTCCGGGCCGACCTGCGGGCCGGTCCTCCGAAGCAGCCCCCGCACCGTCGTCGCCATGCCGGGCCTCCGGCACCTCAGGAGCCCCGCCGCCCGGCTGCCCGGGAACGGCCGTACGGACCTGGCCCGGCAGCCCACCGGCGCCGGACTCCCGCACCGGTGCCGCGGCCGTGCCGGGCAGCAGGGTCGCGCGGCCGGCGTCCTGCTTGCGCAACCGGCGGATCGCGTCCGCCGCGGTGGCCGTGTCGCGCACCGCGAGCGCGTCGGCCGCCACACCCAGCGCGGCAGCCACCGGGACCTCGTACCCGGCGGCCACCGTCAGCAGCTCCGCGACCGGGCCCAGCAGACCGGCCGGGCGGTCATCGGCTCCGAGCAGCACCCCGGTGCCGTCCTTGCGGCGCAGCCCGAGCGCCAGCGCCTCGTGCCGGGCCGCCAGCGCGGCCCGCTCCCGCTCGGCGGCCGTGGCCGCCTCCCGGGACGCGGTGAGCGCGGTCTCCGCCTCCGCCAGCGCCGACTTCGCCGCGCTGTGCCGGTCGGCGAGGTCCAGGTCACCGGCTTCGAGCCCGTCGACCTCGGCCTTGAGCTGCTCGTACTCCTGCTGGGCCGCTTCGGCGCGCTCCTGCGCCCCGTCCCGCGCCGCGGCGAGCCGGTCGATCTCGGCCTGCGCCGAACCGGCTCTGCTGCGGGCCGCGTTGACCTGCCCGTTCAGCCGCGCGAGCCCTTCGCGCCGGTCGGCGATGGCACGGGCTGCGTCCCTGAGCCTGCGCTCCTCGGCGGCGAGTTCCCGCTCCAGCTCGGCCCGGTGCGCCGAGGTGTCCTCCAGCGCGCGCTCCGCGGACTCCAGCGCGGCCTCCAGCTCGGCCTCCTGCTCCCGGATCCTGGCGGCCTCGCGCTCCATCATCTCGGGGGACTCGGGATCACGGCCCCGCCGCTCCTCATCGGGGGCGGCGGACGCGCTCTTCACCCGCGCGTCGGCGAGCGAGACCGTACCGCGCACCCGCTCGGCCAGCTGCGACAGCTCGTACCAGGTCTGCTGGGCCCGCTGGAGCCTCGGTGCCAGCTGCCGCACCTCGTCCTCCAGGCCGGCCTCGCGTGCGAGCGCGGCCTTGAGCGCCGTCTCCGCGGTCTCCCGGCGCTCCTTCAGCGCGGCCTCGTCGGCGATCTCGCTCCGCAGCGCCCGGCGCATCGTCACCAGATCGTCGGCGAGCAGCCGCAGCCGCGCGTCCCTGAGGTCGGCCTGGATGACGGCGGCGCGCCGGGCGACCGCGGCCTGCCGGCCCAACGGCTTGAGCTGGCGGCGCAGTTCATCGGTGAGGTCCTGCACCCGCGCGAGGTTGGCCTGCATCGCGTCCAGCTTCCGCAGCGCCTTCTCCTTGCGCTTGCGGTGCTTCAGTACGCCTGCGGCCTCCTCGATGAAGGCCCGGCGCCCCATCGGATCCGCGTGCAGTACGGAGTCGAGCTGTCCCTGTCCGACGATGACGTGCATCTCGCGGCCGATCCCGGAATCCGACAGCAGTTCCTGGATGTCCAGCAGCCGGCAGGTGTCGCCGTTGATCTGGTACTCGCTGCCGCCATTGCGGAACATGATCCGGGTAATGGTGACTTCGGCGTACTCGATGGGCAGCACACCGTCGGAGTTGTCGATGGTGAGCGAGACCTCGGCGCGGCCCAGCGGCGGCCGGCCGGTCGTCCCGGCGAAGATGACGTCCTCCATCTTGCCGCCGCGCAGCGATTTGGCGCCCTGCTCCCCCATGACCCAGGAGAGCGCGTCGACCACGTTGGACTTGCCTGATCCGTTGGGCCCCACGACACAGGTGATGCCGGGCTCGAACCGGAGAGTGGTGGCCGAGGCGAAGGATTTGAACCCGCGGAGGGTCATGGCCTTGAGGTGCACGCCGCCGGACTCTACCTTTCACTGCCGGTTTCACCCATGAAGGTGCAGGGCACATCAGACGTTAAAGGAAGCACACGCGGCAGTGCGTGACGGGGCGGGGAGCGACCGGGGGGAAAGAGACAGAAAAGGCAGAAAGAAAGAAGGGACGCCGAAGCGTCCCTTGCATATCCTTGCGCATTGGATCTCAAGCGGCTGTACGGATCAGCCCGGCCGGTACCCTTGTGGGGTGCGGGTCAGGTGAGCGCAGGCTCCGCCTGGGGTACGTCCATGTCGATACCGTCGAGCAACGAGTCTCCGTGGTGCTGGACTGCGGCGGCCAGCGCGTCGTTCTCGGACTGAATCCGTACGAGCTCGGATTCGAGGTCCTGGACGCGCTGCTGAAGCCGTCGCATCTCGGAGAGAAGTCGCGGGTCGGAACCGCCGACGTAACCGAGAAGCGCCTTTGCCATGATGGATGGTCCTCCACACTGAGTGACCGACCGAAGAGTGGTGGGTCGTAGGGGGAATCGCACCCGCGGAACTCGGCAGCCTCTGTCTTCTCTGCTGTTTTCTCTGCGTTTCTCGCTGCCGAGCAGCTGAGGTGCGCGGGGCTTCCAGAGTCTCACCAAAAAGTTTGACGGTCAACACGATCACACCCCGTATCGATGGGCAGACCCGGGGGCACACGCCGGACGATGTCCGGTGCGGCTCTCCTGCGGGGCCCAGGGGGCGTGGAGATCATTCCTACTGCGGCAGCCTGGCACGGAGAGCGCTTCTTGGCAACCACCAGGCATTTTCTGCCTCACACATATGTCAGAGGCAGATCGGCGGGGCCCCCGGCCACCGCCGGGACCGGGCGCGTCAGCGGATCTCGAAGGTCTGGTAGATGTGCCGCGGAGTGTCCCAGATCTCACTGACACCGTCGACGCGGCCGGGTGTGTCGGACGACCTCAGCCACTCCAGGAGAAGGTCGCACTTCTCCCGCGGTCCTTCGGCGACGACCTGCACCCTGCCGTCCTCCAGATTGAGGGCGAATCCGGTGAGCCCACCGATCCGCAGGGCGTTCGCCCTGGTGAACCAGCGGAACCCCACGCCCTGGACCTTGCCGCGCACCCAGGCGGCGAGCCGTACATCTTCGTTCATGTCTGCACGCTAACCGGCCAATCACCCCGGCAGCACTTCGCCCCCACGGCCCATCCGCTACAGTCCCTGGCCATTGAGCTTCACCTGTACGGGTGAGTCACGCCGACGCCGAGCACGAGGAAGGGCACCGCGCATGGGACGCCACAGCCGCTCCGCCGCAGCCGGTTCCGCCACCGTTGATGATCCGGCGGCCTCCGGGACCCGGCGGCGGAACCGGGCCCACGGCAAGGGCCGGGGCTCCACACCTCTGCGCACCGGGCTGCTGGGCGTGTCGGCGGCCGTCGCGGTGGGCGCCGTGGCGATGGCATCGGGGCTGCTGCCCGGCGGCGACACCTACACGGTGGGCGGCTCGGGCGGCAGTGACCAGGTCCGCGCCGACGGCGTACCCGACCTCCAGACCCAGGGCGGATCGTCGGCCACACCCGCATCGGACACCCCGCCCGCACCGGCCGGTCCGGCAACCGCCCGCGCACACGCCCCGTCGGCCTCGCCGTCCGCGCACAAGCCGAAGGCTCCCGCCGTACCGTCGCAGCGGAAGAAGAGCGCCCCCGCGTCGCCCAGCACGGCACCGGCCCGGACGGCGGCGCCCGGTGCGACGCCCCGGCACACCGAGTCCGCCCACACCGAAGCGGCCACCAGTGCCGAGAGCAGCGCGGCCGCGGCGGTTCTCAGCCTGGTCAATCAGCAGCGGGCCCAGGCCGGTTGCCGGCCGGTGCGGGCCGATACGGGGCTCGCCTCGCTGGCCGGGGCCTTCAGTGCCGAGATGGCGTCCCGGGGCTTCTTCGACCACACCGATCCCGACGGGGCCACCCCGTGGGACCGGGCGGACAAGGCGGGCGTGAAGGGCCTGGGCGGCGAGAACATCGCACGCGGCCAGGCCGACGCCGCCGCCGTGATGGACTCCTGGATGCACAGCCCGGGCCACCGCGCGAACATACTCAACTGCGACTTCACGACGCTCGGCGTCGGCGTCCACTTCGGCCCGGGCGGGCCCTGGTGGACCCAGGACTTCGGCTACTGAGCCGGTCCGGCCGGTGAGCGGCCGGACCCCGGCCCGGCAACGCGGCCGGGCATTCGCCCGGGCACCCGGTCAGCCGCGCGGTCCGGCGGGCGGGCGCTGGCAGCGCGGGCAGAAGTAGCTGGACCGGTTCATCCAGGGCCGGCGGCGCATGGGGGTGCCGCAGCGGCGGCACGGCTCGTCCTCCCGCCCGTAGGCGTCCAGCGACCGGTCGAAGTATCCGGATTCGCCGTTCACATTGACGTAGAGGCTGTCGAAGCTGGTGCCGCCCACGGCGAGGGCCTGGTTCATCACATCCCGCACATGGCCGAGGAGTTCCGTGGTCCGGGGGCGGGTGAGCGTGGCGGTGGGGCGCTCGTAGTGCAGCCGCGCACGCCAGAGCGCCTCGTCCGCGTAGATGTTGCCGACCCCGCTGATCAGCGACTGGTCGAGCAGGGCGCGCTTGATGGTGGTGCGGCGCAGCCGGAGCGCCGAGTGGAACGCGGCGTCGTCGAACTCCTCGTCCAGCGGGTCGCGGGCGATGTGCGCGATGACGTCGGGCAGCCCGTCGGGGGTGTTCGGGTGCAGCGAGAGCCCGCCGAAGGTCCGCTGGTCCACGAAGCGCAGCTCGGTGCCCTCGATGTCGTCGAACCGGATCCGGATCCGCAGGTGCTTCTCGTCGGGCACCGCTTCGGGCTGGACCAGGAGCTGCCCGCTCATCCCGAGATGGCCGAGGACCGAGTACGCGGCCCCGGGCTCCCCGCCGGTGGAGTCGGCAGCGGCGGTGTCCGTGGCGGGCACGTCCTCCAGCGGCAGCCAGAGGTACTTCCCCCGGCGGCGGGCCACGCCGAACCGGTGTCCGCGCAGAGCCGTGGCGAAGTCATCGCCGCCCGCGGTGTGACGGCGTACCGCTCGGGGGTGCAGCACCTGCACATCGGCGACGGTACGGCCGGAGACCCAGCGTTCCAGTCCGCGCCGTACGACTTCGACCTCGGGCGACTCGGGCACGCTGCTCCTCAGGGGTGGATCACCGGTGAACGGTGAAGAGGCTGAGAGGGACCATAAAAAGAACAATGGAAAAGAACCACGAAAAGAACCGCCCGCCCCCCGGAGGGGACGGGCGGGGAAAGAACCGGCGTCAGGCCGAGGCCGTGCCGGCGGCCGGAGCCGAAGAGGTGTCGGCGTCCTCTCCGTGGGCGGCGGGGGCGGTCTCGGCCGCCACCGCGCGCTCTTCCGCCGCGGCGCTGATCGCACGCCACGCGGACTCCGCCGCCTGCTGTTCCGCTTCCTTCTTGCTGCGGCCGGTGCCGGTGCCGTACGAGACACCACCGACGCGAGCGGCAGCGGTGAAGGTCTTCTCGTGGTCCGGACCGGTCTCACTGACCAGGTACTCCGGGACCCCGAGGCCTTCGCTTGCGGTGAGTTCCTGGAGGCTGGTCTTCCAGTCCAGGCCCGCACCGAGGTTGGAGGACAGCTCGATGAGGGGGTCGAAGAGCCGGTGCACCAGCTCGGACGCCGCTTCGAGGCCCTGATCCAGATAGACGGCGCCGATCACCGCTTCGAGGGTGTCGGCGAGGATGGATGCCTTGTCCCGCCCGCCCGTGCCTTCTTCGCCCCGGCCGAGCCGGATGAAGAGACCGAGTTCGAGCCCACGGCTCACCCCTGCGAGCGCACGCGAATTCACCACTGCCGCCCGGAGCTTGGCCAGCTGGCCCTCCGGGAGATCGGGGTGGGTGCGATAGAGCGTGTCCGTGACCACCAGGCCGAGCACCGAGTCCCCGAGGAACTCCAGCCGCTCGTTGGTGGGCAGACCGCCGTTCTCGTACGCGTACGAACGGTGGGTCAGCGCACGCACCAGAAGGGCGGACTCGAGTGTGTACCCGAGCCGCCCTTCCAGAAGCGTGTGGGACGAGGCATTGTCCGTCTTGTTGACGTCAGACATTGCGCCTCTCACCAGCCGCTCAGACCTCGAGGACCTGGCGCTTGTTGTAGGTGCCGCAGCTCGGGCACGCGATGTGCTGGAGCTTCGGCTCCTGGCAGCGCTCGCACGCAACCAGGGTGGGGACCGCAGCCTTCCACTGCGACCGGCGGTGGCGCGTGTTGCTGCGCGACATCTTCCGCTTCGGAACAGCCACGGCTACTTCTCCTGCTTCTCGTCGACGCCAGGTTCGGCGCCGTCAACGTTGTCCTTCTCGCCGACCTGGCCGGTCCCGACGAGTCCCTGCAGCGCCGCCCAACGTGCGTCGACGGCGTCATGGTGGTGACCGGGTTCGTCGTCCAGCCTGATTCCGCATTCGGAACACAGGCCGGCGCAATCCTCCCGGCACACCGGCTGCATCGGCAGTGCGAGCACCACCGCATCACGCAGCACTGGTTCGAGGTCGAACAAGCCGTCCTCAAGGGGGGTGATTTCCTCGTCCTCGTCGTCGGCACTGTCAGCCGGGTCCGCCTTCTTGCTGCGGCCCCGGTCGTCGGCTTCGGGGTACGAGAACATCTCCTGGAAATCCGCTTCGAGCTCTCGCTCCAGCGGCTCCAGACACCTTACGCACTCCCCCTTGGCGGCTGAACGGGCGGTGCCTGTGACAAGCACCCCGTCCATGACCGACTCAAGGCGGAGCTGCAGTTCTACGGGAGTGCCTTCCGGCACTCCGATGACCCCGTCGATGCCGAGGTCCTTGGGAGCTGCGACCGAGCGGGTAAGCCGCTGGAGCGCACCGGGACGCCGGCCCAGCTCGTGTGTGTCGAACACGAGGGGGTTGCGGTGGTCGAGGCGGGCGTTCAGGGCTCTTCCTGCTTTCGGATCGCTGAAGACTGGGGAATGAGGCGCCGCCTCGTCGGGAACCGTCCGGAGACCATCGGAACGGGCAGCGCAGATCGCGGAGGTACGGGCGACCGAAGAGCCAGGATACTGGACCGGCCGCCGTAGACCCAATCGGCCCCTTCGGGCCTCCGGGCCCCCCGGCCCTCAGCGCCCCTGTTCGTACTCGCGCAGCTGATCCAGGTTGATCATGCTGGTGTCGAAGAGACTGGTCTCGTCGAGAGCACCCTGCTGCTGGGGGTGGGGCGGCTGCTGGGGATGGGGCGGCTGCATCTGGTCGGGCCCCGGGTAGCCGTACCCGTCCTGCTGGGGCTGCTGCTGGTATGCGTACGGGTCCTGCTGGTACGCGTACTGCTGCTGCTGGTACGCGTACGGGTCCTGGGGCTGCTGCTGGTAGCCGTACGGGTCGTACATCTGCTGGACCGGCTCCTGGACCGGCATGTCGGCGAGGTGCTGCGGCGGCTCGTCCGGCGACAGCTGGGCGGCCATCGGGGCAGGTGACGCCTGGACGGGCACCTGGACTGCCGCCGGGGCCTGCGGCTCCGCCAGGTCCGAGAGGAAGTCGGCGTCACTGCTGTGCCTGCGGCCCATCTCGTCCTGCTCGGCCATGTGCACGCCCAGCTCGTCCGACGCGACCCGGCCGTGCAGTTTCTGCCGGCCGCGCCCCACCGCTTCGAGGGTCTTGGCCATCACGGCCTCGAAGGCTCCGAGCTTGGTGTCGACGTACTCGTCGGCGCGCATCCGGAGCGTCTCGGGGTCCTGGCTGCGCTCCGGCGCCTCCGGGTCCTCGTAACCCTCGTCGTCCAGGCCAGGACCGCGGCCGAGCAGCTTCTCGCGGCCCCGGTCGACGGAGCCGATGGTCTTGGTGAGGACGACTTCGAAGTTCGCCAGCTTGGAGTCGACGTAGTCGTCGGCCTCGGCGCGGATCTCCTCGGCCTCCCGCCGGGCCTCGGCGAGCACCCGGTCGGCCTCGTCCTGGGACTGCCGGGCGACCTCGGTGTCGGAGATGAGGGAGCCGCGCTGGGCGTGCGCCGCCTCGATGATCCGCTCGGCCTCGTCACGGGCCTGCTCGACCAGCTGCTCACGGCCGCCGATCAGCTCCTCGGCCTGCGCGAGAGAGCCCGGCAGGGCCTCGCGCACCTCCTGGAGCATCGCCAGCAGCTCGGCGCGGTTGACCACGCAGGAGGCCGACATGGGCATGGACCTGGCACTGCCGACCGTGTCGACGATCTCGTCCAGCTTCTTCTGCACGTCCACCGTGGGCGCCACCTGTTCTTCCGGCCTGGAGACGGACGGGGACGACTGTACGGCCAGTCGGCGCCCGCCCGACACCTGGTGACGGTCCGTCAGTTCAACCCGGCGCCGTCATGCGGCCCTTATCCGGCTTCCCGCTTCTCGCGGAGGCGCTGCGTCAGGGCCTCGGAGACCAGCGGAGGCAGCAGGTGCGAGACGTCGCCGCCCCAGGTCGCGACCTCCTTGACCAGGCTGGAGGAGAGGAAGCTGTAGGTCGGGTTGGTGGGGACGAACAGCGTCTCGACCCCCGAGAGACCGTTGTTCATCTGGGCCATCTGCAGCTCGTAGTCGAAGTCGCTGACCGCGCGGAGGCCCTTCACGATGGCCGGGATGTCGCGCTGTTTGCAGAAGTCGACGAGAAGACCGTGGAACGACTCGACCTCGACGTTCCCGAAATCGGCCGTGACCTGGCGGATCAGGTCCATCCGCTCTTCGACGGAGAACAGGCCGTGCTTCGACTGGTTGATCATCACAGCCACATGCACGACGTCGTACAGCTTGGAGGCACGGCCAATGATGTCGAGGTGTCCATTGGTGATGGGGTCGAATGACCCCGGACAGACGGCGCGGCGCAACTGAAGTCCCTCGCTCCCGGGTCCGGTCATCGTGCGTCTTCGCACGTAGAGGCGGCGCGACCGTACCAAAGCGTGGCCTCGCCGTACCGGCGGGCCCGCAGCGGCTCAAATCCCTTGGGCCACTTGAACTCTCCGCCTCTTGTGCTCCGTTCCACCGTGACGAGCGCGTCGCCGGTGAGCCAGCCCTGAGCACCGATTGTGAGCAGGATCTCGCGAAGATCGTCATCGGTGACGGCGTACGGCGGATCGAGGAAAACCACGTCGTACGGGGAGTCCGGCGCCGGTCCTGTCACGATCTGCTCGGCTTTGCCCGTCCGCACTTCCGCACCAGGGAGACCGAGCGTACGGACGTTGTCGCGGACCGTGGCCACCGCCCGTGCGTCCGCCTCGACGAGCAGCGCGTGCGCAGCGCCACGGGAGAGCGCCTCCAGGCCGACGGCGCCCGACCCTGCGTACAGATCGGCGATCCGGGTTCCGTCCAGGGTGCCGAGCAGCGCCTCCCAGGTGGAGAAGAGCCCTTCGCGCGCACGGTCGGATGTGGGGCGGGTGCCGTTGCCCGGCGGTACGGCGAGGCGGCGCCCGCCGGCCGTACCGGCGATCACGCGGGTCATCTCGGTCCTTGTCCTTCTCGATGGGCGGATACTCGGTGGGCGGAACTCAGCAGGTGGAACTCGGTGGGCGGAGCCGGTCCTGGCCGGGCTCCTGTCCCGGCCAGTCTCTCAGCCCTTGTCGAGGTACCGCTCGCGCTCCTGGTCGAGGAGGGCGTCCAGGGCGGTGCGCAGTGCGGGCAGCCGGGTGAGCTCCGGATCCGCCGCGACGACTTGGGCGGCCTCCTCGCGGGCCGCCGCGATGACCTCCTCGTCGTCGATGACGGCGAGCATCCGCAGCGAGGACCGCACGCCGGACTGGGCCTGGCCCAGGACGTCGCCCTCGCGGCGCTGTTCGAGGTCGATACGGGACAGCTCGAAGCCGTCGAGGGTGGCGGCCACCGCGCCGAGCCTGGCGCGCGCGGGACCCGCTTCGTGCGCCTCGCTCACCAGGAGGCAGAGACCGGGCGCCGAACCGCGGCCCACCCGTCCGCGCAGCTGGTGCAGTTGCGATACGCCGAACCGGTCGGCATCCATGATCACCATGACGGTGGCATTGGGCACGTTGACCCCGACCTCGATGACCGTCGTCGCGACCAGGACATCCACCTCGCCCGCCGCGAAGCGGCGCATGACGTCGTCCTTGTCGTCCGGTGCCATCCGCCCGTGCAGCAGCTCGATGCGCAGCCCCTTGAGCGGGCCGTTCCTGAGCTGTTCTGCGGTCTCGACCACGGCGAGCGGGGGCCGCTTGTCCGCGTCGGCCCCGGCCTCCCCCGCTGCCGCGTCATCGGATCCGGGCTTCCGCTTCTTCGGCTCGTCCTCGCCGTCCCCGATGCGCGGGCACACCACGTACGCCTGGTGGCCGTTCTCCGTCTCCTCGCGCACCCGCTCCCAGGCCCGGGCCAGGAAGTGCGGCTTGTCCTTGGCCGGTACGACATGGGTGGCGATCGGGGAACGGCCCGCGGGGAGCTGGTCGAGGACGGAGGTCTCCAGGTCCCCGAAGACGGTCATGGCGACCGTACGGGGAATGGGCGTGGCCGTCATGACCAGCAGATGGGGCGGCTGCTTCCCCTTGCCCCGCAGCGCGTCCCGCTGCTCGACACCGAAACGGTGCTGCTCGTCGACCACAACCAGGCCGAGGTCGTGGAACTGGACCTTGTCCTCGATCAGCGCGTGCGTGCCGATGACGAGCCCGGCCTCACCGGTGACCAGGTCGAGCAGCGCCTTGCGACGGGCGGCCGCGCCCATGGAGCCGGTCAGCAGCACGACCTTCGTGGACTGCTCGCTGCCGCCGAGCATCCCGCCCTCGGCCAGCTCGCCCATCATCTCCGTGATGGAGCGGTGGTGCTGCTGGGCGAGCACTTCGGTGGGCGCGAGCATCGCGGCCTGGCCGCCCGCGTCGACGACCGTGAGCATCGCGCGCAGCGCGACCATGGTCTTGCCCGAGCCGACCTCTCCCTGGAGCAGCCGGTGCATCGGGTGCTCGGTCGCGAGACCCTCGAAGATCTCCCCGGTGACCTTCTGCTGGCCCTCGGTGAGGGTGAACGGCAGCTTGGCGTCGAAGGCGTCGAGCAGCCCGCCCGGTACGGGTTTCCGTGCCACCGCGGGCAGTTGGGTCTCGGCGTACCGCCGGCGTGCCAGCGCGACCTGGAGCACGAAGGCCTCGTCCCACTTCAGCCGGTCCCGCGCGACCGCGACATCGGCCTTCGTCTGCGGCCGGTGCACCTTCAGCAGTGCGTCGGGCAGCGTGGTGAGTCCGCGTCCGTCCCGCAGCGCGGGCGGCAGCGGGTCGGCGGCCTCCTGGGCGGCGGGCAGTACGGCGTCGACCGCCTTGGCGATCTTCCAGGACTCCAGCCCCTTGCAGGCCGGGTAGATGGGGATCAGCTGATTCGCCCAGGCCTCGACGGTGCCCGCGTCGGTGTCGGCGTCCAGCAGTTCGTACGTGGGGTGGGCGAGCTGGAACTTCTGGTTGAACTTGGAGACCTTGCCCGCGAACATCGCACGGCGGCCGGGGAGCAGCTCCTTGTGGGGCTTGTGGATGCCCTTGCCGAAGAAGACGAGCTGCAGTCGGCCGCTGCCGTCGGTGATGTTCACCTCCAGGCGCCTGCCCCTGCCCTGGTTGAAGGTGAGCACCCGGGCGTCGGCGACCTGGGCGAAGACGGTGACGTGCTCGTCCAGGGGCAGCTCGGCGAGCTGGGTGAATTCACCGCGCTCGGCGTATCTGCGCGGGTAGTGGTGCAGCAGGTCACCGACCGTGTGCAGGTCGAGGTGCTCGGCCATCACCTTGGCGGTGGGGGCGCCGAGCGTGTTCTTGAGGGGTTCATCGAGCGCGGGCACGCGGTCCATTGCACACCATGGGTCCGACAGCGGGGGTATTTCCCCTTCCCGCCGCCCCTGCCACGCCCTCGCCCCGCCCCGGGCGGGAGCGGATCCTGCCCGCCCGGTGGCCTGCCCGCCGGCCGATCCCGGTCACCCGACCGCGGTCACTCGACCCCGATCAGCAGGGGCGCCAGCTGCCGGCCGCCGTCGTAGACCACCGTGTCGACCGCCAGGTGCCCGCCCCGTACGAACCCTTCGAGCCGGTCGGCGACCGCCACCGGTACCCCGTCGCCCAGGACCAGCGTCACCAGTTCGCCGCCCGCGGAGAGCATCCGGTGCAGCACCGTCTCCGCCGTGGTGGCCAGATCCGCTCCGATCACCGCCACGTCGCCGTCGATGAGACCCAGCACGTCGCCGGCCTGACAGATACCGGCCGAGGTCCAGGACTGCCGCTCGGCGACGGCCAGTTCGGCGTAGCGGGTGGCGCCCGCCGCCGCGGTCATCGCGACGACGTCCTCGTCGAACCGCCGGTCGGGCTCGTGCACGGCCAGCGCCGCGACCCCCTGGACGGCTGCCCGGGTGGGGACCAGGGCCACTCGTACGCCCTCCGCCCTGGCCTGTTCGGCCGCCGCAGCTGCCGTGTGGCGCAGTTCGGCGTCGTTGGGCAGCAGCACCACCTCACGGGCGTGCGCGCGCCGGATCGCGTCGACCAGTTCGCCGCTCGCTGGCGGCTCTCCCGGGCGGGCCAGCACGGTGGTGGCACCGGCTTCCCGGCACAGCGCCGCCAGCCCCTCGCCGGGGACGACGGCGACCACCGCGCGCTGGACCTGCTCGGGCGCCGGGGTCCCGGTGGCGCCGAAGTGGGTGATACGGATCCGGTACGGGCGCCCGGCGTCCACTCCGGCCTCCACGGCGGCCCCGGCGTCGTCCACATGGACATGGACGTTCCACAGGCCGTCACCGCCGACGACGACCAGTGAGTCGCCGATGCCGTCGAGCCGGGCGCGCAGCCGGGCCACGGCGTCGTCGTCGGCTTCCAGGAGGTAGATCACCTCGAAGGCCGGGCCGCCTTCGGCCGGGCAGTCGTCGGTGAAGTGCGGGGGCAGCACGGTGGGAGCCCGCCGCCGCTCGGCGGCCGGAGCCTCACCGGAGAACGCCCCGGCCAGCGCGGCGAGCACGTCGACCAGGCCCCGGCCACCCGCGTCCACGACGCCCGCGCGGCCGAGTACGGCCAGCTGTCCGGGGGTTGCGTCCAGCGCCGCGCACGCTCCTTCGTATGCCGCGCGCGCCACCGCCGTGCAGCCGGCGCCGGTACCGGCTGCCGCGGATGTGCCGGTACGAGCGGCGGCGGCAGCCGCTTCGGCCGCGGCGGTGGCCACCGTCAGAACAGTGCCCTCCACCGGGTGCGCGACCGCCTGGTACGCCGATTCCGCCGCCCGGCGAAGCGCCTCGCTCAGCAGTTCCGCGTGATCATCGTCACCCGCCGGAGCCCCGAGGACCTCGGCCATGCCGCGCAGCAACTGGGCCAGGATCGTGCCCGAGTTGCCGCGGGCCCCGATGAGCGCGCCGTGCGCCATCGCCCGTACCGCGTCCGCCAGCGCGGGGACCGATCCCCCGCCGGGGGCTCCGTCAGTGGTTCCCGCGTCGGGTCCGGCGGCTCCCACCGTCCCGTGCGCGACGAAGACCGCTTCGACCGCCTGGGCGGCGGATTCCACGGTCAGATAGAGGTTGGTGCCGGTATCCCCGTCGGCGACCGGATAGACGTTGATCGCGTCGATCTCCTCGCGGTCCCTGCCCAGTGCCTCCAGCGCCAGTGAGCACCAGGTGCGGACCACGACGGCATCGATATCGTCGGGCGGCTGCGGCACCTGAAGCCTCCTTGAGCAGCGGGGTTGAACCGCAGGGTAGCCCTCGGCCGGGAAGCGGGCAGCGGAACCCGGACGGGGAAGGGGGCGGTGCCAACCATGGTAGTTTCGTTCCACCGGCGCAGTCGTTGTATGCTGCTTCGGTTGCCCGATGAGAATCGGGCCATTCCTCCGGTACCGCCACTTCAGTCAATGATTCCGGCGCGCCGGAATTCACTGTAAGTGCACCTGAAGTCTTTGGAGTGACCCGTGGCTGCCAACTGCGACGTCTGCGGCAAGGGGCCGGGCTTCGGCAACAACATTTCGCACTCGCACCGCCGTACTCCGCGTCGCTGGAATCCCAACATCCAGCGCGTGCGTGCAGTGGTCGGTCGGACGCCGAAGCGGCTCAACGTCTGCACCTCGTGCATCAAGGCCGGCAAGGTCTCGCGCTAATCTGTGGTTGTTCCCCGCCTGTGCGGGGACTGACCCCGCCGACGTTTCGTCGTAGCGCAGCCCCTTGCGGTTGCCTTGAAAAGCCGGTCCACCTCGGTGGACCGGCTTTTTCGCATTCCCGCACCGATGCCGGACGACATCGGTACGGTCAGCCGGTCACCGGCGGAACTGCCAGCCGTGGTCCACCGGGCCGATGCCCGAACCCAGCGGGAATCCGGCGCCGATCGCGCCCGTGACGTACTCCTTGGCCGCGGTCACCGCGTCGGGCACGGCCAGACCGTGCGCCAGCTGCGCCGCGACGGCCGACGCCAGCGTGCATCCGGTGCCGTGCGTATGACGGTTGTCGAGCCGGGGCGCCCGCAGCCAGTGCTCCTCGCTGCCGTCGGTGAGCAGGTCCACCGCGTCACCCGCGAGATGACCGCCCTTGATCAGCACCCACTTCGGCCCGTGGGCCAGCACGGCCGCCGCCGCACGCGGCAGATCGGCCTCGCCCTCCACCTGTACGCCGGTGAGCTGGGCCACCTCGTCCAGGTTGGGGGTGGCGACGGTGGCCACCGGCAGCAGCTGCTTCCGTACGGAGTCCAGCGCCGATGCCGCGAGCAGCGGGTCGCCGTGCTTGGAGACCCCCACCGGGTCGACGACGACCGGGGCCCGCGTCCCGGCAAGCAGCCCGGCCACCGTCTCCACCAGCTCCGCCGACGACAGCATCCCGGTCTTCACCGCGTCGACGCCGATGTCGTCCACGACCGCACGGTACTGGGCGCGTACCGCGTCGGCGGGCAGCTCCCACGCGCCGTGCACGCCCTGGGAGTTCTGGGCGGTGACCGCGGTGAGCACGCTCATGCCGTGCACCCCGAGGGCGAGCATCGTCTTCAGGTCTGCCTGGATGCCCGCGCCGCCGCCGGAGTCCGATCCGGCGATGGTCAGGACCAGTGGCGGCGCCGTCATGACGGGTCCTCCCCGAAGTGGTCCCAGCCGCCCTTACTGGTCCACGGCGCCCCGTCGACCGTCACATGGGGCAGCGCGGAGGGATTGACCACCTCGCCGATCACCTTCCAGCGCGCGGGCAGTTTCACGTCCGGCGGGAAGGTCGCCACGATCGCGTGGTCCTCTCCCCCGGTGAGCACCCACTGGAGCGGGTCCACACCGACGGCCTGGCCGATGTCGCTCATCTGCGTGGGGATGTCGATGAGCCCCGCGCGCAGGTCGATCCGGACCTTGCTGGCCTCGGCGATGTGCCCGAGGTCGGCCACCAGTCCGTCGCTGACGTCGGTCATCGCGGTGGCGCCGAGGCCGGCGGCCGCGGGGCCCGCGTGGTACGGGGGTTCGGGGCGCCGGTGCGCCTCCACGAAGGCACGGGGCGAGCGGAATCCGCGGGAGAGCACCGCGAACCCGGCGGCGGACCAGCCGAGCCAGCCGGTGACGGCCACGACGTCGCCGGGCCTGGCGCCGGACCTGGTGACCGGTTCGTGGTTGCGCAGATCGCCGAGTGCGGTGATGGAGACGGTGATCGTGTCTCCTCGTACGACATCACCCCCGACCACGGCGGCCCCCGCGACCTGGCACTCGTCACGGATGCCGTCCATCAGTTCGGTGGGCCAGGTGACCGGGAGCTCGGCGGGCACGACGAGCCCCAGGAGTATCGCGGTGGGCACCGCGCCCATGGCCGCGATGTCCGCGAGGTTCTGCGCCGCCGCCTTGCGGCCCACGTCGTACGCGGTGGACCAGTCCCGGCGGAAGTGCCGCCCCTCCAGCAGGATGTCCGTGCTCGCCACGACCCGCCGGTCGGGGGCGGCCACGACCGCGGCGTCGTCGCCGGGCCCCAGCCGTACCGCCGGGGTCGTCGTGAGCCGGGAGGTGAGCTCTCTGATCAGCCCGAACTCCCCGAGCTCCCCCACAGTGCCCTTCATCGCCCGTCGCCTCTCCTCGTGATCCGGACCTCATGTCCGGGCTGTCCGCCGGCCTGCCTGCCAGGGGAGGTGTCCCATATGCCCTGCCTGCCCCGATCGGCCAGCGCTCGCGGGCTCCCACTGCCGTAGGTACCGTCAATCAGGTACGTCAACTCTGTATCCCATACACCCCGTACGCGTGCGACTGCCGGGCGCGGGGGGCTCCCCACCACCCGGAACGACGCGATACCGTGGCGTCCCTTTCTCTCCCCCACATGATCCTCGTGGCCGCCTTGGAGGTTCCGTGGTACAGGCGTACATCCTCATTCAGACCGAAGTGGGCAAGGCGACAGCGGTCGCCGAGCTCGTCGGGAAACTCCCCGGGGTGATCCAGGCAGAGGACGTGACCGGTCCGTACGACGTGATCGTGCGCGCACAGGCCGACACCGTCGATGAGCTCGGCCGCATGGTGGTCGCCAGAGTCCAGCAAGTGGACGGCATCACGCGCACCCTGACCTGCCCGGTCGTCCATCTGTAGCCCCCTCTACGCTGAGCCGGTGAAGACCGATCGCCGCCGGCTCCTGTCCCTTTCCGCCGCCGCCCTGCTGCTGGCGGCCGCGGGCTGTTCCTCGACGGACAACAGCACGTCCGTCGCGGTTCCCGAGCCTCCCGCGGCCCAGATCAAGCTCTGCGGGGCGCTCGACAAGGCGCTGCCGAAGACCGTCGCGGGACTGACCCGCGGCGATCCGGCGCCGAAGTCCGAACTGACCGCCGCTTGGGGGGATGCGGCGATCGTACTGCGCTGCGGGGTCCCGCGGCCCGCCGAGATGGACGACTCCCAGGCCAAGGCCGTGGACGCGAACGGGGTCAACTGGCTGCTGGAGCAGCGGGACAGCGGACCCCGGTTCACGACCACGTACCGCAAGGCCTACGTGGAGGTGACCCTGGGGCAGAAGTACGCCCACGACGTCACCCCGCTCTCCGACTTCGCGGGCGCCATCAGGAAGACGGATCCGTCCAGCCTCTGAGGCCGGCCGGCGCACGGTCTCAGCGCAGGCCCGTCGAGCGGCTGAGTGCGGCCTGGATCAGCCGGTCCACCAGCTCCGGGTAGCCGACGCCGCTCTGCTGCCACATGCGCGGGTACATCGAGATGGGCGTGAACCCGGGCATGGTGTTGATCTCGTTGATGACGAACCCGCCGTCCTCGGTGAGGAAGAAGTCGGCGCGCACCAGTCCCTCGCAGGACACCGCGTCGAACGCCTCCACCGCGAGCCGCTGCACCTCGGCGGTCTCCTCGGGCGTCAGCGGTGCGGGCACCATGCCCTCGGCCGACTCACCGGGGATGTACTTCGCCTCGAAGTCGTAGAAGTCGTGCGAGGTGACCGGCGGGATCTCGGCGGGCACGCTCGCCCGCGGACCGTCCTCGAACTCCAGCACCCCGCACTCGATCTCGCGGCCCCGCAGCAGCGCCTCGACCAGCACCTTGGGGTCGTGGCGCCTGGCCTCTTCGACGGCGTCGTCGAGACCGGCCAGTGAGTCGACCTTGGTGATGCCCATCGACGAACCGCCGCGCGCGGGCTTGATGAAGAGCGGCCAGCCGTGCTCGCCCGCGAAGTCCACGATCTTCTTACGGGCGGCAGCCGGGTCCAGGTTCCACTCGCGGGGGCGGATCACCTCGTACGGGCCGACCGGCAGCCCGTACGAGAGGAACACCCGCTTCATGTACTCCTTGTCCTGGCCGACGGCGGACGCGAGGACGCCCGCGCCGACGTAGGGCACTCCGGAGAGTTCGAGCAGCCCCTGCAGGGTGCCGTCCTCTCCGTAGGGGCCGTGCAGCATCGGGAAGACCACGTCGACGTCGCCCAGCGCCTTGGGCACCGAGCCCGGCTCGCTGTAGACGACTTCGCGGTTGCCCGGGTCGACGGAGAGCACCACGGCGCCCTCGGCACCCTCGGCGATCGCTTCCACCGACGGCATGGTGCGGTCGGCGATGGCCATCCGCTCGGGATCGTCCGCGGTCAGCGCCCAGCGGCCGTCCGTGGTGATGCCGATGGGCAGTACGTCGTACTTCGTCCGGTCGATGGCGCGCAGGACGGCACCCGCTGTGACCACCGAGATGGCGTGTTCGGAGCTGCGCCCGCCGAAGACAACCGCCACACGCGGCTTACGACGCTGCTGCTCAGGGCTCTGGGATGAGTTCTCGCTGCTCATATCGCGTTGAGGGTACCTGCTGGTACGTATCGAGTCAGCGTCGCTCGGCCTTGGCGCTCCGGGACATCAGTTCCTTCAGCGCGACGACCGGCGCCTTCCCGTTGTGGACGATGTCCACAACGGTCTCCGTGATGGGCATTTCGACGCCGTGCCGGCGGGCCAGATCGGCCACGGATTCACAGGACTTGACGCCTTCGGCCGTCTGGCTGGTGGCCTCGATGGTCTCCTGGAGCGTCATGCCCCGGCCGAGGTTGGTGCCGAAGGTGTGGTTGCGGGAGAGCGGCGACGAGCAGGTGGCCACCAGGTCGCCCAGGCCGGCGAGTCCGGAGAAGGTCAGCGGATCGGCGCCCATCGCCAGGCCCAGACGGGTGGTCTCGGCGAGTCCGCGAGTGATCAGTGAACCCTTGGCGTTGTCGCCGAGGCCCATGCCGTCGGCGATCCCGACGGCGAGGCCGATCACGTTCTTGACGGCGCCGCCCAGTTCGCAGCCGACGACGTCGGTGTTGGTGTACGGGCGGAAGTACGCGGTGTGGCAGGCGGCCTGGAGCCGCTGGGCCACCGCTTCGTCCCGGCAGGCGACGACGGCGGCCGCGGGCATCCGGCCGGCGATCTCCTTGGCGAGGTTGGGCCCGGTGAGTACGGCGACGCGCTCGGCGGGGACCTTGCCGACCTCCTCGATGACCTCGCTCATCCGCTTGGCCGTGCCGAGTTCGACGCCCTTCATCAGCGAGACCAGGACGGTGCCGGGGTGCAGCAGGCCGGTCCAGTCGGCCAGGTTGGCGCGCAGCGTCTGCGACGGAACGGCGAGCACGGTGAACTCCGCGTCGCGGGCGGCCTCGGCGGGATCGGCGGTGGCCCGCACCGACGCGGGGAGTTCGATCCCCGGCAGATAGTCCGGGTTGGTACGGGTGGTGTTGATGGCATCGGCGAGAGCGGCGCGGCGGCCCCAGAGGGTCACCTCGCACCCCGCGTCGGCGAGGACCATGGCGAACGCCGTGCCCCAGGATCCGTTGCCGAAGACGGCTGCTCGCGTCACTTGGTGCCCTCTCCTGCGGCCTTGCGGCGCTCTGCTGCGCGGGCCTTGCGGTGGTCGTACGGTTCGGCGGGGGCCTGCTCGCCGCGCAGGTCCTCCAACAGGGCGGTGACGGCGGCCATGATGGCCTCGGTCGCCTCTCTCAGCACCTCGGGCGTCGGGTCCTTGCCGTAGAACCGCGCCAGGTCCACCGGCGGTCCGGCCTTGACCTGAAGGGTCTTGCGCGGGAAGAAGTGCACCTTCTTCCCGGTGGCGTACGGCGGCATCGCGAGGTTGGCGCCCCACTGGGCCACCGGGATGACCGGGGCCTTGGTGAGGAGAGCCGCCCGTGCGACGCCGCTCTTGGCGGTCATCGGCCACTGCCCCGGGTCGCGGGTGAGGGTGCCTTCGGGATAGAAGGCGACGCACTGGCCCTTCTCAACGGCGGCAACGGCGGCCCGGAAGGCGCCGAAGGCGTTGGAGGACTCGCGGTACACGGGGATCTGGCCGGTGCCGCGCAGCAGCAGTCCGACGACGGGCACCTTGAAGAGCGCGGCCTTGGCCAGGAAGCGGGGCACCTTGCCCGTGTTGTACTGGAAGTGACCGTAGGAGAACATGTCGAGATATGAGTTGTGATTGACAGCGGTGATAAATCCGCCGTCATCCGGAATGTGTTCCATTCCGCTCCAGTCCCGCTTGAACAGAACCAGCAGTGGCGGTTTAGCAATCACCGCCGCCAGGCGGTACCAGAAGCCGATTCTGCGGCCGGACACTCGGACACCTTCCTCTTGTTCCTCTTGAACCTCAACGCTGCCTGGCTGCCGGACGTCACCTGTCGCCCCAGGCCCCCCTGCTCTGTCGAGAACACCGTACGCCCGGCCCGGCCCGCCCGGTATCGCGGGCTCGGGCCACAATGGGGCCGATGCCGAACACGGATCGGACCGCCAACTGGTCCCTGGTCGTACCTCTGAAGCCCTTGTCGCTGGCGAAGAGCAGACTCTCGCCGACGGCCTCCGACGCGGTGCGTCCCGGGCTCGCCCTGGCCTTCGCGCAGGACACCGTGGCGGCGGCGCTGGCCTGTTCCGCCGTGCGGGATGTGGCCGTCGTCACCAACGACGCGCTGGCCGCCGCCGAACTGGCCGCACTGGGTGCCCGGATTGTGCCGGATACGGCAGCGGCGGGGCTGAACCCCGCACTGGCGCACGGCGCGCGTTCCGTCCGCGAGCTGCGCCCCGGGGCCGCCGTGGCCGCGCTGAACGCCGACCTTCCCGCACTGCGTCCGGCAGAATTGCGACGGGTGCTCGACCGGGCGGCGGAATTCCCCCGTGCATTTCTGACGGATGCCGCCGGAATCGGCACGACTTTGCTGACCGCACGGGCGGAAACGGAATTGAGCCCGGCATTCGGCGGCCTGTCACGGGCCCGGCATTCCGCGTCGGGGGCGGTGGAAATACTGCTCGGGGGCGTGGCTTCGGTCCGCCAGGACGTGGACACCGGTGACGATCTGCTGGCCGCGGTGGCGCTGGGGCTCGGCCCGTACACGGCCCGCAGGTACGCGGCGGTCGCCGGGGAGCGGGGGTCCGCCCGCAGCCGGGAGGGGCGTCACGGGACGCCGTAGGACCGACCGGCAATTGCCGATCGGTCTAAGCTGCGCTCATGCAGGCGACCGCGTACACGTACGACTCCGAGACCCGCAGCGGCAGTGTGCTGCTCGACGACGGCACCCCGGTGGATTTCGGTGCCGCGGCCTTCGACGCGGGCGGCCTGCTGCTGCTGCGGCCCGGGCAGCGCGTACGGATCGAGACGGCTGACAACGGCGGCGCGGGCGAAGCCCCGCGGATCACGCTGGTGACGCTCCAGACGCTCTGAGAGCCGCAACACCGACGCCTCAACGCACCGCGGGCCGGACTCCCCAGGGGGAGTCCGGCCCGACGCGTGGGTGGCCTACCGCTTACTTCTTCCTGGCGGTGGCCTTCTTGGCGGTGGTCTTGCGCGCCGTGGTCTTCTTGGCCGGGGCCTTCTTCGCCACGGCCTTCTTCGCCGGCGCCGTCTTCTTCGCGGCCGCCTTCTTGCCGGTGGCGGCCTTCTTCGCCGGGGTCGCCTTCTTCGCGGTCGCCTTCTTGGCGGTGGTGGCCTTCTTCGCCGCGGTGGCCTTCTTGGCCGCCACCGTCTTCTTGGCGGCGGTCTTCGCCGTCGTGGCCTTCTTCGCCGCCGCCTTCTTGGCGGTGGTGGCCTTCTTGGCCGCGGCCTTCTTGACGGTCGTACGGGTGGAAGCACCGCCCGAGAGGCTGCCCTTGGGCGCCTTCTTCACCGCCACGTCGTTCTTCGGGAGCTTCTTCGAGCCGCTGACGAGGTCCTTGAAGCCCTGACCCGCGCGGAAGCGCGGCACCGAGGTCTTCTTGACCCGCACGCGCTCACCCGTCTGCGGGTTGCGGGCGTACCGGGCCGGCCGGTCGACCTTCTCGAACGAGCCGAAGCCGGTGACCGACACGCGGTCGCCGCCGACAACTGCGCGGACGATCGCGTCCAGTACGGCATCGACAGCGTCTGCGGCCTGCTGGCGGCCACCGACCTTGTCGGCAATGGCCTCTACGAGCTGCGCCTTGTTCACGTCTTCCCCTTCGGAGACATTGCCTGAACGAAACTGTCCAGGCTTTTTCGCACGTTAGGCAGATATATACCGCAAATCAAACACGAAACGGTCTAATCACCCTTGTGCCGCAACGAACTCAACCGTCACGGAGATCCACCAAGGGAGTTGCCATCGGGGAATCGACCCTCGTCGAGGTCCTTCATCAGCCGATCCAGCCGCGTTGCTGCATCGGTGAGATCGTGCTTCGCCGCGGCCGTGATGACCAACAGCTTCCGGGACAGCGCCATCCTTACGCCCTCCGGGACTTGCAGTTCACGCACCCTTGCGTGCGCTTCTTTCATTTGTTCGGCGACTTCCGCGTAAAGCTTGAGTTGGTTGTCGCGTTCCATGCGCCGATTGTGCCATCTGGGGCGAGTTGTCGCCCGGCGGGGGCTCAACAAGCGACTGCGCCCCCTGCCGGTCGGCAGGGGGCGCAGTCCTGAAAACGTGCTGCTCAGACCTCAATTGTGCGGGGCTTGAAGGCGGGTCGGGCCGCCTCGTAAGCCGTGATGTCCGCTTCGTTCTGAAGGGTGAGGCTGATGTCGTCCAGGCCGTTCAGCAGCCGCCAGCGGGCGTTCTCGTCCAGCTCGAAGTCGGCCGTGATGCCCTCGGCGAGGACCTGACGGGCCTCCAGGTCAACGGTGATTTCGGCGGCCGGGTCGGCCTCCGTCAGCTTCCAGATGGCATCCACGACCTTCTGGTCGAGAACCACGGTCAGCAGACCGTTCTTCAGCGAGTTGCCGCGGAAGATGTCGGCGAACCGGGACGAGATGACGGCCTTGAAGCCGAAGTTCTGCAGGGCCCACACCGCGTGCTCGCGGGAGGAACCCGTACCGAAGTCGGGGCCCGCCACCAGCACCGAGGCACCGGCGCGCTCCGGGCGGTTGAGCACGAACTCGGGGTCCTTGCGCCACGCCTCGAAGAGCCCGTCCTCGAACCCGTCGCGGGTGACCTTCTTCAGCCAGTGGGCCGGGATGATCTGGTCGGTGTCGACGTTGCCGCGGCGCAGCGGGACGACCCGGCCGGTGTGCTTGGTGAAAGCTTCCATGGAAATCAGGCCTCCACGAGAGTCGGGGCGTCGGACAGGTCGGCGGGCGAGGCCAGATGACCCAGCAGCGCGGTGGCCGCGGCCACCTGCGGGGAGACCAGGTGGGTACGGCCGCCCTTGCCCTGCCTGCCCTCGAAGTTGCGGTTGGAGGTGGAGGCGCAGCGCTCACCGGGTGCGAGCTGGTCGGGGTTCATGCCCAGGCACATCGAGCAGCCCGCGTGCCGCCATTCGGCGCCCGCCGCGGTGAAGACCTTGTCCAGGCCCTCCTCCACGGCCTGCAGCGCGACCCGCACCGAGCCGGGGACGACCAGCATGCGCACACCGTCGGCGACGCTGCGGCCCTTCAGCAGGGCTGCCGCGCTGCGCAGGTCCTCGATGCGGCCGTTGGTGCAGGAGCCCACGAAGACGGTGTCGACCTTGATGTCGCGCAGCGGCTGGCCCGCGGTCAACCCCATGTATTCCAGGGCCTTTTCGGCAGCCAGACGCTCCGATGCGTCTTCGTACGAAGCCGGGTCGGGGACGCGGGCGGAAAGCGGTGCGCCCTGGCCGGGGTTGGTGCCCCAGGTGACGAACGGGGCCAGTTCAGCGCCGTCGATGAACACCTCGGCGTCGAAGACCGCGTCGTCGTCGGTGCGCAGCGTCTTCCAGTACTCGACCGCCGCGTCCCACTCCGCGCCCTGCGGGGCGTGGTCACGGCCCTTGAGGTAGTCGAAGGTGGTCTGGTCGGGGGCGATCATGCCGGCTCGCGCGCCCGCCTCGATCGACATGTTGCAGATGGTCATCCGGGCCTCCATCGAGAGCTTCTCGATGGCGGAGCCGCGGTACTCCAGGATGTAGCCCTGTCCGCCGCCGGTGCCGATCCGGGCGATGATCGCCAGGATCAGGTCCTTGGCCGTGACCTCGTCGGGCAGTTCGCCCTCCACCGTGATGGCCATGGTCATGGGGCGGGCCATCGGCAGCGTCTGGGTCGCCAGCACATGCTCGACCTGGGAGGTGCCGATGCCGAACGCCAGCGCGCCGAAGGCGCCGTGCGTGGAGGTGTGGCTGTCACCGCAGACCACGGTGGTGCCCGGCTGGGTCAGGCCCAGCTGCGGTCCGACGACATGGACGACACCCTGCTCGACGTCGCCCAGCGGGTGCAGCCGTACGCCGAACTCCGCGCAGTTCTTGCGCAGCGTCTCCAGCTGGACACGCGAGACCGGGTCCGCGATCGGCTTGTCGATGTCGAGGGTCGGGGTGTTGTGGTCCTCGGTGGCGATGGTGAGGTCGAGTCGCCGCACCGGCCGGCCGTTCTGGCGCAGGCCGTCGAACGCCTGCGGGCTGGTCACCTCGTGCAGCAGGTGCAGATCGATGAAGAGAAGGTCCGGCTCGCCTTCGGCGCGCCTGACGACATGGTCGTCCCAGACCTTCTCCGCGAGTGTCCTACCCATCGCTTTCCCTCCGGCCGGCGTCTTCGCCGGCCCAACTAGAAATCGGGCGCCCCGTCCGGACCCCCGTACCGGGCGGCAACTGCGAGCCGTTGTACGGCCGCCCCTACAGGTTGGCAAGTTCCCTGGAAAATTGAACTTGCGTTTCACAGAGTGAGACGCGAGTATCGTTGCATGGACAACTCTAGCGGCGTCGGCGTTCTCGACAAGGCAGCTCTGGTATTGAGTGCTCTGGAGTCCGGCCCGGCCACCCTCGCCGGACTGGTCGCGGCGACAGGGCTGGCACGACCCACGGCACACCGGCTTGCGGTGGCCCTGGAACACCACCGGCTGGTGGCGAGGGACATGCAGGGCCGGTTCATTCTCGGCCCACGGCTCTCGGAGCTGGCAGCGGCGGCGGGCGAGGACCGCCTGCTCGCCACGGCCGGCCCCGTACTCACGCATCTGCGCGACGTCACGGGCGAGAGCGCCCAGCTCTACCGCCGGCAGGGCGACATGCGGATCTGCGTGGCGGCGGCCGAGCGCCTCTCCGGGCTGCGGGACACCGTCCCGGTCGGCTCGACGCTCACCATGAAGGCCGGTTCGTCGGCGCAGATCCTGATGGGCTGGGAGGAGCCCGAGCGGCTCCACCGCGGGCTCCAGGGCGCCCGGTTCACCGCGACCGCCCTCTCCGGCGTACGGCGCAGGGGCTGGGCCCAGTCGATCGGCGAGCGCGAACCGGGCGTGGCATCGGTCTCCGCCCCCGTACGCGGACCCTCGAACCGGGTGGTCGCCGCCGTCTCGGTGTCGGGCCCGATCGAACGGCTCACCCGCCACCCCGGCCGGATGCACGCCCAGGCGGTCATCGACGCCGCCGGACGGCTCTCCGAGGCCCTGCGCCGCACCAGCTGACGCGGGGCCCGCTCACACAGGGCCCTTCAGTCACTCCGCTCAGTCACTGCACCCGGCCCCTCCCCCACAGCCACTCGCACAACGGCCCGCCCCAGCGTCGTGGCGGCCCAGCACCGCGACAGGCCCAGGACCGGTCAGCTCAGCCCGCCTCGGGCCCCGAGCGCGCGCCGGAGCGGTGCGCGAGACGGTCGGCCGCCGCGCGGCCCCGGCGCTCGATCGGGAGCACACCGGTCGCCGCCGCCAGCCCGAACTCCGGCATATCGGCGTAGATGGACTCGTACGACCCCTCCGGCACGATGTACGTCTCGTGCCACAGCCCCACATGCTGCCGGGACTTCCGCTCCTTGCGGTTGACCATGGCCCACGCCGTGCGGTGGAACATGTCGGGCGCGGCCGCGTACGCGAGCAGCTTCTCCTTCGACTCCCAGTACTGCACGACGTAGTACGTCCGCGGCGAGCCGGCCAGCAGCGTGTGCCCGAGGAGTCCGCGGCTCTTGTCCCTGCCCAACTCCCTGAGCATGCGCGGCATCGCCAGCAGAACCGGCAGCCAGTGGTGCACTCCCCAGAAGTGGTTGATGCGCATCCCGATCAGCAGAATGACCACGTCGCCTTCCGCGGCTGCGGTCATCCGGCCCGGAATCGGCTTGGCGAACATGCAGTGCCCCCTTCGCCATGCTGGACGGCAGATATTGGATAGCGGCACTATCCAGTGGTGGGATAGTGGCACTGCCCCGGAGACGGCCACCGCGCGCGCCGAGGTCGACCGGCTGCTGGACCAGTTGGGCTGGGAGAGCGTACGGGAGATCGGCGAACTCTCCCCCGTCCACCGTTCGCTGGTCGCGTCGGTGGCCACCCTGCTGCGGCTCGGCTACCCGTACGAGGTCGGCTACCTGGTTCAGCAGGCCGAGCTGATGTATCAAGTGGCCGTCCAGGACCTGGACATGATGGAGACACACCCCTCGGAGAAGGAGCAGGTGGAGACAGCCGTCGCGGCCACCGTGCTCTACGAGCCGCTGCTGACCTCGCTGCACAGGCTGGCGCAGGAGGAGGAGTCGGCCCGGCGCTACGGGCTCTGAACCGGCGGGAGTTCGGGCATCGGGCAGCCACGCCGGTGGCGCGGCCAGGCCGTGCAACCCGTCAACCGGCCCATACAGAAAGGCCCTTCACCGAAGTGAAGGGCCTTTCCTGTCCTGTACCCCCGACCGGATTCGAACCGGCGCTACTGCCGTGAGAGGGCAGCGTGCTAGGCCGCTACACAACGGGGGCTTGTACTGCAAGGTGGTTACTGCTGATCTACTGCAGATCTTGCGTGAAGATCTTGCGCTGGGCTACCAGGACTCGAACCTAGAATGACGGTACCAGAAACCGTTGTGTTGCCAATTACACCATAGCCCATGGTGGAGTACCCCCGACCGGATTCGAACCGGCGCTACTGCCGTGAGAGGGCAGCGTGCTAGGCCGCTACACAACGGGGGCCCTAGCGATCCTGCATCAAGTTGATCGGGTGCGACCCTGATCAACTCACGGGAAGGATCTGTACCCCCGACCGGATTCGAACCGGCGCTACTGCCGTGAGAGGGCAGCGTGCTAGGCCGCTACACAACGGGGGCTTGTACTGCAAGGTAGTTACTGCTGATGTACTGCTGGTTTACTACTGGCCTTGCGCTGGGCTACCAGGACTCGAACCTAGAATGACGGTACCAGAAACCGTTGTGTTGCCAATTACACCATAGCCCAATGAAACGCAACCCCTTGGGGGTCTTGTTCATCTCGCGCTGTCCGCTCCGGCCTTCCGGCCCACTCGGGCGGCGCAAGAAGAACATTACCCGAAGGTGGACGGCGCTCCAAAACGGGTATCGCCCCGCAGCAGCCCGGGAAGCTGGCCCAGCGCGGTGATCCGGTCCAGCTCGGGCCGTCCGCCGAGGTCCGCCCGGTCCAGCCAGACCGCCCGCAGTCCGGCCGCGAGCGCCCCGGCGGCGTCGATGTCCGGATGATCTCCCACGTACAGGACCTCCGGCGGTTCGAGCCGCAGGGCGTCGCAGGCGGCGTGGAAGGCGCCGGGCGCGGGCTTGGCCACCCCCAGGTCGGCCGCGCAGACGAGCACCTCGAACCGGCCCCGTACGCCCAGGGTGCGCAGCTTGCGGTCCTGGTTGTGGGTGGCCGAGTTCGAGAGGAGCCCGTGCCGGTAGTCGGCCGCGAGCGCGTCGAGCGCCGGCACGGCGTCCGGGAAGAGCGACCAGGCCGCCTCGTAGTGGGCCAGGTGCCGGGCGAACCAGGCGTCGGCCTCCTGGTCGCTCAGTTCCGTACCGGTGAAGGACCGGACCCGTTCGCGGCGCTGGCCCTCCCAGTCAGTCTCCCCCGCGGCGAACCTCGCCCAGTGCAGCTCGGTGATCTCCCGCCAACGGCCGAGGGCCTGCTCGACGGAGGTGTATCCGTCGGGCAGGCCCTCGGTCTTCAGATGCTCCGACAGCCCCACACGGTCCGCGGTCGTGTAGTCGAAGATCGTGTCGTCGATGTCCCAGAGGACCGCGCGGATGGGCATGTGGTCAGCTTAGGCGGCCAGCTTCGCCAGTGCTGCGTCGATCCGCTGGAGCGAGCGCTCCTCGCCCAGGATCTGCAGGGACTCGAAGAGCGGCAGGCCGACCGTACGGCCGGTGACCGCGACGCGGACCGGAGCCTGGGCCTTGCCGAGCTTCAGGCCGTGCTCCTCGCCGGCCGCCAGGACGGCCGCCTTGAGCGCCTCGGGGCTGGTCCAGTCGGCGTCGGCGAGCTTGGCGCGGGCCGTGGTGAGCAGGGCCACCGGGTCGCCCTTCATCGCCTTCGTCCAGGACGCCTCGTCCTCGACCGGCTGGTCCAGGAAGAGGAAGTCGACGTTGGCCGTGATGTCCGAGAGGACCGTGAGGCGGGTCTGCGCGTACGGGGCGATGGCCTCCCAGGCCGCCTGGTCGAAGTTCTCCTCCGGCCAGTTGGCGTGCGGGGCGCGCAGCCACGGGGTGCAGGCCTCGGTGAAGGCCGGCACGTCCAGCAGCCGGATGTGGTCGGCGTTGACCGCCTCGGCCTTCTTCAGGTCGAAGCGGGCCGGGTTGCTGTTGACGTCCGCGATGTCGAACTTCTCGACCAGGTCGGCGACCGAGAAGATGTCCTGGTCCGCCGAGAACGACCAGCCCAGCAGGGACAGGTAGTTGAGCAGTCCCTCGGGCAGGAAGCCCCGCTCGCGGTAGAGGTTGAGGGACGCCTCCGGGTCGCGCTTGGAGAGCTTCTTGTTGCCCTCCCCCATCACGTAGGGGAGGTGGCCGAAGAGCGGGATGTCCTTGGCGGCGCCGATGTCGATCAGTGCCTTGTACAGCGCGATCTGGCGGGGGGTCGAGGAGAGCAGGTCCTCGCCGCGCAGTACGTGCGTGATCTCCATCAGCGCGTCGTCGACCGGGTTGACGAGCGTGTACAGCGGCGCGCCGTTGGCCCGGACGATGCCGTAGTCCGGGACGTTCTCCGGGGTGAAGGTGAGCTCGCCGCGGACCAGGTCGTTGAAGGTGATCGTCTCGTCGGGCATCCGGAAGCGGACGATGGAGGTGCGGCCCTCCGCCCGGTACTCCTCGATCTGCTCCGCGCCGAGGTCACGGCAGTGGCCGTCGTACCCCGATGGCCGGCCGGCCTTGCGGGCGGCGTCGCGGCGCTCGTCGAGCTCGGCGGTGGTGCAGTAGCAGTCGTACGCGTGGCCCGCGTCCTGGAGCCGCTTCGCGATGTCCGCGTAGATGTCCATCCGCTGCGACTGGCGGTACGGCGCGTGCGGGCCGCCCTTCTCGTCGGGCCCTTCGTCCCAGTCCAGGCCGAGCCAGCGCAGCGAGTCGAGCAGCTGGTTGTACGACTCCTCGGAGTCGCGGGCCGCGTCGGTGTCCTCGATGCGGAAGACCATGGTGCCGCCGGTGTGCCGGGCGAAGGCCCAGTTGAACAGGGCGGTGCGGACCAGTCCCACGTGGGGGTTGCCGGTCGGGGAGGGACAGAAACGTACGCGGGGGGGCACCCCCTGCCCGTCGAGCGAAGCCGAGAGCTTGGGGGAGTGTGTCGCGTTAGCCACGCTTGATCACCTTGTTGGTGAGAGTGCCGATGCCTTCGATGGAGACGGCGACCTCGTCGCCGACGTTGAGCGGTCCGACGCCGGCCGGGGTGCCGGTCAGGATGACGTCTCCGGGGAGCAGCGTCATGGCGTCGGAGATGTTGACGATCAGATCCGCGATGGAGTGGATCATCTCGCTGGTGCGGCCGAGCTGGCGCTGGTTGCCGTTGACCGTGGCCTGGATGGTCAGGTCGGACGGGTCGAGGTCGGTCTCCACCCAGGGGCCGAGCGGGCAGGAGGTGTCGAAGCCCTTGGCCCTGGCCCACTGCTTCTCGCGCTTCTGGACATCACGTGCGGTGACGTCGTTGGCGCAGGTGTAGCCGAAGACGACGTCCTTGACGCGGTCGTGCGGGACTTCGCGGCACATCCGGCCGATCACCACGGCCAGTTCGGCTTCGTGGTGCAGTTCGCTGGAGAAGGAGGGGTACTCGATGGCGTCGCCCGAGCCGATCACCGATGTGGTGGGCTTGAAGAAGGCGAACGGTGCGTCCGGGACCGCGTTGCCGAGCTCTGCCGCGTGCTCCGCGTAGTTGCGGCCGAAGGCCACGACCTTGTTGGGGAGCACCGGGGGCAGCAGCCGGACCTTGCTCAGCGGGACCTTGACACCGGAGAGCTCGAAGTCCGAGTACGGGATGCCCTTGATGATGTCGAGGACGAGGTCGCCCGAGGGATCGGAGCCCTCGCCCTCGACCACGCCGAAGGCGACATTGCCGTCGATGGAGAATCTGGCGATGCGCACGAGTGCTGTCGCCCCTCACTTACTGGCTGGCTGGAGTTCTGACGCTCCAGGCTAACGCGGGTCGCGAGGGGCTGCCGCGCGCCAGACCGGCCGGTAAATGGGGGGTGGGTGAAGGAGCGGGGTCTGGTGCGTGCAGTTGCAAGGCGGAGGATTGAGGCAGTGGGGTCTCCCCTGGTCGAGCGAAGCCGAGACCGCCGAGACCTTGGGGAAGGAGCGTTGTTGATTGACGACAACGCCGATGGGGGTCCCCCCTGGCCCTTAAGGCCTTGGGGGAGCGCGCGCCAGACCCCGCGACGCCGCCCCCCATTTACCGGCCGGTCTTATTCGGCGGCGGTGACCTGCGCCGGGGCGGGCGCCTCCATCAGGATCGTGCGGCGCGGGTTGGCCGTCACGGCCGGCAGGGTCGCGGCGTGCTCCGGCTGCTCGGGGCGCTGCAACTGCTCGGCGTCCGTGAGGTGGGCGAGCGTGGTGCGGCGGGGGTTGGCAGTGGTGCGGAACAACGTCGTCGTCTTCATGTGCTTGTGAGGCCCTGTCGGTCGGGCGGCGCCGGGGCGCCGGTTGTCGGATTCGCCATCCCTGTAAAGCGTCAGGCTAAACATCTGATTCCCCGCAGAAGCGTGGGCAGGACAACGATCTAGGTGTGAGTTTGCTCACGAGTTGAGTGATATTTAGGGCATTGCGGTCACCCAACCGCCCTGCAACAAGCGGACATTACGCATGTGAACCGTTCATTCCGCCCCTGATCATGGCGACTGGGACACCCCTGACCTGTAAGCAGTACGTAAACAAAAGTCCGATTTCTCCGGGAACAATTTCTACCCCTGGTGATGTGCTGCTCACGCCGTGTCAATAAGGTCACATCCCGGCACACGGGCCTTGTTGGAGATCCGTCGCTGTGCTGGAATTCCACGCACTGCCGCGCAGTCTTTGTGAAAACACAGGCAGGCCGGCGCACGAAGGGCGCGACGCAGCGCCGAGTGGCGGCGGTAAAGGGGGAGAACACGCCGGTCACTGACGACCACCATGGGGCGCGCCGCGCCCCACGACTCGACACCGTTCCGCCGCCTGTGCGGGGGAACGCCTGGTCCAGAGGTTGCGACGCTAGTGCAGGGACGTTTCAAGAGGGATGGCACGGGCTCTCCCCAGGCCCGCCAGGGTCGAGGGGAAGCCGAGGCTGAACAGGAGCCTCGCGGCGGATCCGACCGCGACTCCTCGGCCCAGCACGCCCAGGCCCCCCGAGGACACAGCCAGACCCCGGCCGGCGGCGGTGAGTCCAAGGCCCCGTCCTCGGCTCCGGCCGCGCCGAAGTCCAAGGGCCAGACCGGCCCGGGCTCACGCATGGCTCTGCGCAACTGGCGCATCAGCACCAGGCTCGTTTCCCTGCTCGCACTGCCCGTGGTCGCCGCGACCACCCTGGGTGGGCTGCGGATCAACGACTCGCTGGACAACATGCAGCAGCTGGATCACATGCAGCTGCTCACCCAGATGACCAAGCAGGCGACCGAACTGGCCGCCGCGCTCCAGGAGGAGCGCGACAGGTCCGCGGGTCCGCTGTCGCACGGCGCGAAGGCCACCGACTTCAACGTCGAAGAGCCCCGCAAGCGCACCGACCTCGCCGACCAGGCCTTCCTCAAGGGCACATCGGACTTCGACAGCGCGAACCGCGACAGCTCGATCGAGTCGATCCGCGGCAGCCTCCGGGGCATCGCCACCAAGCTGACCCGTCTCAAGGCCATCCGCGCCGACGCGTACCAGGGCAGCGCCACCACCTCGCAGACGGTCACCGAGTACAGCGAGCTGATCGACTCGCTGCTCAGCCTCTCCCAGGACATGGCCCAGGCGACCGCCAACCCCGAGATGATCAAGCGGACCCGCGCCCTGGCGGCCTTCTCGTCCGCCAAGGAGTACGCGTCGATCCAGCGCGCGGTCATCGCGGCCTCACTGCCGACGAGCAACAAGGGCCACGGCCACCTGGAGGAGAGCGACCGGCTCTTCGCCAAGTCCGCCATGCAGAGCGAGGAGGACGAGCTCAAGTCCTTCAAGCTGGTCTACGCGGGCAACGCGGCGGCCCTGACCGCCCCGCTGGACACCGGTAACCCGGAGATCACCGCCGCCAACCTGTACGCGAAGCACGTCCTGGAGAACAAGGGCGGTCTGGAGAGCCAGACCCCGCGTTCGTACAAGGACTGGTACGACTCGGACAGCAACCGCATCACGGCCATGAACACCATCGAGGCCACGCTGCTCGGCGAGATGGAGCAGAAGGCCCGCGAGCTGCGCAACGACGCCGAGCGCGAGGCGATCGTCAACGCCGCGCTCATCGTGCTCGTGCTGGGTGTCTCGCTGGTCGGCGCCTTCGTCGTGGCCCGGTCCATGATCCGCTCGCTGCGGCGGCTCCAGGACACCGCTACGAAGGTCGCGAGTGAGCGCCTTCCCGAGCTGGTCAAGCAGCTCTCCGAGACCGACCCGCAGGACGTCGACACCTCCGTGGAGTCCGTCGGTGTGCACAGCCGGGACGAGATCGGAAAGGTCGCGACGGCCTTCGACGACGTGCACCGCGAGGCCGTCCGGCTCGCCTCCGAGCAGGCCATGCTGCGGGGCAACGTCAACGCGATGTTCACCAACCTCTCGCGCCGCAGCCAGGGCCTCATCCAGCGCCAGCTCTCGCTCATCTCCGAACTGGAGTCCCGCGAGGCCGACCCGGACCAGCTGTCCTCGCTCTTCAAGCTCGACCACCTCGCGACCCGTATGCGCCGGAACGGTGAGAACCTCCTCGTCCTCGCGGGCGAGGAGCCCGGCCGCCGGTGGACCCGCCCCGTGCCGCTGGTCGACGTGCTCCGCGCCGCCGCGTCCGAGGTGGAGCAGTACGAGCGCATCGAGCTGGCGGCGGTGCCCGCGACCGAGGTCGCGGGACGCGTCGTCAACGACCTCGTCCACCTGCTCGCCGAGCTGCTGGAGAACGCCACGTCGTTCTCCTCGCCGCAGACCAAGGTCCGCGTGACCGGTCACGCGCTGCCCGACGGACGCGTACTCGTCGAGATCCACGACACCGGCATCGGCCTCTCCCCCGAGGACCTCGCCGCGATCAACGAGCGGCTCGCGTCGCCGCCCACCGTGGATGTCTCCGTCTCCCGCCGCATGGGTCTGTTCGTGGTCGGCCGCCTTTCGCTGCGCCACGGCATCCGCATCCAGCTCCGCCCCTCCGACTCCGGTGGTACGACCGCGCTGGTCATGCTGCCCGTCGATGTCGCGCAGGGCGGCAAGAAGGCTCCGGCCAAGCCGGGTATGCCCGGTGGCCAGCAGCCGCAGCAGCTGGGTCAGTCGCAGCAGAACCAGTCGCAGCAGGGCGCGGGCGCCCCGGGCCGTGCCGGTGCCGGGCTCGGCGCTGGTGCGGGTTCTGGTGCCGGTCTCGGTGCCGGGCTCGGTGCCGGTGCACCGCGCGGTCAGGTCCCGGGTACGGGTCCGCGCGCCGCGCTGCCCGCCCGCGACGGCGACCGTTCGATCCAGCCCGGCGGCCCGCAGCAGCAGGGGCAGCCGCAGGGCGGCTCGGCACCCGCTCCGGCGGTGAACGCGTTCGGCGCGGGGGCGCCCATGCCGCGCAGGGCCGCCCAGGGTGGTCGTGGCGGTCAGGGCGAGACCCCGGGACGCGGCGGCAACGGCCCGCAGCGCCCGCAGCAGCCGGGTGAGGGCATGTTCCAGCCCCCGGCCGGCCGTCAGCAGCAGTTGCCGCCCACCGGTGGCCCGCGCGCGGAGCTGCCCGGCGGCAACCCCGGCGGCCCGCAGTCACAGCCGCAGGCCCGCGGCCCGCAGTCGCAGCAGAACCCGCAGCAGCCGCAGGGTCCGCAGCCGCCGCAGCGCCCGCAGACCACCAGCTGGGGCAATGAACTGCCGCAGCGGGCGGCTCAGGACATGCCGCGCGGCCACGAGGAGCCGGACACCGGCGCGTTCGGTTCCGACCCGTTCGGTCCCGGTACGAACGATTCCGGTACGACCGGCTCCGGCGCCCAGTACCGCCAGCCGTTGCGCCCGCGGCGCCAGTCGGGCGAACGCGCCCCGGCGGACGACCGGTTCGGCAACGACCGGTTCGGCAACGACCGCCCCGCCGACGACCGGCTCTCCGCCGAGCGCCAGGGCCCCGGCTCCACCGCCGAGTTCCAGCGTCCGGACTTCAACGGTCCGCCCCCCGGGAGCACCGGACGGTTCGAGCGTGCCGACGTCTTCGAGCGCCCGGATGTCCGCGGCCCGCAGCGGCGCCCGCAGATACCCCAGGTGCCGCAGATACCGCAGGCCCAGCAGCCGAACGACCGGTTCCAGCAGGACCGCCCGCAGGACGACCTGTTCCAGCAGGACCGTCCCCAGGACGGCCGGTTCCAGGACGAGCGGTACCCGGCGGAGTCCCGGCAGCAGGACCTCCCGTACCAGGACCCGCAGCAGCAGTCGCAGGATCCCGCGTCGACGGCGCAGTTCCCGCGGGCCGAACTGTCGGACTTCGGCGGCTTCAACTCCCCGCGTCCGCCCGCCCCTTCGGAGGGCCGCCCCGGCGGCGCCCCGCAGCAGCGTGACCGTGGCGAGGCCGACTTCGGTGCGCCGCGTCCGCCCGCGCCGCAGAGCCTGCCCGCGCAGCCGCAGTACGACGCGCTGCCGCCGGCCGCCGACCCGGGCGACGGACGTACCCCGCTCTACGACACCCTGGAGACCAACTGGTTCCACGGCGCGCAGTCCGCGAGGACCGCGCAGCCGCAGGAACCGGCCGCTCCCCAGCAGCCCGAGCCGGCCGCTCCCGCGGCACCGCCCCGCGACCCCATGGCCCAGACTGCCCCAGGCAGCAACTGGCGGGCATCGCCCAACGACGAACTCGTACGGCAGGCCGAGCGGGCGAAGAAGCCCGCTGCCGGTGGTGTCACCACATCCGGTCTGCCCCGACGCGTACCGCGTGCCAATCTGGTGCCCGGCACCGCACAGCAGCAGGCCCACCAGGCCGGTCCGCAGGTTTCGCGTGCGCCCGACGACGTACGCGGCCGGCTGACCAATCTCCGGCGCGGCATCCAACAGGGTCGCCAGGCCGGAAACGGCCCCTCTCACCAGCAGGAGCACTAGTTGAGTCCGATGAGCCAGGCGGCGCAGAATCTGAACTGGTTGATCACGAACTTCGTGGACAACACCCCCGGGGTGTCCCACACAGTGGTGGTCTCCGCCGACGGACTTCTGCTGGCCATGTCCGAAGGCTTTCCGCGTGACCGTGCCGACCAGCTGGCCGCGGTGGCGTCCGGGCTGACCTCGCTCACGGCGGGCGCCTCCCGGATCTTCGAAGGCGGCGAAGTCGCCCAGACCGTGGTGGAGATGGAGCGCGGCTTCCTTTTCCTCATGTCGGTCTCGGACGGCTCCTCGCTCGCCGTGCTCTCCCACCCGGACTGCGACATCGGCCTGGTCGGGTACGAGATGGCCCTGCTCGTCGACCGTGCGGGCAGCGTCCTCACCCCGGACCTGCGCGCCGAACTCCAGGGGAGCCTGCTCCACTAGAGACACGCCCCCCACAGGTTCAGCCCGTACGTTCATCAACTACCGTCCGGCCGCATCCCGCCCCCCACCGGCCCAGTCAGACGGCACTCCGTCTCATCGCTGTCACGCCCGGAGGATCCATGACCCCGCCCCCCGCCTCTCACGATCCGTACGGCGTGCTGCACGACGCGTCGTACGACAGTGAGGGCGACCAGCCGCTGGTACGTCCGTACGCCATGACCGGCGGCCGGACCCGGCCCCGCTACCAGCTCGCCATCGAGGCGCTGGTCAGCACCACGGCCGACCCGGTGCACCTCGCGGGCCTGCTCCCCGAGCACCAGCGGATCTGCCATCTGTGCCGTGAGGTCAAGTCGGTGGCCGAGGTGTCGGCGCTGCTCTCGATGCCTCTTGGGGTGGCGCGGATCCTCGTCGCCGACCTGGCGGAGGCCGGCATGGTGGCCATCCACCAGCCGGGCAACGGAGAGGCCGGCGGCACGCCGGACGTGACACTGCTCGAAAGGGTGCTCAGTGGACTTCGCAAGCTCTAGCGGCGGGGCGGCCAGATCGACCACCTCGGCGAAGATCGTGGTGGCGGGGGGCTTCGGCGTGGGCAAGACCACGTTCGTCGGCGCCGTCTCGGAGATCAACCCGCTGCGTACCGAGGCAGTCATGACGTCCGCATCCGCGGGCATCGACGACCTCACACACACCGGGGACAAGACCACCACCACGGTGGCCATGGACTTCGGACGCATCACCCTCGACCAGGACCTGATCCTCTACCTGTTCGGCACACCGGGACAGGACCGCTTCTGGTTCATGTGGGACGACCTCGTACGCGGCGCCATCGGCGCCGTCGTACTCGTCGACACCCGCCGCCTCTCGGACTGCTTCCCCGCGGTGGACTACTTCGAGAACTCGGGACTCCCCTTCGTCATCGCCCTCAACGGCTTCGACGGACACCAGCCCTACACCCCCGACGAAGTACGCGAAGCCCTCCAGATCGGCCCCGACACCCCCATCCTCACCACCGACGCACGACACCGCGCAGATGCAAAGAGCGGACTCATCACACTCGTCGAGCACGCATTGATGGCACGCCTCAAGTAGTCGTCCTTCTACGGCAGTTGTCGTAGCCGACCTGGGGCGGACTGTGGTCTTTGACACGATCCGCCCCCATGTTCATAACGTTTCGACAGAGAATTCATTCTCGGCGGACACCCGTTGCATCCGCATGGTGCCGCTCTGCTCACATCAGCCCCCGCTTTTGGCGCGGCTCGCTCTTTTTGACCGTTTTATCTGAGGCATACGCCACTCGGAGCGGCGGGTTCCAGCTGTTTGGAGCCACGCCGCCCGACGTGCTGGAATTCGGCGAACTCCCGAGTAGGGCCACCGTTCGACGGCTGGTCCGAGCACGGCACTGAATGATGGACGGCACAGCGCAGGTGCCGACGCCGAGAGGTTGTTGGTCGAGTGAGGCGAAGCAGGAAGAGCTCCGCGGCGGAGCAGGCGCGGGGGAACTTCACGCCGCCGCCGCAGTCGGCGACGTCTCCTGCCGGCCGGTCCGGAGCAGCTGCCGGAGGCGGTGACGCCGGCGCGAGCGGCAGCCGGCTGGCGCCGCGCAACTGGCGTGTGCCCACCAAGCTCAACGCCATTCTGCTGATTCCCGTGATCGTGGGCCTCGTCATGGGCGGGTTCCAGGTCAAGAGCTCGATCACCACCTGGAACGGCGCGCGCGACGCCGAGCAGGTCGCTCTCGTCGTGGGGGCCGCTTCGGCGTACAGCGAGGCGCTGCTCGAAGAGCGTGACAACAGCGCGGAGCCGCTGCTGTCCAGCCAACGCGACAACTTCAACGTCAAGCGCGCCTACAGCCGCACCGACGAGGCCGCCAAGGCCTTCGACACCGCGGTGAAGAAGCTCCCGAAGACCAAGGAGCTCCAGCGCCGCCTCCAGCTCTTCCGCGCCGAGGAGCCCTCCCTCGCCACGCTGCGCAAGACCGCTTACACCGCGGCGATGGACCCAGTGAAGACCGAAGAGGGCTACGTCAAGGTCCAGCACTCGCTGATGGAGTTCTCCAATGAACTCGGCCTCGGCACCGGCAACATCAACAGCTACGGCCGCACGGTCTACGCGATCCAGCTGGCCCAGGCAGCAGAATCGCTTCAGCGCTCCATCGGTACGCATCTGCTGGTGCGCCCGAGCCAGGACCCCGCGACCTTCCAGGCCCAGGTCGTCGCCTTCAACTCGTACAACTATCTGGAGCAGATCGCCCTCCAGGAGTACGTGTCCGGCGGCACCGAGGAGGATGCCGCCGCGCTGAAGTCGGAGATGGCCGCTCAGGCCGTCAGTGCCAAGAACTACGTCTCCCGGGACAGGGCGGCGGCCAAGAGCGAGAAGAAGCGCTATGTGAACCCGCCGGTCAAGGGCGGGTCCATGTTCGACGGCATCGCGTCCGAGATCGGCAAGGGCCGGACCCCCGCGGCGCTGAAGGCGAAGGGCATCGACTCCGAGTCCTGGGCGATCGCGGCGGGTACCAGGTTCGACGGTTACAGCACGGTCGAGAAGAACCTGGTCGAGAACGCGGTCGGCGACGCGGCGACGATCTCGCACAACGCGAAGAACGACGCCATCACCAACGGCGCCGTCGTCCTGGTCGCCCTGCTGATCGCCTTCATCCTGGCCGGGATGATGGCGCGCCAGATGAGCCGGGCGATGCGGCGCCTGCGCACCGCCGCCTTCGGCGTGGCCGAGCAGCGGCTGCCGATGCTCGTCGACCAGCTCTCGCGTACGGAGCCGGGCCGGGTGGACACCCGGGTCGAGCCCATTCCGATCCACACCCAGGACGAGATCGGCGAGGTGGCACGCGCCTTCGACCAGGTGCACCGCGAAGCGGTGAGGCTCGCGTCGGAGCAGGCCATGCTCCGGGGCAACGTCAACGCGATCTTCACCAACCTCTCGCGCCGCAACCAGTCGCTCATCGAGGGCCAGCTGACGCTGATCACCGACCTGGAGAACAACGAGGCCGAGCCCGAGCAGCTGGAGAGCCTCTTCAAGCTCGACCACCTCGCGACCCGGATGCGCCGCAACGGCGAGAACCTGCTCGTGCTGGCGGGCGAGGAGCCGGGGCGCCGCTGGAACCAGCCGGTCCCGCTGGTCGATGTGCTCAGGGCCGCCTCGTCCGAGGTCGAGTCGTACGAGCGCATCGAGCTGACCGGGGTCCCGGAGACCGAGATCCACGGGCAGTCCGTCACCGACCTGGTGCATCTTCTCGCCGAGCTGCTGGAGAACGCCACCACCTTCTCCTCGCCGCAGACCAGGGTGCGCGTCACGGCGACCCGGCTGCCGGACGGCCGGGTGATGATCGAGATCCACGACAAGGGCATCGGTCTCACCGCCGAGGACTTCGCGGACATCAACCACAAGCTGGCCAACCCGCCGACCGTGGACGCGGCGATCTCGCAGCGCATGGGGCTGTTCGTGGTCGGCCGCCTCGCCGACCGGCACGGTGTACGGGTGCAGCTGCGCCCCTCGGGCGAGCAGGCGGGCACCACGTCGCTGGTCATGCTCCCGGACGCCATCACGCACGGCGGTGGCGGCGAGCAGCTGCCCGCGGACGACTTCAGCGTCTCGTCGATCATTCCGGAGCAGCAGCCGCGGGAGCAGCAGTCGTTCCCGCAGGCCGCGCAGCGGACGGCCGCCGAACTCGGCTTCGACGACACCCGTTACGGCGACAGCGAACCGCGCCGCCTCGACCCGGTCAACCGCTCGCTGATGCGCGAGGAGCGCCGGGCGGCGCTGGACGGCACGCACGACGGGTCCGGCAGGCCGCTGTTCCGCGACGAGGCGCCGCAGCCGGAGCAGCAGTACGGGCAGGGCGGGCAGCACGCGCAGCACGGCAACGGTTACGCGCAGCAGGGCAACTCCTCTGCGCAGTACGGCCAAGAGCCGCAGCAGGCGCCGTACGACCAGAGCGGTTACGCGGCTCCCGACGGCTACCGGAACGGGGCATACCCGGACTCCGGCCACCCGGTGTCCGACGGCCGGCAGCAGCCGTACGACAGCGCGTTCGAGCCGCAGGCCCATCAGGACGACTGGGCTGGTCAGGCCACGTACCAGGACGGTTTTCGGTCGGCTTACCAGCCGGAGGCGGAATCTGTACAGGGCGCTCCCGCAGCCGCTCCCGAACGCGTAGGCTTCGACCGTCCGGGACCGTCTCCGAGCACCTCCCACGAACTGACCGACGCCGGCCTTCCCCGCCGTGGCGGTCAGCAGGCCCCGAAGCCGGACCCCGGAGCACACCAGCCCGGTCAGCAGAACCCCGGTCACCCCCAGGCCGGTCAGCAGAATCCTGAGGAGCGGAACGACGGGGAAGAGAGCGGGGAGAGCAGCCGTCCGGACGGCTGGCGGTCGTCGAACGACGAGCGCTGGCAGCGGGCGGACAAGCTGCGCGAGCCGAAGGCGGGAGGGGTCACCCCCTCCGGTCTCCCCCGGCGGGTGCCCAAGGCCAACCTGGTCGAGGGCAAGGCTGAAGAGACCCCACAGGGCGGCCCCCAGGTCTCCCGCGCGCCCGAGGACGTCCGGGGCAGGTTGAGCAACCTGCGCCGCGGGGTCCTGCGGGGGCGCAACGAAGGTAGTGACACGAACGGTCAGGCCACCGGGAATCACCACGGCGGTCCTGACAGCACCTACAACCAGGAGCGTTAGTGTGAGCCCGATGAGCCAGGCGGCGCAGAACCTGAACTGGTTGATCACCAACTTCGTGGACAACACCCCCGGGGTGTCCCACACCGTGGTGGTCTCCGCCGACGGACTCCTTCTTGCGATGTCCGAGGGGTTCCCGCGTGACCGTGCCGACCAGTTGGCGGCCGTAGCTTCCGGGTTGACCTCGCTCACCGCGGGGGCGTCCCGGATCTTCGAGGGCGGTCATGTCAACCAGACCGTCGTGGAGATGGAGCGCGGCTTCCTCTTCATCATGTCCGTCTCGGACGGTTCCTCACTGGCCGTTCTCGCTCACCCCGAGGCCGATATCGGCCTGGTGGGTTACGAGATGGCCCTTCTGGTGGACCGCGCGGGCAGTGTTCTGACCCCGGATCTCCGCGCCGAACTGCAGGGCAGTCTTCTCAACTAGCAAACAGACAGTGCGTTTCTCGCCACCGCGCCATAAGGTGCGGTGGCGCAGCCCCACAGGAACAGCGACGGGCAGTTGGAGGAGGAAACGTGGCAACACCCCCAGGCGGTCACCCTTACTACGGTGAGCAGCGGGTTCCGGGCGAGTTCGACCAGAACCGTTTCGACTTTCCCTCCACCCCGGGCAGACACGGCAGGCAGCCGTACCAGCAGCCGGAGCCCCCGTCGCCGTACGACCAGCCGCCGCGCATCCAGCCGGTGCAGCCGCACTGGACACCGCACCAGCAGCCCGACCCGGCTCCGGCTCAGGACCGCAATCCCCTGGTGCGCCCGTACGCCATGACCGGCGGCCGGACCCGGCCGCGTTACCAGCTCGCCATCGAGGCGCTGGTCAGCACCACGGCAGAACCGTCGCAGCTGCAAGGGCAGTTGCCCGAGCACCAGCGGATCTGCCGGCTCTGTGTCGAGATCAAGTCTGTTGCGGAGATCTCGGCACTTCTTACGATTCCTCTCGGCGTCGCCCGGATCCTCGTCGCCGATCTGGCGGAGGCCGGGCTTGTCGCCATCCATCAGCCCGGCGGCGACGATGCCGTCGGCGGCCAGCCAGACGTGACACTGCTCGAAAGGGTGCTCAGTGGACTTCGCAAGCTCTAGCGGCGGTGCAGCCCGCTCCACTACCTCCGCGAAGATCGTGGTGGCAGGGGGCTTCGGCGTGGGCAAGACCACGTTCGTCGGCGCCGTCTCGGAGATCAACCCGCTGCGTACCGAGGCAGTCATGACGTCCGCGTCCGCGGGCATCGACGACCTCACACACACCGGGGACAAGACCACCACTACGGTGGCCATGGACTTCGGACGCATCACCCTCGACCAGGACCTGATCCTCTACCTGTTCGGCACACCGGGACAGGACCGCTTCTGGTTCATGTGGGACGACCTCGTACGCGGCGCCATCGGCGCCGTCGTACTCGTCGACACCCGCCGCCTCGCCGACTGCTTCCCCGCGGTGGACTACTTCGAGAACTCGGGACTCCCCTTCGTCATCGCCCTCAACGGCTTCGACGGACACCAGCCCTACACCCCCGACGAAGTACGCGAAGCCCTCCAGATCGGCCCCGACACCCCCATCCTCACCACCGACGCACGACACCGCGCAGATGCAAAGAGCGCGCTGATCACACTCGTCGAGCACGCCCTGATGGCACGCCTGCGTTAGCGGGGCCCCAGGCCGTACAGCGAAAGGCGCCCGCACCCTCCGGAGAGGGTGCGGGCGCCTTTCGTCTGCGGTCTGTGCGGTCGGGCCGGAGACCGGCCCGGCTCAGCCCTGCCAGGAGTGCGGGGCCCGGAAGCCCGGGGTGCGCTCCAGACGGCGCCAGCCGGCCGTGCTGCGGGGCGTGTGCGCCGGGGCCTCGGGCCGGTTGGCGGCGCGGGCCAGCAGGATCGCGGTGATCGCGGCCAGCTCCTCCGGGTCCGCGTGGCCCTTCTCGACGCGGAGCAGCGATGCGGCGGCGGTGGGAGTACTCAAGGTCTTTCCCCTTACTGGGACATACGTGCTGTGGCTGTGGCTCGGTGGCTTACTGCGGCGGGTTGCCGTGCTTGCGCGAGGGCAGGTCGGCGTGCTTCGTGCGCAGCATCGCGAGCGACGCGATGAGGACCTCGCGGGTCTCGGCCGGGTCGATGACGTCGTCCACGAGCCCGCGCTCGGCCGCGTAGTACGGGTGCATCAGCTCGGCCTTGTACTCCTTGACCATCCGGGCGCGCATGGCGTCGGGGTCCTCGGCTTCGGCGATCTGCTTGCGGAAGATCACGTTGGCGGCGCCCTCGGCACCCATCACCGCGATCTCGTTCGTCGGCCAGGCGTAGGTGAGGTCGGCGCCGATGGACTGGGAGTCCATGACGATGTACGCGCCCCCGTACGCCTTGCGCAGGATCAGCGAGATCCGCGGGACGGTGGCGTTGCAGTACGCGTACAGCAGCTTCGCGCCGTGGCGGATGATCCCGCCGTGCTCCTGGTCCACACCGGGCAGGAAGCCGGGTACGTCCAGGAGGGTGATGATCGGGATGTTGAACGCGTCGCACATCTGGACGAAGCGGGCCGCCTTCTCGGACGCCTCGATGTCCAGGACACCCGCCAGGGCCTGCGGCTGGTTCGCCACGATGCCCACGACCTGGCCGTCCATCCGGGCGAGCGCGCAGATGATGTTCCGCGCCCAGCGCTCGTGGATCTCCAGGAAGTCGCCGTCGTCGACCAGCTCCTCGATGACCTGGTGCATGTCGTAGGGGCGGTTGCCGTCCGCCGGTACGAGGTCGAGCAGCTTCTCGGATCGGCGGTCCGCCGGGTCCTCGCTGGGGTGCGAGGGCGGGTTCTCCCGGTTGTTCGACGGCAGCATCGAGATGAGGTAGCGGACCTCCGCGATGCAGGTCTCCTCGTCGTCGTACGCGAAGTGCGCGACGCCGGACGTCTCGGCGTGCACATCGGCGCCACCGAGGCCGTTCTGGGTGATCTCCTCGCCCGTCACCGCGCGGACCACGTCCGGTCCTGTGATGAACATCTGCGATGTCTCACGCACCATGAACACGAAGTCCGTGAGCGCGGGGCTGTAGGCGGCGCCGCCGGCGCACGGGCCGAGCATCACACTGATCTGCGGGATCACGCCCGACGCACGCGTGTTGCGCTGGAAGATCCCGCCGTACCCCGCGAGAGCGCTGACGCCCTCCTGGATACGGGCGCCCGCGCCGTCGTTCAGGGAGACCAGCGGCGCACCCGCCGAGATGGCCATGTCCATGATCTTGTGGATCTTCGTGGCGTGGGCCTCGCCCAGCGCCCCGCCAAAGATCCGGAAGTCGTGGGCGTAGACGAAGACCGTGCGGCCCTCGACCGTGCCCCACCCGGTGATGACACCGTCGGTGTACGGCTTCTTCGCCTCCAGGCCGAAGCCGGTCGCCCGGTGCCGGCGCAGCTGCTCGACCTCCTTGAACGATCCCGGGTCCACCAGCAGCTCGATGCGCTCGCGCGCGGTCAGCTTGCCCTTCGTGTGCTGGGCCTCGGTCGCTCGCTCACTGGGCCCGCGCCTGGCCTGCTCGCGCAGGGCCAGCAGCTCCGCCACCCGTCCACGTGCGTCGGTGGGCCGGCCCGCGGTCTCGTCCAAAACGGTCATGTTCCGACCCTACGAACTGCGCCAAGAAAACGCGCAGTGCACTTCGCACAGTCTCCGGACCAGTTTCCTGGCCGCCCTGGACAGAAGAGCCCGGCGGCGCAGGCGAAGTGCCAGTCCAGGACCACTCCGGATTGTGGAGTTCCCACAAGAGCTCCGACAAGCTCCGGGAGCGGTGCCAGGACGGGGACGCGAGCGCGGCCGGGCCGTCCGGTGCCCGGTCAGCCGAGGACGACCTCGCAGGCGTGCGTCGCGCCCGCCGTGCCCGGGGTGACCCGCAGCCGCAGCGACCGGCCGGTCGAGACCACCTGCACGGAGGGGTCCGCGCTGGTCACCCGGCGTACCGGCTGCTTCCAGACGATCTCCACCGGCTTCCCGGTCCGCGGCGGCTCGCTGATGTGCAGGGTGGCGGTGCGCCGCTTGCGCCGCACCAGCACGCTCGCCGGAGCCGAGGCGGTGAGCTGCCCCACCGTACCGGGCTGCCAGAAGTTCACCGCGGTCAGCCCGAGTGAGCGTACGGCGACGCCCTGCTGTGCCGCCGTATTGGTCAGTACCTCCAGCCAGCCGCGGTCGGCCGCGCGGGCCGCGAGCGTGCGGGGCGAGGCGCCGGGCATCAGCAGATACGCGTACGAGGCGTCCACCGGGTCCGTGCCGTGGTCGAGCCAGAGGGTCTGGAAGGTGCGGGTCTGCCGCTCGGTCGAGCTGGTGGTGTTGATGTCGTGCCAGGCCCCGGTGCGTGCCTCGCGCAGGGTGTGCAGCGCGTCCGTGCCACCGGGGAAGACCCATCCGCCGTGGCCCGCGAGGTGGGCCCAGCGCGGCCGGCCGCGGTCGTCCAGCGTGAACGCGGCCGTGCCGTCGGCTCCGAGGTTGCGGTTGTCGACCACCGTCTCGACCGGGACGCCGTCGGTCGCGGCGATCCCCGCACCCAGGCAGATCACCGTGTCGGCGACGCAGAACCAGGACTTGTGGGCCTGGAGGGTGGAGAGCAGCCCCTTCACCTGCTGGCCGACGGCCGCGAACTCGCCGTCGCTCGCTCCGCCCACCCACTGGACGGCCGGCTTGGCGGCGCCCCACTCGCCGCCCGCCTCGTCGGCAAGTCGCTTGGTGGACACGGTGGTTCCGGGCATCCGGTACGGGTCGACGGTCGGCCAGAACCAGTCGGTGTAGTGGTCGTTCGCCTGCTGGCCCGGCCACCAGTAGAGCATTCCGGCGCCGGTGTGCCAGCCGTGCAGGTTCTCGCCGTTGCCGCACTCGTAGTACGAGATCCGCTCGGAGGACATCGAGATGTTCGCCGCCCAGCCGGGGCGGCGGTGCACCGCGCGGTCCATGGAGGCGAAGAGGTTGTGGGCGACCGGTTCCGGGGCCGCCGCCACCGGGGCGGCGGCGACCGCGTGCAGCCGGGAGAGGTCGGCGACGCCGAACTGCGTCGCGGTGAGGATCGGGGTCGTGGTGTCCCGCTCGATCCAGCCCTTGACCATCCCCTGCCAGCGCAGCCGCTCGGCATCGGACGCACCCCCCGCCATGACCGCTATGGCGGCGATCAGCCCCTTCCCGTGGAAGTGGTCGCTGCGCATCACGTGCTGGTCGTCGCTGGCGAGGTAACCGCGGCTGACCGCACGCCCGTTGACGCTGTCCATGGCCAGGCCGTTGTAGATGATGGGCGCGTAGGCGTGCTCGACGCTGTCCAGGATGATCTGCCGGTTGGGGTCGGTGACGTCCCAGGTGGAGCCCGCGAGCAGGGTGAAGAGCCGGCCGAGCCCGTCCAGCATGACCTGGCCGTAGGTGCCCGAGTAGGCGATCGACGTGTGCTGGAGGAACGAGCCGTCGGGGTAGAGCCCGTCGCTCTTGGTGACGTACGGGAAGACGGGCGAGAGCGCGTCGCGGGCCAGCGCGATCTTCTCCGGGGAGCGGCCGTTCACGCCGCGCATGGTGACCGAGCGGCAGAGGTCGACCCGGTTGGCGCCGGTCGATGTGCCGGAGTAGTCGGCGAGCACCGAGTCGGGGATGAAGTGGTCGACGGCCGCGCAGGCGGCCTGGATCTGGCTGTCGGTGAGGTGGCCGTAGAGGGCGGCCACCAGGTCCATGAGCAGCCGGGGGCTGCCGATCTGCCACTCCCACCAGTTGCCGTAGACCGTCGTCGTGGGGTTGTAGATCTTCGCGGAGAGGTGGTCGATGCCGGTGATCACATCGGCGAGCAGCCCGGCGTCGCCGGTGAGCCCGGTGCCGTCCTGGAGGTACGCCTCGGCCATCGTCCACAGCCGGGTGTAGCTCTGGGTGATGCCGGCCGGCGGGTCGAACGGGTAGTCCGCCCAGAGGGACTTGTCCGCCGGGGCCATCGACGCCCGGAACTGCGTGGCGAGTTGGCCGGTCGCCTTGAGCTGGGACGCGTACGGCTCCGCGGTCGCGTCGTAACCGGTACCGAGCGCCAGATCCAGCCAGCGGCCGCGCAGCGTCGCGAACTCGTCGTCGGAGCCCGCGTCCGCAGCCGTGGCCGTTCCGGCAGTCGACGGCGCGGACGCGGCGGACGGGGCCGCGTTCGCGTACGGCACGGCGGTCAGCGTGAGCGCGCCGGCGCCCGCGGTGGCGAGGAAGGCGCGACGGGACCAGGGGGGCAGCGAGGGCACAGGAGACTCCCGGAGACAGGGGGCGTGGATCTGCTAACCGCTGGTGTAGCAGGGCCTCAACGGCCGGGCAATGGTCTGGACAACATGAACAGAAAGCGCTTGCTCCCGGATCACCTTGAACCGGGAGCAAGCGCTTTCTCGGTCAGCCTTCCACCGGCCGTCGGCCGGCCCTTCCCACCTCCTCGACCGGCCCCTCGACCGGCCCGTCAGCCGCCGCAGTGGAAGCGGGCGTCGCCCCAGTCCGCGTGATCGTTACCCGGCCCGTCGCCGCCGTCACCCGTGACGAGGTCGACGTACTTCGCCCCGGTCACATCGGCCGTCAGCGACCAGGCGCCGTCGGCCCCCTTGAGCACCGGCGACTTGACCTTCTCGGTGCCGTCGGCGACCACGCTGAACTGCACGCTGCCGCGCGTCCCCTGCGAACTGTCGAGACCCGCCTGCGCGGTGAAGGACGTGCACCGGCCGCCCAGGTAGTAGCGGATGGTGCCGGGCGACGCGGTGCCGAGCCCCTTGGCGTACACCGTGCCGCCGATGGTCAGCGGTGTGCCGTCGCCCGCCGCCGTCTCGCCGTTGTCCATGTCCTTCTCGGCCGGTCCCCAGCCGTTCTCCATGGACGTCCAGTCGAGATCGCTGGCGTAGCGGTCCTCGGTGGGCGGCGGCGGGAGCGTGCGGACCGAGGCGGACGCGGTCAGCTTCCGGGTGCTGCCGCCGACCGTGTACGAGCCGGTGGAGCGCAGCTCGTAGGGCTGGTACGCCGCGTCGGCCGGCGGGGTGACCTGCCAGGTGCCGGTGGCCTCGGCGCCCGGGGCGACGCTGTCGAAGGTGACCGGCCCCGCGGGCTCGGCCTGCCAGCCGTCGGGGAGGTCCAGGCTCACCGAGACACCGGTCACCGCGGTCGCCTCGTAGTTGGTGAAGGTGGCCGAGACCTTGTTCTTCGCACCCGGTTCCAGGGTCTGTTCGGCCGGGTCGACGGAGAGCGTGCCGCAGGCGGCCTGTCCGGTTGCCGGGCCCAGGTCGGTCACCGTGAAGTTGTCGAGCACGAAGTCGGCACCGTCGGGCGCCCCTTCGGACTTGCGCAGCCCGGTGAAGGTGTCCCCGCAGCCGGCCGTGAGCTGCTCGCTGAAGTGCCCTGTGGTCCGCTGTCTGCCGATGGGGGTGCTCCGGGTCTCCACCGATGCGGCGCCGGAGCCCGACGTACGGTCGTAGCCATCGACCCACGCATAGGCGCCCGCGTCGCTCGACTGGTAGTCGAACCGCACCTGGTACGCGTGGCCTTCGGCCATCGGGACGGTCCACGGCGCGGTCCGGTAGACGAGGCCGGTGTTCTCCTCGTGCGACTTCAGCGACTGGCCGCTGCCGATGACGTCGTCGATGGCCTTCCCGTTCCAGCCTGCCTGTGTGTACGGGGCGTGCTTCTGCGCGATGTGGGTGCGGGGGTCGGTGTCGCCGCCCGCGTCGCCCTTGAGGAAGGGTCCCCAGCCCTGGTCGACGTGTTCGAAGTCCTCGGACGCGACCGTCCCCGCCCTGACCGTCGGAGCGTTCGCCACGACCCGGATGTCATCGAGCCGCACCGTGGCCGCCGAGCCCTTCGCGGCCTCGATCCTGAGCGTGGTGGCGCCGTGCTCCGGTGCGGTGAAGTTGACCGCGGCCCGCTGGAACCAGGTGCCGTGCCAGTCGGATGCGGCGACCATGTTCTTCGCGGTCGACCGCTCGACCACCACCGACTTGCCGCCCGCCGAGAGCGTCGTACGTCTCGACCTGCCGGGCTGCACCTCGATCCAGGCCGATGCGGAGTAGCGGGCCCCGGGCTTGAGGCCCCTGAGCTGCTGGGAGACGGCCGCCGTGCCGCTTCCGGAGAGCGCTGCGCTGTTGCGGCCCTGACTGTCGGTGTCCCGTACGGCGGTGCCGGTCCGCTGCCAGTCGCTCAGCTTCGCGTCGTTGAAGCCGGGGTCCTTGACCTCGGTGTCCTGGCCCCAGCGGGGGTCGGCCTGCTTCGGGGCGTGGTCCGGGTAGAGCACGTACGGCTGGCCCGCCGCCGCCGTCAGGGTGATCCGCCCCTTGACCGGCTTGACGGTGCCGGCCCTGGTGCGGCCGTTGTCGGTGAGCTTGTAGACGGTGTACGTCCCGCTCCCCGGCACCTCCCAACTGGTCGTGCCACCCGTCTTGTTGTAGTGGTAGAGCTTCTTGCCGCCGTCCCACGGGATCAGGTAGTCGTTCCCGTCGATGACCTGCCGCCCGTGGTCGTAGACGGCGCGCCTGCCGTCCTTGACGGTGCCGGTCACCCCGCCGGTGAAGGTGATGTCGTTGCCGTCCCAGCGGGTGATCTTCTGGTGCTGGAGGTATTTGGCGGGGAGGTCCTTCTGCCAGACGGTGTCGTAGAACTTCGTCCAGTCGGTCTCGCCCGTCCAGCCCTCGAACTCCTGGATGGCGGTCTGGCCGAGGACCGGATCGTTGTTCCAGACGTCCTTCTCGTCGTTCCGGATGAACCGGATGATCTTCGAGTTGAGGCCCTTGTTGTGGGCGTCGCCGTAATCCAGGTCATTGGCCCAGTGCGACCAGAGCGTGTCCCGCTCGAACTTGTCCGCCCACTCGGACGCCAGGTTCCAGCCCTGCTTGCGGACGGCCTCGGCGGTCTTGTCGGCGATCCAGCCGTGCGTGTAGTAGACGTCGAGGTAGAGCAGCGAGAGGTTGGGGTCGGTCTCGTTCCGCAGCTGCTGGAGCCGGTCGGTCAGGTCGCCGCTGTTGATGTCGTGGCGCTGGTCGATGTAGTAGCTCTGGTCCAGCCAGTTCCAGCCCTGCGCGCTCTTGTCGACCAGGCTGTCGTCGAAGTGGTGGGCGACCGGGTAGGCCTCGGTGGCGTTGATGTGCGCACCGAACGTGGCGCCCCACTTCTTGCCGTCCTTGAGCAGCTTGTTGAGGTCGGTGAGACCGCCGGCCCGGGTGTTGTAGTTGCCCCCGTAGTCGGGGTGCGCCGAGTCGTGGCCCTCGGACTGGTAGCCCTTGAGCAGGGCGAGCTGACCGAGGCCGTCGGTGGCGAGCGAGATGCGCTTGACGTCGTCCAGCGTGCGCAGGAAGGGGTGGGTGGCCTGGCTGGCGAAGTTGAACGGGATGTGGGTGATCACCCGGTCCGGGGTCTCGTTCCCGCCCTTGGGCTCGATGCCGATCGTGCGGAACGCGACGGCGCCGTCCTGCCAGTCGACCACCTTGTCGCCGTTGGCGTCCGGCGTGACGACGACCTTCGCCCAGGGCAGGTTGTTCCCGCTCTCCGGCTTGGCGGCGCCGTCGCCACGGTAGGTCCACTGCCCGGACCAGACCCCGACCCGGACGCTGCCGTCGGCCTCCTTCTGCGCCTGGTGCCAGAAGCGGGCCGCGTCGCCGTTGGTGGCGCCGGCCGGCTTGTCGTACGAGGAGTTGGACTCGACCGCTGCGGCCAGCTGCCCGGTGTTGACGATGGCGTAGGTCGCCCCGACCGGTGAGGCGTCGGTCCCGGTGTCCGCCGTGACCTTGCCGAAGACGTCGGCGGTACGGGTCGAGTCCGCGTCGAGCCGGGTGAAGGCGGTGGCGGCTCCCGGGTCGTCGGACCCCACCGAGACCAGGTCGTGGCCGGGGATGTCGATCGTCCCGACCCGGAACGCCGCGGTGTCCCGTACGGCGGTCACCCTGAACGTGGTGGCGCGCCCCGAGACCGAGAGCTTCGCGTCGATCTCGACCCCGGGCAGGGCGGCGAAGGTGAGGGTGTACGCGGCGGACGAGGCCCGGACCACGGGTGCGCCCTTCACCTGGACCGGGTACGCCTTGCCGTTGAGGGTGACGGCGGTGACCGGCTGCGTACTGCCGAGCAGCCGCGATCCGGTGCCACGGTCGGTGTACGAGACGACTCGCGGGAAGTCCCTGGCGACGGCGACCGAGAGCTGGGCCGAGCCGATGACGGCCTCGCCCCCGACGGCGCCGGTCGCGGGCGCGGCGGTGGTGGAGGCAGAGGCGGACGGGAGGGGCCCGGCCAGGGCGAATACGGCGGAGGACGCGGCGACGAGCGCGCGGACGGATCTGTATCTTCGGGGCATGGTCACTGGGTATCCGCGCCCCGGCCACCGGTCAACGCCCAACACCCTTGCGGGCAGCGGCAGTCCAACAGCCGCTGCCCGAAAGTCCAAGCCGGTGCCGGGCGGCCGGCCTCAGCAGCCGCCGCAGTTGTAGAACGTGACGTCCCAGTGGCTGCCCTCGTCCGCGTACACATTGCCCGCGCCGGACTTCCACTGCGGGTAGCCGTCACCGCGCAGGCCGATGTACGTGAACGTGTTCTTGACGTAGTTGGTCAGGCAGGTGGTCTTGGCGATGTCCAGCTTGTAGCCGTTCCAGTGCGAGTACGTGCCGGACGCGTGGCCCGTCTCGGTGCCTCCCGTGATGTTCATGGCGCAGCCGAGCGCGCCCTTGAGCGTCTGGGCGCCCTGTGCGGTGGCCAGGTTGAGCTGGTCGAAGGAGGTGCAGGTGGCGACGTTCCGGTCGGAGCAGCCACCGGACGACGACCAGGTGATGCCGGACGAGCGGAACATCGACGTGGCCGTGGCGTGACTGATCTTCGTCGCGGCGAAGGCGTCGGTGGCACCTCCGAGGACGCCGACGCCGGGCGCGGAGAGGACACCGAGGACGAGCGCGAGCGCGGCGAGAACCGGGCGGAGTTTCATGGGGGATTCCTCCTGCTGATGACTGCGATGACTGCGTTGACTGCATGGAGTGCGATGTCGGCGTTGTCCGCGTTGTCTGTGGGGCTGCTGTGCAGGTGGAGCGGGACAGATAGTGCCGCAGTTCTACGCGCGTCCGCCAGAGGGCCGTCACCGTGCACCGGACACCGGTCCGCGAAGCCGCCCGCACACTCGTCCGCGCACCCATCCGCACACCCCGCCGCACACTCTTGACGAAGATGTTGAATTTTGAACCAGATGGCTCTATGGTGAATCTCGTTGAAGGTTAAACAACCTTGACGAACGCCACCTGCGCACGCACTCCCGCGCTCACGCACCACCCATTACGCACCACCCATCACCCGAGGAGGAGCCATGGCTCTGTTCAACCGCAAGTCCCCCACCGCCCCGGCAACCACCGCCACCCTCCCGGTGGACCCCGCCCTGGCCGCCCTGTCCGGCGACTACAGCATCGACCCGGCCCACAGCGCCATCAGCTTCACCGTGCGCCACGCCATGGTGACCAACGTGCGCGGCTCCTTCACCGAGCACGAGGGCACGCTGCACCTGGACGGCTCCGACCCCTCGAAGTCCACCGCGGCCATCGACATCCGGATCGAGAGCATCGACACCGGCATCGCGGACCGCGACGGCCACCTGCGCAGCGGCGACTTCTTCGACGCCGAGCAGTTCCCGCACATGACGTTCCGCTCCACGCACGCCGAGCAGCTCGGCGGCGACACGTACCGCATCGTCGGCGACCTGACCATCAAGGACGTCACGAAGCCGCTCGCCATCGACCTGGAGTTCAACGGCTCGGCCACCGACGTCTACGGCAACCAGCGCGTCGGCTTCGAGGGCAGCACCGAGATCCTGCGCTCCGACTGGGGCCTGACCTGGAACGCCGCCCTGGAGACCGGTGGCGTCATGGTCAGCGACAAGGTCAAGCTGGCCTTCGACATCTCGGCGATCAAGTCCGCCTGATCACGGGCCCGTTGCCGCCCCTCGCCCACGCCGGTGCGCCGCGACCCGTTCGCGGGTGGCGCACCGGCGCGAGCAGTACCGGCGGGCAGGACCACTGCCCTCCACGACGAAGACGTTCCCGCAGCCCGTCGAGGCACAGACGCCGCCCGGCGGGCGCTGGCGGTCCCAGAGGCGGACGGCCAGCGCCAGACAGGACGAGGCGAGGAACCACTCGCCCCACGGCGCGTCGTCATCGCGGTCGAGGTGTGGATGCCAGGGCGTGCTGCCGTCGTGCGAGGTGAGACGGAGGCGGCCGGTGCTGCGTCGCAGCAGCCCGTTCACGGCTGACGCGGCGGCGTCGGTCCCCCCGGCCGCGAAGACCTCGCGCAGCGCGCGGGCGGCGGACCGCAGCTCTTCCATATCGCTTGCGGAGAGCGCGAGTTCACCGGTTTTGCCGTGGGTGCGCAGCACATCGGCCACCTGCCCCGCCGCCGCGGTCTCCAGGCTCAGGACGTTGATCAGAGCGGCGGTCCGCTCCAGGGTCTCGTTCGGGGTGAGCACCCGGCGAATGTAACGCATCTGGCGCAGGATTCGGTTACCTGCGTAACGTGATCGTGATGGAGAAGCGTTACACCCTGGCCCGTTACACCACCGGAGCCGTGGCGGCCCGTACGGGGGACGAGATGTCCGGGCCCGCTCTGCTGCTGGCCGGGCTCGCGGCCACCGGTTCCGCCACGGCCGCATCGGCGGTCCTGGCCGGTCTCACGGTCTCGGCGGCGGTCGGCGGCCCCGTGTTCGGCGTGCTCCTCGACCGTTCACCGCGACCCGGCCGCCTGCTGGCCTGCACCCTCACGCTGTACGCCATGGCCCTCGGCGCCCTGCTGCTCAGCCTCGGCCGGGTTCCGGTCGCCTGCACCGTACTGATCGCGGCGGCCGGCGGACTGCTCGGACCGGCGCTCTCGGGCGGCTGGACCTCCCAGCTCCCGCGCGTCGCCGCCTCCGGAGCGCTCCCCCGCGCGAACGCCGTCGACGCGATGACGTTCAACCTCGCGAGCCTGGCAGGGCCCGCCCTGGCCGCAGCGGCCGCCGCTTCGGCGGGCGCGCCCAGCGGTGTGGCCGGGTCGGCCGCGCTGATCTGTCTGGCCCTCCCGGCCGCCCGGGCACTGCCCGAACGGAGCGTTACGGAAGGGACTGCCGCACGCCGGCGGGTCCACACCGACCTCACCGCCGGATTCCTCGCCATCGCCCGCTCCCCCACCCTGGCCCGCGCGACCACCGCATCCGTCGTCTCGTGTGTGGGCAGCGGCGCGCTGCTCGCCTGCACCCCGCTGCTCGGCGAACGGGTGCTCGGCGGCGCCGACCGGGGCGCGGCCCTCCTCAGCGTCGCCGCGGCAGCCGCCCTGGCCGCGAACACCCTGCTCTCCCGCCGCCCGGGGCTGCTGCGCCCCGACACGGTCGTCCGGCTCAGCACCCTGGTCCTGGCCGCAGCCCCGGCCCTCGCGGCGACCGGCCGACCCGTGCCGGTCGCCGCGTCGGCCGTTCTCACCGGGATCGGTGAAGGCCCGCAGCTCACCGCCCTGTTCGCGATCCGGCACCGGGAGGCGCCCGCCCGGTTGCGCGGCCAGATCTTCACCACTGGCGCCAGCCTGAAACTCACCGGGTTCGCCATCGGCGCGGCCATCGCCGGGCCGCTCGCCACCTGGTCGCCGCCCGGCGCACTGCTGGCAGCGGCCGGGGTCCAGCTCCTGGCCGCTGCCAGCTCGTTCTGATCCGCTCAGCCGCCTTGGCGGGCGCCCGGCTCGGTGATGCGGGCGAGCCAGCGCAGCAGCAGGGCGGTCTCCACGGGTTCCAGGGCGTCGGTGCCGTTCAGTTCCAGCTGAGCGTGCAGACGCAGAGCCGCCGAGTGCAGGGGGTCGCCCTCGTCGTGTCCGGTCGGCCGGGTGAGCACCCTGGAGAACATGGCATCGCGCATCAGGTGCGAGACCGTGGAGTCACTGAACAGCGCTGGGGCTGCGATGTGGTGGAGCGCGATGCCGACGTTCGCGGACAGGATCAGCTCTGCGGCGGTGCGCGGTTCGGTTCTGAGGGCGCCCACCGCCGCACAGCGGACGAGCGCCGCGACAAGGAGGTCGAACACGCGCTGCCGGGCGGTGGAGTGCGACCAGGGCCGGGGCGTGAACATCAGTTGGTAGAGCGCCGGATGTTCCCTGGCGAAGGCCATGTGACCGTCCCATCCGGCCAGCAGGTCGGTCACCGGGTCCCCGGTCTGCTCCTGGGCCGCTTTGAGCGCGGCGTATCGCTCGTAGCCGTGGTCGGCCACCGCGTCGAGCAGTCCGCGCTTGTCGCCGAACAGCCGGTAGAGGACCGGCTGCGTCACGCCGACGGCTTCGCAGACCGCACGGGTCGCCACGTCGTGGTCCGAAGAGCCCGCCAGTTGCTGCAGCGCGGCTTCGATCATCGCCGCGCGGATCGTCGCATCCGTTTCCATGAAATCAACGATACGCGACATGGCTAGCGTCGATAAAGGCGCCGTGCTAGCGTTGCCTTATCGTCGATTCACCAAAGCAATATCGGCGATACGGAAAGGATGGCTCATGAACGGGCAGCAGCGTGTCGCCGTGGTCACGGGTGGTTCCCGCGGTATCGGCCGGGCGGCAGCGATCACCCTCGGCTCCCGCGGTTACGCCGTCGCCGTGGGGTTCGCGGGGTCGGCCGACGCCGCGAACCAGGTGGTCGAGACGATCACCGCCGCCGGAGGCCGGGCGATATCCGTGCAGGCCGACGTGGCCGACGAGAACGCGGTCGCGGCGGCGTTCGACTCGGCGGAGAAGGAGTTCGGCGGCGTCGACGTCGTGGTGAACTCCGCGGGGCGGATGGGCCTGTCACCCATCGCAGACCTCGACCTGGCCGTCCTGGACGACCTGTACCGCACCAACATCCGCGGCACCTTCGTCGTGGCGAGGGAGGCCGCACGGCGCGTGCGCGCCGGGGGCGCCATCGTCAATCTGTCCACCTCGGTGGTGGGCCTGCAGTTCCCCGAGTACGGCGCCTACGCCGCCAGCAAGGGAGCCGTCGAGGCGATGACGCTTGTTCTCGCGCGCGAGCTGAGGGGCCGCGACATCACGGTCAACGCCGTCGCCCCCGGCCCCACGGCCACCGAATTGTTCTTCGAGGGCAAGGACGAAGCCACGATCGAACGGCTCGCCAAACAGCCCCCGCTGGAACGGCTCGGCACCCCCGAGGACATCGCCGAGGTCGTCGCCTTCCTGGCCGGCCCCTCGGGGCACTGGGTCAACGGACAGGTCCTGCGCGCCAACGGCGGGATCATCTGACGCCCGGCAGCCACGCTCCGGACCTTTCCCCACCACATCTCTTTTCCCGTTTACCCAACACCCCATCGGAGAGCAGGAATCACCATGCCTTTCGCCAACCTCAAGGTGCCCGCGGAAACCCTGACGCAGGAGTCGAAGAAGAAGCTCATCGACGCCGTCACCGACGCCTACGCCGATGTGTACGGTGAGCGCGCCCGGGCCACCACCCTGGTGGTCATCGACGAGGTCCCCGACGGGGGCTGGGGCGTGGGCGGCACCGTACTCACGGCCGAAATGCTCGGCAAGAGCTGACCGCCTGCCGGCGCGGCAGGCACCACCGGGCCCGCCGCGCTGCCCGAGCACCTCACGTCACCCTCTGCTCGGATTCCGGGCCGGAAAACAGGCACTGAAACTCGCACCACACCGTCTTGCCCGGGTTCCGTTCCCCCACGCCCCACTTGTCCGCCAGGGCCGCCACGACGAACAGCCCCCGGCCGCCCTCCGCCTCGGTGGACTCCTCCGGCACGCGTACCTCGCCCGGACCGCTGTCGTGGATCTCCACATGAAGCAGCCCGTCGCGCTCCAAGTACAGATGCAGCCGAAATCCCCGGCCGGGTGGGACACCGTGCAGCAGTGCGCTGGTGGCCAGCTCGCTCACACAGAGCAGCACATCGTCCGTACGGACCGGAGGGCCCCAGTCGGCGAGCGCCTCGGCGGTGAACTTCCTGGCCCGGGGGACGGACCTGCGTTCCCGCCGGTAGAACGCCTCGCGGAAGTAGGGGAGTTGGAGTTCCTGGTTCATGCACCAACCGTCACGCACTGTGACTAGGTTGAGCCAGTGAGTGAAGGCGTACAGATTCCTGGTACGCCGCGAAACCGGTCATTTACGGCCACGGGCGGGAAGGCAGACGCCATGCACCCGGCAAACAAGCGCAAGAAGAACCCCTCCTGGCACCTGATCGGTGCGCAGCTCAGACACTTCCACAAACGCGCCCGCCTGACGCAGCCGCAGCTGGCCGACGAGGTGAACGTACACGTCGACACGATCGCCTCCATCGAACAGGGACGGCGGCCGCTACAGCCCGACCTGGCCGACCGGCTGGACCGTGCGCTGGATACGGGTGGGGCGCTGGGGGTCGGCGTGGAGGAGATGCCGGGCTGGGAGCGGTTCCCGGCATTCGCACAGGACTTCATCGACTACGAGGAGGATGCGCTGCCCCTGCTTTCGTACCAGAACCAGGTCATTCCCGGGTTGCTCCAGACCGAGGGCTATGCACACGCCGTTATCGACAGCCTGTATCCGCCGATCAGTAGCGAGCAGGTCGAAGAACGAGTCGCCGCGCGAATCGACCGGCAGCGGATCTTCGACCGCAGGCCGTGGCCACCCATGATGAACTACTTGATCGAAGAGGTCATCCTGACCCGCCCCCTCGGCGGGAGCGCGGTTCTGAACGAGCAGCTGCGACACCTACGTCGGTGCGCCGAACTGCCTTTCCTGGGGCTCCAGATCGTGCCCACACGGCGGGGGCGGCACGCTGGACTCGACGGCCCGATGGTTCTGCTGGAGACCCCCGAGCACCATCATCTCGTCTACCTCGAAGGCCAGCGCATCAGTGTCCTGGTCGACGATCCAGATGAGGTCAGCATCTATCAACAGAAGTATGGAATGCTGCGTTCGCAGGCTCTCACCCCCGAAGAAAGCCTGAGTCTGCTGGACGATCCGGCAGGAGCGTGATGAGTCTCAACTGGTTCAAGTCCAGCTACAGCGGTGACGAAGGCGGCAACTGCGTAGAAGTCGCCTGCGACTGGCACAAGTCCACGTACAGCGGCAGCGAAGGCGGCGACTGCGTAGAAGTAGCAGCCCACCCCCGCGCCATCCACGTCCGTGATTCCAAGGTCGCCGCCGGCCCCATCCTGACCGTCGCCCCGCGCGCCTGGGCCGCCTTCCTCGCCGAGCGCTGACGCGTAGCGCTTACGCTCCTCCTCGTCGTCGTGCACCAGGGCACGGCGACGACGAGGAGGTACCCGTGCAGCAGCAGGCGACAGAGGCCGCCCCGCCGGACGTCCAGGGGCGCAAGCAGCGGCTGCGAAGACGGCTGGAGCGGCTGATCGGGATCGCCGCCACCGAGGGAAACGAACTGGTCCCGCTGCGCAACGGCGACGAGATCTTCCCCGCCATGCTGGATGCCGTCCGTACCGCCGAGCACACCATCGACCTGATGACCTTCGTGTACTGGCGCGGGCAGATAGCCCACGACTTCGCGGCGGCCCTGGCGGAACGCGCGCGGGCGGGCGTCCGGGTGCGGCTGCTGCTGGACGGCTTCGGCGCCAAGGAGATCGAGCAGGACCTGCTCGACGCCATGGACGCGGCCGGGGTGCTGGTCGCGTGGTTCCGCAAGCCCCTCCGGCTCTCGCCCTTCAAGCAGAATCACCGTTGCCACCGCAAGGCTCTCGTCGTGGACGAGCACACGGCCTTCACCGGGGGTGTCGGCATCGCCGAGGAGTGGTGCGGGGACGCCAGGGACTCGTCCGAGTGGCGCGACACCCACGTACGGCTGCGCGGGCCCGCCGTGGACGGGGTCGCCGCCGCCTTCGCGCAGAACTGGGCGGAGTGCCACGACGAACTGTTCGACCACCGCGACCGGTTCACGGGGCACGAGCAGCCAGGCGACGCCACTGTCCAGGTCGTGCGCGGCTCGGCCAGCGTCGGCTGGCAGGACCTGCAGACCCTGATCCGCGTGATGCTCACATCGGCGGAGGAGCGCTTCCGGCTGGCCACCGCCTACTTCGCACCGGACACGTACTTCATCGAACTGCTGCGTGCGACGGCACGCCGTGGCGTACGGGTCGAGATCCTGCTGCCGGGGCCGCACACCGACCAGCGCGCCTGCCAGTTGGCGGGGCGGCACCACTACGCGGCCCTGCTGGCCGCCGGCGTCGAGATCCGCGAGTACCAGCCCACCATGCTGCACACCAAGATCATCACGGTGGACCACGTCGCGTCCCTGATCGGCTCGACCAACTTCAACCGCCGGTCCCTCGAACATGACGAAGAGGTCATGCTCGCGGTCCTGGACGAGACGTTCACCGAGGCGCTGGACGTCGACTTCGATGCCGACCTGAAGCGCAGCGAGGCGATCGATGCCACACGCTGGAGCCGTCGTGCGCTGTCCGAGCGGGTACGGGAGACGGCCGTGCTCCCCATCCGGCGCTTCCTTTGAGTCCGGCCCGTCCGGCCTCTGTTACGAAGTGTGTTACCAAATGCGGACAGAACCTGGCGAACAACTTCTGACAGGGGTCCATCTCACAAGGTGTAGCGAACAGAAGAGCTGGCAGGCCGCCCCGCGGAAGCGGGTGCAGACGCCGGATCCTGACCACAACCCTTGGGGGAGCGCCATGATGACCACTCGCCGTGCACGCCGTACCGTCCGTTCCGCCGGCCTGGTGGCCGTCGCCGCCGCTGCGGCGTTCTCGCTGACCGCCTGCGGGAGCGGGGACAGCAACGCCGCGGGCCAGGGCACGAAGGACTCGGCCGCCACCTCCGCGTCCCACTCCACCGGGAACGCCGGTGCGGCGGGCGACTCCAAGACCGACGGCTCGAAGGCGGGCGGTTCCCAGGCCGGCGCTTCCAAGGCCGGCGGCTCCCAGGGCGGCGGCGACCAGAGCATCGCGGACAAGAGCGGGACGACGGCCGAGGCGGGGCCGTCCCTGGACCACAGCCAGCGCCTGCCGGACGGCAGCACGGCCAAGATCTACCAGGTGGGTGCCCAGAAGTACCGCGCCGACATCGTCAGCCACGGTTCGGTTCTGGGCTCGATGGTGACGCACAACACCGACGCCGGGCTCGACTTCAACGACATGTTCATCGTGCTCGGGATCGACGGCTCGCTCCACTCCTGGATGGGCGGCGGACACCAGGGTCCGGGCACGTTCACCGTCGCGGGCGACTGGAAGGTCAAGGTCACGGAGCCCGGCGAAGGCCACTACCGCGCCCAGATCATCGGCCATGACGGGGTGGCCGCCACCCTGGACGCCAACGAGCACGACGAGGGCCTCGACGCCAACGGCATCTACATGGTGCTCAGCGCCTCGGGCGTGCTCAGCGCCCACGCGTAACCCGCCATGCCCCACAGGGCGGTGGAGCTGCTCCGGCAGTTCCACCGCCCTGTTGTCGTCTGCGGTCCGGTGTCGTCACCGCCCCGTTGTCGTCAGCGGCCGTCCGGCAACGCGCGGTTCGCGGCGCCGCGTTCAGCCGTGCATGGCGGGCACCGCCACCCGGCCGCCGTCCGGCTGCGCCGCGCCCTTCGGTACGGCCTTGATCGCCACCGTCGTCACCATGGCCACGGCAAGCAGTCCGCACGAGGCCCACAGGGCGGGCCCGTAGCGGTCCGCGCCGTGCGCGCCGCCGCTCGCCGCGACCGTGATCAGCGCGGAGGCGAGCGCCGTCCCGAGTGAGGCGCCGATGCCGAAACAGGCGCCGTTCAGACCGGGCAGCGCGCCCTTCTGGTTGTCGGGGGAAGAGAGGACGGCCAGGCCGTTGAGCGCGGTGATGCTCAGGCCGTTGTACGTGATCCCGAGCACCGCGAGCGCGGCGGCGAAGACCCACTGATGGGTCATGAACGGCACCGCGACGACGAACGCGATCAGCGAGCCCGCGGAGCCGAGAACCACGCTGCGGTGCCAGCCGATCCGCGGGCCGAGTATGCCCGCGAGGGGAGCGCCGATCACCCCGATGGCCTGGGCCGGTGTCGCGAACAGCAGCGCCGAGTGGGTCGCGCTCATGCCGTAACCAGCCTGCGGGTCCTGGGTGAACAGCGGCACGGTGAGCGTGAGCGCCCCGAAGGCACCGGCCAGGGTCAGTACGGTCGTGGCCAGCAGCGGCCAGGCGCGGCGCGAGACGAGGAGCTTCGTGTCGATGACGGTGTCCCGGGCGCCCCGGCCGGCCAGGGCGAACGCGACCAGAGAGGCGAGGCCGCCCAGCACACAGATCGCGGTGGGCACGGAGAGCCAGCCCCACGACTCGCCCTGCGCCAGGCCGATCAGTACGCCCGTCAGGCCGATGGCGAGCAGGGACGTGCCGCGCCAGTCCATGCGGCCCTTCGCGGTCGGCGGCGTGGCGGGGACGGTCCGGTACACGGCGAGGGTGCCGGCCACCGACACCACGAGACCGGCCAGGAAGATGCCGCGGAAGCCGACAGTGTCCGCCAGCCGGCCACCGAAGACGGCGTCCACCCCCGCGAAACCACCGTTGACGGCGGTGATGATGCCCGCGGCCCGGCCGAAGCCCTTGGCCGAGAGGGTGTCGTCCAGGGTCAGGAACGCCAGGGTGAACAGGGCGGCGGAGAAGCCCTGGAGGACGCGCCCCACAAGGAACACCCCGATGTCGGGGGCCGCCGCGCAGGCGATATCGCCCGCGATGACCAGGAAGCAGCCCAGCAGCATCATCGGTTTGCGGCCGCGGTAGTCGCTGAGCCGGGCCAGGGTGACCTGACCGATCGCCGCGAACAGGAAGAACAGGGTCTGCGAGAGTCCGACGAGGCCGCTGGTGGTGTGCAGCCGGTGCATGACGTCGGGGAGGGCCGGGCTGAGCATGGTGGCGTTGAGCTGGTAGCCGAGCACGGCCAGGGCCAGCGCCAGCAGCATTCCGGGACGGCTGTCGGACCGTGGTGTCTCCGGGCGGTCGGCACATGTCGACATGGCGGCTCCTAGGAGGGGAGGGCGGGGCGGGGAGTACGGAGCGGCCCGAGGGGGCGTCGGCGCACGGCGAGGGCGGAGACGGGGCGGTGGGTGGTGGGCCGGCCCGTCCGTCCGCCGCTGCCGGCCGGTTCCGCCGATGTGTGCGGAGGTGCGGCAGCCGACGCTCCCGGGGCAGCGGCACCGCCGCGCCCGGAACGCTTTTCACGCCTTGTCCGATCACTTGTCAGACAAGGTGTGATGAAGGTCTGGTCTACCCCCGCACTCGAAGAGCTGTCAAGGGTTACCCGCGCCCCAGCGCTGCCGGACCGGTCCGCCCGGTCGGGCATCAACACCGCAGGCTGTGACCGCACTGCGTAGGCTGAGCGGCCGGGCGACGGCAGCCGGGACAGCACGATCACACCCCAGGAGATGGCTATGGCTGACAGACAACAGCAGCGGCGCCCGGTCGTCGTCCTGTACGAGCGGATCGTGGAAGCGGTCCATCAGGGCATCTATCCGCCCGGATCGCAGCTGCCGACCGAACCCAGGCTCGCCGCCGACCTGGGCGTCAGCAGGCCCGCGCTGCGCGAGGCGCTGATCCTGCTCCAGGAGGACGGGGTCATCACGGTGCGGCGCGGAGTGGGCCGCACCGTGAACCACCACCCGCCGCAGCGCGGCTTCGAGACCCTCAAACCCATGGAGGAGCTGCTCGGCGCGGGTGCGGCGGTCCATACCGTACGGCTGGCGCAGACCCTGGAGGAGCCGACCGACTTCTCCGCGCAGCATCTGCTGCTGCCGGCCCACGGCGAGGTCCGGTTCTGGGAGAGCATGATCGAGGTCAACTCCCTGCCGTCCTGCCTCGCCCACGAGTGGGCGGCCACCGACGAGACGCTCACGGGTCTCGGCCTCACCCCGGCGCAGGCGCTCGACACCGCGCCCGGCGCACCGTCGACCATGCTCCGGCTGCTGCTGGATGCGGGGCGGGGCATGGCGCTGAAGGGGTCGTCCACCATGGTCGCCACGATGCTCGGCAGCCGCCGCGGCGCGCAGTTCGACCGGCCGTCGGACACCCCGGCCGTCCTGGTGACGCAGGTGATCCACGCCGGGCGGACCCCCGTCATCGCGGCCAAGTACATGCTGCCCACGGGGGCGCCGGCGCTGCCCGTCTGGCAGTCGCGCTGACCGCGGAACCCGTCCCGGCCGCCGACCGGCCCCGCACCGCCGCCGACCGCGGACCCCGTACCGCCCATGTCGGGGGCGCAGGGGCGCACGCCCCCGGGGCGGCCCGCGTTCGTGCTCCGGCCCGTCGGGTCTACACTCACCTCCCATGCACTTGTCAGACAACACATTCCCCAGCGCGGCGCACACCGTCAGCACCGGCAGCCTCGGCCAGGAGCAGATACGGCAGGCGCCGAAGGTCCTCCTGCACGACCACCTGGACGGCGGCCTGCGCCCGGCCACGGTCGTCGAACTCGCCCGTGACGCGCAGTACGCGGGACTGCCGACCACCGACGCCGCGAAGCTCGGCGGATGGTTCCGCGACGCCGCCGACTCCGGCTCCCTGGAGCGGTATCTGGAGACGTTCGCGCACACCTGCGCCGTGATGCAGACCCGCGAGGCGCTGTACCGCGTCGCCGCCGAGGCCGCGGAGGACCTGGCAGCCGACGGCGTCGTGTACGCCGAGAGCCGCTACGCGCCCGAGCAGCACCTCGAAGGCGGGCTGAGCCTGGAGCAGGTCATCGAGGCGGTCAACGACGGCTTCCGCGAGGGCGAGCGCCGGGCAGCGGCGAACGGCCGCCCCATCCGCGTCGGCACCCTGCTGACCGCCATGCGGCACGCCGAGCGCTCCCGGGAGATCGCCGAACTGGCCCTCGCCTACCGCGACTCCGGCGTCGTCGGCTTCGACATCGCCGGGGCCGAGATCGGCAACCCGCCGGAGCGGCACGTCGACGCCTTCGACCACCTCAGGGCCGCAGGCGCGCACATCACGATCCACGCCGGAGAGGTCGTCGGGCTGCCCTCCATCCAGGAGGCGGTACAGCGCTGCGGAGCCCACCGGATCGGGCACGGAGTCCGGATCACCGATGACATCACCGTCGCCGACGACGGCTCGGTCACGCTCGGCCGGCTCGCCACCTACGTACGGGACCACCGCATCGCGCTGGAGGTCTGCCCGACCTCCAACCTCCAGACGGGCGCCGCCTCCTCGTACGCCGGGCACCCCATCGACCTGCTGCGCCGGCTGAAGTTCCGCGTCTGCGTCAACACCGACAACCGGCTCGTCAGCGGCACCACGATGACGCGGGAGTTCCTGCACCTGTCCGACACCTTCGGTTACGGCCTGGACGAGATGGAGTGGTTCACCGTGAACGCGATGAAGTCCGCCTTCATCCCCTTCGACGAACGCCTCGCCCTGATCGACCAGACCATCCGCCCCGGCTACGCCCAGCTGCGCAACCGGAGCCTCAGCCACCTTCCGGCCGCCCGGCCGGCGACGGCCGGCGTCACCGCGTAACACGTCACCGGCGGAGGGCGCCTGCCGCCGCTCTCCGCCGACTCCCGGGCCGGCCCGGGGGCTTCGCAGATGTGTACCGGCCCCGGGAACGCGGCCCGTTGGCGCCGGCCCCCGAGGACGCGGTCACCGCGCAGTCGGCCCTGCCCCGTTCACCACCCACGGCACCGCGCCGCTCACACAGAGCTTCGATATCCGCATCGGCCGGAACGCGCGCTCCACCGCTGTGAAACTGTCCACACTCGTGATGTCCGTACCTGCGGACGAGCGGCTCCCCCTTGCGGCAGACGGCCTGCGGACGATCTGCGGACGGCCTGCGAACGACCTGTGTCCAGCATGTGGACGGGCCTCCGTCGTGCGCGGCTTGCGCAGGGATCAAGCCCTCGCTGTAATGGCTGCCGCAAAGGAACTGCACCTGTCGCTGCCCGGATCCGCCCTGCGGCCGGCAGGCCCGCAGGATCCACGGAGCCGAGGAGTACGGAAGCACATGAGGGACAGACCTGGTCCGACCGGAATACGCGCCGAGGCCGAAGGCCCGTCCGCGTCGCGCCCGACCACCGGCGCACGGTGAGGGAAGCGCCGCACAGCGGCGGCGGCAGGTGGTTCCGCCGAGGCCCCACCACTCCCGGGCCCATGGCGCCCGGTGTGCGCGCTCCCGAGCCACCTCCCCCGCTCGGCGCGGTGCACGCGGCCATGCCAACGCCATCGGGGGCGGCGTCCAGCGGCGAACAGGACGCGGCGCTCATACGGGCCAGCCTCGCGGTGGTCGAACCGCAGGTCGAAGAGGTCGCGGTCTACTTCTATGCCATCCTCTTCGCCCGGTATCCGGCGGTTCGCGAGCTCTTCCCCGCCAACATGGATGTGCAGCGTGACCGGTTGCTCCGGGCGCTCCTGCGGATCGTCGAACTCGTCGACGACCCCGAGAGCCTGACCCGCTTCTGTTCCCATCTGGGCCGGGACCACCGCAAGTTCGGTACGCAGAACGCCCATTACCCGGCGGTCGGCGAGTGCCTGCTCGAAACCCTGTCCCGGTTCGCGGGCCCGGCCTGGACCCCGGAGATCGCCGGCGCCTGGGAACGGGCGTACGGGGCGGTCGCGGACACCATGATGCGGGCCGCCGAGCAGGACGCCCAGCACTCCCCCGCGGCCTGGAACGCCCAGGTGATCGGGCACGTACGCCACCAGAGCGGCATCGCGGAAATCACCGTGCAGCCCGACCAGCCGTACCCCTACACCGCGGGCCAGTACCTGAGCCTGGAGTCGCCGTGGTGGCCCAGGGAGTGGCGCCACTACTCGCCGGCGCACGCACCGCGCGCGGACTCGGCCCTGACCTTCCACATCCGCGCGGTCCGGGGCGGCCGGGTCAGCCAGGCCCTGGTCGACCACACAGCGGTCGGCGACTGGCTGCGAATCGGCCCGCCCCAGGGGGACATGGCCATCGACCCGGCCTCCCGCGACGATCTGCTCTGTGTGGCGGGCGGCACCGGACTCGCCCCCATCCGGGCCCTGATCGAAGAGGTGGCACGGCAGGGCATCTCGCACCGGCGCAGTGTGGATCTGTTCGTCGGCGCCAGAACGGCCGAGGAACTGTACGGCCTGGACGACATGCTCCGTATGTCCCAGCGCCACCCCTGGCTCACCGTCCGCGCGGCGGTCTCCGAGCAGAACATCGTGGGACGCACCGGCTCCCTCCCCCAGGTGCTGGCCGAGTTCGGCCCCTGGGACCGGCACGAGGCATACCTCAGCGGCCCCCAGCAGATGATCTCCGCGGCCGCCGACGTCCTGCTCCGCCGCGGTCTCTCGCCGAGGAAGCTGCACTACGACCCATGGGGTGCACCCGCACTCGCCTCGTCAATGCGCCGGGCCCTGGCCCAGGAGGAAGACGATCAGCTGTGACCACCTATGACGGGACGTTCGGCTCCCCCGGGGAGCGGATGCTGCAGGACGCGATGGGGACGGCGGACCGTGCCGCCGACTTCTACGACAGGCAGATGCGGCCCTGTCTCACGCCTGCCATGCGTGACTTCATCGCACGGCAGTACATGGTGTTCCTGTCAACGGCGGACGCGCACGGCGAGTGCGACGCGAGTTTCCGGGCGGGGCCGCCCGGGTTCGTCGTCACGCTCGACGACTACACCCTCGCCTACCCCGAGTACCGGGGCAACGGGGTGGTGGCCAGCGCGGGCAACATCACCGAGAACCCGCATCTCGGCATGCTCTTCATCGACTTCACCGAGCATCACATCGGACTCCATGTGAACGGGCGGGCGCAGGTGTACTCGGCGCACGACCACTACGCCCTGTATCCCCATCTGCCCGCCGACACGGCGCCCGGCAGGCAGCCGCAGATGTGGATACATCTGTCGGTCGAAGAGGCGTACATCCACTGCTCCAAGCACATACCCCACCTGGAGCCCGGGAAGCGGCCCCGCGTCTCGCCGGATGAACGGCCCAGGGACTCCGAGTACTTCACCGGGGAACGCCGGCCTGCGCCGTACCCGGCGGCTGCGTCCTACCCGGGGCCGGCAGACCCGGCTCCGTCCTACCCGGGACCCGCGGACCCGGCTCCGTACCCGATGCCCGTGCCCGGCTCTGCGGCCTACCCGGCGCCTCCCGCGCCTCCTGCGGCCCCCGCCCATCACGCCGCCGCCCGGGGCGGGAACTCCTCCGAGGCACCGCCACGGACGCGGCGAGAGCGTCTGCTGAATCTTCTGCGCTGACCGGCCGACCGACCGGGCCGGTCGGCGGGCCCGGCCGGCGGGGATTCCTGCTTGCTCCGCCGGTTCCTACTCCGCCGGTTCCACCCCGGCCCGCAGCAGCCCGTACGTGTACGCGTCCTCCAGCGCCTGCCAGGACGCGGCGATCACGTTCTCCGCGACGCCCACCGTCGACCACTCCGCCGCGCCGTCGCTGGTGGTGATCAGCACGCGGGTGGTCGAGTCCGTACCGTGCCTGCCCTCCAGGATGCGGACCTTGTAGTCCGTCAGCTCCAGCTTCGCGAGCTGGGGGTAGATGCGCTCCAGGCCCACCCGCAGCGCCCGGTCGAGCGCGTTGACGGGGCCGTTGCCCTCGGCCGTCGCGACGATGCGCTCGCTCTTGGCCCACAGCTTCACCGTCGCCTCGTTGGCGTGCGTGCCGTCGGGGCGGTTCTCCACGATCGCGCGCCAGGACTCGATCCGGAAGTAGCGGCGGGCGCGGCCCTCCGCCTCCTCGCGGAGCAGCAGTTCGAAGGAGGCGTCGGCTGCCTCGTAGGTGTAGCCCTGGAGTTCGCGCTCCTTGACGCGCTCGACGACGCGGGCGACCAGCGCGCGGTCGCCGCCCAGGTCGATGCCGAGTTCCTTGCCCTTGAGCTCGATCGAGGCGCGGCCCGCCATGTCGGAGACGAGCATCCGCATGGTGTTGCCGACCTGCTCGGGGGCGATGTGCTGGTAGAGGTCCGGGTCGACCTTGATCGCGGAGGCGTGCAGCCCCGCCTTGTGCGCGAAGGCGGAGACACCCACGTACGGCTGGTGGGTGGAGGGCGTGAGGTTCACGACCTCGGCGATGGCGTGCGAGATGCGGGTCATCTCGGGCAGCGCGCCCTCGGGGACGACCGTCTTGCCGTACTTCAGCTCCAGGGCGGCGACGACCGGGAAGAGGTTGGCGTTGCCGACGCGCTCCCCGTAGCCGTTCGCCGTGCACTGCACATGGGTCGCGCCCGCGTCGACGGCGGCCAGGGTGTTCGCGACGGCGCAGCCCGTGTCGTCCTGGGCGTGGATGCCCAGACGCGCGCCGGTGTCCGCGATGACCGTGGCCACGACGGCCTGGACCTGGGCGGGCAGCATCCCGCCGTTGGTGTCGCAGAGGACGACGACATCGGCGCCGGCCTCGGACGCCGCGCGTACGACGGACTTGGCGTACTCCGGGTTGACCTTGTAACCGTCGAAGAAGTGCTCGCAGTCGAGGAAGACGCGGCGGCCCTTCGCGCGGAGGTACGAGACCGAGTCGCGCACCATCGCCAGGTTCTCTTCGAGCGTGGTGCGCAGCGCCAGCTCCACATGGCGGTCATGGGACTTGGCCACCAGGGTGATCACCGGGGCGCCGGACTCCAGCAGCGCGTTGAGCTGCGGGTCTTCGGCGGCAGGGGTGTTGGGCCTGCGGGTGGCGCCGAAGGCCACCAACTGGGCGTGCCGGAAGTCGATCTCCTGCCGCGCACGGGCGAAGAACTCCGTGTCGCGGGGGTTGGCGCCGGGCCAGCCGCCCTCGATGAAACCCACGCCGAAGTCGTCGAGGTGCCGGGCGATCGTCAGCTTGTCCGAGACGGTGAGGTTGATGCCCTCGCGCTGTGCGCCGTCGCGCAGCGTCGTGTCGAAGACATGGAAACTGTCGTCGGTGCCCTTGGCCTTGGCCTCTGTGGTCATGCTGATCGACTCCTGTCGGGTGGGTGGATCCGGAATGTCTGGCTCCACTTGCCCCCATCTTCGCTTGCGCCTCGTTCCCGGCCGAGGTGGGGCCTGGAAACGAAAAAACCCTTCGCGGGTGCGAAGGGTTAGCGCGCGGGTCTGGGGCACGGTGGCCGCGCCGTACGGGTTGGTACGGGTGCGGTCACTGCGGACCGGCGCGCCTGCTGCCGATAATCATGGCGAACGAGGACACGGTCGCAGTCTGCCACACCGTCCACTCCCCGTAGAGGGAATCTCACGATGCGGTCAAGCTCCTGGGCGGGCGCGGCGTGGACCGCGCCCGCGGATCCGGGCGCACCGGCCGGGCTCAGTAGGGGCTCATAGGGCGGAAGGGCTTGTCTTTCCCAGGTTTTCCGGGGCACGGCCGACCGCGCCCGGGACGGTGGTCCGGTTCAGATCGATGTCGCGGGTCTCCCGCATCGTGAGATACACCACCAGTGAGACGGCCGCGCACCCGGCCACGTACCAGTAGAAGCCCGACTCGGCCCCGGCCTTCTTGAACCAGAGCGCCACATACTCCGCGGTCCCCCCGAAGAGCGCGTTGGCCACCGCGTACGGCAGGGCGACCCCCAGCGCGCGGATCCCGGTCGGGAAGAGTTCCGCCTTCACACACGCGTTGATCGACGTGTAGCCGGTGACGATGAGCAGCGCGAGCAGCGCCAGGCCGAAGGCCGGCCAGAACGTGCCCGCGTGCTTGAGCATCGTCATGATCGGCACGGTCAGGAACGTCGAGCCGACCGCGAAGGTGATCAGGAGCGGGCGGCGGCCGATCCGGTCCGAGAGGAGGCCCGCCAGCGGCTGGATACACATGAAGACGAACAGCGCGCAGAAGCTGACCAGCGAGGCGGTCGGCTTCGGCATTCCCGCGCTGGAGGAGAGGAACTTGGTGAGGTAGGTCGTGTACGTGTAGTACGCGACGGTGCCGCCCATCGTGAGCGCCATGACCAGTACCGCCTCCCGGCGGTGCGCCCAGAGCGCCTTGAGCGTGCCCCGGCTCTCGTCCGCCGCCGCCCCGGACTCCGCGTACACCTCGGTCTCCAGGAGCGAGCGCCGCAGATAGAAGACGACGGCCGCGCCGACAGCACCCACGATGAACGGGATGCGCCAGCCCCAGCTGTGCAGCGCGTCCTCGGACAGGGTGCGCTGGAGGACGATCTGCAGCCCCAGGCCGACGAGTTGGCCCGCGGTCATCGACACGTACTGGAAGCTGGAGGCGAATCCGCGCCTGCCGGGGGCGGAGGCCTCGGTGAGGTAGGTGGCGCTGGCCGCGTACTCACCTCCGACGGAGAGCCCCTGGAGCAGCCGGGCGACCAGCAGGACGGCGACCCCGCCGTACCCGGCGACCCCGTAGGTGGGGGCGACCGCGATGAGGATCGCCGACAGCGACATCAGGGTGACGGTGAGGGTCAGCGCGGCCTTGCGGCCCTTGCGGTCACCGATCCGGCCGAGCAGCCAGCCGCCGACGGGTCGCATGAAGAACCCGACGGCGAAGATCCCCATGGTGTTCATGAGGTTCGCGGTCTCGTTCCCCTTCGGGAAGAACGCGTCGGCGAAGTACACCGCGAAGGTGGCGTACACGAACCAGTCGAACCACTCGACCATGTTGCCGGCCGAACCGACCCAGACTTTCTTCCACTGCTCTCGTCCCATGGGGATTCACGGTGGCGCAGGCGCCTGACGGCCCACAAGAGGGCAGCACGCAACGATCACGCGTACTTGTGTGCGTTGCGTTCCCCGAACGGCCCGTTCACATCCGCAGGGCGAGCGCCTCGTCGATGAAGTCGCTGACGTGGGCCAGGACTTGGGGCCTTCCCGAACCGGGGAGTGCCATCGCGACATGGGTGCTGAAGCCGTCGAGCAGCGCCCGTATCCGGGTCGCGAACCGCTCGGAGTCGACCGCCCGCAGCTCACCGCGCGACGCCCCCTCGACCAGCAGGGCGACCAGATCGCGGTGCCAGGACAGCTCGATGTCGAGCAGCCGGGCACGGGTGTCGTCGTCGACGCCGTGTGCCCGGTTCCACAGTTCGAGCCAGAGCGACCAGTGCGGATCACGGGGGCCCGCGGGGACGTACAGGTCGATGTAGGCGTCGAGCCGTACGCGGACCGGTACCTGCTGGGCGAGCGCCGCCCGGCGGTCCATGCCGAGCAGCTCCTCGCTCCATTCGAGGGTCTGGAGGAGGAGCTCGTCCTTGGAGCGGAAGTAGTACAGGAGGTGCCCGCTGCTCATCCCGACCTCGCGGCCGAGCCCCGCCATGGTGAGCTTCTCCAGGCCACCGGTGGCGATGCTGGCCATGGCCGCGGCCAGCAGGCTCTCGCGAGGCGGGGCGTTCTTGCGCGCGCGGGCCGCCGGTTCGTTCATGCCGCCCAGAATATGGGATGCGCCGGCGGCCGCCACGGGCCCGTCCTTGTCCACTGCTGAGCCTCCTGCCCCGGACCTAGCCGACCAGCGGCTGCTGCTGGGTGATGCAGTGGATGCCGCCGCCACCGGCGAAGATCGTCCGGGCGTCGACCTGTACGACGGTCCGGTCCGGGAAGAGCTCCTGGAAGACCGCGGCCGCCTCCTTGTCCCGGGGATCACCGAACGAGCAGAGCACCACTCCGCCGTTGCAGAGGTAGTGGTTGATGTACGAGTAGTCGACCCACTCCTCGTCGGCCTTCAGGACGGTCGGGGCCGGGACCTCCACCACCTCCAGCGGGCGGCCCTTCGCGTCGGTCTCCGCACGGAGCTGCGCCACGATCCCCTTGCACAGCTCGTGGTCGGGGTGGGCGGGGTCGGGCTGGGTGTGGGCCACGATCACACCGGGCCGCGCGAACGCGGCCACGATGTCGACATGTCCCCGGGTCCCGAACTCGCCGTAGTCGCCGCTGAGTCCGCGCGGCAGCCAGATCGCCTTGGTGGTGCCGAGCCGGGCGTGGATCTCGGCCTCGACCTGTTCGCGGGTCCAGTCGGGGTTGCGCTCCGGGCCGAGCTGGACGGTCTCGGTGAGCAGGACCGTGCCCTCGCCGTCGACATGGATCGCGCCGCCCTCGTTGACCAGCTCCGAGGCGAGGGTCTGCGCCCCGGCCAGGTCGGAGACGTAGGCGCCGATCTTGGAGTCGTGCCCCCAGCGGGCCCAGGACTGGGCGCCCCAGCCGTTGAACGTCCAGTCCACCGCGGCCAGCCGGTCGCCGTCGGTGACGAAGGTCGGGCCGATGTCGCGCATCCAGGCGTCGTCCAGGTCGCGCTCCACCAGCTCGATGTCCGGGCCGAGCAGCGCACGGGCGTCCGCGGACTGGCCGGGGCCGGTCACCATGGTCACCGGCTCGAAGCGGCGGACCGCCCGCGCCACGGCGGCCCACGCCTCGCGCGCCTGCGCCAGGCCCACCTCGTCGTCGAAGGTGGGGTTGGGGCCGGGCCAGGCCATCCAGGTGCGCTCGTGCGGGGCCCACTCGGGCGGCATACGGAACATGGCGGGTCCTCCGGTGGATCGGTCTGACGCGGATTGAAGGCTGTGCGGTGACAAGCTGCGGTTCGGAGAAAGCGGCGGATCAGGGAAGGCGGGGATCAGAGGAAGTACAGACGGTTGAGCGAGACCGACTCCGCGGCCTCCGACTCCAGCGGGTCGCCGTCGAGCGTGACGAGACCCGTGCGCTGGTTCACATCCACCTGTCCCGTACGGGAGTTGAGACGCAGGTCGGCCGGACCGATGCCCCGGGTGCCCCGCACGGCGACGCGCCGGCGGCGGGTCGGCATGTGGTCGCTGCCCAGGTCTATGGCAGCCTGCGCCACGAAGGCCACGCCGAGGTCCGCAGCCGTCGCCCCGTAGGAGCCGAACTGCGGTCCGAGGATCAGGGGCTGGCAGGTGTCGGTGGCGGCGTTCGGGTCGCCGGTCACGCCGTACGCCGGGAAGCCCGACTTGAGGACGAGCTGCGGCTTCGCGCCGAAGGAGTCGGGCCGCCACAGCACGATGTCCGCGAGCTTGCCGGTCTCGATGGAGCCGATCTCGTGGGCGAGACCGTGTGCGATGGCCGGGTTGATGGTCAGCTTCGCCATGTACCGTAGGACACGGGCGTTGTCGTCGTCGCCCTCCGCGCCGCGCTCGGCCTTCATCTTCCCGGCCATCGCGAAGGTCCGGCGCACGGTCTCGCCCGCGCGCCCCATGCCCTGCGCGTCGGACGAGGTGATCCCGATCGCGCCCAGGTCGTGCAGGACGTCCTCGGCGCCCATCGTCCCGGCCCTGATCCGGTCGCGGGCCATGGCCGCGTCGCCCGGGAGATCGGTCTTCAGGTCGTGTACGGAGACGATCATCCCGTAGTGCTCGGCGACCGCGTCCCGGCCGAACGGCAGCGTCGGGTTGGTGGACGAGCCGATGACGTTGGGGACCCCGGCCATCTTCAGCACGTTCGGCACATGGCCGCCGCCGCACCCCTCGATGTGGAACGCGTGGATCGTACGGCCGTCCAGAACGCTCAGGGTGTCCTCGACGGACAGGCACTCGTTCAGTCCGTCACTGTGCAGGGCGACCTGGACGTCGTACTCCTCCGCGACACGCAGCGCGGTGTCCAGGGCGCGGGTGTGCGCGCCCATGTCCTCGTGCACCTTGAAGCCGGACGCGCCGCCCTCGGCGAGCGCCTCCACCAGCGGGGCCCGGTCGGACGACGAACCGCGCGCCAGGAAGCCGATGTTGACCGGCCAGGCGTCGAAGGCGTTGAAGGCGTGGCGCAGCGCCCAGGGCGAGTTGACGCCGACGCCCCAGACCGGGCCGAACTCCTGGCCGATGATGGTCGTCACGCCGGAGGCGAGCGAGGCCTCCATGATGCGCGGTGAGAGCAGATGGACGTGCGCGTCGACGGCTCCGGCGGTGGCGATCAGCCCCTCGCCCGAGACGATCGAGGTGCCGGTGCCGACGACGACGTCGACCCCGTCGAGGGTGTCGGGGTTGCCGGCCCGGCCGATCGCCGCGATCCGGCCCTCCCGGATACCGATGGACACCTTGCGGATGCCCTGCACCGCGTCGATCACCAGCACATTGCTGATCACGACGTCGCAGGTGTCGCGTACGGCGGCGGCCTTGAGGTGCAGTCCGTCGCGGGCGGTCTTGCCGAATCCGGCCAGGAACTCGTCGCCGGGCCGCTGGGCATCGGACTCGACACGGACGGTCAGCCCGGAGTCACCGAGGCGGACCCGGTCTCCGGCGCGGGGTCCGTGCACGGCTGCGTACTCACTCATCGTTCGGCTCCAGTCGTCCGGCTCCCAGATATCCGCAGGCCACCGCGCGGCGCAGGGCCTCTTCCTTCGCACCGTCCGCGTCCAGCGGCCCGTCGACGAGACCCGCGAACCCGATCGCGATCCGGTCGCCGCCGATCGCGATCAGCTCCACATCGGCGCTCTCGCCGGGTCCGAACCGCACGGACGAACCCGCGGGTACGCACAGCCGCATTCCGTAGGCGGCGGCGCGGTCGAAGTCCAGCCGGGGGTTGGCCTCGAAGAAGTGGAAGTGCGAGGTGACGCTGACCGGCACGGACGCGGTGTTGTGCACGGTCAGCGTCACCTCGGGGACGGGGTCCTGGTAGCCCGGCCCGGACAGCACGGCGCCGGGCGCGTCATCGCCGAGCGAGCCGCCGCCGATGGGGTCGGTCACCACGGCGAGCCGCGATCCGTCGTCGAAGACGGCCTCGACGTTCACCTCGGCGACGACATCGGCGACACCGGGCAGCACATCGCCGGGGCCGAGCACCGCGCGCGCCGCCTCGATCGCCTCGGCGAGGCGCCGCCCGTCACGGGCCGCCTCACAGACGGTGTCGGCGATCAGCGCGGTCGCCTCGGGGACATTGAGCAGCAGCCCGCGTGCCCGGCGCGCCCGCGCCAGTTCCGCGGCGCCGAACAGCAGCAGCCGGTCGCGCTCTGTCGGGGTCAGTCTCACGCCCACTCGCTTCCATCGATCGTCCAGTGAACATTGATCATTGTTTAGAACGTCACTCTAACTTCAAACAACGGTTATAGAAAGAACAGAAACCATTGACATGCCAAACCGGAAGGCATCAGATTGAGCGGCACTCAAACAGACGAGCGGAGAGGTACCTCGTGCCGATCGAACAGCGCGGAGTCGACACCATCCCGGACGCGGAGCGAACCAGCGGCCCGCGCGATCTCATCAGCATCCTGCTGGGGTCCAACCTCTGCCTGGGAGTGATCATCTTCGGGTGGTTGCCGGTCTCCTTCGGCCTCGGCCTGTGGCCGGCCGTCACCTCCGTCGTCTCCGGCACCATCGTCGGAACGCTCCTCACCGCACCGCTCGCCCTGGTCTCCCTGCGGACCGGCACCAATCTCTCCACATCGAGCGGCGCCCAGTTCGGCGTACGCGGCCGGCTCATCGGCTCGATCGTCGGCCTGCTGCTCTCGCTCGGTTATACGTCGCTGACTCTCTGGACCGGCGGCGACGTGATGATCGGGACCCTGTCCCGGCTGACCGGGCTGCCGGACAACGGCCTGATGCACGCCATCGTCTACGCGCTGCTCGCCGCCCTCACCGTCACCGGCGCGGTGTACGGGTACCGGATCCTGCTGCGCCTCAGCAAGGCGCTCGCCATCGGTATGACGCTCCTGCTGGTGCTGGGGCTCTTCGCGTACGCCCCCCACTTCACCACCGCGGCCGCCCCCCACACCGGGTATCTGCTCGGCTCCTTCTGGCCCACCTGGTTCCTCTCGGCCGTCGCCGCCGGGCTCAGCGGCCCCATCGCCTTCATCACCCTGCTCGGCGACTACACCCGCTATGTCTCGCCACGCCGCCACACCTCGCGCGCCGTCCTGACCGCCACCTGTTTCGGCCTGATACTCGGGCTGCTCGTCCCCCAGCTCTTCGGCACGTACACCGCACTCGCCGCCCGCTCGGCCGTCGACTTCGCGGGGCCGCTCGTCACCGCGTCGCCCGGCTGGTACCTGATCCCGCTGCTGCTCGCGGCGTCCGCGGGGTCGGTCGGCAACGCCGGTCTCATGCTGTACTCGATGGGCCTGGACCTGGACGCGATCCTGCCGCGCGCCACCCGTGCGCGGGCGACCCTGGTGGTGGCCGGTGTCGCCACCCTCTTCGTCTTCGTCGGCCACTTCGCCTGGAACGCCCAGTCGGCGATGACCTCGTTCGTACTGCTGCTCACGGCGATCGGCACGCCCTGGGCCGTGATCACCGTCATCGGCTACGTCCGGTGCCGCGGCCAGTACGACTCGGAGGCCCTCCAGGTCTTCAACCGCCGGTCCAGGGGCGGGGTCTACTGGTACCGCTCCGGCTGGAACGTCCGGGCGTCGGTGGCCTGGGCGGCCGGCGCGGCCGTGGGCCTGTGCGCGGTCTCCACACCGTTCTACGAGGGCCCCCTGCTGCACCTCACCGGCGGGGTGGACTGCAGCTTCCTCTTCTCCGGTGCGATCGGCGGGCTGGTCTACGCCGCCCTCACCCGGCGCACCGCCACGGCCGGCAGTCCGGCGGCGGCCCCGGCGGACCCTTCCGAGACCACTGCCGGAGCGCTCGCGGAGTTGTAGCGTCATGGCTCATGGAGCGTGAGATACAGGCTTTCGTCCCCGAACCGGGCCGCACCGCACGTATCGCGGCCGAGACGGCGGCAGTCACAGCCCGCTGGCCCGACCCCGCGCACCGGCCGCCCCTCTTCGGCGTCCCGGTCGGCATCAAGGACATCATCCACGTCGACACCCTGCCCACCGGGGCGGGTTCGGCCCTCCCGCCCGAAGCCCTGGCCGGGCGGCAGGCCACCGTTGTCGACCGGCTGCGCGCGGCGGGAGCGGTGATCGCGGGCAAGACCGTGACGGCCGAGTTCGCGGTCCTGGCCCCGGGACCGACCCGTAACCCGCGCAACCTCGCGCACACACCCGGCGGATCGAGCAGCGGCTCGGCGGCGGCGGTCGCGGCCGGGATGGTCCCGCTGGCCGTGGGCACCCAGACGGTCGGCTCGATGATCCGCCCGGCGGCCTACTGCGGGGTGGCCGCCTTCAAACCGACGTACGGGCGCATCCCGGTGGACGGCGTCATCCCGAACGCCCCGAGCTTCGACACCCTCGGCCTCTTCGCGGCGGACGTGGCAGGGCTGGTGCCCGCGCTCGCGGCGGTCTGCGACAACTGGCACCCGTACGAGCCGCCCACGGGCGCGGACCACAGGCCGCCCGGCCTGCCGGTGCTCGCGGTCCCCGAAGGCCCGTATCTGGAGTGCGCGGAACCGGAGGCACTCGATGTCTTCGCGACCCGGGTGGAGCGGCTGCTCGCGGCCGGGTTCACCGTGCGGCGCATCCCGGTGATGGCCGACTTCGAGCAGGTCAGGGCCCAGCTCTTCACGATGAACCGTTACGAGGTGGCCCGCACTCATGCCGAGTGGTTCGCCGAGTACGGCGCGCTCTACCGGCCCGAGACGGTGCGGGCGATCCGGGAGGGCCAGGGCATCACGGAGGTGGAGTACGTCCGGGCACAGCGGGAGCGGGTCGCGTTCCGGGACCGGATGGCGGCGGCGATGGCCGGCACCGACCTGTGGATCACACCGTCGGCGACCGGCCCGGCCCCCGTGGGGCTGACCACGACGGGCAGCTCCGTCATGTGCCTCCCCTGGAGCAACGCGGGACTGCCGTCCCTGACGCTCCCGGCGGGACACGCGGGGAACGGGCTGCCGCTGGGGCTCCAGTGCGTGGGAGCGGCGGGGGACGACGAACGGGTGCTGGCCTGGGGCGCGTTGATCGAAGCGGCGCTCGGCGAGGGGTGACCTCAGCCGTCGGTCGCCGGAGGGGCTTGTTCTGCTTTCAAGCCCCTCCGGGGGCACCTCCCAGCGGAGCTGGGGGAGTTTGAGGAGCGGGGTCCGGGGCGGAGCCCCGGGAGGACAGCCGGGCCGGTCAGCCCAGCGGGTGCATCCACCCGTGCTTGTCCTCGCCGATCCCCCGCTGGATGTCCAGCAGCGCGGCCCGAAGCGCCAGCGTGACCTCGCCGGGCGTACCGTTCCCCTGCTTCCACTCGCCGTCGGCCGACTTCACCGTGCCGACGGGTGTGATGATCGCCGCCGTGCCGCAGGCGAAGACCTCGGTGAGCGAGCCGTTCTCCGTGTCACGGCGCCACTGGTCGATGGAGACCCGGCTCTCCTCCGCTTCGTAGCCGAGGTCGCGGGCGACGGAGAGCAGCGAGTCGCGGGTGACACCCGCAAGGAGAGAACCGGTGAGCTTCGGCGTGACGATCTTCGGCTTGCGGCCGTCCCCGCCCCCGTACACGAAGCACAGGTTCATGCCGCCCAGCTCCTCGACCCACTTGTGCTCGACGGCGTCGAGGTAGGCGACCTGGTCGCAGCCCCGGGCGGCGGCCTCGGCCTGGGCCAGCAGGGACGCGGCGTAGTTTCCGCCGGTCTTGGCCTCGCCCATGCCGCCGGGCACGGCGCGCACCCGGTCCTCGGACAGCCAGATCGAGACCGGCTTGACGCCGCCCTCGAAGTAGGCGCCGGCCGGCGAGGCGATCACGATGAAGAGGTACTCGTTGGCGGGCTTCACACCCAGACCGACCTCAGTGGCGATCATGAACGGACGCAGGTAGAGGGACTCCTCACCGCCGTGCGCCGGAACCCATGCCTTGTCCTGCTGGACCAGCGCGTCACATGCGTCGAGGAAGGTCTCGACCGGCAGCTCGGCCATGGCGAGGCGGCGGGCGGAGAGCTGGAAGCGCTTGGCGTTGGCCTCCGGGCGGAAGGTAGCGACCGATCCGTCGGGCTGGCGGTACGCCTTGAGCCCCTCGAAGATCTCCTGACCGTAGTGCAGGGTCATGTTCGCCGGGTCCAGGGAGAGCGGCGCGTACGGAACGAGCTGCGCGTCGTGCCAGCCGCGCCCTTCCGTCCACTTGATGGTCACCATGTGGTCGGTGAAATGGCGGCCGAATCCGGGATGGGCCAGCAGCGCCTCCCGCTCCGCGTCGGACAACGGGTTGGAAGAGGGCTTGAGCTCGATCGGGAGCGTCGTCATGAGTGGTATGTCCTTCACCGGTTGTTTGTGACGGACCGCGCTCACGCCACTACTAGGACGTCCGAGCTTCCCCACATACCGCGGCCCCACGTCCGATTATCGCTCGTGGGTGGCCGCGGATGAAAGGCATGAATGCGGTCCAGGATTCGATGGTCGCACCCGGGGACCGCAAAACACAGCCGCCGGGTGTCTGGGAGACCCGGCGGCTGTGGTGTATCAGTCGACGGGTCAGCCCGCTACTCGTACCGCGAGCGCGTCACCGATCTGGTCGGTCGTACGCGACTCCGTACCGCGCTCCGCGAGGTCCGCGGAGACCGCGTCCTCGATGCGGGCGGCCTCGGACTCGTGGCCGAGGTGGCGCAGCAGGAGCGCGACGGAGAGGATCGTGGCCGTCGGGTCGGCCTTGCCGGTGCCCGCGATGTCGGGCGCCGAACCGTGCACCGGCTCGAACATCGACGGGAAGGTGCCCGTCGGGTTGATGTTGCCGGAGGCCGCCAGGCCGATGCCGCCGGTCACGGCAGCGGCGAGGTCGGTCAGGATGTCGCCGAAGAGGTTGTCGGTGACGATGACGTCGAAGCGCTCGGGCTGCGTGACGAAGAAGATCGTCGCGGCGTCGACGTGCAGGTAGTCGGTGGTGACGTCCGGAAACTCCTGGCCCACCTTGTCGAAGATGTTCTTCCACATGTGGCCGGCGTAGACGAGGACGTTGTTCTTGTGCACCAGCGTCAGCTTCTTGCGCGGGCGCGCCTGGGCCCGGGCGAACGCGTCACGGACGACCCGCTCGACACCGTACGCCGTGTTCACGCTGACCTCGGTCGCGATCTCGGCGGGAGTGCCGGTGCGGAGGCTGCCGCCGTTGCCGGTGTACGGACCCTCGGTGCCCTCACGGACGACGATGAAGTCGATGTCCGGGCGGCCGGCGAGCGGGGTGGCCGTGTTCGGGAACAGCTTCGAGGGGCGGAGGTTGACGAAGTGGTCGAAGGCGAAGCGGAGCTTGAGCAGCAGACCGCGCTCCAGGACGCCCGACGGCACCGAGGGGTCACCGATCGCGCCGAGCAGGATCGCGTCGTGCTGCTTGAGCGACTCCAGTTCGGCGTCCGGGAGGGTCTCACCGGTGCGGTGCCAGCGCTGGGCGCCGAGGTCGTACTCCTCGGTCTCCAGCTTCACATCCTGAGGAAGGACCGCATTCAGGACCTTGAGGCCCTGGGCCACGACTTCCTGGCCGATGCCGTCACCGGGGATCACTGCGAGATTGAGGCTGCGAGACATGACGGCACCCTACTGCGCGTCCCAGGGGATGACATGTGGTGTCCACTATCCGGACATGTGATCTGCTGTACGGGCGCCGTTCACCCGTACGGCAGGAGCGCGTCAGGCCGACCGGGCACCTTGTCGGCCATGGACACACCTCGCTTCGGTATCCCCGAGAAGCTCGCCGGCCGGATGAGCATGGCCGAGCAGCACGAGTACCTTCGCACCCGGCTCAGCCGTCGCGGGGTGCTCCGTACGACCGCGGCGGGTGCCGCGGTCACCGTAGCCGGAGCCGGCACCGCGCTGGGCACGCAGTCCGCGTACGCCGCGCCCGCGCCCGCGCACCGCCCCGCCCACTCGACGCCGGCCGTCGACGGTTCGCTGGTCGCGCCGTTCGGCAGGCACCTCGCCTACGGCGCCGACCCCAGGACGCAGATGCGGGTCTCCTGGCAGGTCCCGTTCGCGGTGAAGCGGCCGTACATCCGGATCGGCACCTCGCCGTCGGACCTGAGCCGGAAGATCAGCGCCGAGGTACGGCATCTGACGACGCCCAGCCTGAACGGCGGCAAAATCGCCGCCGCCGAGCAGTTCTACGTGCACACCGGACTCGACCGGCTGCGGGCGGGGACGACGTACTACTACGGCGTCGGGCACGACGGGTTCGACCCGGCCGACCACCGCAACGTGGGCACGCTCGGCACCTTCCGCACCGCGCCGTCGCGCGCCGAGTCCTTCACCTTCACGGCCTTCGGCGACCAGGGCGTCAGCTACCACGCACTCGGCAACGACCAGCTGATCCTGGGCCAGAACCCGGCGTTCCACCTGCACGCGGGTGACATCTGCTACGCGGACCCGTCGGGCTCGGGCCAGGAGACGGACACGTACGACGCGCGCACCTGGGACCAGTTCCTGGCGCAGACGGAGACCGTCGCGAAGACGGTGCCGTGGATGGTGACCACCGGCAACCACGACATGGAGGCCTGGTACTCCCCCGACGGCTACGGCGGCCAGAACGCCCGCTGGACGCTGCCGGACAACGGCCCCGACCCGGTCAACCAGCCCGGGGTGTACTCGTTCGTGCACGGCAACGTCGGGGTCGTGGCGCTGGACGCCAACGACGTCTCGTACGAGATCCCCGCCAACTTCGGCATCAGCGGCGGCAAGCAGACCCGCTGGCTCGACCGGCGCCTGGGCGAGCTGCGCGCGAACCGCGACGTCGACTTCGTCGTGATCTTCTTCCACCACTGCGCGTTCTCGACGACGAACTCGCACGCGTCGGAGGGCGGGGTGCGCGAGGAGTGGGTGCCGCTCTTCGAGAAGCACCAGGTGGACCTGGTCGTCAACGGCCACAACCACGTGTACGAGCGCACGGACGCGATCCTGCGGAACAAGGTCGCGCGCAAGGTCCCGATCGGTGAGCGGACGGACCCGACGCGGGACGGCATCGTGTATGTGACGGCGGGCGGTGCGGGCAAGTCGCTTTACGACTTCCCGGCGCCCGACAGCTACGAGGGACACCTCCACGAGCAGGAGAGCGTGCCCACCTACCACTGGGTCAAGGGCGGCGCGAAGGCGCCCGAGACGGTGGAGTGGTCGCGGGTGCGGTACACCGGCTACTCGTTCCTCGCGGTGGAGGTGACGGCAGGCCCGCAGGCGGCGCTGAAGGTCAGCGCGCTCGCCGAATCGGGCGAGCGCATCGACCACTTCGAGATCCGCCGCGGCCGCTGACCCCGAGCCACCGGCCGTGACCTGATATCTCTTCCACCTCTACCACCGCTTCACGACCGCCCTGTGCCGTACGGCGCGGGGCGGTTGCGCGTGTGCGAAGCGATCAGGGCGGGCGGATCAGTGCCCGGTGGAGCCGCCGTTGTCACGGCGGTCGAGTGCGCGCTGGAGGGCGGCTGCCGCGTTCTTGCGGTCGGACTCGCCCGAACGTGCTGCGCGGGCGGTGTGACGGACGCGGCGGACTGTCGTCTCGGCCATGGGGATCGACTCCTTGAAGCAAGGGGGATATCGATGCGCCGGAGGAGGCGGGGAGCCGGCGCCGCAGGGGTTACCTGCTTCAGGCGCTGCTCACGACCGCCAGTCGCTGGGTCGAGCGAGACGTTCGGCTCCTCTCAAGCTAAAGGAGCCGCGCTGTCCTGTCTGCACAATTACTCGGACTTCCTACTATCTGAGACGCGATCATGAATCGGCTTCCCCACCTGGACCGCACCCCTACCTGGGCAGTGGTCCACTGCCGGTATGGCCGCAGACCGCAGATCCAGCTGGCTCAAGGGCGTCCTGGACCTCCTCGTCCTCTCCTGCCTCACCGGCGGCGAGAGTTACGGATACGAGATCGCCAGGGCGCTCGCCGCCGCCGGACTAGGCGAGATCAAGGGCGGGACGCTCTATCCGGTACTGAACAGACTGGAGGAGGCCGGTCTCGCCACCGGGGAGTTCCGTGCCACGGAGCGGGGGCCGGGCCGGCGCTACCACCGCCTGACCGGAGCGGGCCGAAAGGCGCTCGCCGAACAGAGCGCCTCCTGGCCGGAGTTCCACGCGGCTGTGAAGAGCACGCTGTATCCGGGGGAACCGGGGGAACCGGGGGAACCGGGGGAACCGGGGGCATGCCATGAACAGGGGACATGCCAAGACGGGGTATTCCGACGAACTCACCGCCGCGCTCGCGCGACAGGCCCGGAGAGGAGTGGCGGCCACCGTCGCGGACCTCTCGGGCTATCCCGGTACGGGAGGAGGGTCAGCGGTTGACGGCCTGAATCTCCTGAACGGTGACGGGCTGGTCATCGCCGTACTCACCATCGGGAAGGTCGCCTCCCGCGCCCCCGGTTCCTGTCCAGCTGATCTTCCAGGTGGCGGTGGACCGCAGATCGAAGGTGCCGTCGCCGGAAGAGCGCTGGTAGACGACGCCACAGGGCGGAGTCTGGTTTCCCTTCCCTCGCGCATACGGTTCGCCGATGGAACCGTCGCCGTTGATGGCGCACCGACCGGACTCGGGGAGCACCTGTGCGTCGTCGGTGCCGGGGTCCAGGCTGAGCGAGTCCGCCGTGGCCGTCGTCGTCGCCTCGGCGTGGAAGCCGCCGACGTCGAGTGAGGCGGTGACCGAAATGGGTTTGAAATCGGCCTTGTCCAGCCATGCCCAGGTCGGCAGATTGACCTTACTGGCACCGGCCGGAGCGAGACTGACCTTGGTCCCCGGGACCTGCATCTGCTGGTAGGCGAGTCCGGCGAGCGTCTCGGGTTTGATGGCCTCCGGGACGTCGGGAGTCTCACCCTTCTTGACCCAGAAGGGGTCCTTGTCGCACTTCATCTGGTCGGCAAGTGAGGCGTCGTCGTTGAACTGGGGACCCCACCACATCCCCTCTTTCTCCTTGTCAATGTTGTAGTTGTCGCCGGCGTATTTCTGGTTCTGGTCAGAGATTTCCCCCCGGACATCATTGGGGAGGTCCGGGTCATGAACGGCCGAGACATAGACGCCCTGCCGGAACTGCTGAAATTCAGTGGCGGACCACTCCGGGGCGTACCAGCACGCGGGCGGGGTCCAGTTGGAGTCGGTGGAAGCCAACGGGCCGGAATGGCCTCCGCCATTGCCGGACGAGTGGTACTTGATGGATGCCTGGGCGGCGATGGTCCGGTTGGGACCCGTGGTGGATTTGGAGTTCGTGGTAGCCCGCCCGGGTCCCAGCCCAGCCATTGCAGGATCGCTTGTCAGCAGTAGCGCCGAGAAGCACACCACCGACACCACGAGCGGCTTGCGCATCCTCAGCCCCTGCACTGCGCCGCCTCCCCCTGCACCTTGATTTCACTGGCCCTCCAGAGGCCCTTGGTGGCCGTTGATGGCATCATCCCGACCTGCCAGAAAGCGTAGTCACTCAAGCTCTCCTCGGTCTTGTGGACCTTCGCGCTCTTGATTTCCTTGCTATAAAACTTACTGTCGTTGCTGCAAAATGTAACCACAGCACTCTTCGTTCCCTTTACCATTTGAACCTTGGCGCCGGTGTAACGACTTACTCCCGTTGCGGTCAGCCCCGCGTCGATGTTCTTTTGGATCTGCTCCTTCGCGTACTGCTGCGCAGGGCTTTGGAATTCCGAATAGAATTTGTAGGCGGAGTTATCGACATCATGCTTCGTCACTCCGTAGATAACCGCGCGAACGAAGTTTTCGGCATCACCCAGCGCTGCTGCCTGGTCCGCGTTCGGCAGACTTGCCTTGTCGAAGACGAGGCTGACATCTGACGGAAATTTCATCACCGGCCGGTCGATACCGGGCGCCTTGCTCGGCGCAGGCTTGCTCGGCGCCGCGGTCTTCTTCGCTCCCCCGCCATCCGCGCCCGCGATCTTGTCGTTGCCCGAGCCCTTGTCCCCACCTCCGCAGCCGGTCAGCAACAGGGCAGCAGCCGCCGCGAAGGACACGGCGGCGGGCAGGGCACGACTGCGGTTCACTGGTAACTCCCGGTGAGGCGAGGGTTCTTTGAGTCAGGGGATCGTACTAGCACCGGCCACACAGACGTTCAGCCCATCCGCCCGGCGAGAATCCGCCGCTCGGTGTCGGCCTCGGCCTCCGTGACCTCCTTGGGGTGAGCGGCGCGCTCGCGCTGCACATCCGCGAGGAAGCCATGCGCCTGCTTGGACAGATCGGTGTTGGCACCGTGCAGATCACTCCCCCAGGCCCGGGCGTTCTTCCCGACCCAGACCTCGCCCTTGCCACTGGCCATCTGCTTGTCAGCCACCTTGAGGGCGTCTGCGACAGAGGCGATGTTCTTGGACACCTCCTTGCAGAGAGCGTCCAGCTCCTGCCAGATGGGGCTGGGGACCTTCTTCGATTTATCAGTCACCAAGTCATCCTTAGGCGTGTCGCGGTGTGTACCGGCCCACTACGGGGCATCCGGATCAGGAAAGCCAGTAGGAACTGGGGAAGCGGAACCATCCTTCGGGTCATACTTGTCGCTCGATTGACTGCCATAGTCACGAAGGAGCTCCTTCTTCGCATTCCCCACCGGCGTGCATGCGCTCCGAGTCCACAGCGAGAACCGCGGCCCTTGGCCAGCCTCCCGCTGAAGAAACACGAGCACGAGCGTCACATCGTGCGCCTTGGCGGAATAGGCATTCTTACCTGACGCGCGAAGATTCCAACCTGCGCCGCTCAGTTTATTTTTCAGTGAAGCCAAAAATTCCGCATCACTTACCTTCTGCGCCCCTTCGGTGAGAGGGGAGTAGATTTCATACATGGCCGATTTATCAACATCACCACCGGTGCATTCGGTGAATCGACCAGATGCCGTCATCCCCTCTTCGCCAATGGCGCGGTAGATCTTCCAGTAGGACTCAGCCACCGGACGGCGCGCCCGCTCCGCATCTTTCTTTCCGTCCGCAGCGTTCGCCCCATCTCCACCACACGCGCTGAGGACCGAGGCGAGTGCAGCAATCGAAACACAGAGAAGGCCAGTCCGCTTCATCATCACGACGCTCCGGTGAGGCGAGCCAACTCAAGTTGACTGTAGGTTTCTTCGGACGCATTGGCGACACTCTTGTCGTTGAGCCAAGCGTTGTAGGCCAACTTCTGCTCTGCGGATGCGCCGGCCACTAGACCTCCAGAATCATCAAGGAATTTCTTTCCGTCACAGTACTGATCCGCGTACTGTCCAGGGTTCCCCAGGTTGTGATTCTTCTTGAACTCTGTCTTTACTGCCGCAGAATACTCATCACGCCACCCCTTGTACGGGGCCTTGTCCTTCTTCTTGTCCGCCTCAGCCGGATCCACATTTCCAATGAACACTGACAGCGCATAGTTGACAGCCGCCTTGGAAATATTCGCAGCAGCCTCATTCGGTGCGAATGCGACCTCGATTCCCGCACCGGTCACAGCCGTCAGCTGACCCTGGACTGTAGAGTTCCATTTGTCGGCCTTGGCTGAATCCTCGGCCTGCATCTGGCCAAACACTTTCTTCGCCTCAGCGCCGAATATTCCATCGAGCATTCCCTTGGCCCGAGTCGCCTGCGCGTTGCCCGGATTGTTGTCCAATATGTCCTGACCCTGCTGACTACTCATGGCCATCATCGTGGTGGTGGCGTCCGGATTTCGCATGGCCTCGTCGATGAACGCCCGAAGATTGTCCTCGCTCACTGAGACATGCCCCGAACCGGGGTCAGCCGGGGCAGGATCCGTCAGGATGCTCTGAACGTCGTCCCAGTGATACGTGACGATGTCGCCGAACGCTTTCTGGATCTCCGAGTGAGTGTGCTCGTCCGAGTGGTTGGCGTAGTAGTTGATCAATCTCTCCGAATTGTCGGCCGCGACGTTCGCGTCCGCACCCGGGCCGTCAAGCGTCCCCGCCCTGATGACTCCGGCAAACGCCTTCGCCTGGTAGTCCGGCAACCCCCCGTGATGGTCCGAGTCGTCCTTCATCCAGGCCGGAATCACAGCCATGTTGTCGTGCAGGAACTTAGTGGAAGCCGCCGGGTCGTTGCCCATCGCGTCCCAGACCTTCTCGCCGTACATGTAGTTGCCCGGTGCGAGGCACTGCTTGCCCAGGTTCGCCACCACGTCCGACGGGAAACTGGCATGTCCGACCAGGCCCGAAAGGTGCTGGAGGTCCTCGTTGCCGTTCTCGTCCTTGAACGTGGTCCCGTTCCGCATGGCCGTGGCCACCGTCGTGGCAAGGACGGATATCCCGGCGTCCGGGTTACCCGGGTCGTACATCGCCGGGCCGTCCTGGAGCTGATAGAGCGCGGTGTCGCCGAGTTCAGCCATCGCGGCCTTGCAGTAGTCCGGGTCCGTCTCGTTGGCCGCAAGCATCTTCATGTACTCATCAAGGTCCATGTCGCCGTCTTTGTACGCCTTGGCGTCCTTCTTCGCGGCTTTCTGGGCGGCAGCCTGCGTCTTGTACTTGCCCAGTTCGCCCGCTCCGGCTGTGACCATCCCCCCGCCCAGCCCCGCGTCCTTGTCCACCTTCTCCTCGTCCATTGCCAGACTGTGGCGACGCCGGAGCATGGGCAGTTGGCCGTGCGCCCAGGTGAGGTGACCGGTCATCTTCGTCAGGCGGGACGTGTCCATCTGGAGGCGACGCGCGTGGCTCATCCAGCTGTTGATGTGCGGCTGGCCCGCCGCTGCACCGTCACCCGAGTTGGTGTTGACCGACTTGATGAGATCGCCGAGTTTGTCGGGGTTGATGCCTTGGAAATCCTTACCGGCATCCGGATCCATCTACATCCCCCAGTATCGGTGATCAAGCAAGTGAAGGTGGACGAGGCGGAAGCTGCGAGCATGGCAGAGCATCCCCCTCGGACCTCATGACGCTATCTGTCGTGTCCATGGTTTCGCCAGTGCCAACGCTGTTCACGCCCACCGGCCCGCATACCAGAACGCCCCGGCTCGCCCCGACTTCGCATAGATGTCGGAGCAAATCCGGGGCGCACCCTCGAAGGCTCTTCAGGACCCTGCCCTACGGGCCTACCGCACCTTGGCGCCGTTCCTGCGGCGCAGAGCGAATACCAGGCCGCCGCCCAGTGCCACCGCGGCCGCCCCCGCTGCCGTGATCAGCGGGGTGTTGCCGGCGCCGGTCGACGCCATCGTGCCCGTCGCGTCGCCGCCCGTCGTGGATGCGGCACCCGTCGTGGACGCGGTGCCCGTGCCGCCGGTGGACTGGGTGTGGGCGCCGCCCGACGTCCCCGTGCCCCCGGTGCTCGGACCGCCGGTCGTGCCCGTGGTCGAACCGCCCGTCGAGGAACCGCCGTTGGAGCCGCCCGACGAGCCCGAACCCGTACCCGAACCGGAACCGGAGCCAGAGCCCGTGACGTCGATGACGAGCTTCGCCTTGTCGTTGGCGGGGTTCTTGTCGAAGACCGGGTGGATGCCGTACGCCGAGGTGGCCTTGACCTCGCTCGACGTGTCCTTCGCGCCCTTCTCGATCTTCAGCACGAACTTGTACGCGTGGAGCGAGCCCACCTCGTATATGTGGTCGGGCGGCAGGCAGACGTACTTCCGCTTGCCTGGCGCGGAAGGTCCGCTCGGGCCGTCGATCGCGAACGGCTGGCAGTCCTTCGGGACCTCGACGGCCGTCGTGCCCTTGGGGATGTCGACCATCACCGCCGGCTGGTCGTCGCTGGTGTTGTTGTCGATCCAGCCCGGGCCGTCGTTGCGCAGGCCGGCGGTGACCGTGACCTGGTCGCCCGGCTTGCCCTTCGCGGTGTCACCGACCGCGGCGAGGTCGGCCGTGCTGTCCGCGGTGACGGCCAGCGAGCGGTAGCTGAGGGCGGTCGACCCTGACGCCGGGTCGCCGCCTGTGGTGCCCGTGCCGTACTCCACGTTCTCCATCAGCGCCTTCGGCAGCACCTTGAAGTTGATGGGCGTGGTGAAGTGCTGACCGGGTGCGAGGACCTTGTCGAAGTGGCAGAGCGCCACGGACACCTGGTCGCTGTCGGTGGAGTACGTACAGCCGGCGACGTGACCGGGGAAGGCCAGGCCGCGCGTGATCCGCAGCCGCACCGTGACGCCGTCGGCGGCTGCTTTGCCCTGGTTGGTGAAGGTCAGGGAGTCCGTCCGGACCTCGCCCGGCTTCCACGGATCGCTGGACAGCTCGGACACCACGAGAGCCGGGGCGTCCGCGTCGTCGGCATGTGCCTGGACGGCTGGTGCGAGGGCTACGGTGAGCAGGGCTGCAGCCACGGCGGACACGGAGCTGATGCGGTGGCGCAAGGTGATTCTCCTGTATGGGTTCCAGAACGCGTATCAGCCCTTGGATGCTCGAATGACGAATGAAGTTGCCCGCATCCACCGGACCGTCACCAATCCGGCACATCCTCATCACTCGCGCACCCTGCCCGCCCTCACGGGCTCACAGGGGCTCACACCGGCTCACACCGGGACGATCTCGATGCCCTCCGGTACCCCGCCCAGGGTGCGCACCACCCCGCTGCTCACCTGGAGCGTCGTGAGGTGCGGGAAGGCGCTCAGCCAGGTGAGGCCCACCCCCAGGTCGTACGCGAGCCACAGCCTGGTGAGCCGTTCGGCGACGATCCCGTCGAGCAGCTGGTCCGGTGTGAACATCCCGGAGATCTGCACCCGCGACCGTCCGCCCAGCCGGCGCAGCGCGTGCAGCTCGGAGATGTCCGACACGGGGAAGTCCAGTCCGTCCTCGCCGAGATGGGCGATGATCTCGTCCGCGTAGGTGTCGGTGTCATAGCGCCGCCAGGCACCCGCCAGCTGGGAGCGCACGGCCCAGGACGAGCGGTCCCGCATACGGACCAGATACCCGATCGCCCGGTCGTCGGCCACCGATGTGGCGGTGACCGCGAGCCGGTGCGCCTCCTCGTCGGAGACCGTGGCGGGGTCCGGCAGCATCTCCAGGACGATCGGGCCGATCCAGCCGAGCGCGCGGGCCCCTTCGAGCGTGGTCGGCCTGGCCAGGTCCCGGGTGTAGCGGTGGACCCTGGCCCGTACGGCGGGATCGAGTTCCGTCGCGTGTTCGAGGCTGGCCGCGGCGAGCAGTTTGCGGTGCCGGGACTCCACCGGGCGCGCGCCCTTGCGTGCGGCGACCAGTCCGTCCAGCAGGTACGCGCACTCGTCGGGCCTGGCCAGGGCCACCGCCATCCGGATCACCTCCTCCCAGTCGTCCTGGTGAGCGTGGTTGATCAGGAAGTCGAAATCGTGCCGTTCCACGGCGGCGCGGGCGCTCAGATAGTCCTGGAAGGTCCGGTGCACGAAGTCCACCGAGCCGTGCGTGGGCTCGCGCAGCAGGCCCGTCCGGTTGAGGAGATGGCGGTAGATCTCCTCGGGGCCGCCCTGCTCCGCCGCGTGGGGGATGGACGGCAGATACTGGGCGAGAGTGTCCACCGCGACCGAACGGTCCATCTCCGAACGGCCGTTGACGAGCATCCAGTGGGCGAGCTTCTGGAGGAGCTGGACCTTCGGTTCCTGGGTGAGGTCGATGCCGTCGGTGGGGTGCATGTCGCGTTCGCGGTCGCGCCGTTCGAGCAGCATGGACAGTGCGGCGTCGTACAGCGCCTTGCGGCCGCGCGGCAGATAGCCGCGGCGGTCCCGGTGCAGGGCGCAAATCAGTCCGCACATCAGCGGGTTGGTGGCGAGCCGGCCCAGATCGCGGTTGAGCCGGACCGCTCCCAGGAGGGTCTGCTCGTAGTGTTCGAGCCGGTCGAGATCGGTGGCCCCCTCCCGCGCGGCCCGGTGCCAGCGCTGGATGAACGCGGCGACGCCCTCGCGGCTGAGCGGCGAGAGCATCAGCTCGGTGAAGCCCTCTGAGGCCAGCCAGTTCTCCCGTACGGCGGAGGGCCGCGAGGTCAGCAGCCAGACGTTGCCGGGGTAGAGGGCGAGCAGCCGGCGCAGTTCGTGGCGGAGCTGCTCGCGGTCCGCCTCGGACGACTCGTCTATGCCGTCGACCAGCAGCAGCGCCCGCCCGTCGGACATGACACGGTCGGCCCAGCCCGTCGGCTGGGAGCCGGCGCGGGGGTAGCGGGCGGCGGACAGGAAGTCGTCGGGTACCGGGAATCCGCCCTCGCCGAACCGCCGTACGGGCAGCACGAAGGGCACCCGGCCACGCAGCCCGTCCAGCTTCGCGGGCAGGGTGCCGCGCGCGATCGCCACCGCGAGCCACTGCACCAGCGTCGTCTTCCCGGAACCGGCAACCCCGCGCAGCAGCACCCGGTCCCGGCCGGAGAGCGCCTGTTCGGCCGGGAGCGCGGGCTGCGGCGGCGCCGCCCCGGTGACGCCGAACTCCGCCTCCAGGCTGAGGTAGGCGGTGTCCAGCGGCCAGCTGTCCGGCGAGTGGGCGAGCTCGATCCCGAAGATGGTGAGGTGGTTGTGGCCCGCGATGATGTCCCGCGCGTACCGCTCCTCGAACGCGGCGTCCTCGCCGGTCTGCTCGGGAAACCGCCGGGCCAGCGTGTCCATCTGCTCGCTCAGCAGGGCGAGTTGGCGGGTCTGCTCCACGAGGGTCGACGCGACGAAGGTGGAGCGCTGGGTGAAGAAGTGCAGAATGTGCAGACAGGCCGTCTCGACCAGCGCCGCGTGGAAGCGCGCTCCGTCGGCGGACAGCTGGCGGTCGGCCCCGGGTTCGGCGGCGCAGAGCAGGCCCGCGAACTCGCTGGTGCCCAGCCGTACCGCCTGGAGATCGTCGATCTCGATCGCGCCCAGCGCGCCCAGCGTCCGGGAGACCGCGTCGGCGACCGCCTGCTCCTCGTCCGCGCCGATGGGCCGCTCCCCCGGTGCGGCGGACCGCAGTGCCCGTCCGACCAGGGTCTCCGCGAGTCCGGCGAGGTCCTGTTCGTCGAGCGTCCGCTTCTCGCCCCGGAACGAGACCAGACCGGATATCCGTACGGGACGGTCGACCACCCCCGCGCCCGGCCCCTCCTGGACGAACAGCTTCTTCACCAGTGGCACGACGACGCTTGAGGCAAGTTTAGTGGCGAGTGTTGCGGGATCCACGGCGTTCTCCCCCTGACTGCGGTGCGCCGGCAGGCCGGCCGGCGAGAGGGCCCGGCGCCCGGGTACGGCGGGCGCGCGCCCCGTACGAAGGACGTCGCGCGCCCCCCGAACGGTTCACCGTACGCCCCCTGTTGGGGATGGCCGGGCTTCCGCACGGGGGCCGCCGATGGCACCCGTACCACCCCCGCTGCCCGTACCACCCGCACCGCCGGGCCCGTCCGTACCGCGGTCGGTACCGCGGTCGGTACCGCAGTCGGTATCGCAGTCGGTATCGCGGTCGGTATCGCGGTCGGTATCGCGGGGAAGCACGGCCGAGAGCAGCCCGCCGTGCACCGGATACGGCCGCTCGCCGGGCAGCAGCGCCGCCGCTCCCGTCTCGTCACCGGCCTGGACCAGCGCATGGATCCGGTGGACCAGCGGGGTCACATCGGTGATCGACACGGTCCACTCGTCGGCGTACCGGCGGGCGGCGTCACCGGAGAGACCGAGCTGCAGCGAGCGGTACGGCTGCGGCCTGAGCCACAGGTCGCGTTCCGGGTCCCACTGGACACGCGCCGGGGACCGCTTCAACTCCCGCTTCCAGGAGGCCTGATCGGCGTGGACGGCCCGTTCGTACGAGGAGAGGCAGGCGTGCCGCAGCGCCCAGTCGAACCCGGACCTGCTGATCTCGACGGCCAGCACCGTCTCCTGGCCCTCCTTCGCCGCCCAGCCGCAGCGGTACATCATCCACAGGAACGAGGGCTTGATCCAGGTCATCCGGTCGCGCTTCCAGGCCGCGGGGAACCGGCCGTCGCGGGCCGCGGGCAGGCCGATGGACGGGGTGTACGCCTGGTAGACGGTGACCGTGGACTCGGTGTGCAGCGCGCGGATGCGGTGCTTCGGTTCGGTGGCGGGCGGTGCGTCCGTGGCGGGCTGTGCGTGGGTGCCGGGCCCGGTGATCTTCTCTGCCATGCGGCAAGGGTGCGCCGTCACCGCCCGTGCGGGCCACCGGAATTACGGCGACCCGCACGGCACAACGGTCCGGGGGAGCACAGCCCGGCATGGCCCGACATGGATCCGCCCCCTCGCGGCGGGGGACCGGGAGGGGGCGGGGTCTCAGGGGGTGAGCCGGGGATCAGCCCTGGTGGGGGTAGGTGTACTCGGTCGGCGGGACCAGGGTCTCCTTGATGGCCCGGGTCAGGGTCCACCGCTGGAGGTTCTGGGGGGCGCCGGCCTTGTCGCAGGTGCCCGAGGCACGGCCGCCGCCGAAGGGCTGCTGGCCGACCACGGCGCCGGTCGACTTGTCGTTGATGTAGAAGTTGCCCGCCGCGTAGCGGAGCTTCTCCATCGTGTGCGCGGCCGCCGCGCGGTCCGACGCGATGACCGAGCCGGTCAGGGCGTAGTCGGAAGCCGACTCCATCTGCTCCAGCATCGCGTCGTACGAGCCGTCCTGGCTGTCGTCGTAGACGTGCACGGCGAGGATCGGGCCGAAGTACTCGGTCGTGAAGACCTCGTTCGCCGGGTCGGTGCACTCGATGACCGTGGGCCGTACGAAGTAGCCGACGGAGTCGTCGTAGGTGCCGCCCGCGATGACCGTGCAGGTCGGGTCGGCCTTGGCGCGGTCGATCGCGGCCTTGTTCTTCGCGAACGCGCGGTCGTCGATGACGGCGCCCATGAAGTTCGACAGGTCCGTGACATCACCCATGGTGATCCAGTCGACCTCGGCGGCGAACTCCTCGCGGAAGCCGCTGTTCCAGATCGATGCGGGGATGTACGCACGCGAGGAGGCCGAGCACTTCTGGCCCTGGAACTCGAACGAGCCGCGGGTCAGCGCGGTCTTCAGCACGGCGCGGTCGGCGCTGGGGTGCGCGACCACGAAGTCCTTGCCGCCGGTCTCGCCCACCAGGCGCGGGTAGGTGCGGTACTTGTGGATGTTCTCGCCGACCGTCTTCCACAGGTACTGGAAGGTGGGGGTGGAACCGGTGAAGTGGATGCCCGCGAGGTCACGGTGGTTCAGCGCGACCTCGGAGACCGCGACGCCGTCGCCCGTCACCAGGTTGATGACGCCCTTGGGCAGGCCGGCCTCCGTGAGGAGCTCCATGAGCAGGACGGCCGCGTGGGTCTGCGTCGGGGACGGCTTCCAGACGACCACGTTGCCCATCAGGGCCGGGGCGGTCGGCAGGTTGCCCGCGATGGCCGTGAAGTTGAACGGCGTGATCGCGTAGACGAAGCCTTCGAGCGGCCGGTGGTCCATCCGGTTCCAGACGCCCGGGGAGTTGGCCGGAGGCTGCTCGGCCATCAGGTCACGGGCGTACTTGACGTTGAAGCGCCAGAAGTCGATCAGCTCGCAGGGAGTGTCGATCTCGGCCTGCTGGGCGGTCTTGCCCTGGCCGAGCATGGTCGACGCGGCCATGGTCTCGCGCCACGGGCCGGAGAGCAGCTCGGCTGCGCGCAGGATGATCGCGGCGCGGTCGTCGAAGGACATCGCGCGCCAGGCGGGGGCTGCGGCCAACGCGGCGTCGATCGCGTCCTGGGCGTCGGTCTGCGTGGCGTGCGCACCGGTACCGATGACGGACTGGTGGTTGTGCGGCTGGACGACGGTGAACGGCTCGCCGCCGCCCATCCGCTTCGCACCACCGATGGTCATGGTGAGCTCGATCGGGTTCTCGGCCAGCTCCTTGAGCTTGGCTTCGAGGCGCGCACGCTCCGGGGAGCCCGGGGCGTAGGAGTGGACCGGCTCGTTGACCGGCGCGGGGACCTGGGTCACAGCGTCCATGAGTGCCTTGTCTCCTTTATGTCGAGGTGGGGTGGTCAGCCGGGCAGGTCAGCCCTTGGTGAGCACGGAGCGGCCGAAGAACAGCAGGTTGGCCGGCTTCTCCGCGAGGCGGCGCATGAAATAGCCGTACCAGTCGGTGCCGTACGCCGTGTAGACGCGCATCCGGTGGCCCTCGGCCGCGAGCCGGATGTGCTCGTCACTGCGGATGCCGTACAGCATCTGGAACTCGTACTCGTTCAGTTTGCGCCCGGCCCTGCGGGCCAGCTCCTGGCCGATGGCGATCAGACGCGGGTCGTGGGACCCGATCATCGGGTAGCCGTCGCCGTCCATGAGGATCTTCAGGATCCGGACGTACGCCTTGTCGATCTCGGTCTTCACCTGGTACGCGACGGAGGCGGGCTCCTTGTAGGCGCCCTTCACGATGCGGACCCGGCTGCCGGCCGCGGCGAGGCGGCGGGCGTCGTCCTCGGTGCGGAAGAGGTAGGCCTGAATGACACAGCCGGTCTGCGGGAAGTCCTTCCGCAGCTCCTCGTGGATGGCGAACATCGAGTCGAGCGTGGTGTGGTCCTCGGCATCCAGGGTAACCGTGGTGCCGATGGCGGCGGCGGCCTCGACGACCCGGCGGACGTTGGCGAGCGCCAGCTCGTGGCCGCCATCCAGCCCCTGGCCGAACATCGACAGCTTGACCGACATCTCGGCCTTCTCGCCCAGACCGAGGTCCTTGAGGCGGTCGACCAGCTCCAGGTAGGCGTCACGGGCGGCGGTGGCCTGCGCGGGGGTGGTGATGTCCTCACCCACCACGTCGAGGGTGACCTCCAGGCCCTTGTCGGCGGCGTCCTTGATGATCGGGACGACCTGCTCGACGGTCTCACCGGCGATGAAGCGGCCGACGACCTGCTTGGTGCCCGGGGCGGCCGAAATGAACCGGCGCATCTTGTCACTTCGCGCCGCAGCGAGGATCACGGGAGCCAGCACGGAGCACCTCCAACCAAAAGTACGAACGAGGACCGCAGCGGTACGGAAGCGGTATGAACCGAATCGGACCGGTACAGCACGGGGGAACTACTTCGAAACTTAAGGACCGCTCCGATGTTCTGCCATCGACAGCTGTCACGCATCCGTGCCCTGGATCTCAGACATATGTCTGAAGGGGTGGGAGAATGCCAAGCGTGAAGGGTGACTACCAGGAACTGGCCGACGAGATCTCGGCGCTGCTCGGCGCCCCCGCGACCCTGGAGAACCGGGATTTCGGGCTGATCGCCTTCGGTGCGCACAACAGCGAGGACGACAGCGAGATGGACCCGGTCCGTACCCGCTCGATCCTCACCCGGCGGTCCACCCCGGCCGTCCGCTCCTGGTTCGAGGACTTCGGCATCACCCGCGCCACCGGCCCGGTCCGCATCCCCGCCGCACCGGAGGCCGGGGTCTTCCGTGGCCGGATCTGTCTGCCGGTACGCCATCGGGGCACCGTGTACGGATACGTCTGGCTCCTGGACTCCGACCCCGGCCCCACGGACCGCCGGCTGGCCGCGGCGATGGAGGTGACCGCGCGCATCGGCGACCTGCTGTTCGAGGAGGCGCAGGCGGGCGCCGGGCTGTCGCGTGAGTTCCGCGCGGTGCTCACCTCCGAAGCCGGCTGGCCGCGCGACATGGCGGTGGCGGCGCTGCGTACGGCGCTGGGACCGAGCGCGGACGGGCTGCACGCCATGGTGTGCGTGGCGCCCTGGCCGGACGAGGATCCGCCGGTCCGCCCCGTACCGGCCGCCGCTGCGCTGTGCACCCTGCCGGGAACAGGCCCGGACGCAGGCCCTGGCGGCCCCGGACCCGGTACGGGCGGCCCCGGATCCAGTACGAGCAGCGGCCCGGCCGACGGCGGGGGCCCGGTCGCCGAAAACGCTCCGTACGCCCTGGCGGCGCTGATCAGAGTGCGCAGCGCCGGCACCCTCGACCCGGCGCTGAGTGCCGCGTCGCGCCTCGCGGAGCTGGCGGGGGCCGGGGTCACCGCGGGCGTGGCCCCGGCCCGGCACGGTCTGACCGAGCTGTCGGTGTCCTGGCGCGAGTGCGCGGCAGCCGCCCGCGCCGCGGCGGCCGAGCCACGGTTCGGCCCGGTCGCGGAGTGGGCGTCGATCGGCCCGTACCGCCTGCTGACCGCGCTCCCCCGGGGGCTCGCACGCGACACGGTGGTACGGGATCTCACGACGCCGGCCCATGCCGAACTGGCCCACACCGCCGAGGTGTTCCTCGACTGCGCGGGCCAGGCCGGGCGGACCGCGTCGGCGCTCGGCATCCACCGCCAGACCCTCTACTACCGCCTCTCCCGCATCGAGCAGCTGACCGGCCTCGATCTGGACGAGGGCGAGGACCGGCTCCTGCTGCACATGGCGCTGAAGGGGGCGCGGCTGTAGCGGCTCCGGCGGAAGGTGTTCCGGCGGCTCGGTCAGGCGGGCGTGTAGCCGCGGGTGCGGAGCACCTGCTGGACGACGTCGGTGAAGGCGCGGGACGCGGCGCTCCGGTAGGCGCTCTCGCGCCGGAGGAGTGCGACGGTGCGTTGTGGCAGGGGCGGTTCGAGAGGGACGGGGCGCAGGTGCGGGTGGTCGTGGGTGATGGCGTCGGGCAGGACGGTCGCCAGCCCGGTGCGCCGGACGATCTCGGTGAGCGCCTGGATGGAGTTCGCCTCCACCATGATGCGGGGACTGACCCGTTCCTGGGCGAAGTAGGCGTCGATGTGGCCGCGGGTGGCGAAGTCGCCGCTGAGCAGGGCGAGATGACGCTCGGCGAGGGCTCTGGCGGGCAGCGGCTGTCCGCCGTCGGGGTCGGCGTCGGACCTGCCCGCGCCGATGACGAGGCTGAGGGTTTCGGTGAACAGGGCTGTCGCGGCGATACCTGGCAGATGGGGGCCGTCGAAGGCGATACCGAGGTCGAGACCGTCGGCGAGCAGGGCCGACTCGATGTGATCCTGCGTCATCTCCCGGACGTCCAGGGCGATACCGGGATGACGGGTGTGCAGCTCGGCGATCAGGGGCCCGATCAGATAGGCGGTGAAGGTCGGGGTCACCGCCAGGCGCAGGCTGCCCCGGGAGAGGTCCTGCACATCGGCGACGGCACGTTCGGCGGCGGCCAGGTCTCGTAGCGCGCGGCGGGCGTAGTGCACGTACGCCTCGCCGGCGTCGGTGAGGCGTACGGCGCGTCCGGTACGGTCCAGCAGCTGCACCCCCACGCCGCGCTCCAGCTGTTTGATCTGCTGGGACAGGGTGGGCTGGGAGATCCGCAGGTCCTCGGCGGCGCGGGTGAAGCTGCCGTGCTCGGCAACGGCGAGCAGATAGCGCAGATGACGCAGTTCCAGGGCCATGCCTCGACTATAGATGCCATCAATAGGGCTGATGGATATTACGTCTTGGACGCTATAGGCCGAGGTCGTGCATGGTGGATCCAGTCAGCGGATCCGGTCGACGGATCCGGCCGACGGATCCGGTCGGCCCACCGGCTGGGCATCCACCGGCCCGGCATTCACCGGTTCGGCATCCATCGAAGGGAGTGGCCATGCACGACCTCACCGAGGGAGTACGGCGCTTCAAGCGGGACAGCTTTCCCCCCAGGGCGGAACTCTTCGCCCACCTCGCGGACCACCACCGGCCGACGACACTGTTCATCGGCTGCTCCGACGCCCGTGTCCTGCCGGAGCTGATCTGCGCCAGCGAGCCGGGTGAGCTGTTCGTGATCCGTACCGCCGGCAACCTCGTCCCCGCCCACGCCCCGGCCCGCGCCGACGGGATCGCGGCGAGCATCGAGTACGCCGTCACGGTGCTGGGTGTGTCCTCCATCGTGGTCTGCGGGCACTCCGCCTGCGGCGCGATGACCGCCCTGGCCGAAGGCCACGACCTGACCGGTGCCCCCGCGGTCGCCGACTGGCTGCGGCACGCCGCCCCGCCCCAGCCCGCCACCGCGACCGGGGCCGGAGCGGTCACCGTGGACGCGCTGATACGCCGGAACGTGCTCGCACAGCTGACGAACCTGGCCGGCCACCCCTCGGTGGCCCGTGCGCTCGCCGCCGGCACGGTCACCCTGTACGGCTGGGTCTACGACATCGCCACCGGCACTGTCGAAAGGCTCGACCCCGCGACCGGCCGCGGCACCGCACTCGCCGCCTGACCTGCCCCCCCAGCCCCTCCTGATCCCCGACGCAGCGCCGCGCCCGGGATCACCACCCCACCCGAGAACCCGCCGCGCCCGCCCCCGCGGGAAGCAGCACACACAGCTCCCAGCCCCTGGAGAGCACACCGAAAGGAAGACCGGCTCATGATGCACGCCCAGCTGGACCCCACCGCCCGTCAGGCCCTGGCCGTCGCCGCCGTGGAGGCCAAGACCCGCAAGGACCTGTCCTGGCAGCAGATCGCCGACGCCGCCGGGCTGTCACCCGCTTTCACCACCGCCGCCGTCCTCGGCCAGCACGCCCTGCCGGCCGACGCCGCGCAGGCCGTCGCCGAACTCCTCGGCCTGGACGACGACGCGGTGATGCTGCTGCAGACCATCCCGACCCGCGGTTCGATCCCCGAGGGCATCCCGACCGACCCGACGATCTACCGCTTCCACGAGATGCTCCAGGTCTACGGCACCACGCTCAAGGCCCTGATCCACGAGCAGTTCGGCGACGGCATCATCAGCGCGGTCAACTTCCGGCTCGATGTGCGGAAGGTTGCCGATCCGGAGGGCGGCGAGCGCGCCATCATCACCCTGGACGGCAAGTACCTGCCCACCAAGCCCTTCTGACCCGCAGGCCGCAGACCCTCTCCCCCTGGCCCTCCACCCCCACTCCCCCGATTTCACACCTGGAGGAATCCTCATGGACTTCGCGCAGCGCACCATCGACCTCGCCCGGCAGAACGTCGCCGACGGCGGCCGGCCGTTCGCGACCGTCATCGTCAAGGACGGCGAAATCCTGGCCGAGAGCGCGAACAAGGTCGCCCAGACCAACGACCCCACGGCACACGCGGAGGTCCTCGCCATCCGCGACGCGTGCGTGAAGCTGGGCACCGAGCACCTGGCCGGCACCACCATCTACGTCCTGGCCCACCCCTGCCCGATGTGCCTCGGGGCGCTGTACTACTGCTCCCCGGACGAAGTCGTCTTCCTCACCACCCGTGACGCCTATGAGCCGCACTATGTGGACGACCGCAAGTACTTCGAACTCGACACCTTCTACGGTGAGTTCGCCAAGGACTACACCGAGCGCCGGCTGCCCATGCGCCACCAGTCGCATGACGGCGCGGTCGACGTCTACCGGCACTGGCAGGAGCTGAACGGCGGCGAGCGCCGCGTGGCCGGGGCCCCCACCGCCGGCTGATACCCCGGGCCGACCGAAGGGACGGCGGGGGCGGTCTCGCCCCCGCCGCCCCGGGCACGCAGCCGAGCAGGCGGGACCAGTCCGCCCACAGCGCCCTTGCACGGGCCGGCCGTCAGGCCGGCCCGTGTCCGTCGTCCCCGATGATCGCCCTGAGCCCGTCCGTGAGGTCCCGCGCGGAGGGCGCCGTGCCGGGGTCCATCAGCCACTGGACCATCACCCCGACCAGCAGCGCCTGGTAGACGAGCCCGGCCGTACGGGCCTTCTCCGGCTCGGTCTTCTCGTCGATGCCCTGGAAGTTCTCGGCGAGTCCGCTACGGCCCTCCTGCTGCGGCCCGGCGATCGCCTTGCGCAGCTCGGGCTCGTCATCGATGCGCGAGACCACTTCGAGCTGGAGTTTCCACAGGGCCCGGCTGTCCTCGTACGAGCCGATGACCTTCCCCCAGACCGCCTCGAAGCGCTCGTACGGATCGGCGATGGCCGTGGGATCCACCCCGGACTCCTCGCCGACCGCGTCGCCCCACTCCTCGGTCACCTTGAGGAAGGCCAGATTCAGCAGAGCCTCCTTGGAACCGTAGTGGTAGCCGATGGAGGCCAGATTCGTACCTGAGGCGGCGACGATGTCGCGGGCCGTCGTCCGCGCGTACCCCTTCTCCAGCAGGCAGCGCTTGGCGCCTTCGAGCAGATCCTCACGATGTCCCATGACAGCAGCGTACCCGGCTCACAGACGCCTGTGTAAGACGTATGTCTACGAGCCGGGTACGGCGTGACATGCGGAAATCAGCGGTGACGTGCGGGAAATCAGTCGGTCAGGTTGACCGAGCGGGCCGAGGCGGCGCCGATCTCCTCGGAGATCTCGGCCAGCACGGCCGGCGGCACGGTGTCGTCGACGGTGAGGACGACCAGCGCCTCGCCGCCCACGGCCGCCCGCGAGACCTGCATGCCCGCGATGTTCAGCCCGGCCTCGCCGAGGATCTTGCCGACCGCGCCGACCACACCGGGGCGGTCCGCGTAGCGCAGCACGACCATGTGGTCGGAGAGCGCCACGTCCACGTCGTACTCACCGACGGAGACGATCTTCTGGAGGTTCTTCGGACCGGCCAGCGTGCCGGAGACCGAGACCTCTTCGCCGTCCGCGAGAGTTCCCCGGACGGTGACGACGTTGCGGTGGTCGGGCGACTCGGAGCTGGTCGTCAGACGGACCTCGACACCGCGCTCCTGCGCGAAGAGCGGGGCGTTGACGTAGCTCACGGTCTCGTCCACGACGTCCTCGAACACGCCCTTGAGCGCCGAGAGTTCGAGCACCTTGACATCGTGCTGGGTGATCTCGCCGTACACCTCGACGTCGAGCCGGGCGGCGACCTCGCCCGCCAGCGCGGTGAAGATCCGGCCGAGCTTCTCCGCGAGCGGCAGCCCCGGCTTCACGTCCTCGGCGATCACGCCGCCCTGGACGTTGACCGCGTCGGGAACGAGCTCACCGGCGAGCGCGAGGCGTACGGACTTGGCGACCGCGACACCCGCCTTCTCCTGCGCCTCGTCCGTGGAAGCACCGAGGTGCGGGGTGCAGACGACCTGGTCGAACTGGAAGAGCGGGGAGTCCGTGCAGGGCTCCTTCGCGTAGACGTCCAGACCCGCACCGGCGACGCGGCCCTCCTTGAGGGCGGAGGCGAGCGCCTCCTCGTCCACGATCCCGCCACGCGCGGCGTTGACGATCCGGACGTGCGGCTGCACCTTGTGCAGCGCCTCGTCGCCGATCAGGCCGATCGTCTCGGGGGTCTTGGGGAGGTGCACGGTGATGAAGTCCGCGACTTCGAGCAGCTCGTCGAGCGAGAGCAGCTTGACGCCCATCTGGGCGGCGCGCGCGGGCTGTACGTAGGGGTCGTAGGCGACGATCTTCATGCCGAAGGCCGACATGCGCTGCGCGACCAGGACGCCGATCCGGCCGAGGCCGACGACACCGAGGGTCTTCTCGCTCAGCTCGACGCCGGTGTACTTCGAGCGCTTCCACTCGCCGTTCTTGAGCGCGCTGTTGGCCTGCGGGATGTTGCGCGCCGTGGCGACCAGCAGACCGCAGGCGAGTTCGGCGGCGGTGACGATGTTGGAGGTCGGTGCGTTCACGACCATGACGCCGGCCTTGGTAGCGGCGGAGACGTCGACGTTGTCCAGGCCGACACCGGCACGGGCGACGATCTTCAGCTTCTTGGCTGCGGCGACGGCTTCGGCGTCGACCTTGGTCGCCGAGCGCACCAGGATCGCGTCCACGTCGGCGATGGCGGGCAGCAGCTCCGCGCGGTCGGCGCCGTTGCAGTGCCGGACCTCGAAGTCCGGGCCCAGCGCGTCCACCGTGGCGGGCGACAGCTCTTCAGCGATGAGTACGACAGGTTTCGAGCTCACGTTAGTCCTCACAAGTCCGTTGCGGACGGCCGTCCCGACGGCCGCAGGCGGAGGGGCTGGGGCGCGTGGAAGACGCACGACGCTGTGGGCCTGACGCGTATGTCTGAGCAGTGTAGTGGCGTCGCGGCTTACTTATTCCGCCAGTTCGGAAGGATCACCCGTCCGTGGTTGGCCGCAGTGGACAGGGGGCCGTCCCGTCCGGGAGGCCCCCTGTCCTGGTGGCTTACGCCTCGTCGTTGTCGACCCAGCTCATGAGCTTCCGGAGCTCCTTGCCCGTGGTCTCCAGGAGGTGGTTCTCGTCGGCCTTCTTGTACTCGTTGTACTTCTTCAGGCCGCCGTGGTACTCGTCCATCCAGTTCTTGGCGAACGTACCGTCCTGGATCTCGCCCAGGATCTTCTTCATCTCGACCTTGGTCTGGTCGGTGATGATGCGCGGGCCGCTGACGTAGTCGCCCCACTCAGCGGTCTCGGAGATCGACCAGCGCATCTTCTCCAGGCCGCCCTCGTACATGAGGTCCACGATCAGCTTGAGCTCGTGGAGGCACTCGAAGTACGCGATCTCCGGCTGGTAGCCGGCCTCGGTCAGCGTCTCGAAGCCCGCCTTGACCAGCGCGGCGGTGCCACCACAGAGGACGGCCTGCTCGCCGAAGAGGTCGGTCTCGGTCTCCTCGGTGAAGGTCGTCTTGATGACGCCGGCCCGGGTGCCGCCGATGCCCTTCGCGTACGAGAGCGCCAGCGCCAGGCCCTTGCCCGAGGCGTCCTGCTCGACGGCCACGATGCACGGAACGCCGCGGCCCTCCTCGTACTGACGGCGGACCAGGTGACCCGGGCCCTTGGGGGCGACCATGCAGACGTCGACATTGGCCGGCGGCTTGATGAAGTCGAAGCGGATGTTCAGACCGTGGCCGAAGAACAGCGCGTCGCCGTCCTTCAGGTTGCCCTTGATGGACTCCTCGTAGACCTGGGCCTGGATCGGGTCCGGGACGAGGATCATGATGACGTCGGCCTCGGCGGACGCCTCGGCGGGGGTCACCACGCGCAGGCCCTGCTCCTCGGCCTTGGCCTTGGACTTGGAGCCCTCGTGCAGACCGACACGGACGTCGACACCCGAGTCACGCAGCGACAGCGCGTGGGCGTGGCCCTGGCTGCCGTATCCGATGACTGCGACCTTGCGGCCCTGGATGATCGACAGGTCGGCATCGTCGTCGTAGAAAAGCTCGGCCACTGGGATATCTCCTTGGTGTGCAGGTGTTACGGCCCACCGTACGGGGGGCGGGGAGGGGAAGGTTTCCGGGTCTCGCCATGCGAGCGGGCGGGCACCGCGTGATCCGCCGGAACGCGCGGTGCCCGACGGCTCGGAGGCCGCCCGGCGGACTCTCAGGCGCTGCGTTCGAGCGCTCGCAGGCTGCGGTCCGTGATGGAGCGCGCGCCGCGGCCTATGGCGATCGAGCCGGACTGGACGAGTTCCTTGATGCCGTACTGCTCCAGCATCTTGAGCATCGCGTCCAGCTTGTCGGTCCCGCCGGTGGCCTCGATGGTCACGGCCTCCGGTGAGACGTCCACGGTCTTGGCGCGGAACAGCTGGACGATCTCGACGATCTGGGAGCGGGTCTCGTTGTCGGCGCGGACCTTCACCAGGACGAGCTCGCGCTGGATCGCAGCGCCGGGCTCGAGTTCGACGATCTTCAGGACGTTGACCAGCTTGTTGAGCTGCTTCGTCACCTGCTCCAGCGGCAGGTCGTCGACACTCACCACAATGGTGATGCGGGAGATGTCGGGGTGTTCGGTGACGCCCACGGCGAGCGAGTCGATGTTGAAGCCGCGGCGGGAGAACAGGGCGGCGATCCGGGCGAGGATGCCCGGCGTGTTCTCGACCAGGACGGAGAGCGTGTGCTTGGTGGACATGTCGTCGGTCTCTCTCTGTCTCAGTTCTCTTCGCTGTCGCCGAAGTCGGGGCGGACACCGCGGGCGGCCATGACCTCGTCGTTGGAGGTACCGGCGGCCACCATGGGCCAGACCATCGCGTCCTCGTGGACGATGAAGTCGACCACGACCGGGCGGTCGTTGATCGCGTTCGCCTCGGCGATGACCTTGTCCAGGTCCTCCGGGCGCTCACAGCGCAGCGCGACACAGCCCATGGCCTCGGACAGCTTCACGAAGTCCGGGATCCGGGTACCGCCGCTGGCCTTGCCGTCCGCCGCGATGCCGTCGGCGTCGGGGCCCGAGTGCAGCACCGTGTTGGAGTAGCGCTGGTTGTAGAAGAGGGTCTGCCACTGGCGGACCATCCCGAGGGCGCCGTTGTTGATGATCGCGACCTTGATCGGGATGTTGTTGAGCGCGCAGGTGGTCAGTTCCTGATTGGTCATCTGGAAGCAGCCGTCGCCGTCGATCGCCCAGACCATCCGGTCCGGCATACCGGCCTTGGCGCCCATCGCGGCCGGGACCGCGTAGCCCATCGTCCCGGCGCCGCCGGAGTTCAGCCAGGTGGCGGGGTGCTCGTACTGGATGAAGTGCGAGGCCCACATCTGGTGCTGTCCGACGCCCGCCGCGAAGATCGTGTCTCCGTCGGCGGCCCGGCCGATGCGCTCGATGACCTGCTGCGGGGAGAGGCTGCCGTCCGCGGGCAGGTCGTAGCCCAGCGGGTAGGTGTCGCGCCAGCGGTTGAGGTCCGTCCACCAGTCCGCGTACCGCTTCTGGGCGGCCTCACCCATGGTGCCCTCGGTGTGCTCGGCCTGGACGGCCTGGACCAGGTCGGCGATGACCTCGCGGGCGTCTCCGACGATCGGGACGTCCACCTGGCGGTTCTTGCCGATCTCGGCGGGGTCGACGTCCGCGTGGATGACCTTGGCGTCCGGCGCGAAGCTGTCCAGCTTGCCGGTGACGCGGTCGTCGAAGCGGGTGCCGAGCGCGATCAGCAGATCGGACTTCTGCAGTGCGGTCACCGCGGTCACCGCACCGTGCATCCCGGGCATGCCCACGTGCTGCGGGTGGCTGTCGGGGAACGCGCCGAGCGCCATCAGCGTGGTGGTGACCGGTGCCCCGGTCAGCTCGGCGAGCACCTTGAGCTCCGCGGTGGCGTGCGCCTTGATGACACCGCCGCCGACGTACAGCACCGGGCGCTTGGCCTGCGCGATGAGCCGGGCCGCCTCACGGATCTGCTTGGCGTGCGGCTTGGTCACCGGCCGGTAGCCGGGCAGCTCCAGCTGCGGTGGCCAGGAGAACGTCGTCTGCGCCTGCAGCGCGTCCTTGGCGATGTCGACCAGCACCGGGCCGGGCCGCCCGGTCGAGGCGACCTGGAACGCCTCGGCGATCACCCGCGGGATGTCGGCCGCGTCGGTGACCAGCCAGTTGTGCTTGGTGATCGGCATCGTGATGCCGCAGATGTCCGCCTCCTGGAAGGCGTCCGTACCGATGGAGGCGGAGGCCACCTGACCGGTGATCGCGACCAGCGGGACCGAGTCCATGTGCGCGTCGGCGATCGGCGTGACCAGGTTGGTGGCACCGGGCCCCGACGTGGCCATGCACACGCCAACCTTGCCGGTGGCCTGCGCATATCCAGTGGCCGCGTGACCCGCGCCCTGCTCGTGCCGGACCAGGATGTGGCGCACCCGGGTGGAGTCCATCATCGGGTCGTACGCCGGGAGGATCGCACCGCCGGGAATGCCGAATACCGTATCGGCCCCGACTTCCTCAAGAGAACGGATGAGGGACTGCGCGCCCGTGACGTGCTCGACGGTGGCGGACGACGGTCCGCCGTTACGGGCCCGCGGCTGCGGGTGGTGGGCCCCGGTGGCCTGCTCGGTCATCGGCATTCTCTTCTCGAAGCTGAGGGTTTTTGCGGGGATTTTCGCGGTGTTCCGGTGGTGCTGGTGCAACAAAAAACCCCCCGTGCCGTGAGGCAAGCGAGGGGAGCGCGTCGGGGGCATTGAGCGGAGCTGGTGAGGAGCTCTGCTTCAGCCGACGCGCTTTCCAAGTACGAGAATTCGGGTGGTCATGGCACTGACCCTCCTCCCGCCCCCCGGTGACTGTCAAGTGGGTGGGACAGGCGTCTCATTATTTGAACCGGCGAAGGACCGTGTTCCGAGCAGTACCGGCCTGGCCGCACCACCCGGCAGGGGGAAGCGCGAACGGCTCAGGGAGCGGCGCAGCCGGTACTCGTCCAGTGGCCCGGCGAACGCCATGCCCTGCCCGTGCGTACACCCCATCGCGCGCAGCGCGGTCACCTGTTCGGGTAAGTCGACCCCGTCCGCGACCGACTGCATACCCAGGTCGCAGGCGATGCGCAGCAGCCCGCTGGTGATTTTGTGCAGCCGCGCCGATTCCACCACGCCCTCGACCAGTCCGCGGTCCAGTTTGAGTACGTCGACCGGCAGCCGCCGCAGTGCGTTTATCGCGGCGTAGCCCCGGCCGAATCCGTCCAGGGCGATCCGCACACCATGCCTGCGCAGGACCATCAGACGGCGCTCCAGCTCCTCGAAGGCGATCCTGGGGTCGCTGTCGGCGATCTCGATGACCAGGGCGCCGGAGGGCAGCCCGTGCCGGCTGAGGAGCGCCTCGATGGAGCCGAGCGGCATGGACCTGTCCAGCAGCCTGCGCGCGGAGAGGCGCACGGCTACCGGCACCTGGTGCCCGGCGCCTCCGCGGTCCGCGGCCTGCTCGACGGCCTCTTCGAGCAGCCAGCGGCTGAGCTCACCGGTGCGGGCGCCCTCGGCCATGTCCCCGGTCTCGTGGACCTGGAGGAACTCCGCGGGGGTGAAGAGGATGCCCTGGGTCGACCGCCAGCGGGCCTGGGCCGCGACGGCAGCGATCCGGCCGGTCGTGAGATTCACCACGGGCTGGTGCAGCAGGGCGAACTCGCCGTCGTGCAGCGCGGTACGGAGCCGGGCGGACAGCTCGGATCTGCGGACCACCTCGGCCTGCATCTGCGGCGCGTACAGCTCGACGCGGTTCTTGCCGCCGGCCTTCGCCCGGTACATGGCGAGGTCGGCGTTGCGCATCAGATCGGTCGGGGTGATGCCCGACTCGGCGAAGGCGACGCCGATGGAGGCCGCGACCCGCACCTCGCTGCCCTCGATCCGGTACGGCTCGGAGAGCCGCAGCCGCAGCCGGTCGGCGATCTCGTGGACCTGGGATTCGCGGGCGGGCAGGTCCTGGCCGCCGTTGCCGATGATCAGGGCCGCGAACTCGTCGCCGCCGAGCCGGGCCGCCGTGTCCCCGGACCGGACCGACTCCTGGAGACGGCGGGCCGCCTGGATCAGCAGTTCGTCACCGGCCTGGTGGCCGATGGTGTCGTTCACCGCCTTGAAGCCGTCCAGGTCGATGAAGAGCACCGCCGTGCCGTGGTCCGTCGCCCTGCGCCCGACTAGCGCCTTGCGGACCCGGTCGGTGAAGAGCGCGCGGTTGGGCAGGTCGGTGAGCGGATCGTGCTCGGCGTTGTGCTGCAACTGGGCCTGGAGCCGGACCCGTTCGGTCACGTCCCTGCTGTTGAAGATCAGGCCGCCCTGGTGGCGGTTGACCGTGGACTCGACATTGAGCCAGTCGCCGGTGCCGGATCTGAAGCGGCACTCGATACGGGTGGTGGGCTCGCTGGCGGGTGAGGCGGCCAGAAACCGCCGCACCTCGTGGACCACGCGCCCCAGGTCCTCGGAGTGGATGAGTGAGGCGAGCTCGGAGCCGATGAGTTCTTCGGCGTCCCGCCCGTAGACACCGGCGGCGGCGGGGCTGACGTACCGCAGGATGCCGGTGGGTGCGGCGATCATGATGACATCGCTCGACCCCTGCACCAGGGAGCGGAAGTGGTTCTCCTTCTGGGCCAGTTCATGGGTGAGCGCGATGTTGTCGACGAGCATGATGCCCTGCCGTACGACCAGGGCGAGCACGACCGTGCAGCCGGTGAAGACGACCACCCGGTCCACTCTGCGGCCGTCGATCACGTTGTCGAGGATGCCGAGGGTGCAGACGGCGGCGGCGAGATACGGCGTGAGAGCGGACAGCGACCCCGCGATCGGACGGCTCGGGCGGCCCGGATGCCGGATCCCCCTGGGCTCGGGGACCGGGTCGGCCCCGGTGAATCCGGTGGCTCCCAGCCGTGCGGCCCAGGGGGCGTACGCCAGGAGCAGCGACCCCGCGAACCAGCCGGCGTCCAGCAGCTGGCCCGAGTGGTAGTTCGCGCGCAGCAGCGGCGAGGTGAAGAGGGCGTCGGACAGGACGGTGAGGGCGAGCCCCGCGATGGCGGTGTTGATGGCCGAGCGGTTGGCGTTGGACCTGCGGAAGTGCAGGGCGAGCACCATGGACACCAGGACGATGTCGAGGAGCGGGTAGGCGAGCGAGAGGGCCGCGTGGGCCACACTCTCGTGGTTGCCTTCCAGCCGCGCGGTGTGCGCCAGCGCGAGGCTCCAGGAGAGCGTCAGCAGCGAGCCGCCGATGAGCCAGGCGTCCAGCGCCAGGCAGACCCAGCCGGCCCGGGTGACCGGACGCTTGGCGAGCACCAACAGCCCCACGATCGCGGGCGGCGCGAAGCAGAGGAAGAAGAGGTCGGCGAGGGAGGGGGTGGGCACCGGGATCTGCAGGACGACCTCGTACCAGCCCCACACCGCGTTTCCGCAGGAGGCCATCGCGGAGGAGACCGAGAAGAGCAGCCAGGCGGGCCGAAACCTGATCTCCCGGGTGCGCGCGTACAAGAGGCAGGAGACCGCCGCCAGCGCCGCGGCGAAACTGAGGCCGAAGTCGCCCATCACAAGGGCCAGTTGCTTGGAACCCCAGTCGAACGCCGAGCCGACCGCATACCCTCCGCACACTACGGCGAGGAGGAGTTGGGAGAGCAGACCCCCCGGGCCGCCGGAGACCGGCTGCCGGGCGAGCAGCGCCCCCGACGCGCTCACCGCTCCTCCCCCGGAGCCGCTGACCGCGGCATCGCCCGGCACGGGCCGGATCTGTGCAGGGTGGCTCGCCGGGAACGCCGTCGATGGCCCCGCCGCGTCAGCTGGTTCGTCCATTGGCCGTGCATCGCCCGTCGCCCCCTCGGAATCTGTACGCTCCCCCGCACCGTGACCTTGCGCGGTGGAGCCCCCAACCGGACGATACACCAGTACCGTCACTCAGGGACATAGGGCCTCTACTCTCCGTTACGAGCAGGAGAGTTGTGGGCACACAGCGCATCCAAATGCCTGCAGAACGTGCCTATTCGGTCGTCAGGACGACATTGTCCAGCGGCTCATCCGCGGCGAACCGGGTCAGCTGCGAAGCCAGCAGACGCGTGGCGCGCGGCATGAACGCCGAGGTGGGACCGCCTGCGTGGGGACTGATGAGACAGCCGGGAGCGTGCCACAACGGGTGCCCCGCGGGCAGCGGTTCGGGGTCGGTGACGTCGAGGGCCGCGTGCAGCCGTTCCGACTCCAGCTCGGCGAGGAGCGCCTTGGTGTCGACGACGGGGCCGCGCGCGACGTTCACCAGCAGCGCACCGTCCTTCATCCCCGCCAGGAACTCCGCGTCCGCCAGCCCCCGGGTCTGCTCGGTGAGCGGCGTGGAGAGGACGACGACGTCCGCTTCCGGCAACAGTTCGGGCAGATCGGTGAATGCGTGCACTTGACCGCGCTCCGTAGTGCGTGAGGAGCGCGCGACGCGCGCCACCCGCGCGCACTCGAAGGGCACGAGCCGGTCCTCTATGGCAGCACCGATCGACCCGTATCCGACGATCAGTACCGTCTTGTCGGCGAGCGCCGGGCGGAAACCGGACTGCCACTCCTCACGCTGCTGACCGCGCACGAAGTCGGGTATGCCGCGCAGTGAGGCCAGTATCAGGGTGAGGGTGAGTTCGGCGGTCGACGCCTCGTGCACACCGCGCGCGTTGCAGAGCTGCACGCCCGCGGGGAGACGGTCAAGTCCCGGGCGTACGTGGTCGACACCGGCCGAGAGGGTCTGCACCACACGCAGATTCGTCATCGCGCCGAGCGGGCGCAGGGCGACCTCCATGCCCTGCATGTAGGGGACCACGTAGAAGGCACAGTCCGCGGGGTCCGCCGGGTACTGCGGACCGCCGTTCCAGAAACGGTATCGGAGGGCGTCGGGCAGCCCGTCGATCTTGTCGGGCGGGAAGGGGAGCCACACATCAGCAGTCATGACCAGGAGGTTAGTTTGGGGGCGGGAAGAGGGAGGATGCGGCCAGGTGGAGCGCAGGACAATCGGGGCGGCAGCGCTCGAAGTGGGCGCGATCGGGCTCGGCTGTATGCCGATGAGCTGGGCGTACACCGGATCCCAGCAGCGCGGGGACCGTTCCCTGCGTACCGTGCACGCCGCACTCGACGCCGGCTCGACCCTCCTCGACACGGCCGACATGTACGGCCCGTTCACCAATGAACTGCTGCTGGGGCGGGTCCTGAAGGAGCGCAGGGCCGATGCCTTCCTCTCCACCAAGTGTGGCCTCCTCGCGGGCGAACAGCACATCGTCGCCAACGGCAGGCCGGGTTACATACGCCGGGCCTGCGATGCCTCGCTGCGGCGGTTGCAGACCGATGTGATCGACCTCTATCAGCTGCACAGGGCCGACCCCGAGGTGCCCGTCGAGGAGACCTGGGGGGCGATGGCCGAGCTGGTCGCCGCGGGGAAGGTGCGGGCCCTCGGTTTCTGCGCGGTCGGAGCGCGCGCCTCCCGGCGCCCCGGCGCACGCCTTCATGACGCGACGGTGGGACAGCTGGACCGGGTGCAGCAGGTTTTTCCGGTGAGCGCGGTACAGGCCGAGCTCTCGGTCTGGTCCCGGGACGCTCTCGACTCACTGCTGCCGTGGTGCGAGGCGCGCGGGGTCGGCTTCCTGGCGGCGATGCCGCTGGGGAACGGTTTCCTCTCGGGCACGCTCACGCCGGGGCAGGGCTTCGAGCCCGACGACATGCGGGCCAGGCATCCGCGGTTCACCGCCGAGATGATGGCGGCGAACCAGCCGGTGGTGGCGGGGCTGCGGCGGATCGCGGGGCGTCATGGGGCGACGCCTGCCCAGGTGGCGCTGGCGTGGGTGCTGAGGCAGGGGCCGCATGTGGTGCCGGTGCCGGGGACCAAGCAGGAGCGGTGGGCCGTGGAGAACGCTCGCGCTGCGGAACTGGTGCCGACAGCAGAGGATCTTGGGGAGATCGCGGAACTGCCGCCCGCACGGGGCTCCTGGGACTGAGTCGTCCCGGTGCCGCCTCTTCCGTACGGCCCTTTCTGTACGGCTCATTCTGTGTGCCCGGGGGACAGGGCTGCGCCGGGGCGGCCCTTTCGGGGCCGAACGGGCGCGGGTGGGAACCGGCGGCGGACCTGCGGTGTATGAACAGTAGCTGTGCTGTCGTCGAAGGGATCAGAACCGTGCAACGTCCAGCTGTGACAGCCGTGTTGGCGTCGGCCCTGCTGTTGTCGGCCGTCGGGTGCTCCTCCGGGGGCGGTGATGAAATCACCGGCACCGGCCGCGCCCCCGGGCCGCACGCACCCGCCTCCGCGTCGGCGTCCCCGTCCAGAGCCGTCCCGCCTGCGAAGGGGACGGTCAAAGTGGTCTCGACCCTCACCACGGGTCTCGACTCACCGTGGGGGGTAGCGGTGCTCCCGGAGGGCGATCTGCTGGTCTCCTCGCGCGATCGGGGGACGATCACCGAGGTCGATGCCAAGACCGGCCGGAAGACTGTGATCGGGAAGGTCGCGGGGGTCGCGCCCGCCGGTGAGGGCGGGCTGCTGGGGCTGGCGCTCTCCCCTTCGTACGCCTCGGACCATCTGGTCTACGCGTACTTCACCACCACGTCCGACAACCGCATCGCGCGCATGTTCTACGACGCGAAGCAGCCGGCAGGACAGCAGTTGGGGGCACCCGACACGATCTTCAAGGGCATCCCGAAGGGAACCGTTCACAACGGCGGGCGGATCGCGTTCGGACCGGACAAGATGCTCTATGCCGGGACCGGGGAGACCGGCGACCGAGGTCTGGCCCAGGACAAGAAATCACTGGGCGGAAAGATCCTCCGGATGACACCGGACGGACAGCCGGTGCACGGCGACCCCTGGGCCGACTCCGTCGTCTACTCCTACGGCCACCGCAACGTGGAAGGCCTCGCCTGGGACGCGGACGGGCGGCTGTGGGCCGACGAATTCGGCCAGGACACCTGGGACGAACTCAATCTGATCGGCCCCGGGAAGAACTACGGCTGGCCCGAGGCGGAGGGCAGAGCGGGAAAGGCGGGGTTCACCGACCCGGTGGAGGAGTGGAAGCCGGCGGACGCCTCTCCCAGCGGTCTCGCCTATGCCGAGGGTTCCCTGTGGATGGCGTCCCTGCGGGGTGAGCGACTGTGGCGGATCCCGCTCAACGGAGACAAGCCATCGGCCAAGCCGCAAGCCTTCCTCCAGGGGAAGTACGGGCGGCTGCGCACGGTGGTCTCCGCGGGCGGGGACAGGCTGTGGCTGGTCACCAGCAACACCGATTCGCGGGGCAGGCCCAAGGCCGGGGACGACCGGATCCTCCAGCTGGAGGTGAAGTAGCCCGGGGTTACGCTGGGGAGGGCTCACCGCACGGGAGTCCGGCCGGGGCTCACCGCAGGGGGTCTGGATGTTCAACCTGATAGAGCAGCTCTTCGCACCCGGGCGCAAGCACACCGAGGACGAGAACAAGCGGCTGGAGCTGTCCCGCGTCGATCTCAACGACGGCGATCCGGGGCGCGGTCCGATAGACCTCGACTCGGGCACAGTGATCATCCGGTCACAGGAGCAGGATAAGAGCCAGGACCGGGACCAGGAGCAGGAGTAGGAGTAGGAGTAGGAGTAGGAGCAGCGTCGCCCGGCGTCCGAGTCCTAGGGCCACCGGCACCCGCACCCCCGCATCCGTACAGCTGCCTGCACCCCCCATCCGTACAGCTCAGAAGGCCCCCTGAGCGGCGGCCTCCGAAAGGTCCTCCGCGGTGTCCGTGAAGAGGCGCAGCCGGTGGGTCAGGGCGGCCGCCTCGCCTCGTCCTGTGACGCCCAGCTTGGCCAGGATGTTGGAGACGTGCACGCTCGCCGTCTTGGGCGCGATGAACAGCGTCTCGGCTATCTGACGGTTGGTGCGGCCCGCTGCTACCAGGCGCAGGACGTCCTGCTCACGGCTGGTGAGGCCGAAGTCGTCGACAGCGCTGCGCATGTCTGCCGGTGCCGGAGCACCTACGTGGTCCGCGGCTTCGGTGAGGGGGAGTCTGGCGCGCTGTGCGAGCAGCCTGATCTCCTCGGCCAGCGGGCGGGCGCCGAGCCGGTCGGCCGTCGCGAGGCTGCTGCGGAGCAGCTTCGCGGCACGTTCCCGGGCCGCGGGTTCGCGGTCGGAGCCGTGCGCGAGCAGGGCGGCGGCCCAGTGCAGGTGCACCTGCGCCAGCTCAAAGGGGCGTTCCAGTGGCTCCAGGGCCCCGGCAGCCGCGCTCCAGTGCTCCGGCCGGTCCAGACCGTCGGCACGGGCCAGCTCGGCGCTGACGTGCAGGGCGTAGGCACTCCAGAGCGGTACGGGCGTGGCGAGCCGCTTCGCCGTGGAGCAGATGAGTTCCAGGGATTCCGTGCGGCCCGGCTCGGCCGCCGGCAGGCCTCGGGTGTTGGCTTCGGCGGTGGCGGCGGCGAGAACCAGGGGCCAGCCGTAGCGCTGGGTGCCGGGCGGGAACCCCGCTTCCACCGCCCCGGCCAGTACCGCACGGGCCTCGTCCAGCTGCCCCTGGGCGGCCAGAATCCCGAGGCTGAGCCTGGCCAGCGGTATGGAGTGCTGGGGCATCGGGTCATGGGTGCCGAAGTGGGCGTTGGCCGAGGCGAGGTGCCGGGCTGCCTCGTCCTGCTCCCCGCGGAGCAGCGCCAGGTCCGCGAGCCGCAGGCAGACGTTGCCCCGGGGCTTGGCGCTCTGCGCGCACCGGAGCACCCACTGCGCGCACGCCGACGCCTCCTCCCAGCGGCCCAGGGCGAACAGCGAGTCGGTCATGTTGCCCCGGACCCAGGCCTCCTGGTCCCGCAGGCCGTACTTGCCCGCGAGGGCGATACCGGCGGTGCCCACGTCGACGGCCTCGGCGGAACGGCCGATGGACTCCAGGTTCGACATCAGATTGGTGTGCGCGCGGCAGCCTTCGGCGACCAGGCCGAGTTCGGTCGTCCGCTTGAGGGCGGCCCGCATGGTGGCCAGCCCGGTCTCGATGTCGCCGGAGTCGATCAGGAGGCCGCCGAGGGTGAGGCGGGCGCTCAGTTCGATCTCCTCCGCACCGACCAGCCGGGCGTAGTCCACGGCGCATTCGGCCGCGGTCAGGCTGTCGGGTCCCGGTTCGTGGAGCATCGCCCAGCTCGCCGCAGTGGTGAGCACCTGGGCATGGACGGCCGACGGGGGCAGCCCGCGTACCAGCTCCTGCGCAGTGGCGATCTCCCGCCAGCCGTTGCCCCGGGCGAGGCTCTGCTCCAGCTTGGCCCGCTCGGTCCAGAACCAGGCGGCGCGCAGTGCGTCGTCGGCGCCGCCGTCGATGATGCGCAGGGCCTTCTTGGAGATCTTCAGGGACCGTTCACGCTCACCGCAGCAGCGCGCGGCGACCACCGCTTCGGCGAGCAGGTCGAGATAACGCAGCGCGGACGGCGCGGATGTCCCTGGTTCGTGTCCGCAGGCCGGGTAGGCATCGGCGGAGTCCATCGGCCGCAGCCCGTCCCGTACATCGACCGGCGCACTGTCCCAGACCTCCATCGCCCGCTCCAGGAGCCGCAGTTGCTCGGAGTAGGCGTGGCGCCTGCGTGCCTCCGCCGAGGCCAGCAGCACAGCGGGCAGGGCCTTCGCCGCGTCGTGCGCGTAGTACCAGTAGCCGGCGAGCCGGGTGGTGCGCGCGTCGGCCCGTACGAGCGAGGGGTCGTTCTCCAGGGCCTCGGCGCAGCGGCGGTTGATACGGGAGCGTTCTCCCGGCAGCAGATCGTCGCTGACGGCCTCGCGTACCAGGGAGTGCCGGAAGCGGTAACCTCCGCCGTCCGGCGCGGCGATCAGGATGTTGGCCCCGACGGCGGCCCGCAGCGCCTCGATCAGATCGTCCTCGGACAGCCGGGTCACGGCGGCGAGCAGCGGATACTCGACGGTCGAGCCGCCCTCGGCCGCGAACCGGACAACCCGCTGGGCGTCGTCGGACAGGGCCTCGACCCGGACCAGCAGCAGATCGCGCAGTGAGTCGCTGATCCCGGAGACCGAGCAGTTGCCTCCGCTGCAGACGGCCAGCTCCTCGACGAAGAAGGCGTTGCCGTCGGAGCGGGCGAAGATCTCGTCGGCCAGCGAGGCCTCCGGCTCGGCGGCGAGGATGCCGGTCAGCTGGAGCCGCACCTCGGACCGGGTGAAACGGGCCAGCTCGATCCGGCGGACCGTACGCAGCCGGTCCAGTTCGGCCAGGAGCGGACGCAGCGGGTGGCGCCGGTGGATGTCGTCGGCCCGGTAGGTGGCGACGACCACGAGGCGTCCGCTGCTCAGGGTCCGGAAGAGATAGGCGAGCAGATGGCGCGTGGACGCGTCGGCCCAGTGCAGGTCCTCCAGGACCAGCACCACCGTACGGTCGGCGGCGATCCGCTCAAGGAGCCGGGAGGTCAGCTCGAAGAGCCGGGCCGTGCCGTCCTCGTGGTGCGCCTGCCGGCTGGTGTCGCCCAATTCGGGCAGCAGCCTGGCCAGTTCGCCCTCCTGACCCTCCACTGCGGCGGCCATCTCGTCGGGAAGGTGGCGGCGCAGCGCGCGCAGGGCGGTGGAGAACGGGGCGTACGGAAGGCCGTCGGCGCCGATCTCGACACAGCCGCCGACGGTGACGACGGCCCCGGCGCGTCCGGCGCCCTCGATGAACTCCTCGACGAGCCGGGTCTTGCCGACACCGGCCTCCCCGCCGATGAGCAGCGCCTGCGGCTCCCCTCCGGTGGCGCGGGAGAGCGCGTCTCCGAGCACGGCCAACTCATCGGCTCGGCCGACGAATACGGGGCTGACTGAGGTGAACTCCACAGCGCCGAGCATCGCACAGCGGTCCGACAGTGCGGCACCCGATATACGGATGCCGCCTGCCGCGGTGCCGGTGTCCGGCTGCGCACCGTTCAACTGGGCATCAGGCAGCAGGACTCGTGGACGAATCATCACGCCGCGTGGACGAACCGGTCCCGGAGCGATCTCACCGTCCTCTGCGTATCGTGCCGGCCGGAACGGCGGGCTGCCCTGCGGGCCTCCCGTGCCTGTCCCGCCAGCCGCTCGGCCTCGGCCCGGCGGGTGAGTTCGGCGGCGTGGGCCTTCTGGAGCTCGTACTGAATCATCGTGTTCTCCCCTGTGGCGGAAGCCGGTTGTGCGGCGGAAGCCGGTTGTGCGGCGGAAGCCGGTTGCGGCTTCCTTCGATGCCTCGACTTTCGTCGCCCAGGGGGTCCGCCACATCGGGCGAGTGCCGCATCCTCATGGCGGAGGGGGCCTTAGGCGCTGTACGTGAATGCTTACGTACGGCCCAGGCCCCCTCGGGGATGCCTTACGGGGTTCTGCCCACCGGCCCTACTGGGTCGGGGCGGGCGCGGTGGCGGGAGCGGTCGGGAGCGCGGCGAACAGGTCGAAGTACATGCCGACGGCGACGATCAGGCCGATGACGGCAACGCCGACAGCGCCCCAGGCGACGGCGCGGACCCAGACGGCCTGCGGGCGGATGGGCGAGCTGAAGAACGGACGGGCCAGGACGAGGGCTCCGACGACCAGTGCCAGCAGCGCGAAGACGCCGTTGACGAGGGCGGTGGTGTGCCAGGAGTCGGCGTAGACCTCGTGGATCTGCTGCGAGGCGCTGGCGCTCTGCGAAAGCTTCAGCTGGCCGGTCAGGGTCTCGCGCTCGGAGAGCACCTTGCCCATCCAGCTGCCGGAAAGCCCGACGAAGCCCAGCGCGGCGGCGACGACGGCGGCCGCGCCAGCGCCGATCCCGGAGCCGGCGGCGGCGGGGCTGCCCGCCGCGAGCTCGGCCTCCGCGGCCTCTTCCTCAGCTGCTGCTTCCGCCGCGGCTTCATCCACGTCGGTGTCGGTGTCCTCAGCGGTCGCCTCCGCCGCGGCCTCATCGGCCTCGGCGTCCTGCACCTTGGCGGCGGAGTCGTCGGTCGTGTCGGTCTTGGTGGTGGCGTTCATGCGGCGCACGCTAGGCGCCCTTTCTGAGAGCGGGCTTAATGCTCTCTGTGTGCCTTCCACTCAGGCGCCAGTACCGACCAGACCTCGGTGTCGTGCCGGGTTCCCCGATGAGGGTGGTTCTGCCGCAGTACGCCCTCGCGCACCATCCCGAGCCGTTTCGCGACGTTGATGCTCCCGGTGTTCCCCGGGTCGACGTGCCACTCGACGCGGTGCATCCCGCGCTCGTGCACCGCCCAGTCGATCAGCACCCCGGCGGCGCGTGTGACCAGCCCCCGGCCCACCGCGGCCGGCTCCAGCCAGCAGCCGACTTCGCAGCAGCCGGTCGCGGCGTCGAACTGCGGGAACAGCACCCCGCCGACCAGCGTGCCGTCCAGCCGGATGCCGAAGAGCCGGCCGCCGTCGGCGGCCTGTTTGTCCGCGAACGACTGGAGGAACGCACGCGCCGAAGGGAGATCCCTGGCGGCGTCCGCCAGTCCGATGTACTGGCCGATGAATTCGCGGCCCCGGTCGATATGGGCCAGGTAGTCCGCGGCCTGCCACGGCTCCAGGAGTCCCAGCTCCGCGCCCTCACCGAGCGATATCGCGAACATGCTTCTCCTCCATCACCGGTGTGTGCTGCGGATGAATTTTCGCACGGTCACCGGTGTCACCGGCGCCGGGCGCCTCGATGCTGATGCGGGGCAGCCGCCGGTCCAGCCAGCCGGGCAGCCACCAGTTCGCCCGGCCGAGCAGGTGCATCAGCGCGGGGACCAGGAGCGTCCGCAGTACGAAGGCGTCGAGCGCCACAGCTGCGGCGAGGGCGATCCCGAACATCGCGATGACCCGGTCGCCGCTCAGCACGAAGGCGAGGAAGACGGAGATCATGATGACGGCCGCGGAGTTGATCACGCGGCTGGTCTCGGCGAGGCCGACCCGGACGGCCCGCCGGTTGTCGCCGGTCTCCCGCCACTCCTCGTACATCCGGCTGACCAGGAAGACCTGGTAGTCCATGGAGAGTCCGAAGAGCACCGAGACCATGATCACCGGCAGGAAGGGCTCGATCGGCCCCGCGCTGCCGAGTCCCAGCAGCTCACTCCCCCACCCCCACTGGAAGACCGCGACGACGACGCCGAAGGCGGACGCCACCGCTGCCACGTTCATCACGGCGGCCTTGAGCGGAATGCCGATCGAGCGGAACGCCAGCAGCAGGAGCAGACAGCCGAGCGTGATGACCACGGCGACGAAGAGCGGGAGTTTGCCGATGATCACCTCCGCGAAGTCGTCGTAGCTCGCGGTGACACCGCCGACCTCGACGTCGAGCGAGGTCCGGCTCTCGGCCCGGGGCAGGACATCCGTACGCAGCCGGTCGACGAGGTCACTGGTCTTCTGCGACTGCGGGGCCGAGTCGGGGACGACCGTGATGAAGGCCGTGTCGCCACTGCTGTTGTAGGTGACCGGGCTCACGGATGCGACGTCCTCGGTCGTACGCAGCCGGGCGGGCAGCTCGTCCAGCGCCACCCGGTCCCCCGCGCCGTCCAGCTTGGCGGCCAGCGTGAGCGGTCCGTTGGCCCCGGGCCCGAATCCCTTGCCGATGAGGTCGTACGCCTCCCGGGTGGTGGAGCCCGCCGGGCTGTTGCCCTGGTCGGACGTGCCCAGGTGGAGCCCCAGGGTCGGCAGCGCGAGGACCAGCATCACGGCCGCGGCGAGTGCGCCGAGCAGTCTGGGGTGCCGCTCCACGAAGGCCGACCAGCGGGCGGCGAAACCGGTGGGCGGATCGGGCTGCGGGCCACGCTCGGCGAGCCGTGCGCGTTCCCGGCGGCTCAGCGCCCGCATCCCGATGAACGAGAGCAGCGAGGGCAGCAGGGTCACCGACGCGGCCACGGTCAGGACGACCGTGAGAGAGGCCGCGATGGCGACACCGTTGAGGAAGTCCAGCCGCAGGATGAGCATCCCGAGCAGGGCGATGCAGACGGTCGCTCCGGCGAAGACGACGGCGCGGCCCGTCGTGCTCACCGCGTGTGTCACCGCCTCGGCGACCGGCAGACCGCGGCGCAGCGCCTTGCGGTGTCTGGTGACGATGAACAGCGCGTAGTCGATACCGACACCGAGTCCGACCAGCATCCCGAGCATCGGCGCGAAGTCGGCGACGGTCATGGCGTGTCCGAGCAGCTCTATGCCGGCGTACGCGGTGCCGACGCTGACCAGGGCGGTGGCGATCGGCAGCAGGCTCGCGGCGAAGGCGCCGAAGGCGAGGAAGAGCACCAGCGCGGCGACGGCGACCCCGATGGCCTCGCTGAGATGCACGCCGGTGGTCTGGGTGAGCGCGACGGCGCTGCCGCCCAGCTCGACCTGGAGCCCGTCGGCCTCGGCGGCCTTCGCGGTGTCGACGACGGTCCGGGCCTGCTGCACGGGGATCTCGTCGGACTGCGCGTCGAAGGTGAACACGGCGTAGGCGGTGTGCCCGTCGGCGCTGGTCCGCGGCGTCCCGACGGAGGAGATCCCGGGGAGGTCGTCGATCTTGTTGAGGGTCTGCGTCATGCGCTGTTCGACCCCGGACGCGCGCACGCTGCCCTGCGCGGTGTGCCAGACGATGGTGTCGCTGTCGCCGCCCTGGCCGTGGAAGCCCTGGTCGAGCAGGGCGGTGGCCCGCCCGGACTCGGTGCCCGGCACTTCGTAGTCGTTGGAGTACGCGGATCCGGCGAAGCCCGCGGCGGCCGCGGTGCCGCCGAGGGCGAGGAGCCAGAGAAGAACAGTCAGAAGGCGGTGCCTGATGCACCATCGCGCGATGGCTGCCAACGGACTGCTCCCTCGGGATCGACCTGGGTGGTTCGTCGGCCTTTATCGGGAATAAACCGTAAAGAGCAGAGACCTTTAGCGCATTACTCTGACATCGAAACGTGATCCTTTGCCTGTTTCGTGGGGTTAGTCACAAGGGTGCGCGTCGCCGTAGGGTCGGGGTATGGCTGCTGAAGAGGGGACCGTACGGCTCGACACCTGGATCTGGTCGGTGCGGCTCACCAAGACACGCTCGCAGGCCGCTGCGGCCTGCCGCGCCGGTCATGCCCGTCTCAACGGTGAGCGCGTCAAGCCCGCCCACCCGGTGCAGGCGGGCGACGAGGTACGGCTGTTCCACGCGGGACGCGAGCGGATCGTCGAGGTGTCACGCCTGGTGCGCAAGCGGGTGGGTCCGCCGGTCGCGGCCGAGTGCTATGTGGACAACAGCCCGCCGCCCCCGCCCCGGGAGGCCGTTCTCGACATCCCGGTACGCGACCGGGGTACGGGACGGCCGACGAAGCGGGACCGGCGTGAACTGGAGCAATTGCGCGGGGACATCGGACTGCGCTGACCGGTCCGGGGGCGGGTGAACGGAGCGGGCAGCTCCGTGCGGAGCGGCAACCGCACGCCCGGATGGACCGGCTCACACTCCGATGACCAGCAGGGCTCCCCACAGTGCGACGGTCGACACGGCCAGCGTCGCCGGTACGGTCAGCAGGCCGAGCCGGGAGAAGGTGCCGAGCTCGGGCTCCTGTCCGTACTCGTTCATGATGCGGCGCCACAGCAGCGTGGCCAGTGAGCCGACGTACGTCAGGTTCGGGCCGAGGTTCACGCCGATCAGCGCGGCGAGTACCGGTCCGGGCCCGGCGGGGCCGACGACCGGCAGCAGCGCCAGGATCGCCGGCAGGTTGTTGATGGCGTTGGACAGGACGGCGGCGACCCCGGCCACCGCGAGCAGCGCGGGGAGTGTGGCGCCGCCGGGCAGCAAGTGCCCGATCCCGTCGCCCAGTCCGTTGTCGACGACCGCCCGCACGACGACCCCGAGCGCGAGCACGAACAGGCAGAAGAACGGGTTGGCGTCGCGCACCAGGCCGGTGACGGTGGTCCGTCCGCGGCGCAGCGCGCGGACCCCGAGCACCAGGACCCCGGCGAGGGCGGCCCAGACCGGTTCGGCGCCCGCGAAGGAGGTCACCACGAAGCCGGCGAGCGTCAGACCGACCACCACCAGGGTGAACACCGGCGTCTCGGGCCGTTCGGCCGCGTCGGGCGCGTGCGCGGGCGCAGCCAGCTCGGCCGCGAAGAACCGGCGGAAGACGGCGTACTCGACCGCCACCGCGGCCAGCCACGGCAGGGCCATCAGAGCGGCGAACCGGGTGAAGGTCAGACCGCTCGCGGAGAACGCCAGCAGATTGGTCAGATTGGAGACCGGCAGCAGCAGGGAGCCGGAGTTGGCGAGGTGCGCGCACGCGTAGACATGGGGCCGCGGCCTTGCGCCGACCCGCGCTGCTGTCGCGAAGACGACCGGGGTGAGCAGTACGACGGTGGCGTCCAGGCTGAGCACCGCGGTGACCACGGCAGCGACCACGAAGACACCGCCGAGCAACCGCACCGGCCGCCCGCCGCACACCCGCGCGACCCGGTCGCCCAGGACGTCGAACAGCCCGTCGTCGGCGCAGAGCTGGGAGAGCACGAGCACCGCGGCGAGGAAGGCCACCACGGGCAGCAGGGTGCGCGTCTGGTCCCATGCCTCGGACGGCGAGACCGCGCCCAGAGCCACCACAAGTGCCGCCGCGGGTACGGCGGCTGCCGCCTCGGGCCGGCCCTGCGGACGGGTCACGGCGAAGGCGAGTACGCCCAGGAGCAGCGCTACGGAGAGGATCTCGGCGGGGACGGTGTTCAGGGCGTGCTCCGTGGTGGAAGCGGGCCGGGGCCGCGCCCCGGACCTCCGGCTCTTCCGACGCCGGGGGGATGTGATCGCGGGCCGGGCCTGCGATCACATCCCCCCGGCATCCGTGGAGCAGGGTCCGGGGCGCGGCCCCGTGCGACCGTGCGTGGGCGGGTCAGCCTTCGGCGCCGAGCTTCTCCAGGATCAGCTCGCGGACGCGCGCCGCGTCCGCCTGTCCCCGGGTGGCCTTCATGACCGCGCCGACGAGCGCACCGGCGGCGGCCACCTTGCCGCTGCGGATCTTGTCCGCGATCGCGGCGTTGCCCGCGATGGCTTCGTCCACAGCGGCGCCGAGCGCGCCGTCGTCGGAGACGACCTTCAGACCGCGCTTCTCGACGACCTCGTCCGGTCCGCCCTCACCGGCGAGCACGCCGTCGATGACCTGGCGGGCCAGCTTGTCGTTGAGGTCGCCCGCCGCGACGAGCTCCGCGACCCGAGCGACCTGCTCCGGCGTGATGGGCAGCGCGGCGAGGTCGCGGCCGGTCTCGTTGGCGTTGCGGGCGAGCTCACCCATCCACCACTTGCGGGCCTGGTCGGACGGGGCGCCCGCGTCGATCGTGGCCAGAATCGGGCCGAGCGCACCGGCGTTGAGGATCGACTGCATGTCGAACTCGGTGACGCCCCACTCCTCGCGCAGCCGGTTGCGGCGCACGCGCGGCAGCTCGGGCAGTGCGCCCCGCAGCTCCTCGACCCAGTCGCGCGCGGGCGCGACGGGGACCAGGTCGGGCTCCGGGAAGTACCGGTAGTCCTCGGCGTTGTCCTTGATGCGGCCGGCCGTGGTGGAGCCGTCCTCCTCGTGGAAGTGCCGGGTCTCCTGCACGATCGATCCGCCGGAGCTGAGCACCGCGGCGTGCCGCTGGATCTCGTAACGCGCGGCGCGTTCGACCGAGCGCAGCGAGTTGACGTTCTTCGTCTCGGAGCGGGTACCGAGCTTCTCGACACCGTGCAGGCGCAGCGACAGGTTGACGTCGCAGCGCATCTGGCCCATCTCCATCCGGGCCTCGGAGACGCCCAGCGCCTTGATCAGCTCGCGCAGCTCGGCGACGTACGCCTTGGCGACCTCGGGGGCACGCTCGCCCGCTCCCTCGATCGGCTTGGTGACGATCTCGATGAGCGGAATGCCCGCGCGGTTGTAGTCGAGCAGCGAGTGGGACGCGCCGTGGATACGGCCGGTGGCGCCGCCGACATGCAGCGACTTGCCGGTGTCCTCCTCCATGTGGGCGCGCTCGATCTGCACCCGGAAGGTCTCGCCGTCCTCCAGCTGGACGTCCAGATAGCCGTCGAAGGCGATCGGCTCGTCGTACTGCGAGGTCTGGAAGTTCTTCGGCATGTCCGGATAGAAGTAGTTCTTCCGGGCGAAGCGGCACCACTCGGCGATCTCGCAGTTCAGCGCGAGACCGATCTTGATGGCCGACTCGACGCCGATCGCGTTGACGACGGGCAGCGAGCCGGGCAGACCCAGACAGGTGGGGCAGGTCTGCGAGTTGGGCTCGGCCCCCAGCTCGGTGGAGCAGCCGCAGAACATCTTGGTCCTGGTGCCGAGCTCGACATGGACCTCCAGGCCCATGACGGGGTCGTACGTCGCGAGAGCTTCCTCGTACGACGCGAGTTCAGTGACGGTCACGATGAGACTTTCCCTCTCAGCCCAGCAGGACGTCGTCGTCGCCCAGGCGCTTCAGCTCACGTACGAGCAGAGCGATGCCGGTGGCGATGGCGGCTGCGGAGACGACGGCGTCGACCAGACGGAGCGTGTCGTTCTCGGTACGGGCCTTCTTGCCCTGCTTGATCACGCTCAGCGCACCGAAGGCGGTGGTTCCGATGGACAGGTACGTACCGGCCTTGGACTTCTTGAATCCCTTGGCCTTGCTCACAACAGCACTCACAATGACGGAGCCTCCTCAAGCAGCGGGTGTCCCCACCTTTCCACGAAGGCGGCCTCGACGGCAGCTCCGACCTTGTACAGCCGGTCGTCCTTCATGGCGGGGGCGATGATCTGCAGGCCGACCGGCAGTCCGTCTTCCGGGGCCAGGCCGCAGGGCAGCGACATGGCGGAATTTCCGGCCAGGTTGGTCGGAATGGTGCACAGGTCGGCGAGGTACATCGCCATCGGGTCGTCGGCGCGCTCACCGATCGGGAAGGCGGTGGTGGGCGTGGTCGGCGAAACGATCACGTCGACGCCGCTGCCCTCCTCGAATGCCTTCTCGAAGTCCCGCGTGATGAGGGTGCGGACCTTCTGGGCGCTGCCGTAGTACGCGTCGTAGTAGCCGGAGCTGAGCGCGTACGTACCGAGGATGATGCGGCGCTTGACCTCGTCGCCGAAACCGGCCTCACGGGAGAGCGCGGTGACGTCCTCGGCGGACTTCGTGCCGTCGTCGCCGACCCGCAGGCCGTACCGCATGGCGTCGAAGCGGGCCAGGTTGGAGCTGCACTCCGAGGGGGCGATCAGGTAGTACGCGGAGAGCGCCAGGTCGAAGGAGGGGCAGTCCAGCTCCACGATCTCGGCGCCGAGTTCCCTGAGGAGCTCGACGGACTCGTCGAAGCGCTGGATGACCCCGGCCTGGTAGCCCTCGCCGCGGAACTGCTTGACGACTCCCACGCGCAGCCCGGCGACCGAGCCGTTGCGGGCGGCCTCGACGACCGGCGGGACCGGGGCGTCGATGGAGGTCGAGTCGAGCGGGTCGTGCCCGGCGATGGCCTCGTGCAGCAGGGCCGCGTCCAGGACCGTACGGGCGCAGGGGCCGCCCTGGTCGAGGGAGGACGAGAACGCCACCATGCCGTAGCGGGACACCCCGCCGTAGGTCGGCTTGACGCCGACGGTGCCGGTGACGGCGGCGGGCTGGCGGATGGAGCCGCCGGTGTCCGTGCCGATGGCCAGCGGGGCCTCGTACGCCGCCAGTGCGGCGGACGAGCCGCCGCCGGAGCCGCCGGGGATCCGGGAGAGGTCCCAGGGGTTGCCGGTTGGCCCGTAGGCGCTGTTCTCGGTCGAGGACCCCATGGCGAACTCGTCCATGTTGGTCTTGCCGAGGATGACGACGTCGGCGGCCTTGAGGCGCTTGGTGACGGTCGCGTCGTACGGCGGGAGCCAGCCTTCGAGGATCTTGGAGCCGACGGTGGTCGGGACGCCCTCGGTGGTGAAGATGTCCTTCAGCGCCAGGGGTACACCGGCCAGCGGTCCGAGCTTCTCGCCGTTCGCCCGCTTGGCGTCGACCGCGCGGGCCTGCGCGAGCGCGCCCTCACGGTCGACGTGCAGGAAGGCGTTGACCTTCTCGTCGACGGCCTCGATCCGGGCGAGGTGCGCCTCGGTGACCTCGACGGCCGTGAGCTCGCCGGAAGCGATCTTCCCGGCGATCTCGGCGGCGGTGAGCTTGATGATGTTGATGTCCGTCATGGCTTAGTCCTCCCCCAGGATCTGCGGCACCTTGAAACGCCGCTGCTCCTGGGCTGGGGCGCCGGAGAGGGCCTGCTCCGGGGTGAGCGACGGACGGACCTCGTCCGCGCGCATGACATTCGTCAGCGGCAGCGGGTGGGAGGTCGGCGGTACGTCTTGGTCGGCAACCTCGGAGACGCGGGCGACCGCGCCGAGAATGTCGTCGAGCTGTCCGGCGAAGTGGTCGAGCTCTTCGTCCTTCAGCTCCAGACGTGCCAGCCGTGCGAGGTGGGCGACCTCCTCGCGCGTGATGCCAGGCATGCAGCGATCCTCAGGGGTGAGTGTGTGGATTTTGGCCCAATCCTATGGGGCCGGGGGCCGTGGCCACTAAACGGTTTCACCGGGGACAGCCGCGGAGACGAATCCGGCGCTGCGGAAAGCCGGGCGCAGGGACGTCTCAAGCCCGCTCGTACGCGGTCCCTGTGGTCCCCGCGGTCCCTGTCCCGCGCGGTCCCTGGGGCGGCCCCTCGGTCCCTGTGGTCGAGAAGCGGGGTCCTCACCGGAGCCCGGGTTACGGGTGTGAGGGGCCGGGTCAGGGGCGCTCCGGGGTACGGGCGCGGGAGCCGGACCCCGGGGGGAGCCCGGGTTACGGGTGCTGGTCCTGCTGCGGTCGCGGGCGGCTGTGCAGCACCACCTGCCCGGACGGCAGCTTCTCCTTCTCCGCGGCGGCCGCAGCCGCAAGCTCGGCCGGCCGCTGCCATCCCCGGGACCCCCGGGCCAGCAGCCATGCCGTCGCCTCGTGCGGCGGCATCGCGGCCGCCACCAGCCAGCCCTGTACGGCGTCGCAGCCCAGATCGCGGAGCCGCTCCCAGGTCTCGTCGTCCTCGACGCCCTCGGCCACGACGATCAGGCCGAGCGAGTGGGCCAGGTCGACCGTGCAGCGGACGATCTCGGCGTCCTCGTTGTCCACCGCGAGCCGGGCCACGAACGACCGGTCGATCTTCAGCTCGCTCACCGGGAGCCGCCGCAGATGGACCAGCGACGAGTACCCCGTGCCGAAGTCGTCCAGCGACATCTTCACGCCGTGTGCGGTCAGCCCGGCGAGGGTGTCGGCGGCCCGCTGCGGGTCCTCCAGCAGGACATGCTCGGTTATCTCCAGCTGGAGCGCGCCCGGCGGCACCCCGTGCCTGGCCAGCCGGGCTGCCACCGCTCCGGCGAAGCCGGGGGTGTGCACATCGCGCGGCGAGACGTTGACGGCCACCGGGACCTTCAGGCCCTGGAGGCGCCACTTGGCGACCTGGGCCAGGGCCGTCTCCAGGACGTACTCGGTGAGATGCGGCATCAGCCCCGACGACTCGGCGATGGCGATGAACTCGTCCGGGGGGACCCTGCCGCGCTCCGGGTGCACCCACCGGACCAGCGCCTCAAGACCCGCCACCTGTCCGTCGAACCGGACCTTCGGCTGGTAGTGCAGCTCCACATCGCCCGCGTCGAGCGCGCGCCGCAGATCGCCGAGCAACCCGAGCCGGTCAGGGGTGTTGGAGTCCCGCTTGGACTCGTACACCTCGACACCCGTGCGGTCCCGCTTGGCCTGGTACATCGCCACGTCGGCGCGCTGGAGGAGCCCCTCGGCGTCCAGCGCGTGGTCGGGAAAGACCGAGACGCCGGCGCTCGCCTCAAGGACCAGCGTCAGCCCGTCGAGGTCGAGCGGGGAGCTCAGTTCGGCCACCAGGTGGCGCGCGATGCGCATCACGCTCGTCGCCGAGTCGGCAGCCGGGAGCAGCACGGCGAACTCGTCGCCGCCGAGGCGGGCGACCTCCGCACCGCGCGGCAGTGCGAACCGCAGCCGCTCCGCTATCTGCAACAGCAGCCGGTCGCCCGCGAGATGCCCGAGCGTGTCATTGACCGAGCGGAACCGGTCGAGGTCGATCAGTACCAGTGACGATCTGAATCCGCCATTCTCCGCCTCCGCCAGCGCGGCCCAGGTCCGCTCCAGCAGCCACTGGCGGTTGGGCAGTCCGGTCAGCGGGTCGCGCAGCTGCTCCTCCGCACGGGCCCTGGCGATCCACAGCGTGGAGTCCAGAGCGATCAGCGGCACCGCGAAGAGCGGCAGCAACAGCGGCAGGGACACCGCGACCACGCAGATCAGCGGGGCGATCCCGAGCAGCGCGACGCCGACGAGTCCCTGCCTGACCAGAGCCGTACGGGCGACGGTCGGCAGCCCGCGGCTGGGCGGCGGCGCCGCGGACCAGAGCAGCATCCGCGCGACGACCAGATAGGCGGCGGCCGCCAGCACGATCTCCGCCGCGGACCCGATCCCCCAGGTGAGTGGCTGCCAGGGGTGCGCGACCGTCGAGGTCTCGCCGAAGGCGGCGAGGACGAGGGCGGCGGCGCCGATCCCCAGGATGTCGGACGCGCCGTGCAGCAGCCCCTGCCGCCAGCGGCGGCTGCGAGCAGCCCCCACGAGGACGACGACGGCTAGGCTGACCAGCGCCGCGGGCAGCCAGCCGTACAGCAGCAGGACGGCGAGGGTGAGAGCGGCGCCGGAACCGGTACCGCCCCACCAGCGGTCGCGGCCCAATGCGACCAGATGGCCCACGATGATGCCGGTGAGGACGGCGAGCGCCCAGCCCGCCGTGCCGTCGGGGAACAGCGCGCGGCCGTCTCTGACAGCGGCTAACGATCCGGTCACCAGGACGACTGCGGCCAGTCCCACGACGAACGGGAAGGCGGGCAGCCTCGCCAAGGAGTGAGCGAACTGCGCGAAACCGCGCACCCGCGACTCCGGATCGGCGCTCTCGGTCGGTTTCATGCCCGTCCCTCTCACAGCCGGCAGTGCCCATGCACGTGATGGCCCGCTGTCATGCCGTCACGGCTCATATCTTGTCCCGGACTCGGGAAGAAACTCCAGAGGAAGAATCTCCAGAAGAGCAGGGCAGGCCCATTGCAGCCGTGCGGGACGGGCGCACTCTTCAACAGTAGGCCGCGGAAGGGCCTGACGGGCAGCGTCCTGCAGGTCTTGCCCGAATGCGACCCGACCGTCCCGAACCATCTGCTATGGGCCGAACGGGTGAGCTTGGCCCCACCGTTCACTCCCGCTCCTCCGCTACTCCTCCACCGGCACCGCTGCCTCCCTGGCCGCGTCAGGGCCCTGTTCGAGAAGCACGGCGAAGCCCTCCTCGTCCAGTACGGGGACCTTCAGCTGCATCGCTTTGTCGTACTTCGAACCGGGGCTGTCCCCGACCACCACGAACGCCGTCTTCTTGGAAACGGAGCCGGTCACCTTCGCGCCGAGGCTCTGGAGGGCTTCTTTCGCGCCATCCCGCGTGTGGTGCTCCAGGGTCCCCGTGACGACCACGGTCAGCCCGTCCAGCGGTCGCGGGCCCTCGTCCGCGCCGGCCTCGTCCTCCATACGGACCCCGGCCGCCCGCCACTTGCGGAGAATCTCGCGGTGCCAGTCCTCTTCGAACCACTGCTTGAGCGAGGCCGCGATGGTCGGGCCGACGCCCTCCACGGCAGCCAGCTCCTCCTCCGTGGCCTGCTCGATGCGCTCGACCGAACGGAACTCACGTGCCAGCGCCTCCGCTGCCACCGGGCCCACATGACGGATCGAAAGCCCGGTGATCACCCGGGCGAGCGGGCGCTCCTTCGCGGCCGCGATGTTCTCCAGCATGGCCAGGGCGTTCTTCCTCGGCTCGCCCTGCTGGTTGGCGAAGACCGTGGCGATCTTCTCCTCGCCCGTCTTCGGGTCCCTCTTGGGGAGTCCGCTGTCCTGGTCGAGGACGTACGCCTTGATCGGCAGCAACTGCTCGATGGTGAGGTCGAAGAGGTCGCTCTCGTCCTTCAGCGGTGGCTCGGCAGGTTCCAGTGGCTGGGTCAGAGCGGCCGCGGCGACATAGCCGAAGTTCTCGATGTCCAGGGACTTCCGGCCGGCGAGATAGAACAGCCGCTCACGCAACTGGGCAGGGCAGGAGCGTGCGTTGGGGCAGCGGAGGTCGATGTCCGCCTCCTTCATGGCCCGCAGGGCCGTACCGCACTCGGGGCATGCGGCGGGCATCACGAACTCCCGCTCGCTGCCGTCCCTGAGGTCCACGACCGGGCCGAGGATCTCCGGGATGACATCGCCGGCCTTGCGCAGCACCACGGTGTCGCCGATGAGCACCCCCTTGGCCTTCACCACGTCCTGGTTGTGCAACGTCGCGAACTCGACCTCGGAGCCGGCCACGGTGACCGGCTCGACCTGTGCGTACGGCGTGACTCTGCCCGTACGCCCCACGCCGACCCGGATGTTGACCAGCTTGGTGTTGACCTCCTCCGGCGCGTACTTCCAGGCGATGGCCCAGCGCGGCGCCCGCGAGGTGGAGCCGAGGCGCCCCTGGAGAGGGATCTCGTCGAGCTTGATGACGACCCCGTCGATCTCGTGTTCCACGGAGTGCCGGTTCTCGCCGAAGTACGCGATGAAGTCCCTGGCACCCGCGAGGTCGTCAACCACCTTGTTGTGTTTGGCGGTGGGCAGGCCCCACTCGTGCAGCAGCTCATACGCGTGTGACAGGCAGTCGATGTCGAAGCCCTCGCGGGCACCGATGCCGTGGACGACCATGTGCAGCGGGCGGGTCGCGGTGATCTTCGGATCCTTCTGGCGCAGCGAACCGGCCGCCGCGTTGCGCGGGTTGGCAAAGGGTTTGTCACCGGCCTCCACCAGCCGTGCGTTGAGCCCTTCGAAGGCCTCCATCGGGAAGTACACCTCGCCCCGGATCTCCACGAGGTCCGGGATCCGCTCCCCGTGCAGCCGGTGCGGGATGTCCGCGATCGTCAGGACGTTGGGGGTGATGTCCTCGCCGGTGCGGCCGTCACCGCGGGTGGCGGCGCGGACCAGCCTGCCGTGCTCGTACGTGAGGTTGACGGCCAGGCCGTCCACCTTGAGTTCGCACAGGAAGTGGTAGCCCGGCGAGCCGACCTCGCGCGCCACGCGCTCGGCCCAGGCGGCCAGCTCCTCGTCGTCGAAGGCGTTGTCCAGCGACTGCATCCGGTCTCGGTGCTGCACGGAGGTGAACTCCGTCTCGTACGCCCCGGCGACCTTCTGGGTCGGTGAGTCCGGAGTCCGGAGCTCCGGGTACTCCTCCTCCAGGGCCTCCAGCGCACGCAGCTGCGTGTCGAACTCAGCGTCGCTGACGACGGGCTGGTCCCTCACGTAGTACCGGAAGCGGTGCTCCTCGATCTGCTCGGCCAGCTGGGCGTGGTTCTCCCGTGCCTCCGCAGGCACCGCACCTTGCTGTTCGACAGCCACCGTCTCGTCCTCCCGTTGATGAAACCGATCCCGCTACTCAGGGTTGTCAGCGAGTGACCTCGCCGCGCGGGCGCAGTGGGCGAGTGCCGTGCGGGCGTACTCGGGTGAAGCGCCCGCGAGCCCGCACGCCGGGGTGAGCACCAGGGACTCGGCGAGAGTCCCCGGATTCAGCCCCAGCCTGCGCCACAGCGTTCTGACACCCATGACGCTACCGGCAGGGTCCGACAATGCGGTGTCAGTGCCGGGCACCACACCGGCGAAGAGCTGGGTACCGCCCTCCACGGCCTCGCCGACCGCCTCCTCATCACGCTCGGTGAGGAGGCTGAAATCGAACGAGATACCTGCCGCACCGGCACGCCGCAGCAGGGCGAACGGCACGTCGGGCGCGCAGGAATGCACGATCGCAGGTCCGTCGCCGACCGCCAGCACGTCCCGCAGTGTGCCTTCGACCGCCTGCCTGTCCACGGCCCGGTGTGTCCGGTAGCCGCTGGCGGTCCTGATCTGCCCGCGGAGCACGGAGACGAGTGACGGCTCGTCGAGCTGAAGCACGACCTGCGCGCCGGGCACCCGCCGCCGCACCTCGGCGAGGTGGCCGCGCAGCCCCTCGGTGAGCGAGGCCGCGAGGTCCCGGCAGGCTCCGGGGTCCCCGAGCGCGGCCTCGCCGCCCCGCAGTTCGAGCCCGGCGGCCAGCGTCCAGGGGCCGACCGCCTGGACCTTGAGCGGCCCCTCGTACCCCTGGGTGAACTCCTCCAGCGCATCGAGGTCCTCGCCGAGCCAGGAACGTGCCCGCCTGGTGTCGCGCCCGGGCCGGTCGCTCACCCGCCAGCCGCTGGGCTCCACGTGTGCGTACATCTCGACGAGCATCCCGAGGGTGCGTCCGAGCATGTCGGCACCGGGCCCACGCGCCGGCAGCTCCGGAAGAAAGGGGAAGTCCTCGAAGGACCCGATGACGGTTTTCGCACTCTCCCGCGCGTCGCCGCCCGGCATGGACCCGATCCCGGTGGCAGGACCCCAACTGAACTTGCTGTTCTCGCTCACCCCCGAAGGGTACGAGAGGGCCCGGGCGGAACCGGGGCGGCCCGGACGGTGTATGTATCGAGGAACACCATCGCGGACGGACTTCGAGGGGGAGACCGATGAAGGACCGGCTGGACGGCTGGACATGGAATTCCGGCGACAGTGACACGGAGGCCGATTCGGGGCCCCCTTCGAGGGGTCAGTACGCCGTTCCGCGGATACGGCGGACTCCGGCCGAGTCGGCGCGCGCCTCGGCTGCCTGGATTCATGCCAGATGGATCAAGCTGGTCACCGTCGTGACCGTGCTGGCCCTCGCGATCGGTGGCTGGCAGACATACAAGTACCTCACCCGCTACCACGAGCAAATCAGCGGCACGCACGGCTCCTTCCCCAGCGCACTCGGCACCGCCGCACCCGAGCGGCCGGACCGCGTACTGCCGAGTGGTTCCGGCGCCCCGGTGGGTGTCGTCGGCGGCCTGGTTCTGCACGAGCGGGACAACGGCATAACGGCGGACAACGTCCGTACCGACCGGACCTACTGGCATTACGGGCGCGAGAAGTCCGCTCTGATTTCGGAGTCCGTCGTCAGCGGCGCCGTCGTCCTCTGGTACGAGGACGGACTCGCGGTCTCGGTGGACCTGCACAGCGGGAAGCCCCGCTGGCACACGAAGGTGGCAGGGAAGGTGCGGGATTCCGGAGACAGAGTCTGGCCGTCCGCGAACACCGTGATCATCAACCAGCGGGACCGGTTGACCGGCCTGTCCGGTCGCAGCGGAAAGCAACTCTGGTCCATCGCACCGCCCAAGGGATGCAGGGGATGGGAGCTTCGGCCACCGCTGGATCTGTCGGGCACCGAGGCATTCGACGCCACCGACTGCTCAGGGTCGTTGGACGGGCTGTACGGAGTGGATCCGACCAGCGGCCGGTCCCGCTGGCACCTCCAGGATCCGTATCTCGACTACGGACGTCTCGGGGACCACACCCTGGTCACCCTGACGCCTGTCGGCTCCCTGGTCACGGTGGATGTGTCGGGGGCGCGGCCCCGGACCCACTCGGCCTTCCTCGCGCACCACCTGGATCTGCGCGCCGTAAGTGACGGCATGGTCATTCTCAGCTCCGCCGACGACACCTCATTCACCGCACGGCAGGTGAGCAACGACAGCAGCAGCAAGGCTCTCTGGACCGTGAAGGCGGACAAGGGGAGCGAGCTGGGGCTCCCCCGGACCGCCGACAACCGGGTGTACATACCGCAGTACCAGCCATCGGCGAAGGCGAAGCAGAAGAAGACTCATGGCTCGGCGCAACTGCTCGTCCTGGACGCACGGACCGGTCACGAGCTGCACCGAACCGAGCTGCCCGATTCCCTCTACGGGAATCCGGACGACCTCGATGTGGGCATGATGGCCGTCCTCGGAGCGAAGTACGGCGTGGTCAGGGTCGGCTTGAGCGGCTTCCTGGTCTCTCCCGAGGACCAGGTCACCCTGGCGGAATAGCGCCCGGCAGGGTCGCGGACGATCGGCAGTGGCGATCCGACCGGCCATGGCCGACCAGGAGGAGCGCTCGCCCGCTCCGGCCCCTGCCCCTGCCCCTGCCCCTGCCCCTGCCCCTGCCCCTGCCGTCAGCTCCCCGCCCGGACTGTCACGTCGTTGATCTCCGCGTCGCGCGGGAGGTCCAGGGACGTCAGGATGGTCATGGCGACCGACTCGGGGTCGATGAGGCCTTCCGGCCGGTACTCCTTGCCCTCCTGCGAGTGGATCTTGGCTTGCATGGGACTCGCCGTGCGGCCCGGGTAGACGGATGTGACCCGGACACCGTTCGCGTGCTCCTCCTGGCGCAGAGCGTCGGCCAGGGCCTTCAGGCCGTGCTTGGCGGCGGCGTAAGCGCCCCACTCCGCATGGGCGTTGAGGCCGGCGCCGGAGTTGACGAAGACGACCTGGCCGCGGACGGCGCGCAGTTGGGGCAGCATCAGCCGGGTCAGCTCGGCCGGCGCGATGAGGTTGGTGTTGAGCTGCTGGTGCCAGGTCGGGGGACGCAGTTCCGCGACGGGAGAGAGGTCGACGATGCCCGCGATGTGCAGCAGCGAGTCGACCTGCTCCGGCATCGTCTGCTTGCCGAGCGCCCAGGAGATGCGGTCGGGATTCGCCAGGTCGGCGACGAGCGTTTCCGCGCCGGGGAAGCGTCCCGCCAGCTCCTTGGCGCGCCCCGTGTCGCGCGCCACGATGACGAGGTGGTCGCCGCGCTCATGGAGGCGGCGCGCGACAGCCGCGCCGATGCCGGAACCAGCACCAGTGATCACATGTGTAGCCATGGGCCCCATCGTCGCACTACTGGACGCCCTGCGACTCCTCCAGGTACGCCAGCGCGGCCACCCCGTCCTCGGCGAACAAGACCAGGTCAGTGAGGGGAACGGGCAGGAACCCCTCATCCTCCATCCGCTGAAACTGCTGCTTCAGACCGTCGTAGAAGCCGGCCGTGTTCAGCAGCACCACCGGCTTCGCGGTCTTCCCGTGCTTCTTCAGCTCAAGGATCTCGGTGGCCTCGTCGAGCGTGCCGGTGCCACCCACCATGATCACAACCGCGTCGGACTTGGCGAGCAGCAGCGCCTTGCGTTCGGCCAGATCGGAGGCAATCACCATTTCGTCCGCGTCGGTACGGGCCTTGGCCGCGAGGAAGTCCACCGACACCCCGACGAGCCGTCCGCCGGTCTCCTGCACGGCGTCGGCCACCACCTTCATCAGTCCGCTCTCCGAGCCACCCCAGACCAGGGTGTGGCCGCCCCTGCCGAGCAGTTCGGCGAATTCACGGGCGGGGCGGGTGTAGCGCTCGTCGAGATCGGCGGCGGAGAGGAAGACACAGATATTCATGCGTCCACGGTAGAGGCAGCCCGCAGGGAAGAAGTTCCGGCCCGGATGCGCTGAATCACATATGACGACTGGACATCGCATCACCATCGAGCAAGGTACCGAGCATGTACGGGTGGTCCGCGAGGGCCGGGTCCTGGCGGAGAGCCGTCGGCCCCTGCTGCTGCACGAGACAGGGCTCCCGGTGCGCTACTACCTCCCGCCGGAGGACGTGCACACCGAGCTGCTGACCCCCTCGGACACGCACACCCACTGTCCCTTCAAGGGCGACGCGTCCTACTGGTCGCTGCCCGAAGCAGCCGATCTTGTCTGGGCGTACCCGGAGCCGCTGGCCCAAGTCGCCCAGATCAAGGATCACTTCTGCTTCTACGACACCGAAGTGGTCTGAGAAGCGGTGGTCTGAGGAGCGGTGGTCCGAGACGCAGTGGTCCGAGGCGCGGCTGTCTCGGGCCCGGCGGCACCGGACGTGGTCGCCCCGGTCTCCCGGGGCGGTGTCGTCCTGGCTGCCCGGTCCGTGGTGGCGATGGTTGCCGAGCCGACGACGCGTGTGCCGTCGTAGAGCACGATCGCCTGGCCGGGTGCCACGCCGCGTACCGGCTCGTCGAACGTGACGTTGAGGGTGCCGCCCACCAGCTCGGCGGTCACCGGCGTCTCGCCGCCGTGCGCACGCAGCTGGGCGGTGTACGTCCCGGCCCCGGCCGGGGCGTCGCCGCACCAGCGGGGCTTGATCGCGGTGAGCGCGGTGACGTCCAGGGCCTCGACCGGCCCCACCGTCACGGTGTTGTTCACCGGGGAGATGTCGAGGACGTAGCGCGGCTTGCCGTCCGCGGCCGGGTGGCCGATGCGCAGCCCCTTGCGCTGGCCGATGGTGAAGCCGAAGGCGCCTTCGTGGCTGCCGACCTTCGTACCGGACTCGTCGACGATGTCGCCCTCTGCCTTGCCGCCGAGGCGTGCGGCGAGGAAGCCCTGGGTGTCGCCGTCGGCGATGAAGCAGATGTCGTGGCTGTCGGGCTTCTTGGCGACGGCCAGGCCCCGCCGCTCGGCCTCGGCCCGGATCTCGTCCTTCGTGGTCAGAGTGTCACCGAGCGGGAACATGGCGTGCGCGAGCTGGCGCTCGTCCAGCACCCCGAGGACGTACGACTGGTCCTTGGCCATGTCGGAGGCCCGGTGCATCTCGCGTGAGCCGTCCTCGTTGAGGACGACCGTGGCGTAGTGGCCGGTGCAGACCGCGTCGAAGCCGAGGGCGAGAGCCTTGTCGAGGAGCGCCGCGAACTTGATCTTCTCGTTGCAGCGCAGACACGGATTGGGGGTGCGTCCGGCCTCGTACTCCGCGACGAAGTCATCCACGACGTCCTCACGGAACCGCTCGGCCAGGTCCCAGATGTAGAAGGGGATGCCGATGACGTCCGCCGCACGACGGGCGTCGCGGGAGTCCTCGATGGTGCAGCAGCCACGCGCGCCGGTGCGGAACGACTGCGGGTTGGCGGAGAGCGCCAGGTGCACACCGGTCACATCGTGTCCGGCCTCGGCGGCACGGGCGGCGGCCACGGCGGAGTCCACACCGCCGGACATCGCGGCCAGTACCCGGAGGGGACGGGGGCGGGGGCTCTGGGGTGTCTGAGTCATAGCCGTACCAGGGTACGGGCATGGGGGAATCCCGCGCTCGCACGGATGCGTTGAGGCACATATGGAAGGTACGGGCGGCGACAGGGACCGGCACGTGGGCAGGCGGACCCTGCTGATCGGCGGGCTGGGCGCCGCGGCGGGTGCGGCGGCGTTGGGCAGGGGTGTGTGGGACCACCTGTCCGGCGGCGGGAAGCCGCACGAGAACGGGGCAGTGGATTTCGCCGGGGCCCAGTGGGCCGCGGCCTCCCCGGCCAACTACCGGCCGGCCGACCGGCCCCATGACTATGCGATCGACCGGGTCGTCATCCATACCGTCCAGGGCAGTTACGCGATGGCGCTCAGGGTCTTCGCCGACCCGGCCCACGCGGCCGCCGCGCACTATGTCGTGCGAAGGGACGGAAAGGTGGCGCAGACGGTCCGGGAGCTGGACGTGGCGTTCCACGCGGGCAACCGCGCCTACAACGAACGCAGCATCGGGATAGAGCACGAGGGGTTCGTGGACCGGGCATCGTCGTTCACGGACGCCATGTACCGGTCGTCCGCGCGGCTGACCGCGGACATCTGCACGCGGTACGGGATACCCGTGGACCGGCAGCACATCATCGGGCACGTGGAGGTCCCGGGGGCCGACCACACGGACCCGGGGCCCTACTGGGACTGGGCCTGGTACGTACGGCTGGCGCGAAAGGCGCGGGAGCGGTCCGGAACGTAACGGGGCCGGCCCGGACAGTAACGAGAGGTCGATCGCGGTCCCGGACTGTGAAGAGCCCGGTGCGGACCGTGCAGCGTCCGCCTCAGCTCAGCCCGCCTCAGTTCCGCCTCAGCTCGGTCCGGCCCAGCTCAGCACTCGACCCGACCCAGCCCAGCGGCCAGTCCCGCCTCAGCTCAGTCCGGCCGACCGGGCCCGTTCCACCGCCGGGCCGATCGCCTCCGCCACCGCCGCCACATCCGCCTCGGTCGAGGTGTGCCCGAGGGAGAACCGCAGGGTGCCGCGGGCGAGATCGGGGTCCGTGCCCGTGGCCAGGAGCACGTGGCTGGGCTGCGCCACGCCCGCCGTGCAGGCCGAGCCGGTGGAGCAGGCGATGCCCTGGGCGTCCAGGAGCAGCAGCAGGGAGTCGCCCTCGCAGCCGGGGAAGGTGAAGTGGGCGTTGGCGGGCAGGCGGTCCGACGGGTCGCCGCCCAGGATCGCCGTGGGGACCGCGGACCGTACCGCGGCGATCAGTCCGTCGCGCAGCGCGCCGATCTCCCGGGCGAAGGCCTCGCGCCGCTCGGCGGCCAGCGTGCCCGCCACGGCGAAGGAGGCTATGGCCGGGGCGTCCAGCGTCCCGGAGCGTACGTGGCGCTCCTGGCCCCCGCCGTGCAGGACGGGCACCGGTGTGTACTCACGGCCGAGCAGCAGGGCGCCGATCCCGTAGGGGCCGCCGATCTTGTGGCCCGACACCGTCATCGCGGCCAGGCCGGACGCGGCGAAATCCAGCGGGAGCTGGCCGTACGCCTGCACCGCGTCGGCGTGCAGCGGAATGTCGAAGTCGGCTGCCACATCGGCCAGTTCACGGACCGGCATGACCGTGCCGATCTCGTTGTTGGCCCACATCACGGTGGCGAGCGCGACATCGGACGGGTTCCGTTCGATCGCCTCGCGGAGGGATTCGGGGCGCACCCGGCCGTAGCCGTCGACCGGGAGGTACTCGACCGTCGCGCCCTCGTGCTCGCCCAGCCAGTCGACGGCGTCCAGGACGGCGTGATGCTCGACCGGGCTCACCAGCACCCGGTTCCTGCGCGGATCGGCGTCGCGGCGGGCCCAGAAGAGGCCCTTGACCGCGAGGTTGTCGGCCTCGGTGCCGCCCGCGGTGAAGACCACCTCGCTGGGGCGCGCGCCGAGCGACTCCGCGAGAGCCTCCCGGGCTTCCTCGACGGTACGCCGGGCCCGTCGCCCGGCGGCGTGCAGCGATGAGGCGTTGCCGGTGACGGTGAGCTGGGCGGTCATCGCCTCGACCGCCTCCGGAAGCATGGGAGTGGTCGCAGCGTGGTCGAGGTAAGCCATGGTGCCGACGATTCTACGAGTTCCGGGGTGGGCTCCCCGCCGCGCATCCCCCGGTGGGCGACCGGTGACCGGTCAGCCGCCGAAGTTCCAGATCACGGCGCCGCTCGAAGTGAAGACGGTGGCCAGGACCACCAGGTCGGCCACGCCGAGTGCGAGGCCGAGGAGGGCACGGCCGCGGCGGGCCGTTCCGCGCCAGAGCGCGAGGCCGGCCAGCACGATGGCTATGGGGCCGAGGACGAGATTCAGGACGAGCAGGCCCAGCAGACCGAGCACGAACGAGGCGACGGCCATGCCGTCGGCGTCCCGGGTGCCGGTCCGGGTGCGGGTGCGGGCTGATGCGGTGAGTTCCATGATGCAGCTCCCTTACGTGGTGAGGCGCCGGCCTTGGTGAGGCGCTCGGCTACTTGTCGATGCGCTCGGCGAGGCGCCCGCGGCCGAGGCGCTCGCGCACGGCGAACACGGCGAGCCAGCCGCCGATGACAGCCGCGGCGATCAGGGACACGGAGAGCGGGAAGTGGGCCACGGCACCCAGCACGACTCCGAAGACGAGGAGAAGCGCGACGAGGGCAATCATCACTGTCCTTTCGGTGCGCCCGGTTCGGCGCACATCCAGATCGATTGAGTGAACAATTGTGATTACGACTGTTCACTGACTCTGAGTCTACGCTTCCCTTCGACGGAGAACGGTTGTTTACTGAATGGCATGAGTCACACCGCGGGCATCCGCCAGGCCCAGAAGCAGAAGACCCGCCAGGCCCTCCTGGACGCGGCACTCGGGCTGCTGGAGGAGCAGAGCCTGTCCAGCCTCGGCCTGCGCGAGGTGACGCGCGCGGTGGGCGTCGCGCCGACGGCCTTCTACCGGCACTTCCGGGACACCGCCGACCTCGGGGTCGCACTCGTCGAGGAGACCCTCGGCTCGCTGCACGGGCTGATCGCCGCGACGCTCGCGGACACCGGCGACAGCGAGGTGCGGATCGGCACCACGGTGGACCTGATCGCCGCCCTGGTCCACACACACCCCGCACATGTCCGGTTCATCGCCCGCGAACGGCACGGGGGCGTCCAGCCGGTGCGTGCGGCGATAGCGGAGCAACTGCGGCTGTTCACGCGGGAGGTGGCCGCCGCGTTCGCGGGCGAGCCGCGGTCCGAGGGCTGGAGCGAGGACGACCTGCTGATGCTGGCGGGCGTCTATGTGGATCACATGGTGATGACCGCGTCGGTCCTGCTGGAGGCGGCGGAGGACGGCCCGCAGGCCTCGGAGCGGGCGCGGGACATGGCCCGGCGCCAGATGCGGCTGGTCAGCCTCGGCCGGCTGCACTGGCTCGACTGAGGCTCGGCCGAGTGATGACCCCTCGGCCGAGGTACTGAGGTGGCGAGGTGGCGAGGTACTGAGGTACCGAGCACGGCCCGGCTCCCCCGCTTGCAGCCGGGCCGCCCCGCGCCCCTCCCGGCCAGGACCGGGCGGTGCCACCAAAGGGCAGGAGGTGACCCTCCGTCCCTGGAGGCGGCCCCCTACCCCCGCGGCGCCAGCGCCAGTTGCCGGGACTGAGCCACCAGGCGGTCCGCGCTGTCCCAGACCTCCGCGTCCTCCTCCAGGAAGCCCCCGGCGAGGTTGCGCGTGACGATCGACACCCGCAGCGGGCCCGGCGCCGGGCGACACCTGACGTGGGCGGTCAGTTCGACCGTGGGCACCCAGCCCTTGATGCCGAGTTCGAACGCGGTCGGCGGCAGCGCGTCCACCGTCAGCAGCAGCGAGAGCGGATCGGCGTCACGGCCGTCGGAGAGTCCGAACCACGCCCGCATCTCGCCCTTGCCGGACGGCTCGCCCACGGCCCACCCGCAGGTCGCCGGGTCCAGCTTCAGCATCAGACGGTCCGTGATCGCGGACGAGCCGGGTATGGGCGCCGGTCCGTCGCCGGAGCCCAGGCAGTGCTCGATGGGCGGGATCGACGGCGGCTTCGCCGTGGTACGCACATCGTCGGAGAGCGCGTCCAGGTCGCCGTACGAGGCGAGCACCCGGATCCGTTCGACCTCGGTGCCGTCCTCCTCGTACTGGAAGAGCGACGCCTGGCCGGTGGAGAGCGTGCGGCCGCTGCGGACGGTCTGGGTACGGATCACCGCGGGGCCCGGACGAGAGGCGGTCACATAGTGCGCGGAGACCGAGAACGGGTCGGGGTGCGGGAGCGCGTCGCCGAGGGCGCGGCCCATCAGGGCCAGCAGATATCCGCCGTTGACCGCCTGGATGATGGTCCAGCCCGCGGAGAGCTCCGCGTCGTAGACGCCTTCTTCACGACGGGTGACTGCGGTGTCGCGGTCGAACTCACTGTCCCCGATGGATGCCTGTGCCATGGACAGCACCGTACACCGCAAAGTTACTCGTCGGTAGAGACGGCCGCCGAACGCCGGTGCCAGGCCCGCGGGGCCCGCCAGTGGAAGCGCAGCGCGAGCAGCCGCAGCACGAAGCAGGTGAGCACCGCGATGACGCCCGTGGTGGTGCTCAGCACGTCGAACCGGATGAAGAGGGCCACCATCGCGGCCCCCACCATCGCCGGCACGGCGTACAGGTCGCGGTCCCAGCGCACCAGCGACGGCGTCTCGTTGGCCAGTACGTCGCGCAGCACACCGCCGCCCACCGCCGTGGCGAGGCCCAGCACGGCGGAGGCGGTGAGGCCGAGCCCGTAGTCGTACGCCTTGGTGGTGCCCGCCACACAGAAGAGCCCGAGCCCGGCCGCATCGAAGACGTTCACCCCGACCTGGATCCGTTCGACCTCCGGATGGAGGAAGAAGACCAGCGCCGCCGCGATCAGCGGGGTGATGAAGTACCCGAGGTCGGTGAAGGCGGCGGGCGGCACCGCGCCGATCACGATGTCGCGGAACAGCCCGCCGCCCAGCGCCGTGACCTCGGCGAACACCGCGATCCCGAAGACGTCGAAGTTCTTCCGGACGGCGAGCAGCGCACCCGAGATCGCGAAGACGAAGATCCCCACGAGGTCGAGCGCGTGCTGGACGGAGGTGTTGAACAGTTCATGGAGCACCCGACAGTTCTACCCCCGACCGCCACCCCTGCCGTGCGGGCCCCGGCTCGCCGCTCCGCGCCCTACAACTCCGGTTTGCCCGAAGTGCGCAGCCACGCGTCGAAGAATCCACCGAGCCGCTGCCCGGAGATCTTCTCGGCGAGGGCGGTGAACTGCCCGGTGTCGGCGTTGCCGTAGCGGTGCGCCTTCGTCCAGGCCGGGAGCAGCCGGAAGAACGCCTTGTCCCCGATCCGGTCGCGCAGCGCCTGGAGCGTCATCGCTCCCCGGTCGTAGACGGCCGACGCGAACATCGTGTCGCGCTGGGGGTCGGCGACCTTCGTCTGCCAGAAACGGGAGCTCGCGGGCGTCGCGTTGTACTCGGCGAGGAAGGCGTCGTGGGCCGAGCGCTTGCCCTGGTGTTCGTCCCAGAGCCACTGGGCGTACGTGGCGAAGCCCTCGTTCAGCCAGATGTCCTTCCACTGCTTCACCGAGACGGAGTCGCCGAACCACTGGTGGGCCAGCTCGTGCACGATCGTCAACTCGTCGCGTACGGCGGAGTAGCTCGGCTTGGACTGGGTCTCCAGCGAGAAGTCCGCCTGCGGCATGTCGTCGACCACCGCGCCCGTCTCCTCGAACGGATAGGGCCCGAAGAGCTTCGACCAGTAGTCGGTGACCTCGGCCGTCACGGCGTACACGTCGACGGCGTTGCTGTTCGCGAGCACCGGGTCGATGGCCACGTAGATCGGCGTGCCGGCGGGTGTCCTGCCGGTCCTGACGTCGAACTTGCCGATCGAGGCGGTGGCGAGGTAGGTGGCCATCTGCCGCGACTCGCGCCAGTGCGAGACGGTCGACGCGCCCTGGGTACGGGTGGAGAGCAGCCGCCCGTTGGAGACCCCGGTCAGCCCCTTGGGCGCCTTGATGGTGATGTCGAAGGCGGCCTTGTCGGAGGGGTGGTCGCTCGAAGGGAACCAGGTGGAGGCGGCGTTGGGCTCACAGGCGACGAAGACACCGTCCTTGGTCTTCATCCAGCCGTAGTCGGACCCGAAGACGATCGGGCCGCTGAGCGCCTGCGGCACACCGCCGTAGACGACCCGCACGGTGAAGGTGCGGCCCTTGCGCAGCGCGCCGGACGGGGTGATGCGTATCTCGTCGCCGGAGCGGGTGAAGCGGGCGGGTCTGCCGTTCACCTCGACCGATGCGACCGTCAGCTTCTGGAGGTCCAGGTCGAAGGAGGAGAGGTTCTGGGTGGCCCGCGCCGTGACCGTCGTACGGCCGTCGAGCCGGCCGGTGTCCGGGTTGTACGCGACATCCAGGCCGTAGTGCAGGGCGTCGAAGCCGCCGTTGCCCAGCTGCGGGAAGTAGGGGTCGCCGATTCCGGCCGAACCGGGTGAGGGTGCCGGAGCGGCGGCGATGACACAGAGGGCGGCCGTCGCGGTGGCGAGGGCGGCCAGACGTGCCGAACGGGAGAGCGCCAAGAGTCTGTCCTTCGTGCGTGTGCCGTTGTTACGGACACGCTGACTCTGCACTCTCCCGCTTAGGCATGTACATGACTTTACTAACTCGTCATGGGCAAGCCCGCGCCACCACTCGTGGCGGACTACTTCGCGTCGGGCCCGGCCTCGGCCTCCGGCTCCACCGCGGTGTCACCCGCCGCGGTGTCCTCCACCGCGGTGTTCTCCGCCGCGGTGCCCTCCGCAGCGGCGCCCTCCGCAGCGGCGCCTTCGACCGAACCGTCCTCGGCTGAACCGTCCTTCGCTGAACTGTCCTTGGCCGGACTGTCCTTGGCTGAAGCGCCCTTCGCCGGACCGCCCTTCGCCGACGGCTTCTCCGCCGCCGCGTCCTCGGCCGGCTTCCCCGCGTCCTCGGCCGGCTTCGCCGCGGACTGGTCGGCGGGCTCGGGCTTCGCGACCGAAACCAGCTCGGCCGCCTCCCGCGCCTGCGGCAGCCGCTCCTCGCCCGGCGCCTGGTCGGGTGCGTTCTCCGGGTGGTGGCAGGCCACCTGGTGCCCGGTCCGCAGCTGCAGCAGCGGCGGCTCCTGCACCCCGCAGATCTCCGTCGCCTTCCAGCACCGGGTGTGGAACCGGCAGCCGGCCGGCGGCGAGATCGGTGAAGGGACATCGCCCTCCAGCCGGATCCGGTCGCTCCTGGTCCCCTTGCGCCGCGGGTCGGGCACCGGCACCGCCGAGAGCAGCGCCTTGGTGTACGGGTGCATCGGCGACTCGTACAGCGACTTGCGGTCCGCCAGCTCGACGATCTTCCCGAGGTACATCACCGCGATCCGGTCCGAGACATGGCGGATGACGGAGAGGTCGTGCGCGATGATCACATAGGTCAGACCGAGCTCGCTCTGGAGGTCGTCCAGCAGGTTCACCACCTGCGCCTGGATCGACACGTCCAGCGCCGAGACCGGCTCGTCCGCGACGACGAGCTTGGGCCGCAGCGCGAGCGCGCGGGCGATACCGATGCGCTGGCGCTGGCCGCCGGAGAACTCGTGCGGGTACCGGTTGTAGTGCTCGGGGCTGAGGCCCACCAGCTCCAACAGGCCCTGGACCTCCTTCTTCACGCCGCCCTCGGGCTCGACGCCCTGGAGCCGGAAGGGGGTGCCGACGATCCCGCCGATGGTGTGCCGGGGATTCAGCGAGCCGTACGGGTCCTGGAAGATCATCTGGACGTCGCGGCGCATCGGCCGCATCTGCCCGGTGGACAGATGCGTGATGTCCCGGCCCTCGAACTCGACCTTGCCACCGGTCGGTTCGAGCAGCCGCGTGATCAGCCGGCCCATGGTCGACTTGCCGCAGCCCGACTCGCCGACGACGCCCAGGGTCTCCCCCGGGTACACGTCGAACGACAGCCCGTCGACAGCCTGGACCGCGCCCACCTTGCGCTTGAGCAATCCCTTGGTGATCGGGAAGTGCTTGACCAGGTCGGTGACCCTCAGCAGCGGCTCCGCCCCGGTGTCCTTGGCGGAAGCCGCCGCGGAACCCTTGGACGCCTGCTGCGGAACCTTCGGTGCCTCGGAAGCCTCGGGAGTCTGCGGAGCCTTCTTCTTCTCCGCCTTCTTCTTCTGATCAGTCACAGCTTCGGCGCAATCTCTTCGGTCCAGATCTTTTCCCGCTGCGCCTTCGTCATGTGGCACGCGGAGAAGTGCCCCTCCGTGCCCTCCCGCAGCTCAGGACGCTCGGTGCGGGTGATGTTGTCCTTGGGCACGTCGGCGTACGGGCAGCGCGGGTGGAAGGCGCAGCCGGACGGCACGTTGATCAGGCTGGGCGGGGAGCCCTTGACGGGCACCAGACGCTCGGTCTGCTCACGGTCGATGCGCGGCATGGAGCCCAGCAGCCCCCAGGTGTAGGGGTGCTGGGGCCCGTAGAAGACCTTCTCGGCCGAGCCGCGCTCGATGCAGCGGCCCGCGTACATCACCAGGAGCTCGTCCGCGATCTCGGCGACGACGCCGAGGTCGTGGGTGATGATGACGACCGCCGAGCCGAACTCACTCTGCAGATCGCGGATGAGGTCGAGGATCTGCGCCTGGACGGTCACGTCCAGGGCGGTCGTCGGCTCGTCGGCGATGAGCAGTTCGGGGTTGTTGACCAGTGACATCGCGATCATCGCGCGCTGGCGCATACCGCCGGAGAACTGGTGCGGGTAGTCCTCGAAACGCCGTTGCGGCTCGGGGATGCCGACCCGGTCGAGCATCTCGACCGCCCGCGTGCGCGCGGTCTTCTTGTCGACCTTGTTGTGGACGCGGTAGGCCTCCACGATCTGCGCGCCGATGCTGTAGTACGGGTGCAGCGCCGACAGCGGGTCCTGGAAGATCATGGACATCTTCTGGCCGCGGAGATTGCGGACCCGCTCGGGCCCGGCTCCGATCAGCTCCTCGCCGTCGAGCCAGATCTCACCGGAGATCCGGGCCCGGTCCGAGTTGTGCAGACCCATGATCCCCAGCGAGGTCACGGACTTGCCCGAGCCGGACTCGCCGACGATGCCGAGCGTCTGACCGGCCTTCAGGTCGAAGCTGACGCCGTCCACGGACTTGACCAGGCCGTCGTCGGTGTCGAAGTGGATCCGCAGGTCCCGCACCGAGAGGAAGCTCTTGGCGTCCTCGGACGGCGCACCGGCCGGGCCGCTCTTCGCGGGCTCGCCGGAACCCTTCTTGCGCACGTCGCTCATGAGAGCCTCACCCGGGGGTCGATCGCGGCGTACACAAGGTCCACCAGCAGGTTGCAGACAACGATGAAGAAGGCGGCCACCAGCGTCACACCCATGACGATCGGGAGGTCGCTGCGGGTCACGCCCTGGATGGCGTAGGCCCCCATCCCCTGGAAGGAGAAGACGGTCTCCGTGATGACCGCGCCGCCGATGAGCAGCGCGAAGTCCATCCCGAAGATGGTGACGAGCGGGGTCAGCGCGGCGCGCAGGCCGTGCTTGACGACCACGTTCCGCTCCCGCAGACCCTTGGCCCGCGCGGTTCTGATGTAGTCCTCGCCCATGGTCTCCAGCATCCCGGCCCGGGTGAGCCGGGCGTAGAGCGCCGAGTACAGGAAGGCGAGGGTGCACCAGGGGAGGATCAGGTTCCAGGCCCACTCCGCCGGATTGTCCGTGAAGGACACGAACCGCAGATCGCCCCAGATCGTCCAGTGGAAGCTGAACAGGGCGAGCGATACCAGACCGGTGAAGAACATCGGCAGCGAGACGCCGGCCAGTGCCACGCCCATCGCCAGCCGGTCGACGAGCGAGCCCCGCTTGAGTGCGGAGAGCACGCCGGTCGCGACACCGGTGATGACCCAGATGACCGCCGCACCGACCGCGAGCGACAGCGTCACCGGAATACGCTGCTCGATCTCGGGCCAGACGGCCGAGTGGGTCTTGAAGGAGTAGCCGAAGCACGGCGCGTGGCACACCGCGGGGTCGGGCCCGAAGTGGTAGTTCGCGCCGACAACGATGCCCTTGATGAAGTGCCAGTACTGCTCGTAGAGGGGCTGGTCGAGCCCCAGGTTCTTCTTGACCGCGGCGAGCGTCGCGGGGTCGGGGCTCTTGCCCACGAACTGGGCGGCCATGGAGTCGGTCGTCTGCCCGCCGAGGCGGGGGACGAGGAAGAAGATCGCGAAGGTGACTGCGCTGACCACCAGCAGCAGCAACACCGCGGCGAATACGCGTCGGATGATGTACGCAGCCACAGCCGTGCGGCGCCGGGTCGGACGGACGGGGTAGGCCCGTCCGTCCCGGCGCCTTCACCTGCCTTTCAGGGGGTGCTGTCGATGAACAGGTGTGTTACTTGGTCGAGGTCATCAGCGCGTAGTCGTACATGCCGAGGTACGCCTGACTGACCGTTACGTTCGCCGCCGAGTCCGGGCGGTAGAGCAGGTTCTTGCGGTAGAACAGCGGCACCAGCGAGGCGTTCTCCATCACCATCTGGTCGACCGTGCCCCAGGTGGCGTTGCGCTTCGTGGTGTCCAGCGTCCCGATGCCCTTGACGATCTCCGCGTTGATCTTCGGGTCGTTGAGCTCCATCAGGTTGGTGCCACCGGAGGCCTTGATGGCCTTGCCGTCGACGATCTGGTCGATGTAGCCGAAGCCGGCCGGCCAGTCGGCGCCCCACGCCATCATCATCATTCCGGCGTCGTTCTTGTGGACCCAGTCCGGGACGCCCGCGAAGTCGGTGAAGTACTTGTCCGACGGGAACGTCTTGATGTCGGCGACGATGCCGATCTTCTTCAGGCTCTGCTGGAGCTGCGTGGCGCTGGTGACCTCGTCGGGACGGTCGGAGCGCGCGGTCAGCGTCGTCTTGAAGCCCTTGGGCTTACCGCACTTGGCCAGGTACTGCTTGGCCTTGGCAACGTTTCCCTTGTTGCCGGCAGTCGGGTACAGGTCGAACTTCTTGTAGCCCGAGACACCCGGCGGGATGACGGTCGTCGCCGGGTCGCCCCGGACCTCGCCGCCGATCGCGTCGACCATGTCGGCCTTGTCCGCGACGTACTGCACGGCCTTGCGGCAGTCGGCGTTGTCGAACGGCTTCACGTGCACGTTCAGCGCGAGGTACTGGAGCGCGCCGGCGTACGGGTCGTCCGTCTTCGCCTTCTCGGACGCCTTGGTGATGACCTTCGGCTGGGTCTTGGACTGAAGACCGGTACCGGCGATGTCCGCGGTGCTGGTGTCGTTGAGCAGGTGCTCGTCGACGGTCGTCGGCTGGACGTTGAAGTTCAGGACGATCTTGTTCGGCAGCGCCTTGCGGATCGGGTCCGTCTTCGGGTCCCACTGCGGGTTGCGGACCAGCGTCGCGCCCCGGCTCTCGCTGTACGAGGCGAACTTGTACGGGCCCGATGACACGATGTTCTGGACGTACGAAGCGCCCTTGTCGGCCTTCTGCGGCACCGGCGCCGTCTGCGAGAACGAGGCCAGGTAGTCCATGTCCGCGAACGGCTTGTCCAGGTGGAAGACGATCGTGGAGTCGTCCGGGGTCTCGATGGACTTGAGGCCGCCGGGCGACTTGTCCTTGTAGGGACCCTTGTACTTGTCGCCGCCCTTGAGGTACGTGCTGAAGTACGTGGGCCCGTTGGACAGCGCCTCACGGGCGAAGGTCCGCTCGACGGCGTACTTGACGTCCTTCGAGGTGATCACGGAGCCGTCCTGGAACTTCACGCCCTTGCGGATGTGGTACGTCCAGGTCTTGGCGTCCGGCGTGGCCTTGCCGAGGCTCGTCGCCAGGTCGGGCACGATCTTGAGCCCTTCCTTGCCCGGAGCCGGCTTGAAGGTCACCAGTGCACGCGCGTAGAGCCGGGAGAAGTTCTGCACCCAGCCGTAGTACGTGTTGCCGGGGTCCAGGGAGTCCGGGCCACTGGCGTGCTCGTAAGTGACCGTTCCCCCCTTCTTGTCGGTCTTGTTGACGATGCTGGTCAGAGCTGCGTCGGCCTTGGCGTGGCTGCCCCCGCTGCCACTGTCACTGCTCCCGCAAGCGGTGGCAGCGAGCCCCAGCGCTACCGTCGCGGCTATAGCCGCTGCCGTCTTTCTGCTCTTCATGCTGAGGAAAGCCCCCTCGGTTGTCCGGTGTGCGGCATGGCCGCGATTACTTGCCACGGGGGTCGAGTGCGTCGCGCAGCCCGTCCCCCAGCAGATTGAAGGCCAGCACGGTGATGAAGATCGCCAGGCCGGGAATGACCATGAACATCGGGTCGACCTGGTAGAGGTCGACCGCGGTGGACAACATGCCGCCCCAGGAGGCCTGCGGCGGCTGGATGCCCACGCCGAGGAAGCTCAGGGACGCCTCGAAGAGGATGTTGGTGGGGATCAGCAGCGTCGAGTAGACGAGGATCGGCGCGATCAGGTTCGGGAGCAGCTCACGGAAGAGGATGAAGGGCCCGCGGGCCCCCAGCGAGCGGGCGGCCTCGACGAACTCCCGTTCACGCAGACTCAGCGTCTGCGCCCGGACAATACGGCCCATGTAGGGCCAGTTGAAGAAGCCGATCACGAAGATCAGTACGCAGATACGGAGCGTCAGCCCGTTCAGGCCGAACGCGTTGCCCTGCAACGAGGCGGAGATGGAGATCGCGAAGAGCAGCAGCGGGAACGCCAGGAAGGTGTCCATCAGGCGGCTGATGCCGCTGTCCACCCAGCCGCCGTAGAAGCCGGCCACCACGCCCATGACGACGCCGATGACGACCGAGAGGAGCGTCGACCCCGCCGCGACCACCAGGGAGACCCAGGAGCCCTCGATGATGCGCGCCAGGATGTCCCGGCCCGTCTGCGGCTCCACACCGAGCGGGTGACTCCAACTGATGCCGCCGAAGCTGCCCTTGGGCGCCAGCAGAGCCGGATCGACCAGGTTCTGGTGGAAGTCGTTGGGGTCGAGCCCGAACATCGCCTGGATCGGCTTGGACAGGATGGCGACCAGCACCAGCAGGATCACGACGACCCCGCCGGCCATGGCGACCTTGTCCCGCTTGAAACGCGTCCAGGCGATCCGGCCGAGTGAACGGCCCTCGATCTGGCTCTGCGTGGCCCCCGTGAGTACTGCCTCCGGCTGCGCTTCGGCAGTCGATCCGGTGGTCTCGATCGGTGCGGTCACAGTGCCTTTGACCCCTCCCGGCCGGCGGTGGCCGGCCCGTACCTGCCGCGGTGGCGGCTGCTGTGCATCAAGCGCATCGGGTGATGCCACTGTGCTGAAGTGACGGAATGTGTTCATGACTCGTCGCACAAGGGCACGACGATGCTCAATGCACGGAGTCTTCATCGCGGTTGCGATCACCCGCCAGACCTGAAGGTGAAAGTATGCGCAACCGTGATGCGCTTAATGAGCTTCCGTTATCCGGACGCCAGGACCGGCTGAGCGGAAATCTTCCTCACTAAAGCGCCAGTTCGGACATCACGCCCAACGGCCGCCATTGACGGCCCAATTGGTGCAGTCAGCCTACCGGCGGGTAGCCGTATCCCGCCGCGGGAGAGGGCGCCACATGGGCCTCACGGTCGTAAAAGGGGCGGGAGTTGGCCCGCAGCCACATCCCGACCGGGTCGTACGCATCGGACATCGCCACGGTCGAGACGGGCAGCCCCTCGGGCACCGCGGCGATCGACTGCTGCATCATCGCCCGCACCGAATCCACGGACTGCTGGCTCGTGTCGTACAGATCGAGCCCGATGGCCAGATACGGAGTGCCGAGCGCGGGCTGCACCCAGACGCGGCTCAACGAGCGGATCGCCGGGGTGTGGTGGGCGCTCTGCGTCAGCAGCGCGTAGAACTGCGGGATCTCGATGGCCGGCTCGGACAGCCGCAGCGGCCCGGCAGGCATCCGGTCCAGACCGGTGGCGATGCGCCGCAGATCGGTCCAGGGGATGCCGACACCGCCGCCGGGGGCATGGGGATTGAGCCAGATTCCCCAGTGGTCGGGGTAGAGGGAGCGGGCGACGTCACGTCCTGTGACCACCTCGTGCGAACGGTTCCAGCCGGAGACCGCCAGCTCCTGTGCCGACGTCACACACGGGGCGTAACCGAGACCTTCGATCTCCATGTTCCCGTACTGGGCGTCCGGCGACCCGGCCTGGCCGTGCCAGAGCAGCATCCAGACCTGGCTGTCGGCGAGCGCCTGCAGCAGTGCCTCATAGGCGTCGTACCGCCCGGGGGTCACCTGGAGCAGCATCTGCTCGACCTGCCCGGCCGCCGTGCCCGACGCACTCACTCTGGGTCCCGCCCCTCTTCGATCCACCCGTTTTGGTCCACGCGTTGACGTTCCACCCGCCGGGACGCGGCTCGCACGGCCCGGCCCGCACGGAGCCGTTCCGTTCCGTGCGTCCGTTCCGTTCGATCCGTTCGGTGCGCGATTGGTTCCGTGCAATTTCGGCCAGTCGACGTGCCGGCCGTCCCGCGCGTCCCGCACATCCGACCAGCTTAGAGCGACCGGCCCTACAGCACCGGCCCCACGGCGTCGGCCCTGACGTAGAACGGCCTGACCTTGTCCAGCATCCAGTCGGCGACCGGGTCCTGCGCCACGTCCAGCAGGACGAGATTGACCGGCCAGGGCACCTCGACCCGGTGCAGCGCCCGGCCGAGCGCGTCCATCGGGGCGTTGCGGCCCGCACCGTCCCAGGTCGCGAACTCGACCCCGACGAAGAGGACCGGGTCGCCGCCCTCGATGGAGGCGAGGGCCCGGCGCGCCGAAAGGACCACGCCCGACTCCTCGAACTCACCGGCGGCGGCGGAGAGGAAGTCGACCGGCTCCTCCTGCCAGTCCGGCTCGAAGAGCCGCACCCGGCCGCCGGTCGCCGGCCCGTCGAGAGAGGTCCGGCCGCTCCGGCACAGTTCGGCCACGGCGGCCGGCGGCAGCGGCATACCGATCGCACCGCCCGGATTCACCGCGACGCCCAGCTGCGGCGGCAGTCCGCGGGCGAACTCGACCGCCGGGGCCACCGCGAAGGAGTAGTGCGAGCCGACGCACTGGAGGAACTGCGCCTCGGAGCTGAAGACGGGGACATAGGCCCCGCCCTCGATGTCCACGGTGGGCAGGTCGAGCGAACTGCTGTCCTGCCCTCCGCCGTTGGGCAGCGGGACCCAGAGGTTGCTGCGCCCCAGCACCTCGATCAGCCGGCCGCCCGCGGCGGGGTTCCCGACCGATGCGGTCAGGACCTCTTCGAGCTCATTTCCCGGCCATGCCATGTCCACCGAGGTATCCCCTTCTCACCTGTTCACCTGCCGACCGACCTTAGGGCCTGCCCTCCGGATCATCCCGCCCGATCCGAACGGAGGACCCTGACGGCCTCCCCCACGATAGAGAGTGGCGCCGTCACACCGCCGCCCCGAACCCGATCCTGCGCAGTGCGGCCGCCGCGTCCCGGTCGAGCAGCACGACCGAACCGCACCCCGCGGGCAGCCGCGCCCGCTCGGCGTTCCGGACCAGCCCGGCGACCGCCCTGCGGTGCCGGGCGAAGGCGTAGGCGGAGACCTTCCGGCCGCGCTCCGCCTGACCGGCCAGCGCCACCCCGGGCGCCACGTCGAGCAGCAGCAGGTGCAGGGCGCTCCGGCGCCGCCGTGCCGCCCTGACCAGCAGGGCGCGCACCCAGGAGTGCGTGCCGCAGTCGTGCACGACGACACCGGCGCCCGAGCGCAGGACGCGCCACAGCCTGCCGTAGTGGGCGGCCCGGACCAGCGGGCGGTAGCTCCAGTACGGCAGCAGGCCGGGCATCCGGCGCTCCCAGCGGTCCCGGGTGTCCTGCGAGTCGATCCCGCGCGCCCCGGCGACCCTGCGTAACAACGTGGACTTCCCGCTGCCCGGGAGGCCGGACAGGACCACCACGTCCCCGGCGGCGAACACCAGGCGGTCCGGGCTGCGGCCGGCCCGCCTGCGCAGGTCCCGCACCGCGGGCGGTCTGCGGCCGGCCGCCTCCCGTCCGGGCCGTACGAGCCGCCCGGGCATCACCCCCGGCCCCCCGGATGTCACTTCGGGCGCCGCATCAGCACGCCGCCACTCCTGCCCCACCATGGTCACTCCCCCTGTGCCACCCCGTATGCCTGCGTATCCCCTGCATACCCCCGCTGAGGAAGTGTAAAGAAAGAGTAATGCGACACCGGTGGGGCGCCGCGCGCGCGGCATGCAATGATGTGCGCGCCAACTCCATACAGGCCGTTCGAATCCGCGCGGGAGAGTTCCCGGTCACCAACCGGGGCGCCGAAGGAGCAAGTCCCTCCCTTGTAATCTCTCAGGCCCCGTACCGCGCGGACGAGGCAGATCTGAAAAGCGGGCCGCCCTGCGGTCCCACCCAAGGTGCAAGCCGTGCCTCTCAACAGGCGCCGGCGAACCTCTCAGGTTCCGATGACAGATGGGGAGGATTGTCCTCGTCTGTCATGCCCTGGGAGTACCGCATATGAGCCCCACGCCCCGCCTCACAGCACTCGACGCCCTGCACAGGTCGCTCGGCGCGACCATGACCGACTTCGCGGGCTGGGACATGCCGCTGCGCTACGGCAGTGAGCGCGACGAGCACATCGCCGTACGGACGCACGCCGGCCTCTTCGACCTCTCCCACATGGGCGAGATCACCGTCAGCGGCCCGCAGGCCGTGCGGCTGCTCGATCACGCGCTGGTCGGCAACATCAGCACCGTCGGCAACGGCCGCGCCCGCTACACCATGATCTGCCAGGAGGACGGCGGGATCCTGGACGACCTGATCGTGTACCGGCTCGGCGAGCAGGAGTACATGGTCGTCGCCAACGCGGGCAACGCCCAGGTGGTCCTGGACGCGCTCACCGCCCGCGCGAGCGGCTTCGACGCCGTCGTACGGGACGACCGTGACGCGTACGCCCTGCTGGCCGTACAGGGGCCGGAATCCTCCGGCATCCTGAAATCGCTGACGGACGCCGATCTGGACGGGCTGAAGTACTACGCGGGCCTGCCCGGCACCGTCGCCGGCGTCCAGGCGCTCATCGCCAGGACCGGCTACACGGGCGAGGACGGGTTCGAGCTGTTCGTCGCCCCGTCCGACGCCGAGAAGCTCTGGCAGGCGCTGACCGAGGCGGGTGCGCCGGCCGGTCTGGTGCCCTGCGGCCTCTCCTGCCGCGACACCCTGCGTCTGGAGGCGGGCATGCCCCTCTACGGCCATGAGCTGACCACGGCGCTGACCCCCTTCGACGCCGGTCTCGGCCGGGTCGTCAAGTTCGAGAAGGAGGGCGACTTCGTCGGGCGCGCGTCCCTGGAGGCGGCCGCCGAGCGCGCGGCGGCGGCCCCGCCGCGCAAGCTGGTCGGCCTGATCGCCGAGGGCCGCCGGGTCCCCCGCTCGGGCTACCAGGTCGTCGCGGACGGCCAGGTCGTCGGCGAGGTCACGTCGGGCGCCCCTTCGCCGACGCTGGGCAGGCCGATCGCCATGGCGTACGTCGACGCGGCCCACGCGGAGCCCGGCACGTCCGGTGTGGGCGTGGACATCCGCGGTACCCATGAGCCGTACGAGGTCGTGGCCCTCCCCTTCTACAAGCGCCAGAAGTGACCCACACCATCTCAGCCCGTAAGACCACCGTTCATCAGCACTCCCCCGCATCCAGGAGAATCAGGTCATGAGCAACCCCCAGCAGCTGCGTTACAGCAAGGAGCACGAGTGGCTGTCGGTCGCCGAGGACGGCGTCTCGACGGTCGGCATCACGGAGTTCGCGGCCAACGCGCTCGGTGACGTCGTCTACGCCCAGCTCCCTGAGGCCGGGTCCACGGTCGCCGCGGGCGAGACCTGCGGTGAGCTGGAGTCGACCAAGTCGGTCAGCGATCTGTACGCCCCGGTTTCCGGTGAGATCACCGAGGTCAACCAGGACGTCATCGACGACCCGTCGCTGGTGAACACCGCCCCGTACGAGGGCGGTTGGCTGTTCAAGGTGCGCGTCACCGGCGAGCCGGACGACCTGCTCTCCGCCGACGAGTACGCCGCTCTCTCCGCCGGCAACTAGGGAACTAGGGACTATCGATGTCACTTCTTGACTCCTCCCTCCACGAGCTCGACCCGGACGTCGCCGCCGCTGTCGACGCCGAGCTGGTCCGCCAGCAGTCCACCCTCGAAATGATCGCCTCCGAGAACTTCGCTCCGGTCGCGGTCATGGAGGCCCAGGGCTCGGTCCTCACCAACAAGTACGCCGAGGGCTACCCGGGCCGCCGCTACTACGGCGGCTGTGAACACGTCGATGTGATCGAGACGATCGCGATCGACCGCGTCAAGGCGCTCTTCGGCGCCGAGCACGCCAACGTCCAGCCGCACTCGGGCGCCCAGGCGAACGCCGCCGCGATGTTCGCGCTGCTCAAGCCCGGTGACACGATCATGGGTCTGAACCTCGCCCACGGCGGGCACCTGACCCACGGCATGAAGATCAACTTCTCCGGCAAGCTCTACAACGTGGTCGCGTACCACGTCGACGAGGAGACCGGCCAGGTCGACATGGCCGAGGTCGCGCGCCTGGCCAAGGAGTCCCAGCCGAAGCTGATCGTGGCCGGCTGGTCCGCCTACCCGCGCCAGCTGGACTTCGCCGCGTTCCGCAAGATCGCGGACGAGGTCGGCGCGTACCTGATGGTCGACATGGCGCACTTCGCGGGCCTGGTGGCCGCGGGCCTCCACCCGTCGCCCGTGCCGCACGCACACGTCGTCACCACGACCACGCACAAGACGCTGGGCGGCCCGCGCGGTGGTGTGATCCTCTCCACCGCCGAGCTCGCCAAGAAGATCAACTCCGCGGTCTTCCCCGGTCAGCAGGGCGGCCCGCTGGAGCACGTGATCGCGGCCAAGGCGGTCTCCTTCAAGGTCGCGGCGACGGACGACTTCAAGGAGCGCCAGCAGCGCACCCTGGACGGCTCCCGCATCCTGGCCGAGCGTCTGGTGCAGGCCGATGTCACCGAGCACGGTGTCTCCGTCCTGTCCGGCGGCACCGATGTGCACCTGGTCCTGGTGGACCTGCGCAACTCGGAGCTGGACGGCCAGCAGGCCGAGGACCGTCTCCACGAGATCGGCATCACGGTCAACCGCAACGCCGTCCCGAACGACCCGCGCCCCCCGATGGTCACGTCGGGGCTCCGGATCGGTACGCCGGCCCTGGCCACCCGCGGTTTCCAGGCCGAGGACTTCTCCGAGGTCGCGGACATCATCGCGGGCGCGCTGAAGCCGGCCTACGACCGGGAGGCGCTGGCCGCACGGGTCACCGCGCTGGCCGAGAAGTTCCCGCTGTACCCCGGACTGAAGTAGGACCGCTCGGTCCGGATCAGTACCGTTTTGTACGAAACACGGGGCACCCCGCACACTGGACAGTGAGCAGGGTGCCCCGCACCGCGTACGCACCCCGCTCTCTGCTGTACCGCGCTTCCTCTGCACCACCCCGGCAGACAACGGCGTCTACCAACACCCAAGGAGTTCTCCCGTGGCCATATCGGTCTTCGACCTCTTCTCGGTCGGCATCGGCCCGTCCAGCTCCCACACGGTGGGCCCCATGCGGGCCGCCCGGATGTTCGCCGCCCGCCTGAAGAACGAGGGTCTGCTGGCCCACACCGGATCGGTCCGCGCCGAGCTCTTCGGCTCGCTGGGCGCGACGGGTCACGGACACGGCACCCCGAAGGCGGTGCTCCTCGGTCTGGAGGGCGAGTCCCCCCGCACGGTCGACGTCGAGCACGCCGACGAACGCATCGAGCAGATCCGCACCAGTGGCCGCATCAGCCTCCTCGGTGCGCATGAGATCGCCTTCGACTACGACGCGGACCTGATCCTGCACCGGCGCAAGGCGCTGCCGTACCACGCGAACGGGATGACGGTCTCCGCGTACGACACCGAGGGCGCCCCGCTCCTGGAGAAGACGTACTACTCGGTGGGCGGCGGCTTCGTGGTGGACGAGGACGCCGTCGGCGAGGACCGCATCGTCCTCGACGACACCGTCCTGAAGCACCCTTTCCGCACGGGCGACGAGCTGCTGCGGCTGACCCGGGAGACGGGTCTGTCCATCTCCGCGCTGATGCTGGAGAACGAGAAGGCCTGGCGCACCGAGGCGGAGATCCGCTCGGGGCTGCTGGACATCTGGGGCGTCATGCAGTCCTGCGTCGCCCGCGGCATGTCCCGCGAGGGCATCCTCCCCGGCGGCCTCAAGGTCCGCCGCCGCGCGGCCAACTCGGCCCGCCAGCTGCGCGCCGAGGGCGACCCCCTGGCGCGCGCCATGGAGTGGATCACGCTCTACGCGATGGCGGTGAACGAGGAGAACGCGGCGGGCGGCCGTGTCGTCACCGCCCCCACGAACGGCGCGGCCGGCATCATCCCCGCCGTCCTGCACTACTACATCAACTTCATCCCCGGAGCCGACGAGGAGGGCATCGTGCGTTTCCTGCTCTCGGCGGGCGCCATCGGCATGCTCTTCAAGGAGAACGCCTCCATCTCCGGCGCCGAGGTCGGCTGCCAGGGCGAGGTCGGCTCCGCCTGCTCGATGGCGGCGGGCGCCCTGGCCGAGGTCCTGGGCGGCTCCCCCGAGCAGGTGGAGAACGCGGCGGAGATCGGCATGGAGCACAACCTCGGCCTGACCTGCGACCCGGTCGGCGGCCTTGTCCAGATCCCGTGCATCGAACGGAACGGCATGGCAGCGGTCAAGGCGGTCACGGCGGCCAAGATGGCGATGCGCGGCGACGGCAGCCACAAGGTGTCCCTCGACAAGGTCATCAAGACGATGAAGGAGACCGGCGCCGACATGTCGGTCAAGTACAAGGAGACGGCGCGGGGCGGGCTCGCGGTGAACATCATCGAGTGCTGAGAGAGAGCCTCGGGCAAGTGGGGACCGGGCTCAGGCGTCGGACTCGTCCGGCGCCGCAGGTATCACCCGGAACACCCAGGTTCGGTAGGACCAGAACCTGAAGAGGGTGGCGACTCCGATGCCGATGAACTTGAATACGTTGCTCTGCAGCGGGCTGTCCCAGCCGAAGCCATAGGTCGCCAGATAGAGGATGCCGTTCTCGATCACCAGGCCGATGGCGCTGAACAGCAGGAAGAGCCCCATCTCACGGGTGCAGCCGCTCTTGTCCCGGTCACGGTAGGCGAAGTAACGCAGGCCTGCGTAATTGAAGGCGATCGAAACGACGGTGGCGACCACACTCGCGCTCACCACCGGTATCGAGGTGGCGTGGCGCACGAGATTGAACACCAGAAGATTGACCGCCACGCCGGACACCCCGACGGCTGCGAATTTCACGACCTCCCGCGCCTTCGGAGGTGGCGCCTTCGGAGGCGGCGATGCCACTCGTACCGCTTGCTCGCCTCTTACGGACATCGGCACAGTTCCTTCGCTTCGCGGGAGGGCTGGGGGGCGATGTTCTGCACCCCACCGCGCTCACACGCGTGATGCGGGCGTGGAGCATGGGGCCGGTGGCGGAACCGGGCATCCGGCACCCGGGCGCTGACTGAGACAGGTGGCTGCCCGGGCCACTCGGCCGGGCTTCTGTACGGGGAGAGCCGTACGGAAGCGGCTGCATGAAGCAGCCGGCGGCGGTTGCGATGTGGTGGCGCTCCCTCGTGGGGACGCTCCCCTGTGGGGTTCTGCGCGACACCGTCCCCTCCAGACTCCCACTGGAAGTCGGCCTGTCAAGGCGATCAAGAAACGGCGGGATCGGGGGGCTGGAAAACCATCGTGACCTGCACCCTCACTCCTGGTCGTCCAGCTGGAACGATCCGTACTCGGGCTTCCCCGCCCGCTCGTAGGCGCAGTACTGCACGCCGACGCTGGTCACGCGGGATTCCGTGAGCGTCCAGGCGGCAGGAGCGGCGCCCTCGGCGAAGAGCCGCTTGCCGGTACCGATGATCACGGGATTGACGAGCAGCCGGCACTCGTCGACGAGGTCGTGCAGTTGCAGGGTGCGGATGAGGTCGCTGCTGCCCTGCGTCATGATCACGCCGTCGAGCCGCTCCTTCAGCTCGGCGACGGACTCCTCGGCTTCGCCCTTCAGGAGATGGGAGTTGTGCCACTCCAGGCTGCTCCGGGTACGCGAGGCGACGTACTTGGGCATGGCGTTGAGTTTCACGGCGATCGAGTCGTTCTCATCGGTGACGCGAGGCCAGTGGGCGGCGAAGATGTCATAGGTCTTCCGGCCGAGCAGGAGGTGGTCGGCGGTCTGCTCGAAGATTCCCGTCATGAGGCCCATGAAGTCGTGGTCGACGTACGGGACTTGCCAGCCGCCGTACTCGAAGCCTTCGTCGACGTCCTCGCCCGGGCCGCCCGGGGCCTGCATGACGCCGTCCAGAGTGACGAACGCGGTGACGATCAGCTTGCCCATGATCCTGCCTTCCGAGCGTGAGCGGTACGGAAACTGCCTGCACCAGGGTTGACTCCCGGGCCGTCGAGAACTCATCGCCCACTGCCCGGCCGCCCGTGACACCATGCCGGTCCGCGCAGGTCCCGGTGGAGAAGGAGCCAGCGATGGCCAGGACGTCAGGTCGGTGCACGGCCGCCGGAATCGGTGTACGCGAAGGGGCCGCCGTCGTCACCGCCTCGCCTCCGTGCCCGTACGGGCGGGGTCAGCCCGACGGGTCCGGGGAGGGCGGGGCCAGCTTGCGGGCCGTCTCCACCACGTAGGCCCGCAGTGCGTCGGCATCCGGCGAGCCCTCTCCCGCGCCCAGGACCAGGCGGGCCATCTGCGGGAACGCCAGCGGCCAGACCGCCACCCCGATAAGGGCGAGGAACGTGGCAGCGGCGTCCCCCACCAGCCGCCCGCCCGTGGACTCCGCCAGCGCTGCGGCCTTCCGTGCGTACTGCTCGGTGCGCACCTCGTCGTCGGGCAGCTCCCGGTCGCCGTAGTACAGGGCCTCCCACATCATCATCCGGGTCAGCTCGGGGTTGCTGCGGTGGAAGTCGTACACCCGTCCCGCGTACTCGCCCGGGTCGCCGTCCGGCAGTCCGACCCGTACCGCGTGGTCGACCACGGACTCCGCGACGACCGCCGCGAACAGCTTCTCCTTGCTGCCGAAGTACCCGTAGATCCGCTCCTTGTTGGCCCCTGCCCGAGCGGCGATGCGGTCGACGCGGGCGCCGCCCATGCCGTGTTCGGCGAACTCCGTGCGCGCGGCCGCCAGCAGGCGGGCGCGGGTCCCCTCGGTGCGGGTGTTTGTCGTCATGGAGAGATCATACGAAAGTTGCCAACCAACTGGATGGTTGGCTACGGTCCCCCGCATGGCGACAAGAACGGATGTCTGGGTCACCGGCCTGGGGGCCACCACGCCGCTCGGCGGCGATGTCCCGCGTACCTGGGCCGCGATGACAGCGGGCGAGAACGGAATCAGCAGCCTGGACGGTGAGAGCTGGGCGCGGCAGTTGCCGGTGCGGATCGGGGCCCGGATGCGCCAGGACCCGGCGGAGTCACTGAAGCGCACCGAAGCCCGCCGGCTCGACCGGTGCGAACAGGCCGCACTCGTCTGCGCCCGCGAGGCCTGGAGGGACGCCGGCGCACCCGAAGTCGACCCGGAGCGCCTCGCGGTCGTGATCGGTACGGGTACCGGCGGCCTGCTCTCCCTGCTCGGGCAGAACCGCGTGCTGGAGGAGTCGGGCCCCAGGAAGGTCTCGCCGCACACCGTCCCCATGCTCATGGCGAACGGCCCGGCCGCCTGGGTCTCCATCGACCTGGGAGCCCAGGGCGGAGCGCACACCCCGGTGAGTGCCTGCGCGTCCGGCGCGGAGGCCATCGCGTACGGCCTCGATCTCATCCGGGCGGGGCGGGCCGACATCGTGGTGGCAGGCGGCTCCGAGGCGAGCCTGCATCCGCTGCCGCTGACCGCCTTCGCGCAGATGATGGCGCTGTCGACGGCCAACGACGATCCTGACGGCGCCTCACGCCCCTTCGACGCCGTGCGGGGCGGCTTCGTACTCGGTGAGGGCGCAGCCGTCCTGATCCTGGAGAGCGCCGAGCACGCCCGCGCCCGCGCCGCGCGGGCGCACGGAGCGGTGGCCGGGGCGGGCACGACGTCCAGCGCGCAGCACATCACCGCGTCCGACCCCGACGGCCAGGCCAGGGCGATCCGCAAGGCATTGCGGGACGCGGAGCTCACCCCCGCGGACATCGGGCACGTCCACGCGCACGCCACCTCCACCCCGCAGGGAGATCTCGCGGAGGCGGAGGCGGTCGCGGCGGCTGTCGGCACCCATCCGGTGGTCACGGCCACCAAGTCCATGACCGGTCATCTGCTGGGCGCCTCGGGCGCGTTGGGTGCGATGGCGGCGATCCTGGCCCTGCGGGACGGGACCGTTCCCCCGACCCGCAATCTGACCCGGCTCGACGAACGGGTACCGCTGGATGTCGTCACCGACAGTGCCCGCAAAGGGCGTTGGGACGCCGCCCTGGCCAACTCGTTCGGATTCGGCGGCCACAACGTATCCCTGGTTCTCACATCGCCCAGGTGAGCGAATGCAGTCGAGCCCTCCGGAATGGGTAAGTGGAATATGGAATACCTGAGTTCCACGACACACCGGGAGGCGGTGCCCGTGCTGCACGGCATCGATGTCAGTACGTACCAGTCGTCGTTCGACACCGACGGTCTGGCCTTTGTGTTCATCAAGGCCTCCGAGGGCCACACCTATGTCAATCCACGGCTGACCACACAGACCAAACTGGCGCGGGACGGCGGGTGCGTCGTCGGCTTCTACCATTTCCTGTGGCCCGGCAACATCCAGACGCAGGCCGAGTACTTCGTCAGCAAGGCCCCCGAGAAGGGGGGCGACCTGCTCGCTGTGGACTGGGAGACCACCGGCGACGGAACCCGGGCCAGCAACGCCGAGAAGGACAGCTTCATCCGCGCGGTGAAGAAACTGCGGCCGCACAACCGGGTGCTGCTGTACACGAACCGCGACTACTGGCTGCACCACGACACCACGTCGTACGCCGGGGACGGGCTGTGGATCGCGGACTACACCACGGCGGGCAAGCCCAGGATCAAGGCGACCTGGACCTTCCACCAGTACAGCGACAGCCCGCTCGACAAGGACGTGGCCCACTCGCGCTTCGCGAGCAAGAGCGCGCTGAAGGAGTGGGCCACGCCGTAGGGATCGGCTGCACCGCAAGAAGCCGCAGGAATCCGCCGGGACCAGCAGGGGCCGGCAGGGGTCAGGCCCGGAAGGCGGCGGGGCGCTCGCGCGGTGCGTCGGCGAGCGCCTTGGCGATCCCGTCGGCGTCGGCCGAGAGTCCGTAGACAGGGGTGTCCGGCTGCTGGCGCCAGGAGTCGTCGATGCCGCCCGCGTCGACGGTGTCGAAACCGATCTCGTCGATCAGCTCGCGCACGACCCGCTTGGCGGCCTCGTCGTCCCCGGCGACCGGCAGGGCGAACCGGCCGGAAGCCCCCTGGGGCCGGGCCGCGTCGATGATGTTGTGCGCGTAGATGCCGTTGAACGCCTTGATGACCGGGTGGCCGATCTGCTGCTCGGTCCAGCGGCTCTCCGGGAGCCCGTCCTCGATGGCGTCGATCCGGCCGTCCCGCTCCCGCGGGTAGTAGTTGCCGGTGTCGATCACGGCCACGCCAGGAGCGGCGCCGTCGAGCAGACCGGACGGCAGATCCGGTACGGCCTTCAACGGGATGGTGACCACGACGACCTCGGCACCGTGCGCCGCCTCTGCCACCGGGACAGGGGTGGCGCCCGTCTCCTCGGCGAGATCGCCCAGGGTGTGCGGGCCGCGCGAGTTGGCCACGGACACGTCGTGCCCGAGCGCCGTGAGCCGCCGGGTGAGATTGCCGCCGATGTTTCCGGCGCCGATGATGCCGATCTTCATGATGTGCCCTCCGCTACAGGTGTTCCGGGTGCGGTGCTGTGGGTCGTACGGTGCTGTGGTGGTCCGGTGCCGTGGTCGTACGGTGCTGCGGTCGCCAGGTGCTGTGTCGTCAACTCGGTGTCGTGCCCTGTGCTGTCGCCCGGTGCGCTGCTCCGCGCTGTCGCATCGGTGGCCAACCTCCGCGCCGTCCGGGCTATTCCGGCGCACTCTCCCGTTCACCCGGACGCCGCGCCCGGACGACCGCCTTCCCCGCCTTCAAGTGGTGAAGGCGGAAAAGAATATGAGAGCGCTCTCAGCCATAGGTATTGACCTGTCCCCCGAGCCTCGCAACAGTAAGTGCCGTGCGGGAGGCCACCCCCCACAGCACGTCCGCCTCCCGCGCGCTCCGCCCCCCACAGACCACAGGAGACTTGCGTGATATCCCGCAGACTGTTCCTGACCGGCGCCGCGGCGACCGCCACTGCTCTCACCTACCCCGCCTGGGGAAGCGCGCTCAGTCCACGCGCCTCGGCCTCCGCCGCCACCTGCGAACTGGCCCTGGAGAACAAGTCGTTGCCCGGCAACGTCAACGCCTATGTCACCGGCCACGAGCAGGGCACCGACCAGTGGGTCCTGCTGCGCGCCGACGGCAGCGTGTACCACCCGCAGTCACCGTCGGCCCCGCAGACACCGCTGCCGGTCGACTGCGCCATCCCGCTGAAGGCCGCAGGCGCGGGTCCGGTCACCTTGACGCTCCCTCAGATGTACGGCGCCCGCGTTTACTTCGTACGCGACGACACACTCGACTTCTTCCTCAACCCGGGCCCCGCCCTGGTCGAGCCGGCCTTCGCCACCGCCGCGGACCCGAACTACGGCCGCACCTGGTCGTTCTGCGAGTTCACCTTCAACCCGGACCAGCTGTACGCCAACATCTCCTACGTCGACCTGGTGACCGCGGTCCCCATCGGGCTCTCGCTCACGGGCGACAGCGACCACACCGTCGCCCCGCTGCCGGACGGCGCGGTCGACAAGATCGCCGCGGATCTCACCACCCAGGCGGGCAAGGACGGCCAGCCCTGGGACAAGCTGATCATCCGTGGCTCGGACGGCAAGGTGCTACGGGTGATCTCGCCGCAGAACCTGATGGCGTCCGCCTCCCCCGGCGCGATGCCGTTCGGCGATCTGTGGACCGGCTATGTGGACCAGGTCTGGGAGAAGTACAGCTCCACCGACCTCACCATCGACCTGCAGGGCGGCAAGGGCAGCCTGAAGGGCCGGGTGAGCGGCGACACCCTCACCTTCGACGGCGGCCACACCTTCACCAAGCCCGACTCGAAGTCCATCTTCACCTGCAACGACGGCCCCTTCGCCAACAATCCGGGTGACCCGGACGACAAGAAGGCGCTGCTCGCCAGGATCGCGGCCGGGTTCAACCGGTCGATCATGCTCACCCACCCCAGCCAGCCGAACGGCACCACGGCTGCCGACTACTACCAGGGCGACGTCACCAACCACTGGGCGCGGGTACTTCACGCCAACTCGCCGATCGGGTACGCCTTTCCGTACGACGATGTGGTCCCCGACGGCCAGCCCGATGTCTCGGGCGCCGCGAACGACGGCAATCCGGTCCGGTTCACGGTGTCCGTCGGGTCCTGACGCAGGACACAGCACGCCGGTCCCGCGTACGAGCAGCACGCCGGTCCCCCGTACGACGCGACAGCCCCCCGGCACCGGTGCCGGGGGGCTGTCGCGCTGCTTGTCCGTACGCGCTACTTGTTCAGCGACGCCCAGAACTCCTCGAAGGAGAGCCTGCCGTCACCGTTGGCGTCCTTGGACCTGATGATGGACTGAGCCACGGTCTCGGTCACATGGAAGTCACCGAGCTGCGCCATGACGCTCTTGTACTCGCTCGCCGTGATCCGGCCGTCGCCGTCCACGTCGAGACGCTCGAACGCCTTGCGGGCCTCTTCTTTGTCCGCCACTGGGTCCACCCCTTCTTGGTACGTGCCTGACGGTAGTCAGATTAACCGGCGGGGCGGGACCGCATTACCCGGCGGGGTGGGCCCGCAGGGCGGCGGCCAGCCAGGCGAAGTCCTCGTTGTGCCGGGGCTGCGCCTCCCGGCCGTTGATGACCGCCATCAGCCGCCGGTAGCGGTCCGCCTCGGCGAAGGCGGCGCCCTCCAGTCGCTGGAGCAGCGCGTCCCGGTCCGCGGTGGCGCCGAGCAGCTGGTCCAGGATACCGGCGGCCTCCGCGGAGCCGGGGGCGACACCGCTCTCGCGGGCGTCACCGGCCAGCCGGGTGACCTGCTCGACGAACCACTGCCGGTCCCCGGTGCCTGCGGCTCCCCCGTCGTCCTGGGCCGCCCGGGTGTTGAACTCGGCCATGGCCCGCATCCGTTGCCGGAAGGCCGGGTCCTGGACCAGCTCGGCGAGCTCCACCCAGGCGTCGACCTGCTCGGGGGTGGGGTCGTCGGGCAACTCCACGACGGTGCGCCGGACCTGCTCCTGGATGCCCGGGGTGATGTCGAGGCCGCCGAACACCTCCTCGGTGAACTCCTCGATGATGCGCTTGCGTTCCACGGTGGACAGCCGTGCCAGTCGGTTCATGAGTGCCATCTCCTCTGCGCCTGACGCGCGTTTCGCGACGGTCGACAACACGGCCCGGTTCAGCCTCAGCGAACGGATCTGCGTGTCCAGGGCCGCCACATGGGCGGCGGCCACGTCGGCGATTCCGCTCTCCCCGGCCAGCACCCGGCGCACCGTGGCGAGACCGAGGCCGAGCTCCCGCAGGGTGCGGACGAGTTCGAGCCGGGCCACGCACGCGGCGTCGTACAGCCGGTAGCCTCCCGTCGACCGCCCGGCCGGCGGCAGGGCGCCGATGTCCGACCAGTAGCGGATGGTCCGTACGGAGAGCCCGGTACGGCGGGAGAGCTGTCCGATCGTGAAGACTTCGGGTCCGTCGTCGTTCATGTCTGCGAGTCTGTTCCTTCCAGCCGCTGGAGACTCAAGCCGAGGAGTTACCCGAAAATGCGTTCGACCGGGAGCGGTGCGTCACGCGGCACTCTGGCTGCCATCCTGACAGCGGCTGCACACGGTTCCTTCCCTCCGGCGGACGGGGCGACGACCGTGATCGCCCAGCCGAACGCCCGGGACGCCGGGGTGCTGGCCCTGACCGCCCACTCGGTGGTCTTCCTCGACGAGGATCCGCTGTGGGTACGCAGGACGCTGGCCGATATCGCGGCGGACCCGCTCGCCGCGGCGATGAACCCGGCCTTCCTGGCCGCGCTGATGGCCCGTACCGGCCGCCGGATGAACACCATCGACCTGCTGACGGCCGCCCCCGCGCTGCCGGGCGAACCGCCAGTCGCGCTGCGGGAGATCAAGGATCCGGACCACCCGAGGGTGGTCCGGTCCCGGACGTTCCGCGACGAGGTCCGGGTGTGGGCGGCTGACGGCGGCGTGCTGATCATGGGACGCGGGGTCGCGGGGCGCCCGGAGGCTGCCATCGAGGTGGACGAGGCGGCGCGTGGCCGGGGGCTGGGACCGCGGCTCGCGGTGGCCGCCCGGCACCTCGTCGAGGGGGACGTCGTATGGGCGCAGCAGTCGCCGGGCAACGCCCGCAGCGTACGGGCGTTCCAGCGAGCGGGGTACCGGCCGGTGGGCTCGGAGGCACTGCTGGTGGCGGAGTGACCCGGGATACCGATGCGGCGTGAACCCGCCCCGCCCGCGTATCCGGAAGTGCCCTAGCGGAAGATCCCGGTGTGACCCAGCGAGTAGCGGCCGGGCTGCGGGTACACCGCGAGTCCGTGCGGGCCGCTGCCGACCGGGATGCGGGCGAGCTGCTTGCCGCTGGTGGTGTCGATCGCGTACACCTCCGCGTTGTAGCGCCCGGTCAGCCAGAGCACCTTGCCGTTGGCCGAGACGCCGCCCATGTCGGGGCTCCCGCCGCCGGGCAGGACCCACTTCTTGATGAGTTTGTCCTGCGGGAAGCTGAAGACCGAGATGGTGCCCTCGCCCCGGTTGGAGATGTACATCTCCTTGGAGTCGCGGCTGATGTAGAGCCCGTGGCAGCCCTTGCCGGTGTGCACCAGCTTCGGGGTGGTGAACTTGTCCGCGGGGAGCACCCACATCCCGTCGGCCATCATGTCGGCGATGTAGAAGGTCCGGCCGTCCGGCGAGATCTTCACGTCCTGCGGCATCGCCCCCTTGAAGGGCAGCTTCTGCTGGCCGACCACCTTCATCTTCTCGGTGTCGACCTTGAGCAGTTCGCCGGAGAACTCGCAGGAGACGATGAAGTACCGCCCGTCGGCCGAGAAGTCCGCGTGGTTGACGCCGGAACACGTCACCGGGAGGGTCTTCTTGATCTTCATGGTGTGCGGGTCGCGGAAGACGAGCTGGCGGTCGAGCGAGGCCATGACGATGGCGTACTTGCCGTTGGGCGTGAAGTAGAGGTTGTACGGGTCGTGGACGTCGAGCGTCTTCCCCACCTTGCCGTTCGCCGGATTGATCGGCGTGAGCGTGTTGCCCCGGTCGTTGTTGACCCAGAGCGTCTTCAGGTCCCAGGAGGGCACGACGTGCTGCGGCTGCACACCGACCGGGATGGTGCGGATGACCTTGTACGTCTTGGGGTCGATCACGTTGACCGTGTTGGAGTTGGTGTTCGGTACGTAGACCAGGGACGGGAACTTCCGCACGACGGGCGAGAGTTTGCCCGGGCGGTCCGCCGCGTACAGGTCCTTGGGGTTGAGGACCGGGGGCATACCGGCCAGTGGCGCGGGTTCCGCCGACTTCGCCGCGGTGCCCCGCTGCGCGGCGGCAGCGGTGGTGGTTCTGGCGGCGGCCGGGTGTGCACGGTGCCCGTGTGCGGCCTCGCCGGAGGACCCGCAGCCGCCGAGTGCGACGGTGAGGCCGGTGGTGACGGTGGCGGCGAACAGCCCGGTGGTGCGTTTGGTGATCATGAGGTCAGCAGCTCCGTAGTCGTCACCGCGTGCAGCCCGCGGCGGTCGAAGGCGTCCAGGATGGCGGGCAGCGCGGCGACCGTGTCCGCGTAGCCGAAGTGCATCGAGACCACCGAACCGGACCGGACAGCGCCGGTGACGTTGCGGACGACCGCCGCGATGCCGGGCGAGGTGAAGTCGAGGGAATCGGTGTCGTACGAGAGCACATGGGGGTACCCCGCGCGTCCCGCGAGCCGCTGGACCAGGGGGGTCGCGTACTGGGTGCGCGAGGGGCGGAACCAGGTGCCGATGGATCCCGTGAGCCGCCGCAGCCGGTCGGCGCAGCCGGTGATCTCGGCGTACGCCTCCTGCTCGCCCATCGCCGAGATGGAGGTGTGGTGGAGGGTGTGGTTGCCCAGGTCGTGACCGCCGTCGAGGATGCGGCGGGCCATCGCGGGATACTCGTCGAGCCAGGTACCGACGGCGAGGACGGTGACCCGTGCTCCGGCCCGTTCCGCCTCGGCGAGCACGGACTTGGCGATGGCGGGCTCGCCCTGGCCGTGGAAGGTGAGCGCGACGCGGGGGCGGCCACGGGGGCCGTGTGCGATCTGGGCCGGCTGCCCGGCGAAGGCGAGGGGTGCCGGGGCATGGAGGGCCCGGGATGTGGCGGGCCCGGAAGGGGAGCGTGCGGGGCGGGCCCCGGCCGGGGAAGGGGCCGCGGCGGGTGCGCCGCCGCCGGAACACCCCGCGGTGAACGCCCCGGCGACGGCCGCGCCGGCTCCTGCCCGCAGTGCGCTGCGGCGGCTTATGTCAGTCACGCGACCATTTAATGAGGAATCACCTGAAGCGGCCCTTTTTGCCTCATCGCACCCGGCAGGGACATAAGGCCATCAGGAGCGGCCGACTGAGGTCCGGGGTCCGGCAATCATCCGCAGAATCTCGCACGCGCTCGTAGATTTACAGGCGGGTTGGTCACTTCACCTGGGATTCACAGCAGCCACGCCGTGATCCGGATGGGTACAACCGGGTGGCATCCCGGCCGTTCGGGGCCCGCTTTCACGGCTGCGGGGCACGACCGTGGGGCACGGGCGCGGGTCACGGGTGCACGGTTCCACAGGTGCGTACGTCAGGAGGGCTGACGGTCGGCGACCCGCATCTCGAACCAGGTGGTCTTGCCGCGCGGCAGCAGGTCCACACCCCAGCGGTCCGAGAGCTTGTCGACCAGGAAGAGGCCGCGCCCGCTGACATCCATCGGCTGGACCGGCATCAGACAGGGCAGCCCGCGGGACGGATCGCGGACCTCCACCCGGATCCAGCCCCGGCGGCGCAGCATCCGGAGCCCGAAGACCCGGGCGCCGGTGTGGCGGACCGCGTTGCCCACGAGCTCCGAGACGAGTAACACCGCGTACTCGGCGGTCTGCGCGGAGAGCCCCCACTGGCGCAGTACGACACCCCGGGTGAGCCGCCGAGCGGTCGCAGCCGACTCCGGGCGGGACGCCAGCCGCACCTCCGCGTCCGTTGGGCTGCCGAACAACTCCAGTGCCTTCAGAGCCTGTTCGTCCTCAACGGCCGGTACCCATCGCGCAGCATCCGCGTGAACGCGCTGCCGCGGCTGCTCCACACCCTCCAGGCCCGCCATGCCCCCCATCATGGCCGCCCGAAGCGGCCTCCGGGGCCGTTCCGAGGGAATCCGCAATTGCATTCCCTCGTCGGGCACCCCACACTTTGGCATATGCACATGGCATTGCAGGGGCCTTCACACCCGCCCTGAGCTGCGCGGATTCCCCCCTCATGAACGAAGTTCAAGGGTCAAGATCGCTCACTCCTTAAGGTTCTCTTAAGGCGCAGCTAATCCACCCAACCGGGTACTCCTCAGCGGAACTTGGCCTTGCCGGGGCCCTCATCGACGAAGCTGCGCATACCCCGTTCGCGGTCCTCCGTCGCGAAGAGACCGGCGAACCAGGTGCGCTCGATGGCCAGTCCGGTGTCGAGGTCCGTCTCCAGACCCGCGTCGACGGACTCCTTGGCGGCGCGCAGCGCGATGGCCGGCCCCTGGGCGAGCCGTGCCGCCCAGGCGTGCGCCTGCTCGTACACCTCGGCCGCCGGGACGACCCGGTCGACCAGACCGAGGGTGAGCGCCTCGGGCGCCTTGACCTGACGGCCGGTGAAGATCAGATCCTTGGCCTTGGACGGGCCGATCAGCCGGGAGAGCCGCTGGGTGCCACCGGCGCCGGGGATCAGACCGAGCAGGATCTCGGGCTGCCCGAGCTTGGCGTTGTCGGCCGCGATACGGAAGTCGGCGCAGAGCGCCAGTTCGCAACCGCCGCCCAGCGCGTATCCGGTGACCGCGGCGACCACGGGCTTGGGGATCCGGGCCACCGCGGTGAAGGAGTCCTGAAGGGCCCGGGAGCGTACGACCATCGCCGCGTGGTCCATGGCCTGCATCTCCTTGATGTCCGCCCCGGCCGCGAACACCTTCTCGCCGCCGTAGAGCACCACAGCGCGTACGTCGTCGCGGTGGGACGCCTCTTCGGCGAGTTCGCGGAGCCGGTCCTGGATCGCGACGTTGAGTGCGTTCATCGGCGGGCGGTCCAGACGGATGGTGCCGACGCCTTCTGAGACTTCGAGGGTGACTGTCATGACAGCAGGTTAACGGTGGCTAACGCGGTGCGGCCCGGTGCACTTGGTCACAGTGCACCGGGCCGTACGGGGTGAGGCCGGAGGGGCTGAAGGCGAGGCGGGTGATACCCCTTCCGGCCCGTGCTGCTTCTTCCGGCCCGTGCTGCTTCTTCCAGTCCGCGTTACTTCTTCCAGTCCGCCCAGGACATGTTCCAGCCGTTGAGTCCGTTGTCCGGCTGGATCGTCCTGTCGTGCGAGTTCTTGACTATCACCACGTCACCGACGATCGACCTGTTGTAGTACCAGGCAGCCGGGGTCTCCTTGCTCCAGCCACCGCGCACGTCGTGCAGGCCGACACAGCCGTGGCTGGTGTTCGCGGCGCCGAACGTACCGCTGGATGCCCAGTAGTTGCCGTGCACGAAGGTGCCGGAGTCGGACAGGCGCATCGCGTGCGGCACGTCCTTGATGTCGTACTCACCGCCGAACCCGACGGTGGCCCCGTTCATCCGGGTCACCGCGTACTTCTCGCTGATGACCATCTGCCCGTTGTACGTCGTGGTCGCCGGGGCACCCGCGCTGATCGGGATGGTCCTGATCAGCTTGCCGTCCTTGACGACCTTCATGGTGTGGTTGTCCGCGTCCACCGTGGAGACCATCGAGCGGCCGACGGTGAACTTCACGGTCTTGGTCTGCTTCCCGTACACCCCGGGCCGGCCCTCGACACCGTCGAGGTCCAGCTTCACCGTCACCTTGGTGCCGGCCGCCCAGTACTTCTCGGGGCGGATGTCGAGGCGGTCGTTGCCGAACCAGTGGCCCTCGACCGGTACGGCGGGGTCGGCCGTCACCTTGATCGCGTCCTCGACGTCCGCGGGGTGGGTGATCCCGCGGGTGAAGTGGATCGAGACCGGCATCCCGACACCGACGGTCGAGCCGTCCTCCGGTGTGTACTGGCCGAGGAAGGTGTTCTTCGGCACGAGCGTGGTGAAGGCCGTGTCCTTCGCGGACTCCCGGCCCTTGGCGTCCTTGGCGACCGCGTGCACCTTGAACCTGGTGGCGGCGGGCAGGTGCTGGAGCGGCTGCCAGCTGGCGCCGCCCGCCGCGATACGGCCCGCGACCTCGTTGCCCTTGGCGTCCTTGACCGTGACGGAGGTCAGCCGGCCCTTGTCCGCGGTGACCTTGAGCGCGTCGCTGGTGGCCACCGACTCGGCGCCGTCCTTCGGGGCCACCGTCACGACGGCCTCCGACGCCGTGGAACCGGCCTCCTTGCCCGCGCCCTGCTTCGCCTTCTCATCGCTGCCGCCGCTGCCCGAACCGCCGCACGCCGTGACAAGCAGCAGCAGCGCACCCAGCAGGAGAGCCAGCAGTCCGGGTCGGCCGCGCCGCGCCCCACGCGCAGGCCGGCCCCCGGCCGATGTCCCCGATATCGGTCGCCCGTTCAACAAGATGGTGGTCTCCCCTCGCGCACGTTCCGGCTCCGCCGGTGCACGTACCCCCGCGCGCCGTGTCCGCGCGCACTGGTCCACAGAATAATCGCAGCGCGCGCCCGCCGGACTCCCCGCCAATGTCACCGTTCAGTTCCAACCGGGCGCCGCCGCGCAGGTCGTGGGGACACGTCGCCTGCGGGCGGGGCTCATGGGGAAACGGCTTCAGCCGAGCGCGGAGCCGGACTTCCAGTGGGCCCAGTCCAGGTTCCAGCCGCCGAGCCCGTTGTCCGGGGCGACTGTCGTGTCCGTCGAGTTGACGACCTCGACCACGTCGCCGATCAGTGTCTGGCCGAAGAGCCAGCCGGCCGGAGACGTGGTGCTGCCGCCGCGCACATCGCGCAGCCCGACACAGCCGTGACTGGTGTTGGACGCGCCGAACGTACGGGCGGGCGCCCAGTAGTTGCCGTGCAGGAACGTCCCCGAGTTGGTCAGCCGCATCGCGTGCGGGACGTCCGGGATGTCGTACTCACCGCCGAAGCCGACCGTCCGGCCGTTCATCCGGGTCACGGCGTGCTTCTCCATGACGACCATCTTGCCGTTGTACGTGGTGTGCTTCGCGGCGCCCGCGGTGACCGGCAGGGTCGTCAGGAGCGCACCGTCGCGGCGTACCGCCATGGTGTGCGCCGCCGCGTCGACCACCGACACCTGGGAGCGGCCCACCGTGAAGCCGACGGTCTTCTGCTGGGTCCCGTACACCCCCGGCGCAGCCTGTACATCGCGCAGCCGCATCCCGACGGAGACCCGGGTGCCCGGCTTCCAGTACGCGCTCGGCCGGAAGTCCAGACGGCTCCTGCCGAACCAGTGGCCCTCGACCGGAACCGAAGGGGTGGCGGTGACGCGGATCGCCCGCTCCACGGCCGGGCGGTTCTCGACGGGGCGGTTGAAGTTGAAGGAGACGATCATGCCGGTGCCGACGGTGGAGCCGTTCTCCGGTGTGAAGTAGCCGATGAAGCGGTGCGGGGGGACGAACGTGGTGAAGGTGGTGTGGCGGGCCAGGGTGTGACCGTCCCCGTCGGATGCCACCGCGTCCACGGAGTACTCGGATGCGAGCCCGAGCCGGCCGCCGTCCGCCTTCCAGGTCCTGCCGTCGCCGGAGACACTGCCGGGAAGCACCTCGCGGTGGCCGTCGGTGACGCTGTAGACCGTGACCTGTTCGAGCCGCTTCCCGTCCGGTACCCGCACCTCGACCTTGCCGTGCGCCCCGACGCCCTTCGCACCGTCGTCCGGCATCACCCGGATCGCCTCTTCGGGTGCCCGCGGTTTTCCGTCCCAGCCGGATCCGCATCCGGTCGGTCCGGCCAGCAGTCCCGCCCATACCAGCGCGGCCGCGACGCCCGCCCGTGTCCGCTTTGTCAGTTGTCTCACGGACCGCTCAACGACCACCCCCCTGCGGGGGAAACGTGAGATTGCCGGTTGTTGCGGGCAGAACAAGAGCGAGGACCATGCGAGGGGCCGCGGCCGGGACGCCGGGGCCCGACGCGCCGCCGGTCCCGATGAGCCGCGGGAGGCCGACAGGTGTCGAGCGCAGCCGAGCAGGAGACCGCACCGGATGCGGTGCAGGAAGCCGTGCGCGACGCGGTGCCCGCGGTGGAGCCGGAAGCCGTGCCGGGCGCCGTGCCCGGGGCGGTGTTCGAAGCCGGGCCGGACGCGGTGACCGTGTGGCCCGGTACGTCCATGCCGCTGGGAGCGCGGTACCGGGTCGGGCCCGACGGGGTCGCCGGTACCAACTTCGCGCTCTGGGCGGGCGGCGCCGAGGCCGTCGAGCTCTGCCTCTTCGACGAGGCGGGCCGGGAGACGCGCTGCGAACTGACCGAGCTGACCCATGAGATCTGGCACGGATTCCTGCCCGGGGTCCGGCCGGGACAGCGGTACGGCTACCGCGTCCGGGGCCGGTGGGACCCGTGGACGGGGGCCCGCTGGAACGCGGCGAAGCTGCTTCTCGACCCGTACGCACGCGCCGTGGACGGCGAGTTCCGGCTGCCGCCCGAGGTGTACGGGCACGTCAGGGACTGGCCGGAGCAGGAGGTCGCCGACACCGTGCGCGACGAGCGGGACTCGGCGCCGTACGTGCCCAAGGGCGTCGTCGTCCACGACGACACCCCGGGCGACGAGTGGGCGGACGACCTGCGGCCCAAGACACCGTGGGCGGACACCGTCATCTACGAGCTGCATGTGCGCGGCTTCACCAAGCGGCACCCCGGGATCCCCGAGGAGCTGCGGGGGACGTACGCCGGTCTGGCCCATCCGGCGGCGATCGGCCATCTCGTACGGCTCGGCGTGACGGCCGTCGAGCTGCTGCCGGTGCACCAGTTCGCACACGAGGACCATCTGCTGCGGCGCGGGCTGCGGAACTACTGGGGCTACAACTCGGTCGGCTACTTCGCCCCGCACGCCGGGTACGCGGCGTCCGGGACGGGCGGCCGGCAGGTCGGTGAGTTCAAGCGGATGGTGCAGGCGCTGCACGCCGCCGGGATCGAGGTGATTCTCGACGTCGTCTACAACCACACGGCGGAGGCCGGTGAGCTGGGGCCCATGCTGTCACTGCGCGGTATCGACAACCGCGGCTACTACCGGCTCCAGGACGACCCGCGCCGGTACGCGGACTACACCGGCTGCGGCAACACCCTGCACGTGGTGCAGCCCCATGTGCTGCGGCTGATCACCGACTCGCTGCGCTACTGGGTCACCGAGATGGGCGTGGACGGCTTCCGCTTCGATCTGGCCGCCGCGCTGGCCCGGTCCTTCCACGACGTCGACATGCTGTCCCCCTTCCTCGCGGTGATCGCCCAGGACCCGGTGCTGCGGCGGGTGAAGCTGATCGCCGAGCCGTGGGACGTGGGCAGCGGCGGCTACCAGGTGGGCGCCTTCCCGCCGCTGTGGACGGAGTGGAACGACCGCTACCGGGACGCCGTACGGGACTTCTGGCGGGGTGCGCTGCCCGACGTACGGGATCTGGGGTACCGGCTCTCCGGCTCCAGCGATCTGTACGCCTGGGGCGGGCGGCGTCCGCAGGCCTCCGTCAACTTCATCACGGCGCACGACGGTTTCACCCTGCGCGACCTGGTCTCCTACCAGCACAAGCACAACGAGGCCAACGGCGAGGACAACCGGGACGGCACCGACGACAACCGGTCGTGGAACTGCGGTGCGGAGGGCGGCACCGACGACCCCGGTGTCAGGGCGCTGCGCCGGAGGCAGCTGCGGTCGCTCCTCACGACGCTGCTGGTGTCGACCGGGGTGCCGATGCTCGTCGCGGGTGACGAGATGGGGCGGACGCAGGGCGGCAACAACAACGCGTACTGCCAGGACAACGAGATCAGTTGGGTCGACTGGACGCTGCTCGACGAGCCGGGCCCGCGGATGCTGCTCAGCCTCACATCCCGGCTGCTGGCGCTGCGCCACGCCCATCCCGTGCTGCGCCGCCGGGCGTTCTTCTCCGGGGCGCGCGCGGGCGACGGGCTGCGGGACCTCGCGTGGTTCACCCCGCACGGCCGGGAGATGACCGAACAGGACTGGTACGCGCCGGCGGCCACGCTCGGGGTCTACCTCTCGGGGGGCGACATCCCCGGCCGGGACGCCAGGGGCGAGCGGATCACCGACGACAGCTTCCTGACGGTTCTGCACTCGGCGGAGCGGCCGGTGGACTTCCTGCTGCCCGGGGCCCCTTGGGCGGACACCTACGAACTGCTCGTCGACACCTCACGGGAGGACCAGTGCGCGGCGCCGGGCACACTGCACCCGGGCGGCGCCGTGCTCACGGTCCCGGCCAGGTCGGTGCTGCTGCTGAAGGTGCGGGCCTGAGTCGGCGGCCCGCGCCGGGCGGGTGTCGGTTTCAGCCCCCGGACAGCCTCAGCCGAGGATCTTGCGGTCGTACGCCACCGCGACCGCCGCTGCCCGGTCCTTGACGTCCAGCTTCCCGTAGATGTGGGTCAGATGGGTCTTGACCGTCGCCTCGCTGATGAAGAGCTCACGCGCGATGTCGCGGTTGGACGTGCCCCTGGCGACCAGCACGAGCACCTCGCGTTCACGTGCGCTCAGCGCGTCGCGTCCCGGCGCTGCCGGGGTGCGCACCCGCGAGACCAGCCGGGAGGCGACCGCCGGGGAGAGCACCGTACGGCCGTCAGCCGCCGCCCGTACCGCGGTGAAGAGTTCGTCGCGCGGGGCGTCCTTGAGCAGATAGCCGGTGGCGCCCGCCTCGATGGCCGGGAGGGTGTCGGAGTCCGTGTCGTACGTCGTCAGGACGAGCACCTTGGCCCGGCTGTTGCGGCGGGTCAGTTCGGCGATGGCGTCCACGCCGTTGCCGCCCGGCATCCGCAGGTCCATGAGGACCACATCGGGGTCGAGCCGGCCGGCCAGCTCGACGGCCGCGACGCCGTCGGCGGCCTCGCCGAGCACCTGGAAACCGGGGGCGTCGGCGAACATGCCGCGCAGACCGTCCCGGACCACGGGATGGTCGTCGACGATCAGCAGGGTGATGACATCAGAGTTCATGGCGGACCAAAGGTACGCGAGCCGAGACCGCCGTGCCGTGCCCCGGCTCGGACTCGACCGCCACCGTGCCCGCGATCCGCTCGGCGCGTGCGCACATCCCGCCGAGACCGAAGCCGCCGTCGGTGCTGCGCGGCGGCAGCGCGAGCGGTTCGAAGCCGCGGCCGTCGTCGCGTACGTCCAGCGTCATCTCGTCGTCCATGTACGAGAGGGTGACCCCGACGCGGGAGGCCGCGGCATGCCGCCGGGTGTTGGTCAGGGCCTCCTGGGCGATCCGGAGCAGGGTGGCCTCGACCTCGTCGTGCAGCGGCTCGACGGTGCCGGTGACGGTGAACTCGGCGCGGACGCCCGCCTCCGCCGACCACTCGGCGACCAGCTTCTTCAGCGCTTCGGGGAGCGGGGTCCCGTCCAGGGCGACCGGGCTGAGGTTCTGCACGGAGCGCCGGGCCTCGCCCAGGCTGTGGCGGGCCAGCTCCTGGGCGCGGGCGAGGTGTTCACGGGCGGTGTCCGGGGCCTTGGTGAGGGAGACGACCTGGAGCTGGGTGATGATGCCCGCGAGCCCCTGCGCGATGGTGTCGTGAATCTCGGCTGCCAGCCTGCGGCGCTCGTCGGCGACCCCGGCCTCCCGTGCCTGGACCAGGAGTTGGGCGTGCAGGGCGGCGTTCTCGTCGAGCGCCTGCTGGAGACGGACGTTGGTGCGCTCCAGTTCGCAGATGGTCTCGGTCTGCTGTGTCGCGCGCTCCCCCTCCAGGTTGGCGAAGTGGGTGAAGACGGTGAGCAGGCTGACGTTCACGCCGAACAGCGCACCGAACACCAGCCAGCCCATGGGGCCGTGCGGTGGCAGTCCGCCGGACTGGGAGCCCGACACGGTGACCGCGCTGGCGAGCAGCCCGATCCGTACCCACCGGCGGGGCAGCAGCCGCTCGGCGCCGAAGTAGCCGGTGACCGCGTAGAACGCGTAGAAGGTGTTCAGCCAGGTCAGGGCGAAGGCGATCGCCCAGCGCAGCAGGTAGTACCAGGTGCCCGCCGTCGAGGGGTCCGGCCGGGTGCGGACCGCGTGGCCCCACCACAGCTGGAGCACGGCCCCTGCCACGGTGAGGGCCGCCGCCGCGACCAGTTCGGACCGGGTCATGTGCAGGGCTCCGGCGGTGGCGCCCGCGGCGAGGGTGCCGATGGCGAGCAGTGCGTACGGGCCCCAGCGGTAGAAGACCGCCCAGCCGACGCCCAGCCTGGAGCCGCCGATCAGGGGCGCGGCGGCCTCCCGGCCGGGCCGGGCGGCGGGGCCGGTCAGGTCCGAAGTCATCCATCCAGTCTGCCCGTACCGGCCCATGGCCGCCGTCACTCCCAACGGAACCAGCGGTTGGCGGCGGCCGACAGCAGCAGTGTCCACAGGGCGAGCACGCCCAGGTGGGTCCAGCCGGGCCAGCCGCCCGTCGCGGCCGTGTTGAGGGCCTGCGCCGCGGCGCCGAAGGGGGTCAGTTCGACGACGTGCGCCATGGCGTCCGGCATCGCCTGGACGGGCAGCCAGACCCCGGCGCAGAACATCATCGGGAAGAAGACGGCGGAGCCGACCGCGTTCGCGATCTTCTGGCTGCGTGACAGGGCGGTCACCAAGGAGCCCATGGCGAGCGCCGCGCAGACCGCCAGGACGAGCGAGAGCAGATAGCCGAGGATCTGCTGGGGCAGGGCGACCTTGAAGGCGATCCGCCCGACGACGAGCAGCATCAGGGTCGAGACGAGTGCCGCGGCGCCGTGCAGGCCCATCTGCGCGGTGAGCAGGGCGTGCGGCCTGAGCGGTGTGGTGGACATCCGGCGCAGGATGCCGCGCTCCCGGTATCCGGTGATCACCTGGGGCATCGCCTGCAGTCCGGCCAGGATCATCGAGAGCAGCACGGTGACCGGGACGTACACGCTGATCAGTGTCTGGCCCCCGATCGAGGAGTCGTGCTCCCGGAAGGACGGGATGGAGCCGAGGATCACCAGCAGGATGGTGGGGAACGCCATGACCCAGAAGAGGGTGGCCGGTTCGCGGCGGAAGAGCCTGAACTCGGAGCGCAGGACGGCGGCGGAAGCGCCGGCCTTGGCGGTGGCCTTCGTACGGGTGGTCGCGGTCGCTGTGCTCATGCTTCGGCTCCCGTCAGGTCCAGGAACGCGTCGTCCAGCGTGGCGTCGGTGACCCGGAGTTGGTGGGCGGTGATGTGGTGCCTGGCGAGCAGGGTGATGACGGCGTTGACCGTCTCGTCGGTGCCTTCGATGACCAGCGCGCCGTCCCGGTGCTGTAGGGAGGCGGCGCCGGGCAGCGCGTCCAGTTCGTCGTCGCCGAGCGGCTGCGAGGGGGTGAAGGAGATGACCGTCGAGCTGGACGAGCGGCGGATGAGGCCGGCCGGTGTGTCGAGCGCGGCGACCCGGCCGCGGTCGATCACGGCGATGCGGTCGCAGAGGCGCTGGGCCTCCTCCATGAAGTGGGTGACGAGCAGGACGGTCACCCCGCTGTCCCTGACGTCCTCGATGAGCTTCCAGGTGTCGCGGCGGGCGCGCGGGTCGAGCCCGGTCGTCAGCTCGTCGAGTACGACCACTTCGGGGTTGCCGATCAGCGCCAGCGCGATGGAGAGCCGCTGCTTCTGGCCGCCGGACAGCTTGGCGAAGCGCGAGTCGGCCTTCTCGGCGAGGCCCAGGCGTTCGGCGAGCGGCCGCCAGTCGGCGGGGTGCGGGTAGAAGGACGCGTAGAGCTCCAGCGCCTCACGGACGGTGATCTTCGGCTGGAGTTCGCTCTCCTGGAGCTGGGCGCCGAGGATCCGCGTCACCCGGTCGTGGTCGGCGACCGGGTCGAATCCGGCCACCCGCACCGCGCCCCCGTCGGGCACCCGCAGCCCCCCGATGCACTCCACTGTCGTGGTCTTGCCCGCGCCGTTCGGCCCGAGAATCCCGAAGATCTCCCCCACCTCGACGGCGAAGGACACCCCGTCTACGGCGGGCTTGCCGCCGTACGCCTTCCGCAGCCCGTCCACTTCGATGATTGCCATGCCCACAGGCTCCCGGGGTACGGCGTCGGGCGGCATCCGTCATCACGCTCGAACAGTCATCAACCGATCGGCTGATACCGGGGTACGACCTCCCGGCGGCCGGGCCGGTGTCCTGTGCCGGGCGGCGCGAACTGCCGCGAAATCCAGTGGGCACTGTCAGTGCCGGACCGTAGGCTCCCGCCCGATGCCCGAAACACATGCAACAGACAGACAACTGTCCGGCGTACGTTCGCTGCTGCGGCTCTGGCCGTATGTGCGACCGGTGCGAAGACGGCTGGCCGCTGCGGCTCTCGTGGGGGTCGTCGCCTCCTGTCTGAGCCTGGTCATCCCGCTCGTACTGAAGTGGATCGTCGACGGCCCGGTGACCGACCGGGACACCCACGGGGTCTGGATCGGCGCGCTGATGCTGTTCGGGCTCGGGGTCGCCGAGGCGCTGCTCTTCGGTCTGCGGCGGTGGCTGGTCGCCCGGCCGCTCTCCTGGGTCGAGGCGTCGATGCGGGCAGGCCTCTACCGCCATCTGCAACGGCTGCCGGTGGCCTTCCACGACCGGTGGCCTTCGGGCCAGTTGCTCTCGCGCGGCACGACCGATCTGATGATGGTGCGGATGTTCCTCGCCTTCCCGCTGACGTTCCTCCTGGTCAACGGGGTGACGATCGTGGTCGGTTTCGTCATCCTGCTGGTGCAGCAGTGGACGCTGGGGCTGGTGCTGCTGGCTCCCGCGATTCCGCTGATGATCCTCTGCAAGATCTTCGAGGAGAAGTACTCCAAGGTCGCCAGGGTCTCCCAGGACCAGGTCGGCGACATCACCACGGTCGTCGAGGAGAGCGTGCTCGGCATCCGCATCATCAAGGGCTTCGGACGCCATCGCAGCCAGGCCCTGGCGTTCCGTGAGCTGTCGGGTCGGCTGCGCTCGACGGAGCTGGTCAAGGCCCGGCTCCTGGCGGGCATCTGGGCGGTGATCACCACCATTCCCGAGCTGGCGATCGGCGCGGCCCTCGTCCTCGGCACGATCCAGGTCGCCGACGGGCATCTCTCCGCGGGCACCCTGGTCGCCTTCCTCTCCACCGCGCTCGCCCTGCGCTGGCCGGTGGAGTCGATCGGCTTCCTTCTGGCGATCACCCAGGACGCGTCGACCGCCACCCAGCGGTACTTCGAGGTGATCGACGTGGCCGAGGAGGCGGACGCCGCCGGTCCTGCCACGCTCGGCCCAGGCGGCGCCGGCACCGGCGACGGCCTGCGCTTCGAGGGCGTCGAGTTCCGGTATCCCGACGCCCCACCCGGCACCCCGCCCGTCCTCAACGGCATCGATCTGCACATCCGGCCGGGCGAGACGCTGGCCCTGGTGGGCTCCACCGGTTCGGGCAAGACCACGCTCACCGCGCTCGTACCGCGACTGCACGAGATCACCGGGGGCCGCATCACCCTCGACGGTCAGGACATCACCGCCCTGCCCCGCGAGCGGCTGCGCGAGCTGGTGTCGGTCGCCTTCGAGGAGCCCACCCTCTTCTCCGCGAGCGTCGCCGAGAACGTCCGGATGGGCGACGCGGGCGCCGACGAGGGCGCGCTGCTGCGCGCTCTGTCCACCGCCCAGGCCGACTTCGTGCACGAACTGCCGCACGGCCCGGACACCCAGGTCGGCGAGCAGGGGCTGAGCCTGTCCGGCGGGCAGCGCCAGCGACTCGCGCTGGCGCGCGCCGTCGTCGGGCAGCCGCGTTTCCTGGTGCTCGACGATCCGCTGTCCGCGCTGGACGTGCACACCGAGGCGCTGGTGGAGGCCGCCCTGCGCCGGGTGCTCGCGGAGACGACGGCCCTCGTCATCGCGCACCGGCCGTCCACCGTGCTGCTCGCCGACCGGGTGGCGCTGCTTTCGGACGGACGTATCGACGCGGTCGGCACCCACCACGAACTTCTGCAGTGCAACGCCGAGTACGCCTGGCTGATGTCCGGCGCCGAGGGGGACGGGACCCGATGACCACCACCGTCGACGGCCGGGAGGCCGCGGAACCGGACCCGGGCGAGGGACCCGGCCCAGGACCCGAAGCGGGCCCTGCGGCCGTACCGCAGCAGACCGGTGACGACCCGTTCGACAAGGACGCGCTGCCCGCCCCGCCCGGCGCGACCGGCGCCCTGCTGCGCTCGCTCGTCGCGCCGCACCGGACGGCGGCGATCGTCTCCGCCGTGCTGATGCTGATCCAGCAGGCGGCGGTGCAGGCCGGGCCGCTGCTCGTCGCGTACGCCATCGACACCGGCGTCCCCGCCTTCCGCGACAACGACCGCGGCCCGCTGATCGCCGTGGCCGTCGGCTACCTCGCCAGTGCGCTGCTCTCCGGAGGCCTGCAGTACGCGTTCGTCCAGGTCTCCGCCCGCGTCAACCAGGGCGCCCTGCTGGACCTGCGGGGCCGGATCTTCCGCCACGCACAGGCACTGAGTGTGGACTTCCACGAGCGCTACACGTCGGGCCGGCTGATCTCCCGCTCCACCAGCGATGTGGAGTCGCTGCGCGAGCTGCTCAGCGACGGGCTCCAGGAGCTGATCGGCGTCGTGCTCTCCGCCGTCTACATCTGCGCGATGCTGCTCTGGCTCGATCCCGGGCTCGGCACGGTGGCCGTGCTGTCGTTCGGGCCGTTGTACCTGCTGATCCGGCGCTACCGGCAGCGGGTCACCGTCGTGTTCAGCCGGCGCTCCACCGCGGTCGCCGCCGTCATCGTGAAGTTCGCCGAGACGATGAACGGCATCCGGCCGGTGCGTGCCTTCCGCCGGGAGCGCGCCAACGACGCGGAGTTCGAGCGGCTCAACCACCACCACGAGCGCGTCAACGGGGACTCCATGCTGGAGATGGCCCGCTATGTGACCGGCTCGCGGATGGTCGCCAACACCGCCGTCGCCTGCATCGTGCTGTGGGGCGCCTACCGGGTCACCCAGGGCGGGCTCGAACTCGGGGTGCTGGCGGCGTCGGTGCTGTATCTGCGCAGGCTGTACGACCCGATCGACCGGCTGGGCATGTTCCTCAACTCGTACCAGTCGGCAGCAGCCTCACTGGAGAAGATCGCCGGGCTGCTGGCCCAGGAGCCGACGGTCCCGGCGCCGGTGACCCCGCGTACGCTGCCCGCCCTCGCGTCCGAACACCCGGGCCGCGAGGTCGTGTTCGACGGCGTCCGGTTCGCGTACCGCACCGGCGGTGAGGTGCTGCCGCGCTTCGACCTCACCATCCCGGCGGGCCAGACCGTCGCGGTCGTCGGCTCGACCGGCGCGGGCAAGTCGACTCTCGCCAAGCTGCTGGCCCGGTTCTACGATCCGACAGAGGGCCAGGTCCGGCTCGACGGCGTCGGCCTGGGCGATCTGGACGTGCCCGAACTGCGGCGCGGGGTCGTCATGGTGACGCAGGAGGCGTTCCTCTTCTCCGGGACGATCTCCGAGAACATCGCCATCGGCCGGCCCGAGGCCACCGCCGCCGAGATCGAGCGGGCGGCGAAGGCGATCGGCGCGCACGACTTCATCAGCGCGCTGCCGGAGGGGTACGACACGGATGTACGCAAGCGCGGCGGCCGGATCTCCGCAGGCCAGCGGCAACTGGTGGCGTTCGCCCGCGCGCTGCTCGCCGACCCGGCCGTACTGATCCTGGACGAGGCGACCAGCTCGCTGGACATTCCGGGCGAGCGGGCGGTGCAGCACGCCATGGACACGGTGCTGCACGGCCGTACCGCGGTGGTCATCGCCCACCGGCTCTCGACGGTGGAGATCGCCGACCGGGTCCTGGTGATGGAGGACGGCCGGATCGTCGAGGACGGCACCCCGGACTCACTCATCGGCGGAAGCGGACAGTTCGCGGGGCTGCACCGCGCCTGGCGGGAGAGCGTGGTGGGGTGACCCCGCTCGGCGCGGGGATCGGGGAATGCGGCCGACCCGGCCACACCTCCGTGATCCGCACAGGGCTGTGTCCGCCTGCTTCCAGCTCTCCCGCCCCGCCGATCACCGCGAACCGGGACAACCCACCTGAATTCCAGCGCCCCGGGATGCCCGACCCGGCGAAGAATGTTTCGCATCTATCCTTGCGCACTTCTCGCCGACCGTGCCAAAGTGCAGGCCTTCAGAGAAGTTCCGGCCGGAGAAGCCACGTACGCGAGGACGGTGTGGAATGCTCAACAGGAGGAACTATCTTTCCTTACTGGCTGCCGCCGGAGTCGGCGCGAAGATCGCCCTCAAGCCGACACCCTCGCTGGCTCAGCCGATTCCTCCGGAGGTCGGGGGTGCGGATGACCAGACAGCCGGATTGTTCCGATCTATACGAGAACTCCATGGCTCTCTACGAGTTTTGACTCGGAAGTATGAGGGCACCACGCTGCGTCAGACCCAGAAGTTTGACGGCGACACGCTGATCGACGACCAGCAGCGGTGGCAGCTGGCATGGGAAACACGGCGCATACCCGGCCGTCAGGGATGGGACGTCACCTTGACGTGCACTTTGGAGCAGGGAGAAGCGGAGCAAACCGCAATCTCGATTGATTTCCCATTCAAGAAGTGGGAGACCGTGAACTACGTGATGATTCCCGGAATTGTCTACAATGGCAATCGTTACCGCACCATCGGAAATGGATACAATCCAGACTATCCGGCCGACATGTACTACAATCCGCGGGCATCACTGGTGACATCGAATAACCCGCGACTCGCCTTGGACACCTCGGAGTCCTCACAGATCGAGCTGGAAACCTGCGCAACTGCTGCTCCGTCGATGAGCTTCTTCTCGCCCAGGTTCAAGAAAGGATGGATCGTCCTCACTGAGCAAGGCACACGACTGGGCAATAGTGGACTCTCCATCGAGGAGAGCGCGAGCAGGGAAAGCTGCGACTTTCGCATTTCGGCACCTGTCGTGCGCCGGCTCGCGGCCGGTTTCGGCGACTTTCGGCCGAGCGGGGACAGTGCGCCGAACTGGTCTGCCGGCGACGCGGTGTCGATTCGCTTCCAGGTTTTCACTTTCGATGCTGACGGAATTCCGGCTCTCCTGCAAGAATTCATGGACGTACGGAAGTCACTGACGGGGGCCACGGTGCCCCGCAACCTGCTCCCAATGAGCAAGCTGGCGGAGCTCGGTACCGACATCTGCCGCGCAAACTTCACCGAGACCAAGGCCGGCAAGTACTACCTCCCGGAAAACTCGAAGGACTTCCAGCTGGGCTGGGTAAGCGGCATGATAAACACCTACCCCATGCTGGCCCTGAATGACGAGACAGAACGCAGTAGAGTCGCCGAGGAACTCGACTTCATCTGTTCTCGTATGCAAGGGCGAAGCGGATTCTTCTTCGGCTACATCAGCTCGGACGGCGAAATCCGCTCAGAGAAGTCCCACCCCGATTTTCCGGCAGTACAGGCCATGGTGCGCAAGAACGGGGACGTCCTCTTCTGGCTTATCAAACATTTGATGATCTTGAGGGTGCAGGGGCACGGCGAAACCGTCAAGGAGACCTGGGAATCAGCCGCGCGCGATCTGGCCGCGGCCTTCACCCGCACCTGGCGGGAGTGCGGTGAATTCGGTCAGTACATCGTTCCCGAAACGGGCGGGATTGCCGTCTACAACTCGACCGCAGGAGCCATAGCTCCGGCGGGACTCGCCTTGGCGGCAGAATACTTCCGTCGTCCGGACTGGTTGGCCGTGGCCGAGGAAAGCGCCGAATTCTATTACGAGCGCGACGTCAAGTCCCGCGGATTCACCGGCGGCGCATGCGCGGATATCTCACAGGATGCAGATTCCGAAACGTCGTTCGGTCTCCTGGAGACCTTCATGGCGCTTTACCAGTACACGGGCAAGAGTGCCTGGCTGGACCGCGCGAAGGTTCAAGCCGCACTGTGCTCGTCCTGGACGCTTGCGTACGATCCGCTGTTCCCGGCAGGCAGCGATATTGCGCGACTGGGCGGCAGGATGGCCGGCGCCGTTTGGGCAAGTAGTCAGAACAAGCATGCTGCGCCAGGCGTCTGCACCTCCTCCGCCGATCACCTGTTCAAGCTGTATCGAGCAACCGGGCAGAAAAAGTACGCAGAACTCATCAGGGATATCCAGCATGCTCATGCCGAGGCCGTCAACATGCCGGGGCACATTACAACCGACAACTTGATCGGTTCGAGCATGGAACGGATCCAGCCCAGCGACGCCGAGGGCAAGGACAGTATCGGCGAATTCATCCGGACGAGAAACTCCTGGACCGAGACCGACGGCATCTTGATGGCACTCGAACTTCCCGGCATCTACGTCCGGCCCGGGGAAGACGTCCTCTTCACCTTTGACCATGTCGGGGTTGAACGTATCCACGGGAACGGCCGATCCACAGTGCTCCGCCTGACGAACGAAACGCCCTATGCGGCACAGGTGTCGGTGCTGGCGGAAACGGCCCGCCAATCGGCCCGCCCCCTTGGATATACGGCGTTCCTCGGTTGGCCACGAGTCGAAGTTCCGGCCGGCGGGGAGGCTACTGTGAGCGTCACAAGCAATGGCAAGGTCACACGGCACGCCTGATCGGGAGCGGGGCACGTGTCCTCGCCCGGCGGGAAGGCTGTCCGGCGGGTGCTGGGCTGGCGGACGCTCACCTTTTGGTTGCGGGCATCGCGACCCGGGCAGCGGGCCCGAGAACCACCGGCTCGCTGCCCGTGTTGCGGAACCGGCGCGGCACCTCTCATACGGGGCAGCACATCCGGGCCGTCAGGTCCTCGGCTGGAGCTTGACCAGCGGGTAGTACGGCCGGGCCGCTTCGATCGCGTCCGCGAAGGAGCCGAATCCACGGTCGAGCGCGTGGAATTCGGCTTCGGCGCGGGCGCCGCCCCACTGCTGGACGAGCAGTTCGGCGATCCGCTCGGGCGAGATCCGGTCCACCGTGAAGTCCGGTCTTTCCGCGGTCAGTTCGTCGGTGAAGCGGCGGCATGCGGCGGCCGTGCGGGCCGCCCGCGCGAATTCCTCGATGGGTTCCAGATCGTCGAGGAACACCGATTCCCGGCCGGTCCCGGGCTCGGACTCGAAGCTGCGGGACAGGAACAGGCGCAGCTGGCGCCGCCGGTCGCCGCAGGCCGCCTCCTCGTCGGAGAGCCACGGGCGCAGGAAGTCGAAGCCGTCCGGGTGCTCATCCGGATCCGGGTACACCCCGCGATGCACCCCGTGCCTGATCGCGGCGTCGCCCCCGGTCTGCCGGGGACCACAGGATGCGGCGCATTCGCGCGCCAGTAACGCCAGGACCAGGTCGCGGCGGAGCGCCGGGAAACCGGGCGAGAACAGTTGCAGCACCCGTAGCGCTGTCAGACTGCCGGGATGGTCCGGGTGCTCGCCGGGCGGCCGCCTGGCCCGGTCCTCCCAGTCGGCCAGGAACACGGTGCGGGGCACCGGATCGCCAGTACGGTCGCCGTCCGGGCGTTCGGCACTCTCGCCGCTCCGGGCGTCGGCACACAGCGCCTCGACCAGGGCGAGCGCGTCGGCGCGTTTCACGTCGCGGCGGTTGCGCGCGCAATGGCGGCCGAGTGCGGCCAGTGCCCCGGGATCGAGGCCGCTCGTACCGGCCAGCTCGGGAAACCGCTGATAGGAGCGGAGCGCATACGGGACCGACCGCAGCGCGGCGATGATCCGCTCGGCGGCTTCCGGCGTGCACACTCCGTCCCGTACCGCCGCCGCCAGACAGGCTCGGATGTTGACCAGGGGCTCGGACATCGCGCGGTAGCCGCTTTCGGGCGGGCCGTGCAGCAGGGCGACCTCGTCGTCGGCGTCGAGCCGCCCGCAGCGGTAGTCCTCATAGATCTGCCCGACCCCGCGCATCCCGAAGGTGTCGAGTTCGGCGGCGCGCAGGGCTCCCGTGCTGGCCGCGCCGAGCACCGTGACCCCGCGGTCGAGCAGGGCCAGGATCTCCTTGTGCGGCACCGCCCGGACCTGATGGAAGTAGCCGTCGACGATGCCGACGGTGTCGCCCGCGGTGAGCGGGAGGGCGAGCAGGTCACCGGCGGCGACCGGCGGCCGGACAACGATGCCCGGCGGTGGCACGAACCCGGGTGCCGAAGGTCCGATGAACAGGTGGCGCGTGGTCACGGGCGGCCTCACAGAGCGGCGGGCATCGTCAGCCCGGGGCAGATCACGTGCACGACCGGGACGCCGAGTTCGGGACGGGTGTGGTCGACCACCAGCGGGCTGCGGCCGGTGACGGCGACGATCCGGTCGGCGAGCAGGGCGGCCTCGGCCCGGTGGCCGGGCACCCGCACCGAATCGACGGCGTCGAACCCGGCCTTCGGCCGGTCGTCGGGCGGCGCCGGCGCCGCCGGACCGGCCATGGTCCGGCGCAACCGCGCGTAGAGGCGGTCGTCCAGGTCGTCGCGGGCGCCGGCGATCACCGACACCCGGACCTGGGCGGCTTCGGTGAGCGCCCGGCACAGCGCGACCTGTGCGTCGAGGTGGCAGCCGTAGCCGTAGACCGGCAGCGGGAATCCGTCGCTCACGATGGCCACACTGAAGCAGGGCAGGTTCAGCGGGGTGGCCAGCACTCCGATCCCGACCCGCACCCCGGCCGCCCGGTACCGTTCGAGCAGCCCGGCCGCCGGTCCCGCGACCGTGGCCGGGTCGATGGCGAACGCGGGCCCGGCGGGAGTGTTGCGGTAGATCGCATCGCGTTCGATCACCTCGTACAGGCCGTGCACGATCGCCTCGTAGCGGTTGTTCCCGGCGGCCAGGCCGTTGCTGGTGGGGGCGAACAGCGGCGGGTGCCAGCGCGGGCGGACCCGGCGGTCCAGGCTCAGGCACTCCAGCGGCACCAGTGTCCGGCCGCCGTCGTCGAGGCGTACCGCGGCACGCCAGTCGAGCCGGGTGGCCGGGTTGAGGCAGTGCCGGGGGCGCAGGGTGAGTTCGTCGAGCCGGTAGCCGAGGCCGGGTTCCACATCCCCGGCGGTACCGGTGTGGTCGGGCCGGGTGTCCAGGTGCGCGCCGTGCAGGCGTTCGATCGCCTCCATGGCCGCCGACACCTTCGCTGAGATGTGGTCAAGGCCCTTGCCCTGATACACCGACAGGTAGCGGTTGGCCGGGCTGATGGCCTGGTAGACCGGGATGCCGATGTCGTCCAGCCAGGTCACATCGGCGATCCGGGTGACACCGGCGGCCGGCAGCAGCGGGGCGATACGGTCCCAGGTCTGGGCCGGCGGGCACGCACGGTGCGTGCCGGTGAAGTACGCCTTGCCGCCGTCATCGTCATCGCCGTCGAAAGCGGTCCGGGTGACCACACCGGCGGTTGGACCGTCGGTAGTCGCAGAGTCGGCGGCGGTGGCGGTGGCCGCCCGGACGGCCGCGGCTGCCGAATCGGCGGTCGCGCTCATCGAGTTGCCGGCCGCTGATCGGCGGACGGTCGCGGGGCGGGCGGGGCCTGCTCGGGCGCGGGGTGGCCGAGGGTCAGGCTGAGCAGGTGACGGCGGCCGGGGCCGCCGGCGGCGAAGGCCGCGGTGGACAAGTGCTGGGCGCGGCCACGCAGACATCCGCCGAACCCGCGAGCGATCGCCAACAGCCAGCAGCTGTGGGCCAGTTCGGCGGACCGCATCAGCAGATCGGAGTATCCGGCGACGCCCGCGCGGCGTACCGCGGCCCGCACATCGCCGCCGAACGACAGCACCACGGGGGCGTCGTCGAAGTACGCCGCCGGATCGGGCAGCTCCGGCGCACCGGCCACGCCGGTGTGGCTGCCGTCGGGGGCGACCTCGTACCACCCGGCGGCCAGCCCGTGTACGCGATGGGCCTGCGTCAGCACCGTCAGGTCCGCGGGCGGCCTGGCGGGCCACCGGTCGCGCTCGGCGGCCAGAGCGGTGGCCAGCAGCTCGGACAGGTCGCCGGCGCCGATCGGCCGGTCCGCGAAGGACCGCACCGACCGCCGGGCCGACAGCACCTCCCACAGCGAACCCTCCGGCAGCGGCACCGCCCGGCCGGCCGGACCGGTCACCGGCACCGGCCGGGCGGCGGCGAGTCGCGTGGCGAACTCGTCCATCACGTCACGCTGGTCCAGCAGCGGCATCGCCGGTGTCCTTCCCGTAGAGTCCGATGATTCCCATCGCCAGCTGATCGCCGGGGTTGAGGTCCAGCTGTCCGGCGAGGCCGCCGGTGTCGCCGGACACCAGCTCGGCTTCCAGACCGAGTTCGGCCGCGACCAGCGCGCACTGGGCCAGGGCGCAGCCGGCGTCGAGGTGGGCAAGCCGGAAGGCGAAGTCGCCGTACTTGCCGCGCAGCCGGTACACCGCACCGGTGACCACCACCGCCGCCCGCGGCTGCCGTCCGGCCAGACCGGTGCCGCCCAGCAGCTCGGACAGGGACGGTTTGTCGGCGCGAACCGCGATCAGGGTGCCGGCGTCGGCGTCGTATTTGAAGGCGGTGCCCGGCAGTCCCGGCCAGCTCTCGTCGGTGAGCAGGAAGAGCTGGACGGAGCCGCGGTTGCCGCCGCTGGGGCACCACCGCGACGGAAGACTGCCGGGTGCCCCGGTGGTTTCGCGTGGGCCCGCGGTGCGGGACAGCAGCAGGCTGACCGCCTGTTCGTCCAGCAGCCCCGGTGTGCAGGCCGTGCTGTCCGGGGCGGCGAGCCGGCGCCGCGGGCTGGTCGTGAGATCGAGGACGTCGAGCGGGTCGGGCCAGTCCGGGGCTGCGCTGTCGCCCTGGAAGACTTCGTCCGGCGGGCTCTGCAACAGCCATTCGACGGTGTCGAGTTCCTGCTCCGCGCCGGTGCCGATGGGCCCGCACGCACGGCAGCCGGGCTCCGGGGCGACCGTCCAGCGCCGACTGGTGTGATCCGGCAGCGTCAGGCGCCACAGGTCCCGGCGCGGCACCGGATGGGCGGTGCCGGCCAGCACAGCGGTGATCTGGGCGGCGACCAGCCCGGCGAACAGCCCGGCAACCGCACCCGGCAGCTCACCGGACGCGTCGCCGGACGGCGTGCTGCCCTCCGGCAACTCCTCCTCCGGGAAGGCGCGTTCGTGGCCGGTCCGCAGGCAGTCCGGGCACGCGGTGTGGCCGGGGTGGAAGCGTGGTCCGATCTCGATCGCCGCGATACGGCCGGCCGTACGCCGCACGCTGCACCGCAAGACCTCGCAACCTTCCGCGACACCGATCCGGTACGCCTCACCGACCCGGTCCGCATCGCCGACCCGGTCCGCGGCACCGGCCCCGTACGCCTCACCGACTCGGCCCGTCCCGTCGTCGCAGACCACGAGCAGGTTCGCCGGGCCGACCGGTACCGGGTCGCCCTGCGCCACGGTCGTGATCTCACCCACGCCACAGACCCGCAGGTCGTCGGCGATACGCCCGGTCACCACGGCCGGTCCGGTCAGCACGACTCGGCTCATGGCCAGCCGGACCAGCGCGTTCCCCGACCCGCCGTCGGCGGCGGCCACCGGTCCGGTGCGGGACAGATAGTCGGCGACCGTCTCCTCCGCCGTCACCACGCCGGACGGTACGGGTTCGAGCAGTCCGCGGTCGGTCAGCAGGTCCAGGACCGAGGTGAGCTGGGCGGCGTCGAGGCCGAGTTCGCCGGCGATGCCGGCCAGGTCGCGGTCGCCGTCGAGCAGAGTGAACAGCCGCGGCAGCACGTCCGTGGCCGACGCGCCGCCGAACAAGTGCCGCCGGCCCACCCCCTCCACGACCAGCCCGCGCTCGGTCGGGACGACCGTGAGCCCGCGACGCAGACGCACGTTGCCGACCCGATGGAGATCCCGCGTGGTCGACGGTGCGCTCATGCCGGAACCCCGTACGGTGTCGTGCCGCCGGCCGGGCGGAGCAGTTCGGCCAGTGCTCCGGTGCGGTCGAGGCCGGGTACGGATTCGGGGGCGCAGCGGGGGCAGCCGTGGCAGCGCAGGACCCGGTGGGAGTCGAGGTTTCCGCTGCGCACACTGAGCGCGACCACTGTTCCGGGGTCGGGCGGCTGGTGCAGCAGGCCGTGTGCCACGCCCGCCGCCGCCCGGGCGTACTGCGGCAGGAATCCGCGTGGTCCGCACGCGGGGTCGTCCGCGCAGGCCGCCCGGACTGCGGCGGTGATCGCGGACTGGTCGTCGTGCTGGACCCGCCTCGCCAGATAGCAGTCGAAGCAGGGCCCGGCGCCCGGCACCACCCATGGGCCGAGCCGGACGGTCAGGTCCTCGTCGACCACCGGCAGCCACGGCACCCCGTGCTGCCAGGCCGCACGGTCAGCGCTGCGGCACACCTCCGGCATCGGATGCGGAGCAGCCACGACGACCGCGGCCGGCCGGCGGGCGAAGGAGTCCGCCAGGTCGTCCGGCCCGATGCGGTACGCGCCGACGATGCCGTCGCACAGCAGCTCGGCCACCCGGGATCCGAAGGCGCCGAGGCCGAGGACCGGCACGGTGCCGGTCACGCGAACGGTTGCGGCCATGGGTTGAGCTCCTCCTCGGAGTGGACGGGGAAGCCCATCGCGGCCGGTGCCCGGTAGAGCCGGGGATGGGCGCGGAACTGGGCCAGCGGCAGCAGCGACATCGGCTGCAGGTCGGGAATGACGACATTGACCGCGGTCAGGCCGACCGAGCGGAGTTCGGCATGGCTGCGGTCGACTGCCAGCACCGGCATGTCGAGTGCCGACAGCCGCTCCAGCAGGGTGTCCAGTGCGGCCTGCGGTGGCGTCGGCAGAGCGGGCGGCGGACGGCGTGGCCCGGCGGCGCTCCCCCGGTGCAGGAAGGCGAATGCTTCGGACCGCTCCGGCACGGCCATGTAGCGGGCGCCGTCGGCGATGTCGGTGAACTCCTCGAAGGACTCCGGCGCACCGGGGCCGGCGTAGACCAGGTCACGGATGCTGAGTGTCTCGGCCAGTGCCTTCTCCGCCGCTGCGGACAGGGTGCGGTCGGCCGCACACCCCACCACGTGCCGCGCCCGCGGGTCGTGCTCGGCGATCTGCAGGCAGTACACGGTCGGCACCCCGAGATCGGTGGTCGCGTCGAGCAGCAGGGTGTGCACGAAGTGCCGCTGTGCGGCGGCCAGCAGTCGGTCCAGCATCGGTGAGTGCGCCTCGGCCGGGATCGGCCGCAACGGCATCCGCTGCAGCCAGGTGAGCGCGATCGCGTCGCGCTCGATCACCTCAAGGATGGCGCGGACCACGGCCTCCACCGGATCGGTATGGACGGCGAAGCCGGTGGACAGCTGGTACCAGAACCGTTCCGCCGGTCTCGCGGGGTGCAGGCGGTACGTCGACATCACCGCCGGCATCCATGTCCGTTCCCGCGACACCAGATCCAGGCCCTGGATCCAGCGCACCGGTGCGTCGGCGTCGAACGGGGTGACCAGGCAGGCCGGATGGGCCAGTTCGGCCGCCGAACAACGCGGCAGCCGGGTGGTGTCGAGGACAGGTCCGTCGAGTTCGGCGGCCGTCGCCCACCGGTGTTCGGCCGTGGGCGGCTCGTAGGCCGAATAGCGTTCGGCGGCTTCGGCGATAGCGATCATGCGGGCGTGCGCCGGGTCGTCGAACGCGCGGCCGCAGCCGGTGCTGGGGGAACGGCCGACGCCCAGGCCGGGGCATCCGCTGCCGCCGTCGGCCAGGGAGACGGTCATGCCGGCCAGCCAGCCCTCGGCACGGTTCGCACCGGTGGCCTGAACAACGCCGTAAGGCGACACCAGGTCGTCGAAGCTGTCTGCGGCGCTTACGGCGAGACCTCACTTTGTCTGTGTGCTGGGCGGTGGAGGCAGAGGCAGCTCTGCCTCCACCGTTCCGGCCCGGGTGCGCGCGGCACCGGGCAGGCCGACGGGACGAACGTCAGGTGCAGCAGCCGGCGCAGCCGCCGCAACAGCCGCAGCCACCGCCGCACTGGCAGTCGGCGGCATAGACGTTGTCCGAGACCAGATCTGCGGACAACTCGTCCCAGGCCTTGGGCGTCACATCGATGACGTCCAGGTCCAGATTCACCACAGGATTCATGAAGTTCTCCCCTTCCTTCGAAGTGCGGCGGACCGAACTCCACCGCGGGCAAGCCTGTCCCCCTGTGTGATGCTGGTACGGGCCCGCCGGTTTCACCATCCCGTGAACTGACCGAAACTGGAGGGCACTTCGCGCTGGAGGGAATCGGTTCCGCTGTGGCGCTCCGTCCGGCCGAAGAAGGCGCCGACACCGTCCTGGCCTGGTCGACAACGCCGGAATCCCCGACTCCTGCTCAGCCCCCTCCGGCCGCCCCCACGACCGGCCGCCCGGACGGCAGCCCCCACTCGCTCCAGGAACCGTCGTACACGGACAGGTCGCGGTATCCGGCGAGTTCGGCCCCCAGGGCCAGGACGCAGGCGGTGACACCCGATCCGCAGCTGAGGACCAGCCGCTCACGTCCGCCCGCGGCCTCGGCGAAAGCGGTACGCAGTCCGGACTCCGGGAACATCCGGCCGCCATGCTGGATCTCCCCGAAGGGCAGGTTCGCCGCTCCCGGCATATGGCCGCCACGCAGCCCCGGACGGGGTTCGGCGGCCTCGCCGGAGAACCGGTCACGGGCGCGGGCATCGAGGACGGCCGCGGCCGGGTCGGCGAGGGCCGCCGTGACCTCGGCGCTGCCGGCGAACAGGCCCGGACGGGGCCGGGCGGTGAAGTCGCCGAGGCGGCACACGGGTTCGGGTCCGCCGCTCACCACCGGCAGCCCTGCCGCCGTCCAGGCGGGCAGCCCGCCGTCGAGTACGGCGGCCCGGTCGAAGCCCATCGCCCGGAGCATCCACCAGGCCCTGGCGCTGGAGTAGACGCCCACGGCGTCGTACACCACGACGGTGTCGGTGTCGTTCACGCCCAGGGCGCGCAGCTCGTCGGTGAAGTGGGAGGCGCCCGGCATGGTGTGCGGCAGCGGGCTCGCGTGGTCGGACAGCGCCCCGTCGATGTCGAAGATCCGGGCGCCCGGGATTCCCGTCCGGTCCTCCCGTACGCGGGACGAGCCCGGTGCGACGGCCCGGTGCGCGCCCACCGATGCGTCGAGGATCACCAGTCCCGGCCCACCGAGCCGGGGCGCGAGCCACTCGACACCGACCAACGGGCCGGGCAGCGCACCGGCCGACAGCCCGACCGGAGGACCACCCCGCGTACCAACCGGCGTACCAACCGGCGTACCAACCGGCGTACCAACCGGCGCCGGAGCCTCCCCCGGCGAGTTCCCCGCGCTCATCCGGTACCTCCCGTGGATCAGTCAGGACCGGTGCGCCCTGCTCAGGGGCCAGGCTGCCATCCAGCGTGCGCGGGCGCCCACTTGGCCTCTCCAGCAAACATTCCGTATAGCGAACACGACCATGTGGACAACGGACGATTTCCAGCCAACCTTTTGACGCGGTCCTGACACAGGGTCCTCACAGATGTCACTCTCTCCCCGTTCTGCGCACTGCTTGCTCGTCAGGGCGGCTCACCAGGTCGCTCTGTCCACCCTTGCAGAAGGAGTCCGCGTGAGACCCACGCACCGTCGTGCCACCGCCACCGGCGCACTCGTCGCCGCTGCGGCACTGCTCGCCGTAGGAGTACAGGCCGGCACAGCCTCCGCATCACCCGGGAACACCGCCGCTTCCACCGCGGTCACCGGCAAGTCCGCCCCCGGCGCCGCCCCGGCAGCCCTCTCGCCGTCCCAGCGGGCCGAGTTGCTGCGTCAGGCGAACGCCACCAAGGCGGACACCGCCCGGAGTCTCGGTCTCGGAGCACATGAACAGCTCCAGGTCCACGACGTCACCAAGGACCGTGACGGCACCACGCACACCCGGTACGAGCGCACCTACGACGGACTTCCCGTCCTCGGCGGCGACCTCGTCGTCGACACCTCGAAGGCGGGAGCGACCGAGGGCGTCACCAAGGCGTCCCGCGCGGAACTGAAGAACGTGCACACCAGCGCGGCCGTCGCACCGGCCACCGCGGAGAAGTCGGCAGTGAAGGCCGCTGCCGCGCAGGGGTCGGCGAAGACCTCGGCCGACCGGGCGCCCCGCAAGGTGGTCTGGCTGGCGCAGGGCAAGCCGACGCTGGCCTACGAGACGGTCGTGGGCGGCTTCCAGGACGACGGCACGCCGAGCGAGCTGCATGTCATCACCGACGCCACCACCGGCAAGAAGCTCTTCGAGCGCCAGGCCGTCGAGACCGGCGTCGGCAACACCGAGTACAGCGGCAAGGTCACCCTCGGCACGACCCAGTCGGGGTCGAACTACACGCTGAACGACGGCGCCCGCGGCGGCCACATGACGTACAACCTGAACCACGGGTCCTCGGGCAAGGGCACCCTGTACTCCAACACCACGGACACCTGGGGCAACGGCCTGGCCTCCAACTCGGAGACCGCGGCAGCCGACGCCCACTACGGGGCCGCCGAGACCTGGGACTTCTACAAGAACGTCTTCGGCCGGACCGGGATAGCGGGCAACGGCGTCGCCGCCTACTCCCGGGTCCACTACGGCAACGCGTACGTCAACGCCTTCTGGGACGACAGCTGCTTCTGCATGACGTACGGCGACGGCGAGGGCAACGCCGACCCGCTGACCGCCATCGACGTCGCCGGCCACGAGATGTCCCACGGCGTCACCGCGGCCACCGCCGGGCTCAACTACAGCGGTGAGTCCGGCGGGCTGAACGAGGCCACGTCCGACATCTTCGGTACGTCGGTCGAGTTCTACGCCAACAACGCGTCGGACCCCGGTGACTACCTCATCGGCGAGAAGATCAACATCAACGGCGACGGCACCCCGCTGCGCTACATGGACAAGCCCAGCAAGGACGGCGCATCGGCCGACAACTGGTCGTCCAGCCTCGGCGGACTCGACGTGCACTACTCGTCGGGCCCGGCCAACCACTTCTTCTACCTGCTCAGCGAGGGCAGCGGCAAGAAAACCATCAACGGCGTCAACTACGACTCGCCCACGTCCGACGGTCTGCCCGTCACCGGTATCGGCCGGGACAAGGCCCAGCTGATCTGGTACAAGGCGCTCACCGAGAAGTTCACGTCGACGACCAACTACGCGGCGGCCCGCACCGGGACGCTGGCGGTCGCGAGTGAGCTGTACGGCGCGACCAGCGCCGAGTACAAGTCGGTCGCGGACGCCTGGGCCGCCATCAACGTCGGCAGCAGGCCCGGCGGCGGCGACCCGGGCACGGGCACCGTCTTCCAGTCCACCACCAAGGTCGCCATCCCCGACGGCGGTTCGGCGATCAACTCGCCGATCGCGGTCACGGGCGTGACGGGCAAGGCTCCGGCCACGCTCAAGGTGGACGTCAACATCAGCCACACCTGGCGCGGCGACCTGGTCATCGACCTGGTCGGCCCGAGCGGGAAGACGTACCGGCTGAAGAACTCCAGTTCGTCCGACTCGGCGGACGACGTGGTGGCCTCGTACACGGTCAACGCGTCCACCGAGACGGCCAACGGCACCTGGAAGCTGAAGGTCCAGGATGTCGCCCGGCAGGACACCGGAACGCTGAACAGCTGGAAACTGACCTTCTGATTTCCAGCCACAAAGCCGCCCGGCCGCACTAATGTTCCACCGAACGGCGTTTCACAGAAACATCGTTCGACTGAATGGCTGTTCAACAGGACAGTGCTGCCCGGGGGACCCCAACCTCCCCCGGGCGGCGCCACCACCCGCACGTCACCCGCATCTTTCCAACCCCCCACCTCTGAAAGGGAAAATCGAGTGACCTCTCACATATCGCGTTCCCAGCGCATCGCCGGTTCGATCGCCGTCGCGGCGCTGCTGGCCACCGGCCTCACCACCCTCTCCACCGCCTCCGCGGGCGCGGCGCCCACGCCGGCCGCCATGGGCGGGCAGGCCCTGGCCCTCTCCACCACCCAGCACGCCGCGCTGATGCGCACGGCGGCGGCCAACACCGCGAGCACCGCGGGGAAGCTCGGCCTCGGCAGCCAGGAGAAGCTCGTCGTCCGGGACGTCATCAAGGACGCCAACGGCACGACGCACACGCGGTACGAGCGCACCTACGCCGGACTCCCGGTCCTCGGCGGCGACCTCGTCGTCCACACGCCGAAGTCCGGTGCCACCACGGTCACCAAGGCGACCAAGGCCACCATCAAGGTCGCCGGCACCACCGCGGCCGTGAAGCCGGCCGCCGCCCAGCAGAAGGCGCTCGGCGCCGCCAAGTCGGCGGGCACCGCAAAGACTTCGGCCGACAAGGCCCCGCGCAAGGTCATCTGGGCGGCCACCGGCAAGCCCACCCTGGCCTACGAGACCGTGGTCGGTGGCTTCCAGGACGACGGCACCCCCAGCCAGCTGCACGTCGTCACCGACGCCGCCACCGGCAAGAAGCTTTCGGAGTGGCAGGCAGTCGAGACCGGCACCGGCACCAGCGAGTACAGCGGCAAGGTCACCCTGGGCACCACCAAGTCGGGGTCGAACTACACGCTGAACGACGGCGCCCGCGGCGGCCACCAGACGTACAACCTGAACCACGCGACGGACGGCAAGGGCACCCTGTTCAGCAACACCACCGACACCTGGGGCGACGGCACCGCCAAGAACCCGGAGACGGCGGGGGTGGACGCGCACTACGGTGCGGCCGAGACCTGGGACTTCTACAAGGATGTCCTCAAGCGCAACGGCATCGCCGGTGACGGCAAGGCGTCCTACAGCCGGGTGCACTACGGCGACTCGTACGTCAACGCCTTCTGGGACGACAGCTGCTTCTGCATGACGTACGGCGACGGCGAGGGCAACGCCGACCCGCTGACCGCCATCGACGTCGCCGGCCACGAGATGTCCCACGGCCTCACGGCGGCGACCGCCAACCTGGACTACACGGGTGAGTCCGGCGGGCTCAACGAGGCGACGTCGGACATGTTCGGTACGTCCGTCGAGTTCTACGCCAACAACGCGTCGGACCCGGGCGACTACCTCATCGGCGAGAAGATCAACATCAACGGCGACGGCACCCCGCTGCGCTACATGGACAAGCCCAGCAAGGACGGCGCGTCGGCCGACTACTGGTCGTCCAGCCTCGGCGACCTCGACGTGCACTACTCGTCGGGCCCGGCCAACCACTTCTTCTACCTGCTCAGCGAGGGCAGCGGCAAGAAGACCATCAACGGCGTCGACTACGACTCGCCCACCTCGGACGGCTCCACGGTCACCGGCATCGGCCGGGACAAGGCCATCCAGATCTGGTACAAGGCGCTGACGACGTACATGACCTCGACGACCGACTACGCGGCGGCCCGCACGGCGACGCTCAAGGCGGCGAGTGACCTGTACGGCGCGGACAGCGCCGAGTACAAGGCGGTCGGCTCGGCCTGGACCGGCATCAACGTGAAGTAACAGCAAGGTCGTTGCCCGACCGGCACGACCGCGAAGGCCCCGTCCCCCACCGCACTCCGGTGGGCGGCGGGGCCTTCCGCCGGCCGGCCGGCATCTGCGACAAGCGGGCCCGGCGCCCCGTAAGAGACGCCGGGCCCGTCCCGATCCTGTGTCAGCTCAGGCGTTCGCCTTCTGAGCTGTCACCTCAGGAGCACGCCCGCACCCTCCCCCGTCGCCGCGGTCGGCAACGCCACGAGTCCCAGCTCGGCGCCGGACGCCAGCAGGTGGTGTGCGGGCAGGATCCGGACGGTGTAGCCGTAGGGGCCCGTACGGTCCAGGGCCAGCGGGCCCTCGTACAGCCGCCGTCCTTCCAGGTCCGGGCCGCCCGCCGGTTTCAGTGCGACGGTCCGCGCGTCCGCGATGCGGTCCTGGTCGTCGACCCGGCCCGACACCGCCTGCACCTCCACGTCGTCGGGCCCCAGCGCTCCGAGCGCGACCTGGACCCGGAGCGAGAGGGTGGAGCCCAGTTCGGCGGTGCCGTCGGCCGCGGTCGGCGCGACGGCCTCCGCGTGGTCGACGTGCACGTCCGGCCAGGCGGTCCGCACCCGCGCCTTCCAGCCGGCCAGCTCCCGGGCCGCGTCGGGCCCGAGCGAGCGGTGGGCGAGGGCGGCGGGCGCGTAGAGCCGCTCGACGTACTCACGCACCATCCGCCCCGCCAGTACCTTCGGCCCCAGGGTGGTCAGTGTGGAGCGGACCATCCCGACCCAGCGCTCGGGCAGTCCGTCGGCCGTACGGTCGTAGAAGCGCGGCGCGACCCGGTCCTCGATCAGCGAGTACAGCGCGGCCGACTCCAGCTCGTCGCGCCGGTCCTCGTCCAGCCCCGAGCCGTCCGCGGTGGGGATGGCCCAGCCGAAGTCCGGCTCGAACCACTCGTCCCACCAGCCGTCGAGCACCGAGAGGTTGAGGCAGCCGTTGAGCGCCGCCTTCATCCCGGACGTACCGCACGCCTCCAGCGGACGCAGCGGGTTGTTCAGCCAGACGTCACAGCCCGGGTAGAGCCGCTCGGCCATCGCCATGCCGTAGTCCGGCAGGAAGACGATGCGGTGGCGCACCCGCGGGTCGTCCGCGAACCGCACCAGCTCCTGGACCAGCCGCTTCCCGCCGTCGTCGGCCGGGTGCGCCTTGCCCGCGACCACGATCTGGATGGGCCTGTCCGGGTGGAGCAGCAGTTCCGTCAGCCGGTCGCGGTCGCGCAGCATCAGTGTGAGGCGCTTGTAGGAGGGGACGCGCCGGGCGAAGCCGATGGTCAGCACCCCGGGGTCGAGCACCCCGTCGATCCAGCCCAGTTCGGCGTCGGACGCGCCGCGCCCGCGCCAGGACGCGCGCAGCCGGGTCCGCACCTCGCCGACCAGCTGCTCGCGCAGGGTGCGGCGCAGCTCCCAGATCTCCGCGTCGGGAATGTCGGCCACCGCGTCCCAGCGGTCGGCGACGCCCACCGACAGGGCGTGCTCGGTGCGTTCGGCGCCGATCCGGCGGACGGCGGTGCGGGTGATCTCGGGCGCCGCCCAGGTCGGGGCGTGCACGCCGTTGGTGATCGAGGTGATCGGCACCTCGTCGGGGTCGAATCCCGGCCACAGCCCGGCGAACATCTCCCGGCTGACGGCGCCGTGCAGGGTGGAGACCCCGTTGGCGCGCTGGGCGAGCCGCAGGCCCATCACCGCCATGTTGAAGAGGCGCGGTTCGCCGCCCGGGTAGGTCTCCCGGCCCAGTTGGAGCACGCGTCCGGCGTCGACGCCGGGCAGTTCGCCGTCGTCGCCGAAGTGCCGGGCGACCAGGTCCCGGTCGAACCGGTCGATCCCGGCGGGGACGGGGGTGTGGGTGGTGAAGACGGTTCCGGCGCGTACGGACTCCAGAGCGGCGTCGAAGTCCAGCCCGGCGCCCGCGAGTTCGCGGATCCGCTCCAGGCCGAGGAAACCGGCGTGCCCCTCGTTGGTGTGGAACACCTCGGGGTCCGGGTGGCCGGTGATCCGGCAGTACGAGCGCAGCGCCCGCACCCCGCCGATACCGAGCAGCATCTCCTGGAGGAGCCGGTGCTCGCTGCCGCCGCCGTAGAGCCGGTCGGTGACACCCCTCTCGCCCGGCTCGTTCTCCTCGATGTCGGAATCGAGCATCAGCAGCGGGACGCGGCCGACCTGCGCCTGCCAGATGTGCGCGTGGAGCGAGCGGCCGCCGGGCAGCGTGAGGGCTACCGTGCTGGGTGCGCCGTCCGCCTCGCGCAGCAGGGCGACCGGCAGCTCGTCGGGGTCGAGCACCGGGTAGTGCTCCTGCTGCCAGCCCTCGCGGGAGAGGGACTGCCGGAAGTATCCGTGGCGGTAGAGCAGGCCGACCCCGATGAGCGGTACGCCGAGGTCGCTGGCCGCCTTCAGATGGTCGCCGGCGAGGATGCCGAGGCCGCCGGAGTACTGCGGGAGCGCGGCGGTGACACCGAACTCGGGCGAGAAGTACCCGATGGCCGCGGGCAGCCCGGCGGGCTGCTCCTGGTACCAGCGCGGTCCATGCAGATAGGTGTCGAGGCCGGCGGCGGCCTCGGTCAGGTCGCGCAGGAAGCCGGGGTCGGCCGCCAGCTCGGCGAGCCGTGCGGCCGACACCGTGCCGAGCAGCCGGACGGGGTCACCGCCGGCCGCCGGGAAGCCGTCGGGGTCGACGGCTCTGAACAGGTCCTTGGTCCCGGCGTGCCAGGACCAGCGGAGGTTGCGGGCGAGCTCACCCAGGGGGCGCAGCGGCTCGGGGAGGACGGGGCGGACGGTGAATCGACGAATGGCCTTCACGTGTTCCACCTTCGCAGGGGAGATGCGCATCCAGGGGACGCACAGCGGTGTGTACGTCCGCACTTCACCCCGAAGGTAACCGTCAGCGCTCCCCGCAACCACGGCGCGAGGCCGCGTCCGCGTGCGCCGGTGCGGCGCTGCCGCGGAGTGCGCCCGGGTGGGTCCCCGCCGGGCGGTATGGCCGGTTCTCCCCCCTCGCGTGGGCTTGTGGCACTTCGCACCACGGGTGAGGCTGCTGTGTGACACATCGCTGGGACGCCTGGACCGGAAGGGAGCGCGCCCGGATGGAACGAACCGTCACCTGCCGGGAGCGGCCCGCCTCATGAGGCGCCGTCCGCACCTCCCGTACGCGGTGCAGGACCGGCACCTCCCGTACGCGGTGCACGGCCGACGCCGGCCGTGCGCCGTGCGCGCCGTGCGTGGCGCGCTCCGTCCGGTCCGGCCGGCCGTGGCGGAGCACGGCGGACTCTGCCAATGGTGTGAAACCGCGGCCACCCGCACGGCCGTGCACGGCCCCTCTGCGACGCGCGGCCCACCTGGTCCTTGCCTTGCACATTACGCACGAGTACTTAACTCAGGAGCCGGATTGCCCACCGGAGGTGTGGGGGAAGGCTCCTCCGGTACCCGCCCGAGCGCATCCCAGCCCTCACCCCACGCCTCACCACAGCCTGAGTGAACGCGGACAGGAGCGGTCATGCCCGCAGCCCGCAAGCCATCATCGGACAAGCCGGCCAGAGGGACTCTCGCGACGTCCCCGCTGCCGCCGAAGTCCCCGAAGCCGCCCAGGCGGCCGCCCACCGGTCAGCTGATCGGCCGTATCCCGGTGCTCGATGTGCGGCCGCGCGTCGACGGCGGTCGCAGGCCCGCCAAAGCGGTGACCGGTGAGACCTTCCAGGTCACGGCGACGGTCTTCCGTGAGGGCCATGACGCGGTCGCCGCCAATGTCGTCCTGCGCGGCCCGCGCGGCCGGACGGCGCCCTGGGCGCCTATGCGGGAGCTGGCACCTGGCACCGACCGCTGGGGCGCGGACGTCACCCCGGACGGCGAGGGCCGCTGGACCTACGCGGTCGAGGCGTGGAGCGACCCCGTCAGCACCTGGCTGCACACCGCCCGGATCAAGGTCCCGGCGGGCATCGACACGGAGCTGGTGCTCGCCGAGGGCGCCGGGCTGTATACACGTGCGGCGGCCGGGGTGCCCAAGAGCAGGGGCCGCCGGGCGGTCCTCGCGGTGGCGGAGGCGCTGGGCGACACCGCGGCGCCCGCCGCCGACCGTCTCGCGGCCGCGCTCGCGCCGGAGGCGGTGGCGGCCCTCGCCCGGTACCCGCTGCGCGAACTGGTCAGTGTGTCGGAGCCGCTGCCGCTCCAGGTGGAGCGTGAGCGGGCGCTGTACGGATCCTGGTACGAGCTGTTCCCGCGCTCCGAGGGCGCTGTGGTCGAGGAGGGCAAGCCGCACGTCAGCGGCACCTTCAGGACTGCGGCGAAGCGGCTTTCGGCGGTCGCGGCCATGGGGTTCGACGTGGTGTATCTGCCGCCGGTCCACCCCATCGGCACCACCCATCGCAAGGGCCCCAACAACGCGCTGACCGCCGGGCCCGACGACGTGGGGGTGCCGTGGGCCATCGGCTCGCCGGCCGGCGGCCACGACGCCGTCCACCCGGATCTCGGCACCCTGGAGGACTTCGACGACTTCGTCGGGCGCGCCCGTGAGCTGGGCCTGGAGATCGCCCTCGACTTCGCGCTCCAGTGCTCGCCCGACCACCCCTGGGTGACGCAGCACCCCGAGTGGTTCCACCACCGTCCTGACGGCACGATCGCGTACGCGGAGAACCCGCCGAAGAAGTACCAGGACATCTATCCGATCGCCTTCGACCAGGACGTGGACGGACTGGTCACCGAGACCGTCCGCATCCTGCGCTTCTGGATGGAGCACGGCGTACGGATCTTCCGCGTGGACAATCCGCACACCAAGCCGGTGGTCTTCTGGGAGCGCGTCATCGCCGAGGTCAACGGCCGCGACCCGGACGTGGTCTTCCTGGCCGAGGCGTTCACCCGGCCCGCGATGATGCACACGCTGGGCGCCGTCGGGTTCCAGCAGTCGTACACGTACTTCACCTGGCGGACCGGCAAGCAGGAGCTGACCGACTACGTCACCGAGCTGGCCGGGGAGTCCGCGGCGGCCATGCGGCCCAACTTCTTCGTGAACACCCCGGACATCCTGCACGCGTACCTCCAGCACGGCGGCCGCCCGGCCTTCGAGGTCCGTGCGGTGCTCGCGGCGACGATGGCGCCGTCCTGGGGGGTGTACGCCGGGTACGAGCTGTGTGAGAACACCACCGCACGGGCGGGCAGCGAGGACTACCTGGACTCGGAGAAGTACCAGCTGCGGCCGCGCGACTGGGAGTCCGCCGAGCGGGAGGGGCGGACCATCGCTCCGCTCATCACCACGCTGAACGAGTTGCGGCGCCGCCATCCGGCGCTGCGGCAGCTGCGTTCGGTGCACTTCCACCACACCGACAACGACGCGGTGATCGCGTACTCGAAGTCGGTGTCCGTGCCGGCCTGCACGGAGGCCCCGGCAGACGGCTTCACACCGGAGGGAGGTACCGCCGGCTCGAACACGGTTCTGATTGTCGTCAACCTTGACCCGCACCACACCCAGGAGGCCACGGTCTCGTTGGACATGCCGGATCTCGGCCTGGAATGGCACGAGTCCGTCCCGGTGCGCGACGAGCTCACCGGCGAGACCTACCACTGGGGCAGGGCCAACTATGTGCGTCTGGAGCCGGGCAGCACGCCCGCGCACATCCTGGTGCTGCGACCGTCCCCGCCGATCGGAGGGTCACCCACATCATGATTGTCAATGAGCCCGTCCACGACAAATTCGAGGACACTCCCACCAAGGACCGTGACCCCGACTGGTTCAAACGCGCCGTCTTCTACGAGGTCCTGGTCAGGTCGTTCCAGGACAGCAACGGGGACGGCGTCGGTGACCTCAAGGGCATCACCGCTAAACTGGACTACCTCCAGTGGCTCGGCGTCGACTGCCTCTGGCTGCCGCCGTTCTTCAAGTCGCCCCTGCGGGACGGCGGTTACGACGTGGCGGACTACACGTCCGTACTGCCGGAGTTCGGTGACCTCGCCGACTTCGTCGAGTTCGTCGACGCCACCCACCAGCGCGGGATGCGCGTGATCATCGACTTCGTGATGAACCACACGAGCGACCAGCACGAGTGGTTCCAGGAGTCGCGCAAGGACCCGGACGGTCCGTACGGCGACTACTACATCTGGGCCGACGACGACAAGCAGTTCGCGGACGCCCGGATCATCTTCGTCGACACGGAGAGCTCCAACTGGACCTTCGACCCGGTGCGCAAGCAGTACTACTGGCACCGGTTCTTCTCCCATCAGCCGGATCTCAACTACGAGAACCCGGTGGTGCAGGAGGAGATCATCTCGGCGCTGCGCTTCTGGCTCGACCTGGGCATCGACGGATTCCGCCTCGACGCGGTCCCGTACCTCTACCAGGTCGAGGGCACCAACTGCGAGAACCTCCCGCAGACCCATGCGTTCATGAAGCGGGTGCGCGCCGAGATCGACGCGAGCTACCCGGACACGGTGCTGCTCGCCGAGGCCAACCAGTGGCCGGAGGATGTCGTCGACTATTTCGGCGACTTCAAAAAGGGCGGCGACGAGTGCCACATGGCATTCCACTTCCCGGTGATGCCGCGCATCTTCATGGCCGTGCGCCGGGAGTCCCGCTACCCCGTCTCGGAGATCCTGGCCAAGACCCCGGCCATTCCGAAGAACGCCCAGTGGGGCATCTTCCTCCGCAACCACGACGAGCTGACGCTCGAAATGGTCACGGACGAGGAGCGCGACTACATGTACGCGGAGTACGCCAAGGATCCGCGGATGCGGGCCAACATCGGCATCCGCAGGCGGCTCGCGCCCCTGCTGGACAACGACCGCAACCAGATCGAACTGTTCACCGCGCTGCTGCTCTCCCTGCCCGGTTCGCCGATCCTCTACTACGGGGACGAGATCGGGATGGGCGACAACATCTGGCTCGGTGACCGGGACGCGGTCCGCACGCCGATGCAGTGGACCCCCGACCGGAACGCGGGCTTCTCGTCCAGCGACCCGGGGCGGCTCTATCTGCCGACCATCATGGACCCGGTCTACGGCTACCAGGTGACGAACGTCGAGGCCTCCATGGCCTCGCCCGCCTCACTGCTGCACTGGACCCGCCGGATGATCGAGATCCGCAAGCAGAACCCGGCCTTCGGCCTCGGTTCGTACACCGAACTCCCCTCGTCCAACCCGGCCGTGCTCGCCTTCCTCCGGGAGTACAAGGACGACCTGGTGCTGTGCGTGCACAACTTCTCGCGGTTCGCGCAGCCGACGGAGCTCGATCTCAACTCCTTCACCGGACGCCATCCGGTGGAGCTGATCGGCGGGGTGCGATTCCCTCCGATCGGTGAACTGCCGTATCTGCTGACCCTCGCGGGCCACGGCTTCTACTGGTTCCGCTTGCGCAAGGACGCCCCCACCGTCTGACGGCGTGCCCGGGGCGCGGCGGTTTCCACCGCCCCGTCCCGGGCACGCTCCTCACAGGTACCGCGCCACTGGTACCGGGGCACCAGCACCCGGCCCACTGAGCCGTAGGGCCTTTCGTTTGGATCAGGCCTGATCCAAACGAAAGGCCCTAGTCCATCTGGTCCATCCTCACCCGCACCGTCCCGCACAGCCGGATTCCCGCCCCCATTGCGTTCAGCATGGGAGGCGACCCCACGCAATCCGGGACACTCTGCGCATCGTGTGGTGTGCCCGGGAAAGGACGCGATGCCATGTCCAAGGCTGCATCCACCCGGAACAGCGTGCGCTCCGCCGGGTCGTCCGGCCCTCTCCGTCTCCTCGACTCGCTCGCCCCCCTGCTGCACGAGTGGCTGCCCAGACAGCGCTGGTTCGCGGGCAAGGGCCGGCCCGTCACCGCCTTCACACTGGTCTCGGCCACCGAACTGCTGCCGCTCGGCGCGGCCCCCGGGCTGCTCCATCTGCTGGTCCGCGCCGAGCAGGACTCCCCCGCCCCCGCCCACTCGACCGGCGACTGCTACCAGCTGCTGCTCGGCGTACGGACCTCACTGCCGCCGCGCCTCGCCGCCGCGCTGATCGGCCGGGCCCGTACCGGACCGCTCGCCGGGTCCGTGCTGTACGACGCGCTGCTCGACCCGCGGCTGACCGGGCTGCTCCTGGAGCGGCTGCGCGCGCCCGGCCGGATCGGGGCGCTGCGCTTCGACCGCGACCCGTCCGCGGCGATCCCCGCCGGGCTCCCCGCCCGGCCGCTGGGCGCTGAGCAGTCCAACACCTCTCTCGTCTATGGCGATACGTTCATCCTGAAGGTCTTCCGCCGGGTCCACCCGGGGTCGAACCCCGATCTGGAGCTGCCGCTCGCGCTGGCCCAGGCCGGCTGCGCCCGGGTGCCGGCGCCCGTCGCCTGGTACGAGACGACGGAGCCGGAACCCGCCACGCTGGGTGTGCTCCAGCCGTTCCTCGCCGGGTCCGAGGACGGCTGGCAGCTGGCCCTGCTCGCGCTCTCCGACGGCCATGACTTCGCGGCGGGCGCACGGGCGCTGGGCCGGGCGACCGCCGAGGTGCACGGGACGCTGGCGTCCGCCCTGCCCACCGCGGTGCTGAGCAAACGGCAGATACAGCATCTCGCCGCGGGGATGACGGAGCGCCTGGAGGCCACGGCTCAGGCCGTGCCCGCGCTCGCGCCGTACGTGGCGGGGCTGCGCACCGCATTCGACGCGATCGCGGACCTGGGCCACGCCGGCCGCACCTGGGCCGCCCAGCGCATCCACGGCGATCTGCATCTGGGCCAGAGCCTGCGGGCCAGGGACGGCGAGTGGTCGGTCATCGACTTCGAGGGCGAACCGGCCCGCCCGCTCGCCGAGCGCACCCGCCCGCAGCCGGTGGTCCGCGATGTGGCGGGGATGCTGCGCTCCTTCGACTACGCGGCCCGCACCCACCGCCCCTGGTCCCCGAAGTGGGCGATCGGCTGCCGCGACGCGTACTGCGAGGGGTACGCGTCGGTGGCCGGCGCCGACCCGCGCGCGGAGCCGGAGCTGCTGCGCGCGTACGAGACCGACAAGGCGGTGTACGAGGTCCTCTACGAGGCCAGGAACCGCCCCGACTGGCTGCCCGTGCCGATGGCCGCGATCGAGCGGCTCTCGCTTCCCGAACCCACCGTTTTCCACCGTGCGCCGAAGCTGCCGAGGAGGCCGCCCCAGTGACCGCCCGTCCCCCGTCCCGCACTCCGTCGCCCGCCGAACCCGAGCCCGCCCCGGCCGACCCGGCCGCCCCACCTGCCTCGGCCGCCCCGACCGCAGCGCCTCCGGAACCCGCAGCGAACACCGAGCACACAGCGGTCCTGCCCTCCCAGCCGGCACCGGCACCTACAGCGGCGCCGGCGCCGACCGGAGGCGCACGGCCCGTGGAGGCGCTCGACGCCCGGGACCGCGAGCGGCTGCTCAGCGGCGGCCACCACGACCCGCACGCGCTGCTCGGCGCCCATCCGGTCGGCGGAGGCATCGCCGTCCGGGCGCTGCGGCCGTACGCCCGGGCCGTGACCGTGGTCGCGAAGGGGCTCCGCGCCGAACTGCACGACGACGGCCAGGGTTTCTTCTCCGGGCTGCTGCCGCTGCGCACCGTCCCGGAGTACGCGCTGCTCGTCACGTACGACGACAACGAGATCGAGCTCCAGGACCCGTACCGCTTCCTGCCCACCCTCGGTGAGCTCGATCTGCATCTGATCGGCGAGGGCCGCCACGAGGAGCTGTGGAAGGCGCTCGGCGCGCACCCGATGACCGTTCAGGGCGTCACCGGCACCCGCTTCACCGTCTGGGCACCCGACGCGCGCGGGGTGCGGGTCAGCGGGGACTTCAACTACTGGGACGGCGCCGCGTATCCGATGCGTTCGCTCGGTTCGTCCGGTGTGTGGGAGCTGTTCGTGCCGGGCATCGGCGAGGGCGCGCTCTACAAGTTCGACCTGATGCGCCCGGACGGCAGCCACACGCTGCGCGCCGACCCGATGGCGCGGCGCACCGAGGTGCCGCCCGCCACCGCTTCGGTCGTGACGCAGTCGCACCACCGCTGGCAGGACGAGCAGTGGATGACGCACCGAGGGGACCGGCCGGTGCACGAGGCGCCGTTCTCCGTGTACGAGATCCATCTGCCGTCCTGGCGACCGGGTCTGACGTACCGCCAGCTCGCGACACAGCTGCCGGCGTACGTCCAGGACCTGGGTTTCACACATGTGGAGCTGATGCCGGTCTCGGAGCACCCCTTCGGCGGCTCGTGGGGGTACCAGGTCACCGGCTTCTACGCGCCGACGTCCCGGATGGGCACGCCCGACGACTTCCGGTGTCTGGTGGACGCGCTGCACAGGGCGGGTATCGGTGTCCTGATGGACTGGGTGCCCGCGCACTTCCCGAAGGACGACTGGGCGCTGGCGCAGTTCGACGGGTGCCCGCTGTACGAGCACTCCGACCCGGCCCGTGCCGAGCACCCCGACTGGGGCACCCTGGAGTTCGACTACGGTCGCACCGAGGTGCGTAACTTCCTTGTCGCCAACGCCACTTACTGGTGCGAGGAGTTCCATATCGACGGGCTGCGGGTGGACGCGGTCGCCTCGATGCTCTATCTGGACTACTCCCGCGAGGAAGGGCAGTGGTCACCGAACGAGCACGGCGGCCGGGAGAACCCGGACGCGGTGGCCTTCCTCCAGGAGATGAACGCGACGGTCTACCGCCGCAACCCCGGTGTGGTGACGATCGCCGAGGAGTCGACGGCCTGGGACGGTGTCACCCGCGCCACCGACCAGGTCGGCGCGGGCGGCTTCGGCGGTCTCGGCTTCGGGCTGAAGTGGAACATGGGGTGGATGCACGACTCGCTGGAGTACGTGGCCAAGGAGCCGGTGCACCGCAAGTACCACCACAACGAGATGACGTTCTCGATGGTGTACGCGTTCAGCGAGAACTACGTCCTGCCCATCTCGCACGACGAGGTGGTGCACGGCAAGCAGGCGCTGGTCTCGAAGATGCCGGGCGACTGGTGGCAGCAGCGCGCCACGCACCGCGCGTATCTGGGCTTCATGTGGGCCCACCCGGGCAAGCAACTCCTGTTCATGGGGCAGGAGTTCGCGCAGGGCGCCGAGTGGTCGGAGGCGCACGGCCCGGACTGGTGGCTGCTGGACCCGTCGTACGGGGCGGCGCACGACCACCGCGGGGTACGGGACCTGGTGCGCGACCTGAACGCGGTGTACACGGCGGCCCCCGCCCTGTGGCAGCGCGACACCGACCCGGGCGGTTTCGACTGGGTGGTGGGGGACGCGGCGGAGGACAACGTCTTCGCGTTCCTGCGCTACGACGCGCACGGCGCCCCGCTCCTGTCGGTCTCCAACTTCTCGCCGGTGGTGCGGCACCAGTACCGGCTCGGGGTGCCGGAATCGGTGCCGGAGTGGCACGAGGTGCTCAACACCGACACCGGTCTGTACGGCGGCGGTGACATCCGCAACGCGGACCCGCTGAAGCCCGAGCCGGTGCCGTACCACGGGCGGCCGTCCAGCATCGGTCTGACGCTGCCGCCGCTCGCGACGGTGTGGTTCAGGCCGGTCTGATCCCGCCGGGCGCGGCCGGACGGGGAGACACACTCCCGGCAGCACGGAGGTACGGAGGTGCGGCGGCGTGGAGCTCACAGCTCACACGCGCCGCACCTCCTCCGTGTCAGGCTCCGTGTCACGGGCGGGGCTCCGTCGCGCCCGTGAGGCACTCCGGCAGTCCGCCGCGGGTGTGCACGATCCCGGCCCGCTGGGTGGCCCGGGTCAGGGCCACGTACAGGTCGCTCGTACCGCGCGGCGAACCGGTCAGGATCAGGCCGGGCTCGACCACGATCACCGTGTCGAACTCAAGCCCCTTCGCCTGCCGGGGATCGAGCAGGACGACGGGCCGGTGCAGGTCCGGCTCGCCCCCGTCGACGTCCGGGAGTACGGCGGCCAGTTCGCGGTGGAGCACGGCAGGGGCGATCACCGCGAGCCTGCGCTCGTCGGCGCGCTCGTCCGCGACGGCATCGGCCACGGCCCGGGGCAGGTCATCGGCGGCCCGCACCCACGGCGCCACCCCCGTGGAGCGGATGGAGCGCGGCGGCCGGAACGCCGGGTCCGCGGCGCTCGGGACGGCTGCCGCGACCTCCATGATCTCGGCGGGGGTGCGGTAGTTGATGCCGAGCCGCACCTGCTCGTAGCGGTCTTCGACGTACGGGGCGAGCATCGTCGCCCAGTCGCCCACGCCGCCCGGCTCGGCGGTCTGGGCCGGGTCGCCGACCAGCGTCATCGAGCGGGTCGGGGAGCGCCGCATCAGCAGCCGCCACACCATCGGCGACAGCTCCTGCGCCTCGTCCACGATGATGTGACCGAAGGCCCAGGTGCGGTCGGCCGCCGCGCGTTCGGCGGCGCTGCGGTGGTCGGCCTCCTCGTGGCGCTCGGCCATCCGCTCGGCGTCGATGATGTCGTGCGCCGCGAGCAGTTCGGACTCCTCGTCCTCGAACTCGAAGGACTCGGAGCCCAGCGACAGATCGAGGACGCCCTGGGCGAACGCGACCTGCTCCTGCCGGGCGGCCTCGGCCGCCGCGCGTACCGCGGAGTCGTCCTCGCCGAGCAGTTCGGCGGCCTCGTCGAGCAGCGGGACGTCGGCCGCCGTCCAGTCACCGCCCTTGCGGCGGATGGCGTCCGCGTCGGCGTCCGGCAGGTGCACCGGGTCGGTGAGGTAGTCGGCGACCACCTGCTGCGGGGTGAGGATCGGCCACAACTCCTCGATGGCCGCGTGCACTTCGGGGCTGGACGCGACGGCCTTGCCGATCTGGGCGAGGTCGTCGGGGCCCAGGAAGTTGGGCCCGCCGTAGGGGTCGGTGCCGAGCCGGTCGGCCAGCTGCGCGGTCAGATCGTCGATGATCCGGAACGCGAAGTGCGGGCGCGCCAGGTTGTGCGGCAGCAGTGTCGAGCGGGCCCGCTCACGGGCGGTGTCGGCGATGGTCCAGTCGAGCAGCAGATCGCCGTCGTCGTGCGGGATCACCAGGGGCTCGCCGGGCTCCGGCGTGCGCTGGAGATCGCGTACGAAGGCGGCCAGCGCCTCCGCCATCTCCGTACGCCCCTTGACGGCGGCGGCAGCCGGGGTGTCCGTGCCGGTGGCGGTCACTCCGGGGAAGAGCTCCCCCGGGGTGGCGAGCAGCACGCCCGTCTCGCCGAGCGAGGGCAGCACCTCACCGATGTAGCCGAGGAAGGCCGGGTTGGGGCCGACGACGAGCACGGCACGGCGGGCGAGCTGGTCGCGGTGCGCGTAGAGGAGGTATGCGGCGCGGTGCAGGGCGACCGCGGTCTTCCCGGTGCCGGGGCCGCCCTCGACGACGAGGATCCCGTGGTGCGGGGCCCGGATGATCTCGTCCTGTTCGGCCTGGATGGTCTGCACGATGTCGTGCATCCGGCCGGTGCGCGCGGAGTCCAGGGCAGCGAGGAGCACCGCGTCGGCGTCGGCCCCCTCGTGCCCGGTGCGCTCGGTGTCGGTGAGGTCGAGGATCTCGTCGTGGAGCGCGGTGACGGTCCGGCCATCGGTGGTGAGGTGCCGGCGGCGGCGCAGCCCCATCGGGGAATGCCCGGTGGCGAGGTAGAAAGGCCGCGCGATACGCGCACGCCAGTCGATCACCAGCGGGGTGCGTTCGTTGTTCTCGTCGGCCTCTTCGCGGATTCCGATACGGCCGATGTGGTACCGGGATCCGTCGGTGAAATCAATACGGCCGAAGCAGAGCCCGGATTCCACCGAATTCAGCGCACTGAGCAGACCGGACCGTTCAGCGACCAGCACATCGCGCTCGACACGCGCCTGAAGTCCCTTCCCCACCTGGGCGAACGAGCCCTGGACGGCGGCTTCGGCGCGCTCCCGGAGCGCGTCCAGCCGCTCGTAGAGCCGTGAGACGAATTGCTGCTCGTTCTGCAATTCCTCGGTTGACAATGCAGCTCCTGACGCGATACGGTGCCCTTATAAGTCTTCTTCTGACTCCGCCTCACACAAGGCGATGCAAAGACAGGAAGCACCCACTCTACGCGCCGCAATACCCCGGACGTCAATTCGCCCGGGGTATTTTTGTGCAGTATTTTCCGCTTTCCGCGACAGGACTCCGTGGCAGGTTCCGCGTGAGGTCTCCCTGTCAGAGCACGTCGGCGAGTTCCTGGAGCAGCCGCCGCTTCGGGCGGGCGCCCACCATCGACTTCACCGGCTCCCCGTCACGGAAGACCATCAGTGTCGGCATCGACATCACCCCGTACCGGACCATCACATCCGGGTTGCTGTCGACGTCGAGCTGTACGACCTTGAGGCGTCCGGCCTCCTCGCCCGCGACGGCGCTCAGCACCGGCGCGAGCTGCCGGCACGGCCCGCACCAGTCGGCGGTGAACTCGACCAGGACCGGCAGTCCGGCCGCGAGTACCTCGGTGTCGAAATCGGCGTCGGTCACGGCGTCGACGCCCTCTGCGTGGATCATCTCCGGTGTTCCTCCCACTCGTCCCCGTCGGACAGTTCACAGCGCGGCTCCGGACCGCCCGGCAACTCCGCCTCGGCGCGGGCCAGTTCGGCCCCCACCTGTCGGCGGACCCCCTGGAGCTGCCCGATCAGCGCGTCCAGCTCGGACAGCTTGCGCCGGTACACGGCGAGCGAGGCGGGGCAGACGTCTCCGGCCGGGTGCCCGGCGCGCAGGCACTCGACGAACGGCCTGGTCTCCTCCAGGTCGAAGCCGAAGTCCTGGAGCGTCCTGATCTGCTGGAGCAGCCGCAGATCGTCCTCGTCATAGGTGCGGTAGCCGTTCACCGCCCGCCGTGCGGGCAGCAGTTCCCGGGACTCGTAGTAGCGCAGAGCACGGGTGGTGGTGCCGGCCCGCTCCGCCAGCTCGCCGATTCGCATGTCCCGACGGTAATCCTTGACGTCGGCGTCAAGGCAAGGAGCAGGGACGGCCCGCGGCGGCCTCAGGCCGCGGTGGTCGCCGGCTCCTCCGCGGGCGCCGCCTCCGGTTCCGTACGCCGGCCGCGGCCCGGGATCAGGACGGCGACCAGCACCGTGCCCACCCCGAGGATCACCGCGCCGACCAGGCTGGTGTGGGCGACCGCCTGCGAGAAGGCGCCGTTCACCGCGTCCACCAGGGCGTGCGCCTGCTCGGGCCCCGCCTTGGCGCCGACCTTCTCGGCGACCGCGAGCCCGGCACCCACCGAGTCCTGCGCGGTGCTCAGCGCACCGGCGGGCAGCTTCCCGCCGACCGTGTCCGCGAGGTGCGAGGAGTACGCGCCGGAGAGCACCGACCCGAGAATGGCGATGCCCAGCGAGCCGCCCAGCTCGATCGAGGTGTCGTTGACCGCGCCGCCGACGCCGAGTTCGGACTCCGGGAACGCGCCCATGATCGCGTCGGTGCACGGCGAGAGGGCGAGGCCGATGGCCAGACCGAGCAGGACCAGGGGCAGGACGAACTCCCCGTAGCCCGAGCCCGCGTCGATCCGGGTGAGCAGCGCCAGCGATGCCGTGCCGCCGACCATGCCCGCGGTGACCGTGACGCGCATCCCGAGCCGGGGCGTCAGGATCCCGGTCAGCGCCGAGCCGACGAAGACCGCGCCGGCCAGCGGCAGCATCCGGACCCCGGTCTCGAAGGCGTCGAAGCCCAGGACGAACTGGAGGTGCTGGGTCAGGTAGTAGAAGGCACCGAACACGGCCAGGAAGAAGAGCGCGACGGCGAGATTCGACCCGGCGAATCCGCGGTCGAGGTAGCGCCGTACGTCGAGCACCGGTCGCGGGTGCCGCAGCTCCCACAGCACGAACACGACGAACCCGGCGCCCGCCACGACAGCGGCGGTGACGGCCTTGGCGCCCCAGCCGAAGTGCGGACCTTCAATGATCATGTAGACGAGGGCGCCGACGGAGATCACCGAGAGCAGCCCGCCCACGTAGTCGATCCGGCCGTGGTGGCCTGCCTTCGACGGGGGTACGAGGACGAAGGCGCCGATAATGGCGAGTACCGCGATCGGTACGTTGATCAGGAACGTCGAGGCCCAGCCGTGGTGCTGGAGCAGCGCCCCCGCGACCAGCGGGCCGGCGGCGATGGCGAGCCCGGCGGTGGCCGTCCACAGGACGATCGCCTTGGCCCGCTCGGCGCGCGGGAAGCTCGCGGCGAGCAATGAGAGCGTGGCCGGCATGATCATCGCCGCACCGACCCCCATGACGGCGCGGGCCGCGATGACGCCTGTCGCACTGCCGACCAGCGACCCGGCGACCGCTCCCCCGCCGAAGACGACGAGCCCCAGCACGAGCGCGCCGCGCCTGCTGTACTTGTCGCCGATCGCGCCGAGCAGCAGCATCAGCGCCGCGTACGGGACGGTGTAGCCGTCGATGACCCACTGGAGGTCGGCGCTGCTGAGCCCCAGGTCCCGTGTCATGTCGGGGGCCGCGACCGTCAGGGCGGTGTTCGCCATCACGATGATCAGCAGGCTCAGACAGAGCACCAGCAGCGCCCACCAGCGGCGCCGGTACGGCCCTGCCATCTCCGCCACCGGTTGCTTCACCACGAGGTTCATGACGTTCCACCACTCCCGTCCACTGGCACACGCCGACTGCACACGCCAACACCTACTTGCACATCACTGTGCAATTACACACTGCTGTGCAATTTAGCGCGCTTCCCGGCGCGGTGCAAAATGGGGCCCGTGACTTCCGGACGAGCAGACGCCAACCGCCGCCGCATCCTGGATGTGGCGCTCACCGAGCTGCTGCACGACCCGGACGCCTCGATGGACCAGATCGCGCGCGCGGCCGGAGTCGTACGCCGCACGGTCTACGGCCACTTCCCGAGCCGCGAGGCGCTGATCGGCGCGCTCGTGGACAACGCGACGGCCGCCGTGGTCGAGGCCCACGCCACCGGCCGCGAAGGCATCAGCGACCCGGCCGAGGCACTGGCCCGCGCGACCCTCGCGGTCTGGGAGATCGCCGACCGCTACCGGCTGCTGGTCGCACTGGCCCAGCGCAGCGTGACCATGGCGGGCATCAAACAGCGCCTCACCCCGGTACGGGAGATCTGCACGGCGCTCATCCAATACGGCCTGGACGAGGGCGCGTTCACTTCACCCCTGACCGCGGCGGCCCTGTCGTACGTCCACGAGCAGGCGCTGTTCGGCCTGATGGAGGCCGTCAACGAAGGGGCCCTCCCGGCGGAGGAGGGCGGAGCGGCGGCAGCCAGCACCCTGCTGATGACAGCGGGCGTACCGGCGTCGCGGGCGGCCGCGGTGGTGCGCGCGGCACTGGGGCGGGGGGACGGGGCGTGAGGGCGGGTCGGCCCCGTGCGTTCGTCAGACCATGGGAATCATGTGCCTGATCCGGTACTAGCGGCCCGTGGTGAGGACCATCCGGAAGCGTGCTGAGCCCGACATCATCCTGGCGAACGCCTCGTCCGCCTCCTCCAGCGGTGCCTCCTCGGTCCACGAGCGGACGCCGGTCTGCTCGGCGAAGCGCAGGGTGTCCTCGGTGTCCACCGCGGTGCCGGACGCGTGGCCGTAGACCTTCTTCGTGCCCGTGATGAACTGCAGGCCGCTGAACGTCATTTCGTCGGGGGTGGCGCCGACCACGATGAGTTCACCGCGCCGGCCCAGGCCGTCGAAGGTCGCTGTCATCGCCGGGCCGTTGGTGACCGTGGCGAGGACGACCTTCGCGCCGCCCAGCTCCTGGAGCTCGTCGGCGACGTTCCCGGCCGTGCTGTCGATGTAGTGCCTGGCTCCGAGGCCGTACGCGAGCTTCGCCTTCTCCGCGCCGCGGGCGATCGCCACCGTACGGAACCCCATCTTCGCCGCGAACTGCACGCCGAGATGGCCCAGTCCGCCGATCCCGAGGATCGCGACCAGGTCACCCGGGCCGGCAGCGCTGCGCCGCAGCGCGTTGAAGACCGTGACGCCCGCGCAGGCCAGCGGGGCCGCCTCGACGGAGGTCAGGGCGTCGGGGACGCGGGCCAGGGCGACCGCCGGTACGACGACCGTGTCGGCATAGCCGCCGGGATAGGCGGCGCCGGGAATCTCCAGCCGGTCGCAGTTGATGCCGTCGCCCTCCCGGCAGGCCTCGCAGTAGCCGCAGCTGCCGCCGTACCAGCCGACCGCGACCCGGTCCCCGGTATCCCAGCCCTCGACGCCCGCGCCGAGGGTGTCGATCCGGCCCGCGATCTCATGGCCGGTGGTCACGGGGAACGTCGCTCCGGGCAGCATTCCGCCGGTGATCATCGCGTCGGAGTGGCAGACCCCGCACGCTTCCACCGTGATCCTGACGTGGCCAGGTCCCGGTTCCGGGAGTTCGGTGCGTACGAGGGTGAAGGGGCCGCCGGGCTCGGCGACCTGCATGGCGCGGGGAGATGCGGGCGTGGATGTCATGGGGCCTTCCCTGCCTTCCGCGGGGTGGAGGGTGCGACGAGGATCGGGAGCGAGGAGGGGGCGTCGGCGTTCTGTCCGGTTCTGTCCGCCCCTCCCAGTGTGGGCATTCCGCGTCACATCGGCCACGCGCACCGCGCGGCGCGGCTCAGGGCTGCGCGTCGTACCAGGTCAGCAGGGGTGCGGGAGGCGGAGGCAGGCCCGTGCGGAATGGACTCGGGGCCCGTTGTCAGTGGTGGGTGACAGCATGTGAACCGACCGCTCGCAACTCCATGACCCGACCAATCGGCCACCCGCAACTCCGTGACCCGGACCAACCGCACCCATAGCCCGACCGCGTCTCCAGGGAATCCGTATGAAGCACGCCGAACACCGCTGCGTCTGGGCGGACAGCTCCGACCTGATGGCCGCCTACCACGACGAGGAGTGGGGCCGCCCGTCGCACGACGACCGCTACCTCTTCGAATTCCTCGTCCTGGAGGGCGCCCAGGCCGGGCTCTCCTGGTCGACCGTGCTCAACAAGCGGGCCAACTACCGGCGGCTGCTGGACGGATTCGACCCGGTGCGGATCGCCGAGTACGACGAAGGCAAGCTGGCGGAGCTGCTCGGCGACCCGGGCATCGTACGGAACCGGCTGAAGGTCGCCTCGCTGGTCAAGAACGCCCGGGCCTTCCTCGCCGTACAGAAGGAGTTCGGCTCGTTCGACGCCTACCTCTGGCAGTGGACCGACGGAAAACCGGTCGTCAACCGGCCGGGGCCCGGCGACCCCCTTGCGACCAGCACCGAGCTCTCCGACCGGATCAGCAAGGACCTCAAGCGGCGCGGCTTCACCTTCGTCGGCACCACCATCGTCTACGCCTATCTCGAAGCCGTCGGCGTCGTCGACGACCACTGGGCGGGCTGCCCGGCAGCGGCGTCGGTACCGCTGCCGGGCTGAGCCGACCGACCGTGACGACCCGGCCCAGGCTGTCAGCTCCTGGCTGTCAGCTCCTGGCCGCCGGCTCCTTGCCGCCGTCCCGGGACGGCGGGACATCCTGCTGCTCCCGGGGCCCGGCGGCCTCGCCGTCCGCAGCACCCTCCGGCCGGTCGTCCATCAGCGTCGCCTCGTCGAACGGCAACCGGCCGGCCAGCACCTCCACCGCCCGCGCCTTGTCGATCTCCTTCGTCCAGGTGCCCACCAGCACCGTCGCGACCGCGTTCCCGGCGAAGTTCGTCATCGCCCTCGCCTCACTCATGAAGCGGTCGATGCCCACGATCAGGCCGACCCCGTCGACCAGGTCGGGGCGGTGCGACTGGAGACCTCCGGCGAGCGTGGCGAGGCCCGCGCCGGTGACGCCCGCCGCGCCCTTCGACGCGACGATCATGAAGAGCAGGAGCGAGATCTGCTCGCCGCCGCTCAGCGGCTTGTCCATCGCGTTGGCGACGAAGAGGGCCGACATCGTCAGATAGATCGCGGTGCCGTCGAGGTTGAAGGAGTACCCCGTCGGGACCGTGATCCCGGCGACCGGCCTGCTCACGCCCAGATGTTCCATCTTCGCGATCAGCCGCGCCAGCGCCGACTCCGACGACGAGGTCGAGAGGATCAGCAGGAACTCGCGGCCCAGGTACTTCAGCAGCATGAAGATGTTCATGCCCGCGATCAGCCGCAGCAGCGCGCCGAGCACGACGAAGACGAAGAGCGCGCAGGTCAGATAGAAGCCGATCATGATGACGGCCAGTGACTTCAGCGCGTCCACGCCGGTCTCGCCGACCACCGCGGCCATCGCGCCGAACGCGCCCACCGGGGCCGCCCACATGATCATGGCGAGGATCCGGAACACCAGCCGCTGGATGTGCTCGATACCGCGCAGCACCGGCCGCCCCGCCGGGCCGATCGCCTGGAGCGCGAACCCGCAGAGCAGTGCGATCAGCAGCGTCTGAAGGACCTGGCCCTCGGTGAAGGCGGAGATCATCGTCGTCGGGATGATCCCGAGCAGGAAGTCCGCGGTGGAATCCCCTCCACCGGTGGCCTGCGCGGCGCCCGCGTGCCGCACCGCCTCGGTCAGATGCAGCCCGGAGCCCGGCTCCAGTACGTTCCCGACGACGAGGCCGATGGCGAGCGCCACCGTCGACATCACCAGGAAGTAGCCGAGTGCGAGACCGCCGACCGCGCCGACCTTGGCCGCCTTGCGGACCGAGCCGACCCCCAGCACGATCGTGCAGAAGATGATCGGCGAGATCATCATCTTGATGAGATTCACGAACCCGGTGCCCAGCGGCTTGAGTTCGACGGCGACCCCGGGTGCGGCGAAGCCGACCACGATGCCGAGCACCACCGCGGCGATCACCGCGAGATACAGATAGTGCGTACGGTCCCGCTTCTCTGCGGACACGCTTGCCTCCTCGTGCAGGTCCGGTCCACGTCCGGTCCACGTCCGATCCACATCCCTGACCATCCCGGTGGATCCCCGCGACTCTCCAACAGCCTGTGACCGCGGTCACCCTTACGTGCATTTCGTTCACGCATTTCGCAGCGTGCAGACTGTCGGCCATGCGCATACGCACCCCCCGGCCCCGCAGCCTGGCCGGCCAGCTCTTCGCGATGCAGGTCGTGCTGGTCGCGGTGATCGTGGCCGGGTGCGCGGTGTTCAGCTATGTGTCGGACCAGCGCCAGGCCCAGGCGGCCGCCCGGCGCCAGGCCACCGCTGCCGCGACCGCCGTGGCGCTCTCCCCCTCCGTGCGCCGGGCGACCGTCTCCGACGACCCGTCGGCGGTGCTCCAGCCGTACGCCGAGCAGGTGCGCCGCTCCACGGGGGTGGCCTTCGTGACGATCATGGACGTGCACGGGATCCGCTGGACGCACCCCGACCCGGCCCGGATCGGTGAGCACTACCTCGGCCACACCGCGGAGGCGCTGCACGGCAGGACGTACGCCGAGACGTACACCGGCACACTCGGCCCGTCCGCCCGGGTCGTCACCCCGGTCCGGGCCGACGGCAGCGCGCACGGCAGAGTCACAGGACTGGTCAGCGCGGGCATCACCGTGGACCGGATCGACGCGCAGCTCCAGGCGCAGGTGAGTGTGCTGCTCTGGTTCGCGGGGGTGGCCCTCGCGCTGGGCGGCATCGGTACGTACGTCATCAACGCGCGGCTGCGCCGGCACACGCACGGGATGAACCCGGCCGAGCTGAGCCGGATGCACGACTACCACCAGGCCACCCTGCACGCCGTACGGGAGGGGCTGCTGATGCTGGACAGCGGCCGCCGTATCGCGCTCATCAACGACGGCGGCCGGGAACTGCTGGGGCTCGGCGACGACGTGGTGGGCCGCAGCGCCGCCGATCTGGGGCTGCCGGCCCCGCTCACCGGGCTGCTGCTCGCCGACGGGCCCCGGGTGGACGAGGTGCATCTGACCGCCGACCGGGTCGTGGTCGTCAACAGCCGCCCTGTCTCGTCGGGCGAGCACCGGGGCACGGTGGTCACCCTGCGCGACCGCACCGAGCTCCAGGCGCTCGCCGGCGAGCTGGACTCGGAGCGCGGTTTCACCCAGGCGCTGCGCGCGCAGGCCCATGAGGCCGCCAACCGGCTGCACACCGTCGTCTCCCTGATCGAGCTGGGGCGGGCCGCGGAGGCGGTGGAGTTCGCCACCGGGGAGCTGGAGCTGGCGCAGACCCTCACGGACCGGGTGGTCGGCGCCGTGGACGAACCGGTGCTGGCCGCACTGCTGCTCGGCAAGGCGGCGCAGGCCAACGAGCGCGGGGTCGAACTGGTGCTGGCCGATGACAGTGTCCTGGACGACGGACTGCTGCCCGCCCGCGACCTGGTCACGGTCCTCGGCAACCTCATCGACAACGCGGTCGACGCCGCCCAGGGCAGCGAGGGCGCCCGGGTCACCGTGACGGTGCGCGCGGCGGACGGCGAGCTGCTGATCCGGGTCCGCGACACCGGTCCTGGCGTCGCCCCGGGCGACGACGTCTTCCGGCTCGGCTGGTCGACGAAGAGCACCGGCCGGGGCCTCGGCCTGGCCCTGGTCAGGCAGACCGTCCAGCGGAGCGGGGGTACGGTCACGGCGGCGGGCCCGGAGTTCGTCGTCCGGCTGCCGGTCCGACAGGAGGTGACCCCGGCGTGATCAGGGTGCATGAGGTGACCCCGGGTGGGGACAGGGTGCATGGGGTGACCCCGGCGTGATCAGGGTGCTGGTGGTCGAGGACGACCCGGTCGCGGCGGACGCGCACGAGCTGTACGTGGGCCGGGTGCCCGGGTTCACCGTGACCGGAAAGGCCCACTCCAGGGCGGAGGCCGTGCGGATCCTGGACCGCACCCCCGTCGACCTGCTGCTGCTCGATCTGCATCTGCCCGACGGCCACGGCCTCCAGCTGGTCCGGTCGCTGCGCACCGCGGGGCACAGCGCCGACGTCATCGCGGTGACCTCGGCGCGCGATCTCGCCGTCGTACGGGAGGGGGTCTCACTCGGTGTCGTGCAGTACGTGCTGAAGCCGTTCACCTTCGCCACCCTGCGGGACCGTCTGGTGCGGTACGCCGACTTCCGGGGGGCCGCGGCGGGCGAGGCGAGCGGCCAGGAGGAGGTGGACCGGGCGCTCGCCACCCTGCGTACGCCCGAACCGGCCTCGCTCCCCAAGGGGTTGAGCGCGCCGACGCTGGAGGCGGTGACCCGCACACTGCGGGCGGCGGCCGGCGGGGCCACGGCCACCGCGACCGGGGAGGCGGTCGGTATCTCGCGGATCACCGCGCGCCGCTATCTGGAGCATCTGGTGACGACCGGCCGGGCCGTGCGCCGCCCGCAGTACGGGCAGATCGGGCGCCCGGAGCTCCAGTACCGCTGGCTGAGCCGGCCGTAGCGGCGCGTACCGGCTTTCCGCACGGCCCGGCGGCCGGCGGGACGGGTGACGGGACGGGCGGCCGGGGCACCTCAACAACGTTGTCATGCAAAGGCATTGACCTTGAATTGCGGGCCGCCATACCTTCGCCGGGCAGCCGCTGACCGCGGTTCGCGCCAGAGGAGGTCGTGCCCGTGCGCCCCACCGCCCCGCTCATCCTCGCCGCCGCAGCCACCGTCATCGCCGCGGGATCGCTCACCGCCTGCGGCAGTGGATCCGGCAGCGATCCGGACACCGTCAAGGTCGCCTACAACCGGAACACGGACAACAACGTCCGCTTCAAGGACCAGTTCCTGGATTCCATGAAGAAGCAGTTCGAGAAGGCACACCCCGGCAAGAAGATCGAACTCGTCCCCATCCAGGCGCCGGACGACGACTACGCGACCAAGGTCCAGCAGATGATGCGCTCCCCCAGGACGGCGCCCGACCTGGTCTACGAGGACACGTTCCGGATCAACTCCGACATCAAGGCCGGGTATCTGCGCCCGCTGGACGACTATCTGGCGAAGTGGCCGGCCTGGAGCCATTTCGTGGACACCGCGAAGTCGGCGGCGAAGGCCGGGGACGGGAAGACGTACGGCGTCCCGGACGGCACGGACACCCGCGGGCTCTGGTTCAACAAGAAGCTGTTCGCCAAGGCGGGGCTGCCCGCCGACTGGCACCCGAAGAGCTGGGCGGATGTGCTGGACGCCGCCCGCACCATCAAGAAGAAGCTCCCGGGCGTCATCCCGCTGAACGTCTACACCGGCAAGGCGCCCGGCGAGGTCGCGGTGATGCAGGGCTTCGAGATGCTGCTGTACGGGACCGGCGCCGACCCGCTCTACGACCCGGCGGCGAAGAAGTGGGTCGCCGGGGGCAAGGGCTTCAAGGACGCGCTCAACTTCGTACACACGGTGTACGGCGAGAAGCTGGGCCCCGACCCGTCGGACGCCCTCGACGCCAACATCAACACGACGGTGGGTACCGAGTTGCTGCCCGAGGGCAAACTCGCCATCGATCTGGACGGGTCCTGGCTCGGACAGCTCTGGCTCGGCAACGGCACCAAGAAGTGGCCGGAGTGGAGCACCACGCTCGGGCAGGCTCCGATGCCCACCCAGCGCGGGCAGGCACCCGGCGCGGTCTCGATGTCCGGCGGGTGGACCTGGGCGATCCCGCAGAAGTCCAAGAACGCCGCGCTCGCCTGGGAGTTCATCCAGCAGATGCAGCAGAAGGAGAACGCCGTCCGGTGGGACATCGCCGACGCGCAGATCGCGGTGCGCGACGACGTGGCGGCGGACCCGAAGTATCTGAACTCCATGCCGGGCATCAAGTTCTTCACCTCCCTGGTGAAGAACACCCACTACCGGCCCGCGCTGCCCGTCTATCCGCAGGTGTCGTCCGCGATCGGCGAGGCCCTGGAGTCGGTGACCACCGGTGACTCCACTCCGGCCGGTGCGGCGAAGTCGTACGACGACCAGCTGAAGTCGGTCACCGGCGGCGCGGTCGTCGACAGGACCGGATGAGCACCGCGAGCCGGACGGGCACCGCGTCCGGCACCGTCACGGGCGCCGGGACGGGTGCTGGGGCGGGCCCGGGGACCGGCACTGGGACGGGAGTGCGGCGGCAGCCGGTCCGCTGGCTGCCGCTGGCCCCCGCCACGCTTCTGCTGCTGCTCTTCCTGGCGGGGCCCATCTGTTACTGCGTCTACATCGCCTTCACCGACATGCAGCTCACCGGCTCGTCCCACACGGACTTCGTGGGCCTGGCCAACTTCCGGCGGGCGCTCTCCGACGCGCGGTTCCGTAACGCCGTGTGGCTCACCCTGGTCTTCACCTTCGTCTCGTCGGTCGTCGGCCAGAACACGCTGGGGCTGGCGCTGGCCGGTCTGATGCGCCGCGCCTCCCGTCCGCTCCGCACGCTGACGGGTGCCCTGGTCATCACGGCCTGGGTGCTGCCGGAGATCGTCGCGGCCTTTCTGCTGTACGCGTTCTTCCGCCGCGAGGGCACGCTCAACGCGGTGCTGGGCTGGCTCCATCTCCCGGGCCAGAACTGGCTGTTCACCCTGCCGATCGTCGCCGTGTCGTTCGCCAACGTCTGGCGCGGCACCGCTTTCTCGATGCTCATCTACTCGGCGGCGCTCGCGGAGATCCCCGAGGAGATCACCGAGGCCGCCGAGGTGGACGGCGCGAGCGGCTGGCGGGCGGTGTGGCACATCACGCTGCCGATGATCCGGCGTTCGATCGGCACCAATCTGATGCTCAACACCCTCCAGACTCTCTCGGTGTTCGGACTGATCTGGGCGATGACCCGCGGCGGCCCCGGCGACCGGAGCCAGACGCTGCCGGTCTTCATGTACGACGAGGCGTTCAACAAGAGCCTCATCGGCTACGGCACCGCGGTGGCGCTGCTGCTGCTCCTGGTGGGGTCGCTCTTCTCGGTCGTCTATCTCCGGCTGATGAAGGTGGAGGTCTGATGCCCCCGGTGCATACGGTGCTGTCCCGCCGCACCCGGCGCAGGCTGGCAGCGGACGCGGCGCTGCTCGTGGTGGCCGCCGCGTTCGTACTGCCGCTGGCCTGGCTGGTGCTGGCCTCGTTCGACGACGGGGCGAACCTGCGGGTACGGGTGCCGGCGTCGCCCACCCTGGACAACTTCTCGGCGGTCCTCACCGACGAGATCACCTTCACGCCGATGCTCAACAGCCTGGTGCTCTGCGGCAGCGCGACGGTGCTGACGGTGGTCTGCGCGGTCCTCGCGGCGTACCCGCTCTCCCGCTACCGCTCGCGGTTCAACCGGCCGTATCTGCTCACGATCCTCTTCTCGACCTGTCTGCCGATCACCGCGGTCATGGTCCCGGTGTACGGACTCTTCGTCCAGGTCAATCTGATCGACACGGTGTACGGCACCGCCCTCTTCCTCGCCACATCCCAACTCCCTTTCGCCATCTGGCTCATGAAGAACTTCATGGACGGTGTCCCGAAGGTGCTGGAGGAGGCGGCCTGGACGGACGGGGCGTCCATGGCACAGACTCTGCGGCGGGTGGTGCTGCCGCTGATGGGGCCGGGGGCGACGGTCGTGATGATCTACACGTTCATCATGCTCTGGGGGAACTTCTTCGTCCCGTTCATGCTGCTGCTCAGCCCGGACCAGCTGCCCGCGTCCGTCACGATCTTTACGCTCTTCGGCAACTACGGATCAGTGGCCTACGGTCAGCTGGCGGCCTTCTCGATCCTCTACTCCACGCCCGTTCTGGTGCTGTACATCCTGATCTCACGGCGGCTGGGCGGCGGCTTCGCGCTGGGAGGGGCGGTCAAGGGGTGAGCCCGGAGGGAGGCGAGACGGAGATGGCCACCCCCCGTACTTTTCTCCACATATCAAGACTGTGTGAACAACCCGTATTCGCGGGACCACACTTGCCCTTACCGTGTGCCCGTGCACCAGACCCCGCCCTTCGATGCTCCCGCCGCACGCCGCCTCCGCGAGGCGCTGGGCATGGCACCCGGCCACGTCGCCTACGGGCTCCGTGCCCAGTACGGACTGCTCGTCACGCCGGATGTGGTGGCCGCCTGGGAACGCGGCCTCCAGTCACCGACCGCACGGGAACTGACGGCGCTCGCCGGGGTGCTGTGGTGCTCCCCCGGTGACCTGCTGATGGAGGCGGTCACCCTGCGCGAACACCGGCTGGCCCGCGGGATGGCGCCGGAGGACGTCGCCCAGCAGGTCGGCATGGACACCGGGGCGTATCTCAAGGCCGAGGAGTCGGGCCGCTGGCGGGGCAACGAACGCCAGTCGGCCGCGCTCGCCGAGGCCCTCTCGCTGACCCCTGCGGCGTTCCTGACCGCGACGGGCCGCGACGGCGAGCTGGCCGGGATCCTGACCAGTGCGGTGACAACACGCTGGCAGGCCCACGTCAAAGCCATGGCCAAGCTCGTACCGCTGTCCCGCCCCGAGCTGGAGCGGGTGCTGGAACAGCTGCACTCCGACTACCAGGCGCTGATGGTGGCGACCCTCAGCTGGGGGTCGACGGAGTCGGCCGGTGCGGGCGACGCGGGGCAGGCGTTCCTGGACGCGATCGTGCCGCGGTTCTGGGAGCTCGCCGGGGACTGAACAGGGGACTGGACAGGGGACTGGACAAAGGGCCCTAGAAGACCGACTCCGCCTCGTACATCCGGCTCTCGTCGACCGTCTTCAGATGGGTCACAGCGTCCGCCAGCGGCACCATCGCGATGTCCGTGCCGCGCAGCGCCGTCATGTTGCCGAAGTCGCCGCGGTGCACCGCCTCCACCGCGTGCCAGCCGAAGCGCGTCGCCAGGACGCGGTCGTACGCGGTGGGGGTGCCGCCGCGCTGGACATGGCCGAGGATGACCGGCCTGGCCTCCTTGCCGAGCCGGGTCTCCAGCTCGACGGCGAGACGGGTGCCGATACCGGCGAAGCGCTCGTGTCCGAACTGGTCGATGACGCCCTTCTCGTACGGCATGGATCCCTCCGCCGGGTGTGCGCCCTCGGCGACGCAGATGACCGCGAACCGCTTCCTGCGGGAGAAGCGCTCCTCGACCATCTTCACCAGGTCGTCGACCTCGAAGCGGCGCTCCGGCAGGCAGATGCCGTGGGCGCCGCCCGCCATGCCGGACTCCAGGGCGATCCAGCCCGCGTGCCGGCCCATGACCTCGACGACCATCACCCGCTGGTGCGACTCGGCAGTGGTCTTCAGCCGGTCGATCGCCTCGGTCGCGACACCGACGGCCGTGTCGAAGCCGAAGGTGCGGTCGGTGCCCGAGATGTCGTTGTCGATGGTCTTGGGGACGCCCACCACGGGCATCCCGGCGTCGGAGAGCATCCGGGCCGCGGTGAGGGTGCCCTCGCCGCCGATCGGGATGAGCGCGTCGATGCTGTACCGCTCGGTCAGCTCGGCGCAGTTCTCGGCGGCCTCGCGCAGCCGGTCGCGCTCCAGGCGGGCGGAGCCGAGGATGGTGCCGCCGCGGGCGAGGATGCCGCTGACCGCATTGAGGTCGAGGGGGCGGTAGTGGCCGTCCAGCAGGCCCTTGAAGCCGTCCTCGAAGCCGATGACTTCGTCGTTGTGCCCGGCCACGGCACGGTGCACGACCGACCGGATGACGGCATTGAGACCGGGGCAGTCGCCGCCCGCGGTGAGGACTCCGATGCGCATCGTGCTGATTCTCCTGCTCCTAGTGGTACCTGCGAGCCGTGCCGATTCTTCCACGGCCGCTCACCGTGGGGTCGTCGCGGCCGTCCCGTACGCAGGCGTGGACAGGCGGCCTAGCCAGCCCCGAGGGTACTGTCAAGAGGGCGCGCGGGGCCCCGGCGAGCGCCCCCCGGGTCCCGGCGGCGCTGTCCGGGAGGCCCGGAAACACCAGCACGAGGCACATGAGGCAGAGGACGGAGAACACGCGTGACGCGCAGCGTGTACGTGACCGGGATCGACCGCGGCGACGGCCGCCAGGTCGTCGAGCTGGGGGTCATGGAACTCCTCACACGCCAGGTGGACCGGGTCGGGATCTTCCGGCCGCTGGTGCACGACGGTCCTGACCGGATGTTCGAGCTGCTGCGGTCCCGCTACCGGCTGAGCCAGGACCCGGCGTCGGTGTACGGCATGGACTACCACGAGGCGTCCGCCCTCCAGGCCGAGCAGGGCACCGACGAGCTGGTCTCGCACCTGGTCGGCCGCTTCCACGAGGTGGCGCGCGGGTACGAAGTGGTGCTCGTCCTCGGCACCGACTTCGCCGCCACCCAGCTCCCCGACGAGCTGGCCCTGAACGCCCGGCTGGCGAACGAGTTCGGTGCGTCCGTGATCGCCGTCGTCGGCGGCAAGGGGCAGCCGCCCGAGTCCGTACGCTCCGAGACCCGTAACGCCTACCGCGCGTACGAGGCGCTGGGCTGCGACGTCATCACCATGGCGGTGAACCGGGTGGCCCCGGGCGACCGCGCCGAGCTGGCCGCACAGCTCGCCACGCAGCTTCCGGTGCCGTGCTCGGTGCTGCCCGACGAGCCGGCGCTGGCCGCGCCGACGGTCGCCCAGATCAGCCACGCGCTGGGCGGCACCGTCCTGCTCGGCGACGAGGCGGGGCTGGCCAGGGACGCGCTGGACTTCGTGTTCGGCGGGGCCATGCTGCCGAACCTGCTGAACGCGCTGACGCCCGGCTGCCTGGTCGTCACCCCCGGCGACCGGTCGGACCTGGTGGTCGGCTCGCTCGCCGCGCACAGCGCGGGCACCCCGCCGATCGCCGGTGTGCTCCTGACGCTGGACGAGCGTCCCGGTGAGGCGATCCTCAAGCTGGCCGGGCGGCTGGCGCCCGGCACCCCGGTGGTCGCCGTGACGGGCGGTTCGTTCCCGACCGCGGGTGAGCTGTTCGCCCTGGAGGGCCGGATGGACGCGGCGACCCCGCGCAAGGCGGAGACCGCGCTCGGCCTCTTCGAGCGCCATGTGGACACCGCGGAGCTGCTCGACCGGCTCTCGGTGGCCCGCAGCGGCCGGGTCACTCCGATGATGTTCGAGCACGAGCTGCTGGAGACCGCGCGGGCCGACCGCCGCCGGGTGGTGCTGCCCGAGGGCACCGAGGAGCGGGTGCTGCGCGCCGCCGACATCCTGCTGCGCCGCGGGGTCTGCGACCTGACGCTGCTCGGTGATCCGGAGACCGTCCGCAAGAAGGCGGCCGACCTGGGCATCGACGTATCGCTCGCCGATGTCACCGACCCGGTGACATCGGAGCTGCGCCAGCGGTTCGCCGAGGTGTACGCGAAGCTCCGCGCGCACAAGGGCGTCACGGTCGAGCTGGCCTACGACGTGGTCGCCGACGCCTCGTACTTCGGCACGCTGATGGTCCAGGAGGGCCTGGCCGACGGCATGGTCTCGGGCGCGGTGCACTCGACGGCCGCCACGATCCGCCCCGCCTTCGAGATCATCAAGACGAAGCCGGACGCGTCGATCGTCTCGTCGGTGTTCTTCATGTGCCTCGCCGACAAGGTGCTCGCGTACGGCGACTGCGCGGTCAACCCCGACCCGGACGACCGGCAGCTGGCGGACATCGCGATCCAGGCGGCGGCGACCGCCGCGCAGTTCGGTGTGGAGCCGCGCATCGCGATGCTCTCGTACTCGACCGGCACCTCGGGCTCGGGCGCGGACGTCGACAAGGTGCGCCGGGCCACCGAGCTGGTCCGGGCGGCCCGGCCGGATCTGCTGATCGAGGGGCCCATCCAGTACGACGCGGCGGTCGAGCCGTCCGTTGCCGCCACCAAACTGCCCGGGTCGCCGGTCGCGGGACAGGCCAGCGTGCTGATCTTCCCCGACCTCAACACCGGCAACAACACCTACAAGGCCGTGCAGCGCTCGGCCGGCGCCGTGGCGGTGGGCCCGGTGCTCCAGGGGCTGCGCAAGCCCGTCAACGACCTGTCGCGCGGCGCGCTCGTCGAGGACATCGTCAACACCGTCGCGATCACCGCGATCCAGGCTCAGGGCGAGGGCCGGAGCCGGGCCCAGGAGGGATCCGTATGACCGCCACCCGTGTTCTCGTTCTCAACTCCGGCTCCTCGTCGCTGAAGTACCAGCTGCTGGACATGGCGGACGGCAGCAAGCTGGCGACGGGGCTGGTCGAGCGGATCGGCGAGGCGGCCTCGCGCTGTGTGCACACGCTCCTCGCACACGGCGGCTCCACCCGAGACTCCACCCGTGAGCAGAGCGGCCATATCGCGGACCACGCCGCGGCGCTGAAGGCCATCGCGGCCGAGCTGGACGCCGACGGGCTCGGTCTGGACTCCCCCGAGCTGGCGGCGATCGGCCACCGGGTGGTGCACGGCGGGCTGCGGTTCACCGCTCCGACCGTCGTGGACGACGCGGTGCTCCAGGAGATCGAGCGCCTGGTGCCGGTCGCCCCGCTGCACAACCCCGCGAACATCATCGGCATCCGCACCGCCCGCGAGCTGCGCCCCGACCTTCCCCAAGTGGCCGTGTTCGACACCGCGTTCCACACGACGATGCCGGAGTCCGCGGCCCGGTACGCCATCGACGTGGAGACCGCGGACGCCCACCGCATCCGCCGGTACGGCTTCCACGGCACCTCCCATGCGTACGTCTCGCGGAAGACCGCCGCGCTGCTGGGCCGGACACCCGACGAGGTCAACGTCATCGTGCTGCACCTCGGCAACGGGGCGTCGGCGTCCGCGGTGGCGGGCGGGGTCTGTGTGGACACCTCCATGGGGCTGACGCCGCTGGAGGGCCTGGTGATGGGGACGCGTTCCGGTGACATCGATCCGGCCGTGATCTTCCATCTCACCCGGGTGGCCGGAATGTCCGTGGACGAGATCGACGCGCTGCTCAACAAGAAAAGCGGTCTGGTCGGGCTCTGCGGGGACAATGACATGCGGGAGATCGTCCGCCGGATGGACGAGGGCGACCGGCGGGCGGAACTCGCATTCGCCATCTACATACACCGGCTGAAGAAGTACATAGGGGCTTATACCGCGGTACTCGGCCGGGTGGACGCGGTGGCATTCACCGCGGGCGTCGGCGAGAACTCGGCTCCGGTGCGTGCGGCCGCCGTCGCGGGGCTCGACGGGCTGGGTCTCGCGGTCGACGCCGGGCTCAATGCCGTGCGTTCCGACAAAGCCCGGCTGATTTCTCCGGAGGGTTCCCGGGTGGCTGTGGCCGTGGTTCCGACGGACGAGGAACGTGAAATCGCGCAGCAGGTATACGCCTTGGTGAATGACTGACACCTGAGCGCCCTGCCGCCCATTTGTACTTTCCGCCAGACGGAATATTCCGTTGCGAAACAAACCGATAGGATCCGCCTCATGCGCCGTTCCAAAATCGTCTGCACACTGGGCCCAGCCGTCGACTCCTATGAGCAGCTGAAAACGCTCATCGAGGCCGGCATGAATGTGGCCCGTCTGAATATGAGCCACGGGTCCCACGCGGAGCACGAGGAGCGGTACCACCGCGTCCGCAAGGCTTCCCAGGACACCGGCCGCGCCGTGGGGGTACTCGCCGACCTCCAGGGCCCCAAGATCCGCCTGGAGACCTTCGCCGAGGGCCCCGTCGAGCTGGTACGCGGTGACGAGTTCACCATCACCGCCGACGACGTCGCGGGTGACAAGACCATCTGCGGCACCACCTACAAGGGCCTGCCCGGCGATGTCGTCAAGGGCGACCCGATCCTGATCAACGACGGCAACGTCGAGCTCAAGGTCGTCGAGGTCGAGGGCCCCGAGGTCAGGACCATCGTCATCGAGGGCGGTGTCATCTCCGACCACAAGGGCATCAACCTGCCCGGCGCAGCGGTGAACGTCCCGGCCCTGTCCGAGAAGGACATCGACGACCTGCGGTTCGCGCTGCGGATGGGCTGCGACCTGGTCGCGCTCTCCTTCGTGCGGGACGCGAGCGACGTCATCGACGTGCACAAGATCATGGACGAGGAGGGCCGCCGGGTCCCCGTCATCGCCAAGGTCGAGAAGCCGCAGGCGGTCGCCCACATGGAGGGTGTCGTCGCGGCCTTCGACGGGGTCATGGTCGCCCGTGGCGACCTGGCCGTCGAGTACCCGCTCGAAAAGGTCCCGATGGTGCAGAAGCGCCTCATCGAGCTCTGCCGCCGCAACGCCAAGCCGGTGATCGTCGCGACCCAGATGATGGAGTCGATGATCACCAACTCGCGCCCGACGCGCGCCGAGGCGTCCGACGTCGCCAACGCCATCCTCGACGGCGCCGACGCGGTCATGCTCTCCGCGGAGTCGAGCGTGGGCGCGTACCCGGTCGAGACCGTCAAGACGATGTCGAAGATCGTGGTCGCCGCGGAGGAGGAGCTGCTCTCCAAGGGCCTCCAGCCGCTGGTGCCCGGCAAGAAGCCGCGTACCCAGGGCGGTTCGGTGGCCCGTGCGGCCTGCGAGATCGCGGACTTCCTGGACGCGAAGGCGCTGGTCGCCTTCACCCAGTCCGGCGACACGGCCCGCCGCCTCTCCCGCTACCGCACCTGCCAGCCGATCCTGGCCTTCACCACGGACGAGGCGACCCGCAGCCAGCTCGCGCTGAGCTGGGGCGTCGAGGCGTACGTGGTCCCGCACGTGGACAACACCGACGCGATGGTCGAGCTGGTCGACGCCGAGCTGCTGAAGCTCAAGCGCTACAGCGACGGCGACCGCATGATCATCACCGCGGGCTCGCCCCCCGGCGTCCCCGGCACCACCAACATGGTCCGGGTGCACCACCTGGGCGGCGAGGACACCCAGAGCTGACCCCCCGCTCCGTACGGCTGTGGCCCGCACCCCCTCACCGGGGTCGCGGGCCACAGCCGTACGGGGCGGACACCGGTTGGTCTGCTTGCTTCACACGGCTGCTTCACGCGACTGCTTCACGCGACTGCTTCACACGGCTGCTTCACACGGCTGCTTCACACGGCACACGGAGTCGTGGCCGGGAGGCGGCCGGCGCGGAAGGCCGCCGGTGACACTCCCATGAGTGTGTGGAAGTCGGCCGTCATATGGGACTGGTCGTAGTAGCCGGTGTCGGATGCGAGGCCCGCCAGCCTCGCGGAGCCCGCCCCGGCCAGTACGGTGCGGACGCGCTGGATCCGGGCGAAGCGCTTGGGCGGCAGACCGATCCGGTCGGTGAACAGATGGCGCAGGTGGCGTTCGCTGACCGACAACCGCCGGGCGAGCGCGGCGACCCGTTCGCCCGTGGTGGACAGCGAATCGACGGCCTCGCGGAGCAGCAGGTCGTGGGCGTCCGTGCCGCGTGACTCCGATCCGTGGTGCAGGCTTTCGAGCAGTGCCTCCTCGATGCTCCGCAGAGCCGGTCCTGGGGCGGTCAGCTCGTTGAGCCGGTGTGCGAGCCGGGTCGCCCGGTCGCCCCACAGGTCGGTGAGCGGTACGGCCCGGTCGCGCAGTTCGCTGACCGGGACACCGAACACCGGCCTGGCCGCGCCAGGACGCAGCCGGACCCTGACGCACATCGGCAGTTCCTTGCCCGGATGGCAGGAGGCCCGGCTGCGCGGGCCGACCACGCGCAGGTCGCCGTCCCGCGCGCCGGTCCTGCGGTAGACCAGTGCGGTGGCGGCGTCGGGCAGGTGCACCAGTGGCAGAGCGCTGTCGGGCCGCATCAGCGTCACGTCCGCGATCCAGGGCCGGAGCGCGGGCGTCGGGATCATCGCGTTCACGCCGGCCGCTCCGGGGCACTGCCGATTTTTCCTATAGCCGTGCGGCAGCGGGCGGCAGAGTGCTCGGCATGATCCTTGTTACGGGTGCGACAGGCACCATCGGCACTGAAGTGGTCCGGATCCTGGCAGAGCGCGGCGAGCGGGTCAGGGCCATGACGCGGAATCCTCAAGGCGCGCGTCTGCCCGCGGAGTTGGTACAGGCGGTACAGGCGGATTACGGCAACCGTGACTCCCTCGACGCCGCGGTGGCCGGGGCCGACGCGGTCTTCCTGCTGAACGCGCCGGGTCCCTGGATCGAGCAGCACGACCTGGCGATGCTCGACGCCGTACGGTCCCACGGCGTCGGAAGGGTGGTGAAGCTGTCGGCCATCGGCACCGGCGAGAACACCGGGCTCCGGGTCGGCGCCTGGCACCTTCCCGGCGAGCGGGCGCTGCACCAGGGCGAGGCGGCCTGGACGGTCCTGCGGCCCAGCAGCTTCGCCACCAACACCCTGCACTGGGCCTCCCTGATCCGGTCGGGGCAGCCGGTTCCCAATCCGACCGGCGACGGCGCCCAGGGCGTGATCGATCCACGTGATGTCGCCGAGGTCGCGGTCGCGGCGCTGACCACGCCGGACCACGCGGGCAGGACGTACACCCTGACAGGTCCCGAACTGCTGAGCCTGCCCGACCAGGTGGACGTCCTGCGGAAAGTGCTCGGCCGCCCGATCGAGATCGTCGACGTGCCGCTGGACGTGGTGAAGCAGCAGCTGATCGCCGCCGGCCGGGACCCGGAGTTCGCCGAGGGCGCGGTGCACGGACAGCGGTTCATCGCCGAGGGGGGAAACGCCCGGCTGACCGGTGACGTGACGGCCGTGCTCGGCCGCGCGGCGCGCACCTACGCCACCTGGGCCGGCGACCACCGGGACACGTTCGGCGTATGAGGACTGCCCCGCCGCCCCCGGCTTCCCGTTCACCACCCGCCCCTGCCGGACATGAGTGGGTCCCCCGCTCTCTCAGGAGTGCCGGTGATAGGCCTTGTTGGCGATGCGCCAGCTGTTGTCGGCGCGCGCCAGCAGGAAGATATCGGTGAACGTGTCCGCGCCGTGCCGGAGGGTCATGGTGGCGGTCGCGACGGTGCCGTGGACGTCGACTGCGTCGATGCGGCGGGAGCGGGCCGGTTCGTCCGGGGCGGGCCGCCCCTGGAAGAGAGCGCAGTACTCCGCCAGGCGCCACGAGACGAATGCGCCGTCCCGGATTCCCTCGATATGGGCGGTGGGCAGGAACGCGTCGCGGAAGTGGACGGGGTCGCCGGTGGCGTGTCCGCGGATGTACGCGCGGAGCGGTTCGAGCACCGCGTCCTCCACGGCGGGGACCGTGGCGGCGACGGCGAAGTCGGCCTCGGGGCCGGCCGGGGTGTGGGCCAGGCCGGCCGCGCCGCGCAGGGGGGTGTCCGACGCGGCGGCCAGCAGGTCCATGTCCTTGGCCAGCGCACCGATGGTGAATTCGGCCGTACCGGCGTCCGGCCGCTCGGCGAGGAAGGAGCGTTTGCGGGCCACGAGCCCACCGAGCTGGCCCAGTTCGAGAACGTCCAGCGCCTGGGCGCGGCTCAGTCCGATGGCCTCGGCCTGCCGCAGTGAGTCGCGCAGCGCGAGTACGGCCCCGGCGAGGCTGTTGTTGGCGATCAGTTTGAGCGCGGCGGCGGTGGAGGCGTCGTCGACGCGTCGTACGGTGCCGAGCGCTTCCAGCACCGGCCGGGCCCGGTCGAGTGCGTCCTGTCCGGCGGCGGCGAGAATCCTCAGGGTGCCGGCGGCGGCAGCCGGTACGGAGCCGAGCACGGGCGCGTGGATGTAGGACGGGCCGCACTGCCGGGCCAGCTCCGACGCCTCGGCGGGAGCAACGGTGCTGGTGTTCAGCACCACCGTGTCCGTGCGCAGCGCGTCGCGGACGTCGTCGAGAACCTGCCGGCAGGCGGGCCCGTCGAACAGTGCCAGGAGTACGAGATCGGCCTTGGCCACGGCTTCGTTCGCGTCGCCGGTCACCTCGGCGGTGCCCGATGTGCGCCCGGAGCGTGTCCAGCCGACGACATCCCAGCCCTGGGCGGCGAGTCGTGCGGCCATCGCGCCGCCCATGCGCCCCAGGCCGAGGACAGCGACGGTGTATGGCGTGTGTGGTGCGGTCATGCACGCAAGAGTGGTGCAGGGCGAAGGCTGCGACAAGCGCAGATTTCGCAGGCCGGCCATGCGAGTTGGGCATACCGTCTGCGCATACCGGCTGTGTGCACCGGCTGTGTGCACCGGCTGTGTGCACCGGCTGTGTGCACCGGCTGTGCATACTCGCCTCCATGGAACTGAGTGTGTGGCGAACGTTCGTGACCGTGTGCCGCCTCGGGTCGCTGTCGGCGGCGGCGGCCGAACTCAGCCACACGCAATCGGCGGTCTCCCGGCAGATAGCCGGGCTGGAGCGGCAGATCGGGGTGCCCCTGGTGGAGCGCCATGCGCGTGGTGTGCGTCCGACAGCTGCCGGCGAGGTGTTCCGGCGCCACGCCCTGGCCACGCTCCATGAGGCCGACCGCGCCGTACGTGCCGCACGGGACGTTCGCGACGGGGCGTTCAGCCGGCCGCTGGCCGTCGGCGCCGCGCCCTCGCTGGCCGCCGGGATCGTTCCCGAGGCCATCCGGGCCCTGCTGGAGCAGACCGGGTCCGTCCGCTGGAGCCTGGTCCCCGGTCTGAGCGCGCAGCTGCACCAGCGTGTGATCGGCGGCGATCTGGACATCGCTGTCGTCACCGACGCACCACCGGGGCTGGCCCATGACCCGCGGGTGGAGCGGCGGTTCCTCGGCCTGGACGAGATGGTCGTCGTCCTGCCCGCCGGCCATCCGCAGGCCGGGGAAGGCCTGGTGCACATCCGGACGCTGGCCGACCAGACCTGGGCCGAGGACAACGACGGCTCGGCGGCCCTGCTGCGCCAGCACGCGGCCCGTGCCGGAGTCAGCGCCCGCATCGACCTCACCGCGGCCGATCTGCTGGGCAAGCTGGCTCTGGTGGCAACAGGGCACGCCATCGCGCTGATACCCGGGGTGCTGACGTGCGCGCTGCGGGCCGACGTCACCACCGTGGGCCTCGTCGATCCCCCGACCCGCGGCATCTACACGATCGCACCACGCCGTGACCCGCACCCCGCCGCGGAGACCCTCCACAGGCAGCTCGCCACGCTGGTCACGGACCGGCCATGACCGGGGCCTTCGTTGGGATCAGGCCGGGCTCGCGGGCCACAGCCGTGTCCCGCGGGCCGTGTGGGGGTCACTCCGGGCCGGACTCACCGGCCCGCCGGTAGTGCAGCAGGACGACGCCGTTACCGAAGCTCCGTGACTCCGCCAGGTCGAGACCGGCGAAGGCCCCCGCCGCCGGGAAGAGCGGCGTGCCCCCGCCGATGAGCACCGGGTGGACGTAGATGTGGAACTCGTCGATCAGCCCGTGCGCCATGAAGGACGCGGCGAGACCGGCCCCGCCGAGCGACAGGTCCCCGCCGGGCCGGGCCTTGAGCGCGCGCACCTCGTCGGGGACCACTTCCCGTACGACGGTGGTGTTCCAGTCGGCCCGCTCCAGGGTCCTGGAGTACACGGTCTTGGGCATCTCGCGCCAGATGGCGGCGAACTCCTTCATCGGCTCGCTGATGGACGGGTCGGCGTCCGCGGTCGGCCAGAAGCCCGCCATCAGCTCATGGGTCACCCGACCGTCCAGGAAGCCGCCGAGCGTCGCCAGGTACGCGTTGACGTGACGGTGGACTTCGTCGTCGATCCGGTGCCAGCTGATGTCCCGCCCGGGTCCTTCGCTGTACCCGTCCAGGGACATCGACATCGTCAGGATGATCTTTCGCATCGCGGTCCTCGCAGGGGTCCGGCCGTAACGGAGTCTCCCGTAACAGGATGGACCGGAACAGGATCACCCGTAACGGGATCTGCCCGGAATGTCACGGGCGGCCCGGAGAATACGCCCGCCCCGCCCGGAAAACCCGTCAACCCGCCACGGCCGCAGCGGACTCGCCGCCCGGCTGCCGGGAGCGGACGGACGCGGCCGCTCCGAGGACCAGCGCGAGGCCCACGGCCAGCAGATGCTCGCGCCCCGCGAGGTTCGGCCTGAGCATCGAAGGGACGACGATCACCGCGGTGGTCAGCAGGGCGAGCACCGGGGCGCGCCGGACCACGGCCAGATAGGCGAAGAGTCCCGCCACGGCGGCGGACGGGCCGGTGTCGAGGACGTGCGCGGTCTCGGGCGGCAGTCCCAGCGGGCCGTGCCCCAGCGCGATCATCACCCGGGCGCCCAGCGTGCCCGCGAGGGACGTGGCGCAGGCGATCAGCAGCGTACGGGTGCGGCCGAGGACGAGTTCGGCGAGCGCGAAAGCGAGAAACAGCTTGGGCAGCCCCGCCCACACGGGCAGCCCGGGGTCCGTGAGGACCAGTGAGACAGGGGTACGCAGCAGGACGAGCGGCAGGGGCAGATCGCCCCGGACCTCGCCGGTCAGCCGTATCGCGACGGCGCCCGTACGGGTCCGTATGAGCTCATGGACGACGATCACCGCGAGGACGGCCAGGATGCCGAGTGCGACGCCGGGCACCCCGCGCCTTCTGAACTCCCGCGCGGGCTCGACCACGATCCGCAGCCACTCGCCGCGCAGCAGGTCCTTGCCGTACGCGGTGAACCGGCTTGCGGCGGCGCGCAGTTGTATTCGCCTGGCGGATCCGTCTGTTCGCCCGGCGGGCTCGGGTATTCGCCCCGCGGGCTCCGGTATCCGCCCGGCGGGCCCGCTCCCGTCGTCGCCGGTCGCACGGCAGCCGTCGACAGCCCCCACCGCTCACTCCCCCATGCTCCCCGCCACCCGATGACACGGGCCACGGCCGCGCCCCCGGACGCCCGCACGACTCCGCGATTCTGCCCCACCGGCCCGGTAGTGCGTGGACTGTAGCCGAGGGGGCTACAGCCTGGGGTCGATCACGATCTTACCGACCTCGGTTCCGTCCAGCACGTACTGCTGGCCGGGCGCCAGGGCGTTGACGGCCTCTTGGGCCCTGGCCATCGGCAACCGGTGCGTGACCAGGGATTCCGCCGCGGCGCCCAGTCGCTCCACCATCAGAAGGGCGCGGTGGAACGACTCGGGGGTGTAGCCGGAGACCGCCACGAGCCGCGCGTCCTTGGCGAGCAGGTGCCGGTAGGGATTGATGCTGGCCTCGCCCACATCGGAGAAGTGCCCGAGCTCCAGGTAACTTCCCCCCTTGCGAAGGCAGGAGAGACCCTCCGGCAGAACCGCGGGAGCCCCCACACACTCCGCAACCGCGTCGAAGCCCAGGCCGCCCGGGCTGGCGGCGATGGCCAGCCGCACGCGTTCCTCGGGGTCGGGCGTCCCGTCGATGCTGATGGTGGTGTCGGCACCGAGCTCTTCGGCGATGCGCAACCGGCGCTCGGGGCCACCGATCGCGACGATGCGGGCGGCGCCCAGAGCCTTGGCCGCGGCGACCGCGAGCAGGCCGATGGTGCCGGTGCCCTGCACGAGCACACTGTCACCGAAGGCGACACCTGCCCGGCGCATACCTTCCACCGGGGTGGAAGCAGGCTCCGCCAGAACCGCCGCTTCCGGGCTCGCCTCGGTGACGAACACCCGCGCCCTGCTGGAGTTGCACAGCACGTACTGTCCCCAGCCGCCGCCCGCTTGACGCTCTTCGGGGACCGAGAAACCGATGACGTCGAAGTTGTCGCAGTCGGGGACCGGCCGCGCACGGCGGCAGGACGGACAGGTGCCGTCCGGAGTCGCCGGCATCACCACAACCCGGTCGCCCGGCCGCACCGGCCGGCCCGTGACGTCCGTCGTGAAATCGGCGCCCGCCTCGGCAACCGTGCCGACGACCTCGTGACCCGGTGTGACGGGGTAGCGGAATCCGGGAATGTCGCCCTGACAAATGTGCAGGTCCGTGGCACAGACGCCGGAAAGCTCGACGCGTACGAGGAGATTGTCCCGCTGCACCTTAGGCATCGGCTGCTCGCGCACGTCGAGGGCGGCGCCGGGGCCTTCAAGCGTGACTACCTTGTTGGTATTCATTTCTCAGCCTTTCTTGTCCTGCTGCTCATGCGATGAGGTGCTCTGTCGTGCTTCCTACGGCCGGGTCGCCGCTTGTTCCGGGTCGGGGTCCTGCATGAGAGCCGACCTGCCACCGTCGACGAGCAGGCTGGTACCGGTGATGAACCCGGCCTCCTGCTCATCGGCAAGGAAGCGGATGGCCCGCGCAACGTCCTGGGGCATGCCGATGCGCCGCACAGGATGCAACGCCTCGACCCGGGCCCGTTCGCGCGCAGGGTCGGCGAAGCCGCCGAAGTACGTTTCGTTGATCGGGGTGTCGATGTAGCCGGGGCACACCGTATTGACGCGGATGCGCTCCGGCGTCAGTTCCAGCGCGAGCGACTGCCCGAGGGCGACCACTCCTGCTTTCGCGACGTTGTACGGGAAGGAGCCGGCCATGGTGGAGAAGGCGTGGTTCGACGCCACATTGACGATGGCGCCCGGCCGTTCCAAGGAGCGCGCCGCAGCCTTCGAGCACAGCCACACGGCTCGCAGATCGAGGTCCATGGCATGCTGCCACTGCGCGATCGACGTGCCGAGCGTCCCGGTGAAGACGTTCGCCCCCGCGTTGTTGACCAGCACGTCGAGTCGCCCGTACACCGCGTGGGCGGTATCGATCAGGTGCTCAGCGGCCCCCTCCTGCGTGAGGTCGGCCGTGGCGACACCGGCGTGGCCGCCCGCACCACGGATGGCACGCAGCGTCTCGTCGCACTCCTCGCTCCGTATACCGTGAACGACCACGCGGTACCTGCTCGCCGCGAACAGTTCGGCCGTCGCCCGGCCGATGCCGCGGGTCGAACCGGTCACCAGGACGACGCGTTCCGACGAATTCATTCCACTCCTTCGTTGCCCCGGGGGACGAACGTCCCGTCACGCAGGCTCGACTCGATCTGTTCCAGGGAGCGCCCGGTCGTCTCGGGCACCCGGAACACGACGAAAACGATCGCGGCGACGTTCAGCGCCGCGTACACCCACAGCATTCCGGTCAAGGAGATGCTGTCGACCAGGGTCAGGGTCGTCATGGAGACCAGGAGGTCGGCCCCCCACAAGGTGGTCGCGTGGGCGCTCATCGCCTTGCCCCGTACCGGAAGCGGGAACAGTTCCGACCCCATGAGCCAGGCGACGACCTGCATGCCCAGGCTGTTGAACGCCATGTAGAGCAACATGAACAACATGACCGCCCACCCGGCGTTCCCGGCGAGTGAAGCCGCGCCCATGACGACAAGGCTCAGCGCGGAGCCAGGCAGGGTCCACAGCATCAGCCGACGCCGGCCGATACGGTCCACGGTCATCGCTCCGAGGATCACCATCAGCGTCTCGACAGCACCGACACCGACGGTCCCGAGCAGTGCAGTCGACTCCCCGAACCCGGATTCGGAAAGGAAGGTCGGCGCGTAATAGACGATGGCGTTGATGCCTGTGACCTGCGCGAACAAGGCCACGCCGAGTCCTGCCAGCAGCGCGGGGCGCAGCCATCGCGCGCTCAGCTTCTCCTTGCGTTTCCCCTGCTCAGGAAGGGCGCTGACCTCGCGAAGCTCAGCTTCCGCCTCTTCGGGGCTCGTGCGCAGCCGACGCAGCACGTTCCTGGCCCGCTCGGGTTGACCGTGCGCGACCAGCCAGCGCGGGCTCTCCGGGAGAAAAGCCGTGGCTGCCACCAGCAGCAGCGCGGGGATGACCGCGACCGCGACCATCCACCGCCAGGACCAGGAGCTGTGGGTCGTATAACCGACGACGGCGGACACCAGCACTCCCGCCGCGATGAGTACCTGGTACATCACCACCAACCGCCCGCGCCGGGACGCGGGCGCGATCTCGGCGATGTAGATGGGGATGACCTGAGACGACCCTCCCACGGCCAAGCCCAGGACGAGGCGCGAGCCGATCAGTATCTCGACATCGGGGGCGAGCGCGGAGCCGACGGTTCCGATCGCGAAGACGGCCCCGACCAGCACGGCCGCGAACTTCCGCCCCCGGCGCTCCGACAGCCGGGCCGAAACGAGGGCCCCGACGATGGCGCCGGCCAGGATCGAACTGGTCACCAACTCCTTTCCCTGGGAGCTGAGATGAAAGTCCTGCGTGATGGACAACAGGGCGGTCGAGATGATGCCCGTGTCGTAACCGAAGAGCAGTCCGGCGACCGCCGCCACGCCCGCGGCGACGCCCAGCAGCCGCCCGTCCCCGGATGCCGCGGATTGCTCTGTTGCCTTTGCGACGCTGTCCGGTGGCATTGGCATGGCCTGAACCTTTCGAAGCAATGGTAGTATCAAATGACTATCAGCGCCGGAGTGCGGGAGTCAAGATCCAGTCGCAGTGACTTGAGGACCGGGTTTCCGGTGTGCATGCCCGCGGCAGCAGCCCGAGCCGTTTTCGCGTCGGGCCGGGGGCGCGGGCCATCGGCCGCACGACCCCGCGGAAGGCCGCAACGTCCCGGTCAGCAGCGCTGCGCCATCAGGCCGGAAGGGATTCCCGGCCCGCTCGCCAGCGGTTCGAGGAGGACGGCGTCAATGAGTGCGGCGAGGGCGGAGCCCTCCGCGGCCGTACAGTCCGGGGACGCGCTCCCTCAGAGCAGTTCTTCCGTCTCGGTCCGGGCGCCTGCCAAGATCGCCCGCAGTTCGCGCAGTTGGGCGGCACGGACGGGCGAAGTGAGCCGCCGGCGGATCACCTGCGGATCGTAGAGATTCCATTCAGCCGGCGGTCGCACCGTGATGCCTGCGGGGCCGGCTCGGGGGATCCAGCAGCGCCCTGTCGGGTGACACGCGCTCTCGGGGACGCGAGCGGGCTCGGCGGCCCGCATACGGCTGTGGCCCGCGCCCTCGAAGCAGAGGGTGCGGGCCACAGCCGATTCCGCGGCTCCCGGACGTTCTCGCGCCGGCGGATCAGGCGCCGGTGAAGTAGTTCTGGAGACCTGGCACATGGAGCGTGCCGCCGAACTGGCCGGCCTGCTTCACCGTTACGTTCGTGAAGAACGCAAACGGCACGTTGATCGGCGGCGGGGTGTCCGGGCTGAACGTGATCGGGATGAGGCCGAAGAGGTTGCCCTTCAGCGACTCCGTGTACATCGTCACCTGGCCGTCGCGGATGGTCGACGTCGAGCCCGCCGCGCCCTTCACATGGCCGGTGGCCCCGTTCGGGCCGACGGTCATCTGGTGCAGGTCCTTGATGTCCAGCGAGGACGCGGTGAACTTCAGGACCTTCTTGATCTTGCCGCTGCCCGTCCTGACCTCGACGATGCCCTTGTAGTCCAGGCCGTTGAGGGTCAGCATCGAGCTCTTCAGCGTCCACGGGTCGTCGGGCAGGGCCGGGATGCCCTGTTCCAGATCGGCCGCGGCGAGTGCCTTCGGGTCGGCGGTCGGGCACGGGTAGGACGGCTTGGCGCCGTCCGGGATGGCCGTGTCCTTCTTGGGGTCGAGGCCCTTGGCGTCCGAGGGGAGTTCCTTGACCGTCTTGCCGGCCTCGGCGGCCGCCTCGCGGATCTTCTCGGCGGTCTTGTCGGCCGTGCTCTTCGCCGCGCCGGTGACCTTGCCGGCCGCGTCCGCGACGGAGCCCGCTGCCTTCTTGTCCGCCGCCTTCTTCTCGGCGGCCTTCTTCTCGGCAGCCTTCTTCTCAGCGGCTTTCTTCTCCGCGGCCTTCTTCTCGGCCGCGGTCTTGGCCGTCGCGGAGGACGACGGGTCCGGGGACGGGCTCGCGGTGTCCTTGTCCGGGTTGAACAGGTGCTTGAGCGCGTCACCCACACCCAGCGGGTCCAGCGGGTTCTTCGACTCGGTCGCGGCGGGCGACGGGGACGCCTGGTCCGAAGCGGACGAACCCGACGTGGATTGCGTCGACTTCTTCGTGGAGCCGGTCGCCGACGGTGTGGCCGACGGGGACGGGGCGTCACCGGCCTTGGCGTCCTTCTTGGCGTTGGCGTCCTTGGCGTCCTTGGCGTCCGTCTTGGCCTTGTCCGAAGCCGACGGGCTCGGCGAGTCCGACGCGCTGTCCGACGGGCTCGGCTCGTCGGAGCGGGACACACACGGTCCGGACGCGAACGGGATGTCGCCGTGGTCGTCGGCCATCGCCAGCTTGGGGGTGAGACCCATCCCGACGAACACCGCGGTGGGCATGGCCGCCAGGGCTATCGCCTTGCTCGTGGGTATGTGCAGCTTCGTCAGCAGCGACTTCCTGGGGGCCGCGTGACGGCCGCCTCTTCTCTCCGGGAAGTCGTCGCCTTCGGTGGTACTCAGCTGCGCTTCGTCACCCCGCACGGTGCCTCCCACCGTTGGCATCCACTGTCGTGTCCTTGTCATACGCCCGGGACGGCTGCTCCGGGACGGCCGGTGCGTGGCCGAAGGGGAGGAACTCGTCCACGGGAGCCGTGCCTTCGGGCGTGCTTCCGTGCGGAGTCCCGTCCTCGGAACCGCCCTGGGCCGGCACCGCCGGGTCGGCGTTGGGCTTCGCGGGCGCCCAGGAGAGCGAGAGCGCCCCACCGACCATCGACAGCAGGAAGCCGACGACGAAACCGCCGATGTTCGCCACCGGGAGGGAGATCAGCGCCAGCAGGATCGCCGCTACCCCCGCGAACGCCTTGACAGCGGCGTGGTACCACATCGTCACACCGAGCGTGACGAGCAGCACGCCGATGATCAGCGACCCGGCACCCGCGGTGGTGGACATCGCCAGCGTCACATTGCCGAGGTGCATGTTGGCGTACGGGAAGTAGGCGATCGGCACGCCTCCCGCCATGGTGAACAGGCCCGCCCAGAAGGGTCGGTTTCCCCGCCATGCGCGGAAGCGAAGCCGCCAGTGGGTGAAATCGCGGGAACCTGTGGACTCGGCGCTCATGGAAAACAGCTCCCTGGTACCGGTGTTGCTCTGAGAAGTAGGGGGTTCGGGCGGCCGCAGCGCCGACTGCGCGCTCCGGCCGCCCGGGTGTGCTTAGTAGCACTCCTGGACGCCCGGCTTGAGCCTCAGGCTCAAGTTGCTGAGCTTGAAAGTGCCGGCCGTGGTCGCCCACGCCGTCTGCTTCACGTGCTTCAGCGTCGCCTCATCGGCGCGCTGCGCGAAGCCGTTCGGATTGACGGCCTTCTCCGTGCCGTGCTCGATGCCCGTCTTGTTCGACGGGTCACCGGCCGCTACACCGATGTCGATGTTCTTGAACGTCGCATCGGCGTCGAGGCTCGCGACATCGAGGTACAGATTCGTCGCCTCGACCGGCTTCTTGGCGTCGGTGCCCGCGTGCAGCTGCAGCGTGACGCTGCCAAGGCCGAACGGCAGGTTGGGTGTGACCACCGACTGGCACATGTTGTTGATCGTGGCGCTGCTGAACCCCGACACGGCCACCGCGTGGGCGGCGCTCTTGCCGTTCAGGTCCTTGCCGGTCGCGACACTGCCGTACTGGACGAAGTCCTGCCCGACCAGCTGGTCGGCACTGACCTTGAAGCTCTGGCCGGACACGCTGAACGAAGCGGCGAGCGCACCCTGCGCGAGGCCGACGCCCACCGCAGCGGTGGCGACCACGCTCGGCACCATGACAAGCGCGAACCGCTTCCATCTGGTTCCGCCACGTACCTGGGAACTCACTTAGTTTCCTCCTTCTCGGACGTACATCTCCGGATCGGGTTCGAAGCCCGTCCTGGGATGGGAGAAGTGCTACGTCCTCGGGAAGGAGAGCGCCCGGTTCAGAAGCGCGAACCGCGTCCGAAGCACCGGCGATCACCCCCGAGCGACAACCACTGGCCACGCCTTCGCGCAACCGCTGGACAGGCCCCGCCGGGTGGCAGGAACCCCCCTGTCCCGCAGCCGGCGCCACTGCCGCCGACCGGCTCGGTGGGGACCCAAGCGGCCACGCCGCGACCGGATGTCGCGCCGGTGCGTGATTGGACCGAGCCTGGCCGATCGTGGTGCATTCGCGGCTGTGACACAAGGGGCTCGTTACCGGCTAGTAACGGCTCGATAACCGAACCGCGACCGGCCGATATCGCGCGGACACACAGGGTGGGGCCGACGCCGGCGCTACATCGGGCGGTAGGCGACCATAACCGGGCAGAAGGAGGTACCTGATTTACTCGGAGTAACAGACGGCCGCAATTGCCAAGCTTTGGCAAAGTACGGCCGTCGGTTATCGCTGTGTCGCCAAATCGTCAGCATCAACCCGCCGACGCCGCGCGTTTAGTGACTGTTCAGAACCCTCGTCAGAACAACACGCGCGCCAGGGCGGAACGGGCGGCGGTCACCCTCGGGTCGTCGGATCCGATCACTTCGAAGAGCTGGAGCAGATGGACCCGTGCGGCCTCGCGGTCGTCACCCACCGTCCGCTGCACGGTCTGGACCAGACGGCCGAAGGCGTCCTCGATATGACCGCCCACCAGATCGAGGTCGGCCGCGGCGATCTGCGCCTTGACATCGGCGGGGCTGTCGGCCGCGTCCTTCCGGACCTGCTGGGGGTCCAGACCCTGGACCCGGCCGAGCAGTTCGGCCTGGGCGAGGCCGAGCTTGGCCTCCTCGTTGGCCGGGTCCTGCGAGAGGACATTCCGGTACGCCTGGACCGCGCTGTCGAAGTCATTGGCGTCCAGCGCCTGTACGGCCGCTTCGAGCAGTGCGTCATAGGGGCCGGCCGGCACCTCGGCGGGCTCGGCGTCCGCGGCGGGCGGCTCCGCTTCCGGGTCCACCGGGATCCCGGTGATCCCGAAGCGCTCCTCGCCGACCTGGATCAACTGGTCGAGGGTCTGCCGGATCTGGGCCTCGGGCGCCGCACCCTGGAAGAGCGGGAGGGCCTGCCCGGCGACCACGGCGAAAACGGCCGGAATCCCCTGGATCCCGAACTGCTGCATCAGCATCTGGTTGGCGTCGACGTCGACCTTGGCGAGCAGGAAGCGGCCGTTGTACTCGACGGCGAGGCGCTCCAGCAGCGGGCCGAGCTGCTTGCAGGGCTCGCACCACTCGGCCCAGAAGTCGATGACGACCGGGACCTCGGCGGAGCGCTGGATGACATCGCGCTCAAAACCGGCTTCGTCGACGTCGATCACCAGCGAGACGGGCGAGACGGCCGCTGCGCCGCCCTGCCTTGCGGTCTCGGCGCGCGCCTGCTCCGCTTTCTGCCGGGCCTCGCCGGCGGCCTTCACTGCGGCGAGGTCGACGACGCCGCTCATGGACATGTTCCTAGGCTGCATACGTACATCCTCCCCCCTCCGCCACTCGTTCAGGAAAGCCGTTCAGGAAAGCTGTCGGCGTAATCCGCCGGTGGTGCGGGCCCGGCCCGTCCGTACACCCCCCGCCGGATGCGGGGCGTACGGATGGACACGGACCATCAGTCCGACCCCGATGAGGGGCCCGGGACAGGCGCAGGGTCCCCACCCAGGCGCCAGTGGCTCTGTTGTGCTGTTGTGCTGTTGTGTCACCCGGTTGTCGCGTGGTCGTCGCGTGGTGCTCGTGCAGCAGGGGCGCGCTTGCGCCTCTTTACGCTACGAGTCGTAGCGTAACTGGTCGACCGGGAGCAGGGCGTAAATTCTCCGACGGTTTCCCGTGATCTGACTCACGGCGGCTGAGCTACTGACCGGTATGGTCGCGGTCATGCCCTTCAGCAAGCCCACCCGAACGGGTCGCCCACGCTCCGCAGAGGCCGATACCGCGATCCTCGTGGCGACCAGAGCCGCGCTGGTCGACCTGGGCTGGTCGAAGCTGACGATGGGCGAGGTGGCGACCCGCGCCGGAGTGGCCAAGACGACGCTCTATCGCCGCTGGTCGCACAAGAACGAACTGGTCGTGGACGCCGTGGCGGTCCTCTTCGACGAACTCGAACTCCCCGACCGGGGCAGTCTGACCGCGGACATCGAGGGCGTGGTGCTCCAGTTCGCCGCGCTCCTCGCGCGGCCCGAGACCAAGACCGCGCTGATGGCGGTGGTCGCCGAGTCGATCAGCGACGAGGCGCTGCGCGCCCGGATCCGCTCGGCCATCGTCGACCGGCAGAAGCGGCTGGTGACCATCGGCCGCGAACGGGCCCAGGCCCGGGGTGAACTCCCCACCGAGGACGACCCCGAGGCCTCGGCCCGGCACACCGACCTGATCTTCGACGTGGTCGCGGGCGCGGTGGTGCACCGGGCCCTGGTGAGCGCGGAGCCGGTGGACGAGGAGTGGGCACGCGAGTTCACCGTGCTGCTCTGCTCCGGGCTGAGTGCCCCGGCCCCGCCCGCCTGATCCCCCGGCCCGCCTGATCCCCGGTCCGGACCCGGCGGCGGTCCGCCGCCGGCGGGTGCCGCGGCCGGACTGGGCAGCGGTCGGACTGGGCAGCGGTCGGACTGGGCAGCGGTCTGCCCGAACGGGTGCCGGTCAGACCTGGTAACGGTCCGCCGCGAACAGGTGCAGATGCTCCGCGATCCACTCCGATGTCTGCTTCAGCCCGTCGGTGAGCGCGACTTCGGGCTGCCAGCCCGCCCATTCGCGGGCCCGCGAGTTGTCCGAGAGCAGCCGCTGGACCTCGCTGCCCGAAGGGCGGAGCCTGGCCGGGTCGACGACGACCTCGGCGTCCCGGCCGGAGGCCGCGATCAGCGCCTGCGCCAGGTCCCCGATCGAAATCTCCTGGCCGGTACCGAGGTTGACGCTCTCGCCCAGCGCCCGGTCGCAGTCGGCCAGCGCGAGGAAGCCGCGCGCGGTGTCCGTGACATAGGTGAAGTCACGGGTCGGCGTGAGCGAGCCGAGCTTGATCTCCCGGGCCCCGGAGTGGAGCTGGGCGAGGATGGCCGGGATGACGGCGCGCGCGGACTGCCGGGGGCCGTAGGTGTTGAAGGGCCGCACCACCGTCACCGGCAGCTCGAACGCGTGCCAGTGGGACAGCGCCATCATGTCGGCGCCGATCTTGGACGCGGAGTACGGGGACTGCGGCTGGAGCGGGTGCTGTTCGCTGATCGGGGCGGTGAGCGCGGTCCCGTACACCTCGCTGGTGGAGGTGTGCAGAAGACGGCGTACGGAGTGCCGGCGGCAGGACTCGGCGATGTTCTCGGTACCGACGACATTCGTGGCGACGTACGCGCCGGGGGCGTCGTAGCTGTAGGGGATGCCGATCAGCGCGGCGAGGTGGAAGACCGTGTCGCAGCCCGCCACGGCGTCGTCGACGCGGCCCGCGTCCCGGACGTCGCCCGCCACCATCTCGACCTGGGAGCTGCCCAGATGGCGGGCGAGGTGCCCCTTCTCGCCGTACGGCTTGTAGTGGACGAACGCCCGGACCCGCGCCCCCTGCTCCACCAGGAGGTCGACCAGGGTCGAGCCGATGAAGCCCTCGGCTCCGGTGACGAGGACGGTGCGGTTCTGCCAGCTGGACGTGGTCGGCGAGGTGGTCATGGGGTGAACTCCTTTGCGTGGGACAGGCTTGAGTGGGAGAGGACGCGGGCGGCGAGCAGATCGGCCGCCCTGGCGTGGGTGGAGGGGCCGGCGGCACCGCTCATCGCGGCGAGCCGGGCGGGGTCGGCGAGGAGTGGGCCCGCCACTTCGGCGAGCCGCTCCGCCGTCGTCTCCTCGTCGGCGATCAGCACCCCGGCCCCGGCGTCGCTGAGGACGCGGGCGTTGTGGGTCTGGTGGTCGCCCGGCGCGTGCGGATACGGGACGAGGATCGCGGGCACCCCGGTGGTGGCGAGTTCGGCGACCGTGGCGGAGCCGGCCCGGCAGACCACCAGATCGGCCGCGGCGTACGCGAGGTCCATCCGGTCCAGATAGGGCACGGCGCGGGCGATCCGGCAGCCGCCCTCGTCCGCGAGCCGGGTCCGGGCCGCCTCCAGGGCGGCCGGACCGGTCTTGATGAGCAGATGGACGTCCGTACGCGCCTGCCAGCGGGCCGCGAGCCCGACCGCGGCGGCGGTGAGCCGGGCGGCGCCGAGGCTGCCGCCGTTGACCAGCAGCAGCCGCGCCCCGGCGGGGACACCGAGCGCCCGGCGGGCCTCCGCCCGCAGCGCGGGACGGTCGAGCGCCGCTATCGGTGCGGCGATCGGCATCCCGACCGTCTCCGCGTTCTCGCCGCCCGCGAGGTGGGCCCGGCTGCGGTCGAAGGCCACGGTGAGATGCGGGGTGAGCCGGGCCGCGAACTGGTTGGCGCGGCCCGGCACCGCGTTGGACTCATGGATGACGCTGGGCACCCCGGCCATCCGGGCGCCGAGTATCACCGGCGCGCTGGGGTAGCCGCCCATGCCGACCGCGACATGGGCCCCCTGCTCGCGCAGGATCGTCCGGCACTGCACGCCCGACTTCAGCAGGGCGGCCGGCAGCAGATAGCGCCGGGCGCCGAGCGCCGGGTCGAAGGGGATCATGTCGACGGTGTGCAGCGGGTATCCGGCGCCGGGTATGAGCGTGGATTCGAGGCCGCGTTCGGTGCCGACGAAGGAGATCACCGCGCCGGGTACGGCCCGGCGCAAGGCGTCGGCGAGGGCCAGGCCGGGGTAGATGTGACCCCCGGTGCCGCCCGCACCGATCACGACGGAGAGTGGTGTGCGCATGGGCAGCACACTCGCGTCGGGGCGTAAGAAGGTTCTAAGAGCCGGGTTTGGCAGGCTTTGCTCCATGAACCCGCATCCGTACTCGCACTCGCAGACGCCGCCCGTGAGCCCCCGGCAGCGAAAGATCCTGGTCGTGGACGACCAGCCGGAGGTACGCGTGGCGGTCGAGGACGGCCTCAGCGTCGAGGGGTACGGGGTGCAGGGCGCGGCCGACGGTCTCGCCGCCCTGTCGGCCGTCGCCGCCTGGCAGCCGGACGCGATCGTGCTCGACGTGATGATGCCGGTGCTCGACGGCCTCGCGGTCTGCCGCCGGCTGCGCGCCGTCGGCGACCGTACGCCGGTCCTGGTGCTGACCGCGCTGGACTCGGTGAGCGAGCGGGTGGACGGCCTGGAGGCGGGCGCCGACGACTACCTGGTGAAGCCCTTCGCGCTCGACGAGCTGATCGCCCGGGTGCGGGCGCTGCTGCGGCGGGCCGCGCCGGTCGAGGAGGAACCGGGCGCGCTGTCGTACGGCGATCTGACGGTGGATCCGGAGACCCGCACCGGGCGCCGGGCGGGGCGTCCCATCGAGTTCAGCAGGACCGAGTTCGCCCTGCTCGATCTGCTGCTGCGCCACCCGGGGCAGGTCCTCACCCGGGAGCTGATCCAGGAGCGGGTCTGGGGCCAGGACTTCGGTCCCGACTCCAACTCCCTGGCAGTGTACGTCGGTTACCTGCGCCGCAAGCTGGAGGCGGCGGGTGAACCGCGCCTGGTCCACACCGTGCACGGGGTCGGTTACCGGCTGGACACGGCGTGAGCGCCCGCGGTGACGGGGGCCGCAGCCGCCGGGCGCCGTCCCACCGGCTCGGTGCGCGCTGGCGCCGCCGCCGTCCGCTGCGCACCCGGCTCGCCCTGACCGCTTCGGCGGCCGTGGCCCTGGTCGCGCTCGGGGTGTGCGCTGCGGCCTTCTTCGTCGAGCGGTACGAGATCTACCACCAGCTGGACCTCAATCTCATCCAGTCGGCGGCGGTGTCCGGCGGCGGGCGCGGCGGCGGGACGCCCGGGGTGGTCGAGGGCCAGTGCCAGTTCCTGGCGTCGCCCGCCTGCTCACAGATCGTGCCGGCGCATCCGTCGGCGGACCCCGCGAAGCCGTACCTCCTGCCGGTGTCGGGAGCGGTCCGTGAGGTCGCCGCGGGCACCCGCGCACCGTACTTCAGCAACATCACCCTGGAGGGGCGTCCCACCCGGATGCTCACCACCACCTTCGGCCACCGTGAGGCGGTGCAGGTCGCCCTGCGCGCCGACCCGGTGGAGAAGAGCGTGCGGCGGACGGCCCAGCTGCTCGCTGCGGTCGGCGGCGCCGGGGTGCTGATCGCCGCGGCGCTGGGCTACTGGGTGTCGCGCACCGGTCTGGCGCCCGTCGCCCGGCTCACCGGGGCCGCCGAGCGGATCGCGGCCACCCGGGACCCCCGCCACCGCATCGAGCTGCCACCGGGACCCGCGACCCGGGAGGACGAGATCACCCGGCTGGCCACCACGTTCAACACCATGCTGGGTGAGCTGGAGCAGTCGGTGACCGCCCAGCGCCGACTGGTGGCGGACGCCTCCCACGAGCTGCGCACCCCGCTCACGGCGCTGCGGACCAACGCGGAACTCCTCGCCCGCGCCGACCGGTTGACCACCGCTCAGCGCGACCGGGCGGCCGGCGCCCTCACCCGGCAGATCCACGAGGTGACGACGCTGGTGAACGACCTGATCGAACTGGCCCGCGACGAGGAGCCCGTACCGCTCGTGGAGAGTGTCCGGCTGGCCCCGCTGGTCGAGCACGCGGTGACGGCGGCCCGCGGCCACTGGCCGGGGATCGCCTTCACCGTGGAGACGGCGGCCGACCCGGCACTGAACGGCGTACCGGCGCGGCTCTCCCGGCTGATTGCCAATCTGCTCTCGAACGCCGCGAAGTTCTCGGGCGACGGCGGTGAGGTCGAGACCGTCCTCACCTCGACGGAACTGACCGTGCGCGACCACGGGCCGGGGATCGCGCCCGATGACCTGCCGTATGTCTTCGACCGCTTCTACCGGGCCCGCGCCGCCCGCGCGCTGCCCGGCTCCGGCCTGGGTCTCGCGATGGCCCGCCAGATCGCCCGAGCGCACGGGGCGGAACTCACCGCGGAGCAGGCGCCGGGCGGCGGGGCGCTCTTCCGGCTGCGCCTGCCGTGAGGCCGGGAGGCCGGGGATGTCACCGGGCGAGGCGGCCGAGCAGTGACGACGCGGCGAGCACGCCGAGCGCGGCGGCCACCACCAGCACCGCGTAGTCCAGGCCCAGATGGGCAGGGGTGCCGAGCAACAGCCCGCGCAGGGCGTCGACCTGGTAGCTCAGCGGATTGGCCTTGCTGATCGCCTGGAGCCAGCCGGGCATGATCGCGACCGGGTACAGGGCGTTGGAGCCGAAGAACAGCGGCATGGTGATGGCCTGTCCGATCCCCATCAGCCGGTCGCGGGTCAGCACGATCCCGGCGATGGTCATGGACAGACAGGAGAAGAACGCCGAGCCCAGGATCACGATCACGGCAACGCCGAGCAGCCGCAGCGGGTTCCAGGTCAGGGCGACGCCGAGCAGTGCGGCGATGACGATCACCACGACCGCCTGGATCAGGGCCTTCACTCCGGCGGCAAACGCCTTGCCGGTGATCAGGGCGGCTCTGGGGGTCGGTGTGACCAGCAGTTTGGTGAGGATTCCGGCATCACGCTCCCAGATGATCTGGATGCCGTAGAAGATCGCGATGAACATCGCGGACTGGGCGATGATGCCGGGCGCGAGATAGTCGATGTACGGGATGCCGCCGGTCGGGATGGCTCTGATCCGGGTGAAGGTCTCACCGAAGATCAGCAGCCACAGCGCCGGCTGGACGGCCCTGGTGTACAGCTCGGTGCGGTCGTGGCGCAGCTTCTGCAGCTCGACCAGGCACATGGCCGCGACCCTGGCCGGCACCATCCGCGGGCCGGTGCGCGGCTTCGGCGGGACCAGCAGCAGCCCGAGCCCGGCGCGGGTGGCGTCAGCCGACGCGGGTCGCGGTGCGGCGGGTGGAACGGACATCGCGGAACTCACCTCCCTGCTCGTCGAGACCGCTGCCCGCGACGTCCCGGAAGACGTCCTCCAGCGTGGGTTCGGTGTCCTTGGCGGTGTCCTTGCCGTGGGCGGTGTCCTTGCCGTGCACCGGGTCCTTGCCGTGGGCGGCGGGGGTGCCCTCCGTGGAGGCGGTGGTGGGAGCGGCCGTGGACCCCGCGGGACCCGTGGAGCCTTCGCTCCGGGCTCGGCGGCGCTCCCGCAGGTCGGCTCTGAGCTCTTCGGGGGTGCCGAGCGCCCGTACCCGGCCCTGGTGCATCAGCGCGAGCCGGTCGCAGTACTGCTCGGCCTCGTCCATGTAGTGCGTGGTCACGAGGACGGTCATCCCGGTGGCCTCGCGTACGGCGTCGATGTGCTCCCAGACGCTGGTCCGGGCGATCGGGTCGAGGCCGATGGTCGGCTCGTCGAGAATGAGCAGCCGGGGCGCGCTGACCAGCGCCTGGGCGAGTTCGAGGCGGCGGATCATGCCGCCCGAGTAGGTCTTGGCGAGCCGGTCGGCGGTCCCGTCGAGGCCGACGGCGGCCAGCGCCTGGCCGACCCGCTCGGCCCGTTCGCGCCGGGAGACGTCGAAGACCCGCGCGAACAGCTCCACGTTCTCCCGTGCGGTCAGCCCTGCGTCGGCGGAGAGCTGCTGCGGTACGTAGCCGAGCAGGCGCCGCACCGCCATCCGCTCCTTCGCCGCGTCGTGCCCGAACACCCGCACCCGGCCGGCCGGGACCGGCAGCAGGGTGGTGATGCAGCGGATGACGGTGGTCTTGCCCGCGCCGTTCGGGCCGAGCAGGCCGAAGACCTCGCCTGCGGCGACGGAGAGGTCCACACCGTCGACGGCCCTGGTCTCACCGAAGGCGTACTCCAGTCCGCTGCAAGCGACGGCCGCCGCGCTGCCGGTCTCCCCCAAGCCGCCGTTGTCACCGCCCTTGTCGCTGCCCTTGTCGCTGCTCCGGCCGGCGCTCATGAGCCCTCCACTTCCTCGTGCAGGTGCCCGGCGAGCCGGCGCAGCGCGGGGAGCGCCGCCGCCAGGGCCGCCCGGTCCTCGTCGGACAGCCGGGCCACCTGGGCCCGGACCAGCTCGCCACGCCGCGTCTGCCAGTCACGCAGCCGCTCATGGGCCGCCGGGGTGAGCCGAAGCCGCACCGAACGGCGGTCGTCGGGGTCGCTCTCGCGGGTCAGATATCCGGCCCTGGTGAGCTGGTTGACCAGTGTGGAGACCGAATTGCCCGCCACATAGAGCTCCTTGGCGGCATCCGAGACCCGGATCCCGGGCCGTGCGCCGACCAGCCGCAGCAGCTCGGCCTGCGCCCCCCGCAGGGGCGGCGAGGTGAGCCCGCGCCGCAGCCGCCGCCGGACCAGCCGGTGCACACCGGCCAGCACATCGGCGAGCGAGTCCGGGAACTCGTCGGTGGCCATGAGCCCATTTTAGCTCTGCGTCAGAGGTAACCACCAGTGCGCGACCCGGTACCGGCCCCGCACGGGAACCGGGTGCCCGGGACGCACGGGAACCGGGTGCCCGGGGGCGCCGCCCCCGGGCTCGCCGTCCCTGCTCAGAAGCCCGGCGGCTCCGTGTAGATGCCCCACTCGTCCCGCAGTACCCCGCAGATCTCGCCGAGCGTCGCCTCCACGCGGACGGCGGCCAGCATCGGCTCGATCATGTTCGAGCCGTCCCGGGCGGCTGTGAGCAGCGCGTCCAGGGCGGTCCGTACGCGGGCGTCGTCCCTGGCCGCCTTGCGGACCACCAGTTCCTGGACCTGGTCGCGCTCCACCTCGTGGCTGACGCGGAGGATCTCCAGGTCACCGGTGACCGATCCGTGCAGGCAGTTGACGCCGACGACGCGCTTGTCGCCCTTCTCGACCGAGCGCTGGTACTGGAAGGCGGACTCGGCGATCTCGCCGGTGAACCAGCCGTCCTCGATACCGCGCAGGATGCCCGAGGTGACCGGGCCGATCGGGTGCTGCCCGTCGGGGTGCGCCCGCAGACCGCGCTCCTTGATCTGGTCGAAGATCTTCTCCGCGTCGGCCTCGATGCGGTCCGTGAGCTGCTCGATGTACCAGGAGCCGCCCAGCGGGTCCGCCACATTGGCGACGCCCGTCTCCTCCATCAGCACCTGCTGCGTCCGCAGGGCGATCTCCGCGGCCTGCTCGCTCGGCAGCGCGAGTGTCTCGTCCAGCGCGTTGGTGTGCAGGGAGTTGGTGCCGCCGAGGACCGCGGCGAGCGCCTCGACCGCGGTCCGTACGACGTTGTTGTACGGCTGCTGCGCGGTCAGCGAGACCCCGGCCGTCTGGGTGTGGAAGCGGAGCCACTGCGCCTTGTCGGTCCGCGCGCCGTAGACGTCCTTCATCCAGCGCGCCCAGATCCTGCGCGCCGCACGGAACTTGGCGATCTCCTCGAAGAAGTCGACGTGCGCGTCGAAGAAGAAGCTCAGGCCCGGCGCGAAGACGTCCACGTCCATCCCGCGCGAGAGGCCGAGCTCCACGTAACCGAAGCCGTCAGCGAGGGTGTACGCCAGCTCCTGCGCGGCCGTCGCGCCCGCCTCGCGGATGTGGTAGCCGGAGACCGAGAGCGGCTTGTACGCGGGGATGGCGGCGGCGCAGTGCTCCATCAGATCGCCGATCAGGCGCAGATGCGGCTCGGGCTGGAAGAGCCACTCCTTCTGCGCGATGTACTCCTTGAAGATGTCGGTCTGGAGCGTGCCGTTGAGCACGGCCGGGTCGATGCCCTGGCGCTCGGCGGCGACCAGGTACATACAGAAGACCGGGACGGCCGGGCCGCTGATCGTCATCGATGTGGTGACATCGCCGAGCGGGATGTCCTGGAAGAGGATCTCCATGTCGGCGGCCGAGTCGATGGCGACCCCGCAGTGGCCGACCTCGCCGAGCGCCTTCGGCTCGTCGGAGTCGCGGCCCATCAGCGTCGGCATGTCGAAGGCGACCGAGAGACCGCCGCCGCCGTTGGCGAGGATCGTCTTGTAGCGCTCGTTCGTCTGCCGGGCGTTGCCGAACCCGGCGAACTGCCTGATCGTCCAGGTGCGGCCGCGGTAGCCGGTGGGGTGCAGGCCGCGGGTGTACGGATACTCACCGGGCCAGCCGATCCGCTCGAATCCCTCGTAGGTGTCGCCGGGCCGTGGCCCGTACACCGGGTCCACCGGGTCGCCGGACAGGGTCGAGAAATCGGCGTCCCGCTTGCGGGCCTTGTCGTACCTGGCCTGCCAGCGACGGCGGCCCTCTTCAATGGCGTGAGCGTCCATACCCACGAATTTACTAGGACGTCCTAATAAATGTCGATGGCAGACCGCCCGCACATCGTGCGGGCGGCGGTGTTACGCCTTGTTACGCCTTCGCTGCGACCGGGGCCGGCTCGGTGATCCGGGGCTCCAGCTCGCGGGAGATCTTCCGCTCGACGAAGAAGGCCGCGGTCGGGACCGTGCCCGCCAGCAGCACCCAGATCTGCTTGGCGACCGGCCACTTCGCCTTGGAGCCGAGGTCGAAGGCGAAGATCAGGTAGACCACGTACAGCCAGCCGTGCGCGATGCCGACCACGCTGACGAAACCGGTCGCCCCGTTGATGTCCAGCAGGTACTTGGCGATCACGCCGAGGGTCAGCAGGACCAGCAGCACACCGGTGACGTAGGCCATCACGCGGTAGCGGGTCAGCACGCTTCGTTTCATGGAGTCGAGCGTATCCGGGCGCTATGGGCGATCTTCGGCGGGGTTGCCCTTGGGACGGGAGCACCCGCCCCAACCCCCGGCGGACCGGCCCACAGGGCCCGGCACGACACAGCACGGCCCGCGACGGCGCTCCCGCGCCCCCGCCGCCGGTCCCGCGCGCTACTCCTCGAAGTCGTCCGCCGCCACCCGCAGCGGCCTGAGCATCGAGAAGATCTCGCCGCACCCCTCCGCGTCGTACGCGGACAGCCCGAACTCCATCTTCATCAGATCCGCACTGGCCGCCTCGACGACCTCGCGGCCCTTGTCGGTGATGGAGGCCAGCGTGCCGCGCCCGTCGTTCGGGTTGGGGCGCTTGTCGACCAGGCCGGACGTGACCAGCCGGTCGACGGTGTTCGTCACCGATGTGGGGTGCACCATCAGCCGCTCGCCGATCTTGGACATCGGCAGTTCGCCCGCCTTGGAGAAGGTGAGCAGCACCAGCGCCTCGTAGCGCGCGAACGTCAGCCCGTACGGCTTGACGACCGCGTCGACCTCCGCGAGCAGGATCTGGTGGGCGCGCATGATCGAGGTGATGGCGGCCATCGAGGGCACGGGGCCCCAGCGCTGCTGCCACAGTTCGTCGGCGCGCGCGATGGGATCGAAGGGAAGGCTGAGCGGCTTCGGCACGGCATTGACCCTACCGGCCGGTCATATGACGGTCAGCCCCGTCTCGCCCTTCGGTCCGCGGACCGAAGGGCGGGAGCGGGACGCGAACGGGCCGGAGTCACCCGGCGAGGTGCCGCTCGACCGTCTCCACCTTGGAGGTCAGGCCGTCCGTCACACCCGGCCTGATGTCCGCCTTGAGCACGAGCGAGACCCGGGGGGAGCGCTGCTCGACCACCGCGACGGCGCGCTTGACGACGTCCATGACCTCGTCCCACTCGCCCTCGACCGAGGTGAACATGGCGTCGGTGCGATTCGGCAGACCCGACTCCCGTACGACGCGGACGGCATCGGCGACGTACTCCCCCACGTCCTCACCGACGCCCAGCGGGGTGATCGAGAAAGCCACGATCATGACGCGACCACGCCTTCGCGGCGCGCCCGGGAGGCGATCACCGCGTCCTCGGCCTCGCGGCGCAGCTTGCGCTCGGCGAAGAAGCCGCCGATCGGCACCACGGAGAGCACGAGATAGACGATGCCGGTCCTGGCCGACCACTGGGCGCGCTTCCAGGCATCCGCGCAGAAGACCACGTACAGGATGAAGAGCAGGCCATGGATCCAGCCCAGCACGGGCACCGGGTTGAAGGAGGTGGTGCCCTTGAGCACGACGCCGATCGGCAGGAGCAGGAAGTAGGACACCGCCTCGGGAGCGGCTACCAGCCGGAACCGGCGGAGGGCAGAAGCGGTCTTGAGGTCCACGGGGGAGCAACCTTCCCGGTTGAGGGGCACAGGAGCGATCTTGTGAAAGTACGCACAAGCTTGCCCCATTGTGTCAGTCGCCCTTCTCAGGGCTCCTTCAGGGTGCATATACGCCCAGGGGCGCTGTTCGTGCCTCCTCCGGCCCGTTACCTTCGGACCGTGGCTCAGTTCCGACTCCAAGGCAGCAAGATGCTCGCCGTCGACCTGACAGGCGACGCCGTCAAAGCGAAGAACGGCGCGATGGTCGCCTACGACGGCCAGATGACCTTCAAAAAGATGTCCGGCGGCGGTGAGGGGCTCCGCGGGATGGTGACCCGGCGCCTCACCGGCGAGCAGATGAGCGTGATGGAGGTGCGCGGCAAGGGCACCTGCTACTTCGCCGACCGCGCCACCGAGATCAACCTCGTCGCCCTGCACGGCGAGAAGCTCCACGTGGAGGCGAGCAACCTGCTCGTCACGGACGCGGGGCTGCGCACCGGCACGACCTTCACCGGGCTGCGGGGCGCGTCCCAGGGCAACGGCCTGTTCACCACCACCGTCGAGGGGACGGGGCAGGCCGCGGTGATGTCGGACGGCCCCGCGGTCGTCCTGCGGGTCAGCCCGCAGTACCCGCTGCTGGTCGACCCGGGTGCGTACATCGCGCACACCGGCAGCCTCCAGCAGCACTTCCAGACCGGGGTCAGCTTCCGGACCTTCATGGGCGAGGGGTCCGGCGAGTCGTTCCAGATCCGGTTCGAGGGTGAGGGGCTCGTCTACGTGCAGCCCAGCGAGCGCAGCACGATCGGGGGTGATGTCTGATGCCGTTCACCGAGATCAACTCGAAGATGGTCGAGGCCACGGTGGTGCCGGGCCAGAAGCTCTACAGCCAGCGCGGGGCGATGCTCGCGTACCGGGGCGATGTGACCTTCACTCCGAACATCCAGGGCGGTCAGGGCGGCGTGATGTCCATGATCGGGCGGCGGGTGGCCAACGAGGCGACGCCGCTGATGACGGTGGAGGGCCGGGGCACGGTGATGTTCGGGCACGGCGGCCACCACATCCAGGTGATCTCACTGGCCGGCGACACCCTCTATGTGGAGGCGGACCGGCTGCTGGCGTTCGACGGTTCGCTCCAGCAGGGCACGATGTTCATGGGTTCGCAGGGCGGGGTCATGGGGATGGTGCGCGGCCAGGTCACCGGGCAGGGGCTGTTCACCACGACGCTCAAGGGCCACGGAGCGGTGGCGGTGATGGCGCACGGCGGGGTCGTGGAGCTGCCGATCACCCCGCAGGGGCCGGTGCATGTGGACCCGCAGGCGTATGTCGCCCACCACGGGGACGTACGGAACAAGCTGTCGGCGGCGCTCGGCTGGCGGGAGATGGTGGGGCGCGGCTCGGGCGAGGCGTTCCAGCTCGAACTGTCCGGCAGCGGCGCGGTCTATGTGCAGGCATCGGAGGAGAAGCTGTGACGGGACCGGTGGTCCATGACCCGATGACGCTGCCTGCCAACGACAACGTCAACAAGTACACCTTCTGTGTGGAACTCAGCGGCAGCCAGTGGTTCCTGCAGAAGGGCAAGATGATCGCCTACTACGGGCGGATCGACTACAACGGCTTCGGCAACGGCCGGTTCGACCATCTGCTGCGCAGCAGCTTCCACTCCCCGATGCACGCCGCGGACTGGGTCGTGGCGGAGGGCTCGGGCAAGATGCTGCTCGCCGACCGGGCCTTCGATGTGAACTCGTTCGACCTGGACGACGGCAATCTCACGGTCCGCTCCGGGAATCTGCTGGCGTTCGAGCCGTCGCTGTCCCTGAAGCAGTCGATCGTGCCCGGCTTTCTGACCCTGATCGGTACGGGGAAGTTCGTGGCCGCTTCGAACGGTCCGGTCGTCTTCATGGAGCCGCCGATCCGGGTCGACCCGCAGGCCCTGGTGGGCTGGGCGGACTGCCCTGCGCCGTGCCACCACTACGACCATGCCTATCTGACGGGGGTGCTGGGCGGGATCCGGTCGTTCACCGGCCTGGGGGGTGTGTCGGGCGAGGAGCACCAGTTCGAGTTCGTGGGCGCCGGGACGGTGCTGCTCCAGTCGACCGAGGCGCTGCTGCCCGAGAAGCCGACCGGCTCCGTGCCGAACGAACCGGGCGTTCCCGGTGGGCAGGGACCCCGTTCCGGCCAAAACAGCCCAGGAGCGCGCTTTCCCGGCCAGGTCGGGGATCTTCAGCGCCGCTTCGGGCTGTGAGCGATAGCCTGCGGAGTGTAACGTCGAACATCTGAACCCCCGGCATATGCACCGGATCGGGATCGCCGCCACGATCGGGATCAAGGTGGCGCACTGGCGCGCGCCGGGGAGTGCAACCCCCCATGTTGTCCAATATTCAACTTCTTAGGTAGAATTCTCATTATGGAGACCGAGACGGCCACCCGCTGGCTGAACGATGCTGAGCAGTGCTCCTGGCGCACCTACCTGGACGTGAACAGGCTGCTGACGTACCAGATGGAGAAGGACCTCCAGCCGTTCGGCCTGACGATGAACGACTACGAGATCCTGGTCAATCTCTCCGAGGCCGACGACCGGCGGATGCGGATGAGCGATCTCGCCGCCGCCACCCTTCAGTCGAAGAGCCGCCTGTCGCACCAGATCACCCGGATGGAGAAGGCCGGCCTGGTCCGCAGGGAGAACTGCGAGTCGGACCGGCGTGGCCTGTTCGCCGTCCTCACCGACCTCGGCGGCGAGACCATGCAGAAGGTCGCACCGCACCATGTGGCCTCGGTGCGCAGACACTTCATCGACATGCTGACGCCCGAGGCACTGGCCGGACTGCGCGAGTCACTGACGCCGGTCGCCGATCAGCTGCGGGGGCTGCGCAAGGGGTAGGGCCCCGCCCTACGGCGTCCCGCCACCGGCGAGATACCCGGCGACCGCGGCCCGGTCGGGCAGGCCCGCCCTGGCGCCGGGCGCCGTGCAGGACAGACCCGCCGCGACGGCGGCAAAGCGTGCCGCGTCGACCGGTTCCGCCCCGCGTTCCAGTTCGGCGAGGTAACAGCCCACGAAGCAGTCACCTGCCCCGGTGGCGTCCTGGACCCGTACATCGATGGCCGCTCCGGCCAGGGTGTCACCGGCAGGTGTGTGCAGCCGCCACCCGTGAGCGCCATCGGTGACCAGCAGATGCGTACGGTGCGACACCGCGGCCGCGCCGGCGCCCTGGCCGATCAGCCGCTCCGCCTGCGTACGGCCGATGATCGCGTGCTCGGCCACCGACAGGGCCGCCTCCGCGGCCTCGGCCGACTCGCAGCCGTCCATGTCGACGACCGTGCGCAGGGCCGGAGCACCGGCCAGCAGCGGGGCGGCCCAGGGGAACCGGTAGCCGTCGAGATAGAGCCACCCGCCCCCGGCCCGGGAGAGCGACCGCACCACCTCCGCCACATGCTCCTCGGTCACGTCGTCGTCCTGGCTGATCACGGAGCGCTCCCCGTCCGGAGTGACGAGGATGACCGCGGTGGTGAGGTGACCCCGGCGCGAGGTCCACGCCACGTCCACGCCCTGAGCGCCGAGCCCGTCGAGGAAGGCGGTGCTCAGCAGATCCGGCCCCACCACGCCGGCGAACCTGGCGTCGGCTCCCATCCGCGCCGCGGCCGTCGCCGCGTTCGCGCCCATCCCCCCGTCATGGCGCCGGATGCCGAGCGCCTGTACGCGGCTTCCGGGCCCCGGGAGGGCGGGAACGTTCACCGTCAGGTCGCTGTTGCCGTACCCGCAGAAGACGATCATGAAAGAAGAGCACCTCATTCGCCGTGGAACTGTCAGTCCGCCGTGACCGGGCCGCTGCGACCAGGCCGCTGAGACCCGGGCCAAGTCCCCTTTACGCGCGAGAGCCCGGCGTCACCGAGTCGTCGCCCGGACAGGCAAAGCCGGACACGCAAAGCCCGGACAGCCGAAGTTTTCCAAGCTGACCCGTTGACCAAACGTCATGACGTTCGCATAATTTCGGCATGGCTTGGGATGACGAAGACTTGCTGGACGGCCCCGTACCGAAGTGGCATCAGATCGCCGAGCGTCTGCGATCGGCCATCTCCGACGGCGAGTTCACGGCCGGCGACGCGCTGCCGTCCGAGACTCTGCTCACGCGGCGCTTCGGCATCAGCCGGACCACCGCCCGCAGCGCCCTGAACGAGCTGGAGGGCGACCAGTTGGTCAGCCGCCGGTCGGGAAAGGGCACGATCGTGCTCCCGCCCAAGGTCGAGCAGCCGCTCAACCTGCTGGCCTCGTTCTCGGACGACATGCGGGCCCGCGGCCTGGCGCCGGGCTACCGGCTGGTCTCCGTCACCGTGCTTCCGGTTCCGGCACAGGTCGCCAAGGAACTGGGGCTGTGCGAGGGCGACGAGGCGGTCTGCGTGGACCGGGTGCTGCTCGCCGACGGTGAACCGATCGCGTCCAGCCTGTCGTGGCTGTCACCCCGGATCGTCCCCCCGGCCGACGCACCGCCCGAAGCGGCGCTGCGTAACTCCTCGCTGTACGAGTGGATCGAGCGCACCACCGGTACGCGGATCGGCTCGGGCGAGGAGTACATCGAAGGAGGAGTCGCCGACGCGCAGTTGGCGCAGCGGCTGGCCGTCACCAAGGGCGCTCCGATCCTCATCGCCCGCCGCCGCTCGCTCTCGACGGCCGCCCTCCCTCTGGAGTACGTGGTGATCACCTACCGGGCCGACAGGTACCGCTTCCGGATCGAGCTCACCCGCCCATGAAAAAGACAGCGGTCTTCGTCGGGGACACGGTGTTCGACACCACGATTCGCGTGGGCTCCCTCCCCGCCGCCGACGAGAAAGTGGTGAGCGACCACCTCACCGACTCGGTGGGAGGTGTGGTGACCAACGCGGCCGTCGCCTGCTCCCTCACCGGAACGCCGACCAGGCTGGTGAGCTCCGTGGGAACGGACGCGGCGGGCCGCGAGTGCGCCGCGCAGGCGGAGAGCCTCGGCCTCGACTTCCGGCCCGAGGTGTCGGCCGGTGCTTCGAGCCGGGCCGTCATCACGATCGCCGAGGACGGCGAGAAACACCTCATTCTCGTACCGGGTGCGCGGATGTACCCGTCCGAAGCCGTCTGCCGGCAGCTCTCTCTCGCGCACACCGGGTGGCTGCACACGGCCGTCTACGACCCGGAGGCCGCGCGGACCGTCATATCCCGGTGCGCGGAGAGCGGGGTTCCCTGGTCCGTCGACCTGGAGCCGGCGACGTTCCCGGAAGGGATCGAGACGCTCGCCGACCACATCGACGGCGCCGCCACGGTGTTCTGCAACGCTCATGCCGCGCGTGCCATCGGTCCCGCGGCGGTCCGGACCCTCTTCGAACTGGGCGCCCGCTCCGTGGTGTTCACCGAGGGCTCGCACGGGGCGCGCTGGTGCGCGCCGGGCTGTGCGGAGGTCACCGTTCCGGTCGTACGCGACACCGCCCCGGTGGCGGACACGACAGGAGCGGGCGACTGCCTGGCCGGGTCGTTCGTCGGCATGATGCTCGACACCGGTGACCCGCTCGAATCGCTGCGCTATGCGGTGACGGCGGCCTCCCGCAGCTGCTCGGGGCTGGGCGGCCACCCGTCCTACGCCACGAGGGCCGAGGTGACGCGGCTGCGACGGGCCACCGGCGCACCTGCCGCTTCCGGCAACGCGACACCACTCAACGCACCGGTCACGCCGTCATTCCGAGGAGGTTCGCATGACTCTGCTGAGTGAGGAGACGGAAGTCTTCGAAGCAGCCCCCGGGCAACGGTGCGCCGTACTGTTCCTGGCCCGTCGGCGTACACCGGGTCCCGGGGACGCGGGCCGGTCCGCACGGGCGGTCGCCGAGCAACTCGACGTGCTCCGGGCGCAGGGCTGGTTGCTCTCGGTCGACGGCATTCTCGCCGGGGGCGGCCGCCGGTCGGCGGACACACCGACCGTGTACGACACGGGGTTCTCCCATGACGTCGATTTCGTCGGCATGTTCGAGGCCCCCACCGCGTCGGACGCCCTCGACGGGACGCTCGCGCTCGAACAGGCGGGGTGGGCGCGTCTGCTGCGGACCGAATGGCTCATCGGGCCGAAGGAGTTCCTGCCCGTGGTCGGTCCCGCGTCCCGGGGCGAGGAGGACGGCTGGGGCTTCTTCGCACTCTGGAAGTGGAACAGCGCCTGGCAGGCCGCCACCGCGGAGGAGCGGCGCGCGTACGACCTGGAGTGCGACGACGCCTTCTCGTCCGACGTACGCAACGGCGCCGCCATCGCCGGCCGGTACCGACTCGACAGCGCGAGCCAGTGGGACCACGTCGGGGTCTGGCGGGTGCCGAGCGTGGCCATGGTGCAGGCGGCGATGCGCGAACACACCCGGGTGGCGGACTTCAAGTTCACCACGTCCCGCCACTACATCGGTCGTCGGACAAGGCTCGACGACGCCTTCCGGAGGAAGTGACATGAACGAGGTCGTCTGGCTGCACCACTCCCTGCCCCGCACCGCGTGGTTCGACCTCGAACCCGCGGCCCGGGAGCGGTACGAGCAGGCGTTCCAGGAACAGCGCGACGCGTCGGAACGGCTGGGCGGGAGAGGCGGCGGACGCTTCCACGTCCGCGGACAGAGCGACTACTCCCAGGTGGAGATCTGGTTCTTCCCCACCGCCGAGCAGGCCTTCGACCACTGGTCCCGCCTGGTCACCGCCGGATACACCACCTGTTTCGAGTTCTCCAATCAGGTGGGGCAGGCCGATCCGGCCGACGCCCCCTTCACCTGACTCATTTCCACCTGACTCAACTGAAAGGACCCCATGAACAACCCGGTTGACAGCACCGCAGACGAGCGAGCGCTCGGTGTCTTCCCGCCGAAGGAGTCGGCCCTGGGCTCGATCTTCGGCACCGACCGCGTGGTCATCGGTGTCGTGCACTGCCCCCCGCTCCCCGGCAGTCCCCACTACCGCGGCGAGCCGCTCGCGGACGTGATCCGGTTCGCCGTGGAGGAAGCGACGGCGTACCAGCAGGGCGGGGTGCACGGACTGATCGTGGAGAACGCCTGGGACCTGCCCTTCCCCAAGCCGGAGGACCAGGGCTTCGAGACAGCGGCGAACCTGGCGGTGATCAGCGACCACGTACGCGAGAAGGTGGGCCTGCCGGTCGGTGTGAACGTCCTGGCGAACGGGGCGCACTGCTCGATAGCCACCGCCCAGGCCGCCCAGTCGGCTTTCGTACGCGTCAACCAGTGGGCGAACGCCTATGTGGCCAACGAGGGCTTCATGGAGGGACTGGCCCCTTCGGCGACGCGCTACCGGGCGACGCTCAGGGCCGAACAGCTCAAGGTGTTCGCGGACGTCCACGTCAAACACGGTTCGCACTCCATCATCGCCGACCGGTCCCTGGCGGAGCAGACGGAGGACGCCGAGTTCTTCGACGCGGATGTGCTCATCGCGACCGGCGGACGCACCGGTGACGAGGCCGCCGAGAGCGAGGTCCGGGGCATCATGGACGCCACCCGGCTGCCGGTGATCATCGGTTCGGGAATGAACGAGGACAACGCGGAGCGGCTGCTGTCGCTGTGTCACGGCGCCATCGTGGCCTCGTCGTTGAAGGAGAACGGCCGCTGGTGGGGCCGGGTCGACAGGACGAAGGTCAGGGCCTTCACCCGGCACGCCGAGAAGGCGGGCTACCAACTGCCCTGACGGGCAGCACGATCGGCCATTCAATCGGCCATTGAACGGCTGGTGGTCCGTCCGGAGCCACCGGGCGCCCCGCGCCTGTGGGCCGGGCCCACCAGCCAGGCGCCGGCGGCCGCACCGCAGCCGCCGGAAGCGGCACAGCACGCGGGATTTCGCAGGCAGCCGTGTTTTCCGTTCCGGCCGTGTCGGTCCCGGCCAGGAGCGCGCGCCGGCGCGGCCGCTGCCCTGTCTCCGGGCCCGCCGGAATCCACCCACTCACCGGCGGCGCCCGGTTGCGACAGCGGAGGTACGCCCCATGCAAGCACGACATTCAGGACATTCAGACGCGCAGTCGGCGCGGTCCGGCCCCCTCACCGCGTCCCTCAGTACGTCCCTCAGTACGTCCCTCAAGGAGAGGAACGCGGACATATGGAACCGGACGCTCACCATGCGGTTCGTCCGCGACGTCACCCACGACACCGTCAGCGACGCCGTCTTCGCCCGATACCTGCTGTTCGAGCGGGAGTTCGTGGACACCGCGGCCCGCCTCGCGGGCGCGGCAGTGCGCGAGGCGCCCGGCGCCGCCGCGTTGGCCGGGCACGCCCGTACGCTGCACGCCCTGGTGACGGACCAGTACGCCTACTTCACCCGGGCGTTGGAGACCACAGGCGTGCCGGAGGTCGGTCCGCGGGCGCAGGAGCAGGCATCGGTACTCACCGAGGAGGTCCTGGACGCCGCCGACGCCCTCGGCTATCCGGCCATCGTGACGTGTATGTACGCGGCGGAGTCGCTGTACGAGAACTGGTGCCGCACGGCCGACCACTCACCGTCGGCGCGCAGTGAGATCGCGGACTGGGTCCACCTGCACACGGTCGAACCCTTCACCGCCCAAGTGCGGTTCCTGGAGGCCGAGATCGACGCGCTGGAGATCCTCCCTGAGACGGCGGAGGACCTGGTCAAGGTCTTCGGAAGGGTCCTCGAAGCCGAGATCGGTTTTCACGAGGCCGCCTACGCCGAGTAGGACCCGGCGCAGCCCGATCCGGCGCACCCGGGCCGCATGCGCAGCCCGGGCCGGACGGCCGTCGGGCCCGTCCGCGCCATGACGCTCATGAACGCACATTCCTGACTGGCCGACCTGTCCTGGCCGGCGACAGCCACCGCTACTGATCGCTCGGAGAAACACGGAAGGTGGAGCGATGCCGGACGCACACGGACACAGCAACATCCTCGACAGGATCGGCATTCCGCGAAGTCTGGCAGCGGGATATCTGGCGCTGGCGTTCTTCATGATCGGGGACGGTGTCGAACAGGGCTATCTCTCCGCGTTCCTGAACGACCAGGGTTTCGCCGCCCACCGGGTCGCGCTGATGTTCACTCTCTACGGGGTGACCGCAGGGGTCTCCGCGTGGATGGCCGCCGCCCTCTCCGACGTCTTCGGACCACGCCGTCTCATGGCGGTGGGCGTCGCCGTCTGGGTGGTGTTCCACGTCCTGTTCATCACCCTGGGGGTGACGGAGCACTCCGGGGTGATGCTGCTCGTCTGCTACGGGTTGCGCGGGTTCGGGTATCCGCTGTTCGCCTACGGGTTCCTCATGTGGATCGTGCGGACGGCGCGGCCGGAGAAGCTGGGCGTGGCCGTGGGCTGGTTCTGGTTCGCCTACATCGCCGGTTTCTCCACCCTGAGCCCACTGATCGCCAAGGAGAGCATCGCTCTCATCGGGCCGTTGCCGACGCTGTGGTCGGCCCTGCTGGTGATAGCCGTCGGTGCGGTGATCGCGCTCAACGTGCACGCCCCTGGCGGGGACCGCCCGGTCGCCCGCCCGGAGGAGGACCCGCTGCGCGGGCTGGTCAAGGGCGTCTCCGTGCTCTGGCAGGAGCCGAAAGTGGCCGCGGCGGGGCTGATCCGGGTCGTGAACGGTGTCTCCCAGTTCGGGTTCCCGGTCTTCCTGCCGGTCTACTTCACCAAGTCCCTCGGGTTCCCGCTCGGCGACTGGCTCACCATCTACTCCGTGATGTACATGGTGAACCTGGGGTGCAATCTGCTCGCCGGGTACTGGAGCGACAAGTACGGAGTCACCACCGTGCTCCGGTGGATGGGCTGTGTGGGCTGCGCCGTCACCACCGTGGCCTTCTACTACATACCCACCGCGACCCACAGTTTCTGGCTGTCCCTGATCACCGGGAGCGCGTTCTGCGCCTGCCTGGCCGGGTTCTCCCCGATGTCCGCTCTGATGCCGCAGATCGCCCCCCGGCGTACCGGAGCCGCCATGGCCGGGCTCAACCTCGGGGCAGGTCTCGGCACGGCGGCCGGTCCCGCCCTGGTCGGCCTCTGCCTGACACCGCTGGGCGTGGAGGGCGTGATGTGGGTGTTCGGCGCCTGCTACGTCGTCGGCGCCCTGCTCACGGCGTTCCTCAGGCTCCCCGCGCACAAGGGCTCGCCCGTACCCGCCACCGAACTGTCCGCTCCCTGAACGGAAGCACCCGCGGCGCCGGATCCAGTGCGGGCCCGATCCGGACGGAAGGCCCTACTGGGCCCCCCGGCCGTCCTGGCTCCGCGCGGCGGGCAGGTCCAGGGCGAAGACGGCGCCGTCGCCGACGGTGAGTGTCCCGCCGTGCCGGTGTGCCACGTCGCGGGCGATGGCCAGGCCGAGACCGGCGCCGCCCTCGTCACGGGTCCGGGCGTCGTCGAGCCGTACGAACCGCTCGAAGATCTTCTCGCGCTTCCCGGGAGGCACTCCGGGGCCGTCGTCGGCGACCTCCGCGACGATCCTGCCGTTCCGCTGCCGTACGGACACCTCGACCCCCGAGCGGGCATGGCGCTGGGCGTTGTCCAGGAGGTTGCCGATCACCCGCGCCAACTGCCCGCGCGAGCCCTCCACTTCGAGACCTCCCGCGGCGTGGACGGTCACCGGGACCCGGCCCGTCTGCCGCCGCGACACCTCCTCGCTCACCAGCTCCCCCAGGTCGATCCGCGCGGCACCGGGCCGCTCCCCCGCGTCCAGCCGGGCGAGCAGCAGCAGGTCGGCTGCCAGCTCCTGGAGCCGTACGGTGTCCGCGACCGCGCCCTCGACGTCCAGCAGACCGGGGTGCGCGGCGCCGACCTCCAGCTGGGTGCGCAGACTCGCGATGGGGCTGCGCAGTTCGTGCGAGGCGTCCGCGACGAACCGCCGCTGCCGGTCGACGGACTTCTCCAGCGCGGTGAGGGTCGCATTGGTGGTACGGGCCAGCCGGGCGACCTCGTCGTGCGAACGGGGCTCCGGTACCCGCCGGGCCAGATCCTCGGACGCGGTGATCGCCGCCATCTCCCGCCGGATTCCCTCGACGGGGCGCAGAGCGCGCCGGGTGACCAGCCAGGTGACGCCCGCGACGACCACCAGCAGGGCGGGGAGCCCGACGAGCATCGCGCCGCGGAGCGAGCTGACGGCGCTCTCCTCGGTGGTGAGGGGGGCGCCCGCGTAGACGATCAGGGTGTCGTCGCTGCCGTTGGTCACCTCGACGGCGGCGAACCGGTAGTCGGCGGTGTCACCGTCGACGGTCGCCGTGCCGGAGCTGAAGCGGGCGTCGTCGTGCGAGACCTCACCGCGCGGCGGATCGTCGTCGTCGTGGTCGTGGTCCGCCTTGGAGGCCACCGGATGCACGGCGGTGGTCGCCGTCCCGGTCACCGCTTCCAGGTCGTCGCTCGCGGCGCGCAGCTTGCCGTGCTCGGAGACCACCTGTACCGGATTCTCGTCCGAGTCGGGCAGGTCGAGCTTGTGGAACGGGACGTCGAGCGCCACCTGCGATGCGACGTTCTGGGCGGCGACCTCGGCGCGCAGATCGGTCTGGCCGGTGAGGTTCGACCGCAGGACGAGCAGGAGGGAGACCCCCGCGGCGACCAGCGCGACAGCGACGACGACCGTCGCGCCCAGCGCCGCCCTGGCCCGTACGGAGCCGAAGAGGCGCCTCATCCGGCGACCAGCCGGTAGCCGGCGCCGCGCACGGTCTGGATGAGGTCGGCGCCCAGTTTGCGGCGCAGGGCGCTCACGTACACCTCGACGATGTTCGGGTCGCCCTCATAGGCGAAGTCCCAGACGTGCTCCAGTATCTCCGGCTTGCCGACCACTTCGCCCTGGCGCACGACGAGCTGCTCCAGGACCGCGAACTCCTTTGCCGTGAGGGTGACTTCGGCGCCCGCGCGGTGTACGCGGTGGGTGGCGGTGTCGACGGTGAGGCTCCCCGCGGTGAGCACGGGCGACGGCCGGCCGGCGGCTCGCCTGCGGAGCAGCGCCCTGATCCTGGCGACGAGGACCACATAGGAGAACGGCTTGGTGAGGTAGTCGTCCGCCCCGGTGTCCAGCCCCTCGGCCTCGTCGTACTCGCCGTCCTTGGCGGTCAGCATCAGGATGGGGACGTCATGGCCCGCCGCCCTGAGGGCCGCGCAGACCCGGTAGCCGTTCATCCCGGGCAGCATGATGTCGAGCACGACCAGGTCGTACGGGCCCTCACTGGCCAGGTGCAGTCCTTCGAGCCCGTCGTGCGCGACATCCACGGCGTAACCCTCGGCAGTGAGTCCGCGGGCGAGGGACACCGCGAGTCTCTTCTCGTCCTCCACGATCAACAGGCGCATGGGGACAGCTTCGCAAATGGAAGCTGAAGGGATCTTCAGCAGGCTTCAGGCTGCGTTCAGCACTCCCCCGGCAGATTGGAACCTGTCCGAAGCAGTCGAGCCGGTCACGGCACCGGCCACACGGAGGGAACCTCATGAAGCGCAACTACGTCATCGCATGTGTCGCAGCGGCGGCCCTGGCAGCGGGTGGCACGGCCACCGGGGTCGCCCTCGCGGACGGCGGCGGCTCGGGCTCATCCCCGGCTGCCACGTCCACGACGGCGTCGGCACGGGCCGCGAGCACCGCGTCCGGTCCGGCTCGCGCATCTTCGGGCTCCGGCCCGGGTGGCGTCGCGACGGTCGACGCGGTGGTCCGCTCGGCCGAGGCGTACGAACCCGGTACGGTCACCTCCGCCGAACTGGACCACGGCCGCTGGGAGGTGGACCTCTACGGCAAGGACCGCGTCTGGCACGAGATCCACCTGGACCGCAGGACCGGCAAGGTCGTCTCGTCGCGCCAGGACGGCGGTGACCAGGACGACCGCAAGGGCGCCCCGGTCACCGCGGTCCGCGCCGCGGCGGCGGCCCGCGGAGCCGTCCCGGGCACGGTCACCTCGGTCGAGCTGGACAACGGCCGCTGGGAGGCCGAGGTGACCGCGCACAACGGCGCCCGGCACGAGGTCTACATCAACCTGACCACCGGCAAGGTCACGTCCGAGCACCTGAACCGGCACCAGCACGACGGCGACGACGGGGCCGACGACTGACCCGGCCCAGGACCGGCAGGGCGGACGCGCCGGAGAGCAGGGCGGGAGCCGCCACCAGCGCGAAACAGAGCGCGAGCGGAACGCGCCCGACCAGGACGCCGACGGCCGCTGTACCGCCCGTGGACCCGGCGTTCACGGCGGTGTTGACCCAGGCGCCGGCCCGGGTGCGGGCGTCCGGAGCCGCGCTCTCGTCAGCGATCAGATACGAGGTCGTCAGCGCGGGCGCCACGAAAAGACCGGCCAGAGCGGTGGCAGCACCCAGCACGGGGAGATTCGGTGCGAGCCCGGCGCCGGCCAGGCTGAGCCCGAGGCCCGCGGCGAGCAGCGCGAGCCGCAGCCGGGCGGGGGCGTGCCAGCTGACCGCCCCGTTGACCAGCCCGCCGACCACGCTGCCGGCGGAGAGCGCGGCCAGCACCCAGGCCACGGCAGCGGGCCTGCCGTGCCGCGCGGCGTCGGCGACCACCAGCAGATCGAGCCCGCCGAGTGCCAGTCCCACCCCCGCGGCCACCACCACGGGCTGCCGGGGCCACCGGGACCGTACGCCGGCAGGACCGGTGGGGCCGGGTGGTGAGCCGGCCGGCCGGAGGTCTCCGGGCGGTGAACCGGCGCTCTCGCGGTGCGGGCCCGCGGCGACCGGCGACGTCACCAGGGCCACGGTTCCCGCCAGCACCAGGAGAGCGCTGACGGCGACTCCTGCCGAGGGTGAGGCGCAGGCCGTCAGAGCGCCGACGAGCAACGGCCCGGCGACGTAGAGCAGTTCCTCCGCGACCCCGTCCAGGCTGTACGCGCACTCCAGCAGCTCCCGCTCGGGGACGAGCCGGCGCCACAGAGTCCGCATGGTCGGCCCGAGCGGTGGCGTCCCCGCACCGGCGGCCGCGGCCAGTGCCGCGATCAGCGGCGGGGGCGTGCCGGGGTGCCGGGTGGCGGCGGCGAGCACCAGGAGCAGCAGGGCGTAGCAGCCCGCCATCGGGACGAGTGCGCGGCGGGGGCCGTAGCGGTCGACGAAGGCGGCTCTGACGGGCGAGAGGCAGACGCTGGTCGCCCCGAAGAGCGCCATGGCGGTACCCGCGAGCGCGAAGGAGCCCGAGGCGTCCTTGACGGCGAGTACGAGGGAGAGGGAGACCGTCCCGTAGGAGAGACGGCCGATCAGGGCGGCACCGAAGGTGCGGCGGGCGTGCGGGGGCCGCAGGACAGCGGCGTAGGACGGCATGGGGGTTCCTCGGAAGCGGCACGGACAGGACACCGGGTGGTCGGCCGGGTCCTACGCACGGGGGAGGAACATACGGTCACGGTAGCAGGGGCACCCTCAGGTCCGCCTGCCCCGCCGTCGCCCGACTGCCGCCGTCGGTTACCGTCCCGCTCAGCCCGACGGCCTTGCGCCCCGCGTCAGTTCGGCCGGCCCTGAGGACCTGCCGCCACCGCTCAGCCCGACGAGCCCTGCCTGCCGGCCGCCCCGGACGCCCCCTCCGCACCAGCCGCCCCGGACGCCCCCTCCGTCACGGCGTCCACCAGTGCGTCCGCCGCCGCGTACGGGTCCAGGCTGCCTGTGACGATGCGGTCGGCCAGGGCGTCGAGGCGGTGGTCGCCGCGCAGGTCGCCGATGCGTTCGCGCAGGGCCGTGACCGCGATCGTCTCGACCTCGTGGGCCGCGCGTGCTCTGCGGCGCTCGCCCAGGACGCCGTGCTCCTCCATCCAGGCCCGGTGCTTCTCCAGCGCCTCGACCACCTCGTCGACACCCTCGCCGCGCGCCGCCACGGTCTTCACGATCGGCGGGCGCCAGTCGCCGGGGCCGCGCGCCTCGCCCAGGCCCAGCATGTGGTTGAGCTCGCGCGCGGTCGCGTCGGCGCCGTCCCGGTCGGCCTTGTTGACGACGTACACATCGCCGATCTCCAGGATTCCGGCCTTGGCGGCCTGGATCCCGTCACCCATTCCGGGCGCGAGCAGCACCACCGATGTGTCGGCCTGCGAGGCGATCTCCACCTCGGACTGGCCGACGCCGACCGTCTCCACCAGGACCACGTCGCACCCGGCGGCGTCCAGCACCCGGATCGCCTGCGGGGCGGCCCAGGCGAGGCCGCCCAGATGGCCCCGGGTGGCCATGGAGCGGATGTAGACGCCCGGGTCGGACGCGTGCTCGGACATCCGTACCCGGTCGCCGAGCAGCGCGCCCCCGGAGAAGGGCGACGAGGGATCGACGGCGAGCACACCGACCCGCTTGCCGGCCCGCCGGTACGCGGAGACCAGCGCCGAGGTGGAGGTCGACTTGCCGACACCCGGCGAACCCGTCAGCCCGACGACGTACGCGCCGCCGGTCAGCGGGGCCAGCCGCGCCATCACCTCGCGCAGTTGCGGGGACGCCCCCTCCACCAGGGAGATCAGCCGGGCGACGGCCCTCGGCCTGCCCTCACGGGCCTGTTCGACCAGGGTGGGGACGTCCATGTCCACGTTCACAGCTCCGCTCAGTCCGATGCCGTATCCGGCCGGTTCCGTATCCGGGTGCCCGTCGCCGCCCGGACCGCTCCTACTTGGGTACGCGCACGATCAGGGCGTCGCCCTGACCACCGCCGCCGCACAGGGCTGCCGCGCCGACCCCGCCGCCGCGCCGCTTCAGCTCCAGCGCGAGGTGCAGGACCACCCGGGCGCCGGACATCCCGATGGGGTGGCCGAGGGCGATGGCGCCGCCGTTCACGTTCACCTTTTCCGGCGATACCCCGAGGTCCTTCATTGACTGGACGGCGACGGCCGCGAACGCCTCGTTGATCTCGATGAGATCGAGGTCGTCGACGCCGATGCCCTCCTTGCCCAGCGCGTGCTGGATGGCGTTCGACGGCTGGGACTGGAGGGAGTTGTCGGGGCCCGCCACATTGCCGTGCGCACCGATCTCGGCGATCCAGTCGAGCCCGAGCTCCTCCGCCTTGGCCTTGCTCATCACCACGACCGCCGCCGCACCGTCGGAGATCTGCGACGAGGTGCCGGCGGTGATCGTGCCGTCCTTGGCGAAGGCGGGGCGCAGCTTGCCGAGCGACTCCGCCGTGGTCTCGGCCCTGATGCCCTCGTCCTGCGAGAAGAGCACCGGGTCGCCCTTGCGCTGCGGAATCTCGACCGGCGTGATCTCGGCCTCGAACAGGCCGTTCTTCTGTGCGGCGGCGGCCCGCTGGTGGGAGCCGGCGGCGAAGGCGTCCTGCGGGGCGCGGTCGATGCCGAGGCGGGTGTTGTGCTTCTCGGTGGACTCACCCATCGGGATGGATTCGAAGGAGTCGGTGAGACCGTCGTACGCCATCGAGTCGAGCATCTCGACCGCGCCGTACTTGTAGCCCTCACGGGACTTCGGCAGCAGATGCGGTGCGTTGGTCATGGACTCCTGACCGCCGGCCACCACCACGTCGAACTCACCGGCGCGGATCAGCTGGTCGGCGAGGGCGATGGCGTCGAGCCCGGAGAGGCAGACCTTGTTGATGGTCAGCGCGGGGACGTTCATGGGGATGCCCGCCTTGACGGCGGCCTGGCGTGCCGGGATCTGCCCTGCCCCGGCCTGGAGCACCTGCCCCATGATCACGTACTCCACCTGGTCTCCGCCGATACCGGCCCGCTCCATCGCGGCCTTGATCGCGAAGGCGCCGAGGTCGGCACCGGAGAAGGACTTGAGCGAGCCGAGGAGCCTGCCCATCGGGGTCCTGGCTCCGGCGACGATCACGGAGGTACTGCTGTTCGTTCCAGACATGAGGCGCGGCCCCTTGGAAGAGAGTGAACGAGGGTTTACATGAATGTACTGAGCGGTCCTCCGCTCGTCATCGCCCCGCCCATGTGATCGCGCGCACGTTGCGTAACCATGTGTCGGCGCGCTGCACTGGGGGAATGCTGACGCGAATCGACCACATCGGGATCGCCTGCTTCGACCTCGACAAGACTGTCGAGTTCTACCGGGCGACATACGGCTTCGAGGTGTTCCACACCGAGGTCAACGAGGAGCAGGGCGTCCGGGAGGCCATGCTCAAGATCAATGAGACGTCCGACGGCGGTGCCTCCTATCTCCAGCTGCTGGAGTCCGTCCGTGAGGACTCCGCGGTGGGCAAGTGGCTGGCCAAGAACGGTGAGGGCGTGCACCACATCGCCTTCGGTACCGCGGACGTGGACGGCGACTCCCAGGATATTCGGGACAAGGGCGTCCGTGTGCTGTACGACGAGCCGCGCATCGGGTCCATGGGTTCCCGCATCACGTTCCTGCACCCCAAGGACTGCCACGGGGTACTGACGGAGCTGGTCACGGCGGCCGCACCGCACGGAACTGCCGGAGAAGCGGCAGAACCCGGAGAAGGGGAGTCACTGGCTCGTAAGGAGCACTGACCTCCGGATACCCGGGCCGGTAGAGTGGGCGGCTCCGGTCCGGGGCCGGATCGGGGCCTGTGACCCATGCCTCGTCGTTGATCTGACACCATTCCCCCCGGGGGCCCGTCGTCGCTGAGACGGCGGCGCTCGTACGGGAAGAGTGTGTTGCGACCAGGGGACGGATGGGACCGCGCAGTGCGGGGCTACGAACGCCAGGAGAGCCACCGGGCTGAAGACGACCATCTTTCGCGGTTCGAGGCCGAGATGGACCGGCTGAAGACCGAGCGGGAGAAGGCCGTCCAGCACGCCGAGGACCTCGGTTACCAGGTCGAGGTCTTGCGTGCCAAGCTCCACGAGGCGCGCCGCAGTCTGGCGTCCCGTCCTGCCTACGACCAGGCGGACATCGGTTACCAGGCCGAGCAGTTGCTGCGGAACGCGCAGGTGCAGGCCGACCAGTTGCGCACCGACGCCGAGCGCGAACTGCGCGAAGCACGCGCCCAGACGCAGCGCATCCTCCAGGAGCACGCCGAGCACCAGGCCAGGCTCCAGGCCGAGCTGCACAGCGAGGCGGTCACCCGGCGCCAGCGCCTGGACCAGGAGCTCTCCGAGCGCCGGCAGACAGTCGAGTCTCACGTCAACGAGAACGTGGCCTGGGCCGAACAGCTGCGCGCCCGGACCGAGTCCCAGGCGCGCAGGCTCATGGACGAGTCGCGCACCGAGGCCGAGCAGTCCCTGGCCGCGGCCCGCGCCGAGGCCGAGCGGCTGGTCACCGAGGCCCGCCAGCGCCTCGGCTCCGAGACCGAGTCGGTCCGCAGCGAGGCCGACACCATCCTGCGCAGGGCCCGCGCCGAGGCGGAGCGGCTGCTCACCGCCGCCTCCACCCAGGCGCAGGAGGCCACCACCCACGCCGAGCAGCTGCGTACATCCACGACCGCCGAGTCCGACCAGGCCCGCCAGCAGGCCGCGGAGCTCAGCCGCACCGCCGAGCAGCGGGCCCAGGAGGCCGAGCGCGCGCTGCGCGAGGCACGGGCGGAGGCCGAGAAGGTCGTCACCGAGGCGAAGGAGGCTGCGGCCAAGCAGCTCACCACGGCCGATTCGGTCAACGAGCAGCGCACCCGCACCGCGAAGGCCGAGATCGCCCGGCTCGTCGGCGAGGCGACCAAGGACGCGGAGGCCCTCAAGGCGGAGGCCCAGCAGGCACTTGAGGACGCCCGCGGCACCGCGGAGCGGATGGTCACGGAGGCGAGCGACAAGGCCAGGACGGCAGCGGCGGAGGACACGGCCGCACAGCTGGCCAAGGCCGCCAGGACCGCCGAGGAGGTCCTGACGAAGGCCTCCGATGACGCCAGGTCGACCACCAGAGCCGCGGCCGACGAGGCCGAGCGGATCCGCCACGAGGCGGAGGCGGAGGCCGCGCGGCTCAGCGACGAGGCCGCCGAGTCCGCCGAGCAGCTCAAGGGCGCGGCCAAGGACGACACCAAGGAGTACCGGGCCAAGACGGTCGAGCTCCAGGACGAGGCACGCAGGCTCCGCGGCGAGGCCGAGCAGCTGCGGGCCGACGCGGTCGCCGAGGGCGAGCGCATCCGCGGCGAGGCCCGCCGGGAGGCCGTGCAGCAGATCGAGGAGGCGGCGCGGACCGCCGAGGAGCTGCTGGCCAAGGCGAAGGCCGACGCGGACGAGGTGCGCTCGGGAGCCACCGCCGAGTCCGAGCGGGTACGCGCCGAGGCCGTCGAGCGCGCCACGACGCTGCGCACCCAGGCCGAGGAGACGCTGGAGCGCACCCGCACCGAGGCCGGGCGGCTGGCCACGGAGGCGGAGGAGCACGCCGAGGAGACCCGCACCCAGGCCGAGGAGGCCGCCGGTGTGCTGCGCGAGGAGAACGAACGCGGCATAGAGGCCCGCAGGGCCGAAGCAGCCGACGAGCTGGCCCGGCTGCACACCGAGGCCGAGGAGCGGCTGAGCGGCGCCGAGACGGCGCTCGCCGACGCCCGCGCCGAGGCCGAGCGGCTCCGCAAGGAGACCGCGGACGAGACCGAGCGGCTGCGCACCGAGGCGGCCGAGCGGGTCCGCACGCTCCAGACGCAGGCCGAGCAGGAGGCCGAGCGGCTGCGCGACGAGGCCGCGGCGGACGCATCGCAGGCACGTGCCGAGGGCGAGAACATCGCCGTACGGCTGCGCAGCGAGGCCACCGCGGAGGCGGAGCGGCTCAAGTCCGAGGCGCAGGACAGCGCCGACCGGATGCGCGCCGAGGCCGCAGCGGCGGCCGAACGCGTCGGTACGGAGGCGCAGGAGGCGCTGGCCGCCGCGCAGGAGGAGGCCAACCGGCGCCGCCGGGAGGCCGAGGAGACCCTGTCGTCGGCCCGTGCGGAGGCCGAGCAGGAGCGGGGCCAGGCGCGCGCCCAGAGCGAGGAGTTGCTGGCCTCCGCGCGCAAGCGGGTCGAGGAGGCGCAGGCAGAGGCGGCGCGGCTGGTCGAGGAGGCGGACCGCAGGGCCGGCGAGCTGGTGTCGGCGGCCGAGCAGACCGCCCAGCAGGTACGGGACTCCGTCGCGGGCCTCCAGGACCAGGCCGAGCAGGAGATCGCCGGGCTGCGCTCGGCGGCGGAGCACGCGGCCGAGCGGACCAGGACGGAGGCGCAGGAGGAGGCGGACCGGGTCCGCTCCGACGCGCACGCCGAACGGGAGCGCGCGTCCGAGGACGCGAGCCGGATCCGCAGCGTCGCCCAGGAGGAGGCCGAGGCCGCCAAGTCGCTGGCCGAGCGCACCGTTTCGGAGGCGATCGCCGAGTCGGAGAAGCTGCGCTCCGACACCGCCGAGTACGCCCAGCGGATGCGGACCGAGGCCTCCGACACGGTGGCCTCGGCCGAACAGGACGCGGCCCGCGCCCGTGCCGACGCACGCGAGGACGCCAACCGCATCCGCTCGGACGCGGCGGGCCAGGCGGACGCCCTGATCGCGGAGGCTTCCGGCGAGTCGGAGCGGATGCGGGCCGAGGCGGCCGAGACCGTCGGCTCCGCCCAGCAGGCCGCCGAGCGCATCCGGGTGGAGGCCGAGCGGGTCAGGACCGACGCCGCCGCCGCTGCCGAACAGCTGCGCGCCGAGGCCCAGTCGGAGTCCGACCGGATGCTGGACGAGTCCCGCGAGGTCGCGTCCAAGCGCCGCGCGGACGCGGCGGAACAGGCCGACCAGCTGATGTCCAAGGCCCAGGAAGAGGCGCTGCGCACCGCCACCGAGGCCGAGGCGCAGGCCGACACGATGGTCGGGGCGGCCCGCCAGGAGGCCGACCGGATCACCGCCGACGCGACCGTCGAGGGCAACAGCCTGGTGGAGCGGTCCCGTACGGACGCCGACGAACTGCTCGTCGGCGCACGCCGGGACGCGACCGCCATAAGGGAGCGGTCCGAGGAGCTGCGGGACCGGGTGACGGCCGAGATCGAGGAGCTGCACGAGCGGGCCCGCCGCGAGACCGCCGAGCAGCTCAAGTCCGCGGGCGAACGCGTCGACAAGCTGCTGAAGGCGGCCGCCGACCAGCAGGCCGAGGCCGCGGAGAAGGCCAAGGAGCTGGTGTCCGACGCCGAGTCGGAGGCGGCCAGCGTCCGGATCTCCGCCGTCAAACGGGCCGAGGCGCTCCTGAAGGAGGCCGAGCAGAAGAAGGCCGTTCTGATACAGGAGGCCCAGCAGCTCAAGGCGGACGCCGCGGCCGAGTCGGACCATCTCATCGAGGAAGCCACCCACGAGCACGATGTGCTGATGCGCCGTCGGGCGGACATCCAGGCCGAAATCTCCCGTGTCCAGGACGTACTGGAGGCGTTGGAATCCTTCGAGGCGCCGACCGGGAGCGGCAAGACCGCAGACGGCGTCAAGGCGGGCGCGGCGGCGGGCGGAACTCGTCCGAGTGGCAAGCCTTCTGATGGCTAGCCACTCAAAAGGCTGGACATTCTCCAGATCAAACGGGCATCCGCTCGATGACACGCCGCTTCGGCCCCTAGGATTCCCCCTATCACCTCACCGGTCTCATTCGACAGGAACCCCATGAGCGACACTTCCTCCCCATTCGGCTTCGAGCTCGTGCGGCGTGGTTACGACCGCGGTCAGGTGGATGACCGCATTACCAAGCTCGTCGCCGACCGTGACAGCGCTCTGGCACGGATCACCTCTCTGGAAAAGCGCATCGAGGAACTCCACCTTGAGACGCAGAACGCGCAGGCCCAGGTCAACGACGCGGAGCCGTCGTACGCGGGTCTCGGCGCGCGCGTCGAGAAGATCCTCCGGCTCGCCGAGGAGGAGGCGAAGGACCTCCGTGAGGAGGCCCGTCGCGCGTCCGAGCAGCACCGCGAGCTCGCCGAGTCGGCCGCCCAGCAGGTCCGCAACGACGCCGAGTCGTTCGCCGCCGAGCGCAAGGCGAAGGCCGAGGACGAGGGCGTCCGGATCGTCGAGAAGGCCAAGGGCGAAGCGTCCACGCTGCGTTCCGAGGCCCAGAAGGACGCGCAGTCCAAGCGCGAGGAGGCCGACGCGCTCTTCGAGGAGACCCGCGCCAAGGCCGCCCAGGCCGCCGCGGACTTCGAGACGAACCTGGCCAAGCGCCGCGAGCAGTCGGAGCGCGACCTGGCTTCGCGTCAGGCCAAGGCCGAGAAGCGTCTGGCCGAGATCGAGCACCGTGCCGAGCAGCTCCGCCTGGAGGCGGAGAAGCTGCGTACGGACGCCGAGCGCCGCGCCCGTCAGACGGTGGAGACGGCTCAGCGCCAGGCCGAGGACATCGTGGCCGACGCGAACGCCAAGGCCGACCGGATCCGCAGCGAATCGGAGCGCGAGCTCGCGGCGCTCACCAACCGCCGCGACTCGATCAACGCGCAGCTGACCAACGTCCGCGAGATGCTGGCCACGCTGACCGGTGCCGCGGTGGCCGCCGCCGGTACGCCGGCCGACGAGGAGTCGGCCTCCCACGGAGTCCCGGCGCAGCAGACCCGCTGAGCCGCTCGACCTGCTCAGCCGCTGAGCCGCAGATACGCTGCCTCTCCCCCGGGGTCGCGTCTCGCTGATCCTCAGTACGTCCGCGGTCCCGCGTACCGCGAGCAAGCCCCCCGTCATTCCGGTGGCGGGGGGCTTGTTGTGCGCCTAACGTGGCTGCGTGCTGCCCTCAGGATCCGCGTGGCCCGGCCGGGGGCAGGGGGAAGGCCGGGCGAACCACCAGAAACGACGAGGCGGAACGCAGTGATCGAACTCTCGGGGCTGACCAAACGCTACGGCGAGAAGACGGCGGTCGACCAGCTGACCTTCAGTGTGCGGCCGGGCATCGTCACCGGCTTCCTGGGGCCCAACGGCGCCGGGAAGTCCACCACGATGCGGATGGTCCTCGGCCTGGACAACCCCTCGGGCGGAGACGTCCGGATCGACGGCAAGCACTACCGGGACCTCAAGGACCCGCTGCGGCACATCGGCGCACTGCTCGACGCCAAGACCATGCACGGTGGGCGCACCGCCCACAACCATCTGCTCTGTCTCGCGCAGAGCAACGGCATTCCGGCGTCCCGGGTCGGCGAGGTGCTGGAGACCGTCGGCCTCTCGGCGGTGGCGAAGAAGCGTGCCAAGGGCTTCTCCCTCGGCATGGGGCAGCGGCTCGGCATCGCCGGGGCGCTGCTCGGCGACCCCGAGATCCTGATGTTCGACGAGCCGGTGAACGGTCTGGATCCCGAGGGCATCCACTGGATCCGCAACCTCATGAAGGCCCTTGCCGGGCAGGGCCGCACGATCTTCGTCTCCTCGCACCTGATGAGCGAGATGGCCCTCACCGCCGACCACCTGGTCGTCATCGGCCAGGGGCGGCTGATGGCCGACACCAGCATGTCGGAGTTCATCGCGGAGAACTCGCGGTCGTACGTACGGCTGCGCTCCCCGCAGCGGGAGCAGCTCTTCGACGTACTGCACGAGGCCGGGTACAAGCCGGTCCCGGCGGGCGACGGCTCGCTCGAAGTGGACGGCACCGCCGCGGCCGACATCGGCGAACTCGCCGCCCGGCACCAGCTCGTCCTGCATGAGCTCAGTCCCCAGCAGGCTTCACTCGAAGAGGCGTTCATGCAGCTCACCGCGGAGTCGGTGGAGTACCACGCACACGGCAGCACCGACAGCCCGCCGCCGGGCGCACCGCAGCAGCCTGGGCAGCAGCCCGGCTGGGGCCAGAACCCGCCGCAGCCCGGACAGCAGCCCAGGTGGGGCCAGAACCCGAAGAGGGGGGCCTGACCATGGCGGCCGCCCAGGTGATGAAGTCGGAGTGGACCAAGATCCGCTCGGTGCAGTCCACGGTCTGGACGCTAACGAGTGCGCTGGTGGTGACGGTGGCGTTCGGGGCGCTGTTCAGCGCGCTGTCGAACAACCAGTTCAGCAAGTTGAACCGCTCGGACCAGCTCACCTTCGACCCGACGTCGGTGAGTTTCGCGGGGATCGTGCTCGGTCAGCTGGCGCTGATCGTTTTCGGGGTGCTCGTGGTCTCGAACGAGTACAGCACCGGAATGATCCGGATGTCGCTGGCCGCGGTCCCACAGCGTGGCACCTTCTACACCGCCAAGATCGTGGTGGCCACGGTCCTGGCGTTCGTCATCAGTGTGGTGACGAGCTTCCTGACGTACTTTCTCGGCCAGGCGCTGCTCGGTGTCCACCGCTCCCACATCGGGGACCCCGGTGTGCTGCGGGCCGTGTTCGGTGCCGCGCTGTACATGACACTGATCACGATGTTCTCGATGGGCATCGCCTCGCTGTTGCGCAGTCCCATGCTGTCGCTGGGCATCCTGATGCCGTTCTTCTTCCTGATCTCCAACATCCTGGGGAGCGTCTCCGCCACCAAGAAGGTCGGCCAGTACCTCCCCGACCAGGCCGGGAGCAAGATCACCCAGGTGGTGCCGGGCAGTAACAGCGCCCCGTACGGGCCCTGGGAGGGGCTGGGCATCATGGCCCTGTGGGTGGCGGCCGCGGTGCTCGCCGGCTATGTGCTGCTGAAGAAGCGCGACGCCTGACGGCCGCTCCCGGGCCCGGTGGCCGGAAGGCGACGACGGTCACGACTTGGCTGGAACCGTCAAGGCCTGGATATCCTCCTCACTCATACGGGGGTGTTCGGCCGAATGCGGCCAGGCCCCGACGACACGAAAACGTCGATGGGGCTGGAGAATGATCGAGGCAGTCGGCCTGACGAAGCGCTACGGCGCCAAGACGGCCGTGTACAACCTTTCCTTCCAAGTGCGGCCCGGCACGGTGACCGGCTTCCTGGGGCCCAACGGCTCCGGGAAGTCGACCACCATGCGCATGATCCTCGGCCTCGACCAGCCGACCTCCGGCCATGTCACGATCGGCGGCCACCCCTTCCGCAAGCTTCCGAACGCGCCCCGGCAGGTCGGCGCGCTGCTCGACGCCAAGGCGGTGCACGGCGGCCGCAGTGCGCGCAGCCATCTGCTCTCGCTGGCACAGCTCTCCGGGATCCCGGCGTCCCGGGTCGACGAGGTGCTCGGCGTCGTCGGCCTCCAGGAGGTGGCCCGCAAGCGCTCCAAGGGCTTCTCGCTCGGCATGGGACAGCGCCTGGGCATCGCCGCGGCCCTGCTCGGCGACCCGCAGGTGCTGCTCTTCGACGAGCCGGTCAACGGCCTCGACCCGGAGGGCATCCTCTGGGTCCGCAATCTGATGAAGTCCCTTGCGGCGGAGGGCCGTACCGTCTTCGTCTCGTCGCACCTGATGAGCGAGATGGCCCTCACCGCCGACCATCTGATCGTGATCGGCCGCGGCCAGCTGCTCTCGGACATGAGCATCAAGGACTTCATCTCGCACAACTCGGCCGACTTCGCGCGGGTCCGCACCCCCGACGTGCCGCAGCGCGAGAAGCTGACGGCCGCGCTCACCGAGGCCGGCGGGCAGGTCATGCCGGAGCAGGACCTCGCGCTGCGGGTGACCGGGCTGCCGCTGGCGCGGATCAGCGACCTCGCGCACGACGCCGACGTACGGCTGTGGGAGCTCTCGCCGCACCAGGCCTCGCTGGAGGAGGCGTACATGCGGATGACGCAGGGGGCGGTCGACTACCGCTCCACGGCGGACCAGCTGTCCGGCTTCGAGCAGCCCGGCCACCCGCTGCCGGTGCCGCCCGAGATGCCGCAGCAGGGCTGGTACGCCCCGCCGCCGCCCGGCCAGAACCCGTACGCCGCTCCCCCGGCCGCCGCGCCCGCGCCGCCCGCCACCGGCCCCGCAGCGCCGCAGGCGACCGCCCCCGCGCCCGCTCCCGCCCCGAAGGACCACCGATGACGACCCCCGCTTCCGCGCCGTTCCAGCCGCCGCAGCAGCAGCCGCCACTGCCCCACCGGACTCCGTCCTACGTGTCGCCGATCCCGGTGACCGACGCACACCTCGGGCACGCCATCGCTTCGGAGTGGACGAAGATCAAGTCGGTCCGCTCCACGATGTGGACGCTCGGCGTCCTGATCGTGCTCGTCTTCGGCATCGGTCTGCTGTCGACGGTCGCCATCAGGTCGTCCGGTTCCACCATGAACGGCACCCCGGTGCTGAGCATGGGGTTCTTCGGCGTGCTGCTCGGCTCCATGTGCGTCATCACGCTCGGCGTGCTGACGGTGGCGTCCGAGTACGGAACCGGCATGATCCGTACGACCCTGACCGCCTGCCCGAGCCGGGCGCGGGTGCTCGCGGCGAAGGCGATCGTCTTCTTCCTGCTGGCGTTCGTGATCCTGCTGGTGACGACCGCGCTCGTCGCGATGTTCCAGTACGCGATGCTCAAGGGGACGGGCGCCCGGACGCCGGACGGCCGGGAGTGGATCCAGGCGACGGTGGGCGTCAGCCTCTATGTCGCTCTGCTGGGGCTGCTGTCGCTGGCCGTCGGCTCGCTGATCCGGCACTCGGCCGGCGCGATCACGGTGATGCTCGGGGTGGTGCTGCTCCCGCTGGTGCTGGCGCTGTTCATGTTCGCGCAGTCGCTGTCCACCCTGCGCGAAAAGCTCTTCGAGTACTCGATCCCCAACCAGCTCAGCGCCTTCTACAGCACCTCGGTCTCCAGCACAGGACCGTCCGGCTGGGAGCCGCTGTGGATCCTGCTCGGGGTGACGGCGGTGGTGTTCGGGGGCGCGGTCGCCGCGCTCAGCAGCCGCGACGTCTGAGACGGCCGGCCAGACCTGCTGAGCTGCTCAGTACTTCGGCGCGTTACGGGACCGCTGCACCCTGGAGGTGCGGCGGTCCCTGGCGTTCCAGCAGGCCTTGTGCCAGTGCCTGCGGTCGTCGACCCCGCCGTACTCGGGCCAGGCCACCACATGCGGCACCCCCGAGGGAATCTCCTGGTCGCAGCCGGGGCAGCGGTAGCGCTTGCCCTGCGCGCTCGCCCCGCTGACCATGCGGACCGACCACTCCTCGCCCTGCCAGGACTCGGTGGCCTGGAGACCGAAGCGGTCGGGCCCCCCACCCCCGCCGACGGACTCGCTCGGCTTCTCGCCCCCACGGGGGCGGTTGCGGCGCGGGGACACGTAACACCTCACGGGGCAGAGCGGACAGTTTCTCGCTCAGTCCAGCCTACGGGCAGCGGAACGCCACATCCGTACCGCTCACCGTGAGAACGTGAAAGCCCCGGGGCCCTGCTTGGGCCCGACCGGCGCGTGGGGGGCGGCGTCGCGGGGTCCGGCACGCACGCTCGCGGCGTTGTCGTCGGTCGCCATGCCTTGCTCCTCCGCCTTGCGACCGCACGCACCAGACCCCGCTCCTTCTCCCGCCCCCCATGCGCCGGCCGGGCTTACCGGAAAATCACAACAACTTTGCGTTGGGCCGTGCCTTTGGCACGTGTCAGGCGTTGTTGCCAGTAAGGGGAGAGTCGCGTCGGCCGCAAGGAGGCAGAAGGCGATGCGTGTTGGGGCATTTGTACTGGCAGCCCAGTTCCCGGGGCAGGGGCAGGAAGAGGCACTGCACCGCGCGGTGCGGTCCGCCGAGGTCGCCGAGGAGTCCGGGCTCGACGCGGTCTGGCTGGCCGAGCACCACTTCGTACCGTACGGGGTGTGTCCTTCGGCCGTGACGCTGGCCGCGATGATGCTGGGCCGCACCCGGCGGATCCAGGTCGGTACGGCGGTGAGCGTACTGCCGACCGTGCACCCGGTCGCGCTGGGCGAGCAGGCGGCGTTGCTGCACATCACATCCGGCGGGCGGTTCAGCCTCGGTGTGGGACGCGGCGGGCCCTGGGTGGACCTGGAGGTCTTCGGCGCGGGGCTCGGCGCGTACGAGAGCGGCTTCCCGGAGTCGCTGGACCTGCTGCTGCGGTGGCTGCGCGAGTCCCGGGTGTCGGCCGGCGGGGAGCGCTTCCGCTTCCGCGAAGTCCCGGTCGTACCACGGCCGCAGGAGCTGCGGTGCGGTGAGGTGCCGGGCCCCGAGGTCGTCGTGGCGTGCACCTCACCGGCCAGTGTGCGGCTCGCCGCCGAGCGCGGGCTGCCGATGCTGCTCGGGATGCACTCGGACGACGAGGAGAAGGCCGACATGGTCGCGCTGTGGCGAACGCACGCGCGGGCAGCGGGAGTTCCGGCCGGGGCCGTGGCCGACGCCGGGCATGTGGCGGCCGGGGTGGCGCAGATCGCGGACCGCCGGGCCGAGGCGGCGGAGACTCTGGTGAAGGCGATGCCGGGCTGGCTCAAACAGGGACTTGACGCCCATGTGACCGTCGACGGCAGGCATCGCGCGATGCGGGACCCGGTCGCGTACACGGAGATGCTCTGCCGGATCCATCCCGTGGGCCCTCCCCGTCTGGCTGCCGACCGGCTCGCGGCCACGGCGGAGAGGACCGGCATCACACGGTTCGCGATGCTGGTGGAGGGTTCGGGCGATGTAGCGGCCACCGAGGAGAACCTCCGGCTGATCGGAGCCGAAGTCCTCCCGCGGTTGCACTGATCCGGTGGAACCGGGCGCTGCCGCTCCGGCAGCCAAGACACCTCCAGTGGTGCGGAGCGGCAGCCCGGCGCGTCAGCAGTCCCTGAGTTCCGGAGACTGGTTCAGCAGCTGACCCCTGATCGAGGTGAAGCGGCCGAGCCGCTCATCGACCGAGGGGTCCAGCGGGAAGACCGCCACACGGTGGCAGTTCTGGAATGCCAGGCGCACTCCGAAATGCCGCTGCAGCGCTCCACGTATCGCGTCACTCGCGAGTGCGCGCAGCAGCTGGCCGCGCGCCTGCTCATTGGGGGGAGGCGTCTGGTTGTCGGCGAACTCGCCGCCGTCGACCTTCAGCTGGACCGCCAGAGAGCTGATCATCTCCCATGCGTAGGGCAGGGAGGTCCGGACGCAGTCGATGAAGTCCGCTTCATCGACCTCGCCTCGCTCGGCCTGTTCGAGTAGGGCCGGTGAGACGTCGAGCGACATGGGTTCTCCTCTCGCGACCCCGGAGTAGCCGGGGCCTTACGGGCAGGGACGGAGGATCGCGACGCAGAGTACACGCGCGACAACCTCCTGCTTCCACGGTATGCGTGTGCAGGCGCCCGCACCAGGAGAATGGGCACACAACCGGCCAATAACGAACGGGGTTGTTCAGGGCGAATCGCGTACAAGCCGCGATGTCGAGTAGCGTTGCCGACCATGCGTCTCGTCATCGCCCGCTGCTCCGTCGACTATGCGGGCCGCCTCACCGCCCATCTGCCGTCCGCTCCGCGCCTGATCCTGGTCAAGGCCGACGGAAGCGTCTCGATCCATGCGGACGACAGGGCGTACAAGCCCCTCAACTGGATGTCCCCGCCCTGCACTCTGAAGGAGGGGACAGGGGACGACACCGGTCAGTGGACGGTCGTGAACAAGGCGGGCGAGAAGCTCATCATCACGATGGAGGAGGTCCTCCACGACTCCTCGCACGAGCTGGGTGTCGATCCGGGGCTCATCAAGGACGGCGTGGAGGCGCACCTCCAGGAACTCCTCGCCGACCGCATCGAAACCCTCGGTGAGGGTCACACTCTGATTCGGCGTGAATACATGACGGCGATCGGCCCCGTGGACATCCTCTGCCGGGACGCGGACGGCGGGACCGTGGCCGTCGAGCTCAAGCGGCGCGGCGACATCGACGGCGTGGAGCAGCTCACCCGCTATCTCGAACTGCTGAACCGGGATCCCCATCTGGCCCCGGTCAAGGGCGTGTTCGCGGCACAGGAGATCAAGCCGCAGGCCCGGGTGCTGGCCACGGACCGCGGGATCGAGTGCGTGGTGCTCGACTACGACGCGATGCGGGGCATCGAGGACGACAAGCTGCGGCTCTTCTGAGGAACGGGAACAGCTGCGACAGCTAGGACAGCTACGACAGCTGAAACGGAAGGCCCCGGCGGATGTCCGCCGGGGCCTTCCCCTGTGTCCGTGCCGGCTGGGTGCCGTGCCGCCTCAGCCCGCCGAAGGGGACGAGTCGGGCGAGGGGGACGCCGATGCGTCTCCCGGAGGCGTGGACGAACTCCCGCTGTCCACCGGCCCGCTGGAGGCCGTCGAGGGCCGCATGGCGCTCTGGGTCGTCGAGGGGGAATTGGCGGGCGGCGGGTCCTCTGTCGTGGAGTCCGACGGGCTGGGGCTCGGGCTGCCCGGGTCGCTCGGCGACGTGGACGGGCTGCTGGGCGGCGAATGCGAGGGCTTGGTCGGCGGCGTCGACGGCTTCGTGGGCGGCTTCCCGCTGGAACCGGACGGCTTGTCCGACGGTGACGAGGGCTTGCCGCCCGGGGTCGACGCGCCGTCCGACGGTGTCGGGGTCCCGGAGGGCCGGCCGCTGTCGGTGGCGCTCGGGGAGGCGGGGGCCGAGGGGTCGGCGGTTCCGCTGCCGGTCGAGCCGTCGGAGCTCCCCGGCGTGCTCTGCGTGGGCTCGTCGGCGCTCATCCCGTCCTTGCCACCGCCGTCGTTGACGGAGCGGCCGGGCGTGCCGTCCCCGTCCCCGGAGTGGCTGTTGCTCGTCGCGCCGAGGGTCACCACGGTGCCGAGCACTCCGGCGAGCAGCACACCGGCTCCGGCCGCGACCAGATTGCGCCGGGCGCCTCCCAGGACCGTACGGCGCCGGCCGTGCGGAGCGGCGCCCTCCGGGGACACCTGCTGGGTGACCAGCGTGATGTGGTCGTGGGGCGCCGGGGAGAGCGAGACGACCGCGCCCGCGGCGCCCGGACCGACGGGCGTCTGGGCCATGTCCTCGTGTGCGGGCGGGAGCACCTCGGCGCCCTGCGGCGGGGTGTCGCCCGGCACATAGCCGCCCAGCGAGGCGGCGCCCGAGCGGTCGGCGATGAGCGCGAGCGCCCTGCGCCCGGCGACCGTACCCGCCTTGTCCGCCAGCGCACCGCGCAGCGCTATGGAGGCCTCCAGCTCGGCCAGCGCCCGGTCCGGGTTGCCGGTGCAGAGCGCCAGTACGCCCAACTCATGGTGGAAGTAGGCCTCTTCGGCGACCTCGCCGGAGAGCCTGGCCGCCTCCTGGCCGGTCCGCAGGGCGCGTTCCCAGGCGCCCCAGTGCAGTGCGGCAGCGAAGGCGGGGGCGGCGCTGCGGGCCAGCAGCACGGCGGCGCTGGGGTGTCCGGCCTCCGAGCCGGGCACGAGTGCGCTCATCGCCGCGAGGACGGCGTCGGCCTCCGCTGCCGCCCGCTCGGGTGCCACCGAGGGGTGCCCGGCCCACCAGGCGTAGTGCTGGGCGGTGGTCAGCGCGTACCCGGCGGAGTCGTCGGCGTATCCACCGGCCTCCAGCTGCTGGACGACGCCGGCGGCCAGCCGGTAGTGCGAACCGGCCGGGGAGAGCAGCCCGGACCCGGCCAGCTCCCCCATCGCCGCGTCGGCGTGGGTGTCGCCGACCAGTGCCGGCAGATGGGCCTGGTGCGGCACCTCGCCGCCGAGCGCCACGGCGAAGGCCAGCGTGGACCGTGCCGCGTCGCTGAGCCGCTCAGCGAGCAGCTGGGCGGGCGCCGCCCCCTGTCCCAGGGTGGGCAGCGGTACCTCGGGGGCATCGCCGGGCGGGCCGGCGGCGGCACCGGAGCCGCCCGGGAAGGCGTCGTCGGTGCTGGGTCCCGGGTAGCCGGGGCCGGCGCGCAGCAGGTCGCGCTGGCGCAGCAGCGCCGCCGCCTGGACGAAGCGCAGCGGCAGCCCCTCCGACTCGAACCACAGATCGCCCGCCCAGTTGGCCTCCTCCTCGGTGAGCGGCCGCTCCACGGCGCGCTCCAGGAGGTCGAGCGAGGCGCTGCGCCCGAGACCGCCGAGGAAGACCTCCTCCAGGTGGGACTCGGGGAGCGGGGCGGTCACCTCCGGGGTCGCGGCGAGCAGGAAGGCGCACTCGGGGGTGGCGTCGAGCAGTTCCTCCAGTGCGGTCCCGCCGAGCTCCAGGTCGTCCAGGACGACGATCGCGCCGATCCCGTTGACCAGGGTGAGCAGCTCGGCCCTGTCGGGCCGGTGCAGCGGGGCCCGGTAGACCGCGGCGAAGAGCCCGTACAGCAGGTCGGCGGCGGTGCGGTGGTACCCGGAGAGCCTGACGACCCCGTCCGGCGCGAAACCGGAGCAGTCCCGGGCCACGGCGTCCAGCAGCGAGGTGCGCCCGGAGCCCGCCGGGCCCGTCAGACGTACGGACCGCCCGCGCGCCAGCAGCCGTACCAGCCGCTCGTGCTCCTCCTGCCGCTCCAGCAGCGGGAGTTCGGGCCCTGCGGGTCCTGGCGGCACCGGCGGGCCCGCCGCGCGCAGCAGGGCCGTGCGCTCCTCGGCGGTGTACCGCTCCGGGGCGCCCGGGTGTTCGCCCGGCGGGCAGTGTTCAATCTCACTGCCGTCGACAGGGTTCACGGTCACCAGGAAGTCGCCGGTGACCAACCGCACGGTACGGGCGCGGGCAGGCGCCTGCTGCGCGAGGTCGGGCGCGAGCGGGTCCCGCGGCGGTCTGGGCGAGGCCGGCCCTCCGGGCCGCCCCGGACGGTGGCCGGAATCCTGGCCGTACTCGTCCGGTCCGCTCTTCTTCGGATCCATAGGTGAAAGCCCCCAGCTGGCGTTGCGCGCGGTCTGCCTTCCCGGCCTCGCACACCACGCTGTCGCTTCTGGTCCGGCGCCTACCGCACATGGGTTCGTCAATCAGTAGGCGACCGAACCCTAGACCTTCAGCCAGTATCCGTCACCACTCGGGGTCCCCGGCGCCGGGGACGGCCCCCCGCGGGCGCCCCAGGAGCGGTACGCCGGGTCCGTCAGACGCGGGGCAGGCATTCGGCGGCGATTCCGCCCTCGATGGCCAGAATGCGGTGCAGCCGGGTCGCCACCAGGAGGCGCTGCATCTGCGGCGGCACCCCGCGCAGGACGAGCCGGCGGCCGCATCTCCCGGCACGCCGGTGGACGCCCATGATCACCCCGAGTCCGGTGGCGTCCCACGAGTCGAGTTCGGTCAGGTCGAGCACCAGATCGCCGACACCGTCGTCGACAGCCGAGTGCAGGACCGTACGGGCGTCCGCCGCGCTGCGAACGTCGAGGCGGCCCCCGACGACCAGCTTGGCGTGGTCGCCCCTGATATGCATATGCGCTCCCCGGGAGTTCTCGGACTCCGTCACGTCTTTCACGTCTGTCACTGAACTGACTGCCCCGCCGGGAAACAAGTTGCCGTCCGTAAGCGAACCGATACCGAATTCACCCAACCGGGTGATCTCAGGGGCGAGCTGTGCGATTCAGTGCTTGTAGAACCCCTGCCCGCTCTTGCGGCCGATGTCACCCGCATCGACCATTCGGCGCATCAGCTCGGGCGGGGCGAACTTCTCATCCTGGGACTCTGTGTAGATGTTGCCCGTGGCGTGCAGCAGGATGTCGACACCGGTCAGATCCGCGGTGGCCAGCGGGCCCATCGCGTGCCCGAACCCGAGCTTGCAGGCGATGTCGATGTCCTCGGCGGTGGCCACGCCCGACTCGTACAGCTTTGCCGCCTCCACGACGAGCGCGGAGATGAGCCGGGTGGTGACGAAGCCCGCCACGTCGCGGTTGACGACGATGCAGGTCTTTCCGACGGACTCGGCGAACTCCCTTGCGGTGGCCAGGGTTTCGTCGCTCGTCTTGTACCCGCGGACCAGCTCGCACAGCTGCATCATCGGGACGGGCGAGAAGAAGTGCGCGCCGACGACCCGCTCCGGGCGCTCCGTCACCGCCGCGATCTTGGTGATCGGGATCGCCGAGGTGTTGGAGGCGAGGACCGTGTCCTCCCGTACCAGCTTGTCGAGCGCGCGGAAGATCTCGTGCTTGACCTCAAGCTTCTCGAACACCGCCTCCACGACGATGTCGGCGTCGGCGGCCGCGTCCAGATCGGTGGTCGTGGTGATCCGTGCGAGAGCGGCGTCGGCGTCGGCCGCCTCCAGCTTGCCCTTCGCGACGAACCGCGCATAGGACGCCTTGATGGCGTCGGTGCCGCGGGTCACGGCTGCATCGGTGACATCGCGCAGAACAACGTCCCAGCCGGCCTGGGCCGACACCTGCGCAATTCCGGAACCCATGAGTCCGGCTCCGATGACAGCGAGCTTCCTGGCCAATTGGCACCCCTTAAACGGCATTCTGCGAACGGCTCTGGGGCGGAGGCTATAGGGAGCCGGGCACCTTGTGGTGGCTAAGAGATGCGCGTCACGTCCCACATGGCGGACATCACACTCCGGGGCGTCACCCTCAGCCCCTTACTGCGTAGTTGAGCACTTTCTCCCCCAGGACCTCTTCCATGTCGTCGAGGAGATCCAGGGCCCGACGGGAGACTTCGTCCGGCGCGTGCCCGGCGATCATCTCGTCACCGATCCACGCCATCAGCGTCGACTGGATCCAGGCGAGCTGACCGGCCACCAGGGTCGGGAGCGTGTCGGAGCCCGCCGCGCCCGTCTCCTCGCGCAGCGCCGTCTCCACATTCGCCAGGGACTGCTGCTGGATGTGCCACATCCGGGAGCGCAGGGAGTGCGCGTCCTGCACGACGCGCAGGAACCGGTCGTAGCCGTCGAGGAGCCCGACCGTGGGCGAGACCGCCGTTACCTGGTCCCGCAGCTCCCGCAGGACCGCGCCCGCCGCCGACTCCCCCGGGTCCCGGCCGCGCACATAGCGCGCGAGCCGGTCCACCACGCCCTTGCTGCGGTCGAGGAACAGGTCCTCCTTGGCCGGGAAGTAGTTGTACACCGTGTTGACGGAGACCTCCGCCGCCTCGGCGACCTCCGCGACGGTCACCTCGTCGAAGCCGCGCTCCAGGAACAGCCCGGTCGCCACATCGGAGATGTACTGCCTGGTCCGGCGCTTCTTGCGCTCCCTGAGCCCCTCAGCCATGCCCCGCATCGTATGCGGGCCGCTGGGCACGGTGAAAGCTTGGGGTGACTGCAAAATTTATATCCATTGCAAAAATACAGCGTCTCTGTTTTTCTGAGTGCCATGCCAATCATCAGTACGTCCGGGCTGGCCCGGACCTTCGCCACCAAGGCCGGCCCGGTGGAGGCCGTACGCGGGATCGATCTGACCGTCCGGGCAGGCGAGATCCTGGGCTTCCTCGGACCCAACGGCGCGGGCAAGACCACCACGCTGCGGATGCTCACCACCCTGCTGGCGCCCAGCGCCGGCGCGGCCACCGTCGCGGGCTGCGACCTGGTACGGGACCCGGCGGGCGTCCGCCGGAAGATCGGTTACGTCGCCCAGTCGGGCGGTGTCGACCCCCAGATGTCCGTACGCGAGGAGCTCGTGACCCAGGGCCGCCTCTACCGGCTGAGCCGGGCGCGCGCCGCAGCACGCGCCGGCGAACTCGCGGCCGAACTGGGCCTCACCGCACTGCTCGACCGCAAGTGCGCCTCGCTCTCCGGCGGTCAGCGGCGGCGCCTGGACCTGGCGATGGGCCTCACCCACCGGCCGGAAGTGCTCTTCCTCGACGAGCCGACCACCGGCCTCGACCCGGGCAGCCGGGCCGATCTGTGGGAGCTGGTGCGCGGGCTGCGGAAGGAACACGGCACCACGGTCATCCTGACCACGCACTACCTCGACGAGGCGGACGCGCTGGCCGACCGGCTGGTCGTCGTGGACGAGGGCACGGTGGTGGCCGACGGCACGCCGGGCGCGCTGAAGCTCCAGTACACCGGGTCCATCGACGCCACCCTCCAGGACGCCTTCCTCGCCATCACCGGCCGCACCGCCGCACCCGAAGAGACCGCCCCCGTAGCCGTGTAGGAGCCCCCTCGCATGTTCATGCACGACACCGCGCTGATCTTCGGCCGCTATGCCCGGCAGACAGCGCGCTCAAAGTTCCAGATCCTCTTCGGCGTTCTGATGCCGTTGCTCTATCTGCTCTTCTTCGGCCCGCTGCTGACCGGTCTTCCGCTCGGCTCGCAGGGCGACTCCTGGCAGATCCTGGTCCCCGGGCTGCTGCTCCAACTCGCCCTGTTCGGTGCGTCGTTCAGCGGCTTCGCCATCATCATCGAGAACCAGACCGGAGTGTTCGAGCGGATGCGGGCCACCCCGGTCAGCCGGCTCGCGCTGCTGCTGGGCCGGGTGCTGCGGGACGCCGTGCTCTTCGTCTTCCAGTCCGTCCTGCTGGTCGTGACGGCGCTGGTGATGGGGCTGCGGGCACCGCTCGGCGGCGTACTGATCGGCTTCGCCTTCGTGGGCGTCCTCACGGTGGCGCTCGCCTCACTCTCGTACGCGCTGGCGCTGAAGGTCTCCAAACCGCACGAGTTCGGCCCGGTCATCAACGCGGTGACCATGCCGTCCATGCTGCTCTCGGGGCTGATGCTCCCGATGGCGCTGGCCCCGGGCTGGCTGAACGTGCTGTCGCACTTCATGCCGTTCCGCTATCTGGTGGACGCGGTACGGGCGGGCTACGTGGGCGATTACACCAGTACGGCGATGCTCTACGGGGTACTCGCGGCCGGGGCGCTGGCAGCCGCCGCCGTGACGGTGGGCACACGTGTCTTCCGCAGGGCCGGCGCCTGACCGAGGCCTACTAGGCTCGGCCGCATGGTCAATCTGACGCGTATCTATACCCGTACCGGCGACAAGGGCACCACCGCACTCGGTGACATGAGCCGGACCGCCAAGACCGATCTGCGGATCTCCGCGTACGCCGACGCCAACGAGGCCAACGCGGCCATCGGGACCGCCGTCGCGCTCGGCGGCCTGCCGGACGAGGTGGTGAAGGTGCTCGTCCGCGTCCAGAACGACCTGTTCGACGTGGGGGCCGACCTGTGCACGCCCGTGGTGGAGGACCCGAAGTATCCGCCGCTGCGGGTGGAGCAGTCGTACGTCGACAAGCTGGAGGCCGACTGCGACCGTTTCCTCGAAGACCTGGAGAAGCTGCGGAGCTTCATCCTGCCCGGCGGCACGCCCGGGGCGGCGCTGCTGCACCAGGCGTGCACGGTGGTGCGCAGGGCCGAGCGGTCGACCTGGGCGGCGCTTGAGGTACACGGCGAGGTGATGAACGCACTCACCGCGACCTATCTGAACCGGCTGTCCGACCTGCTGTTCATCCTGGCGCGCACCGCGAACAAGGAGATCGGTGACGTGCTGTGGGTGCCGGGCGGCGAGCGGTAGGGACCAGGGGCCTCTGCATGGCCAACTAGCCTCTTACGTAAGCCAGTTGGCTAAGCCACATCGACTCTCCCCCAGACTCCGTCCGGGGGACCCCCAACCAACGAGCTCCTACTTTTTAAGCCACATTGACTCGTTGGCCGGGCGGTGCCGCTTCCAGCCAGGCGAGGAAGCCGGTCAGCGCGTCCTCGCTCATCGCGAGTTCGAGCCGGACACCCTGGTGCGAACATCGCAGCACGATCGCATCAGAAAGGAGCGCCAGTTCCTCCTCGCCCTCCGGCGTACGCCGGGAGACGACTTCGATGGACTGGCGCTCCAGAGTGCGGCGCGGGCGCGGGGCGTAGGAGAAGACGCGGAACCACATGATGCGGTCGCCGCTGTACCGGGCCACCCCGTACACCCAGCCTTTGCCGGATACGTCGGGTTTCTCCGGAAGGTCCCAGCGGACACTGCAGTCGAAAGTGCCCCCGGAACGCTGGATCAGCCGCCGTCGCAGGCCGAAGACGAAGAGTCCCACCGCTACCAGTACGACGACCAGGCCGCACACAAGCAGAGCGAGGATCATCTACACCGACCTCCTCGCCTCATACCGTAAGGGACCTGGTTCTGCATCGCCTCAGCCGCGACCCGGTCCGGATGCTTCCGGACGGGCCGCGGCTGAGGTGAAATCTCGGTGGGAGTCGTCAGTTCCCCGTCACTGCGCGCAGTCGGACGTCGGCGCGCCGCTCGGCGACGGCGTCGTCCTCCGACTTCGCACTCTCCAGCGCACGCTCGGCGCGCTGGACATCGATCTCGTCAGCCAGCTCCGCGATCTCGGCCAGCAGCGAAAGCTTGTTGTCGGCGAACGAGAGGAAACCGCCGTGCACAGCGGCAACGACCGTCCCGCCCTCGCTCGTACGAATGGTCACCGGGCCCGATTCCAGCACACCGAGCAGCGGCTGGTGATTGGCCATGACCCCGATGTCGCCGGACGCGGTGCGCGCGACAACCAGAGTCGCCTCGCCGGACCAGACATTACGGTCCGCCGCGACCAGCTCGACGTGCAGCTCAGCAGCCAAAGGAGGCTCCTCGGGTCACCACCCGGCACTGCTGCCGGGTGTTGGGTCAAAGTCTAATGGGCGTACGGAGAGGGGCGGGACACACCCGCCCCTCTCCAGGAGTCTGATGACTCACATGGGGCAGCGATCAGGAGACGCCGAGCTCCTTGGCGTTGGCCTTGAGGTCCTCAATGCCACCGCACATGAAGAACGCCTGCTCGGGGAAGTGGTCGTAGTCCCCGTCGCAGATCGCGTTGAACGCGGTGATCGACTCGTCGAGCGGCACGTCCGAACCGTCCACGCCGGTGAACTGCTTGGCGACGTGGGTGTTCTGCGACAGGAAGCGCTCGACACGCCGGGCACGGTGGACAGTGAGCTTGTCCTCCTCGCCCAGCTCGTCGATACCGAGGATCGCGATGATGTCCTGGAGGTCCTTGTACTTCTGAAGGACACCCTTGACGCGCAGCGCGGCGTCGTAGTGGTCCTTCGCGATGTAACGCGGGTCCAGGATGCGGGACGTCGAGTCCAGCGGGTCGACCGCCGGGTAGATGCCCTTCTCCGAGATCGGACGGGACAGCACGGTCGTCGCGTCCAGGTGGGCGAAGGTGGTCGCCGGCGCCGGGTCGGTCAGGTCGTCCGCGGGGACGTAGATCGCCTGCATCGAGGTGATCGAGTGTCCACGGGTCGACGTGATGCGCTCCTGCAGCAGACCCATCTCGTCAGCCAGGTTCGGCTGGTAACCCACCGCGGACGGCATACGGCCGAGCAGGGTGGACACCTCGGAACCGGCCTGGGTGTAACGGAAGATGTTGTCGATGAAGAAGAGCACGTCCTGCTTCTGCACATCGCGGAAGTACTCCGCCATGGTCAGACCGGCAAGCGCGACACGGAGACGGGTGCCCGGGGGCTCGTCCATCTGACCGAAGACAAGCGCCGTCTTGTCGATGACGCCGGACTCGGCCATCTCCTCGATGAGGTCGTTGCCCTCACGGGTACGCTCACCGACGCCCGCGAACACCGACACACCGTCGTGGTTGTTGGCGACGCGGTAGATCATTTCCTGGATCAGCACGGTCTTGCCGACACCGGCACCACCGAACAGACCGATCTTTCCACCCGTGACGTACGGGGTGAGAAGGTCGATGACCTTGATGCCGGTCTCGAACATCTTGGTCTTCGACTCAAGCTGGTCGAAGGCCGGGGCCTTGCGGTGGATCGGCCAGCGCTCGGTGATCTCCGACTCGGCCTCGGGGTGGTTCAGGATCTCACCGAGGGTGTTGAACACCTTGCCCTTGGTGATGTCACCGACCGGCACCGTGATGCCGTTGCCGGTGTCGACCACCGGGGCCTGGCGGACCAGGCCGTCGGTGGGCTGCATCGAGATCGCGCGGATCACGCCGTCACCCAGGTGCTGGGCGACTTCGAGGGTCAGCGTCTTGAGCTTGCCGTCCTCGGCCGGGTCAGCGACCTCGACCTTCAGCGCGTTGTAGATCTCCGGCATCGCGTCGACGGGGAACTCCACGTCGACGACCGGGCCGATGACCCGGGCAACGCGGCCCGTGGCGGCGGCGGCCGTCGCCGCCTCGTCGATAGTCGTCGTCATTACTTGTCACTCCCCGCGGTCGCGTCGGCCAGGGCGCTTGAGCCACCGACGATCTCGCTGATTTCCTGGGTGATTTCGGCCTGGCGGGCCGCATTGGCAAGCCGGGAGAGGCTCTTGACGAGGTCCCCGGCGTTGTCGGTGGCCGACTTCATCGCACGGCGGCGGGCGGCGTGCTCGGAAGCAGCCGACTGCAGCAGCGCGTTGTAGACACGGCTCTCGACGTAACGCGGCAGCAGTGCGTCGAGAACGCCCTCCGCCGACGGTTCGAACTCGAACAGCGGAAGCGCATCGGCCTTCTTGTCCGACTGCTCGGCGGACTCGTCCAGGCTGAGCGGCAGCAACCGGTTCTCGACCGGCGTCTGCGTCAGCATCGACTGGAACTCGGTGAAGACGATGTGGAGTTCGTCCAGACCGCCTTCGGCCGTGTCCTGCTGGACCGCCGCGATCAGCGGAGCCGATACCTGCTTGGCATCCGCGTACGTCGGGTTGTCGGTGAACCCGCCCCACGACTCCACGACCTTGCGCTCGCGGAAGCCGTAGTAGGCGACGCCCTTGCGGCCGACGACATAGATGTCGACGTCCTTGCCCTCACCGCGGAGCCGCTCGGTGAGCCGCTCCGCCGCCTTGATGGCGTTGGAGGAGTACCCGCCGGCCAGACCGCGGTCGCTCGTGATGAGCAGAACTGCGGCCCGCGTCGGGTTCTCGGCCTCCGTGGTCAGCGCGTGCTTCGTGTTGGAGCCGGTCGCCACCGCGGTCACCGCACGGGTGAGCTCGGTGGCGTACGGCATTGATGCCTGCACCTTGCGCTGCGCCTTGACGATGCGCGAGGCGGCGATCATCTCCATCGCCTTGGTGATCTTCTTGGTCGCGGTGACGGATCGGATGCGACGCTTGTAGACCCGGAGCTGGGCTCCCATGAGTCAGGTCCCTTCCGTCGTCACTTGGAGGCGCTGACGGCCGGCGCGTCCTCGCCGAGGAGCTTGCCGTCCGAGGTCTCGAACTGCCGCTTGAACGCTGCGACGGCGTCGCCGATCGCGGTCACGGTGTCGTCCGACATCTTGGCGCCCTCGCGGATGGAGGTGAGGAGCTCCTTGCGCTCGCGGCGCAGGTGGTCCAGCAGCTCTTCCTCGAAGCGGCGAATGTCCTCGACCGGTACGTCGTCCATCTTGCCGGTGGTGCCGGACCAGACGGAGACGACCTGCTCCTCGACGGGCATCGGCTGGTACTGGCCCTGCTTCAGCAGCTCGACCATGCGCTTACCGCGCTCCAGCGAGGCCTTGGAGGCCGCGTCCAGGTCGGAACCGAAGGCGGCGAACGCCTCCAGCTCGCGGTACTGGGCGAGGTCCACACGGAGCCGGCCGGACACCTGGCGCATGGCCTTGTGCTGGGCGGAGCCACCGACACGGGAGACCGAGATACCGACGTTGAGCGCGGGCCGCTGGCCGGCGTTGAACAGGTCGGACTCCAGGAAGCACTGACCGTCGGTGATGGAGATGACGTTGGTCGGGATGAACGCCGACACGTCGTTCGCCTTGGTCTCGACGATCGGGAGGCCCGTCATCGAACCGGCACCCATGTCGTCGGAGAGCTTCGCGCAGCGCTCCAGCAGACGGGAGTGCAGGTAGAAGACGTCACCCGGGTAGGCCTCACGGCCCGGCGGGCGGCGCAGCAGAAGCGATACGGCGCGGTAGGCGTCGGCCTGCTTCGAGAGGTCGTCGAAGATGATCAGGACGTGCTTGCCCGCGTACATCCAGTGCTGGCCGATGGCCGAACCGGTGTACGGCGCCAGGTACTTGAAGCCGGCCGGGTCGGAAGCCGGAGCAGCGACGATCGTCGTGTACTCCAGGGCGCCCGCCTCCTCCAGCGCACCGCGTACGGACGCGATGGTGGAGCCCTTCTGGCCGATGGCGACGTAGATGCAGCGGACCTGCTTCTTCTCGTCGCCGGAGCGCCAGTTGTCGCGCTGGTTGATGATCGTGTCGACGGCCAGGGCGGTCTTGCCGGTCTGGCGGTCGCCGATGATCAGCTGACGCTGGCCACGGCCGATCGGCACCATCGCGTCGACAGCCTTGTAGCCGGTCTGCATCGGCTCGTGCACCGACTTACGCACCATGACGCCCGGAGCCTGCAGCTCCAGCGCACGGCGGCCGTCGGTCGCGATCTCGCCGAGGCCGTCGATCGGGTTGCCGAGCGGGTCGACAACGCGGCCGAGGTAGCCCTCGCCCACACCGACCGAGAGCACCTCTCCGGTGCGCTGCACCGGCTGGCCCTCCTCGATACCGCTGAACTCACCGAGTACAACAGCACCGATCTCGCGCTCTTCCAGGTTCAGCGCAAGACCGAGCGTGCCGTCCTCGAACTTCAGCAGCTCGTTCGCCATCGCCGAGGGAAGACCCTCGATCTTGGCAATACCGTCGCCGGCCACGCTGACCGTACCGACCTCCTCGCGCGAGGCCGCGTCCGGCTTGTACGACTGGACAAAGTTCTCCAGCGCATCCCGGATCTCCTCCGGCCGGATCGTGAGCTCCGCCATCTGGGTTCCCTGCTCTCCTTGTTGGGCCTGAAGTCTTTGGGGGTCTGGGGGCGGCCCCCAGGAATCTTCTGCAATTTCTGCACGGCCCAACCGGGCCGCTCTTCTTTGTTGTGCAGTGCTGCCGGCAGCTGTCAGCCGGCCAGCCGCCGGGACGCCTCGTCGAGACGTTCGGCGATGGTGCCGTCGATGACCTCGTCGCCGACCCGCACCGAGATCCCGCCGAGGACCTCGGGGTCCACGTCCAGGTTCAGGTGCATCCGACGGCCGTAAAGCTTCGCCAGTGCGGCACCGAGACGCTGCTTCTGCCCGTCCGTGAGCGGCACCGCCGATGTGACAACGGCGACGACACGGTCCCGGCGTGCGGCAGCAAGCTTGGACAGGGTCTGCAGACCCGTCTCCAGGCTACGTCCCCTGGGGTGCGTCACGAGACGCACGACCAGACGCTCGGTCACCGGGTTGGCCCGGCCTCCGAGCAGGCTGCGCAGCAGCTCCGTCTTGGCAGCGACTGTCGCCGCACGGTCGGTGAGCGCGGAGCGCAGTGCGGTGCTCGACTCGACGATCCGGCCGAACCGGAACAGCTCGTCCTCGACGTCGTCCAGTGCACCGGCCTGCTGGGCCGCGGTCAGATCGGCGGTGGCTGCGAGCTCCTCCAGCGAGTCGACCAGGTCGCGCGAACGCGACCAGCGGGAGCGGACCATACCGGCGGTCAGGTCGGCGGCGGGGCCGTCCACCTGTCCGGCCAGCAGCCGTCCCACCAGCTCGGCCTTGGCCTCGCCCTCCCGCGCCGGCTCGGTGAGGACCCGGCGCAGGGTCACCTCGCGGTCGAGCAGCCCGGTGACCTGTGCCAGCTGGTCCGCGAGCTGCGCGGCGTCGACCGACGGGGTGTCGGTCAGCGCCTCCAGACGCTCACGTGCAGCGGCCAGCGCCTCGCGGCTCGCACCGTTCATCGCGCGGCCTCGGCCTTCGAAGCGCTGCCCTCAAGGTCGTCGAGGAAGCGGTCGACCGTACGGCTCTGCCGGGCGTGGTCCTCAAGGGACTCGCCGACAAGCTTTCCGGCCAGCTCGGTCGCGAGCTTGCCCACGTCCTGACGGAGCGCGGCGGCCGTGGCCTTGCGGTCCGTCTCGATCTGGGCGTGACCCGCGGCGACGATCTCCTCGCGCTGCCGCTGGCCTTCCGCCCGCATCTCCTCGATGATCGTGGCGCCCTGCTCGGTCGCTTCCTGGCGCAGGCGCGCGGCCTCGTGCCTGGCCTCGGCGAGCTGCGCCTTGTACTGATCGAGCGTCTGGGTCGCCTCGGCCTGAGCCTCGGCCGCCCGCTCCAGTCCGCCCTCGATCGCGTCCTGCCGCTCGTTCAGAGTCTTCTGGATATTCGGCAGAAGCTTCTTTCCGAGGAAGCCGAAGACGATGAAGAAGCAGAGCAGGCCGACAATCAGTTCCGCCGTATCGGGGATGAGCGGGTTCTCGGAGCCCCCCTCCGCCAGGAAGAGCATCATGTCTGAACCTTTCGTCGAATGTGGCTACCGGTCTGCTTCAGATCAGCTGCTGAAGACAAAGGGAACGACCAGACCGAGCAGCGCGAGCACCTCACAGAGGGCGAAGCCCAGGAACATGTTGGTGCGGATGATCGGCATGGCCTCGGGCTGGCGGGCCATGGCCTCGATGGAGTGGCCGAAGACGACGCCGATGCCGATGCCGGGGCCGATCGCGGCGAGACCATAGGCGATGGCGCCCATGCGGCCGGGGACGGTGGAAGCGGCGAGGTTAACAAGGTCGGCAGACATTTTCCGGTCTTCCTATGTGATGCGGTCCGTTGGGAGGATTCCCAGCGGAAGGGCGGTGGGACGTGCAGAAGGGTCAGTGACCCTCTTCGAGCGCTCCGCCGATGTAGATGGAGGCGAGCAGCGTGAAGATATAGGCCTGCAGGAACTGGATCAGTACCTCAAGGGCGGTCATGGCGAGCGCCAGCAGGAACGAGCCGCCTGCGACGGCCGACAGGAGCGACGGCGTCAGCAGGTACCAGCTGGCCACGCTGAACATGACGATCAGCATGTGTCCCGCGAACATGTTGGCCCACAGCCGCACCGCGAGGGTGAACGGCTGAAGAATGACCTTCTGCAGGAACTCCAGGACCACGATGAGCGGCGCGATGGGCTTGGGAAGCCCTTCGAGCCACACCAGGTTCTTGATGCCGCCGGCGAAGCCGTGCTTCTTGAACGTCAGGAACATGTAGGTGACCCACACCAGGAGGGCGAGAACCACCGGGTACGCGAAGCGCGCCGTGGAGGGGAACTGTGCCAGCGGAATGACCGACATCAAGTTCATGATCCACACGAAGAAAAAGATCGAGGTGAGGAAGGGGACGTACTTGTCGCCCTTCTTGCCGATCACTTCCCGCGCGATGCTGCGGGCCACGAAGGTGTAGCCGATCTCGCCGACCAACTGCAGCTTCCCGGGCACAAGCTTCGGCTTGTTGAACGCGGCCCAGAAGAAGCCGACCACGATCAGCATGCAGATGATCGCCAGGAGCATCGGCTTGGTGAAGTCGAAGCTGCCGATGCTGAAGATCGGCTTGAAGTCGAACGAGTGGAGGCCCGGCGCCGGGAACGCGCAGTCCGCATTGATATGGCACCCGCTTTCAGCGAGCAGCGTTTGGGCACTCACCCGTGACTCCTTCGTCGTGACGCATAAGTAACGGCAACCTTGTGTCTCAGCGCGGCTGCTGGAGCCGCTTTTCGGCACTGGGGACGTGGTGGTGTGGCGGTGCCTCCGCGGTCCGCTGGAAGCATCCACCGAGGACCGGGCATCCCGGATTCCGCGCCGTGTTCACAGCTGCCGGGCCGAGTACGCCGCCGGTCGTGAGGGCTGCGTCCTCCTCCGCTCATCAAGCGGGAGGGGCCTTCACTGGAAGCGATTCCGGACGATAGCAGACCGGGACGAACTCCCTTTAGGCCCCCCCTACACCGCATGATCAGGACTCCGTCTTCGCCAGGTCCGCCGTTCCCTTGGCGGGAACGGAAGGCTCGGGATCCACATAGAGCATGCGGCTGGTGAGACTGTGACGAACCTGGCCTCCCACCCATGCCAGCGCGGTGACCAGCAGAGTGAGGGCGAATGCGCGGCCGTTGAACAGTGTCGTGTGACCGAAGGCAACGACGAAGACACCGATGAGCAGGATCTGCACGGCATAGACGAGCAGTCCGGCCGTCATCGCCACCTGGGGCTTGTCCCGGGTGATGCGCATCAGGGCGGCGAACCCGGCCACGAAGAAGACACCGACGACGGCCAGCGCCACCAGCCCGCCGATCAGGCCCTTCTCGCCTGCGACGAACGCACTGACAACAGTGGCGACAATGCCGATGGGGGCAGCGATGATCGTCGAGCCCCGGAGGATCCGGGCGTCGTTGGACGGCATGCGAACAGCTCCAGAAGGAGTTGGGGGGTGGATATGCATGTGGTGACTGACGGCGACTCGTCGATGGTCTTACGTCGATCAGAGGTTAGCGCCGGGAGTTGCGCCGGAAGACAGCTACGGGTGGCCCAAAAGGCCTTCGCATCAAGGCCTTTCAGTGCTCCAACCGGTGGTAGTGAACGCTATCACAAACTATTTGATGAGGTCTTTACCCTGGGAGTGTGCTGCCCGTCACACATGAGAGTGAACCTGCGCGTCTGTGCATGTCCGCCGCCGGTTTGCCTGATATTGGGGCCTGTTGAGCGAAATACTCAACGCCACGTTCCGGCTTCGCGCCGATCAGGGAGCCCGGATCGGGGACCAATTGCGGTAGCCCCGTTGACGCCTGCGGGAATCGGCTCGCTTCCGTTCAAGTCGATATGCGGAACGGGATCTTCCATTTCGAGCGAATTGCCCGACTCGTCATATTCCGCCGCGCCTGCCGTCTCCGGTTCCGTTCCGGCGGCCGCGCGACGGCGCCCGCGGTAGCGGGGCGGGACGAAGCCCTGGGCCCACTTCGGAGCGCGCGGTGTGAAGCGCGGCATGAGCAGCAGTGCGAGACCGACCGCGCTCAGCGCGACGACGGCCAGCAGGATCCAGGTGGACGAGGAGCGCACCGAATAGGCCAGGGCGCCGAAGGCGAACAGGGCCGACCAGAAGTACATGATCAGCACTGCCCTGCTGTGCGAGTGGCCGATCTCCAGGAGCCGGTGGTGGAGGTGACCGCGGTCGGCGGCGAACGGCGACTGGCCGTTCCAGGTACGCCGGACGATCGCGAGCACCAGGTCCGCGAAGGGCACCGCGATGATCGTCAGCGGCATCAGGAGCGGGATGAAGACCGGGAGCATCGCGTGAGTGGCCTCACGTCCGCCGCCGAGGTTGAGGCTCATCGCGTCCGGGTCGACCTGGCCGGTGACCGAGATGGCGCCGGCCGCGAGGACCAGCCCGATCATCATCGATCCCGAGTCGCCCATGAAGATCCGGGCGGGATGCATGTTGTGCGGCAGGAAGCCCAGGCACATCCCCATCAGTACGGCGGCGAAGAGGGTCGCCGGTGCGGCGGCCTCGATTCCGTACCCGTACCAGATCCGGTACGCGTACATGAAGAAGGCAGCGGCCGCGATGCAGACCATGCCGGCCGCGAGACCGTCCAGGCCGTCGACGAAGTTCACCGCGTTGATGGTGATCACCACCAGCGCGACGGTCAGCAGAGTGCCCTGCCACTGGGTGAGCGAGACGGTGCCGACACCGGGGATGGGCAGCCACAGGATCGTCAGGCCCTGCATGACCATCACGCCCGCCGCGATCATCTGGCCGCCGAGCTTGATCAGGGCGTCGATCTCGAACTTGTCGTCCAGGACACCGATGATCCAGATCAGTCCGGCGCCGGAGAGCAGCGCGCGCGGTTCGTTCGACAGCGTGAAGACGCTGCCGAGGTTCTGCAGATGAGCCGCGACCAGCAGCCCGGCGCAGAGGCCGCCGAACATGGCGATGCCGCCGAGCCGCGGCGTCGGTTCGCGGTGCACATCACGGGCCCGGATCTCCGGCATCGCCCCGGCCATGATGGCGAACTTCCGCACCGGCCCGGTCAGGAGATACGTCACCGCGGCCGTGACGCAGAGCGTCAGCAGGTATTCACGCACGGGCTGCCCCACAGATATCGCTGGCCATCTCAGCCCCACACCTTAGCTTCGGCCTGCATAAGGTTGAGGACACACGGGTAGCTCCGATGGTTGCACGACAACCGCTCTAGCCCGAATTCGACGGAAATCTCCTGGCCAGTTCGCGGACTTCTTCACGGGTCCCTCGCTCTTCACGCAGTGCGGCCGAGAAGAACCCGGCGATCTCGGCCATCTCCGGCGCCGCCATGCCCTGGGTGGTGACGGCGGCGGTGCCCAGGCGGATGCCCCGCTCGTCACCGTAGGGCAGTGCGCAGGTGTCCAGGACCATCCCGGCCGCCGCCAGCAGGGCCCTGGCGGTCCCGCCGCCGGTGCCCAGCGGCCCCGGGTCCGCGGTGATCAGATGGGTGTCGGTCCCTCCGGTGGTGATCGCGAAGCCCTCGGCGGCCAGCCCGGCGGCGAGCACCCGGGCGTTCTCCACCACCTGGTGCGCGTACGCCGCGAACGCCGGCGCCGCGGCCTCGCCGAAGGCGACCGCCTTGGCCGCGATCGTGTGCATCTGGGCGCCGCCCTGGGTGAAGGGGAAGACGGCCCGGTCGATCCGGTCGGCGAGCTCATCCCCGCAGAGGATGAGACCGCCGCGGGGACCGCGCAGCACCTTGTGCGTGGTGGCGCAGACCACATCGGCGTACGGCACGGGGCTGGGCGCCGCTCCCCCGGCGATCAGGCCCATCGGATGGGCGGCGTCCGCGATGAGATAGGCGCCCGCCTCGTCGGCGATCTCCCGGAAGGCCGCGTAGTCGGGGTGACGGGGGTACGAGATGGAGCCGCAGACGATCGCCCGGGGCCGGTGCTGCCGCGCCAGCGTCCGTACCTGGTCGTAGTCGATGAGCCCGCTCTCCGCGTCCACGCCGTACCCGACGAAGTCGAACCAGCGGCCGGAGAAGTTGGCGGGCGAACCGTGGGTGAGATGGCCGCCGTGCGGAAGACCCATGGCCAGCACCGTGTCACCGGGGCGCAGAAGGGCCGCGTACGTCGCCAGGACGGCCGAGGAGCCCGAGTGCGGCTGGACGTTCGCATGCTCGGCTCCGAAGAGCGCTGTGGCCCGCTCACAGGCGATCCGCTCGGCGAGATCGGCCAGCTCACAGCCGCCGTGGTAGCGGGCGCCGGGGTAGCCCTCGGCGTACTTGTTGGCGAGCGAGGAGCCGAGAGCGGCCAGCACGGCGGGCGAGGTGAAGTTCTCGGCTGCGATCAGCTGGAGCGAGGTGGCCTGCCGCTCGTCCTCACCGAGGAGCACATCGGCCATCTCGGGGTCCTGCCTGCGCAGCGCCTCGAAGCCGGCGGGGTGCGGGCCCGCGGGGTGGGGTGCAGTGGTGGTGACCGGCATCGTGTGCTCCTCGGCGTCCCGTCCAATGTAGGACGGGCCGCGCGGGGGCGCCTGCCGGTGTTCTGCCGTACGGCGGACAGCTCCGCCACACCGTGGGCCGTGGTGGCGCTCAGTGCGGCGCCGCGACCCCCGTGAGCGCCGTGACCACCGGATCCAGTGCCTGGTTGATCTCGTCGCCGATCGACCGGAAGAACGTGATCGGCGCTCCGTACGGGTCGTTCACCTCGTCCGCCTCGACGGTCGGCGCCAGCAGCCACCCGCGGAGCGCGGCAGCGGCCCGGACCAGCGCCCGCGCCCGCTCCACCACGCCCTCGTCGAGCGCGTCCGGCAGCGTCGCCGGGTCTATGGCCCTCACCAGCCGGGTGAACTCCTTCAGCGTGAAGGTCCGCAGCCCCGCGGAGTGGCCCATCGAGATGACCTGAGCCCGGTGGTCGCGGGTCGCGGTGAGGACCAGATCGGCGCGGATCACATGGTCGTCCAGCAGCTCGCGGCCGAGGAAGCCCCCGGCGTCCGCGCCGTAGTCCGCGAGCACGGTCGCCGCGTTGGCCTCCATCGGGGCGCCCTCGTGGCCCCAGGTGCCGGCGGACTCCACGATCAGGCCGTCGCCGAGCCCGGTGCCGAGGCGGTCCGACAGGGCATGGCGGGTCAGCCGCTCGGTGATCGGCGAGCGGCAGACGTTGCCGGTGCTGACGTGGAGGATCCTGAACGTGCCGCCGGAGGCGGACGCGCCTATGCCACGCCCCTCAGGGGCTGTCAATTGGCCACCTCAAGGTCGGGTACCACCTTGCGCAGTTCCTCGGCGGAGAGCGCGCCCGCACGGAGCAGGACGGGGACCGTGCCGGTGACGTCGACGATGGACGACGGGACGTTGCCCGGGGTGGGGCCGCCGTCCAGGTAGACGGAGACGGAGTCGCCGAGCATCTCCTGGGCAGCGTCGCAGTCCTCCGGCGCCGGGTGGCCGGTCAGGTTGGCGCTGGAGACGGCCATCGGGCCGACCTCCGTGAGCAGCTCGATGGCGACCGGGTGCAGCGGCATCCGTACGGCGACGGTGCCACGGGTGTCCCCGAGGTCCCACTGCAACGACGGCTGGTGCTTGGCCACGAGCGTCAGCGCGCCCGGCCAGAACGCGTCGACCAGCTCCCAGGCCTGCTCCGAGAAGTCGGTGACCAGGCCGTGCAGGGTGTTCGGGGAGCCGATGAGGACAGGGCTCGGCATATTGCGGCCGCGCCCCTTGGCGTCCAGCAGATCGACGACGCCCTCGGAGCTGAAGGCGTCGGCGCCGATGCCGTACACGGTGTCCGTCGGAAGGACGACGAGCTCGCCCCGGCGGACGGCGGACGCGGCTTCACGCAGACCGGTGGTGCGGTCGGTCGCATCGTTGGTGTCGTATCGCCGTGCCATTTAGCGAGCCTCCCTGAGCAAAGCCTGAGCCTGAGAAATCTGGTCCTGAGAAATCTGGTGCGGAACCGGTCCTGCGATCGTCACGGCAGAGCCTTGCGGGCCGTGGCGAACCGGGGCCGGTTGTTCAGGTCGGGGTGGTCGGCCGCGTCGGCCCAGCCCCGTTCCTCGGTGAAGATCCACGGGACCTGGCCGCCCTGGGTGTCCGCGTGCTCGATGACGACGACGCCGCCGGGCACGAGGAGACGGTGGGCGGTGCGCTCGATACCGCGGATCGTGTCGAGGCCGTCCTCGCCGGAGAAGAGGGCCATCTCCGGGTCGTGGTCACGGGCCTCGGGTGCGACGTACTCCCACTCGGTGAGCGGGATGTACGGCGGGTTGGAGATGACCAGGTCGACCTGGCCGTCGAGTTCGGGCAGGGCGCTGAAGGCGTCGCCCTGGTGGACGGTGACCCTGGACCCCTCGGCGTTCTTCCGGGTCCAGCGCAGCGCGTCGTCGGACAGCTCCACGGCGTGCACGCGCGAGCGCGGCACCTCCTGGGCCATGGCCAGCGCGATGGCGCCGGAGCCCGTGCAGAGGTCGACGATGAGCGGTTCGACGACGTCCATCGCGCGTACGGCGTCTATGGCCCAGCCGACGACCGACTCGGTCTCCGGTCGGGGCACGAACACCCCGGGGCCGACCTGGAGTTCCAGATAGCGGAAGAAGGCGCGGCCTGTGATGTGCTGGAGCGGTTCGCGGGCCTCACGACGGGCGATGGTCTCCCAGTAGCGGGCGTCGAAGTCCGCGTCCTTGACGTTGTGGAGCTCGCCCCGCTTGACGCCGTGCACAAAGGCGGCGAGCTCCTCCGCGTCGAAGCGCGGGGAGGGCACGCCGGCGTCGGCCAGCCGCTGGGTGGCCTGGGCCACCTCGGCAAGCAGCAGGTTCATGCGGTTCTCCAGTACGGGCCGGCTACTACTGGGCGGCGGCGAGCTTGGCCGCGGAGTCCGCGTCCACACACGCCTGGATCACTGCGTCCAGGTCGCCGTCGAGCACCTGGTCCAAGTTGTACGCCTTGAAGCCGACGCGGTGGTCGGAGATCCGGTTTTCGGGGAAGTTGTATGTCCGGATCTTCTCGGACCTGTCGACGGTGCGGACCTGGCTGCGGCGCACGTCGGACGCTTCCTGCTCGGCGGCCTCCTGGGCGGCGGCGAGCAGCCTGGAGCGCAGGATGCGCATGGCCTGCTCCTTGTTCTGGAGCTGGCTCTTCTCGTTCTGGCAGGAGGCGACGACACCGGTCGGCAGGTGGGTGATGCGGACCGCGGAGTCGGTGGTGTTGACCGACTGCCCGCCGGGGCCCGACGAGCGGTAGACGTCGATCCGGAGGTCGTTGGAGTGGATCTCGACATCGACCTCCTCGGCCTCGGGCGTGACGAGCACACCGGCGGCCGAGGTGTGGATGCGGCCCTGCGACTCGGTGGAGGGCACGCGCTGCACCCGGTGCACACCGCCCTCGTACTTCAGCCGCGCCCAGACGCCGTGGCCGGGCTCGGTCGCGCCGTTGCCGCCCTTGGTCTTCACCGCGACCTGGACGTCCTTGTAGCCGCCCAGCTCGGACTCGGTGGCGTCGATGATCTCGGTCTTCCAGCCGACGCGCTCGGCGTAGCGCAGATACATCCGCAGCAGGTCGCCCGCGAACAGCGCGGACTCGTCACCGCCCGCGCCCGCCTTGACTTCGAGGAGCACGTCCTTGTCGTCGCTGGGGTCGCGCGGCACCAGGAGCAGCCGGAGCTTCTCGGTCAGCGCTTCGAGCTGCTTGTCGAGCACCTTGACCTCGGCCGCGAACTCCGGGTCGTCGTAGGAGAGTTCACGTGCCGTCTCGATGTCCTCCCCGGTCTGCTTCCAGGAACGGTACGTGGAGACGATCGGGGTCAGCTCGGCGTAGCGCTTGTTGAGCCTGCGCGCGTTGGCCTGGTCGGCGTGGACCGACGGGTCCGCGAGCTGTTCCTCAAGCGTGGCGTGCTCGCCGATCAGTTCCTCGACCGCCTCGAACATCGGGGGTTTCCTGCTTTCGTACGTCAAGAAGGGCGCTTCCGGGACGGCAAAAGCGCCGGTCCGGGCGCTCCGGTGAGGAGCGTCCGGGTACCGGCGCAGTAGCTCGCTACTTGGCGGCGGAGTCCGCGGCCTTCTTGCCGAAGCGGGCCTCGAAGCGGGCCACACGGCCACCGGTGTCGAGGATCTTCTGCTTGCCCGTGTAGAACGGGTGGCACTCGGAGCAGACCTCGGCACGGATGCTGCCTTCGGCGAGGGTGCTGTGAGTGGTGAACGAGGCACCGCAGGTGCAGCTGACCTGGGTCTCGTGGTACTCGGGGTGGATGTCGCGCTTCAAGGTGACTCCTAGTTTCGGGAGGGCGCCGGGTCGTGCGGGCGGAATTGTCCGTACGTGAACCGGGGCCAGCGGACCAGTCTGCCAGGAGTGGCCCGCCCGTCAAAATTTCGGACAGTCGGTGAACCGGGGGCGGACCGGATCTATTCCGCCCGCCACCGCGGGATCCGGCTCCCCCGGCTGTTCACGACCCCGTTACGACCTTGCCCGCGTCGCCCTTGTCGCCCGCGGAGCCCTTGGTGGCGGAGGCCGGAATCGGCTTGTCCTGCTTCAGCGCGGCCCACACCTGCTTGGACTTGGCCTCCAGCGGGATGACGCGGTTGGGGTCCGCCGGGTCGTACTCGACCGGCATCGTCACCATCTTCGTGGAGCCCGCGCCGATGCCCTTGAGGCTGTCGGCGAAGGACGCCAGGCTCTTCACGGAGCTGATGTCCGAGTCGGTGGTGACGGCCTTGGTCGCGGTGTCCGCGAGGCTGTAGAGCTTGTCGGGGCTGCTGAAGATCCCCACGTGCTTGACCTGGGTGATGAGCGCCTTGATGAAGGCCTGCTGGAGCTGTATTCGCCCGAGGTCGCTGCCGTCGCCGACGCCGTGCCTGGTCCGTACGAGACCGAGCGCGTCCTGCCCGTTGAGGGTGTGGGAGCCCGCGGCCAGATGCAGATGGCTCTTGTCGTCGTTGATGGCCTTGCTGGTGGTGACCGGTACGCCGCCCAGGTCGTCGATCAGCTTCTGGAAGCCGGCGAAGTCGACCTCCAGATAGTGGTCCATGCGGATCCCGGACATCTGCTCCACGGTCTTCACCGCGCAGGCCGGGCCACCGGTCTCGTACGCCGTGTTGAACATGGCCTGCTGGGCTCCCGGGGCGTTCGCGCCCTTGGAGGTGGTGCAGTCGGGGCGGTCGACCAGGGTGTCGCGCGGTATCGAGACCACGCTGGCCTTCTTGTGACCCTTGTACACGTGGACGACCATCGCGGTGTCCGAGCGGGCGCCGCCCTCGTCCTTGCCGTACTTGGAGTTGGCGCCGGCCCGTGAGTCGGAGCCCAGCACCAGGATGTCCATCGAACCGTTGTCGACGTTGTGCGGGCGGTCGGCGCCGAGCTGGGCGTTGATGTCGACACTCTTGAGATTGCCGTCGAGCTTGAAGTAGATGAAGCCGAGGCCACCGCCACCGAGCACGACCACTCCGGCTGCCACCCATGCCGTGATGATCAGCGCCTTCCGGCGCGAGGTGGCCTTCTTGCGGCGTGCGCCGCTGCCACGTATTCGGCTGCCCTTCTGCGGCTCGCCCATGTCCCCTCCAGCTTTCTCGGTGGTCCCGCTACCCCCTGTCCCGAAGTTCAGGCGCGGTCTGTCGTCACTAGTGAGACGACGTTTCTCGCGAAAGAGTTGCACAACGCGCTGTGACTCCGGAGCGGCCCCGACGTCACGGACGGTAGCCGGGATTTCTCCGTAAAAGCGGCCCTCACCTGGGGTTTTCTCTCCGGGGCCGCAGGCTGTCGTGAGCCGGTGCGGGGGCGTGCGCTGTGGCGAAGATCTCTGCGGGCCCGGCAGCGGCACGACGGACGGGTGAGCGGCACGTGAGCGGTGTGTGGAGGCTGTGCGTGGAGACCTGGCGTGCGGGCGGTCCGGCCGCCGTACGGGACTGGCCCGCCGCGTCACTTCCGTGACGGGGCGGGCCAGTTGACGTTCCGTGACGGAAGGTCAGTCGTTGCCGTTGCCGGACGCAGGTGTCGTCTTGGCGATCTGCATCAGGAACTCGGCGTTCGACTTGGTCTTCTTCATCTTGTCCAGCAGCAGCTCGATCGCCTGCTGCGAGTCGAGCGCGTGGAGCACCCGGCGCAGCTTCCAGACGATGGCGAGCTCCTCCGCGTTGAGGAGGATCTCTTCCTTACGCGTACCGGACGGGTCGACGTCCACAGCCGGGAAGATGCGCTTGTCGGCGAGCTTCCGGTCGAGCTTGAGCTCCATGTTGCCGGTGCCCTTGAACTCCTCGAAGATCACCTCGTCCATGCGCGAGCCGGTCTCCACCAGCGCGGTGGCGAGGATGGTCAGCGAGCCGCCGTCCTCGATGTTCCGCGCGGCACCGAAGAAGCGCTTCGGCGGGTAGAGGGCGGTCGAGTCGACACCACCGGAGAGGATGCGCCCGGAGGCCGGGGCCGCCAGGTTGTACGCACGGCCGAGGCGGGTGATCGAGTCGAGCAGCACGACCACGTCGTGACCCAGCTCCACGAGACGCTTGGCGCGCTCGATGGCCAGCTCGGCGACGGTGGTGTGGTCCTCGGCGGGCCGGTCGAAGGTCGAGGAGATGACCTCGCCCTTCACCGACCGCTGCATGTCGGTGACCTCTTCGGGACGCTCGTCGACGAGGACGACCATGAGGTGGCACTCGGGGTTGTTGACCGTGATCGCGTTGGCGATGGCCTGCATGATCATGGTCTTACCGGTCTTCGGCGGGGCCACGATCAGACCACGCTGGCCCTTGCCGATCGGCGCGACCAGGTCGATGATCCGGGTCGTCAGCACACCCGGGTCGGTCTCCAGACGGAGCCGGTCCTGCGGGTACAGCGGGGTCAGCTTCTGGAACTCCGGGCGCCCGCGGCCGGATTCGGCCGCCATGCCGTTCGCCGAGTCCAGGCGGACGAGCGCGTTGAACTTCTCGCGGCGCTCGCCGTCCTTGGGCTGGCGGACGGCTCCGGTGACGTGGTCGCCCTTGCGCAGGCCGTTCTTGCGGACCTGGGCGAGCGAGACGTACACGTCGTTGGGGCCCGGCAGGTAGCCGGAGGTCCGGATGAACGCGTAGTTGTCGAGGATGTCCAGGATGCCCGCGACGGGGATCAGGACGTCGTCGTCGGCGACCTGCGGAGCGTCACCGAACTCCTGGCGCTCACCGCGGCGGCCACGGCGGTCGCGGTAGCGGCCACGGCGGCCGCGGCGGCCTCCGTCGAAGTCGTCCTCGTTCTCGTCGGCGCGGGGGCCGTTGCCGCCCTGGTTGCCCTGGCGCTGGCCGCGCTGGCCGCCGCCCTGCTGGTCGTCGCCCTTGCCGCCGCGGTCACGGCGGTCACGGCCACCGCGCTCGCCACGGTCCTGGCGGTCGCCGCGCTCCTGGCGGTCGCCACGGTCGCCGCGCTCACGCCGGTCACCGCGCTGGCCGCGGTCCTGGCGGTCGCCACGACGCCCCTCAGCGGTGTCGGTGGCCGCCTCCGCCCTGGCCTCCTTGGAGTCCTTGGCGTCGGCCGGCGCATCGGTCTTCACGCCGGTGGCCACGGACTGCTCGGCCTCGGTCTTGACGGCCTTGGTTCCGACGGCCTTGGTCTCGGCGGCGGACGACGTGGCAGCCGCGGGCTCGGGGCTGCCGGCCTGTGCGGTGGCGCGGCGACGGCGCCGCTCACCGGTGGGCTGGTCGTCGTTGGCGGGCTGGCCGGGAATGTCGATCTGCTGCTGGCCCCCGGACTTCTCGGCCGCCGCGGGCTCGTCACCCGTACGGGACTTGGAAGTGGCGCGGCGCTTCGGCTTGGTCTCGGCCGTGTCGGTGCCGCCGGCATCGGCCTTGGCGCTCTTCGGCGCGGACGAACCGGCCTGCGCCTCCTTGATGACCTCGATCAACTGGCTCTTACGCATCCGCGCAGTGCCCTTGATGCCGAGGCCGGACGCGACCTGCTGCAGCTCGGCCAGGACCATGCCGTCGAGGCCGGTGCCGGAGCGGCGGCGCCGTGCGGTGCTGCCGGTGGCAGCACCGGCGGCGGACGCGGCCTCGACAGAGTTGTCGGCAGTCACGCCCATCAGATCGGTGGTGTCGCTCACGAAGGGTCCTTCCCTGGAGCGGGCGTCGGCCTGTCTGGCTCGGCGACCGGTTGTGCTGTCCGACTGCGGTTCTGATCTTGACTGATCGCGAACCGACGCCGGGGCGGTGGTCCGCCGGGGTACGGCGGAGGGCAAGACGTGCATGGGGTCCGGCAGAGGCCGGTTCCGGAGCGTGCTCGAAACTGCTCAGGCAGGCTGTCAGGCAGTTTGGGAGGCTCCCGGAAGAAAAGGCGGTCCCTGATGGGGACACTGAGCACCGCGCCACAAAGGCGTCGAGTACTGACTTGAGGTTAACACTACCGGATCCAACAAATATTCCCCCTCTCGTTCACCGGCAACCGGACGTGCGTCCAGGCACCCAGTGGCGGGCCGCTCAGGTACCCAGTGGCAGGACGCTCGTACCGGTGGCGTCGAGGGGCAGCCGGTTGGCCGCCCACCCTTCGCCGGCCAGGCGTGCGACCTTGTCGGCCGCACTGTTCTCGACCAGCGCGAGCACTGTGGGGCCCGCGCCGGAGATCACCGCGGGGACGCCGTCCGCCCGCAGTCGGTTGACCAGGGCCACGCTCTCGGGCATCGCCGGGGAACGGTACTCCTGGTGCAGCCGGTCTTCGGTGGCGGCCAGCAGCAGCTCGGGGCGCCTGGTCAGCGCCTCCACGAGCAGGGCTGCGCGGCCCGCGTTGGCGGCCGCGTCCACATGGGGGACGGACCGCGGGAGGAGGCCACGGGCCGTCTCGGTGAGCACCGGCCTGCCGGGGACGAAAACCACCGGAACGATGGAGTCCGCCGGATCCATCCTGATGGCGCGGGCGGTTCCGCCGTCGGTCCAGGCCAGTGTGAAGCCGCCGAGGAGGCAGGCGGCGACGTTGTCGGGGTGGCCCTCGATCTCGGTGGCGAGTTCGAGCAGGGCCTCGTCGTCGAGTTTCTCGGCGCCGCCTATGGTCACGGCCCGGGCGGCGACGATACCGGCGCAGATGGCGGCGGAGGAGGAGCCGAGGCCGCGGCCGTGCGGGATGCGGTTGGCGCAGACGACTTCGAGGCCGCGCGGCTGCCCGCCGAGCAGATCGAAGGCGGTGCGCAGCGACCGTACGAGCAGATGGCTCTCGTCGCGCGGGAGCGTCTCGGCGCCCTCACCGGCGATGTCGACGTGCAGCCCGGTGTCGGCGACCCGGACGACCACGTCGTCGTACAGCCCCAGCGACAGACCGAAGGCGTCGAAGCCCGGTCCGAGGTTGGCGCTGGTGGCAGGGGTGCGCACCCGGACGGCGGCGGCACGGAACGCGGGACCGGCCATCGCTCTGACGACTCTCCTTGTGAGACTGCGAGTCTGGTTTCGACCGCGGGATTGTTACGGGGAATTCCGCTGTGCTTTCCGGGAGAACACTCCCCCGGGACCCCTGGACCGGACAACCCCGACAGGCCGAACGGGCACCTGCGGGCCATCACAGCAGCAACACCGCGGCACATGCGGCGGGGTGGGTTGCCTACAGCTTATCGAAGGAAGGTTCTGTCGCGACATAGGGCGCACAGGAGGCGCACGATGCGTGTCGCACGCTACCCATGCGCTCCGGGCCGGACCGGGCCGCCGGACGGCCCGTCCGGCGGGTGATGCGGCAGCTCAGGGGCACAGCCGGGGCACACCTGAAGCACAACCGCACAGCCCGGGGCCCGGTCCGGACGGACGGGCCCCGGCGGGCGGGCCGGGAGCTACGGGACCAGGCCCAGCCGCTCGGCGGCCACCACGGCGTCGACCGGGACGGTGACCGGCTGCGGCGCTCCCGCGACGGCCCAGTCCGGGTCCTTGAGGCCGTTGCCGGTGACCGTGCAGACGATCCGCTGGCCGGGGTCGACCTTGCCCTCTTCAGCGGCCTTCAGCAGACCGGCGACCGAAGCGGCCGAAGCGGGCTCCACGAAGACACCCTCCTGCGAGGCCAACAGCCGGTACGCGGAGAGGATCTGACGGTCGGTGACCTCGTCGATGAAGCCGCCGGACTCCTCGCGCGCGTCGAGCGCGAACTGCCAGGAGGCCGGGTTCCCGATCCGGATCGCCGTCGCGATGGTGGAGGGGTCCTTGACGATCTCGCCGCGGACGATGGGGGCGGAGCCGGAGGCCTGGAAGCCCCACATCCGGGGGGTCCGGGTGGCCATCCTGTCCGCCGCGTACTCCTTGTATCCCTTCCAGTACGCCGTGATGTTACCGGCGTTGCCGACGGGCAGCACATGGATGTCGGGGGCGTCACCGAGCGCGTCGACGATCTCGAAGGCTCCGGTCTTCTGACCCTCGATACGGGACGGATTGACCGAATTGACCAGCGCCACCGGGTAGTTGTCCGAGAGCGAGCGGGCCAGCGTCAAGCAGTCGTCGAAGTTGCCGTCCACCTGGAGGATCTTCGCGCCGTGCACCAGCGCCTGACCCATCTTGCCGAGGGCGATCTTGCCCTGCGGCACCAGGACCGCGCAGACCATTCCGGCCCGTACGGCATAGGCGGCCGCCGAGGCCGATGTATTGCCGGTGGAGGCGCAGATGACGGCCTGCGCGCCCTGCTCCTTGGCGTGGGTGATCGCCATGGTCATGCCCCGGTCCTTGAAGGACCCCGTGGGGTTGGCGCCCTCGACCTTGAGGTGTACCTCGCAGCCGGTGCGCTCGGAAAGGACCTGCGCGGGGACGAGCGGCGTACCGCCCTCACGGAGTGTCACGACCGGTGTCGTGCTCGTGACCGGGAGACGGTCCCGGTACTCCTCGATGATGCCGCGCCACTGGTGGGTGCCCTTGGTGGTCATGGGTCCTTACTCCCCTTCAACACGCATGATGCTGGCGACACCGAGCACGGTGTCGAGCTTGCGCAGCGCCTCGACGGTCCCTGAAAGGGCGGCGTCGGGCGCGCGGTGGGTGACGACGACGAGGGATGCCTCGCCGCCTCCGTCCTGCCGGCCCTGCTGGCGTACCGTGTCGATCGATACGCCCTGCTCGGCGAAGACCGTGGCCACCTGGGCGAGAACACCCGGTTTGTCGGCCACGTCGAGGCTGATGTGGTAGCGCGTGACGACATCGCCCATGGGACTCACGGGCAGCATCGTGTACGCCGACTCGCCGGGCCCGGTGGCCTCGTTGAGCCTGTTCCGGCAGACCGCGACCAGGTCGCCGAGGACCGCGGACGCGGTGGGTGAGCCGCCGGCGCCGGGGCCGTAGAACATCAGCTGCCCGGCGGCCTCGGCCTCGATGAACACCGCGTTGTACGCCTCGCGCACCGAGGCCAGCGGGTGGCTGAGCGGGATCATCGCGGGGTGGACACGGGCGGTGACGGACTTGCCGTCGGCGGCGCGCTCACAGATGGCGAGCAGCTTGACGGTGCAGCCCATGCGCTTGGCGGACGCGATGTCGGCCGCGGTGACCTCGGTGAGGCCCTCGCGGTGGACGTCGTCGAGCCGTACCCGCGTGTGGAAGGCGATTCCGGCGAGGATCGCGGCTTTGGCCGCCGCGTCGAACCCCTCGACGTCCGCCGTCGGGTCGGCCTCGGCGTAGCCGAGCGCGGTGGCCTCGTCCAGCGCCTCCGAGTACCCGGCGCCGGTGCTGTCCATCTTGTCGAGGATGAAGTTGGTGGTGCCGTTGACGATGCCCAGGACGCGGTTCACCTTGTCGCCCGCGAGCGATTCGCGCAGCGGGCGGACGAGCGGGATCGCACCGGCCACGGCGGCCTCGTAGTAGAGGTCCCTGCCGTGTCCCTGGGCGAGCGCGTGCAGCGCGGTGCCGTCCTTGGCGAGCAGCGCCTTGTTGGCGGAGACGACGCTCGCGCCGTGCTCGAAGGCGGCGGCGATCAGCGTACGGGCGGGCTCGATGCCCCCGATGACCTCGATCACGACGTCGATGTCCCCGCGTTTGACCAGGGCCATCGCATCCGTGGTGATGAGCGAGGGGTCGATGCCCTCACGGACCTTGGAAGGGCGGCGGACGGCCACACCGGCGAGCTCGACGGGGGCGCCGATGCGCGCCGCGAGGTCGTCGGCGTGCGTCGTCATGATGCGCGCCACCTCTGAGCCGACGACTCCACAGCCCAGCAGCGCCACCTTCAGCGGACGCGTACGCATCATCCGACCTCACTTCTCATACTTCTACGTTTGGACCAGTCTCACTCACCGGACGGGGGTTTCTGTCCCCCGTCCGGATTCTGAGATGACTATTTCACTAGCCGACATCGAGGCGCAGGAGATCTTCCTCCGTCTCACGCCGGACGATCACCCGGGCCGCACCGTCCCTGACGGCGACGACGGGCGGGCGCAGCGCGTGGTTGTAGTTGCTCGCCATGGCACGGCAGTAGGCGCCGGTGGCCGGGACGGCGAGCAGGTCGCCCGGCGCGAGGTCCGCGGGCAGGAACGCGTCCTTGACCACGATGTCGCCACTCTCACAGTGCTTGCCGACCACCCGGGCGAGCATCGGCTCTGCGGTGGAGGTGCGGGAGACCAGGGCCACGCTGTACTCGGCGTCGTAGAGGGCGGTACGGATGTTGTCGGACATCCCGCCGTCGACGCTGACGTAGGTGCGCAGCCCTTCGAGCGGCTTGATGGTCCCGACCTCGTACAGCGTGAAGGCGGTGGGCCCGACGATGGCGCGCCCCGGCTCGACAGAGATACGCGGGGTGGCGAGACCGGCCGCCTCGCACTCGCGGCTGACGATCTCGCCGAGTGCCTTGGCGATCTCCTGCGGCTCGCGGGGGTCGTCCTCCGAGGTGTACGCGATGCCGAGGCCGCCGCCGAGGTCGATCTCGGGGAGCTCCACGCCGTGTTCGTCGCGCACTTCGGCGAGGAGCTGCACGACCCGGCGCGCGGACACCTCGAAGCCCGCCATGTCGAAGATCTGCGAGCCGATGTGCGAGTGGATGCCGATGAGTTCGAGCCCGTCGAGCTTGAGCGCCCTGCGCACGGCTTCGGCGGCCTGGCCGTCGGCGAGCGCGATCCCGAACTTCTGGTCCTCGTGCGCGGTGGCGATGAACTCGTGGGTGTGTGCCTCGACGCCGACCGTCACCCGGATCTGGACCCGCTGGCGCACTCCGCGGCTCTGCGCGATGTGGGCGACCCGGACGATCTCCTGGAACGAGTCGAGCACGATACGGCCGACTCCGGCCTCGACGGCCCGCTCGATCTCATCGGCGGTCTTGTTGTTGCCGTGGAAGGCGATGCGTGCGGCGGGCATCCCCGCGGCGAGCGCGGTGGCCAGCTCGCCGCCGGAGCAGACGTCGAGGTTGAGCCCCTCCTCCTGGAGCCACTTCACGACGGCGCGCGAGAGGAAGGCCTTGCCCGCGTAGAACACGTCCGCGTCCCGCCCGAAGGCGTCGGCCCAGGCCCGGCACCTGGCCCGGAAGTCGGCCTCGTCGAGGAAGTAGGCGGGGGTGCCGAACTCCTCGGCCAGCCGGGTCACTTCGATGCCGCCGACGGTGACGACCCCGTCCGCGTTACGGCCGACCGTACGCGACCAGACCTTCTCGTCCAGGGAGTTGAGGTCATCGGCGGGGGCGGAGTAGTGGCCCTCGGTGTAGACATCGGCGTGCCGGGGTCCGGCGGGGTGTGCGGAACGGCTCATCTCTTCGCTCTTTCAGATGTGTTCGGGTGCGCTGATACCGAGCAGGGACAGGCCGCCTGCCAGCACCGTCCCGGCGGCCTCGGTGAGGGCGAGCCGGGAGCGGTGGGCGGCCGAGGGTTTCTCGTCCCCGACGGGGAGCACCCCGATGTGGAACGCCAGGAAGGCATCGGCGACCACGACGAGCTGCCGGGCGATCCGGTGCCCCGCGCCGAAGGACGCGGGGGCGGTACGGGGGGTCTCGCGGGGGCCGGGGCCGGTCGCGGACTCGACGGCCGCCGGGTAGTCGGCGAGGGCGGCGACCAGCGCGGCTGCCTCGCGGTCCCGCTCGCAGGCCGCGTCGTACTCGGTTCCGTACGCGGCACGGAAGCCGAGATCACGGGCGTTGCGCAGCAGGGCGCGGCTGCGGGCGTGGGCGTACTGCACCCGGAACAGCGGATTGCTCTCGCGCCGCACCAGCAGCCCGGCGCCGGCGCCGCCGAAGAGGGCGCCCCAGCGGGCGGCGTCGAGGCGCGGGTGGTCGGTGGCGGTGGCGGACGTCCCGCGGGCCGGGCCGCCGGTGCCGGCCGGGGCCGTCGCAGGGTGCGGCTCCGTCCCGCTGCTGCCCGTCCCGTACCTGGCGCCCTCCGCGAGCACCGTGCGTACGACCGTGCCGGAGCCGTCGGGCACCAGCGTGAAGTTCAGAAAGCCCGGGCCGGTGATCTCGACCCGTTCGATCCCCCGCGTACCGGCGATCCGCTGCCGCAGGGCCTCGGCCACCGCGCGGGGGGCCATCCCGGCGGGGCCGGCGAGCTGGAGCGCCGCGCTGGTCGCGTAGTCGCCGCGCCCGCCGGGCCTGGGCCGCTCGACCCTGACCCGCTCGGGAACGGGCACGGACAGGGCACCCTCGTCGACCGCGCGGCGCACGGCGCACGCGACGGTACAGGAGAGCTCTGCGGGAGTCACAGGTCCAGCGTATGGGAGAAGGGGGGCCACTCCGCGAACCGGTTTCGCCATCCGGTCAGCCGAGGGTGCTCCCGGCCCACCCGGCGGGCCTGCTGCCGCCGGGATTGCTCCGGTCCGGCCCGCCGGCGGGTGACTGCCGGCGCATCAGCCCGCCCACGAGCCGGACCAGGTCGGCCGGCTCGAAGGGTTTGGCCAGAAAGGCGTCGACGCCGGAGGCGAGCCCGCTCTCCACCTCCTGGTGCGAACAGGCGCTGATGATCGCGAGCGGGAGCCGGCTGGTCCGCGGGTCGGCACGGAGCCGGGCGGCGGTGCGCAGACCGTCGAGACGGGGCATGACGACGTCGAGGGTGATCACATCAGGGGAGACCCGGTGGACGACTTCCAGACATTCGGCACCGTCGGCCGCGGTCACGACCTCGAAGCCCTCCAGTTCGAGATTGACCCTGATCAGCTGCCGGATGACCTTGTTGTCGTCGACAACGAGCACCCTGCCGTACGTGCCTGACACACCCACGAGCGTAGAACCGCGGCCACCACCGCGTCCGGGTTTTGCCCACTTCCACCCCGTGCGGGCACCGAACGCCGGTCACCGCCCAAACCTGTTCCTGGTCACCCCCGCTGAGCTGGTAGGGTTCTACCCGTCGCCGCTCAACGCAGCGACAACGCCCCCGTAGCTCAGGGGATAGAGCATCGGCCTCCGGAGCCGGGTGCGCAGGTTCGAATCCTGCCGGGGGCACCGTGTTTCAGGTGCCAAATAGGCCCTCTGATCAGGCAATATGCCTGACCAGGGGGCCTGTGGCGTATGTGGCGGCGCCCCACCGGAACCACCCCCTGTCCTCTGCTCCATTCGACCCGGGCAGCCAGGGCGTTGTGCGGTGGCACCGTTGCCCAGATGTGTCCGGCGGGCGCGGAGCCGGGCACCGCCCGCGCCCCGGCTTCTGTGCAACAGGCGCTCACCGCACCGGCGGGCACTGCCGTCCCATGGCCGCGCAACGTGCTTCGAAGCCCGGGGGCAGCCAGTCGCCCTGAAGCAGACGGGGGTGCGCGGGAAAGGCGGCGCGTGCGGCCAGGACGAAGACCAACGAGGCCCAGAGCGTGTGCAGTTGTACGGTCATGTAGCCGTTGCCGTACGTGTCCTGGAAGCTGCACTGGACGATCTCGGGCGCGATCAGCTCCACCGAGTCCAGGCCCGTCCAGCCCAGGTCCAGCGGGTTCTGCTGCTGGCCGAAGACCGCGCGGCGGTCGGTGACCGTGAGTTCGCCGGGGCCGTCCGGTATCCAGCGGGGTTGCGCGTCGGCGATCGCCCTGTTCCTGCGGGCCGCGTTGCCCACCGCCGAACCGACCATGCTGCCGATCACGAAGGAGGCGGAGCCGAACGCGACCGTGCTGCTGTTCACGTACGAACCGTTGCCCAGGGCCCGCCAGGTCGAGCGGGCGGCCGGGCCGACCGCCAGGGACAGTTCGCCCTGGTGGAGCCGCGCCCTCGTGGGAATCGGCGCCCGCCCGCCGATACGGCCCGCTCCGAGGTCGTGCACCAGGCCGCAGGTGTACAGCAGGTGGTCGTCCAGCACGTTCCAGCCGTGCTGCTCCGTGATGTCCGGGCCTTCCCCGCGCCACTTGGATCCCATGGTTTCCCCCGATCTCCCGTTCCCGGCCCCCCTTTCCGGCCGGTGACTGACATCGTAGAGATCGTTCCGTGGCCGCCGCCCCATGTTTCGCCGGGGACCCGGCCGGCAAGCCGGGTCCCCGACCTCACAGGGCAATACGCCTAGCCGCGCGGTGGGCCGCCGCGTCCCGCCGAGGTCGCCCCGCGCCCGGGATCTGCCGACCGGGTGCCCTCACCGTCCGGCACGACCGGCTCGCTCAGGCCCAGGCCTGCGCCTCCGGAGACACCGGCCATCTCGGAGCCCAGCGACTCCGGCGACAGCACCCGGTGCTTGCGGCCCACCCTGCCCGTCAGCAGCGAGGAGAGCGCGGCCACCAGGCAGGCCGCCACCGCGAACCAGAAGGCGATGACCAGCCCCTGGTGGAAGGGGCCGGAGATCAGATGCGGGAAGAACTCCTTACTGGTGAGGTGCTTGCCGCCGTCCGGCAGCTTGGTCAGATGGTCCCCGAGGAGCTGCTGAAGGGGGTTGTAGCCGAGGAAGGCCGCGAAGAGCACGGCGATCGGCGGGAGTTGGGACACCTGCGTGGCCTCGGCGCCGGGCACGCCCTGCGACACCAGACCGTCGTGCATCGCGCTCGGCAGGCTGTGCGAGAGGCCCGCGATCATCAGGCTGAAGAAGATGCCGATCGACAGGACCATCGCGGAGTTCTGGAAGGTCGCGGTCATCCCGGATCCGGCGCCGCGCGACTCGGCGGGGACGGCGTTCATGATCTCGGCCCGGTTCGGTGAGGCGAAGAGGCCGGAGCCCACGCCGTTGACCACCAGCAGCAGCGCGAAGATCCAGTAGTGGAAGTCGGTGGGCAGCGTCATCAGCGCCAGGAAGCTCACCGCGGTGAGCAGCGCGCCGCCGACCGTGAAGGGCCGCGCCCCGAGCCGGTCCGAGAGCCAGCCCGAGAGCGGGGCCGAGAGCAGGAAGCCGACGGTCAGCGGGATCATGTAGATACCCGCCCAGAGCGGGGTCTTCTCGAAGCTGTAGCCGTGCAGGGGCAGCCAGATCCCCTGGAGCCAGATGATCAGCATGAACTGGAGGCCGCCGCGCCCCAGCGCGGTCAGCAGGCTGGCGATGTTGCCCGCGGTGAAGGCCCGCAGCCGGAAGAGCGAGAGCCGGAAGAGCGGCTCGGCCACCTGTGTCTCGATCCAGACGAACGCCCCCAGCACGACCACCCCGCCGATCAGCGCGGCCAGCACCCACGGGTTGAGCCAGCCCATGGTGCTGCCGCCGTAGGGCTGGATGCCGTACGTGATGCCGACCAGTACCGAGATCAGCCCGACGGCGAACGTGACATTGCCCCACCAGTCCATCCGCGCCTTGGCCCGCACCCCGGTGTCGTGGAGCTTCAGATACGCCCAGATGGTGCCGAAGACGCCGAACGGCACCGACACAAGGAAGATCATCTTCCAGTTCACCGGGGCCAGCACACCGCCCAGGATCAGCCCGAGGAACGAACCGGCGATGGCGGCGATGGAGTTGATGCCCAGCGCCGTACCGCGCTGGTTCGCCGGGAACGCGTCGGTGAGGATCGCCGTGGAGTTGGCGAAGAGCAGCGCACCGCCGACCCCCTGCGCGATGCGCCAGCCGATGAGCCAGAGCGCGCCCGCGCTGCCGTCCATCCAGGTGACCGAGAGCATGACCGAGCAGAGCGTGAAGGCGGCGAAGCCGAGGTTGTACATACGGACCCGGCCGAACATGTCGCCGAGCCTGCCGAAGGTGACCACCAGCACCGCGGTGACCACCATGAAGCCCATCAGCATCCAGAGCAGATAGCTGGTGTTCGCGGAGTCCAGCGGGTCAAGATGAATGCCGCGGAAGATGTCCGGAAGCGCGATCAGCACGATCGACTGATTGATCATCACCATCAGCACGCCGAGCGTGGTGTTCGACAGCGCGATCCACTTGTAGTGCTCCCCCGGTCCGGCCGGGGGCGACGACTCTGCGGGTATTCGACCGGTCATGCCCACGATGCACGTTCCCCTCTGCGCGCGCCCCTGCCCGCCGACACCGGTGGACACGGGTCGTTAGTTGACGCAAGCAATCTAACTCTTGTAGGTGGCATCCACATTTCGTGGCGGCGGGAAGATCCGCTCGCAGGCCGGGGCGGTGCGCCCCCTTTACCCCTCGCGCCCCAGAGGCCACGAGCGGCGATGCGCGGGCGCGAGGTCCGGAACCTCCAGCAAAGATGCACGTCAGGCGGCACACGACCCGGCGCTCCATGGATTCGGCGGGGGCGCGGGCGCGGGGCGCACGACCCTGTCATGGGTCGTACACATATTTGATTTATGACTCAGGTCACAGATCTGCCATAGCGGGCGGCCATCGCATGGAAGACCTCCTTGGGCTCCCAGCCGAGTCCGGCGTACGGCGAGTCCGGAGCCCCCGCAGCCGAACCCCCCGGAGCGGTACCCCTGGCAGCTGAACCGCCGAGCACCGGTGCATCCAGCATCTTCACCACGCCGTACGCGGCCATGTCCAGGTCATGGCGGGGGTCGTCGGGGCGGTGCGGTGCTCCGTAACCGGCGAAGCTGAACCAGAACGCCGCGTCGAAGCCCTCCTCTTCGAACACCGTGAGCAACTCGTCGAAGTAGCGGACCTGTTCCCCCTCGTCCCGGGTGTACTCGCCGTCGAGCGCAGGGGGTTGCGCCTGCTCGTCGACGATCGTCCAGCCGGTGCCGCCCCGCAGGCCCGCGCCCCGGTAGGTGCAGCAGCCGAACTCCGTTGCCACCACGGGCTTTCCGTGTGCCAAGTGCCCGCGGACCTCTTCCCGGAAGTGCTGCTCGTTGTGCGCGGCGCGGTAGGCGTCCACACCCACGATGTCGAAGGGCGTCCAGTCGATCCGCTCCCAGGGGCCCGACGCATAACTCAGCCGGCCGCCGAAACGCGGCCGTACGGCTTCGGCCGTCTCCCGGAGGAACCCTCCGAGCTTCTCCATCGCCTCCGTGTACAGCGCGCGCCGGTCCCCTCCGGCGGCTCCCTTCAGCACCGCCATCCGCTCGAACAGGGTCGCCCCCGCGAAGAATCCGTGGTTGAAGAGGGTGATCTCGCAGCCGGTGACATAGACGGTTTCGGCACCGGTACGCCGTACCGCTTCCGCCCGGTCCGCGCAGTCGAGCAGGACGTCGCGCAGGGCGTCGGGCCGCAGACCGCAGGGGAAGGGCGCGAACCAGACCTCCAGACCGGCGGCGGCCGCGGCCTCCGCGGCGGTCGACAGCCGGTCCGGGTCGCCGCCCGAGACCCGGACCGCGTCACAGTGCAGCTCGTCGGCGATGATCCGCATCTCGCGGCGGACGACGCCGGGGTCGAAGTCCTGACGTGAGATCTCCTCGCCGATCGGGGTGAATCCGGTGTCGTAGTTGATGCCGTGGCGTCGCATGGGGCTGCTCTCTCCGTCTCGGGGTCCGGTATTCCGGCCGTGGGGTGGTGGGTGGCACCGCGTCTCGCTGCCTTGCCGTCTCGCCGTCCCGGCGTCAGGCCGCCTGCCCGGTGCCGGTGGCCGTGTTGATGCCCGTGGCGCCGGTGGAAGTGGGGCGCGCCTGGGCGGCAGCGCCGGTGGAAGCGGGGCGGGCCTGCGCGGTGTCCGCTGTACGGGCGGCCACGTCCGCCGCCACCAGCTTCTCCATCGGACCCGCCGCGAGTCCGCCGCCCACCAGCATGGCCAGGACCACGAAGCAGCCCATGATCACGTTGCCGAGCCAGACCATCGTGTCGACCGGCAGGGAGTACACGGCGATCACCCGGACCACGCACTCGGCGAGCAGGGCGACCCCCCAGACCAGCGAGAACAGCGACTCCAGGCGGCGGAAGGGCCGGGATTCCACCGAAAGCCGTTCCCACGACGCGGCCTTGTCCTGGCTGCTCTTGACGAGCCAGGGCTTCAGGCCGGCGGACATCAGCGGCCTTCCGATCAGGACGGAGATCAGCACACCGATGCCGACCGCGCTGCTGCCCGCGCTGTCCTTGACGAGCATCAGCCGCGGGTCACCGGTGAGCATGGTGAGCGACAGGCCGACGACGTTGACGAAGAGGATCAGGGCGGCGAGACCGTTGACCCGGCGCTCCTTGACGATGCCCCACACCGTACGCACGGCGGGCAGGGCGCTGCTCCAGGCGAGGGCGGCGACCGTGCCCATGCCCTCGTGCTTGAGGAGGTAGTAGGCACCCATCGGGATGACGATGTCCACGACCAGCGGACTCATGCTCTTCTTCGGGTTCTCCGTCGCGTTTTCCATGCGTACAGCTTCGCGAGCGGAGGGGGGTCCCCGGCAGATGCAGCTGTCCTCAACCCGGCAGGACATTTGTCAGTGCCGCGTCCGTGATTCGTCAGCGATTCGTCAGTACTTCGTCAGTACTTCGTCAGTGCCGGAGCATGACCCGGGACGGGCAACCAGCCCTGGCGCAGGGCCGGGTGACGCCGCGTGTCACGCCGATGCGCGCTTCTTCCCGCGCGTCCCTGAAGCCCCGCTGCCCGCCGCCGTCTTCTTGGAGCTGCTGCTCCTGGCCGACGTCCCGCCGGCTGAACTCTTCTTGGCTGTCGTCTTCTTCGCAGCGGTCTTCTTCGCGGTGGTTCTCTTCGCCGCGGCCTTCTTCGGGGCCGCCCGTCCCGAAGTAGCCTTCTTCTGGGCGGACTTGGGCTTTTCGGTCTCGGCCTTGGTGTGCGCTCCCCCGCCCCCGCCCTTCGCGTCCGCCTTCCGCCTGCCGCCCGGCCGCAGCTCCCGGACCTCGGCGTCCTCCCCGTCCCCGGTTCCTGCTGCCCCTTCCCCTTCTTCGCCCTCTTCGCCGCGCGTGGACTTGGCTGCCCGCACGCTCTTCTCCAGCGCCGACATCAGGTCGATGACCTTGCCCGCACCGGCGTCCGCCGCCGGCTGGGCGGGGGCCTCCTCGCCGGACGTCTTCGCGGCGATCAGTTCCTCCACCGCCTCCCGGTAGTCGTCGTGCAGCGAGTCCATCTCGACCTCGCCCAGGGTGTCCATCAGGGTGTCGGCCAGGTCGAGTTCCGCGTCGCGCACCGTGACGGAGGTTTCCGGGGCTGCCCCTTCGTACGACCTGATCTCGTCCGGCCAGAGCAGGCCGTGCATCGCGATGGCGTCGCCGACGACCCGCAGCATCCCCAGCCGCTCCCGCCCGCGCAGTGCGAACTTGGCGATGGCGACCCGGCGGCTGCGCTTGAGCGCCTCGCGCAGCAGGGTGTACGGCTTCGCGGCCGTGGGCCCGCCGGCGACCAGGTAGTAGGCCGCGCCCATCTGCAACGGGTCGATCGAGTCCAGCGGCACGAACGCCACGATGTCGATCGTCTTCGCGGTCGGCAGCGGCAGCGCGGCCAGGTCCTCATCGGTGATCGGGATCATGGAGCCGTCGTCCGCCTCGTACGCCTTGCCGATCTCGTCGGCGGTCAGCTCCTCGCCGTCCAGCTCGCAGACCTTCCGGTAGCGGATGCGGCCGCCGTCGGCGGTGTGGATCTGCCGGAAGGAGACCGAGTGGTTCTCGGTGGCGTTCACCAGTTTGATCGGGATGCTGACGAGGCCGAAGGAGATGGCCCCGTTCCAGATGGATCGCACGATGGCTCCTGTCCGTCAGTACGGCACTGTCCTGCCCTGACCAGTCTCCCGACAGTGCGGCTTCTCTGCCACCGGCTCACTGCGGGGCTACTCCATGGGGGCGCGCGCCGGGCCTGACCGGCCTTGGGTCTTCCGTCCGGATCCGGCCTGATCCGGACGTCAGACCCCCTGATCCAAAACGCAGACCCTACGGGTGCTCGGACGTCAGGTAGCGGTGGACCGTCGGGGCGAGCCAGTCGACGATCTCGTCACGGGACATCGCCACCGCGGGCTCGATGCGCAGGACATACCGGGCGAGTGCCATGCCAAGGATCTGCGAGGTGACGAGCGCGGCACGGCGAGGGGCGTCGGCGGGGTCGGGGCAGACAGCGGCAGCCACCGGTCCGACCTGCCCGGCGAAGATGGCCCGCATCCGCTCGGCCCCCGCCTCATTGGTGACGCCGACCCTGAGCAAGCCCGTCAGCACCTCGTCCTGGTCCCAGCGGTCCAGGAAATGCCGGACGAGGACCGCGCCGATGTGCCCGTCCGGCAGTGCGGCCAGGGCGGGCAGCCGCAGATCGATCGTGCACGCCGCGGCGAACAGCCCCTCCTTGGAGCCGTAGTAGCGCATCACCATCGAGGGGTCGATGCCCGCGTCACGGGCGATGGCCCTGATCGTGGCGCGTTCGTATCCGTCGGCGGCGAACCGCTCCCGGGCGGCTTCGAGGATCGCCGCCTTGGTGGTGGCGGCAGATCGGCGCGGGACGGAGGAGTCAGACATGCCAACGAGCGTAGGCCAACAGGCGTTGACATGCCATCTCGGCCCGCTCTAGCCTTGCCAACAAGCGTTGGCCCACAGGTGTTGGCCAGCAAAGGTCGGCATGTGCCATTCGGAGGCCGCCATGACGGACACGCACAGCACCGGAGCGAACTGCACGGACACCACCGACGTACTGATCGTGGGCGCCGGCCCCACCGGACTGCTTCTGGCGGGCGACCTCGCAGCCCAGCAGCTGTCGGTCACCGTCATCGAGCGGCGCCTGCCCGGGACGGGCAATCCGACCCGCGCCTTCGCCGTCCACGCCCGCACCCTTGAGCTGCTCGACGCACGCGGTCTCGCCGACGACCTGATCAGGACCGGCACCCGCATGGAACGGATGCTCCTCTTCGGCCGCGCCTCGCTCGACCTCACCCGGCTGCGGACCCGATTCCCCTTCCTCCTGATCACCCCGCAGTACGAGGTCGAACACCTGCTGAAGGCCCGCGCGCTCAAAGCCGGCGTGGACTTCCGCTACGGAACGGAGCTGATCGGCCTCAGCCAGTCCCCCACCGCTGACACCGTCACCGCCGACCTGCGCGGCGCCGACGGGACCCGCTCCACCGTCGAGGCCCGGTATCTCACCGGAACGGACGGGGCGCACAGCGCGGTCCGCCGGTCCCTCGGGCTGCCGTTCCCCGGCGAGTCGGTGATCAGGTCCATGATCCTGGCCGATGTCCGGCTCACCGGGACACCCCCCGAACTGCTCACGGTGAACGGTGTGGGCGACGCCTTCGCCTTCATCGCCCCGTTCGGCGACGGCTGGTACCGCGTCATGGGCTGGCACCGCACCCGGCAGGCCGACGACAACGATCCCGTGGAGCTCGACGAGTTGCGCGAGATCGCCCGCCTCGCGCTCGGCACCGACTACGGGATGCACGACGCCCGCTGGCTTTCACGCTTCCACAGCGACGAGCGCCAGGTGCCGGCCTACCGCACCGGCCGGGTCTTCCTCGCGGGCGACGCCGCCCATGTCCACTCCCCGGCGGGCGGCCAGGGCATGAACACCGGCCTCCAGGACGCGGCGAACCTCTCCTGGAAGCTCGCGGCCGTCCTGCGCGGGCAGTCCGCCGACCCTGAGAAGCTCCTCGACAGCTACCACGCGGAGAGGCACCCGGTCGGGTCGCAGGTGCTGCGCGCCAGCGGAGCGATCATCCGTCTCGCCATGGCCGGGACGCCGTGGCAGCGGACGGTGCGCGCCGCCGTCGCCCACCTGCTCTCCGCCGTACGGCCGGCCTCGGACAAGGTCATCGGAAGGATCTCCGGCATCGGCATCTCGTACCCCGCCCCCAAGGGCAGCCACCCTCTGACGGGCACCCGGGCACCGGCCCTGCGCCTCGCCGAGGGGCACCTGCTGGAGTTGTTACGGGACGGGGCCTTCGTCCTGATCACACCCCCGGACACCCCCGAACACACCGGGCCGGCCCCGCTCGTCCACGCGCACTGGACGGACGACCGCGCCACCACCCTGCTTGTCCGTCCCGACGGATACATCGCCTGGGCGGGTACGCGCCCCGCCCCGCAGACCCTGGACGCGGCACTGGGCCGATGACCGGTCGCCGATACTCACTCTCCGCATTTCGTGGGATTCTCGACATATGTCCCCGATTACCGAGGTGGAGGGGCGGCGCCTGGCACTCACCCACCTCGACAAGGTCCTCTATCCGGCCACGGGCACCACGAAGGGCGAGGTCCTGCACTACTGCGCCAGCACGGCGGGGGCGCTCCTCGCCCATCTGCACGGCCGCCCGGTCTCCTTCCTGCGGTACCCGGACGGCCCCGGCGGCCAGCTGTTCTTCACCAAGAACGTGCCGCCGGGCACCCCTTCCTGGGTCCATACGGCGGAGGTGCCGCGCTCCAGGAGCAGGGACGCGCGCCAGGTGCTGGTGCAGGACCTGTCGAGCCTGATGTGGGCGGCCAATCTGGTGGTCGAGTTCCACACACCGCAGTGGCAGGCCGACGCACCGGCCCTCGCCGACCGGCTTGTCCTCGATCTGGACCCCGGGGCCCCGGCCACCGCCGTCGAGTGCTGCACGGTGGCGCTGTGGCTGCGTGAGCGGCTGTCGGCGGACGGGCTGACCGCGTACGCGAAGACCTCGGGCTCCAAGGGGCTCCATCTGCTGACACCGCTGGAGCCGACGCCTTCGGACGACGTGTCGGCGTACGCCAGGACGCTCGCGGTCGAGGCCGAGGCCGCCCTGCCCGATCTGGCCCTGCACCGGATGAAGCGGGCGCTGCGGCCGGGCAAGGTCTTCGTGGACCACAGCCAGAACGCGGCGGCGAAGACCACGGCGGCGCCCTACACCGTGCGCGCACGGACCGAACCGACCGTCTCCACGCCGGTGACCTGGGAGGAGATTGCGGGGTGCGCGGCCCCCGCCGACCTGGTCTTCAGGATCGACGACATCGGCCCCCGGCTCCAGCGGTACGGCGATCTGCTGGGCCCGCTGATCAACCTCAACCGGGCCAGGCCACTGCCCCGCACCTGACCCGGCAGTCCGGCAGCCCGGCAGCCCGGCAGCCCGGCAACCCCGCACCCCCGGCCCGCAATTCGCAGCCCGCGCCCGCCCGGTCACACCCGCAGCCAGGTCCTCCGGTCGCGGGCCGTCGCGTACAGCGACTCGATGTCGGCCGGCTTCAGTACACCGCCGAGCCCGGCCAGCGCGCCCACCTCGCCGTCCCGCAGCAGCCGTACGCCCACCTGCCCGCCGTCCCGCAGCAGCCACGCCTGACCCGGCCGGGCCCCGGAGGCGCCGGGGCCGCCGCGTTCCCCGGCGCCCCGCGCCGCCGTTTCCACCCGTGCCGCGCCGACGATCCCGAGCACCGGACGTACCGCCGTGGCCAGGGCCAGCGCTGCACGCTCCGCCTCGTGGCGGGCCCAGCGCAGCTGTGGTTCCGGCTGTCCGCGCCCGGCCGCGACCAGCGGATCCGCGATCCGGACCGTCCGCTTCCAGGCGTACAGCGTCCGCACGGACAGCACCCCGGCCGGGCCGATCAGGAGATGGCCGATATGCCCGCCGCCGGGCAGCGGCACCGAGTGCAGCACCCGCCACCCCGCGCCCTCCAGCGTGTCCAGCTCGGCCCCCAGCGCCTCCTGGGCGGTGAGCGCGTCGAGCGCGGCGCGCCGGGGAGCGGGCCGGAAACGGGAGACGGCGATCCCCGCCAGGGCGGCGTGCAGCGCCTCGCCGGGCCGGTTGGGTGCGAGGTCGTCGTCGGGGTGCAGGGTGAGCAGCGCGAGTTCCGCCGGGGTGGGGACCGGCGGCGGGCCCACCTCGGGGTCCCCGCTCAGATAGGGCGCGAGGGCGTCGAGCACCTCGGCCCTGTACTCGTCCAGCACCAGGCTGACCTGGCCCGATTCCCGGTCGTACCAGGCAGCGGCCGGGCCTCCCGGCAGCGTGACGTACAGCCGCGTCCGGCCCTGGTACCGCCCCGGTGTCACCTTGAGTTCCGCCATGCCGCATCACCCCACCCCGACCATGGGAACAGCCCGGGCGCCGCAGGGGCAAGAACCCGGTTACGGTGTACCGCGATTACCGACCAGGAGGGGACCCATCATGATCATTTTTGGCAGCAGAGGCTATCTCTACCAACTGGCCATACTGACGCTGGTGTGCGGACAGTGCGGGAACCCGTCCGCGCACACACTCCGTAAGCGCGTCACCAAGTTCACGCTGTTCTTCGTGCCGCTCTTCCCGTTCTCCACCAAGTACGCGACGCAGTGCACCTTCTGCGGTGTCGAGAACCGGGCGACCAAGGAGCAGGCCGAGCAGCTTCTCGCACAGAGCGCAGGCCAGCCGCAGGGCCCGCAGCAGGGATACGGCCCGCCCACGCCGCAGCAGCAGGGCCAGAACCCGTACCAGCGGTGAGCCGCACCGCCGCCCGGCGCGGGTCCGGGCGGCCCTGACACAGCGTCACACCTGCACCGTCCCGCAGCTGTCCGGTCACCGCCCCCGCCGCGCGCGGCACCGGCTCCCCATCGGCGCACGGTGACATTAACGGACATAGCGTCACCGTCTTGCTACGTTGCCTGGCATGACCGCAACGACGGCGGACGCTCCCCCGCCCGAACTACGTCTGCCGAAGCGTCGGGGCGTCGAACTGGTGCTGCTGATCGGCGCCGTACTGATCTCCGTCTACGGCTACATCGACGTCGGACTCGCCAAGAACGACGCGGTACCGGCGGACACCCTGAACTACGGTGCGGGTCTTGGCCTGCTGGCGCTCCTCGCCCATCTCGCCGTCCGCTTCCGCGCCCCGTACGCGGACCCGTTGCTGCTGCCGATCGCCGTGCTCCTCAACGGCATCGGCCTCGTGCTCATCTACCGTCTCGACCTGGAGACCCCGGGCAACAGCGCGGCCCCCACCCAGCTGATCTGGTCCACGCTCGCCGTGGCGCTGTTCATCTGCTGTGTGCTCTTCCTGCGCGACCACCGGGTCCTTCAGCAGTACACCTACCTCTCGGTCGCCGCCGCCCTGGCCCTGATGATCATCCCGATCTTCTTCCCGGCGGTGAACGGCGCGAAGATCTGGATCCGGGTCGGCGGTTTCTCCATCCAGCCCGGCGAGTTCGCCAAGATCCTGCTCGCGGTCTTCTTCGCCTCGTACCTCTCGGCCAACCGCAACGCGCTCTCGTACACGGGCCGCAGGATCTGGCGGCTCCAACTGCCCACCATGCGCGTGCTGGCACCGGTGCTGGCGATCTGGCTGATCAGTGTGGGCGTCCTCGTCCTGGAGCGCGACCTCGGGACCTCGCTGCTCTTCTTCGGCCTGTTCGTGATCATGCTGTACGTGGCGACGGGCCGGCTCAGCTGGATCGCCATCGGCATGGTGATGGCCGCGTTCGGCGCGTTCGTCGTGGGCAGCCTCGAACCCCATATCCGCGGCCGCGTCGAGGACTGGCTGCACCCCTTCGCCTCCATCGACGCGGGCCAGGGCGCCAATCAGCTCGCCCAGTCGCTGTTCGCCTTCGCGGCCGGCGGCATCCTCGGCACCGGTCTCGGCCTCGGCCACTCGATCCTCATCGGCTTCGCCGTGAAGTCCGACTTCATCCTGGCCACGGCGGGCGAGGAGCTGGGGCTCGCCGGGCTCGCCGCGGTCTTCCTGCTGTACGCCCTGGCGGTGGCCCGCGGCTACCGGGCCGGGCTCGCGCTCCGCGACTCCTTCGGCCGGCTGCTCGCGATCGGTCTCTCCTCGATCCTGGCGATCCAGGTGTTCGTGATCGCGGGCGGGGTGATGGGGCTGATCCCGCTGACCGGTATGGCGATGCCCTTCCTCGCCCAGGGCGGCTCCTCGCTCGTCACCAACTGGGTGATCGTGGCGCTGCTCATCCGGATCAGCGACTCCGCGCGCAGACCGGATCCGGGGTTCGTGGAGACCGGGATCATCGCGCCGATCGTGGAGGACGAGTCGTGATCCGCTACATCCGGCGTGCCGCCGCCTGCTGTCTGCTGCTCCTGGTCGCGCTGCTGGCCAACGCCGCCAGAATCCAGGTGTTCCAGGCGGACTCGCTGGACAAGAACCCGGCCAACCGCCGCCAGACCATTGCCCGTTACCACGAGCCGCGCGGCAACATCCTGGTCGGCGGGCACAGTGTCACCGGGTCGAAGGACACCGGCCAGCAACTGCGGTACGAGCGCACGTACCGCGACGGACCGCTGTACGCACCGGTCACCGGCTACGCGTCGCAGACCTACGGCACCACCCTGATCGAGAACGCCGAGGACGGCATCCTGTCCGGCACCGACTCGATGCTCGCCCCCTTCCCGCTCTGGAACGAACTGACCCGCGCGCAGCAGCCGGGCGGCAGCGTGGCCACCACCATCAAGGCGTCGATGCAGGAGGCCGCGTACAACGGGCTCGGCGGCAGGCGTGGCGCGGTCGCCGCCGTCGAGCCGTCGACCGGGAAGATCCTGGCGCTGGTCAGCAGCCCTTCGTACGACCCGGGGGACCTGTCGGGCACCGGCCCGTCCGTCAGCAACGCCTGGTCGCGGCTGACCGGCTCCGCCGACCAGCCGATGCTCAACCGGGCCATCCGGCAGACCTATCCGCCCGGTTCGACGTTCAAGATCGTGACGGCGGCGGCCGCCCTCGACTCGGGCGTGGTCACCGATATGAACGCGGACACCGACACCCCCGATCCGTACACGCTGCCCAACACCACGACCGTCCTGCCGAACGAGGCGAGCGGCTGCGGGAACGCCTCACTCGCGTACGCCATCGAGGTCTCCTGCAACACCGTGATGGCCAACCTCGGAGTCAAGGTCGGGCTCAGCGGGATGGACGACGCGGTCGGGAAGTTCGGCTTCAACGACGCCGGCCTGAGGATCCCCTCCGGGGTGGCCAGGAGCAACTTCGACACCGACATGAGCAAGGACCAGCTGGCGCTCTCGTCGATCGGGCAGTTCAACACCTCGGCGACACCGCTGCAGATGGCGATGGTCTCGGCCGCCGTCGCGAACGGGGGCGAGCTGATGTACCCGCATCTGGTCGACGAGACCCGCGCCAGGGGCGGCCGGGTCGTCAGCCGCACGGGATCGAAGTCCTACCGCCGGGCGATGGACGCCTCCACGGCTGTCCAGCTCCAGCAGATGATGGTCGACGTCGTGACCCAGGGCACCGGGTCCAACGCGGCGATCCCGGGCGCGACGGTGGGCGGCAAGACCGGCACCGCGCAGAACGGGGTCAACAACGCCGGTACGCCGTATGCCTGGTTCATCTCCTGGGCGAAGGCCGACGGTGCGAGCCAGCCGGCGGTCGCGGTGGCCGTCGTGGTCGAGGACGCGTCGGCCCACCGTGCCGACATCACGGGCGGCGGCTTCGCGGCCCCGATCGCACGGGCGGTCATGCAGGCCGCACTGGGACACTGACGGCGAGGCCGGCGGGCGGGCACCGGCAGCCGGCGCGGGTGGGACGAGGGGGACGCAGGTGGTGGCGATGAACGCGGCGGTGGCGGAAGCGCTGGGACGGATCGCACGGCTGGACCCCGCGCTCAGCGCCTTCACCGAGGTCTGGCCGGACGCGCCGCCGGGCGGCCCGTCACCGGGCCGCCCGGCGGACCACCCGGTGGACGGCGGGCCGCCGCGCTCCGAGGTTCCGCTCTCCGGGGTTCCGCTCTCCGGGATGCCGCTCTCCGGGATGCCGCTCTCCGGGGTTCCGTTCGCGGTGAAGGGCCCGTCCGGCATCCGCGGGTACGCGGCCCGGCGGCTGCGGGCCGCGGGCGCCGTCCCGGTCGGCTCGACGGCGGTGCCCGGGCCCGGGACGCACTGGCAGACCTGGGGTCTCGGCGCACACGGTCCCACCCGCAATCCATGGCGCCCGGACCGTACCCCGGGCGGTTCGTCGGCCGGGTCGGCGGTGGCGGTGGCCACCGGCATGGTCCCGCTGGCCACCGGGAGCGACGGTGCGGGATCGGTGCGGATACCGGCCGCGTGGTGCGGCGTGCTGGGCCTCAGGACGACGGCGGGGCTGCTGCCGTCGCCGGACAGGACCGGGCTGGCGTCGGCGGGTGTCCTGGCGGCCGGCGCCGACGGGGCGCAGGCGTATCTGCGCGCGGTGACGGGCCGGTACGAACCGTCCCTGCCGGAGTTCCCGGTGCCCGCCGTCTGGTCGGCCGACCTGGGCTTCGCCGCGGTGGACGACGAGGTGGAACGGGTCGCGAGGCGGGCCGTGGAGTGGATGGCGGCGGCCGGTCTCGTACGCCTCGACGCCACCTCGTACGACCTGCTCGACCCGTGCGACGCCTGGCTGGCGGTGCGCGGCGGGCAGCCGGACCTGGCCACGGCGGTCCGCGCGGAGAACGACCACCGGCTGGCGTCCCTCTTCGCCCGCGCCCCGTTACTGCTCACACCGGTGACACCGAATCGGCCGCATGGCCACGAAGGACCGGGCGAACGGTACTCGACCTCGCTGACCTGGGCTTTCAACCTCAGCGGCCATCCGGCGGCGAGCATTCCCGCAGGGTTCGGGCCTGACGGGTGCCCGGTGGGGCTGCAGATCGTCGCGGCACCCGGGCAGGACGCCTCGCTGGTGGAGATGGCGCGGGCCGCCGAGTCGATCATGGAAAGGAGCGCTTGGTCCGCTTCGCCCCACTAAGGGATCAATGCTATGAAACGAGGGTGACCGCACACCGCCGGAGCCCCGTGCCGCACCCGTCGCGCTGGGGGCTGCGCCGGAGCCTCGCCATGCAGGTGTTCGGTATGCAGGTGGTGCTGATCGTCCTGCTGGTCGCAGCCGCCGCTGCGGTGCTGGTGCTGCAGTCCAGGTCCGACAGTGTGCGCGGGGCGCGGAGCCGCTCGCTGGCCGCAGCCGAGGCATTCGCCCACGCTCCCGGGCTGCCGCGGGCGCTGCGCTCACGCGATCCGACGGCCGTACTGGAGCCGCTGGCGGAGGGCGCCCGCAAAGCGGCCGACATCGACTTCGTCACCGTGATGAACACCCAGGGGATCCGCTACACGGACCCCCAGCGCGCACTCATCGGCAAGCGGGCCTCAGGTGATCTGAGCAGGGCCGTGGCGGGGCACCCCTTCACCGAGGTCTTCTACGGGGCCCCGTCCGACGCCGTGCGCGCCGTCGCCCCCGTGCTCGACGGCCACGGCCATGTGGTCGGCCTGGTCGCGGCCGGGATCGAGATCAGCAATGTGACGGATCTGGTCAGCCAGAGGCTGCCGCTCTTCCTCGGCACCGCCGCGGCCGCACTCGCCCTGGCCACCATCGGGGCGGCGCTCGTCAGCCGCCGGCTCGGCCGCCAGACACACGGTCTGGGACCCGCCGAGATGACCCGGATGTACGAGCACAACGACGCCGTTCTGCACGCGGTGCGCGAGGGCGTGCTCATCATCGGCAGCGACGGGCAGATCCTGCTGGCGAACGACGAGGCGCGCCGGCTGCTCTCCCTGTCGCCCGATGCCGAGCTGGACCGGGTCGCGGACCTCGGGCTCGCCCCGGCCATGGAGCGGCTGCTGACCCGGGGCGAGGCGGTGACCGACGCCGTACACCTGACCGGGGACCGGCTGCTGGCGGTCAATATGCGGCGCACCCGGACCCGCGCCGGACTCGGCAGCAGAGTGGTGACCCTGCGGGACACCACCGAACTGCGCGCCCTGACCGGCCGCGCCGAAGTGGCGCGGGAACGGCTGCAGTTGCTGTACGACGCGAGCGGGCGGGTGGGCACATCGCTGGACGCCGTGCGGACGGCCGAGGAGCTGGCGGAAGTGGCCGTGCCGCGGTTCGCCGACTTCGTCACGGTGGATCTGACGGAGCCCGTGCTGTCCGGCGGGGAGCCCGGCGGCGCCTTCACCTCGATGCGGCGGGCTGCCGTGCGCGGTGTCCGCGACAGCGATGCGCTGGACCCGGCCGGCACCCGGATCGACGTGGTGCCCGGCACCCCGCTGGCGCAGTATCTGGCCTCCGGAGAGCCCACTCTGGAGGTCGATCTCCCCGGGGCGTACGACTGGCGGCAGCAGGACCCGTCCGGCGGCCTGCGCGCCGTCGACGAGGGGTTCGGTTCGCTGATCCGGATGCCGCTCACGGCGCGCGGGGTCGTGCTGGGTCTGGTGAGCTTCTGGCGCGCCGTGGAGCGTGAGCCGTACGAGGAGGACGACCTCTCCTTCGCCGAGGAGCTGGCCCTGCGGGCGGCGCTGAGCGTCGACAACGCCCGCCGGTTCACCCGCGAGCACACCACGGCGGTCACCCTCCAGCAGAGCCTGCTCCCCCACGATCTGCCGGAGAACCGGGCCCTGGACGTGGCCCACCGCTATGTTCCCGCCCGGACCGGGGTGGGCGGCGACTGGTTCGACGTCATCCCGCTGCCCGGCGCCCGGGTCGCGCTGGTCATCGGCGATGTCGTGGGGCACGGCCTGCACGCCGCCGTGACCATGGGCCGGCTCCGTACGGCCGTCCACAACTTCTCCTCGCTGGATCTGTCCCCGGACGAGATCCTGGGCCATCTCAACGACCTGGTCCTCACCATGGACGAGGGGAACAGCTCGCTGGGTGACGGCACGGTCGTCACCGGGGCCACCTGTATGTACGCGGTCTACGAGTCCGTGTCGGGCCGCTGCACGGTGGCCAGCGCCGGCCACCTCGGCCCGGCGCTCGTCGGCCCCGACGGAACGGCGCGGTTCCCGGCCGTCCCGCTGGGTCCGCCGCTGGGCACCGCCAGCCTGCCCTTCGAGACCGCGGTGCTCGACCTGGCCGCCGGCAGCAGCCTGGTGCTGTACACCGACGGCCTGGTGGAGGAGCGCGGCCGGGACATCGATGTGGGCCTTGAACTGCTGCGCACCACCCTGGAGGAACAGGCCGGGCTCGACACGGAGCCGCAGGAGATGTGCCGGAGTGTGTTCGACGCGCTGTCGCCCTCGCACCGGGAGGACGACGTCGCCCTCCTCGTGGCCAGGACCCGGCTGCTCGACCCGTCGTCGGTCGCGGACTGGGAGCTGGAGGCCGATCCGGCGGCGGTCGCCACGGTACGGTCAGAGGCGGCCCGCAGACTCGGCGAATGGGGCCTGGACGAGATCGCGTTCAACACCGAGCTCATCCTGAGCGAACTGCTCACCAACGCGGTCCGCTACGGCACCGCCCCGATCCACGTGCGGCTGCTCCACAGTGCGACCCTGACCTGCGAGGTCGCCGACAGCAGCAGTACCTCACCGCATCTGAAGCGGGCGGCGGCTATGGACGAGGGCGGGCGCGGGCTCTATCTCGTCGCGCAGTTCGCGGAGCGCTGGGGCACTCGGTATCCGCCGCACGGAAAGATCATCTGGGCCGAGCAACTCCTCACCGGGCCACAGGCGCAGCCCCAGCAGTGGTCCGTGGACCTGGACGATCTGGATGACCTCGATGACCTGGAAGGCCTGGGAGGCCCGGAGGGCTCTGGCCTGTGACGGGAGACGGGGACGGCGCCGGCGCGTAACGGGATACGGGATACGGGATACGGGGACAGCACCGACCCGTAACGGGACACGGGAACAGCACCGGCCCGAACGGGACACCGGAACAGCACCGGCCCCGCGTCGGCGGAGCGGCGGCAACAGCACCAGCGCCGGAGCGGCAGCGCCTCAGGCTCCGTCCGCGATCGCCGACTCCACCTCGGCGACCCGCTCCTGCTCCTCCTGCGCGAACCGCTCCCGGTCGAGCTGCTCGGCTATCTCCTCGTCCTGCGACATCAGCAGGTCCAGGTTCGAGTTGCCCATCTCGAAGACGCCCATGTCGACGTACGCCTTCTGCAGCCGCTTGCCCCAGAGGCCGATGTCCTTGACGCACGGGACGATCCGGCTGAACAGCAACTGCCGGAAGAGCGTGAGGAATTCGGACTGCTCCGAGAGCTCCTCGGCCTCCTTCTTCGCGATGCCGAAGTTCTCCAGGACCTCCACGCCGCGCAGCCGGTCGCGCATCAGGTAGCAGCCCTCGATGACGAACTCCTCGCGCTCCCGCAGTTCGGCGTCGGTCAGCTGCTTGTAGTAGTCGCGGAGCGCCATCCGCCCGAAGGCCACGTGGCGGGCCTCGTCCTGCATCACGTACGCCAGGATCTGCTTGGGCAGCGGCTTGTCGGTGGTGTCGCGGATCATGCCGAAGGCGGCGAGCGCCAGACCTTCGATGAGGACCTGCATCCCCAGGTACGGCATGTCCCAGCGGGAGTCGCGCAGGGTGTCGCCGAGCAGTGCCTGGAGATTGTCGTTGATCGGGTAGAGCATCCCGATCTTCTCGTGCAGGAAGCGGCCGTATATCTCGGCGTGCCTGGCCTCGTCCATGGTCTGGGTGGCCGAGTAGAACTTGGCGTCCATGTCGGGTGCGGACTCCACGATCCGGGCCGCGCACACCATCGCGCCCTGCTCACCGTGGAGGAACTGGCTGAACTGCCAGGACGTGTAGTGCTTGCGCAGCTCGCCCCGGTCGCGTTCGGTCATCTTCGCCCAGTGGGGCGTTCCGTACAGGGTCATCGCCTCGTCGGGCGTACCGAGCGGGTCGTACGGGTCCACTTCGAGCGACCAGTCGATACGCTTCGCGCCGTCCCACTGCTTGTCCTTGCCCTTCTGGTACAGGGCGAGGAGCCGGTCGCGCCCTTCGTCGTACTCCCAGCTGAAACGGGCCGAACCCGACGCGGGTATCTGCCAGTTGGGCTCGGCCGGTCCCTTGGTATAGAGCTCATGCGTCGACATACCTGGCAGGCTCACACGTTGGTAGACGCCGGGTCAACAAGTCGCGCGCAAGGGATTGACCATCTTACTGACAAGCAGTCTTATAAGAGGTGACCACCGGTAACCCCAAGCGCGAGGTACCTCAGAGATGACGACAGCGACCGAACGCGAAGTGCTCCGTGACGCCCTCGGCCTGCTCAGGGACCGCGAACAAGTGGCCGAGCGCCTCCTCGAATCGTCCGCCAAGCACTCCTTCGACCCGGACAAGGAACTGGACTGGGTGGCCCCCGTCGAGGACGGCAAGTGGTTCTGGCCGCCCGAGCTCGTATCGCTCTACGACACCCCGCTCTGGCGGAAGATGTCCGAGGACCAGCGGATGGAGCTCGCCCGGCACGAAGCGGCCTCGCTCGCCTCGCTCGGCATCTGGTTCGAGATCATCCTGATGCAGCTGCTCGTCCGGCACATCTACGACAAGTCGGTGACAAGCAATCACGTGCGGTACGCGCTCACCGAGATAGCCGACGAGTGCCGGCACTCGATGATGTTCGCAAGGATGATCCAGAAGGGCGGGGCGCCGTCGTACCCGGTCCCGCGGATGTACCACAACCTGGCGCGGGTACTGAAGACCGTGTCGACCACCCCCGGTTCCTTCGCGGCGACCCTGCTGGGCGAGGAGATCCTCGACTATATGCAGCGGCTGACCTTCCCCGACGAGCGCGTACAGACCCTGGTCCGCGGGGTGACCCGGATCCATGTGGTCGAGGAGGCGCGCCATGTCCGTTACGCACGGGAGGAGTTGCGCCGCCAGATGGTCACCGCGCCGCGCTGGGAACAGCACTTCACGAGGCTCAGCTGCGGCGAGGCGGCGCGGGTCTTCTCCACCTGCTTCATCAACCCCCAGGTGTACACGAACACCGGCCTGGACCGCCGCGAGGCCGTGGCCCAGGTCAAGGCGAGCGGCCACCGCGCGGAGGTCATGCAGAGCGGCGCCAAGCGGCTGACGGACTTCCTGGACGACATCGGCGTACTGCGGGGCGCGGGGCGCAGGCTGTGGGTCAGCTCGGGGCTGCTGGCGAAGTAGGGCGGCCGGGGCCGGGCCGGGCACGCGAGGGCGTCATCGGGAGGCGCGGTGAGCGGCGTGGGATTCCCGCTCGCAAGAGATCGATTTTCGGTCAGTTCCGTCCCCGGACCCAGGCTTTCACCTCACACACCCTTCACAACTTTCTCACAGCTAATCCGTAGTGTGCGCACGGGAGTTACCCGTTCACAGAGGTCCATCTACTCGCTGATGCGATCGAGTCAACGCCGTAGTCATCGCTTGCAGCAGTCCGTTGACCTGTGCCTATAGCGCGTTCCGCGCCTCGGCGGGGATGTTGACGCACCCCGCCGGTGGCGTTGACCGAACTGGCATTCCGGGGGGGGGCCGCACACAGCGCCTGAGGAGGCCCGCTTCTTCCAAGCGCGGTCCCTCCTGCCTCCCTTCGGTGTGCCCATCACCTCCGAAGGGATACTCCGTTGCGCCCAGGACCGTGGTTCCGTATGCCCGGATTTCGAAGATCCGGAATCCTGACCCCGGTGGTCACGTCCGTGGCCGCCCTCGCCGTTCTCGGCGGACTGACCGTGCGCCCGGACCTGCTGGATCTCGGACGGAGTGCCGAGTCGGCGAGTGACTCGTACAACTGGTACGAGGACACGGCTGCCGAACAGCTCCGTCAGGACCAGTGCTTGATGGGCGATGTGCCGCGTCTGGGCGGCCCGTCGATGGCCAAGACCGCACAGGGTGGCCTCAACCAGACCCCGGACCAGCTGCGGGTACTGGCCGACCGGCAGTACTGGCAGAAGACTCCGCTCGCCACCGCGTACACGGCGGACCGCGAGGCGGCGGGCAAGGAACTGGACACCCTTGGCGCCCGGCCGGGCGCGTGGCAGAAGCCGCTCTCGGGCCTGGAGAGCCCGGCCGGTTTCACCGACGCCGACTTCCAGTGGCTCCGGGATCACCCGGGAGCGGGACGGACGACTTCTACTCCCAGACGGGTCTGAGCCCCTGGATCGCCGACCACTTCTGGAAGAACGAGAGCGACTTCTACCAGGACTCCACCCCCAGGCTGATGCGAAGACGCTGAAGGCAGTGAACGCCGTCGGCGCTCCGCTCTACGGCAAGGACCCCGACCCCACCGGCCTGTCGAAAGACGACTGGGACCGTGCGGTTGCCGAACACGATGCTTTCGAATGGCTGCAGGGAGAGCCGGCCGGGAGCGCGGGCGCGGACGACGCTCGCATCTTCCTTGCGTCCGGCGGCTTCCCCCACACGGCTCCGCAACCGGGAAGCGCGGAGTACCGGATCGCCGTCGAGGATCTGAAGTCCCGGTTCGCCGGCTGTGCGTGGCGTGACCCGGTCGATCCGGACAAGGTGCTCGGAGGCATATCGGCCACTGCTGCCGCGGAGTGGCAGCAGGAGATCGCCTCCCAGCAGGTGCAGCGCAACCAGGTCCTGGACGCGAACGCCACGGCCACGAAGGCCCTCGCCACCGGGGCCAAGGCGCTGGGCGAGCTGCTGGGCCAGTCCTGGATCGCTGACCATCTCGCCCGCTGGCAGGACTACTGGTCGCCGGGCGGTGCCGGATGGATCGGCGACGCCCCGGGGGTGATCGAGGTGCACGCGGCGAAGGGCAAATGCCTGGACGTGCAGAGTGCCGCGAAGACCGACGGCACCCCGGTCCAGGTGTACACATGCAACGGTTCCGCGGCGCAGGCGTGGCGGGTGTACGGCGACGATGTGGGTCTTCACCTGCAGAACGTGAACTCCAACAAGTGCCTCGACGTGAACGGGAACGCCGCGGTCAACGGCACGCAGATCCAGATCTGGGGGTGCCACGAAAACCCGGCGCAGACCTGGGAGTACAACCTCCACGCCACTACGAGCCTGAAGAACGTCGGTACCGGCAAGTGCCTCGACCTGCACACGTTCGCCGACGGCCTCAACTCGCAGCTGTACACGTGCAACAACACCGCTGCGCAGCAGTTCGACATCAAGCCGTCCGGGCACACCGGTCAGGTTCCGCCGAAGGCACAGTTCGACCAGGCCACCAAGGGCGTCACCGACGCCCAGGCGGCCGCGAAGAAGCAGCTCGCCGCCCTCAAGGTGCAGGCCGCAGCGGCGAAGACGGCCGCCACGACCTCGGACACGGCCGAGACCGCCGCGTACGCCGTCGCGGACAAGAACGGCGCGCCACGGGGCCGTGGCCTGCTGGTCGGAGAGCAGAAGGCGCAGGTCACCCAGGGGGCATCTGCCGCTCTTGCGGCGATGGTGAAGGCGGGCGAGACCGCCGAGGCCGCCACCCGCGTATCCGGTGGGGACAGCGAAGGACGCGCGCGCAGCGGCCGACCGCGCCGACGCTGCCGCCACCGAAGCCGAACAGGCCGCGAAGGATGCCGCCAAGTACGCCAAGGAAGCCCAGGACGCCGCCGATAGGTCGGAGGCCCAGGGCAAGAACGACCAGATTACGAACGGGGCCACCACCGGCATCGGCAATGTGTTCTACGTCGTCGATCACATCGAGACAATCGGCGACCCGGAGGTTCTGAAGAAGGACAACTGCAACCCGATCGTTCACACCGGCGACTGCACGATCACCGCAAAGATCCACTTCAACGCGATCATCGACCTCTACCTGTGCACTGCCGAGGACATGCCCGCAACCGAGTCCGGGTGCCCGGCCCCGGACACAGCGTTCCTGGGATCCCAGCCACTCAAGGACCAGACCTATGAGGTCAAGCACACCCTCTCGATGGCTGAGTTCAATGCGGGAATCGACCCGGTAAAGATCCTTCTCGGCGACTTCATCGAATGCGCCCAGAGAATCACGCCCGGCGGCGAGAGCGGAAGCTTCACAGGTTGCGCATGGGCCGCAACCTGGTTCGTCGGCGGTAAGGCGCTCGCTGCGGCTGCCGAAGCAGTTCGTGCTCTCGATGCCTCCCTCAGGACCGGCATCGGAATCGGAGACGCCTGGAAAGGCCTCAAGGCTGTTGGCCTCTCCGAAGACGCGATCGCCGGCATCGCGAAGACAGAAGGCAGGGAGCTGGCCACAGGGTGCAAGGTCAACAGCTTCCCCGCCGGCACGCGGGTTCTGCTGGCTGACGGAACGTCCAGGGCGATCGACACGATCTCCGATGGCGACCAACTGCTGGCAACCGATCCGAACACAGGCGCCACCCGGAGCGCACAGGTCACCGCGACCTTCTCTCATCATGCCGACCAGTTCGTGGACATCACGACGGCGGACGGCGGACGAGTCCGCACCACACCGGGACACCGGCTGTACGTGCCGGGCAGTGGATGGGTACTGGCATCCGACCTGCATCCCCGTGACCGTCTTCGTTCCCCCGCCGCAGGCCCTGCGGACTCTGTGGTGCGTGTACGGACCGTGCATGTACCGCAGGCGGTCTGGGACTTGACCGTTGCTGACCTCCACACGTTTTACGTCCTCGCCGGATCCACGCCGGTTCTCGTCCACAACTGTGACGGACAGTTGAGCGAGGAGCTGTACGCGGAAATCGAACACACTCATGGGCAGGATGTCGCTGATGGAGTGGACTGGATGGCAGACCGAATGCACGACGGTAGCGCAACCGCTCTCGATCACGAGATCCCCGGGATCGGCCACAACCTGACCGCCCTCGGTGACTATCTCGCTGATTGGCGCGGTCGCCTCAATTACAACGACGTGAAGCAAGGATCCCGGGTCGCGTACGATCAAGCACGAGGCACGCTCGTAGTCGAGAACTCCTACATGATCCACGCGTATCAGTACGACTACGCGAAGTTCAAAAAGCTTGTGGATGAAGGCAGGTACGTCCTGCAGAAAACTGAGGGATAAAGTCGTGAGGAGAGAAATCCCGACTGTGGCCCGCAGGGGTGATGGCTTCGCAGTCAGATTCACCAAGTGGCAGCGAGACCTCCTCGCAGGTTCAATCGAGCCCGTGACGAACCTTAGGACAGAGGAAGCTGTTCTGATTCGAACCGGTTTCACCAAGAATCAGATCACCCAAATAGAATCAAGCCTCGACGGCCTGGAAGAACACACGTACTCGGTCAAGGAATTGCACGTCATCTATTCCGTGCTCGTCTCGGTATGCAGCATGTTCGGACCGGAGGAAGCATTCCATACCAGGACCGGATTCTTCCGAGAGAACGCCCTGGGCCTCGCAGAGGGCCTGGTCAAGGCAGTCGGAGACGCCAGAACAGATTCGTGACACGGCAGTGAGCGACATCAACGCCACGTAGGACCGTAGGCGCCGCGTCACTCCTCCGGAATTTCTGCCGGGGGAGTGACCAGGCTCCACCATGGTGATGCGCTCCTCGACGCGGCCCTTGTTCTCGAAGTGCTCGACTCGGCTTGCGCGTTCCGCACCGCCCTGCTTGCCGGTCGCACCGAGAACAACGCACACATCGTCGCTGTTCACAGACATCTGTTGCTCCCTCCGAAGTAATACGAGGAGCGCGGCCAGCGTACTGGAGACCTCCAGCGGGATCTCGACACCGAGCCGGCCGTGGACGAAGAGCGCGGGCACCGCCAAACCTATCCGAGGCCACCGCGGGCGCGAAGAGGGACGCTGCGGTCAAGGCCGCCGACGCGGCGAAGGCGCAACCGATGCAAGGACCGCGGCCAACGCGGCGGATATCACGTTCTGCAGAAAAGAGGGCAGAGTAGTGGACATACCCGAACGGAACTGGGACGCACTGAATGGGTGAGATGACACCGGAGTCCACCGGTTCCGAAATCTTCCGATCCGACAGGTACTTCAGGGTCTGGCAGTACGCTGTCGGTCATCGCAGGCTACTCCTCCGTAGTAGCCAGGACAGGTCGCCGGACACCCGGATCGAAATCTACTTCGCCAACGTCGATCTCATGCTTCTCCGTCCCAGCTACGACAGTTTGGTCATCCGTCGCGCCGACGACGAGGAATGCAGGAAGACCGGCCTCGACTACGGGGTGGAAGTCAAGCCTGGGCGTCTGTTCTTGCTGGGTGGCGACCTGAGAAGCTTCGTCGTTTCGGCCCCTCCACAGTGGCATGAGGATGAGGGCACGATGGACGACCCATCATGGTTTGGCCCCATGCGGGGAACGCACTGAAAACAGCATCGGGAGGCCGCTTCACCAAGGGGTCTCCCGATGCTCTCTGCCCGCTCACCACGCCGGTCATCAGTAACCGAAGCCCAGCACGAACCTCCGCGGCCCACACTGGTGGACACCCGATACTCGTTCGCGGGAACCGACTTACGGCAGCCGCACAGGGCCCCAGACATCCCATTCCCGAACCGGCCCGCCCGAGCCGTTCGGCGAACACTTGACCCTCACGTGGCGTCATGCCGCATTGTCGGTGCCGTGGAAGAACACCTGACCGTGGGACGCGTGGCACAGCTGGCCGGCGTGAGCGTCCGCACGCTGCACCACTACGACGAGATCGGCCTCGTGCGGCCGTCCGCGCGGACCACCGCCGGCTACCGGACGTACTCGGCGGGCGATGTGGAGCGACTGCGGGAGGTGCTGGCCTACCGGCGGCTGGGATTCGGACTACGCGAGATCGCGGATCTGATTGACGACCCGGGCACCGACGCGGTCGCTCACCTGCACCGGCTGCGTGGCCTGCTGCTGGAACAGCGCGATCGCGCCGGTGCCATGGTGACAGCCATAGACACGGAATTGAGGGCACGGGCGATGGGCATCAGGACGACATCAGAGGACCAACTCAGGGCGTTCGGCGCGCAGTTGTACGAGGTCATCGGGTCCGCTTACCCGGCGACGCGGCGCACCGAGCCGCGGATCGCCGCGCGGGTATGGGACGCACTCGGGGACGCACGGACCGTATTGAACGTCGGGGCCGGCACCGGCTCCTACGAGCCCCCCGACCGCGACGTGACCGCGGCGGAACCGCCGGCGGTCATGCGGACACAGCGTCCCGTGGGCGCGGCGCCGTGTGTGGCCGCCGGTGCGGAGAACCTCCCGTTCGAGAACCGGTCCTTCGACGCCGCGATGGCCTTCAGCACCGTTCATCACTGGCACGACCCGATCGCCGGGCTGCGTGAGATGCGGCGCGTGGCCCGCCGCGTAGTGGTGCTCACACACGACGCCAGTGACAACGGCTGGCGTCACCGGTTCTGGCTCACCCGCGACTACCTGCCTGAGGTCGCCGGCCTCGTCGCCGGCCGCCCCTCGGTTGACCAGCCGGCCCGCTCGATCGGAGCCCGCATGGAGCCGGTGCTCATCCCGTGGGACTGCGCCGACGGCTTCCTGGAGGCCTGCTGGCGCAGGCCCGAGGCGTATCTGGACGAACATGTGCGCCGCGCGGTGTCGGTGTGGACCAGAGTCGGGCCGGAGGCAGAGCAGCGGGCCGTGAACGGGCTCCGCGACGACCTTTCCTCGGGCCGGTGGGCCGAGCGCAACGGTGACCTCGTCGATCTCGACACGGCAGAGCTCGGCCTCCGCCTGCTCGTAGCCTGAACGCCTGCTCGTCGCCTGAACCATCGTGGGCGAACGCTGTCAGAGGTGCTGACCCGCCGGAATCAGCAGACGGTGCCGCTGCCTCACGAAGCCCTACCGAGTGGGCTGTGCCAGCTCGGCGATGGTGCGCTCCAGCCAGGCGTGGTCGGCCTTGCTGGTGGCGTGGGCGAGTTGGAGCATCCCGCGGCGGAAGCGGTCGGTCATCTCGCGGGCGCGCAGCGGGCGGCCGTCCTCGTAGAAGTAGCTGCCGGGCTCGTCCATGAATGCGAGGCGGCGACGTAGTACGTGCACCTGGTCGGCGGGGCTCGGCAACTGGCCGAGGAAGGCGAGCAGGATGAAGAAGGAATTGCGGTCGGTGACTTCGAGTTCGGCGGGCTCGCGCAGACGGCGCATGAGTTCGGCGCGGCCGGATTCGGTGAGGGAGAGGACCTGGCGAGGAGTGGCCCGTTCACCGGGCTCGGTGTGGCGGGTGAGGTGTCCGGCGGCTTCCAGGCGCTTGATCGCGGGGTAGAGGGCGCCGTCGCTCACGGGACGCACGTGGCCGCTGAGCCCGGAGATGCGGGCACGCAGGTCGTACGCGTGAAGGGGCTCCTCGTTGAGGAATCCGAGGATGCAGAGGGTGAGCACCGGGCCTCCGGGGTGCGTACTTCGCGGTCGTCGTGGCTGCCCAGGGTAGCCGCATCGGGAACTTTAACTCGAATAGAGTTACCTCTGTTAGAGTCAAAACCATGACGACGGCAACCACGCGGCACTTCCACACTCCGGACGGCATACGGCTCGCCTATATCGACCTGGGCGGCGCAGGCCGCCCCGTCCTCGCACTGCACGGCGCCTACGGACGCGGCCGTTCCATGCTCGGGCTCGCCACCCACCTCGGACCCGGCTACCGGCTCATCGCACTCGACCAGCGCGGACACGGCCTCTCCGACCACCCCGACGACTACGGTCGCGATGGCTACATCGCCGACGCGGCAGCGCTCGTCGAACACCTCGGACTCGGCCCCGTCGCGGCCGTCGGACACTCGCTGGGCGGCATCACCGCATACCAACTGGCCGCGAGGCGACCGGAACTGGTCTCGGCCGTGGTCGTGCTGGACTTCCCGGCGGAATACCGGGCGTCGCTGGGCGACGATCAGCTGCGCGCGCTCCCGACGCACTTCCCGAGCATGTGCGCGATGCTGGACGCGCTCGCGTTCGTGGACGAGCCCCGGCACTTCACCGAGAGCGCGGTGGAGGAACCGGAGGGCTGGCGATTCCTGTGGCGGGCCGACGAGGTCCAGGCCGCCAAGGCCGCGGTCCGAGGCGACTGGTGGGACGACTTCACCGGCGCCAAGCAGCCGCTGATGGTCGTACGGGGCAGACACAGCGCGGTCGTCCCGCGCCGGCACGCAGAGGAGATGATCCGTCGCCGGCCCGGCACGGAAGTCGTGACGATCGACGGCCACCACGACTTCTACATCACGCATCAGGCTGAACTGGGCGCGACAGTAAGGACCTTCCTCGACCGCACGGCCCCACTGGCGGGGTAACGCCTGCACTCGGCCACTTCCGTCTGTACTCGACCACTTCCGTTCCAGCGGCCGTCGCGACACCCACCCCAGTTCCCGTAAGGACGTGTGCACGGAGCCACTTGGACGGGGAAAGCGCAACTTCGACATGGACCGCAGAGGCAGCTACCTTCACCTGGTCTTCAGCGGTCGCCCACGGCCGCACAGGGGTTCCTTCAGGCTGAGCCACCCGTGACGCGACGAGTTGGTCATGCCCCACGATTCCCCGCCCCCATGCGTAAGGCACCGAACCGGGCCCACACCAGGCACCCCCAACCAGGGAGAGACGCATGCCCCATCTTGTTCTGTACACATTCGGCGTCCTGAAGTCACCTCTCGCCGATCCCACCCCCCTCACGCGCGAGTTCTACGACATCGGTGAGGCCGTCTACCGGAAAATCAGTCAGCACCCCGGATACCTCGCGCATGCCGAAGCGGCAAACGGCGACCTGGGCGAGCTCTTCGGGGCGGACTGGGGTATATGGGGAGAGTTCGCTGTACCGACTTGGTACGGCAAGGGCCATACGGTGGAAACCACCGCCCTGGCCGCGACCCTCTCACTCTGGACCGACCTGCACCCCGCCTTCGACGCCATCTATACCGGTCTGCACCGTGAGGCGCTGAACAGGCGTTACGACTGGTTCGAGAGGACAGGACACCCGAGTCACGTGCTCTGGTGGGTCTCCGACGGCGTGACACCCACCTGGCAGGACGGGGTTTCCAGGCTGGAACACCTCCACGACCACGGCTCCGCGCCGCACGCCTTCACCTTCCACCACGCGTACGCCCCGGACGGAACTCCGGCCAGGATCAACGGCATCGGGCCGAAAGGCGACCAGGTTCACCGATAGGGAAGCCAGATCGACCGGGTTCGCTGTCAGACACCTCGATCGAATGACGGCGAACGTCAGTGACCGAACGGGGTCGGCGAGCGTAGGACGTCCTGTCCTGCGTGGTCGTTCTGCCCGGCGTGGTCGTTGAGCCATATCGCATATCGCCGCGGTCAGGTCGAGGATGCGCTGCATGGAGTTCGGCACCGGGGAATCGCCGGGGCCGAGTTCGCCGGGTTGCGCGGGCCGTGATCAAAGACAGGCGTGGCTCCCTCGACTCCTTCAAGCCGGGATACGGTCCTGCCATGTCCCGATCAGCCGAGATTGGCCCTTCCCCGTCCCCCGTGACCGCGGACGACCTCGACCTTGCCGTGCAGCTCGCGCTGGCGGTCCTCCGCAAGGCGCCCCCAGCCGTGTGGGACGAGAAGGCGGGTTCGCTGGAATGGAACTGCTGGGAGACCGTCGAGCACCTCAGCGACGACCTCTTCGCATACGCCGCACAACTGGGCCCCAGAACACCGCCCTTGGATGGCGAGGTGCCTTTCGTGTGGGAGAGCCGGCGGCCCGGCGGCCCCGCGAACGCCATTCACGCGGACCGTGAAGCCGGGCCCACGGGACTGTTGCAGGTGCTGGAGGCGAGTGGCGCACTACTGGTCGCCATGGTCCGCACGACTCCCCCAGAGGTCCGCGCCCACCACGCATTCGGCATCTCCGACCCCGAGGGCTTCGCCGCGATGGGCATCGTGGAGACCCTGGTGCACACGCACGACCTGACCCAAGGGCTCGGGCTTGCCTGGAACCCACCCGCCGATCTGTGCTCACGGGTACTCGCCCGGCTGTTTCCGAACGCCCTGGAGTCCACGGATCCCTGGCCGACCCTGCTGTGGGCCACCGGACGCGCCGAACTGCCCGGACGCCCGCGTCTGACCTCATGGCGCTGGGACGGCACACCCCGGGCGTAGCGCCGAGCGACGCGCTCCGGCGCCTACGCGGAGCCGGCAGGTGGCAGGCGGCAGGCGGCAGGCGGCAGGCGGCAGCGGCTGAAGACGGCCGGTGGAGCAGAGAGAAGTAATCCGAGTGACGAGAGCTGTGTCGGCAAGCAAGCGGGTCATCCGAATGGTTCGCGAGAACGAGGGCGCCACGAACCACGGTGACGGCTGCGACGCGAGGACGCTTGCCACCGCGGAGCGCAAGCTCGGCCTCGTGTTCCCGCCGTCCTACAGATGCCTCCTCTCAGAGTTCGGTACCTGGGACATTGCCGGGACTGAGTTCATCGGGGTGTACAAGACGTCTGCCCTTGGGGATGTCCTGCTGGGATCTGTCGGGCAGACTCTGCAGGCCCGAAGAGAGGTCGGACTGCCACATGACCTCATCGTCGTCATGGTCGACGACGTGTGGGCATACGTTGTTCTTGACGCCTCCCGGGAAGATCATGCTGGCGAGTACCCCGTGTGCGCATGGAATCCGGGACTACCGGACCGCGACAGCATGGAGAGAGTCGGAGACGATTTCGGTTCTTTCGCTCTCAAGGAATGCCAACGAGCCATGGGGCTGTAGCAACTGGCCCTGAATGGCCGGGCGATGAGGAATTGACGGGTGTGGGCCTGCGTTCCAGTGATCCCACCCGAACCCGACTATCGACAGCAGTTGTTCACCGTCTCGGGAGGCAGTCGGATCGGCCCTGGCGATGTGTATGGGAACGGGCTCTGGCACACATCCCGTGACGCGCACACGTTGAGTAACGTGGAATTTGCTGAGAGTTCGAGGTCAAGATCGTGCACGGTAGAGGGATGTCTGAGTCGTCCTTGCCTGGTGGGTCGTCCTTGCCTGGTGGCTTTATCAATCACGTGGTGCGCGTCGGCGCCACGGTGCGCCGGCCCGCATCGGCCAGTACGGGGTTCATCGGCGACCTGCTGAAGATGTTTGAGGCCAGCGGCTGGCCCGGTGCACCGCGCTACTGCGGCATCGACGAGGAGGGCCGGGAGGTCCTCACCTACCTCGAAGGGCATGTGGCCTGGGAACCACAGCAGCCGCCGGCCGTGTACTCCGACGAGAGTCTGCTGCGGGTCACGCAGCTTGTGCGGGAGTTCCACGACCTGACGGCAGGCACGGCACTGGCCGGATCACATGAGGTCGTATGTCATAACGACCTCTCGCCCAAGAACACGGTCTATCGACCTGTCAGCGGCGCCTTGCGCCCGGTGGCCTTTATCGACTGGGATCTGGCAGCCCCAGGAGCGCGCATCCATGATGTCGCCCACGTTTGTTGGCAGTACCTCGGACTCGGGCCCAGCGTCGAAGACGCCTCCGAAGCTGCGCGAAAGTTGCGGTTGATCGCTGACAGTTATGAGCTCGTGGAGCGGCGTGATCTCGTCTCTGCGATCTTGTGGTGGCAGGAGAGGTGTTGGCGCGGTATTGAGGCTGCTGCGGACTCTGGAGACCTTGCGATGATCCGTCTCCGTGACGTTGGGGCAGTGACAGAGGTGCAGGAGGCGTATCAGTGGGTCTCTGATCACCGGGTGAATATGGATCGCGTCTTGTACTGACCAACTTGGTGCCGGTCATCTCACGAACAAGAACGGGTTATGGCTGAATATGTGCTGCCGCTCTCCTTACGACAGCAGAACTCGTTTGCGGAGAAGTCGGAAGCCGGCCCGGCCGAACATCTGGCGCTTGAGCATCTTGATGCGGTTGACGTGACCCTCGACGACCCCCGAGCTCCAGGGCAGGGTGAGGCCGGCGATGACGGCATCCCGGTCGCGGTCGATGCCTGCGGCGAGGGTGTGGAGGCTGGGCAGGCCGTCCTTGCGGACGGCGTCGAGCCACTCCGGTAGCCGTTCGCCCTCGCGCTCGGTGAGCATTCGGGCGAAGGACCGGACGTGCCTGGTGAGGGGTCCAGCTCCGGGCAGTGGGCCAGCACGGCCTTGAGCCGCAACTGTTCGCTCTCTGTGAGGCTTTCGGGGCGCGCGCTGTTCTGCCAGCGGCAGAACAGCGGCCGGACCGGGCTCGACGATCACTACAGTCCCGTCTCATGACGACGATTACGACGCGTACGGTCGAGTATCCGGCCGACGGTTTGACGATGATCGGGCACCTCGCGCTCCCGGCCGGCGTCGACCGCCGGCCCGCGGTGCTGATCGGGCCAGAGGGCATGGGGCTCAGCGACGTCGAGCGTCGCCGGGCCGATACTCTCGCCGAGCTGGGATATGTAGCGCTGGCCTTCGACCTTCACGGCGGGCGCTATTTGGGCGACCCCGAGGAGATGCTGGCCCGTTGCCTGCCGCTGCTCGCTGATCCCGACCGGATGCGGGGCATCGGCCATGCGGCGCTCGACGTGTTGCGCACCGAACCGCGGACCGACCCCGACCGGATCGCCGCCGTCGGCTACGGCACCGGGGGCGCCATCGGGCTGGAACTCGGGCGCGATGGCGTCAACCTGCGCGCGATCGGGACAGTCAACGCAACTACCACGGGCCGACCGGGCGAGGCGGCGCGCATTCGCTGCCCGGTGTGGGCCGGGGTCGGGTCGGAAGACCCGATCATGCCGCCCGTGCGACGGAACGCGTTCACCGCCGAGATGCAGGCCGCGGGCGTCGACTGGCGCCTCTCGGTCTACGGCGGCGCCTTGCACGCCTTCCACCACCCGCCGGTCGACCACCCCATGGTCCCCGGCGTCGGCTACCACCCACAGCACGCGCAGCGAGCCTGGCGCGACGTCGTCGACCTGCTCGCCGAGTGCCTGCCCGTGACGGAGGGCCTGGGGTATGACCCAGGCCCTCCATTGGCACCTGGCCTGGTCGGCGTCGGGCACTGACAGTCCCTTCCCCTCAAGTCCGCACAGCAGAACCGCATACGGGAAGATGCTCGATTGCAGAGACGTATGCACAACTGCCGCAGTGAATGCCGGATTTACTGCGACGGAGCCCCTGCCGTGATCGTCGCGACCTGCTCGCCGACCGCTGAGGCGTGGTCCTGGGGCCCGTCCCCCGCAAGGTGGTGTGGGCAGAGATCTACCTCGTACCGTGACTGCGCCGGCCATCCGCGGTCACCGCCCGCCTTCCTCCCCCATGTACTGCCCCGCGAACGCCCTGGCCGCGGTTCCGGATTCCAGGATTCGCCCCAGCCGGGCCCGCGCCGTGCCCGCACGGAAGCGGTCGCCCGACGATGCCCCGTGCAGTACGTCCGAGAGCCACTGCGAGAACTCCTGGTACTGCCAGACGCGCCGCAGGGCCGCCTCCGAGTACCCGGCGAGCCCGGCGCCGTTGTCATCGTCGTCGGAGTCGGCGCCCGGGGTGGCCGCGATCAGCGCGTCCGCGAGCAGCAGCGCGTCGTGGATCGCGAGGTTCATCCCCTTCGCCGCGATCGGTGCGACCAGATGTGCCGCGTCGCCCGCGAGATGGAGACGGCCGTGGGACATCGGCTCCACCACGTAGTTGTGCATGTCCAGGACCACCTTCTCCACGAGCGTTCCCTCCGTGAGCGGACGGGCCCCGTCCGCGGCGAGGCGGGTGTGCAGTTCGTGCCAGACGCGCTCGTGCGGCCAGTCGTCCGGGGTGTCGCCGGGCGGGACCTGGAGGTAGTACCGGGTGACCTCGGGGCCGCGGGCCATATGGGCGCCGAACCCGCGCTCGTGGATGCCGAAGACCACGCCGTCCGCGGACGGCGGTGCCTGGGCGAGCAGCGCCAGCCAGGCGACCCCGTCGTCGCGGCGGCTGACCGTGACCCGGCCCTCGGGTATCGCGGCCCGCGCGACTCCCCGTGCGCCGTCGCAGCCCGCCACGTAGTCGCACACGACGCGGTGCCGCGAGCCGGTCAGCGGGTCGGTGTACGAGACCACGGGCCGGTCGCCGCCGATGCCGTCAAGACGTACGTCCCGGACGCCGAAGCGGGCGTCGCCCGCTCCCTTGTCCGCGTACGAGGCGATCAGATCGGTCACCAGCCGCGGCTGCGGATAGACGAAATGCCGCCGGCCGGACAGCTCGGCCGTCGGCACGGTGTGCCGCTCGCCGCCGAACCGGAACTCGAACTCGCCCTGGGTCTCGGCCTGGACGGCTATCCGCTCCGCGAGGCCGTGCTCGGCGAGCGCCCGTACCGCCCACTCCTCCATGAACCCGGCACGCGGCCGGCGCTCGATGAAATCTCTGCTCTCCGCTTCCAGCAGCACGCAGTCCACGCCGCTGTCGTGCAGCCGGTTCGCCACCACGAGCCCGGCGGGACCGGCCCCGATGATGACGACGGAGGTGTGCGTGAGGACGGGAAGAGCCGAGGACACGTGGGGGTTCCCTTCGGTTCGGGGCGGGACCGGAGACCGGGCGAACGCCGGCCGGAATCGCGGAACGATCACTCGCAGTATGGCGGTGGCGCCGCGGCGGCCGGATCCGGGGCGCTCCCCGGAACGTGCCCCGCCGTGAACACCGGGATTACGCTGCGGTCATGACCCCCGCAGCGATCCCCGCGTACCGACGCCTCAGCGTCGAGGAGCGCCGTGTCCAGCTCCTCGACGCGGCCCTGTCGCTCTTCGCGCACCGGGCGCCCGACGAGGTCTCGCTCGACGACGTCGCCGAGGCGGCCGGGGTCTCCCGGCCGCTCGTCTACCGCTACTTCCCCGGCGGCAAGCAGCAGTTGTACGAGAAGGCGCTGCGCTCGGCGGCCGACCAGCTCGAACTCTGCTTCGCCGAGCCGCAGACCGGCCCGCTCACCGTACGGCTGGCACGGGTGCTCGACCGCTATCTCGCCTTCGTGGACGAGCACGACGCCGGGTTCTCGGCGCTGCTCCAGGGCGGCAGCGTCGCCGAGACGTCCCGCACCGGGGCGATCGTGGACGAGGTGCGGCGGGCCGCGGCCGAGCAGATCCTCGTCCACCTCGGGGTCGGCGCACCAGGTCCGCGGCTGCGCATGATGGTGCGGACCTGGATCGCCGCCGTCGAGGCCGCCTCGCTGATCTGGCTGGACGAGGAGAAGCAGCCGCCCGTCGGTGAGCTGCGCGACTGGCTGATCGACCATCTCATCGCGCTGCTGGCGGCGACGGCCGGGACGGACCCTCAGGCCGCGGCGGCCGTCAGGACCGCGCTGGCCGACGAGCGGCCCGAAGGCGCGGTCGGAGTCCTGGCCAACCGGCTGCTGCCCGTGGTGGACGAGGCCGCGCGGCTGCTGGGCGGCGTCTGACGCGGGCACCGCGTCAGCGGGGGGGCGCCTCAGCGAAGAGGCGGGCGCCGTCCGTGGCGGCCGGGGTGCTGCGTCCGTGGCGGCCGGGGTGCTGCGTCCGTGGCGGCCGGGCCGCCATCCGCGACCGCTGTCCTTCCGCTACCGCTGTCCTTCCGCTAGGGCTGTCCTTCCGCTACGGCTGTCCGACCGCGGGGCTGCCGGGGTGCTGCGTCAGACTGGCCCGGTGAAGAGCGAAGAGACCCTGTTCGAGGGCGGTCCGCTGGACGGGCGGATCCTGCCCGTCCTGCTCGGCCCGACCGGTCAGCCGCCCAAGGTGTACGAGGTTCCCGTCCCGGACGCCGGGGGCGGGCCGCCGACCGTACTCGTCTATGTCCGCACCCCGGCCGGCCATACCAGGCGTCTCGGGATTCAGCACGGCTGGAAGTACGCGTACGCACCGGACGGCCGGCCCCGCACGCTGAAGTGGCCCTGGTCGAAACCGGACGTGCAACCGGACGTGAAGCCCGACGTGAAACCGGACAGGACATCGGACAGGACGCCGGACAGGAAGCCGGACGAGGGGCCTGATGCTGATGCCGAGTCAGGCGGTGGGCCGGGCAGCGGTTCCGGGTGAGCCGGTGGCCCGCCGGGTGGTATCGGGCCGGTCCCCGCAACCGGATCCAACCTGTCCGGGTGACCGGATTGGGCCGATTCGCCCACCCGTGAGGTGACACCGCCGGCTTCACCGCAGGCTCGGTCCGGGGTGGACGGTCCACTCCGGAAGCAGAGGTGATGTGGTGTCAGGAAGACTGCTGCGGTTCATCTGTACGACGGCACTGGCCACGGTGGTCGTCGGTGCGACCCCCGCACTCGCCGTTCCGGTCGGCCTCGGCAGCCCCGTCCCGGAACCGGGCCCGGCAGCCTCGCCCGCCCCCACCGGTCCCGCCACTCCAGCCACTCCCGGCGCCGCCGACGGCCGGACCGGGGCCACCGGCACCGGTAGCCCGGCCGCCCCGGGTGACGCCGCGGCCGATCCGGGCCGCCTGGGCGAACCCGGCCTGGCCGGCCCCGGAGTGACCGACCCGGCTCCCGGCGCGCCCGGAGTCGCGCCCGCCGCTCCCCGTACCCCGGCCGAGGCCACCCTGACCCGGCTCCGGACCCTCTACCAGCAGTCCGAGCAGGCCGGGCAGACCTACCGCGCCACCACGGAGGCACTCAAGCGCCAGCAGGCCAAGGCGAACAGCGTCGGCGCCGGACTGGTGAAGGCGCGGATGGAGCTCGCCCAGAGCCGGAACGCCGCCGGCCGGCTGGCGCGCGAGCAGTATCAGGACCAGTCCGGGCTGTCCCCCTACATCAGTCTGATGCTGGGCGGCGACCCCCAGCAGGCTCTCGACGCGGGCCACCAGATTCAGCGGGCATCGGCCGATCTGATGGCCAAGGCCCGCCGGCTCCAGAAGGCCGAGGCGCACGCCGGGAAACTCGACACCGCGTCACGTGCCGCACTGCAGAAGAAGCAGGCACTCGTCGCCCGGCAGAAGCAGCAGTACAAGACGGCCCAGGCCCGTCTGCGCGAGGCGGAAGCGCTGCTCGCCGGGCTCTCCCCCGGCGAAGCGTCCGACGTACAGGCGCAGGACGACGCCGATACGACCGCCGCCCAGGGCGCGCTGGACGCCTCCGGGGCGCTGAACGGACCGCAGGCTTCGGCGTCGACGCGCGGCGCCCGGGCCGTGGCGTACGGACTCGCCCAGGTCGGCAAGCCGTACCTCTGGGGCGCCGAGGGCCCCCGCTCCTTCGACTGCTCGGGGCTGACCTGGCGTGCCTGGGCGCACGCCGGGCGCACGATTCCCCGGACCAGCCAGCAGCAGTGGCGCCGGCTGCCCAGGGTCTCGCTGCGGTCCCTGCGCCCCGGCGACCTGATCGTCTACTTCCCGGGGGCCACCCATGTCGCGCTGTACATCGGCGGCGGCAAGGTCGTCCAGGCACCCCGCCCCGGCGCCGACGTGAAGGTCTCGCCGATCGCGTCGAACCCGATCCTCGGCGCCGTCCGCCCTGACGCCTGAAACGACGGACCGCCTGCACGGGAGCGCGCGAGGCGGGGGCGGTGCACCGGGGCGGTGCACCGGCGCCGGGCCCAACTGCGGTCAGACGGCCAGGCGTTACGGCGTTCCCGGCATTCCCGGCGTTCCGGCTGTCAGGCCCCCGTGACCGAGGCCAGGTACGCGTTCGTCTTCTCCGGGTCGAAGAAGAAGTTCTCGAAGTCGGCCGGGTTGTTGAACCCGTTGGCGAAACGGTCCGCCACCGGCTGGAGCTGGCCCGCCGCCCCGATGAGGTTCAGCACGTGCTCCGGGGGGACGCCCAGCATCGCGTTCGTCCACTTGGTGACGTGCTGCGCCGTCTCCCAGTAGCGGTCGAACGTCTGCTGCATCCACGCCTCGTCGAACGGCTGGTCGCCCCGCTCGACGATGGAGGAGAGGTAGGCGGCCGCGCACTTCGACGCCGAGTTGGAACCCTGGCCGGTGATCGGGTCGTTGGCCACGACCACGTCGGCGACGCCGAGGACCAGGCCGCCGCCGGGCAGCCGCCCGATGGGATTGCGGACCGTGGGGGCGTACCGGCCGGAGAGGGTGCCGCCCGCGTCGGTCAGTTCGACCTTGGTGGCCCGCGCGTACTCCCAGGGCGTGAACTTCTCCATGAGTTCGAGCGTGAGGGCCAGGTGCTCGGAGGGGTCCTTGATGCCCTGGAAGGCGTCCAGCGGGCCGCCGGGCACGCCCTCCCAGAAGAGGATGTCCGCGCGGCCGCTGTTGGTGAGGGTGGGCATCACGAAGAGCTCGCCGACGCCCGGGACCAAGTTGCAGCGCACCGCGTCGAATTCGGGGTGCTCGGGGCGTACGCCCATGCCGTGCACATACGACACCGCAAGCGCCCGCTGCGGCACGCTGAACGGCGAGCGCGCCGCGTCCCGGCCGAACATCGAGACCAGCTCGCCCTTGCCCGCCGAGACCATCACCAGGTCGTACGTCCGGGCGAAGAAGTCCAGGTCGGAGACTGCCGCACCGTGGATGACCAGCTGGCCGCCGCGCTGTGCGAAGGACTCCATCCAGCCGGCCATCTTCACGCGCTGGTCGACGGACTGGGCGTAACCGTCGAGCTTGCCGACCCAGTCGATCGCGCGGGAGGAGTCCGGGGCGGCCACCGAGACGCCGAGGCCCTCGATCTTCGGCGCCTGGGACTCCCAGAAGTTGAGCTGGAGGTCGCGCTCGTGCTGGAGCGCCGTGTGGAACATGCACTGCGTGGACATGACCCTGCCGGAGCGGATCTCATCGGACGTGCGGTTGGACATGAGCGTGACTTCGTAGCCCTGGGTCTGGAGGCCAAGAGCCAGCTGGAGCCCGGACTGGCCGGCTCCGACGATGAGTATCTTCCGCATGGCGGGTTGTTCTCCTATTCGGGGGTGGTGTCGAGTGCGTGCCCCACCAGGGCAAGCAGTGACTCGACCACCGTCATTCTGTTACGCGCGTCCATGATCAGTACAGGCACGTGCGGGGGAATCGTCAGAGCCTCCCGCACGTCCTGCGCCTCGAAGCCGGGTGTGCCTTCGAAGTGGTTGACCGAGACGATGTAGGGGAGCCCGCAGCTCTCGAAGTAGTCGAGCGCGGGGAAGCAGTCGGCGAGCCTGCGGGTGTCCGCGAGCACTATCGCGCCGATCGCCCCGCGCACCAGGTCGTCCCACATGAACCAGAAGCGCTGCTGCCCCGGTGTGCCGAACACGTACAGCACCAGGTCGTCGTCGAGCGTCAGCCGCCCGAAGTCCATCGCGACCGTGGTGGTCAGCTTGTCCGGCGTGGCGCTGAGGTCGTCGGTCTCCTCGCTCGCCTGGGTCATCAGGGCCTCGGTCTGGAGCGGGGTGATCTCCGAGACAGAGGTGACGAAGGTCGTCTTTCCCACGCCGAAGCCGCCTGCCACCACGATCTTGGTGGATATGGGGGCCCGGGTGCGGTCGTTCTGCCAGGCCTGGACGGACTCATTGGCCTCGGCGGGGATCAGCGTCTCAGAGACGGCGGAGTCCACTCAGCACCCTTTCCAGCAAGGCGCGGTCGGGCTGGCCTTCGCCGTGCCCGGTACCGTACACACGGATCTTTCCCTGGTCTGCGAGGTCGCTGAGCAAGACGCGGACGACGCCCAGCGGCATCTTGAGCAGCGCCGAGATCTCCGCGACGGTGCGCATCCGGCGGCAGATCTCGACGATGGCGCGCATCTCCGGCATGAGGCGCGCGGGGCCGTTGGCCAGCTCCGGGCGCTCCGGGGACGCTTCGATCGCGGCCACGAAGGTCTCCACGAAGAGGATGTGGCCGAATTTGGTGCGGCCGCCGGTGAGCGAGTACGGGCGCACTCGCGCGGGGCGGCGGTCCGGGTTACGGACCGGGAGGGCCGGGGTCACTGGGCGCTCTCCATCGATTTGCGCAGCTCGCTGCGGAGTTCGGGGGTGAGGACATGACCGGCACGGCCGACGAAGAGCGCCATGTGGTACGCGACGACGCTCATGTCGCAGTCCGGTGTGGCGTGGACGCCCAGCAGCGATCCGTCGCTGATGGACATCACGAAGACGCTGCCCTCCTCCATCGCGACCATCGTCTGCTTGACGCCTCCGCCGTCCATCAGCTTGGCGGCGCCGATGGTGAGGCTGCCGATGCCGGAGACGATCGTGGCCAGGTCGGCGGACGACCCCTTGGGGCCGCTCTGCCGGACGGGCCGGGCCTGACCGGCTGCCGAGACCTCGGGGTCCGACGAGAGCAGCATCAGCCCGTCGGACGAGACGACGGCGATGGAACGGAGCCCTGGGACCTCCTCCACGAGATTCTTCAACAGCCAGTGCAGGTTCCGGGCTTCACTGCTGAGTCCGAATGTGCTGGGCGCAGTCAACTGCGTGCCTCCTCGACACTGTCCCCCGCGTCATCGGTAGGTACAACATCCGATCTCTGCTCCGAGATCTCCGTTTCGACGTCCTTGCGGCCGTCCTTCGCTCCTTGGTGGAAGCCGCCGAGCCTACTGCGCAGGGCAGCGGCGTCCACACTGCCGGTGCGCTGCTTCGGGGCCGTGCCGGCGGGCTTGGTGACCTTGGGAACGCGCTTGGGCAGGCCCTTGTCGGTGATGCGCCCGGCCCCCTGCTCCGGGACACCGCCGGCGGCGGGCTCCGGGTCGGGTTCCGCGGCCGCCGGGCCGGGCCGGTACGCGGGCTCGGCCACGGGCTCCGGTCCGGGTACGGGCTCCGGCTCCGGTACGGGGCGCCGCATCGTGAAGGTCGGCTCGTCCACCTCGTCGGGGGTCCGCTCGTGGGCTTCGGGCTCTATCTCGTAACGCGACCTGGTCGGGATCGTGTTGGAGTTGGCCTCGGCCATCGAGCCCGGCAGGCTGATGACAGGTGCCGCGCCGGGGTCGGGGACGAAGTGCGACGGTGCGACCGGCGGTCCGTCCGGCAGCAGCGCGCCGGGCAGCACGACGACCGCGGCCACTCCGCCCTGCTTCTGCTCGCGCAGCTCGACCCGTACGCCGTGCCGCTTGGCCAGCAGCGAGGCCACGTGGAGTCCGAGTCCGGACTGCTCGTCGCCGGGTGCGCCCGGACGGGACGCGTCGGGGTCGGCGAGCAGCGCGTTGAGTTCGGTGCGCCGGCCGGGCGACATGCCGATGCCCTCGTCCTGCACGGAGAGCATCACCTCGCCGCTCTCCAGGAGCCAGCCGGAGAGCTGGACATGGGCTTCCGGCGGCGAGAACGCGGTGGCGTTCTCCAGCAGCTCGGCCACGAGGTGGCTGATGTCGTCGGCGGCGAAGCCCGCGATCTGGGCGTGCGGCGGCAGGGACTGGATGGCGACGCGTTCGTACCGCTCGATCTCACTGACCGAGGCACGCAGCACGTCCACCAGGGGTACCGGCCCCGAACCCTGTCCGTGGCCGTGCTCGGTGCCCGCGAGGACCAGCAGGTTCTCGCTGTGGCGGCGCAGCACGGTCGCCATGTGGTCGAGCTTGAAGAGGGTGGCGAGCGCCTCGGGGTCCTGTTCGCGCTCCTCCAGGCCCTCGATGACGGTGAGCTGACGCTCGACCAGGCCGAGGGAGCGGAGCGAGAGGTTGACGAAGGTCGCGCGGACGGTGTGGTGCAGCCGGTCGAGGCGGGCGGTGACCTCGGCGGTGTCCGCCTCCAGCATGGCGCGCTCGGCGTCGAACCGGTCCCGGCCGCCGCGCAGATCGCGCTGGTCGCGTGCGAGGGCTTCGGCGCGGGCGTCCGCGGTCAGCACCCTGGTGTGCAGGGCGTTGATGGACCGTACGACCTGGGCGAACTCGTCGTTGCGGCCGGTGAAGACGATCGGCTCCTCCGACTCGGGGGCGCCGGCCAGGCGCGCGGCGCCGATCCGGAGCACCGCGAGCGGGCGGGTGAGCGTACGGGCGACGGCGGCGCCGACCCCGATGGTGAGGAGCAGCAGGAATCCGGCGAGGGCGATCCGCAGTTCGAGGGCGGTCACGGCGTCATCGCGGAGCGCGGCGATCCGTTTTGCCTGCCGGGTGGCGAGCGAGGCCTCGACGCCGCGCATCTGATCGGTGCGCGCCGCGAGCGCGGCGCCGGCCTTGGCCGGGTTGGTCTTGAGGTCGGCCGCGGAGAGCGTGGGCTGGTCGGCCAGGCGTGAGAGATAGCCCTCGGCGGTGCTGACCTCCGGGCCGGAGACCGTGGAGGCGAGCGACTCCTGGTCGGCGGGGTCCGCGGCCTGGTCGAAGTCGGCGAGGGCGGCGAGTTCGCGGACCCTGGCCTGCTGGGCCGCCGCGCTCAGCGCGTCCCGGGTGCGGCCGTCCGCGCCGCCGGTGTCAGCCGACTTCTGCACGTAGGTGCCGGTCACCGGGTCGTACACGGAGGTTGTGACGGGGCGCGGGACGGCCAGCGCGCCGAGCAGCAGCCCGCGGGTCTGCGAGGCCTCCCCGACCGCGTGGCCGAGGTCGGCCGCGGCGCGGGTGGCGGCCGCGTCCTCGGGCGGTGTGCGGTCGGCGAGTTGGCCCGAGGTCTCCTGGACCTTCTCGATCAGGTCGGAGTACGCCTTGTTGGCTTCGAGCGCGCTGCTCTTGTCGGTCAGGGCCGTCCTGCGGACGGAGGGCAGGGTGGCGAGGTCATGCCGGAGATCGGCCGGTGCGGAGGCGCCGATCTCCTCGATGTCGCTGTCGACACGGGTGGCCCGGTCGGCTGCCAGTTTGTCCTTCTTGGCGCGTCCACCCGCGATGTAGACCGTGACGTCGTCCCGCTCGTCCGCGAGGTCGTGCGCCAGCGAGACGGTCTGCTGGTCCAGGTCGGAGAGGGTGACCAGCCGCTGGGCGTCGGTCAGTTCGGCCGACGTGCTGTAGACCGAAGGGGCACTGGCCGCGAGCACGGCGAGGCCGACGACGGCCACACCGGCGACCAGGCGCCTGCGTACCCGGGTGGTGCGCTCGGGTGGCACGCCTCTGTTGCCCCGAAGCCGCTTGTTCTGCACCGGTGCTCACAATCTTGACTCGTCCACGCATGACGCCGAGATGATGACTGATCACAAGGATGCACTCCCACCTCTGGTACGGCTTCTGACCATTCCAGTGGTTTTGGGAGGGGAGTGTGCATCACCAGGTCAGCCACCTGAACGAGTGAACATCAACAGCAAGTTGGCGAACAACTCTGCGACCCGCGCACGCGGGGCGCGCACGGGGCGCCGGTTGGAACTTCCGGACCGGCTTTGGCAGGATGCGCGCCCGCAGCGGGCCGACAGAGTTACGGAGTCGTACATTCCGTGCCAAGTTCCCCGGCCCGCACGGCGGTCCGTACCTTTCGCCCGTGCCTGTGCGCCCCCCGTGAAGGCATCGGGCAGACTGACCGGTATGCGGATCGAACTCGCCTCCACCCCCGGCACCCCCGAACGCCCCAACGAGGACTGGACCGGTGCCGTCCTGCCTGCCTCGGGAGGGGGCGGACTGCTCGTACTGCTCGACGGCGTGACTCCGCCCGCGGGGAACGACGGATGTGTGCACGGCGTGCCGTGGTTCACCACGCGACTCGGCGGCTCTCTGGTCGAACTGTCCGGTTCGCGCCGGGATATGAGCCTGCGTGAGGTGCTCGCGGAGGCGATTCGCCTTACCGCTGAAGCGCACGGCTCAATCTGTGACCTTTCTCACGTGCGTACCCCGCAGGCAACCGTTGTCATGGCGCGCTGGTCCGCCGAGACCGTCGAACACCTGGTGCTTTCCGACTCGGCCCTGCTGGTCGAGGACGCCTCGGGGGCGGTACGGGCGGTGCTGGACGACCGCCTGGACCGGCTGCCGCGCGAGGTGCTGGCGACCGAGGCGACGGCCGACGCGGCACGGAACCAGGAGGGCGGGTTCTTCACCGCGGCCGCCGATCCGGCGGTGGCGGCGCGCGCGGTGACCGGGCGCACGCCCCTGGCGGAGGTACGGGCGCTGGCCGCGCTCAGCGACGGCGCGAGCCGCTGGGTGGAGGTCTTCCGCGAGGGCGACTGGGCGGAGTGCCTGGCCGTGCTGCGCAAGGAGGGTCCGCAGGCGCTGATCGGGCGGGTCCGGGCGCTGGAGGACGCGGACACCGACCGTGCGTTCCTGCGGAACAGTAAGACGCACGACGACGCGTCGGCCGTGCTGGTGGAGCTGTAGGGGGCCGGCGCCGGCCCCCTGTTCCTCGGCTCAGTCCTCCGACCGGGCGTTCAAGTGGTGCAGCAGACGGGCCAGTTCCGCGACCTCGGCCCGGTCCCAGCCGTCCAGCTTGCGTACGTACTCGGCCCGGCGCGCGTCCCGCACCCGGCGCATCCGTTCGCGCCCCTCGACGGTGAGCTGCACCAGGAAGGCGCGGCCGTCGCCGGGGTCCTGCTCACGGGTGACCAGTCCGAGGACTTCGAGGGAGCGCAGTTGACGGCTTATGGTCGCCCGGCCGACTCCGATGTAGGCGGCCAGGTCGGTGGCCCGCTGCCCGCCCCACTCGTCGAGACAGACCAGCAGCCCGTAGGCGGCGGCCTCCAGATCGGGGTGGACGGCGCGCGACATCTCGCCGGACGAGGCCCGCGCGCGGCGCAGGAAGACGGCCAACTCACGTTCCAGCGCGAGGAATTCATGGTCCACACCACTTTCGGGCGGGACGGGGAGTTCACTTCCAGTACCGCTGTCGTGCACGTCAGCACCCCTTACGAGCTTTCCCGATCCTGAAAGTTTCTTTCAGCGTCTGCCATCGCCGCAGCTGGGCCAGTATTTCGCAGGAGTAGACCAACGGCAGCACCCAGGCCCCCTTCCGCCGTGCGGGTCTACGTGCGTAGCGTCGTCGTTGCTGACATGTCCACACCACACCATGTCGGTGATGACGGAGTACTCCGACGACGGAGTACGCCCAGCTCCCCCCACCGAGCCTTTCGGAGGCACGCACATGCCCGTGCTCAGATCCGGAACGGCCCGACGCGGACGCACCGCCGCAGTCGGGATCCTTCTCGCCTTTCTCACCTCCCTGCTGGCCCTGCCCGGCGCGGCCTCCGCGGCCGACACCCCCGCGCGCGGCACGGCCACCATGGGGATGGGTGTCATCGCGCACGACGGCCAGGGCGGCAGCCCTCGCAACACCCCCTCGGCGGTCCAGACCGAAGGCGTCGACGTCTCCGGCTACCAGGGCAACGTCAACTGGGCGACGCTGTGGGGCAGCGGCGTGCGGTGGGCCTACACCAAGGCCACCGAGGGCAACTACTACACGAACCCCTCCTTCACCCAGCAGTACAACGGCTCGTACAACGTCGGGATGATCCGCGGCGCGTACCACTTCGCGACCCCGAACGACTCCAGCGGTGCGAACCAGGCGAACTACTTCGTCAGCCACGGCGGCGGCTGGTCCCGCGACGGCAAGACCCTGCCCGGTGTGCTGGACATCGAGTGGAATCCGTACGGCGACGCCTGCTACGGCCTGAGCGCGGCATCGATGGTCGCCTGGATCCACGACTTCGCCAACACCTACAAGTCGCTCACCGGGCGTGACGCGGTCATCTACACCGCGACCAGCTGGTGGACGCAGTGCACGGGGAACAACAGCAGCTTCGGGGCCACCAACCCGCTCTGGATCGCCCGCTACGACTCGGCGCCGGGCGCGCTGCCCGCCGGGTGGGGCTTCCAGACGATGTGGCAGTACACCTCGACCGGACCGACGGTCGGCGACCACGACAAGTTCAACGGCGCACTGGACCGGGTGCAGGCACTCGCCAACGGCTGACGCCGCGAACCGCACGGAGAACTTCACCGCGGACTGCACCGCGGACTGCGCAGGGCCCCCGGCGTGCCGTCGGGGGCCCTGCGTGTGCCTGTAGGTCCTGTACGGCACCGGGCGGTCAGGCGGCCGCCGGAACCCGTACCTCCGCCGGGGACAGCGCGATCTCCAGGACCTGGCGTACGTCCGTCACCGGGTGCACCTCAAGCGTGTCGAGCACCTCGGCGGGCACGTCGTCCAGATCGGCCTCGTTCCGCTTGGGGATCACCACGGTCGTGATGCCCGCCCGGTGCGCGGCCAGCAGCTTCTGCTTCAGACCGCCGATCGGCAGCACCCGCCCGGTCAGCGACACCTCGCCGGTCATGGCCACGTCCGTACGGACCTGCCGGCCGGAGAGCAGCGACGCCAGCGCCGTCGTCATCGTGATGCCCGCGCTCGGGCCGTCCTTGGGCACCGAGCCCGCCGGGAAGTGGATGTGCACCCCGCGCTCCTTCAGATCCGCGACGGGCAGCTCCAGTTCGGCACCGCGCGAGCGCAGGAAGGAGAGCGCGATCTGTGCCGACTCCTTCATGACGTCGCCGAGCTGGCCGGTCAGGGTCAGCCCCGCCGCGCCGGTCTCGGGGTCGGCCAGCGACGCCTCGACGAAGAGGACGTCGCCGCCCGCGCCGGTCACCGCGAGGCCGGTGGCCACACCGGGCACCGCCGTACGGCGCTCCGCCGGGTCCTGGGCGGACTCCGGCACATGGTGGGGCCGCCCGATCAGCGGCCGCAGCTCGGCGTCGGTGACGGTGAGCGGCAGCTCCTGCTCGCCCAGCTCGTGCTGGGCGGCGACCTTCCGCAGCAGTCTGGCGACGGCCCGCTCCAGATTCCGGACGCCCGCCTCGCGGGTGTACTCCCCCGCCAGCTTGCGCAGCGCGGAGTCGTCGAGCGTCACCTCGCCGGGCTCAAGACCCGCGCGCTCCAGCTGCCTGGGCAGCAGGTGGTCGCGGGCGATGACGACCTTCTCGTCCTCGGTGTAGCCGTCGAGCCTGACCAGCTCCATCCGGTCGAGCAGCGCCTCCGGGATGGCTTCGAGCACGTTCGCGGTGGCCAGGAACACCACATCGGACAGGTCGAGCTCGACCTCCAGGTAGTGGTCCCGGAAGGTGTGGTTCTGGGCCGGGTCGAGCACTTCGAGCAGGGCGGCCGCCGGGTCTCCCCGGAAGTCCGAGCCGACCTTGTCGATCTCGTCGAGCAGGACGACCGGGTTCATCGAGCCGGCCTCCTTGATCGCCCGCACGATCCGCCCGGGCAGCGCGCCGACGTATGTACGCCGGTGTCCGCGGATCTCGGCCTCGTCCCGTACGCCGCCGAGCGCGACGCGGACGAACTTGCGGCCCATCGCGTGCGCCACTCCCTCGCCGAGCGAGGTCTTTCCGACCCCGGGCGGTCCGACGAGCGCCAGTACGGCGCCGCCGCGGCGGCCGCCGACGATGCCCATGCCGCGGTCGGCACGGCGCTTGCGCACGGCCAGGTACTCGGTGATGCGCTCCTTCACGTCCTCCAGGCCCGAGTGCTCCGCGTCCAGGACGGCCTTGGCGCCCCTGATGTCGTACTCGTCCTCGGTGCGTTCGTTCCACGGCAGTTCGAGGACGGTGTCCAGCCAGGTCCGGATCCAGGAGCCCTCGGGGCTCTGGTCGGACGAGCGCTCCAGCTTCTCGACCTCCTTGAGCGCGGCCTCCCTGACATACCCGGGGAGGGCGGCGGCCTCGACGCGGGACCGGTAGTCGTCGGACTCGTCGTCCGCCTCGCCGTTGAGCTCGGAGAGCTCCTTGCGTACGGCCTCCAGCTGGCGGCGGAGCAGGAACTCGCGCTGCTGCTTGTCGACGCCCTCCTGGACGTCCTTGGCGATGGACTCGGCGACGTCCTGCTCGGCGAGGTGCTCGCCCAGCCACTGGACGGCGAGCTTCAGCCGGGCCACCGGGTCGGCGGTCTCCAGCAGCTCCGTCTTCTGGGCGAGGGTGAGGAACGGTGAGTAACCGGAGTTGTCCGCGAGGGCCGACACGCCCTCGATCTGCTGGACGCGGTCGACGACCTGCCAGGCCCCGCGCTTCTTCAGCCAGTCGGTGGCGAGCGCCTTGTACTCCTTGACCAGCGCGGTGACCGCGCCGGGCAGCGGCTCGGGGTCGGTCTCGTCGACATGGATGCCCTCGACCCAGAGCGCGGTGCCCGGGCCGGTGGTGCCGGCCCCGATACGGACCCGGCCGCGGCCGCGGACCAGGGCTCCGGGGTCTCCGTCGGAGAGCCTGCCGACCTGTTCGACGGTGCCGAGGACACCGGTGCTCGCGTAGCTGCCGTCGAGCCGGGGAACGAGCAGGACCAGCGGCTTGTTGCCGCTGGAGCGGGCGGGGGACGCCTGAGCGGCCTCCACGGCGGCGCTTACGTCCGCGTCGGAAAGGTCCAGCGGCACCACCATTCCGGGCAGCACGACCTCGTCGTCGAGCGGCAGCACGGGCAGGGTGAGCGGTGTGGACGTGTCAGCCATGATCTCCCCTTAGGCAGTGAAGTTGAGCTATGCACACTCAATGCCAGGAGAGGTGCTGGTGTTCCCGGGCGGCCGTTCGCTCTCAGCGATCGGACCCGCCACCAGGTCAGAAGGCCGTCGTGGAGGCGTCGGCGGAGCTGTCAGGAGAGGTCGCGGACGCGCCCGCCGAGGGGGTCGCGGTGGCTGAGTTCGCCGGTACGGGCGATAGGGGCGGCGCGGGTGCCTGAGGGGCGTGGCCGGTCCTGGCGGCTTCCCAGCGGCGTACCAGCGGCCAGCAGGCCACCCCGATGGCGAGCGAGATCGGATGACCCCAGTCGGTGAGCGGGTCGCCGAGGGTCAGCAGCGCCTGCACGAGCGCTGTGGCGACGGCCGCCAGGAGGGGCCAGCGCAGCAGCGGCGCAAGCAGTCCGGCCAGGGCTCCGACACCGGCCATCAGTCCGAAGCTGATGCCGTAGTCCAAACGGTGGAGCGAGGAGTCGGGGAGATGGCCCGTGGCGACCGCGACACCGACCGGGATCTCGGTGGCCAGCGTCGCCAGGACGTGCCCCGCCAGGAACACCGCGCCGGTGCGCAGCGCGCCTATTCGGCGCTCCAGGGCGGTGAGGACGAGCAGGAAGCCGGCCGAGGACACCGAGAGCAGGCCGCCGGCTATCCACAGGGCGCTGCCCACCAGGACGAGCAGCGGGGTACGGGCCAGATGCGCCATGTCGGTACTGGAGCCGCGCAGTACGGCGGTGACGGTGTGCGGGTCGGCGTGCTCGGCGAAGAGCGAGGTGGCGACCAGCACCAGGACGTAGGCGAACGTGAAGGGCGTTCCGGTGGGGGTGGGCAGCAGGCGCAGCAAGGGCAGCAAGGTACGGCCGGTGCCACCGGCCGGGCGTCGTGTCCGCTGCGTGTGGTGCACTCTGTCTGTCCCGTCGGCCGTCGGTCTTCCCGTTCGACTCCACTTCCCCCAACGTTCACTCTCCGGGATAGCCTCCGACCGCGCCTATGACATCCACCACACGAAGCAACCCCCGCACCCCCCGTGGCGTCCGGGGGCGACCCGGGAGGAGAACCCCCATCGACACCGAGTACACCGGCGACACCGAGACCGCCTCCGTCCCCGGTACCGGCACCGGGGACGTACGCACGCTCGACAGGCGCGAGGGGCCGTACGGCGAGGTCGTACTGCGCGAGCGCGGGGAGCACTTCGAGATCATCGCCAACGGCTGTTTCCTGATGGACACGTCGGACGGCCGCTCGGAGCGGCTGCTGATCGACGCGGCCCTGGCTGCGCTGCCGCCCGGCCGCGACCGCCCCTCCGTACTCATCGGCGGACTCGGCGTCGGATTCTCACTCGCACACGCCGCTGCGGACCCCCGCTGGGGCCGGATCACGGTCGTCGAGCGCGAGCAGGCCGTCATCGACTGGCACCTGGAGGGCCCGCTCGCCCGGATCTCCGGCGCAGCGCTCGCCGATCCCCGGACTGTGATCCTGCCCACCGATCTGGTCGCACACATGCACGGATCCTCATCGGCATATGACGCTTTGTGCCTGGACATCGACAACGGACCGGGGTGGACGGTCACCGACGACAACGGCGGGCTCTACACCGCCGACGGGCTCGCAGCCTGTATGGAACGGCTCAAACCGGGAGGAATCCTGGCCGTCTGGTCGGCTCAGCCATCGGCGACTTTTGAGGAAGCCTTGCGGAATGCCGGATTCATCGGGGTAAGGACCGAAGAGATCCCAGTTGCCCGGGGCGTTCCCGACGTGGTCCATCTCGGTGTTCGCCCTGCGTAGCCGGGACGGCGTCCGGGCATCTAGTCTGCTGACCGGCAGACGAGATCTGGACGCCTTGTCCAAGAGCGCAGCTGGGACACAGCCGCGTACGCAGCAGAACGCAGATCAACAGCGCACTTCCAGGGGCGGGCGATGGAGCAGACACACACCACCCACAACGGCGTCGCGGCCACCCCGGGCGCCCAGCGCCGGGTGCTGGTCGTCGAGGACGACCCGACAATCGTCGACGCCATCGCCGCACGGCTGCGGGCCGAGGGTTTTCAGGTGCAGACGGCAACGGACGGGCCGGCCGCGGTGGACGCGGCCCAGGGCTGGCAGCCGGACCTGATGGTCCTCGACGTGATGCTGCCCGGCTTCGACGGCCTTGAGGTCTGCCGCCGCGTCCAGGCGCAGCGGCCGGTACCGGTCCTGATGCTGACGGCACGCGACGACGAGACCGACATGCTGGTCGGACTCGGTGTCGGCGCCGACGACTACATGACCAAGCCGTTCTCGATGCGCGAGCTGGCGGCGCGCGTCCATGTCCTGCTGCGGCGGGTGGAGCGGGCGACCATTGCCGCCTCGACACCGCGCAGCGGCATCCTGCGCCTCGGCGAGCTGGAGATCGACCACGCGCAGCGGCGGGTGCGGGTGCGCAACGAGGACGTGCATCTGACGCCCACCGAGTTCGATCTGCTGGTCTGCCTGGCGAACACCCCGCGTGCCGTCCTCTCGCGCGAGCAGCTGCTCGCCGAGGTCTGGGACTGGGCCGACGCGTCCGGCACCCGGACCGTGGACAGCCACATCAAGGCACTCCGCAGGAAGATCGGCGCGGAGCGCATCCGTACGGTGCACGGTGTCGGGTACGCGCTGGAGACCCCGGCACCATGACCCGTCCGCGGTGCCGGCGGACCTGGAGCGGTGTCCGGCCCCGGGACCTGGGGCGGGAGCTGGGCCGGGATCTGAGCCGGCTGCTGACCCGGCCCCGGCCGTGGAACCGGCAGCGCCCCTTCCCGGTCTCGATCAAGGCCAAGCTGGGCACGCTCGTGGTGGTGTCGGTCTTCATCACCACGGGGCTGCTCCTGGTGGCGCTGCGCACCAAGACGGAGCTGCGGTTCATCACGGTGTTCTCGGTGATCGCCTCGATGCTGATCACCCAGTTCGTGGCGCACAGCCTGACCTCGCCGCTAGACGAGATGAACACCGTCGCCCGGTCGATCTCGCACGGTGACTACACCCGGCGGGTCAGCGGCGCCGACCGCAGGGACGAGCTGGGCGACCTGGCCACGACCATCAACCGGATGGCCGAGGACCTGGAGGCGGTGGACCGGCACCGCAAGGAGCTGGTCGCGAACGTCTCCCATGAGCTGCGGACCCCGATCGCGGCCCTGCGGGCGGTGCTGGAGAACGTCGTGGACGGGGTGTCGGCCGCCGACCCCGAGACGATGCGCACCGCGCTCAAGCAGACCGAGCGGCTGGGCCGGCTGGTCGAGACGCTGCTCGACCTCTCCCGCCTCGACAACGGGGTGGTGCCGCTCAAGGCGGCCCGTTTCGAGGTGTGGCCGTACCTCTCGGGCGTGCTGAAGGAGGCGAATCTCGCAGCCGCTCAGCGCGCGGGCGCCTCGGGCTCCGGCGGCCAGCACACCCGGACGGACGTCCATCTCCATCTGGATGTCTCGCCGCCCGAGCTGACGGCGCACGCGGACGCCGAGCGGCTCCACCAGGTGGTCGCGAACCTGATCGACAACGCGGTCAAGCACTCCCCGCCGCACGGCCGGGTCACCGTGCAGGCCCGGCGCGGGCAGCAGCCGGAGTCGCTGGACCTGGAGGTCACGGACGAGGGCCCGGGGATCCCCGAGTCCGAGCGGCACCGGGTCTTCGAGCGCTTCAACCGGGGCCGCGCCCCGTCCCCGCACGGTCCGGGCAGCGACGGCGGCACCGGGCTCGGTCTGGCCATCGCCCGCTGGGCGGTCGATCTGCACGGCGGGCGGATCGGGGTGGCCGAATCGTCCCGTGGCTGCCGGATACGCGTCACTCTTCCGGGCGTATCCAAAACACCAAGTTGACGTAAAGTCTCCAGCGGAAGCCCGCGTTCCGTACCGAACACGCGGGTAAGCGCGTCAGAGGGTGCCGGCCAAGGGGCGGCAGCCGTGATGCGCCATACCCGCATAGCGCGGAACCACGCTTGTTTCCCGCCATTTCAAGCCCCGAAACCAGCTTTCGAGTGTGACTTACACGACGTTGGACCGCCCAGCCTGCGCCTCCAGGCCAGGGAGGCGTAGCCTTTATTTCCGCTGTCCATCACCTTGTGAAGCGGAAGAGGGCGGTTAACGCCGTGTCGTCTCAGTCCCCCAGTAATTCGAGCATCTCGACCGACCAGGAGGGGCAGGACAAGAGTCCTGCTGACGCTTTTGGTCCCAATGAGTGGCTCGTCGACGAGATCTACCAGCAGTACCTCCAGGACCCGAATTCGGTTGACCGTGCCTGGTGGGACTTCTTCGCCGACTACAAGCCAGGTTCTGCCGGTGCTCCCACCGCGGGTGCGGACCCGGTGAGCCCGAATCCTCCCCACCAGTCGGGCGTGAGCGGCCGGACGGCCGCCGCGCAGGGTGGCGCAGCCGCGGGGGCTGCTCCCACCACGGCCGCGCCCGCCACTCCCAGTGCTCCCCCGGCTGCCGCGCCCGCAGCGCCGCAGGCCCCGGCTCCGGCCGCGCCTGCCGCCGCGAAGCCCGCGGCCGCCGCGAAGCCCGCACCGGCCGCCAAGGCCGCTGCGAAGGCCGAGCCCGCCGCCGAGCCCGAGGCGCCCGCCGGCCCCGAGCTGGTGACACTGCGCGGCCCGTCCGCCGCGGTCGCGAAGAACATGAACGCCTCCCTCGAACTGCCGACGGCCACGTCCGTCCGCGCGGTCCCGGTGAAGCTGCTCTTCGACAACCGCATCGTCATCAACAACCATCTGAAGCGCGCCAGGGGCGGGAAGGTCTCCTTCACCCACCTCATCGGCTTCGCGATGGTGCAGGCCCTCAAGGCCATGCCGTCGATGAACCACTCCTTCGCGGTGAAGGACGGCAAGCCGACGCTGGTCAAGCCGGCGCACGTGAACCTCGGCCTCGCCATCGACCTGGTGAAGCCGAACGGCGACCGCCAGCTCGTCGTCGCGGCCATCAAGAAGGCCGAGACGCTCAACTTCTTCGAGTTCTGGCAGGCGTACGAGGACATCGTCCGCCGCGCCCGCGCGAACAAGCTGACGATGGACGACTTCACCGGGGTCACCGCGTCGCTCACCAACCCCGGCGGTATCGGCACCGTCCACTCCGTGCCCCGTCTGATGCCCGGCCAGGGCCTCATCATGGGTGTCGGCGCGATGGACTACCCGGCCGAGTTCCAGGGCACCTCGCAGGACACCCTGAACAAGCTGGGCATCTCGAAGGTCATGACCCTGACCTCGACCTACGACCACCGGGTCATCCAGGGTGCCGCCTCCGGCGAGTTCCTGCGGATCCTCGCCAACCTGCTGCTCGGCGAGAACGGCTTCTACGACGACCTGTTCGAGGCGCTGCGCATCCCGTACGAGCCGGTCCGCTGGCTCAAGGACATCGACGTCTCGCACGACAATGACGTCACCAAGGCCGCCCGCGTCTTCGAGCTGATCCACTCCTACCGGGTCCGCGGCCATGTCATGGCCGACACCGACCCGCTGGAGTACAAGCAGCGCAAGCACCCCGACCTGGACATCATCGAGCACGGGCTCACCCTCTGGGACCTGGAGCGCGAGTTCGCCGTCGGCGGCTTCGCCGGCAAGTCGATGATGAAGCTGCGCGACATCCTGGGCGTGCTGCGCGACTCGTACTGCCGCACCACCGGCGTCGAGTTCATGCACATCCAGGATCCCAAGCAGCGCAAGTGGATCCAGGACCGCATCGAGCGCGGCGCGCACGCCAAGCCCGAGCGCGAGGAGCAGCTGCGCATCCTGCGCCGGCTGAACTCGGCGGAGGCGTTCGAGACCTTCCTGCAGACCAAGTACGTCGGCCAGAAGCGCTTCTCGCTCGAAGGCGGCGAGTCCGTCATCCCGCTGCTCGACGCGGTCATCGACTCGGCCGCCGAGTCGCGCCTCGACGAGGTCGTCATCGGGATGGCCCACCGCGGCCGTCTCAACGTGCTGGCCAACATCGTCGGCAAGTCGTACGCGCAGATCTTCCGCGAGTTCGAGGGCAACCTCGACCCGAAGTCGATGCACGGTTCGGGCGACGTGAAGTACCACCTCGGCTCCGAGGGCACCTTCACCGGTCTGGACGGCGAGCAGATCAAGGTCTCGCTGGCCGCCAACCCCTCCCACCTGGAGACCGTCGACCCGGTCGTCGAGGGCATCGCGCGCGCCAAGCAGGACATCATCAACAAGGGCGGCACGGACTTCACCGTGCTGCCGGTGGCGCTGCACGGCGACGCGGCCTTCGCGGGCCAGGGCGTCGTCGCCGAGACGCTCAACATGTCGCAGCTGCGCGGCTACCGCACCGGCGGCACCGTGCACATCGTGATCAACAACCAGGTCGGCTTCACCGCCGCTCCGGAGTCGTCGCGCTCGTCGATGTACGCCACCGACGTGGCCCGCATGATCGAGGCGCCGATCTTCCATGTGAACGGCGACGACCCGGAGGCCGTGGTGCGTGTCGCGCGCCTCGCCTTCGAGTTCCGCCAGGCGTTCAACAAGGACGTCGTCATCGACCTGATCTGCTACCGCCGCCGCGGTCACAACGAGGCCGACAACCCCTCGTTCACGCAGCCGCTGATGTACGACCTGATCGACAAGAAGCGCTCGGTGCGCAAGCTCTACACCGAGTCCCTCATCGGTCGCGGCGACATCACGCTGGAAGAGGCGGAGCAGGCGCTCCAGGACTTCCAGGGCCAGCTGGAGAAGGTCTTCGCGGAGGTCCGCGAGGCCACAGCGGAGCCCGCCGAGGCCACGGTGCCGGTCCCGCAGGCCGAGTTCCCGGTCGCCGTGGACACCTCGATCTCCCAGGAGGTCGTGAAGCGGATCGCCGAGTCGCAGGTCAACATCCCGGACCGGATCACCGTGCACCCGCGGCTGCTGCCGCAGGTGCAGCGCCGGGCCGCGATGATCGACGAGGGCACGATCGACTGGGCGATGGGCGAGACCCTCGCCATCGGCTCGCTGCTCCTGGAGGGCACCCCGGTCCGCCTCTCCGGCCAGGACTCGCGCCGCGGGACCTTCGGCCAGCGGCACGCGGTGCTCATCGACCGCAAGACCGGCGAGGACTTCACCCCGCTGCTCTACCTCTCCGACGACCAGGCGCGTTACAACGTCTACGACTCGCTGCTCAGCGAGTACGCGGTGATGGGCTTCGAGTACGGCTACTCGCTGGCCCGCCCGGAGTCGCTGGTCATGTGGGAAGCGCAGTTCGGTGACTTCGTCAACGGCGCGCAGACCGTGGTGGACGAGTACATCTCGGCCGCCGAGCAGAAGTGGGGCCAGACGTCCGGCGTCACCCTGCTCCTCCCGCACGGCTACGAGGGCCAGGGACCGGACCACTCGTCCGCCCGCCCGGAGCGCTTCCTCCAGCTGTGCGCGCAGAACAACATGACGGTCGCCATGCCGACGCTCCCGTCGAACTACTTCCACCTCCTGCGGTGGCAGGTGCACAACCCGCACCACAAGCCGCTGGTCGTCTTCACCCCGAAGTCGATGCTCCGCCTCAAGGCGGCCGCGTCGAAGGCGGAGGAGTTCACCACGGGCGGCTTCCGTCCGGTCATCGGGGACGACAGTGTCGACCCGAGCGCCGTGCGCAAGGTCGTCTTCACGGCCGGCAAGGTCTACTACGACCTGGACGCGGAGCGCACCAAGCGCGGCGTCACGGACACCGCGATCATCCGTCTTGAGCGCCTGTACCCGCTGCCGGGTGCCGAACTCCAGGCGGAGATCGCCAAGTTCCCGAACGCCGAGAAGTACCTCTGGGCGCAGGAGGAGCCGGCGAACCAGGGTGCGTGGCCGTTCATCGCGCTCAACCTGATCGACCACCTGGACCTGGCGGTCGGCGCCGACGTCCCGCACGGTGAGCGCCTGCGCCGCATCTCGCGGCCGCACGGCTCGTCGCCCGCGGTCGGCTCCGCCAAGCGCCACCAGGCCGAGCAGGCCCAGCTGGTCGCCGAGGTCTTCGAGGCCTAGGCGGTACCGGCAGGTTCATCCCTGGGGCCCGTACGCATCGTGTGATGCGTACGGGCCCCACGGCGTACCGCGGCCGGCTCACGACCGGACCGCGGCCGGCCCCGTGGCTCAGACGAACTGCGGCTCGAAGTCCCAGTACCGCACCGCGCCGTCCCTGATGCTCCGGGTGTGCTGGTGGTCGTCCCCGAGCAGTTCGGTGATCCGTGCCAGCGCCTCCGCGTGCAGCCGCCCGGCGAGCGCCGTATCGCCGGCCGCCCGCAGGTCACGGGCGAGCGCGGTCTGGGCGGTGGTGGTCAGCGGGTGCCCGGGGCCGAGCGACCGCACGGACCGGTCCAGCAGGTCGTGTCCCAGCCGTACGGCGCCTTCGGCGTCTCCCGCCCGCTGCCGTGCCGTCGCGGTGTTGAAGGCGCAGCCCAGCGTCCACGGGTGGTCCGCGCCCACCGCGTCCGTCATCTGCTCCAGGGTCTGTTCGGCGAGTTCCAGGGCGCCGTCGTGGTCGCCCGCGTCGCCCTGCAGCAGTGCCAGGTTGGCCCGGGTGCCCACCGCGTACGGGTGCAGCTCGCCGAGTTGCAGCGCGTACAGCGAGGCCGTCTCGTCCGCGAGGTCGTAGGCCTCACGGAACTCGCCCGCCTCGCGCAGCAGCATCGCGAAGTCGGCGCCCGCCCGCAGGGTGTCGGGGTGGCGGCGGCCGCGCCGGGCGACCCGGCGTTTGCGGACGCTGAGCAGCAGCGCTCTGGCCTGGAGGAGCTTCCCGTCGCGGCGCAGGCACAGGGCGAGGTTGTGGTCGGCGTTCAGGGTCTGTCCGTGGTTGCGGTCCAGCTCCTGGCCGTGCAGCCGCGAGTTGTGCTGCTGGATCTCCAGGGCCTCCCGGTAGCGCCCGAGCAGCCGCAGCATGGTCGCGGTGCGCAGCGCCGAGTGCAGGGTGAGCGGATTGCGCCCGCCGAGCAGGGCGACCCGCGCGGTCAGGATGTCCCGGTGCAGGTCCAGCGACGCCTGGTACTTCCCCTGGAGGCCCATCGCCTCGGCCAGGTTGTTCCGTATGGACAGGGTGCGCGGCACCTCGGCGTCGCCCAGCGAGGTGACGGCCTCCCGGTCCGCCTGCTCGAAGAGCGTCCTGGCCTCGTCGTAGCGGCCGAGCGCCAGCAGGGTGCCGCCGAGCCCGTCCCTGGCCCTGATCACTTCGATGGGTTCGGCTCCGGGGCTGCTCAGCAGCCGTTCGAGCACCTCACGTCCGACCGCCTCGGCCTCGGCGTAACGGCCCAGCCTGCGCTCCATGTTGGCGCGCTGGTGGACGGCGACCAGGACGGATGTGCTGGTGGCGCCGGACACCCGCTCCCAGTGCTCGACGGCCGCCCGGCTGAGCCGCCCGCCCTCCTCGTACTCGCCGCGCATCCGCAGGTACTCGATGCAGTTGAGCACCAGCCTGCGCACGTCCTCGTCGGCCGACTCCAGGGCGCCCGCGATCTCCAGATGCGGAATCAGCTCGGCGTAGCGTGACCAGTTGCGGGACGACGCCGGGTCCCTCGGGTCGGCGGTGACGAGCACCTTGAGCGCGGCCTCGGTCAGCTCCGCGCGCTCACCGGGTGTCTGGGCGTGCCGTACGAAGGAGTGGAAGATCCGGTGCATCCGCAGGGCGGCGACGGTGACGGAGCCGCCCATCCGCGGGACGGGGTCGTACTCCAGCCGCATGGAGGTCACTTCGGAGAGCCGGCGCAGGGCGGAGTTCCAGCTGCTCGGTTCCGGGACGACCCGGTCCAGGGGTTTGGGGAGGTCGGTGGCGCGCGCCGACTGGAGCAGCCGCAGCGGCAGCATCCCCGGGGAGAAGCGGGCGAGCAGATTGAGCAGTTTCCAGGCGCCCGGGTCCTGTTCGCGCAGGCTGCCGAGGGTCCTGGCCCAGGCGATCTGGAAGGACACCGGGTAGTCCTGGGAGGCCAGCACCCCGAAGCGGTCGGGGTTGCTCTCCGTCAGCTCCCTGATGTACTCGGGGATGTCGACGGTGGGGTTGATGTCGAGCCAGGCCGCCGTCTGGTCGAGCAACAGCGGCAGGTCCTCGACTGCTTCGGCGAGCAGCCCGGCCTCGTACGGGGAGAGCCGCTGGGAGCGGCGGCCCGCGAAGGCCACGGACTCCTCCCGCTCGAAGTGCCCCACCTGGAACAGCTCGGCCAGGGCCGACCACTCCTGGTGGTTGGTGGTGACCAGGACGTCGCCCGCCCCTTCGGGCAGCAGGGCGGCCAGCTTCTCGGGGTCTCCGGCGCCGTCGAGGACGATCAGCCAGCTGTCGCCGGTGGCGCGCAGCTTTCCGGCGGCCGCGGCTATGGACTGGTCGAGCTTGCTGCCGACTCCCGCGCCGAGGGCTTCGGCGAGGGTGCCGAACTGCTCACGGGCGGTGCCGGTGGTGGTTGCGTCCAGCCACCAGACGATGTCGTACTCGCCCTTGAAGCGGTGGACGTACTCCAGCGCGATCTGGGTCTTGCCGATCCCGCCCGGCCCGCACAGCGCGAGTACCGCACCCTCGCCGCGGCCGGCGGCGAAGGTGTCGTGGATGTGGTCGAGCAGGGTTCCGCGGCCGGTGAACCTGCGGTTGCGGCGCGGTACGTTCTGGATGTCCGGCGGGTCGTCGGGGAACCGCGGGACGCGGTCCAGGGTGACCGGGCGGACCGCGCCGTCCGGTGCGCCGGCGACTTCGAGCACCCGCCTGCGGGCCGCGTCGGCGCTCAGGCCGCGCAGCGCGACCGGCCCCAGGGCGATGATGGCCTCGGGCAGCGGGCGGGTGGTGACGCTGACTCCGGCGATCCGTTCGGGGTGGTCGGCGAGCATCTGGCGCAGCGCGTCGGCCCACGCCGTGCGGAGGCCGTCGTCGAACCGCTCGAACCAGTCGTCGATGACGAGCAGGACCCGCCCGGGTGCGGTCAGCATTCCGGTGAGGGCGTCGGCGGTCGGCGAGCTCCGGGCCGGGTTCCAGCGGACCAGGGCGGTGGCGGTCCCCACCTCCGTGAGCTGCCGGGCCATCCAGTGGGCCCAGGGCTCGCTCTGCCCGGCGAAGACCACCGTGACATGGGGAGTCGACTCCGCCATCGTCACTCCCTCAACCAGTTGCGTCACTGTCGTGCACCTACCACTCAAGTGTGAACAGAAGTCGCCATGTTGACGGCCAGTCGGCGCCACGATACGTCACGTGACGAAAGCGCTCAGCCGGTGGGCGATATACCGGATGAGGTACTCCAAATCGGCGCAGTAGACGCTGGGGTGCCGGAAGCCGGCCCCGGCCGCGTAACGGTGGACGTAGTTGCCACCGCCGCACACCCGGAGCACCGGGCAGCGCAGGCAGACTCCGGGGAGCGCCTTCTCACCGAGCTGTCTGGCGGCGATCCCGGGGTGCGCGAGCGCGGTGTCGAAGGGGTCGCTGAAGACGTCGAGGCCGGTCGAAGGGGCTCCCTCGTAGGCGGACTTGAGCGCGTCGACCTGCTCGATGGCGCCGTCGGTGTCCACGACGACGACGGCCAGCGGGGCCAGCCCCACCGCCTCGGCCGCGGCCGGTTCGCCGAACAGCAGCGCGACGAGGGTGTGGAAGAGCCGGATGCGCGGCTGGCCGGGACCGCCGTCCCACCAGCGGTCGAAGACGGTGGCGAGCCAGTGGCCGTACGGGGTGGGGCGCGGCCGGTGCCGGCCCGGTTCCCCCGGCTCGGTCCCCGGTGGCGGCACGGACCAGTTGCCGTGCGGCAGCAGCAGGTCGAGCCCCGGCGGGCGCAGCGCGCGCAGGCTGTCGTACACCTCGACCGGGTCGGCCGCGAGGTCGATGGTGCAGAGGATCCCGGCGTACGTGCCGGGGTGCCGGCACGCGGCGAGCAGCCGGGCGGCCCGGTGGGCGGCGGGCCAGGAGGGCCGGCCCGCGTGGTCCCTGCGGCGGGAGTTGAGCGCCGCGGTGCCGCCGTCGAGGGAGAGCCCGACGCGGATCCGGGCGGCGGCGAGCGCGTCGAGCGTACGGGCGGTCAGCAGGGTCCCGTTGGTCTGCACGGTCGCGGTGACCTCGCACCCCGCGGGCACCGCGTCCCGTACGGCGCGGGCGTACTCGATCACCGGGCCCGGCCCGGACAGCAGCGGTTCGCCGCCGTGCAGTTCGATCCGGATACGCGGGAGCCGGTGCGCGGTGACGTGCTCGGCGATCCGCGCCGCGGTCCTGCGGACGGTCTCGCCGGTGGCGCGGCGCGGGCGCTCCCGCCAGCTGCTGTCCTGGCCGCGGTAGACGTAGCAGTAGGAGCAGCCGAGGTTGCAGCGGCTGTGCACCTTCAGGACGAACTGCCGGAACGGCACGGGGTGTTGAGCGACGGGCCGGTCGCGGACCGCGGGGGTCATGGCGCGTCCTCGTAGTAGGCGATGAGCGGTTCGTGCGGATCGCGCTGCCGGGTCTCGGCGAGTACGGCGGCGAGCACCGGGTGGCCGGTGTCCCACGGCGGGGTCAGCCGGGGCAGCGGGTCGCCGGGCAGTGCTTCGGTGTCGTGGGTCAACGGCCGGCCGCCCCGTCCGTCAGCCGGGCGACGGCGTCCCGGACACCGGCCGCGGCACTGTCCCCCGCGGGTCCGGCGGACTCCAGCAGCGCCAGGGCCGCCCGGTACTCGCGGAGGGCTTCCGGCGGACCCGCGAGCTCCTCCAGCACAGCGGCGCGCGCCGCCCGCGCCGCACCGGCCCGCCCATCGTCGTCCACGTCGGTGGCGCGCAGATAGTGCTCGGCGGCCTGCTGGAGCCGGTCGGGGGTGCCGGTGTGCCGGGCGAGCAGCACCGCGATGTCGCCCCGGGCCTGCCAGGCGCGCGAGGCCGCGTACGGGTCGGGGGCCCCGCGCGCGGCGGCTCCTTGGGCCCAGTCGGCCTCGTAGAGGTCGGTGAGCCCGCCGGTGGCCCGGTAGCGCGCCAGATACAGCGCCCCGAGCAGCGCCCGGCGCGCGGCCAGTTCGCGGTCCGACTCGGCCGTCTCGTCGACGGCCTCGCGCAGCCGGCGTACGGCGGCGTCGAGATCGCCGGGCGCGCCGTCCCGCGCCGCACGGTGTCCCAGCGCCCGGCCCAGCCGGGTGAGGAGCCTGGCCGGCCGGTCCGGGGTCCCGGTGGCGAGGGCGGCGGCCCAGTGCTCGATGGCACCGTCCAGATGTATGCCGGGCCGGGGGGCCGGCCCCTGGCCGTGTCCGGGGGCGCCCCCGTGGGCGCTGTCCGGGCGGGCGCTCTCCCCCCGGCTGCCCTCCGGGCGGGCGCTCTCCGGATGAACGCTGTCCGGATGGGCGCTGTCCGGATGAACGCTGTCCGGGCGGGCGCTCTCCAAAGGGACACTGTCCGGGCGGCCGGCCGCCGGATGGACACTGTCCGGGCGGACGGCCGCCGGGAGAGCGGGAGCGGCGGGGTCGATGTGCCCCTGCCAGTGCACGTCCCCCATGCGCAGGTGGCAGTGGTGGCGTACGGCGTCGTCATCGGCGGCCGCCAGGGCCGCGGCGAGCGCGTCCAGCACCTCCCACCGCCACGACGCGTCGCCGCCCTCCAGGTGGGCCAGCTCCAGCGCACTGGCGATCTTCAGCCAGATGTCGGCCCGTTCGGCGCCCCCGGTGGCCTCGGCGGCGGCGGGGCGCAGCGCCCGGAGCGCACGCAGGGCGTAGTGCCGTACGACGTCGTCACTCACCACGTGGCGGGCCAGGTCCAGTTCCAGGGTGCCGTGCAGCACCCGCGCCCCGACCCCGTCCGCCGTGTCCGCCAGCCGCTCGGCGAGCGCCGCCGCCGCGTACAGGGGCGTGGTGTCCACCGCCGGCCCGCCCGCCCTGGACAGCCGCCGCAGCACCTCGATGTGGAGTGCGGCGGCCGCCGGCCACTCCTGCGACGGCCGTACGGCCTCCGTCACCCCGCGGAGCCGGTCGGACGCCGCGGACAGCAGCTCGGCCGCGGTGTCCGCGTCATCGAGAGGGGCGTCGCCGGGGTACGGGCCGCGGACCTCGCGCAGTACCTTCCCGGCCAGCTCCTGGCCGAGTTGCCCTTCATCGGCCGCCACCGCCATGGCGTGCAGCACCTCGGCGGCCGCGAACCCGTCGGAGGACTTCGCGGATTCCCAGGCCTCCGCCAGGTCCTCGTCCAGCGCACGCAGCCGCCAGCGCAGCAGCAGCGCCCGGGACAGCTCCGCCCGGCGGGCCGGCACCGACTCACGTCGCCGCTCCCCTGCCGCGGCCAGGCGCAGCAGCCCGATCGCGCTGTCGAGGTCCCGTACGCCGCCGAACCGCTCGTACCGCTGGATGAACTCGTCCGCCTGCGCGGTGAGTTCGCCCGGGGTGCCGGGGCCGGGCGGCGCGACGGGAGGCCCGCCGCGGCGTCTGATGGTGTCCGCCGCGACCTCGGCGAAGACGCGCAGCCCGGCGGGCATCGCACCGCCGCCCGCCGGGACGGGCAGCCGCTCGCCGAGCGCGACGGCGGCCATGGCGGGGAAGTTGCGCGCGCTGCGGCCGAAGCGCCGCTGGACATAGCTCGAACTGTGCCGCAGCACGAGCCGCTCGTCCCCCCGGTCGAGCCGGGCGGCGAGCAACACCTTCACCCCGTCGAGGAATTCGTAGTACGGACCGTCGGAGGGGCCGATGTCGGGCCGCTCGGCGCGCCGTACGATGCCGCCGAGCAGCACCTCGGCCAGCGCCTCGGGGCCGGTGCCCGCCAGCATCGTGTGCTGGACGAGCCGCATCACCGGCAGCACCAGCGGCACCGCCGTCAGATACTCGGCAAGCCGCTGCGCGGTGGGGGACGCGGTCCGCCGGAACGCGCCGACCCGCTCCTGCCCGGTGAGCGCGGCCTCGGCCCGTACCGGTGCGCGGGAGGGCGGTTGGTCACGGCGCACCCAGGCGGCCGCGGTGGACACCGACTGGCCGGTGCCGCCGGAGACCAGCCCGGCCCAGCCCTCCACGGAGGTGCGCCGCAGCGCGAGCACCGGGACCGGTCTGCCGTCGCGCGGGTCGGAGCCGTGCGGCGCTGCGCTGAACTCCAGCCGCCCCAGGGGGCCTTCGTGCCGCCGCAGCACCCCTCCGTACGCGGGCAGATGGGTCCGCCGCCACAGCCGCTGCGGCAGCGGCTGGACGACTGCGACCGGGGTGGTGGCCGACCAGTGGTACAGCAGCCGCTGCAGGACACCGGACCGCCACATGGGTCCTGAGCAGTCCGAGAGCAGCAGGATGATCCGGCGGCCGGTGGGGTCGCCGAGCTGGGCTGCGCGGCGCAGCGGTCCCGCCGGGACGCGTCCGGCCGCGTATCCGGCGCCCGATTCGCCGTCCGGGTGCAGATAGCGCAGCTGGACGTCCTGGAAGACTCCGGCGCCGGCGCAGATGCCGGCCAGCTCCTCCAGCGCGCTCTCCCAGGCGACCGTCGACGTGGAGACGTCCATGAGGAGCAGCAGCCGCGCCTTCTGCCGGCGCGCCGCGCGCAGTACCGGAATGACCAGTCCGGTGTCGGCCGCCCGGCCGGCGGTGGCCTCCTCGTCGAGCCTGCGGCCCGGCGGCACGGCCGGTGACCGGTAGCGGCTCAGCGGCCGTAACGCGCGCTGGAGCGCGTGCGGATCGGCGAGCGCGGGCGCCGCGGGCACCAGGACCGGCGAAGCCTCCACGGCGGCGGGCGCGCCTTCCGGGTCCGGCGCGGTCAGCAGGGCGGCGGGCGCGCCGGGCGTGTCCCCGGGTGGCTCGACGGGGCGGGTGGGGGCGGCCGGTGGAGCGGCGGGGGTCTCCTGCGGGAGACCGGCCGGAAGGCCGGGCCCGGCGGGGGCGGGGGCTCCGGTGCGGGCGGCCAGCCACAGCGCGTCCGCGAGTTCCCGCGCGTCGACATCGCGGCCTGACTCCCGCAGCCGGGCGACCAGGGTGGTCAGTGCCACACCCCGGCCGCTCTCGTCCCGCCCGTCGCCCACCGGGTCACCTGGGCCCGTTGTCGAGGGGCCGCATCAGGAGATCGGCGACGGCCTCCTGGTCGGCGGGGTGGCGGCCCGCGGTGTGCTGGACGAGGTAGATCGCGTTCAGCAGCTGGTCGGTCGGGCGCACTCCGCCGTCCGCCTCGGTACGGACGAACCGGTCGACGAGGCCTATGTACTCGTCGTAGGACCCGGCGCCGAAGTGCGCCTGGACCATGGCGGCGAGCCGTTCGTCCCGGGGCGCCGCCAGGTCGAGGTGGATGCACCGGCGCAGCAGGGGGGCGGGGAAGTCCCGCTCGCGGTTGCTGGTCATGACGACCACCGGGAAGGCCCGGCAGCGCACCCGGCCGCCGGTGACGGGGGCGCGCAGCCCGTCGTCGGTGAGGACCTGGACGGTCTGCTGCCCCGGCCGGTCGGCGACCCGCTCCAGTTCGGGCAGGGTGAACTCGCCCTCCTCCAGCACGTTCAGCAGGTCGTTGGGGAGGTCGATGTCGCTCTTGTCCAGCTCGTCTATGAGCAGCACCCGGGGCCGCTCGGCGGCGAGCAGCGCGGTGCCGAGCGGGCCCAGCCGCAGATAGCGCCCGATGTCCCCGGCCGGGTGCGGTCCGCCGGCCGGTCCGCACCCGCCGTTCCCGCCGTTCCCGCCGTTCCCGCCGTCCTCCAGCCGGGCGAGCTGGGCGTCCTGGAGGCGGCCGATGGCGTCGTAGGAGTAGAGGCCGTCGCGGAGTTCGCTGCGGCTGACGACCGGCCACTGGAGGACGCGGCCGAGGCCGAGTTCGAAGGCGAGGTCGTGGGCGAGCGTGCTCTTGCCCGAGCCCGGCTCTCCGGTGATCAGCAGCGGGCGGCGCAGATACAGCGCGGCGTTGATGAGCCGCAGCGCCTCGCTGCCGGGCACCGCGAGGGGGACGGCCCGGGTACCCAGCCGCCGCGTGGTCGCGGAGTCGGCTTCCGGCACCCGGTAGTCGATGGGCGGGGCGCCGAAGTCACGCCAGGGCGGTGGCGCGGGCCTGCGGTCGATACGCTCCGGATCGGGGTCGCCGGTGCCGCGGTAGATGAACCATTCGCTCATCGCTGGTTCGCTCCTCATCGGCGCCGGGCGTTCCGGGATACGTACCCGTCCGGCGCATCGTCAAAGTCGTTTTCAGGCCATTGCCGTGGACCGGCCCGCGGGGTACCGGTCACGGGGAGTACGGGGGCCCGGTCACGGCGAGTCCAGGGTGTGTTCGTCGTCGGTGGGCAGGGGCCGCCCCGGGTCGTCGTACAGCAGCATCAGCGGTTCCGGCCAGTGGGTCTCGGGGCGCCGGCGGTCGATGTCCTCCCGCAGATGGCGCAGCCGGTCCGGGAGTTCCGCCGTTCCGCCGGCCGCGTCGAACAACTTCTGTACCCGCGCCCGCAGTTCGTCGCAGTCCTCTCCGCAACTGTGCCCGGCACCACGGCCGATGTGCCACAGCGCGATGCCGTGGCCGGCCCGCAGCGTCAGTTCCATGGCGGCGGCTCCGGCGCCCCGGCCCGCGGGGCGGCACAGCACGGGGACGGCGCCGGGCGGAAGCGACTCGTAGTACGCGGGCCGCTGGGCGGTGCCCGGTTCCGGGATCCGTGCCACGGTCAGCCGCTGGGCCCCGGCCGCGGCCTGCCAGCGGCTGTCCCGCCCGGCTTCGTCGTGCCACTGGCCGCGGCGCCCGAGATCGCGCACCACCAGACGTCGCTGCGCCCCCAGGTGGGTGAGCCCGTCCATCGGCGGGGCGTCCTGGAGCTGCCAGCGGTGGACGGGGGTGTCGAACCGGCCGAGCGGCAGGGCGATCTCCACCGGCACCGGACGGTCCCCGTCGGGGTCCTCGGCGTGCAGCACCTCATGGAGCCTGCGCCGCAGCGTCTGGTGGTTGTGCCAGACCGCGTCGCCGCCCTGCGTACGAGGGGCCGGCCCCTCGTACGCGCCGATCTGCTCGCTGCCCCCTTCTCCGCTGAAGAGGTGGATCGTCCACTCGAAGAGCGCGGGGTCGTCGTGCAGCGGATCCATCACGACCGTGACCACCGGCCCCTCCTTGGGGCCCGGGTACGGCAGGACGATGCGTTCCGGACGTACGGGGTCGGGGAGCAGCGCGGAGGGCAGCCCGATCCCGGTGACCAGCTCGTGCAGGAGCGGGTCCGTCACCTGCTCCAGTCTGCGGTCGATCCAGTCGGAGAGCGGGCCCGTCGCGCCGCCGCGCGCGCCGACGTACTGGGCGGCCAGCCGGAGGTAGCTGAGCTGGACGAGCGGGCCGAGCGGCTGCTCGCCGTCGTACAGCAGGCCGTGACCGTCCCGCCAGCCGCGCAGTACGGCCCTGGTCGGAGGCAGCAGATCGCGGGCGGCCTTGCGCGCGAGAGCCGCGACGGGCGCTCCGGTGGCGGGGCCGGGCAGTTCGGCGAGGAGCGCCAGCGCATCGCGCCGGTCGCGCGGCGTCCAGTCGCCGCCTCCGCCGGGCCCTGCGGAGGCCGCCACCGGTTGTCTGGCGGTCCAGGTGTGGTGTCCCTTCCGTGCGGCGTGCCAGCGGTCGTGTGCGGCCATCACCTCCCGGTAGCGGTCGCCGAATCCGCGCAGCGCCCCGGCCGCGACGGCGAGGCCGCCCTCCTTGTCCTTCCTGCGGGACTTGATGATGCCGACGACCTCGCCGGTGAGCGGGTCGAGGAGCGGGCCGCCGGACACGCCCTTGGGGTATTCGGCGCCGGGCTCGATCAGCAGTCCGTGGTCTCCGCTGAGCACGTTGATACCGGCCCTTGCCGTGAAGGACACCGGGCCGCCCCCGGGCGCCGCCTGGGGTTCGGGGCGGTAGCCGTGCACGACGACCGTGTGCATCGGCCGTACGTCACGGTCGGTGAACCAGACGCACTCGTGTTCCGCCTCCGGGTCCAGCAGCCGGACGAGGGCGAGGTCCCGCTCCGGCGGGATCGCGGCCCCCTCCTTCTCGGCCAGCTGCCAGGCCACCACCTCGGCGGGGACGGGGATCCCGTCGTTGAAGTCGTCGCCGCGTACCGCGAGGTGCCCGCCGGGCCCGGCGGGCAGATGCGGGCGCAGCACATGGGCGCAGGTCAGCACCCAGCCGGGGGCGATGAAGAAGCCGCTGCCCCAGAAGTCAGCGGCGGCCCCGCCGGCGGGCAGCAGGTGGACGGTCGCGGCAGCCGTGAGGGAGTTGACGACGGGGTCGGGCTCATTCATCGGCGGGCTGGGGCACGGCGGGCGGAGGCGTGGCGGGCGGAGGCGCGAGGGGCGCGGCCGCGGCGGGCTGCTGCGCGGCGTTCTCGGCGAGTTTCCAGGTGAGGGACACCTGGAGGGCCGTCTTCGCCTCGGCCCCCGCCAGGACGGAGATGACCTTCCCCTCCTTGACGCTGAACTCAAGGCCGAAGGTGACGGTGGCCTCGTCGGGACAGGCGGCGCGCGCCGCGTCCAGCACGGAGCCTCCGACGCCGGCGATCACCCGCCGCAGATCGTCCACCCGGTTCTGCAGCACCTCCGCGACGCCGACGTCCTCGTATCCGTCGCCGTGCGCGCCGGATGTGGTCAGCCGGGCGTGCACAACCGCACCTCCCGGCAGGACGATTTCCTGTACCTCGGCCGCCATGACTCCCCCGTATCGCTCAAGTCACCTCACGTACAGGTTACTTGGACCATGACGAGGGTACTGGCCCGGCCGGTTGCGGAGGAGGCCGGAACCCGCCACTCAACGTCCGGTCCTGCGCCGCGCTCAAGACCGACCGGCAATTGGGGGGCGGGTGAAGGAGCGGGGCTGGGGCACGCACCTCGCAATTACCGGTCGGTCTAATCTGAAAGGGAACATCCGGAACGCATCAGGAGCGACACGTGTACTTCACCGACCGCGGCATCGAGGAACTGGAGAAGCGGCGGGGCGAGGAGGAGGTCACCTTCGAGTGGCTCGCCGAGCAGCTGCGTACCTTCGTCGACCTGAACCCGGACTTCGAGGTTCCGGTCGAGCGCCTGGCGACCTGGCTGGCCCGGCTGGACGACGAGGACGAGGACGACGACTGACGCGTAGGGGCGGTAGGAACGCGGGAGCCGGGCGCCGGCTCAGGCGCCCGCCCGCATCCGGTCGTACGCGAGGCCCAGCACCCCGTGCGCCATCAGCAGGGCGGCCGCCACCGTCCAGCCTCCCCTGCGGCGGCTGAAGCCCCAGAGCGCGAGCGGGACACCGGCGGCCAGCTGCGCCGCGCCGAGTGCGCGGGCCCGCGGGCCGCGCAGCCAGGGGCCGAGCGTGCCGTCCTCGAAGGCGGCGAGTTCCGCCCGCACGGCCTCCCGCAGGCCCGTCGGGTCGATCCGCCCGGTGGCGGGGTGGACTCTGGCCACCTCGCGCAGCCGGTCGGCGGGGTCACCGGGGGTGAGGCCGGTGGGCAGGGCGAGTCCGGTCCGGGCGAGGACAGCGGTGAGTCCGGTCAGCCGGGAGCGTGAGTCGGCGAGCGGGTCCGGGAGGGTGAGCTCGGTCAGCGCCTGGAGGTCCAGTACGGGATCGAGCCGCAGCCGTGCGCCGAACGTGCGCATCGCCCCGTCCTCACCGACCGGCGTGCCGTCCGCGCGCCACACATAGCCGACCGGCCGCCGGAAGCCGGAGGCCAGCGTGAGACCCGACCGGTCGTGGTCCCACCAGAGGGCGAGCACCGGCCAGTCCGACGCGACCGCGAGCGTGGTGACCCAGCCGCCGGCCACCCGGTCGACCGGCTCCTCCGTGTGCAGCCAGGGCTTCGCATCGGGGACGAGCACACTCCACCGCTCCCCCGCCGGTGCGAGAAGCAGCTGCTCCCCCAGCACCCGGGCCGCGATCCGTACGGCGGCCGGGTCGGCCCGGCAGAGCAGCAAGGCGCCTGTGGCGTTCTCTGACATGGCCCCACGCTAGGACAGATCCACGCATTCCACCCGCGCGCTTGACTTCACCCATCCGCGATATATCGTGTTCTTCAGAAGACGCGATATGTTGCGTTGTAGCCGACCGGTGGAGGTCAGTTCCATGTCCGAGAGGTCAGTGTCGGAGCCACAGAAACTCTCCTTCGACGAACCCGTGACGGCGCTGAACGTGCGCATCGTCAATGGCACGGTCAATGTCGTGGGCACCGACGACGCCGTACTGAACGAGCAGGGCGGCGCCCGGCTGGAGATCTCCGGGATCGACGGGCCGCCGCTGGTCGTGACGCTGGAGAACGGCACGCTGACCGTGGCCTACGAGGACCTGCCCTGGAAGGGTTTCCTGAAGTGGCTGGACCGCAGGGGCTGGCACCGCAACGCCGTCGTCTCGGTAGCGGTGCCCGCGTCGGCACGGGTCGAGGTCGGCGTGGTCGGCGCGGGCGCGGTGGTCTCCGGGATCCGGGGGCGTACGGAGGTGCGCGGGGTCTCCGGTGACACCACCCTGGTCGGCCTCTCCGGCACCGTTCTCGCCGGGACCGTGTCGGGGAACGTCGAGGCCCAGGCCGTCAGCGGCGATCTGCGCTTCCACTCGGTCTCCGGGGACCTCACCGTGATCGACGGGACCGGCTCGTCCGTACGGGGAGAATCGGTCAGCGGCGACATGGTCGTCGACCTCGACGCGACCGGCGGGCCGACCGACATCGCGCTCACCACCGTCTCCGGCGAGGTCGCCATCCGGCTGGCCCAGCTGACGGACGCCGAGGTCAGCGCGAACACCACGAGCGGCGCCGTGTCGAACGCCTTCGAGGATCTGCGGGTCAGCGGTCAGTGGGGTGCCAAGAAGATCACCGGTACCCTCGGCGCGGGCACCGGCAGCCTCCGGGCGACCACCGTGAGCGGGGCCATCGCCCTGCTGCGCAGGCCCGCACAGGACGACATCGCCGAGAAGGTGCTCTGACATGGCCCCCGTTTTCGCACACGGCCGACTGCGGCTCTACCTCCTCAAGCTTCTGGACGAGGCGCCGCGCCACGGCTACGAGGTGATCAGGCTTCTGGAGGAGCGCTTCCAGGGGCTGTACGCACCGAGCGCGGGCACCGTGTATCCGCGCCTGGCCAAGCTGGAGGCGGAGGGACTGGTCACCCACGCTTCGGAGGGCGGCCGGAAGGTGTACTCGATCACCGAGGCCGGCCGCGCCGAACTGGCGGGCCGCAGCGGTGAACTGGCCGACCTGGAGATGGAGATCCGCGAGTCGGTCTCCGAACTCGCCGCGGAGATCCGGGCCGACGTCAGCGGCTCGGCGAACGACCTGCGGCGCGAGATCCGCCAGGCGGCGAAGGAGGCACGCAGGACGTCGGCCGGCGCGGCGGACGGCGGACGGACGGCCGACGCGGGTCCGGACAGCGGTTCGGGTTCGGGTTCGGGTTCCGGCTCGGCTTCCGGCTCGGGGAAGCCGTTCCCCGGATTCCCGGACGCCTCCGACTTCTTCGACGGGAGCTGGACCGACAAGGAGGGCTGGCGCCAGGCCAAGGAGGACTTCAAGCGCGCCAAGCAGGAGTGGAAGGAGCAGGCGCGCCGGGCGAAGGACGAGTCCCGCCGCGCCCGCGAGGACGCCCAGCAGGCGCGCCGCCAGGCCAGGGAGGCCCAGGACTACGCGCGCGAGCAGATGCAGCGGGTCGCCGAGCAGGTCCAGGACCACTTCGCACGTGGTGACTGGCCCGCCGGGGTGCGCGAGGGTCTCGCCGAATTCACCCGGGAACTGGGCCGTTTCGGACGGGCCGCGGAGCCGGGGGCGGGAAGCCGTACGGACACGGATTCCGGCACGCGCACGACGGCCGGCACAGAACCCGGTTCCGGCACGGATCACGATTCCGGCACAGCTCCCGGTTCCGGTACGAGTTCGGGTACGGGCACAGCCCCCGGTTCCGGTACGGAGACGACCGCCGGCACGGACACCACGGCCCCCGTCGACCTGGGCAAGGGGGACGGCCGCCCGGCGCCCGAGCCGGAGTGGGCACACGAGGAGCCTTCCGGCAATCCGGCCCGCGACCTGGACCGGCTGCTCGACCGCTTCCGCGACGACATCCGGGACGCGGCACGCGATCACGGAGTCACGGACAGCCAGCTCCGGGACGCCAGGCGGCATCTGTCGGCTGCGGCAGCCCACATCGGCGCCGCACTGCGCGACCCCGGGGCGTAACGGCCCCGGGACGAGAGGCCCCAGGCCCGCGCCCGCTCCCCCGGCAACCGCCGGAGGGGCGGGCGCGCTCCCGTCACACGGCGCCCGGCAAACCGTCGCCCCGCCGCCCGCTCCCCCTCAGTACGCGCTCCACGCCCTCGTACGACACCCCGCACGCCGCCATCGCGTCCGCGGCCACCCCGCCCCGCTCGTACCAGCCGGACGAGCCGCCGCTCCAGCTCACGACCGGGCATCTGCGGCGGCTGCGGCAGGCACTGGCGGAGGGAACGGACGACCCGCAGGGCGAGTTCATCGTGGTCACCCGCTCCTGACCGTCAGGAGCGGGTAGGACCCAACCCGGCGCCGGTCCGGAGCGGGGCCGGGCCGCAGTCAGGAGCCGGCGGTCAGCACGATCTTGCCGAAGAGTTCGCCCGACGCCATCTTCTCGAAGCCCTCGCGGGCCCGGTCGAGCGGCAGTACCTCGTCGATGACCGGCCGCACCCCGGTGGCCGCGCAGAACGAGAGCAGATCCTCCAGCTCGTCCTTGGACCCCATGGTCGAGCCGACGACCTTCAGCTCCAGGAAGAAGATCCGGGTGAGCTCGGCCGACACCGGGTCGGAGCCGCTGGTGGCACCCGAGATCACCAGAGTGCCGCCCGGCTTGAGCGACTTGACGGAGTGTGACCAGGTGGCGGCCCCCACCGTCTCGATGACGGCGTCCACCCGCTGAGGCAGCCGCGCACCCGGCTCGAAGGCGTCCACCGCGCCGAGTTCGACGGCCCGTCGGCGCTTGGCCTCGTCCCGGCTGGTGGCGTAGACCCGCAGGCCCGCCGCCTTCCCGAGCACGATGGCGGCCGTCGCCACACCGCCGCCCGCCCCCTGGACGAGTACGGAGTCACCGGGCCGCACACCGGCGTTGGTGAAGAGCATCCGGTACGCCGTGAGCCAGGCGGTCGGCAGACAGGCGGCCTCCTCGAAGCTCAGCTCCTTCGGCTTGCGGAGCACGTTCCACTCGGGGACGGTGACCCGCTCGGCGAACGTGCCCTGGTACTTCTCCGTCAGGATGGACCGCCCCTCCTTCGGGCCGACCCCGTACCCGGTCTGCCCGATGACGGAGTGCAGGACGACCTCGTTGCCGTCCTGGTCGGTCCCGGCGGCGTCGCAGCCGAGGATCATCGGCAGCTTGTCGGCGGCGAGCCCCACGCCGCGGAGCGACCAGAGATCGTGGTGGTTGAGGGAGGCGGCTCTGACGTCGACCGTCGTCCAGCCGGGCCGGGCCTCGGGGGCCGGACGCTCCCCCAGTTCAAGGCCGTTGAGAGGGTGGTCGCGGTCGATGCGGGCTGCGTAGGCGGCGAACATGCCCCGACCATAGGCGTGGCCGGTTCCGTACGGAACCGGCCACAGGTGTGACGCTGCCTGCACTGGCCGGGGCGGAGGGGCCTCGCCGGCCCCTCACTCCCCGGGGAGGCCTCAGCGCCGGGCCACACCCTCCGCGCGGGCCGCGGCGGCCACGGCCGCGGTGACCGCCGGAGCGACCCGCTCGTCGAACGGCGACGGGATCACACAGTCCGGGCTCAGCTCATCGGCCACCACGGCCGCCAGCGCCTCGGCCGCGGCGAGCTTCATGCCCTCCGTGACCCGCGAGGCCCGCACCTGGAGCGCCCCGGCGAAGATCCCCGGGAACGCCAGCACGTTGTTGATCTGGTTCGGGAAGTCGCTGCGCCCGGTGGCGACGACCGCCGCGTACTTGGCGGCGACCGTGGGGTGGATCTCCGGGTTCGGGTTGGCCATCGCGAAGATGAACGAGCCCTCGGCCATCGAGGCGACCGCGGGCTCGGGGACCGTACCGCCCGAAACCCCGATGAAGACGTCCGCACCGGACATCGCGGTCTCCAGCGAACCGGTCAGGCCCGCCTTGTTGGTGAAGCCCGCGACCTCCCGCTTGATCTCGGTCAGGTCCTCGCGGTCCGCCGAGACGATGCCCTTGCGGTCGCACACCGCAACATCGCCGATTCCGGCCTCGATGAGGATCTTCGCGATGGCGACACCCGCCGCGCCCGCACCCGAGATGACCGCGCGCAGCTGCCCCAGCGAGCGTCCGGTGAGGGTGGCCGCGTTCCGCAGGGCCGCCAGGGTGACGACGGCGGTGCCGTGCTGGTCGTCGTGGAAGACCGGGATGTCGAGCTGCTCCTGGAGCCTGCGCTCGATCTCGAAGCAGCGCGGTGCGGAGATGTCCTCCAGGTTCACGCCGCCGAAGGACGGGGCCAGCCGCACGACGGTCTCGATGATCTCGTCCGTGTCGGTGGTCGCCAGCGCGATCGGAACGGCGTCGACGCCGCCGAACTGCTTGAAGAGGATCGCTTTGCCCTCCATCACCGGAAGGGACGCCTCCGGGCCGATGTCACCCAGCCCCAGCACTGCCGTACCGTCCGTCACGACGGCCACGACCTGCGACTTCCAGGTGTAGTCGTGGACAAGCTCCGGCTTCTCGGCGATGGCGCTGCACACCTTGGCGACGCCGGGCGTGTACGCGAGGGACAGGTCGTCCCGGTCGCGCACCGGCACCGTGGCCTGGACGGCCATCTTGCCACCGCGGTGCAGCGCGAACACCGGGTCGAAGGTGTCCTCGTCCTGCGAGGTCGTGCTGAAACTTTCGCTGCGAGGATTGACGATCTCCGCTGCCATTGGTTGTTACCCCTTAAGTCTTCATCAGTTGAGGGTGGCCACTCCTGGTTGAGGAGGGGTGGGCGGGCACCGCGTATGTGCCCCGCCCGGCCGGTTGGCCCGGCGGGCGGGGGGAGGTACATACGCGCGGGCGCGCCGCACACGCGCCCTGAGCCCCGGATGAGGGGTGTAACCGTCTGTTCTACCGGATGGACCGCACATCGGACGAGTCCATATCGAGTCCGCACCGACACGGTGAGATGGCTCATAGCGGGATATCCGGGCAGGTGAGCCCGGTACCGCGATTCGAGTCCATCCTTCGAGACGCGCCCCGGAACGGCGCGGGGCGGACCGGAGATCCTCCGGCGGAAGGTGCGTTTGCCAGCAGATGGTCCGGTCGTGCCGTACCGGCCAAGTGGAGAACGGGGGTGACCCGTTACCCGATTTTGACATGCCCAGCCGCCTGTTTGGACCAGTCCGGCTGGCAAGATGCCGTCATCCACACATGGTCGTGGCACCGGAACACCGTGTGCCGCGGCGCCAGCATTCAGCTGTCCGATCCGCCGGAGGACCACCACCATGACCGCACGCTCCACGCGCCGCACGGCCGCAATGAAGTCCCGGACAGCCGCGGTCGGCGCGATCGCGGTCGCCGGCGCACTGCTGCTGACCGGCTGCGGCGACCAGACCAAGAACGGGCCCAAGAGCGACGGCACGGGTTCGGGCTCCGCACCGCTCGCGCATCTGCTGCCGCAGGCCGTCCGGTCCCAGGGCACCATCAAGGTCGGCTCCGACATCGCGTACGCGCCCGTCGAGTTCAAGGACAGCTCGGGCAAGGTCGCCGGGATCGACCCCGACCTGGGCGCGGCGCTCGGCAAGGAGCTCGGGGTGACGTTCCAGTTCGAGAACGGCACGTTCGACACCCTGGTCACCGGCCTGCGGGCCAAGCGCTACGACATCGCGATGTCCGCGATGACGGACACCAAGGACCGGCAGAACGGTGTGGAGAACGGCAAGAAGGTCGGCACCGGCGTCGACTTCGTCGACTACTACTCCGCCGGTGTGTCGATCTACACGCGGAAGGGCAAGGACGAGGGCATCAAGAACTGGGCCGACCTCTGCGGCAAGACGATCGTCATGGAGCGCGGCACGGTCTCCAACGACCTCGCCAAGGCCCAGGCGAAGAAGTGTCCGGCCGGCAAGAAGCTGACCATCCAGGCCTTCGACGACGACCAGCAGGCCCAGACCCGGCTGCGCTCGGGCGGCGCCGACGCCGGTTCCGCCGACTCCCCCATCGCCGCGTATGCGGTGAAGACCTCGGGCGGCGGCAAGGACTTCCAGATCGTCGGCCCGACGGTCCAGGCCGCCCCGTACGGCATCGCGGTCGCCAAGGGGAACGACCAGCTCACCAAGGCCCTCCAGCAGGCGTTGGACGCCATCATCAAGAACGGCACGTACGACAAGATCCTGGCCAAGTGGGGCGCCGAGCAGGGCGCGGTCACCGCGGCCAAGGTCAACGGCGGATCCTGACCGGACGCCGGCGCTGAGAGGTATCACCTATGACTGCTGACATGGAAAAGGTGAGCGGCGCGGTCGACGCGCCGCCCACCGGACCGCAGGCCATCAGGGCCATCCCGGTCAGGCACTTCGGACGGTACGTCGCCGCGGTGGTGGCCGTGGCCCTGCTGGCCTCGATCGTCTACGCGTTCTCCCAGGGCAAGATCAACTGGGGTGCGATCCCGGACTACTTCTTCGACCACCGGATCATCCACGGTGTGGGCCAGACGCTGCTGCTCACCGTGCTCTCCATGGCAATCGGCATCGTCGGGGGCATCATCCTCGCGGTGATGCGGCTGTCGAAGAACCCGGTGACCTCGTCGATCGCGTGGTTCTACATCTGGTTCTTCCGGGGCACTCCGGTCCTGGTCCAGCTGATGGTCTGGTTCAACCTGGGCCTGGTCTTCACGTACATCAACCTCGGTCCGATCTACAAGGACTACTGGTCGAGCTTTATGACGCCGCTGCTGACGGCGCTGCTCGGTCTCGGCCTGAACGAGGCCGCGTACATGGCGGAGATCTGCCGGGCCGGGCTGCTCGCGGTCGACGAGGGCCAGACGGAGGCCGCTCACGCGCTCGGCATGAGCCATGCCAGGACGCTGCGGCGCATCGTGGTCCCGCAGGCGATGCGGGTCATCGTGCCGCCGACCGGCAACGAGGTCATCAACATGCTGAAGACCACCTCGCTGGTGGCCGCGGTGCAGTTCTACGAACTGCTGCGGACGGCCCAGGACATCGGGCAGACGTCCGGGGCCGCGGTGGAGATGCTGTTCCTGGCCGCCGCCTGGTATCTGGTGCTCACGACGATCTTCTCCATCGGCCAGTTCTACCTGGAGCGCTACTACGCGCGCGGCTCCAGCCGCAGCCTGCCGCTGACCCCGTTCCAGCGGGTCAGGGCGAACCTGGCTTCCTTCAGCAACCGCTCGGGGGTGTCCGCATGACGGCGACGGTGAAGGCCGGGAAGACGGCGATGGTGAAGGCCGAGGGCGTCCACAAGTCCTTCGGACCGACTCAGGTGCTCAAGGGGATCGACCTGGAGGTCGCCCCGCGCGAGGTGTTCTGCCTCATCGGCCCGTCGGGCTCCGGCAAGTCGACGTTCCTGCGGTGCATCAATCACCTGGAGAAGGTCAACGCCGGACGGCTGTACGTCGACGGGGACCTGGTCGGCTACCGCCAGAAGGGCGAGAAGCTCTACGAGCTGAAGGACAGCGAAGTCGCTCTGAAGCGCCGGGACATCGGCATGGTCTTCCAGCGCTTCAACCTCTTCCCGCACATGACCGCCATCGAGAACGTGATGGAGGCGCCGGTCCAGGTGCGCGGTGAGGCCAAGGCCGTCGCGCGCGCCCGCGCCGAGCGGCTGCTGGACCGGGTCGGGCTCTCCGACAAGGCCGGCAGCTATCCGACGCAGCTCTCCGGCGGTCAGCAGCAGCGGGTGGCCATCGCCCGCGCGCTGGCGATGGAGCCGAAGCTGATGCTCTTCGACGAGCCGACGTCGGCGCTCGACCCGGAGCTGGTGGGTGACGTACTGGACGTGATGCGCGGCCTCGCGGACGACGGCATGACGATGATCGTCGTGACCCACGAGATGGGCTTCGCCCGGGAGGTCGGCGACGCGCTGGTCTTCATGGACGACGGCGTGGTGGTCGAGTCGGGCCACCCGCGGGACGTCCTGACCGACCCGCAGCACGAGCGGACGAAGTCGTTCCTGTCGAAGGTGCTGTGAGCGGTCGCACCAGGCGTACGTGAAGGGGGGTACGGGCGCGTCGGCCCGTACCCCCCTTCACGTTCCGCACGCCCGCCGGACGCACGCGGAGCCTTCCGCACGCATACCGGACGCACGCCGGGCCTTCCGCACGCATGCCGGTCCGTCGGGGACCGTCGGAGCCTTCGGGTCCCGGCTACTTCACGGCGAGCACCAGGGTGTCGGACGGCGAGGCCCAGACAGGTCGCGCCTCCGCGAAGCCCGCCGCGCGCAGGGTGTCCGCGTGCCACCGGGCGGACGGTGTGTCCCCCTCCGCGTGCTCGCCGTAGATCCGGTACCGCTCGGCGGTCGGTCCCGCGAGGACGGGGTCCTTGGCGGCGAGGGCCCACCAGTCCGCCCAGTCGAGGGCGCCCGCGGCCCCGGCGCGGTCCATGGCGGCGTGCCGGTGGGCACGCTCGGCCGCGTTGATCCGCGGCGTCCCGTCGTCGGTCATGTGGTCGGCGTTCATGTACACGCCGCCGTCCACGACGAGGGAGCCGATCTGCCCGTAGAGCGCGGCGAGCGGCTCGGTGTGGAGCCAGTGCAGCGCGGTCGCGGTGAGCACCGCGTCGTACTCCTGGTGCGGCAGCAGCCCGGTCCAGGCGGGGTCCTTGAGATCGGCGGCCACCAGGGTGACGCGGTCGTCACCGGCGAAGCAGCCCCCCGCGATGGCGAGCAGCGCAGGATCGAGATCCACGCCCGTACTGGTGGCTCCGGGGAACCGCTTCAGCAGCCGATCCGTGATACTTCCCGTACCGCATGCGAGATCCAGCACCCGGGGAGCAGGTCCCACCAGCGCCTCGACCTCCCCCATGGCCTTAAGGGCATGGGGGGACCCCCATCCAGCATGACCCGGAACCGCTCCTCGCGGTCGGGCATGTACCACTCCTGCTGCCGGTCCCAGCTCTCCTGCCAGGACTGCCAGTCCGTACCCGCCACCGACTCCGCCACCGCTTCCTCCACTGATCCGAAAACTGATCCGACCGCCGCGAACCCGTCCACAGCACCACCCAGGTACCCAGGTAATACCCTCGAAGGATGAGCAGCCATTACGGCCGCCCGCTCGTCGACACTAGACCGCCTCCGTAAGGACTACAAGTGGAACTGGCCTATTACTCGGACTACGCCGTGCGCCTGGTGAACACCGAGGAGCCGGCCCGCAACAAGGACTCCCTCACCTCGGTCGAAGCGGTACGCGAGCTCTTCGGCGCGAACGCGTCCGCGGCCCGGCGCGCCACGGACGCCGACGTCACCCGCTTCCGCTCGGTAAGGGGCAGGCTGCGCGCCGTGTTCAAGGCGGCGGACGAAGGGGACGAGACACTCGCGGTGGACCTGCTGAACTCACTGCTGCTGGAGTTCCCGGTCTCACCGCAGATCTCGGGCCACGACCACCGGGACGACGACGACCGGCCGCTGTGGCACATGCACCTGGCCGACCACCCGTCCAACGCGACGTCCGGCTACGCCGCCATCGCCTCGATGGGGCTCGCCTTCCATCTCACCGAGTACGGGGTGGACCGGCTCGGCCTGTGCGAGGCAGCGCCGTGCCGCAACGCCTATCTCGACACATCGACAAACCGATCCCGGCGCTACTGCTCGGACCGCTGCGCGACCCGCGCCAACGTGGCCGCCTACCGCGCGCGCAAGCGCCTGGAGACGTCCCGGTCCGCCAGCACCGGCCGCACCGCCGACGCCAGCCAGGAGAGCAGCACAGCGGCCGAGCGCTGACGGCCCGGCATGATGGGCCGGTACCTGGCCCGCACCCTCCCGAGCAGCAACTCCTCCGGTACGGTGCCGAACGCGCGGCTGTCCACGCCCTCGGCGTGCGTGTTGTCCCCCAGCACCCACCAGCCGCCCTCACGCCGCTCGATCAGCCGCTTCACGATCAGCAGATCCTGCTGCAGCGGATGGCGCAGCACAGCCACGTCGCCCGGCCTGAGCCCGGCGCCGTAATGCACCAGCAGCTGGTCACCGTGGAGCAGGGTGGGCACCATGGACGGCCCCGTCACCTCCGCCACACCCAACGGAGCCCGCGTCTCCCGCCCCTGATCCGTCATCCGGCACCTCCCGGTCCGATCGTCCACCAGTCCCATACTGACCCTGGACTTTTGTCCTAAGCCCCAGGGGGCACTCGCGAAATCGGGCCTCTCACGGAGTAATGTCCCACCCGAGAAGACGATCACGAGGAAGGACAGCTCCATGCTTTCCCGCCTGTTTGCCCCCAAGGTGAAGGTCAGCGCCCACTGCGACCTCCCCTGCGGCGTGTACGACCCGGCCCAGGCCCGCATCGAGGCCGAGTCGGTCAAGGCCGTACAGGAGAAGTACCAGGCCAACGAGGACCCGCACTTCCGGGCCCGCGCCACGGTCATCAAGGAAGAGCGCGCGGAGCTCGCCAAGCACCACGTGTCGGTGCTGTGGAGCGACTACTTCAAGCCGCCGCACTTCGAGAAGTACCCCGAGCTCCACCAGCTCGTCAATGACACCCTCAAGGCGCTGTCGGCGGCCAAGGGCTCGACGGACCCGGCCACGGGCCAGAAGGCGCTTGACTACATCGCCCAGATCGACAAGATCTTCTGGGAGACCAAGAAGGCTTGATCTATGGCTAGGCCGTCTGACCTGCGGTTTCGCTGGTCATGTCGCCTACCTGTCCGCACCCGGTCCGCAGGCCGCCGAGAACGGCGTCCATCACGGACCGGGTGCGGTCTTCTTCGCCCGGCCACAGATGTGCGTAGATCCGCAGCGTGATGACGGCGGACGCGTGGCCGAGGACCATCTGGACCTGCTTCACGCTCGCGCCGCCGGCGATGAGCGCGGAGGCGTAGAAGTGCCGCAGGTCGTGGGTCACCATGTGCGGCAGCTCGACGGGTTTGCGGCCCTCACGCTTGGCTGCTTCGCTCTCCCCCGCCTGGAGCGCCCTACGTGCGCAATTCCACTCGGTTTTCCAGCGGCGGTAGTTGAGCGGTTCCCCCTCCTCCATCGTGAACAGCCACTCCGTGGAGGGGCGCGCGGCGAGGTGCCCGAGGAGCGCGTCGGTGACGACCTCCCCGACCGGAACCGTGCGCCGGGACTTCGCGGTCTTCGGCGGGCCGATCTTCCCCGACTGGAGCCGCTGCCGCTCCACGCGAATGCTCCCGGCCTTGAAGTCGATGTCCGACACCTTCAGGCCCAGCAACTCGCCTATGCGCAAGCCTGACCCTGCGAGCATGACGACGGCTGCCCGGATGTACGGCGGCATCACGCGTGCCATGGCCTCCACCTGGGCGACGGTGGGCGGGGTGACCTCCTCGTCCGGCATGACCGGAAGGGTGATCCGGCGGCACGGAGTGGATGCGATGACCTTGTCGTCCACGGCCGCGGTCATGACGCGCACGAGGACGTCGTGGACGTTCCGGACGCTGCCGGGGCCGAGCTGGTCGGACAGGTGCTTGAAGAGCACCTGTATGTCATTACGGCGTATCGCCGCCAGTGAGCGGGCGCCCAACGCCGGTACGAGGTGGAGCCGGAGCGCATTGTCGGTGATGCGCTCACCCGCCTCGCTCGCGATGAGCGAGCCCTGCCACCTCTCGGCGTACTTCTGGAACGTGATGCGACCGGCGCGCGGGTCGACGTACTGACCGGTGACCACGCTGGTCGTGACTTCGTCGAGCCAGCGCTGGGCGTCGAGCTTCCGGTCGAAGTGGCGGGCGTGCTCCTTGCCGTCGAGGTCACGGTATCGGGCGCGCCATTTGCCGTTGGGGCGCTTCTGGATGTTCGCCAAGTGGCTTCTCCTCTGTGCTGGTTGTCAGTAGTGGCCCCCGTCCTCGATGTCGCCGCTGAGGACGCGGGCGTCTCGCTCGTCCCCCATGAGGCGGAGGCATTGCTCATGGATCGCCCGCGAGCTGTCCGGGTGGGCCTTGATGTGGCCGGCGACGGCGACCACGGCACGGTGCAGACGGTCGCGGGCGTCACGGGTTTCGTAGAACGCTTCGACGGCTTCCTGGACGAGCCGTCGGCTGTCGACGTCGAGCCCTTCGAGGGGCGGCGACATCAGCTCTTCGAGGGGGAGCTCGAAGACGCGGGAGAGGGCGAGCGCCTCGTCGAGGTTGATCCGGCGACGGGGTGAGCCGTTCTCGATGCGCCAGACGGCCGTCTGGTTCATCTTCACTCCGGCTCTGGTCACCCGTTCGGCCAGCTCGGTCGTGCTCCACCCTCTGACCTCGCGCTCCAAGGCCACGCGGCCCGCCACGTTGCCTTCGCTGTAGAGCAGCGGCACCTCGCCGCCCCCGGTCATGTCGTCGTCCATCGAACCTCCATCGCGACCGTCGCTATCCGAATTGAAACATGGGCTTCCCGGTTTGGCTAACCGCCGATCATGAGGTACTCCTTATGCAGATCGAATCGACGCCTAGCCGAATGGGAACGCATGCGATACCTGACCACCGCCGAGGTCGCCGAGCGCTACCGCACCGCCGAGAGCACCGTCCGCTACTGGCGCCAGCTCAAGAAGGGGCCGCGCGGCATCAAGGTCGGCAAGCGGGTCCTCTACCCCGAGGCCGAACTGCTGCGCTACGAGCGCGCGCTGATCGACGGCGGAGACGAGTGGGGCCTGGCCTCATGAGCCGCCGGACCGCCCGGACACAGGAACGGCCCTCGGCGCGCCTACGCCGAGGGCCGGAGATCCCCTTGCACCTCGCCCATCCCTGAACGAACTGGTCGGGGGCGAGACCTTGCCCGTCTCGCCCCCACCTGAGAGGAACATCTATGAAGGACCCTACGTCCCCCGCCACCTCGAAGGCATCCGGTGTTGCCTGGCCACCGATCGCGGTCCCGGGCCAGGGTCTGCCTCGCGACCGAGAAGCACGCCCCGCCATCGGAGGCCCGCCCGCCGATGCTCCGAGCCGGAGCTCACGCGATTCGCGACCTGCCGAAACTAGTGCCCCGACAACAGCGTCGGACAGCGCAGGCATTCCTGCTCCAGGCGGACCAGAGTCCCAAGATAGCGGCGGGCCGGCAGGCGCAGGCAGCGCGCTGCTGGACGACCTCCGTACGGCGATCGGGCGGTACGTGGTGCTGCCGAGCGACGAGGCCCTGACCGCGGTCACCCTCTGGGTCGCGGCCTCCCACATCCAGCCCGGCCTCCAGCACGCGCCACGGCTGGCGGTGGTCGGGCCGACCAAGGGGTGCGGCAAGTCCCGCCTCCTGGACGTCCTCTACGAGACCGTCCACCAGCCGATGATGACGGTGAACACCTCCCCCGCCGTCGTCTTCCGCGTCATCGGCAAGAACCCGCCGACGCTGCTGGTGGACGAGGCCGACACCATCTTCGGCCCCAAGGCGGGCGACAAGGAGGACCTGCGCGGCCTTCTGAACGCCGGGCACCAGCGCAACCGGCCCGCCTGGCGGATCTCCGGGCCGGAGCACAAGCCGACCGCGTTCCCCACCTTCGCCATGGCGGCGCTGGCCGGCATCGGCGACCTGCCGGACACGATCATGGACCGGGCGATCGTCATCCGCATGCAGAAGCGCAAGCCGGGTGAGCGGATCACCCCGTTCCGATCGCGATACTCCGTACCGGAACTGCACGCGATTCGCGACCGGCTGGCCGACTGGCTGGTCCCGCAGCGCGGCACCGTCGCGGGCGCGGTGCCGAAGATGCCCGTCGAGGACCGCGCCGCCGACACATGGGAGCCTCTCGTCATCGTCGCCGACCTCGCCGGCGGGCACTGGCCCGCGCGGGCACGTGCCGCTTGCCTCGCGATGACGCGCAACGAGGTGGTCCAGGACGAGCAGACGACACTGAAGACGCGGCTGCTGCGTGACATCCGCCGCGTCTTCGACCAGGAGGCCAGCAAGGAGGCCATGCGCAGCCAGGACCTGCTCGCGGTCCTCATCCAGGACGCCGAGGCCCCGTGGGCGGAGTACGGCACGAAGGGGCTGAACGCCTACCACCTGGCGAATCTGCTGCGCGACTTCGGTATCAGCCCGGCCAACTACCGATTCGAGAACGGCAGGCAGGCCAAGGCGTACGCCCGCAACCAGTTCGTGGACGCATGGGCCCGCTACTGCCCCGACCCCGCCCTGTCGGCATTCACCGCCGAGGTCCCGGCACATCCGACCCGGGGCAGGCCGCCCGCCCCTCCGTCCGGGACGCTGCCCACCGGCCCGCCGGGAGGGCCCGCAGGCCCCAGGCCCACTCGCTGACACCAGGTCCGCATCAATCCGTCGCATCCGTCCCCGCGCAGGTCAGCGCGGGGACGGATCTCCTCGGCGTTACGGATCACTCCGTACCTGCCTCCGTCTCCGTACCTGTGCTGACCAGCCACGCGACGGATGCGACGGATGCGACGACGGGCCACCCCACACGACTGACGGAGCACCACCATGCCCGAATCGAACGCCGACGACCCCACCTCCCGCCGCCGCAGGAAGCTGTTCAGGCTCACCCGACGACCAGCAGCAAGCTGGAGCGAACGAGCCTCTAACGAGGCTTCGTCCGCGCTTGCCCCCGCCTCAGGGATGGCGGAGGACAAGGCCGAGCGCCAGGGGGCGCCCGAGCCGAAGGAGGGGGTGGCCGAGGACTCCGGCCGGCCCGCAGCCGACTCCGCTCCTCCCAGTAGTCCGGCCGATGCCCCACCGCTCGTCGAGCAGCTCTCCTGGCGGGATCTCGACGCCCCTGCCCTGCCCGCGCAGATGAACCGCAAGCGCACCGTGGAGAAGCGCGACCAGGAGAAGACCATCCGCTTTACACGCACCGCAGTCCAGGTGATCAGCGCCGCCGCTCACCAGCGCGGTCAGAGGTTCGCCGGATTCGTCGGAGACGCGGCCCTGGCTGTTGCGCAGGGCAAAGCGGAGATGGTCGGCAGTCCGGAGGACGATCCACTGCGCCCGCTGATCGAGGCCGTCGAGGCGCACACGGTCGCGCTGAACCGCATCGGCGGCAACCTCAACCAGATCACTGCCGCCATCAACCGAGGAACCGTGCCCGAGCGCGCCGAGACGGTTCTCGACCACGTCGAGCAAGCAGCACAGAACAGCTTCCACCTCATCGACCAGCTCCTCGCGAACGGCACGGCTCATGGTTCCTGACGTCTCCACCGGCTCCGACAGCCGCGGACTGATCGCCTACCTCTTCGGCCCTGGCCGCCGCGACGAGCACACCAACCCCCACATCGTCGCCGCCTGGGACATGGCCGGCGCTCCCGACCCCGGCCGCGACCCGGCAGCCACCTACTCCCAGCTCGCCAGGCGACTCGACCACCACGTCGATCTCCGCACCCGCGAGCTAGGCGGCAAGAAGCCACCGCAGCACGTCTGGCACTGCCCGGTCCGCACCGCGCCCGGCGACCGCTACCTCACCGACGCCGAGTGGGCCGAAGTCGCCCGCCGCGTCGTGCACGCCACGGGCATCGCCCGCGACGGCGACGAGCGGGCCTGCCGATGGATCGCGGTACGCCACGCCGACGACCACATCCACATCATGGCCACCACCGTCCGCGCCGACGGACGCCGCCCACGCACCCACCAGGACGGCCGACGGGCCCAGGCCGAGTGCCGCAGGATCGAAGCCGAGTTCGGCCTGCGCCGGCTGAAGTCCGGCGATCTCACGGCACCCCGCATCCCCACCGGCGCCGAACGCGCCAAGGCCGAGCGCCAAGGTCAGACCGTGACGGCACGGCAGTGGCTGCGCGAGCGGGCGTACGCCGTCGCCGCTGCCGTACACAACGAGGCCGACTACTTCACCGTGCTGCAATCCCTCGGCGTGGAGGTCAAGACACGCCTCGGTCCTGAGACCGGCGACGTGATCGGCTACAGCCTCGCTGCACCGGGCGACACCAACGCGGCCGGCGAACCCGTCTGGTACGGCGGTTCCAAGCTCGCCCCCGACCTCTCCATCAACCGCCTCCGCGAACGCCTCCCCGAGCAGGAGGTAGCCGGCCGCCCCAGGTTCGCGGCGGACCCCGCCGAGCCGTGGCAGCACACCGTCGCCGCGATACAGACGGCGCACAACGCCCTCGAATCCGACGACGATGCCGCCGCCCAAGGCCAGCTCGCCGCCTTCGGCGACGCCCTCTACAACATCGCCAGCGCCACACCCGGCCCGCACCGCACAGAGCTACGCGCAGCGGCCACGGCGTTCAACCGCGCCCGCCGATCCGCCACCCGCGCCGACCACCAAGCAGCCCACGCCCTTCGTCAAGCCGCCAAGGAACTCGCCTACGCCTCCAACGAACCAGGCGGACTCGCCGTCGCCCTGCTCTTCGCCACCGTGCACCTGGCCCGCGCCGCCGCGAAGTGGCACGAGCAGCGCGGCCACGAACAGCAGGCCGCAGCAGCCGACGAAGCCTTCCACCACCTCCAGGCGGGCTACGAGCAGGCCGCCGCGCCTGTCCTAGCGGACCTGACGCGCCGCGCCCCACGAGCGGATACCGCCCGCCGCTTCGGGCAAGACCTCCGCGCGGCCCTTCCCGACCACGCCGACCGCATCATGGCCGACCCCACTTGGATCGCCCTGACCACAACCCTTGCCCAGGCTGAGAGTGCCGGCCACAACCCCCGACGTCTCCTGGCCGAGGTGGGCACCCAGCGAGACCTCGACAGCGCGAAGTACCCCGCCGAGGTCCTCGGCTGGCGCATCACCGCTCAGCCGAACCGGCGGGCACAAGCAGCTCGAAGGCAAAGCACCATCAGCGGCACATCGGCCGGTTCCGCCACGCCACACCCTCCGGCCACACCAGTGGCCACAAGGCCCAAAGATCGCAGTCGACACCGCTGACCCCGGTCAGTTGCCCATCTGCGGGGGCGTCCTCATCACGCCGTAGCCTGCCGGTGTCCGCTACCTCGCATAACCATTCATCCTCGGCACCCTGAAGCGGGGGCGTTCCGTCGAACAGTTCCTTGGACCGGCTGGAACCCCCGAGAGGCCGGGCAGGAGACGGCATCAACGGGTCGACGGCCTACCGTGTCGTGACTCATGACGAGGAGATCCCAACGCGCCAGCCCGCCAATCGAGGTCGTGTTCGTGCCGCCCGTTGCGTAACGAACGTCGACACCGCGAGGAGCGGGCCGGACCGGCCGCAGGCGTTGTCCGGTCTCCGTGTACCTGGCGAGTGTCCGCTGTAGTTGGCGAGCCGCACGTCGCTCGTCTCGGTGAATGTGGCGAAAACGGCAAACGGAGCTGGAGCGCCGCGCCCCGACGGCCCGTCAGATGGACCGGCAGGTCGCAGTCGGCCAGGCCGGGCAGTTCGCCAATTCTCCTGCGTCGCACGCCTGGACGGAGGTACGATCCTCACCGTCGCCGCCGCCGAGGGCGGCCTGCTGCGCAGCTGGCGGAGACCGCGATCTCCGTCGGCAAGACCCGAGTACGCCGCCCGCACCTCACGGGGCGGGTACCCGGATTCCGCCTTCAGGCCACCGAAGCGACGCCGGGTCAGCCCAGCGACGGACCGCGGTCCTCACCGGGGCGGGCACGGGTGCGTTGCGCTCCGATGGCGCTCTGCTCGCGTACGCCGATCACCGGCCGCGAGCACGCCTCGCGCTGGCCCACCCGATTGAGGCCATGTGAGCACCATCGAACGCCCCGACGAGCTCCCCGACATCCAGGTCATCGACATCCGCTCCGGCGACCGCTCCGCGCCGTTCGAGCACCGCGTCGCACCGGTCAGCCAGACCGCCAAGGCGATCAAGGCCCTTGAAAGGGACCGACCCGGCGTCCAGCTCACCGACGACGCCATTCACCGGATCGCGTACAGCGCGGTTGAGCCGGACCTCCTCACCGATCTCCGCCCGGAGGTCCGCCGCGTTGAGACCGGCTGGCTGACCGTCATCAACTACCGTGCGTACACCCTGATGCTGTCCCCCGCGGTGGAGAACGACCGGCTCCTCGACGAGGTCCACTACGCGGCCGACCCGAACACCGTGGCCCGACAGCAGGTCCTGTCCATGCCCACCGCGCACGAGACCGACGCCGCCCTCATCTACACCAACCCCATGGACGCCCTCCTCGACTCCGTCGACCGGGCATCCATGAAGGTGAGGAACCAGAACAAGCAGGAAGTCGGCCGGCGCATCGTGGAGCGCCCCCTGACGGCCGTCCCCGTCGTCTTCCTCAACCCCGGGCGCCGCCCCGCCGGAGACCTGGGTCTTATCGACGGCAACAGCCGCTGGGGGTCCTGCACCGCCTGCATCCCGGCCCCGACCGGCCTGATCGGCCCGGCCAAGAACAAGGAGCGCCCCCCGCTGCTCCCGTCGTACCTCATGAGCCTCCCCCTCACCGAACGGCGCAACTTCGTCCGGGAGGTCATCAAGAAGGCATACCGCGACATCAAGGCCGCCACCGGCACGAGCAAGGCCGCCCGCGCCAAGCGCGACCAGGCCGCCGTGCTCCTCAACGCCATGACCGTCCCAGTGGAGGTCGTCGTCGGCTACACCGACGACGACCCGAGCATGGGCATGCAGCGCTTCCCCGCCGCGGTCCGCTCGCTGCTGATGCGCATGAACATCGGAGTGAAGGAGTTCGCGGACGCCTCGAAGAACGGCATCACCGCCGAGGAGACCGTCACCGCCCTGTTTGATGCTGGCGAGCTCGGTAACAACGCCCAGGCCGTCAAGGACGTCCTCCTCGGCCGCGTCGACATCACCGACCCGATGAAGACCCTCGGCCTCAACGCCCTCCGCGACCTCCGGTTCGCGTTTATTGCCCAGCAGCTCACCCGCAAGGAGCCCAGGCTGCAGGCGATCACGGCCGCCAAACTCGACAAGAGCAACCTCCAGCTCTCCGGCCGCAGCGGCTTGGTCACCGAGCTCGGCCTGCGCTCGTACTCCACCTCCCTCGGTGAGGGCATTAGGCCCGTGCGCACTGCCCTGGAGAGCGGCTGCCTGTGGCAGGACCTCGTCGCCCACGAGTGGACTGTCGAGAACGTCGACAACGACAAGGCCGTGGACGGTCTTCTCCAGGACGCCGAGAACGGCGACATTCCCGCCAAGTTGCTCCTCGGCGTGCTCGCCATGGTCGCCCTCGTCACCAGCGGGAACCTCCTTGCCCCCGGCGGTTCCGCCGAGCAGATCGTCAACCACACGGTCATGCGCACCGGCATCGGCACGGTCGTCAAGGCCGTCCTCGAAAAGGAGGAGGGACCGCAGGTCCTCGCCGACGCGATCAAGCGGATCCGAGCCGGTGAGAGCCCGCGCTGGTGGACTGACGGACGTCTGGTCGAGCACGACGACTGGAAGGGCAGCGACTTCAACGCCCACCTGCGTCTCGCCGCCCTCCACGGGTTCAACCCCAAGAACGGGACGAGCGGGCTCTCCGGCACCGCCCGCGAGGAGAGGGCCCTCACGGACTTCCAGGCGTCCCTCACCGTGGCCGTCAACCGCCTCAACGACCTGATCACGCTGCGCAAGGAGAACGGCACCACCGACGAGCTCTCCTGGGAAAGCGTCGAAGCCTCCGTCAAGCAAATCCGTCTGATGGACAGGGCCCTCGTCCGCATCTCCGAGGAGGAGCCGCCCGGATGACCGACACCGTCTGGACCGGTCTCGTCGCCATCACCGACACCCGGTACGCCATGCTCGCCCAGCTCGCCGGCCAGTGGCTCGTCGAGGAACGGCCCAAGCCGGTCCCCATCGGCGAAAACTACGGGTACGAAGACAAGGCCATTTACGTCGTGGTCAACCGGGAGGGTCTCGCCTGCTACTGCGGAAGGACCGCTCCGACCCGGATGCTGACCCGGGGAGCCGCCGCAACCAGGCTCCACCAGCACGTCAGCCGCACCAGGTCGAAGAAGGAGGAGTGGGCCGAGTACTGGGTGATCCCGCTGAGCAGCGCTGCCCCCGACCACATCGTCTCCAGCCTGGAGAGAACCGTGGCCGCCCGCCTCGGCATCCCCCTCATGCACCGGGCGCGCATCCCGCGCGGGCGCGCCTGACCGCTGGCCGACGCCCGAAACGTACCTAGGCCCCGCACCCTCCCGGTGCGGGGCCTGCGTACTGCGCCAGGTCGTGGACCTGTTGGCGGAGGTCGGCCTGGTGGCGCACGGTGAAGGAGGGCGGCGTCTACGTGAACGACGTGAAGATGACGCCTAGGACGCCGTGTTCGGGGCCAGCAAGCTGCTGCACGGGCGGTGGCTGCTGATGCGGCGCGGCAATAAGAACCCGGCGGCGAACCACCGATCGCTCCGTTCGCCACCTTCGCCACGTTCACCGAGACAAGCGACGCCCGGCCCTGCCGTTCAGAAGCTGAACGGCGCCCGGGCAGGCGGTGCCCCCAGCGCACCCTGATGCTCTCGCTGTCCGAGGTAGCGAGAGCACCATTCGTCAGGCGGCTCGGGCTACGGGCAACTGCGCGACCCACCTCGTGACCTCGGTCAGGTGCTCGGGCTGTAGACCGAGGTGCGGGTCGGGCTGAACGAGGAGGGTTGCCGTTCCCATCGCGGTGCGCTCCATCGCCCATTCATGGTCGAGGCCGGTGAAGTCGTCGTCGATCCAGACGGCGGGAGCTCTGCCGAGCCAGGGGTCGACGTGGTCGCGTTTCCAGAGGTAGCCGTCGGGGTGACTGGTGGTGATCTGGGGGCGAGGCAGGTCGAGGTAAGGGAAGTCGGGCAGCCCCAGGAGGGGGCCGATGATCGTGGAGGCGCCCTTGCGCCAGCTCGTGCACCAGACGGGGGTAACGAGTCCGCTGGTCACGAGGTCAGTGAGAATGACGCCCTGTCTCGGGTCGAGCCAGATGGGCACGGGGTCGTCGGGGTGCCGACCGGCGGGCAGGACGGTGTGACGGACGTGGGTGGGCGGGATGCTGCCGTCGGCGGCCGGGAACGGGATGAGGACGCCGTCGATGTCCAGGAGCAGGTAGGGCAGGGTCATCGTTGCCTCCGTCGGTCAGCGTTTGCGGGCAGTGATCAGGAGGGTGGTGGGCCACGGGTCGCGGCGCGGGTGCCGCAGCTCCACCGTCGAGGTGACGCGCAGGCCCGCCCGGGAGAGGTGGGATCTCCAGCGGTGGGCGTCGAACTCCCATCGAGTGAGGGGCAATCGGGTGCGGTCGGGCATGGTGACGTAGTCCTCGCGCGGACGGTTGTCCGTGGATGGATGTCTTCCGGCCCGTGCCGGGTGAGGGACGGAGAAGGCCAGGACACCGCCAGGCTTCAGGCGTCGGGAAACGGCGGTGAGGAGGAGCGCGGGGGCGACGAGGCCGACGGCACCGAAGACGGAGTAGATCGCGTCGAAGGTCTGGCCGGTGGCCTGCAGATGGTGCAGTGCGTGGCCGGCGGCGAAGGTGGCGCCGTCGATGTGGCCGTAGTGGGAGCGGGCGCGGCGTACCTGGAGGCCGACCAAGTCTACGCCGGTGACGCGGGCCTGGTGGTGCTTCGCGAGGTGGGCCACGTTGTGGCCGGGGCCGCAGCCCAGCTCCAGGACGCGTTTGCCGCACAGGTCCCGGCCCAGGATCTCGGCGCCGGGACCGATGCCCGCGTGGGTGCTCCATTCCATCCGGGCCGGTGCGCTGAGGGCGTGCGCGGGAGCAGCGGCTGTGCGCTGGGCTGCGTGGGCGTACCAGGGGGAAATCTGGGCGAGCACCTAGACCTCCAGGAGTTGGACCACGTCGTTGAGGTGGCGGCGGACAACGGGGATGTACGCGGGGTCCTTGGCCGGGTCGTCGATCCAGCGGATGGCCTGCTCCATGAACCACTCCACGGCCCACATGCGGTGCCAGCCCAGGGCCCATGCCTCTGCGGCCAGTCCGCCCCGCGTGGCGAGGGCGTCCTCGTGCCCGCCCGCGGTGACGTACTGCTCCAGGAGCACCCGCATGCGGAAGGGGCTCGGCACGTCGGTGGTTCCGTGGTACGAGGCGAGGTCGATCAGGCCGGGCCCGGTGAAGGCGCGGGCGAAGTCGAGAAGGTGCCAGCCGTGTTCTCCGATGTGGACGCTCGTGGGGTGGAACTCGGAGTGGACCCAGCCGAACGGGTCGAGCGTCGCCCCCTGGACACGGGACTCGGCTGCGGCAGAGATCTTCTCCAGCGCGGTCTCGATGTCGTCGCAGTCCGTCCATCGGTCGGCTTTCCGCAGCCGCTGGAGGTGATCGAGGGCTCGGCCGGGCAGGGCTGCGAGGCCCGCTCCGTCGAGGAGGGGCAGACCGCCCGCGGGACGGGCGGCGTGGAGCATGACGGCGGCGGCGACACCGTCGAGGTCGTCGGCGTTCCGTACGGGAGTGCCGAGGTCGTCCATGAGCATCCCGAGCCACTTGTCCTGCGTGGCAGTGGCGTGGAGGGCGGGGACCGGGAGGCCGCGCTGGTATGCCGCCCGCAGGGCCTGGGCCTCGCGGTCGAAGGGCTCCTTGGCGTACTTGAAAACGGCTGTGGTGCCGTCGGGGAAGGTGACGCGTTCGACGCCGGACATGCCCCAGACGCGAATCTCGGCACGTTCGGGGAGGGGCTTGCCGACGAGGGTGCACAGGTCGTCCAGCAGGGCGGCGGACAGGCTCTGGTCCATGGGGGTCTCCAGGGGCTGGTGGGCTCCGGGGCGGGCGCGCGCGAGCTGGCCCGCCCCGGAGCCGTACTGGGGTGGGTTACTCGGCTGCGGTCACGCGGCGGGCGTAGACCTGCTCGATCCAGCCCGCCTTGAACTCGGCCAGGTCGTCACGGAAGTTGGCCATCGAGGCACCGTAGGGTGCGACGACGCCGCCGGACTGGTCCGGCACGGACTGGCAGCCGTGCACGAGCCGGCCGCCGAGCGCGGTGTGGGCCTTGATGGACTCGATCCGGCGGTGCTCGTTGAACCAGCCGCCGTGGTAGACCTCGTCCAGCATTCCGCCCGTCGCGTCGTCCAGGTCGAAGACGACGGACGTGGCGGCGGGGAAGAACCAGCACGGGCCGACGTTGGAGATGTGTCCGTCCAGCTCGACCTTGTTGAGCGCCATCAGCGTGGCCGCCTCGCGCAGCATGCGCAGGTGGTCGGCGGTGATCTGCGGGAGGTCGAGGCCGGCCAGGTGTTCCTCGCGGAAGAGGTACGTGTACACCCCGTACGCCGTCGCCAGCACGCGGGCCGCATCGGAGGTGGACTCGCCGTGGTTCTTGATGAAGTCGAGCGCGAGCTGCTCGACCGCGCTCTCGGTCGTCTCGTCTACGTCGAGGAGCTGGGCCTTCACCAAGTCCCAATCGGCGACGAGCCAGGTGCTGGACTCGAAGCGGAAGAAGTACTCGGCCGGGTTGATGATGATGCGCCGGCCGTCCACCTGGATGCCGGGCAGGCGGTTCCAGCGCGGGTCGAAGGCGTCGGGCAGCTCGACCGTGATGGTCGCGGTGTCGATGGTGGTCACCGTGTCTCCGTCTCTGATCGTCCGGGCCCGGGGCACAGGAATGCCCGAGCCCGTTAGGGCGTACGGAACTTGGGGGCCGCCCGGCCCGCGATGCCGTGAGTGGGGCGGCTGTCGATAAGTGAACCGTCCGCTACGCAGAGTGGGTACGGTGTGAGCGAGGCCAAGCGGTATACACGGTTTACGGATCCGGAGCGGAGGCGATCGTGCCGGCACCGACCAGCGCCAACTCCCGCCTGCGCGACACGATCAACGCCGCCGGGTGCACGTACGAGGCACTCGCCAAGGACGTACGCCGCATCGCCGCCGAGAACGGCGAACTGCTCCAGACCAACAAGTCGGCCATCTCCCACTGGGTGGGCGGTGCCCGCACACCGTCCGGCCAGGCAGGCCAGTACCTCGCCGAAGCCCTCTCCCGGCGGCTGGGCCGCGTCGTCACCCGAACCGAGCTCGGCCTCCACTCACCCGACACGGAGTCGCCACCGGACACCGACCCCGTCACCGCGGTCACCGACCTCGGCCGCGCGGACGTCGAGCGCCGCCGCTTCCTCGCCATCGCCGCCTTCACCACGGCTGGCGTCGCCATGCCGCTCCTGCACGACCACGAAGCCACCTCGCGGATGCTCCGCGCCCGCACCGCCCGCTCCCTCGTCGGCAGCGACGACATCGACGTCGTACGACAGATCACGGCAGCCTTCAGCGCCGCCGACGAACGCCTCGGCGGCGGCCACGGCCTGACCACAGTCACCGCGTACCTCGCCGACACGGCAGCCCCCATGCTGCGCGGCCGCTTTCCCACAGAAGCCTTACGCCAGGCCGCTTTCGGCGCTGTCGCCGAACTTGCCTACCTCGCAGGGTGGAAGCACCACGACCTTGGACACGAAGGCGCTGCCCAGCGCTACTACCAGGTCGGCTACCAACTCGCCTGCGAAGCCGACCCCCACGGCCACGCCGCCTGGATGATGCGTGCCCTCGCCCATCAATCCCTCAGCCTCAAGCAACCCCACCACTGCGTGGACCTCGTCAAAGGAGCCCTCACCCGCGGCCTCGGCCACGTAGACGGCCAGACCGAAGCCCTCCTCCACATCACGCACGCCCGCGCCTATGCAGCCGTCGGCGAGAATCCCTTGGCCGCCCGCGCTCTCCTCGCCGCCGAAGACGCCCTCCTGCGCGAGGACGGACCCCAGCCCAGTTTCTCCCGCGTCAGCGGCCCCGCTGCCGGCACCGTGGCCAGCCACACCGCACGCACGTTGACCGACCTCGCCGACCACATCGGCACGGAACAGCAGCACCGCGACGCCCTCACTCGCTGGGACCCGGAGAAGTACAAGCGCGTCCACGCCCTCACCCACGCCGACCTCGGCGACAGCCTCGCCGCCCAAGCCCGTGCCGACGAAGCGGTCGCGGCCTGGACCCAGGCCCTGGTCCTCATGGAGGGCATGACCTCAGACCGCACCCGCAAGGCGATCACCTCAATCCGCTCCACGCTTGCGATTTACCAGCGCCGCCGCGTCCCCGGAGCCGCAGATCTCACCCGCCGAGCCCGCGAGGCCCTCGCCTAACATGCCCAACAACCTGCCCGAAGAAGGGAACTCCGTGACTCAGCAGACCGACAACCGCCCCCCAGCCCTCAAGCCGGCGCTCGACTCGATGACGCTGCTGGTCGCGGCCGTCATTGTCCACGACAGGGCAACCAACCGCGTCGTGCTCCTCCAGCGCAGCGAGAACGCCAAGTTCGCCCAGGGCCTGTGGGACCTCCCCGTCGGCAAGAGCGAGCCCGGTGAGCCCATCACCGAGACTGCGGTCCGCGAGCTCTACGAGGAGACCGGCCTCGCCGTGAAGCCGGAGTCCCTCAAGGTCGCCCACATCATCCACGGAGCCTGGGGCGTCGAAGCTCCCAACGGCTTCCTCACGGTCGTCTTCGCCGCCCACGACTGGACCGGTGAACCCGAAAACCGCGAACCCCGCAAGCATGCCCAGGTCTGCTGGGTCGATACCGACGCCGTGCCAGAGGAGTTTGTAGACACGACTGCCAGCGCGCTCCACCGTTACCTGACTGCGGGGCCGCACGTTTCCCTGGGCGGCTGGGACTGACTCCGATGCCACCCAGAGGACCGAACGGGCCAGCCCCGGCGCCCAGGCGGCACCATCGAGAGGAACCTGCCAAGAATCGAGAAGTGCAAGCGGCGACCCACTTCGCAAGATGTGCAGAACGCGTGCAGATTTGTGTGAGCCACGGCATACTTGGCCGCAGTTCTCCCGGGGTGGGGATGAACGCACTGCTAAGGGGAGAGTCCGGTGCGAGAGCATGTGAATGACCGCTATTTTATTATCGAAGGATTCAAACGGTTCGGTGGACTTGGCGAGGTCCATAAGGCCGTCGACTTCGAAGCGGGCGGCTCTCATGTCGCGATTAAGTTCATTCGCGGCGTCCCAGACGAGCGCATTACCCGACAGCTCTTTCAACGGGAGTCAGAGGCGCTGCGCGCCGTTCGCCATCCAAATATTGTGCGTCTCCTTGATTCTGGTTGGGACACAGTACGGGAAAGCTATTTTTTGGTTCTCGAGTGGCTCAACGAATCACTGGCGGACCGTCTTGAACGAGAAGGCCCCTTCACTTGGGAGCGCCTAGCTTCAGGAGTTGCCCACCCGCTCGCAGAGGCATTGGCGCATGCGCATTTGAGTGGCGTTGCCCATAGGGACATCAAACCTCAGAATGTCATGTTTGACGATACCGGGTCACCCAAACTGGCCGATTTCGGGATCGCGAAAATAGAAGAAAAAATCAGCCCCCCAGGGCTGACCGTGGGAGATTTCAGATCAGAGCCGTATGCGCTACCTGATGGCGATATAGCCGCACTCCCGTACGTTCGAGACGTCTACGCTTTCGGCGTACTCCTTATTCAGGCCCTGTCTGATGAGACATTGAGGCGCCACCAAGATATCCAGCCAGCGCTGCAGCGAGCAAACGTTCCACCGGACGTCCGTCGACTCCTCGAAGACTGCGTTGCGAATGATGAGGTTCGGCGCCCTGCCAATGGAACAGTAGTAGCTCAAAGGCTGACCGCTATAGGCGATGCACGAGCCTCACGCCCAGAAGTCGGCGCAGGAGTAGTTTGGCTACAACTGACGCGTGCAGCGATCACGAAAATTTTGGGGGACCAAGGAGTCGACGATCGCCATGCGGCTGCAAGCATTATCCAGCGTGACCTCAGCAGAGGAGCACAGGGAGAATTCCGTTTCGATGCCGCAAATCAAATTCATGATCTAGAGACAGTCTATCTCACCGGCTATGAATACCAGATGACACTGAAGCGTCATCAGACAGAGCCGGCATGGGTAATCGTCGGAGTCAAGAAGTGTGAAGAAGAGTGGCGCGACAAGGCACAGCGGGTAGCTTGCCCCCTTGGTAGAAATTTCTCCTTCCAATGTTCTCGACCATCGGATATTGGCAGAGCAAAGAGCGGCCTCGATTCACTCATTGCTTCTCTTGCGAAGCACATGGAGGCGCGCAAAGAAGCGCACGTTGCTGCCCGCGGCCAAAAAGAAGAGAACGAGCTATTTGACAAATGGCTTCAGGTTCTCGACGCCCGCGAGGACCTAGCTCGTGGTGAACGACGCCCGCTAGACTATCGGGGTCGTGTGGTAGCCAGAAACGGGAGGGATGTCACTTTTTCGCTTGCCGAAGAAGTACGTCTCGATCTAGTTGGTCAAGAATGGGAAGTCGTAATCCCAGAGGCGCGACGTACTTTGGCCCGCGGAGAGGTCGTCAGCCATGAGGGGGAAGAGATCACACTGCGCTTCCGAAGGGAACCGCGCAACCTTCCCAACAGAGGGCAGCTGGTTCCGTATCTGGAAGCCACCAAAGTAGCTCTTATCCGCCAGCAGGAAGCAGTTGAGCGAATCAAAAATGGGACCGCAGTTAGACCCGATCTCCGCTCTCTGCTACTAGACCCAGCTAGTGCGTCGATTCCAGAGCAAATTGTCATCGAATCATGGCAGCGCGAGGAACTCGATGAGAGCAAGCGGCTGGCGGTCTCTTACGCCCTCGGAGCGAAGGATTTTTTGCTGATTCAAGGACCTCCTGGCACAGGCAAAACGAGCGTCATTACGGAGATCGTTTCTCAACTCCTGCAGAGTCGTCCTGAATCTAGAGTATTGATTGTTAGCCAAACTCACGTTGCGGTTGACAACGCACTCGGTCGACTTCACGAGGCAGGAATTCCCGGCTTGGTTCGCCTTGGCCGTCCGGAGGATCCACATGTAGATTCCACAGTCCAGCATTTGCTGCTGGACAAGGCTATGGAGCGATGGGCTCGCGGAATCCAGAAGCGGACCGAGGACTTCCTGGATGCTGAAGCCCAGCGTCACGGTATTGAAAAATCTCACCTTCGAGCCGCTCTGATGCTTCAGCAACTTGCTAATGTATTGGATGAGATAAGCGTTGTCGAAAACAGGGTGGCAAGCCTGTCGCAGTCCGAACCGTCTTCGGACCTAGCGACAGGACTGGGGTTGGCCGAAGATGTTGAGACGAATCGCGACCTCCTAGATAGATTGCTTGAGCGCAAAGAAGAGCTCCTCAGGTCAGGAAGGGCTGAGATTGCCGGGGAATTGACTCTCCGAGATGCAATTACGCCAGACGAAGCGCGCGATGCGATCGACCTACTGCTCGCGGGCACTAGTTCCGCGTTTAGACTAGTAAATCTCCTTAAGCTTCAAGCAGACTGGATGTTGCGGCTCACCTCCGACAAGAACCTGGCAACTGTATTTCTGAAGACAGCCAATGTAGTCGCTGGAACGTGCATTGGATTTCTTGGCCATCGAGCTGTTCGAGACCTAGATTTCGACCTTTGCATCCTAGACGAAGCATCCAAGGCGACGGCGACAGAAGCTCTTGTTCCTCTCGCGCGGGCCCGACAGTGGATACTGGTTGGAGACACGCGTCAGTTGCCGCCAATGGACGAAGACTTGCTGCGGTCGGCAGCGAAACTCGAGGAATACGGACTTGACCGAGGTTTTGTGTCGACTACGCTCTTCGACTATCTTATTGCAAAGACCACTTCACCCGTTCAACAAGAACTTGTTGAACAGTACCGAATGGTAAGGTCTATTGGCGATCTCGTCTCAACTTGCTTCTATGACGGCAAGCTGAAGTCGCCAAAGAATGACGGTGCTCACGAATATGACGCACTTTGGGGAGCGGTGTCGTGGATTGACACCGGAAGCCTTGGCGCTGCCCGCTTCCAGCAAGACGGCTCAAGCGGTTCTGTAGCAAATCGTGCCGAAGCAGCCTTGGCTGTGAGTAGGCTCAAAGCGATTGACACAGCGATTGAACGTGGGGCGATAAAGTCGTTCGGCGGGAGAAAGGTGTCAGCATTGGTAATCTCTCCGTACCGACTGCAGGTCGAAGAGATTCATCGCAAGCTTGCCAACGTTCAATTCCAGCACCTTGAAATTTCGGTCGAATCAGTTGACGCTGTTCAAGGACGCGAAGCTGATCTTGCTGTCTTTTCGGTAACGCGCAGCAACCCGCAAGGCAAGTTCGGATTCCTTGGGGAGAAATACTGGCGACGGATTAACGTCGCCCTGTCTCGCGCTAGATACGGGCTTACGATTATTGGGGATGCCGATTTCTGTAGGTCCAGCCCAGGAGCCCTGCAGCAGGTCGTAACCTATATCGAGGACCACCCGGAGGACTGCAAGATTTCGGAGGCTGAGCGTGTACGAATCTGATGCCTTCATCGCGAAGCGGTATGGCGATAGCCGCCCAGGACTGAATCTGGTTGCTGTTGCAGATGCAGCCCTTCCGGTGACTCAACTGAACGTGGACGTTCTTGCCCAGGAACGAAAAGCGATTCCCCTGCTTGATGAGTTCGTTATTCGGCTTGTCAGTAATGGGGTTCGCGACCCCGAAGAGATAGCGAATATACTCGGGCTTGATTTGAAGCTGGCCGAGTCCGCGATTGTGGAGCAGTTGGCGGCGGATAATTTGGCACGCGCAGCCGGACAGAAGACCCGTGTCGAGCTTACGCCCCAGGGCCGATTGATGGCTGTAGAACTCGAGGCGGTTCGCCCAGTCCATAGACTTCTGCCGGTCACGTTCGATCGACTGACTTGGGGCGTAGCATCATATCGTCCAGAATTTCTTGTGCCGAAGAAGGAGGCTGAAGAGGCAGGACTAGTTGTCTTGCCGGCCATCCGCAGTCAACGTATTGTGCCGGCCGATGTCACGGTTGCCAGTCTCAACAGACTTATCTCCGACGGGGCTGAAAATCGGCGTAACCTCGAGGTACTTGCCGTCGAGAAGATGGCACCAAAGAAGCATCGCTACCTTCCAGTGAAGCTTCTAGTTTTCTCGGATGATCCCCGAACCGAGATTCAACTTGGCGTTGTCGTAGATGGTCAACTCAGTGCACCTCATGAGCGTGCCCTGTTGAGTTCAGGAGGGCCATCTGCTCTCAATATCACTGTTGGTGAGCCAGCAAGCCGACCGCTTCTTCCAGCCGACCTTGAAGCCATCAGGACTCGTCAGCAAAGGCCATCATCCGACAATTCAACCTCGCCGCCGGTTGATTCTCTTGCAAAGCAAAAAGAAAGTAGCATCGAGGTACGCGACGTGAGCGTACATGAGCACCCAGACTTTCTGCGCGAGTCCCTCGCCGGCAGCAAGCAAAGACTGCTGATCGTTGCCCCATGGATAAAAAATTCCATCGTGGATACCACGTTTATCTCTAGCCTTGAAAGGCTATTGCGGAGAGGCGTTAAAATTCACATCGCCTACGGCATCGGAGAGGACGACCGGGACAGTCACGAAAGGGCGATTTCGAGGCTGCGAAATTTGGGTGGACGCTACAAGGAGAGTTTCACCTTTATCCGCTTGAAGAATTCTCACGCCAAGATTCTAATTTCGGATGACATCTGGATCAATACCAGCTTCAATTGGCTTTCATTCAAGGGGGATCCGAACCGGACTTATCGAATGGAGGAAGGGATCTTGGTTCGGGGCTCGAAGCGTGTGAACGAGGCTTACGAGAAGTATTTGCGAATGCTGGAAGAGCAAAAAGCGTAGGTTGCCTGCCTCTTGGCGCACGGCCACGCTCTCAATGGCCGCGGTTCGGTGTGGAGCAGGCCGCGATGACCGGCGCGGTTCACGAGGTCGGACGTGCACCACTCAGGATGATGGTGCAGGCCCATAGGCGCAGCACCCTCGTACACGAGCCAACCTAAGTCGGTCGAGTTGTGTTTCTGGGTCAGGAAGGCGGAGACCGACACCCTCACGTGTGTGGGCGGCGGGGTGGAATAGCTTGCCAGCGTTCTCCCTACTCCGCAGGATCGATGTCGGCGCTCCGCAGTCCGCACACAGTCCGCAGGACACCCGATCAGGACCGTCGCACCCCATCGCTGGCCAACAGCAAAAGGCCAGGTCAGCGACCCGCAGGGGAGATCCCCGCCGGTCGCCGACCTGGCCCGTTACTTGGAGACCAAGAAGGCCTGATCGCGGTGTTCGCACCCGACGGTCCGCAATGCGGACCGGAGCAGAAATCCGTGGGGCCCGACCGGCGCGACCGGTCGGGCCCCACGGTCGTTCAGGATCCCGCTCAAGCGGGCATGCGCTCCGGCCCTGGGGCCGGTTCCAGCAGGTTCCGCCGCAGCGCGGCAATCACCTCGTCCTGGATGTCCAGTTGGTCCGCGATGTAGCCGCGCACGGACCCGTACCGTTCGGTCAGGGCGGCCAGGAAGAGGCGCATCACGTCCTCGGGCGCGCGGCCGTAGCCGGGCCAGATCGGTCCCCGGCCGGGGTGTTCGGCCCGCCAGTCGGCGAGCAGGCGCTCGCTTGCCAGTCCGGTGAGGGTGAAGTCCTCGACGATGTCGGCCTCGGAGACCCCCAGGAGCGTCAGCACGAGCGCCGCCAGCAGGCCGGTGCGGTCCTTCCCCGATGTGCAGTGGAAGACGGCGGGCCGGCCCCCGGCGGCGGCGATCACCTCGATGGCCCGGCCCAGTTCCCTGACGCCGTCATGAGCGACCTCCAGGTACCGCTCGGCGAGGTACGGGCCGGTCGCGACGTCCGGGCCGAGGCTCGGCTGGTCGTAGGGGCGGTGCTCGACGCTGAGGTGGTGGTAGGTGAACGACGGGTGCTCGGGGACGCGGCCCTTGGCGTCGATCTCCCAGGAGTAGCGCAGGTCGATGACGGTACCGATGTCCAGGGTGAGGAAGCGTTCCCAGTCCGCGCCGCCGAGCTTGGCCAGCGAGTCGGCACGGAACAGCCTCCCCGTGCGTACAGTGCTGCCTCCGTCGGCCGAACAGCCGCCCGGGTCACGGAAGTTGTGCAGCCGCTGGAAAGGTAGGGGTGCGTTCATAGCGCGGCAGCCTATGCCGTGGACCACGGGACGGGCGCGGCGGCCGCCAGTCGAGCGGAACGCGAACCGGAACCGGAACCGGAACCCGAACCAGAAGCAGAAGCAGAAGCAGAAGAACTCTTCCGGAACAACTCTTCTGGTTCTACGGTCGTCATGGCCGAAGCACCCGCCCCGCCTGCATCCGAGCTGCCGGCACCCGACCCCCTCGCACCCGACCCCCTCGCACCCGATCCCGCGCACGACGTCACGCCCGACGCCGCCGCCCTGCGGGTTCTCGCCCACCCGGTGCGGCTCAACCTGCTGAGCCGGCTGCGGCAGTACGGGCCCGCCACCGCCCGGCAGCTCGCCGCGCACTTCGCGCTCGACCCGGGGTCGGCCAGCTACCATCTGCGCCGCCTGGCTGCGGGCGGGCTGATCGAGGAGGACTCCGGCCGCGGCACCCGCCGGGACCGCTGGTGGCAGGCGCGGCACCGGACCTCCTTCCACGATCCCGGCACCAACAGACCGTCGGAGCAGGCGGACAGCCGCGCCTACGCCCAGGCACTGCTGCTCGCCTACAGCGACCAGCTGCGCAGGCTGGCGGGTACGGTGCCGCTGCTGCCCGACGACTGGTACGCCGCCTCGGTCTTCAGCGACTACACGCTGCTTCTGACGCCGGATGAACTCAATGCGATGAAAGCCGAGTTGGCGGACGTCGTCGGACGCTACCGGGAGCTCGGTCACGACAGGCCGCAACGCGGCGCGGACAGCAAGAACAGCACGGACAGCACGGACAGCACGGACAGCACGGACGGTACGGAAGACGTGAACGGTACGGAAGGCACTGGCGGCCCCGTCCCCACCCCCGTCTCGGTCCAGTTGCAGTCGTTCCCGCTGCTCGACCGCTGATGACCGCCGCCCACCGGGACGCCAACGTCCTGCGCTGGCTGGGTGCCTACACCGCGTCCGTGACCGGAGACGTGACCTACTTCCTCGCCCTGACCTGGGCCGCGACCCGTACCGCCGGCCCCGCGCAGGCCGGTGCGGTGCTGGCCGCCGGAGCTGTGCCGCGGGCTCTCCTGATGCTCGGCGGCGGTGTCGTCGCCGACCGGTTCGGGGCGCGCCGTGTGGTCGTCGTCAGCGATCTGGTGCGGTGCGCGGTCATCCTCACCGCCGCCGCGTTCATCTGGCTCGCGGGCGCCCGGCTCTGGCTGCTCTACGTCCTGGCGGTCGTCTTCGGCACCGTGGACGCGCTGTTCATGCCCGCTGTCGGGGCACTGCCGCCGCAGCTCACAGGGCCGGTCCAGCTCGCCCGGGTGCAGGGTATGCGCAGCCTGTCCATCCGGTTCAGCAACGCCGTGGGGCCGATGGCCGGCGCCCTGGTGCTGGCAGCCGGTGGTGCGGCCGGTGCCTTCGGGGCGTCGGGGCTGCTCTTCTGCGGGTCGCTGGTGCTGCTCATCGCCGTACGCGTACGCCCGGTTCCGGACGCCCCGGCCGGGCCCGGCCGCACGACCGCCGGGCAGGACTTCCGGGCCGGTCTGCGCTACCTGCGGGAGAATACGTCCTGCCGTATGTCCCGCACGTCTCGCGCATCCCGCACGTCCTGCTCGCGCCGACAGCCTTCAGCCGCCTGGGCCAGCGGCCCCGTCAGCCGTGCAGCCGCCGGTCGGCGGGGCCGACCGCGAACCGGGTGAAGCGGACCCGCAGTCCCGCACGCTGCGGTGAGCAGCAGTACGGGCCCGCCGACGCCTTCGCTGCGGGGTCGAGCGGCGTCAGCCGGATCATCCGCCACGGGTCGCCGTCGGCGCGCGCCCGCACCGTCACCGCGTCCCCCGAGCGGCTGGCCCGGACCGTGACCGGCCGGCCCGCCCACTCCGGGACCGGCGCCATGGACCAGTCCGACACACCGCGGGTGGCCACCGCGCCCACCTGCGGTGCGCCGTCCGTCATCTCGACGCCCGCCTTGATCCAGTTCTCCTCGTCGGTGCGGACCAGGACGCCCGCCTGGTCGTAGAGCGTGTCGAAATCGGCCAGGAAGGTCACCTCGACCGCCGATCCCGCACTCAGCTCGGTCAGCAGCGCGTGTCCGTCGTCACGGACGAAGCCGTAGCTGGTCGTACGCCAGAAGTCGGTCCTGTCGCGGGTGGTCACCACCAGCTCCGCGCCGTCCGTCGTGGCGTGTGCGGGCGGGTTGAGCCAGGTCCCGTCCGACCAGTCGAGCGCGTAACCGTCCCGCCAGGGAACGACTTTGGTGACCGCGTCCACCGGGAGCGGCCCGTAGATGTGCGGGAAGGCGTCGGCGCCGGGCGCGGGGACCTCGTAGCGCAGCGGTACGGAGAGCAGCTCGCTGTCGATGACGAGCACGACCAGCTCACCGTGACCCCTGTCGCTCCCCGTCCCGCCCCCGCCCCCGTAGAGGAAGTCGGCGACCGCGATGAGCTGGCCGCGCGTCGAGCAGTGGATGAAGCCCTCCTCCTGGAGGGTGCGGCCGCGGGTCGACATCTCGTACGTGCCGGCCGCGCGGGCCGCCTCCCACAGGGAGCGCTCGGTGATGTGCAGCAGTTCCGTCATGGTCCAACGCTATGCCTGCCCGGGAACGCCCCGGCCGGGGAAACGCTGCTCCGGAACGCCGTGCGCCGACCCGCCCGGCTTCTCCGGGTCGGTGAGCAGACCGTGTTCGGCGAAGACCTTCTTCGCCACGGCGGTGGCGTTGAGCGCCTTGGGCATCCCGCAGTAGACCGCGGAGTGCAGCAGCGCCTCGACGATCTCCTCCGCACTGAGGCCGACGTTGAGCGCGGCGTTGATGTGGACGTCGAGCTGCGGTTCGCAGCCGCCGAGGGCGGTGAGCATCCCCAGGGTGACCAACTGCCGGTCGCGCAGCGCCAGCTGGGGCCTGGTGTAGATGTCGCCGAAGGCCCAGGCGACGATGTGATGCCCCAGGTCGGGCGAGATGTCGGCCAGGGAGTCGATCACCTGCCGGCCGCCCTCACCGACGACGCGGTCGAGCATCCCCATCCCCCGCTGCAGACGGTCCTGCCGGGTCTCGGCAACGGTGTCGGACGAGAGTGCCGTGGCGGCCTCCGGGGTGGCCGGATCGCTCGGGGTACTCATGGCTGCTCCGTTCCGGACTGCCCGTCGGGTATCGGGCAGCCGCGCAAAGTGACCGTACGAAGTAGGTGTACGGGTGGACGCGAACGGGGTGACCGTACGAGATGGCCGTACGGGTCGGCCGTACAAGGTGGTTGAACATTCGCCGTTCGTAGAGAGACGGTAAATGGTGGGCCTTGTACGGGACCCCGCCGGGGCCGGACAGAATGTGCGGGACGGGCAGACGGCAGTGGGTGTACGGCAACGGGTGTACGGCAACGGGTGTACGGCGCGGCAGGGGTGGTGGTCGCCGCCGCGCAGCCTCAGAGAGCCTCGCGCACGAGGGCCAGTACGGCTTCGTCCGTGAGGCCCAGCTCCCTTGCCTCCGCCGCGAGTTCCCGTACCCGTACGAGCAGTCGCGCCCGCGCCCGGGAGGGCCCGCCGACGACCACCGCGCCCCTCCCCCTGCGCAGTTCGATCAGGCCCTCTTCCCGCAGCCGCTGGTAACCGCGCAGCACCGTATGGACGTTGACCCCGAGCGAGTCGGCGAGGACGCGGGCGGCGGGCAGCCGCTCGCCCGCGTCCACCCGGCCGTCCGCGACGGCGCCCCTGACGCACGCGGCGATCTGGTCCGCGAGCGGGATCGCTGATGACGGGTCGATCCGGAAGAGCATCAGCCGTTCGCCTGCCGCTCGGCCAGGGTGTTGAGCAGCGCGGCGGCGTCGGACGAGCCGTCGATGGTGACGGCGAAGTCGCGGCCGTTCGTGCGCCGGACCACGATGGCCTCCCCCGAGCGGAGGATGAGCCCGGAGCGGCCCGCGCGGAACCGGTAGCCCCAGCCGCCGAAGTCCTTCAGGGCGTCTATGTCGCGGCTGGTGGCCTGCTCGACCTGGTCCAGCGGCACCCGGATACGCGGCCACGGCAGCCACCCGGTGGAGATGGTCAGGCCCCGGCGGTCCACGGTGACGTACGGCCTGGCGAAGGCCATCAGCACCAGGCCGGCCACGACAGGCGTCACGGCGGCCTGGGGGCCCGAGACGGTCAGCGCGACGGCTCCGGCGACGACGACGGTCACCGCGAGCACCAGAAGCGGGCGGGCGCCCGCGTGGCGCGCCCAGCCGGCGGTCTCGCCTGCCGCGAGGTCGATCCGCTCGACGGGCCCTTCGGCGGGCGGCGGCAGCACGGACGGTACGAAACGGGCCAGCCACCAGCCCGCCCCGCCCGCCAGGACCGCTACCCCGACGGCGGTCGCGACCCGCCAGAACGGGAAGTCGACGGGGGTGTGCAGGTTGGCGTACAGGATCTCGGCCATGAGTGCGCCGATGAAGCCGGCGAGCGCCCAGCCCGTGACGATCAGGCCCCGCGCCCCGCGGGCGATCAGCATCCAGATCACCCCGAGGCCGATCAGGAGCCCGGTGGTGACAAGTACGTACTCCAGGTGCCCCGCCGTGTCGTCCGGGCGGCCGCCGCTCCCGAAGTGGCTCGCCAGGCGGTGCGGCAGCCGGTTACGGAGCTGGCTGAAGACCGCAAGATCGACGGCGTAGGCGAGCAGGAAGGGCAGCCCGGCGACTGTCGCGCGCCGGATACGGCCGGAGCGACGGCCGGACCCCATCGCGGCCCCTGTGGTGTTCTCCATCATTCCCGCATTCCCCCGTTCCTCCTATTGTTCGCATGCAAGTAGAACAATGCGCCGACGGGACCGTCAAGAGGAGGGGCGACGGGAATGGGGCGAGGCGAGGTGACAGCGCAGTGGGCACAGTCGTCACAGGGCAGCGGCCCCTCGCCGGCACATGAGGTGAGCATGTGTGCCGATGAGGGGCCGCTTACCGGGAACGGACGGGAGCCGGCCGGAGCTGAAAGACCCTAGACAGCTGCGGAGAAGGGTGCCTGGAGGGTGGAACCGGGCGGAAGTTGCTCCTGGATCAGGGCGACCGCGGCGCCGAAGTCGCCCTGGTCGTTGCCCGATACGTAACTCGTGCCGCCGTAGTGCAGTGTGACGCCGAGATCGGTGGCCGGGCGGCGCAAAGCCAGCAGGCAGCTCAGCGTGGCCTGCTGGGCCGTACTGTCACCGGCGACGACCGGCAACGGCATGTCCCACTCCAGGACGCAGTCACTCAACGGCTCGGCCCCCTCAGGCACTTCACCCACCGGCTCGAACGAGTCGAACGAAGCTCCGGCGTAGTCGACTCCCCTGATCCGGGTGCGGAGTTGACGCTCTACGGCGCTGATCACTAGGGCATCTGATCCATGGCTGTCCCGGTACCAGCCGGCCCATGACTGTGGTGTCATGAGCGCGACTGTAGCGCCGCCACCAGCTCGGCGTCACCAAGAGTGATCAAGTCCGGAATTACTGGTTCCTGGTGCACTTCGCGCCCGACATCCCTTTCCTGACGGGCCGAAAGGTCCGGTAACGTACCCGCCCGCACCACCCGGCGAGCGCACGTACGAGCGCACATACGAGTGACCGGCCGGACCACCGAACGGGTGAGCCACCCCCACCGTCGCCGCGCCCCCTCGCCCTGCCCCGTGGATCAGCCGCGCGGCTCGCGCCACATCGGCCACATCTGCGGACCGTCGGGCAGCTGGACCGCGGTACCCATGAACACGAACCCGAGCCGCTCGTAGAGCCCGCGGCTGCGCGCGCTGCTCGCCTCCAGATACGCCGGAACACCTTCCCGGTCGCAGCGCTCCAGTACGGGCGCCATCAGCGCGGTCCCCAGGCCCTCACCCTGCCGTTCCGGAGTCACACCGATCATCAGCAGGTAGACGTGCGCCCGGTCGTGCGGATGGAGTTCGCCCGTCAACCGCCCCACCAGTTCGGCCCGTTCGTTCTCCGGGTCGGCGGCCTCCCGCATCCGGGCGGGCGTGTCGTCCTCCTCCTCCGGTACGCCGGCGGGAATGTCGAGCCAGAGCGCCATCGCCGTGTGGTCCTCGGCGAGGTCGACCCGGCCCTCGGTGAGAGCCACGTCGATGAAGACCCCGAGGAACTTGCCGTGCACCTCCCTGCGGTGGGCTTCCTCCGGGAACACCCAGTTGCTCACCGGGTCCCGCATGAAGGAGTCGTCAAGAAGCCGTACGAGCACCTCGCGGTCGGCCTCGCCCGCCTGTCGTATCGCCACGCCCATGGTCCGGTCCTCTTCTCTCGCCGTTCACGTCGCTCCATAACTCGCAGACGTGATCCTAGAGTTGGCCGGACCGGACCATGGGCGTACAGCGGCACAGCGGCACAGCGGTACGGATCAGCGGCTGCGCCGCGTCACATACTCCGCGAGGGAGAGCAGGCCTCCCGCCGCCGCGAGATCGGGAACCGCGCGGGAGAGATGGCCGACGGCTCTGGCCATCCGGTCGGCCGCCTCGGTCTGCGCCCAGTCCCGGCCGCCTGCCCGGTCGACGGCGTCGGCGGCCCGTCTGATGCCGTCCGCGTCGAGCGGGCCGCCGTACAGCTCAGCCAGCTCCGCCGCCGCCGCGGTGCCCGAGCTCAGCGCGGCCACCACCGGCAGCGACTTCTTGTGGGCGGCGAGATCCGCACCGGCCGGCTTGCCGGTGTGGGACGGCTCGCCCCAGATGCCGATCAGGTCGTCGATCAGCTGGAAGGCGAGCCCGGCCTCCCGGCCGAACGCGTCCATCGCCGCCGCTGCTTCGGGTCCGGCGCCCGCGTAGAGCGCACCCATCGCGCAGGCGCAGCCGAGCAGCGCCCCGGTCTTGGCCTCGGCCATGCTCAGGCACTCGTCCAGGGTGACCTCCGCACGGGTCTCGAAGGCGCAGTCCGCCTGCTGTCCCGCGCAGAGCTCGATGACGCAGGCCGTGAGCCGGCCGGTGGCCGCCTTCGCCGCGGGGTGCGGGTCCTCCGCGAGCAGCCGCAGGGCCAGTGCCTGCATCGCGTCCCCAGCTATGACCGCGTCGGGTATGCCGAAGACGGTCCAGGCGGTCGCCCTATGCCGCCGGGTGGCATCCCGGTCGATGACGTCGTCGTGCAGCAGGGTGAAGTTGTGCACCAGCTCCACGGCGGTGGCAGCCCGTACCGCCTGCGGGATGTCTCCGTTCAGCGCCTGGACAGCGGCCAGGACGAGCGCGGGTCTGATCGCCTTGCCCGCCTGCCCCGCGGCCGGCAAGCCGTCCGACTGCTCCCAACCGAAGTGGTACATCCCGATGTTCCGCATGGGGCCGGGCAGGGACTCCAGCGCCGAGCGGAGTTCCGGGTCGACGACGGTGCGGGTGTGTTCCAGGAGCGCTGCGGCCTCATGCCCTCCGGTCGCAGCGTCCGTTCTGGTCATGGTCATGGTTCGCTTCCTCTGCGGCGTGCGTACGGCTCGGTCGCCACGAGCGCCCCGGACGCACCGGTCCCCGCAGCGGTCTGGCCGCCGTCCGGGCCGGCCGTCCGGGGCGTCACCTCACTGCCAGCGGCTGACTTCGACGTTCTCCAGCACTCCCAGGGCGTCGGGTACCAGCACGGCAGCGGAGTAGTAGGCCGTCACCAGGTAGGAGATGATCGCCTTCTCGTCGATGCCCATGAAGCGGACCGACAGGCTCGGCTCGATCTCGTCGGGGATGCCGCTCTGCTGGAGTCCGATGACGCCCTGTTCGGACTCGCCGGTCCTCATGCAGATGATCGATGTGGTGCGGGCGTCGCTGACCGGGATCTTGTTGCACGGGAAGATCGGCACCCCGCGCCAGGCGGGCACCTGGTGGCCCCCCATGTCGACGCTCTCCGGTACGAGGCCGCGCTTGTTGCACTCGCGGCCGAACGCGGCGATGGCCTTCGGGTGGGCGAGGAAGAGCTTCGATCCGCGTCGGCGCGAGAGGAGTTCGTCCATGTCGTCCGGGCTGGGCACTCCGTCGTGCGGCTGGATCCGCTGGCCGTAGTCGCAGTTGTTGAGCAGGCCGAACTCACGGTTGTTCACGAGCTCGTGCTCCTGGCGCTCCCGCAGCGCCTCGACCGTGAGCCGCAACTGGTGCTCGGTCTGGTTCATCGGCTGGTTGTAGAGGTCGGCGACCCTGCTGTGGACCTTCAGCACGGTCTGGGCGACGCTCAGTTCGTACTCGCGGGGCGCGCCCTCGTAGTCGACGTACGTGTGCGGGAGAACCGCCTCACCGCGGTGGTCCGCGGAGAGGTCGATCGCCGCTTCGCCGTAGCTGTTGGTGCGCTGTGCGGGCAGCGAGGCCAGCCCGGCGAGATGGTCGCGCAGCGAGTCGGCGCGCTCCGCGAGGTTCAGCACGTCCGCCCTGGTCAGTTCAAGTGCGACGCACGCGGTGTCGGCGCGGGCCGTGTAGTCCCAGGTCGCATCCTCGTCCAGCAGCGCCTGGTCGCCGAAGTACGCACCGTCGGCCAGCGAACCGAGGACGGTCTCGTCCCCGTAGGGCCCCGTGCCGACCTTCTGGACCCGGCCGTGGGCCAGCAGGAACACCCGGTCCGCCGTGTCGCCCTCGGCGGCCAGCACATCGCCCTCCGCGAACTCCCGCTGAGTGCAGCGCTGCGCCAGCTCGGCCAGGGCCGCCTCGTCCGCGTAGTCCCGCAGGGCGGGCAGCTCACCGAGCTCGGCCGGGATGACCTGGACACGGTCACCGGTCTGCACGAACGTCACGCGGCCGTCACCGACCGAGTAGCTCAGCCGCCGGTTCACCCGGTACGTACCACCCTGGACCTGGACCCACGGGAGCATCTTCAGCAGCCACCGTGAGGTGATCTCCTGCATCTGCGGCGCGGACTTGGTGGTCGTTGCGAGGTTCCGCGCAGCTGCCGTGCCCAGACTCTGCTGCGGCGGTGCCTGCGTGTCGCGAACCTCTTCACCAACGGACATCTGACGCCCCTTCAATCATCGACTGACGTGCGTTGAAGAGCCTTTCAGCGGAGACCGGTGGCGCGCCATTACACAAAAGAGTGTGACTAATAGGGCTTTGAGGTGGGCACAGGGTCGTTCGTTGCCCAGGACGGTCATAACTTGCATCCCTTATGCAAGTTATCTACCGTGACCCCCATGCGGCTGACCAGATTCACCGACGTGGCACTGCGCGTACTGATGCGCCTCGCCGTCACGGAGGACGGCGAGGCGCCGGCGACCCGGGAGGTCGCGGCGGCCATGCGCGTGCCGTACAGCCACACCGCGAAGATCGTCGCCCGCCTCCAGCACCTCGGCCTGGTCGAAGCGCGCCGGGGTCGCGGCGGCGGCCTCAGCCTCACCGGAACAGGCCGCTCCGCCTCCATCGGCGGGCTGGTCCGTGAACTCGAAGGACCCGGCGACGTCGTGGAGTGCGAGGGTGCCACCCCGTGCCCGCTCCGTTCGGCCTGCCTGCTGCGGGGCGCTCTGAGCCGGGCGCAGGAGGCGTTCTACGCGTCACTGGACCCGCTGACCGTGACCGACCTGGTCGCCTCCCCCACCGGACCGCTGCTGATCGGCATCGGCAGCCGCCCCGACAACGGCTGACCGCGCCGGCACCGCACCGCACCAACTCCGCAACCCCTGGACCACCACTCACCGGTACAGCCGCGCAGCCACTCATACGTCGTTCGTAGCCAAAAATACGCATCTCACATACCAATTCAAGAGCGAGACCAAGAGCGACACCCAGAGCAGGACCCAGAGCAAGAAACCAGAGCAGGAACCAGGAGTCCCCGATGCTCAGCGAGCCGTCGACCGTCACCGTCCGAGCCACTCTCCCCGCCGTCGGCGCGGCCATCGGGGACATCGCCGATCTCTTCTACTGCAAGCTGTTCGACGCCCACCCGGAGTTGCTGCGCGACCTCTTCAACCGTGGCAACCAGGCATCCGGCGCCCAGCGGCAGGCACTCGCCGGCTCCATCGCCGCCTTCGCCACCCAGCTGGTGGAGCACCCGGACACCCGCCCCGACGTCATGCTCGGCCGTATCGCCCACAAGCACGCCTCACTCGGGATCACCCCCGCCCAGTACGGCGTCGTGCACACCCATCTCTTCGCCGCCATCGCCGAGGTGCTGGGCGACGCGGTCACCCCGGAGGTTGCCGCCGCCTGGGACGAGGTCTACTGGCTGATGGCCAACGCCCTGATCGCCCTGGAAGCCCGTCTCTACGCGGAGTGGGAGGCCGTCGCGGGCGACGTCTGGCGCGCGTGGGACGTGGTGTCCAGGACCGAGGAGACCGCCGACACCGCCACCTTCCGGCTCCGCCCCGCCGACGGCTCGCCCGCCCCCGGCTTCCGGCCCGGCCAGTACGTCTCCGTACAGGTCCGGCTCCCCGACGGGGCCCGCCAGATCCGCCAGTACAGCCTCTCCGGCGCCCCCGGCGGACAGCTCCACTCGATCACCGTGAAGCGCGTGCGCGACGACGCTTCCCCGGACGGCGCTTCCCCCCACAGCCGCAGCGCTTCCCCGGACGGCGAGGTCTCGCACCACCTCCACGCACACGTGCGGACCGGCGACCGGCTCCGGGTCTCCCTCCCGTACGGCGACCTCGTCATCGGCCCGGACGCGGCGGACGCCCCGCTCGTGCTCGCATCGGCCGGAATCGGCTGCACCCCGATGCTGGCGATGCTGGAACACCTCGCGAGCGCCGGACACCCCGCCCCGGTCACCGTCGTGCACGGCGACCGCACCCCGGCGGACCACGCCCTGCGCGCCGAACACGCCCTGCTCGCCGGGAAGTTGCCGGACGCCGCCGCGCACTTCTGGTACGAGCGCCCCGGGCCGGAGCACCCGGCCGACCGCACCGGCCTGGTCGATCTGAGCGGCCTCCCCTTCGCGCCCGGGACCCAGGCGTACCTCTGCGGGCCGCTGCCCTTCATGCGCTCCGTGCGGACCCAGCTGCTGGCCGGCGGCGTGCGGGCCGCCGACATCCACTACGAGGTGTTCGGCCCGGACCTCTGGCTCGCCGCGAGCTGACGGCCGGACCGGACGGACCGGACGGACCGGCCCCGCGCGCCGGACCCCCGGGGCGGACAATGGGCCCATGCCCCCTGGAGACCCCGGCCACGACCGGCTGCGACCGCTGCTGCCGTCGCCGCTGGAGCCGCTCGACGACGAGCGCTTCGCCCGGCACGGCGTACAGCTGCTGCTCAAACGTGACGACCTGATCCACCCCGATCTGCCGGGCAACAAATGGCGGAAACTCGCACCCAATCTGACGGCAGCAGCCGGGCGGACCGTGCTGACGTTCGGTGGCGCGTACTCCAACCATCTGCGGGCCACCGCCGCCGCGGGCCGGCTGCTCGGCTTCCCGACCGTCGGTGTCGTACGCGGGGACGAGCTGGCCCACCGCCCGCTCAACCCGTCCCTCGCGCAGTGCGCGGCCGACGGTATGCGGCTGTACTTCGTGGACCGCACGGCCTACCGGGCCAAGGCGGTCCCGGCCGGTCTCGACACCACCGGGATGTACGTCGTACCCGAGGGCGGCAGCAACACCGCGGCCGTGCACGGCTGCGGCGCGCTCGGCCGGGAACTGCACGGGCTCGCCGACACCGTCGCGGTGGCCGTAGGCACGGGCGGCACACTCGCGGGACTGGCGGCCGGCCTCACGGCGGACCAGCGCGCCATCGGTTTCCCCGTCCTGAAGGGCGGCTTCCTCGCCACCGAGGTCGCGACGCTCCAGCAGGCCGCTTTCGGGGCCCGGACCGGTGACTGGCGGCTGGACGACCGGTTCCACTTCGGCGGATACGCCCGCACGCCACCGGAACTCGAAGCCTTCGCCACCGGATTCGAGGAGCGGCACGGAGTCCCCGTCGAGCGGGTCTACGTCGCCAAGATGCTGTACGGGCTGACGGAGCTGGCCGCCGACGGCGCCTTCCCGCCGGGCACCCGGGTGGCCGCCGTCATCACAGGTCAGCCCGTCTCCTCCTCGCGGTAGGCGGCCGCCTCCTCCAGATCGAGCCTGCGCAGCAGCGTCCTGAGGAGTTCGTCGTCGATGCTCCTCCGGTCGCGCAGTTCGACGAAGACCTCGCGCTCGGCGCCGATCATCGCCCGTGCGAGCCGCCGGTAGGTGTCGTCGGCGCTCTCGCCGGTGTGCTCGTTCACCGTGCCGAGCCGTTCCCAGACCGCGTTCCTGCGCCGCGCCATCACGGTGCGCAACCGGTCGGCGAGCGGTTCCGGGAGGCCGTTGTCCTCTTCGGCGAGCATCGAGTTCAGCAGGTTCTCGGCCGCCTGCGACGCCTCGTTCTGCGCCTCGGCCTCGGCGAGCGTCTCGGCGTGCGCGTCACGGCCCGGGATCTTCAGCAGCCGGATCAGCGGCGGCAGGGAGAGCCCCTGGACGACCAGGGTCGCGATCACCGTCGTGAAGGTCAGGAAGAGCACCAGGTTCCGGGACGGGAAGGGTGCGCCGTGCGCGGTCAGCGGGATCGAGAAGGCGATGGCGAGCGAGACCACGCCGCGCATTCCCGCCCAGCCGATGACGACCGGCGCGGTCCAGTCCGTATCGGGTTCGCGTTCCCGGATCCCGCTGAAGAGCATGCGCGGCAGGAAAGTGGCGGGAAAGACCCAGACGAAGCGCACCACCACGACGATCACGAAAACGACCGCCGCATACCAGGCGGCCTCCCCTGCGCCGTAAGCGCCGAGTCTCCGGAGCACAAAGGGAAATTGCAGGCCGATCAGCGCGAAGACCGTCGATTCCAGAATGAAGGAAACCATTTTCCAAACGGCCTCCTCCTGGAGCCTGGTGGCGAAGTCGACCTGCCAGGAACGGTGTCCCAGATAGAGCGCGACGACCACCACGGCGAGCACCCCCGAAGCGTGCACCCGCTCCGCCGCCGCATAGGCGACGAAGGGAATGAGCAGCGAGAGGGTGTTCTGCAGCAGCGCTTCCTTGAGGTGGGTGCGCAGCCAGTGCAGCGGCACCATCAGGACCAGGCCGACACCGATTCCGCCGACCGACGCCAGAGCGAATTCGCCGAGCCCCTCCGCCCAGGAGACCCCGGCGCCGACCGCGGCCGCCAGCGCCACCTTGTAGGCGGTGATCGCGGTCGCGTCGTTGACGAGCGATTCGCCCTGCAGGATCGTCGTGAGCCGGGAGGGCAGCCCGAGGCGCCGGGCGATGGCGGTGGCCGCCACCGCGTCGGGCGGCGCGACCACCGCACCGAGCACCAGGGCCGCGGTGAGCGAGAGATCCGGCACGATCAGATAGGCGAGCCAGCCCACCACCACGGTCGCGAAGAGCACATAGCCGACCGAGAGCAGCGCGACGGGCCGCAGATTGGCCCGCAGATCCAGGTACGAGGAGTCGACGGCCGCGGTGTGGAGCAGCGGCGGCAGCACCAGCGGCAGGACGACCCCGGGATCCAGCGTGTACTCGGGCACCCATGGCAGATACGCGGCGCCGAGCCCGACCGCGACCAGCAGCAGCGGCGCCGCCACCGGTGTCCGGCGTGCGATGCCCGCCACCGCCGCGCTGCCCGCCACCAGTGCCACCAGCGGCAATGCGTCCATGGGTCTCCCCGCCCTCGGTCCCGGTCCGTCGTAACCTGGCAATCATGAGCGAGTGCCAGCATGTTGCAGAACTGCCGCGCCCCCAGCCGGTCCCGTCGAGTGACACCTGTCCCGAGTGCCTGGCCATCGGGAGCCATCCCGTACAGCTGCGCCTGTGCCTGGAGTGCGGGCATGTGGGCTGCTGCGACTCGTCCCCGTACCAGCACGCCACCGGGCACTTCAAGGAGACCGGGCACGCGGTGATGCGGAGTTTCGAGCCGGGAGAGAGCTGGCGGTGGTGCTTTGTCGACGGTTCGATCGTCTGAGCTCTGGGTACGTCAACCGTTCGCTGCGTCTTTCCAGTTGGCCGAAGCACCCCGGGAACCCCGCGGAGCCGCCGGACATTCCGGAGAATCACAGCGCCCGTAATCGGATGTGCACACCCCTGGCGACCGTATGTACTCATGGGCTTACCATGAGTGACAGTCGTGGGGTGGGGGTCCTGGCGACAGGGAACCTTGGATCGCGATAGCGTCACGGCGTCAGGAAGCGACCATGTCACGCACGGTTGCGGGAGCAGAATTTCCCCGACCATGAACGAGCTTGTGCCACCTTGGAGGTGAGGGTGTCCCAGATCGCAGGCGAGCCCGGGACCCAGGACTTCGTGGAAGTCCGGCTGCCCGCTGCGGGTGCCTACCTGTCTGTGCTGCGTACGGCCACGGCCGGCCTCGCGGCACGTTTGGACTTCACCCTCGACGAGATCGAGGATCTGCGCATCGCGGTCGATGAGGCCTGCGCGATCCTGCTTCAGCAGGCCGTGCCGGGCTCCGTACTGAGCTGCGTGTTCCGCCTCATCGAGGACTCCCTCGAAGTGACGGTGTCCGCACCCACCACGGACGGCCGCGCACCGGAGCGCGACACCTTCGCCTGGACAGTGCTCTCGGCACTGGCGGGCAAGGTCGAGTCGACGGTGGCCGACGACCGTACGGTCAGCATCAGTCTGTACAAACAGCGCGGCGCTGGACCTGGACCGGCGTGAACGGGGACGGACCGGTGCGGGACGACGAGCGCGGCGCGCGGGCGCTGGGCACGGGGGACATCCCGGAGCAACAGGCCCGGCCGCATCCGGTGGAAGGCCTTTTGGAGTCGGCGGATCAGGCGGGCCTCATGAGCGAGCATCACGAGCACCACGAGCAGCACAACCCGCGGGACCGCAGCGGGGCGCGGGCGCTCTTCATCGAGCTGCGCGAGCTCCCGGACGGTTCGCCCGCAAAGGCCGAACTGCGCAACAGACTGGTGCGGATGCATCTGCCGCTGGTCGAGCATCTGGCCCGCCGCTTCCGCAACCGCGGGGAGCCGCTGGACGATCTGACCCAGGTCGCCACGATCGGTCTGATCAAGTCGGTGGACCGGTTCGACCCGGACCGCGGGGTGGAGTTCTCCACGTACGCGACACCGACGGTGGTCGGCGAGATCAAGCGGCACTTCCGCGACAAGGGCTGGGCGGTGCGGGTGCCGCGCCGCCTCCAGGAGCTGCGGCTCTCGCTGACCACGGCCACCGCGGAGCTCTCCCAGCAGCACGGACGGGCTCCCACGGTCCATGAGCTGGCGGAGCGGCTGGGCATCTCGGAGGAAGAGGTCCTGGAGGGCCTGGAATCCGCGAACGCGTACTCGACCCTGTCACTGGACGTTCCCGACACGGACGACGAGTCGCCCGCGGTGGCGGACACCCTGGGCTCGGAGGACGAGGCGCTCGAAGGCGTCGAGTACCGCGAGTCGCTCAAGCCGCTGCTGGAGGATCTGCCCCCGCGAGAGAAGCGGATTCTGCTGCTCCGGTTCTTCGGGAACATGACGCAGTCGCAGATCGCCCAGGAAGTCGGGATCTCACAGATGCACGTCTCGCGGCTGCTGGCCAGGACACTGGCACAGCTGCGGGAGCGCCTGCTGGTCGAGGAGTAGACGCAGCAGCCGGGGGGCATGGGCGGCGCCTGGGGGCTGTCGTCACAGTGCCGTCGTTGCCCGAAGGGCGGCCGCGCGGCGTCCGGTGCGTGCGATCGCAAGGCGCCGGAATGTTCTCGTAGCGGAGCTACTAGGGCATTTCGGCAACGCCGCGAGCGTGCGTGCCAGACGCCGCGCGGCAGGCGGCACTTTGACGACAGGCCCTAGGCCCCCCGCGCGCCCCTGATCCCCAGCGCCTTGGCCGTCGTCGGGTTCACCAGCAGGACGAGCGCCGCCAGGGCCACCACTGCGAGCACCGCACCCGCCGGGATCAGCGCACCCTGCGCGGAGAGCAGCGTCCAGGCCACGGGCAGCGCGATGATCTGGGTGACGATCGCGGGGCCCCGGCTCCAGCTGCGGCGGAGCAGCAGTCCACGGGCAGCGATCAGCGGGATGAGGGCGAGCACGATCAGCGTCAGGCCGGCCAGTGCGGACTGCCCGGGGCTGTCGCCGTCGGCGAACACTCCCTGCCCGATCACATAGAGCCCCCCGGCGGCCAGCGCCGCCCCTTCCAGCGCGGCCAGCGCCGCGGCGGCGGTCAGACGGGTGGGGCGGGGTCCGCTGGGCTGCTCTGCGGTCTGGTCGGTACTCACCCCTGCAGGGTAGCGGGCACCGTGGGGGCCGGATCGAGGCCGGGGCTCGGCCCGGTTCCGTGCGGTAGGTAATCTTCTGGTCATGCGCGCACTCCTCGTGGTCAATCCGGCAGCAACCACCACCAGTGCCCGCACACGTGACGTACTGCTCCACGCACTCGCCAGCGAGATGAAGCTGGAGGCGGTCACGACCGAGTACCGGGGGCACGCCCGTGACCTGGGCAGGCGGGCCGCGGAGAGCGACGACATCGACCTCGTCGTCGCGCTCGGCGGTGACGGCACGGTCAACGAGGTGGTCAACGGACTGCTCCACCACGGCCCCGACCTCGAAGGGCTGCCCGGCCTCGCGGTCGTCCCCGGCGGCTCCACCAATGTCTTCGCCCGCGCGCTCGGCCTGCCCAACGACGCGGTGGAGGCCACCGGCGCACTTCTGGACGCGCTGCGTGAGCGCCGCGAGCGGACGGTCGGCCTGGGTCTGGCGGCCGGCACCCCGGGCACGGCGGACGAAGGGGTCCCCTCGCGCTGGTTCACGTTCTGTGCCGGACTCGGGTTCGACGCGGGTGTCGTCGGCCGGGTCGAACAGCAAAGGGAACGCGGAAAGCGGTCCACGCACGCCCTCTATGTGCGTCAGGTCGTCCGCCAGTTCCTCGACGAGCCCAGCCGCAGGCACGGTGCGATCACCCTGGAACGCCCGGGTGAGGACCCGGTCACGGACCTCGTGATGTCCATAATCTGCAACACGTCTCCCTATACCTACCTGGGCAATCGCCCGATGTACGCCTCCCCCGAGGCCTCCTTCGACACCGCGCTCGATGTGCTGGGACTGTCGAAAATGTCACCCGCTCATGTGGCACGTTTCGCTACTCAATTGCTCACTTCGACGCCCGAACGAGGCCCCCACGGAAAGCACGCGGTTTCACTGCACGACCTGACCGACTTCTCCTTGCATTCCAAGGTCCGGCTCCCCTTCCAGATGGACGGCGACCACCTGGGACTGCGTACGAGCGTGACGTTCACAGGCGTACGCCGTGCACTGCGTGTGATTGTGTGAGTGGAAGGACCCAAAGTCCTTTAACTCGAACGTTTGGGCTGGGATCCACCCCATGGAAGTACGGCTGTGACCTAGCCGACACCGAGGAATCAAAAAAAACTTTCCAGAAGGGGTTGTATCCGCCGCTGAGGTTTGCGAATCTCTACATGGCGCTCGGGACGGCCCGCAACACCGGCCTCCCTGAAAGCCAGAACCCCTCCTCAACACACAGGACCGCAACCAGGTCATCTGGAAGCCGGCCCTTCACTTGTCGGGGGATTCGTGAAAGCGTTCACATTCACAAGCAACCAGCACGCAACACCCTAAGAGAGGTAGCAGCCATGGACTGGCGTCACAACGCCGTTTGTCGTGAGGAAGACCCGGAGCTGTTCTTCCCCATCGGCAACACCGGTCCCGCGCTGCTGCAGATCGAGGAAGCCAAGGCCGTCTGCCGCCGCTGCCCCGTCATGGAGCAGTGCCTGCAGTGGGCGCTTGAGTCCGGCCAGGACTCCGGCGTCTGGGGTGGCCTCAGCGAGGACGAGCGCCGCGCGATGAAGCGCCGTGCCGCTCGCAACCGGGCGCGTAACGCGACCGCCTGACCACCCTGTTACACGAGCTTGAGCCAGGCGGCGCGCGTACAGCGAGTACGCACCACCGTCGCCCCCGAACCGCAGCGCGCAGTACCCCCGATGCGCACGCAGTAAGAGAACACCGGGAGAGTTCCTCTCCCCCAGCACACAGAGATGAGCCCCGGACCGAAGTGGTCCGGGGCTCATCTCTGTGTGCTGGGGGTGTCGTCTGTGTGCTGGTTGTGCCGGTGGGCGCTGTGCCGGTGGGGCGCCCGTCCCGGGCGGGCCTACGCGTCGCCCGGGACCGGTATGTCGAGTACCACATGGGTGCCGTGCCCGGGAGCCGGGACCATGTCGAACGAGCCGCCCAACTCCCCCTCCACCAGCGTCCGTACGATCTGGAGCCCCAGGTTCCCCGCCGTCTTCGCGTCGAACCCGTCCGGCAGTCCGCGGCCGTCGTCCTGCACCGTGATGAGCAGCCTGGCGTCCTCGCGCAGCCCTCCCCGGACGGCGGAGACCTCGACGGTGCCCAGCTCGCCCGGCCCGAAGGCGTGCTCCAGCGCGTTCTGCAGGACTTCGGTCAGCACCATGGCGAGCGGGGTGGCGACCTCGGCGTCCAGGATGCCGAAGCGGCCGGTACGACGGCAGTCGACCTTGCCCGGTGAGATCTCGGACACCATCGCGATGACGCGGTCGGCGATCTCGTCGAACTCGACGCGCTCGTCCAGATTCTGCGAGAGCGTCTCATGGACGATCGCGATGGAACCGACGCGCCGCACCGCCTCGTTGAGCGCTTCCCTGCCGCGGTCCGAGTCCATCCGCCTGGCCTGGAGGCGCAGAAGTGCCGCCACCGTCTGGAGGTTGTTCTTCACCCGGTGGTGGATCTCCCGGATGGTGGCGTCCTTGGTGATCAACTCGCGTTCGCGACGGCGCAGTTCCGTGACGTCCCGCAGCAGCACCAGCGAGCCGATCCGGGTGCCCTTCGGGGAGAGCGGGATGGCGCGGAGCTGGATCACCCCGTCGTTCCCCTCGACCTCGGTCTCCCTCGGTGCGTAGCCGCTGGCCAGTTTGACCATGGCCTCGTCCACCGGGCCGCGGGACGGCGCGAGGTCGGTGGTCAGCTGGCCGAGGTGCTGGCCCACCAGGTCGGACGCGAGCCCGAGGCGGTGGTAGGCGGAGAGGCCGTTGGGGCTGGCATACAGCACCACCCCGTCCGCGTCGAGCCTTATCATCCCGTCCCCGACCCGGGGGGACGCGTCCATGTCGACCTGCTGGCCCGGGAAGGGGAACGATCCCGCAGCGATCATCTGGGCCAGGTCGGACGCCGACTGGAGGTAGGTGAGTTCGAGGCGCGAAGGGGTACGGACGGTGAGGAGATTGGTGTTGCGGGCGATCACCCCGAGCACCCGGCCCTCCCGGCGTACGGGGATGGACTCGACCCGTACCGGCACCTCCTCGCGCCACTCCGGGTCGCCCTCGCGCACGATCCGTCCCTCGTCGAGCGCGGCGTCGAGCAGCGGACGCCGGCCGCGTGGAACGAGATGGCCGACCATGTCGTCCTGATAGGAGGTGGGGCCGGTGTTCGGCCGCATCTGGGCCACGGACACATAGCGGGTGCCGTCGCGGGTGGGCACCCACAGCACCAGATCGGCGAAGGACAGGTCGGAGAGCAGCTGCCACTCCGAGACCAGCAGGTGCAGCCACTCAAGGTCGGTGTCACCCAGAGCGGTGTGCTGGCGTACGAGATCGTTCATGGAGGGCACGTGTGTGAGCGTACCCGCCGGATTCTTTCTGCCGTACGCATGGACATGAGCAAATGGTCTAGTCCACAATGTGCGTGCAAAGACTTCCGCTCTCCCCGCACAGGAGAGTGGAGACGAGGTACGCGGCGCTCTCTGCCCTGACTGCGCCAAGTCCTCCCCACGGCCGCCGGGCACCGCACACCTGACGGCCGATGCAGCTGAGGGCTGCGGTGCCGTACGGCCGGGCTGAGGGTCCCGACCGCACCGGCGCCGCGGCCCGCAGTCGTTTCCGGGCGATGCCCGCGCGCATCGTCCCCCGCGCCCGCACCCCACCCGCGCCCCGCGATCCACATGCGGCCCACGCACCTTCGGCCGAACATGAGATGAGGGCATGAGTGAGGGGGAACCCCTGGCGGGAAGGGCACGCTCTGCTAGATTGGTCTATACCACTTGTTTGCACTCTCCAGATCGGCAGGCTCAGCGTGGAAGTTGTCATCGTCCCGGACGCCAAGGCAGGCGGCGAAGTCATCGCGGAGGCCATGGCCGGCCTGCTGCGCCGCAAGCCCGACGCTCTGCTCGGTGTCGCCACCGGATCGACCCCGCTGCCCGTCTACGAGGCACTGACCGCCAAGGTGCGCGCGCGGGCCGTCGACCCGGGGAGGGCCCGGATCTGCCAGCTCGACGAGTACGTGGGACTGCCGGCCGGGCACCCCGAGTCGTACCGGTCGGTGGTGCTGCGCGAGGTCGTGGAACCGCTCGGGCTGACCGAGGCCTCCTTCATGGGCCCCGACGGTTCGGCCGAGGACATCCCGGCGGCCTGTGCGGCCTACGACAGGGCGCTCGCCGAGGCCGGCGGGGTCGACCTCCAGCTCCTGGGCATCGGCACCGACGGGCACATAGGCTTCAACGAGCCCTGCTCCTCGCTCGCCTCCCGTACCCGGATCAAGACGCTCACCGAGCAGACCCGGGTCGACAACGCCCGGTTCTTCGACGGTGACATCGACCAGGTGCCGCACCACGTCATCACCCAGGGCATCGGGACGATCCTGGAGGCCCGCCATGTGGTGCTGCTGGCCACCGGTGAGGGCAAGGCCGAAGCCGTGGCGCAGACCGTCGAAGGGCCGGTGGCCGCCGTGGTGCCCGCCTCCGCGCTCCAGCTGCACCGGCACGCGACGGTCGTCGTGGACGAGGCGGCCGCGTCCAAGCTGAAGCTGGCCGACTACTTCCGTGCGACGTACGCCTCGAAGCCGGAGTGGCAGGGCCTGTAGCGGGACAGCCGGGCAAGCGGGACGAACCAGAAGGGCCGGGCACCTCGCGGGTGCCCGGCCCTTCTGGTTCGCTCTCCGCCCGGTCCGTTACCGCCCGGCGCCCGCAATGAACTCGGCCGCCGCACGGCCGCAGACCCGCGCCGCGCCGTGCGTCGCCAGATACAGCGCCCCGCGCGGCTCCGCCCGCGGCACGCCCATCTCGACCACGACGGTGTCGGGCCGGGCCGCGAGCAGCGCGTCCAGCGCGGCCGTCATCCACGGGTGGCGGTGGGCGTCGCGGACGACCGCGACGATGGTGCGCTCCCCTGCCGCCGCGAGCACGTCGGCCGGTGCGCTGTCCGCTCCGTACCCGCCGGTCCCGGTGCCGGGCAGCAGCGCGCCCAGCTCGGCGGCGATGCCCCACGGGGTCTCGTCGCCGACGGCGATGTTCGCCCCCGGGGTGAAGGCGGCGACATACGGGGCCGTGGTCAGCGGCGGGTGGTCCGACGGAGTGGCGCGGAGCGCCCTGCGGGCCGCGACCAGCCCGATATCGGTGCCGGGCGCGGTCCCCTCCTGCGACGCCGCGCCCGGCTCCGAAGCCCCCCTGGCCCGGCGTGTCCACCCCGCGAGCGCACGTACGCGCGCGGCGGCGTCCGCCAGCCGTTCCTCGGGCAGTTCGCCCGTCCGTACCGCCGCCACCAGTGCGTCGCGCAGCCGCAGTACGGTGCCCTCGTCCGAGAGGCCGCCGCCCACGCAGATGGCATCGGCGCCCGCCGCGACGGCGAGGACGCTGCCGCGCTCGATGCCGTACGTCGACGCGATGGCGCGCATCTCCATACCGTCGGTGACGATCAGCCCCTCGTAACCGAGCTCGCGGCGCAGCAGCCCGGTGAGGATCTGCGGGCTCAGCGTCGCCGGGCGCTCGCGATCGAGTGCGGGAAGCAGGATATGCGCACTCATGACCGACTTGGAACCCGCGGCGATCGCGGCCCTGAACGGCACGAGTTCGCGGGCGTGCAGCGTCGCGAGGTCCACGTCGATCCGGGGCATCGCGTGGTGCGAGTCGACGGCGGTGTCGCCGTGGCCGGGGAAGTGCTTGGTGCAGGCCGCGACTCCGGCGGCCTGGAGCCCCTCGACGTACGCGGCGGTGTGCCGGGCGACCAGCGCGGTGTCGGCGCCGAAGGACCGTACGCCGATGACCGGGTTGTCCGGATTGGAGTTGACGTCGGCCGACGGGGCCCAGTTGAGGTTGACCCCGCAGTCGGCCAGCCGCCGGCCCAGTTCGCGCGCGACGGCCCGGGTCAGCTCCGGGTCGTCGACCGCGCCGAGCGCGAGATTGCCCGGAAAGGAGGAGCCGGTGCGCACTTCGAGGCGGGTGACGTCGCCGCCCTCCTCGTCGATCGCGACGAGGATGTCGTCCCGCTCGGCACGCAGCTGTGCGGTGAGCGCGGCGACCTGGGGCGCGCTGGTGACGTTGCGGCCGAACAGGCCGACGGAGGCGAGCCCTTCGCCGATCCTGCGCAGCAGCCAGTCGGGGGCCGTGGTGCCGGCGAAGCCGGGCTGGAGGATGGCGAGGGCGTCGCGGGTGAGCTTGTCCGTGCCCGTGGTGGTGGTCGTCATGGAGCGCCGTTATCCCTTCACTGCACCGGAGGTGAGACCACTGACCGCCTTGCGCTGCAAGTAGACGAAGAGGATCAGGATCGGGATGGCGAAGAGCGAGGAGGCCGCCATGGTCGCGCCCCAGTCGTCGCCGAACGCCGTCTGGAACTGGGAGAGCCACAGCGGAAGCGTCTGTGACCCGATGTCCTTGTTGAGAATGAGCACCAGCGGGAACTCGTTCCACGCGGTGATGAAGCCGAAGAGCGAGGTGGCCATCAGTCCGGGGCCGAGCAGCGGGAGGATCACCTTCACGAACGCCTGGGGGCTGGTACAGCCGTCGACCATGGCGGACTCCTCCAGCTCCTTGGGCACCGCGGCCACATAGCCCCGCAGCGTGAGGATCGTGAAGGGCAGCACCATCATCATGTAGAAGACCGTCAGCGGGACCAGGCTGTCCAGCATGTCCGCGTCCCGGACCAGCATGTAGACCGCGATGACCATGACCTCCCAGGGCGCCATCTGCGCGATCATGAAGGTCAGCAGCACCCCGCGCTTGCCCTTGAAGCGCATCCGCGCCATGGCGAACGAGGCGAGCAGCGCGATCACCAGCGACGAGAGCACCGAAATGACGGTGACCAGCACGGAGTTGCGCACCAGCGTCCAGAAGTGGTCCGCGCCGAGGACCTTGCTGAAGTGCGAGAAGGTGAAGTCCGTGGGGAACCACACGGGGGTGTCGGTGATGATGTCGCCGGTCGGCTTGAAGGCCGTGCTGAACATCCAGTAGACGGGGAAGGCGAAGCCCACGAAGAGGATGATCGCCGTCGCGTTGGGCCAGAACCGGCCGAACAGTGAGCGCCTCACAGCTCGTCCTCCTCTTGCTTCAGTACGGTGCGAAGGTAGTAGCCGGTCAGCACGAGCAGCACGATGATCGTCAGGAACGAGATGGCCGCGCCCATGCCGAAGTGCTGGTTCCCGACGCCCTCGACGAAGGCGTACACGGGCAGGGTCTCGGTGAGCCGGTCGGGGCCGCCGCCGTTGATCGCGAAGAGCTGGGCGAAGGACTTGAAGACCCAGATGACTTCGAGGAACGTCGTGGCCAGCAGGAACGGCTTGAGGAACGGGAAGGTCACCGAGGTGAAGCTCTTCCAGGCCCCGGCGCCGTCGAGCGACGCGGCCTCGTACAACTCCTTCGGGATGGTCGTCGACGCGGCGTAGAGGTTGATCGCCACGAAGGGGATCGACTGCCAGACGATCAGCAGCGTCACGACCGAGAAGGTGGAGAGCTGGCTGCCGGTCCAGTTGAAGGCGGCCATCGAGTGCCAGCCGAGGCTGTCCAGTACGTAGTTGACGACACCGAAGCGCTGGGCGAACAGCCACTGGTAGACGGTGGTGGCCGCGATGATCGGCATGGCCCAGGCGAGCACCAGGCCGAGCATCAGGAGCAGCCGCATCTTCTTGCCGAGGCGGGCGAGCAGCAGGCCGATCAGCGCGCCGAGGATCATGATCAGCACGACGTTCGCGGCGGTGAAGAAGATCGACCGCTCGACGACCTTCCAGAAGTCCGAGCCGCCCAGGACGTCCTGGTAGTTGGAGAAGCCGTTCCACTCGGTCAGGTGGAGGATCAGCTGGCGCGGGTTGAGGTTCTGGAACGACAGCATGCCGTTCTTGACCAGCGGGTATCCCAGCAGCACCGCGGTGGCGAGCAGTGCGGGCAGCAGGAGCAGATAGGGCCCCGCGCTCCCGGCTCTCCTCCTGGGCGCCGCCGCCGGGCCGCCGGGTGGCGCGTCTTCCTTGCGGGGGCCGGCCTTGGGGACCGAGTCCGCTTGATCGGTCTGCACTGACATGCTCGCCATCTCTTCTTGAGCCGTACGGTCGAGATCCATGCGGGGACGCCGGGGGCGGTGGCCCGCCCCCGGCGTCTGCGGTCAGCTCTTCTGCGCCAGGCGCTTGTTGATCTCGCCCTCGACGGAGGCCGCGGCGGCGGCCGGCGACTTTCCGGTGAGGACCGAGGTCATATAGCTCTTGATCGGGTTGGGCTCGTTCTCCACGGCGGCCCACTGCGGGATGAGCGGGGTGGTGCCGCCCGACGTCGCGGCGGCGGGGGCAGCGGCCTCACCGGCGGCGTTGCCCTTGAGGTTGGAGTCGAGCGACGCCTTGTTCGGGACGATGCCGCTCTCCTTGGCGAGCGCGCCCTCGAACTTGTCCCCGAGCGCCATCTTCAGGAACTCCTTGGCGAGGTCCTGCTTCTTGCTGGCCGCGGCCACCGCGAAGTTCGAGCCGCCGAGGAAGACGCCCTCGGGCTTGGCGGCCGTCTCACCGGGGATGGTGAAGTAGCCGATGTCCTTCTCGATCTTCTTGTTGGCCGCGATGGCCGTAGCGGCCTCCCAGCCCATGCCGACGAAGGCGCCGACGTTGCCCTTGGCGAAGACCTCGGCCTGCTGCGGGGTGGCCTCGTCCTTGTCCTTGGGCGCCTTGGAGTACGACTGGTACTTCTTGTAGAGCTCCATGGCGGCGGAGACCTTGGGGTCGGCGAGGTTGGAGACGTACTTGTCGCCTTCCTTCTTGACGAGGTCCGCGCCCTGGCCGATGGTGAGGCCGTCGAAGAAGTACCAGTTCTGGCCGGGCAGGTAGATGGGCTCGGCCTGGCCCTTCTTCTTGATCGCGTCGAGGTCCTTGAAGAACTCGGCGCGGGTCTTCGGGGTGCCGGTGATGCCGGCGTCCGCCCAGACCTTCTTGTTGTAGATGACCACGCGGTCGGCGAAGTACCAGGGCGCGGCGTACGACTTGCCCTGGTAGACCGAGGACTTGCTGAGCGACGGCGTCCAGTCGGCGCCGATCTCGCTCTTCAGGTCGCTGAGGTCGGCGAGGCCGCCGGTCGCCGCGTACGCCGGGGTCTGGGTGTTGCCGACCTCGATGACGTCCGGCGGGGTCGACTCGGAGAGAGCGGTGGTGATCTTCTGCTGGATCCCGTCCCACTTCTGCGTCTGGAACTGGACCGTGGCGCCGGTCTTCTTCTTGAAGGCGGCCTTGAGGTCCTTCGTCCAGCCGGGAGGCGTGGAGCCGTCCATCGCCCAGACGGTCAGGGTCTGCCCCTTGTAGCCGTCGGCCCCCGCCTTCTTGCTGTCCTTACTGTCGTCCGAGCCACAGGCCGCGACGCTTGCCAGCATTGCCGCCACACCGATCGCCGCGATGAGTCCGCGCTTCACGACACCCTCCTCAGGGATGCAAAAAACATTCCCCCCACCACCCGAGAACGCCGTTCTGCCGCAACCAGTGCGACCGGTACTGCCCGTGGGGCTGGGACCTGGTCTTTAATGGTTTAGACCAGTACCGGGAGCTTGGCCTAGACCTATTGGGGTGTCAAGGGTGTATAAGAAAGGCTGTCGTGTCCGTTATCGGACCGACACCTGAGGGAGGGCGTCGTCCCATGACCGGACCGTGCCACCATGTGAGCCGCGACAGACGGAGGAGCCGGTGACGGCAGCAGCGCAGCACTCGGGAAGGCAGGCCATGGGCACCAGCGGGGGGACGACCGAGACGGAGAACGCGGCGCCCGGCCGCACCGCGCGGGTGCCCAAGTACTACCGCCTCAAGCGTCACTTGCTCGACATGACGGAGACGCTGCCGCCGGGCACACCGGTGCCACCGGAGCGGACTCTGGCCGCCGAGTTCGACACCTCGCGCACGACCGTGCGGCAGGCACTCCAGGAGCTGGTCGTGGAGGGCCGGCTGGAACGCATCCAGGGCAAGGGCACCTTTGTGGCCAAGCCCAAGGTCTCGCAGGCCCTACAGCTCACCTCGTACACCGAGGACATGCGGGCGCAGGGTCTTGAGCCCACGTCCCAGCTGCTCGACATCGGCTATGTCACCGCGGACGACACCCTCGCGGGACTGCTCGACATCACGGCCGGCGGACGGGTGTTGCGCATCGAGCGGCTGCGGCTCGCGAGCGGTGAGCCGATGGCCATCGAGACGACGCACCTGTCGGCCAAGCGCTTCCCCGCACTGCGCCGCTCGCTCGTGAAGTACGCCTCGCTCTACACCGCGCTGTCCGAGGTGTACGACGTCCGGCTGGGCGAGGCCGAGGAGACCATCGAGACGTCACTGGCCACCCCGCGGGAGGCCGGACTGCTCGGTACGGACGTGGGGCTCCCGATGCTGATGCTCTCGCGCCACTCGGTCGACGAGCGGGGCGAACCCGTGGAGTGGGTGCGCTCGGTCTACCGCGGCGACCGCTACAAGTTCGTGGCACGGCTGAGGCGGCCGACCGACTAGGCCGGGGGTCCGGGGGTCGCCCCCGGGCAGGCACAGCGTCGCACGGCTACGGCGGCCGACCGACTGAGGCCGACGGGGACTGGTCCGGTCCAACACCCAGCGGAAACGGCACTCTCCGCCCAAATCCCCCAGGAGGAACGGTGTTGCCGTTCCGGTATGCGGATAGGGCTTCCGCCGCATGAGCATCCTCGCCTAGATTTCCTGCGCGTTGTACCAGGTGCTCAGTGAGGGGACGGACCGCACCATGCCCGAGAAAAGACCGGTGATCACGCCGGTGCGCGTGATCATCGCGGTATGCCTGATCGCACCCTTTGTCGCCATGCTCTGGGTGAGTTCGTACGCGAAGGTGGACCCGGCCTTCATCGGTATCCCGTTCTTCTACTGGTACCAGATGCTCTGGGTGCTCATCTCGACGGCGCTCACGATGACCGCGTACAAGCTGTGGCAGCGTGACCAGCGCTCCCGCAAGGGGGGTGCGTCCGCATGAAGGACGGTGTGAACGGCGTCGCGCTCGGCGTCTTCATCTTCTTCTTCGTGGCCGTCACGGTCGTCGGCTTCCTGGCCGCCCGCTGGCGCCGCGCCGACAACGCGGCCACCCTCGACGAATGGGGCCTGGGCGGACGGTCGTTCGGCACCTGGGTCACCTGGTTCCTGCTCGGCGGCGACCTCTACACGGCGTACACCTTCGTCGCCGTCCCCGCTGCCATCTACGCGGCGGGTGCGGCCGGATTCTTCGCCGTGCCGTACACGATCCTGGTCTACCCGCTGATCTTCACCTTCCTGCCGCGGCTCTGGTCGGTCTCGCACAAGCACGGGTACGTGACGACGTCGGACTTCGTCCGGGGGCGGTTCGGCTCGAAGGGGCTCTCGCTGGCCGTCGCGGTCACCGGCATCCTCGCCACGATGCCGTACATCGCCCTCCAACTGGTCGGCATCCAGGCAGTGCTCGACGTCATGGGCGTCGGCGGCGAGGGCAGCAACTGGTTCGTCAAGGACCTCCCGCTGCTGATCGCGTTCGCGGTGCTCGCCGCGTACACGTACTCGTCGGGGCTGCGGGCCCCGGCTCTGATCGCGTTCGTCAAGGACGGCCTGATCTACATCGTCATCCTGGTGGCGATCATCTACATCCCCATCAAGCTCGGCGGCTTCGACGACATCTTCGCCAAGGCGGGCCACGCGTTCTCGCAGACCAACCCGGCGACGGGCAAGCCGCGCGGGGCGCTCGCACCGGGCGCGGCGGGCCAGTGGGGTTACGCCACGCTGGCACTCGGGTCGGCGCTCGCGCTGTTCATGTACCCGCACTCGATCACGGCGACGCTCTCCTCGCGCAGCCGCAACGTGATCCGCCGCAACACCGCGATCCTGCCGCTGTACTCACTGATGCTGGGGCTGCTCGCGCTGCTCGGCTTCATGGCGATCGCCGCGGGCATCAAGGTGAAGAACGGCCAGCTGGCGATCCCGCAGCTGTTCGAGAACATGTTCCCCGACTGGTTCGCGGGCGTCGCCTTCGCGGCCATCGGCATCGGTGCGCTGGTACCGGCCGCGATCATGTCCATCGCGGCGGCGAACCTCTTCACCCGCAACATCTACAAGGACTTCATCAAACCGGGCGCGACCCCCGCCCAGGAGGCCAAGGTCTCCAAGCTGGTCTCGCTCGTGGTGAAGGTCGGCGCGCTGCTCTTCGTGCTCGCCATGGACCCGACGGTGGCGATCAACTTCCAGCTGCTGGGCGGCATCTGGATCCTCCAGACGATGCCGGCGCTGGTCGGCGGGCTCTTCACCCGCTGGTTCCACCGCTGGGCGCTGCTCGCGGGCTGGGCGGTCGGCATGGTGTACGGCACGCTCGCCGCATACGGTGTGGCGAGCCCGACCCAGGCGCACTTCGGCGGCTCCTCCAAGGAGATCCCGGGCATCGGGCAGATCGGCTACATCGGTCTGACGGCGTTCGTGCTGAACGTCGTGGTGACGCTGGTGCTCACCGTCGTGCTCAACGCGGTGAAGGCACCGGCCGGAATCGACGAGACCTCCCCGGAGGACTACACGGCGGACGCCGGTGACGAGGGCGTCCAGGTGGAGCTCCCGCCGGCCACAGAAGCCGCCCCGGCAGCCCACTGAGCCCGCACACCCACCCACTGAGCCGTACGGCCTGCCACTGAGCCGCAGGCTCCGCCAGGGGCCGCCGCGCCTCCCTCCCGGGAGCTGCGGCGGCCCCTCGCCATGCCGCCTCCGCCCCTCCCTTCCGTCCTCCACGACACAACATATGGGGGGTGCTTTCCGGCGGGCACCCCACATGTATGCTCATGCTCGCTGTCGCCGCAGGGGAATCCGGTGCGAATCCGGAACTGTCCCGCAACGGTGTGATCAGTGCGCTTTCGCGCACCGTGGAGTCCGAGGACCTGCCGACGGCGCATCCGGCTCGACCGAACCGGATGGGAAACGTCCGGGCCTCGCGGTTGGGCCTGCGGATGCTGTGCGGTGTGCTGCTCTGCTGTGCCCGTACGCACCCGTGCCCCCGCCGGCCCCAGCCGAGCGAGGGAGAGCGCACCGTGACCATCGCGCCCACCGCACCTGTCTCCGAGCAGGTGTCGGATGCCCCGGGAACCGTACTTCTGCGGACCCTGACCGACCTCACCGCCGATCTCACCGACACCGACCCCGGCAAGGTCGCCGCTGCCGCCCTGCGCGGGCGCAACGCGGCGTCGGACGAGGCCGAGTTGCGGGAGCTGGCCACCGAGGCGGCCGCCGGTCTCATCTCCGAGGACCCCGCGTACTCACGGCTCGCCGCCAGGCTGCTCACCCGGACCATCGCGGACGAGGCGGCCGGACAGGGCGCGGTGTCGTTCTCCTCATCGGTCGCCGTCGGACACCGCGAGGGCCTGATCGCCGACCGTACGGCCGACTTCGTACGGCTGCACGCCGAGCGGCTCGACGCGACCATCGACACCGCGGCCGACGACCGCTTCGGATACTTCGGGCTGCGCACTCTCTACAGCCGCTATCTGCTGCGCCACCCGCTCACCCGCCAGGTCATCGAGACGCCCCAGCACTTCATGCTCCGGGTCGCCTGCGGTCTCGCCGCCGACGAGTCCGCGGCCGCGCTGGACGAGGTGGCCGCGCTGTACGGGCTGATGAGCCGTCTCGACTATCTGCCCTCCTCCCCCACGCTCTTCAACTCGGGCACCCGCCACCCGCAGATGTCCTCGTGCTATCTGCTGGACTCGCCGCTCGACCAGCTGGACTCGATCTACGGGCGCTACCACGAGGTGGCGCGGCTGTCGAAGCACGCGGGCGGCATCGGCCTCTCGTACTCCCGTATCCGCTCCCGCGGTTCGCTGATCCGCGGCACCAACGGGCACTCCAACGGCATCGTCCCCTTCCTCAAGACCCTCGACGCCTCCGTCGCCGCGGTGAACCAGGGCGGCCGGCGCAAGGGCGCCGCCGCCGTCTACCTGGAGACCTGGCACTCGGACATCGAGGAGTTCCTGGAGCTGCGCGACAACACCGGTGAGGACGCCCGGCGTACGCACAACCTCAACCTGGCCCACTGGGTGCCCGACGAGTTCATGCGCCGGGTCGACGCGGACGGCACCTGGTCGCTGTTCTCGCCCGCCGACGTGCCGGAGCTGACCGATCTGTGGGGCGACGCCTTCGACGCCGCCTACCGCAAGGCCGAGGCCGACGGGCTGGCCAGGAAGACCATCCCCGCGCGGGAGCTGTACGGGCGGATGATGCGCACCCTCGCGCAGACCGGCCAGGGCTGGATGACCTTCAAGGACGCGTCGAACCGTACGGCCAACCAGACCGCCGAGCCCGGCTCGGTCGTCCACTCGTCGAACCTGTGCACCGAGATCCTGGAGGTGACGGACGACGGCGAGACCGCGGTCTGCAACCTGGGCTCGGTCAACGTCGGCGCGTTCGTCTCGGGCGACTCGCTCGACTGGGAGCGTCTCGACGCGACCGTTCGCACCGCGGTCACCTTCCTCGACCGTGTCGTGGACATCAACTTCTACCCGACCGAGCAGGCGGGCCGCTCCAACGCCAAGTGGCGGCCGGTGGGCCTGGGCCTGATGGGGCTCCAGGACGTCTTCTTCCAGCTGCGGCTGCCCTTCGACTCACCACAGGCGAAGGCGCTCTCCACCCGGATCTCCGAGCGGATCATGCTCGCCGCCTACGAGGCGTCCTGCGACCTCGCCGAATCCGCCGGCCCCCTGCCGGCCTGGGAGAAGACCCGTGCGGCGCGCGGGGTCCTGCACCCCGACCACTACGCGACCGAGCTGACCTGGCCGGAGCGCTGGGACGCACTGCGCGCCCGGATCGCGAAGACCGGGATGCGCAACTCGCTGCTCCTCGCCATCGCACCGACCGCGACCATCGCCTCGATCGCCGGGGTGTACGAGTGCATCGAGCCGCAGGTCTCCAACCTCTTCAAGCGCGAGACGCTCTCGGGTGAATTCCTCCAGGTCAACGCGTACTTGGTGAACGAGCTGAAGGAGCTGGGCGTCTGGGACGCGCAGTCCCGTGAGGCGCTGCGCGAGGCCAGCGGGTCGGTGCAGGGCTTCAGCTGGATCCCCGAGGAGGTCCGGGCGCTGTACCGCACGGCGTGGGAGATCCCGCAGCGCGGTCTGATCGACATGGCGGCGGCCCGTACTCCGTACATCGACCAGAGCCAGTCGCTGAACCTCTTCCTGGAGACGCCCACCATCGGGAAGCTCTCCTCGATGTACGCGTACGCGTGGAAGCAGGGCATCAAGACCACGTACTACCTGCGTTCGCGTCCGGCGACACGCATCGCGCGGGCGGCGCGCTCCGCCACCGCCGCAGCCACCATCCCCGCACAGCAGGATCCGGCCGCCGCCGACGCGGACGCCATCGCCTGCTCCCTTGAGAACCCCGAGTCCTGCGAGGCCTGCCAGTAATGAGTGACGAGACCCTGAAGACCGCGAAGAACCTGCTGGACCCGGGCTTCGAGCTGACCCTGCGTCCGATGCGCTACCCGGACTTCTACGAGCGCTACCGTGACGCGATCAAGAACACCTGGACGGTCGAGGAGGTCGACCTCCACTCGGACGTGAGCGATCTGGCCAAGCTGTCGCCGGGTGAGCAGCACATGATCGGCCGGCTGGTCGCGTTCTTCGCGACGGGCGACTCGATCGTCTCCAACAACCTGGTGCTGACGCTCTACAAGCACATCAACTCCCCCGAGGCGCGGCTGTATCTCTCCCGCCAGCTGTTCGAGGAGGCCGTGCACGTCCAGTTCTATCTGACGCTGCTCGACACCTATCTGCCCGACCCGGAGGACCGCGCGGCGGCCTTCGACGCGGTCGAGGAGATCCCCTCCATCCGTGAGAAGGCGCAGTTCTGCTTCCGGTGGATGGACTCGGTGGAGAAGATCGAACGGCTGGAGACGCAGGCGGACCGCCGCCGCTTCCTGCTGAACCTGATCTGCTTCGCCGCCTGCATCGAGGGGCTGTTCTTCTACGGCGCCTTCGCGTACGTGTACTGGTTCCGCTCGCGGGGGCTGCTGCACGGTCTGGCGACCGGCACCAACTGGGTGTTCCGTGACGAGACCATGCACATGAACTTCGCGTTCGAGGTGGTCGACACGGTCCGCAAGGAGGAGCCCGAGCTCTTCGACGACGCGCTGCGCCAGCAGGTCACCGACATGATGCGCGAAGCGGTCGAGGCGGAGCTGCAGTTCGGCCGGGACCTGTGCGGCGACGGGCTGCCGGGGATGAACACGGAGTCGATGCGCGAGTACCTCCAGTGCGTCGCCGACCAGCGGCTGACCCGGCTGGGCTTCGCCCCGGTGTACGGCTCGGAGAACCCGTTCTCCTTCATGGAGTTGCAGGGCGTGCAGGAGCTGACGAACTTCTTCGAGCGGCGCCCTTCGGCGTACCAGGTCGCGGTCGAGGGCTCGGTCTCCTTCGACGACGACTTCTGAGCCCGTCCGGTCACCGGATACTCCTCACCGGACCCGGCCGGACACCCGGCCGGGCAGGGAGTGCTGTACCACGGTGGGCGCTACTACTTCTCCACCTCCCACGCCGACGGCTACGGCACCCTCTACAGCTGGGACGGGAATCCCCGGCACCAGAAGAAGCGCACTCCGTGGGCCAAGGACGCCGAGAACCTGACCTATGGGGGCGGCGGTTCCCTGTGGGGTCTGACCGAACTCCAGGGCCACCGCACCGTGTTCGAGGTGCCCCTGTCGCACTTCTCGTAGCCGGACGGCGCGCGGGCCTCTCTCCCCGGCCCGCGCGCCGATCGATGTTCGCGGCAGCGGGTGCGCCGACGTGACCGCTACACCGGGCCGGAGCGGCCGTGCACCGGTGCGGAGGATGGTGCCAAGGCGCCGCCGGACGGGCCCTGGACACCGGCGTCGGCGGTGGACGCTTCCGTGGGCTGTGACCGCGGCGCCGGGGCACGGTCCTGGCGCGGGTGGCGCGGGATGAGCGCGAGTGCCAGCAGGGCCGCGACGAGGGCGATCCCGGAGCAGGTCAGGAGCATGTCGTTCATGCCATGGACGAAGGCGCCGCGGGTCGAGTCCAGGAGGGCGGCGCTGCCGCTCCGGTGGGCGATCTGCACGCCGGAGGCCGCACTGTCGCGGACGGCACCGGCTGTGCTCGGGGGCAGGTGGCCGACGTCGACGCCACCGCGGTAGCCCGAGGTGAGGACGGTGCCCAGGATCGCGATGCCGATGGTGCCGCCGGCCTGGCGCAGCGCTTGCAGGAGGCCGGACCCCGAGCCCGCGCGTTCGGTGCTCAGCACACCGAGGGCGGAGTTCATGGCCAGGGGCAGGGTCATGCCCACGCCTGTCCCGAGAGCCGCGGTCCACAGGGCGGTGACGGCGTACGGGGTGTGGACGGTGGTGGTGGCTCCGGCCGCCAGGGCCGCGGCGGCCAGCAGGAGTCCGGCGGTGAGGGCCGGCCGGTCACCGGTGCGCCGGGCGATCCGTCCGGCGCACCGGGTGCCGGCGGTCATACCGAGGAGCATGGGCAGCAGCTTGAGGCCGGTGGCCAGGGCGCTGCTCCCCTGGACCGCCTGGAAGTACTGCGGGAGGGCATAGAGCAGGCCGAACAGCGCGAAGCTGGAGAGGGTGGCCATGAGGACGCCGACGTTGAAGGTGCGGCTGCGGAAGAGTGCGAGGTCGATCAGCGGGTGGCTGGTCCGCCGCTGCCATCCGGCGAACGCGGCGAGCAGAAGGGCACCGGCGGCTGCGGGCAGCCACAGGTCCGGGGAGAGCCAGCCGTGCGAGCCGGCCTGGATGAACCCGTAGGTGACGGCGGTGAGTCCGGCGGCCGACAGAGCCGCTCCCGGAAGGTCGACCGGATGGGCGACGGTGCTGCGGGATTCGGGGACGAAGCGCGCGATGGCGAAGGCGCCGAGTGCGACCAGGGGCAGATTGACCAGAAAGACCGAGCCCCACCAGAAGTGGCTCAGGAGCAGCCCGCCGAGGATCGGACCGAGCGGCAGCCCCATGGCGGTGGCGGTCACCTGCAGGGTCCTGGCCCGGGCACGTTCCGCGGGTTCCGGGAAGAGCGCGGGCAGCACGGACAGGGACAGCGGCATCATGAAGGCCGCCGCCGCGCCCAGCAGGCACCGGCCCGCGATCAGCAGGGCCGGAGTGGTGGCCACGGCGCACAGGGCCGAGGCCACGCCGAACAGCAGGAGGGCGGCGATGAGGAGCTTCTTGCGGCCGAAGCGGTCGCCGAGACCGCCGGCCGGGATCATCAGGGCGGCCAGCACCAGGGTGTAGGAGCTGCCGGTCCACTGGAGCTGCCCGGAGGTCATGTGCAGGTCGGTGGCGATCTCGGGCAGAGCCACATTGAGAATGGTGGTGTCGAGTCCGATGGTGAGCATGGCGAGCACCAGGGCGCTCAGGGCGAACCAGCTGCCGCGGTGGGTCGTGGTCGTGGACACGGCGGGCCTCCGTTCGTGGGGGCGTGATGCCCTGGGGTGTGCCGCACAGCCCCAGGTACGTAACTCAGGTACCCTTTTATCGGGCACCATGCCCCGCGGTCTGCGGGGTGGATGAGAGCAAGCATATACCTAAGGTAGGTAGTTTTCGACATGGCGGATCCGGCACCCGACGATGCGGCTCGGGACGCGCTCATCCAGGAGATGCTCAGCGGCCTGCTGCCGCGGCTCAACAGGCTCAGCCGCGCCATCACCCGCGGCCGTCTGCCGGAGCGGGCGATCGAGGCCACCGGCCTGTCGCTGGACAGGCCGGGCGTGACCGTCCTGCTCACGCTCCACAGCGCCGACGCCCCTCTGCGGGTCGGTGAGATCGCCGACCGTATGCAAGTGGTCGGGCCGCACGTCACCCGTCACGTCACCGCGCTGGAGAAGCGCGGGCTCGTACGCCGCGTCGCCGACCCGAGCGACCAGCGCGCCCGGCTGGTCGAACTGACCGGCTCCGGATCGGAAGCGGCCGACGCCTACAAGCGGAACCTGTTCGGCTGGATCGCCGGCGTTCTGGCCGACTGGCCCGCACAGGACCGCGAGGGCCTCGCACGACTCCTGGGGCGTCTCGCCGACGACACGGCCGCGCATCTCGACGCGCTCGACCAGGACTGACCGGAGCGCCGCCCCGGCCGTCCGCGCGGCAGGGTCAGGCGCCGCGCATCACCTCGCTCCGGGCCGCCCGGCCCCGGACGGCGGGGCGGTTGAGCGCCCGACCCTCCGGCTCTCTTGCGGGAGCGCCCGGTTCGGGATCCCCCCGGCGCTGGGCGAGCTGCCGGTCGATGCGGCGCTCGCGGGCGTGCCAGATCAGTGAGGGCAGCGCCAGGATGACGAAGACGGCGAGCACGGTCAGGTAGTCCAGGAAGGTGTCCATGCCGTCAACTGTGTCGCCGGACGGCCGGAAGAATCAGTGGCAGGACTGACATGCACCGTCGAATTGCTGCCACACTTGGTCCATGATGAAGAACGTCGTCGTGGTCCTGATGAACGGCGTCAACCCGTTCGAACTCGGCGTGGTCTGCGAGGTGTTCGGCCTCGACCGGAGCGACGAGGGGCTGCCGGTGTACGACTTCGCGGTGGCGTCCGCCGAAGGGCCCGTGCTGGAGACGCACGCCGGGTTCACGCTCAGCACCGAACACGGCCTGGAACGGCTCGAAGAGGCCGATCTGATCGCGGTGCCGGCCGCCGAGTCGCGGGGGAACCGCGACTACCCGCCGGCCCTCCTCGACGCGCTGCGCCGGGCGGTGGACCGCGGGGCCCGGGTGCTCAGCGTCTGCTCCGGTGTCTTCGTGCTCGGTTCGGCGGGGCTGCTCGACGGCCGTCGCTGCGCCGCGCACTGGCGCCACGCGGACGAACTGGCCCGCGCCTTCCCCCTGGCCAGGGTCGAACCCGATGTGCTGTACGTGGACGAGGACCCCGTCATCACATCGGCCGGGACAGCAGCCGGCATCGACGCCTGCCTCCACATCGTCCGCAAGGAGCACGGCCCGCACGTCGCCAACAGGATCGCCCGGCGGATGGTGGTCCCGCCCCATCGCGACGGCGGCCAGGCCCAGTTCGTCGAGCGCCCGGTGAGCCCCGAGCGGGCGGACAGCGTCGCCGAAGTCCTCGGCTGGATGGAACAGCATCTGGACGAGGAGCAGACCGTCGAGCAGCTGGCGGCCCGCGCCCTGATGTCACCGCGCACCTTCGCCCGCCGCTTCCAGCAGGAGACGGGGACGACGCCGTACCGCTGGCTGCTGCGCCAACGGGTGCTGCTGGCACAGGAGTTGCTGGAGGCCTCCGACGAGACGGTGGACTCGATCGCGGGGCGGGTCGGCTTCGGTACGGGTGCGGGGCTGCGCCACCACTTCCTCCGTACGCTCGGCACCACCCCGAACGCCTACCGGCGGACGTTCCGGGGCCCGGTCGGCACGGCCTGACCGGGGCCCGGCCGGTCAGGTCAGAGGTTGGGGACGGTCTCGTAGCGCGGCGTGCCCTCTTCCATCTGCCGGAGCGCGTCCTTGCGGTCGCGCTTCGACAGGCGGTCGATGTACAGGTAGCCGTACAGGTGGTCCGTCTCGTGCTGGAGGCAGCGGGCGAAGTAGCCGGTGCCGCGCACCTTCACCGGGTTGCCTCCGGCGTCCTGGCCGGTGACCTCCGCGTAGTCCGGGCGGGCCAGCTCGGCGTACGCGGTCGGGACGGAGAGGCAGCCCTCGTTGGACTCGTCGAGCCGGCGGCGCTCGGCCGGGGTCTCGGTGAGCACCGGGTTGCAGACGGCTCCGACGTGGCGCCTGCCGTCGTCGTCGAGGCAGTCGTAGACGAAGACCTTGAGGTCGACACCGATCTGGTTCGCGGCCAGGCCCACGCCCTCGGCGGCCTTCTGGCTGGCGAACATGTCGTCGATCAGCTGGGCCAGCTCGGCGTCGAACGAGGTGACGTCCTTGCACTCCCGGTGGAGCACCGGGTTGCCCACGACGGTGATGGGACGGGCGGTGCCACGGGCGCGGTGGGCCTCCTCGCGCTCCTCGCAGTCCTCGGTGTCCACGACGAAACCGTCATTGACCTGCTGGTCCGTATCGACCTGCTGGTCCGTCTGCTCCTGCGACATGTCCGCCGTACGCCTTCCTCAAAAAAACCTGGAACGATCCCGTACAGCCTAACGGGCTGTTCCACAGGAGGAAGCGGGGTCAGCAGACCTCTTCGAGGTCCCGCCACTCCCGGCTGTCCGGGCTGTCGGCGACCCAGCCGTCGAGCAGTCCGCGCACCAGTCCCGCGGGGGCGGCTATGCCGCACTCGCGCTCCGCGACCCAGAGACCGCCCGCCGTGCGGTGGCCGAGCGGGCCGGGGTGGCCGGGCTCGCTGTGGTCGTGCGGATCGGGGGGCTGCTCGCCTTCGCCCTCGTCGCTCTCCATCTGCGACTCGGAGCAGGCGCGGCAGAGCAGCCGGACGGAGGACGACCAGTCCTCGGCGGCGAACCCGGCGTCGGCCGCCAGCTGCTCCAGGGCGTCCCGGTCGGCCTCGGTCGCCGCTTCGAGCAGCACCACCCAGGTCGGCACCGGCGAGGGCGCCCACAGCTCGATCTCGTCGAAGACGGGGTAGGAGGGCCCGGCGGCGGTGACGCGCTCGCCGTGCGGGACGCCGTCGTGCAGGACGACCTCGCCCCAGCGCCTGCCGGACGACGGCAGCGGGATGGAGAGCACCTCGACGCGGGCGGGGTCGAGCCGACGGCCCCAGACCACCTCGGCCTCCCCCTCCGGGGAGAGCCGCACGGCGGCGGAGCCGAGGTCCATACCGACCGGCTCACCGCTGGCCGCGGGCTCGCCCGGGACCCGCAGCCCGTACGCCTGCCAGGCCCGGCGGGCCAGCGGCCAGTCCTGCAGCGCGGTGGCCGCGATCCCGACGTTCCACCAGTCGGGGGCGCCCGCCTCGCGGTCCAGGAGCGCCACGGCGCGCAGCCCCGCGGTCCGTGCCCGGTCCCAGTCGTGCCGGAACTTGTGCAGCAGGGCCAGATTGAACCAGGACTCGGACAGCCACGGTTCGAGATCGGCCGCGCGCGTGAGCAGCGCTCCCGCGTCGTCGTACCGACCGTCGCCGATCAGCGTGAACGCGCGGTCCGTGGCCTGCCGCCAGGATGCGGAGGGCCGATGCCGTACCTTCCCGAAGATCCTCACGATTCCCGCCTGCCGGTAGCTGAAAGGTCTCTGCTTCCCGGGCTCCGATTCCCCCGGACGCCCTCTCTTCGCATCCAACCATGCCCGGTCGGAGCGGCGCTCATTACCCACTGGTTACCCGCTCCGGGGCCCGGATTCCGCCCCCGGGGCAACGTCAGGCGACACCGCCGCGGGAGAGCACACGGGCGAGGGATTCCACGACTTCCGGCTGGTAGTCGTGGCCGGTTCCCAGGCGCAGCCGCTCCAGCGCGCCGAGCGGTCCGCCGGCACCTCTCACTCCTTCACTTTCCCCGGCCAGGTCCTCGTACGCATTGACGGCCCGGACAATCCGGGCGGTGAGCGGCTGCTCCCGGTACGGATCCGCCTGCCGCTCCACGATGACGGCGACCTTCGCGTCGACTCCGGTCTGGCGGACCACGGCGCCGCCGAGCAGCGCGATCCGGCGCTGCTCGGCGGGCGGCAGCGGCGCGGTGGCGCCGCCGGGGACCGGGTCGACGAGGGAGAGCTGGCCGATGTCGTGCATCAGGGCCGCGTACTCCAGGACGGTCAGCGCCGGTTCGGAGAGACCCAGCTCCCGGCCGACGGCCCGGCTGAGCCCGGCGACCCGGCGGGCATGGCCGTGCGGGGTGTATCCGGCGATCTCGGTGGCGCGGGCGAGCGAGGTGATGGTCTGGCGGTAGGTCGTGCGTACCAGCGCGTGGCGGCGCAGCGAGAGCTGGGTGAGCAGCAGCGGTACGGAGAAGACGGGCAGCGCCCACAGCCCGGCGACCGCGACACCCAGCGCCATCACCACACCGGTGGCGCAGACGGCCGAGCCGATGCCGGCGAGTGCGCGCAGTTCGTCGCGGAGCAGCGGCCCGATGGGGACTCCCCCGGTCGGGCGGGACCGAGCGCCAGGGGCTGGGGAACGGGTGCGCGCGTGTGCCATCGCGGCGGCCAGGACGGCGTCGCAGAGGGCGGTGAGGCCGAGCAGCAGGAGCAGCACGACGGCGTACGAGGGGCCGCGCACCGCCCAGGCGGCTGTCCGCCCCGAGCCGCACAGGGGCTGGAAGCAGGCGGCGGCGAAGGCGACCGTGAGCACCCGGCGGGCCAGCTGGTCGGCGGTGGGGCCGCGGCCGCGCGGGACGTGCGGCGCGGTGCCGGCGAGCGTGCCCGCCACGACGACGGCGACGACCTGGGGGGCGCCGTGCACGGTGGGGTGGCCGCCGTTCTGGCCGAGCAGGGCGTAGGCGAGGGCTCCGGCGGCGCCGAGCGGTGCGGGTTCGCGCTCGCTGCCGGGGCCGGTGCGGCGGGTGAGTTCGCCCGCGGCGACGAGTATCCCGAAGGCGAGCGCGGTGTCCCGGTCGCCGACACCGTGCCAGAGGGTCCAGCCGAGCCCGGCCGCGGCGACCAGGGCGGCGGCGCCGTGGACGAGGCACACGGCGCGGGGGGTACGGGCGCTCACGCGGGGCGCTCCGCGTCGGCGGGCGGGCCGGGCGCAGCGGCCGGGGCGCGGGCGGGCGGGACGGCGGGCGGGCAGGCGTCCGGTTCGTCGGCGGTGACGGCGGGGTGCCAGCCGCTGCGGGCGAGCGCCCGTACGAACGCCTGGACCATCAGCGGGTCGAACTGCGTCCCCGCGCACCGCACCAGCTCCCGGAGGGCGGCGTCGACGGGTCTGGCCCGGCGGTAGGAGCGGGTGGACGTCATGGCGTCGAAGGCGTCGGCGATGGCGACGACCCGGGCGAACTCGGGGATCTGCTGCCCGGAGAGCCCGTAGGGGTAGCCGGAGCCGTCGAGCCGTTCGTGGTGGTGGAGGATGGCGGCCCTGGCCTCGCCGAGGAAGCCGATGCCGCGGACCATCTCGTGCCCGTACTCGGGGTGCAGCTCGATGACGCGGCGCTCGTCGGGCGTCAGCGGCCCGTCCTTCCTGAGCAGCCTGGTGGGCACCCCGAGCTTCCCCACGTCATGGAGGATCCCGGCGAAGCGCAGCGCCTCCAGACGGTCGCCGGCCATGCCCAGCTCGCCGGCGATCATCGCCGACGCCTGGCCCACGCGTTCGCTGTGGCCGCGGGTGTACTGGTCCTTGATGTCGACGGCCTGCACGAGCGCCCGGATCGTCGCCCGGTGGGCGGCACGCTCGCGGTGGTACTGCGCGAAGACCCAGCTGGAGATGTACATGGGCAGCAGGACGAAGAGGGCGGCGGGCGGCCCGAAGGGGCTGCGCCACAGGACCGCCATCATGAGCCCGGCGAGCCCGTGCACGGTGTACGGGGCGAGTGAGCGCAGCAGCGCGTGACCCGCGGTGCGGACGGGCAGCCGCTCGGCGGTGGCCCGTACGGCGCCGTCCAGTGCGGTCAGGGCCAGGCAGAGGACCAGGGCGGCGGCGAGCGCGGGCAGCAGGGCGTACGGCAGGCCGGGTGTCCGGGTCGGCCCGCCGAAGAGCGCGGAACGCCCGAGTTCCGCGGCGGCCTGCACCGCGAGGGCGAGCTGCGCGGCGTGCCAGACGCGCCGGATGCCGTACGGAGAGTGCTCGGCGGCGCCGAGCAGCGCCCCGGGCACGGCGGCGATGGCGGCGGCCGCGGGCGGCAGGAGCAGGGCGGCGGCGACGAGTACGGCGAAGAACGACCCGGCCCCCGGCGATCTGCGGGCGAGCAGCTCGCATCCGGCGTAGACGGCGGCGAGCAGGGCCACGGCCGTCCAGGGCGTGGCGGGGTCGGTGACGGCGGGCAGCACACAGCCGACGGCGCCCAGGACCGCGCACAGGATGCAGGCGCGCGCTGTCCGCGGCAGTGCCCGCATGGCGGCCTCCTCCTCCGGTATCCGCACGGCTCCGGCGTCCGTACAGGTTGGGGAGAATAGGCGCGGGCGGGCAGCCGGGGGGCCGCATCGGCGGATCAGCAGCCCATCGGGTGACAGTCCCGAGGCGGAAACCGGGCCGGGTACGGCAAACGCAGCGGGACCGCGGCACGTGCGCCGCGGTCCCGCTGTCTGTGTCTGTGCGCCGGGAGGCCCTGCCGTCCCCGCGGCCGGTCACTCCTGGGCGGCCGCCGACCGGTCGGTGACGGTGATGTCCTGGTCGGGCACCGCCTGTCCCGAGCGGATCAGATCGATGCGCCCCATGACCTTGGACCGGAGGTCCGCCGGTACGTCGTCACTGCCGCAGCAGCGCTTCACCAGCTTCTTGACGGCCTGCTCCAGGCCGTACTTCTCCAGGCACGGGGAGCACTCCTCGAAGTGCACCTCGAACTTAGTGCAGTCGTTGTCCGGCATCTCGTGGTCGAGGAACTCGTACAGATGGTCCAGGACCTCGGAGCAGTCCGTTTCGTGCGGCTCTCCGCAGCTCATGAGCCCGAACCTTTCGCTTCGTTCGACTCTCCGGCGCCCGCGGGGACCAGCCCGCGGTCGCGTGCGTAGTCCTCCAGCATGCCGCGCAGCTGACGGCGGCCCCGGTGCAGCCGGGACATGACCGTCCCGATGGGTGTCCCCATGATGTCTGCGATCTCCTTGTACGCAAAGCCCTCGACATCGGCGAGATACACCGCGATGCGGAACTCCTCGGGGATCGCCTGGAGCGCGGACTTCACATCCGAGTCGGGCAGGTGGTCGAGCGCCTGCGACTCGGCGGAGCGCAGCCCCGTGGACATGTGCGACTCGGCCCGGGCGAGCTGCCAGTCCTCGATCTCCTCGGCGGCACTGCGCTGAGGCTCACGCTGCTTCTTGCGGTACGAGTTGATGAACGTGTTCGTGAGGATGCGGTACATCCACGCCTTGAGGTTGGTCCCCTCCCGGAACTGGTGGAACGAGCCGTACGCCTTCGCGTAGGTCTCCTGCACCAGGTCCTCGGCATCGGCCGGGTTGCGCGTCATGCGCAGCGCGGCCGAGTACATCTGGTCGAGGAAGCCGAGGGCATCCCGCTCGAAGCGGGCATTGCGCTCCGCGGCCGTCTCTTCCGCATGGCCGTCTTCGGTCCCTGTGTCGGTCCCAGTGACCGGACCCACCTCCTCCAACGCCTTGGCGGATCCGAAAGCGGACCCACTCGAATCGGAGGATAGACGACGATCCGGTCCGCCCGCCGCCCGGGAAGGAGCGCCCTGGGCTGCCGAAAGCACGGTCCACTCCAGGTCAGCGGCGTTCGGGCGGCGCGGGCAGATGGTCGAACCCATGCGACGGACTCCCTCTCCACGTACAAGCTTGTGTGCACCGGTGTCCAGCACCGATGTTCCCCACAACAGCGCTCCCCGACTCAGCATTCCCGCAGCCGCACGGCCCATCTGCCCACCGCGTCCGTGATGGTCCTGAGCGCCTGCTCCTGGCCGGTGGCGGCCCGCTTCGGTACCGCGAAGCCGTGATCGGCGTCCGCCACCTCCACCAGCTCGAAGTCCCCGGCGGTGAACTCGGCTGCGCCCGGGAACTCGGCCGGCCGGCCGAACGGATCCCTGGCGCCCTGTACGACCAGAGTGCTGACCCCGGTCCCGGTCAGCTCCCGCCGCCGGGACTTCTCCGGCTTCCCCGGCGGATGCAGCGGAAAGCTCAGCGCCAGGACACCGCGGGCGCCCAGCTCCCCCGCGGTCCGGCAGGCCACCCGGGCCCCGGCGCTGCGCCCGCCCGCGACCACCGGAAGTCCGGGTCTGCGGAGCGCGGGCCAGACCGCGCGCCAGCCGGTGTCCAGGGTCTTCGGCGCGGGCGCGACCTTCCGGCCCGCGACCCGCCAGGGCTGCTCGACGAGCGCGACGCCGACCCCGAGCGGCGGCAGCGCGGCGGCCAGCGCCTGGAGGTCGCGCGCCTCGATACCGCCGCCGGCGCCATGGCCTAGGGCGATCACGAGGTGCGGGCGGGCGGCGGGATGCCAGGTGATGCGGGCTTCCCCGGCGGGGGTGTCGACACTCTCCACGATCATGCTCTGAGTCACATCAGAAGAGTGTGCCCTCCTCGGGGGCCTCCAGTGCGGTCAGCAGCTCCGGGCCGTTGTTGCGAACATTGCTGACCGCCGTGGACACCGGGTACGCCCGTACGAGTCCGGCGGGCGGCGGATCGAGCAGCGGGGCCAGCCGGTGAGGGTCCGTGTGCCCGGGATCCAGCCAGTCGTCCCAGCGGTCCGGGGGCAGTACGAGCGGCATCCGGGGATGGATCGCGGCCAGCGTCCGCGGGGCTCCGGGCCCGTCCGCTTCCCCCTGTGCCTGCCCCTGTCCGGCGAGCGGGGTGGTCTCGGCCTCGGTCGTGAGGATCGTGCAGGTCGCCCACCATGCCTGCGGGTGGTCGCCGGGCAGCGCCGGGTCCCGCCAGAACTCGTACAGACCGGCGAAGGCCATCACCGAGCCGTCGGCGGGCGTCACGAAGTAGGGCTGCTTACGTGCCCGCTTCTTCTTGCCCTCGACCTCCAGCTGACGCTCGTCCGGTTCCGTCATCCACTCGTAGTAGCCGTCGGCGGGGACGATGCAGCGGCGCGCGGCGAAGGCCCGGCGGAACGACGGCTTCTCCTGGACCGTCTCGGCCCGTGCGTTGATCATCCGGGCGGCGCCCTCGGGCGATTTCGCCCACGACGGCACCAGTCCCCACTTCAGATTCCGCAGCTGGCGAACCGGACGGCGCGATGCCGCGTCTTTCAACGGACGCTCCAGTACGACCTGGACCGTCTTGGTCGGTGCCACGTTCCAGTCGGGGACCACCGTCTCCGACCGGAACGGGGCATCCCCCTTCTCCACCCCGAAGACCCCTGCGAGATCCTCGGGTCCACGACTCGCTGCAAACCGTCCGCACATATGTGCCAGACTGCCACGCCCCCCGTCTCCCGAGGAGCCCCTCCCCACCATGGACCGCGTCTTCGCCGCTCAGTCCGACCCCGACCAGTGGCTGGTGATCGTCACCGGCGTCGTCGCACTGCTCGCGGTCCTCCCGCACCGCATATGGCGGCTCACCCGCAACGCCGTCACCATCGCCCACGAGGGCGGCCACGGGCTGATCGCCCTGGTCACCGGGCGCCGCCTGGACGGCATCCGGCTGCACTCCGACACCAGCGGCCTCACCGTCAGCCGCGGCAAGCCGCACGGCCTGGGCATGATCCTCACCGCGGGCGCCGGATACACCGCGCCGCCGCTGCTGGGGCTCGGCGGTGCCTGGCTGCTCGCCGCCGACCACATCACGCTCTTCCTCTGGGCCGCCTGCGTCCTCCTTCTCGCGATGCTCGTGATGATCCGCAACGCGTACGGGGCGCTCACCGTGATCGTCACGGGCGCCGCGTTCGTCCTGATCTCCTGGCTGACCAGCGCCGAGGTGCAGGCGGCGTTCGCGTACACGGCTGTCTGGTTCCTGCTCATCGGCGGTGTGCGCCCGGCCTTCGAGCTCCAGCGCAAGCGGGTGCGCGGCCATGCGGGCGATTCGGACGCCGACCAGCTCGGCCGGCTCACCCATCTCCCGCCGACGGTGTGGCTGCTGCTCTTCCACGTCGTCTCGCTCTGCTCGCTCATCGGCGGCGGGCGCTGGCTGCTGGGCCTGTGAGACGGGCGGCGCCCCGGTGGTCCGGCCATCAGTAAAGTGAGGCCATGACCGAAAGTTCCGTGCACACCGCTCACTGGCCCGCCCCGTACGCGTCCGGAGGCGTCGACGCGACGGTGACCGTGCCCGGATCGAAGTCGGTCACCAACCGTGGACTCGTCCTGGCCGCCCTGGCCGCCGAACCGGGCTGGCTACGCCGCCCGCTGCGCTCCCGCGACACGCTTCTGATGGCCGACGCCCTGCGGGCACTGGGCGTCCGTATCGAGGAGACCGTGTCGTCCAGCTCCGCCGCGGTGGGCGCGACGGGCGGTACGGGCGAGGCCTGGCGGGTGATCCCGGCGGGGCTGCACGGCCCGGCCACCATCGACGTCGGCAACGCCGGTACGGTCATGCGCTTCCTGCCGCCGGTCGCCGCACTCGCCGACGGTCCCGTCCGCTTCGACGGCGACCCCCGCTCGTACGAACGCCCGCTGCACGGCGTCGTCGACGCGCTGCGCGCGCTCGGTACCCGGATCGACGACGACGGGCGCGGGGCGCTCCCGCTGACGGTGCACGGCGGCGGGGCGCTCGACGGCGGCCGCGTCGAGATCGACGCGTCGTCCTCGTCCCAGTTCATCTCGGCGCTGCTGCTCTCCGCGCCGCGCTTCAACCAGGGCGTCGAGGTACGGCACACCGGAGCCACGCTGCCCTCGCTGCCGCACATCCGGATGACCGTGGACATGCTGCGCGCGGTCGGCGCCCAGGTGGACGAGCCGGAGACGGGCGGCGAGCCGAATGTCTGGCGGGTCTCCCCCAGCGCCCTGCTCGGCCGGGACCTGACCGTCGAACCCGACCTCTCCAACGCCCAGCCGTTCCTGGCGGCCGCCCTGGTCACCGGCGGCCGGGTCACCATCCCCGACTGGCCCGCGCGCACCACTCAGCCGGGGGACGCGCTGCGGGAGATCTTCACCACGATGGGTGGCGGCTGCGAACTGACCGAGAGCGGCCTGGTGTTCACCGGCTCCGGCCGGATCCACGGCATCGACGTGGATCTGAGCGAGGTCGGCGAGCTGACCCCGGGCATCGCGGCCGTCGCGGCCCTCGCGGACTCGCCGTCCACGCTGCGCGGCGTGGCCCATCTCCGGCTGCACGAGACCGACCGGCTGGCCGCGCTGACCGCGGAGATCAACGGGCTCGGCGGCGATGTCAGCGAGACCGCCGACGGTCTGCGGATCCGCCCGCGCCCGCTGCACGGCGGCGTCTTCCACACCTACGACGACCACCGCATGGCCACGGCCGGCGCGGTCATCGGGCTCGCCGTCGACGGCGTAAAGATTGAGAATGTGGCGACAACCGCCAAAACACTCCCCGACTTCACTGAGATGTGGACCGAAATGCTCAAGGCCTGACGCGATGCGCCGATACGGCAAGAACCCCGACGAGGACGACATCCGCGTCCGCCCCAACCCCAAGGGCAACCGCCCCCGTACGAACATCCGCCCCAAGCACGAGGAAGCCGCCGAGGGCATGGTCCTCACGGTCGACCGGGGCCGGCTCACCTGTCTGGTCGACGGGCGCGCGGTGACCGCCATGAAGGCCCGTGAGCTGGGCCGCAAGGCCGCCGTGGTGGGCGATCAGGTCATGATCGTCGGGGATCTCTCCGGCGCCAAGGACACCCTGGCGCGCATCGTGCGCATCCAGCCACGGACATCGGTGCTGCGCCGCACGGCCGACGACGACGACCCGTTCGAGCGGGTCGTGGTCGCCAACGCCGACCAGCTGGCGATCGTCACCGCCCTGGCCGACCCCGAACCGCGCCCCCGCATGATCGACCGCTGCCTGGTGGCCGCGTACGACGGCGGGCTGTCGCCGCTGCTCGTCCTCACCAAGTCCGATCTGGCCTCGCCGGACGAGCTGCTGGCCTCCTACGGGGCGCTCGACATCCCGTACGTGGTGACCAGTCGCGAGGAACTGGCGAAGGGTGAGGCGGCCGACCGGGTCAGGGACTTCCTCAACGACAAGGTCACCGCGTTCGTCGGGCACTCGGGCGTCGGCAAGACGACCCTGGTCAACGCGCTGGTGCCGGAGGACCGGCGGCGCAGCACCGGCCATGTCAACGCGGTCACCGGCCGCGGCCGGCACACCACGACCTCGGCCCTGGCGCTCCCGCTGCCGGACGATCGCGGCTGGGTCGTCGACACCCCGGGGGTGCGCTCCTTCGGACTGCACCATGTGGACCCCTCGCGGGTCATCCTCGCGTTCCCCGATCTGGTGCCGGGTACGGAGGAGTGCCCGCGCGGCTGCAGCCACGACGAGCCGGAGTGCGCCCTGGACGCCTGGGTCGCCGGGGGCCACGCCGACCCGGCACGGCTGGACTCGCTGCGCAGGCTGCTGGCCACCCGGGAGCGGCGCGAGGGCGACTGATCCACCGGGTTTGCCGCCCGGCCGATCCGGCTGAATGCATAATCGCTGCAACTGAGACCGGACCCGGCATGATCGAACGACAGGCCCTATGGGGAGGCACTGAATGGCGTGGCTGCTGGTCGTGGTCGCGGGACTGCTGGAGACCGGCTTCGCCGTGTGTCTCAAGCTCTCGCACGGATTCACCCGGCTCTGGCCGACGGTCGCCTTCGCCGCGTTCGCGCTGGGCAGCTTCGGGCTGCTGACACTCTCGCTGCGGAAGCTGGACGTCGGGCCCGCCTACGCCGTGTGGACCGGCATCGGCGCGGCGGGCACCGCCATCTACGGGATGGTCTTCCTCGGCGACATCGTCTCGACCCTCAAGCTCGTCTCGATCGCGTTCGTGATCGTGGGCGTGATCGGGCTGCAGATCTCCGGGTCGGCGCACTGAGCACGGCGGCTCACACCACCGCGCGCACCGCGGGGAAGTGACAGGCCGCCACATGGTCGGCCGCGTGCTCCTGGTCCACCGGCACCTCGTTCTCGCAGCGCGCCCGCTCGTCCGCGCCGAGCTCCGCGAAGACGGGGCAGCGGGCCCGGAAGCGGCAGCCCTCGTAGCGGTGGGTGGGGCTGGGCGGGTCGCCGGGCAGCAGGATCCTGGTGCGCTGCCGCTCGCGTTCGCGCACCGGGTCGGGCAGCGGCACGGCGGAGAGCAGGGCCTGGGTGTACGGGTGTCTGGGCCGCTCGAAGACCTCGTCGACCGTCCCGGACTCGACGGTGCGCCCCAGGTAGACGACGCTCACCCGGTCCGCGATGTGCCGCACCACGGACAGGTCGTGCGAGACGAAGAGATAAGCGAGACCCAGCTCGGACTTGAGCCGCCGCAGCAGGTTGAGGACGCCCGCCTGCACGGACACGTCGAGCGCGGAGACCGGTTCGTCCAGGACCAGCAGCTTCGGCCCGACGGACAGGGCGCGCGCGATACCGATGCGCTGCCGCTGGCCGCCGGAGAACTCGTGCGGGAAGCGGGTGGCGTGCGCCGGGTCGAGGCCGACCTGTCCGAGCAGTCCGGGGACGCGTCCGGCCGCGGTCCTGCGGTCCGTGCCCTGGGCGCGCAGCGGCTCGGCGACGATGTCGCCGACCGTCATCCGGGGGTCGAGGCTGGCCATCGGGTCCTGGAAGACGATCTGCACCTGCCCGCGCAGCGCCCGGCGGGCGGACGCGCCGAGCCCGCCGAGCGACTGCCCGAAGAGCTCGATCTCGCCGCCCTCGGGGCGGACCATGTTGAGCAGTTCGAAGAGCGTGGTGGACTTGCCGGAACCGGACTCCCCGACGAGCGCCAGGGTCTCGCCGCGGCTGATCCGCAGATCCACCCCGTCGACGGCGTGCACGGTGCCGACCCGCCGTTTGAAGGCGCTGCCCTTCAGCACGGGGAAGGTCTTGACGAGCCCGCGCACACTCAGCACGGTGGCGGCGCCGGTGTCTGCCTCGGCGCCGGCATCGGCCTCGGTCCCGGGGGCAGTGCCGGAGCCGAGGCAGACACCGGCGCTCCGGTCCTCCTCGCCTGCGGCGCGGGCCTGCGGGATGTCCGGGACCGGGAAGACATCGAGCGGGCCCAGCCGCTTCGCCGCGATCTCGTCCGCCCGTACACACGCGACCGCGTGCCCGTCCACGGTCCGCAGAGCGGGCTCCTCCGTCAGACAGGGCTCCCCGGCCAGCGGGCAGCGCGGCGCGAACGGGCAGCCGGGGCCCGTGCTCCCGGCCGTGGGAGGTGAACCGGGGATCGGCACCAGCACCTCACCGGCGGTGTCCAGCCGGGGCACCGCGCCGATCAGGCCCAGCGTGTACGGCATCCGGGGCCGTTCGAAGAGGTCTTCGGCGGACGCGCTCTCCACGATCCGCCCGGCGTACATCACCGCCACCCGGTCCGCCGCGCCCGCGATCACCCCGAGGTCATGGCTGACCAGCACCAGCGCGGCGCCGGTCTCGCGCTGCGCGGTGCGCAGCACATCGAGCACCTGCGCCTGGATGGTGACGTCGAGTGCCGTGGTCGGCTCGTCGGCGAGGATCACGTCGGGGTCGTTCGCCATCGCCATCGCGATCATGGCGCGCTGGCGCATCCCGCCGGAGAACTCGTGCGGATACGACCGCGCCCTGAGCGCGGGCTCCGGGATGCCCACGAGGTCGAGCAGTTCGACGGCGCGCGCCCTGGCCGCGTCGCGCGAAACGTCCTGGTGGGCCCGGACCGCCTCGGCGATCTGGTCACCGATCCGGTAGACGGGGGTGAAGGCGGAGAGCGGGTCCTGGAAGACCATGCCGATCCGGCTGCCGCGCACCGCGGACAGCGTGCGGTCGGTGGCGCCGACCAGCTCCGTGCCGTCGAGCCTGACCGATCCGCGTACGGCCGCGTTCCCGGGCAGCAGTCCGAGGACGGCGAGCGCGGTCGCGGACTTCCCCGACCCCGACTCCCCCACCAGACCGAGCACTTCACCGCGCCGGAGTGAGAAGCTCACACCGCGGACGGCCGGGACACCGTCGAAGTCGACCTCAAGGCCGCTCACTTCGAGCACCGGCGTACCGGGTTCCGCCGTGTCGCGTACCGAGGTGTCGGATACCGAGGTCATCGCTTTGCCCCCTTGCGGCTGCGGCGCCGGCGCGAGGTCGGGTCCAGCGCGTCGCGCAGCCCGTCGCCCACCAGGTTCACCGCGAGAACGAAAATGATCAGAAGCCCCGCTGCGAAGAAGAACATCCAGGGGTAGGTGACGGCCGCCCCCGTCGTGGAGGCGATGAGCGTGCCCAGCGAGACGTCGGGCGACTGGACGCCGAACCCGAAGTACGACAGCGCGGTCTCACTCATCACCGCGCCGCCCACCGCGACGGTCGCGTCGATGATGAGGAAGGAGGCGATGTTGGGCACCACATGGCGCCAGATGATCCGGAACGGCCCGACGCCCATGTACTGCGCGGCGCGCACGAATTCACGCTCCTTCAGCGACAGCGTCATCGACCTGACCACCCGTGCGGTGATCATCCAGCCGAAGACGGCGAGCAGCCCGACGAAGGCGAACCAGCCGCCGTCCTGCAACCGCGGCGAGATGATCGCGATGATGAGGAAGGAAGGGAAGATCAGCAGCAGATCGACGAAGAACATCAGGATCCGGTCGGTCCAGCCGCCGAAGTACCCGGCGCAGGCGCCGGTCAGCGAGGCGAGGACGGTGGAGAACAGGGCCACCAGCAGGCCGATCAGCAGGGACTTCTGGAGCCCCCTGATGGTCTGCGCGAAGACGTCCTGCCCGATGCGGTTGGTGCCCCACCAGTGCCGGGCGCTCGGTCCCTGCCGCAGTGCGGTGTAGTCGATGTGGCTGTAGTCCCAGCGGCTGATCAGCGGGCCCGCGAAGGCCAGCACGAAGAGCAGCAGCAGGACGACGGCTCCCGCGAGCGCCCCCCGGTTGTGTACGAAACGGCGCAGCACCACACCGGCGCGCCCGGCGGGACGTATCGGCTCCGCACCCTGGCCGGCCGCGTCGGCGGCGGCGGTCTCTATGACAGCGGTCATGGTGTCCGTACTCCTCAGGCGTTCCGGATGCGCGGGTCGAGCGCGGCGTGCAGGACGTCCGCGAGGAAGCCGGAGAGCAGCACCAGCACGGCGGCGAACACATTGACGGCGACAACCGAGTTGACGTCGTTCTTGCCGATGGAGGAGACGAACCACTCGCCCATGCCGTGCCAGCCGAAGATCGTCTCGGTGAAGGTGGCGCCGGTGAACAGCGCCAGGAATCCGTAGCTGAAGTATGTCGACATGGGGATCAGCGCGGTCCGCAGCCCGTGTTTGAGCAGGGCCGTGCGCCGGGTGAGGCCCTTGGCCCGTGCGGTGCGCAGATAGTCCGAGCCGAGGACGTCGAGCATCGTGGAGCGCTGGTAGCGGCTGTAGCTGGCGATGGTGCCGAGCGCGATGGAGATGGTCGGCAGCAGCAGATGCACCGACCGGTCCTTCAGCACGGCCAGGAATCCGGAGTCCACGCCGGGGGTCTTCTCGCCGGTGAACTCGATGAAGTCGGTGCCGGTCTTCTGGTTGAACCAGATCGCGCCGATCTTCAGCAGCACCGCGAGCAGGAACACCGGTGTGGAGAGCAGTACGAAGGAGATCAGGGTGACCGTGCGGTCGGAGAGCCGGTACTGGCGTACGGCGGTCCAGGCCCCGGCGAGTACCCCGATGACCGTGCCGAGGATGCTGCCCAGGAGCAGCAGCCGCAGGCTGACCCCGATCCGGCGGCCGAACTCCGCGTCCACGGAGGTCCCGTCGATGGTCTTCCCCAGATCACCGCGCAGGGCGTGTCCGGCCCAGCTGGTGAAGCGGGTGAGGAGCGGCGTGCGGTCGTTGACGCCGAGCATGGTCAGGTGGTGGTCGACGGCGCTGGGTGAGAGGGGCGGCTGACGCCCCTCGTAGTACGCGCGCGGATCGAGCGCGAGTGAGGCCAGCAGGTACGACAGGCAGATGGCGACAAGCAACAGGACGGCGTAGTAGCCGAGTCGCTTGGCCAGGAAGGCGGCCACAGGTGTTGGTCCTCCGCTGGGGTTCGGGCGCTGGGGATCGTGGTGGGATCACGGCCGCGGCAGGCCCCATCGGTGCCTTTGCCCGGTGTTGATCGGGTTCCGATCATCCGGTGCTGTTCATCGGGTGCTTTTCGTCGGCTTGTTGATCCAGCTTGACCATAAATTGTTGCGTGCACGCAAAGAATGCATAACAGCATCACCGTTGCTCTCCCGCTGGGCAACGGGATCGCCTTACCGTCTCGGAAGCCTGTGGCCTCGATCAGGTCACCTTGAACCGAAGGAAGAACACCGATGCGCAGAACCAGCGTTGTCGCCATCGCCGCAGCACTGTCGGCCACTCTGGCGGTGGCGGGCTGCAGTTCTTCCGACGACGGCGGCGACTCGGCCAAGAAGCAGGCCGCTCCGCAGGTGGACGGCCAGGACATCAACGCGCATCCGGTGAGCGACCTGAAGCAGGGCGGGTCGCTGCGGTTCGGGATCGACCAGTGGATCGACCAGTACAACGTCAACCAGGTCGACGGCCAGCAGAGCGACGGCGCGGACCTCGACGCGGCGATCCTGCCCGACCTGTTCGACCTGGACGCCAAGGGGGTCGGCCACCCCAACCCGAACTTCGTGGTCTCGGCGAAGGTCACGTCCACCAGCCCCCAGGTGGTGACCTACCAGCTGAACCCGAAGGCGAAGTGGTCCGACGGAAAGCCGCTGAGCTGGCAGGACTTCCACGCCCAGTGGAAGGCGCTGAACGGCACCGACAAGGCGTACGAGGCGGCCGACACCACCGGCTACAGCCAGATATCCAAGGTCGAGCAGGGCGCCGACGCGCATGGCGTGAAGATCACCTTCGCCACGCCGTACGCCGACTGGCAGCGCCTCTTCGACCCGCTGTACCCGGCCGCGTACATCGACACGCCCAAGAAGTTCAACACCGGCTGGACGCAGAAGGCCCCGGTCACCGGCGCCGCCTTCAAGGTCGGCTCGTACGACAGGACCGGACAGACCGTCACCCTGGTCCCGGACCCCAAGTGGTGGGGCAACAAGCCCAAGCTCGCCTCGATCGTCTACCGCGTCCTCGACCTCAGCGCGAACACGGAGGCCTACCTCAACAAGGAGGTGGACGAGGCCCCCGCACTGCTGCCCGAGGACTACAAGCGGCTGGTCAAGGACCCGGACACCGACATCAGGCGCGGGGCGCGCTGGGACGAGGTGCACATCACGCTCAACGGCGGCCGTGGTCCGCTCAAGGACATCCGGGTGCGCCACGCCCTCCAGGCGGCCACCGACCGCAAGGGCATCAACGCGAGCTTCGCCAAGGACCTCGCCTTCGAACTCAAGCCGCTGGACAACCACTTCTACATGCCCAACCAGCAGGGCTACCGGGACAACACCAGCGAGTTCGACAAGTTCGACCCCGAGAAGGCGAAGAAGCTGCTGGACGAGGCGGGCTGGAAGAGCGCGGGCGAGGGCAAGCCGCGCACCAAGGACGGCAAGAAACTCACCCTCGACTACATCCTGAGCGCGGGCGGCAGTTCGTCGCAGACGGACCAGGCCGAGCTGGTGCAGCAGATGTACGGCGCGGTGGGCGTACGGGTCGAGATCAAGAAGGTCCCGGCCAACGACTACTTCACCAGGTTCGTGGACACCGGCAACTTCGACCTCGTCAGCTTCCGCAATGTGGACGAGGTCTACACGAGCAGGATCTACCCGGTCTTCCAGCAGCCGAAGGGCAAGAACCTCTTCCAGAACTTCGGCTCGGTCGGCTCCCCGAAGATCGACGCACTGATGAAGCAGGCCGGCGAGACCACCGACCACGCCAAGGCCATCAAGCTCTACAACGAGGCCGACGTGGAGATCTGGAAGCTCGGCCACTCGATCGAGCTGTACCAGCGCCCGCAGATCTCGGCCATCCGCAAGGGCCTGGCCAACTACGGCGCGACCGGCCTCGCCGACGTGGACTACACCAAGGTCGGCTGGCTCAAGAAGTAGCCCGCGCCGCTCACGCCGCCCGCACCACGGCGTCGCGCACCAGGTGATCGAGGGTCAGATCACCCGGTGCGACGATGTGCGAGAGCGCGAGGCGTACGGCCACCTCGCAGCGGTACACGAGGTCGGCCGCCTCCGCGTCGAGGTGCCCGGCCGCCAGCACCAGGGCCGCCCGGTGCCGTACCGCCGCGATCAGCTCGCCGGGCGCGGGCGGCCCGGAGTCCGCACGGCGCTGCGCGGGGACGTACGGCCCGGCGGAGTGCCCGGCGCGGTGGGGTGCGGGGCCGGGCGCGGGCAGCCGCCCGGACCAGCAGCCGGTCAGCAGCGCCCGGACCAGCGGGTGCGAACGGGCGGCGGCGACCGTCCACTCGGCGACAGCCACCATCCGCTCGCGCTCCGCGGCCGGCCCGGCCAGCGCCCGGTCCACGCCCTGGAGGTACCGGTCGGCCTCACGCCGCACCAGGGCGCGGGCCAGGCCGTCCTTGGTTCCGAACTCGTTGTAGAGGGTCTGCCGGGAGACCCCCGCCGCTGACGCCACATCCACCATGCGCACGCCGGGCCAGTCGCGGTCGGCGAGGGCCGCGAGGGCGGAGTCGAGCAGGGATTCGCGCGCTGCGGGCATCGTCGCCTCCGGGGGCGGTACGGCTCTGCGCTCAGAGTTGACGGAGGCCGCGGGGGTGTCAATACCCAGCGCCGCGACGGGCCGGGTGGCCCTGGCGCCGCACCGCCGCCGACAGGGCCCTGTGGCTCGATCGGGGGCCCGGTGGATACTGTGACGACCATGCCCGACTACCACGATGATCTGCGCCTCGCCCATGTCCTCGCGGACGCCGCCGACGCGGCGACCATGGACCGGTTCAAGGCCCTCGACCTGAAGGTCGAGACGAAGCCGGACATGACCCCCGTGACGGAGGCCGACAAGGGCGCCGAGGAGCTGATCCGCGGACAGCTCCAGCGCGCCAGGCCCCGCGACGCGATCCTCGGTGAGGAGTTCGGCCTGTCGGGCACGGGCCCCCGTCGCTGGATCATCGACCCGATCGACGGCACCAAGAACTACGTACGCGGGGTCCCGGTCTGGGCCACCCTGATCTCCCTGGCCGTGGCGGGCGACGAGGGCCACGAACCGGTGGTCGGCGTGGTCTCCGCGCCGGCGCTCGGCCGCCGCTGGTGGGCCGCGAAGGGCGGCGGCGCGTACACCGGGCGCAGCCTGACCTCGGCCACCCGGCTGCACGTCTCCAAGGTCTCCAAGGTCTCGGACGCCTCGTTCGCGTACGCCTCGCTGGGCGGCTGGGAGGCGCAGGGGCGCCTCGACGGCTTCCTGGATCTGACCCGGGACTGCTGGCGGACCCGTGGGTACGGGGACTTCTGGCCGTACATGATGGTCGCCGAGGGCTCGGTGGACATCTGCGCCGAGCCGGAGCTCTCGCTCTGGGACATGGCGGCCACCGCCATCGTCGTCCAGGAGGCCGGCGGCGAGTTCACCAGCCTGGACGGGGTGCGCGGGGTCGAGGGCGGCAACGCGGCCGCGTCGAACGGGCTGCTCCACCAGGATCTGCTGGGCTATCTCAACCAGCGCTACTGAACAACGAACAACCGCCCAGGACTTCACCCTCCCGGACCCTTGCCGGGTTCACGAGCTGATGCGACTCTAAGAGTCCCCCCACTTGTGAACTTGTGAATTCAGGCGCATGCTGGATTCCCCCAGGAGGTGGCACTCCCCATGCTCGTCCGCGACGCCATGAGCACGGTGGTCCTCACCATCGGCCCCGCGCACACGCTCCGACAGTCCGCCACTCTGATGTCCGCACGCCGTATCGGTGCGGCTGTCGTCCTCGACCCCGACACCTGCGGGGTCGGCATTCTCACCGAGCGCGACATCCTCAACGCCGTCGGCGGCGGCCTCGACCCCGACCGGGAGACCGCGGGCGCCCACACGACCACGGACGTCGTCTTCGCGGCGCCCTCCTGGACCCTGGAGGAAGCGGCCGCGGCGATGTCGAACGGCGGCTTCCGCCATCTGATCGTGCTCGACGGTGTCGGCCCGGTCGGCGTCGTGTCGGTGCGCGACATCATCCGCTGCTGGGCGCCGGACAGGCGCGAGGCCGCGGCGCTGGTCTCCTCCTGATCCGTCCGACCGACCCGCCCGACGCCACCCGTCCGACCGACCTGCTCGGCTGACCCGTCCGTCCGACGCCGTCAACTCGTCGGCCCGGACGGCTCGATGTAGCCGGAAGGGCCGGACCCCCGCAGAGATCCGGCCCTCATCCGGCTTGCTGCTCAGCCGGCGCGCCGGCCGGCCGCCGCGGTTCAGGCGCGCAGGGCCTGGACCGCCGCCTCCAGCCGCTTGCCGAGGTCACCGTCGGCCTGGCGGAAGTTGTTGACCGCACGCTCGGCGATGTCGTCCCGCGAGACCTGCGAGATGAAGCCGGCCAGGTTCTCGACGAGCCTGCCCTTCTCGTCCTCGGTCATCTGACGGTAGAGGTTGCCGGGCTGGACGAAGTCGTCGTCCTCCGCGTGGCTCGGCGCCGGGTGGTTGCCCGTGGCGCCGCTGACCTGGGTGGACTTCCAGAGCGGCTGGTCCGTCTGGAAGGGGCCGCCGAAGCTGTTCGGCTCGTAGTTCTTGGTGCCCTTGTGACGGCCGTCGTACAGCACGCCGTCCCGGTAGTTGGTGTTCGCCTCGGCGGCGTGCGGGCGGTTCACCGGCAGGTGGTCGGCGTTGATGCCGACGCGGTAGCGGTGGGCGTCGCCGTACGCGAAGAGACGGCCCTGCAGCATCTTGTCCGGCGAAGGACCGATGCCCGGAACGAAGTTGGCCGGCGAGAAGGTGGACTGCTCGACCTCCGCGAAGATGTTCTCCGGGTTGCGGTTGAGCTCCAGCTTGCCGATCTCGATCGGCGGGTAGTCCTCGTGCGGCCAGACCTTGGTCAGGTCGAACGGGTTGAAGCGGTAGTTGGCCGCGTCGGCCGCCGGCATGACCTGGATCTGCACGGTCCAGGACGGGAACTCACCGCGCTCGATGGACTCACGCAGGTCGCGCTGGTGACTGTCGGGGTCCACACCCGAGAGGCGGTTGGCCTCGTCGGTGGTGAGGTTCTTGATCCCCTGGTCGGTCTTGAAGTGGTACTTGACCCAGAAGGCCTCGCCGGCCGCGTTGTTCCACTGGTACGTGTGCGAGCCGTACCCGTTCATGTGGCGGAACGACGCCGGGATACCGCGGTCACCGAAGAGCCACGTCACCTGGTGGGTCGACTCGGGGCTGAGGCCCCAGAAGTCCCAGACGTTGTCGGCCTCCTGCGAACCGGTGTACGGGTCGCGCTTCTGGGTGTGGATGAAGTCGGGGAACTTGATGGCGTCCTTGATGAAGAAGACGGGTGTGTTGTTCCCGACCAGGTCGTAGTTCCCCTCCTCCGTGTAGAACTTCAGCGCGAAGCCGCGGGGGTCGCGCACCGCGTCCGCCGAGCCGAGGTTGCCCGCCACGGTCGAGAAACGCAGGAAGGTCTCGGTCTGCTTGCCGACCTCGGAGAGGAACTTCGCGCGCGTCCACTGCGAGACGTCGCGGGTCAGCGTGAAGGTGCCGTACGCACCGGCGCCGCGGGCGTGCACGATGCGCTCCGGGATGCGCTCACGGTTGAAGTGCGCGAGCTTTTCGAGGAGCAGCTGGTCCTGAACCAGAACGGGACCGCCGGCGCCCGCGGTCTCGCTGTTCTGGTTGTCGCCTACCGGAGCTCCGGTCTCCGTGGTGAGTGGTCCCTGCGTCACGAGCGCCTCCTGCGTCATACCTGATAGGTCCTGTCCCTTGGCGTGTGCCGTTCCCGATCCTACGATGGACTTTGTCTAAGTCAAGTGATAGTCCAAAGTCACACCAGTTCGGGACTCGACCCTCTCTCCTGTTAGGCTGGGCCTTATGAGTGACCTGTTGGAACGCCTGCGCGACCGCGGCTGGCGGATGACCGCCCAGCGCCGCGTCGTGGCCGAGGTCCTCGACGGGGACCACGTGCATCTGACCGCCGACGAGGTGCACGCCCGCGCCGCGTCGAGGCTGCCGGAGATCTCCCGGGCAACGGTCTACAACACCCTGGGCGAGATGGTCGTCCTCGGCGAGGTGATCGAGGTCTCCACGGACCGCCGCGCCAAGCGGTACGACCCGAACGCACACCGGCCGCACCAGCACCTGGTCTGCGCCCAGTGCGGCTCCATCCGTGATGTGCACCCCGCGGGCAACCCCCTGACGGACCTCCCGGACGCGGAGCGCTTCGGCTTCACGATCTCCGACGTAGAGGTGACATACCGGGGCATCTGCCCGGCCTGCGCCGCAGCCTGACCCACACCCGCACCTCCAGCGAAGCCCCGGGGCGAACATCCCCCGGGGCTTCGTCGTGCGTGCACGCCCCTTCCAGTATCTGACGACCCGTCATATCCTGCGGCGATCATCCGTCCGCACCCTCCGCAAGGAGACATCCCGTGGGAGACCCGCACCCGCCCCCACTCACCCCCGAACCAGCACCCGACCGGTCCGTGAAACTCCACGCCCGGTCCCTCACCCGCGCCTTCGGCCGCGGCCGCACTGCCCTGGACGCCCTCGGACCCATCGATCTGGACATCGCCCCCGGCGAGTTCACCTGCATCGTCGGACCGTCGGGCTGCGGCAAGTCCACCCTGCTGCGGATCGCGGCCGGACTGCTGCGCCCCAGCACCGGTGAGCTGGCCATCCGCACCACGTCCGCCCGCCCGGCCGCGATGATCTTCCAGGACTACGGCATCTACGACTGGAAGAACGTCCTGGCCAACGTCCGGTTCGGCCTCGACATCCAGCGCGTACCGCGCAAGGAGGCCGACCGCCGCGCCCGCGACTGGCTGGCCCGTATCGGCCTTGCCGACTTCGCCGACGCCTACCCCGCGGCCCTCTCCGGCGGTATGCGCCAGCGCGTCGCCATCGCCCGCGCCCTCGCCGTGGAGCCCGAGATCCTGCTGATGGACGAGCCGTTCGCGGCTCTCGACGCACAGCTGCGCACCATCCTCCAGGACGAGCTGCTCGAACTCACCCAGACCACCCGCACCACGGCCCTCTTCATCACCCACAGCCTCGAAGAGGCCATCGTCCTGGGCGACCGCGTCCTGGTGATGTCGGCGCGCCCCGGCCGGATCATCGCCGAGCGCCGGCCGCCGTTCCCCCGGCCCCGGTCCGGCGACATGCGGTCGACGCCCGAGTTCACCGAGCTGAAGTCCGAGCTGTGGGAGCTGCTGCGCGGCGAGGTACGCGGAGAGGCGGTCCCCGCATGAGCACAGCGGTCAAGGTCCCGAAGGACGGGCTGCTGGTCAGACGGCCGGGCCCGCAGGAACTCCACCCCGTGCGCACCCACCGCAGGCGCCGCACCCTGGAGCTGGCACTCGCCGTCGCCGTACCCGTGGTCCTGATCCTGCTCTGGCAGCTGGCGGCGGACCGGTCCTGGATCGACGACCGGGTCTACCCCGCACCGTCCACCATCCTCTCCGACGGCTGGGACCGCGCCGCCCAGGGCGTGCTCTGGCCCGATGTGTGGGCCACGCTCAAGCGGGTGCTCGGCGGCTATGCGATCGGCACCGTTTCGGGGTATGTACTCGGCCTGCTGATGGGCTCGCTCGCACTCGTACGGGCAGCGCTGGAACCGCTGCTCGACGCGCTGTACGTGGTCCCGAAGCTCGCTCTGCTGCCGGTCTTCCTCAACATGTTCGGACTGGGCGAGGGGCCGCAGATCGCGCTGGTCGCCGCCACGGTCTTCTTCTTCGTCTGGATCTCCACGATGGCGGCGGTGCTCGCCGTCCCCGCCGGGCACCGCGACGCGGGGCAGGTCTTCGGCGCGTCACCGTGGCAGATGTTCCGGCACGTCCTGCTGCCGGCCTCACTGCCCGCGGTGCTCGTCGGGGCCCGGATCGCGGCGGGGGTGGCGGTGCTCGTCATCGTCGCGTCCGAGCAGATCGCGGCGTCCAACGGCCTGGGACATCTGATCTTCGACTCCCGCGCGCTCTTCCAGAACGACGTGATGTTCGTCGGGATCGTCTGTGTGGCCGTCCTCGGGGTGCTCTTCTCCGAACTGGTGCGGATCGCCGGCCGGTTGCTCACTCCCTGGGCTCCGCGCGACCGCGGTCGCAGCCAGTCCTGAACACCGGCCCGTCCGCCCGACCGGGTTCATCCGCAGCCCCCATGTCCGTACGTACGGAGGCTCCATGCGTATCAGCACGCTCTGCACGACCCTGTTCGTCGCCGGTTCCCTGCTCGTCTCCGCCGGGTGCGCGAAACACGACAGCAGCGGGCCGGCGCCCGCTGCGAAGCCCCGCCCGGTGAGAGCCGTAGCGGGCTGCGCCAAGGGCTGGACCGACCCGTCCGACCTCGCCCCCGGCCGGGCACCGGCCCGCTGTACGAAGGGCGCGCCCGCCCCCCGGCCGCTGGCGAAGAAACGCAAGCTGGTCGTCGCGACCGGAACGCTGGCCGCGGAGTATGTCGCACCGCTCGAAGTGGCCGTGGAGAAGGGCGAGTTCAAGAAGGAGGGACTGGACGTCCAGCTGAAGGTGCTGCCGACGCCGGACGGTCTCCCGCTCCTCGCCAAGGGCGATATCGACGCGCAGTGGGCGGCGCCCGAGGCAGCCGTGATGAACGGCATCCGAGGCGGGTTCGACATCAAGTGGGTCGCCGGGAACTTCTCCCCCGACCCGGCGTCCAAGAGCGGCCTGTGGGCGCGGGTGAAGGACGGTGAGTCCCCTTCGTCGGTGACCATGAAGGGCAGCAAGATGGGCACGATGATCGGCAAGGGGTCGGTCGTCACCTACGCGATGGAGAAGGCCCTCCAGAAGCACGGCGGCAGTCTCAACTCGATCGGCTTCCAGCAGCTCGGCTCGGCGGACGTCCTGACGGCGCTGCAGAACGGCGGGGTCGACTCGGCCTGGCTGCTCGACCCGGTCTGGCGCAAGGTCGACGGGAACGCGAAGTACACCTTCCTGGGCGGCCAGCCGCTGGGCGAACCGCTCGGCGGTCTGCTCTTCGGCCCGAATCTGCTGACCAAGGACCCGGACGCGGGTGTCGCCTTCCTGCGGGCGTACATCCGGACCGTGAACACGTACTTCGCCGGCGACTACAAGGCCGACAAGGTCTTCACCGCCTCGCTGGCCGAGCTGCTGAAGACCGACAAGTCGGTGCTGACCGCGACACCGTCGCTCCGGATGGACTGGGAGATCCGCAAGGGCACGACGGACCGGCTGCAGAAGGCGTACCGGGACGCCGGGGTCGAGCAGGGCGACCCGCTGCCCGAGAACAAGGTGGTGGACCGCTCGCTGTACGGGGAGGCGGTGGGCCACAAGCCCTGATACGCGCGACGCACGGCTGACAGCCGTACATGCCGAAACATGCGGAAACATGCCGAAGGCCCGGACTCTTCCGAGTCCGGGCCTTCGGTCTTCAGTAGCGGGGACAGGATTTGAACCTGCGACCTCTGGGTTATGAGCCCAGCGAGCTACCGAGCTGCTCCACCCCGCGCCGTTGTGTTTGTAACCCTACGTGGGGACCGACGACCAGTGCAAATCCGTTCCCGCGGGCAGGACGGGACGGGCGGGGCAGGACGGGCGGGGCGGGCCGGCCGGCCGGTGACAGCGGCGACCGGCCCCTGCGCACGACCGGCCGCGCTGTCACGCGGTGAGCTCCTGGCGCAGCGCCTCGCTGAGCCGCGCCGCGCGCTCGGCGACCTCGGCGGGGCCGAGCTCCACGGCACGGTTGCACCACTTCTGCCCCTCGCCCAGCTCACCCCGGCGGATGGCGAGCAGGGCGAGGCGCAGGGCGGCCCGGCCGTGCCCGGCGTTGGCTGCCCTGGCCCACCAGAGACCGGCCTCGCGCTCGTTCCCCTCGCGGGCCAGCAGCAGCCCGAGGTTGAAGGCACCGTTGCGGCTGCCCGCCTCGGCCGCCTCGCGGTACCAGCCCGCAGCGGCCTCGACGTCGTTGCGGGAGGCGGCGAGCATCCCGACCCGGACCTGGGCACGGCGGTGCCCCTGCTCGGCGGCGCGCTCGTACCACTCCTCGCACTCGCTCTTCTCGGTGACGGGCTCGCCGAGCACGGGCGGGCCCGGCGGCGGCATCCTGGCGTCGAGCAGCGCGCCGAGCCGGAAGGCCGCCTCGGTGCTGCCGCCGCCCGCGGCGCAGCGCAGGTGGCGCTCCGCGGTGTGCTCCTCGCCGTCCCTGAGCAGCGCTATGCCGACCTGGAGCGCGGCCTCGGTGTGCCCGGCCGCGGCCGCCCGCTCGTACCAGACGAAGGCGCCGCGGTCGTCGTCCCGGCCGGCGTGCAGGATGCCCAGGTTGAAGGCGGCGTCCACGCTGCCCGCCTCGGCCGCCTTGGAGAACCACGGCTCCGCGCCGGCCGGGTCGCCGTTCTGCAGGAGCAGGACGGCGAGCGCGTTGGCCGCCTCCCGGTGCCCGGCATAGGCGGCGCGGCGGTACCACTGCTCGGCCTGCGCCGTCCGCTCCTGGGCGGCGCAGAGCAGGGCCAGGTTGTACGCGCCGTTGACGTCGCCCGCGTCCATGGCGGCCCGGTACCAGCGCTCAGCGGTCTGCTGCTCGCCGCGGGCGGCGTGCAGCGCGCCCAGTGCGTTGGCCGCGTTCCCGTCACCGTCCTGGGCGGCACGCAGCCACCAGACGGCGGCGCTCTCCTCGTCGCCCGCGTCGCGCAGCAGGAAGCCGAGCGCGCAGGCCGCGCGGGCCTCGCCGTCCTTGGCGGACGTCAGGTACCAGCGGCCGGCCTCCTTGAGCTCGCCGCGCTTCTCCAGGATCACGCCGAGGTGCAGCGCGGCGCGGCGGTGGCCGCGCGCGGCGGCCTGCCGGTACCACCGCTCGGCCTCGGCCGCGGGGGCCTTGCCCGCGGCAGCGCGGTCCAGTGCGCGCGCAAGCCGGTAGGCGGCCTCCCGGTGGCCCTGCTCGGCGGCGGCGCGCAGCCAGCGCTCCGCACCGATGTCACCGCGGTGCTCCAGCAGGTCCGCGAGGGCGTACGCCCCCAGCGCGTGGCCCGACTCGGCGGACTGGCGCAGCCAGTATTCGGCGGCGGGCTCGTCGCCGCGTTCCCGGTGGTGTCTGCCCAGCGCGTGGGCCGCGGCGGCGGAGCCCGCGACTGCGGCGATGCGCCACCAGCCGGCCGCCTCCTCGGCGTAACCGCGCTGGTGCAGCAGCACGCCCAGGTTGTTGGCCGCGGCCCGGTCCCCCTCCCCGGTGGCGGCGCGCAGCCAGCGCTCCGCGCCGTCGAGGTCCCCGCGGCGCAGCAGCAGCGCACCCAGTACGCTCATCGACGCGGTTTCACCGCTCTCGGCACCGCTCCGGTGCCGTGCCTCCGTCTCGGCGTCAGCCGTTTCCTCCGCGTCGACGGCGTCGTGGTCGTCCTCGGCGTGCCTCTGCACAAACCGCCCTGTCTCCAACAGAGTTGCCCTGTCCCCCATAAGCACCATCGTCCCACTACGTGCAACTCGCGCACACCTGGTATATCGCAGTCGACTAGGTCACTACAGCGTTTTGTCGACTTCCCGCAGCGCGGTAAGTGAAACATGAACCAGTCCCAACTTCCCGTAGGCAACGCCTTCTTCACAGGAGTCGCACGCACGGGCAACCGGGCAGCCGCTTCGGACACGCATGAAGAAGGCCCGGATCTCTTTCGAGATCCGGGCCTTCGACTTCAGTAGCGGGGACAGGATTTGAACCTGCGACCTCTGGGTTATGAGCCCAGCGAGCTACCGAGCTGCTCCACCCCGCGCCGTTGTGTTGCAACCGTACCACGGCACGGGGGGCCGCTTTACCGCCCCGCGATCGGGCCTGATCAGGGCTTTTCCCCCTGATCAGGCCCGGGCCCGGCTACCGGTCAGCCGCTCTTGCCGCTCGGCTTGACCTTGGCCCCTGCGTCGGACGCCCGCTGGAGGGCGTCCTGCAGGTCCTTCTGCGCCTTGCCGTAGGCGCTCCAGTCCTGCGGCTTCTTCGCCAGCGCGGCCTGACCGTCCTCGTACGCCTGCTGGGCGTCGGCGATGGCCTTCTTCACCGTGCCGTTCGCCGGCGGTCTCGTGGTGTTCCCGGTCGACGGCGGGTTCGTCTCCTGCCCGGCCACCCCGAAGACCTTGTCCAGCGCCTGGGGCAGGGTGTCCTCGAACGCCGTGGTGTCTCCGTCCGGTGAGTCGGCGTCCGCGTACGAGACGGCCACCTTCTTCAGCAGCGGATAGTGCGCGTTGTTGCCCTGGGCGTACACCGGCTCGACGTAGAGGAACCCTCCGTCCAGTGGCACCGTGAGCAGGTTCCCGTACTCGATGTCCGAGTCGGCGCCCTTCATGTCCCGGACGAAGTTGCCCACGCTCGCCAGGCCGTTGAGCTTGTTCTGCACCTGTTCGGGGCCCGGCACTTCGGAGTTGACTCTGAGGAGTCTGATCGTGCCGTAGTCAGGGCTCGCGGCGTCCGCGTCCACCGCCATGAAGCCGCCCAGGTTCGGGCGCCCGCTGGGGGTGAACGTCGTGGTGAGCGAGAACTGCTGTTTGTCGCCCTTCTGGCCCGGCATCCTCAGCGACAGATAGTAGGGCGGTACGGCCCTGTTGTCCCTGGTCGTCGGGTCGTTGGGCACCTGCCAGGCATCACTGCCGCTGTAGAACTGCTTCGGGTCCTCGACGTGGTAGAGCGCCAGCATCTCGCGCTGGACCTTGAACATGTCCTGCGGATAACGCAGATGGGCCTTCAGGTCGGCCGGGATGTCCGCCTTCGGCTTGACCGTGTGCGGGAACGCCTTCATCCAGGTCTTGAGGACCGGGTCCTTGGTGTCCCACTGGTACAGCTTCACCTGGCCGGTGTAGGCGTCGACCGTGGCCTTCACCGAGTTGCGGATGTAGTTGACCCGGTTCTGCTGGGCGACCACCGCCCGCTGGTTGTCGGTCAGCGAGTCGGCCGTGCTGTCACCGAGCGTCGTACGGGATGCGTACGGATATCCATTGGTGGTGGTGTATGCGTCGACAACCCACTGGATTTTCCCGTCCACCACCGCCGGATAGGAGTCGCCGTCGATGGTCAGCCAGGGGGCGACCGCCTCGACGCGCTGCTTCGGCGTGCGGTTGTAGAGGATCTTCGAACCCTTGCCGATCGCTCCCGAGTAGAGCATCTGCGGCTCGTTGAAGGCCACCGCGTACGCGGCGCGGTTCAGCGGGTTGGAGATGTCCACCCCGCTCTTGCCCTGGTAACTGGTGTTCTTCTCACCGTTGCTCTCGTAGTCGAGTTCCTTCTGCGGGCCCCCGACGATCGAGTACTGGGTGGTCTTCTCGCCGTAGTAGATCCGCTGCCGGTAGTCGGGGAGAGATCCCGAGGTCGGCAGGCCGGACTCGGTGAAGACCGGGGCTCCGTTGCTGTCCGTGGCCGTGCCCTTGGCCGCGATGGCGCCGTAGCCGTGGGTGTACGTGAAGTGGTCGTTGATCCAGTTGTGCTTCGGGATGCCCGCGATGTTCAGCTCGCGCAGCCCGATCACCGTGTCCTGGCCGTTGTACCGGTCCACGTCCAGCGTCGCGGGGAAGCCGTAGTACTTCCGCTTCTGTTCCTGCTGCTGGAAGGTCGGCGAGACGACGTTCGGGTCGATCAGCCGGTAGCTGGCCGCCGAGTTCGCGTCGTTGCGCTGCTTGGTCGTGTCCTTGGTGTTGCTCTTGCCCGAGTACTGGTCGACCTTGGTGTCGTCGATGTTGTACGCCTGGCGCGTGGCCTTGATGTTCTTCTGGATGTACGGCGCTTCCTTGGCCTGCTCGTTCGGCTGGACCGTGAACTTCTGCACGATCGCCGGGTAGAGCCCGCCGATCAGGATCGCCGAGAGCACCATCAGACCGAAGCCGATCACCGGCAGCTGCCAGGTGCGGCGCCAGAGCGTCGCGAAGAACAGCAGCGCGCAGATGACCGCGATGCAGAACAGGATCGTCTTCGCCGGGAGATAGGCGTTGGCGTCCACATACCGCAGGCCCGTCCAGTTGCCCGTGGCCTTGAAGTCGCTGGACTTGACCGCGAGTCCGTACCGGTCGAGCCAGTACGCCACGGCCTTGAACGCCACGAAGATACCGAGCAGCACCGACAGATGGCCGGTGGCCGCCGATGTGGCGCGCGCGCCGGGGCTCGTGACGCGCAGCCCTCCGTACAGGTAGTGCACCAGCGCGGCGGCGATCAGCGAGAGCACCGCGGCGGCGAAGCCGAAGCCCAGCAGGAAGCGGTACCAGGGCAGATCGAAGGTGTAGAAGGACACGTCCAGCTTGAACTGGGGGTCCTTCTGCCCGAACGGCACACCGTTGACGAACATCAGCCAGGTGCGCCACTGCCCGGAGGCGGAGGCACCGGCGATCAGCCCGACGACCGCCGTCACCCCGAGCAGCAGCCACTTCTTGTACGGGGCGATGCCCATCCGGTAGCGGTCGAGGTTCTGCTGCTCCAGCGACATCGCGCTCAGCGGCGGCCGGAGCCGGTGCGCCAGCCAGATGTTGAGGCCGACGGCGGCCCCCATCAGTACGCCGAAGACGAGGAAGAGCCCGATCTTCGTCCACAGGGTGGTGGTGAAGACGGATGAGTAGTCGACGGATCTGTACCAGAGCCAGTCGGTCCAGAACCCGGCGAACATGATGAACGCCATGGCCAGGACGATCAGCACGCCCAGTGTCATCAGCAGGGTCCGGGCGCCGCGGGACGGCCGTCCCACTCTGATCCGTGGCCCGGTCGGGCCTCCGCCGCGGTCCGGCATCTGGAAAGCCAACGTGCGCACCTCGAAGTTTGCGGTCGTGTGGAGCAGGCCCCGCGATCGTAGAGCCCACTCATGCAACTTACTGAGGCTTTACCCAGTTCCCGTTCCCGGGGTGGAAGAGGGCAGGATATTGCCCATGCCCAACCTTTCTTCGCCCTCAGGCCCTCCGATGGCCGCCAGTCCGCTCACCGTGGCGGTGCTCGAAATCGACGAGTACGCGTCCGGTCTCGGCTGGGACCAGCCCGCCCGACTCTTCGCACTCGTGGACACCGCGAAGCTCCGCACCCAGGAACCGGGCCTGGCCGCCCAGCTCGGTCTCGATGACGGCGAGCCCGCCGCGTCGCTGACCCCCGTCGAACAGGACGAGATCCCGGACACCACCCCGCTCGACGAGTTCCTCGCCACCATCGCCTGGCCCGACGCGGTGGCCGGCTGCGCGATGACGGTGGAGCGGCTGATGCTGCCGCCGTCGGCCGAGGCGTCCGTACCGGACGGGATGGACGAGGCGCAGCTGACGGCCTGGGTGGCCCAGCACCCGGACCGGCAGGAGGTCCGGATGACCGTGGCGGTACTGCGGGACGGCACCCGTGAGTCGGCGCTGCGGCTGCGCGCGAAGGACTCGCCGAACGAGGTGCTCACCGGCTCGGAGCTGGTCCCCGGCCTCGCCGAGGCGCTCTCGGTGACGTTCGAGGCGTAAGCGGCGGGACGGGCGGCCGGGCTGCTCCGCCACGTGTCCATGCGGCTGTGTGCGTACCGCCTCTTCACGCGCGTACGTACACGAAGACGCCCGCGTGGCTACTTGGCAGAGCAGCTGGGCAGTCCGGCGGTGTCCCCGGAGCGGATCTTGTCCATCGCCTGCTTCGCGTCCTTCATCGCCTTCACCTTCACCAGGGTGAGGCCCGACGGGGTGTCGGCGGCGGCCGCAGCGCAGTTGTCGCTGGGCGTCAGGAAGTACCGGGCGCCCGCCTGACGCGCGGCGACGAGCTTCATCTCGATGCCGCCGATCGGCCCGACCACGCCCTTGTCGTCGATGGTGCCCGTACCGGCGACGAACTTGCCGCCGGTCAGGTCGCCCGGCGTCAGCTTGTCGACGAGGCCGAGGGAGAACATCAGCCCGGCGCTGGGGCCGCCCACATCGGCGAGCTTGATGTCGATGTGGAACGGGAAGGTGTGGTCGGTGCCCGCCTGGATGCCGACGATGGCCCGGCCCGGGTCCGGTGCGGGGGCCTTCTCGGTGACGATGGACACGTTCTTCGTGCCCTTCGGCTCGGCGCCCGCCTTCTCCGCGGCGGCCGCGGTACCGGCCGGCACGACGGTGAAGACGACCGACTGGCCCGGCTTGTGCTGGGTGACCAGCTTCGCCACGTCGGCGGGCTCGGTGACGGCCTTGCCGTCCACGTCCTTGATCACATCGCCCGCGTGCAGCTTGCCCTGCGCGGGGCTGCCCTTGACCACCGTGGAGACCACGGTCCGCGACTTCACGGGGATACCCAGCTCGTCCAGGGCGGCGACCTTGGCGCTCTCCTGGGACTGGCTGAACTCCTCGGCGTTCTGCTGCGTCGACTGCTGCTCGGTCGTGCCCTCCGGGTACAGGGTGTCGTGCGGAACGACCACACTGTCGTGCGCGAGCCAGCCGTAGACCGCCTCGACCAGGTTCATGCGGTAGTCGGAGCGGGTGACCCTGACGGTCACCATGTTGAGGTGACCGGTCGTCGGGTACGTCTTGCGGCCGGCGATCTGCAGAACCGGCTGGCCGCCCGCCTTGCCGAGCGTGTTCACGGTCGGCCCCGGGCTCATCTCGGCGTACGGGACGGTGAGGAACACTCCGCCGCACAGCAGGGCGATCAGCACGAGAGTGGACGTGAGCAGCGTCAGGGTGCGGCGTGGCATGGAACGACAGTACGGGACCAGTCTGTGGCGCACCGCTCGGGGCCGGGGCCCGGATCAGGTCGGGCCGGATCAGGCCGCGCCGCCCGGTGCCGCGGCACCAGCAGCGTCAGAGGGCGTCTCGGAGTCGGCGCTCTCCTTCTCCATCGCCTCCCGGAACCGGGCGTAGCCGGCGAGTTCGGCTCCGTCACCGGCCGTGCGCTGCCGCGTGGCCCACTTGCCCCACAGGGCAGCTCCCACCGCGGCGAAGAGCGGAATCAGCAACCAGGCGAGCGCACCCATAACCGACCTCCGGACCCCCGTGAACAGTCGCGAACCGACTGATCAGCAGATTAGTCATCTGCTGCTCCAACGCTCACGGCAGGGGTGCGGTTACGCAAATCGATCACATGGCGGAAAGCGTCACCCGATAGAGGTGGCCCGGCCCGGAACGGGGTCAGATACCGACCCACTCCTCCGTGCCGTTCGAGAACGTCTGGTGCTTCCAGATCGGCACTTCGTGCTTCAGGTCGTCGATCAGCATCCGGCACGCCTCGAACGCCTCGTTGCGGTGCGCGCAGGACACCGCGGCCACCACGGCGAGGTCGCCCACCGCGAGATCGCCCACCCGGTGGATCGCGGCCAGCGCCCGCACCGGGAACTTCTCGGTGACCCGCTCGGCGACCCGGCGCATCTCGTCCTCGGCGGAGGGGTGGCAGGAGTAGCCGAGGGCGTCGACGTCGGTGCCGCCGTCGTGGTTGCGCACCGTACCGACGAAGAGCGCCGTGCCGCCGGCCGCCTCGTCACCCACGGCCTTGAACACCTCGTCGATGCTGAGCGGGGTGTCACGGATCGCCAGCAGCCGGATGGGGTCCTGAGCCGCGTGTTCGCCGGGGTGGTCGTCGGTGAGTGCCATGACGTCAATGGTGCCGTACGGGGCCGACAGCACGTAAGGGCGCTTTCGACCGGTAGCGGCGCCTGCCCCTTGGAGCGTCCTACAGGGCCGGCCCGTGGACGGCCGGCCGCCCGGCCGTGCGGTCGGCCGGGGCACCGTCAGATACGGCCCCGACGCGCCCGGCGGGCCCGGCGCACCAGTGCCGCCGTACCGAGCAGGGCGACCGTCGCGCCCGCCGCGCCCGCGGCAGTGGCGTCCTTGCGGCCGAGCCTGCGGCCCGCGACGGTGTGCCGCCCGGCGACCTCCTCCAGGAGCTCCGCGAGGACGTCCTCGTTGGTCCACCGGGGCCGCCAGCCCGCGTCGTGCAGCCTGCCGACACTGACCACCCAGGGGTGCATTGTGTACGCCAGGTCACCGGCGGGCGACGGGGTGAGGCCGATCCGGTGCAGCCGGGCGGCGGCGCCGAGGGCGACGGCGGACGGCAGTTCCATCCGGCGGATGCCGCTGAGCTCCTCGACCTCGTCCTGTTCCAGCCAGCCGTCGCAGCCGACCGCGAACTCCCCGTCGACCTTTTCGAGCGCGGCGTACTCCAGCGCGCTGACCAGGTCGTCCACATGGCAGAACTGCCAGGTGGGGCGGGTGCCCGCGACCACGAGCAGCCGGGGGGACTCGAAGTAGCGGGTCAGCGCGGTGTCCGTACCGCCCACCAGGACCGTGGGCCTGACCACGGTGACGTTCAGACCGGGGTGCGCACGCGGCGCGCGGCGGCCGAGCCGCTCGATCTCCAGCAGGTCACTGACACCGGTGGCCTCGGCGGTCGCCCGCAGTTCGGCGTCCTCGGAGAGCGGGATGTCGTTGTCCGGCAGGGCGCCGTAGACCATCGCCGACGTGCAGAGCACGACACGGTGGACACCGGCGGCAGCGGCGGCCGTCAGGACCGTCTGGGTGCCGCGGACGTTGTAGGCGGAACGGGCGGCCGCGTCGGTCTCCAGATCGAGGTCGAGCGCGAGGTGCACCACGACGTCTGCGCCGCGCAGCTTCTCGGCGATCGCCGGGTCGCGCACGTCAAGGATGTGCCACTGGGCCTCGGCCACGTCGCCGCGCCGCTCGTCCATGGCCACGACCCGCTTGACCTCGTCGGACTCGGCCAGCCGCCGGGTCAGCAGGGCACCGGTACCGGAGGCGGCTCCGGTGACCGCGACGACGGGTCCTCGGGAGGGCTTGGTTGAGAGGTTTCGCGCTGCGCGAACCTGCGGATCTGGGGAACTCACCGGGCGTCTCCAGCGGTTGTCTTCAGTACGTACGCGAACTGACACGTACGGACCAGGTGGCGTCCATCCTGCCGCAGCCCATGCGTCAGCCAAGCACTGAGCCCTCATCGGGCACCGGTGTCTGTGGAGAGCCGCCCGGTCGGACCCGGCCTGACCGGGCGGTCACCCCCTACCCTGGGTGGTGTTGTCGGGCAATCGCTGTCGGCCAGTCGGCCGACGGCCCTACGAGCCGAGGAAACCCGTGAGTGACACTCCATTCGGATTCGGCCTTCCGCCGGAGGAGCCGGAGGACGGCGACGAGGGCAAGAGCAAAGGCAGCCAGGGCGGCGGAAGCTCCCCGCAGAATCCACTCGGGTTCGGTCCCGGCAGCGGTGGTGACAATCCGTTCGCGGCGATGTTCGGTTCGATGAACCCGAACGACCTCGGCGCAGCCTTCCAGCAGCTCGGCCAGATGCTGAGCTACGAGGGCGGCCCGGTCAACTGGGACATGGCCAAGGACATCGCACGGCAGACGGTCGCCCAGGGCACGTCCGACGGCACCAAGGACACCAGTGTGGGCCCGGCCGAGCGGTCGGCGGTCGAGGAGGCCGTACGTCTGGCCGACCTGTGGCTGGACGGCGCGACCTCGCTGCCCTCCGGGGCCACTACGGCCGTCGCCTGGAGCCGTGCCGAGTGGGTCGAGGCGACGCTGCCGGTGTGGAAGGACCTCGTCGACCCGGTCGCGGAGCGTGTCGGAGCGGCCATGGGCGGTGTACTGCCCGAGGAGATGCAGGCCATGGCGGGCCCGCTGCTCGGCATGATGCGGTCCATGGGCGGAGCCATGTTCGGCCAGCAGATCGGGCAGGCGGTCGGTGTCCTCGCCGGCGAGGTGGTCGGCTCCACCGACATCGGTCTGCCGCTCGGCCCGGCCGGCAAGGCCGCGCTGCTCCCGCTGAACATCGAGGCCTTCGGCAAGGACCTGGGCATCGACAAGAACGAGGTGCGGCTCTACCTGGCGCTGCGCGAGGCCGCCCATCAGCGGCTCTTCGCACACGTGCCGTGGCTGCGCTCGCATCTGTTCGGCGCGGTGGAGGGGTACGCCCGCGGCATCAAGGTCGACACCTCGAAGCTGGAGGACGTCGTCGGCCAGCTCGACCCCTCGCACCCCGAGCAGCTGCAGGAAGCCCTTCAGCAGGGCATGTTCCAGCCGGAGGACACCCCGGAGCAGAAGGCCGCACTGGCCCGTCTGGAGACGGCGCTCGCGCTGGTCGAGGGCTGGGTGGACGCCGTGGTCCACGAGGCCGCGAAGACCCGTCTGACCTCGGCGGACGCACTGCGCGAGACGCTGCGCAGGCGCCGGGCATCCGGTGGTCCGGCCGAGCAGACGTTCGCCACGCTGATCGGCCTTGAGCTCCGTCCGCGCCGGCTGCGGGACGCCTCGCGGCTGTGGGCCTCGCTCACGGACGCACGGGGTGTCGACGGCCGGGACGGCCTGTGGGAGCACCCGGACATGCTGCCGACCGCTTCCGACCTGGACGACCCGGACGGCTTCGTCCACCACGAGCACCTGGACTTCTCCGAGCTGGACAAGATGCTCGGTGAGGCCGCCGGCGGCAGCGGCAGGGCGAGCACCGGCAAGACCGATCTGACCAAGGACACCGGCGACACGAGCGCTGCCGGACCGGAGGACAGCACCGGCGGGCAGCCCGGCGCGAAGGACGACAACGACGAGAAGAAGGACGACTCCGGCCAGTGACTCACCAGGGCACCCTCCGGGACGACGCGATCCGCGTACTGAAGGGTCACGAGGGCCAGGACGAGCTGCGCCAGAGCTATCTGGACCATCTGTCGGCCCACCCGGACGGGATGTGGAAGGCCTGCGGGTCCGGGCATCTCACCGCGAGCGCTCTGGTCCTGGCCCCGGAGCGCGGGCAGGTGCTGCTCACCCTGCACCGGAAGCTGCGGATGTGGCTCCAGATGGGCGGGCACTGCGAGCCGGGTGACACGACGATGGCGGGAGCCGCCCTGCGCGAGGCGACCGAGGAGTCAGGCATCGAGGGGCTGACGCTGCTGCCCGGCGGCCCGCTGAGGCTGGACCGGCACTCGATTCCGGCGCCCTGCACCCAGCACTTCGATGTGCAGTACGCGGCCCTGGTCCCGCCGGGAGCGGTGGAACTGATCAGCGACGAGTCGCTGGACCTCCGGTGGTTCGCCTATGACGAGGTGGCGGACGTCGCCGACCTGTCGGTCCGGCAGCTGGTGGACGCCGCCCGCACGGCGCTCGGAAAAGCGACCGTCTGAGCAGCGACGGCAACTGCTGACGGACGGGGGCGGTCTCCGAAGAGACCGCCCCCGTCCGGTTCCGCGCACCGTTCGCGGTGTTCAGTTTGCGCGGTGGTCAGTTTGCGCGGTGGTCAGTTTGCGCGGTGGTCAGTTTGCGCGGTGATCAGTTCCAGACGTTGCCCTGGTTCTGGCCGTGCGCGCCCTGCTGTCCCATGCCGAACTGCGCCAGCACCCCGTCCCCGATGTTCGCGTGCTGAGGCGGCATCACCTCGCTGGGCTGGACCAGTGCGAAACCCTGGCCCAGGAAGCTGAGCTCCCAGCCCTCACCGGTGCTGCCGCGCCGACGCCGCACGCCCGACGAGTGCGTCTGCGCCTGCATCTGCACCCGCAGACCGGACGACCAGGCGACCACCGCGTCCGCATCGGCGTTGATGTACCTGTCCGGCGTGACCTGCATCATCAGCGGCTGGCCCGAGGTCATCAGCGCGACCCTGCCCCGGCCGGTGATGTGGAGCTGGTACTTGCCCGATCCCGAGATGCCGTACTGGCTGTCGACCGCGACGACCGTGTGGTTCAGGCTGGAGTCCATCGCGAGCACATAGGCGCTGTCCACGGTCAGCCCGTCCTGGTCGACGTCGACCAGATGCACGTGCTGCGCCAGATTGGCGAAGTAGACCGTGCCCTGCCCGTGGCAGCGCATCAGGTCGAGCCCCTCGCCCGTGTACGCCCGCGCGCGCTGCTGCTGGTTCGACTGGTACTCACCGTCGAATTCGATCAGCCCCTGGTACGCGACCATGGCGCCCTTGCGGGCGAGTACATCGTCGTGTCCGGTCAGCTCGACCCGCAGCAACTGCGGGTTCTGCACCGTGTACCGATCCTGGGTCTGCTGTTCCGTGTAGTTGAAAAGCGGGCTCTGCATGGTGTTCTGGCTCCCCTCAGTTCCGGATCCGCAGACGGTCGGTGCTGTCCTCGCTCGGCTGTACGACGACGATGCCCTGCCCGGAGAAGGCCATCTGGTACGCCTCCCCGCTGCCCCGCCCGATCAGCGAACCGGCCTTGAAGCTGCGCTTGCCCTTCACCTTGAGATTCGGCGACCAGGCGACCAGGGCGTCCGGGTCGACATACGTCTCGTCCTCGCCCCTTCCGCAGTCGACGACGATCGGGGTGCCGCGCGAGGTGATGGCGACCCAGCCGCTGCCGGACACCTGGATGTTCCACAGGCCCTGGCCGGCGAACTTCGCCATGCCCTTGACCCGCTCCACCCCCCAGGTGAGGCTCGCGTCGAAGGCGAGCAGATTGCTGCCGTTGACCGACAGCGCGTCGTTGTCGAGGTTGATGATGACGACGTCCGCACCGTAGTCGGCGAGGTAGAGCAGGCCGTCGCCCGAGCACTTCATGAGGGGTGCGCCCTCGCCGGTGATCCAGTCACGGGCGATCTGGCGGACGGCGGGCGGATTCGGCTCGTACTGCACGAAGCCCTCGTACGCGACCATCGAACCGGTCCGTGCGAGCAGGTCCTGTCCTGTCTGCATGGCGACCTTCAGCATCTTGCTGCCGTGGTTCTCCATGCGGGCCGTGACGGGGGTCGGGGCGAAGCCCGCGAGCTGCTGGTTCATGACGGGCTCCCTCAGACCTCGTACGGCTGGACGATGATGAAGTTCCCGGGGGCGCCCCGGAACTGGAGGTTCACGCTCTCGCCGCTGTCGCCCGCATAGGCGTTCTGCCGCAGCCGCACCTGGCTGGAGACGATCACCTGCGAGGCGGACGACCAGGCGACGACCGCGTTGCAGTCGGCGAAGGTGGTCGGGGTGACCGGCAGGACCACCGGCACACCGTGCGTCTTGACGATCACCGTGCCGGTGCCCTGGAACTGCATGGTGAACAGCGCCCCGCCGGGAATGCCGTGGCCCTCGATCCTGCGGACCTCGTACTGCAGGGTCTCGTCGAAGGCGAGCACGTTCTCCGCGGAGACGCAGATGCCGTCGCCCTGGAGCTCGATGGGGTGCAGATGGGTGCTGTTCTCGGCGAAGAAGACCTGACCGCGGCCGGTGCAGCGCATCAGCTGCATCTCCTGGCCGGTGGCATGTCCCACGATCCGCCCGGCGAAGCCGGCTCCCTTGTAGCTGAAGTCGACCTTGCCCTGGTACATCACCATGCTGCCCTGACGGGCGAGGACGGGGGTATCACTGACGGTCAGGTCGGCCCGCATCAGGTACTTGTTCTGCGGGGTCCAGCGCTGCCCTGTGTCCGTTTCGCGGTACTTCTCGAAGGCGGCCTGCAGCCCGGGGCCCGCGAGGGTCGGCTGATGCTGCCCATAGGGGGCGGGCCCACCGTACGGAGCGGGCTGCCCGGGTGGCGGCTGCTGGCCGTAAGGGTCGGGGAGACCGGGCGGGAGGCCGCCGTACGGGGCCGGGGCGCCCGGCGGCTGGGCCTGGCCCGGGAACTGGCCGAACTGCGGCGGCTGTTGCTGCTGCGGAAGCTGGGGCGGCTGTGCGTACGGCGCAGGGGCGGGGGGCGGGGTGGCGGCCCCTTGCAGATGCATCGGCGCGGCCATGGTGGGCGCCGAGTGGATCGGCGGCGGGGTCGGCGCGGGCAGAGGAGGCGGGGTCGCCGCAGGCAGCGGGGGCGGGGTCGCCGCTCCCCCGGACGCGGGCTGGGGCGTCTGAGCCGGCGGGGCCTGGGGCGGAGCGGCCGGTGCGCCGAAGGAGGGGGCCGGGTCGGGAGCGGCGGCGGGCGGAGCGAAAGCGGGCGCGCCGAAAGCGGGTGGGGCGGCGGCCTGCTGCGGTGCGGCGGGCTCCTCTTCGGCGACCTCACCGCCGAAGTTCCTCAGCAGTGCGTCGAGTCCACCGTCGAAGCCCTGGCCTACGGCCGCGAACCGCCAGACGTCCTTCAGATAGAAGTCGCCCAGCATGACGGCGCGCTCCGTGGTGAACTCGGAGCCGGTGAAGGCGTATCTGACGACCTCGTCGCCACCGGCGACGATACGGATGTACCCGGGCCCGATCTGCGACATCTGGCCTGCGCCGTCGAGCGTCGCGGTGAACGAGAGCTTCTGGACGGTCGCGGGGATGCGGTCGAGCGTGACACGGAAGGATTCGGTGTCACCGGCCTGTGCGCCGAGGAGCTGGATCGACTCCTCCGGAGACTTCGGCTGGTTGAAGAAGATGAAATACCGGTCGTCCGAGAGCTGTTCGTCGGCGTCGAGCCCGAAGCAGCTGATGTCGAAGGTCAGTCCGGCGCCCGCGATCTGTACACCCACATACAGATCCGTGCCCGCTGTCAGGTCACTGATCCTGGCCTTGTGGCCGCGTTGGAATTGCCTGGCCATACGTAACGACCGTCCCCCATCCCGAATATGTTCCTTCGCGTCAGGCTAACGGCTGGGACCGACATCCGGCCAAGCCGGGACAGGCCCGGTACGCAGCCGGTACAGAATCGCCGGGGCGGCCGGTACGGAGTCACCCGGGGTCAGTCGCTGATCACGGCGGGTGTCACCCGGCGTCACGGGCGACAGGTGACCGGCGCTGTCACTCGCCGCGGGCGGCGGGCAGCTGCGGCAGCCGCTCGGCGGCCACCACCCCTTCGAGATACCCCCGGGCCCGCTCGGTTCGCGGATACGCCTCCAGGAGCTGCCAGAAGCGGGGGCCGTGCCCGGGCACCAGAAGATGGGCCAGCTCGTGGAGCAGCACATAGTCGACGACGTACTCCGGCATCCCCTGGAGCCGGTGCGAGAGCCGGATACTGCCCTCCGCCGGAGTGCAGGAGCCCCACCGGGTGTTCTGGTTGGTCACCCACCGCACAGAATCGGGGCGGGCCCGGCCCGCGAAGTACTGCTCGGACAGCCGCGCCGCGCGGTCGGCGAGCTCGGTGTCGCCGAGGACCCGCTTGCTCTCCTGGGCGGCGAGCTTGTCGAGCATCACGGTCACCCAGCGCCGTTCCTCGGCGTCCGACATCCGGGCGGGGATGAGCACGATGGTCCGGTCGCCCTCCCGGTAGGCGGAGACCGTTCTGTTGCGCCGGGAGCTCCTGCGGACCTCGACCGGGCTCGTCGCCGGGCCGCGGGGCGGCTGGCTCTTCGCGCTGCGCGGTGGACTTCCGGCGGTGTGCAGAGGGTCGACGGGCACGCCTCGACGTTACCCGCTGTCAGTGGGGGAAGTCCCGTGCCCATGGCGGTTGAACCTTGATCCATTCCACAGAGTGCAGCATTCGAATGATCAGCCCACCGGCCCTGTGGATAACTTTCCGCACTGTCCGCGACCTGAGGGCATTCTGACAACAGAGCCGCCGGGACAGCCCGGCGGACCGTGAACGGGGGCGTGCGATGCATCCGATGGTGAAGCCCGCGCTGCGGCGCGCATGGCGGGACCGGCAGGCCGTGCAGTTCGGGGTGACTCCCGCACAGGCGGTGGTGCTCGGCCCGGTGGACCCGGCGACCGGCTGCCTCCTCGGGCTGCTGGACGGCACTCGCGGGATGGAGCGGCTGCGGGAGGAGGCGCGGGCCATGCGGCTGCCGGACGGCCAGGTGGACAAGCTGGTCGACCGGTTGGCGAAGGCGGGGTTGATCGACGATGCGACAGCCACGGGTGCGGCGGTCGACGCGTTACGGAAACGGCCCGGCACGCTGGACCGGCTCCGCCCCGATCTGGCATCACTCTCGCTGGTCCATCCGGAACCGGGCGGCGGTACGGCCCGTCTCGCGGCCCGGCGGGCCATACGGGTCCAGGTGAGGGGCGCGGGCCGGGTCGGGGGCACCGTGGCGGCGCTGCTCTCGGCCTCCGGGGTGGGGCGGGTCGATGTGCTGGACGGCGGCTCTGTCACCTCGGGGGACGTGGCACCGGGCGGCCTTCCGGCGGATGCCGTCGGGGAGCGGCGGGACTCGGCGGCGCGCCAGCTGATCCGGCGCGTCGCGCCCGGTCCGCCACCACGCGCCTCGGCCTCCGCACCCGGCGGCGACGGCGGACCGGGGCTGTCACTGATCGTCATCGCACCGCGCGACGGATTCGATGCCTACGTGCCCGACCCGGCACTCTCCGCGGAGTGGGTCGCGTCCGGCACGCCTCATCTCTATACGGGCGTGCTCGAAGGGACGGGAGTGGTGGGGCCACTCGTCCTGCCGGGAGGCACAGCGTGCTCGGGCTGCCTTGCGCTGCGGCGGGGTGAGCGTGATCCGGGCTGGCCCCGGATGGTCGCGCAGTGGCGCTCGGGCAGACGCGGCTCCGTGCCGGCGTGCGATCTCGGCCTGGCCACAGCGGTGGCGGGGCTGGCGGCAGCACACGCGCTGGCGTTTCTCGACGGCGAGCTGCCGGCGTCGACGGGGTCGCGTTGGGAGGCGTCCCTGCCGCTGCTCGACTGGCGATCGGCCCGTATCGCACCCCACCCCGACTGCCGCTGTGGTGCGGGTGGGCACACTGAAGGGGAGCGCGCCTCGGCGGCCGGGGCTCCGCACGACACAATGGCCGGGTAACCGCCGTACGCTCCACGGCAGTCTGGGATTTGGAGGGGCGCATGTCTGATCTTCCCCGGAAAGCGGTCACACGTACCGCCAAGCTGGCGGCACTCCCACTCGGTTTCGCCGGCCGCGCCACCTGGGGCCTGGGCAAGCGCATCGGCGGCAGATCCGCGGAGATCGTGGCACGCGAGGTGCAGCAGCGCACGGCCGAGCAGCTCTTCAAGGTCCTGGGCGAGCTGAAGGGCGGGGCCATGAAAATGGGGCAGGCCCTCTCGGTCTTCGAATCCGCCCTTCCCGAGGAGGTCGCGGGGCCCTACCGGGCGGCGCTGACCAAGCTCCAGGAATCCGCCCCTCCCATGCCGGTGCAGACGGTACATGCCGTGCTGGAGGCTCAGCTGGGGACGGAGTGGCGCGAGCTGTTCGTCGATTTCGACGACAAGCCGTCCGCCGCCGCGTCCATCGGTCAGGTGCACCGGGCGGTGTGGCACGACGGGCGCCGGGTGGCGGTCAAGGTGCAGTATCCGGGGGCCGGTGAGGCCCTGCTGTCGGATCTCACCCAGCTGAGCCGCTTCGCCCGGCTGCTCGGGCCGCTGATTCCCGGCATGGACATCAAGCCGCTCATCGCCGAACTGCGCGACCGGGTGTCGGAGGAGCTGGACTACGAACTGGAGGCGGAGGCTCAGCGGGAGCACGCGGAGGAGTTCGCCGGGGATCCGGATGTGGTGGTGCCCGATGTGGTGCACCAGAGCGACCAGGTGCTGGTGACCGAGTGGATCGACGGAACCCCGTTGGCCGACGTGATCTCGGACGGCACGGACGAACAGCGGGACCGGGCCGGGCAGCTGCTCGCGCGGTTCCTCTTCTCGGGCCCGGCCCGCACGGGACTGCTGCATGCCGACCCGCATCCGGGCAACTTCCGGCTGCTGCCCGCAGAGGAGGACGGGACCGATAGGGAGGGGACCGATGAGGACGCGAGCACCGAGGACGGCGCTGAGGACGACGGCACTGTAGAGGGGGCCTCGGCGCAGTGGCGGCTGGGGGTGCTCGACTTCGGGACGGTGGACCGGCTGCCGGGCGGGCTCCCCGCCACGATCGGTCACGCCCTGCGGATGACCATCGAGGGTGAGGCCTCCGCCGTCTACGAGATGCTCTGCGATGAGGGGTTCGTCAAGGAGTCCATCGATCTCGATCCGGAGGCGGTGCTGGAGTATCTGGTACCGATCATCGAGCCGGTGCAGGCAGACGAGTTCACGTTCAGCCGGGGGTGGATGCGGGCGCAGGCGGCGAGGATCGCCGATCCCCGCTCCCCCGCCCACCAGTTGGGCAAGCAGCTCAATCTGCCGCCGTCCTATCTGCTGATCCACCGGGTGACACTGAGCACCATCGGGGTGCTCTGCCAGCTGGGTGCGACCGTGCGGCTCCGGGACGAACTCGAAGCCTGGATGCCCGGGTTCCTGCCGGAGACCACCGAAGCCGAGTTCCCGGACCAGGCCACACGCCAACTCCCTGAACAGGTCAAGGAACAGGCCAAGGAACAAGTCGGGGAGCAAGTCGGGGAACACGTCGAGGAACGCGTCACGGACGAAGTCCCGGAGGAGGAACTGCCTCCCGCCCAGGCGCGTGCCTGACCGGACCGGTTCTGGTGACTGCGGGACATGCCCGGGGACATGCCCGGGGGCCGGTCGCTCCGACCGGCCCCCGATGTCCTCCGCGCTTTCCGCGCATCCTCCGTGCTGCTGATGTGCTGCTGATGTGCTGCTGAGCTTGCCCAACTGCCCTGCTGCTCTGTTCCTTCTTCACCGCTGCGTGACCGCTGTTACTGCATGACCGCTGTTACTGCATGACGGCCATGGCGAGCGCACGGCGGGCGCGCAACGACACGCGCTCGGCGCGGCGTTGCATACGGCGGGCGGCCATCAGGCGCAGGGCCTGACGCTCGACGTCGGCCTCCCTGCGGCGCTCGTGCATATGAGCACGAGCCATGGCTTCTGGGATGAGTTGCATCTCACGGGTCCTGTTCTGACGCGACGCGGTCGCGCCGATGGTGGTGACGACTGGTGTGGCGGAGCCGGACGGCTCGCTGGTGGAAGAGGTCATCGGGTCCTGCTTCTGGGGATCGTGCTTGTGGGGGCGGTCAATCGTTCCGGGGCCGGTGAGATTCATGCCGCGACCGGGTTCTTGCGCGGACGTCCACGCGGCCTCTTGCGGGCGACGACGACGCCCTGGACGAAGAGCTCGCCACCCCAGACGCCCCACGGCTCGCGACGCTCCTTGGCGCCGGCGAGGCAGGCCTCGACGAGCGGGCAGGTACGGCAGAGCGACTTGGCGTACTCGACATCGGCCGGGGTCTCGGCGAAGAAGACCTCCGGGTCGTAGGCACGGCAGGGAACGGGCACATCGAGGTTCTCGATGGCGTCGTCGAGAACGGTGAGCGCGGTGAGCGGGAACACGGTGGGATCCTCCGGGGCAACAGGGGGCGAGAGCGTCTGTGAGGGCGGTACGGACGGGGCGTGCGCTTCGATTTGCACGGTGATTTCATTCCTCGTCTGGTCGTTCCGGTCTGTTTGACCGAAGGTCGTCTGGTGGCCCAGTACAAACAAAAGGGCCGCGGATCCCGGGTGGGGTTCCGCGGCCCTGAAGGCGCCTGCCTGATGCTGAATCAGACTGGATCACTCCAGGGTTCGAGCCCACGGAAGGCCCACATCGTGTGATGCTGCGTTGCCTGCGTCCCGAATTCGGCACCGGCTGCCTCAAACGCATAGGACGGCATCCCCGCGTTTGCTACTGCTGCTTCCGGTGCCTGGGTCGGTCGCTCATTACGGTCCCGAATGGGAAGGCCCGCCAGGGAAACAGGGCTGACGGCGGAGACGCCGGACAGACCGGTTCCACGGAGAGAGGAGCCGAGCAGGCAGGTGACGACGACCGAGCGGTCGGTCATTTTGGTCTTCGTGATGGTTGCCACTGGTCTCGCCTCCTCTCGGCGTCTCGGGGAGCTGGGCCCGGGGGCCTCGTCCCATTCGTATATAGGTCAGGTACAGCTGTAGTGAAGTACAGCACAGAACCAGGGCTTCAGAGAAGTCGCTGTTCCCGTGGTTAAGAACCTAAGGGGGTTCCCGGGGCGTGCGCAAACTATTTTTTCAACGAGTTTCAGTCAGTCTTCTCCGCTGTCGCCCGTAGGCTCCTGACCTGCACAGATCTTCAGCACGTCGGCCCCGAACCGCGCGATCTTCCGGGCCGGGACGCCGGCGATCCGCGTCAGCTCGGTCTCGCTGGACGGCACAGCCTCCGCGATGGCCATCAGAGTCTTGTCGGTGAACACGCAGAACGCGGGCTGTCCCGTCTCCGCCGCCTGGACCGAGCGCCACTCGTGCAGCCGCTCGTACAGCGCCTCGTCCATGTCGGAAGGGCAGTCCTCGCAGCGCATCAGTTTCATCTCGCCGCCGTCGGTCAGGCTCTTGCCGCAGACCCGGCACCGCACGGGCCCGCGGTGCTTGCGGCGGGCCGCCGCACCCCGCTCGATCCCGCCCGAGCCACCGGCGCCGCCGGGCAGTCCGGCGACAGGACCACCCGTCGAGCCCGGTCGCAGACTGCTGAGGAAGCGGCTGGGGCGGCGGGAGGCCCTGCCGCCGGGCGACCTGGACAGCGCCCAGGAGAGCGTGAGGTGCAGCCGGGCCCTGGTGACGCCCACATAGAGCAGCCGGCGCTCCTCCTCGACCTGCTCATCGGTCTTGGCGTAGGTGATCGGCATCATGCCCTCGGTCAGCCCGACCAGGAACACCGCGTCCCACTCCAGACCCTTCGCCGAGTGCAGCGAGGCCAGGGTGACGCCCTGGATGGTCGGGGCGTGCTGCGCGGCCGCCCGCTCGTCCAGCTCGGCGACGAGGTCCGAGAGGGTCGCTCCCTCCCTGGCCCTGGCGAAGTCCTCGGCCAGGCGCACCAGCGCGGCCAGAGACTCCCAGCGGTCCCGGACCGCCCCGGACCCGGCCGGGGCCTCCGCCCGCCACCCCTTGGTGCCGAGCACCGCCCGCACCTGGGACGGCAGATCCACCGCGTCGTCGAGCAGTGGGTCGTTGCCGCCGGCCCGGGCGGCTCCGCGCAGCGCGACGCCGGCCTCCCGCACCTCGGGCCGTTCGAAGAACCGCTCGGCGCCGCGCAGCTGGTAGGGCACCCCCGCGTCGGCCAGCGCCTGTTCGTACACCTCGGACTGGGCGTTGATCCGGTACAGCACGGCGATCTCGGACGCGGGGACGCCCGCTGCGATGAGATCCCGGATCCGGCGCGCGGTGCCCTCGGCCTCGGTGGGCTCGTCCCCGTACTCCTTGTAGACGGGATCGGGCCCCGGGGAGCGCTGCGAGATCAGCTCCAGGCGGTGCTCGGCGGCGCGGCCGCGGGCCTGGGCCAGCAGCCCGTTGGCCAGGTGGACGACCTGCGGGGTCGAGCGGTAGTCCCGGACCAGCTTGACCACCGTGGCCTGCGGATGGCGGACCCGGAAGTTGAGCAGGTGGTCGGGGGTGGCGCCGGTGAAGGAGTAGATCGTCTGGCTGGCGTCGCCCACGACGCAGAGGTCCTCCCGGTCCCCCACCCACAGTTCGAGGAGCCGCTGCTGCAGCGGGCTGACGTCCTGGTACTCGTCGACCACGAAGTGCTGGTACTGACTGCGGATCCGGTCGGCGATGTCGTGCCGGTCCTGGAGGATGCCGACGGTCAGCAGCAGCACGTCCTCGAAGTCGATCACTCCGCGGTCGCGCTTGAGCTGCTCGTACATCGAGTAGATCTGAGAGATCTCGGCCGGACTCCGGGGCGCCTCGCGGGCCGACTTCGCGATGACCGCCGGATAGTCGGCGGGCACGGTCTGGGTGACCTTGGACCACTCGATCTCGCCCGTCACGTCCCGCAGCTCGTTGCGGTCGAGCCGGACACCGCAGCGCGCCGCGGCCTCGGCGACCAGCTGGACCTTGCGCTCGACGAGCCGGGGCACCTCGCCGCCGACCGCCTTGGGCCAGAAGAACTGGAGCTGGCGCAGCGCCGCCGAGTGGAACGTACGCGCCTGGACACCACCCGCGCCGAGCTGGCGCAGCCGCCCGCGCATCTCGCCGGCCGCGCGGTTGGTGAAGGTGACGGCGAGCACCGTGGAAGGCTGCAGGATCCCGGCGCGCACCCCGTAGGCGATGCGGTGCGTGATCGCGCGCGTCTTGCCCGTACCGGCTCCGGCCAGCACGCACACCGGACCGCGCAGGGCCGTCGCGACCTCGCGCTGCTCGGGGTCGAGACCGTCGAGCACCGCGTCGGCGGAGTCCGGAACCTGCGGGAAGAGAGAGGCGTGCGTTGCTGCTGTCACCCCGCCATGCTGCCAGGTCCCACGGGACCGGCGGGTCCGTTGTCCACAGGGGCCCGGTCGCAGTCGTACTAATGCGGGAATGGTGGCCGGGTCACTTACGTTCTACGGCATGTGACTTCCCGGGGCCGCGCCCCGGGAATCCCCATGTATCGGACGAAGCAGCACAGAAGGCTGCGGGCGAAGCAGCAGCAGAGGAGCGCGAGAGACATGTCGGGCACTGTGACGATGTACAGCACCACGTGGTGCGGCTACTGCCGTCGGCTGAAGGGCCAGATGGACCGCGAGGGCATCGCGTACACCGAGGTGAACATCGAGCACGACGCCGACTCCGCGGCCTTTGTGGAGAAGGCGAACGGTGGCAACCAGACCGTCCCGACGGTTCAGGTGGTTCCGGCCGACGGTGGCGCCGAGGTCGTGATGACCAACCCGAGCCTTGCCCAGGTCAAGCAGGCGCTCGGCGTCTGACCCGGGAGCAACGCACGAGACCCCGCCCGCCCAGGAATCACGGGCGCGGGTCTCGTCTCTGTCCGGCTGCTCAGCTCTGCCCGGCTGCTCAGCTCTGACCGGGTACTCGGCTCTGCTCGGTCTGTCCGGCTGCTCAGCTCTGTCCAGCTGCTCAGCTCTGTCCGGCTTGCTCAGCAGTACGGCTGCTGGTCGGTCAGTGACGCCGCTACCCGCATGAAGACACCGAAGAGCCGGTAGAGCTGCGGAACAGCCCCGGCCACCTCGACAGTGCGCGAGTCCCGCAGGCTGACTCCGGGGATCGCTTCGAGCTGGCTGGCGACGGTGGCCGACTGCCACCGCACCGCCAAGGTCGCTGCGGCTTCCGTGTGCGGCGGCCGTGAGCGGGAGCCGGCACGGCGCACCCCCTCAGTGGCGGCTTCCTCGATGGCCTTGCGCGCTTCGGTCGCAGGCCTCATCCGCGCGCTGAAGCGATCCCTGGCGTACTTGACCGGAGCCGTGACGACCTGGGCGTCCCAGGCCGTCACCTCGTCGCAGGCCGCGTCATCGCCGGAAAGCATCGCCACGGGCACCCCGAGTGCAGCGGCCGTGGCATGCGCGAATCCGATCTCTCCCATGGGCCGGTCGTCCAGCCACATGTCCTCGATCTCGTGACCCATATAACTGTGGCTGAGCACGCCCAGGGCACCGGCACGTGAGTGGTAGCCGACGCACAGCACCGCATCGAAGTCACCGTCCAGACCTTCGAGCATCCCCATCCGCTTGGGCTTGCCCCTCACCAACTCCGCCTCGGGGTGCATCTGATCCACCAGCAGGTTCCGCATCGATCCGTGTGCGTCATTGACCAGCACCCTCGTGGCACCGGCCGCGAGCGCGCCACGCACGGCCGCGTTCACGTCCTCGGTCATCATGACCCGACCGTGCTGGTAGTCCTGCCCGCCGATCTGCACGTCCTGGGCGCCCACCAATCCGGTGACGCCCTCCATGTCGGCACTGATGTACACCTGCACGCCGCTGCCTCCGCTCCGGCCCCGGCGACCGCCGAGACCCTGATGATCACCACACTGTCGGTTCTAGGATGCCGGGCTCCCGCACACGCCCGGCAGCAGGTCTGTGCCCGTCAGTCTGCGGCGTTCCTGTTCGAGCTGCGCCAGCAGTCTGTTCCGGGTGGCGCTGTCGGGTGTGCTGAGGAATTTCAGCACCGCGTGCTGGAAGGCGTCGCGCAGAGTGGGCGGCATGGTGTCCGAGGCGTCGAAGCACAGCTCGTGCGTCGGCGCCTCGCTCGTTCCGCCGGTGAGGAGCGTCGCCGCCCGCCGGCCGAGCGGGTCGGTGGGCTGGGGGTCCGACGCGCTGGGGAAGTGCGGTTTCAGCTTCGGTGCGGCCTGTGCCATCCAGATCCTGCGCCCCTCGGGGCCGGCCAGTTTGCTGAGCAGTTGCATCGCCGCCGGGCTGTCGCGGAACACAGCGGCCATGTCCGCCGACACCTCGTACGCGTCCTTGTGGCCGCCCAGCCCCGGAATCGTGTCGGCCGACGGCCTGAAGGTGATGTCGGGGCCGTAGAGATAGCGGATGAAGGTTCCCGCGTGCTCCTCCGTGCAGGTACCGGAGTTGAGCAGCCCCTTGCCGCCCTCCCCGGTGTACGGGATGTCGAGCGCGCTCCTGGTGTTCTGCCCGGCCATCAGCGACGCCCAGGTGCTCCACGCGTCCCGTACCTCGGGGCTGGTCCACGGCAGGACGCCGGTGGCCCACTGCTCGTACCGGTCGGGGCCGGACCTGTGCAACAGGATGTCCTCGATCCAGTCGGTGCCCGGCCAGCCCGTGGTGGCCTGTGCGCTCATACCGAGGCACCAGCTGTGCGGCCTGACCGGCTGGGTCGTCCTGGTCCACACCAGGCTCTTGATGTCGACCTTGAGCGGGACCCAGTAGGTGTGCCTGGCGCCGTTGACGACCAGTTCGGGGGCCCAGGGCGGGTACGCCCTGCTCGCCAGGTCCCCGGTGAGCGGCGTCAGCGCACCCTCGCGTGCGTACTCCTGGAGCTCGCCCTGGCTGTTGAGGATCGCCACGTCCGGCGGTGCGTCCGCCTCCAGCTGCGCGACCAGCGTCTCGCGCAGCGAGCTGGTGCCCTGGTAGCTGTAGGTGTACGGGGTGCCGTTGTCCAGCAGGTCCAGCGTCCTGGTGAAGGCGGCCGCTTCGTTCCCGGTCCACGGTCCGAGGACGACGACCGTCTGCTTGCCGCCGCCGGAGCAGCCGCCGCCGAGCGCGGCGGCCAGCAGGGTCAGCGTGGCGGCCAGCAGCAGACGCAGCCGGCGCCGACGGCGCGGACCGCTGCCGTGAGTCGTCCGCGTCACTGGAAGTCCTCCCGCCTCGGGACCCGTACGTAGTCGCGCCGGTAGGCCAGCAGCGCCCAGCCGGTGACCGCCGCGCCGAACAGTCCGGCCGGCAGGATGAACCCCGTCACCGCCGCCCAGCCCGCGCAGTGCGCCCGGCGCATGGCGCCGGCGATCCGCTGCTGCAGTTCGTCGATCGAGCCCGGTGCGGCCGCCGTGCCGGCGGTCCGTGACAGCTGGACAGCCGGTGCGGCGGAGGACACCCGGGCCAGCTCCCCGTCCGCGATCCGCCGCACGGCCGCCTGTCCGTGCTGCACCTGCACGGTGCCGAGTACCAGCACCGGCACGGCGAGCAGCGGCAGTACGGTCGCTGCCAGCGGCAGGCTCAGCAGCCGGAACCGCGCTTTCAGGAAGGTGAGCGTCCGGAACAGTCCGACCGCCAGCAGGGCGTACGCGGCGCAGGCGACGGCGGCGAGGATCACTGGGCCGGTGCCCCAGCCCGCCTCGTGGTCCAGATCCGCGCGCAGGCTCCGCTCCAGCGAGCCGATGCGGTCCTGGATGGTGGTCGCCTCGTAGCCGCGTACGGTGCGGTCGGCGCAGCCCGCCGGGGTGCCCGCGCCGCCGGTACTGCCCGTGCTGCCCGTGCCGTCCGTGCCGCCCGTGCCGCCCGTGCCGTCCGTGCCGCCCGTGCCGTCCGTCGTCTCGCAGAGCATGCTGAGCGCGTACGAGAGATACGCCTTCTTGAGCGTGGGGTCGTCCCTGTTGCGGTCGGCGGTGCCGATGTAGCCGTTGTAGTCGACCACCAGCCCCGACACCACCTGGAGGCCCTGCCGCTGGGCGGCGCTGAGCGCCGGTGACTGGGCGGCCTCGTTGAGGTTCTGGGTGGCCCTGGTGATCAGGGTCGGATAGGTCTGGCCGAGCCCGATCAGTTCCGGCCCCTGGAGGACCGAATCGGCTTCCTTCTGCGCCTGGTCCAGGGCGACTTCGGCCCGGGTCAGCTCCACCAGGGCCGGCCCTGTGCGGTCGGCGATCCGGGAGGAGTCGCCGTGCACATCCCCGTACGCCAGGGACAGCGACCCGAACGCGATCACCGTAAGCAGGGGCAGCACGATCAGCCGGTCGCGGAGGAAGGCGGGGCTCTGCCCTGCCGGTACGGGAGCCAGGCAGAGCAGGCGGCGCAGCGCCCCGAGTGCCGGGGTCACCCGGCCCGCGCCTCTCACCGGTGGCTCGTCGTGTAACTGGTGCGGATCCGGGCGGTCTCGATGTCGAACCGCCTGATGCGGGCGTGTAGTTCCACCTCACCGTCCGCACGGGGCTCGACCATTTTCTCCAGGTGCTCCCGCATGGCGTCGTCGCCGACCTCCACCGCGAGCTGCCAGGCCCGGCCGAGGGCCCGGCGGGCGGTCCCGGGGTCATGGGCGCGCAGCGCGGCGCAGCCCTCCTCGAAGTACCGGACCAGGTCCTCCTGGTGCAGGAAGTGGCCGACGTCGGGGTGCACCCTGCTGTACAGCCCGTGGTCGCCCGACCAGCGGACCACCACGGGCCGGGACGGCGGCAGTCGGACGGGCGGCCGGGCGGCGCCGTCGCGCACCAGCTCCACCTCGGTGAGCATCAGCTCCGCGCCCTCGGCCCGGGCGGTGTGCCGGGCGCTGAGCGAGAGCAGGTAGGAGCGGGTCTCGTCGCCCCAGGGTTCGGTGGCGAACTCCCGCAGGAACTCGGTCTCCTCCACCGGCCGCAGCGTCCGCCGCGTCGGGTGGACCTGTGCGAAGGAGCGCAGTTCGGCGTTGTCACTGCGGTAGAGCCGCAGCCGCAGTCCGGTGAGGTCGCGCTCCGCCGCCTGTCTGGTGAGGTCGTGCAGCCTGGCGGGGAGCGGCCCTGTCGGGTCCGTCTCCTCGAAGGCGTGCGCCGTGCCGTTCAGCCCGGTGGTGATCAGGAGCAGTTCACCGGTGTCCCAGCCGTCGCCGATGCCGATCGCGTCGCAGGTGAACTGCCCTGTGCAGGACGCGACTACGGCGGCCAGCTCGTCGCGGGACTCGTAGCCCGGTTCGTTCCTGCCGTCGGTGAGCAGCAGGGCGTGGCGTACGAAGTCGGCGCCGCCGCCGGGGAGTCCGGCGAAGAGCTCCCGGGCCCGCCCCAGCCAGCTGCCGATCGCTGTGCCGCCGCCCGGGTGGCAGGCGCGCAGGGCGTCCTCCGCCGCCCGCCGGGTCACGTCGTCGGCGACAGCGAGGGTGCGGTGCCCGCCGGGCTGCTCCGGGTAGACGGTGGCGGGCCGGTCGCGGCCCGCGACGACCGCGAAGTACGCGCCGTCGGGCACGGCGTGTACGGCGGCGGCCGCCGCGTTCCTGGCGGCCGCCATCCGCGTGGGCGGGTTCACCATCGACGACGAGTGGTCGATGAGGAACACCACGGCGTGGCGCGGTCCCTGGCCCTGCACTGCGGCCGACCGGGCGGACGGCGCGGTCGGTGCGGTCGGTGCGGTCGGGGCAGCCGGGGCGGTCGGTGCGGTCGGGGCGGACGGGACAGCCGGGTCAGTCGGTGCGGTCGGTGCGGACGGTGCGGACGGGACAGCCCGGACAGCCGGGTCAGTCGGGGCAGCCCGGACAGCCGGGCGCCGGACGGTCACGGTGACGACGGCGTACATCCGCGCCTCGTGTCCCGGTTCCGGCACCGGCAGTTCGGGGACCTGGCTCACTTCGAGGAGGACCGCGGGCTCAGCCGGTCCCGGATGCGCTGCCGGTGTGCCTTCCCCAGCCATGGGTGCCTCCTGTCGTGGCGGAAGCCCAGCGGGCGGACGCTGTTGGCCCGGTCGATGAGGGCTTCCGCGATCTCGTTGCTGTCCGGCAGGTCGGAGCGTCTGGCCTGGTCGGCGAGGCCGCGGTAGAGCAGGGAGAGCATCTCGGCCAGCTCCTGCGAGCTCTCCGGGGCGGCGAGGCGGCTGTCGAGCGCCGCGGTGAATTCGGCCAGCGGCCGGTGCGGGACGCGGGCGATGACCGTCTCCCAGAGCTCCGTCTCCAGGCGTTGGCGGCCCCGGTGGTCCGTCAGACCGTGCTCGTGGAAGAGCGGTCCTAGCCGGTGCAGGGCGTCCTTGAGCGCATCGTCGTCGGGAGGCGAGTTCCGGGCCCGGGCCGCCTTGATCCGGACGATGGCGGTCCGGGCCGCGGTCAGATGGCGCGAGTGCGCCGGGACGAGTTCCAGCGCGGCCAGGGCCCCGGCCAGCCCTTCACCCCGGTCCGCCGTGCCCGCCGTGCCGGTGCCGCCCTCGGTCCCCGTACCGCCCCCCGGCACGTCGTTCGCCGCGGCCAGCAGCACCCGGGCGCATCCGAAGGCCGCGCCGCCGAGTGAGTGGTTGCGGCGGCGGACCGCGTCGTAGAGCCGCAGCGCCTGCGGCCACTCCCGCCGCCGCTCCGCGCAGTAGCCGAGCGCGATCTTGGGCGCGTACTCGCCGGGGATCGCGTCGTAGATGGCGTCGAACCGCAGCCCCGCGCCGTCGGTGTTCCCGGCCGCGAGCGCCAGCAGGCCCAGGTGCCAGTCGATCCGCCAGTCGTACGGGGCCCAGCCCGGGGCGATGAAGCGCCGGGCCCGGCTGATCTCCGCGTACGCCCGCCGCAGCGGCCGGGTGTCGCCGGCTGCGACCGCCAGCGCCAGGTACAGCCGGCAGCGCAGCAGATGGAGTTCGGCCGACGGCTCCCAGCCGCTGGTGCGCTGGAGCAGCGCGGTCGCGTCGTCCTCGGCGAGCCGGCCGAGCCGGGGCGCGTTCCGGTCCTGCGGGTCGGGCTTCGGTACGGGCAGCCCGCAGGCCATCTCGCCCGGTTCGGGCGGTACCGGACCGAGCGGGGCCGGGGGCGCGCCGCTCGCCCAGTGGCCGAGCGGTGGCGGTGAGCCGATCGCGCCGTCGAGTGCGTGGGCGGACTGGACGAAGACGGGGGACGGCTCGAAGGACTCCTGGGACGTACGGAGGGAGCGCAGCTCACGCAGCACCCCGCGGAGCTGGAGCGCCATCTCGTCGGCGGTGGCGAATCTGGCCCTGCGGTCGGCGTGGGTGGCGCGGTCCAGTGCCCTGCGCAGCGACTCGGGCCCAAGACCCTGCGCGGGCGGCGCGGCGGCGCTGAGTTCGCGCAGGGTCACACCGAGGCTGAACAGGTCGTCCTGGAAGCGGGACTCCCCGTCCGGGCCGACGCCGGGCGCGAAGTAGCCGGGGGTCACCGGTCCTTCGGCCCGCTCCTGACGGACGCTCCCCACGTCGACGATCTTTATCTCGGTGCCGCAGTGCATGACGTTGTGCGGCTTGAGATCGCCGTACACCTTGCCCTTCTGCTGGTGGAGATAGCTGAGGGCGTTCAGGATCCGGATGCCGTAGCTGAGCACGAACTCGTGGAAGCGCACTCCGCCGAAGGCGCCCGGGTCGTTGACGACGCGGACCCTGACGTCCTCCAGGGTCAGCCCGTTCGCGTATTCGAGCACCAGGAACTCCCCTGCGGGGTCGTGGCTGCCGTAGTTGAACACCCGGATGAGATCGGGGTGGTTGAGGGCCACAAGCTCCTGGCGTTCGCTGCGCATCGCCTTCTCGTTGAGCCTGACCTCGCGGCGCCCGCCGGGCGGGTCCCCGTCGTCCTCGTCGTGCTGCTGGTGCAGGAACTTGACCGCCACGGGGCGGTTCTCCAGGCGGGTGTCCTCGGCGAGATGCACTTCGCCCATGCCCCCGTACCCGATGCTCCGGATCAGCCGGTACTGCCCGGCGAGCATCCGGTCGGGGCCGAGTCCCAGGCTCCGCAGCCGGCCGGTGTCGTACGTGCCGTCCGGCCGCGCCGCCACGGGCCGCACCTCGGGGAGCACCAGCGGGTCGTGGTCCTTCTCCGGGGGCGGGAGCAGCACAGCCGCGGCGGCCGGAGCCGTGGCCTGCTCCCGGCGCGGGCCGGGCGGCCGGGCGACTCCGGCGTGCTGGCCGGTCGCCGGGTCGACGCGTCTGCCGCTGCGCTGGCAGTACCCGGCGGGGGTGACGCGGCTGCCGCAGCCGGGGTGGGGGCACGGGGTCAACGGGTCCGCTCCTCTCCGGCGACTGCGGCTGCCGTGCCGTCGTCGCCGTTGTCACCGTCACCGTCGTAGCCGTCGTCGCCGTCACCCGGCCGAGGGGCTTCTCCGGGGCCGGGGCCGCCGTCCAGCCGCCCGTGCACCGTCGTGACGAACGCCGCGACCGCCTGCTCCACCTCGTCGAGACTGCTCGGCCCCTCCGTCAGCAGCTGCTGCGCCCTCCGGTACTGGCCCGCCGCCACGGTGTCCTCGGCCCGCTGGTGGTCGGCGAGCCGGGCCTGCTCGGCGGCGAGCAGGCCGCGCAGGTCCAGCATCCGGTCGAGGGCGGCGCGCAACCGCTGCTCGACGTCCTCGGCCCGCAACAGCGCGCCCAGGACGGACTGTTCGGCGTACGACAGCATCTGCAGCAGCGCGGCCACGCCCGCCCCGCCCTCGGAGCGCAGCGCCTCCTGCGCCTGGCCCAGCGCCCGATCCTGCGCCTGCCGCTGCGTCCGCTCCAGTTCGGCCGCGAGCTGCGTGGTCCACAACTGGGCCCGGGCTCCGTGCGGTTCGGGCGGGGCCGGCAGCCCGGTGATGCGCGGCTCCAGCCTCCGGAACAGGTCCCTGATGGTGCGTTCGGTGCCGGAGAGCCGGTTTGCGCGGTCCGTCAGCCGCTCAAGCCACTGCGCGGGGCGCCCGGCGGGCAGCAGCTCACCGGTGAGTACCGGCGCCGGGCCGTGCAGTACGAGCAGCAGCCTGGCCCCGCGGTCCGCCAGCCGCTGCAGCAGCCCGGCCGTCTCGCCGGGGTCCGCGGCCGCCCGGTCGGGCAGCGAGACGACGACGGAGGTCAACTGCCGTGGTGGCTGCGGTTCCAGGTCCTGGGCGAGCTGCTCCCGGGAACGCCCGGCCGCGGCCACCGCCAGGCTGATGCTGCCGCGGCGCGGGACCGCTGGACCGCCCGGCCTGCTGCTCCCCGTGGTCGAGAGTCCGGGTGAACGCTCCCGGTCGGCCAGACCCAGGGTCGTCCGGAGCGCGACATCGGCCTCCTCGTCGTCCTCGCGCAGGAAGACGGTCTCGATGTCCCAGCTGCCGGCGTCGCCGTTCAGCCAGCAGGTCAGGGTCTGCTGAAGGCCCAGCGGGCGGCCGGTCCGCTGGGCTCCCGGTGCCACCGACAGCTGGGGCGGGATGACGTGGGGACCCGTCGTGTGGTGTTCCGCGACGATCGGGAGATAGCCGGCGATGGTCGCGGCCGGGATCATATAGAAGTGGAAGAACGGACTCCGGTCGGCCGGGGTGTCGTACACCGCGACCATGATCCCGAGCAGCCTGCCGGTCCCGGCCTCGGAGACTCCGGCGCCGCTGAAACCGCGGGGGTCCGGGTCGTGGAAGTCGACCGGGTTGATCTGCACCCACTCGTCGCCATGACCCCCGGGCCCCTTGAGTACGGCGTCCACCCAGAGGCCGCCAGACCGGTGCCTGGGGAACCCGTCGACCGTGACCCGGGTGTCGTACGGGGCGGGGGCGCGGTGGAGTACGGCCGTGGAGGTCACCGGGGCGGGCTCGGTGAGCCGCAGCAGCGCCAGATCCCCTTCGTCGCGCCCGTACCGTTCCACCCAGTGGCCTTCGACCACCCGCGCCGAGCGCGACACCCCGTTCGGCTCCCCGGCCAGGACCGGGAACTCGACCCGTACCGGCTCGGTGGGGCCGGGCACCACATGGGCACAGGTCAGCACCAGGTCCCGGCCGAGCAGGACCCCGGCGCCGAGCACGTCCCCCGGCTCGCCCCCTGGCAGCTCCGCACGCAGTCGCAGCCGCCAACTCTGTTGATCCATAAGCATGTTGAGCCGTATCGACTCCCCCTCCATGCTTCCCCAGAGTAGGGGCAGGGCGCGACAATGGGACCCGGGCTGCACAAGGGGGAGCAAATGAGTGACGGGACGGGAGCCGCACCAGTGGCCGGTCTTGCGGACCTGATCAGCCAGGTGAGGACCGAGCTGGCCGAGGCGCAGCGCCGGATCGGCGACAGCACGCTGCGCCTCAGCGTGGAGCGGGTGACGCTGGAGATCGCGGTGCAGGTGAGCCGGGAGGTCGACGGCGAGGGGAAGCTGCGGATCGGCGTGGTCACCGTGGGCGGCAGTGGGTCGGTGACCCGCGACAACACGCACCACATCAAGGTCGAACTGCAGCCCCGCAACCAGGACGACACCCCGGGCTGGATCCCGGTGAGCCGCTAGTAGGGCTTGGTCATGTTGATGGTGGTGGAGCGTGTCCGTTGGGTGTGGTCCGGCGTTGAGAGGGTGTGACTCCGGACGAGATTGCCTGTGTGCGTGGTGAGTTGGAGACGTTTGCGGCGGAGGTGTTCGAGCCGTTCGCGAGAAAGGATCAACGTCGCTGGGGGCAGGTCTACCTGCGCGGGCTGTTGACCGACGGCAAGCGGAAGTCCGTCGAGCCGATGGCGGCCCGCCTCGGGGAGGAGGGGAACCGGCAGGCGCTGGCTCACTTCGTCACCACCAGTCCGTGGGACCCCTCACACATCAGGGCCCGGCTGGCGTGGAAAATGGAGGCGGCGATCCAGCCGAGCGCGCTGATCTTCGACGACACCGGCTTCCTCAAGGACGGAAATGCTTCGGCGTGTGTGTCGCGGCAGTACACCGGCACCGCCGGCAAGGTCACCAACTGCCAGGTGGGCGTTTCGCTGCACCTGGCCTCCGATCACGCCTCCTCGGCGGTGGACTGGCGGCTGTTCCTGCCCGAGACGTGGGATGCGGCCTCGCCGAAGGCGAACCCGGACAGGGTCGCCCGCCGCGCCTCCTGTGGCATTCCCGACGATGTCGGGCACGTGGAGAAGTGGCAGCTGGCCCTGGACATGCTGGACGAGACGCGCTCGTGGGGCATTGAGATCCCGTTGGCCATCGCGGACGCTGGATACGGCGACGCCACCGCTTTCCGGCTCGGTGTTCAGGCCCGCGGCCTGAATTACGTCGTCGGGATCTCCACGACGCTCACGGCCCACCCCGGCCAGGCCGTTCCCGTGGCCGTTCCGTACTCCGGAACCGGACGCCCACCGGTTGTGAAGTATCTGGACAAACCACAGTCGGTGAAACAACTGGCCATGGAAGCAGGCCGGAAGGCGGCCAAACCCGTGCAATGGCGGGAGGGCTCGCGGCCTGGCACCAGCCGCAGCGGCTTCAAGCGCATGTACTCGCGGTTTGTCGCCCTGCGGATTCGCCCCGCCGGACGCGAGATCCGTCAGGCGGTCCAGGGCCCGCAGTTGCCGGAGTGCTGGCTGCTGGCCGAGTGGCCGGCAAACGAACCCGAACCGGTCCAGTTCTGGCTCTCCGACCTGCCCACCGACACTCCACTGACCACGTTGGTCCGCCTCGCCAAGCTCCGTTGGCGCATCGAGCACGACTACCGGGAGATGAAACAGGCCCTGGGCCTGACCCATTTCGAGGGCCGCACCTTCAACGGCTGGCACCACCACGTCACACTCGTCTCCGTCGCCCACGCCTTCTGCACCCTGCAACGACTGGCCAGAGCCCCAAAAGACACGGCGCCGGTCTGAGCCTCTACCAAGTCGTCCGCGAGCTGCAGATACTCCTCGCGGTCTGGGCCGGCGCCTGCCCCACCTGCCACCGCGACATACCCACGCTCGTACTGACCTGACCAAGCCCTACTAGGGCCCGTCGTCAAAGTGCCGTCGTTGCCCGAAGGGCGGCCGCGCGGCGTCTGGTGCGTGCGATCGCAAGGCGCCGGAATGTTCTCGTAGCGGAGCTACTAGGGCGTGTCCGGCCGGTCTTCGTGGATCAGGCCGCGGCGTCCGGTGCGGTGCCTCGCAAGGCGGAGGATCGCCCCCGTACTGGACGTACTGGGGTGACTCCGACAACGCGGCGAGGTGCCGTGCCAGGCGTCGCGGGCCCACGAAGACCGGCCGGACAGGCCCTGGGGTCTTCCGTCTGGATCAGGCCGGGGGCCGGTCAGCCGTTGGCCGGGCAGAGCCGCCGGGCCTTCGGCTCGTCCTTCAGCTTCGCGTCCACACAGCCGCCCGGCAGACCGTCGTGCGCCGTGGTGCCGAAGTTGGCCGTCACCGTCAGGGTGCCGTCCCCGAAGACAGAGTGCTGGACGAGGTGATCCTCGGTCAGCCAGTGGAACGCCGTCATCCGCTCGGTACCGGCCGCCTTGTGCAGGGGCGCGAAGTACTGCTGCAGTGCGGCCATCTCCTTGCCCGTGGAGGCCAGGTTCTGGTCCCCCAGGACGAAGTTGAGCGGCGTGTTGTAGAGGACCGACATCAGCGCACGGTCCTTCTTCTGCGCCGGGAGCTTGTCGTAGGGCATCTCCCAGCGGTCGGTGTTGACCAGCGAGTCGTGCAGTGCGGTCTCGTACAGCGGGACGCGGTAGGCGGGGTCGAACATCGACTTGGCCAGGGACGATGGGAGCGTGGTCGGGTGGAAGAACTGGCCGGGAGCGTCCGCGGGGTAGTAGGCCCCCCACTTGGTCTTGTCCTTCTGGAAGGCCCACAGGCCGTCGTTGACGGGTGTCTGCGCGCCGTGGTCGAACGCGAGCGCCGAGGCCGACCAGGAGACGGCGGATTCCGACCCGACGACGAAGTGGTCCTTGTCGGCCAGCGTCCGCAGGCGGTCCATCCGGTTGTCGCGGTCCTGCCTCTTCGTCATCGGGTGGCTCCCGGTGAAGTCGCTGAACAGCTCACCCGCGGCATCGACGTCCACGAAGACGCTGTTGGCACCGTTCTTCGTCATCTCCTTCGTGTGCTGAGCCAGGTAGTGCTCGGTGGGCTCGGACTTCGCGAACGCTTCGGAGCTGAGGTAGCAGCCGCGTGCGCCGAAGCCCGTCGCGGGGGTGCCCTTCGCGTCGCGCACGCAGAAGTCCGGGTAGATCCTGCCGGGCCACTTGGCGATGGGGGTGTCGGCGGTCTCCGGGTCCTGGCCGTTGTCGTACGAGTCGTACGGGCCGACCAGATAGCCCAGCTTCCTGGCCTCCGCCACCGCGTCCCGGCTCATGGGGTGACCGTCGGCGTCGTAGCCGAGCCACAGCCGCGTGTTGCCCTGCTTGCGCAGGGTCCGCACCGCCTCGGCGTCACGGGCTCCGCCCCACAGATAGGCGTGCTCGGCTCCGAGCAGCTTTCCGACCTCCGGGTTCTCGGCGATCTTCTGCTTCAGCGTGTGCAGTTGCCCGTGTTCACCGAGCCAGCGGTGGTAGTCGGCGGCCGGCGCCACGGGAGAGGCGGAGGTGAGGGAGAAGGCGACCGTGTAGTCGAGGGTCCGCTCCCGGCGGGAGAACTCGTGCTTCGCCGTGGCGTTCAACCGCCCGTCGGCGGAGGCGAATCCGAGTGAGGTCCCGATGCTCTCCGGCACGAGGTAGCTGACGCCGTGCCCGTGCGAGGCGTAGCCCCACAGAGGCAAGGTGAGGGAGCCGGTGGCCAGATCGTCATCGGTGCCGACAAGACCCGCCTGCCGGGAGTTCCAGAACCGGTCAGCGACCGGAACGGAGAGCCCCTCCCCCCTCGGGATCTGCAGCGAGGCGCCCCGCGCCCCCGTGCCGGCCCCCTTGCCGGTCACCGGCCACGCGAGGGTCCCGTCCTTCTCCGAGCGCACCGTCATCAGCAGCCGCCCGCTCTCGCCCGCCGCGGTCACGCGCAGCCCCCTGGCGGGGTACGACCAGGAGGCGTGCGAGCCGTGCACCTCGACCTTGCCCGGCCGACCGAATCCGTCGGCGTCGGCGGCGGCGTCGGAGACGGGAACGGCCGTCCCGTGGCCCGTGTGTCCCGTGACGCGCAGGGAGGCCGTGTCGACGGTGGTGGTGCCACCCGCCACGGGAAAGTCGACAGCGCCTGCGCGTACCCGGGGCTTCGTGTACTGCGGAGCGTCCTCCCCCGTTCGGGCGATGGCGGCGTACCCCGCCGAGGCTGTGGTCACGGTGACAGCGAGGGCAGCCGCGACCCCCAGGGCCCGGTTGCGACGCCTGCGCGCGGCTCCCCCGGCGTCCCGGTGCCCACGCGGCCGGTCCGGCCCCCGGCTCGGGACGGCGTGCGCAGGCGTGGGCGACTGGCTCTCGGCGCGCGGGGAGTTCTCGGGTTCGTCCATGATCGTGAGGGTGGTGACCACGGATAAGAGGTTTCTAAGAACCCCCGGCGAAGCCGACCGGGATGGCGCCGATGTCCCGTCAGGCCAGCGGCTTCGGCAGCGGCTTGCCGTACCAGAGCTCCACCAGCCGGGCCGCGATCGAGATGCCGGCCGGGGGCAGCACGTCCCCGGACTCGATCGCCGACCGCAGATCGTCCCGCGAGAACCAGCGGGCCTCGCTGATCTCCTCGCCGTCCACGGTGATCTCGGAGCTCGTGGCCTGCGCCATGAAGCCGAGCATCAGACTGGACGGGAAGGGCCAGGGCTGGCTGGCGACGTACTGCACCGAGCCGGTGGTGACACCTGCCTCCTCGAACACCTCGCGCCCCACCGCGGCCTCGATGGACTCGCCCGGCTCGACGAAACCGGCGAGCGTGGAGAACCGGCCCTCGGGCCAGTGCACCTGCCGGCCGAGCAGCGCCCTGTCGTGCTCGTCGGTGACGAGCATGATCACGGCCGGGTCGGTACGCGGGTAGTGCTCCGCCCCGCAGGCCTGGCAGCGCCGGATGTGACCGGCCGCGGCGATGACGGTGCGCTCGCCGCAGCGGGAGCAGAACCGGTGCAGCCGCTGCCAGTTCTCCAGCGCCACCGCGTGCACCAGGAGCCCGGCGTCGAGCGGCGAGAGCAGCAGCCCCGCCTCGCGCAGCCCGGCCGGGCGGGCTGACTGGTCCATCCGGCCCGGGAGGGTGTCCTTCTGGAGCGCGAAGTACCGCACTCCGTCCGTGTCCGTGCCGAGGAAGTAGCGGTGCTCCTCGGTGAGGGGGGCCTCGAACGACGGGGTCTTGAGCAGCTCGGTACGGCCGTCGGGCGTCTCGTCGATCAGCGCCTGGCCGCCGGAGACCACGAACACCCGGGTCGTCGGGTGACTCCAGGCCGCCGCGAGCCACGCCTCGTCGAGGCGGTGGTGGGCGGCCCGGTCGACGCCGCTCGGGTCCGTCAGAGCGATCGGCCGGTGCGGATCCGTGGCGGTGCCGGCCCCGGCTGTGCCGTTATCGGCGGTACGGGCGTCGGCGGCCCGGCCATCAGTGGTCCCGCCTTCACTCGCGTGACCTTCGGTGGCATTGCTGAAGTTGCTCACAGGTGCTTCCAACTCCCCCTCATGGACTGGGTGGTTCGGTTCAGCGTTCTCATCGCAGGGCTGCGGCCATGTCGCCCCACAGATGGGCGGTGGTCTCCACACCCTTGAACAGCAGGGCGAGTTCGACCTTCTCGTTCGGTGCGTGCCAGCCGTCGGACGGCACGGAGATGCCCAGGAAGAGCACCGGGGCACCGAGGACGTCCTGGAGATCGGCGGCGGGGCCCGAGCCGCCCTCCCGGGTGAAGCGGATCTTCTCGCCGAACGCCCGGCCCATGGCCCGTACGACCGACTGGAGCGCCGGATGGTCCAGCGGGGTCAGACACGGGCGGGTGCCGGCGCTGAACGTGATCTCCTGGCGGATCCCGGGCTCCGCCCGGCCCGCCGCCCACTCCGTGACCAGCTTCTCGGTCCGGACCGGGTCCTGGCCCGCGACCAGCCGGAACGAGAGCTTCACCATGGCCGACGACGGGACGACCGTCTTGCCGCCCACGCCCTGGTAGCCGCCGCCGATGCCGTTGACCTCGGCGGTCGGGCGGGCCCAGATCCGCTCCAGCGTGGTGTGGCCCCGCTCACCGGCCGCCGCACGGGACTTGGCGGTACGCAGCCACTCGGCCTCGTCGAAGGGCAGCTCCGCGAAGAGCTCGCGCTCGGCGTCCGTGAGCTCCGCGACACCGTCGTAGAAACCCGGGATGGTGACGCGCCCGTCGGCGTCGTGCAGCGCGGCGACCAGCCGGGCCGCCGCGGTGGCCGGGTTCGGTACGGCGCCGCCGAACGAGCCCGAGTGGATCTCCTGGTCGGGACCCTCGAAGGTGATCTCGCACTCGGCGAGGCCGCGCATACCGGTGCAGACGGTCGGGGTCGTCTCGGACCACATACCGGTGTCCGAGACGATCACCACGTCGGCCGCGAAGCGCTCGGCCTGCTGCTCGACCAGCTCCCTGAAGTGCGGGGAGCCGGACTCCTCCTCGCCCTCGATGAGGAGCTTGAGGTTGACGGCGGGAGCGGTGCGGCCGGTGGCGGCGAGGTGGGCCCGGACCCCGAGTGTGTGGAAGAACACCTGGCCCTTGTCGTCGGCCGCGCCCCTGCCGTACATCCGGCCGTCCCTGACGACCGGCTCGAAGGGGTCGGTGCGCCAGCCGTCATCGACCGCCGCGGGCTGGACGTCGTGGTGACCGTAGACGAGGACGGTCGGCGCTCCCGGGTCGCCCGAAGGCCACTCGGCGAACACCGCGGGGGCACCGGGCGTATCGAGGATCTCGGTGACCGGGAAGCCGGTCTCCCTGAGTTTGGCAGCCAGCCAGTCGGCGCTGCGGCGTACATCGGCTGCGTGATCCGGCTGCGCGGAGACAGACGGAATGCGCAGCCAGTCGGCCAGGTCTTCGAGGAAGGGCTCGCGGTGCTGGTCTATGTACGTGCGGACGGCGCTGTCCGGGGTGTCGCTCATGCCGTCGAGCCTAACCGGCCGGTCGGGGTGGCTCGCCCGGCGGATCACCCAGCAGGATCCGCTCAAGACCGGCCCGGCCCGGCAGCGGTGTGGGCCGGATCACTTCCCCGGTCCGTACGTAGAGGAACGCGGCCGTGACCGAGGTGAGCGGGATGTGGTGCTGCTCGGCCCAGGCCAGGCGGTAGACGGCCAGCTGGAGCGGGTCGGCGGTGTGGGCGCGGTGGGTCTTCCAGTCGACGATCTCGTAGGTGTCGCGGGAGGTGCGGTAGACGGCGTCCATCCGGCCGCGGATCACCCGGCCGGCGAGAGTGAGAGTGAAGGGGGCCTCGACCCGGTGGGGCGTGCGCCCGGCGTACGGGGTGCGCTCGAAGGCCGCCTTCAGTTCGGCCAGATCGCGCTCGTCGGCGATCTCCGGTTCGTCGTCGTCACCGCCGGGCAGCTCGTCGGGGCCGAGCATGGGCAGCGGCAGTTCCTCGAAACGTGACTCGACCCAGGCGTGGAAGCGGGTGCCGCGGCGGGCGGCGGGCTGTGGGGGGCGCGGCATGGGCCGGGCCAGCTCGTGCGCGAACGCGTCGGGGTCGCCGGCGAGGCGCAGCAGCTGGGTGGCGGTGAGGGTGAGCGGTACGGGGACGTCGCGCACGGTGCGTCTGGCGCGGAGCAGTTCGCCCGTGAGGGCGTCGAGGTCGCGGTCCCAGGAGGTGATGGTGCGGGCGTCCTCGGGGGTGAGCGGGGTCCGGGCGTGCGGCACGGACGGGGAGGCGGGGGCCTGAGTGCCGTGCGGGGCGGGGGCGTCGTGCGGGGTGGGTGTCACGGAGTGGTCCGGCTGATCCGGCTGGTCCGGCTCCTCCGGCTGATCCGGCTCCTCCGACTGCTCCGGCCGGTCCGGCCGGCGCAGGTGATCCTGGTCGGCCATCTCGTTGAGCTGGTCCAGGACCAGTTCGGCCGCTGCCCTGCGGCGGTGCAGGGATGTCTCGTCCAGCGGCAGGGGCCAGGCGTGGTCCGCCGCCGCGTCCCGCAGCGCCGGGTTCTCCTCGCCCTCCTCCGGGGCGTCCGCCCAGACCTCCGTCTCTCCGTACCCCGCCGCGCAGTGCTCCTGGAGCGCGAGCAGGAAGTCCGACGGGCCGCGCGGGCGCTTCTGGCTCGGGCCCCACCAGTGGGCCGAGCCGAGCAGCAGCGAGCGCGGGCGGGTGAACGTGACGTAGCCGAGGCGGAGTTCCTCCGTGTGCTGGTGGGACTTCATCGCCGCCTTGAATGCGGCAAGCCCCTTGGCGTCCCACGCCCCCACCCCGGGGAGCGTCGCCGCGTCGCCGCGCAGCGCGTGCGGCAGCACCTTCGGCTGCGCCGTCCAGGACTCACGGGACTGCTCGCTCGGGAACTGCCTGGCCACCAGGGAGGGGACCGCGACCACATCCCATTCGAGGCCCTTGGACTTGTGGGCGGTGAGGACCTTCACGGTGTTCTCGCCGCCGGGCAGCGCGTTGTCCAGGCCCTTCTCGTACTGGGCCGCCGTCCGCAGAAAGGCCAGGAAGGCCAGCAGGCTCGCCTCGCCGTCCAGCGAGGCGAAGCCCGCCGCTATGTCCAGGAAGTGGGAGAGGGTCTCCCGACGGCGGGCGGCCAGGGCGTGCGGGGAGGCCGAGAGCTCGACCTCCAGGCCGGTCGTGGCGAGCACCCGGTGCAGTACGTCCATCAGCGGGTCGGCCAGCGAGCGGCGCAGATCGCGCAGTTCCGCGGCGAGGCGGGCGAACCTCACCCGGGCGTCGGCGGAGAACGGAAGCCCGTCGTCCGCCCGGCCGCCGCCCGGCCCGTCCACACCGCCCTGGTCCGCGCCGCCCGCCAGAAACGTGTCCAGCGCGTCCGCCAGCGAGACCACCTCGGCCGGGTCGACCCCTTCGACGGCTTCGGCGAGCCGCTGGTCCGGGTCGGCGCCGTCGTCGCCGGCCGTGCTGTCGTACCGCACGAGGAGCCGCGCCCGGCGGCCCAGCAGCGCCAGATCGCGCGGGCCGATCCGCCAGCGCGGCCCGGTCAGCAGCCGGACCAGCGAGGCATTGGCCCCCGGGTCCTGGAGCACCTCGCAGACCGCGACCAGATCGGCGACCTCGGGCAGATGCAGCAGCCCCGAGAGGCCGACCACCTCGACCGGCACGTCCCGTGCCACCAGGGCGCCCTGGATCTCCGCGAAGTCACCGGCGGTACGGCAGAGCACCGCGATCTCGCCCGGGTCCTTGCCCGTACGCACCAGATGCGCGATCGAGTCGGCCAGCCAGCCGATCTCCTCCTCGTGCGTACGGAGCAGGGCGCACCGCACCATGCCGTCCCGCTCGGCGCCCGGCGCCGGCCGCAGCGCCTCGACGCCCGCGTGCATCGCGCGCAGCGGCGCGGCCAGGCCGTTGGCCAGGTCGAGGAGGCGGCCGCCGCTGCGCCGGTTCTCGCTCAGCGAGAAGCGGGTGGCGGGGCTCCCGTCGGCGTACGGGAAGTGCTCGGGGAAGTCGTCCAGATTGGCGACGGACGCGCCGCGCCAGCCGTAGATCGCCTGACAGGGGTCGCCCACGGCGGTCACCGCATGGCCGCTGCCGCCCCCGAAGAGGCCGGAGAGCAGCAGCCGCTGGGCGACGGAGGTGTCCTGGTACTCGTCGAGCAGGACCACCCGGAACTCGTCGCGCAGGATGGTGCCCACCTCTGGCCTGGTCAGCGCCAGTTCGGCGGAGAGCGCGATCTGGTCGCCGAAGTCCAGCAGGTCGCGGCTGCGCTTGGCCGCGCGGTAGCGGCTCACCAGGTCGAGCAGTTCACGGCGGGCCCCGGCGGCCTCCGGGACCTTGCGCAGCTCCGCGTTGGAGAGCCGGGCACCCTCCAGGTCGGCCAGCAGCCCGGTGTCGTACGCGCGCAGCGCCTCCGGGGTCACCAGATGCTCGGCCAGCTCGCCGTCCAGCGCCAGCAGGTCGCTCACCAGCGAGGAGAAGGACTTCGTCAGCGCCGGATAGGGGCCCGGTGCCTCCTTGAGCACCCGCGCCGCCAGCTGGTAGCGGGTGGCGTCGGCGAGCAGCCGGGAGGACGGCTCCAGACCGATCCGCAGCCCGTGGTCGGTGAGCAGCTGTCCGGCGAAGGCGTGGTACGTCGAGATGCGCGGCTCGCCCGGCGAGTAGTACGGGTCGGCGCTCGCCGTCGGCACGGAGGGGTGACGGACGGCTGACGAGTGGTGCGGGCCGGGAGCGTCCGGGTCGGTGACGCCGGCGCGGACCAGTGCCTTGCGGACCCGCTCGGCCAGCTCGCCCGCCGCCTTGTTGGTGAAGGTCAGCCCGAGCACCTGCTCCGGCGCGACCTGCCCGGTCCCCACCAGCCACACCACCCGCGCGGCCATCACCGTGGTCTTCCCCGAACCGGCTCCGGCCACGATGACCTGCGGGGCGGGCGGCGCCGTGATGCAGGCCGTCTGCTCCGGGGTGAAGGGGATACCGAGCAGCTCCTTGAGCTGCTCGGGACCGGTGATGCGTGGGGTGGTCACCTCAGAAAGGCTAACGGCGCCCTGTGACATCCCCGCATGACATCCCCGCGTGACATCCCCGCCCGGCCCGCTCGCGTACCGCCGTCGTACCGCCGTCGTACCGCCGTCGTACCGCCGTCACTCGACGATGTGGCGCCCCTCGGGCAGGGCGCTGCAGGAGGCGCGGAACGCGCAGTGCGTGCAGTGGCTGCCCGTCGTCGGGGTGAAGCGCTCGTCCAGCACCTTTCCGGCGGCGGTGGCCAGCAGGTCGCCGACCCACTCCCCCGCGAGCGGCTCCTGGGACTGGACCTTGGGCAGGGCGTCGCCGCCCTCCTTCTTCACGGCGGCCTGCCGCAGCTGTACGAGTTCGGCGCCGCCCGCCTCGGGGCGCCGGCCGCCGAAGACCTCGTCCACCGCGCCCTCGCGCACCGCGAGCTGGTAGACCGCCAGCTGCGGATGGCGGGCCACCTCGTCCTTCGTGGGCGCCTGCTTGCCGGTCTTGAAGTCGACCACGTACGCACGGCCCTCCGCGTCCCGCTCGACCCGGTCCATGGAGCCCCGGATCCGGACCTCGTACTCACCCGCCTCCAGGGTCACGTCGAAGGGGTGCTCGGTGGCGGCCGGGGTGCGGCCCGCGCGGTCCATGACGTGCCAGCGCAGGAAGCGTTCCAGCGCGGCGCGTGCGTTCTCCTTCTCCTGGCCGGACTTCCAGGGAGCGTCGAAGGCGAGCGAGTTCCAGACCGAGTCGAGGCGTTCCATCAGGACGGCCAGGTCGGCGGGGGTGCGCCCGGACGCCACCTCGTCCGCGAGGACGTGCACCACGTTGCCGAAGCCCTGGGCGGCGGTGGCGGGCGCGTCCGCCTTCACCTCGCGGCCCAGGAACCACTGGAGCGAGCAGGTGTGGGCGAGCTGGTCCAGCGAACTGCCGGAGAGTGCGACCGGCTGCCCGGGGTCGCGCACCGGGACCGCGGAGTGCGTCGGCTCGTACAGCCCCCACCAGCGGTACGGGTGCGCCGCGGGCACCAGCGGCTGGCCCTCCTCGTCCGCGAGCGCGGCCAGCCGGGCGAGCCGGTGGGCGGCGGCCTCGCGCAGTTCGGGGGACGCCTTCGGGTCGACGGTCGTCGCGCGCAGCTCCGCGACCAGCGGGGCCACCGCGAGGGGGCGCCGGGGGCGGCCCGTGACGTCCTTCGGCTCCACCCCCAGCTCGGTGAGGAAGCGCGACGGCTGGTCCCCGTCGTCGGCCGGTGCCTTCACCGCGGTCACGACGATCCGGTCGCGGGCGCGGGTGACCGCGACGTAGAAGAGCCTGCGTTCCTCGGCGAGCAGCGCACCGGGGCTGAGCGGTTCGGCGAGCCCGTCGCGCCCGATCCGGTCCGCTTCCAGCAGGGAGCCGCGCCGCCTGAGGTCGGGCCACAGCCCTTCCTGCACACCGGCGACGACGACCAGGCCCCATTCCAGGCCCTTGGCGCGGTGCGCGGTCATCAGCTGGACCGCCTCGGGGCGCACGGTCCGCTTCGACAGGGTGTCGGCGGCGATGTCCTGGGCGTCGATCTCTTCGAGGAAGTTCAGCGCGCCGCGCCCGCCGGTGCGCTCCTCGGCGCGGGCCGCGGTGTCGAAGAGCGCGCAGACGGCGTCCAGGTCGCGGTCGGCGTTGCGCCCGGCGGCGCCGCCCCGCAGCGTGGCGCGCTCCAGACGCCGGGGCCAGCCGGTACCGCTCCACAGCTCCCAGAGGGCCTGTTCGGCGGTGCCGCCGTTCTCCAGGAGCGCGCGGGTTCTGCTCAGTAGCTTGCCCAGCTGCTGGGCGCCCCTGGCGTATGCCGGGTCGTGCGCGATCAGCCGTGCGGGCTCGGCCAGCGCGCGGGCGAGCAGTTCGTCGGACGGCGCGGGCAGCCGGTTGCCGCCCGCCCGTTCCTCGTCGCGCAGGGCGCGGCCGAGCCGCCGCAGGTCGGCGGCGTCCATGCCGGCGAGCGGTGAGGTGAGGAGCGCGAGAGCCGCCTCGGTGGTCAGCCGGGCCGCGGGGGCCCCGGCCGCCGGGCCCTCGTCGCCGGTGTCCGGGCCGGCACCGGGGCTGGTCCCGGTTTCGGTGCCGGGACCGGCGCCGGTACTGCCCAGCGCCGCTTCCGCCACCGCCCGCAGCGCCGTCAGCAGCGGGGTGACCGCGGGCTCGTGGCGCAGCGGTACGTCGTCGCCCGCGATGTCCAGCGGGACCCCGGCCGAGGTCAGCGCCCGGCGCACCGCCGGGATCGAGCGGCCGCCCGCACGGACCAGGACCGCCATGTCGTTCCACGGCACGCCCTCCTCCAGGTGGGCCCGGCGCAGGATGTCCGCGATGTTGTCCAGTTCGGTGCCGACCGTCGGGTAGGTGTACGCCTCGACCCGGCCCCCGGCCCGTACCGCCGAGAGCTCCCGGTGTGCGCGGACCTTCGCGGCGGGGAGCCGGGGCAGCGGCATCCGCTGGGTGAGCAGCCGGGTCGCCGTCAGCAGGGCCGTGGCGGAGCGGCGTGAGGTGGTCAGCACCTCGACGGGGGCCGGGCGGCCGTCCGTGCGGGCGAAGGTGTCGGGGAAGTCCAGGATGCCGTTCACGTCGGCGCCGCGGAACGCGTAGATCGACTGGTCCGGGTCGCCGAACGCGACCAGGGTCCGGCCGCCGCCCGCCAGCGCGTGCAACAGCCTGACCTGCGCCGGGTCCGTGTCCTGGTACTCGTCGACGAAGACCGCGTCGTAGCGGAGGTCGGCGCGTTCGGCCAGCGGCACCGCGCGGTGCACCAGCTCCGCGTAGTCGACGACGCCCTGCGCGTCGAGGACGTCCAGATACTCGGCGAGGAATCCGGCGGCCGCGTGCCAGTCGGGGCGCCCCGTGCGGTCCGCGAACGCGGCCAGGGTCTCCGGGCCGAGGCCCAGCTCCCGGCTGCGGGCGAGCACCGCGCGCACCTCGTCGGCGAAGCCGCGCGTCGTCAGGCAGGCCCGCAGCTCGTCGGGCCAGCGGATCCGGCCCAGGTCGAGCTGTCCGGCCAGCAGCTCCCGCACCGCGACGTCCTGCTCGGGTCCGGACAGCAGCCGCAGCGGTTCGGCGAAGAGGTCGGCGTCCTGGTGGGCTCGGACCAGGGCATAGCAGAAGGAGTGGAAGGTGGTCGCCTGCGGTCCGTACGTGCCGATCCTGGATCCGGCGCCGGACGCCCCGGCATCGGGGAGCGGCCCCTGCCCGCCGCCCTGGATCCGTACGGCCATCCGGTCGCGCAGCTCCACCGCGGCCCGGCGGCTGAAGGTGAGGACCAGGATCCGTTCGGGGTCCGTCCCCTCGGCGATGCGCCGGGCCACCGCCTCCACCAGCGTGGTGGATTTGCCCGTGCCCGGCCCGGCCAGGACCAGCAACGGCCCGGTGCCGTGATCAACCACCGCACGCTGCCGTGCGTCCAGTACGGGTGGATCCACCGTGCCCGGCGGGGTGCGCACCAGTCGGTACGCGCCCGGGGCCCGTTGCCGTACCCGGTGGGAAGTGGAGGTGCTCACGTGGATCGCCGGTCCTGGAAGGGGTGCGTGGATGTGCGGACGGGAAGGGTGGGTGCCGAGTATGTGCCGGGCCCGGCGGCTCCGCCGGTCCCGCGGTGCCCCGCCGACGCTACGCCGTCGGGCCGGGTGACCGGGACGGCAGTGACCGGGACGACAGCGGCCCGGACGACAGCGGCCCGGCGGACAGCGGCCCGGACGGCCGTGCCGGTGGCCTGTACTCCGTACGGGTCTCAGACCACCCGTGGGAGGGCCGAATGGCGGAAGCTGTCAGACATGAGCCCCGTCGCCGCCGTCCCACCGCGCCCGCCGCATGTCCAGGCGCGGCAGGTGGCCGTCCGCTTCCCGTGCGGCCCGCGAGGCGTCCCGCAGCGGGGTGGACTCCGCGCGGTAGTGCTCCAGCGCCCGCAGTTCGTGGCCCGCGAGCAGCGCACCGTCCGAGCGCACCACACGCCACCACGGGGCTCCGCCGCCGTAGAGGGCCATCACCCGCCCCACCTGGCGCGGGCCCCCCTCTCCCAGCCATTCGGCGATGTCCCCGTACGTCATGACGCGGCCGGGCGGGATCAGCTCCGCGACGTCCAGCACCCGTTCCGCGTACTCCGGCAGCTCAGCACTCACCCGGCCCATCCTGCACCACAGCGCCGACAACGCGCCGGGCTCTCCGCAGAGCGGGCCATTTTCCGCAAAGGGGCCCTGATGCCCTCCCGCACCGCCCGGACATGCCACCATCGTCCGGGCGGTGGCCGGGCTTCCCGCGAGCAGCGCCCGGCCGCTCTGCCCGCGGGCCCAGCACCCCGAGGTGGAGCGCAGTGATACGAGACAAAGAGGAACCGACGGAGGGGCCAGGCGTGCAGGAGCCACCGGAGGCGGCGAACGCCCCCGACTCCGAAACCCCTCCGGGCGGACCGGAGGCCGGCCCGGGGCCGGGCCGCGGTCCGGTCGCACCGGGCGGCCCTGACGCGGCTCCGGGTGCGGCCGACGAGACGGATTCCGGGCCCGGATCACACCCGGAGGCGGGATCACAGCCCGCCACCGGATCACACCCGGGCCCGGACGCAGAACCCTCCACCGGTTCACACCCAGGCCCGGACGCACAGCCCGCCACGGGGTCCCGCCCCGGACCGGACGCAGGACCCGCCACCGGATCCCACCCCGGATCGCAGGAGTCACCGCCCGAGTTCGGCGGGGCGACGCCCATCGACCGGGTCTCCGGGGACGAGCCGCTGCTCGCCGCCCGGGTGCACCGCCCGTCCGATCTGCTGCGCCTGCTCACCGGCATCCTGGCCATCGCGCTGTTCCTGGCCATCGCCGCCTTCGCCCACGGCACGACATCGGGGCTCGCCCAGGACATCCACAACGGCACCGTCCAGACACCCGATCTGCTCCTCAAGCTCGCCGGGCTCTTCTCGTCCATCGCCATACTGATCCTGCCGGTCGCCTTCGCGATCGAACGGCTGGTCAAACGGGACGGTCTGCGGATCGCGGACGGCGTGCTGGCCGCCGTACTCGCCCACGGCGCCGCGCTCGCCACCGACCTCTGGGTCGCCAAGGCCGCACCCAAGTCGATCACCGAGGCGCTCACCCAGTCGCTCGCCAACGGCACGCTCACCGACCCCGTGCACGGCTATCTCGCCCCCGTCATCGCGTATATGACGGCCGTCGGCATGGCCCGCAGGCCGCGCTGGCGGGTGGCGCTCTGGGTGGTGCTGCTGGTCAACGCCTTCGCTGTGCTGGTCGGCCGGCAGACCACCCCCTTCTCGATCATCGTGACGATCCTGCTGGGCTGGACCGTCGCGTACGGCACGCTGTACGCCGTCGGCTCGCCCAACGTCCGCCCGACCGGCCGCCAGCTGCTCGCCGGGCTGCGGCACGTCGGCTTCAACCCCGTCAGCGCGATGCGCGCCGAGGACATCCCCGACTCCGCCGAGCAGGGCGACCGCGGCCGCCGCTACTTCGTCACGCTGGAGGACGGCGGGCCGCTCGACGTCACCGTCGTCGACCGGGAGCAGCAGGCGCAGGGCTTCTTCTACCGGGTGTGGCGCCGCCTCACCCTGCGGTCCATCTCCACCGGCCGCTCCATCCAGTCGCTGCGCCAGGCCCTGGAGCAGGAGGCGCTCCTCGCGTACGCGGCCATCGCCGCCGGGGCCAACGCGCCGAAGCTGATCGCCACGTCCGAGCTCGGCCCCGACGCGGTGATGCTCGTGTACGAGCACACCGGCGGCCGCTCCCTCGACTCGCTGCCCGACGAGGAGTTCACCGACGAGCTGATGCGGAACGCCTGGCGGCAGATGCAGGCTCTGCAGTCCCGTCGCATCGCGCACCGCAGGCTCGTCGGCGACGCGATCCTGGTGGACCGGTCGGGCCGGGTGATCCTCACCGATCTGCGCGGCGGCGAGATCGCGGCGAGCGACATCGTGCTGCGCATGGACATCGCGCAGCTGCTCACCACGCTGGGGCTGCGGGCCGGGGCGGAGCGCTCGGTCGCGTCAGCCGTGGCGGTCATCGGTCCCGACAAGGTGGCCGACAGCCTGCCGCTGCTCCAGCCGCTGGCGCTGAGCCGGTCGACCCGGGCGACTCTGCGCCAGCTGGCGCGCGAGCGGGCGCAGCGCGAGCGCGAAGCCGTGATCGAGGCGTCGGAGACGGCGAAGCGGGCGAAGGCCGGGCCCGAAGCGCCGGGCGACAGCCGCAAGGCCGCCCGTGCCGAGAAGAAGGCCGAGAAGGAGGCCATCGACGACGCGCTGGACGGGGCACGTGAGGAGGACCTGCTCTCGCAGATCCGCCACCAGGTGCTGCTGATCCGCCCGCAGGCGCACGCCGAACCGGTACGGCTCGAACGCGTCAAGCTGCGCACCCTGTTCACGGTCATCGCCGGATCCGTCGCCGCGTACTTCCTGCTCTCTCAGCTCGCGAACATCCCGTACCACCAGCTGATCACCACCACCCGCTGGGGCTGGGTCGCCCTGGCGGTGCTGTTCTCCGCGGTGAGTTACGTGGCGGCGGCGATGAGCCTGCTCGGCTTCGTACCGGAGAAGGTGCCGTTCCTGCGGGCCGTGTCGGCGCAGGTCGCCGGGTCCTTCGTGAAGCTGGTGGCGCCCGCGGCGGTCGGCGGTGTGGCGCTCAACACCCGTTTCCTGCAACGCGCGGGCGTGCGCCCCGGGCTCGCGGTGGCCAGTGTCGGTGCTTCGCAGCTCTTCGGGCTGGCCAGCCACATCCTGCTGCTGATGATCTTCGGCTATGTGACGGGCACCGAGCAGACCCCGTCGCTGACCCCGTCCCGCACGGTGATCGCCGGCCTGCTGACGGCAGCGGTGCTCGCGCTGGTGGTGACGGCGGTGCCGTTCCTGCGGAAGTTCGTTGTCACACGGGTGCGTTCGCTGTTCGCCGGGGTGGTGCCGCGGATGCTGGACGTGCTCCAGCAGCCCCGCAAGCTGCTCACCGGTATCGGCGGGATGCTGCTGCTGACCGGCACGTTCGTGATGTGCCTCGACGCGTCGATCCGGGCCTTCGGTGGCGGCTCGACCATAAGTTACGCCAGCATCGCGGTGGTCTTCCTGACCGCGAACGCGGTGGGGTCCGCCGTACCGACGCCCGGTGGGGTCGGGGCCGTCGAGACGGCGCTGACCGGTGCGCTGATCATCGCCCGCGTCGACCCGGGGACGGCTGCCGCCGCCGTGCTGCTCTTCCGGCTGCTGACGTTCTGGCTTCCGGTGCTGCCCGGCTGGCTGTGCTTCAACTACCTGACGCGCAGAGGGGCTCTCTAGGGGCTGCCCCGGCCGGGCACCCCGGGGATTGCCGGGGATTGACGCCCCCGCCGGTCAGGCGCCCGGCGCTGTCTCCGTACGGGTCCGGCTCCGCTCCAGCGTCCGCAGGATCAGCCACTGGTCGCCCCACGCCATCGCGGTGCCCAGTACGGCCATCACCACGCCGATCACTACGCTGCCGACGGCCGCCCCCACAGCGAATCCGGCGAGCCCCAGCGCACCGCGGACCGCGAACCGCAGCGCGACCAGGCCGACCGCGAGCAGCCGGGTGCGCTTGTTCTTCCAGAGCGCCCGCATGAAGCGCATCCGGGTCCGCAGCACGGTGAGCGAGAGCGTCAGGTTCACCGCGGCGACGACCGGGATCAGCCAGTACGCGACCGGGTAGGCCCGTGCGATGTCGAAGACGCCGGCGAAAGTGCCGACGATCGGGAAGTACCAGTTCGGCAGCGGCTTGATCTCCACCGGGGCCGGCGCGGCGACCGGCGCGGTGACCGGTTCCGTGTTCTGGGTGGTGCTCTGTGCGGTGATCTGCTCCGTGCTCACTGCGGTCATTTCCGGTTCCCCCTGAGGCTTCGTTTCCGACACGAGAAGCTTCCCGCGCCGGGCACCTCCGGCGGCAGAGCGAAGCGTCCGTACTCCGGCAGGACAAATGTCCCGGCCCCGCGGCGAGCGCCGTGCCCGAAGTGCGGCCCGTCCGGGCCCGCTTGTGTCCCGCCCCTTCAGCCCGCCCGGACCGGCTCAGCGGGCGGTGATCACCATGATCGCGGCGTCGTCCTGGAGCCGCCCGCCGACGTACCGGTGGAGATCCTGCTCGATCTCCCGCACCAGAGCGGCCGGTTCCAGGCCGGTCCAGCCCTCCAGCCGCCGGGCCAGCGGGTAGAACACCCGGTGGCCGTCCCGGGCCTCCGTGACCCCGTCCGTGAACAGCAGCAGCCGGTCCCCGTACGGCAGTCGCGTCTCCACGACTGCGCGCGCCCGTTCCTCGTCGGGGACCAGGAAGCCGAGCCCCAGCGGCAGTCCCGCCTCCCCCAGAGCGACCTGCCGCGCACCGGAGCCGGAGACCGCGAACGGCTCCAGATGGCCGCAGTTCACCAGCCGCATCCGCTGCCGGTCCGGGGCGAACTCCACCAGCAGCGCGGTGACATGGCGCGGCTCCTGGCCGATGGTCTCGGCGTACACGTTGTAGCGGTCCAGTATGTTCTCCATGCGCCGGGTCAGGTCCGACAGGCCCGGCTCCTCGTACCCCGCCACCCGGAAGGCGCTGAGCACGGCCGCGCCCGCGTTGATGGCGTCGAGCCCCTTGCCACGCACATCGGCGACGAGCACCCGGGTCCCGAACGGCGACTCGATCAGCTCGTACAGATCGCCGCCCACCCGCGCGTACTCGTCCGCCGCGAGGTAGACCCCGTAGGCCTCGAAGTCCTTGGTACGCAGCGGGAACGGCCGCAGCAACGCGAGCTGGACGGCCTCGGCGGCCCCGCGGGTCCGCTCCAGGAGGGACTGCCGCTGGGAGCCGAGCCGCGAGATGAGCAGCGCGAGCATCCCGATCGTCCAGGTCGAGGCGAGAACGACGGCCATCTGACCGGGGTTGTGCTCGTGCGGTGCGAACAGGGGGTACGAGACGGCGATGCTGATACCGGCGAGGGTGGCGAGCGCGGCGGTGGCCAGGACGCTCAGCACGAGGGCGCCGACGAGCGGGACCAGACTCGCGAACAGCACCACCCGCAGGTCTCCGGGGGTGACGGACTCCACTCCCACGATCGCGGCCAGCACCACGAGCAGAAACACGAGGAACGCTGCGCGCTCCCTACGCGTCGTGTCCCGCTCCACGAGCAGACGCGTGAGGCTGCGTGCGAGCGGCATGGACAGATCCCATCTGGGCCGGTATGCGAGATATGCGGCTTTTGCCGTCCCTCTTTCTCACAGTAGCGCCGTCCCGGCGGCGGCACAGCGGCACGGCCGCGCTCCTGGAGCCCCGGGAGAAGGGCGGGGCCGGAGCTGGAGCGCGCAGAGAAGGGGCGGCCCGCACATCGTGCGGGCCGCCCCTTCTGAGGCAGTGCTCCGGTCCGGCGGACCGGCTTCTCTAGTAGATCGGCTTCTCCGGCTCGATCTGGTTGACCCAGCCGATCACGCCGCCGCCCACGTGGACGGCGTCGGCGAAGCCCGCGGACTTCAGCACGGCCAGCACCTCGGCCGAGCGGACGCCCGTCTTGCAGTGCAGGACGATCTTCTTGTCCTGCGGAAGGTCCGAGAGGGCGGTGCCCATGATGAACTCGTTCTTCGGGATCAGCTTCGCGCCCGGGATCGAGACGATCTCGTACTCGTTCGGCTCGCGGACGTCGATGATCTCGATCTTCTCGTCGGTGTCGATCCACTCCTTGAGCTGCTTGGGAGTGATCGTCGAACCGGCCGCCGCCTCCTGGGCCTCCTCGGACACGACGCCACAGAAGGCCTCGTAGTCGATGAGCTCGGTGACGGTGGGGTTCTCACCGCAGACCGCGCAGTCGGGGTCCTTGCGGACCTTGACCTGGCGGTACTGCATCTCCAGGGCGTCGTAGATCATCAGTCGGCCGACCAGCGGCTCACCGATGCCGGCGAGCAGCTTGATCGCCTCGTTGACCTGGATGGAGCCGATCGACGCGCAGAGCACGCCGAGCACGCCGCCCTCGGCGCAGGAGGGGACCATGCCGGGGGGCGGGGGCTCCGGGTAGAGGCAGCGGTAGCAGGGGCCGTGCTCGGACCAGAAGACCGACGCCTGGCCGTCGAAGCGGTAGATCGAGCCCCAGACGTACGGCTTGTTGAGCAGCACGCACGCGTCGTTGACCAGGTAGCGGGTGGCGAAGTTGTCCGTGCCGTCCACGATCAGGTCGTACTGGGAGAAGATGTCCATCACGTTCTCGGCTTCGAGCCGCTCCTCGTGAAGGATCACATTCACCAGGGGGTTGATCCCGAGGACCGTGTCCTTGGCCGACTGGGCCTTGGAACGGCCGATGTCGGCCTGGCTGTGGATGATCTGGCGCTGCAGGTTCGACTCGTCGACCTCGTCGAACTCCACAATGCCCAGCGTGCCCACACCGGCGGCGGCCAGGTACATGAGGGCGGGCGAACCGAGGCCGCCCGCACCCACGGCGAGCACCTTGGCGTTCTTCAGCCGCTTCTGCCCGTCCATCCCCACGTCGGGGATGATCAGGTGGCGGGAGTACCTGCGGACCTCGTCGACGGTGAGTTCAGCAGCTGGCTCGACCAGGGGTGGCAGCGACACGGGGACTCCGTTGGTCGGTATCTACGTACGATGGTTCTTCCGTAACACTGCCACGCCCCTTCTCATTCCGAGACACCAGGTCCGATCCGCGAGACGATTTCGTCCCAGTAGCCGGGCAGCGCCTCGAACGGCGCGCTCTCCTCCGGCCGGCCTGCGGCGGAGCCGTCAGTCCCACCCACCGGGTCGTCCCCGCCTGTGCGGTCGGTCCGGTCGGTCCGGTCGGTGAAGAAGATCGTGCCCGCGCCCTGCCAGCGGGCGATCCGGACGGCCTCCTCCAGATGCGTGCGCGGGACGCCGTGCACGAAGTGGGCGAACCGCGACGGGTCGTAATCGGCCGTCCACTCCGCCACCTGCGACCAGCGGTAGTCCGTCCAGGGGCCGCTGAAGGTGACCAACTGGTCGGCGGTCTCGGCGTATCCGGGGTACGGGTGCACACCGTGTCCGAGCACGAGACGGCCGCCGGGTCCCGTCACCGACCTGAGGGCAGCCGCGATCCGCCGGGTCTCGGGCAGGTCGGCGCGGTCGGCCGGGGCCCGGTCGAGGAAGAAGCCGTCGGTGCGGTACCAGTCGGTGAACCGGTGGGCCTCCGCGATCAGCTCCCCGAACGGACGGGTGCCGTGGGCCATGTCGAGATGGCCGAGCACGCGCGTCCCCGCGGTGCGGAGCCGGCCCGCCGCTGCCAGGCAGTGCGGGTCGGGCCGGGCGCCGGGACCGTTGGCGACGTTGAGGACGACCCAGTGCAACGGCGTTCCCGGGCGAGCCAGTTCGGCCCATTCGACCGGCGCGACCAGCGGGTGCGCGTACCCCGGTACACCGAAGCCCAGCTCGGCCGAGAGGGTCGCGCCCGGGGTCAGATGCGACATGCCGCCTCCATCCAGATGTCGGCGAGCGACTCCTCCAGATTGATGCGCGGGCGCCAGCCGAGCCGGTCGCGGGCGGTGCGTACGTCCGCCTGCTGCCAGCCGCCGCAGCCGTCCGGGTACGGGGACGGCGCGGCCAGATGGTCCATGACCGGCTCGGAGGGGCGCGGCGAGACCAGGCCCGAGTGGCGGTGCTGGGGCGCGTCGAGCTCGTGGAGCGTGCCGCCGAATCCGGCGACCCTGGCCAGGACGGCGGCGGCGTCGCGCAGCTTCACCGCGTGGCCCGTACCGATGTTGACGACGCCCTGGGCGGCGGAGAGCGACGCGGCGTGCACGGCGCGCGCCACGTCCCGTACGTCGACGAAGTCGCGCTGGACGCCGAGCCCGGAGAGCTTCAGCTCCTTGTCCCCTGCCTGCATCGCACGGCGCATGGCCTCGGCGAGCCGGCCCAGCGGGGAGCCCGCGGGGGTGCCGGGGCCGACCGGTGAGAAGACCCGCAGGACGATCGCGTCGAGCCCCGAGTTGAGCACCAGCTCGCTGGCGGCCAGCTTGGAGACCCCGTACGGGCCGCCGGGGCGCGGGACCGCGTCCTCGGCTGTGGACGAACCGGGCTGGCTCGGTCCGTACTCGGCGGCGCAACCGAGCTGCACCATCCGCGCGTTGCAGGTGCTGCGGCGCAGCGCCTCGCAGACGGAGGCGACGGCGACGGTGTTGTGCCGGGTGAGATCGCGGGCGCCGCCACGGGTGGCTCCGGCGCAGTTGATGACGACGCCGGGGTGGACGGCGTCCAGGAAGCGGGTCAGCGCTCCTGGGCTGCCGCTGGCGAGGTCGAAGCGGACGTCGGCGTCGTCGCCGCGTCCGAGGGCCGTGAGGTGCACGGCGGGGTCGGCGAGCAGGCGGTCGGCCACATAGCGGCCGAGATATCCGTTGGCTCCGAGCAGCAGCACCCTCATCGCGCGGCCGCCTCTCGGTACCGACGGGACGGTGCTGGAAGGTCGGGGCTCATTTTTCGTTCTCCTTCTGAGGTGTTACGGGGTGGTCGGCCCGCGGCGTCGGCTCCGCGGGAGTTTCGGGGGCGGCGGTCCGGCGGGTGGCCGGCCGCCGCTTCAGGTGTGCCGCTTCAGGTCCGCCGCTTCAGGTGTGCGCCGAGGCGCGGGAGAGTGCGGCGGTGGCGTGCGCCAGCAGGGCGAGTGCCGCCACTCCGCAGACGACGGCGGATACGGCCGCCGCGCCCAGTGCGTCGACGGGCGCGGCGACGAAGCGGCAGCCGGGGAGGCGGCCGATGAGGACGGACGCCAGGGCGAGGGCCTCTCCCGTGCAGGCGGAGGCGAGCGCGGCGGCCGCGCCGGCGGGGAGGCCGTGGACGGTGAGCAGCCGGGAGAGGAGGAGCAGGACGGCGAGGGCCGCCGCTCCCGGGCTGAAGCCGGGGACGAACAGCAGGGCCGCGGGCACCGCCGCGTACAGCAGGGTGACGGCGACCACGAGCGGCCTGGTGTGCGCCGCGAACTCCGCGGTCCCGCGGCTGGCCGCGAGCTTCCGCCCGGCCAGTTGCGCGAAGAGCCGGACACACCAGGCGGCGGGTGCGACGGCCACGGCGAGACCCACGACGGCGATCCCGGACAGCGGCCACGGGCCGTCGGGGCCGCCCCGCACGAACTGGTCGAGGAGCCCGTCCCCGCAGAGCGCGTAGCCGATCAGCCAGCAGACGTACAGGCGCGCGGCCGGCACCGTGCGCCCCCTGGCACGCAGCGGGCCCCGGCGCAGGGTGATCGCGAGGGCGAGTCCGGTGAGGGCTGCCCCGGCCGCTGTGGCCGCGAGCCTGCCGCCGCCCTGGGTCAGTCCGGCGCCGGCGGCCGTCGCGACGGCGCAGGCGCCGGGCAGCAGTCCGTCGAAGGGGGCGCGCGGAACGGCTGCCGGAGTGCGCGCCGGTTCGGCGCCGTCGGCCTCCGCGCCCCGGGGGACCCGGGCGTACAGCTCGTCGGCGAGCGAGAAGACGTCCCGGTGCCGGAAGCGGGCGGCCGTCCGGTCGGTGATCCCGTGCGCCTCAAGACCTGCGGCGATCTCCAGCGGGTCGACGGCCCGCTCGCACAGTTCGCGGTGGCGGTGCATCAGCGCCCGTACGGGGTCGGCTGGGCCGCGTACGCCTTTGCGTACCGGGGATCCCGGCAGCCCGGCGGCTTCGCCGAGCACGGCTTCGGAGCGGTCGTCCCAGGCGTCGGCAGCGACGGGCGGCCGCGGCCCGTCGAGAGGCTGGGGCTCGTTGGTACGGGGGGTGCTCATACGGCGACCTCTCGGCGCTGGCAGGTGAGTGGGGGCCGGAGACGGAGAACGGGGCCGGTGTGAACAGGGGCGGCGGGCCGGGGTCCGGGGCCGAAGGGGTCAGAGGGGCCGGAGCGGCCGGAGGGCGCGGAAACGGCGAACGGGGGTTGCGGGACCGCGCCCGTGCCGGGGTGCGCACCCGGGGCTGAACCCGAGCCGGAGCGTGCGCCGGAGTGGCGGGCAGGGCGGGCAGGGCAGCTGGGGATCGGCTCCGACGGTGCCGCAGCAGCCATCCGTGCCCCGGCGTACGCCCGCGCGCTCGTGCTGTCGCCCCGGGCACCGCCCGGACTCCACCGGGACGCGGCTGCCGACACCGTCCGGCCCCGGCTCACCGGCGCCCCTCCCCCGTCACGGCCGCCGTACCGGTAGCCCGCGACACCGGCACGGCACCGGCCCGCACCACACTGGGCACGGCACCGGCCTGCGCAGCACCCGGCACGGCGCCTGCCCCGCCACCGTGAGTTCCGGCGCCAGAGCTCACCCCCGCACCCGCCGACTCCGGCTCCGCCCAGCTCGGAGTACGGGCGGCGCCTCCGCCCCCCGCCGCCCAGTTCCCCGGCACATGCGATTCCGCCGGATACGCGAACGGCCTGGGCTCCCCGGTGTCGTGCTCCGGCGCACGCCGGACCGGGCAGTGCGAGATCAGGTCGAGGTAAATGCCGTGAAATGCCGCGAGGTTCTGCTCGACCGTGAACAGTTCGAGCGCCCGCGCACGCGCCGCAGCCCCCAGCCGCTCCCGGCGCGCGGGGTCGCGCAGCAGTGCGAGACAGGCGTCGGCCAGGGCCCGGGGATTGCGCGGCGGCACCACGAGCCCCGTACCGCCGATGACTTCGACCACGGCACCGACATCGGTGGAGGCCGTCGCCCGGCCGCAGAACATCGCTTCCACCAGACTCACCGGGAACCCCTCCACCACGCTGGAGAGCACGACGACCGCGCCCCCCGCATAGGCGTCGGCCAGTTCGGGGGTCTCCGGGCCGCCGATCTCGTCGAAGGCGACGGGGTTGGAGCCGACGGCGTGCGCGCCGGCCGCCTCGTCGGGGAACAACTGCGCGGCCAGCGCCCGGCAGTGGGCGAGATAGGCCGCGCCCTCGGGGCCTTCGGCGGGGGCTCCGACGATCCGCAGCACCGCGCCCGGTTCCTCCCTGCGCACCTCGGCGAAGGCGTGCAGCAGCGAGATCAGATCCTTGGCCGGTTCGATGCGCCCGACCCAGACGAGGGTCGCCGGGTCGCCCGCGTCCGTGCCGTCCCCCACGGCGGCGAAGCGTGCGGCCTCCATGCCGGGATAGACCGTGCGCAGCTTCGCGGGGTCGGCGCCGCACTTCTCCTGCCAGCGGCGGGCGTGCGTGTTGCCCGGCGTGATCACCGCGGCCTGTCCGTAGACCTCGGCGGCGAGGGCGCGGTGGAAGGAGGCGAGCAGCGCCCGTACCGGCGCGCTCCGGTCGCCGCCCGCGAGGAAGTGCGAGCGGAGCTGGACCCCGTACTCGGTGACCAGCAGCGGCACCCCGAAGAAGCGTTTGGCCAGCAGCCCCGGCAGCGCGGCGGTGCCGCCCGCCGTGGCATGGCAGAGGTCCACCGCCCCCAGGCCGTCCTCGGTGTACCAGTCGAGGGAGAGCGGCCGCAGCGCGCGTTCGACCAGGCCGGCGAAGGCGAGGTGGTCGGGGACCCCGGCGGCCTGCACGGTGCGGTTGGCCCCGGGCGCACGGCAGGCGGACTCCAGGGTGCGCAGGGCCGTCTCCGAGCGGAGCGCCGTGTGCAGCCCGCCGCGCTCCCTGGCCAGTTCGGCCAGACCGTAGAGACCGGCCGCGAAGTCAGGTCCTCCGCCGCAGACGGCGGCCGCCAGTTCGCCGAAGTGTCCGGCGAAGCGGCGCCGGTCGCGGCGCCCGTAGGGACGGCCCGCCACGGGCTCCGTCCACAGCGGGGCGGTGCGCACCCGCCTTACCTGGGGCGGGAGTTCGACCCGCCCGGCTGCCTCCTGGTGTGCGCTGCGGCTCAGGGCGTAGACATCGAACTCGTGCTGCTCAAGACCGCGCACCAGCCGGTCGCACCAGAGCCGTGACTCACCTGTCGCATACGGATAACCACCGTCCGTAAGCAGTCCTGTCCGCATGAGCACACCCCCGGTCTCCCTTCAGGCAGCCACCGTTGGTGACGGCGACTCGCAGCGGGACGACCGTAAGCGGACAGAGAGGTGGCGCGATGGACGGTTGTCCATCGCGCCACCAGAAGGGGTGAACCGTCGTAACTTTCTCCCCCTGGTAGCGTTCTGTGGCGCTACGGTGCCTCTCGGTCACCCGGGGGTCGGCCCCGTCAGCCCCGTCAGGGCACCACCAGCTCCGTACGGGCCGCGCGGCGCACCGCGGCGAGCACCGGGTCGAGCGTGGGGACCGCGGCCAGCAGCTGCTTGGTGTACGGGTCCTGCGGGGCGCCGTACACGGTGTCCACATCGCCCTCCTCGACGATCCGGCCCCGCCGCATCACGGCGACCCGGTCGCTGACCTGCCGCACCACCGCGAGGTCGTGCGCGACGAAGACCAGGGCGAGCCCCAGCTCCCGCTGCAACTCGGCGAGCAGGGCGGTGACCTGGGCCTGGGTCGTCACATCGAGCGCGGAGACCGCCTCGTCGCAGACGATCAGCTCCGGCTCGGCGGCGAGCGCCCGCGCGATCCCGACCCGCTGGCGCTGGCCGCCGCTGAACTCGTGCGGATAGCGGTCGTACTGGGCCGCGTCCAGACCGACCCGGCCCAGCAGATCGCGGACCCGGTCCCGGATCAGCGTCTCGTCCCGGTCGCCGCGCGCCCGCAGCGGGTCCGCGACCGATTCGCCGATCGAGCGGCGGGGGTTGAGCGAGGCCACCGGGTCCTGGAAGACCATCTGCACCCGGCCGGCGCGGTGCAGGCGCCCCGACGTGGGATCGAGCAGCCCGACGAGCATCCGTCCGAGTGTGGTCTTGCCGCTGCCGCTCTCGCCGACGATGCCCAGGGTCTCGCCGCGGTGGACGGCGAGGGACACCCCGTCGACCGCCGCGAGCGCGGACCTGCCACGGCCGAAGACCCGCCGCAGGTCCACGGCTTCGACCAGCGGGGCGTCCCCGGCTCCGGGGGCCACCCGCTCCGGACCACCCGTCCGCGGTGTCTCCGTACGCCGAACCTCCCCGCCCTCCGTACGCCGATCCTCCCCGCGCGGTACGTGCACCGGCCGATGAGCCTCCACCCGTGGCACCGCGGCCAGCAGCGCCCGGGTGTACGGCTCGCGCGGTGATCCCAGTACCCCGGCCACCGGACCGCGCTCGACCGCCCGCCCCTCCTTCATCACCAGCACCTCGTCGACCGACTCCGCCGCGACCCCCACGTCATGGGTGACAAGCAGCAGCCCCATCCCCGTCTCGTGCCGCAGCCCGTGCAGCAGATCGAGGATCTGCGCCTGCACGGTGACATCCAGCGCGGTCGTCGGCTCGTCCGCGATCAGCAGCTGCGGCTCGCAGGCCAGCGCCATCGCGATCAGTGCCCGCTGGCGCATCCCGCCGCTGAACTCGTGCGGGCGCGACCTGGCGCGCCGGGCGGCGTCCGGGATGCCCACCCGGTCGAGCACCTCGACCGCCCGCGCACGGGCGGCCCGGCGTGAGGTCTTCACCTGGACCCGGTACACCTCGGCGATCTGGTCGCCGATCGCGTAGTAGGGGTCCAGCGAGGACAGCGGGTCCTGGAAGACCATCGCGGCCTTCCCGCCGCGCAGCCCGCGCAACTCCGGTTCGGACGCGTTCTGCACATCCACCCCGGCCACCGTCACCGACCCGGTGACCTGCGCGCCGCTCCCCCGGTGCAGCCCGAGCAGGGCGTACGCGGACGCGCTCTTGCCGGAGCCGGACTCGCCGACGACGCCGAGCGCGCCGCCCGCCTCCAGCGTGAACGACAGTCCGTCGACGGCCCGTACGGACCCGTCGAAGGTGACCGAGAGGTCCCTGACGTCGACCAGACTCGTGACAGGCCGGGAGACAGAACCATTCACGGCAGAACCATCCACGGCAGAACCATTCACGGCAGGCCCCTTCATGACCGGACCCTTCATGACAGGACCACCCGTCGGTCGGCCACCGCGTACAGCACGTCCGCCGCGGCATTGGCGAGCACTACGAAGAACCCGGTGACCAGCACCATGCCGACCACCACCGGCAGGTCCACCACATTGACGGCGTGGACGAGTTCGCGCCCGATCCCGGGGATACCGAAGAGCGACTCGGTCAGTACGGCGCCCCCGAACATCGAACCGAAGTCATTGGCGTTGAGCGCGATGACGGGAGCGAGGGCCCCGCGCAGCGCGTGCCGCGCGATGATGCGGCGCTCGCTGACCCCGTACGCGCGGAAGGTCCGCACATGGTCGTCGGCCAGCGTCTCCAGCATCGAGGCCCGGGTCAGCCGGGCGTACTTGGCGGACTCGATCAGCGCGAGCGAGAGCCAGGGCAGCAGCAGGTTCCACGCCCACTGCTGCGGGTCGTCGGAGAACGGCACGTACTGCGGATACGGCAGCCAGCCCAGCGTCCCGCACACCACGATCATCAGCACCAGGCCGATGACGAAGACGGGTGTCGCGGTACCGGCCAGGGTGACCCCGGTGAGCAGCCGTTCGGTGGGCCGCCCGCGCCGCCAGGCGGAGAGCACACCGGTGCCGACCCCGAGGATCAGCCACATCACCATCGCCCCGAGCGTGAGGGAGGCGGTGACCGGCAGCTTGGTGAGGATCAGCTGGGTGACCTGCTGGTCGGTGCGGTACGAGAGGCCGAGGCAGGGGGCCTTGCAGTGCAGCACCGAGGTGCCGGTGGAGAAGTCCCGCCCGGCGAAGATGCCCTGGAGGAAGTGCCCGTACTGCACATACAGCGGGTCGCCGAGGTGCAGTTGCTCGCTGACCTGGTGCACCTGGACCGGTGAGCAGCGCGGACCGCAGGTGATCTGCGCGACGTTGCCCGGTGCGACGTAGAAGACCGCGTAGATGATCACGGAGATCGCGAAGAGGGTGACCACGGCGCCGGTGAGGCGCCGCAGCAGGAAGCCCGCCATGTTCACGCCACCGCCCCCTTCTCCTGCCGGCGCCCCGTCTCGCGCTTGCGTCCGGTGCCGATGCGCAGCCGGGAGGCGGCACGCGGGTCGAGTGCGGTCCGTACGCCGTCGCCGAGCACCGTCAGCGAGACGACGGTGAGGAAGAGCATCCCGGCCGGGAGCAGCAGATACTGCGGCGCGGCCTGGTACCAGACATCGGCCGATGTGAGCATCTGTCCCCAGGACGGGGTGGGCGGTTGGACGCCGACGCCGAGGAAGGACAGCGCGGCCTCGGCCGAGATGTTGGCGGGGAAGAGCAGTGCGGCGTAGGTGATGACGGGTGCGGCCAGCGACGGCAGCAGTTCGCGGCGGGCGATCTGCCACTGGTTCCAGCCGCTGAGCCGGGCCGCCGCGACATGGTCGAGCGACTTGAGGCTCAGCGTCGCGGCCCGGACGATCTTCGCCGTACCGCCCCAGGCGACGAGGCCGATGACGAGTGCGACCAGCACCGGACGCGGGAAGGTGTCGGGGACGATCGCCATCAGCGCGAGCGAGAGCACCATCAGCGGCATCGCCACGACGACGTCGGTGATCCGGCTGAGCACGTTGTCGACGAGCTTGTTGCCGAGTCCCGCCGCGACCCCGAAGGCGACGCCGAGCAGCACCTGGACGAGGGTCGCGGCGAAGGCGACGGAGAGCGAGACCCGGGCGCCGTAGACCAGCCGGGCGAAGAGGTCGCGGCCGGTCTGCGGTTCGATGCCGAGCCAGTGGTCCGCGCTCATGCCGCCGAGCGGGCCGACGGGGACGCCACCGCGCGCCGAGTCGATCAGATCCGGGTGGTAGACGTTGGGATCCTGGCCCTCCAGGGCGGTGAGCAGCGGCGCGGCGAGCGCGGCCAGGACGAGCAGGGCGACGACGACCGCCGCGGTGGTGGCGGCGCGCTGTCCGCGCAGCCGCCGCCAGAACTGACGGGCCCCGGAGACGGGGACCGCGACCGCGGCCCCCGCTCCGTTGGCCAACAGGGCTTCTGACATGGTTACTTGACCGCTGTCTGGGAGATGTCGAGCACACCGGTCCAGTCGCTGATCACGACGTTCTTGATGTCCTGGCCGTAGAGCCGCTTGTAGACGGGGTGGAAGAGCGGCACGGTCAGCGCCCGTTCACCGATCTTCTTGTCGAGCGCGCCCCAGCGCCGGGCCGCCGCCTTCAGGTCGGTCAGCTTGTTGATCGCGTCGATCTCCTTGTTGACCGAAGGGTCGTTCAGGAAGCCGGTGTTGAAGTTGGCGCCGTCCCTGACGATCTGGCGGCCGTCGAAGATCGGGGCGAGGAAGGGCCCGCCGGACGGCCAGTCGGCGCCCCAGTGGGCGAGGAAGAAGCCCGGCTCGGTCTTCGCGTTCTTGGTCTTGTCCTTGTAGTCGTTGTCCTCAAGGCCCTGGAGCCTGACCGTGATGCCTGCCTTCTTCAGGGACTCCTGGAGGGCGGTGGCGATCTCCGGGCTGGTCTCGAAGTCCTTGGCATTGGAGTGCGTCAGGGTGACGGTCAGCCCCTTGGCGTAGCCGGCCTCCTTCAGCAGCGCCTTCGCCTTGGCCGGGTTGCCCGTCGCGCCTGCCGGGAAGTGGTCGTACGGCGTGTAGCCGAAGGACTTCTGGTCGGGCAGATAGGTGGTGGCGGGCTCGGCGAGCGCGGAGCCGCCCGCCGCGTTGATCACCGACGAGCGGTCCACCGCGTACGAGATCGCCTGGCGCACCTTCGGGTTGTCGAAGGGCTTCACCTTCGGGTTGAAGGCGATGTAGTTGGTGTAGCCGAAGTGGCCGGTGCCGACCCGCGAGGCGAGCTTCTTGTCACCGGTGACCTTGGCCAGTTCGGCCGGGCCGAGGTTGGTGTCGGTGGTCACGGCGGCGGCGTCCGCGCCCTGGGAGCTGGCGAGCCGCTGGTTGATGACCGAGGAGTCGAGTCCGGAGCGGACGTCGATGGTGTCGGGGTAGGCCTTGCGCTCGCTGTCGGTCTTCGCCGACCAGTGGGGGTTGCGCGCGAGCGTGATCCGCTCACCGTCGTTCTCGTTCTTGACGACCTTGTACGGGCCCGACGAGAGCGGGTGCTCCTCGTACTTGGTGCCGGTGTCCTTGGCCTTCGGTACGGGGGTCGTCTGGGTCTGGGTCGCCAGATAGGGGAACTCGCCCTCGGGCTTGTTCAGATGGAAGACGATGGTGCGGTCGTCGGGCGTCACGATCGAGTCGAGGCCCTTGCCCTTCTTCCCGTCGGCCCCCGCCTTGTACGGGCCCTGGTACTGGGCCCCGCCTATCAGCCAGTCGCGCAGGTACGGCGCCCCGCCGGACAGTTCGGCGGCGAAGGACCGCTCGATGCCGTACTTGATGTCGCCGGACGTGATGGGGGTGCCGTCCTCGTACCGCAGCCCCTTCTTGAGGGTGTACGTCCAGACGGTGGCGTCCTTGCTGGGTCTGCCGGTGTCGGTCGCGAGGTCGGGGACGACCTTCGTACCGTCGGCGCCGTTGGCGCGGTGGCGGGTGGTGAGCGTACGGAACACCAGCGAGGGGACGTTGCCGCCGCCCGATGTGTAGAGGCGCGCGGGGTCGAAGTCCGTCTGCGGCTGGCTGTTGAGGACGGTGAGCCTGCCGCCCTTGTGGGGCTTGCCCTGGGCTCCGGACGTGGCGCTGCCGCCGTCATCGGGCCCGGCGCAGGCAGCAGCGCCCAGGGCCAGAACCAGACTCGCGGCCGCCACGGACGCTGTACGTGGGGACAGATGACGCATCAGAAAAGCACCTCTCGGTGTGCTGAACGCGGAAAGTGACAGGGATCCGCACAGGCAGCAGCGCCGGAAGAGAGCACCGGGGAAAACAGAAATGCCGCGCCCGCGGGTGGAAGAGGCCCGGGCGCGGCAGGGAAAAAGGCCGACACGCGCCGGGACAGGCGGTGTCAGCGACAGAGAATGTCGGCGACGCAGTGCCCGGTCACGCCGAACAGCACCAGCTCAAAGGCGGTGTGATCGGAGGACTCGGGGCAGCGCGGCATGACGAGAAATATGAACGACCCGCCGACCGATGTCAACGTGACTGGACGCCGGAACGAGACGGCCGTCTCAGCCGGTGGGATAGACCCAGGGATTGGCCCGGCACTTGATCCCGCCGATGTCCAGCGACTTGGTCTGCTGCTGCATGACCGGCGCGAGCGCACCGGGGGTGCGGCAGGACACATGGTTGTGTCCGAGCCGGTGGCCGACTTCGTGGTTGATCAGCATCTGCCGGTACGGATAGATCTTGCTGTCCCCGTAGGTCTTCGATCCCTGGGCCCAGCGGTAGGCATTGATCATCACGCGGTCGGTGGCCGCCGAATCGCAGGACACGTTCTCTTCGAGTGTGTCGAGACCGGATTTGGCGCACCAGTCGGCGGTGGTGACGGGGCTTGCCAGCGTAATCACGAAATCCGGGCGCCCGGAGGAAATACGCTCGAATGTCTTGGCCCCGTCGTGCGCCCAACTCCGTTTGTCGTTCAGGGTTTTCTGGACCGCGTCGGCGAACAGCGTGCCGTCGAGCCCCATTCCCTTCTCGATATCCACCCGGTAGCGGTATTTGTGCCCCTGGCCCGGCGCCTTCGCCGATCCCCCGACCACGGAGAAATCGCCTGACGCCTTGAGTTTCGGGGAGAGGGGATACAGCTTGGACATCTTCTGCGTGTAGGTCAGCGGCACCGGAGCCGCCTTCGGCGTCACCCGGTTGTCGCCGCGCGAGGCGGCCCCTGCGCCGGTCTCCCGCTTGCCCGGGCCCGTGGCCCGGGTGTCGCCGTGGCTGTCGCCCCCGCCCATGACCTGGCCCGCGACCACGACCGCGAGGACGGTGACCACGGCGGCAGCGGCGATCCCGGCGAAGGCACGGCCCTTGCCGCCCTTGCCTCCGGGGCTGTCCTGCCCTGTTCCGGTGTCACTGGTTCCGGTGTCACCGGTTCCGTTGCCGCTGACTCCGGAGCCGTCGAGAGCCTCGGAGGTGTCCAGAGTCCGGGAGGAGGCGACAGGAGCGACAGGAGCGACAGGAGCGGCGCTGCCGGTCCCCGTCGCGGGGCCGCCGGCGCCGGTCCCGATCGTCGCGGCACCGGCACCGGCACCGCCGGGACCCGGATCCGTACCGGAGAGGTCCGTGAACGCCTCCACGAACTCCTTGCGGGGGCCGGGGACTTGGGGGCGCCGCTGCTGGACGCCCTGCCAGGGCCCGTACCGCTCGGGGCCCGGCGCGTTCCACTCGGGCTGCTCGGGGTGACCGCCGCGCACCTGCGGCGGCGCCGTCTCCCCGGGGGCCCTCCTGCGGCGTCCGGTGCCCGCCCCGGCAGGTACCTCGGCGGCGGTGCCCGCCCCGGCAGGTACCTGGGCGGCGGTGTCCGCACCGTCACCGGCGGTGTCGCCGGAGATGCCTTCCACACGCCGAGGCGCGCTCTGGGGCGCACCTTGCGGCGCACCGTCCCGACGGCTGTGACGTCCCACTCCCCGGATCAGCTCCCACTGCTGTTGTTGTCGTTCAGCAACTCCCGGAAGGCGGTAGCGACCAGCTCCGGGTACTCCATCATCGCCACATGCCCGGCATCGGGCAGCGACAGCAGCCGGGAACCGCGGAACGCGGCAGCCGCCTTGCGGGCCATACGGTACGAGACGAGCTGGTCCCGGACTCCGTACACCAGCAGCGTAGGGGCCAGCACCCGCTGCGCCTGACGCCACAGCCCGTGCTGCCCGCCCAGTGTGTACGCATCGACGATGCCACGCGCCGACCGGGTCATGGCATCCCAGAAGTACGGCAGCCCGAGGCGCCGTTCCATCTCCTCGACCGCGTTGCGCAGGCCCTCGTCGCTGACGCGCGACGGGTCGCCGTAGCAGAGTCCGAGCATCCCGCGGGTGCGCATCTCGGGTGTCCAGTCCTTGGTGAGCCGCTGGAAGAGACCGGCGACACCGGGCACCGCGAGGAGCGCGGTGGGCGCGGCCGTGCGCTGGACGCGCAGGTCGGGCAGGGCGGGCGAGATCAGGGTGAGGGTGCGCACCAGATCCGGGCGCAGGGCGGCGACGCGGGTGGTGACCGCGCCGCCCAGCGAGTTGCCGACGAGGTGGACCGGGCCCCGGCCGCTCGCGTCGAGCATCCGGATCACCGCACGGGCGTGGCCGGTGACCGAGTAGTTCCCGTCGTCCGGCGGCGGCGAGTCGCCGAAACCGGGCAGGTCGAGCGCCTCACTGTCCACGATGTCGTCGATGAGGGGCATCAGCGCCGACCAGTTCTGCGAGGAGCCGCCGAGCCCGTGCACGAGGAGCGCGGGCGGCAGCCCGGCACGCGCCGGGGGCCGGGAGCGCACGGTCAGCGTCAGCCCGGGAAGCGTGACGGTCCGCAGCTCCTCTCCCGCCGCGATCCGTACGGTGCTCGCCCCTGTGGCCGGGACGGCAGCCGCGATTCCCGGCAGCTCGGTCGAAGACATAAGGCGATGTTACGAGACGATCACGCGGGCATCTGTGTGTTCGCTGTCACAGACACATCGCGCTCAGGGGCGCGGGCTCCTACTCTCGGTAGGGAGGGAAGGGAAGCAATCATGCCGACCGAGCCGAGCGACAAGGCGGATCCCCGATACTCCGATGCCGGTACCGAGCACCCCGGGAAGGCCGCACACACGGGAAAACCCCGGAAGGACCCGGAGACCGGGAACAGCGAGGCCGTCGAGCACAGCGAGGCCGATCCGGCCGACGCCGCGGAGCAGCGGAAGGACCTCACTCCGCAGGAGGACGACCCGCTGACCGGCATCGATCCCGCGAAGGCCAATGAGGCGGACGCCAGCGAGCAGGCCCGGGTGGTTCCCGTCGACGAGGACGACTACCGCTGAAAGCGCTTCCCCACCGGTCCGGTCCGTGAAATTCTGCGTCCGCACCACACACAGCCGGGTTACCCAAAAGTACGATGGCAGGCAGCGACGCACCAGCGTGTGCTTGTTCAACTGAGCTTGTTCAATCATTGGGAGGCGGCGTGACAGCCATCGAGCAGACCGAGGCAGCGCGTCCGCGGGGTACGCGGCTGCCGCGCCGCGCACGACGGAATCAGCTGCTGGGCGCCGCCCAGGAGGTCTTTGTCGCGCAGGGCTACCACTCTGCGGCGATGGACGACATCGCCGAGCGTGCCGGTGTCAGCAAGCCCGTGCTCTACCAGCACTTCCCGGGCAAGCTCGATCTCTACCTGGCCCTGCTGGACCAGCACTGCGAGTCGCTGCTCCAGGCGGTCCGTACGGCGCTGGCGTCGACCACGGACAACAAACTGCGCGTGGCGGCGACCATGGACGCCTACTTCGCGTACGTCCAGGACGAGGGCGGCGCGTTCCGGCTGGTCTTCGAGTCCGACCTGACGAACGAGCCGGCCGTGCGCGAGCGCGTCGACCGGGTCTCGCTCCAGTGCGCCGAGGCGATCTCGGACGTCATCGCCGGGGACACCGGGCTCTCCAAGGACGAGTCGATGCTGCTGGCCGTGGGGCTCGGCGGTGTCTCCCAGGTGGTGGCCCGTTACTGGCTCTCCAGCGATTCCGGCATCCCGCGCGACACCGCGGTGCAGCTGCTCACCTCGCTGGCCTGGCGCGGCATCGCGGGGTTCCCGCTGCACGGCAGCGACCAGAGCTGACCCGGCCGGGCCGCGCCCGGCACAGCCGTGTTCGCTGCGGGCGTGCGGTGCTGACGTCTTACGGGGCGCCGGGCCCGGCTAATGTGTGCTGCGTACGGCGCGGCTGACCGCGCACCGCACGACCGTCGGAGGGACATAGCCGTGGAGGTCAAGATCGGGGTTCAGCACGCACCCCGGGAGATCGTTCTGGAGAGCGGGCAGTCCGCCGAGGAGGTCGAGCGCTCGGTTGCCGACGCGCTGGCCGGCAAGGCGCAGCTGCTCAGCCTCACGGACGACAAGGGCCGCAAGGTCCTGGTCCCTGCGGACCGCATCGCCTACGTGGAGCTCGGCGAGCCCGCGACCCGCCGGGTCGGGTTCGGCGCTCTGTAGGCAGAGCTCCGCAGGCGGCACAGCAGCAGGACGGACGACGGGAACGGCCCGGCGGTCAACACGACCGCCGGGCCGTTCCCGTGCGTGTGGTCCGGCTGCGCCAAGGATTGCGTTCCGCGGCCACCGGGTAGGACCGACATCAGTAAAGGACCGGTCAGTTCACAGCCGGTCCATATCCGGCTCACAGCGGCGCACGGAAGGGACGACATGCTCTGGGAAGCCCTCGCATCAGTACTGCTCGGCCTGGCGCTGGCCTGGTACGCGGCACGCAAGCTGCCCACCCGCCTGCCGTCCCGGCACGTGGTCCTGGCCACCGGCCCGGTCGGCGCCCTCTTCGGCGCCTTCCTCACCCGCTCGGCACTCGGCCCCGGCCACGCCACCGTGGTCCTGCTGGGCGCGGTCGTGATCGGAGCGGTGGTGCTCTCCCTGCTGCTCCGCCCGGTCCACCGGATCCGGCGGTCAGCGGCTGTGTAGCCAGGACACCCTCTTCCCCGGGGCCACCGGCCCCGGGGCTCCGGTCAGGCGGCCAGGCCCAGTGCGGCCATCCGCTTGGTGTGGGCCTCGGTGATCCTCGTGAACATCCGGCCGACCTCCGCGAGGTCGAAGCCGTCGGAGACGCCGCCCACCAGCATCGTGGAGAGCGCGTCCCGGTCCGCCACCACCCGCTGGGCCTGGCTCAGGGCCTCGCCCATCAGCCGTCGCGCCCACAGCGCCAGGCGGCCGCCGACCCGGGGCTCCGCCTCGATCGCCGCGCGTACCTTCTCCACCGCGAAGTTGCCGTGGCCCGTGTCGTCGAGCACGCCGAGCACCAGCTCGCGGGTGTCGGTGTCCAGCCGGGCCGCGACCTCGCGGTAGAAGTCACTCGCGATCGAGTCGCCGACGTACGCCTTGACCAGGCCCTCCAGCCAGTCCGACGGCGCGGTCTGGCGGTGGAAGTCGTCCAGGGCCTGGGCGAACGGCTCCATGGACGCCGTGGGCTCCACATCGATCGCGGACAGCCGCTCGGACAACCGCTCGAAGTGCGAGAACTCGGCGGACGCCATCTTCGCCAGAGCCGCCTTGTCACCCAGCGTCGGCGCGAGCTTGGCATCCTCGGCGAGGCGCTCGAAGGCTGCCAGTTCGCCGTACGCGAGCGCGCCGAGCAGGTCGACGACCGCGGCGTGGTACCTGGGGTCGGCCGACGCCGTGTCCCAGTTCTGCGCGGCGATACCGGTCTGTTCCTTGGCGGTGTCAGGCGTCTGCATGGACCGCACAATAGCGCTCCGTCCGCCGGGGACGAATTGCCGAGCAGCAGTCCGAGCGGGATGTGAGCCGGGATGTGAGCGAGGTGTGCGTGCGCCCCGTGAGAATCGGGCGGAGACCGGGCGGGGGCCCTGTGACCGGGGGGAAAGCGGTGGCGGAAGAGACCGCTGCGGGAGCGTTCAACCAGTGTGGCCTTGGTCTCCTGATGAATTCACCCAACGCACCTGCGCGATTTGGGGGTACAGTGGTAATGCGCCTGTCGAATGTTCAGCATGTTCGGTGGGTCATCCGAATGAGGATGCCCGGTCGGTGGCCCGATCGGCTCCACCTGACCGCCCTCACCAATTCGATGTGAGGGGCCCCCTCAGCGGCACGAGCGCTTGAGCGAAGGCAGTGGTCCCGCGCCAGTCGGCACGGTACGACCCCCTTGTTCGCCTCGGTCCGCGTCTCACAGAAGAGGCAGCACCCTGACTACGTTCCGAGACCTCGGTATTCTCACCGAGACCGCCGAAGCCCTTGAGGCCGTCGGCATTACGTCCCCCTTTCCCATCCAGGAGATGACGCTCCCCGTCGCGCTCTCCGGCTCCGACGTCATCGGCCAGGCCAAGACCGGCACCGGCAAGACGCTCGGCTTCGGACTGCCGCTCCTGGAGCGCGTCACCGTCCCCGCGGACGTCGAGGCGGGCCGGGCCAAGCCCGACCAGCTGACCGACGCCCCCCAGGCGCTCGTCGTCGTCCCCACCCGCGAGCTGTGCCAGCAGGTCACCAACGACCTGCAGACCGCCGGCAAGGTCCGTAACGTCCGCGTCCTCGCCATCTACGGCGGCCGGGCCTACGAGCCGCAGGTCGAAGCGCTGAAGAAGGGCGTCGACATCATCGTCGGCACCCCTGGCCGGCTGCTCGACCTGGCGGGTCAGAAGAAGCTCAACCTCGGTCACATCCGCGCACTCGTCCTGGACGAGGCCGACGAGATGCTGGACCTGGGCTTCCTCCCCGATGTCGAGCGCATCATGAGCATGCTGCCGGCACGGCGCCAGACGATGCTGTTCTCGGCGACCATGCCCGGCGCGGTCATCGGACTGGCCCGGCGCTACATGTCGCAGCCCACGCACATCCGCGCCACCTCGCCGGACGGCGAGGGCCAGACGGTCGCGAACATCACGCAGCACATCTTCCGCGCGCACTCCATGGACAAGCCCGAGCTCGTCTCGCGCATCCTCCAGGCGGACGGCCGCGGTCTGGCGATGATCTTCTGCCGTACGAAGCGGACGGCCGCCGATATCGCCGAGCAGCTCGCCACCCGCGGTTTCGCTTCGGGCGCGGTCCACGGTGACCTCGGCCAGGGCGCCCGCGAGCAGGCGCTGCGCGCCTTCCGCAACGGCAAGGTCGACGTTCTGGTCTGCACCGACGTCGCGGCCCGCGGTATCGACGTCGACGATGTGACGCACGTCATCAACTACCAGTCCCCCGAGGACGAGAAGACGTATCTGCACCGCATCGGCCGCACCGGCCGCGCGGGCAAGTCGGGTACGGCGATCACCCTGGTCGACTGGGACGACATCCCACGCTGGAAGCTGATCAACAAGGCGCTGGACCTGCCGTTCGACGAGCCGGAGGAGACCTACTCCACCTCGGCCCACCTCTACGAGCTGCTGGGTATCCCCACCGGCACGAAGGGCGTCCTGCCGCGCGCGGACCGTACGCGCGCCGGGCTCGGCGCCGAAGCGGTCGAGGACCTGGGCGAGACCGGTGGCCGCGGCCGCAAGGCGTCCGTACCCGCGCCCGCCGTGAAGGAGGAGCGTGCCCCGCGCACGCCCCGCCAGCGCAGGCGCACCCGCAACGGCGCGCCGCTCACGGAGTCCGGCGCCGCCGCACCCGCGGCGGAGGCCGTGACCGAGCAGTCCGCCCCGGCGGACCAGGCCGGCAGCGCCGACGAGGTACGCGCACCGCGCCGTCGCCGTCGTACGCGGTCGGCCGGCGCCGACGCGCGGCCCGCAGACCATCCCGTGGCCGAGGCAGCTGTGGTGGCTCCGGCCGCACCGGTGGCCGAGGCCGAGACACTTGCCGCGGTCAAGCCGAAGCGGACCCGGACCCGGACGGCCAAGACCGCCACGAAGGCGGCCGAGGCGCCGGTGGCCGAGGCGGTTGAGCCCGAGGCGGCCGAGGCGAAGCCGAGGCGCCGCCGCACGCGGGCGCCGAAGGCGGCACAGCCCGAGAGCTGAGAACCGACAACAACCGGTGGCCCGAACCCTGCTGAAGGGGTCCGGGCCACCGGTGTGTCCGGCCCCGGGGGCTGATCCGAACGACAGGCCACGGGCCTCCCCGGGGACGCTGGGAGTGCCGCCGCGGGAGACGCTAGCCTCGTGACATGAGCAGGCCTCTTACGTTCGCGCCGCCCCCCGGCACCCACGCCGGCCCCCTGCGGACCACCCGCGGCACCTTCGCATCGCTGGTGACCCCCGCCGCCGGGTCCGCAGCCCCGCGCCCCGGGTCCACCGTCCTCCTGCTCCCCGGGTTCACCGGGAGCAAGGAGGACTTCACCGCGATGCTCCAGCCGCTCGCCGCCGCGGGCTACCGGGTGGTCGCCGTCGACGGGCGCGGACAGTACGAGACCCCTGGCCCCGACAGCCAAGAGGCTTACGCTCAGGGCGAGTTGGCCCGGGACGTACTCGCTCAGGCAGCGGCGGTCGGCACCCCCGTACATCTGGTCGGGCACTCGCTCGGCGGTCAGATCGCCCGCGCGGCGGTGCTGCTCGATCCGGCGCCCTTCGCGTCGCTGACACTGATCTCGTCCGGGCCCGCAGCGGTCACCACCGCCCAGCAGCAGAAGATCGAGCTGCTGAGCGACGCACTCGGCAAGTGGGGGATGGAGCAGGTGTGGGAGGCGATGCGCGCCATGGGTCCGCCGCAGGACGCCGAAGCGGGCGACGAACCGGCCCTGCGGCGACGCTGGTTGATGCACCATCCGGCCCAGCTCATAGCAACCGGGCGGCAGTTGGCGACCGAACCGGACCGGGTGGACGAACTCGCCGCCCTCCCGCTCGCGCGGCATGTCGTGTCGGGCGAGAGCGACGACACCTGGCCGGTGCCGCTGCTGGACGAGATGGCCGTACGGCTCGGAGCGGTGCGGAGCGTCATCGCGGGAGCCGAACACTCCCCCAACACCGACCGGCCCGAGCGGACGGCCGAGGCACTGACCGCGTTCTGGGACCGGCACTGCGGCTGACCGGTACTGCGACCGGCCGGTACTGCGGCTGGCCGGTATCGCAGTACCGATCAGTGGATCAGTACTGCGACTGAAGGTGGTTCCAGAAGCCGTCCCGCAGCGCCCGCCGCAGGTCGCCGTGACCGCGCAGCGACTGCTGGAGCAGCCGTTCCGCGTCGACCAGCAGATCCTGGTCCACCGGACCCGGCAGATAGGGGCGCCCCGGCAGCAGTTCGGCGAGCGTCTGACGGCCGCGCTCGGAGAGCCAGGTCGCCGCGATCTGCGCACCGACGAAGCGGACGTCCTCCCGGGACGGCGGGGGCGCCCCCTCCTCGTACACCGTGACGGGGCGGCGCCCCACGTACGGCTGCCAGAACTCCAGGTCGAAGGTCCGCTGGCTGTCGACCTCCCAGAGCAGCGGCTCGGCCTGATTGCGGCCCTCCCCCGCCTCGATGCCCCAGAGGTGGACCCGCGCCCCGTACCCCTGGGCGGCCTCGACGGCGGAGACCAGGTCCTCGTCGCCGCCGACCAGCGCGGCATCGCTGATCGCACGGTGCCTGGCGAGCGATTCCAGATCCGTGCGGATCAGGGAATCGACGCCCTTCTGCTGGTTGTTGGCGTTCAGATTGCCGAGCCGGACCTTGACGTCCGGGAGCTCGGCGATGGACTGCTGTTCGGGGGTGTGGATACGGCGCCGGGCGCCGTCGTACCAGTACACCCGGAGCAGCCTGCTGTCCGCGAAGATGGTCCGCGCCTTGTCGATGAACGCCTCGATCAGGCCCTCCGCGTCCAGATCGAACGATCTGCGGTCCTCGTTCCCGGTGACCAGCAGGCCGGCCGCCGCGTACACATATCCGGCGTCGACGAAGATCGCGTGCGTGGAGGGTGTCTTGGACACCTCGGAGAGCACACGCTGGAGGAGCGCGTTGGTGCGCTCCAGCTGGGCACTGATATCTGGATCGTTCATACGGGGTTCATTCTCTGTGGCCTCACGGAGTGAGCACAACCTGCGGCCCGACCCATCGGTCGTTAGGCTCGCGAAAATTTTATTTAGCGTAGGGAATGTTTGCCGGGGGCAACTCGTTATCTCCTACGGAACGTGTGTTGCACGCTAACGACGCAATCACCTCTTAACGGACGGGCAACCGTCCGGACTCCGCGCGGGACGAGACTGTGAGAGCCCGCACCAGTAGTTCTCCTAGCAGGAGGATCAGACGAAGGGAGAAGCCTTGCGCTTCGAAATCATGCGACTCGATGATGTCGATGGCTCCGCCATGGACAGCACCGTCGTAGACGCCGCCTCCGTCAACCGGATCGTGCAGCAGGCCGCCGCAATCGGCCAGCGCATCTACATCCGCCCGGCCGAATCGTCGGCCTCGTAACACCGGAAGATTTTCCAGAGGAAGCGCCCCCGTGCAGACGCACGGGGGCGCTGTGCGTCCGGCCGCCGGGCATGCGGCGCACTCAGCCGGCCTTGATGACCTGCGTGATGCCGTTGATGATCTGCTGCACCGCGATCGCGGACAGCATCATCCCGGCGAGCCGGGTCACCAGCACCACACCGCCGTCCTTGATGACCCGGATGATCAGCAGCGAGTACCGCATGGTCACCCAGAGCACCACGTGCATGGCGACGATCGCGGCCCACACGGACACCTGCTGCGCCGCGGTGGACGCGTGCTGCACCGCGAGGATCACCGAGACGATCGCACCGGGCCCTGCCAGCAGCGGCATCCCCAGCGGCACGAGGGCGACGTTGACGTCCTTCGTCTGCGTCGGCTCGTCGGTCTTGCCGGTGAGCAGGTCGAGCGCGATGAGCAGCAGGAGCAGCCCGCCGGCGATCATCAGCGCCGGTACGGAGACATGCAGGTAGTCCAGGATCTGCTGACCCAGCAGACCGAAGACGGTGATCACTCCGAGAGCCACCGCCACCGCCTGCCCGGCCATCCGGCGCTGGACCTTGGCGGGGCGGCCCGCGGTGAGGGCGAGGAAGATCGGGGTGATTCCCGGGGGGTCCATGATCACGAAAAGCGTGACAAAGAGGGATCCGAAAACGGCGACGTCGAACACAGTGAGGGCCTTGCTTGCGTGGAGAGAGTGAGCGGGGACGGTGGTACCGGAGCGCGGACGCGGCCCGGTACGGAGGCGTCACCCGCGGAGCGCCGCCGGAACGCGGCACACCGGAAGGTGACAGAACGGGAGGGGGCGGGGCGCCGCCCGGCACCGGACCCGCATACGGTCCGGGGGGGGGCGACGCGGCGCGGCGCTAGGCGGAGTGTCCGCCGGCGCCCGGCACCGGGAACGCCCCGGTCGCGCGCCGGGTGATCTCGCCGTAGACCTCGGGATGCGTCGTACACGCGCCGAGTTCCACGGACTTCCGGCTGCCGTGGTAATCGCTGGAGCCCGTGACCAGCAGCCCCAGATCGGCGGCGAGCCCCCGCAGCCTGGCGCGGGTGGGCTCGTCGTGGTCCATGTGGTCGACCTCGATGCCGTCGAGGCCGCAGGCGGCCAGCTCCGCCATCACGGACTCGGGCACCACCCTGCCCCGCTTGACGGCCTGCGGGTGGGCGAAGACGGTGACGCCGCCGGCCTGCTTGACCAGCCGGACCGCGGTGAAGGGGTCGAGTTCGTGCTTCTCGGCGTACGCGCGGCCGCCGTCGGCCAGCCACTCGGCGGTGAAGGCGTCGGACACGGTCTCGACGACGCCCAGCTCCACCAGGGCGGTGGCGATGTGCGGACGGCCCAGCGAGGCGTCACCCGCGATGCGCGCCACCTGCTCCCAGGTGATCGGGACGCCCAGCTCCTGGAGCTTGTGGACCATGGTGCGCGCACGCGGGACGCGGTCGTCCCGTACGAGTTCACGCTCGCGCAGGAACTCCGGCTCGTCGGGGTCGAAGAGGTACGCGAGCATGTGCAGACCGACGCCGTCGGCCTCCGCGGTGCCGCCGACCCGGCAGGAGAGTTCGGCGCCCGTGACGAGGGTCAGCCCCGCGGGCAGTGCCGCGCGGGCCTCCGCGTGGCCGCGGGTCGAATCGTGGTCGGTGAGCGCGACGACATCGAGTCCGGCTGCGGCCGCGTTGCGCACCAGCTCTGCCGGAGTGTCCGTACCGTCCGATGCCGTGGAGTGGGTGTGCAGATCGATGCGCACGACGCGGGACTCCGGAGCTCGGGAACGTAAGACGGTCGGGAACGTAAGACGGTCGGGGACGTAAGACGGTGTCCACCAGGGGACGCTCAAGGGTAACCGGCATACGGAGCTGTCCGGGCCGGGCCCTTGGCGGCGGGGGATCGCAGCCGCGCCCGGCAGACCTCGACAGCGAGCCCGCTCGCACAAGCCCCGTGCCCACCCCACCGGGGCGCCCGGTCGCGCCACCGGAGAGCCCGGTCGCCCAGGACCGTCAGCCCAGGCCCGTCAGCCCAGGATGCGCGGGGAGAGCGCCCCGCACGGCAGCAGTTCCACTCCCGTGCCCACTTCGCGCAGGTCCGTCAGGACCAGCTCGTCGTACATCAGCAGCCCCGACTGCTCGGGCCAGAGGATCGCCCACAGCCAGAGCCCGCGCGCCTCCCCCGCGAAGACCGCACGGTCGGTGGGCGACTCGATGCGCCAGAGCGGGGTGGGGCGGCCCGCGGCGAGCACCTTGGCCTGCGGGGGTTTGTCCACGTCGATGTACCGACCGGGGTCGGGGCCCTCGATGCCCGCGTACCGCGCGCCGAGCCCGACGCCCAGCTCCTCGGCCACCAGCAGCAACTCCCCCGGGCCTTCGAGCGGGCCGGGTCCCGAGCAGGCCACGGCGGTCGCACGGCCCCCGCTGCGCTCGTCGCCCGCGCTGACCACGCCCGTGAAGAGCCAGCCGACGGGCAGCGGCCACGGCATCCAGACGGGCACCCGCGCGCGCGAGGCCACCACTTCCAGTGCCTCGACGGTCGGCGGTAGAACCGGCTGCAGCGGATAGACCACGCCGTGCACGTCGCACTGCCACGCGTCGGCGAAGAGGCCGGGTGCCCTGACCCGGCCGCCACACTTCGGGCAACTGGGTTCGCCCCTCATACCTCCCAACGGTCCTCCCCGGCGGTCACCACGTCAAGGACGATCACCCGTCCGCCGCGCACACGTGCGGAAACTAGATGCATCTTGCATTTATTAGCCTCACTAATTTATTATGTGTATAACGCAACGATCTGGCGCGACAGTCAGGCGCCAGGACCGACCGAGAGTGAGGGCGTCCCATGCCAGGAGAGGATCCGTTCGACGAAGGTGCCGGAAGCATCCTGCGCCAGCCGATGGCCGTCTGGGCCACGGCGGGAGCTTCGGTCGTGGCCTTCATGGGGATCGGGCTCGTCGACCCGATCCTGCCGTCCATCGCCAAGGGGCTGCAGGCGACACCGAGCCAGGTCTCGCTGCTCTTCACCTCCTACTTCCTGATCACCGCCGTCGCGATGCTGGTCACCGGCTGGGTCTCCAGCCGGATCGGCGGCAAGAAGACCCTGCTGGCCGGGCTCGCCCTGGTCGTGGTCTTCGCCGCCCTCTCGGGCACCTCGGGCTCCGTCGGTGAACTGGTCGGCTTCCGGGCCGGCTGGGGTCTTGGCAACGCGCTCTTCGTCTCCACCGCGCTCGCCGTCATCGTCGGCGCGGCGGCGGGCGGCAGCGCCGCCGCGATCCTGCTGTACGAATCGGCGCTCGGTCTCGGGATGGCCTGCGGGCCGCTGGTCGGCGCGCTGCTCGGAAACGCCAGCTGGCGCTACCCGTTCTTCGGCACCGCGGCCCTGATGGCCATCGGCTTCATCTGCATCTCGTTCCTGCTCAAGGAACAGCCCAAGCCGGCCAGGAAGACATCGCTGCTCGACCCCATCAGGGCGCTCGGCCACGGCGGGCTCGCCTCCGTCGCCGGATCGGCCTTCTTCTACAACTACGCGTTCTTCACGGTGCTGGCCTTCACGCCGTTCGTGCTGAACATGACGCCGTACAAGTCGGGCGCGGTCTTCTTCGGCTGGGGTCTGCTGCTCGCGGTGTTCTCCGTACTCGTGGCGCCCCGGCTCCAGAAGCGCTTCGGCACCCTCAAGGTGCTGGGTGCCTCACTGGTGCTGCTCGCCGCCGACCTGGTGGTCCTCGGCTACGGCAGCCACACGACGGCCATCGTCTGCACGATCCTGTCCGGCGCCTTCATCGGCCTCAACAACACCGTCTACACGGAGCTGGCGCTCGGCGTCTCGGACGCGCCGCGCCCGGTGGCGAGTGCGGGGTACAACTTCGTCCGCTGGTTCGCGGCGGCCGCGGCACCCTTCCTCGCCCCGCACATCGAGGGCTGGACCAACATCCACATCCCCTTCGTGGTGGCCGCGGCCGCCGCGGTGGTCGGTGCGCTGGTCGTCTGGGTACGGCGTACGGCGCTGACCCACGAGGCGGAGGAGCTGGAACCGGTCCACGCGACCGAGGACGGCGTGTCCGCCTTCGTGAACTGAACCGGACGGGCAGTCCAGCAGAACAGAACGGCCGGGTGGTCCGGCGGAACCGAACCGGACCGGTCAGTCCAGCGGAACGGACCTGCGCAGCGGATCGCGCAGGTCCGTTCCGCGTGCCAGCCAGCGTTCCTGGAGTTCCCCGGCGCCGTGCACCCGCTTCCACGCCGCCTCGTTGTCCGTCATCGGCAGCAGCGGCAGAAAGCGGACCGGGTCCAGCGGCGCGTCCAGCTCCAGGTCCTCGACCAGCCCGCCGGGCTCGGCGACCAGCACCGAGCTGAACGGCGCGCCGCTCCACAGCGGTTCACCGACGTCGAGCGAGGCGCCCGGAGCCACGATGACGCCCTCCACCTGCGGCGAAGCGGCCAGGACCGCGAGTGGGCGGAGCACCTTGTCGGTGTCGGCGAGTCCGGCACGCACCGAGAGGACCAGCTCCGCGCGCGGCCCCTGCACCGGGTCCGCGAGGGTGGCCGTGGGGTCGGACATGGGGTGTGCGGACATCCCGAGCGTGGCGTAGCGGACGACGGCCGGATCGCGGGCGTCCACGAAGCGCAGCACCTCGATCCGGTCCGTACCGAGGAACGTCACGGCCGCACGGGCGTCCGGCTCACCCAGCGCCGAGCGCAGTCGGGCTTCGACCAGAGCGAGAACATCTGCCATGAGCCCGAGCATAGAGCGCGTATCGAACGGGCAAAGTGGGGGCTTGACGCTTCAGTCGGCTGATAGTCTTGGCCGCTGGTCAGGGCAGCATCATTGTCCCCCACGGGGGACCGGCCGGAGGAGGTGGGACTGCGATGGATCGAGATCCGAGTCGACCGTGCAGTACAAGCCGCTCTTCCGCGCATTTTCCGTGTTCTCTGTGACCTGAGACCCTGCATACCCGGCCCCAACACCGGGAAACCTCCTGAGTCTCATGGCATTTCGCACGCCGGAAGAGCACCTCGCTTCTGTCTGATCCGTGTCTGTAGCGAACGCCGTCACAGCGTCGCCGCGGTTCCGCCCGCTTTGCGGACGTATGAGACCAACACCTCGATACGCCCCCATTCCGGGCAGTGCCACGCCCGCCGACGGCCTCTCCGTGAAGGAGCCCCGCCATGTCGATGATCCGTGACCTGCGCGCAGCGGTCCGTCCCTCCCTGCGCAAGAGCAGCTCCACGCACAGCAATTACGACCCGACCCGCGACCCCTCGGCCAGCAGCGCGGTCGTGGACTGCGCGGTCTACCGGGACGGCGTGCGCGAAGCGGGCAAGAAGTGCCTGACGCCGCGTGAGGCGCTGAAGCGCGCCGACGAGTCCGGCGGTTTCACCTGGATCGGTCTCCATGAGCCGACCGAGGAGGAGTTCTCCGGTATCGCGGCCGAGTTCGGGCTGCACCCGCTCGCGGTCGAGGACGCCGTGCACGCACACCAGCGGCCGAAGCTGGAGCGGTACGACGACACTCTCTTCACCGTCTTCAAGACCATCCACTACGTCGAGCACGCCGAACTCACCTCCACCAGCGAGGTGGTCGAGACCGGCGAGGTGATGTGCTTCACCGGACGGGACTTCGTCATCACCGTCCGGCACGGCGGCCAGGGCTCGCTGCGCGCGCTGCGCCACCGGCTCCAGGAGGACACCGAACTGCTCGCCAAGGGCCCGTCGGCCGTACTGCACGCCATCGCCGACCAGGTGGTCGACGGCTATCTGGCGGTCGCGTCCGCTGTGCAGGACGACATCGACGAGGTCGAGATCGATGTCTTCTCCGAGCCCGCGAAGGGGACTTCGCGCGGCACCGACGCGGGGCGCATCTACCAGCTGAAGCGTGAGGTGCTGGAGTTCAAGCGGGCGGTCTCGCCGCTGCTGCGCCCGATGCAGCAGCTCAGCGAGCGGCCGATGCGGCTCGTCGACCCGGACATCCAGAAGTACTTCCGCGATGTCGCCGACCACCTGGCCCGGGTCCAGGAACAGGTCGTCGGCTTCGACGACCTGCTCAACTCGATCCTCCAGGCGAACCTGGCGCAGGCGACGGTCGCGCAGAACGAGGACATGCGCAAGATCACCGCGTGGGCCGCCATCATCGCCGTGCCGACGATGATCACGGGCGTGTACGGCATGAACTTCCAGCACATGCCCGAACTCCGCTGGCGGTACGGCTACCCCATGGTGATGGTGGGGATCCTGGCCCTGTGTGTCGGCATCCACCGCACCCTGAAGCGGAACGGCTGGCTCTGAGGAGCCGCACCGTCGGCGCCTGCGCACCGCCCTTACGCTGGGCGCATGACACAGACCTTCCTTGAGCGGGCCCTCGTCGAGGAGGCCACCAAGAAGTCCGGCCTCATCTGGGTGCGGGGCAGCGGGCCGGAGCGGGCGCTCTGGCACGTCTGGCACGACGGCGCCGCGCTGCTCATCGGGGACGGCCCCGGGGAGCAGCCGCTGCCGGGGCTGGCCGACGGCGCGGCAGCCGAGGTCACGGTGCGCAGCAAGGACAAGGGCGGCCGGCTGGTCGCCTGGAGCGCGGTGACGGCGGAGCTCGCGCCCCGCTCGGACGCGTGGGAGGCGGCCGTCGCCGAGCTCAAGGGCAAGCGGCTGAACGCGCCGGACGGCGAGGCGATGGTGGAGCGCTGGGCGCGGGAGTGCCGCGTGGTGCGGCTCGTGCCGCGCGGGTCGAGCACGGAGCTGCCGGACGGATCGCTCGCCGCCGTCCCCCTGCCCACACCGGCGACGACCCGTCAGGAGATCCCGGCGGGTCTCCCGAAGCTGCTGCTCAAGCGCAAACGCCGCCGGTGACGGGCGCGCCCCCGCGCGCGCCCTTCCGACGGCCTGGCCCGTGACGTCCTTCGCCCGGCCCCGCCACGGCCGGGACCAGGACGCCTCACGCCTCACGACTCACGGCCAGGTCCGCCTCACGACGTGGGCAGCTCGTGTCCGTGGTCCACGGTGTCGTCCTTGCCCGGCGCCTTCAGGGTGACGCTCCTGTTCCACTCCGTCAGCTGGAGCGCACCCGCGCCGCCCGCCCGCTCGAACCGCAGCGGGTACGGGGTCCCCTTCAGCGACACATCGAGTGTGCCGCCCTGTCCGCCGCCCCCGGTGACCTGGACCGCCGGGACACCGCCCACCTTGGTCCGGTCGCCCTTGCCCAGCGAGCCGTGCAGCCCCAGCAGCCCGTCGAGCAGCGCGTGCATGTCGGTGAACCCGCGGAACTGCCCGTAAGCGGGGTCCTGCTTCGGCACCTTGACGTATTTGTCGTCGAGCTTGCCCGCGGCGGCGGCGCCGTCCTTGCCGTCGGTCTGCTTCCAGAAGCCCGCGCCGGCCTTCACATAGAGCACGTCACCGATCCGCAGGAGCGCGAACGTACTGCTCTTCGAGGTGACCGAGCCGGTGCCGCCGTCGGTGGTGAGCCGCATGTTCAGCTGGTACGAGCCGCCCTTGCCGATCAGCGTGCCGGCGACCCGTACCGCCTTGGCCGCGTCCGCCGCCGTGCGCGCCCTGGTCTCGATCTCCTTCGCGGAGAGCTTGCCGACGCCGTTGGTCCCCGCGTCCGGGTCGTCGCCCGAGCAGGCCGCGAGCGAGACCGCCAGAGCGGCGCACAGCGCGCCTGCCAGTCCTGCCCTGCTGGCCCGGGCGGCCGGGGGAAATGCAGCCACGTGCACTGCCTCTCTTACGAGTGTCCTCACCAGGAGACCGCAGCGTACCCGGGTCCGCCGCCTCCACCGGAACAGAGCCATCCGGACCCGCTGCCGGGGCGGCCCGGAGCAGGACGGGCTAACGTGAGGTCCGGACAAGGCGCCGCAACGGCAGCGAAACGGGCACCGTACGGAGCGTACGAAGAGGAGGCGCGGATGGCGGCAGGCGTCCCCCGGATCTTCGTCTCGCACCTCGCCGGAGTCTCCGTCTTCGACCCGAACGGCGACCAGGTCGGCCGGGTGCGCGACCTCGTCGCGATGCTGCGCGTCGGCACCCGCCCGCCGCGGCTGCTCGGACTGGTCGTCGAGGTGGTCGGCCGCCGCCGGATCTTCCTGCCGATGACCCGGGTCACCGGTATCGAGTCGGGACAGGTCATCACCACCGGCGTGGTCAATGTGCGCCGCTTCGAACAGCGCCCCACCGAGCGGCTGGTCCTCGGCGAGCTGCTCGACCGGCGGGTGCGGCTGACCGGGACGGACGAGCAGGTGACCGTCCTCGACGTGTCCGTGCAGCAGCTCCCGGCCCGCCGCGACTGGGAGATCGACAAGGTCTTCGTACGGAAGGGGAAGGCCGGCGCACTGCGGCGCAAGGGCGAGACCCTGACCGTCGAGTGGTCCGGCGTCACCGGCTTCTCCCTGGAGGAGGAGGGGCAGGGCGCGGAGAGCCTGGTCGCCACCTTCGAGGAGCTGCGCCCGGCCGACCTCGCCAATGTGATGCACCACCTCTCGCCCAAGCGCCGGGCGGAGGTGGCCGCCGCCCTCGACGACGACCGGCTCGCCGACGTACTGGAGGAGCTGCCCGAGGACGACCAGGTGGAGATCCTCGGCAAGCTCCAGGAGGAGCGCGCCGCCGACGTGCTGGAGGCGATGGACCCGGACGACGCCGCCGACCTGCTGAGCGAGCTGCCCGAGGAGGACAAGGAGCGGCTGCTGACGCTGATGCGGCCGGACGACGCGGCCGATGTGCGGCGGCTGCTCTCCTACGAGGAGCGGACCGCGGGCGGTCTGATGACGACCGAGCCGATCGTGCTGCGCCCGGACGCGACGATCGCCGACGCGCTGGCCCGCGTACGCAAGGAGGACCTCTCCCCCGCGCTGGCCGCGCAGGTGTACGTGTGCAGGCCGCCGGACGAGACGCCGACGGGCAAGTACCTGGGCGCGGTGCACTTCCAGCGGCTGCTGCGCGATCCGCCGTTCACCCTGGTCGGCGCGATCGTCGACAGCGACCTGCCGCCGCTGCCGCCACAGGCCACACTGCCGGTGCTGACCAGCTATCTCGCCGCGTACAACCTGCTCGCGGCGCCCGTCGTGGATGAGAGCGGCTCGCTGCTCGGGGTGGTCACCGTCGACGACGTGCTCGACCACCTGCTGCCGAGCGACTGGCGCGAGACCGACTTCCACCAGGATTCCGGGGTGCCCGACGACCGGCCGGTGGAGGACGACCGGCCGGTGGAGGACGACCGCCCGGCCGAGGACGACCGCCCGGCCGAGGACGACCGCCCGGCGGAGGCCGCCGATGACCGCTGAGCCGACGTCCAGGGGACGTCTCGACCAGCCGCTGCAACCGAAGCGGCGCTGGCTGCCGGAGTACGACCCGGAGTCCTTCGGGCGGACATCGGAGCGGGTCGCGCGGTTCCTGGGGACCGGGCGGTTCATCGTCTGGATGACGGTCGTCATCGTCATCTGGGTGGTGTGGAACACCTGGGCGCCGCACGCGCTGCGCTTCGACCCGTTCCCCTTCATCTTCCTGACCCTGGTGCTCTCGCTCCAGGCGTCGTACGCGGCCCCGCTGATCCTCCTCGCGCAGAACCGCCAGGACGACAGGGACCGGGTCAATCTGGAGCAGGACCGCAACCAGAACGAACGGTCCATCGCCGACACCGAGTACCTCACCCGGGAGATCGCCGCGCTCCGGATGGGCCTGGGCGAGGTCGCCACCCGTGACTGGATCCGGTCCGAACTCCAGGACCTGGTGAAGGACATGGCGGAGCGGCGTCAGATATTCCCGCGGGAAAGTGACGAAGCCGACCACTGACCGCTCTTTCCCGGGTCCGCTGTCGGCGCCGTACCATCGACGCATGGCTATGGAAGACGCGGTGCGTGAAGCACTGGCGACAGTGAACGACCCCGAGATCCACCGTCCGATCACCGAACTCGGCATGGTCAAATCGGTCGACATCGGAGCGGACGGGGCGGTCGCTGTCACGGTCTACCTCACCGTCTCCGGCTGCCCGATGCGCGAGACCATCACCACCAACGTCACCGACGCGGTCGCCCGTGTCGAGGGTGTGACAGCGGTCAGCGTCGAGCTGGACGTGATGAGCGACGAGCAGCGCAAGGAGCTCGCGACCTCGCTGCGCGGCGGCACAGCGGAGCGCGAGGTGCCCTTCGCCAAGCCCGGCTCGCTGACCCGGGTGTACGCGGTCGCGTCCGGGAAGGGCGGCGTCGGCAAGTCGTCGGTGACGGTCAACCTGGCCGCCGCGCTGGCCGCCGACGGCCTGAAGGTCGGCGTGGTCGACGCGGACATCTACGGACACAGCGTGCCGCGGATGCTCGGTGCGGACGGCCGGCCGACCCAGGTCGAGAACATGATCATGCCGCCGTCGGCGCACGGCGTGAAGGTCATCTCGATCGGCATGTTCACCCCGGGCAACGCCCCGGTGGTGTGGCGCGGGCCGATGCTGCACCGCGCGCTCCAGCAGTTCCTGGCGGACGTCTACTGGGGCGACCTCGACGTGCTCCTGCTCGACCTGCCGCCGGGCACCGGCGACATCGCGATCTCGGTGGCGCAGCTCGTGCCGAACGCCGAGATCCTGGTGGTCACCACCCCGCAGCAGGCCGCGGCCGAGGTGGCGGAGCGGGCCGGCTCCATCGCCGTGCAGACGCACCAGAAGATCGTCGGTGTCGTCGAGAACATGTCGGGCCTGCCCTGCCCGCACTGCGACGAGATGGTCGACGTCTTCGGTACGGGCGGCGGGCAGAAGGTCGCCGACGGCCTGACGAAGACCACCGGGGCGACCGTGCCGGTGCTCGGCTCCATCCCGATCGACGTACGGCTGCGCGAGGGCGGCGACGAGGGCAAGCCCGTCGTGCTGACCGACCCCGACTCCCCGGCGGGCACCGCGCTGCGCGAGATCGCCAACAAGCTGAGCAGCCGCCAGCGGGGTCTGGCGGGCATGTCGCTCGGGGTCACCCCGCGCAACAAGTTCTAGGTCCTGTCCGGCCGAAGGGGACACACACGCACACCCGGGGGCGGTCCGCTTCGGCGGCCGCCCCCGGGTGTGTTCCGCAGTCGCGGTGTACGGCCGGCTGTGGTGCGGTTCTGTCTCTTGTCCGGTCTGTCTCTTGTCCGGTCTGTCTCGTGTCCGGTCTGTCTCTTGTCCGGGCCCGCTGTCACGTCACACGTACGTGGTGATGTCCTTGACCACGGCGAAGCCCAGCCCGTACGCGCTCATCCCGCGCCCGTACGCCCCCAGGTGGACCCCGGTCTCGGTGGCCCCGGCCAGCACCCAGCCGAACTCGGTCTCGCGGTAGGCGAACGGCGTCGGCACCCCGTCCACCGGCAGCGTCAGCTCCGACCACTCCGGGCCGGACAGGTCGTCCGCCAGCTCGAACGCGGCCTCGGTCTGCTGGTCGAGCCAGTCGTCGCGCAGGGAGTGGTCCAGCTGCGCGGGCCAGGTGCAGGCCAGCAGGCCGGAGCCCGCGAGCCAGGCCGCGGAGGAGACCGTGGTGGCCTCCAGCACGCCCGTACCGTCCCCGCTGCGCCGCACGGGGCTGGACGCGATGGTCACGACTGCCGCGAAGTGTTCCTTGTCCGGTTGTGCGTCCGGTCTGACAGCCGGCTCGTCACCGTGCCCAAGGGAGCCGTGCTGGACCGCGCCGTCCGCCGCGACGCCCACCTGCATCAGCCGCCGCGGGCCGGTGAACGCCTCGTCCAGTCCGTACCAGGAAAAGGGCGCCCTCAGATAGTCGTCGACCGCGTGGGTCCCTGTCCGACTCGTCGTCTCCATGTGCCGGCCGCCTCCTCGATCCTCAGCGTCCGAAGCGGCCCACCCCCACGGGCGCCCTCACTGCCGGACAGATGGAGAATACTCAGGTGGCGTCGGCGTCGAACGGCGGACGCACTTCGGTGTCGACCGTCACACTCTTCTTCTGCAGGTCAGGGCCGCTCTTCTTCAGCAGGTCCGGGCCTGTCGATGAGCCATTGGCACTACTCGGGGCGATCTCGGCCGCGGTCTCCGTGTCACTCCCGTCGGCGATCGACCTGCCGTTCACCACGTCGGTGATCTCGGAGATCTCCTTCTTCAGGTCGAAGCTGCTGCGGATCTCCTTGAGCCCGAGCTCATCACTGCCGTCCATGAGCTGCTTGCGCACGAACGTCTTGGGGTTCAGGTCCTCGAACTCGAAGTCCTTGAACTCGGGGCCGAGTTCGGTGCGGATGTCCTCCTTGGCGCTCTCGGAGAACTCGCGGATCTTCCGGATCGTACGAGTGACGTCCTGGATGACCTTCGGCAGCTTGTCCGGGCCGAAAACAATCACGGCGAGGACCACGAGCGTCACGATCTCAAGGGGGCCTACGTCATTGAACACTTTTGCTCCTGGTGTTCTCCGCGGCCCGCAGGTCGGGGTGTGGTCCGGGCCCCGACCACGGTACCCGGCGAATATGTCCGGACGGTACCTTCCGCCGGTCTTTCATGTGCCGTCGGCCGATCCAAGAGTCAAGGTCACAGGCCGGTCCCGGCCGTCCCGGCGGACGGTGAGGGCCAGCTCGTCGCCCGGCCGGTGCGCCCGGATCCTGACGATCAGATCCGGTGCGCTGTGCACCGGTTCACCGTCCACACCTGTGACGATGTCCCCCGCCTCGATGCCGGCGGCGGCCCCCGCACCCCCCGCTGCCACGGCCGCGCCGCCGTCGTTCGCCCGGTCCGCCACCCGGGCACCGTCACCCGCGTACTTCATGTCGAGTGTGACACCGATCACGGGGTGCGCGGCCCTGCCGTTGTTGATGAGTTCCTCGGCGACACGCTTCGCCTGGTTGATGGGGATCGCGAACCCGAGCCCGATCGAGCCGCCCTGGCCGCTCTCTGAGTCCGAGCTGCCGTCGGCGGCGCGGATCGCGCTGTTGATGCCGATGACCTGGGCCCTGGCGTCGACCAGCGGGCCCCCCGAGTTGCCCGGGTTGATCGGGGCGTCGGTCTGGAGCGCGTCGACATAGCTGACGTCGCTTCCCTCGTCCTTGCCGCCTCCCGAGGTGATCGGGCGGTCCTTGGCGCTGATGATGCCGGAGGTCACCGTGTTGGGGAGGTCGAAGGGGGCGCCGATGGCGACGACCGGGTCGCCGACCTGCACGTTGTCGGAGTTGCCCAACGGCAGCGGGGTGAGCCCGGCGACCCCGCTGACCTTGACCACGGCCAGGTCGTAACCGCTGTCCCGGCCGACGACCTGAGCCTTGGCGGTCTCGCCGCTGCTGAACGTGACGGTGATGTCGCCGGCGGATCCTGCGGGTTCGACCACGTGGTTGTTGGTGAGGATGCGCCCCTCACGGTCGAGGACGAAACCGGTACCGGTGTCCGCCTCGCTGCTTCCCCTCACATGCAGGGTGACGACGCTGGGCAGCGCGCTCGCCGCGATCCCGGCCACGGTGCCCCGCGCGCGGGCGGGGCTCTCCTTGGCGGCCTGCGGGAGCCGGACGTCCGCGAACGAGCCGTTCAGTACGGAGTACGCGCCGAGACCGCCGCCGATGACACCGGTGACCAGCGCGACCACCACCATGACCACGACCGTTCCGCGTCGGCGCCTCTCCCTGACCGGCGGCGGAGGCGGTGACGGGGGCGCGCCCCACGGGTCGTGGCGCAGCCACTGCGAGGGCTGCTGTACGGGGAACTGGACCGGCTGCTGCGCGGGCTGCTGCGCGGGCTGCTGCCCCGGCTGGTGCGGTGGTTGTGGGTGGGGTGGTTGTGGGTGGGGCGGTTGCGAGTGGGGCGGCTGTGGGTGGTGCGGTTGTTGTGGCGGGAGGGGCTGGTGATGCGTCTGCGGTATGTGGTGCTGCGGAGGCTGCACGGCACCCGTGTAGGGCGGTGGGACGTGAGTGCCACCGGCGGGGGTGGGGACGGGCCGCTGGACGGGCGGTGCGGGGGCCCAGGGGCCCGGACCACCGTAGGGCGGGGTGCCATAGGGGTCCGGGTCGTGCAGCGGGCGTGGGCGACCGGCAGGGCCGTCGCTCCGTACGGGCGGCGCGTGGGTACCGCTCGCCGGGGCCTCCGCGGATGGCAGGGGCTCAGCAGGTGCCGGCGGCTCCGCAGGTGCCGGGGCCTTCCCGGATATCAGGCGCTCCGCAGACGCCGGCGGCTCAGCAGATGCCGAGGCCTCATCGGATGCCCGCGGCTCGGCCAGGGGCAGCGGGTGGGCCGGCGACGGCTGGGGCTGGGGCTGGGGCTGGGCGCGAGGTTCGGACTCCAGCGGGGGCAGCGGCTCGCGCAGAGGCGATCCGGCCCCGGATATGTGGGGTGACACGACCCCGGCCGGAGTCCCGTCGGCCGGCGGGTGCGGCAACGGCGGCGCGGGACGTCCCGCCGCAGGGCTGCTCCACCACTTGACGTCCGGCCCGGTGGGCTTCCCGTCGTCCATGCTCTCCCCGCACCTGCCCCGCGCTCCGCGTGCCCTGTGGCGGGCAGCCTTTCAGGGATTCAACCAGGTTTCCAGGTGTCCGGAGCCCGCTCAGTGCCCGGCAGAAGCCGGCAGACCCGAGGCCCCCGGAGCGGCCAGCGGGGCGGGTGGCGGCGTGGTCGTGGGGCTTGCCTGCGCGCTCGGCCGGGCGGGCCCGGGCGGGGTGGCGGCCATCGGAGGACGTATGGCGGACAGCGACGAGACGGTGACCAGGGGCGTCGTGAGCGAGTACAGGGACTGCCGGGCCGGGCGGGCGCCGGATGCGGACGTCGAGTGCCGTCCGGCGAAGGCGGTGGGCAGGACCGGGGGCCGTCCATCGTTGGTCAGCCGGGCGCCGTCGCCGCTGCGGCGGCGGTGCAGGTCCGTCCCGATGCCGACCGGGTCGGTGGCGCTCATCGGGGTCACGTTGTTGGGCGGGCCGTCCGTGTGCACCGGGGCTTCCGCGCCGTCGAACGGCAGCGTGCCGCCCAGTGCGATGGCGGCCAGCGAGAACGCGCTGGCGGCCGCAAACGCGAATCTCCGGCCCCGCCAGGCCGACCGCTCCTGATCGCTGCGGCCCACGGGGTGGACCCGGAATCCGCTGGCCGGGCCGCTGTCCGGAATCGTGGTGGCGTGCGGTCCGGCGGGCACATAGCCGAAGGTGTCGATCCGGGGGTCGGACGAGCGCCCGTCCGACGACCGGGCAGGTCCGAAGATTTCGTCGGCGAAGCGGCCGCCGAAAGGTCCACGCCGACCGGGGTCGTCGGCGCCGGGTCCGCCGGGCAGTCCCTGGAGACGGGCGAGCAGTCCTTCGGAGGGCGGCGGGGGCGCGGTCTCGGCGAAAACGCTCTTCAGCCGACGCTGCGCGTCAGCTTCGGTCTTGCACTTCGCGCAGGTGGCCAGGTGCGCGAGCACCCGCTCGCGGGCGTCGTGCTTCAGCTCACCGTCGACCAGTGCGGCGAGCCGGTCCCCGAGGTGCTGCTCGGCCGGGGTCGGACTGGATCCACTCACGCGGTCCCATCCTCTCCATCCAGGCCGGGAGCCACCCCGGCCAGCGCGCGCTGCTCGGCGCGACGGGCCTCGGGCGAACGGTGCTTGAGAGCCTTGCGCAGGTGGGAGCGGCCGCGGTGGATCCTGCTGCGTACGGTGCCGAGCTTGACGCCCAGCGTCGCGGCGATCTCCTCGTACGACAGCCCCTCGATGTCGCAGAGGACCACGGCCGCGCGGAACTCCGGAGCGAGGGTGTCCAGCGCCTGCTGGACGTCCGCGTCGAAGTGGGTGTCGTGGAAGACCTGCTGCGGCGACGGCTCACGGCTCGGCAGCCGCTCGGCAGCGTCGTCCCCGAGGGCGTCGAAGCGGATCCGCTGCTTGCGGCGGACCATGTCCAGGAAGAGGTTGGTGGTGATGCGGTGCAGCCAGCCCTCGAAGGTGCCCGGGGTGTACGTCGACAGCGAGCGGAAGACGCGGACGAAGACTTCCTGTGTGAGGTCCTCGGCGTCGTGCTGGTTGCCGGTCAGGCGGTAAGCGAGCCGGTAGACCCGGCCGCTGTGCGTACTGACGATCTCCTCCCACGAGGGCGGAGTCCATGTCTGCGCGTCCGCGTCTGAGGCGAAGGTCGCGGTCTGTACGGAGTCAGCAGCGCTGGAGCTGTCAGCAATGTCGGTCACGGATTTCGGCTCACCCGCCGACCTGAGAAAGCGCCGCAGCACTCCTCCCCGATCCACAGGCGCAGCCGCACCTCCCCTGTCGGCTCTGGTGGTGTCCAGTGGAGCCCCTACCATAGCCACCTCGCCCGTTAGCTCCGGATAAGCCTGATTGCCGGACTGATTGCCGGAATCCTCGTACATCCGCATCCCCCCCTGCCCTCCTACAACGCCCGGTCCCATCTGCGGGTTCCCGGGCGCAGCGGATACAGTCACGAGTGCGCCAACTACGGGGACAGGAGAGGGCCATTACCGCCAACCGGCAGACGAGCTGGGCCTTCGCCGACGCTTTTGTCGCCGAGGACGAAGCCCTGCGCTGGGCCCGTGACCGGGCCCGCGACTCAGGCCTGCCCTCGGTCTCGCCAGGCACCGGAGCGGCGCTGCGGCTGCTCGCCGCCACCACGGACGCGAAATCGGTGGCCGAAATCGGTACGGGCACCGGCGTATCGGGCATCTATCTGCTGCAGGGAATGCGGCCGGACGGCGTGCTGACCACCGTCGACCCGGAGCCCGAGCGCCAGGGCTTCGCCCGGCAGGCGTTCCGCTCGGCCGGCTTCGCGGCGAACCGGTCGCGCTTCATCCCCGGCCGCGCTCTCGACGTACTGCCGCGCCTCGCGGACGGCGGGTACGACCTCGTGTTCTGCGACGGCGACCGGCTGGAGTCGCTCGATGTGCTCGCTGAATCGTTGCGTCTGCTGCGGCCCGGCGGACTGGTGTGCTTCGAGGGGGTTTTCGCGGACGGCCGCACCGTCGACTCCGCCGCCCAGCCCGCCGAAGTGCTGCATCTGCGGGACCTGCTGCGCACCGTGCGCGAGAGCCAGGAGCTGCTGCCCTCGCTGCTCCCGGTCGGCGACGGGCTGCTCTGCGCCGTACGCCTGGGCTGACCCAACGGCCGTCCCGGAAATCCGCCACCGCCGCAGACACCCGGACCGAGGCGCCGCGAACACCACACCGCGGAAGATCACGCCGCGGAAGATCACAGCCTCAAACACCACTGCCCCGGCCGGAGCCGGGGCAGTGGAGAGAACAATGGGGGGCGTCCGCGTCAGCCGACGACCTTCTTCAGCGCGTCGCCGAGTGCATCGGCCTCGTCCGGAGTCAGCTCGACAACGAGTCGTCCGCCGCCTTCGAGCGGAACGCGCATGACGATGCCCCGCCCCTCCTTGGTCACCTCGAGCGGGCCGTCGCCCGTCCGCGGCTTCATGGCCGCCATGCTCGTTCCCCTTCCTGAAACCAGCTCATCGCAGCCGACAACCCAGGTGTCACCGGCATCGAACATATTGCTTCCCAGCCATTATCCCGCATCCCAGGACCCGATGACCAACATCGGTCTGCATCGCTTGCGCAACGCACTTCCCCAAAACCACTCAATTCGGCGTTCCCCCTGCGATACTGCGCCGCCTCGTCCACCATTCTTGACCAGCATTGTTTGACGCAGGTCACATGTTCGCCGCTGATGATCTCCGGCATGCTGAGCTGCGGACGACGAATCAGCACCATCAGCAGCCGACAACCAGCAGCGGAGGGCCCCATGGCGGACACCGTGCTCTACGAGGTGACCGACGGACTCGCGACGGTCACCATCAACCGTCCCGACTCCATGAACGCGATGAACACCGAGGCGAAGGTCGCCCTGCGCGACGCGGTACGGACCGCGGCTGCGGCCTCCGACGTACGGGCCGTACTGCTCACCGCCACCGGGCGCGCCTTCTGCGTCGGGCAGGACCTCAAGGAGCACATCTCCTCGCTGACGGCCGACCGCGAGGCGGGCACCGGGCGCACCATGTCCACCGTGCAGGAGCACTACAACCCGATCGTGCGGGCCCTCACGGAGATGCCGAAGCCGGTCGTCGCCGGGGTCAACGGCGTCGCTGCGGGGGCAGGGCTCGGCTTCGCGCTCGCCGCCGATTACCGGGTCGTGGCCGACACCGCGAAATTCACCACGTCGTTCGCGGGTGTCGCGCTCACCGCGGACTCGGGCGTCTCCTGGACGCTCCCCCGGCTGATCGGCCAGAGCCGCGCAGCCGATCTGCTGCTGTTCCCGCGCTCGTTCGGCGCGCAGGAGGCGTACGAGCTGGGCATCGCCAACAAGCTGGTGCCGGAGGCCGATCTGGCGTCGGAGGCGCTGGCCGTGGCCCGCGCGCTCGCCGACGGCCCGACGGTCGCGTACGCGGCGATCAAGGAGTCCCTCGCTTACGGAGCCGGCCACCCGCTCCGCGAGGCTCTGGAGAAGGAGGACGAACTCCAGACGCGTGCGGGGGCGTCGGAGGACCACCTGATCGCGGTCGAGGCCTTCGTCGGCAAGACGAAGCCGCGGTATCTGGGGCGCTGACACCGCCGCCGCGGGGCAGCCCTTCGGTACAGGCCGGCCGGCCGCGCTGATCAGCCCGCCGGTACGAGCCGGCCGCACCCCCGGATCAGCCCGCCCCCGCCGGCGGTGTCAGCCGCCCGTGGAGGTCCGCCCGGCGAAGCAGTCCGCCAGGTGGTCGTCGACCAGGCCGCACGCCTGCATCAGGGCATAGGCCGTGGTCGGGCCGACGAAGCGCAGGCCGCGTTTTTTGAGTGCCCCGGCCAGCGCCGTGGACTCCGGCGTCACCGCGGGGATGTCGGCGATGCGGCGGGGCGCCCGGCGGGTGGCCGGATCCGGGGCGTACGACCAGATCAGCTCGTCGAGTACGCCGGGCTCCCAGCCCGCGAGCTCCCGGGCATTGGCGAGGGTCGCGTCGATCTTGGCGCGATTGCGGATGATCCCGGGGTCGGCGAGCAGCCGGTCCCGGTCTCCGTCGGTGAACGCGGCCACCGCGGCGATGGAGAACCCGGAGAAGGCCTTACGGAATCCCTCACGGCGGCGCAGGATGGTGATCCACGAGAGCCCCGACTGGAACGCCTCCAGGCAGAGCCGCTCGTACAGCGCGTCGTCGCCGTGGAGCGGACGGCCCCACTCGCTGTCGTGGTACTCGACGTAGTCCACGGTTGACACCCCCCACGGACAGCGCAGCTTCCCGTCGGCTCCCGGGACGGCGTCCGAGGTCATCGACCCGGGTCCTCGTCGTTGACGGCCGCTGCCCGCGCACCGGCGAGCGCCGCTTCCAGCTCGGCGATCCGCGCGTCGCGCTCGGCCAGTTCGGCGCCCAGCCTGCCCAGCACGTCGTCCACGTCGGACATCCGGTAGCCGCGCACCACCATGGGCAGCCGCAGCGCCTCGATGTCCGCGCGGCCGACCGGGCGGGCGGCGGGCAGCGGATCGACGGGCAGTTCGGGGGAAGCATCGGACAGTACGGCGCCGTCACTGCCGCCGATCACCGCGAGAGTGACCGCGGCGACCACCACGACCATCGCGATCAGCAAGAACCAGAACACGAGTGAGCCTCTCCCCGGATAGCGGAACCGTGCGGATCCGATCGTGCCATGCGTACCTGGCCGTTAGGGTCGCAGGCGACTCAGCGGGTGAATTCAGAGGGTGAGGAGCAGGCGGATGCTGCGGTTGGGACGGCGCGAGTTCGACGCGCACGAACCGGTGATCATGGCGATCGTCAACCGGACCCCGGACTCGTTCTACGACCAGGGGGCGACCTTCCGCGACGAGCCGGCGCTCTCCCGGGTGGAGCAGGCGGTGTCCGAAGGGGCGGCCATCATCGACATCGGCGGGGTCAAGGCGGGCCCCGGCGAGGAGGTGACGGCCGAGGAGGAGGCGCGGCGTACGGTCGGTTTCGTCGCCGAGGTGCGGCGGCGCCACCCCGATGTGGTGATCAGCGTGGACACCTGGCGCCACGATGTCGGTGCGGCGGTGTGCGAGGCGGGCGCGGATGTGCTGAACGACGCGTGGGGCGGGGTCGATCCGGAACTGGCCGCTGTCGCCGCCCGGTTCGGCGCGGGCCTGGTCTGTACGCACGCGGGCGGCGCCGAACCGCGTACCCGGCCGCACCGGGTCACGTACGACGACGTCATGGACGACATCCTGCGGGTCACGGTCGGCCTCGCGGAGCGGGCGGTCGCGCTGGGCGTCAGGCCCGACGGGATCATGATCGACCCCGGCCACGACTTCGGGAAGAACACCCGGCACTCACTGGAGGCCACCCGCAGGCTGGGCGAGATGACCGCGACGGGGTGGCCGGTGCTGGTCTCCCTGTCCAACAAGGACTTCGTGGGCGAGACGCTCGACAAGCCGGTCAAGGAACGGCTGCTCGGGACGCTGGCCACGACGGCGGTGTCGGCGTGGCTGGGGGCGCAGGTGTACCGGGTGCACGAAGTGGCCGAGACCCGGCAGGTGCTGGACATGGTGGCGACGATCGCGGGCCACCGGGCGCCGGCGGTGGCCCGGCGGGGGCTGGCCTAGGGGCTGTCCGTCCTCTGCGACTGAGCGCTCTGCCCGGCCTGTCCGGCCGTGCAGAGCGCTCGGTCGCACTCGTCATGTGCGCGGGCCGGACGTCAGCCCATCGTCACCGTCAGGTACGTCTCCCCGGAACCGGGCGGGCGTGTCCAGGACACCGACTCGAAGGAATGCAGTCGGCCCTCGGTCAAGGCGAGGCGTGGCAGTGTGACGCCGTACTCATCCGCGACGGCGTCCAGCGCACGAGCCGCTGCGGCCGCATGGGCAGCCATGTCCGGGGGGCCGAAACCCAGGACGGCCGGGTCCAGTTCGGCCGGGATGGCGCCGGAGCTGTCCTCCACTGCTCCGGCCCGCACCGTGAACGCGTACAGCGGCGCCCCGCCCCGGGCGACCGAGACATGGAAGAGCGGGGCGGGCCGGTTCCACTCGCTCCACACCACGATCGCCCGGCCGCCGCCCGCGGAAGCTGCCTGCGCGGGAGAGACGAACCGGTCGCTGGAGAACCTGGCCGGGGACTCCTCCACTCCGAAGCTCCAGCCCGCTCCCGCCCGTCCGACGCTGAGCAGCGCCTTGTCGTCGTAACTGGAGAAACTCCGCTGACCGGGCCGGTGGTGACCGCTGACGTCCCAGCGTCTCAGCGGTGGGGAGAGCGCGGTGCCGGGCGACGAGCCGAGGAGTCCGGGCAGTTCGTCCGGGGCGGCCCCTTCGACCAGGACCATGCGGTAGTCGCACGGCGACGACTGCCCCGGTCGCAGTCCTCCGCCGCGTACGAGCCAGGACAGGCCGCCCGGGTCCTGGTCGCGGGCGGGGACCGGAGCCGGCCCCTGCTCGCCGCCGCGCGGGGTTGCCAGCAGCTCCGATCGCCGCTCGGCGGTGAGCACGGGAGCGAGCACGGGGTCGGCGAGCAGACCCACCGGGGCGATGTGGTCGGGGCCGAGCGGCTCCCACATCGGGACCACGGTGCGCAGGATCCGCCAGGCGGCGTCGGTGTCGCCCCAACGGGCCAGTTCGCGGGCCTCGTCGACCGCCTCGCCGAACGCGCCGCCCGGCCGGTAGCGGAAAGTCCCCTCGGTCATCTCGCGCAGGATGTCCGCCGCGGCCCGCGCGGTTTCGGGGAAGCGGTCGGCGTCGGCGAAGGGCAGGCCGTCCACGGAGCGGTGGCTGCCGAGCAGGTCGGCGGCGTGCAGGGGGAGCAACTCGGTGAGGAAGCGGGGGTCGCTGGGGTGCGGTGGCCGCCGGCCCGCCCCGTACGGCCCGCCCAGCTGTCCGATCTGGTGCAGCAGCTCGGTCACGCGCGGCCGGCCGTACCGCTGGGCCTCTCTCAGCAGTTCGGCCGCCTCTTCGTAACGGCCGCGCAGCGCCGCGATCCGGGCCCGGTCCACAGCGGCGTCCTGGGCTCGCGTCGTCCCGTTGACGAAGGCGGCGGCGCCCCGCTCCCCGTCCCGGCCTGCCTCCAGGTGGTGGAACTCCTGGTGCATGGCGACCATGAATTCCGCGAACGACGGGTACCGCTCGGGGTCCGAGGCCCGCCAGGACGACCACACCCGCACCGCCCACTCGCCGTCCGGCCCGACGTCCTCCGGGTCGAGCAGCACATAGGTGGCGTCCGACTGGACATCCAGCTGGAGCGCGCGGGACCACAGGCCGACCTGCGCGCGCGTCTCCTCCGGGTTGTCCTCGTCGCCCCAGAACTCGTCGTAGTCCTCACCGAGACCGCTCGCGTCCTCGTGCCAGTGGGCCTCGCGGGTGCCTGCCAGCATCCAGACGAAGCCGCCCGCATGCCGCCAGCCGTCACTGACCCGTAAGAACTCCCGGTAGGACGGCGGTATTTCGCATCCGAGCCGCGCCTCCATGCGGGCGATGTCCGTATCGGTGGCAGGCGCGGCCCCGAGCCATCTGCGCTGTTGGTCCTCCAGGTCGTCCGGGCTCAAGTCCCCCGAGCGGCCCTGCGCGTCGGCCCACTCCTCGCTCCACCGGGTGAGGAACTGCCGCCAGTCGAAAGTCTTCGTATCCATACCGGTGAATGCTTCCACCGGGCACTGACAGTCGGTCTGGCCGGCGTTCCGCGTACCCCACCGCGCGGAGCGGGAGCGTGCTGTCAGTGCCAGTTCCAGTCGATGAGGGTGCGCAGCGTGTCCGAGTGGAAGTCCGGGAAGTCCATGGGGACGACGCCGAGGTGCGTGGTGTCCGACAGCCGGCCGTTCAGATAGCTCTGCACTCCGGGCATGATCGCGTCCGCGTTGGTCTTGGGCCAGCCGCCGCCCGCGTAGCTGGTGAAGTTGATGTACATCAGCGCCGAATTCTGGTCGCCGGTGGCGTTGTCGAACTGCTGGGTGACCTTCGCGGTCTTCCGGGACGGCAGGGACAGCCCCTGGTAGATGTCCTGGAGCGAGAACCACTGGTTGGACAGGAAGTCGTTGTCGCCGCCCGGCCATTGCAGGATCGGCAGGTCGTTGTCGAACTGGGCGATCAGGACGATGCGGCCGCGCGCCTCGCCGAGCGTCGGCGCCCGGTCGGTGAGGAGGAACCAGGGGCGCCAGCCCTTGGTGTCGAGGTAGCCGTTCAGGACGTCCTTGAAGCCCGCGCCGACATCGTTGTTGGTGCCGTCCTCCTTCTTCAGTCGCATCACGATCGTCTCTCCGGGATGCTGCTGAAGGAAGTCGCGGCACTGGGTGAGCACCCCGTCGAAGGTGATGCCCTGGTAGAACCCGGCGTGGTAGATCCCGAACGAGTCGCCCATATGGTCCTGGAGGCCGTTGGCCCGGATGTCCAGGAACCGTATGCCGCGCTGGAGTTGCTCGGTGATCCCCCAGTTCTGGGTGTGCGACCACTCGGTGCCGTTGGCGGGATCGGTACAGCAGGAGTCGTGAGTACCGGGGATCGTCATCCGCAGCAGGGACAGCGCGTCGGGCAGCGCGCCCATCCAGTCGGCGGGAACCGCACTGCCGGTGGCGGCGGCCGCGCGCCGGGCGGTCGCGGCGTGCGCGGTGCCGCCGCCGGTCACGAGGGCGGCGGTGGTGACAGCGGCGGCGGAGCGTATGAGGGAGCGACGGCTCAGTGTCATGGGGCGGTTCCTGCCCCGCCGGAAGGCGTTCGCAACATCGGGCCGCGCTTGTTGCGCCTGCCCGCCGCTCAGGTCCTGTCCGGCCGGTCCTCATGGGCCGTGATCCGGCCTTCGGCACCGCGGTCCCGGCGCCCCGTTGCCTCGGCGCTCCGCGGCCGGCAGGCCGGGTCCGCGAAGTCGCTCCTGGCTCACGACTTTCGCGGACCCGGCCTGCCGGGAGGAGCGGGCTACAGTCCCGTCTCCTTGGTCACCAGGGCGACCGCCTCGTCCACGTCGTCCGTGACGTGGAACAGCAGCAGATCGCGCTCCGACGCCTTGCCCTGGGCGATCACCGTCCCGCGCAGCCAGTCGACCAGGCCGCCCCAGTACTCCGTACCGAAGAGCACGATCGGGAACCGGGTGACCTTCCGGGTCTGGACCAGGGTCAGTGCCTCGAACAGTTCGTCCAGGGTGCCGAGGCCGCCCGGCAGGACCACGAAGCCCTGCGCGTACTTCACGAACATCGTCTTGCGGACGAAGAAGTAGCGGAAGTTCACCCCGATGTCGACGTGCTGGTTGAGGCCCTGCTCGAAGGGCAGCTCGATCCCCAGCCCGACCGAGACGCCGTTGGCCTCCCTGGCGCCCTTGTTCGCCGCCTCCATCGCACCGGGGCCGCCGCCGGTGATGACCGCGAAGCCCGCGTCGACCAGCGCGCGGCCGATCCGTACCCCCGCCTCGTACTCCGGTGAACCCGGCGCGGTGCGGGCCGACCCGAAGACGCTGATCGCGCTGGGCAGTTCGGCCAGTGCGCCGAAGCCCTCCACGAACTCCGACTGGATGCGCATGACCCGCCAGGGGTCGGTGTGCAGCCAGTCGGCCGGGCCCTTCTCCGTGGTGTCGAGCAGCCGCTGGTCGGTGGTGCCGGGCTGGACCTGGTCCCGGCGGCGCACCACCGGGCCGAGCCGCTGTTCCTCCGGCGCCGGTGCTCCCTCAGGGTTGCCCATGTTGTGCTCCCTCCGCTGTACGTGTTCACACAGCCTAGGTCTGCACGTGTGACGAATGAGGAAATTCAGGCCGTCAGCCAGGCGCGGAGTCGTTCCTCGGTGTGCGAGATCCTGGTGATGTCGACCCGCTCGTCGCGCTTGTGCGCGAGCAGCGGGTTGCCGGGGCCGTAGTTCACCGCGGGGACCCCGAGCGCGCTGAAGCGCGACACGTCCGTCCAGCCGAACTTGGGGCGGGCCTCGCCGCCGACCGCCGCCATGAAGGCCGCCGCCGCCGGGTGCGAGAGGCCGGGGAGCGCGCCGCCGGTGTGGTCGTCGACGATGAACTCGTCGATGTCGCAGTCGGCGAAGAACTCCTTCACGTACGCCAGTGCCTGCTCCTCGCTGCGGTCCGGCGCGTAACGGAAGTTGACCACCACCGTGCAGGCGTCCGGGATGACGTTGTTGGCCACGCCCCCCTCGATCCGTACGGCGTTGAGGCCCTCGTGGAACTCCAGGCCGTCGATCACCGGCCTGCGCGGCTCGTACGCGGCCAGCTTCGCCAGGATCGGGGCGGCGGAGTGGATCGCGTTGGACCCCATCCAGGCGCGCGCCGAGTGGGAGCGCTCGCCCTTGGTGCGCAGGATGACCCGGAGCGTGCCCTGGCAGCCGCCCTCGACCTCGCCGTCGGAGGATTCGAGCAGGACGGCGAAGTCCGCCGCGAGCCAGTCGGGGTGCGTCTCGGACACGTGCTTGAGGCCGTTGAGTTCGGCCGCGACCTCTTCGTTGTCGTAGAAGACGAAGGTGAGGTCCCGGTTGGGCTCGGGCACGGTCGCCGCGATCCGCAGCTGTACCGCCACGCCCGACTTCATGTCACAGCTGCCGCAGCCCCACAGGACGCCGTTCTCGTCGAGCCGCGACGGGACGTTGTCCGCGATCGGCACGGTGTCGAGGTGTCCGGCCAGCACGACCCGCTCGGCGCGGCCGAGGTGTGTCCGGGCGACGACGTTGTTGCCGTACCGGTCGACCGTCAGGTGCGGCAGTGCCCTCAGCGCCTCCTCCACAGCGTCGGCGAGGGGCTTCTCGGTGCCGCTCACGGACGGGAAGTCGACCAGCTGTGCGGTCAGGGCCGGGGCATCGAGTGCGAGGTCAAGCGGGGTCTCTGACATGGCTCTGACCCTAACCCGGCTCCAGTACGGTGGGCCTCGTGTCCCAGCCCACTGCCGCGCCACACTGCGGCCGCTTCTTCCGGATCGTGGCCGCCGTCGCCGTGCTGCTGGCGCTGGCGGGCTATGTCCTGGTGCAGTACATCAGCGGTGGCGGCAGTGGTCCGCGCTGCACGGCTCAGGGCGGCGACGGGACCAGCTACCGGCTGAGCCCGGAGCAGGCCGTCAACGCGGCGACGATCTCCGCAGTGGGAACCTCGCGCGGAATGCCGGAGCGCGCGGTGACCATCGCGCTGGCGACCGCGCTCCAGGAGTCGGAGCTGCACAATCTCGACCACGGCGACCGCGACTCGCTCGGGCTCTTCCAGCAGCGGCCGTCGCAGGGCTGGGGCACGGCCAAGCAGGTCATGGATCCGGTCTACGCGTCGGGGAAGTTCTACGAGCACCTCGGGAAGATCCACGACTACTCGCGGCTGCCGCTGACGGTCGCCGCGCAGGAGGTGCAGCGCAGCGGCTTCCCGCAGGCGTACGCGAAGCAGGAGCCGGACGCCCAGCTGCTCGCGGCCGCACTGACCGGCAGGTCGCCCGCCTCGTTCTCCTGCGCGGCGACGAAGAGCAGCCTGGCGGGCGATCCGGCCGCGGTGCGCGCCGCGCTGAAGCGGGACTTCGGGTCCGGCGTGCTGCCCTCCGGGAAGTCGGCGCAGCCTTCGGAGGTCCGGCTGCCGGTCCGTACGACCACGGCGCGGGCCGTCGGGGCGCCAGGCACCGGGTCCGTCCAGCAGCGCGGCTGGGAGCTCGCGTACTGGGCGGTGGCCAACTCGGCCGCCCTCCACATCCAGCAGGTCTCCTACGCGGGCCAGGAGTGGACCGCGGCGACAAACCACGCACCGTGGCGCAGAACGGACACCACGCAGACCGTTTCGACGGGGCGGAGTGCGGGCCAGGGCGCCACCGAAGTCCGTATCGCCCTCACGAAATAGCGCCGGAAACGGACTCGTACGGGTACGCGATCCGTCACCCGGAAGCGGCTCCCCCGGCCCGCCGGGGGCGCCTTTCGCGGCCCCTCCGGGCGTTCTCGGCGAGCCTCCGGGGACCCCGTGGGAGGCAAGGGGAGTGACGGTTCAGCAGCCCCGCCGACGGGCCTCTGTTTGTCCGTTTTTATCCGAAAACGATAATGCGACGCATTGCAGACTCTTTACCTTGGTGCACCGCAACTTCCCCCTCCCCCCGAGCGGTTGTCACAGCGTCCGAACGCCGGACAGTCCAGTCCCCTCCCGCTCAAGGAGCACCATGTCCCTCTCCCTGACCCGTCGGATCGCCCGTACCGCGCTGCTGATCGCGGCGGGCGCGGCCCCCGTGGTCGGTGCGGCCGGCGTCGCAAGCGCCGCGGAACTCCCGCAGACCCCGAACCTGGGCGGCGTGACCGCCCTCGACGGCGCCGGCCTGGGCAACTCCGTCGACAGTGCGGCCCGGACGACCACCGGTATGGCCGGTGACACCGGCAGCAAGGCCGTCAAGAAGACCGTCCCGGCCGCGGGCAAGACCGTCGGCGCCGTCGGCAAGACCGCCGCTCCGGCCGCCCAGAAGGCCGCGGGCGACACCGCGGGCAGCGCGGGCACCCTGGTCGGCGGCACCGCGCAGAGCGCCGGCGGCACCCTGCCGTCCGCGGGCAAGCTGCCGGTCAACGGCGGCCTGCCGCTCGGCCAGTAGGACCCGGCCGGCATTCGGCCGGCAGGACCGGCCACTACGACTCGGCCGACAGCAAGGGGCCCCGGGGAGTTCACAGCTCACTCCCCGGGGCCCCTTCCGCGTACGGACCGCGCTCTCGCAGCCGGCGGGCTGCTCAGTCGGTGGACTGCTTCTCGCCCAGCCGCTTCACCGCGGCGGCCACCCGCTCGTCCGTGGCCGTCAGTGCGACGCGGACGAAGCGCTCGCCCGCCACGCCGTAGAAGTCACCGGGCGCCACCAGGATGCCCAGCTCCGCGAGGTGGGCGACGGTGTCCCAGCACTCCTCGTCGCGGGTCGCCCACAGGTAGAGGCTGGCCTCGCTGTGCTCGATCCGGAAGCCGTGCGCCTCCAGCGCGGTCCGCAGCGCGGTGCGCCGGGCCAGGTACCGCTCCCGCTGCTCCGTCACATGGGCGTCGTCGCCGAGCGCGGCCACCACCGCGGCCTGTACGGGCGCGGCCGTCATCATCCCGCCGTGCTTGCGGATCTGGAGCAGCTCGCCGAGTACGGCGGAGTCGCCCGCGATGAACGCGGCACGGTAGCCGGCCAGGTTGGAGCGCTTGGAGAGCGAGTGGACGGCGACCAGACCCTCGTACGTACCGCCGCAGACATCGGGGTGGAGCACGGAGACCGGTTCGGCCTCCCAGCCCAGCTCGAAGTAGCACTCGTCGCTCGCGATCAGGATGCCGTGCTCACGCGCCCAGGCCACGATCCGGACCAGCTCGTCCCGGCCGAGTACCTGACCGGTCGGGTTCGACGGCGAGTTGAGCCAGAGCAGCCTGAGCCCCTCGGGGTCCAGCTCCGTCGGGTCGTCGTACACGACCGGCTCCGCGCCGCAGAGCCGCGCGCCCACCTCGTACGTCGGGTAGGCGAGCCGCGGGTACGCCACCCGGTCACCGGCGCCCAGGCCGAGCTGCGTGGGCAGCCAGGCCACCAGCTCCTTGGAGCCGACGACGGGCAGCACGTTGGTGTGCGCGACCTCGCTCGCGCCGAGCCTGCGCTCGCACCAGCCGCTGATCGCGTCCCGCAGCTCGCGGGTCCCCCACACCGTGGGATACCCCGGCGAGTCGGCCGCCGCGACGAGCGCCTCGCGCACGATCAGGGGGACCGGGTCGACCGGTGTGCCGACGGAGAGGTCCACGATGCCGTCCGGGTGGGCGGCGGCCGTCGCCTTGTACGGCTCCAGCTTGTCCCAGGGGAAGGCGGGGAGGCGCGATGAGAGTGCGGACACGGGCTTTCACTTTCTCGTACGGGCGGACAGCGAATGCCGCGGTCCCGTACGGCGAGAGTGCCGTACGGGACCGGTTCGCTACGGGGTCAGCCGTTCTGCGGAGGCAGCGCCGCGATGAAGGGGTGGTCGCGCTCGATCAGGCCGAGCTTGGAGGCGCCACCGGGCGAGCCGAGCTCGTCGAAGTATTCGACGTTCGCCTTGTAGTAGTCCTTCCACTCCTCCGGGGTGTCGTCCTCGTAGAAGATCGCTTCCACCGGACAGACCGGCTCACAGGCACCACAGTCGACGCATTCGTCCGGGTGGATGTACAAGGACCGGGAGCCCTCGTAGATGCAGTCGACGGGGCACTCCTCGATGCACGCCTTGTCCTTGACGTCGACACAAGGCTGCGCGATGACGTAAGTCACGCTGTCGTTCCTCCTCGGTAGGGCTGCTCTGCGCGGGAGCGCGGCGTCGTCGATGCCCGCACCTAGTATCTCCGTTCCTGGGCGCGATCCGAACAGGAGGGGCGGAGAGAGCTGTGGAATTCACTACCGGCGGACGGCTCAAGGTCCGAATTACACCTGTTGACGTGGGCAAACGGGTATCAGTCAGGCAGCTGGCCAACGAGGCCGCACCAGGTGCGAAGTTCACCGACACGGTGGGTGTTCTCACATCATGGGACGACGGTGTGCTGTCCATCACACAACGGTCGGGCGTGTCGGTCCGCATCCCGGAATCGGCGCTCGTGGCGGGGAAGACGGTGCCCCCCGCGCCCGCGCGCCGGCGGGGCCCGTCGGCGACCTTCCCCGAACTGGCGCGGGCGGCGGCCCGCGCCTGGCAGCCGGTGGAGAGCGAGCAGCTCGGCGACTGGCAGCTGCGGGCCGCAGTCGAGGAGGTGCCGAGCGAAGCGCGTCGTCGGGGGGCGGAGGTCGGGCGACGGGAGGGATTCACCCGCCGCGCCAACTCCGTACTGCCGCTCGGCGATCCGGGCCGGCCGCTGGACGAGGCGCTGGAGCGGGTGACCGCCTGGTACGCGGAGCGCGGCCTGCCCGCGTACGTCCAGGTCTCCACCGGGCACGAGGGCACCCAGGAACTGCTCGCCGCCGCCCTCGAACAGCGCGGCTGGACCCGTGAGGTGAGCGCGCTCGTCCGGACCGGCGCACTGGCCCCCATCGGCGATCCGGTCCGCCCGCTGGACGATGCGGTCTCCCGGGTCGCGCTCTCCCGGACCTTCGACACGTCCTGGCTCGCCCGCTACCAGCGCTTCAGGACTGCGGATTCCGGGACCGCGGATCCGGCCGTCGCGAAGGTGCTCGGCAGCGGCCCTTCGACCTGGTTCGCCTCGGTCGCCGGTCCCGGCGATGTGCCCGCGGCCATCGGCCGCTGTGTGGTCGACGGGCGGTGGGCGGGGTTCATGGCGGTGGAGGTGGACCCGGCGGCCCGCCGCCAGGGGCTGGCGAGCGCCGTCATGACCGCACTGGCCTGCCGGGCGCTCGACGAGGGCGCGTCGGCGGCCTGGCTCCAGGTCGAGGAGGACAACGCCGGGGCCCGCGCCCTCTACGACGGTATGGGCTTCCGGACCCACCACAGCTATCACCACTACCGGCAGCACATCCCCACGGCATAGGCGGGTACGAGACCGATATGGACGAGCAATCCACCGACTGGCGCCAGCAGTTCGCCGAGGAGGCCCGCGCCGAGCGGCCCGATCTCGCCCTGCTCTGCCTGCTGGTGGGCACGGAGGCCGATCCCTCACTCGGCCAGGTCGGCATCGACACGGCCCAGATCGAACTGGACCGGCTGGCCGGGATGGTGCCGTACGGGGTGACCGGTGCCCGCGCCTGGGCCACCGCGCTCGGTGAACTCCTCGGCGTACAGCACGACTTCAGAGGCGGCGCCGCCGACTACCAGCGGCTGGAGTCCTCACTGCTGCACGAGGTGCTGCGGCGCAGGCGCGGGCTGCCGATCCTGCTCTCGGTGGTGTGGACCGAGGTCGCGCGGCGGGCCGGGGCCCCGGTGTACGGCGTGGCGCTGCCGGGCCACTTCGTGGTCGGCTTCGGCGATCCGTCGGGCCCGCCGGACGAGCAGGTGCTCGCCGATCCCTTCGGCGGCGGCCGGCTGCTCAGCGGCGAGGACGCGGGGGCCCTGGTCGCCGGAGCGACGGGGGCGCCCTTCGACCCGTCCATGCTCGCCCCGGCGGGTCCACTGGAGATCATCCTGCGGGTCCTGAACAACATCCGCGCCTGGGCGGCGGCCCGTCCGGAGCGCACGGACGTCCAGCTCTGGGCGATCGAACTCTCCCTGCTGCTGCCCGCCCACCCGGCGCGGCTGCGCTTCGAGCACGCCCAGCTGCTGGTCGAGCGAGGCGAATTCGTGCGCGGTGCGGTGGAGATGGAGGAGTACGCGGAGGTGGTCGCCGCGATCGACCCGGGAACGGCCGAGGCGGTCCGCGGACAGGCGAGGTCGGCCCGCGCGATGCTCAACTGACGGTGGCCCGGGCCTTTCGTCCGGATGGGGCCGGTCCGTTACGGGCGTAGCGGCCCGGCGCGATGCCCACGACGCGCTTGAAGTGCCGGGTCAGATGGGACTGGTCGTAGAACCCGGTGGCCACGGCCACCTCACCGGGCTGCTGTCCTTCGAGCAGCAGCCCCCGGGCCCGGTCGACCCGGCGGGATGTCAGGTACTGGTGCGGGGTGATACCGAAGGCGGCGCTGAACGCCCGTACCAGATGGGCGGGGTGGGCATGCACCTCCGCGGCTGCCTCCTGAAGCGTCACCCCCTGGACCAGCCGTGCGTCGAGCAGCTCCCGCAGCCGGTCCGCGACGGACCTGCCGTCGTCCTCCCGGCTGCGGGCCGCGGCGCCGGGCGCCAGGTGTCCGCGCAGCCGCTCGCTGATCAGGGCCAGCCGGCTCTCCGCCTCCAGCTCGTCGCCCCGGGAGGCCAGGGACGTGTGCAGCCGGCCGACGCGGCTGCGCAGCACCGGGTCGACGAGGTCGGGCCGGTCGACGGCGGCGCCGATGTACCCGGCGCCCAGCTGTGTCATGTCCAGATAGAGCACCCGTTTGCGGAAGCCCCGCGGGGTGGCGGGCGAACCGTTGTGGGGCACGTGCGGAGGCAGCAGCGAGACGGTGTCGTGCGGGGTGCCGTGCTCATGGCGGTCGAGGTCGTACCGCACCGCCCCGTCGTCGACGATCAGCAGGGTCCAGGCGTCATGGACATGCATCGGGTAGGCGTGCTCGGTGAAGTGCGCATGGAAGACCTCCACGACACCCGCCACGGGCGGGCGCCATGCGGAGACCTCCGGCCCGGACACCATGCAAAGAACGTACAAGACGGCGCGCGGGACCGGTCGGCAGTCTCGGAGCATGAGAACCGAGACCGCCCCCGACCGCGCCGTCCCCGGCCACACCACTCCCGACCTCGCCGTGCCCGGCCCCGCCGCCGACAGCCTCACGGGCAGCGCCCGCGACGGCGCACCGGTCCGCTTCGACACCAAGATCGCTGTACTGCTGCACGAGGACCTGGAGACCTGGCAGCGGCTGAATGTCACCGCGTTCCTGGTCAGCGGCCTGGGCCTGACGGTGCCCGAGGTGGTCGGCGAACCGTACGCCGACGCCGACGACACCGCCTATCTGCCGATGTTCCGGCAGCCCGTGCTGGTCTTCGAGGGCACTGGCGCGACGCTGACCACCGCGCACTCCCGAGTCCTGTCCCGCGCACTCCCCCGGGCCGTCTTCACCCGCGATCTGTTCCGTACGGGCAATGACCGGGACAATCGGGCGGCGGTCCGGGCGGTCGGGCGTGACCAGCTCGATCTGGTGGGGCTCGCGGTGTACGGCCCGCGCAACGCGGTGGACAAGGTGCTGAAGGGGGCCCGGATGCACCCGTGAGCCGCTTCTCCGGTCCGTAGCGCCGGGCAGGGCAGGGCCGTAGCGCCGGGCAGGGCAGGGCCGTACTGCCGGGCAGGGCCGGACTGTACTGCCGGGCAGGGCCCGGGGCTTGTCCTCACAGGCGCCGCACAGGCGGATATCGCGGTTGCTTACGATGCGTGTCGGTGAGGCGCCCTCGCGGCTCCGACCCTCCGTCCTGTGCCGCAGCCGCTCCGGAAGCCTCCTTCATGTCCCTTGCCCACATATCGCGTCCGTCGCCCTGCTTCCCGGAGGCCGGACCGACGTCCGCCGCCGCTCCGGCCGGCCCGGACCGCCGCCGCGTTCTCGTCTGGTCGATACCGATGCTGTGGACCTTCTGTCTGGGGCTGTGGGGGCTGTCGCGACAGGGCAGTGTGTGGCGGGACGAGGCCGCGACCTGGCAGGTGGCCCAGCGCTCCACGGCTGAGATATGGCACATGCTGGGGAACGTCGACGTCGTGCACGGGTGCTACTACCTGCTGATGCACTGGCTGTTCGAGTGCTTCGGACCCAGCACCACCACGCTGCGGCTGCCCTCGGTACTGGCCACCGGGGTGGCGGCGGCCTGTGTGGCGGTTGTCGGCCGCCGGCTGGCCGGTATGTGGGCCGGCCTGGCGGGCGGGATGGCCTTCGGGCTGCTTCCGGCCGTGCAGTTCTATCTCCAGGAGGGTCGGCCGTACGCACTGGTCGCGGCCGGGGCCGGGATCTCCACGGCACTGCTGGTGACCCTGTTGCAGGGGCGGGGCCGGACGGCGTACTGGGCGGCCTACGGCGGCACCGTCCTGCTGGGCGGGCTCCTGAACTGGCTCTCGCTCATGATCCTCCCGGCCCATCTGGCGACTCTGGCCTGGAGCCGGGCCGGCCGCGCGGTGTGGAAACGCTGGGCGGCCGGCTCCGTGGCCGCCACGGTCTGTGTGCTGCCGTTGATCCTCTTCAGCCGGGGCCAGGCCGCGCAGGTGTCCTGGATACCGCCGCTGACCTGGCACATGATGATCGGCCCCGCCGTGCTGCTGGTGATCGGCGGAGTCTGCGTACTGTTCGACCGCCCCCGGGCGAGCCGGCTGTCGGTGACAGCCGTCGGGCTGCCGCTGCTGGCGGTGCCGCAGCTCGGCCTCATCGGTCTCTCGCTGATCCAGCCGCTGTTCCTGGACCGGTACATCCTCTTCAGTCTGCTGGGGCTCGCGCTGCTCATCGGTGCGGGGATCGGCTCGGCGATACGGGCGGTGAGACCCCGGCACCCGAGAGCGTCGATATGGGTCCTGCCCGCGGTGATCGCCGTGGCGACGGTGGCGTTACTGCCGCAGTCGCTGGCCAAGCGGTCCCCGTCGAGCCGGGTGGACGACGTCATGGCTGTGGCCTCGGACGTACGGCGGCTGAAGCAGAACGGGAACGCAGTGCTCTTCGTCCCGTCGGCGCGCCGGGACACCAAGTCCGTTTCCCCGAGCGCCTTTTCGGGGCTGCGGGACATAGCTCTGGTGCAGAGCCCGGAGAAGTCCGGGACCCTGAAGGGCCTGGAGGCCGACCCCGGCCGCATACGTGCGGCGATGCTGGCCCAGCAGTGGATCCTGCTGGTGACGGACACACCGGAGGTGGCGAAACCGGTGGCCGGCGAACGGGACAGGACGAAGACCGCCGTGCTGAAGAAGTACTTCAGGGCCGTTGCCGACCAGCAGGTCCATGGCCGCCGGGTCACGGTGTACGAGCGGCGGGCGACGGCTCACTGAGCCGCGGCTCCGGGGCGCCGCCCGGGCGCGCGGCAGCGCACCTCGCCACGACGGCGGGAGAGCCCCTCAGAGCCAGCCCTTCTCACGGGCGATCCGCACCGCCTCGGCCCGGTTGCGGGCCGTCAGTTTCTGGATCGCCGTCGAGAGGTAGTTGCGGACGGTCCCCTGCGACAGGTGCAGCGCCGCCGCCAGTTCCGCGTTGGTCGAGCCGTCCGCAGCCGCCCGCAGCACGTCGCGCTCGCGGTCCGTCAGCGGGTTCGCGCCGTCCGAGAGGGCCGCGGCCGCCAGGGTGGGGTCGATGACCCGCTCGCCGTCGAGCACCTTCCGTACCGCGGTGGCCAGTTGGGCCGCCGGTGCGTCCTTGACCAGGAAGGCGTGGGCGCCCGACTCCATGGCCCGGCGCAGATAGCCGGGGCGGCCGAAGGTGGTCAGGACGACGACCTTGAGCGCGGGCAGTTCACGGTGGAGCTGGGCCGCGGCGTCGATGCCGGTCATGCCCGGCATCTCGATGTCGAGCAGCGCGACGTCCACGGAGTGGGTCCTGGCCGCGGCCAGGACCTCGTCGCCGCGGGCCACCTGGGCCACGACCTCGAAATCCGGCTCCAGGCCGAGCAGCGCGGCAAGGGCCTCCCGGACCATGGCCTGGTCCTCGGCGAGCAAGAGCCTGATCATGCCCCGGATCCTATGGGGACGCGGGCGGTGAGGGTGAAGCCGGGACCGGCCTGCGTATCGAGCGTGCCGCCGGCCTGGGCGAGGCGCTCGGCCAGGCCGGTGAGCCCGTTCCCGCGCGGTCCGGCCACGGCGTGCCTGCCGTCGTCACGCACCATGAGTTCGAGGCGGCGGCCGTCCAGGGTCTGCCGGGAGCTGAGCGCCACCGTGCAGTGGCGGGCCGCGCTGTGCCGGACGACGTTGGTGATGCCCTCGCGCAGCGCCCAGGCCAGGGCGGCCTCCTGGTCCTCGTCCAGGTCGCCGGTCCGGCAGTCCTCCGGCACATCGGTGGGCACATCGGCCGCGATGCCCGCGGCCGCCAGCGCGGTGCGGGCGCCCGCCAGTTCACCGGGCAGGGTGGGGCGGCGGTAGCCGGTGACCGCTTCCCGTACGTCCGCCAGCGCCTGTCTGCTGACCTGCTCGATGTCCGCGACCTGGGCGGCAGCCTGCCCCGGCCGGTCGGGGAGCATCCGGCCGGCCAGCTCGGACTTGAGGGTGATCAGCGACAGGGAGTGGCCGAGGAGGTCATGGAGGTCGCGGGCCATCCGCAGCCGCTCCTCGTTGGCGGCGAGCTGGGCGACCGTGGCGCGGGCCTGCTTCAGCTCGACCGTCGTACGGATCAGCTGCCGCACCCCGGTCATCGCGAACCCGCCGAGCAGCGCCGGGATGAGCAGTGGTCCCGCGAGCTCCAGCGGATGGTCGTCGCGGAGCGAGAGGAGGCACATCAGCGCCGTGGTCCCGAGGATCCCCCAGGTCGCCCTGCGCAGGGGCAGGACCGCACCGCAGTTGACCGCCACGTACACGAAGAGCACGAGCCAGGGGGAGCCGAGGGTGAGGTTGAGGCCGATGGCGAGGGCGCCGAGGACGGCCAGGGTGAGGTGGATCGTCCTCGTCGGGAGCGAGCGGCTGGTGTTGCGGAAGACCATGACGAGATACAGGCCGACGAAGACGGTCAGCCCGGTCCAGCCGAGCGCCTGCTCGGCAGCCGAGTAGCGGCCGTCGAGCAGCGCGTTCAGCGGGGTGCTCAGGAAGATCAGCCAGATGCCGATCCAGACCATCTTCCTGGCGGCCTCCCGGCGGTTCTCGGGTACTTTTCCGATACCGACCGCTCTTTCCTCGTTCACGCCTTCAGTGTGTCCTTCCGGTACAGCCAGGCGGCGCCGCCTGCGAAGATCACGAAGTACACGAACAGGATGGCGACGTCCTTGATGTGCGGGGCGTTGCCCACCTCGATGGCCTGGCCGAGGCCGGCGTACGCATGGGTGGGCAGCCACTCCGCGATGTTCTGCAGCCACTGCGGGAAGGACGTCGTGGGCAGCCACAGGCCGCCGAGGATCGACAGGCCGAAGTAGATGATCATCGTGATCGGGCGGACCGCGTCACCGCTCGCGACGTACCCGATGGCGACCCCCAGCGCGGCGAAGACCAGGCTGCCGGCCCAGATGACTCCGGTCAGGGCCAGCCACTGCCAGGCGTCGAACCGTACGTCCTTGGCGAGCGCCGCGACGATGAAGACCACGACGATGCAGGGCAGGGTGACCACCGCCGCACTGCCGATCTTCGCGAGGACATAGCCGCGGCCCGGCAGCGAGGTGAGGCGCAGCTGGCGCACCCAGCCCTTCTCGCGCTCCTTGGCGATGCGCTCGCTGTTGCCCATCAGGACTGCGGTGAGCGCGCCGAAGGAGGCCATCGCGACCACGTAGAAGTTCTGCAGCGTGAGGTTGGTGCCGCCCACCTTGTCCGACGAGGACGCGCCGCTCGCGATGATCAGATAGAGCATCGACGGGTAGAGGATCGAGAAGAACATGAACTTCTTGTTCCGCAGGGTCCGGGTGATTTCGAGCTTGACCAGGGTGCTCATACTGCTTTGGCCTCCTCGGCCTCGGTGATGGCGACGAAGGCCTGCTCCAGGCCGAGCCCTGAGACTTCGAGGTTGCGGGGGAAGAGCCCGAGTCCGTACAGCGCGTGGACGGTGGCGTCGGCGTCGGACGACTGGATACGGACGGTGCGGCCCGAGACGTCGAAGGCCGTCAGGAACGGGAGACCGCGCAGCACGCCCTCGTCGATGGCGCCCTCCAGGTCGAAGGCGATCCGCCGGGCACCGGCCTTGGCCTTGATCTCGGACGCGGTCCCGTCGGCGAGCAGCCGGCCCTTGTGGAGGACCAGGACGCGGTCGGCGATGGCGTCCGCCTCCTCCAGGTAGTGCGTGGCGAAGAGGACCGTACGGCCCTGGTCGGCCTGTTCACGCATGGTGGCCCAGAAGGCGTGGCGCGCGGAGACGTCCATCCCGGTGGTCGGCTCGTCGAGGACGATCAGGTCGTTGTCCCCGGCCGTCGCCAGCGCGAAGCGGACGCGCTGCTCCTGGCCGCCGGAGAGCTTGTTGACCATGCGGTCGGCGATCTGTGTGATGCCCGCGCGGTCCAGTACGTCGGCGACCGGGCGCGGGTGGCTGTGCAGGTCGCAGGCCAGCTGGACCAGCTCGCGGACCTTGACGTCCTCCATCAGGCCACCGCTCTGCAGCATCGCGCCGACCCGGCCGTCCCTGATGGCCTGCTCGGGGGTGGTGCCGAAGACCCGGACGGTGCCCGAGTCGGCATTGCGCAGTCCGAGCAGCAGGTCGAGCGTCGATGACTTGCCCGCCCCGTTGGGGCCGAGGAGTGCGACGGTCTCGCCGGGGTGCAGGTCAAGGGTGAGACCGGCTACGGCGTGTACCTCGCCGTAGCTCTTGTTCACGTTCTCGAAGCTCACCACGGTGGTGGGCGGTGCTGTCGTCTTCGTCATGAGAACAGCGTCGCTCACCGGGCTGTGCGGCGGCAGAGCCGCCTGTCGTGAATCGTCGATGACAGATGTCATAGCGGGGCCCATGACACGGCCCCCGCCGATGTGGTGACGCCGCCGGTCGGCGTCAGGTGGTCGGCGGGGGCCGGGCAGTCCTGGTCGGACGCGGCTGCGGTCAGCTCGGGTTGAGGTTGATCGTGGCGACGCGCTCCGCCGGCGTCTTGCCGAGCAGCGCGGTCTGCATGGCCTGCGCCACGTCCGTCGCCGAGACCGGGTGCTTCTGCCCGTCGCCCTTGGTGATCATCACGCCGTCGAAGACGCCTTCCAGGAGCTGGGTGATGGCGGTCCGGTTGTAGACCTGTTCGAGCCGGCCGTTGACGGGCTTCATGGAGAGGATCTTGGGGAGCGACTTCTCCGGCCCGAACTGGATCTGCTTGCCACCCGCCTTGATCGTGATCAGACCGGACATCGCGGGCTGCGCGAAGTCCTTCATGGCCCGGTCGATCTCGGTCTGGGTGATCGTCGGCTGCCTGGCGGCGACGGGGAGTTGCACGGTGTGCGGCTTCCCGGTCTGGACCTGCGCGCGGAACGCGTCCCGGACGGCGACCATCGACTTGTTGACGTCCAGCGTCTTGCCCGCCTTGCCCGGTACGGCGACGGCCTTGCCGGGCTCGAACTTGATCGTGCCGTCGGACGCGGAGCCGGAGACACCCGCCAGATCGGTGAGCGCGACGCCGAGCTTCTCGTTGTCGGTGGGCAGGACGGGCTCGACCTGGCGCCGGTCGCCGAAGAGCGAACCGATCACCGAGACGGGGTTGTAGTCGCTGCCCGCGGCACCGCGGACGGTCGCCTGGGTGTCCAGGGTGAGCCCCGCCGTGGCCGGCCTGAGCTCGGTCCTGCGGCCGTCGACGCTCAGCTGGATCGGGGAGTTGACCCGGGTGCCGAGCGTGCTGTCGAGCTTGTTGACGGCCTCGTCCCGGGTGCCGCCGCCGATGTCGACGCCGAGCACGGTGGTGCCCTTGGGCACGTCGGAGTGGTTCATCAGCAGTCCTGCGCCGTACGCCACACCGGCGAGCACGACGATACCGACGCCGATGAGGCCCAGCTTCGAGCGGCCCTTCCTGGCCGGTGCGGCCGGGCGGACCGGGGCCGGCGCCGGGGTGGGGACCACGCCGGGGTGCTCGGACGGGCTGTACGGAGAGGGGCCGCCGGAGAGCCGCGGCCCGTCGGGACCGTCCGTACCGGGACCCGGACCGCCGCCGGGACCGGGCGGGAACGGCGCACGGCGATCGGACGGGGCCACCGGGACCCCGCTGCTGAGCGTGGAGCCCGAGACGTTGCCGCCGGCCGGCGGGCCGCTCTGGCCGCCGGGGCCGGTGCCGAACTCCGGCGCGGGCTGCTGCGGTGTCAGTACGGCGGTGTCGTCCGACAGCGGCGTCCCGGCGCCCCCCAGAGGGGACGGGGCGTCGCCGAGCGGCGGCGTCAGCGGGCTGGTGCCGGTGACGGGTCCGGTGGTCGGCCCGGAGGGGCCGGCGAGCCCGGCGGCACCGAGCGGCCCGAGCGAGCCGAGGGCCCCGGGAGGACCGGAGAGACCTGATGTGCCGGGCGCACCGGGTCCGCCGGTGTTCCGCTGCGGCGGCTCGGAGAAGTAGGGCAGGTCGGAGCGTGGAGCGCCGCCGTCCTGCGCTCCGGGTCCGCTCGGGGCGGACGGCCCCGACGCCCCCGGCAGGCCCGACAGCCCCGAGGATGCGGCGGAACGCGGCGCTCCGACCGCTCCGTTGGCCCCGGCCGGGGCGGAAGACGCGGAAGGCGCAGAAGGCGCGGCGGGCTTGCGCGGCGCGAACCAGTCGCTGGTCGGCCGCTCGGCCGGCGGCTCATCGGCCTCCGGCTCAGGACCGGGCTCGGGCGGCAGCTGCATCGCCGCGGTGCGCTCCTGGTCGGCGCCGCCGGCGCCACCGGCGCCACCGTTGATGGGCTCGCTCTCGCCCATCGGTGTCCGCATGACGACCGGCGGAATCGGCCGCGAGCCAGGGATGTTGATCCGGATACGCGTCGTCAGCGTGGTCTCGGTCCTGGGCTCGTCCGGCTGCGGCTCGGGGGCCGGCGCTGCGGCCTCCTCCGGAGACTGGCGGGTTCCGTACGGCGGCGTGCCCGAGGGGTACGCGGCCCCGCCACGCCCCTGGGGACCGGTGGACGAACTGTCAGTTTCACGACTCAAGGCAGGTTCTCCCGGTTGGCTCCGCCGCCCGTTCTTACTTGTGCGGGAGGTTCGGCGGCGCGCACCACCATACTGGCCACGGCGCGATCGCACCCCCCACCCAGTGGAATGCGAGGTTCCGACAGCCCCGCAGCCGCGCCCGGTTCACCGGGCGAAGCGGCACATCACTTGCCAGGTCGGGCGGAATCCGGCTCCGGCCGCGGCACCTTGCGCACGGTGGCACAGATCACAGCGGCCGCCATCCCGCCCAGCAGGAAGACGTACGAGCCCGTTCCCGCGCCGAAGACGAAGTCGCCCTCGGGGCGGGTGGCGGTCAGCAGTATGACGGCGACCAGCCAGCCGACGGCGGCGGCACCTGCCCCGATCGCCGTGCCGGTCGCCACCCGGCCGCCGTAGAAGACGGCCGCCGCGCCCAGCAGGGCGAGCACCAGGCCGCCGGGGAACCAGCCGGCCTGTACGAGCGCGCCCGCGAGGCCGGTGAGCGCGCCGAGGACGGCCAGCCCGAAGTAGGCAGCGATACGGCGGGGGTTCGGCGGTGCCGCCATGCCCGTATAGCCCTGGTTCATACTCATTCGTCCGCTCCTGCAGTGCTCGTCGTGCTGTCCGCCGGGATGCCCGCGAAGAGGTCCGTCTCACGCTCGCCGGCCGGCGCTCCCGGCGTGCCCCGCACCAGTTCGTAGTACTCGCGCGTGAAGAGCGGCTGGCCCAGGTCGTTGGAGAGCGCGAAGAACGGGCCGTCCACCGCGATCTGGCTGGCGTGCGCGCGCATCGCGGCCGACTTGGCGGCGGCGTACGCGGTGCCGTCGATCTCCGCCGTGATGACCGCGTCGTCCACGACCCCCGGCACATCTCCGATGTCCGCGACCCCCGGGAACCCGGCACCGGCCGCCCGCAGCCGGGCGAAGCCCTCCTCGGCCACTGACCGCGGGACCCGGTTCCAGTAGATTTTCGCGATCGTGTGCGGCTCGCCGAGGTCCGCCCGGAAGGCCTTCTCGGCGGCGAGTTCGGCGGCGCGCATCGCGACACGGTGCGCCTGGATGTGGTCGGGGTGGCCGTAGCCGCCGTTGGTGTCGTACGTCACCAGGACCTGCGGCCGTACGGAGCGGATCACCTCGACGAGATACACCGCCGCGTCGTCCACCGCCGTGTTCCAGAAGGCGCCCTCGCGGTGGTTCTGCGCGACGCCCATCATCCCCGAGTCCCGGAAGCGGCCGGGACCGCCGAGGAAGCGGTGGTCCGTGACGCCCAGCTCCCGCATCGCGGCGGCCAGTTCGCCGATGCGATGGGCGCCCAGACCGTCCTCGCGGTCGGACGCCAGATGCGCGAGTCCGGGCGGGATGACCTCGCCCTCCTCGCCGAGAGTGCAGGTCACCAGGGCGACGTGGGCACCCTGGGCCGCATACGCGGCCATGGTGACGCCGTTGTTGATCGACTCGTCGTCGGGGTGCGCGTGCACCAGGAGCAGGCGCCGGCCGGGGAGGTCCGTCGGCCGGCCGGGAAGGTCCGTCATGGGAACAGCCTACGAGCCGCGCCCGCTCCCGGAGCCGCCCACCCGCTGCCTCCGGTGTCTCTGGTGTCTCTGGTGTCTCTGGTGTCTCTGGTGTCTCAGAACTTGATACCGCCGATCATTCCAGCCACATTGGTCGTGAGCGAGTGAATGGTGGGCGCCACGGACGAGCTGGCCAGATAGAAGCCCAGGAGCGCACAGACCACCGCGTGCCCCGCTTTGAGCCCCGACTTCCTGACCATGAGCACGACGATGATCGTCAGCAGCACCACCGCCGAGATCGAGAGCGCCATGACGGTTCACCTCCACTTGCGTACGGTCCAGGGGCATGCCACAACTGCCGGTAGCGTCATACCCACCTAGCGCTACGGATCATAACTATCCGGCGGCGTGCATGATCGATGCACGGCAGCACGAGGGGCGCATGGACGTACGCCCCCGGCAGAACCGGTCGGCACATGCCCGCCGTCGGGGGCACTCCGCAGCACCTCCTCCGGTCCCGCCGGTCCCGCACTAGGTTCAGGCGCATGACATCGAACGAACACTCCTTTCCGCGCCGGTTCGCCAGGACCCAGCGCTTCACGCTCGGTGCCCCGCGCGCCTTCACGGTGTCGCCCGACGGCAACCGGGTCGTCTACCTGCGCTCCCCCACCGGAACGGACCGCGCGAACCGGCTCTGGGTGCTCGACCTCGCACAGGGCGCACAGGAGCGCGTCGCCGCCGACCCGGAGGCGCTGCTCGGCGGTGCGGCCGAGCAGCTCTCGGCCGGGGAGCGGGCCCGCCGTGAACGGAGCAGGGAGGGCTCGGCGGGCATCGTCGGGTACGCGGTCGACGGCGCGGCCGAACTGGCCGTATTCGCCCTGTCCGGACGCCTGTTCACGGCCGGGCTGCGGACCGGCCCCGGCCCGAGCACCCGGGAGATCCCGGTGCCGGGGCCGGTCATCGACCCCAGGCCGTCCCCGGACGGCAGCCTCATCGCCTATGTGACCGGCGGCGCGCTGCGCGTCGTGGGGGCTGACGACTCGGCCGGTACGGACGACAGGGCGCTCGCCGAGCCGGAGGACGCGCACATCACGTACGGGCTCGCCGAGTTCGTCGCGGCCGAGGAGATGCAGCGCTCACGCGGCTTCTGGTGGGCGCCCGACTCGCGGAGCCTGCTGGTGGCGCGGGCCGACGACAGCGCCGTACAGCGCTGGTGGATCGCCGATCCGGCGCATCCGGAACGGGAACCGGCGCAGGTCGGATATCCGGCGGCCGGCACCCCCAACGCCGAGGTGCGGCTCTTCCTCTACGCCCTCGACGGGACACGCACCGAGGTGGTCTGGGACCGCGCCCGCCACCCGTATCTGGCGGCCGTGCACTGGTCGTCCGACGGCGCCCCGCTGCTGCTGGTCCAGGCCCGTGACCAGCGCAGCCAGCGCTATCTGGGGGTCGACACGGAGTCCGGCACCACCAGGACCCTCCATGTCGACGAGGACCCGGTGTGGCTCGACCTCTTCCCCGGGGTGCCCGCCAGGTCGCCCGCGGGCGGTCTGGTCCGGATCGCCGACGAGGGCGGTGCCCGGGTGCTCGCGGTCGGCGACCGGCTGCTCACCGGACCGGAGTTGCACGTACGGGCGGTGCTGGACATCTCGGTTGACGACGTGCTGGTTTCCGCGTCGGCGGGCGAGGCTGCGGCCGCCCCCGAGACCGGCGAAATCCACGTCTACCGGGTCAACGAGCTGGGGGTCGAGCGTCTTTCGGCGGGGCCCGGCGTGCACTCGGCGGTGCGCTCGGGCGGTGTCACGGTGCTCCTGTCGGCCCGTACGGAGCGGCCGGGCACGGACGTCCGGGTGCTGCGGGACGGCAAGGAGGTGGCGACGATCGCCTCCTACGCGGAGACGCCGGGCCTCACCCCCCGCGTGAAGTTCGCCGAGGGGGGCGCACGGAAAATTCCGTGCGCCGTCCTGCTCCCCAGCGGCCACCGGGAATCCGACGGCGCGCTCCCGGTGCTCCTCGACCCGTACGGTGGCCCGCACGGCCAGCGGGTGGTCGCGGCGCACAACGCGCACCTCACGTCACAGTGGTTCGCGGACCAGGGATTCGCGGTGGTCGTCGCGGACGGCCGGGGCACCCCGGGCCGCTCCCCCGCGTGGGAGAAGGCGATCAGGGACGACTTCACGCTCACGCTCGACGACCAGATCGACGCCCTGCACGGCCTGGCCGGCCAGGGCTTCCCGCTGGACCTGGACCGGGTGGCCATCCGCGGCTGGTCGTACGGCGGCTATCTCGCCGCGCTCGCGGTGCTGCGCCGCCCCGATGTGTTCCACGCGGGTGTCGCCGGCGCCCCGGTCACCGACTGGCGGCTGTACGACACGCACTACACCGAGCGCTATCTCGGCGACCCGGCCGAGCAGCCCGGGGTGTACGCGGCGAGCGCGCTCGTCACCGACGACGGCCTCTCGGCCCCGGAGAACCCCGCCCGGCCGCTGATGGTGATCCACGGACTGGCGGACGACAACGTGGTCGCGGCCCACACCCTGCGGCTCTCGTCGGCGCTGCTCGCCGCGGGCCGTCCGCACGAGGTGCTGCCGCTCTCCGGTGTCACGCATATGACGCCGCAGGAACAGGTGGCGGAGAATCTGCTGCTGCTCCAGGTCGACTTCATCAGGCGGTCCCTGGGCCTGGCACCGCGACAGGACCGGTGACCGACCGGTTGCACGACCGGCCGGGGCGACACCTCGCCCCGGCCGGTCCACGGCACCCGCACGCCGTACGCTCTTCAGTCTGATGGTTCCGCATATCGGTCTCACGACAGGCGAGTTGCCGCCTTGTTAAGGAATTCGATCGCGCTTTGTCGGCCTTTGTCGCCCGACCGGACAACACGTCAAGCACGTCCGCGCGTCAGTCTGCAAAACCTTCACCCAAGAAGCGCGGGGACTGCGCCCCGGACGCCGCCAGGCCCTTGACTCGCGTCGTCGGGCCGGGCCACGCTCCGCTCAGCTGCGATGATTCCGGACAGCGGGGGCGGAGCAACGAAGAGCCCATATCGCACCGCTGGCAAGGGAGTTGATGGATCAAGCCACGGCCGGACCCACCGGCCGGGGCCAGGGCACCACACCTAGGAAGCGATACGACATGGCGCACGAGGCCACCATTCCCGCTCCCCGCGACAAGGCGCCCCGCCAGGGTGAGGTTCTGCTCTCCGCCGAGGGGCTGACCAAGCACTTCCCCATCATGGGCGGCTTTCCCTTCAAGCGCAGGATCGGCGCCGTCCAGGCCGTCGACGGTATCGACCTCTCGTTGCACGCCGGCGAGAGCTTCGGCCTGGTGGGCGAGTCGGGGTGCGGAAAGTCCACCACCGGACGGGTGTTGACCCGGCTGCTCGAACCGACCGCGGGCCGGCTGGTCTACCGGGGCCAGGACATCACCCGCGCGGGCCGCAGACAGCTCGCGCCGATCCGCCCCGAGATCCAGATGATCTTCCAGGACCCCTACTCGTCGCTCAACCCCCGTCAGACCGTCGGCAAGATCATCGGCGGGCCGATGGAGATCAACGGCATCCACCCCAAGGGCGGCCGGGAACACCGGATCCGTGAGCTCCTGGAGATCGTCGGCCTCAACCCGGAGCACTACAACCGCTTCCCGCACGAGTTCTCCGGCGGCCAGCGCCAGCGCATCGGCGTAGCCCGCGCCCTCGCGCTCGAACCGAAGCTCATCGTCGCCGACGAACCGGTCTCCGCACTCGACGTCTCCATCCAGGCCCAGGTCGTCAACCTCCTCCAGGAACTCCAGCGCGAACTGGACATCGCGTTCCTCTTCATCGCCCACGACCTGGCGATCGTCCGGCACTTCTCGGACCGGGTCGCCGTGATGTACCTCGGCAAGATCGTCGAGGTGGGCGACCGGGACTCCATCTACCAGCAGCCGCGCCACCCGTACACGCACGCCCTGCTCTCGGCGGTCCCGGAGGCCGCGCTCGTCAGCGACGAGGAGCGCGCGGCCCATCAGCGCATCCGGCTCGCGGGCGATGTACCGTCCCCGATCTCGCCGCCTTCGGGCTGCCGCTTCCGTACCCGCTGCTGGAAGGCGCAGGACAAGTGCGCGGCCGAAGAACCCCCGCTGGTACGGATCGACGGCAGCCGGGACGGGCACCTGACGGCCTGCCACTTCCCGGAGGACCCGACGACCGAGCGCGAGGCGGAGATCATCCTCGACCCGGCGCTGCGGGACCTGGAGGATCTGGGGGACCAGACCGGTCCGGGCGCACCCGGGGTGGAGGCCCAGGACCCCGCGTAAGAGCCCAGGACCCCTCGTAAGGTCGGGCCTCTAGGCGGGCGTCGCCCCGGACGGGGGCCCGGCCTGCCCTGTCGGCGTAGCGCCCGTGGCCGGTGCTGCGGGCGTCGCGCCGGTGGGCCCCGGCGTGCCACCGGACGGGCCCGGCGTGCCGCCACCGGAAGGCCCCGGGGCACCGCCCGTCGGCCCTGCCGGGCCGCCCTCGTCCGGTCCGCCGCCCGTGGTGTCCGGCACGACCTGGATCTCTTCGGCGAAGTGGCAGGCCGAGTCGTGGTGCACCGGTCCCTGCACGGTCCGGAACAGCGCGGGCACCGCGAGCGCCGGCACCTCCTGCGCACACCGCTCCTGCGCCTTCCAGCAGCGGGTACGGAAGCGGCAGCCGGACGGCGGGTTGGCGGGCGACGGCACATCGCCGGCCAGGATGATCCGCTCGCGCCGGTCCCGCGCCTCCGGGTCGGGCACCGGCACCGCCGAGAGCAGCGCCTGTGTGTACGGATGGGTGGGGTGCTCGTAGATCTCCGCGTCCGAGCCGACCTCGACGATCCGGCCCAGATACATCACGCCGACCCGGCTGGAGATGTGCCGGACGATCGACAGGTCGTGCGCGATGAACACGTACGCCAGGTCGAACTCCTTCTGGAGCCGCCCCAGCAGGTTGATGACCTGTGCCTGCACGGACACGTCGAGCGCGGATACCGGCTCGTCGGCCACGATGATCTCGGGGTTGAGGGCGAGGCCGCGCGCGATGCCGATGCGCTGGCGCTGGCCGCCGGAGAACTGGTGCGGATAGCGGTTGATGTACTCCGGGTTGAGCCCGACGACGTCCAGCAGGTCCTGGACCTTCCGGCGCCGGTCGCCCTTGGGCGCGACCTCGGGGTGGATCTCGTACGGCTCCCCGATGATGTCGCCGACCGTCATCCGGGGGTTGAGCGAGGTGTAGGGGTCCTGGAAGACCATCTGGATGTTCCGGCGTACGGCCTTGAGGGCGCGCCCGGACATCTTGGTGATGTCCTCGCCCTTGTAACGGATCGAACCGTGCGTCGAGGCCTCCAGGTTGACCAGCATCCTGGCCACGGTCGACTTGCCGCAGCCGGACTCGCCCACGATGCCGAGTGTCTCGCCCTGGGTGAGCGCGAACGACACCCCGTCGACGGCCTTGACCGCGCCGACCTGCTTCTTGAACAGGATTCCCTGAGTGAGCGGGTAGTGCTTGACCAGGTCGCGGACTTCGAGGATGGGCTCCTTGTCGTGGAAGGCCATCTCCGCGTGCGACTTCTCCATCAGGTCGCGTTCCGCCTCGGCCTCCTCACGCGCCGCGTCACGTGCCGCGTTACGCCGCGAGTGGTCAGCGTGCATTGAGCGTCTCCTTCCAGAAGTGGCAGGCGCTCCGGCGCTCCGGGGACACTTCGTACAGCGGCGGTACGTCGGTGCGGCACACCTCCTGGGCCAGCGGGCAGCGGGGGTTGAAGGCGCACCCGGGCGGGATGTGCAGCAGGTTCGGGGGCAGGCCCTTGATCGCGTAGAGCTCCTGGCCCTTCTGGTCGAGGCGCGGGATCGATTCGAGGAGGCCCTTGGTGTACGGGTGCGCCGGGGCCTTGTAGATCTGGTGGACCGGCGATGTCTCGACGATCCGGCCCGCGTACATCACCGCGATCTTGTCCGCGACGTCCGCCACCACGCCCAGGTCATGGGTGATCAGGATCAGCCCCATGTTGAACTCCCGCTGGAGTTCGGCGAGCAGGTCCATCACCTGGGCCTGGACGGTCACATCCAGGGCGGTGGTCGGCTCGTCGGCGATGATCAGGTCGGGCTCCAGGGCCAGCGCCATGGCGATCATGATGCGCTGGCGCATCCCGCCGGAGAACTGGTGCGGGTACTGGCCGACCCGTTCCTTGGCCGCCGGGATCCTTACCGTGTCCATCAGCTCGACGGCCTTGGCCTTGGCCTCCTTGCGGGACATGCCCCGGTGGACGGTGAACATCTCACCGAGCTGCTCGCCCACGCTGAGCACCGGGTTGAGCGAGGAGAGGGCGTCCTGGAAGATCATCGCCATCCTGGCGCCGCGGATCTTGCGCCGCTCCTCCTCCTTGAGCTTCAGCAGGTCCTGCCCCTGGAAGAGGATCTCGCCGCCGGCGATCCTGCCCGGTGGCACATCGAGGATGCCCATGATGGCCTGGGCGGTCACCGACTTGCCGGAGCCCGATTCACCGAGGACGGCGAGCGTCTCGCCGGAGTCCACCGTGTAGTCGACACCGTTCACCGCCTTCGCGACCCCGTCGCGGGTGTGGAACTCCACGTGCAGATCGCGTACTTCGAGCAGCATGGTCCGGACTCCTCAGCGCAGCTTGGGGTCGAGGGCGTCGCGCACCGCGTCGCCGAGCATGATGAAGGCGAGCACCGTGATCGCCAGCGCGCCGGCCGGCCAGAGCAGCATGTGCGGGGCGTTGCGGATGTACGGGGAGGCCGCGGAGATGTCGATGCCCCAGGAGACGGTGGGGGGCTTCAGGCCGACGCCGAGGAAGGACAGGGTCGCCTCCAGCGAGATGTACGTACCGAGTGCGATGGTCGCCACGACGATCACCGGGGCGACCGCGTTCGGCGCGATGTGGCGCAGCAGCATCCGGGAGTTGGAGGCGCCGAGCGCCCGCGCGGCCTGGACGTAGTCGTTCTGTTTGGCGGTGATGACGGAGCCGCGCGCGATCCGCGCGATCTGCGGCCAGCCGAGGAGCACCATGAAGCCGATCACCGGCCAGACGGTGCTGCTGGTGACCACGGACAGCAGCACCAGACCGCCGAGCACCACCGGGATGCCGAAGAAGATGTCGGTGACCCGGGAGAGGACCGCGTCGCCCGCGCCGCCGAAGAAGCCGGCGAGGCCGCCCAGGACACTGCCGATGAGGGCCACCCCGACCGTCGCGCAGACACCGACCGTCACGGACTGCCGGGCGCCGTAGACCGTACGGGTGTAGACGTCGCAGCCCTGTCCGGTGAAGCCGAAGGGGTGACCGGGCTGGGGGCCCTCCTGGGCCTTGTCCAGGTTGCAGGCGAGCGGGTTCTGGGTGGCGATGAGCTGGGGCCAGATCGAGATCACCACGAGGAAGATGATGATCAGCCCCGAGATGATGAAGATGGGGTTGCGGCGCAGGTCGCGCCAGGCGTCGGACCAGAGACTGCGGGCCGGTTCGTCGGGGCCGGGTCCGCCCCCGTCCTGCGGGTTCTCCAGCGTGACGCCCTCGCCCATGGCGAGGTCGGTGGCGCCGCCGGCCCCCGCGGCGGAGATCGCTTCGTCGGAATTCTGCGGCTCAGGCATACCGGATCCTCGGGTCGAGAACGGCGTAGAGGAGGTCGACGATGAGGTTCGCCACCAGGAAGACGATGACGAGGACGGTGACGAAGCCGACGACGGTCTGGCTGTTCTGGCGGACGATGCCCTGGTAGAGCTGGTAGCCGACGCCGTGGATGTTGAAGATGCGCTCGGTGACGATGGCACCGCCCATCAGGGCCCCGATGTCGGTCCCGATGAAGGTCACGACGGGGATCAGCGAGTTGCGCAGCAGGTGCCGGACGATGATGCGGCGCTTGCGGAGCCCTTTTGCGGTGGCCGTTCTGACGTAGTCGGCGCGTCGGTTCTCCGCGATCGAGGTCCTGGTCAGCCGGGTGACGTACGCGAGTGACACGGACGCGAGCACCAGACCGGGGAGGATCAGCTCGTTGAACGGGGCCGCCGGTGAGACCGCGGGTTTGATGAGCCCCCACTGCACCCCGAACAGCAGCTGGGCCAGCAGGCCGGTGACGAAGGTCGGCACCGAGATGACGACCAGGGTGAGCAGCAGGACGGACGAGTCGACCGGATGTCCGCGCTTGAGCCCCGTGATCACACCGAAGGCGATGCCGATGATCACCTCGAAGATGATGGCGACGATGGTGAGCCGGATGGTGACCGGGAAGGCGCTGCCCATCAGGTCGGTGACCTTCTCACCGTTGAACGCGGTGCCGAAGTCGCCGGTGAAGACGTTGCCCATGTAGGTCAGGTACTGCTGCCACACGGGCTTGTCGAGGCCGAACTCGCTGCGCAGCTGGGCGGCGGTCGCCGGGTCGCAGGCGCGGTCGCCGCAGAGTCCCGCGACGGGGTCGCCCATCACGTTCACCATCAGGAAGATCAGCAGCGTCGCGCCGATGAAGACCGGGATCATCTGCAGCAGACGCCTGATCACATAACGTCCCATGAGGGGCTCCGGGGGTCGTCGTTCCGGGAAGGTGTGCGGCCCGGCGCGCTCGGCGCGCCGGGCCGTGCCTCCTCAGGCGTCAGTGGACCTTGATCTCGTTGTAGACCGGCACGCTGAACGGGTTCAGCGCGACGTTCGAGACGCGGTCGGAGTAGCCGGCGCTGCCGTTCTGGTACCAGAGCGGGATGGCCGCCATGTTGTCCCGGACCACACCTTCGGCGTCCTGGAACTTCTTGACGGCTGTCGCCTTGTCGGTCTCCGCGTTGGCCTGGTTGACGAGGCTGTCGAACGACTTGTTGGTCCAGTGGCCGTCGTTGGACGAGGCGTTGGTGTAGTACAGCGGTTGCAGGAAGTTCTGGATCAGCGGGTAGTCCATCTGCCAGCCGGCCCGGAAGGGGCCCGTCATCTTCTTCGCCGTGATCTGGTTGCGGAAGTCGGCGAAGGTACCGATGGGGTTGCCGACACACGCCTTGTCGTTGCCGAGGGTGTTGTTGATGTTGTTGCAGATGGCGTCGATCCACTCCTTGTGCGAGCCGGTGTCCGCGTTGTACGAGATCTTCAGCTGGCCGCCGGGGATGCCGCCGCCCTCCTTGACCAGCTTCTTCGCCTGGGTGGGGTTGTACGTGCAGGAGGCACCGCACAGGCCCGCCTTGTAACCGCCGGCGGCGCCGAGGACCGGGGACGTCCAGTCGGTGGCCGGGGTCCTGGTGTTCTGGAAGATCGTCTTGGTGATCTGCGGGCGGTTGATCGCCATCGACAGCCCGATCCGCACCTTCTTGGCGCCCGCGGTGTTCCACTCGGGGCGGTAGAAGGGGAACGCGAGTGTCTGGATGATGCCCGCGGGGGTGTTGATGTAGCGCCCGTTCAGGTCGGCCTTGACGTTCTTGAGCTGCGCGGCGGGGACGTCGTCGACCAGGTCGAGGTTGCCCGCGGTCAGGTCGGTGTAGGCGGTGTTGTTGTCCGTGTAGACCTTGAGGTCGACGCCGCCGTTCTGGGCCTTGTCGGGGCCCGGGTACTTGTCCCACTTGCGCAGGCTCATCTGCGAGCCCTTGGTGTACGACTTCACGGTGTACGGGCCGTTGCCGATCGGCTTGGACAGCCAGGCGGAGTGGTTCTTGTAGAACGCGGTGGGCAGCGGGGCGAAGGCCGGGTACCCGAGGGTGTCCGGGAAGGTGGAGAACTTCTGGTTCAGCTTCACCGTGAAGGTGTTGTCGTTGACCACCTTCAGCCCGGAGAGCGTGGAGGCCTTGGCGCTGCCGGAGTCCGGGTGGACCTTGTCGTAACCGTCGATGTAGGCGAAGAAGTAGGCGTCCTTCTGGTTGTGCTTCAGATCCGCGCCGTAGTTCCAGGCGTCGACGAAGGACTTGGCGGTGATCTTCTCGCCGTTGCTGAACGTCCAGCCCTTCTTGATCGTGATCTTGAAGTTGACCGAGTCGCTGGTCGTGACGCTGGAGGCCAGCATGTTCTCGGCCTTGCCGGTCTTCGGGTCGTACTTCTTGAGGCCCCGGAAGATCATGTCGAGGACCTTGCCGCCCTGGACCTCGTTGGTGTTCGCCGGCTCCAGCGGGTTCTGCGGATCACCCCAGGAGGAGCTGAGGACCCCGTTCGCCCCGCCACTTCCGCCACTGCTTCCGCCGCCGCCGCAGGCCGTCGCCGCGAGGGCGACGGCGACCGCGCATGCGGCCCACTTGGCGTGTGTGGCTCCGCGCATGGAGTGCCTCCTCTAGGTCCTAAATCCCACTTAGGGCCCAATATCACTGGATAGCACCATCAATGCACCTTCTCTGCGGCCGTCTGTGTCCATCCGTCACCAGAAACGCCCGGATGCCCCGCATAACGAAATGGACACACCTTTGACCGGACGCAGCTGTCCGTGATCACACGATTTGCGGTTTTCAGAAATCACCTGTCCACCTTGAGGGCACCTTTTCTTTCCCAAGGCCGGGTCAAGAACCTAAAGACCAGGTGTGGAGTTGCTACGCGCATTGACCGTTGTCAACTCGATTGATTGGGTCCGTTCCAACCCCTTAGCTCCTCCTGCCCGGAGGATGCCGCTTTCCGTACGGGGACAGGAGTTCGATGACCACGCCATCCCCGGCCCCCCTCGTTCCGGTGGACACCACTTCCATCGGCATCGTTGAGGAGTCCCGGCAGCCCGACAGCCCCAACAAGGGCGCCGAAGCCCGGAGCCCGAGCCAACTGGCTTGGCGGCGATTCAAGCGCGACAAGACAGGCTTCGTGTCCGCCTGCATCGTCGTGTTCTTCTTCGTGATCGCCCTTGCCGCACCGCTGATCGCCAAGCTGTACGGGAAGAACCCGTACGACACGTACGGCCAGGACACCCCCGGGCTGCTCAACGGTTTCGGCTATCCGGTGAAGCCCAACGGCGGTATCAGCAGCGACTTCTGGTTCGGTCTTGAGCCGTCGCTCGGGCGGGACGTCTTCACGTTCCTGCTCTACGGGATACGCACCTCGCTGATGATCGCCAGCGCGATCACGATCCTCCTGACCCTCGTCGGTGTGGTCGTCGGCGTCACGGCCGGTTATCTGGGCGGCAAGACGGACTACTTCATCGGCCGGATCATCGACATCCTGCTGTCCTTCCCGTCGACGCTGTTCTTCATCGCCTTCATGCCGGTGATGTACGGGCTCTTCGTCGGCCCGGACGACGACATCCCCACCTCGCTGCGGGCGATCTCGCTGATCCTCGTCCTCGCGGGCTTCGGCTGGGCATCGATGGCACGTCTGCTGCGCGGTCAGGTACTGGCCCTGCGTGAACGTGAGTTCGTGGAAGCAGCGAAGGTGACCGGTGCGTCCCCCGCCCGGATCATCTTCAAGGAACTGCTTCCGAACCTCTGGACGCCGATCCTGATCCAGTCCACCCTGGCCCTGCCCGCCATGGTGACGGCAGAGGCGGGCCTCGCCTTCCTCGGTGTCGGCATGATCGACCCGACCCCGGACTGGGGCGTCATGATCGCGCGCGGTTCGTCCTACTACACGAACGACATCACCTTCATGCTCTTCCCGGGCATCTCCATGGTCATCTTCGTGCTCGCCTTCAATCTGCTCGGCGACTCGGTACGCGACGCGCTCGACCCCAAGTCGAGGCGCTGACCCTCCGCTCCAACAGCCCGGCCGCTGTGGTCCGGCCTGTCGCACCTGCCTCGTCCACCGATCCCAAGGACCGATACGCCATGTCTTTCTCCCGTAGAAACTTCCTCATCGCCACCGGAGTAGCAGCCGCCAGCTCCTCCGTCCTCAGCGCATGCAGCAGCGGCGGCGGTGGCGGCGACGGCAGCGACAAGGGCGCCCCGAACGTCAGCAAGGGCAAGGCCAGCAAGATCGTCATAGGCACCAAGGCCGACTCCGTCGGTCCCGCCCCCGAGGTTCCGGGCGCGGTCAAGGGCGGCACGATCTGGACGATGGACCAGCTCGACTGCGACCACCTGGACCCGGCGCAGATCTGGTCCAGCTACGAGGGCTGGATCACCCCGCTCTTCATGCGCGGTCTGGTCGGCTACAAGGTCTCCGCCGACGGCACGTCCACCCTGGTGGGCGACCTCGCCACGGACGCGGGCACGATGAAGGACGGCGGCAAGACCTGGTCCTTCACGCTGAAGGACGGCGGCAAGTGGGAGGACGGCTCCGACGTCACGATCGAGGACGTCCGCCACACCTTCGAGCGGCTCTTCGCCACCTTCATCACGTACGGTCCGCGCTACCCGCAGCAGTGGCTGGTCGGCGGCAAGGGCTACAAGGGCCCGTACGAAGGCAAGCACCTCGACTCGATCGAGATCAGCGGCAACACCGTCACCTTCCACCTCAACACGGCCCGCGCCGACTTCAACCTGTGTCTCGGTATGCGCGCCTTCTCCCTCGTGCCCAAGAAGCACGACACCAAGGCGGAGTACGACAAGAAGCCGTTCTCCTGCGGCCCGTACAAGATCGACGCCCGCCAGCCCGGCAAGTCGATGTCGATCTCCCGCAACCCGCACTGGGACCCGAAGACGGACCCGATCCGCAACGCGTACCCGGACAAGTGGCAGCTCCAGTTCGGCTTCCAGCTGCTCGCGTCCACGGACCGCTACATCGCCGACCAGGGCAACGACCAGCACACCGTGTCGATGTTCAACGAGGTCGCCCCCGAGCGCATGCAGAAGGTGCTCAGCGACCCGGCGATGAAGAAGCGTGTCTTCACGCACCTCGACAACGCGACGTACTACTACGCCATCAACACGACGCGGATCAAGGACGTCAAGGTCCGCCAGGCGCTCAACTACGCGTGGCCGTCGCAGCAGTGCCAGCTGATCCGCGGTGGCACCGCGTCCTCCGAGATCGCCACCACGATCATCAGCCCGCTCACCCCGGGCCACACCGACTTCGACCTCTACGGCAAGCGGAAGAAGCCGACCGGAGACCCGGAGAAGGCCAAGGCCATGCTCAAGGAGGCCGGCAAGCTCGGCCAGAAGGTCGTCATCGCCTTCCAGGCGTCGGACTACGCCGTCAAGACGGCCGTGGCCATCAAGAACGCCCTCACCAAGGCGGGCTTCAACCCGATCACCAAGCAGGTCGACAAGACGACCTTCTACACTCAGATCGCCCAGATCGACAACACCTACGACATGTTCGCGGCCGGCTGGTCCGCCGACTGGCCGGGCGGCTACACCGCCCTGCAGCCCACCTTCGACGGCCGCGTGATCGCCAACGGCGCCTCGAACTGGCCGCAGCTGAACAACGCGAGCGTCAACAAGGCCATCGACGCGGCGGCCCTGATCACCGATCAGAAGAAGGCCGACGCGGCCTTCGGCGCCATCGACCGCCAGATCATGGAACTCGCCGCGGTCGTCCCGGACTACTGGCCGATCCGTAACTGGTTCCACGGCTCCAAGGTCGGCGGCATGTTCTACGACGCCGGCGCGACCGGTATGGCGATCTGCAAGATGTACACCACGGCGTAGCACGTCACCCGGGGGCGGGCGGCCCGATCGGCTGCCCTCCCCCGGACCCGGCCCTCCCCCGCTCCCTACACCTCGGCGACGGCGCCCCACCCGGAAAGTCACGACCCCATGCTTCGATTTCTTCTCCGCCGCGTGACCGGCGCTATCGTCATCCTGCTGGTCATCAGCGCCATCGTCTTCTACCTCTTCTACGCGATCCCCCGTGACCCGGCGCGCCTGGCCTGCGGCAAGACCTGCACGCCCGAGCTGCTCAAGCAGATCCGGCTGAACCTGGGGATAGCCGACCCGATGCCCGTCCAGTACTGGCACTGGCTCGAAGGCATCTTCATGGGGCGTGACTACGGCAACTACGGCCACTGCCCGGCCCCCTGCCTCGGTTACTCCTTCACCAACCGCCAGCCCGTCCTCGGCACGATCCTGGACCGGCTGCCGCTGACGATCTCGCTCGCGCTGGGCTCCGCCGTCTTCTTCCTGGTCATCGGCGTCGGCGCCGGCATGATCGCCGCCGTCAAGCAGGGCAAGGCGCTCGACAAGATCGCCAGCTCGATCTCGCTGCTCGGCTCCTCGCTGCAGATCTACTTCGTCGGCTACATCGCGATGTTCATCCTGGTCCAGCAGATGGGGCTGCTCGACCAGCCCTCGTACACACCGCTGACGGAGGACCCGGTCAAGTGGGCGTCCGGACTGCTGCTGCCGTGGCTGGTGCTCTCGATCATCTTCACGGCGAACTACACCCGTATGACCCGCTCGCAGCTGGTCGAACAGCTCACCGAGGACTACGTCCGCACGGCGCGTGCCAAGGGACTCTCCCGGGCCTCGGTCTTCTTCCGCTTCGCCTGGCGCGGTGCCATGGGACCGATCGTCACCATCTTCGGCATCGACCTGGGCACGCTGATCGGCGGCGCGATCATCACCGAACAGGTCTTCAGCATCCAGGGGATCGGCCGGCTCGCGGTGCAGTCCGTCGACACGAGCGACCTGCCCATGCTCCTCGGTGTCACGCTCGTGGCGGCCGCGGCGATCGTCTTCTTCAACATCTTCGTGGACGCCATCTACGGCCTCATCGACCCGCGGATCCGTCTCGCCTGACCCGCTCCCGCCGTCTCCGCCCCACCCCCGATCCCCGCAACACTTCCTGGAGCGTCCTCGTGACGAGCACCGATCAGCAGCCCTTCCTCTCTGTCAGGGACCTACAGGTCCACTTCTCGACCGAGGACGGCACAGTCAAGGCCGTCGACGGCCTCTCCTTCGACGTGGAGAAGGGCAAGACTCTCGGCATCGTCGGCGAGTCCGGCTCGGGCAAGTCCGTCACCAACCTGACGATCCTGGGCCTGCACGACCGGGAACGCACCCAGATCAACGGTGAGATCACGCTCGACGGCAAGGAGCTGCTCGGCGCCACCGAGCGGGAGCTGGAGCGGCTGCGCGGCAACAAGATGGCGATGATCTTCCAGGACGCCCTGGCCTCGCTGTCGCCGTTCCACACCGTCGGCCGGCAGATCAGCGAGACGTACCGGAAGCACACCGGCGCCTCCAAGCAGGAGGCCCGGAAGCGGGCCATCGAGATGCTCACCCGGGTCGGCATTCCGCAGCCGGACCTGCGGGTCGACGACTTCCCGCACCAGTTCTCCGGTGGTATGCGGCAGCGCGCGATGATCGCGATGGCGCTGGTCTGCGACCCCGAGCTGCTGATCGCCGACGAGCCGACGACCGCCCTGGACGTCACCGTCCAGGCGCAGATCATGGACCTCCTCAAGGATCTCCAGCAGGAGTTCGGCACGGCCATCGTCTTCATCACCCACGACCTCGGCGTGATCGCCGACATCGCGGACGACGTGCTGGTGATGTACGGCGGCCGCTGTGTGGAGCGCGGCACCAAGCGCGAGGTGCTGCGGGCGCCCCAGCACCCGTACACCTGGGGACTGCTCGGCTCGATGCCGAGCCTGACGGGTCCGGTCGACATCCCGCTGATGCCGATCCCGGGCTCGCCGCCCAGCCTGCTGAACCCGCCGACGGGCTGCCGCTTCCACCCCCGGTGCACCTTCAAGGACCAGGTCGAGGGCGGTATCTGCTCCTCCGAGCAGCCGCCTCTGGAACTCGCCGCGGGGCGCGGTTCCGCCTGTCACCTCAGCCCAGCCCAGAAGAAGGACATCTTCGCCGACCAGATCCAGCCCCGGCTGAGCTGACCCAGAGCCAAAGGGAAAGAACGAACATGACCACCGACACCCCCCTGCTCGAAGTCACCGGCCTGACCAAGTACTTCCCGGTGATGGGCGGATTCCCGTTCAAGCGCAAGGTCGCGGACGTCCAAGCGGTCGACGGCCTCGACTTCGCCGTCCACCAGGGCGAGTCGCTCGGCCTGGTGGGCGAGTCCGGCTGCGGCAAGTCCACCACCGGACGGCTCATAACCCGCCTGATGGAGCCGACCGCCGGCAAGATCACGTACCAGGGCCAGGACATCACGCACGCCTCCCGCAAGGAACTGGCGCCGGTCCGCTCCGAGATCCAGATGATCTTCCAGGACCCCTACTCGTCGCTCAACCCCCGTCAGACCGTCGGCAAGATCGTCGGTGGTCCGATGGAGGTCAACAACATCAACCCCAAGGGCGGCCGGGAACACCGGATCCGTGAGCTCCTGGAGATCGTCGGCCTCAACCCGGAGCACTACAACCGCTTCCCGCACGAGTTCTCCGGCGGCCAGCGCCAGCGCATCGGCGTCGCCCGCGCCCTCGCCCTGGAGCCCAAGCTCATCGTCGCCGACGAGCCGGTCTCCGCGCTCGACGTCTCCATCCAGGCCCAGGTTGTCAACCTCCTTCAGAAGCTCCAGAAGGAGATGGGGATCTCCTTCCTCTTCATCGCCCACGACCTGGCGATCGTCCGGCACTTCTCGCACCGGGTCGCCGTGATGTACCTCGGCAAGATCGTCGAGATCGCCGACCGCGAGACGCTCTACAGCGCTCCGCGGCACCCGTACACGCGGGCGCTGCTCTCCGCCGTCCCGGAGGCCACGGTCTCCGACGAGGGCACGGAGAAGGAGGACACCCGCATCCGGCTGGTCGGTGACGTCCCGTCGCCGCTGAACCCGCCGAGCGGCTGCCGGTTCCGTACGCGCTGCTGGAAGGCCACCGAGAAGTGCGCCACCGACGAGCCGCCGCTCGTCCAGCTGACGGACAGCAAGCCCGGTCACCTCACGGCGTGCCACTTCCCCGAGGAGCCCCCGGCCGCTGCCTGACCCTCTCCACCCCGCACCTGGCCCTGCCCGGACCGCACGCGCGTCCTGGCAGCCCTTCCCGGCCACTCCCACAGCGCCCCGCACCCACCGTGCGGGGCTCTGTGCTGTGCTGTCGCCACACGGCTCACAAGCGCTGGGCCCGGCCAACTGCCCGGTCCCTCGCCGATCGGGCGGCATCCCTCGCCGTATGGCTGACACCGGCCGCTGCGGCACTACGTTCCGCAGTCAGAATACGGACATCCGGGAGATTATTCGCGAGGTGTGACACTCGGTGAAATCAAAAGCCGGGCCATTGCAACCGGTCCAAGCCTTTCCGTGACGGGCACTTGACGCCCGCACAGACCGCTGCCTATCGTCCTCCTGCCGCCGGTTGATATTTCGGACACTCGTGCGGAGATCCTCCAAGTCACTCTTTTTGTTCTTCTGTTCTCGGCAATCGTCGGACGACCAGCACGGACAGGCTTGAAAGGAGGATCGATGTCGACGCACGGCAAAAAGACCCCGCTCACCCAGGAATCCCTGCCGGATTCCGCTGTGCCGCGCTGGGACGTCTCATCCCTCTTTCCCGATCCGCAGTCCGCCACCGTGGACGCATTACTCGACGGCCCGCTCCGCGAGGCGCGGTGCATGGCCGACGACTACGCCGGCACGCTGGCCGGCCTGGACGCGGAATCCTTACGGACCGCCATCCAGCGGTACGAGCACTGCGTCGCACGGATCCAGGAGGCCTCCTGCTACGGCGAGCTCCTCCGGACGGACGTCGAGCTGCGCCCACGAGCGATGGCCCTGCTCTCCCGCTGCGACCAGGCCTGGGCGGAACTGACCTCCACGCTGGCCTTCTTCGAAACGGAACTGGGCACCCGGGGGCCCAACGCACCGCACGACCTGGGCCCCTACGCGAACTTCGTCGGCAAGGTGCGAGCCGGATCCACCGGACACCTCCCTGACGTGCAGGAATCCATTCTCGCCCAGCTGCTGCCGACGGGCGGGGAGGGCTGGGAACGGCTGTCCCAGCAGCTGCTGCACGACATCTCGGTCGACCTGAACGGCGCCTCGCACAGCATCGCGGAGACCGTCCCGGGTCTGTACGAGGCGGACCGCGACGCCCGGCGGGCGACCCACGCGGCCATCGGAGCCGCCCTCGCCGGCCAGGCCGGGCTGCGCGCCTTCGCCCTGTCGATGACGGTGGCGGACAGCGAGACCAGGGCCGGGCTCCGGGGGACGGACTGGCTGCGTGAACGGCTCCTGTTCGACCAGGTGACCCCGGCAGAGCTCGACGCGCTACTGGCGGCATCGGATGAATGTCTTCCGCTTGTCCACTCCTATTACGCCCTGAAGCGAGAAATCCTGGGAGTCGGCGACTTCGCGGACTACGACAGGTACGCGCCCGTCGTAACGACCCCGCCCGAAATATCATGGCCGGCAGCCAAGAACACAGCCATAGCAGTCATGGAATCCATATCGCCGACGGTCGCCGATCTTTCCCGCACCATGTTCGACAGCGGAAGAATCGATGCGGCACCTCGCCCCGGAAAGGCCAGAAGCGCCTTCACCCAGGCAATTCCGGGACAGCTCCCCTGCATTTCCATGAATTTCCGCGGAAAGCCGAGGGACGTACTGACCCTCGTCCACGAGCTGGGGCACGCCGTCCACCTTCAGCTCGCTGCGGAGCAGCCCTACCTGGCGGCCACCCCGGCTCCCGTGATGGCCGAAACCTTCGCCTTGTTCTGCGAAGGGCTGGCCGTACGGCAGCTGCTGGCCGGCACCGCCGACCCCGGGGTGCGGTTGCAGTGGCTGGCGCGCTGGCTGGAGGACCAGATGGTCGCGATCGGCCGTCATGCGACGCTGCACCGGTTCGAGGTGGCCCTGCACGACCGGGCGCGCGACGGGCAGGCCCTCGACGCGGCGCACATCGGCGAGGTGTGGACCGAGGGGCAGCGCCGGCTCTACGGTCCCGCGGTGCGGCTGACCGAGGGGTACCGCCTGTGGTGGAGCTATCTGGATTCGCTCTTCACCGCCCCTGGTTCGAACTACGCCTATGTGTACGGCCAGTTGTCCGCGCTCACCCTGCTGCGCCACTTCGAGGCCGATCCGCAGGGCGTCGGCGCACGGCTGACGGCGACGCTGCGGCTGGGCGACACCCGGAAGCCGACGGACCTGCTGACCCTGGCCACCGGTGACCCCGGCCGTACCTGGCACGACGCGGTCGCACAGCTCACGCTCTCCCTGGACGAGCTGCGCAGCCTCACAGACTTCCGCTCCCCGCATCTCGCGGGCAGCGGGAAATCCACGCCCTGAGGGGCCCCGAGGAGGTGATCACTATGTCCGTTGCCATGACGACCCGTAAGGCCAGCATCGCCGGCCAGGCGAACGAGGGCTGAGCCCTCGCGTGAGGGGCACCGACCCCTTGCTGTCTGTGACTCCGCGGGTGGGCGCGCCAATCGCCCACCCGCGGAGGTCCATTGGACGGTCCGGCAGCCGGTCCGTCCCAGCATCAGTATCGCGGAAGGAAGACGACCATGCCCCCCGACGGGACACGCAGGCCCCAGCTCAAGCACACCTCGCCCACCTTCGGCTCGGGCGACACGGTCTTCATCGGCGGCTACGGCGAGGTGACCGAGATCGCCGACCCGACCGGAGCCATCCGCCGGCTGCTCGATCTGCTGGACGGCACGCGTACCACCGGCGAGGTGCACCAGGCGCTGACGGCCGACTTCCCCGAGGTCACACGCCAGGACGTCGAGGAGGCGGTGGCCCAGTTCGACGAGGCGCAGTTCCTGCTGGACGCCCAGCTGACCTCGGACGGTGTCCTCGAAGCGCATGAACTGAAGCGCTGGGAACGCAATATCAACTTCTTCGGTTCGTTCGCGCGGATGGACGACAACAGGTACGACCAGCAGCGCAAGCTCCGTGACTGCCGGGTCACGCTGCTCGGCCTGGGCGGCCTGGGGTCCCACATCCTGCTGGACATGGCGGCGATGGGGATCGGGCACGTACGGGCGGTGGAGTTCGACCGGGTGGAGCTGTCCAACCTCAACCGGCAGATCCTGTACCGGGAGGAGGACATCGGGGAGCAGAAGCTGCACCTGGCGGTCGAGCGGGTGAAGCAGTTCAATCCGCACATCGACATCGAACCGGTCGACATGAAGATCGGCTCCGTCGAGGACGTACTGCGCGTGCTGGACGGGACGGACGTGGTCATCTCCGTCGCGGACCGGCCCAAGATGGAGATCGCGAACTGGGTGAACGAAGCCTGTGTACGGACCGGGGTACCGCTGATCACCGGCGGTCTCGAAACCCAGCGCGCGGTGTACTACACCATGCTGCCGGGCCGGACGGGCTGCATCGAGTGCTGGCGGCGCCAGACCTTCGCGTCCGACGCGGTCGCCGGGCAGCTCCTCGACGAGAAGCGGGAGCGGCAGATCGGCGGGGACAACGCGGCGTTCTGCCCGCTCGTCACGATGACCACCGGGTTCCTCATCGGTGAACTGACCAGGCTGGTCACGGGGATCGCTCCGCCGGTCGCCGCCGGGCGGCTGATGGAGCTGCGGTTCGCGGACTACGCCATGGGTGAGAGCGAGCGCTGGGAGCGGCAGAGCGACTGCCCGGTGTGCGGCACCGCGGCCGGCTCCGGTGCGCCGGTGGCGGGTCTGGCCGTATCGGGCTGAGCCGCCCGCTCCACGCCCGGCCGGCTTTCCGCCCAACCACCTGACATTTCAGCCCTGTTGACACATCGCGGGCCGCCCCGCGCGGGGCGGCCCGCCGGTCCTTCCGCCGCAACGGGCTGCCCGGGACCGGGCCTTTCACCGCCTGCCGGCGCCCGGAAAAATATAGAGTGTCGCCCGGCCCTCGCCGTCGGCGACCGCGGACGGGGCCCGGCTTCCCTGCCCAGAACTGGCTCGACTCCTGCGCACCGGCGCCGATTCGTCACGGACTCTCTGGAGAAGCGCCTGTGGGAAGTCGTTACTACACCCTGCTGACCGCCTACATCACGTCCTCGCTCGGCAACTGGCTCTACCGGCTCGCCCTGCCCCTGCTGGTACTCAAACTCACCGGGTCGGCGCTCAGTACGGGCGCGGTCTACGCGATCGAGTACATCCCCTTCTTACTGCTGTCCCTGCCCGGCGGGGTGTTCGCCGACCGCTTCGACCGCCGCAAGATGCTCGTCTTCGGTGACCTCACCGCGGCCGTCATCGCCACCGGGCTCGCCCTGGTGGTCTCGGCGGGCAGCCACGCCCTGTGGCCCATCTACCTCACGGCGTTCCTGCTGGCCTGCGTGGAGCCGGTCTACCACCCGGCGTTCCAGAGTTTCCTGCCGGAGATCGTGCCCGCTGACCGGCTCGGCCCGGCCAACAGCTGGATGCAGTCGGGCGACAACATCATGAGCATGATCGGTCCGGCCGCCGCGGGCGGGCTGGTGATGTTCCTCGGTTACGAGACCACGATCTACGTCAACGCGGCGACGTTCGTCATCTCGGCGGGCGCCATCCTGCTCATCCGGCACACCGCGGCCCCGGGCGAACGGCAGCCGCCCCGCAAGGCCACCTTCGTCCAGGACATCCGGGTGGCCCTGCGCTATGTGTTCCGGCGGAACCGGGTGCTCGCCGCGGGCTCGCTGATGTTCACCGGAACCAACTTCGCGATCTGGCTGATCCAGGCCAACTTCGTCTTCTACCTGACCACTTACCGGCATCTGACCCCGCAGGTGATCGGGGTGGTGCTGGCCGCTCAGGGCGTCGGCGCGGTGCTCGGCGCGGCGGTCGCGGGCCGTCTGGTGCAGAAGTTCCCGCCCGGCCGGATCCTGATCGCCACCACGGCGATGGCCGGTCTGGCCACCCTGCTGCTGATCCCGCTGCGCGGCGCCTTCGCCATCGGGGTCGTATGGGGGCTGCTGTACGCGCTGGGTTCCATCAACCCGGTGGCCTGGTTCACCCTGCGCCAGAAGATCGTTCCACGGGAACTGCTCGGCCGGGTGGTCGCCACCACCCGCATGCTGGCCTTCGCCTCCATCCCGGTATCCGCCCTGCTGGCGGGCGCCCTGGAGTCCGCCTTCCACGACATGTATCTGATCATCGCGGTCGGCGCGGTGCTCCGCCTGGGCATCGCCGGGCTCGCGTACCTCTCCCCGCTGCGCACCCCGGTCGAGGGCGTGATCGAGGCCGACGGCACCGGCCCCCGGTCGGCAGCGGGAGCGGCGGGCGCGGAACAGGCGTCCTGACAGGGCAGGAGGGCTGCTGCGTCAGTGCTCGTAAGGACCGCGCCGGTCCAGCAGCCTCCGGAAGGCGGTCGGGCGCGGGCGGACCGGCAGGAGGTCCCTGATCCGCTCCGCGCACTCCAGTGGGGTCAGCACGCTGGTGTCGCATTCGATGTCGTAGACGCCGTGGGCATGGACCTGGCCGAACTGCATCGCCGCCTGCCCCGGTGTGCGGTCCCCCGCGCTCCCGCTCGCGCCGCTCCAGTTCGGGGAGCGGGCAGCGGACCCCGACGAGCAGGACGTCGTCCGGGGCGAAGACGGAGAGGCAGTCGTCCAGCCGCCAGCTCCGGCTGAGCACATGGTCCACGACGATGTCGTTCCCGCCGGCCGCCATGCCGGCCGCAGCGCGGTGGAAACCTCGGGCGGTGCTGTCGATGACGTCCTGGAGCTCGTGCGGCAGGATCTCCCGCTCCGAACGCATCGCGTGGAAGGCGTCCACCGGGAAGTGGAAGTACCGCCCGTCCAGGATGCGCAGCAGCTCGGTGGCGATGCTCGACTTCCCCGAACTGGACGTCCCGTTCAGGAAGATGACGGTTCCGCCGGGTGGCGCGTGCGTACGGCCGGGGTTGCGCTGATCGATGCCGCTGTTCATCCGGTCAGCCAACAGGGCGGGCTCCGGCCCCGAAAGCCGTCTGTGTTTCGATGCTCCGATGACTGCTCACATCCGCCTGCGCCGGGACGCGGACCTGGCTGCCTGCGTCCGGATCCTCTCCGACGTACACACCAGGGACAGCTACCCCCTCAACTGGCCCGCCGACCCGGCCGGCTGGCTCACGCCGGACGGCCTGCTCGGTGCCTGGGTGGCCGAACTCGGCGGAGAGGTGACGGGGCACGCGGTGCTGTCACCGGGCGACGAGGCGGGCACCTGTCAGGTGAACAGGCTGTACGTGTCCCCGGCCGCACGCGGCCACCGCGTGGGTGAGCTGCTGATGGACCGTGTCACCTGCGCGGCAAGGAAGTCGGGGCTGCGCCCGGTCCTGGACGTGGTCACCACCAACACCGCGGCGGTCGCGCTCTACGAACGCCTGGGTTGGATCCGTACGGCCACCGTGCACGCGTACTGGACTGCGGACCCCGCGGTGATGATGCACCAGTACCGGGGACCGGTCTGACATCGTCCGGCAGACCGGCTGGACGCCGCTGCGTACCGAAAGTGCCCGGACGTCGCTCTCGCTACCCTTCGCGTATGGACTACGCGAAGATGCGCGCGATCGCAGAGGACCTCAGTGCTTACGCCGAGCACCTTGAGGGATCCTGGAGTGTCGAGATCGGCCCCGGCGGGCCGTTCCTCGCCATGATCAGCCCCTCGAAGCGCCACGAGGGGACAGTTCACCGCATCCGGAACCAGCTCAATCAGCAGCTTCCCGCCACTCATCCCGGCTACGTCTGCGCCAACGGCCCGGAGATCGAGCACCCCGAGATCGGCCGTATGCGGCGCCCCGACGCTCTCGTCATCCCCGAGGAGGCGCTCGACGAACCGGGGCTCGCCGTCGACGCCACCCAGGTCCTGGCCGTCATCGAGATCGTGTCCCCCTCCAACCCCGAGAACGACTACGGCGAGAAGCTAGCCGAGTATCCGGCCATGGGGATCGGGCTCTACATGATCGTCGATCCGCGCACCGGGACCATCGAGGTCCACTCCGACCCCTGCGGGGACCGCTACCGGCAGAAGGCCCCGTACATCTTCGGCGACACCGTCGCGCTCGGGCCGTGGACCGTGGACTCCAGCGGCTTCCGGCGGTACGGGAAGCCGGGCGACCGGGCACTCTGACCAGCACGCAGAACGCCCGGCCCCCCACCAGTCGTGGTGGAGGGCCGGGCGGGGTCCCAGTAAGGGCGGAGCGGTGTCAGCGCTTGGCGCGCGAGGCGCTGCGGCCGCGCTCCTTCTGGTCCAGGACGACCTTGCGGATACGCACGGTCTCCGGGGTCACCTCGATGCACTCGTCGTCGCGGCAGAACTCCAGCGACTGCTCCAGCGACAGCTTCCTGGCCGGCACCACGTTCTCCGTGGTGTCCGCGGACGCGGCACGCATGTTGGTGAGCTTCTTCTCCTTGGTGATGTTCACGTCCATGTCGTCGGCGCGCGAGTTCTCGCCGATGATCATGCCCTCGTAGACCTCCGTGGTGGCCTCGGTGAAGATGACACCGCGCTCCTGGAGGTTGACCATCGCGAACGGCGTCACGACGCCCGCGCGGTCCGCGACCAGCGAGCCGTTGTGGCGGGTCCGCAGGTCACCGAACCACGGCTCGTGGCCCTCGAAGATCGAGTGCGCGATGCCGGTGCCACGGGTCTGGGTGAGGAACTCCGTACGGAAGCCGATGAGGCCGCGGGACGGGACGATCCACTCCATGCGGACCCAGCCCGAACCGTGGTTCGTCATGGTCTCCATGCGGCCCTTGCGGGTCGCCATCAGCTGGGTGATGGCGCCGAGGTGCTCCTCGGGCGAGTCGATCGTCATGCGCTCGATCGGCTCGTGCGTCTTGCCGTCGATCTGCTTGGTGACGACCTCGGGCTTGCCGACGGTCAGCTCGAAGCCCTCGCGGCGCATCTGCTCGACCAGGATGGCGAGCGCCAGCTCACCACGGCCCTGGACCTCCCAGGCGTCGGGGCGCTCGGTGTCCAGGACGCGGAGCGAGACGTTACCGACCAGCTCGCGGTCCAGACGGTCCTTGATCTGCCGGGCAGTGACCTTGTGGCCCTTGCCGCCCTTGCCGACCAGCGGCGAGGTGTTGGCGCCGATGGTCATCGAGATGGCCGGCTCGTCCACCGTGATCAGCGGCAGCGCGATCGGGTTCTCGGGGTCGGCCAGGGTCTCGCCGATCATGATGTCCGGGATACCGGCGATGGCGCAGATGTCGCCGGGACCGGCCTTCTCGGCCGGCTTGCGGGTGAGCGCCTCGGTCATCAGCAGCTCGGTGATGCGGACGTTGGCGATCGTGCCGTCGCGCTTGATCCACGCGACGGTCTGGCCCTTGCGCAGCTCGCCCTGCTCGACGCGGCAGAGCGCGATACGGCCGAGGAAGTTGTCCGCGTCGAGGTTGGTGACGTGCGCCTGAAGCGGGGCGTCCTCGTCGTACTCCGGCGCCGGGACGCTGGAGAGGATCGTGGAGAAGAACGGCTCCAGGTTCTCGCTGTCCTGCGGGACGGTGCCGTCGTCGGGCTTGGTCAGCGAGGCGACGCCGTCACGGGCGCACGCGTAGACGATCGGGAACTCGATCTGGTCCTCGTCGGCGTCCAGGTCCAGGAAGAGATCGTACGTCTCGTTGACGATCTCGTCGATCCGGGAGTCCGGGCGGTCCGTCTTGTTCACGCAGAGGATGACCGGCAGCTTGGCGTCCAGGGCCTTGCGGAGCACGAAGCGGGTCTGCGGCAGCGGTCCCTCGGAGGCGTCGACGAGGAGAACGACCGCGTCCACCATCGAGAGACCGCGCTCGACCTCACCACCGAAGTCGGCGTGGCCGGGGGTGTCGATGATGTTGATCGTGATGACGTCGCCGCCATCCTTCGGGTGGTACTTCACGGCCGTGTTCTTGGCCAGGATCGTGATGCCCTTCTCACGCTCCAGGTCGTTCGAGTCCATCATGCGGTCGTCGAGGTGCTCGGCGGCGTGCGCGGCGAAGGCGCCGGCCTGCTTGAGCATGGCGTCGACCAGGGTGGTCTTGCCGTGGTCGACGTGGGCGACGATGGCTACGTTACGGATGTCGTGGCGCGTGGGCATGGGTGGCTTGCGCTTCTCTCAGCTCGTGGGATGCGGCGTCTGTCCTGGTACGCCCGCCGGGCGGACGCGCCACGGCCAGTCCCATGGTACGGGGCCTGCGCGCCCGGGGCTTCCCGGGCGATGGTTACCGGCCCCCGGCCCTTGCGTACCAAGGGTCGTACGGGGGCGGGACGGTTTTCCCGGCGGCCTGTGAGGCGGCCTGCGGCGCGAGAACCCAGCTTGCCCGCCGACAGGGCCGGCGGGCAAGTGGAGGGATTGACTCCGTTAGGCGCTCAGGACCTCTTGTAACTGCTCAGGACCTCTTGGCGGACTTCAGGAAGCCGATGTCCTGGTAGACGGGGGCGGCGAAACCGAAGGCTCCGGCGTTCGCGACGCCCCGCTTGGCCGCGACGAGGTCCGGGCGCTGATAGAGCGGAATCGATCCTGCGGTGGCCCAGATATGGGCGTCGGCCTGCTTCACCAGATCCCGCTCGGTCTTCTGGTTCAGCTCGCCCGACGCGCGGTCGAAGAGCTGGTCGATGCGCTCGGTGCCGACCCGGGTGTAGTTCTGGTCGACCAGGAGCGAGCCGTCGGACGCGACGGCCGGCTTGGCGTAGATCGGCCGGGCGTCGGTGGCCGGGTAGGCGCTGGCGGGCCAGGAGTAGAGAGCCAGGTCGTAGTCGCCGGACGCGATGTGGTCCTTGAAGTAACCGGCGCTGTCGACCTTGCTGACCACCGTGCGGATACCGACGGCGTCCAGCTCCTGCGTGATCTTGGCGCCGACGCTGTTGATCACCTCCGAGCCGGGTCCTGAGGGCAGCACGAACCGCAGGGTCAGCGACTTGCCGTTCTTGCCGAGCGCGGCGGCCGGTGCGGCGGCGGCCGGAGCCGCGGTGCCCTTGGGGGCGTACGCACCCGCCACCTGGTGCTTCTCGTCGCCGGACGCGGCACCGGACTTCGAGTCGCCGGACGTGGCACCGGGCTTCGAGTCGTCGAGGGAGCCCGCCGCGGGCTTGGCCGAGGCGTCGGACTTGGCGGACGCCTCGGGCTTGGCGGACGCATCCGGCTTCCCCGAAGCCTCCGGCTTGCCCGAGGCGGCAGGCTTGCCGGACGCATCCGGCTTGCTTCCCGCCTTGGTGCCCTGGTCCGTTTCGCGCGCGCCCTGGGCCGTCCAGCCCGCGTCGGCCAGCAGCGCCTGGGCCTGCCGCGCGTCATGGCCGCCGATGGCCCCGCTGTTGTCCGCGTAGTCCTCCTGGCCCGCCAGCGCCAGATGGCTGCCGGGCGGCAGGGCGGGCAGCCCCAGCGGCTTCAGTACGTCGGACGCGATCTCCTTGCGGTCCAGCGCCCTGGCGACCGCCCGGCGCACCCGCTCGTCCTGGAGCGGGCCCGAGCTGCCGTTCATGGCCAGCTGGGTGAAGGCCGGCTCCAGGGACTTGCGGACCACATAGCCGTGCAGGGCCGCCTGCTGCCGCGCGTACTCCTGGCGGTCCTTGCGGGTCTGCTCGGCGGCCCGGCTCGCGGCCTCCTGGGCCTCCGGGCCATCAGCGCCGTGCGCCGCGGCCCAGTTCAGCAGGGCGTCGGCGGGCTGCACATCGCTGCCGGGGCCGTGGGTCAGCGGCTGCCCGTTGTGCCCGTCCTTGCCCGCGAGGGTGATCCGGCCTGCGGCCTGTCCGTCGATGTCCGCCAGGTCCAGGGACCCTGCCGTGAGGGCCGCGGTGCGCTCCTCGGCCGGTACGGCGGTCAGGACGAGCGAGTCGAGCTTGGCCTCCCGCCCCCACCAGTGCGGGTTGCGGACCAGCTTGACCTGCTTGGCGTCCGTGTCCACGCTCTTGATACTGAACGGCCCCGCCGTCGCCGCGAGCGTCTTGCGCGCCCCGTCGTTGAAGGTGTCCGGGGTGCTCATGACCTCCTTCGGATACAGCGGCGTGAAGAGCGAACGCCAGTCTGCGTACGGCTTGTTGAAGGTGACCTGGACCTCCAGGTCGTTCTTGCCCTTCTCGATCTTCTCGATCCGGTCGTACCCGGCGTTGCGCGCGGTCCAGAACCCCGAGTCCCTGCCGCTGAGCGCCCGCCACTGGGCCACGAAGTCGGGCGCCCCGATCTCCCGGCCGTTGCTCCAGACCGCCTTCTGGTTGATCCGGTAGCGGACCACCTGCTTCGGCTCCTGCTTGATGACGTCGGCCGACTCCAGGTAGTCGCCGTTCAGCTTCGGCCGCCCCGAGCGGTCGAGCGTGAACAGCGAGGGCAGCGTCGCGCCCGCGATCCGCGAGGTGGACGCGTCGGCGTCGGCCTGGAAGGTGTTCAGCGTGGCGGGCATCGCGTCGACCGCCCAGCGCAGGGTGCCGCCGTCGGCCACCCGGGAACGCGACGCCGTACCGATGTCCGGCGCCACCGCCTTCGCGTTACTGCTGTGGTCATCACTCGAACCGCACCCGGCCAGCACGGGCAGCGCGAGTACACCGGTGGCGAGGAGCGCGACGCTGCGACGCTTCGCTCTCCCGTGTGGGACGCCGACGTGGGACATGGCTGATACCTCCGGGGCCGACCCCCGCCCATCCCTGCTGGGAATCCCATCCCTGCTGCGAATGAACGTGGATCTTCGGGTTTGGTGGCATTTCATGTTGATCACACCTATGACCCCTTCACTGAAGGGGAGGCCCCGCAGCGTCCGTGGGAGACACGTCGGGACACCGCCCGAACCCCACCCGTGCGGAGCAATGGGGGGGCGCTCGCCGGGGCCCGCGCCACCCGGTCGCACCCCTGACTCCTGGCGGATCCGTCCGTATCCCTTCCCAAGCGTGATGTGACGCGCGACACTCTCCGACGCGCGATCGTTTGCCGTCCGCACCGGCGGAAGTGAGGCAAGTCATGCCCCTGCACGACGATTTGACCGCCGCTCAGCGCTCTCTCGATGAGCTGGTCCGCTCGCTCGGCCTGCTGGAGGAGCGGCTCGGCAGCGGCCTGGAGGTCCGCCGGGTCCGCACGGACGCCGGCCATCTGCGCGAGAGCCTCGCCCTGCTGCGTGCAGCCGTACCGGCCGCCCGCCCCGCGGCCGGACCCGATCTGGTCACCATCTCCGACACCCCGTACGACACGGCCCTCTGGTCGTCCGCCGCGTCCTCCGCGACCGACGGCTACGTGGACGACGAGGGGATCGGCGCCCGCGACCGGCACGCCCCCTGATCCCAGATCGGCCGACGAAGTGGAGTCCCCGTTGGCAACAAGTACGGAACCCCGGCCCCGTCCCGGCAGGGGCGTGCACGACGCGTCGCGCGCCGCCATCGCCGCCCGCCATCTGCGGACCGACCGCTGGTGGCTCTCGCCCGCGGCCACCGCCGCCGGACTGCTCGCCTTCGTCGTCTACTCGACCTGGCGGGCCTTCGCGAACGCCGACTACTACACGGCGCCCTACGTCTCGCCCTTCTACTCCCCCTGCCTGGCGCAGAAGTGCGTGCCCATGCGGCACGGACCGAACTGGGACCTCTTCGGCAGCTGGTGGGGCATCTCCCCCGCCATCCTGATCCTGGTCTTCCCGCTGGGCTTCCGGCTGACCTGCTACTACTACCGCAAGGCCTACTACCGGGGCTTCTGGGCGTCCCCGCCGGCCTGCGCGGTCGCCGAACCGCACAAGAAGTACAGCGGCGAGACCCGCTTCCCGCTGATCATGCAGAACATCCACCGGTACTTCTTCTACGCGGCCGTGGTCATCGCCGGGATCCTGACGTACGACACCGTGATGACCTTCCGCGACGAGCGGTACCACTGGGGCCATATGGGCCTCGGCTCCGTGGTCTTCCTGGTCAACGCCGTGCTGATCTGGGCGTACACCGCCTCCTGCCACTCCTGCCGGCACATCGTGGGCGGTCGGCTGAAGCACTTCTCCCGGCATCCGGTCCGCTACCGGCTCTGGGGCTGGGTCAGCGCGCTGAATGCCCGTCATATGCAGCTTGCCTGGGCGTCGTTGGTCAGCATCGCGGTCGCCGACTTCTACGTCTATCTGGTCGCTTCCGGTGTCTTCGACGATCCGAGGTTCTTCTAGATGAGGTTTTTTGGATGACGACTCAGCTCGACCGGCAGCAGTGGGACGTCGTGGTCGTGGGCGCGGGCGGCGCCGGGCTGCGCGCCGCCATCGCCGCCCGCGAACAGGGCGCCAGGACCGCCGTGATCTGCAAGTCGCTCTTCGGCAAGGCCCACACGGTCATGGCCGAGGGCGGGATCGCGGCCTCCATGGGCAATGTGAACTCGGGCGACAACTGGCAGGTGCACTTCCGCGACACCCTGCGCGGCGGGAAGTTCCTCAACCAGTGGCGGATGGCCGAGCTGCACGCCCAGGAGGCCCCCGACCGGGTCTGGGAGCTGGAGACCTGGGGCGCGCTCTTCGACCGCACGCCCGAGGGGAAGATCTCCCAGCGCAACTTCGGCGGCCACGAATACCCGCGGCTCGCCCATGTCGGCGACCGGACCGGCCTTGAGCTCATCCGTACCCTCCAGCAGAAGATCGTCTCGCTCCAGCAGGAGGACGCGCGCGAATTCGGCGACCCCGAGGCGCGGTTGAAGGTCTTCCAGGAGTGCACGGTCACCCGCATCCTCACCTCGGCGCCGGACGGCTCCACCCCCACGACCGCCCCGGACGCCGCCTCCGCGGCCACGCCGGACGGCGGCTCCGCCACGGGCGATCGGGTCGCCGGGACCTTCTGCTACCAGCGCGAGTCGGGCCGGTTCTTCGTCCTGGAGGCGCCCAGCGTGGTCCTCGCCACCGGCGGCATCGGCAAGTCCTTCAAGGTCACATCGAACTCCTGGGAGTACACCGGTGACGGCCACGCGCTGGCGCTGCTGGCGGGCGCACCGCTGCTGAACATGGAGTTCGTGCAGTTCCACCCGACCGGGATGATCTGGCCGCCCTCGGTGAAGGGGCTGCTTGTCACCGAGTCGGTGCGCGGCGACGGCGGGGTGCTGCGCAACAGCGAGGGCAAGCGGTTCATGTTCGACTACATCCCCGATGTCTTCAAGGAGAAGTACGCGGAGTCCGAGGAGGAGGGCGACCGCTGGTACGAGGACCCGGACAGCAACCGCCGCCCGCCCGAGCTGCTGCCGCGCGACGAGGTCGCCCGGGCCATCAACTCCGAGGTCAAGGCGGGCCGCGGCTCACCGCACGGCGGGGTCTACCTCGATGTGTCGACGCGGATGTCCGCCGAGGTCATCAAACGCCGACTGCCCTCGATGTACCACCAGTTCAGGGAGCTGGCCGATGTCGACATCACCGCGGAGGCGATGGAGGTCGGTCCGACCTGCCACTACGTGATGGGCGGGATCGCGGTCGACTCGGAGACCGCGGCCGCGCTCGGGGTGCCGGGGCTCTACGCGGCGGGCGAGGTCGCGGGCGGGATGCACGGGTCCAACAGGCTCGGCGGGAACTCCCTCTCCGACCTGCTGGTCTTCGGCCGCCGCGCCGGGCTCCACGCGGCGCGGCACTCGGCGTCGCTCACCGTACGGCCGCAGGTCGACGAGGAACGGATCGACGCGGCGGCCGCCGAGGCGTTGCGGCCCTTCAGCGCCGAGAGTCCGGATGACGGGGGCGCCGATGCGGGAAGCGGGCCGGCAGCGGCGGCGGAGAACCCGTACACCCTCCACCAGGAGCTCCAGCAGACCATGAACGATCTGGTCGGCATCATCCGCCGCGAGGCCGAGATGGAACAGGCCCTGGAGAAACTGGCGGCGCTGCGGGTACGGGCCCGCCGGGCCGGGGTCGAGGGGCACCGGCAGTTCAACCCGGGCTGGCACCTCGCGCTGGACCTGCGGAACATGCTGCTGGTCAGCGAGTGCATCGCGCGCGCCGCGCTGGAGCGGACCGAGAGCCGCGGCGGGCACACCCGCGAGGACTGGCCCGCCATGGAGCGCACCTGGCGCGGGATCAATCTGCTGTGCCGGCTGGCCGCCCCGGCGGCGGCCGATCCGGCCCCGGCCGAGCCGGACACGGGCCAGATCGTGCTGGTCCGCAAGCAGACCGTGCCGATCCGTCAGGACCTGCTCGCCCTCTTCGAGCGGGATGAGCTGGTCAAGTACCTCGCCGAAGAGGAGTTGTACGAGTGAGTTCGTACGAAGCACGCTTCAGGGTCTGGCGCGGGGACACGGACGGCGGGGAGCTGCGGGACTTCACCGTCGAGGTGAACGACGGCGAGGTGGTCCTCGACATCATCCACCGCATCCAGGCGACCCAGGCGTCCGATCTGGCGGTTCGCTGGAACTGCAAGGCCGGCAAGTGCGGTTCGTGCAGCGCGGAGGTCAACGGGCGGCCGCGCCTCATGTGCATGACGCGGATGTCCGTCTTCGCGCGGACGGACACGATCACGGTGACCCCGCTGCGGGCGTTCCCGGTCGTCCGGGACCTGGTGACGGATGTGTCCTTCAACTACGCGAAGGCCCGGGAGGTGCCGGCGTTCGTACCGCCGGAGGGGGTGAAGCCGGGCGAGTACCGGATGCAGCAGGTGGATGTGGAGCGCTCGCAGGAGTTCCGCAAGTGCATCGAGTGCTTCCTCTGCCAGGACACCTGCCATGTGGTGCGCGACCACGAGGAGAACAAGGCGGCCTTCGCAGGCCCGCGGTTCCTGATGCGGGTCGCCGAGCTGGACATGCACCCGCTGGACGCCGCGGCCGAGGCGGGGCTCGACCGGAAGCGGACCGCGCAGGAGGAGCACGGCCTTGGCTACTGCAACATCACCAAGTGCTGCACGGATGTCTGCCCCGAGGGCATCAAGATCACCGACAACGCCCTGATCCCCCTGAAGGAGCGGGCCGTGGACCGGAAGTACGACCCGCTGGTCTGGCTGGGAAACAAGATCGGCCGCCGCCGCGAGTGAGCGGGGTCCGGGGCCGGTGCCCGGGTCAGGCACCCGGGCGCAGACCGGCAGGCCCCAGCGCCCGTCAGTTCCAGCCCTTCCGGTACGCCGTCCAGTCGGCCTCGGTCGCCGCGAAGTCGACGTACAGCGCGACACCGAAGTGCTCCCGGTCGCGGTCCTGCCTGCCGAGCGCGAGCCGCACCCCGCGCACCGCTGCCGCAACCGTCTCCGCGGACGCCAGATGACCGGGCTTGGTCTCGTGGTAGAAGGGCAGCCCCATCAGCAAGTCCGTTGATTCCGGGGTGACTTCGAGGGCCAGCGCGGTCTGCTCGGCGACATAGCCGCCGTACAGGCTCTGGAGCGGCAGCGCGGTGTCGTACGACATGACGGCTATCTGGTCCACCCGGCGGGCCACCTCGCCGAAGTACTTCTGCGACCAGTACTTGGGGTGCCCGGTGAGTGTGCCCGCGACGGTGTGCAGGGCGGGCAGCGGGTCGATCTGGTGGGAGGCCACGGAGAGCAGGACGCCCCGGTCCCTGGTGAGTGTGCGCAGGCGGTCGAGAAGTGCCAGATAGTCGCGGTCGCCCGAGTGCAGCGGCTCCAGGTCGAAGTGCGTCCCTTCGAACCCCGCGTCGATGATCCCGCGCGCGGAGCCGACGATGGCGCTGCGGGACGCGGCCCGGGTGAGGTCGAGGCCGTCCGGGGTCTCGGTGTTCAGCTGGTCGCCGAGCCAGGCCTGGACGCGTACGCCGGGGAGCTCGCGGTGCACGGCGGCGATGAGCCACTTCGCCCCGGCGTAGCGGGCGGGCGGCAGCGTGCCGTCGTGCTCCAGCGGGCCCGCGTGCACATAGAGGTCCCGCAGGCCGGTCCCCCGCAGCCGGGCCGCGAGTGCCTGCACGTCGGTGTCCTTCTTCCGGCCGTCGACCCAGGCGTGGCCGAGCCAGATGGCGTCCCGGCCGCGGGTGCGGGTGCCGTCGTGGTAGTCGCCCGCGTAGTTCGCGCGCAGGGCGATGCCCGCGGTGAGCGCGGGGACGAGAAGGAGTAGGGCGACCCCGAGTGCGGTCCGCTTGAGCCAGGTGAGCCAGGTGCGGCTGGGTCCTCGCGGCGTTCGTCTGCTCCGGACGGCCCAGTTCCGGACGGCCCAGTTCCGGCCGCCGAAGTGTCGCACCTGCACCCATGCCCCCCACGAGCTCGTACGGTAGGCCCCACAGAGTAGCTGCGGTCGCGGGGCGCCCAGGACGGCCATACGCTCCCCCATGTGACGCCGCACGAGCCATCCGCACGGCCGCACACCGCCGTCATCGCCACGCTGGCCGCGGCGCTCACCGCGGTGTTCCTGCTGGTGGCCCCGGTACCGGCCGCGCGCGCGGCCGACCCGCCCGTCCTCTCGGCGAAGGGACAGATCACCGACCAGGTCAACGCGCTCGGCGACCGCAGGGGCGCGGTGGCACGAGCCATCGACGCGCTGTACGAGAAGCGGCACATCCAGCTCTTCGTCGTCTACGTCAGGGACTTCTCCGGGCGGGCCGCGCAGGACTGGGTTCGGGCCACGGCGAACCGCAACGGCCTGGGCCAGGACGACATCCTGCTGGCGATCGGCACGCAGGCGCGCCAGTACGCGTACACGGGGCAGAGCGGCACCACCAAGTTCACCAATGCCCAGCTGGAGGCCGTCGCCCGTACGGCCATCGATCCGCCGCTCGCCCAGCACGACTGGGCGGGCACCGCGATCGGCGCAGCGAACGGATACAGCGCGGTCGTCGCCGGGCAGCCCGTCCCCACCCCGGCCATCACTCCGGGTGCGTCCGATCCGGGCGGCCACCACACCGTCGGCATGGGCAACGGCGCCCTGCTGGTGCCGCTCGCGCTGGTGGTCGTGGTCGGCGGTCTGGCGATCTACGCGTACACCCGCAGAAGGCGGCGCGCCGAGAGCAGGACCACCCCCGCGGGCAGCGCGCAGCAGCAGGGCTGGAGCGGCGAGGCCGAGGGGATCGCACTGGCCCAGCTCGACACGGAGGCCGGGAAGCTGCTGGTCACCACGGACGACGCGGTCCGGACGAGTACGGAGGAGCTGGGCCTGGCCGCCGCCCGGTTCGGGGACGGAGCGGTGGAGCCGTACACGGCGGCGCTGACGTATGCCAGGAGCGAGCTGGCCACGGCGTTCCGGCTCCGCCAGCAGCTCGACGACTCGCATCCCGGGGACGAACCGGCCCGGCGGCAGATGCTGGAGGAGCTCGTCGCCCGGTGTACGGAGGCCGGCCGGCGCCTGGACGAGGAGTCCGAGGGCTTCGACCGGCTGCGCGCCCTGGAACAGGATGCCCCGCAGGCACTGGCAGCGGTGGAGACGGCCTTCCGGGCAACCGCCGGGCGTACCGGAGCCGCCGAGTCCACGCTTACGGCGCTGCGTGAGCGGTACGCGGAACAGGCATCGGCGCCGGTCGCCGGGAACGTCGAACAGGCCAAGGACCGGCTGCTCTTCGCGACGAACGCCCTCAACCGGGCCCGGCAGGCAGCGGACATCGGGGAGCACGCGGAGGCCGCGCTGTACGTACGGGCCGCGGAGAGCGCGGTGGGCCAGGCGGCCACGCTCATCGACGCGGTCGACCGGCTGGCCCGGGAGGTGGCCGAGGCGGAGGTCCGGCTGACCGGTGCGCTCACCGAGACGGAGGCGGACCTGACGGAGGCCCGCGGCCTTCCCGAGGCCACCGCCGCAGGGGCCGCGGGGGCCGATCTCCAGGGCCGGATCGCGCGCGCGGAAACGGTCACGGCCGGTGTACGGCAGGAGCAGCGGACGGGCCCGTACGATCCGGTCGACGCGCTGCGCCGGGTCGGGGAGGCCGACGCCTCACTGGACAAGGCGCTGGCGGGCGGGGCGCCCGGGACGGGCCCCCGCCGGGCCGCCGAACTCCTCGAAGCAGCCACCCTGACGGCACGTTCCACGACGGGGGTGGCGGCCGACTTCATCACGACCCACCGCGGCGCGGTCGGCAGCCAGGCCCGCACCCGGCTGGCGGAGGCCCAGCGCCACCTGGAGGAGTCCGGCACGCTCGCCGCCGCCGACGCCCGGCAGGCCCTGTCCGCCGCCCGGCAGGCCGACTCACTGGCCGGACAGGCCCAGTACCTGGCCGAACAGGACGTGCGGACTTACGGAAGCCACCACGCCGGGGACCCGGTCGGCGCGGCCCTGGGCGGCATCATCCTCGGCGGACCGCTCGGCGCGGGCGGCGTCCCGGGCCGCTTCGGCGGCGCCGGAACCCGCGAGCGGATGCGCGGCGACCGGTGATCAGGCGGGCAACTCGCCGTTCCTGACGGCGGAGACGAACGACGCCCAGCCACCTGCGGCGAACGCGAGCACCGGCCCATGCGGGTCCTTGCTGTCGCGGACCGGCACGACTGCGCCGGAGCCCTCGGCGACCTCGACGCACTCGCCGCCGTCCTGATTGCTGTAGCTGCTCTTTCGCCATTTGACGGCGCTCAGGTCGGATCGCACGGCACTACCTCCAACACGCGCAGGCTGCGGTCATGCCCTCAACTCGCCGTCCCGCAGGGCGGATACGAACGACGACCAGCGGTCCGCAGCGAACGTGACCACAGGACCGTCCGGGTTCTTGCTGTCGCGGACCGGCACGAGTGCGCCACAGCCCGCGGCGACCTCGACGCACTGGCCGCCGTCCGAGTTGCTGTAGCTGCTCTTTCGCCATCGGAGGGCGCTCAGCTCGGTGGATCGCACGGTACTTCCTCCAACACGCGCAGGATGTGTTTACGCGACTCGCCCGGGGACAACGCCAAGTCACGTACCGAATCGTACATTTGCTGGAGTTCCTCGACGGGTGCCGTTCCTTCGATCAATTCGCCCTTGCTGGCCCCCTCCACGTACGCCACCGTGCGACCTTCGGGCACTCGCAGAAACATCACGTCGGTGTGCGCCAGGCTGTGTGGACCGGCGCTGTGGAGCAGCACCTGAAGGGCGACCCTGGGGCGCTGGGACATTTCGACCAAGTCCTCCAGCTGCTCACGCCAGGCGGCCCTGTTTCGCAACGGAGTCCGGAGCACCGTCTCCGAGAGAATGGAACGGAACTGGGGTGCAGAGTCCCCGTCCAACAGCTCACGTCGGGTCAACCGAGCCTGCACCTGCTTCTCGATCTCCTCGCCCAGAAGTCGCCCGGCAGCCAGCACTTCCCGCGCATAGGCTTCGGTCTGAAGTAGCCCAGGAAGCAATCCCACCGCAAAGTGCCACAGGCTGGTCGCATCCGACTCCAGCGCCATGTACTGCCGGTACCGCTCCCGGAACTGCGTACGGTCCCGCATCGCCAGCTCCCACAGGACCAGCAACATCCCCTGAGTGCCGAAGTAATGGTCCAGCGCCTGGGCCACCTCGGGCCCGCCCAGCGTCTCGCCCTTCTCCATCTTGCCGAAGAGCGAATAGTCCCAGCCGACGCGCTCGCCGAGCTGCCGCAGGCTGACCCCGCGTTCGGCACGCAGTTTCCGTAACTCTTCCGCGAACCGCTGACGCGGCTCCTGGCTGCGGCTGGTGACAAGGCGTCGTTGCGGCATGGCGCTCCTTCCGGGGCGCCCGTCCCACCCGGACGGTTCTTCCCGTAACGCCCCGGCTACGCAGCGTAGTTCATGGCGGGAGGGGCCGTCAGCGGAACCGCGCAGCACCCGCGCCCGGACGGCGTCACCCGGGAAGGCGGACAGCGAGGGCGAGGAGCAGCAGCACACACATCGCCATGCACGCGGCCCCGGCGACCGCCCACAGCGCCCTCAGCCGGGGCTGACCGCGCCACCACTGCTGCACCTTGCTGGTACTGCACGCCCACACCAGGAACAGCAGGGAGGCCATCGCGGCGCCCAGCACGCACACCCCGTTCCATCCGGCGTGCGCGTGGACCGTGCCGACCAGGGCCGAGCCGAGCGCGCCGCCGACGAAGTAGCACGTCATGTAGGCGGAGGTGATACGGCCACGGGAGTCCGGCCGCAGGGCGTAGATCAGTGACTGGTTGGTGATGTGTACGCCCTGGTGCGCCAGGTCGAGCAGCACGATCCCGGCGATCAGCGCGGCCAGGCTGTGGGCCCCCAGGGCCAGCAGCCCCCAGGAGCCGAGCAGCAGGAGGGCGCTCGCCACCGTGGTCAGGGTGGTCCGTCCGCGGTCCGCCAGCCGCCCGGCCAGCTGAGCGGCGATCGCTCCCGCCGCGCCGGCCAGGCCGAGCAGGCCGATCTCGGCGTCCGACCAGCCGTAGCCGGGCCCGGACAGCAGAAAGGCGAGGGACGTCCACAGCGCGCTGAAGCAGGCGAACGCCAGCAGTCCGATCAACGCCCGTGCGCGCAGCACCGGTTCGTCCGCGAGAAGGCGGGCGGTGGAGCGCAGCAGCTGTCCGTAGTTGAGGCCTGCGGATCCCCGGTACTGCGGGAGCGCCCGGTGGAGTGCCGCGGTCAGTACGAGCATCGCCAGGGCGGCGACCCAGTACACCGTGCGCCAGCCGCCGACCTCGGCCAGCGCACCGGACGCGGTGCGGGCGAGCAGCATCCCCAGGACCAGGCCGCTCATCACCGTGCCCACGGCGCGGCCGCGCTGGTGCGGGGCGGCCAGGTCCGCGGCGAACGGCACCAGGACCTGCGCCGTCACCGAGAGGAGCCCGGTGAGTGCGGTGCCTGCCAGGAGCAGTCCGGTGTTCGGCGCGATCGCGGTCAGTGCCAGCGAGCACGCCGTCGCCAGGGTCAGCCCGCAGACCAGCCGGCGGCGTTCCAGCAGGTCGCCCAGTGGCAGCAGCAGGACGAGGCCCAGGGCGTAACCGACCTGGGAGACCGTCACCACGAGCGAGGCACCGGTGGACGACAGGTGCAGATCGCGGGCGATGGTGTCGAGGAGCGGCTGGGCGTAGTAGTTGCTCGCCACGCACAGTCCCACGGCCACGGACATCAGCAGGAGCGTGCCGCGTCCGGCGCCACCGGCGGTGTCCGTGCCCGGACGGAGGTCCTGAGTGCCTGACGGGGAAATCGGTTGCGGGGTCGGGGAGGAAGCTGGGGAGGAAGCCACGTCCGTTTCCTTCCGGGAGTGCTCGTACGCGGGCCCTCTCGGAGCACCTGCGGAGCGGGGCGGTTCCGGCTCCCGTTCATGCTGGCTGAGCAGTGTGCATGAGTCCAACAGATGGTTGCCATCACAGCGATCTCGAATCACGATGAATCCATGGAACTCCGCCAGCTCACCTACGCCGTCGCTGTCGCCGAGACCGGCAGCTTCACCCGCGCGGCACACCGTTGTTTCGTGGTCCAGTCCGCGCTGAGCCACCAGATCGCCCGGCTTGAGGACGAGTTGGGCACCCGGCTGTTCGAACGCACCAGCCGACGGGTGCAGATCACTCCGGCCGGCGAGGTGTTCCTGGGCCCTGCCAGGGAAGCGCTGGCGGCCGTCGAGCGGGCGCGCAGCGAAGTGATCGCGTGCGGCAGCGAGGTGCGCGGCCGGCTGAGCATCGGCACCATCACGCCGCTGGCCGCGGTGGACCTGCCGGACCTGCTCGGCGCCTACCGGGACCGGTATCCGGCGGTACGCGTCACACTCCGCGCCCGTCTGGTCAGGGACCTGCTGCGGGAGGTGCGCGAGCACGCCTGCGACATCGCCTTCGTCGACAGCAGGCCGGAGAGCACGGCCGGGCTCGCCGTGCGGGTCCTGGCGCACGAGGACCTGGTCGCGATCGTCCCGCGCGGGCACCGGCTGGCCGGGGCGGACCGGGTGGCTCCGGCCCGGCTGGCGGAGGAGCACATGGTCGACATGCCGCCCGGCTCCGGCCTCCGCCGCCACAACGACGCCGCTTTCGCCGCGGCCGGTGTCCCCCGCACGGTCGCTTTCGAGGCAGACACCATGGCGCTGCTGGAACAGCTGGTGGCACGCGGCTTCGGCATCGGACTGATCTCGGCGCCGACGGCCGCCGGGATGCCCGCGGTGAGCACGGTGGCGCTGACCGATGTGCCTCCCCGGACGGTCCAGGCGGTGTGGCGCGCCTCCGGGGCCTCACCGGCGACGCGGGCCTTCCTCCAGCTCCTGCGGGAACGGACACCGGACACGCCGGCGCATGAGGCGTCGGAGTAGCGGCGGGGGCCGCCCCGCCGGAAGGCCCCGAGGGGCCCGGCCCGCGCGGAACCCCTCTCCGTCTCAGTACATGCTCAGCAGCTGCTCCACGCTCAGCTCCGGCGCCGACGCCCCGTCCGGCAGGGCCAGTTCGAACCAGACCGTCTTCCCGCGCGGAGTCCGCCGGGAGCCCCAGGCCGCGCTGAGCATTCCGACCAGCTGAAGCCCCCGGCCCCCCTCGTCCGTGTCGCGGGCGCGACGCCGGCGGGGCTGGATCAGGCCCGCGTCCCAGACCTCGCAGACCAGGGTGCGGTCGAGCAGCAGCCGGAGCCTGATCTCACCCTCGCCGTACCGCAGGGCGTTGGTGACCAGTTCGCTGACCAGGAGTTCGGTCGTGTCGACCAGATCTTCCAGACCCCAGGAGATCAGCTGCCCCCGGGCCAGTTCGCGGGCCCGGCCCACCGAGCGTGGTTCGCGGGGCAGTTGCCAGTCGCCGACCGCTTCGGACGGCAGGCCCTGGATACGCGCCATCAGCAGGGCGATGTCGTCCTCACCGTGCGAGGTGTCCAGCGTGTTGAGCACGTGGTCGCAGACGTCTTCGAGCGGGCGCTCCGAGTGGGTGAGGGCGTCGCGGAAGGCGCTCAGGCCCTCGTCCAGCGGATGTTCGCGGGACTCGACCAGGCCGTCGGTGTAGAGCGCGAGGAGTGCGCCCTCGGGGATCTCGACCTCGACCTCCTCGAACGGTTCGCCGCCGACGCCCAGCGGCATACCGGGCGGCACGTCGAGCAGCAGCGCCGGTTCGCCCGGTTCGACCAGGACGGGTGGCAGATGCCCGGCGTTGGCGAAGGTGCAGCGCCGGGTGACCGGGTCGTACACCGCGTAGACGGCGGTCGCGAGATAGACCTCGGAGAGGTCGGCCTCACGTGTCTTGTGCGCGGCGCGCGAAGCCTGCTGGGTGCCGCTCGGGGTACCCAGGCCGCGGGCGATCTCGTCCAGCGCTTCGAGTACTTCGGCGGGCTCCAGGTCCAGCAGGGCCAGCGTCCGTACGGCGGTGCGCAGTTCGCCCATCGCGACGGCGGCCCGCAGCCCGTGGCCCATGACGTCGCCGACGACCAGCGCGGTGCGGTGACCGGGCAGCTCGATGACGTCGAACCAGTCGCCGCCGACCTCGCTCGCCGTGTTGCCGGGCAGATAGCGGCAGGCGATGTCGAGCCCGGCCGCCTCGGGGTCGCCGGGCGGCAGCAGGGAACGCTGGAGTATCAGGGCGCGTTCGTGTTCGCGCCGGTACAGCCGGGCGTTGTCCATACAGACGGCGGCGCGGGCGGCCAGCTCCACGGCCAGCGAACGGTCCCGCTCCCCGAACGGCTCGCTCCCCTTCGTCCGGGAGAACTGCACCAGACCGACCACCGTGTCATGGGCCACCATCGGCACGGCGAGGGTGGACTGTACGTGGCTGCCCTGGGAGCCCGGTACGGAGCGCACCTTGCCGGTGCGCAGAGCGCTCGCGCACGGCGAGTGGAAGGCGTAGCGGTGGACGGCGCCCAGCGCAGGACCGTCGTCCGCCTCCTTCAGCAGGACGTCGGAGACAGCGCTGGCATAGGCGACGCGGCGCAGCTCGGCGCTGCCGTCCGCGCTGCCCTTCGGGGACTCGTCACCGGCCAGCAGGCCCTGGTACAGGTCGACGGACGCCAGGTCGCAGAAGCCGGGGACGGACACGTCGAGGAGTTCCCGGGCGGTGGTCTCCAGATCGAGCGAGTTCCCTATCCGGGCGCCCGCCTCGTTGAGCAGGGCGAGATTGCGCCGGGCGTTGGCGGCCTCGCGGGCCGCGACATGACGGCGGGTGACATCGGTCCCCAGACCGGCGACACCGATGGGGAGGCCCGCCCCGCTGTGCACGCGGTAGAGGTTGACCGACCAGTGCCTGCGCTCGGAGCTGCCCGGCGCCGAGCCGATCAGCTGGAGGTCGGTGACGGGACGTCCGGACTCCAGGACCCGCTTCAGCGCCGCCGTCATCCGGTCGGCCTCGGCGCGGGCGAGATAGTCGTGGACCGTACGGCCGCGGTGCTCCGCGACCTCGTCGCCGAAAAGCTCCGCGAACCGCTTGTTGACACGGCGCACCGTGAGGTCCGTACCGAACAGCAGGAAGCCGAAAGGAGATTGGCCGAATATGGCCTGCGAGGACGCGAGGTCGGTTTCGATCCGGCGCAGCACCCTGACGTCAACAATGATGCAGACAGCGGCCCTTCCACCGTCGGCCGTCTCCGTGGGCATCACATAGAGCTCGGCGAGCCCCTGTGTCTCCGGCCGGTCCGGCATCCGGAAGGGGACCAGACCGGTCCACTCCTTGCCGTCGAGGATTTCGGTGACCGCGCCGTGCCCTCTGCCGCGCAACTCCACGGGCAGGAAGACCTCGACCGGGTCCACGCCCACGGCGTCGCGTGCGTCCACCCCGAACAGCTCTTCGGCCCGCTTGCTCCACTGCTCCACCAGCCCGTCGGACCCGATCGAGAACGACGCAACCCTGATGTAGTCATAGATCGAACCGGGCGGACTGCTCTGCCATACGACATCGCCCGTCGCACCGGATATATCGCTCACGCGACCGTCCCCTCCAGCTCACCACGCACCGAACCGACCAAGGTGGCACCCGCAGTATTCAGCACTACGGACCCCAGCGACACGGCGTTCACGATCACAGCACGGTCTCAGTCACTTTCGGACACTTCGACCGCGATCGCGTCCCACCCTTCTCCTAACCAGGCTGGGCCAGCTCGAACCACACCGTCTTGCCCGATCTGCCGCGCGCCGTCCCCCAACGCTTCGCCGAACAGGCCACGAGCTGCATTCCCCGGCCACTCTCGTCGTCGGGCCCTGCCGTCCTCTCGCGGGGCGGATCCGGAATCGGATCGGAAACCTCCACCCGCAGCGTGGCTTGATCCAGTCGCGCGACCCTGACACCGATCGGGCCGGACGCGTGCCGCATGGAGTTGGTGACCAGCTCACTCACGAGCAGCGTGGCGACGTCACCGAAGGCACCGTCGAGCTCCCAGGTGCGCAGAGTGTCCCGAACCGCCCGGCGCGCGACGCGTACGGCATCGGGCTCGGCGGGGAAAGTCCACTCGGCGCATCCGCCTTCGGTGCCGATCAAGCCGATCACTTCCCCAGGCCGAGCACGGACATGCGCACTGACGAACAGGTACTAACCAGCACATACCCTGTATTACTCGCAGATATCGACAATGCCGTGCCATATGCCCTACAGGGCCACTAACGGCGCACATCGGCGCGCGCCTACGCGCACCTGTCGGGCGCGGTGCGCGCGGCTCCGTCCGCGCGTCACTCGTGGAGCCCGCCCCTCAGGCGGCGCGCCGCCTCGGCCACCGCGGGGCGGTCCTGGTCCAGCCAGTCCACGGTGCCGATCTCGTCCGGCCCGAGCCACCGCAGCTCGTCGTGGTCCTCCAGCGGACGCACCTCACCGGAGATCAGCCGTGCGGTCCACACCTGCAGCACGAAGCCCCGGCCGAGCGGCCATTCGCCGGGGATGCGCTCCAGCGGCTCCGTCTCGACGCCCAGTTCCTCGCGCAGCTCACGCACCAGCGCCTGCCCGGCGCTCTCCCCCGGCTCCAGCTTCCCGCCGGGCAGCTCCCAGCGGCCCGCGAGCTCGGGCGGCGCGCTGCGGCGCGCGGCGAGCAGCCGCCCCTGGTCGTACAACGCTCCACCCACGACGACGCGATCAGCCATGGGGCGAGCCTACCGAGACCCCGGCGGGCGCCCCCGGCCCACCAGGACCCGAACACCCGCCGCGGGGCCGCTACCGCGCTCTACTGCACACTCTGGCCGATGCGTTCGATCCAGTACATCTGCCGGTGCCCACGGGCACCGAGGGTGTCGGCGGTCTGCTGCGCCTCGTCCCTCGTCGCGTACCTTCCGACGCGATAGCGATTGCCGTTGTCGTCCTCTCGTATGACCTGCCACGGGAGCATGGCGTTCCCGCTGTCCGTCATCGCGTGCCCCCGTCGTACGCCGGCGTGCAGGCCATCTCTAATCCCCAGGAAACCGCAGTCTGCATATGCCCGAGCGTACGCCTGACCCTTACTGAGCGAATACGTGTTTTCACAAAGAGGTACGCATCAAGCCACTCTGCAATTTCCATTGAGTACACGGCGGAGCGCCAGGCACCGCCGGGGGCCCGCCCCGGGGCACACCACGGACACCCTTCAGTTACCCAAGAGAGCAGGCGCCGCAACGGATTCGGGCATGGCTCCGCCCAACTCCCGTTCAGGGAGCGGCATCCCCGGCCCTGCGGCGTCAACCGGTCCGGCGGATCACTTCACCGGCAGGTGGTACGCGATGCGGTAGCGGTCGGCCGGGACGACGATGTCCGCGGTCTCCACCGCACGCCCCGACGCGTAGTACGTACGGGAGATGACGACCACCACATGACCGGGCACCCCGCCGAGTGTCAGCAGTTCCTCGGCCAGACCGGGCCGGGCGCCGACCTCCTCGACGACGTTGTCCACGACGATGTCGATCGCGGCCATCCGTTCGACGACGCCGCAGCCGCCGAGCGGGCCCTCCTCGGGGAGCATCACCGGTGTGCGCCCGGTGATCCCCAGCGGCTCCCAGGAGGTGGACAGCATCATCGTTTCGCCTGCGTCGCGGTAGACGTACCGCGTGCGCATCACCCGCTCGCCCGGCGGGATGGCGAGCCGCAGTGCGATGTCGGTGTCCGCGACGTCCTGCTCGCTGCTGGACTCCCAGGTGCCGCGCACGCTCTCGTCGGCCTGCTCCTGACGGAACGGCGTCGCGCCCTCCGGCAGCCGGTAGCCGGAGCGGGCGATACGGCGCGGGACGAGCCGCTCCCGGACATACGTACCCGAACCGGAGCGGCCCTCGACCAGCCCCTCGGCCATCAGCACCTTGCGCGCTTCGAGAGCCACCGTGTCGGAGACCCCGTACTCCTCGCGGATGCGGGCCTGTGAGGGCAGTCTCGTGTGCGGTGGCAGCGAACCGTCGGTGATCTTCTGCCGAAGATCACTCGCGACGCGCAGATAGGCCGGCTGCTCACCGAAAGTCACTGGCCACTCCCCATGCAGGTTGACAGACCGCAACAGCGTGACAACCGTGGGTTGTTGGCCGCAAGCAGGGGCCAGGGTTTCACCCGAAGTGATGAAGGGTGCCCGGCGAAACCCTCCACCAGCACGACGGATGCGGCTGCGGCTGCGGCTGCGGCTGCGGCTGCGGCTGCGGCTGCGGCTGCGGCTGCGGCTGCGGCGCACGGCTCCCGGCCCCGGCTTCCGTACCGGGCGGGAAGAACAGCCGTGCGCCGCAACGGCGGTGAACGCCGGTGCGCCGTCACCGCGGCAGGTGAGCGGCAGGCGATCAGCCGAGCAGCTTGATGACCGCGTCCGTGGTGTCCGTCTCGCCGAGGCGCGGGAAGATCCGCTCGACGGCGTTGCGGTGGGCCTCCGGGTCCATGTCGGTGACGGCGTCGGTGGCGACGGTCACGTGGTACCCGTGCTCCTGCGCCGAGCGGGCCGTCGACTCGACGCCGATGGCCGTGGCGATCCCGGCCAGGACGACCTGGGTGATGCCCCGGCGACGGAGCTGCATGTCGAGGTCGGTTCCGTAGAAGGCGCCCCAGGTCTGCTTGGTGACGACGATGTCGCTGTCCTGCTGGTTCAGCTCGGGGACCAGATCGGCCCAGTCCGCCGGGGGCGTGCCCTGCCCGGCGGGCGACTCGTTACGGCCGGGCGCACCGCCCGTGACGCGTACGAGGACGACCGGCAGGTCGTGCGCGCGGAAGGCGTCGGCCAGCCGCGCGGCACGCTCGACGATCTCGGCGGCGGGGTGCGCGGTCGGCAGGCCGACGATGCCCTTCTGGAGATCGACGAGGATCAGCGCGGTCCGGGTGTCGAGGGTGGTGGCTGTCATGGAGTGGCTCACTTTCGGTTACGGGCACGGAGCGCCCGGTCGGAGACGGTCAGTGCGACGAGCACCAGACCGAGGACAACGGAGACGGCGGCCATCAGGTGCAGTCCGCCGTCGCTCGCCCGCTGCCCGTAGGCGAGGGCGATGAGGCTGGAGGCCGTGATGGCGCCGATGTACTGGGCGGTCCGCTGGAGGCCGGCGGCCGAGCCGACGGCGTCGGCGGGTGCGTACTGATAGACGGCGGCCTGGTTACTGGTGCCGATCAGCCCCTGCGGGATGCCGAAGCAGGCGCCGGTGAGTAGCAGTACGGCGACCGGGGTGGCGCCGGTGGCGAGGATCAGCAGGGCGCTGCCCGCCGTGACCAGGACGGCGGCGGTGACGAGCGGGGCCCGGATCCCCTTCGTACGGGCTCCGAGCAGCGAACACACCAGCGCGGCCACCGACATGGGAAGCATCAGCAGACCGGTGTGCAGGGAGGAGAAGCCGCGGCCCTCCTCCAGCCACTGGGTGAATCCGTACATCACGCAGTAGATGACGAGATAGCTCAGACCGTGGCGGAGGTAGGTGCGGGCGAGTGCGTGGTTGCGGCCGAGCATCCGCAGATCGATGAAGGGGTTCGGGCACCGCAGCTGCCACCGGGTGAGGGCGGCGGCGAGGACGGCGACGGGGCCGAGCAGCCACCACACCGGGTGGGCCAGGTCGAGGAGGAAGAAGACCAGGGCGGTGAGGGTGCCGGTGAAGAGCACGATGCCGAGCGGGTCGAGCCCGGCGGGTTCGCGCGTCGCGCGGTCGCCGGTGCCCGCGACCGCCCGCCGGCCGTCGTCCTTCGGGATCCACCACATGGCACAGACGAAGGCGACGAACGCGAGCGGCACATTGACGGCGAAGATCGCCCGCCAGCCCCAGGTCGCGACGAGCAGCCCGCCGAGGGTGGGACCGACCGCCGCGCTGCCGAGCGCGGCGAAGGAGAGGCGGCCCAGGACGGTACGGGGGGTCGGGCGTCCGAGCCTGCGGGACTCGGAACGCAGTACGGCCATGGCAGCCGGATAGGCGGCGGACGTGCCGATTCCGAGGAGCAGCCGGGAGGCGATCAGCCAGCCGAAGCCGGGCGCGAAAGCACCGACGAGCCCGGAGGCGGCCACGACGGCCAGCCCGGCGAGGAACACCCGGCGCGGGCCGATCGAATCGGCGAGCCTGCCGAGCACGGGCTGGGCGACGGCGCTGGCCAGGTAGAGCACGGACACCAGCCAGACGGTGCTGGATGCGCCGATCCCGAAGTGGTGGCCGATCGACACCAGGGCGGTGGAGATCATGGTGGTGTTGAGCGGATTGAGCAACGAGCCGAGCAGCAGGGGGGCGGTGAGGCGGCCCCCGAACCCGGCGTCGGCGGCCGACCCGGTGGCGGGGACCGGCCCGGTGGCTCGACGGGTGTCCGTGTCCGCGCCGGTGACTGCGTCCGTGCCTATGTGCGCATCGCCTGTGCCCGCATCGCCTGTGTCCGTGTCCGTGTCCGTGTCCGTGTCCGTGTCCGTGTCCGTGTCCGTGTCCGTGTCCGTGTCCGCGTCCATGTCCGCATCCGTCACCTCTGCACCAGCCGTTCGAGCAGCGCGACGGCGTCGGTGAGCGTGCGTCGCTCTGCCGAGTCCAGTTCGTCGCTGATGGCGAGCGCGAGCCAGCCCTGCTTGTCGGCGCGTACGCCTTCGAGCGTGCGGCGGCCGAGATGGGTGAGCGACATGACGGACTGCCGTCCGTCCCTCGGGTCGGGGGCGCGCCCCACCAGTTCCCGGGCCTCCAGGGCGGCGACGGTCAGTCGCATGGACTGCGGCCTGACCAGTTCGGCGCGCGCCAGTGCGGCCGTGGTCATCGGCCCCTCCCGGTCCAGCAGGGAGAGGGCCGACCGCTGCGAGTGCGTCAGCTCAAGCCCGGGCGACGTCTGCCGCAGCCGCCGTGCGACGTGCCCGAGAACGACCGCGAGCTCGGCTGCGATCTGCTCGGGACTGGGGTCGTCGTGGGAGGTGGCCATGGCATCACCGTAAAAGGTAGACAGGTAGCCTTGCAAGTTTCCCTGCCCATCTACTTCTGCCCATCTACTTCTGTCCACCTACTTCTGTCCACCTCCGCGCCCACCGCAGCACCCGCATCAGCGTGGCGTTCCGGCCGCCGGGTAGCCGTACCCCCATGGACTTCCACTCGAAGGCGCTGCTGGCACTCGTCGCGCTCGTACTCCTGGCAACGCTGGCAGTCACGGTCGTCCTCGCCGTACGCCTGTTCCGCGCCCGGCGCTTCCTGCGCGACGCGGGCATCCCCCTCCAGAACAAGCTCGCCTTCTGGGGTGCGCTGATCTACACCATCAGCCCGGTGGACCTGCTCCCCGATCCGGTCTACCTGGACGACATCGGCGTCCTGCTGTTCGCGCTGCACTCACTGGAGCGGGCGGCCCGCCGGGGAGTGCAGCGGAAGCCCGGACACCCGGCTGGAGAATTCGGCCCGGCAGGGCCGCAGGCCCCGTAACCGAACGACGGCCGGGCCTTCGCGGCTCCTCGCCACCTGCAAGGGATCTCATGGCCGACGGACAGCATGACCGCTACGGTTGGAGCATGACCGCGCTCCCCGACTGGATGCTCCCGCCTCGCGCCGAGGGCTGGTATGCGGAGGACCTGGACCGGCTGCCGGAAGCACCACGCCACACCGAGCTGATCGACGGAGCGCTCGTCTTCCTGATGTCCCCCCAGCGGTCGTGGCACGGCCGCGTCGTCACTGGCCTGACCGCGGCGCTGATGCAGCAGGCACCGGACGGTATCGAGGTCGAGCGGGAGATGACGATCCGCCTGGACGCGCGCAACCGCCCCGAGCCGGACCTTCTGCTGACCAGCGCTCCGTACGATCCGGACCGGACGTGGTACGCACCGGCGGATGTACTGCTCGTGGTCGAAGTCGTGTCACCCGAGTCCGCCCACCGCGATCGCACGGTCAAGCTGCGCAAGTACGCCGAGGCCGGGATCGGACACTACTGGCGCGTCGAGGACGAGAGTTCCGCCCCCGTCGCGCACGTATACGAGTTGGATGGTCCGACCGGGACATACGTCCCGGCCGGAATCGTACGTGGCGTACTGAGGCGGACGGTGCCCGTCGACGTCAAGATCGACCTGGACCGTCTCGCACCCGGCAGAAAGTTCTGACTTCACCTGACTCCAGGGGACGTTGGACACCGCAGACTCCGCTGATCTGTCGGGGCGGGGGTCGCGGTAGCGCGTCACGGCGGGGGACGACGGGTTCGAGGCCATCGGCGCAGGCGCGCGGCACACGGGGCGCGGCACACCCGGTGCAAGCGGCGTCGGGTGCAGGCGCGTCGGGAATCCCGCCGGGCGGAATTCGACCGCTGGAAAGGGTATCCGGGCGCGACATCGGGAGATTATGCTCGCGCAGTATCGCAGGCCCGATTGCGGCCGTCCCAGGGGGGATTCAACGCGTGCGCGATCCCATTTTCCCGTTCCTGCTCGCCAGCAGACCGACGCAGCACGAACGGGTTTTCGCGCCGACGCTGTGAGACTCGGTACCGGAAATGGACTTCCGGATACTTCCCTCCCTTTCTCCGAATACGGAACAGCGATATCGGCAATGTCCGGATCGATCCGGCCAGTCCGATCGGTCCGATCGGTCCGATCGGCACCAGCCGCCAGTCCCGACAGATTCGACTAAGTGAGGACGAACTCGATGAAGAAGCGGACGGTCTCCGCATTACGGCGCGTCGCGGCGCTATCTGCCGCGGTGACGCTTCTCTCGATCGGCGTGGCGGGTTCCGCTCCCGCCTCCGAACCCACCGCCCCCAACTGCCAGGCCACTACCGTCGACGTCCCGCTGGGCTCGGGCACCGGGCAGATGTGGGGCGAGCTGTGCCGTCCGGCCGGGACGTCACCGAGCACCGTGGTGACGATGGTGCACGGCGCCACCTACAACCACAACTACTGGGATTTCCCTTATAAGCCGGACACCTACTCGTTCAGCCGGATGCTGAACCGGGCCGGGTACGCCACCTTCGTCGTCGACCGGCTCGGCGCCGGCAAGAGCACCGTCCCGCCGAGCTCCGAGTTGAACCTGACCGTCGAGGCCGGCCAAATGCACAAGGTCGTACAGGACTTGCGGGCCGGCCGAATAGGCGGAACCGGCTTCAGCAAGGTGGTGATGGGCGGCTACTCCCTCGGCTCCGCGGTGTCGGAGATCGAGGCATCCACGTTCCACGACGTCGACGCGTTGCTGGTCACCGCCCTGGGCCACTACAACAACCCGGCGGGCACGCAGGCGATCATCGAGAACGGCCAGGACCCGAACACCGACCCGGTGACCGGTGGACGGCACCAGTACGACGCGGGCTACGCCACCACCAAGCCGGGCAGCCGCAAGACCATCTTCTACGCCGACCAGCCGATGGACGCGGGTGTGCTCGCCACGGACGAACTCACCAAGGACGCCAACGTCTTCGGTGAGGCGGGCGACCCGCTCATCTTGGATCCTTCGGTCAGCAAGGCGATCAACGTCCCGGTCATGTTCGCCCTCGGCGACCACGACCCGCTGATGTGCGGTGCCGGCTACGAGGACTGCACGTCGACGGCGGCTCTGCGCGCCCAGGAGGCGCCGTTCTGGAGCTCCGCGCCCAGCTTCGACGCACTGCTGCTCCCGCACTCCGGACACGGCCTGAACCTGGTGCCGAACACCGGCGTCTACCAGGCGGCGGCCAGGTCCTGGCTGGACCGAGTCGTCGGACACGGCTGACAGCCGGCCGGCTCCCGGAGCGCACGGGAAGCCCGCACTGAACCGAAGCCCCCGGTCGGCCGTGCCCCGAGGCGCGGCGGACCGGGGGCTTCGGTGCGGGCCCGTGCCGGACGTACGAGTGCCCGATGGCCCTGGTAGGGGCGCCATCGGGCACGCGTACGTCCGCCGGCTTCGAGCGAAGCTCAGGCAGCGGGGTCACCCGCTCAACCGGCCGGCCCGTCTCCGTCCGGGTCCGGCGGTCCGTCCTTGAACAGGAACACCGCGTTGGCCGGGCAGACCCGCGCCGCTTCGCGTACGGAGTCGGCCAGTTCGGGTCCGGGCCGGGGCCGCAGCACCTCGGCGACCTCCGCGACGTCGCTCATCCGGAAGACCTCGGGAGCGGCATCCACACAGTGGCCGTACCCCGCGCAACGGGTCAGGTCCACCTCGACGCGCGCCACCCGTCGCTGCCCGCCCTCCCGGCGCAGCGGCATCAGAGCAGCACGCCCATGTTGCCGGGCAGGGTCTCGGCGTCGAGGACGACGCGGTGCTCGACGAAGCGGAGCCCGCTGTCCGTCCGCGTGAGGAGGTCGTCGTAGCGACCGCAGACGTGGAAGCGGGACATTTCGATGCGGTCGGTGACGTACAGGACGACATACGCCTCGGCCTTGATCCGGCCGTCCTCGGTCTCCCGGGCGCGCACGTTGGTGACGGTGTGCAGGGTCCGGGTCGGGTTGTGGCGCAGATAGCCGTTCATGTAGGCGGCGCGCTCCTTCAGAGCGCCCAGGCCCCGGTCGGTGTACCACCACATGCCGGTCGTCGAGACATTGTTGTGCGTGCCGACGGCGTACAGCCCGGTGCCGAGGAACAGGCCGACCCAGTCATTGGGGCGTTTGTCGTCCATCGTCAGGGCGTAGGACACGTAATGGTCCTCGACCTCGCTGCGCAGGCCGGGTGGGGTCGTGACCACTGTGGACATAGCGGCGTCGTGCCTTCCTTCCGTCGTCCGGCTGCTCACGACTCGTCCTGGAGGTACTGCTGGTAGACCCGGAAGAATTCGCGCTGCGAGTACTCGTCCCGTACGTCGGCGCCCTCACCGCCACGGCCGGGCTCAACCCCGCGGGTGAAGAGGTTGTACCGGCCGCCCTCGCCGCGCACGCCGATCTGGCAGCGGGCGGCCGCCTCGGTGTCGTCGCAGCTGAGCTTGCCCCAGGAGCCCTGGGTGTCGGCGAGGTTCTCCAGCAGTTCCTGCCGCGTCGCCTCGTCGTCCTCGATGTCCGAGTAGACGGTGATGTCGACCCGGGCACGATCGACGCTGATCGGGGTGACCGTCTGGATGTACCCCGCCTTCATGCCGCGCGGGGTGTCCTTGGGGCCGGGCTGGACGTCGAGGTTGGGGAAGAGCGCGAGCACTTCCTGCCGGATCTCCGGCGGTTCGCCGCCCTCGAAACCCTCGGGCGGGCCGGGCGGCCCCTGGGCGAGCATGCTGCTCCAGCCGACCGGCATGGTGCCGTCCGAGAAGTCCACTCCGCTGAAGCGCTGCAGGGCGCGGGCGTACTTCGGCGGGTCGAGGGGCGGGAAGGCCCACTGGAGGACCGAGTGCCCCGGCGACGCGCCCCAGTTCCAGCCTTGTGCGGTGGTGCCGGCCAGCAGGTCGCGGATGCTGCGGTGGGTGAATTCGGCGTGGTAGTCGTCCTGGAAGTTCTCGTGCCAGAACTTCCAGTTGCCCTCGTATATCCAGCTGTTGCGGCCGATCGGCTCGATGCCCTGCACATACGGCGCGAGGTGGTCGGTCATCTCACCGAGGAAGTCGGTGAGTGACGGCACCGCCGGCCGGAGCGCGACGAAGACCAGGTCGTGGAAGGTGTCGCAGTGCACCGGCTTCAGGCCGTGGGCGCCGCGGTCGAAGTCCGGTCCGTAGCCCTCCTCGTAGGGCACGCCGGTGAGGTCGCCCTTCAGGTTGAACGACCAGGCGTGGTACATGCACTTGAGGACCTGACCCTGGTTGCCGCACCGCTCGCCGGTCAGGACCGCGCCGCGGTGGGTGCAGGCGTTGTGGAACGCGCGGATCTCCCCGTCATTGCCCCGCACCACGAGCACCGGCTGGTCGGCGATGGAAACCGTGAAGTAATCGCCGGGCTTTTTCAGATCGCGGGTCAAGCAGGCATAGTGCCAACTCCGGGCGAATATCCTGTCTTTCTCCAGCGCGAAGATCTTCTCGCTGGTGTAGATTTCCCGGTCCACCACCCCCGTGGCGAGATCGGTGCGAAAATCCGGGCTCAACTTCATGGTGCGACCTCCATATGGGCACGCGAACGTCGGCATACCCGCACAAGATTCGTGACGATTGTGGCAACCGCGTGAGTTCATCGTCAATGATCAGCGAAGCAGCGGCCCCCCTTGTCCGACTGGGGAAATTCCCCAGTCGGACAACCCCCTGGAACATTTCCCCTCTTCATTGACAGGCGACGGATTCCCGATGACCCTCGGACAGGGCATCGACCTGCCCGGGAAAACACTGACCAGCCGTCTCCAGCCGTTCGAGGGCGCCGCCCGCAGGGGCGGGGGCTGATGTTCCCGGCACGCCCGCACACACCCGACCTCCGGAGTACGTGATGTCTCTCTTCCGGCTGGACACCAGCATCCTCGGCACCCAGTCCAGCACCAGCACGCTCGCCGACCTCGTGGAGCAGGAGTGGCGCGCCGCGACCCCGGACGCACCGGTGGTCCGGCGCCACCTCGGTGAGGCCCCGCTGCCGCCGACCGCCTGGGCCGCCGCGGTCGCCACCCAGTTCGCTCCCCCGGACCGGCACACGCCCGAGCAGCGGGACGCCGTGGCGCTGGCCGCGTCGCTGGCCGACGAGCTGATCGCTGCCGACGCCGTGATCCTCGCGGCGCCGCTCTACAACTTCGGTGTCTCCCAGCACCTGAAGGCCTGGGTGGACCTCGTCATCACCGATCCGCGGATGGCCCCGGGCGGGGAGAAACCACTGACGGGCAAGCCGGCGGTGCTGCTGACCGCCCGGGGCGGCGCCTACGGGCCGGGGACCCCGCGGGATGGCTGGGACCACGCCATCGGCTGGATGCGCCGCATCTTCAGCGATACCTGGAACCTGCAACTCACCGTGGTCGAGCGCGAGTTGACCCTTGTCGGTTTCGATCCGGCGCTGGACCGGTTCGCCGAGCCGGCCGCGCGGTCCCGGATCGCCGCCGAGGAACAGGCCCGCGCGGCCGGCCGGGACCTCGCCCTGCGCGAGAGCGCCTCCCTCGGCTGAGCCGCAACTCCCACCCACCGCCCGACAAGGAGGACATCGTGCCCGCACGCACGGGGAAGCAGTACCTCGACAATCTGAAGTCGCTCAACCCCGAGATCTATCTCAACGGCCGCCGCATCGCACACGTCACCGAGGAGCCGGTCTTCGCCGGCCCGCTGCGGACCGTCGCGGAGCAGTACGACCTCCAGCTGGACCCGCGGTACGTCGACGTCTGCACCTATGTGTCCCCCACGACGGGTGAACGGCTTTCGCGCTCGTTCCAGCCGTGCCGGAGCAAGGAGGAACTGGTCGCCAAGCGGCGGCACTTCCAGCTCCGCGCCGGCCACACCTTCGGGATGATGGGCCGGACCCCGGACTTCATGAACGCCTTCGTCCTGGGCTGGAACACCAACGCCCCGGTGTTCGGTGAACTGGACGAGCGGTTCGGCGAGAACGCCCGCCGCTACTACGAGCGGGTGCGGGACAACGACCTCTTCCTGACGCATGTGCTGATCAACCCGGCGATCGACCGGTCGAAGACCTCCTCCCAGCAGGAGGACCCGTTCCTGCACCTGGGGAAGGTACGGGAGACCGACGAGGGAATCGTCGTCCGCGGCGCCAAGATGCTCAGCACCATGGCGCCGTTCGCGGAGGAGCTCGTGGTCGTCCCCTTCGGGGGCATCGCCCCGGGCGACGACGACTACGCGGTGGTGTTCGCGATCCCCATCGACACACCCGGCCTGAAGTTCATCTGCCGCGAGCCGGTGGCCCCGGCCGGCCGGACGGAGTTCGACCACCCGCTCAGCAGCCGGTTCGAGGAGATGGACTGCATCGCCGTCTTCGACGACGTGCTGGTCCCGTGGGACCGGGTCGTCGTCGACGGCCGGCCCGGCAGCCGTGACCTGGTCAACCGGGTGCTCGGCAGTGACCCGAGCGTCCTGGTGGTCAACGGCGCCCGGAGCCTCGCCTCGCTGGAACTGCTCTGCGGCATCGCGACGAAGATCGCCGACGCGACCGGGATCGACACCTTCCTGCATGTCCAGGAGAAGCTCGGCGACCTGATCTCCCGGCTCGAAACCCTGCGGACGCTGTTCCACGGCGCCGAAGCCATGGCCGCGCCCCTGCCGGACGGCACCTGGGTGCCGTACCTGCCGGGGATCATGGCCTTCCATATGCAGACCGCGCCGACGCACCGCCGGATGGTCGAGGTCATCCAGATCCTGGCGGCGGGCAACTTCTTCTACGCGCCGTCCGGCGGGGACTTCGCCAACGAGGAGCTGCGCCCGTTCATCGACCGGTTCGTCCGGGGCCGTCCGGGCGTCCCGGCGGAGGAGCGGGTCCGGCTGTTCAAACTCGCCTGGGACGTGGCCGGCGACGGGTTCGGCCAGCGGCTCATGCAGTACGTGAACTACTACAGCGGCGACCCGGTGCGGCTGACCGCCGGGCTCTACCTCGGCGCGGACAAGACGGAGATCCACCGGGCGGTCGACCGGGCACTGGCCGGCTCGGACCGGAGCCTGGACATCCCGCTCCCGCCGGAGGTTCTGGAAATGGCGCCCCCTCCCCCGCCGGCCAGGCCTCTCACCGGGATGTACCCGGCGAAGAGCCAGCCGTCGTCGTAGCGGCCGTGGCGGTGTGCGAGCGGGGAATCTCCCCACTCGCACACCGCGATCACCAGGCACTCCGGAGGCCGGAGGGCTAGCATTTACAGCCTCCGGCCCCTTTCCCGGCCGGCGCACGGCGGACACCTCGATTCCCGGCGCGGCCGGGGACACGGAAGGACGACGATGGCGAGCACGGGCCGGTTGATCATCAGGGGCGTCGTCGGCGGACTGGCCATCGGCTTCGGCGGCCGGAAGCTGTTCGGCTGGTTCGGCGGAGCGGGCCATGAGCGGACGGCGGAGACCTTCGAGTCGTTCGGGTACCGCAACGGCAGGGTGATGGCCACCCTGGCCGGAGCCACCGAACTGGCCGCGGGCGTGGGCCTGGTGACCGGGACGGCGACCCCGCTGGCCGCGTCCGCCCTCATCGGGGAGATGGTCAACGCCGCGGCCGTGCACCGGCGGCAGGGCCTGTGGGCCGAGAACGGCGGCTACGAGTACCCACTGGTTCTGGCCACGGCGGCGGTCTGCCTGGCCTGGGACGGCCCGGGGCCGCTCTCCGTCGACAGCGCGCTCGGCCGCGAGCGGACGGGTCCCGCCTGGGGGCTGGGCGCTCTCGCGCTCGGCGTCACCACCGGAACGGCCGTGTGGCGCCTGTTCCGCGACGAAGAGAAGTGATCTCACGCGGCCCGGCTCCCGCGCCGGAGCCGAGCCGCATCATCCCATCGGGTGAACGCGGCACGGTGGTGCGGGCCGGCGGAACACCGGCCGGGCAGGGTGGGTCCGCCCCCTCACGGACGGCGCGGGCGCAGTGCCTGCCCTGACGTGATCGGTGACCCGAACCGAGAGCGAGTACGTCATGCCTGCCCAGCGAACAGTCGCGCCCGAGTCGACAGCCGCGCGAGTGGCCCTCTGGCGGGCCATGCACGTCCAGGTCGACGAGCCCCCGCATGTCCTTGAGGACGAGATCGGCCTGGAACTCGTCGCGCCGGGTGAGAACTGGCGCCGCCGTCCCGACATGGGCAAGAACGCCACCAGCGGGTTCCGCGCGGGCGTCGTCGCCCGGGCGCGGTTCGTGGAGGACCTGGTCGCCGAGCGGTTCGCCGACGGCGTGCGGCAGTACGTGATCCTCGGCGCCGGTCTGGACACCTTCGCCCAGCGGCATCCGGAACGCGCCGCCGAGATGCGGGTGTTCGAGATCGACCAGTACGGCCCGCAGGAGTGGAAGCGGAAGCGGCTGGACGAGCTCGGCTACGGCATGCCCGAATGGCTGCGGATGGTACCGGTCGACTTCGAGGCGGACGAGGACTGGTGGGAGCGGCTCGTCGAGGCCGGCTTCGACCAGGACCGGCCGGCGGTGCTGGCCAGCACCGGAGTCAGCATGTACCTCACCAAGGACGCGGTCGCGGACACCCTGGCCAAGGCGGCGAAGACGGCGCCGGGCTCCGCCTTCGCCATGACCTTCCTGCTGCCGCCCGACACGGTCACTGCCGATGGCGAGAAGCCGCGGCACCCGATCCGGTTCCGCAGCTGCTTCACCGCCGACGAGATGCTGCAACTGGCGCGCGAGTCCGGGTTCCGCGAGGTCCGGCACCTCTCGACGGCGGACCTCACCGAGCGCTACTTCGCCGGGCGCCCGGACGGGCTGCTGCCGGAAGTCGGCGAGTCGTTCCTGCTGGCTGAGAGCTGAGGGCTGTCCCGTAATCCCTTGCGGACAGCCCTCAGCGACTACCTGACACCCCGGTGCCCGGACGCTCCGCCGGTTCCGCCGGTGGCGGCTGGGGAGCGGCGAAGTCCCGGCTGCGGATCAGTACGGTGGCCAGCGCGCCGCCCACCAGCGCCAGCAGGCCGGCGGCGAGCAGCACGGCGTTGAGGGAGTCGGCGTATCCGGTACGGATCGCGTCGGCCAGCGCGCCCCGGACGTCCGGCGGCGCCAGTGCCACCGCCTGATCGGCGACTCCCTGGTGCACCGCGCCAGTGATCTGCTCGACCCGGCCGCGCAGCGCCGGTACGCCGGCCAGCCGCTGCCGGAGCGTCGTGTGCAGGGACGCCACGAAGATGGTGCCGTAGCAGGCGACCCCGACCGCGATACCGATCTGCCGGAAGGTCTGGTTGGCTCCCGAGGCCATCCCGGACCGCTGCGGCGGCACAACGCCCACTGCCGTCGAGGCGAGCGGTGGGTTGACCAGACCGGCGCCGATACCGGAGACGACAAGCCCGGGGATCAGATGGGTCCAGTCGGACCCGGCGGTCAGGCCCCGCATCAGCAGCAGGCCGGCGCCCACCAGGCCCAGACCCGGGCCTATCAGCCACCGCACCGGGACCCGGCTGGTCAGCCGGCCCGCGGCGAAGGCGGCGACGAAGGTGAAGGCGGAGCCTGCCAGCAGCCGGACGCCGGTGGCCGTCGGGCTGCCACCCAGGCCGTTCTGGAGATAGAGCACGAGATAGAGGAAGACCGCGTACAGCGAGGCATTCATCGCGAAGGCCGCCACCGAGCCGCCGAGAAAGGTCGGGATGCGCAACAGCGACAGGCTGAACATCGGCTCCGGAACCCGCCGTTCGACCACCGCGAACGCCACCAGGCAGAGCACCGCCAGGCCGAGCCAGAGAGGCACACCGTGTCCGCCCCAGCCGGCCTCGCTCGCCGTGATCAGCCCGTAGACCAGGCTGAACAGCCCGGCGGTCAGGGTCACCACACCCGGCCAGTCGATCCGGCCGCCCCGCGGGGCGCGGGACTCGTCCACCCTGCACACCGTGACGACCAGTGCGGCGATTCCGACCGGCACGTTCACCAGGAAGATCCCCCGCCAGCCGACGCTGCCGGTGAGCACGCCGCCGAGCAGCGGACCCAGACCGGTCGCGATGCCCGCGACGGCGCCCCAGACGCCGAAGGCCACCCCCCGCTGTCTGCCCTGGAAGGAACCGGCGAGCAGGGCGAGGGAGGTGGCCGACAGGATGGCGCCGCCGATTCCCTGCACCGCGCGGCACAGGACCAGCACCGACGCGTTCGGCGCGAGGCCGCAGAGCAGTGAGCCACCGGTGAAGACCACCAGTCCGATGGCGAACACCCGCCGCCGGCCGTACTTGTCGGCGAGGAAACCTGCGGTGAGCAGCAGCGCGGCCAGCGTGAGGGCGTAGGCGTCCGTCATCCACTGCAGGCTGCCGAAGCTCGCGTCGAGCGCGTGCTGGATGTCCGGCAGGGCGACGACGACCACGTTGACGTCGATCAGCAGCATGAACATCGCCGCGCACACCACCAGCAGCGTCCACCATCGGCGTTCCATCGGGCGGGCCCCCTCGATTCGCTCGCAGTAGCTGCCGCGCCGTGGCCGCGGCGATGTCCGGGATCAGCCGCTCGCCGCCGTAGTACATCTCTTCAGGTGACCCGATTCGTCGGCACGGGCAGCGGCACCCTGCCGATTCTGGCACCGGCGCACCGCACACGGGAAAACAGCCTGAGGCTTCGTCAACTCGTATGGACAGCTCCGACTTGACGCACCCAGGGCCCCTGCTTTGACTGCGGGCGCCACCCCCGCGAAATTCAGAACCATGACCCCAACGAACACCGAGAGCCCGCTGTTGTGCGATGTCCGGGCGCGAACACAGGTCGCCGAGAAGGCATGACCGGGAGGAGGGGCGGAACATGCTGCTGCAACGAGTGGGAAATCGCGGAATCCGGCTGGGCACGCTTTTCGACCGGGCGGCCGCCCGCCACCCGGCCAACGTCGTGGCCCTCGACCACGATCTGGACCTGGCACCCGATCTGGGCCGCCGGCTGACCGTCGCGGAAATCGCGGACCTGGTCGCCGACTTCGCGTCCCGGCTGTGGGCGGCCGGGGTCCGCCCGGGGGACCGGGTGGTCGTCTACAAGACGAACAGCTTCGACATCACCCTGCTGGCATGTATGGCGTCCCGCATCGGCGCGGTGCCGGTACTGCTGTCGCCGAAGCTCGACGGCACGACCGTCGCCGAGCTGGTGCGCCGGGTCGACCGGCCGTATCTCATCACGGACCAGGCCAAGTTGGACGGCGAGCTGCCCGCCGCGGTCTTCGGCCATGCGCGCCGGGTGCTGCTCGCAGCGGGCGACCACCCCGACGCCCTGCGGCTGCACGACCTGGCCGGTGCGCCGCGGGTGGCCCCGGTCGCCATGTCCGCCCACCACCCGACGCTGATCACTCACACGTCCGGCACCACCGGCCTCCCGAAGCTTGCCGTGCACACCGGGTGGACACTGCAGGCCCGTTACCGGCCGCAGGCCGCTGCGGTCGCCCCGGTCCGCAAGCGCCGCCCGGTGGCGATGCATGTGTCCTTCGTGCACTCCCGGCTCTTCACCGCGGTGGCCATCGCGCTGCTGCGCGGCTTCCCGCTCGTCCTGCTGGCCGACGACGACCCGCGTCGGACCGCCGACCTGTTCGCACGGCTGCGCCCGGGGGTGGTCGAGGCCCACCCCAACACGTTCATGCGGTGGGAGGAGCTGGTGGACGACCCGCGGCGGCCGCTGGCCCAGGTGAAGTACTTCAGCAGCACCTTCGACGCCATCCACCCCCGGACCGTGCAGCGGATGCTGCGGGCCTCCCGGCACCGGATGCCGGTCTTCGCCCAGCTCTACGGCCAGAGCGAGGCCGGGCCTGTGGTCGGTCGGATCTTCACCCGCTGGCGCGGCAAGGGCGCCGACGGCCGCTGCGTCGGGCATGCGTTCCCCGGCATGACCACGGTCCGGGTGGTCAGCCAGGACGGGCAGCCGGTGTCCGAGGCCTCCCCCGGATACATCGAGGTCCGCACCAACGGCAGGGTCCTGACGTACCTGGGCGAAGCCGAGCGGTACGCCAGGCAGGAGCACGACACCTGGTGGCGGATGGGCGACGTGGGCTACCGCACCCGGTGGGGCTGTCTGCACCTGCTCGACCGCGAGGTCGATGTCATCCCCGGCTTCGGCAGCACGCTGGCCGCCGAGGACGCCCTCTTCTCCGCGCTGGACGAGCTGGTGGAGGTCATCATCGTGCCCGGCCCGGACGGCGCGCCGGTCCCGGTGGTGTGCACCCGGGACAACAAGCCGCTCGACATGGTCGCGTGGGCCCGCGCCACGGCCGGTCTGGCCCCGATGTCGGAGCCTGTCCAGTGGAGCCGGGCCGACCTGCCGCAGACCGCCACCACCAAGATCAAACGGCTGGAGCTGGCCGAGGCTCTGAGCAACGGGAACCGGGGCCGGTAGACATGGCGAAGGTAGTGATCGCCGGCGGCGGCATCGGTGGGCTGGCCGCCGCGCTGAGCATCGCGCGACGGGGCCACTCCGTGGTGGTACTCGAACGCGGCGAGCACTTCGCCGAACTCGGCGCCGGACTCCAGCTGGCGCCGAACGGGATGCACGCCCTCGCCCGCCTCGGGCTGGGCGCCGAGGTCCGGGCCCACGCGGTGCACGTCGACGAGCTGCGGTTCATGGACGGCGTCACCGGCGAGCACGTCACCAGCGTGCCTCTCACCGAGGGATACCGGCAGCGGTTCCGCAACCCGTACGTGGTCGTGCACCGCGGCGAACTCCACGGGCTGCTGCTCGCGGCCTGCCGCGACACCGCGCGGATCGAGCTGTGCCCGAGCCGGTCGGTCGCCGGATACGAGCAGGACGGCACAAGTGCGACGGCCGTCCTCGACAACGGCGAGCGGATCACCGGCTCCGCGCTGATCGGGGCGGACGGCATCCACTCCGCGCTCCGCCGGCAGCTGGTCGGCGACGGTCCGCCGCGCGTCTCCGGCATCACCGTCTACCGCGCGGTCATCCCGATGGACCAGGTGCCGGAGCGGCTCCGGTGGAACGCTGTGACGTGGTGGGCAGGACCCAGGTGCCACTTCGTGCACTACGCGATCGCTGGGGGCAAGTACCTCAACATGGCGGCCAGTTACGACGGTGGTGCCACCCGGGCGCTCGCCGGCGTCCCGGTGGGAGAGCACGTCATCCGTGACCTGTTCATGGTGCTCGACGAGACGCCGCGGCAGCTCCTCGGCCTCGGTGAGCAGTGGAAGTCCTGGGTGCTGATCGACCGGGCACCGGTCGACGTCTGGACCGACGGCCCGGTCGCCCTGCTCGGGGACGCGGCCCATCCGATGCTGCACTACGCGGCCCAGGGGGCCTGCCAGGCGCTTGAGGACGCGGTGGTACTGGGCGACCTGCTGGACGGCAGCGGAACGGATTTCGCCCGGTGCTTCGCGGCGTACAACCGGCTGCGGCGCGACCGCACCGCCGCGGTGCAGCGGATCTCCCGCGCGAGCATCGCGCTGTGGCACCCGGCCGGGGCGGCGGCAGCGGCCAGGAACGCGGCGCTGTCCGGGATGTCGCCGGCCGATCTGCACGACCGACTCGCGTGGATGCACGGCGCACGGGACTTCACCACGGACGTCCCGCCCGCCCTCCCCCACCGGGAAGCGGCCCGGTGACCGGCCGGCGCCTGGGGCTGTGCATCATCGAGGCCGGTCCCCCGCGGCCCGTCCGTCCTGGAGCGGCTGTGCGCCCACGCCCGGCGTGATCCAGGGCAGGGGCCCGCCTCGGCTCCCTTGCCGAGGCGGGCCCCTGCTGCTGTCTTCCTGCGTCACTGGCCCAGGACTTCACCGATCCGGTCGGCGGTGATGCGGACGCCGTCGACGGTGAGCACCGACTCCGCGTGGAACTGCACCGATGCGAACCGGGGTCCGCGCAGTGCGTGCACCTCCCCCGTCGCCGGATCGCGGCTGATCTCCACCACACCGGTCCCCGGGTACTCGATCTTGTCGTCGTCGCTGCGGGCGGCGAAGGAGTTGTAGAAGCCGACCCGTTCCGGGCGGCCGAACAGGTCGATCTCCCGCTGGAGGCCCTGGTTCGGCACTTCCTTGCGTATCACCTCCAGCCCGAGCCGGGCGCTGAGCACCTGGTGGCTGAGGCACACCGCGAGGAACGGCCGTCGCTCAGCCAGCAGCCGGTCGATCGCGTGGCGCAGCCGGTCGATCTTGGGGTGTCCGGCATCCAGCGGGTCACCCGGCCCCGGGCCCATGACGACCAGGTCGTATCCGTCGAAGGTGTACTGGTCGTCGAACCGGCGGACCGTCACCTCAAGGCCCAGAGCGCCGAGCTGGTGGTACAGCATGGCGGTGAAGGTGTCCTCGGCGTCGATGACCAGCACCCGGCGGCCGCGCATCGCGGGCCGGGGGCTCTTCCGCCGGTCCGCGTGGGTCAGCCAGAAGTCGGCGATGCCGGTGTTGCGGCGGGCCAGCGCGGCCTGGACGCGCGGGTCGTCGGCGAGGCGCGCGGGCCGGTCGGCCTGCAACGCGGCGAGCAGCCCCGCGGCCTTGGCCCGCGTTTCGGCGACCTCCGACGCCGGGTCGGAGTGGCGGACCAGGGTCGCCCCGACCCCGATCCGGAGCCGGCCGGCCCGGTCGATGTCGGCGGTGCGGATCAGGATGGCGGAGTCCAGCGTGCGGTCGCCGCCGGCGTCGCGGCCGATGAGCGCGACGGCCCCGCTGTAGTACCCGCGGCCTGCCGGCTCGTACCGGCTGATGATCCGGCAGGCGTTCTCCAGCGGGCTCCCGGTCACGGTGGGGGCGAACATCGTCTGCCGGAGGATCTCGCGCGGGTCGCGGTTGGTGCGTCCCTCGATGAAGTACTCGGTGTGCGCCAGCCGGGCCATCTCCTTGAGGTACGGGCCGACGACGCGGCCCCCGCCGTCGCAGATCCCGGCCATCATCTTGAGCTCCTCGTCGAGGACCATGTAGAGCTCGTCGGTCTCCTTGCGGTCGTCGAGGAAGGAGAGCACCTCCGGCAGGGCCGGGCCGCTCGGCGGGTAGCGGTAGGTGCCGCTGATCGGGTTCATCACGGCGGTGCCGCCGTGCACGCTGATGTGCCGCTCCGGGGTGGCGCCTACGAACGTCCGGTCGCCGGTGTGCACGATGAACGTCCAGTACGCGCCGCTCTCCTGCTGGAGCAGCCGGCGGAACAGCGACAGGCCGTGCCGGGGCGTGTAGTCGGTGATCTCCGCGACGTAGGAGCGCTTGAGGACGAAGTTGCCGCCCTCGCCCCGGCCGATCTCCTCGGTGACGACCGTCCGCACCAGGTCGGCGTAGGCGTCGTCGGAGATGTCGAAGTGCTGGCCGGAGAGCCCGGTCGGCAGGTCGGGCAGCTGTTCCAGCGCCTCGTGGCAGTCCACCGCGGCCTGTGCGGTGATGGTCATCGCCAGCAGCGGCTCGCCGTCGTCAGTGCAGGCGAAGCCTCGCTCGGCGAGCTGCCGGAACGGCACCATCACCAGCACGGAGTGCCCCGCGCCTTCGGCCCGTTCGGGCAGCGGAATGTCGGCCAGGGCGGCCACCTCGGACACCTCACCGACGAGGACGTCCAGGACCGGGCCGCCGGTCCGCTCCGGGCGGTGGATCAGCGCGAACGCCGGTGGCCGCGGCGACAGGACCAGGTCGAGCAGGTCCGGCGCCGCGGGCGTGGTGGGCTCGGTCATGGGCAGATCTCCTTGACCGTGGTGACCACCGCGCAGCGCTGGGCGGCGTAGCTGAGGGTGAGCCGGTGGTGCTCCGCTGAGAAGTCCCCGATCGCGTCGGCGACGAGGAACGTCTGGAGGTCGTGGGTGAACGCCTCGACCGCGGTCATCAGCACCCCGACGTGTCCGTACACACCGCAGATGACGAGTTGGTCGCGGCCGTGCCGCGCCATGCGTTCGCGCAGGTCCGACCGGAAGAAGGCGCTGTAGCGCCACTTGGTGAACTGCCAGTCGTCCGGGGCCGCCGCCAGTTCGTCGACGATCCGGCGGTCGGCGGGGTCGACCTGCATACCGGGTCCCCAGAAGTCCTTGAGCAGGCCGCGGTCGTCGTCGGTCATCCCGCCCGGCTGGGCGGTGTAGGCGACCGGGATGCCGAGGCTCACGCAGTGTTCCCGGAGCTGCGCCGTGTTGCGCACCAGTTGTTTGCGGACGGTGTCCGGGAACGGGCGCAGGAAGTAGCGCTGCATGTCGTGGATGAGCAGCACCGCCCGGTCCGGGTCGGCTTCCCACCCGGCGACGTTCTCGGGCAGGTCGCCCGCGGCCGGCATCGGGTAGGGCTCAATGGGGGGTATTCCTGCCATGACCATCTCCTTCACGCCCAAGGTTCCTCACACGCCCAGAGTGGCGCCGCCGTCGACGGTCAGGTCGTGCATGGTGATGTGCCCGGCCTGTTCGGAGAGCAGGAAGACCACGGCGTCCGCGATGTCCGCGGGCCGGGCCAGCTTGCCCAGCGGGATGCCCAGCTTGTAGGCATCGGGCCGGCCGTCGATCGTCGCCTGCGGGCCGGACTCGTCGTGCCACATGGACCGGAGCATCGCGGTGTCGGTGGAGCCGGGGGCGACGACGTTGCAGCGGATGCCGTGGCGGGCTACTTCCAGGGCCAGGCACTTGGTGAACATCGTCGCCGCGGCCTTCGACGCGGCGTAGGCCGCCATCTCCGTACGGGGCGTACCGGCCGCGTTGGACGCCACGGTGACGATGGCGCCGCGGGAGCGCGGCACCATGCGTTTGACCACCGCGCGCGACACCTGCATCACGCCGGTGGTGTTGACGGCGAAGGTCGCGGCCCAGTCCTCGTCGGCCAGTTGGCTCACGGGGCTCATGCGCAGCACACCGGCGGCGTTGACCAGGTGGTCCACCGGCCCCAGCGCGCTCTCCACGCCGTCCACCAGTTCTTCCACCTCGGCGGCGCTGGTGACGTCGGCGGGGAACGCCTCGACGGAGAGGCCGTCGGCGACCATCTTGCCCACCACCTCGTCGAGCCGACCGGCGTCCCGGTCCACCGCGGCCACCCGCATGCCACGCCTGCCCAGCGCGCGGACGACGGCAGCGCCGATACCGCCCGCTGCCCCGGTGACCAGGGCGATTGCGTCCTCCATTGTTCAGACCTCCATTGCTGGGTGGGCACGGGTACGTTCCGGTTCCTGTTGGCCTGTTGTGAGCCGGCCGGTGCTCACGCCCGCCATGCCGAGACCACCTCGACGGCCTGGTCCGGGTTGAGGCGCGGATCGCAGAGGCTGGTGTACTTGTCACCGACGTGCGGGATGTCCTCCCAGGTCCGGGCACATTCCGTGACGTCGTCCGGGGTGGTCTCAAGATGCAGGCCGCCGGCGATACCGCCGCCGTCACCGACCGCGTCCTGGAAGCGGGTCACCTCCTGCACGATCCTGTGCAGGAGCCGGGTCTTGAACCCGTCCGGTGTGGCGAAGGTGTTGCCGTGCATCGGGTCGCAGAGCCAGATCACCGGGTGCCCTGCGGTCCGCACCGCCGCGACGAGGGCGGGCAGCCGGCCACCGATCTCGTCGGCTCCCATCCGGGCGATCAGGGTGAGCCGGCCCGGCTCCCTGCGCGGGTCGAGCCGTGCGCACAGGGCCAGCAGTTCCCCGGTCGTCATGGTGGGGCCGACCTTGCAGGCCACCGGGTTGACGACCTGGGCGAGCAGCGCGACATGGGCCCCGTCGACCTGCCGGGTGCGCTCGCCGATCCACGGCCAGTGCGTGGACGACAGCCACGCCCGGCCCGACGCCGAGCGGCGCACCATCGGCAGCTCGTAGTCGAGCAGCAGGGCCTCGTGGCTGGTCCACACCTCGGGTGCGGTGCGCGGGCGCGTGCCCCGGTCTGCCCAGCCCAGGTACCGCATGACGGCGTCGGCGAGCCGGTAGCCGGAGAGGATCCGGGTCGGATCGGGGCGCCGGCGCTCCGGGGTGGGCTCGGGGCCGTTCACCATGTGCCCGCGGTACGGGGGCAGTTCGAGGCCGCCGACCTGTTCGGTCCGCACGGAACGGGGCTTGGCGAACTGGCCGGCCAGCCGGCCGGCCCGCAGCACCGGCCGGCCGGTGTTCTGCTCCATCCGGACCGCGAGGAGTTCCAGCAGATGGGACTTGCGGGCGACGTCGGCAGGGGTGCAGTCGGCGGGATCCTCCGCGCAGTCACCGGCCTGGACCACCTGGGCCGCACCGGTGGCGACCGCGGCGAGCCGGGTGCGCAGCGCGAGCACCTGCTGGGCTTCGAGGAGCCCCGGGAGGGTGGCCAGTTGGCCGCGGACCCGCCGGACGAGTGCCGCGTCGGGCCACTGGGGCTGCTGCCTCGCCGGACCCAGCTCCAGGTCGCATGCGGCGGCGGCCGGTGCGTCCTTGGGTGATGAACGAGTGAGCACGGTGATCTCCCGGACTTGCTCGACGGATGTCCGGCTGCGCGGGGGCAGCTGACATGTGGCCCGCACACGGCCACCCGGCGGCGGGAGGCGCACACGGTCTGATGGGGATGGACGGCATGGGGCGCCGGCGAAATCCACCTCGCCGGCGGGGCTACCCGGTCGATCTCCGTCGATCGGACGCCGGCTGACTGCGCCTCAGTCTTATGGCCCGTTCACGGCGGGGCCAATGTCCGTCGGGGAACTGTGTCAGGTGAGGTGCTTCCACATCAGGTCGGCCGCAGGCTGCGGATCCGGGGGGCCGACAGGGAATCCGGGGGTGGTGCCCGGCCGCCCCGATCGCCGTTCCGGAAATGCTGCCGGGCTGTCCGGGCCGCCGCCCGACCTGGTTGCGGGCGGGGCCGGTCCGACGTAGCGTCCGGGACGGCGACCGACCGCCGCCGCACATTCCGTGGATTCAACATCTCCCGTCCGACTGGGTATTCAGGCACTCCGTCCGACTGGGGAGAAACAAATCCAGCAGCGCGCTCGACGCGGTGATCAACTCACACACTTGTCGTCCATCGAAGGCCTGTATAGCCTGACGACAATATCTGCTTATTCAGCATGAGCCGGGGATCCGACGGGGGAATCTCTCGAAATCCGTTATAGCGTGCCTGAGTTCCCTCGCGCGGCGGGTGTTCTGCACACCGGCCGGCCACCCCACCATGACGTTTTCTCCAGGTACACCGACACGGATTTACTGGATGAGGGGACACCGATGCGCTGGGAACAAGCTGCGGTCACTCAAGTCGACAGCCCGGATGAGGTCATTTCGCCACCCGAGCAGCCAACGGCCCTGCAGACCTGCACCATTCCCATTCGCATTCTGCGGCACGGGGAAAATCTCAGAGCGCGCGGGGAGAACAAGGAATACGTCACCACGCTAGCTCTTTCACCGGTCAAACTCCCGCCCATCTTCGTGCACCGCAAGACCATGCGGATCCTGGACGGAATGCACCGGCTGAAGGCCGCGGAACTACGCGGTGACCAGTCGATCGAAGTGGTCTTCTTCGACGGGGACGAGGAGGACGCGTTCGTCGCCGCGGTGTCGTCCAACGCCCGGCACGGAATGCCCCTCTCCTTCGACGACCGCACCGCGGCGGCCACCCGGATCCTCAACTCGCGCCCGCACTGGCCGGATCCCACGATCGCCGCGGTGACCGGACTCGACCCGAGGACCGTACGTGCGCTCCGCGGCCTCCTGGACGTCCCCGACCCGCAGCCGACCAATCTGGTCCCGCTGCAACGCCCCCGCCCGGCGGCGGCGCCGCGGTACACCGGACTCCCCGGGAAGACGCCGGCCTCGCGGCTCTCCACCCCGGTCCACCAGGTGGCGCAGGAATTCGAACTGGAGCCGCGCACCGTCGTCGACGTGCTGAACCGGCTGCGCCGGGGCCTGCGCGAGGTACCCGAAGTCCCGTACGGCACCGGGCCGGAGAGCCCGTCCGTGGCACTGCCCGCCCCGGCGGCGCCGGCACCGCGCGCCCCGGGCGGCCGGGCGCCCCTGCTGGGGCACACCGGCCTGTCCGACGCGACGGAGATCCTCCTCGACCGGGTCTGCGACGAGTTGTTCGCCACCCTCACCCGGCGCGACCAACGGCTGAGGGCCCGCCAGTACCTGCGGGGGCTGCTGGGCACGCCCGGCCGGAAGAGCATCCGGAACATCGCGGCCTCCGTCGACGACCCGGGGATCGACCAGCGGCTGCACCACTTCATCAGCGACTCCACCTGGAACTGGGAACCCGTCCGCACCGCGCTCACCCGCTACGTGGCGCGGACCATGGAGCCCGAGGCATGGGTGATCCGCCCGGTGCTCATCCCCAAGGCGGGCCAGCAGGCGGTGGCGGTGAGCCGGCGGTTCTGCCCGACCCGGGGGAAGGCCGTCAACGGCCAGCAGGCGGTGGGCGTCCTCGCGGCGTCCGAGACGGCCAGCACCCCGGTGAGCTGGCGCCTCCAAGTGCCCAAGGACTGGGTCGAGGACCCGCACCGGCGCGGGCGGGCGGGGATGCCCGACGACATCAGCGCCGAGTCCCTCGGCGAGTGCACGGCCCATGCCCTTCTGCACGTACTGGCCCGCACCGGGGGCCCCGACCGTCCGGTGGTGCTCGACGGGCGCGACATGGAACACGTCCAGATCCTCCGGCCGCTGCACGCCGCGGAAGTGCCCCTGCTCGTACGGATCCCGGCGGCCATGCCCCTGCAGATCAACGACCCGGCGCTGGCCGGGCACCGCTCGCACGGGCCGCTCACCGCGCGCCGGATCGTGGAGGTGGCCCGGTTCCGCCGCCGGCCGGTCGACGGCCCCGATCCCGCGGTCGAGAAGGGCCACTTGATCACCACCGTCGGCGTCCAGTGGCCCGCCGGCTCCCAGCACCTCCACCCGGGCGCGGAGGCGCCGCTGCGGCTGATCGCGGTCAGCCCGGTGGGGGAGAACGTGTGCGAGGAGCTGTGGCTGACGACATTGACGACGGTGCCGGCCGCGACCGTACTGAAATTGTCCAGGCTCGTGCGCCGGGTGGACCGAGATCTGGATTCGGTTTCCCAGCACGTCGGAATCTGGGATTTCAGCGGCCGGTCCTTTCCCGGCTGGCACCGGCACGTCACGCTCGCTTCCATTGCGAATCTCGTGCGTTTGCTGGCCCGGACCGATTACCGGGCCGACCTTGCGTAACACCATTGCACGGGGAAATTCTCATCGACAGGGGAGGGCATATGCCTCGCCAGGGGAACACCACTGACATGCTCATCGTCGGCGGCGGAGTGACGGCGCTTTCGATCGCATATCACTGCGCACGGGCGGACATCGATGTCATCCTGCTCGGTCCTGACGACGCCGAGACCGCCGCCGCACCGGCCGCCCGCCCGGTACGCACCTATCAACCGGGGAAAGTCCACAACTCCGAGCTGACGGTACGCAGCCTCGCGGACTACCGTGCGTTCACCCCGGCCGGGGGCGCCGACCTGGTGCTCTCGGACGTCGGGTGGCTGGTCGTGCCGAACGGCCGGCGGGAAGCCGCCGAGCTGGAGCGGGAGCTGACGGCCCAGCGCGCCGCAGGCGTGGAACTGGAGCCGCTGACCGCGGACCGGGCCCGCGCGTACAACCCCTGGCTGGACCCGGCCGGCGACGGGTCCGCGATCTGGTGCCCGCAGTCCTATCTCCTCGACGTGGACAAGGTGATGCGGGGCTATGCCGCCGGCGCGCGGGAACACGGCGCCCGGCTGCTGACCGGCCATACGGTGACCGGGCTGGACGCGAAGAGCGGCCGGGTCACCACCGCCCGCGGTGAGTTCACCGCGGAGACCGTCGTCCTCGCGGCCGAGGCCGGCAGCGGCGAACTCGCGGCCTCGGCCGGGCTGGAACTCCCGCTGTGGGCGCAGTCCGCCGAGCTGTTCCGCACCGACCCGGTCCTCGCCGACGGAGAGCTCGGCGTGCCCTTCACCGTGCACCCGGCGACCGGGCTGAAGACACTGGGCGCCGGACGCTCCTTCCTGGTCGGTCTGGAGCGCATCTCCCGGCGGCAGGACATGCGGGACGTGTGGTTCAAGGAGGCCGCCGGTGAGCTGGCCACGCGGTATCCGAAGCTCAAGGGCGTCGGGCTGCACACCGTGTGGACCGGGACGGTGGACGTCACCCCGGCCAGGACGGCGTGCATCGGCAGAGCGAGCGGCGTGCACGAGCGGATCTTCGTCGCGGCCGGGTACACGGGCCAGGATCTCGGCCAGGCGCCCGCCACCGGCCGGATCATCCGCGATCTGTACCTCGGCCGCTCCCCCGGTGTCGACCTCACGCCGTTCGCGCTCAGTCCGTCCGCGCCGAAATGATCCGGTCCCGCCTGTGTCAGGTCGGGCCCCGAAATACCGACAAAGGCGCAGCGGAGCCCGGCAGACTGACAAACACCGAGTTTATCGCCGAGATATCGACGTGACAAAGTCAGCAGCTCTTCAGTGGTGTGGTCCTGTTTTCCCTACCGTGCGGTTCCGGCCGCTGATAACGTCCCGATGTCACTATCCGACCGACCCTCCAAACCTTTTGAACACATGCACGTAATTGGAGGAACGAGGAGAACGGGGTAGGAATAATGCGCCAAATTGAGATCGCCTGGCAGTCGATCGGCGCCAGGGTACGCATCACTCTGGACGAAGGCCGCAATGCCCAGATCGTCGAGCCGCTCTGGGCGTCACTTCCGTATCGGACCTTGCAGGGCCACGCACTCGTGGCCGGTGACTGCATTTATCACGTCCCGCCGGCGCACGACCTCCTCCATGCCGTGCCGGACTACAAGGTCGACCGCAAGATCCAGCCCGACGGCACGGTGTTCTGCTCCGCGGTGCAGCACCTCACCATCAAGTACGGCGACCTGACAGAACCGATGCCCACGGCGCCGATCGGTTCCGTCGTCCCGGAGGACCTCGACGCGCTGCCGAAGATCGGCCAGATGGTCTGGGACGCCGTGCACGGCAACGGCGCCCCGATCCTCGCCCAGGTGCGGCGGGTGGGCGGCGAGGCCGGCCACGCGGTACGGCGTATGCCGGCCGAGTCCGCCCGGGCGCGCGACCTGATCGAGCGGATCGCCGCGGAGACCGAGCGGGTTCTGATCGAGCCGCCCGAGGAACTGATCGCCGCGCACGAGGGCCGCTTCGACAGCGGGGCCGGGACCAAGGGCTCGGTACTGACCTCGCTCGTCTGCATCAACGGGGAGACCCGGCCGCTGGGTTATGTGTCCCACACCGGACTGGTGCGGGCCGCCCGGCTGACCGATGTGCCGTTCTCCGCACTGGTCGAGATGGCCAGGATCCTGCTCGTCAAGCCCACCGAATTCCTCGGCTACTGCGGGCTGAACACGCTGTGGGACCTCACCCGGGAAGTGGTCGCCGTCATCGAGGAGACCACCTCCAAAGAGGACTTCATCGCGCTGCTCTCCCACATGGCCACCTACACCAACGCCCTCGGTGCCTGGAACCTGCAGCTGTTCCCGTGGGAACTGGGGGGCGACACCTGGACGTTCCGTCCGACCATCACGAGGAGTGCGCATGCCTGACCGGAAGAACTCCACCGAACTGCTGATCATAGGCGGCGGCGTGATCGGCGTGTCGATCGCCTACCACTGCGCCAAGGCCGGCATCGACGTGATCCTGCTGGAGAAGGACCAGTTCGGCACGGCCACCACGTCGCAGACCGCGCGGGCGTTCCGCACCTACTTCCCGAAGAAGCCGCACGACACCGAACTGGCCGTCCGGAGCCTGCCCGACTTCAACTCGTTCGCGGCGACGATGAACACCGACCTCGGGATGAAGCGCCTCGGGCTGCTCACGATCCTGACCAGCCCCGAGCAGACGGCCGAGATCGAGGCGCTGCTGCCGGCCCACCGCGAGGTGGGCGCCGACGTCCAGCTGCTCACCCCCGCCCAGGCCGTCGAGTACAACCCCTGGCTGGACGCCTCCACCATCGAGGCCGCGGTCTGGTCCCCGGAGTGCTACCGCATCAAGCCGGAAGCGATGGTCAAGGGGTACGCGGACGCGGCGACGAAGCTCGGCGCCCGGCTGCTGACCGGCACCGAGGTGACCGGCATCGATGCCCGTACCGGTGAAGTGACCACCACGGCAGGCGAGTTCACGGCGGACGCGATCGTCATCGCGGCCGGGCCGTGGGGTGGCGACGTCGCCAAGCTCGCCGGCATGGAGCTGCCGGTGTGGGGCCAGTTCGCCGAACTGCTCTACACCGACCCGATCTCCGACCAGGAGGTCGATACGCCCTTCACCTTCCACCCCGTCTCCGGCCTGAAGACGATGGGGCGCGGCAACGGCTTCCTGGTCGGCCTGGAGCGCATCTCCAAGCAGAAGGGGTTGCGGGACCTCTGGTTCGAGGCGGCCGTCGATGAGCTGCCGAAGTGGTACCCCAAGGCGGCGGGCGCCAAGCTGCACAGCGCCTGGACCGGGACACTGGACGTCACCCCGACGAAGTCGGCGCTGATGGGCCGGGGCGAGGGCGAGCACGAGCGGATCCTCTTCGCGGCCGGCTTCACCGGTCACGGCCTGGCCCACGCACCGACCGCCGGCCGGATCGTCCGCGACCTGCACCGCGGCGTCAAGCCGGAGGTCGATCTGACCCCCTTCTCCCTCGCCACCAACCTGGCGCAGAAGCCGGCCTGAGCACGTTCCCGTGGCGGGCGGCCCATGCTGCCCGCCGCTCCCCCAGCCGCGGGACGGCGCCGGCGGGGGCGGGCCTCGGCACCGCCCCCGCCGCTGCACCGGTATCCGCGGTGAGATCTGAGAGGTGTGAATTGTCGTCGGCATACGCACTCCCTGCGGAATGGCAGGGCCAGGCGCTGACCCCGTTGAATCCGGACACCGCGTTCAACGGCTATATCTGCGCACATGTGGTGCACGCGCTCGAACAGCTCGGAGTTTTCCAGCAGTTGGCAGCTGACCGGACGCTCGACATTTCCTCGTTCTGCGAGAAGAACGCACTGGACGGCGCCGTTTTCCGGTCGCTCGTCCAGGCCGCGGAATCGTTCGGGTACCTCGACGTCCACGGTGACCGGGTCCAGGCGACCACCGTCAGCGAGGACATCGCCCGGGCCCTTGGTTTCTTCACCTGGGGCGTCGGCGGCTACCACGACGTGTTCGCCAACGCGGCGCCCCTCGCCCGCGGCGACCGCCGGTTCGGCGTCGATCTGCACCGCGACGAGGCCATGGTCGCGCTCGGCTCCGCCCAGGCGGACACCGCGCTGATGCGCCACATCCTCGACGAGGAGATCGCCGGCATCGACTTCCGTACCCTGGTCGACCTCGGCGCGGGCGTCAGCGAGCGGGTCTCCCGACTGGTCAAGAACCGGCCCGGCAGCCGCGGGGTCGGCATCGACATCAGCCGGCCCGCCACCGAGCTGGCGCACCGGACGGTCGCCAAGTACGGCCTGGACGGCACCGTGCAGCCGGTCTGCGCGGACGTACTCGACATCCTCTTCAAGGAGCACGAGGTCGACGGCAGCGGCGCGGCCGACATCGTGATGAGCTTCATGTTCCTGCACGACCTGCTGGCCGATCCGAAGCGCCGCGAAGAGGTCATCCCCCGGCTGCGCAAGGCATTCCCGCAGGCGCACACCTTTCTGCTGGCCGACACCACGATCCGGCCGCGCAGCGAAGGCGAGGACTCCCGGCTGCCGGTCTTCTCCAGTGGTTTCGAACTCGCCCACGCGCTGATGGGCGTGCCCATCTACACCCGCGAGGAGTACGAGCAGCTCTTCCAGCGCGGCGGGATGCAGTTGCGCCGCACGGTGCCGTTCGGCGCTCCGCACACGTATCTGTTCGTCCTGGAGGCGGCGTGACGGTACAGGACCCGTCGACCGCTGCGAATGCGGAGATCATCACCGCACTGCCCATCCCCCTCGCGATCGCCGGGCATCACCGGCCCGCGCCCTTCTACGTCACCGCGGACATGTTCGGCGGGCTGCCGGTGCAGCTCGCCGGCGGCGAGCTCAGCAAGCTCGTGGGCCGGCCCGTCGCCGCTCCGCACACCCATGACGTCGACGAGCTCTACGTCCTGGTCTCACCCGAGCCCGGCCAGGCCCGTATCGAGGTCCAACTCGACGGCGTGCGCCACACGCTGGTCTCACCGGCGGTGATGCGGATACCGGCCGGCAGTGAGCACTGCTTCCTCACCCTGGAGGCAGCGGTGGGGAGTTACTGCTTCGGGATCCTGGTGGGAGATCATCTGTGAGTTCCCCGGACCGGCCGCCCCGGCGTCAGGACAGGAGCGTCCGTCCATGAGCGCTCCGGCCCGGCAAGCGGCCCAGACCTACAACACCAGTGTGCCGTCGGCGGATTCGCTGGTGCGGTTGCACCTCAGTGAGAGTCCGTTCGGCGCGAGCCCGGCTGCGGTCGTGGCAGTGACCGGGGAGCTGGACCGGATCAACCGCTATCCGTCGCCGGAGCGCGAGGGGCTCGTCCAACGCCTCAGCAGGTACTGGGAGGTGCCCGAGGAGCAGATCGCGGTGGCCAACGGCAGCGACGAGCTGGTGCTGGCGACCGCGCTCACCCTCGGCGACCTGGAGCGCCCCGGTCTCGTCACCGCCGGCACCTTCCCCGGCTACCCGGCGGCGCTGGAGCGCATCGGCCGGGGCGCCGTCCAGGTACCGCTCGACGGTCCCCGGATCGACTCCGCGGCGTTCGCGGAGCGGCTCCCCGAATGCGGAATCGGCTATGTGTGCAACCCGCACAACCCGTGCGGCACCGCGCTGCCGGGGTCTGCGCTCGACACGCTGGTCGCCGCGGCGCGCAGCAGCGGCACCCCGCTCGTTTTCGACGAGGCGTACCACGAGTTCTGCCCGCCGGACCAGCCGCAGGCCAGGAGCCGGCTGCGGGACGGCACCCCGGTGCTCGCCCTGCGCACCTTCTCCAAGGCCTACGGTCTCGCGGCCCTGCGGGTCGGCTATGCGCTCGGTCCCGCCGAGCTGATCGCCGAGGTGCGCCGGACGCTGACGGTGCTGCCGTTCAGCGTGAACCGTGCCGCGCAGGCCGCGGCGGTGGCGGCCCTCGCGGACCAGGAGTTCCTGGGCCGCGTCCGGCAGGAGAGCGCGGAGCGGCGCCGCTGGTTCTGCGCCGAGCTCGACCGCCGCGGGTACCGCTATCTGCCCTCGGTCACCAACTTCGTGGCTGTCACGGTCGCCGCATCCGGCAAGGCCCAGGACATCCTTGCCAGGGACCACGGCATCCTCGTGCGCGACACCGGGATGTTCGGCTTCCCCGGTCATCTGCGGGTCTCCCTCGGCACCGAGGAGGAGCTGCGGACGTTCCTCGACGCGCTCGACCAGGTCACCGCGGGCGCGCGGTAGCCGCGCCCCAGCATCCGATCCATCTTTGGAGGTCAACCGTGGTCAAGCCGATTCCGGACGGCTACGCCGAACTGACGGCGTATCTGTCCGTGGCCGACGCGGACGAGGCGATCGCCTTCTACACCCGGGCTTTCGGGGCGAAGGAACTACAGCGGTACACCGCGCCCAACGGCACGGTGCCGCACGCGCAGATCCAGATCGGCGGCACCGTCGTGATGCTGTCCGACGAGTCCCCCGCGGCCGGACTGCCCGGCCCCAGGGCCCTCGGCGGCACGCCGGTCACCCTGTACCTGTTCGTGCCGGACGTGGACGCCGCCTTCGACCGGGCCGTGCAGGCCGGGGCGGAGGAGAAGCGCCCGGTCGAGAACCATTTCTTCGGCGAACGGACCGGGCAGGTCGTCGACCCGTTCGGCCACCGCTGGACGCTCGCCACCCGTATCGAGGACGTGAGCCCGGAGGAGTTCGAACGCCGCGCGAACGCGTACGTCCAGGGCAGGAGCTGACACCCCACCCTCACCCCCACAGACTCCGGGCCTGCCGCATCCGCGCGGCAGGCCCGGAGTCGTCTGCCGCACCCCGCAGGCCCGGCAGCCGTGCAGTTCAGGTGGTGGCGAGCAGCAGTTCCTCGATGGTCGACGGCCGGAGGCCGTCGGTCCGGCCGGCGAAGTAGCGCGCGGCGAGATCGCCCGCGGAGACATGCTCGGCGTCCCGGAACCCGGCTTCCTTGGCCAGCGCCAGGATGTCGTCCGGGCCGAAGAAGCTGTGGAACGGCGTCCCGTCGGCGCGCGCGGCGCGCTCCACGCCTTCCCGGGCGGCCCGCTCCTCCGGGTCGACCAGGCCGGCCGGCTGCATGAACGTGATGGCCACGGCGGAACCCTCGGCGAGGGCCGCGGCCTTGCGGAGTGTGGCGGCCACCGCGTCCCTGGTGAGGTACATGGTGACCCCGGAGCAGGCCAGCACCGCCGGCCGGCCGGGGTCGAAGCCGTTCTCCGTCAGGCGCTGCCACCAGTCGTCGTCCGCCTCGAAGTCGACAGGGACCATGCGGAGCCCCTCGGGGATCCCGTAGCCCAGCTCGTTCAGCCGCGCCCGCTTCCACGCCTGCGTCTCCGGCTGGTCCACCTCGAAGACCCGCACTCCCCCGGCGCCCTCCGGCCGCCGCTGCGCGAAGGTGTCGAGCCCGGCGCCGAGGATGACGTACTGGTCGATGCCCCGGGCGGCCTGCTCGACGACCAGGTCCTCGGTGAACCGGGCCCGGGCCACGATGGATGCGCGCGCCCGGGCGCTGCGCACCGGGTCCATGTCCGGCCGGGACCGCCAGTCGCCGCCCGGCGCCACCAGCCGTGCGCCGAGTTCGTCCTCGAACACATGCGGCCCGGGATCGGCCTGGACGTGCAGAGCACGCCACAACGCGGTCCGAATCGCGGTCTTGTCCGCCGTCGCCGTCACTGGTGGTTCCTTTCCGTTGGGGCCCGTCCGGGCCTCATGGTCGCGAGCTCCCGGTTGCGGCCGGGAGTCAGTCCGTCATCACGCGGGTGTGGGGCCGGTGCCGCCGGTGCCGGCGGCAACCTCGGATGGCAGGTACTCCGACTCCAGCACCAGGTCCTTGACCCACGACTGGTATTCGACGTGGGTGTGGCGCTCACGGGTGCGCCACTCCGTGCCCTCCCGCTCGCGCAGATACGCGCGGTAGCGCGGCGCGCCGGGCACCTTCATGTTGTCGGCGAGCACGGTCGAGCCCGGGTGCAGCCACCGCTGGTCGAGGATGCGTTGCAGGTCCGGCAGATAGGCCCGGGCGATGTGGTCGACGAAGACGAAGTCCAGCCGGCCGGGGCCGAAGCCGTGCTCGCTGGTGAGGCGCTCGATGGTGCGGCCGTCGTCCCCGAGCGTGCCGTGCAGCACGCTGACCCGGTCGCCCAACCCGGCGTGCTTCCAGATGCGTTCGGCCACCGAGGCGTTCGCCGCGCTGAACTCGATCGAGCAGAGTCGGGCCTCCGGCGGCATCACCCGGGCCATCCGCAGCGCGCTGTACCCGCAGTACGTACCGAGCTCCAGCAGCAGCCGGGGCTTGACCCGCCGCACCGCGGCGTCCAGCAGCAGCCCCTTCTCGTCGCCGATGTTGATCAGCGAGGCCTGCTGGTAGGCGTACTTGTCGATCAGCCGGATCGCGTCGTCGACGTCCCCGGGGACCGCGTGCGAGAGCACATAGTCGGCGAGCGCCTCCTCCCGCCCGTCACCGACCTGACCCGTCCGGGTCAGGTGCCCCATCCGCATCAGCATTCGCAGCCGTTTCGCCATCACCGATCTCCGATCCGGGTCCGCTCATAGGGGTACATGCCATCAGCGGCGGTGCGGGACGTCGCCGCCCGCCGGGCCGGCGGCTCGGCGTCACCGCGCGAGGTCCGCAGGAATCCGCACCGCGCCGGTGGTGGGCATACGCGTCAAGGCAGCATCATCTGAAGGCTTTTGACGCTCCGTGATGTCAGCGCCGACGGATCTCCGCCGGGCGACGGCTCCGGGAACGCAGTGCGGTTCGGCAGTCGGAATTGTTCCAGGTGGGTCCGCTCACGGGGAACCCCCAGCGCAGCCAGGGCGTCGACCGCACCGGCCACGAACGGCTCCGGGCCGCACACAAACGCGTCGCGGTCGCGGAACGGTGCGGCCGGCGCCCGCAGTCCGGCGGCGTCCGGCAGCCCGTGCCGGGACTCCAGCCAGTGCCGGACGGTGAACCGGTCCGGATGGGCGGCGGCCAGTCCGGCCAGCTGCTTCCCGAAGATCACCGAACGCTCGTCGCGGTTGGCGTAGATCAGGGTGAGCCGGCCGGAACCGGCGGCCAGCACCGACTTGATGATCGACATCACCGGGGTGATACCGCTTCCGGCAGCCAGGAAGAGGAAGTCGCCGTCGAGCGAGGCAGGGGTGAACCGACCCTCCGGCGGCTGGACGTGCACCACACTGCCGACACGCACGCCGCTGAGCAGCCAGTCGGAGCCGCGGCCGGCCGGCGTCCGCTTGACCGTCACCATCAAGGGATCCGCGGTGTGCGGTGAACTCGACAGCGAATAGCAGCGGGGGACGGACCCGTGCTCGGCATCGGGAATGCGCACCGTGAGGAACTGCCCAGGCCGGTAATGGAATTCCCCGGCGAGGTCGTCGGGAACGTCGAACACCAGCGAGCGGGCGTCCTCCGTCTCGACGATCACGTCGGCCACCCGTAACGCGTGGAAACGCTGGTTCATCGCCGTGCTCCTTCGTGAAGTGCGACGAGAAAGTGCTGGCAACGCTACCGTGCACGCCCCTGGCCGCGTACGCGTGTCCGACCGGGGATTCCGCCCAGTCGGACACCCGGATTTCCCGCTCGGCGTTCGCTTTCCGCCCCGTCCGTCAGAGCCGGTTGACGGGCTGGGCCCCGACTCGCGCGGGCGTACGGCGAGCGCCGGGAAGCCGGGATTCCGCCGACCCGGCCGGATCGGAGTGCCGGACCAGCCGGGGCAGGTCGTACCGGCCGCTCTCCGGCGCGGGGTAGCGCGCTCCGGACGACAGCGGCCGGCTGAGGTGTTCCAGCACCCACTCGGAAGCGCAGGAATCGAAGACCAGCCCGCCCGCGCGCACCATCTCCACCCCGAGCACCAGGTCCTGCCAGCGGGCGCCGTTGAGCAGATAGCCGCGGGCCCCGGCGCGCATCGCGGAGAGCAGGGCCTCCCGTTCGTCGAGCGGGCTGATGATGAGCACGGCCGTGTCCGGGCAGGAGCCGGTGATCGGGGTGATCACCTCGGCGATGCTCTGCCCCGGCTGGACGATGTCCATCACTACAACCTGGGGGCGCAGGGTGTGCGCCATGGCCACCGCGTCCGAACCCGTTCCGGACTCACCGACGACGTGGAACGACTCCACCTCGTCGAGCAGCATCCGCAACCCGGATCGGTAGATCGGGTGGTCACCTGCGAGCAGCACGGTGGTGCGCGTGACACCAGGTGGATTACGCGTGACGCCAGGCGAATTCAACATCGCTGTCCTGATCACCATTCTCCCGCGAACTAGTCGGTCGACAGTTGCCTTGCTGCCCGCCGCCGGGGGATGCGTGAGGCCCGGCACTCGGGACCGGGAGACGGTCCCCGGCGGCGCAACGGGCTCCGCTACAGACGGCTCTTGCGGCCCGTGCCACGGAGGGCCGAGAGGATCGCCGCGAGGATCATGATCCCCATCATCGTGTAGAAGGCCGCCCTGAGGCCCTCGGCGAAGGCGACCGCCAGCCGGCCGTCCAGCTTGCTGGTGCCGACGAAGATGGCGAACGCCATGTTCCGCGGGATCGAGTGCGAAGCCACGAGCATGGCCGTGGTGAAGGAGAAGACCATGCCGATGCTGGAGAAGGTGCGCAGCACACCGGAGGCGATACCCAGCCGGTCGGGCGGGGCCGCCTTCATCACGGCGGTGCTGTTGGCCGGGAAGAAGAAGCTGCCCCCGATCATGATCACGAGGTTGCCGATGGCGGCCAGCCACAGGCTGCTCGTCGCGGTCATCTGAGCGAAGATCGCCATCGCGACGACCGAGATGCCGAGCCCGATGGTCGCGGGGACGACAGAGCCGAGCTTGTCGGTGAGCCGCCCGGAGTAGGGCCCCACCACCGCCCCGACCACATAGCCCGGGACCAGCAGCAGCGAGGCGTCGATCGGATCCATCCCGCGGGTGCCCTGGAGATACATGATGACCAGGAAGAGCACCGCGAAGCTGCCGACGCCCTGGAGCATCGAGGCCAGCAGCGAGGGTGCCATCGTCGGAATGCGGAACAGGGACAGATCGAGGGTCGGCTCCTTCTGCTTCAGTTCGACGAAGACGAAGGCCACCAGGAGCACGATGCCGCCGACCAAGTACCCGATCAGGGTCCCGTCGAGCGGATGGGACGCCAGTCCGGTCATCGCCCAGAGCACCCCGAAGAGGCCCAGGCCCAGCGTGATCATGCCGGCGAAGTCGAACTTCCGGCGCTGCCGCTCGCCGTGGTCGCGCAGCACCCGCTGAGCCAGCACCAGCGCGACGACGCCGATCGGCACGTTGATCCAGAAGATCCACTGCCACGACACATAGGTCACCACGACGCCGCCGAGCAGGACACCGAGGACCGAGCCGAACGAGAAGCCGAAGGCGTTGAAGCCGTAGGCGCGGCCGCGTTCCTGCGGCGGATAGAGCTCCGAGATGATCGCGCCGCTGTTGGCCGCGATCAGTGCGGCGCCGACGCCCTGGACGAGCCGGAAGCCGATGAGGCTCGGCGCGTTCCAGGCCACCGCGCAGAGCACCGAGCCGATGGTGAACACCAGGAAGCCGGCTTTGTACATGCGCACCCGGCCGAACATGTCACCGAACCGGCCCAGCTGTGTGGCGAGCACGGTGACCACGAGCAGGTAGCCGACGACCACCCACGTGACGGCGGCCAGGGTGATGTTCAGGTCCTCTTCGATCGCCGGCAGGGCGAGTACCACGATCGTGCCGTCGACCGCGGAGATGAGCACTCCGATCATCACGACGAACATGCCGAGACCACGCCGCGGCGGTGGGGACGGCGCCGAGGCGTCCGCCGCCCTGGTCGAGATCTTTTCGCTGACCATCGATAACCCCGCATCTCGTTTCGTGACTACTTCCCTAGATTGCTAGCATCCTCGCACAGAAGGGGCCACGCAACACAAGGTCGATAGTCGGCCATTTCCAGCGGTCCGCTTCCCGCGGTTTCCGCCGTTCCCGCCGTTCAGAAAATTCGCCAGCCCGTTCGAGAGCTTTCCGTTACGGATAAGCACCGATAAGGGGGAACCGCGCCGGTGGGCCGGGTTCGAAGCACAATGCTCGCAGCGCATTGCTCGCAGCCCATTGCTTGCAGCGCATTCAGCGAATGCCGCCGCCGTTTCGGCCCTTTTCAGGGGCCGGAAAAAGGGAACGCCCCCGACCTCAGAAGGAATCGGGGGCGTTCGGCGAGACGGGAGCGCGCCGCACGTCAGGGGATACCACCGGGAGCCGGCGGCCGGCGGCCGCTCCCGCCTCGCGACAGACCCGCTCAGCCCTTGAGCGGCGCTTCGATGCTCCATTCGCGCCCGTCCGGGTCGCGCACCACCATCCGCTGGGTGCCGTAGTGGGTCTCCTCGAACGGGGAGACCACCTCGACGATCGGGTCGGGCTTGAAGGTCTCCGCGTCCTCGACGCGGAGGACGAGCTGCACCTGCGGCTCACGGTCCTCGGGGATCTCACCGACGACGAAGTACGGCCCGTCGTCGTTCTTGAGCATCCCGGAGCCGTGCTCGGTCGCGAACTCGACCTTGTAGCCCAACGACTCCAGGAATTTGGCCGTCTTCCCCCAGCTGCGGGTCTCAACGTAGACGCCTTCGACACCACGGGTCGTCATATCAGAACTCCTCTCACGAAACGGTTCCGTCTTGATCCTGCCTCGGGCGCTCGTCGAGATAAGCACGCAGCGCCTCGGCAACCAGCGCCGACAATGACAGTTCGCGGTCGATGGCGTGATGCTTCACCTGCCGAATGAGCTCTACCGGCAAGTAGACGTTGAACTGCCTAACCTCCTCAGCAGTCATGCTAGCAATCTAGCAGCCAGGGAGCAGGTTGCCAACCACCGCGTGCGGGGTGGCGACGAGAGCCCTGACGACCGGGGGCAGGGGCCCTGACGACCGGGCGCCTCTCTCGCCGGCCCCGTACGTCCGCGCAGAGACCGGTTGAAATCGCCGCACCGACACGGGAGACTCCGGGTCGGCCGCGGTCGGCCCCGGAGCAGCGTTTCCCCCGCTGCCGAAGTCCGCGTGGTCCAATGTCCGCTCGGCACAAGCCCGTTGACACCCACGGGACACCGCACCCCGGGTTGCCGCGAGCCCTGCCGTGCCGGCCCCGGCTCCTTCCCCTTCACTCGGCTCGGGCCGCTCCGCGTGCCGGTGCGGCGCCGCCGCCGTGCAGCGGGCGCGCGTGACGCGCGCCCCGACCACCGCCGACAACCTTCGCTGACAGGCGCATTCGAGAGCACACAGCTGAACCGACTTCCGGCCCACAGGTCAAAAGGAGGCTTCCATGGGAGGCGGCAGGACTGGTCAGGCCGAGAACGTGGAAGGGGGCGGCGCGGGGATTGCGGAGCAGCGCGCCACGACGGACCTCGATGCGCTGGTGGGCCGTTGCCGCGAACGCGACGCCGCCGCGTGGGAACGCCTCGTCCGCCTCTGCAGCCCTGTGGTGTGGACGGTGGCGCGCTCGCACGGCCTCAGCCACGCGGACTCGGAGGACGTCTGCCAGTTCACCTGGCAGCGCCTGGTCGAGCACATCGGCAGCCTCAAGCAGCCCGGCCGGGTGGCCTCCTGGCTGGTGACCGTGGCCAAGCGGGAGGCCATCCAGCACTCCCGGCAGAGCCGCCGCACCCTGAGCGTGTCCGACCCGGCCGAACTGACCGTGGCCGCCGCGCTGACCTCCGCGTCGCCGGAGGAACAGGCGCTCGCCCGGGTCGACAGTGCCCGCCTACGGGCCGCCGTCCGGAGCCTGCCGGACGACCACAAGGTGCTGCTGGGGCTGCTCTTCGCGGAGCCCGCGCTCAGTTACGACGCCATCGCCGCGGCGTCCGGGATGGCCCGCGGCTCCATCGGGCCGACGCGCAGCCGCATTCTGGCGAGCATCCGCGCCACGTTGAAAGCGCAGGCGGATCCCGATTAGAGGCTGTCGGGCCGCCTGGCGGTCAGCCGCAGGACGGGCCGCGGGACGGCCGGGCCGGCCGTCCCGGAAAAAGAAAATCCGCCCCTCGTGTATCCAGCGGCGCTCCCGCCCCTCTGTTCAGGCAAGAACGCAGCGCCACCACGAGGGGCTGCTGCGGGGAGCGACACGGGAAGGGAGCCAGACACATGGCCGGCGCCACCATCTGGAGTTTGCTCGAACCGAGTGCGCTGCTGAACCCTCACCCCATCTACCGCGAATGGTACGAACGTTCGCCAGTGCTGTGGGACCCGGACATCGAAGCCTGGCTCATCACCGGCTACGACGAGGCGTTCACCGTGCTGCGTGACGCCGACCGGTTCTGCCAGGACTGGCGCCGGGTGGGGGTGGACACTCCGCCCTCCCTGCTCAGCCTCCAGACCCTCGACCCGCCCGAGCACACCCGCATCCGCCACCTGATGCTGGAGGGGTTCAGGACCGCGGGCCTCGACGGCGTCGAACAGCACACCCGGGCCAGGCTCGACGAGCTCCTCGCCGAGGCCGAGGGGGCCGCCGGCTTCGACTTCGTCACGAGGATCGCCGAACCACTCACCCTGTACGCCGTCACCGGGCTGCTCGGCGTCCCGGACATCGACCCCGCCTGGTTCGTCCCCCGCTCGCACACCATCGTCGACAGCATGGACTCCAGCCTGCGACCCGAGTGCTACGAGCCCGGAGTGGCGGCGCGCGCCGAACTCTCCGCGCTGGTCGGCGCATGGATCGACGCGCCGCTGCCCGAGGGCTTCACCGCCCACGTGGTGCGCCGCGCCAAGGAGGTCGGCGTCGAACGGGACATACTGCACAACTCGCTGCGTGTCGTGCTCCAGGCCGGGTTCCAGACCGCGAGCCGCTTCCTCACCACCGGACTGCACGCGCTGCTGCGCCTGCCGCCGGAGCAGCGCGGACCGGTCGACAACGATCTCGCCGTCAACGAACTCGTCCGCTACGCCGGCCCCGTGCACGTCGAGAGCCGCGCCTGCGTCGAGGACACCGTGCTCGGCGGCCGGCAGATCCGCAGGGGCCAGATCGTGTCCATGTTTCTCGGTGCCGCCAACCGGGACCCGAGGACGTTCGACGACTCCGCCACGGTGCGCTGGGACCGCACACCCAACCGCCATCTCGCCTTCGGCCGCGGACCGCACGCCTGCCTGGGCGCCCAGGTGGCCACCGTGATCGCCCGGACCGTGTTCGGCACCATCGGACACCGCTACCCCGGCGCGCGCCTCCTCGCCGAGCCGCGCCCCCGGCCCAACGTCACCGAGCACGGGATGTTCGAGCTCCATGTGGCGCTCTGAGCCCCGGCCGCATCACCCCGAGTCTCGTCACGGGACCTCGTCCTCCGAGCAGGTCCCGCGGCGATGTCCCTGCCGCTCGCACAGAGAGGAGACCATCATGCGTCACGCCCACTGACTCCACTGACGTCCGGGACGGCCCCGATGCCGGACCCGGACGGAAGCGACCGAGCACCGCTCGGCGCACCGCAACACCAGCACCAAGCACCACCCCCGAGCACAACCCGGGGAACACCTCGTGGGGCCCGGCGAACGGAGCCCCACGAGGCACCCCACGGACCCACCACAAGGGGCAGACACGTGGCCCGGACGCTACCGTCCACCCGGCGCACCACCGGAATGAGCGCGGTGCTGCGCGTCCCCGGTATGCCCGTCGTCCTCACCGCTCACGCGGTGTCCATGGCCGGCACCCTAGCCGCCGAAGTCGCCCTGTCCATCCTGATCTTCCAGCGCACCGGCTCCGCGTTCCTCTCCGCGCTGGTGCTGGTCTGCTCCTTCCTCCCCTACGCGGTCGGCGGCACCCTGCTGTCCTCCCTGGCCGACCGGTTCCCGCCCCGCCGCCTGCTGGTCTGCTGCGATCTGCTGAGCGCCGCCTGCATCGCCGCCATGCTCGTCCCGGGCCTGCCGGTTCTCGCACTGCTCGGGCTGCTCCTCGTCACCGGGTTCGTCGCCCCGCTCTTCCAAGGGGCCCGCGCGGCCAGCCTCTCCCATCTGCTCGACGCCGACCTCTTCCCGGTCGGCCGCTCGCTGCTGCGCACCATCAGCCAGACCGCCGTGGTCTCCGGCTTCGCCCTCGGCAGCGTCCTGGTCGCCGCCGTCGGCCCGCTGTGGCTGCTGGCAAGCGACGCGGCAAGCTTCCTGCTGTCCGCCGCACTCATCGGCTGGGGCACCCGGGCCACCCCGGCCGCCGACCCCGACGGGGAACGCACCCTCCGTACCGTCGTCCGCGCCTCAGCCGACGGGCTGCGCCACCTGTGCGGCAACCCACCACTGCGCCGCCTCATCCTGCTGACCTGGGCCGTCCCAGGATTCTCCGCGGTGGGCGACGGGCTCGCCGTCGCCTACACCGCCCAGGCACACGCACCGGTCAGCACGGCCGGCGTCCTCTTCACCGGCTACGCGGTCGGCACGGTACTCGGCGAACTGCTCGTCGCCCGGCTGCGCCCCGAAACCCGCGGCCGTCTCGTCCTGCCTCTCGTACTGCTCTCCCAACTCCCCTTGCTCGTCTTCGTGTTCACTCCGCCCCTCCCCCTCGCCGGAGCCCTTCTGCTGCTCTCCGGCGCCGGGTTCGCCTGCAACCAGGGCATCGACCCACTGATCCTCAGAGAGAGCGAACCGGCCCTGCGCGGAAGGCTGTTCACCGTCCAGACGAGTGGGCTGATGACGGTCCAGGGGGTGGTCATCGCGGTGTCCGGGGCGCTGGGATCCCACGCCCGTCCGGGGCTCGTCATCGCCGCCTTCGGCGCGCTCGGCGCGTGCACCGTCCTCTGGCTGGCATTGCACAGCCCGGTGACCGAATAGGGGGGATCTCCCCCTGTCACGCGGAAATACGTGGCGGAAATGAATGGGATAGCGCGAACAACCGCGCACAGAACGGCAATTCACCGACTCCATGAGTTACCCGGCAGGGCACCCCACGTTATGCTCGGACCATGCGATTCGGCTTAATGGCAAGCAATCCACTTGAATGGCTGCTGGTCAAGTTCAATTTGATCGCGCGGCCCGTCCTCGACACCCAGGTAGCGGGCACGTACGTCCACGTCATCATGGCGGCCGTCAAGGTCGGCCTGTTCGACGCACTGGCCGACGGCCCCGCCACCGCCGAAAAGATCGCGGCCGGCTGCGGCACCCACCCCGACAGCACCGCGAAACTACTGCCCGCGCTGGCGGCGTCGGGATATCTGCGCGCCAGGGGCGATCAGTACGAGTTGAGCCCGCTGTCCCGCAAATGGCTGGTCACCACGAGCCCGCACGCGGTGAACGACAAGCTGCTGCTGCAGTTCTACGAGCTGGGGCTGATGCAGCGGGCCGACGAGTACCTGCGCAGCGGGAAGCCGCTGGACTTCCATACAGGTATGAGCGATGACGTGTGGGACTCCTACCAGCGCGGCATGAAGTGCCTGACGACAGGTCAGACCGATCTGGTGGCCAAGGCCATTCCGGTCCCCGAAGGGGCCACCGACATGCTCGACATCGGCGGTTCGCACGGGGCCTACTCGGTCGCGCTGTGCCGCCGCCACCCGTCGCTGAGCGCCGTCGTCCTCGACCTGCCCGACGCGGTGCGGCACGCCGCGCCGCTGCTGGCCGAGGAGGGGATGGGCGACCGGGTACGGCACCGTGCCGGGAACGCACTGACCGACGATTTCGGCGAGGAGTGCTACGACGCGGTAGTGATCATCGGTGTGGCGCACCACTTCAGCGACGAACAGAACCGCGAACTCGCCGCCAAGGTGGCCCGGGCGCTGCGACCCAACGGGGTCTACACGATCGCCGAGTTCCCCGCCGCCAGCGGCGGGGGAAAGACCCAGCAGCTGGCCGCGCTGCGGGACTTCTACTTCGCGCTGGCCAGCGAGTCCGGCACCTGGTCGCCTTCGCAGATGGCCTCCTGGCAGCGCGCCGCCGGCCTCCGGCCCGCCAAGACGGTACGGCTGGCCGCCGGCGGCGGCCTCAACGTCCAGTCGGGCCGCAAACCCCGGTGACATGACAGTTCCTGGCCCGGTCTCCACACGAACGGAGACCGGGCCAGGAACATGTCGCGGGGTGGGGATATTTCCCGGCCGGACAGGGGAATTCATCCCGTACTGCCGGAAGACGGCATGTCGAAAGAGCCGTCGGAACAGTGGCCAGCAGCCAGTTCCATTTATGCATGGCGCAGTTGACGGCCGTCGGGACAGAAGGGCTGAAGAAAAGCCCGGCTGTCCGACTGGGGAATCTTCCCAGCCCATCGGTGACTGCCGGGAAACGGGGGCGGAACGGCCGGACCGGGGGTGGCGGCCCGGCCGCTCGATCAGAGGTCGGAGGCCAGCGTTCCGCCGCGGCCCCAATGGTCCGTCTCGACATCGTTGATGATCACGGTGACGGCGACCTCGGGACACTTCGCGATCCGGGCGACCGTTTCCGTGACCTCTTCGACGAGCTGACGGCGTTCGGCCGCTCCGACGCCCTTCCACCAGTTCACTTGTACCAGGGGCATTGCTGCTTCCTCTCTGTTCGGTCCCGCTGTCCTCGCGGCTGCCGGCGCCATTGCCGACCGCCGCACCTGTCGGCGTCGCGGACGGTCCGCCCCGCCAAGATGTATGTGCCGGACCCCGGCCCTGATTCACCCGAAGGACCCCGGTCCCTACGCCTCCACCGCCTGCCGCTGCCGCTGCTCCACCGCGGCCGCGAAGTTCTGCCATATCCGGCCGCACTCCCGGGCCAACTGCGCGATGTCGGAAGCCCGGTGGGCGGGCAGATCCCCGCTGATCCGGGCCCAGTCGTCCGGGTCCAGTGCGTACAGGTCCAGCAGGCGCAGCAGGATGCGCCCCGATTCGGAGAACCGCAGTGAGGGATCGCTGCGCAGGCTGCGCACCAGCATGGACCGGTCCGCCGGACCGGACGGCTGGATCCGTACGCAGGCGCTGGTCCGCTTGGGCGCCTCCTGCCGCTCGTGGTCCGCGTCCGGCACGCTCCGGGGTTCGGGCGCCGTCAGGGTCTCGGCACGGCGCGAGTCGTCCCGCACGTTCCGCACGGTGTCCGGGCTGACCCCGGCCTCCCTCGCGATTTCGCGCAGCGAAGCGCCCTGCCGGTCAGCGAGCAGGCTGCTCACCCTGGCCCGGGCAGCGGCACCGTTGACCGGCCGCAGTCTGCCGTCCCTGCCGCGGCGATGGGTGACCGGCTCGGAGTCCTTGCTGAAACGCCGGCGGATCGACCCCACCGTCTTGTGCGAGAGCCCCACGACCGCGGCGACCGCACGGTCGGACCACTCCGGGTAGGCGCCGAGGATCCGCTCGGTGGCCGCCGTCCGTTCGGCCCGCGACAGCGGCAGCCCGTGCGTCGCGTTCTTCTCGACGGCGAGTACGAACGCCTCGTCGTTGTCGCATTCGCAGAAGTCGACGTCGATGGACTCCTGGCCACGCAGTTTCGCCGCCAGGAGGCGATGGGCGCCGTCGACGACGCGCATCGTGCAGCGGTTGACGAGGATGGGCGGCAGCGCGGCATCGGAGTTCGCCAGCAGACGGGCATGCTCGTCGTTGAGTCCGGACAGGCGAGGGGAATCAGGCTGCAAGATGTCGGTGAGCGGCAGCCGGGTCAGGGCCGCCGAGGGCACGGACTCTCCACCATCACTCTTCTCGACCGCGCCGACAACGGGCTGAGCGTTCACATTGAGGCCTTCCTGCTCGAAGCGACCGGCGCTGCTGATGCAGCTGGTCCTGCGGACTTCCTGACTCGGTGAGCGGTGCTGCGCCTGCTGAATCTCCTTACCTCCGCTGTCGGTTCGCCCGGTGCGCTCCCTCCGCGGGAGCCGGATGCGCCGGCGCACGCCGGTGCCAGTGGGCGACGAGCGGCCTGATCGTCACCGACCTTCCCAGCACGCTGCCAGGTGAGTTGTCCTATCGCCATGAGTCAGATATCCCGACCCCTCCCGGGTCCTATGGGATTCATGGCGGGCCCGGAGTTCCCACGCCGCCCGGGCCAGATGACTCACGACACCGCGGCGCCACGCCCGGTTCGATGGCCACCGTGCCTACCGGACAGGAGGTAGCGGAATGTGCCGTATCTACGGCTCTTTCAACTCAGTTGTGCCGTCGGACGACCTGGCCCGAGTCAGCGAGCTGCAACGTCACGGCGGCCCCGACTCGCAGGGCTGCTCGACCGGCCCCACCTGGGCGCTGGGCAGCAACCGGCTCGCCGTCATGGATCCCGCCGGCGGACGCCAGCCCTACCGCTCCGCGTCCGGGGCCGTCCACGTCGTCCTCAACGGCGAGATCTACAACCACGCCGAACTGCGCAGCCGGCTGGGCGCGTTCGGCCACCGGTTCACCGACCACTGCGACGGTTCGGTCCTTCCGGCGCTCTACGAGCGGTACGGGGACGCGTTCGTCGACCACATCGACGGCATGTACGCCATCGCCGTCCTGGACCTGCGCGCCGAACCGCGGCTGGTGCTGGCCACCGACCACCTGGGCATGAAGCCCCTCTTCTACCACTGGGACGAGCGCCGGAGCGCGCTGTACTTCTCGTCCGAGATCCCGGCACTCCTCGCGTTCCCGCACGTGTCCACCAGCATCTGGACGCCGGGCCTCGATTCCTACCTCGCGACCAGGACGCCGTTCGGCGAACAGACGATGTTCCGGGATGTCGCGGTGCTGCCGCCTGCCGTCACGGCGGTCTTCGACCGCGCGGGAGGGCTGCGCGTCCACCGCCGCCCGTCGCCCGGTCCTGTGGCAGGCCACCGGCCCGGCGACCTGCGCGCGCTCCTGCACCGGGAGGTCGACGGGCTGCTGGAGGCGGACGTGCCGGTCGCGTCGATCACCTCCGGGGGCCTGGACTCCAGCCTGGTGACCACCCTCGCCACCGGCAAGGCGCCGGGGCTGCACACGTTCAACATGGCCTACACCGGCTCATGGCCCGACGACGAGCGGCACTTCGCGCGCCAGGTCTCCGACCACGCAGGGACCCGGTACCACCAGGTCGAGCTGGATCCCGATGAGTTGCCCGAGCTGCTGCCGCGCGTCGTGTGGCACCTGGGCCAGCCCAACGCCGATCCGATCACGGTGAGCAGCTACGCCCTGTTCGCCGCGGTGCGGGAGGCCGGTTTCACCGTGGCGCTGACCGGAGACGGCGCGGACGAGGTGTTCGGCGGGTACCGGCGTATGCGGGCTGCGGCGGAAGCCGCCGAGATGGGCAAGGACTGGTACGAGGCGTATCTCGACGAGTTGGCCGTCCTGCCCGCCGCGCAGCGCAAGCGGCTCTACACCGCGGACTACGCCGCCGCTGTCGGCTCCGCGCCCCCGCTGCCCGAGCCGGCGACCGACGCGCTGCGGTCCGGGCCCGGCACCGTACTCGACCGGATCACCGCGTTCGAGATCGGCTACCGGCTCCCTGCGTACCACCTCCGGCGGGTCGACCACCTCAGCATGGCCAGCGCCGTCGAGGTCCGGCTGCCGTTCTGCCAGCAGAACGTCGTCCGGCACGCGGTGCGGCTGCCCGACCGGGACCGTATCCACGGCGGGGCGGTCAAGCGCGCCCTGTACGCCGCCGCGCGCGGCCTCCTCCCCGATGCCGTAATGGCCCGCGAGAAGCAGCCGTTCACCCTGCCGATCGCGGCCATGCTGACGCCCGGCCTGCGGCTCTGGGACTACGCCAGGGATCTGCTGGCCACCGACCGGTTACGGCAGGCCGGCCAACTCGACCCCCGCGCGGTGGACCGGCTCTTCGCGGACCAGGCCGCCCGACCGGGCAACACCACCGCCGTCGCCCTGTGGGCCCTGCTGGTCCACGAGATCTGGCGCGAGCAGTTCAACGTCGCGCCGCCCGTCTCACCGCCCCGGGAACCCAAGGTCGTGGCGTCATGATCGGGCACGTCGTCTACGCGCACGGGAGCCCGTGCCCCACCCTCGTCCTCGACGCGCGCCGTCTGCCGCGCACCGACGACGCGCTGCTCGACCGACTCGCCGTGGCCCGGAAGTGGCTCGACGACATCGGCGCCGGGCACATCCTGAAGTTCGCGCTGGTCGAGCCCGCCGAGCACCCGCTGTTCGACCTGGACTACCGGTTCGTACAGGCGCTGCCGGCCGGGCCGGGCGCGTTCGACCTGCGCGGCTCGTGCGGGCACTCCATCCTCGCGTCCATCGTCGCCGGTGCCGAGTCGGGGTCGCTGCCCCGGCTGAGCCCGGGTCTGCGGGTGCGCGTCATGGTCCGCAACAACGGCGACCACATCGTGTGCGAGATCACCGAGGCCGGCCGGGATTCGGCGCTGTTCGACATCCACTTCGTCCAGCCGGCGCCGAAACCGCTCAGCGAACTGCTGCTGGCCGGCGCGGCCACCACGACGGTCGAGGTGGACGGCAGGCCGATACCGGTCTCGCTGGTGTCCATGGGCAATCCGTACGCCTTCGTGGCGGCCTCCACCCTGGGGCTGTCCCGCACGGAGGACCTGTTCGCCGATGACCAGGGGATGTTCGACCGGCTGGTGCGGATCAGGCGGGCGACCGCCGCCCTGCTCGGCTGGCCCGCCGACGGCGCCTTCCCCAAGGTGGCCGTGGTCATGGCCGCGGAGAGCGGCCGGCTCGCCGTCCGCGCGATCTCGGTGCCCACCTGGCACCCGACCATCGCGCTGACCGGGGCCGCCTGCCTCGCCGCGGCCGTCCGGATCGAGGGCACCGTGCCCTGGGTCGCCGCGCAGCAGGCAGGCGTGCCCGACGGCGCGGTCGACATCGTCACCTCCGGTGGAAGCTCGCGCGTCACCTCCACGGTGCGCGACGGCGCCGACGAGCCGGAACTCACCTGGATCACGGTCCGCGGCAAGCGCACCACCACTCTCGGTTCGTTTCCGATCGAGCCCCTCGCCGGCCTCCAGTCGAAGGAGATCACCGCATGTCTGTCGCTCTACAGGTGATCGACCCCGAAGGCGCGCTGCCGGCCGCTCTCGTCGAGCGCCTCGACGCATCGGCGGCACGCAGCGCGTGCAACGGCAGGCCCGACGAGACGCTCCTGGCCGAGCTGGACCAGACCGGCCTGCTCGGCATCGCCGTCCCCTCCGCGTACGGCGGGGCCGGCGGGGACGCCACGCTGACCAATCACGTCGTCGCCCAGGTGGCCCGGGTCAACCCGTCCGCCGCGATCATGCTGTTCCAGCACTACGCCGTCAGCGCGCGCATCGCCGAATGGGGCGACGCGGCACAGCAGGCCCGGTTGCTGCCCGCACTGGCCAAAGGCGATCTGCTCGCCGCGTCCGGGTGGAGCGAACCCGGCGCGGGCGCGGCCAAGAAGCGCCTGAACACCACCGCGGTCCGGCTGCCGGACGGCCGCTGGCGGCTCAACGGCGCCAAGTCCTTCACCACCAGCGCCGGCGTGGCGGGGCTCTACCTCATCCTCGCGCGGACCTCCGACAGCGTGGCCGAGCCGAGCGGCGGCTACGGCTCGGCCGGCCAGACGTTCTTCCTCGTACCGGCCGGCATCGAAGGGGTACGCCCCGACCAGAGCCTCGACCTGATCGGTATGCGCGGCTCGGCGACCGGGTTTGTGTCACTGCACGACTGCGTCGTCGGCGACGAGGACCGGCTCGGCCCGGTCGGTGAGGCCACCCGCCTCATCGCCGGGGTCCGCCGGACCGGGGCGACGCTGGGCGCGGTCTCCCTCGGCATCGCGTCGGCGCTGCTGGACCTCGCGGTCGAACAGATACACCGCCGTTCGCAACCACCCGACGCGGTCACCCGCTTCCGGCTCGTCGACCTGGCCACCCGGATCGAGGCGACGCGCGCCGTCATCGACCGGTCCGGACGGCGGGACGCGGCCGATCCGGGCCTGGCCACCCTCCACAGCAAGCTGTTCGCCTCGGAGACGGCCGAGCAGGTGGGCGTCGAGGTGGCGCGCCTGCTGGGTTCCGCGGGGTACGTGGTCACCAACGGCATCAACCGGCTGATGGCCGATGCCCGCGCGGTCGCCCACATGGGCCCCACCAACGACCTGTGCCGGGAGCTGGTGAGCGCCACATGGCTCGGGTGAACGTGCAGCTCGCGGTGGTCAACGGGCGTCTGGTGACCCCGTCCGGCGTTCGCCCGGGCGTGGTGCTCGTCGCGGACGGACGGATCCTCCGGATCGCCGACTCCGCGCCCGACCACGTCCCCGTCCTGGACGCGGCGGGCCGGTATGTGCTCCCCGGGCTGATCGACTCGCACGTCCACTTCCGCACCCCCGGTCTGGAGCACAAGGAGGACTGGGAACACGGCAGCCGCGCCGCGGTCGCCGGTGGCGTGACCACCGTCATGGATATGCCGAACACGGTGCCCCCGGCCCTCCGTCCGGACGCGGTGGTCGCCAAGGCACAGCAGATCGCCGGCCGTTCACTGGTCGACTTCGCCTTCCACATCGGCGCGGACCCGCTGCACCCGGAGGTCCTGGCCGGCCTCGATCCGGCGATCGCCCGCAGCGCCAAGGTGTTCATGGCCGGGCACCACACCGCGCCCACGGTCTTCAGCGATCCCGCTGCCCTCGACACGGTGTTCGCCACCGCGGCCGCCTCCGGTGTGCGGCTCGTCCTGCACGCGGAGGACCAGCGGCTGCACGACCTGCTGGATGCCTGGCGAGGCGGTCCCCCCAGCTCCTACCGGGATTACGAGCGGTGGCGGCCTCGCAGCAGTCCCATCTCGGCGGTCGTCCGGGTGCTGGAACTGGTCCGGCGCCACGGCACCATGGCGCACATCCTGCATCTGTCGAGCGCGGAGGAAGCCGACCTGGTAGCGGCGGCCGCCGCCGACGGACTCCCGGTCACCTTCGAACTCACCGCCCACCACCTCTCGTTCACCGACGCCGACACGGTGCGGGGCGGCGCGCGGACCCGGCTGGCCCCGGCGATCCGCGGTCCGCACGACCAGGACCGGCTGTGGGCGGCCCTGCGGGCGGGAGAAGTGGCCACGCTGGGCAGCGACCACGCGCCGCACACCAAGGCCGAGAAGGAGCTCCCGGTCGCCGACGCGCCGCCGGGGCTGCCCGGTGTGCAGGAGCTGGCGACCGCGGTGTGGACCGGGATGCGGCGGCGCTGGCCCGACGAGGACCAGGACACCGCTGTCCGCCGGCTGGTGCGCCACCTGGGGGAAGTGCCCGCCGATCTGTTCGGGCTGACCGGCAAGGGACAGCTGGTCGCCGGGGCCGACGGCGACCTGGTGGTCTTCGACCCGGACCGCCGCTGGATGCTGTCCGCGCCGGACATCGCATCCAAGTGCGGCTGGTCCGCCTACGAGGGCTGGACGTTCACCGGCCAGGTGCAGGTGACGGTCAAGTCCGGGCAGATCGTCTACGACCGGGAGCGGGACATGTTCGGTGCCCCGGTGGGGCGTTGGCTGTCGCCGCTCGACCGACAGAAGGGACGCACCGGCAATGGCTGAACAGTCCGTGGTCATCGCGGGCGGCGGTATCGGCGGCCTCGCCCTCGGTATCGCACTCCGCCGCGGGGGCATACCCGTGACGGTCATCGAACGGACCGCGGCCCTGCGGGACGCGGGCGCGGGCCTCGTGCTGTACCCGAACGCGCTGCACGCACTGGCGGAGATCGACACCTCGCTCGCCTCGGCGGTGCGGGCCGCCGGGCACGTCCCGGAGGCGGACGAGGTCCGCCCGATCGTCAACACCCGCGGCGTGGTCGTCACCACCGACCGGGTGGGCGAACTGGCCCGGAAGTTCGGCGCGCCACAAGTATCGCTGCTGCGCACGGCGTTGCAGTCCCTGCTGCTGCGGTACGCCTGCGAAGCCGGAGTGCGGATGCGGCGCGGGACCAGCGTGACCGGCTGCACCGACCTGGGTGACAGGGTCGAGGTCGGTCTGTCCGACGGGAACACGGCGACGGCGGCGGCCCTCATCGGCGCGGACGGGCTGCATTCCGTGGTGCGGCGGTACCTGCTCGGTGTGGAGCCTCCCCGCTACTGCGGATACACGACCCTGCGAGGCCGCTCCCCCGCACCGGCGTTGTTCCCGCACGGGTTCATCGTGACCGCGGACGGCATCGGCGTCTTCGCCGCCCCGACCGGCTCCGGACGGCTGTACTGGACGGCGAAGGTGGCCGCACTGGCCGGCGTCTGGCCCGCCAAGTCCCCGGAGGAGGCATGGGCCGATCTTCTGACCCTGCTCAGCGGTTGGCACCCGGCGCTCGTGGACGTGGTGCGGTGCACCGATCCCGACGCGCCGGTCGTGGTCACCGACATCAACGACCGGGAACCCGTCGCCGACTGGAGCCGGGGCCGGGTCAGCCTCCTCGGCGACGCCGCGCACCCGATGTCACCGGGTGCCGGGCAGGGGGCGGGCATGGCGCTGGAGGACGCGGCCGTACTGGGCGGACTGCTGTCCCGCACCGCGAACATCCCTGATGCCCTGAGGAGTTACGTCAGACACCGGGCGCCGCGGACCGCCGTCGTCGTCAACCAGTCACGCCACCGCGATCACGTCGTACGCGACGAGCGGGGCGAGTTCAGCACGCATGACACAGAACTGACCGATCTGTTCGGCTGGCGCGCGGATTTCGGCCAAGCCACTGAGTGACGCAGCGACCGCACCGGACCGGCACGGACACGTACCGGACGAATGAAGGGTGGACCGTTATGGCATCGGACACGACTCACTGGAACAACGTCAAGATCGACTACGACAAGGTACTCAGCACCGACGCGTCCAATGTGGCCTTGCTGTCCGCGGCCGTGGACCAACTGCCGTCGGACACCGCCGACATCCTGGACATCGGCTCGGGCACCGGGCGGCTCACCTCGCTGTGCCGCACAGCGCTGCCCAAGGCCAGGATCGTCGGGGTCGACCCCGCCCCGGCCATGGTCGAGGAGGCGGTGGCCAAGTTCGCCGCCGACCCGCTGGCCTCCTTCCAGGACGGAGTGGCCGAGGACCTGTCGGCCTTCCCCGACGAGAGCTTCGATGTGGCCATCAGCAGCTTCGCGCTGCACCACCTCGAACTCGACACCTACCCGAAGGCCGCGGCGGAGCTGCTGCGCGTGCTGCGCCCGGGGGGCGTGTTCATCAACGCCGACCAGTTCTGCCGGGTGATGGGGCCGGCCGGCAGCAAACCGCGGGCCACCGACGTCCTGGAGCTGCTGACCGACAAGGCCAAGTACTACATGCGGGAGGCGAGCTTCGAACGCATGCTGCTCCAGCTCGATCTGCTGCCCCGGTTCCTGCGGGAGGACGGGGAAATCCTCACCACACCGGAGTTCTGGCGCGACTGTCTCCTCGACGCGGGCTTCGACCGGGCCGAGATCGTCGCGACCGAACCCGAGGAGCTGTACAACCGGGTGATCGTGGCGCGGAAGGCACCCCGCGCGGATTCCTGACGGGCCGGCCGCGGTGGTGGGTGTCACCGGTGGACCCCCACCACCACGTCGCCGTCCGGTTCAGTGGCCGAGACCGGCCTGTCTGGCCCGGACTGCGGCTTCGGCACGGTCGACCAGGCGGAGCTTGGCGAATATTCGCGACAAGTAGTTGCGCACTGTCTTGATGGACAGGCCGAGCTGATGGGCGATCGCCGCCGTACCCAGGCCGTCGGCGACGAGTTCCAGCACTTCCAGTTCCCGGTCGGTCAACTCGGGGAAAGGCTTGACCACCCTCGCGGGCTGGGCCAGATGCTCGGTGACCCACTCCGACGTGCTGGAGTCGAAGACCAGGCCGCCGGACTGGACGATCCTGATGGCCAGCACGAGATTTTGAGGGGGTGCGCCCCGGGACAGATAGCCACGTACGCCTGCTCGCATGGCGGCGAGGAAAGTCTCCCGGTCATGGGCGATGCTCACGATCAGCACGGCCGTATCCGGGCAGTGTCGCGCAATGGAGGTGATCATTTCGACAGTGGCGGCGCTCGACGGGGCCACGTGCAACAGCACCACGTCCGGGCGTAAGCGGTGAATTGCGGCCACCGTATCGGGCCCCGTGTCGACATCCTCGACCACTTCCAGTGCGTCGACACCGTCGAGCAGACTTCTCAGACTCGCTCTGTATACCGGTCGGTCTCCCGCGATCAGTACGGCGACTGAATCCGTGCGAGCAGACTTCATAGCCACTTGATCGAACACGTCAATCCCCCTGATGACAGCTCAGATAGCAGCCATCACAGTACCAAAGCAGGTTGCGCAGCACCGCTGATAAATACAACACAATCGAACATGATATTTCGGGCACTCAAAGACCTTGTCAAAAAAAGCACTTGCCTTCGAACTCGGACTTCCTGAACACCCCTTCATAAATCCCCCCGCAGTCATCCGCCACAACGACAGGAGCGGCGCACCCCCGAGCGGATTCCTCAGGTCACACCCGGCCCGGCCCCGCCTGTCGGGCGCCCGGCAGCTCACCCACCCGCCCTCCTTCCAAAAAAGGAGCCACACCATGCCGTACCTGGATAAATCAGCCGGGCACACGGGGCAGCACATCCGCCGAAACCGTCAGCCTGTCGCCACTCCAGGGGTAGCCTTCTCATATTCCAAAGTCCTATAGAACTTGGGAGTGGTGAATGTGACGTCCCAATCTCGAACTCCGGCTTTATCCCCAGCGGCACTGGACGAACCCGCGTCGCGGGGGCGGCTGTGGTGGCTGCTGGCCGCGCTGGTCGTGGTTTCCCTGAATCTGCGGGCCCCGATCTCGGCGGTATCCGCACTCCTGACCCCCATCGCGTCCGAGCTGGGCCTGTCCGGCCTGAGCCGGACAGGTCTGACCGTGCTGCCCACGGTCTGTCTCGCCCTGTTCGCCTTCGCCGGGCCCGCGCTGGTCCGCCGGATGGGCGAGGAACGCCTGGTGGCGACCGGCCTGGTCGTGCTGCTCGTCGGCAACCTGGTCCGTACGGTGCGGAGCGAGGCCGGGCTCTTCCTCGGCACACTGCTGGCGGTCGCCGCGATCGGGGCGATCAATGGCACCATCCCCGGCCTGATCAAGCGGAGGTTCAGCAGCCGGCTCGCGCCGGTGATGACGCTCTACACGATCGTCCTGACGCTGGGCGCGGCAGGCGCCTCCGCGCTCGCCCCCCGGCTGAGCGGCGGCGGGGGTACGCACTGGCTGGCCTCGCTCGCCTGGATCACCGTCCCGGTGGCGGTCGTCGCCTGCGTGGCCTGGCTGCCCGTCCTGCGGCAGCGCACTGTGGCCGCCGGGCGGGCCCGGATCCCCGCCGCGCTGTGGCGGGACGGGCTGGCCTGGCAGGTCACCGCCTTCTTCGGATTCATGGGCCTGTCCTTCTACTTCGTCCTCGGCTGGCTTCCCACGATCTGCCACCAGCGGGGCATGACGCTCGCCGAGGGCGGTCTTGTGCAGGCGGTCACCTCCCTGATCCAGGTGGCCGGCTCGCTCGCGGTTCCGGTACTGATCCGGCGGCTGCCCGACCAGCGGGGCATCGCAGTCGTCGTCGCCGTGCTCAACGCCGGCGGGCTGATCGCGCTGGTGCTGGCGCCGGTCTCCGCCGGCGCGTGGATCGCCGCGGTACTGCTCGGCCTGTCCCAGGGGGCCGGGTTCGCACTGGGGCTGACCTTCATCGGGCTGCGCGCCAAGGACGCGGACACAGCCGTCGGCCTCTCGGGCATGGCCCAGGGCGTCGGCTACCTCATCGCCATCCTGGGACCACTGATCGGCGGGATGCTGATCACCGCCTCCGCCGGCCTCCCGGCAGCGCTCGTCCTGCTGCTGGTCGTCACGGTCGGCGAACTGATCGCCGGCCTGGGCGCCGGGCGCAACCGTCACGTCCTCGAACCAGCCGAGCCCCGCTCCGGCGCCACCCGATAGGTCTGTCATGTCCGAGCTGAACACACAGAAGCTGAGCGCCCCGATCTACACCGAGCTGGCCCGGGTCGGCAAGGTGCTGGCCAGCCCCGTCCGGCTCCGTCTGCTCGACCTGCTCGACGGGCGCGAACGCACCGTCGAGCAGCTCTCCCAGGAGTCCGGCATCCCGTTCAAGAACACCTCGGCCCAGTTGCAGCAGCTCCGTTCGGCCCATCTGGTCAGCAACCGGAAGGACGGCACCCGCGTCCTGTACCGCCTGGCCGACGACGAAGTGGCCCGGTTCATCGGCGTGTTCCAGGAGTTCGCCGAACGGCGCCTGGCCGACCTGCGCGACGTCATCAACGACCAGCTCGGCGACCTGAGCGAGCTGGAGCCGGTGACCGTGGACGAGCTGACCAGCCGGGTCGGCGGCGGGGCGCTGGTCGTCGACGTCCGCCCGAGCGACGACTACGCGATGGGGCACGTGCCCGGCGCCTTCTCCCTCCCGTCCGACCAGTTGCTGAGCAGACTCGGCGAACTACCGGACGACGCCGAGATCATCGCCTACTGCCACGGGCCCTTCTGCGTGACCTCGGCCGCATGCGTCCAGCTGCTCCGGGAGCAGAACCGCAACGCACGTCACCTCGTGGGTGGCTTCACCCGCTGGCACCGCACCGGACACCCCGTACACACCGAGACCAGACCGTAGGGCCGAGCCGTTACGTCCCACCGAGGAGAGGGCAACCATGCGCATACGAGGAAGTCGGGTCGCCGTCGTGGGCGGCAGTATCGCCGGCTGTGCCACGGCCGTCGCCCTGGCGCGGGCAGGCTGCGAGGTCACCGTGCTGGAGCGCAGCCGGGGCGGCCTGCGCGACCGCGGCGCCGGGATCACGCTCCCTGCTTCGCTCTACGGTGAGCTGCTCGACGCGGGATACCTCGCTCCCGATATGCGGGTGCTGCAACGTCCCGAGCTGATCTGGCTCACCCGCGCGGGGCGGTCGGCCGAGGGCCGGGTGGTCGGCCGGCAGCCGTACCCGTCGATCATGGCGAGCTGGGCACTGGTCTGGCGAGGGCTGCGCGGACAGGTACCCGACCGCGATTACCACGAGGGCGCGACGGTCACCGACGTCCGGCAGCGGGAGGACGGCGTCGGGCTCCGGATCAACGGCCGCCCCGCCGGAACGTACGACGCCGTCGTCGGCGCCGACGGCTATCGCTCCACGGTGCGTCCGGTCGTCGCACCGGAGGCCGCCGTGCAGTACGCCGGGTACGCCGTGTGGCGCGGCGACTACCCCGCCGACCGGGGGGCGGACGGCCCGCAGTCCCCGTTGCTCGACGACTTCGTCGCGGTGGGCTTCCGCGGCGGCCACGCCGTGTTCTACCGCATTCCCGACGCCGGCCCCGGCGGCTTCCGGCAGAACTGGGCGCTGTACGGCAGCGTGCCGCAGGACCTCTACCCGGGCGGGGCCGCCCCGATCCCCCGGGGGCAGGTCACCGAGACCGCCGCGGCCTACCTGGACGAGCTCATCGCCCGCGAACTGCCGCCCCTGTGGGCCGACGCGATGCGGCGCACCGAGCGGCACGAACTGTCCATCAACCCCATGTACGACACCACGGTCTCCCGCTACGCCAAGGGCACTCTGCTGCTGGCCGGTGACGCCGGGGCGATCGCCCGCCCGCACACCGGCGCCGGCGCGGTGAAGGCGATCCAGGACGCCTGCGCCCTCGAACACGCCTGCCGGGAACACGGGACATGGGCGGAGGCACTAGCCGCCTTCGACACCGCGCGGCGCGGCGCCGGCAACGCCCTCACCGAACTCGGCAAGCACCTCGGAAGGATGCGCATCGCGGATTCCCCCGACTGGGCCGCCCTGACTCCGGCCGACTTCGATTCCTGGCTGCACGCGAACACGTACGGCTGGCAGAGCGCGTACGACCCGACCTGACCCGCCTGACCGCCCATAAGGAACGACGTCCACCACCCACCCAGGAGGAAGAGATGTTCACCCTGCCACCCATCACCCTGCCCGGCATCGACGAGTACGCGGAGGCCCACTCGGCCCCGGACCCGGCCCAGTTGGCCGGCGTCACCGGGAACGACCTGGGCATGGGCCACTTGGTCAGCGGCCAGCTCGTGAGCGGTCTGCTGCGGATGTTCATCCACACCCTCCAGCCGAAGCTGATCCTCGACATCGGCACCTTCACCGGCTATTCGGCGCTGTCCATGGCCGTCGCCCTGCCCGAGGACGCCCGGGTGATCAGTTGTGAGATCGACCCGGAGCGGGCCGAGGTCGCCCGGAAGAACATCGCGGAGGCCGGCTACGCCGACGTCATCAGCGTGCGGGTCGGTCCCGCGCTCGACACGATCGCCGGGATCGAGGAGCCGCTGGACCTGGTCTTCATCGACGCGGACAAGCCGAACTACCACACGTACTACTCCGCGACGCTGCCCAAGCTCGCCCCCCGGGGACTGATCGCGTGCGACAACACGCTGTGGCGCGGGGAGATCATCGATGCGGACAGCACCGATTCCGATGTCCGGGCGCTCCGGCAGTTCAACGACGCCGTCGCCGCCGACCCGCGGTGCGAGTCCGTGATGCTCACCGTCCGGGACGGGGTCACGCTCATCCGCCGCGTCTGAGGCGGGTCGAACGGTCGTGGGCGACGGACCTCACGCCTCGCCCAGGCCGTCCACCAGCTTCCTGGGCGCGATGAGCCGGTACGCGTCGACAACGAGTTCGCGCACTTCCGCCCAGTCGACCGGCCCGTCGAGGTAGACACCGACCCAGTCGCGCCCGCCGTAGGGCGGTGAGAAGAACCGGTCGGGTTCGGCGGCGACCATCGCCTCTTTGGCACCCACCGGAGCCGGTACCCAGAAGCTCCGCCGCCCGGCCGGGTGCCGTTCCGAGATCTGGGCCAGGGTCCGCCGCCGGATCCGCCACGACGGCTCACCGTGGTGGTTGGTCCCCTCAACCACCTCCGGCAGGCCCAGACAGACTGCGCGCAGCCGGTCCTCCACCTCGTCCACATCGCCCTTGTCCATACTGTGTTCGTCACTGTGTTCGTCAGCCATACGTATTCGTCCCCTCTCCGCCACGACCGTTACCGCACACTTCCGGCCATTCCCGCGCCGGCGGCGCACGGGCCCCTGGACTTCCACCAGTTGAGCACCCGTCACTTCGGTCGGAGAGTATAAGCAGCGCACACCTCCGGAACCGCTCACCGCAAAAGGGGCCCGTCTCGAAAAGACGGACCCCTTTTGGCCTGCACCTTCGCAGGGTGTTTCGAGTTAAGTTTAACTTTAATTAAACGTTGAACCGGAACTCCACGACATCCCCGTCCTGCATCACGTACTCCTTGCCCTCCATCCGGGCCTTGCCCTTGGCCCGGGCCTCGGCCACCGAGCCCATGTCGACCAGGTCGGCGAACGAGATGACCTCGGCCTTGATGAAGCCCTTCTGGAAGTCGGTGTGGATCACACCGGCCGCCTCCGGGGCCGTGGCGCCCTTCTTGATCGTCCAGGCGCGGGACTCCTTCGGGCCGGCCGTCAAGTAGGTCTGGAGGCCCAGCGTGGCGAAGCCGACACGGCCGAGGGTGGCCAGGCCCGGCTCCTCCTGGCCCATCGACTGGAGGAGTTCCAGCGCCTCCGCGTCGTCGAGCTCGATCAGCTCGGACTCGATCTTGGCGTTGAGGAAGATCGCCTCCGCCGGGGCGACCAGGGCGCGCTGCTCGTTCTTGAAGTCCTCGTCGACCAGTTCGTCCTCGTCGACGTTGAAGACGTACAGGAAGGGCTTGGTGGTGAGCAGGTGCAGCTCGTGGAGGAGGCGGCCCTTCTCGGTGTTGGCCGTGATACCCGCCGCGAACAGCGTGGTGCCCGCTTCGAGGATCTTCTGGGCCTCCTCGACGGCTGCCAGCACCGCGACCTTCTCCTTCTGGAGACGGGACTCCTTCGTGAGGCGCGGGACCGCCTTCTCCACCGACTGGAGGTCGGCGAGGATCAGCTCGGTGTTGATTGTCTCGATGTCGTCCTTGGGCGAGACCTTGCCGTCGACGTGGACGACGTTCTCGTCCTTGAAGGCCCGGATGACCTGGCAGATCGCATCGGACTCGCGGATGTTGGCCAGGAACTTGTTGCCGAGCCCCTCGCCCTCGCTCGCGCCCCGGACGATGCCCGCGATGTCGACGAAGTCGACGGTCGCCGGGATGACCTTCTGCGAGCTGAAGACCTCGGCCAGCACGGCCAGCCGGCTGTCGGGGACCCCGACGACGCCGACGTTCGGCTCGATGGTGGCGAACGGGTAGTTGGCCGCCAGCACGTCGTTCTTGGTCAGGGCGTTGAACAGGGTCGACTTGCCGACATTCGGCAGACCGACGATTCCGATCGTGAGCGACACGTTGGCGACTTCCCGTAGCGAGAGCTGATGTAGCGGCCCGGGGGTGGGCCGATCCCCCAGTTTACGGGCGTGTCGTACGGGTCCCGGCGCCCCGTCGGGTCGAACTGATCGCCAAGCTCGCCCAAAGCGCGTGTCCAACGCCGGATTCCTCCCGCCTTGCGACCTACTTTGGTCACGTGGAGCAGCGACCCAGGATTCGTACGACTCAGGCCGACGGTCCTCCCGAGAGCAGCATCGCGGCGCCCGCGCCGGCGACCGTCTACCGGGCGGCCCCGGTACGGGCCGCCCGCCCGGCGCCGCCGGTGGTGATCGCGCTGCGCCGGTTCCCCAACCCCCGGCTGACCGGTCTCGGCGGCGGGATCTTCAGCGCGGCGGTGATGTTCCTGCTCGGCTGCCTGGACTCGCTGCTGTTCGACGGCGGGCCGCTGATGTACGGGCTGCTGTTCCTGCCGGTCGCGGCGCTGACCGCGCTCTGGGTGCGCCCCGCCGACCTGGTGACCGCGCCGATCAGCGTGCCGATCTCGTTCGCCTTCGGCTCGCTGCCGATCGCCGGGGGCACCGGTGGGACCGGCGGCCGCATCGTGGCCGTGATCACGACACTCGCGCTGAATGCCGGCTGGCTGTACGGCGGAACGCTCGTCGCCGGGGTGATCGCCACCGTACGGAAGATCCGGATGATCCGGCGGCGCTACCGCTGACCCTGGCGCCGGCCCGGGCGGGGAGGCCTGCTGCGGCTGACGGGGCGGGCGCCACCTGCTCGTCGCCCCGCCCTCGCCCCCGCCTCCGTGCTCAGCGGCTGGACGCCGCCATCGCCGCGCCCACGATGCCCGCGTTGTTCTCCAGTTCGGCCGGCACGATCTCGGCCCGGGCCCCCTCGATCAGGGGCAGGAACTTGTCGGCCTTGCGGCTCACGCCGCCCCCGATGATGAACAGCTCGGGCGAGAACAGCATCTCGACGTGCTCCAGGTACTTCTGCACCCGGTGCGCCCAGTGGTGCCAGCTCAGATCCTCGTCCTCCTTGGCCTTCGTCGACGCGCGCGTCTCGGCGTCGTGGCCGTGCAGTTCGAGATGGCCCAGCTCCGTGTTGGGGACCAGGCGGCCGTTGCGGAAGACCGCCGAACCGATACCCGTACCGAAGGTGAGCAGGATGACCGTGCCCTTGCGGTCCCGGCCCGCTCCGAAGGTCATCTCCGCGATGCCCGCGGCGTCGGCGTCGTTGAGCACGGTCACCGGGAGACCGAGTCTGCCGCCGATCAGCGTGGCCGCGTCGACGTCGATCCAGCTCTTGTCGACATTGGCCGCGGTACGGACCGTGCCGTCGGTGACCACGCCCGGGAAGGTGATCCCCACCGTGCCCGACCAGTCGAAGTGCTTGACGACGTCGGCGACCCCGTCGGCCACACCGTCGGGCGTGGCCGGATGCGGGGTCAGCACTTTGTGGCGCTCCTGCGCCAGGTCTCCGCGGTCCAGGTCAACGGGAGCGCCCTTGATCCCGGATCCGCCGATATCCACACCGAAGATCTGCATGACTCCACGTTACGGCGTGGAGCCCTCCGTCACTTGTCGGAGCGGCTTCCGGGGCGCAGGAGCGTGAAAGCCCCCGGACACAAGCGCCTGGACACGAGCCCCCGGACGCTCCCGGACGCCCCCCGCTCCGCTGCGGCTACTTGCCCGAACGGTCGGCGGCCTCGGCGCGCAGGTCGCGGCGGAGCTCCTTGGGCAGCGAGAAGGTGATCGACTCCTCGGCCGCCTTCACGATCTCCACGTCGCCGAAGCCCCGGGCGGCGAGCCACTCCAGTACGCCGTCGACCAGGATCTCCGGGACGGAGGCACCCGAGGTCACGCCGACCGTGGTGACGCCCTCCAGCCAGGCCTCGTCCAGTTCCTCGGCGAAGTCCACCAGGTGGGAGGCGCGGGCACCGGCGCCGAGGGCGACCTCGACCAGCCGTACCGAGTTGGACGAGTTCTTGGAGCCGACGACGATGACCAGGTCGGCGTCCGCGCCCATCTGCTTCACGGCGGTCTGGCGGTTCTGCGTGGCGTAGCAGATGTCGTCGCTGGGCGGCGAGATCAGCTGCGGGAACTTCTCCTTGAGCGCGTCGACCGTCTCCATCGTCTCGTCCACGGAGAGCGTGGTCTGGGAGAGCCAGACGACCTTGGACTCGTCACGCACGGAGACGTTGGCGACGTCCTCGGGGCCGTCGACGAGCGTGATGTGCTCGGGCGCCTCGCCGCTCGTGCCCACGACCTCCTCATGGCCTTCGTGGCCGATCAGCAGGATGTCGTAGTCGTCGTTCGCGAAGCGGACGGCTTCCTTGTGGACCTTCGTCACCAGGGGGCAGGTGGCATCGATGGTGGCGAGACTGCGCTGGGCGGCCTCGTCGTGGACGACGGGGGCCACACCGTGCGCGGAGAAGACGACGATGGAGCCCTCGGGGACCTCCTGCGTCTCGTCGACGAAGACGGCGCCCTTCTTCTCCAGGGTCTGTACGACGTACTTGTTGTGGACGATCTCCTTGCGGACGTAGACCGGCGCGCCGTACTGCTCAAGGGCCTTCTCGACGGCGATCACGGCGCGGTCCACACCCGCGCAGTACCCGCGCGGGGCGGCCAGCAGGACACGGCGGGCGCCGCTGCCCCGCGCGGCGTCTCCGGTCGGGGTGGCGGCGGGTGACGGGCTGGGCGTAGCAGTCATGCGGTCCATCGTAACGGCCGGGCCTGCGGCAGGCGGCGGGTCGGCGGGCCCGCCGCCCGCAAGGGGGAACGCGCTGAGCCGTGTCAGGTGGGACGGGGTCCGCAGTTGTGGGAAGACTGATGCCATGACTTCTGACGAGACGGCTGCGGGCAGTGGTGTGAAGGCGCCTGAACTACACCGGAATCTAGGGTTCCGGGACCTGGTCGTGTACGGGCTGCTCTTCATCGCCCCGATGGCCCCGGTCGGCATCTTCGGCACCCTCGACGCCAAGTCGCACGGCGCCGTCGTACTCGTCTACATCGTGGCGACGATCGCGATGGGCTTCACCGCGTTCAGTTACGCACAGATGGTGCGGGTCGTCCCGCTGGCGGGATCGGTCTTCGCGTACGCCCGCAAGGGGCTCGGCCAGGGGCCCGGGTTCATCGCCGGGTGGATGGCGATGCTCGACTATCTGCTGATCCCGGCCGTCGCGTACCTCTTCTCGGGAATCGCGATGAACTCGCTGGTGCCCTCGGTCTCGCGGTGGGTGTGGACCGCGCTGGCCGTGGTGGTGACCACGGCGCTGAACCTGTGGGGCGTACGGGCGGCGGCCCGGGTCGGTTTCGCGGTGCTCATGCTGGAGATCGCGGTCCTGGGGGTGTTCGTGGTGGCCGCCGTCGTGGTGCTCGTCCAGGACGGCTCGCAGCGCGGCTGGCTGACGCCCTTCACCGGCGACGGCGGATTCTCGCTGACGGCGGTGCTCGGGGCGGTGTCCGTGGCGGTGCTGTCGTATCTGGGCTTCGACGCGATCGCCTCGTTCGCCGAGGAGGTCACCGGCGGGTCGGCGAAGGTCGCCAGGGCGGTGCTGTTCTGCCTGGTGCTCGCGGGTGTGCTCTTCATCGTGCAGTCGTATCTGGCGGCGGTCCTGGAGCCGATGTCCTCCGCCCAGCTGGCCGCGAAGCCCGCCGCGCAGGGTTCGGCCTTCTACGACACGGTGGACGCGTCGGTCGGCAGCTGGCTGCACGACCTGGTCGCGGTGAGCAAGGCGATCGGTGCCGCCTTCGCCGCCCTCGCGGGTCAGGCGGCGGCGGGCCGGCTGCTCTTCGCGATGGGACGCGACCGGCGGCTGCCGCACGTCCTGTCCAGGGTGAACGGCCCGTCCGGGGTGCCGCGGCTCGCGGTGCTGCTCGCGGCGGTGGTGACGCTGATCGCCGCGGTGTGGGCGGCGCGCCGCGACGACGGCCTGGACCGGCTGGTCTCGGTGGTCGACATCGGAGCGCTGACCGCGTTCCTGCTGCTGCACGCGTCGGTGGTGGGCTGGTTCGCGGTGCGGAAGGCGGAGGGGCCGCCGGTGTGGTGGCGGCATGTGCTGATGCCGGTGCTGGGCGCGGCGGTGACGATCGCGGTGATCGTGGAGGCGACGAGCACGGCCCAGTGGGTCGGGCTGATCTGGCTGGTGGCGGGGCTGATGGTGTTCGGTGTGCAGCGGAGCCGCCGCGCCGACAGCGAGGTGTGAAACCGGCGGCCGGACTGTCAGTGGCACGGCTTAACCTGCGTACATGGCTCTGAATACGAGTGCGGACGCGCCGCTGCCCGTCGGCGAGGTGTCACGGCTCATCGGGGGGTGGATCGACCGGCTCGGTGCGGTGTGGGTCGAGGGGCAGATCACCCAGCTCTCGCGCCGGCCGGGCGCGGGGGTGGTGTTCCTGACGCTGCGCGACCCCTCGTACGACATCTCGGTGTCCGTGACGTGCTTCCGCCAGGTCTTCGACGCGGTCGCCGACGTGGTGTCGGAGGGTGCACGGGTCGTGGTCCACGCGAAGCCTGAGTGGTACGCGCCGCGCGGCCAGCTGTCTCTGCGGGCCGTGGAGATCAAGCCGGTGGGAATCGGTGAACTGCTCGCGCGCCTTGAGCAGTTGAAGCGGACACTGGCCGCCGAGGGGCTCTTCGCCCCGGACCGCAAGAGGCCCGTCCCGTTTCTGCCGCAGCTGATCGGTCTGGTGACCGGCCGCGCGAGCGCGGCGGAACGGGACGTCCTGGAGAACGCACGGCGGCGCTGGCCCGCCGTCCGGTTCGAGGTGCGGAATGTGGCGGTGCAGGGGGTGCACGCGGTGCCCCAGGTGGTCGACGCCGTGCAGGAGCTGGACCGGCTGCCGGACGTGGACGTGATCATCGTGGCGCGGGGCGGGGGCAGCGTGGAGGACCTGCTCCCCTTCTCGGACGAACAGCTGATCCGCGCAGTGGCCGCGTGCGGTACACCGGTGGTGTCGGCGATCGGCCATGAGCCGGACTCACCGCTGCTCGACCTGGTGGCCGATGTCCGGGCGTCCACACCGACGGACGCGGCGAAGAAGGCGGTACCGGACGTCGGGGAGGAACTGGAGCGTGTACGGCTGCTGCGGGACCGCTCCCTGCGGACCGTGCAGGGGCTGCTCGACCGGGAGCAGCGCGGGCTGGCCGCCGCGCTCGCCAGACCGTCGATGGAGCGGCCGCAGCGGATGGTCGAGGAGCGGGAGGAAGCCGTCGACGCCCTCGTGGAGCGCAGTCGGCGGACCCTGCGGCATCTGCTGGACCGCGCGGACTCGGAGCTCTCCCACACCCGCGCCCGCGTCGTGGCGCTCTCCCCGGCGGCGACGCTGGAGCGGGGGTACGCGGTGCTGCAACGGGAGAACGGGGCGGTGGTGCGCGCACCCGGCGAGGTCACGGACGGGGAGCCGCTGCGGGCCAGGGTCGCCGGGGGCGAGCTGGGCGTGACGGTGAGCCCGCAGCCTCCGCAGCCCCGGGAGCCCGAAGAGCCGCAGTAGCCGCAGCAGGTTCAGCGGCTTCCGGGCTTCCGGGGCTTCCGGAGTGGGATTCAGTGTGGATGCGGCCCGAGTGAATGAGGCCGACGAGATCAGGGTGGATGAGATGGCAGAGGCGAAGACGGACGGAACGGCCCCCGGGTACGAGCAGGCGCGAGACGAGCTGATCGAAGTCGTACGGCGGCTGGAGACCGGGGGGACGACCCTGGAGGAGTCCCTGGCACTGTGGGAGCGAGGCGAGGAGCTGGCCAAGGTGTGCCGCGGCTGGCTGGAGGGGGCGCGGGCCCGGCTGGACGCGGCACTGGGGGAAGGTACGGAACCGGGCGAGGGGTGAGAGGCCGCCCGGCGCGACCCCTGCCTGCGCGACCCCTGCCTGCGCGATCCCTGCCTGCGCGATCCCTGCCGGCTCGATCTCCACGGCCCACATGCCGTCCCGGCCCGCTCACTGTCCCGGCCCGCATGCCGTGAGGCACGGACCGCTCACTGTGAGGCACGGCCCGCACGCTGTGAGGACGATCACGTCGGGCCAGATTTAGTTGAATCTTAATACATCCTGGTCGTACAGTCGGAGCATCCCTTGATCCACTGCATGTCCGGAAGGTACGAAAGATGTCGCTCGTTCTCGACCCCGCCGCCCAGGACCTCCTCTTCCGTGAGGCCCGCACCGCGAACACCTTCACCGACGAGCCGGTGACCGAGGAGCAGGTGCAGGCGATCTACGACCTGGTCAAGTACGGGCCGACCGCCTTCAACCAGTCGCCGCTGCGCATCACCCTGGTCCGCTCCCCCGAGGCCCGTGAGCGCCTGGTGCAGCACATGGCCGAGGGCAACCAGCCGAAGACCGCCACCGCCCCGCTGGTCGCGATCCTCTCCGCGGACAACGAGTTCCACGAGGAGCTCCCGCAGCTGTTCCCGCACTTCCCGCAGGCCAAGGACGCGTTCTTCTCGGAGCGCCCGGCCCGCGAGCAGGCCGCCCACCTCAACGCCACCCTGCAGGCCGGTTACTTCATCGTCGGCGTGCGCGCCGCCGGTCTGGCCGCGGGCCCGATGACGGGCTTCGACTTCGCCGGTGTCCAGAAGGAGTTCCTGGACGACGACCACACCCCGCTGATGATCGTCAACATCGGCAAGCCGGGCGAGGACGCCTGGTTCCCGCGCTCCCCGCGCCTCCCGCTCGACGAGGTCATCACGACCGTCTGAGCCACCCGCACGGCACATGGAGAGGCCGCCGCACCCCGAGGGATGCGGCGGCCTCTCCATGTCTCCCGGGCCACGGGCCACTCGGGCCCCGGGCCACGACTACGTCGCGGAACTCCCCGACTTGGCGGGGGTCGGCTTTGAGGAGCCCTCCGGCTTCGAGGAGTTCTCCGGCTTCGCGGGGGTGTCCGGCTTCTCGGCCTTCAGCGCCGCAGCCATCTGCGCCAGCTGCCCGTACGGCGCCGTCCCCGTCACCGCCGTCGTCGAGCCGTGGTCCCGGCGTACGAGCGCGTTGTACTTGGGGCCCTTCCAGCGCTGCCAGGTCTCGCCGCCCACCTGCTGGGTCTGCGACGTCTTCGACGCACCCTTGCTCACGGTCGTGACGAACCCGCCCGAGGGCCCGGTGCTCTGCTCCACCGCGACGTACTGCTCCTCCGGGTCCAGGAACCCCAGGTGCCACGCATGGCCGCTGTCCTGGTCGTACGAGACCGAGGTCGCCTTCCAGCCCTTCGGCAGCCCCACCGGCGCCTGTACCGGATACGGTGCCGCGCGCTGCGCGGTGAGCTGTTCCACGCGGTAGTCGACGGTCTTCACCGGCTCCGAAGTCCCACCGTGCGGAACGAACACGTAGATGACCGCGACGGCGGCCAGGATGACCACCATCGACTGGATCATTCCGCGCACTGTCTGCTTGCTTCGCGTACCTGCCACGGACCCATGGTCTCAGGTGGCCGCGCTGCTCATGCGTGGGCCCCGGTGCTCATTTTGTCGACCGGACGATAGAATCGAACGAACCCTCTACATACGGCCGTCGTCGTATCAGAAAGGTGCGTGCCGATGACCGAGCATCATCTCCCTTCCCAGCTGGAGGTCTCCCCGGAGGCCCCCGACCGCAACCTCGCCCTGGAGCTCGTCCGGGTCACCGAGGCCGCCGCCATGGCCGCCGGCCGTTGGGTCGGGCGCGGCGACAAGATCGGCGCGGACGGTGCCGCGGTCAACGCGATGCGTACGCTCGTCTCCACCGTCTCCATGAACGGCGTCGTCGTCATCGGCGAGGGCGAGAAGGACGAAGCCCCGATGCTCTTCAACGGGGAGCACATCGGCGACGGCACCGGCCCGGAGGTCGACATCGCCGTCGACCCGATCGACGGCACCACGCTCAACGCCAAGGGCATGCCGAACGCCATCGCCGTACTGGCCGCCGCCGACCGCGGCTCCATGTTCGACCCGTCCGCCGTGTTCTACATGGACAAGCTGGTCACCGGCCCCGAGGCAGCCGACTTCGTCGACATCAACGCCCCCGTCTCGGTCAACATCCGCCGGGTCGCCAAGGCGAAGCACTCCTCGCCCGAGGACGTGACGGTGGTCATCCTCGACCGCCCCCGCCACGAGGGCATCGTCAAGGAGATCCGGGAGACCGGCGCCCGGATCAAGTTCATTTCGGACGGCGACGTCGCCGGCTCGATCATGGCCGTACGGGAAGGAACCGGCGTCGATCTGCTGATGGGCATCGGCGGTACGCCCGAGGGCATCATCAGCGCCTGCGCGATCAAGTGCCTCGGCGGCACGATCCAGGGCAAGCTCTGGCCCAAGGACGACGCCGAGCGCCAGCGCGCCATCGACGCGGGCCACGACCTGGACCGGGTGCTCTCCACGACCGACCTGGTCAGCGGCGACAACGTGTTCTTCGTGGCCACCGGCATCACCGACGGTGAACTGCTGCGCGGGGTGCGCTACCGGGCCGAGACCGCGACGACCCAGTCGCTGGTCATGCGCTCCAAGTCGGGCACGATCCGTCAGATCGACTCGACGCACCGGCTGTCGAAGCTGCGCGCCTACAGCACGGTGGACTTCGACCGCGCCAAGTAGGCCCGGGCAGGACCAAGCAGGAAGGGGCGCCCCCCGTGTGCGGCTGGGGGCGCCCCTTCCGTGTGCCCGGTCAGCCCGCCTGTGCCATCGGATCCTGGACCGTGCTCCTGAGCTCCACCTCGCGGCGCCTGCGCCGGGCCAGGACCACGCGGCGCTCGGCGGCCGTCAGCCCGCCCCAGACCCCGTACGGCTCGGGCTGCACCAGCGCGTGTTCGCGGCACTCCACGAGCACCGGGCAGCGGGCGCAGACCCGCTTCGCCGCCTCTTCGCGGGCGAGTCTGGCGGCTGTCGGCTCCTTGGACGGGGCGAAGAAGAGCCCCGCCTCGTCCCGGCGGCACACCGCCTCCGAATGCCAGGGCCCTGCCTGATCCTCCCGTGCCGGAGCGCGCTGCGGCGGCACGGCAGCGGCCTGCAAGGACTGATGCGGCGGATGCAGCACGGTCTACTCCTGACGACGGATTCGCGAGCGAGAGACGATGCTGCAGTCCCTACCCGCTGTGCGCACGCCTATGCACTGAGTTCCGGCCGTCACGAACCCGTCCGCGGCACCGGTACCGGCGCGCGCCCGGCCCGAAGCGCCCGGGCGGTCCCGGGCTGCCCGGCGCGTGCTACCCGAGGTGCTTGCGCAGCTTCTTGTCGACCATGGAGCGCAGGTCCGCCACCAGCTTGCCCCGCTTCGGCTTGGCCTCGATGTTGCTGAAGACCGCGCACCCGTTCACCACCACGACCGGCGCCTCCGGGTTCTCCGATTCGAGCGTGCTGACCTCGAAGTTGCCGAAGATCCCGGTGCCGCTGCCGCGCAGAGTGACGTTCTCCGGAACCTTGACCTCGATGTTCCCGAAGATCGCGGTGGCGTTGATGACGGTCAGCCGCTGCTCGAACAGCGCCTCGGTGAGGTCGATCTCGACAGAGCCGAAGAGCGAGAAGGCGTTCGTCCTGCGGCCGACGCGCCAACGGCCCTTCCGGGTCGAGCTGGAGAAGACCGCGACCAGGTTGTCCGCGGTGACCGGAGTGTCCGGGTCGTCCGCGACCGCGTACGCCGCTGCGCCCGGGTCGGGACGGCTCCCGGTGGTGGCGGCCGGCAGATCCTGCACCAGCGGCTCCAGCTCGGCGAGGGTCTTCGCGCGGTAGACCGACTCGATCCGCTCGGAGTGCTCATCGGCGTCGAGGCGCCCCTCTGCCAGGGCGTCCCTGAGGATGTCCGCGATCCGGTCGCGGTCGGCGTCGGACGCGCGGATGCCGACGGGCTGCGGCTGCTGGGGGTGCTTTTCGAGGTCCACCGACCCAGCGTACCCAAACGCGATAGATCGCGACTAGTGCACGGGACGCGCAACTCCGCCCCGGGCGCGGGGAAACCGCCGCCTCCCGCCGCCCCGGGGCCGGGAAAGCCGCCGCCCCGCGCGGGACGGTGCCCGGGTACGGCCCCTTCGCGGGAGGTGAGTCCTACCTCACCACCGCGGGCCCCTCCCGTGGTTCTACGCTGGTGAATGCTGTGCCGATGGAGGCCAGCCCGCGTCTGCCGAGTGAGGAATGGCCGTCATGCCAGAGTTTGCGTACTCCGATCTGCTTCCCGTGGGAGCGGACACCACGCCGTACCGGCTGGTGACCGCCGAGGGCGTCTCCACCTTCGAAGCCGACGGGCGTACGTTCCTCAAGGTCGAGCCCGAGGCGCTGCGCACGCTCGCCGCCGCGGCCATGCATGACATCTCGCACTATCTGCGCCCGGCCCACCTCACCCAGCTGCGCAAGATCATCGACGACCCCGAGGCCTCGTCCAACGACAAGTTCGTCGCGCTCGACCTGCTGAAGAACGCCAACATCGCGGCCGCGGGCGTCCTCCCGATGTGCCAGGACACCGGCACCGCGATCGTCATGGGCAAGCGCGGCCAGAACGTGCTGACCGCGGGCGGCGACGAGGAAGCCCTGTCCCACGGCATCTTCGACGCGTACACCAAGCTCAACCTGCGGTACTCGCAGATGGCCCCGCTCACCATGTGGGAGGAGAAGAACACCGGCTCGAACCTGCCCGCGCAGATCGAGCTGTACGCCACCGACGGCGGCGCGTACAAGTTCCTCTTCATGGCCAAGGGCGGCGGCTCCGCCAACAAGTCGTTCCTCTACCAGGAGACCAAGGCCGTCCTCAACGAGGCGTCCATGATGAAGTTCCTGGAGGAGAAGATCCGCTCGCTGGGGACGGCCGCCTGCCCGCCGTACCACCTGGCGATCACCGTGGGCGGCACGTCGGCCGAGTTCGCGCTGAAGACCGCCAAGTACGCCTCCGCGCACTACCTGGACGAGCTGCCCACCGAGGGCTCCCCGACCGGGCACGGCTTCCGTGACACGGAGCTGGAGCAGAAGGTCTTCGAGCTGACGCAGAAGATCGGCATCGGCGCGCAGTTCGGCGGGAAGTACTTCTGCCACGACGTCCGCGTCGTCCGGCTGCCCCGGCACGGCGCCTCGCTGCCCGTCGCCATCGCCGTATCGTGCTCGGCCGACCGGCAGGCCGTCGCGAAGATCACCGCCGAGGGCGTCTTCCTGGAACAGTTGGAGACCGACCCGGCGCGCTTCCTGCCCGACACCACGGACGAGCACCTGGAGGACGGCGACGTCGTATCCGTCGACCTGAACCGGCCGATGGACGACGTCCTCGCCGAGCTGACCAAGTTCCCGGTCAAGACCCGGCTCTCGCTGACCGGGCCGCTGGTCGTGGCGCGCGACATCGCGCACGCCAAGATCAAGGAGCGGCTGGACGCGGGCGAGGAGATGCCGCAGTACCTGAAGGACCACCCGGTCTACTACGCGGGCCCCGCCAAGACCCCCGAGGGCTACGCGTCCGGCTCGTTCGGCCCGACGACGGCGGGCCGGATGGACTCGTACGTGGAGCAGTTCCAGGCCGCGGGCGGCTCCAAGGTGATGCTCGCCAAGGGCAACCGCTCGAAGCAGGTCACCGACGCGTGCGGCAGCCACGGCGGCTTCTACCTCGGCTCGATCGGCGGCCCGGCGGCCCGGCTCGCCCAGGACTGCATCAAGAAGGTCGAGGTCCTGGAGTACGAGGAGCTGGGCATGGAGGCCGTGTGGAAGATCGAGGTCGAGGACTTCCCGGCGTTCATCGTGGTGGACGACAAGGGCAACGACTTCTTCCAGGCGCCCGCCGAGTCCCCGACCATCCTCAGCATCCCGGTCCGCGCCCCCGGCCAGGCGTAGCAGCGGCAGCAGACCACGGATCACCCCTCACGGCCGGACGGCGGTGAGGGGTGATCTTCTCTCCGGGGCCGGGAACACCTCTCCGTCAGACGTTGCTGTCCGATGTGGAGGTACGACGATGACTGAGCAGTACCGGATCGAGCACGACTCCATGGGCGAGGTACGGGTGCCCGCCGGCGCCAAGTGGCGCGCCCAGACCCAGCGGGCCGTGGAGAACTTCCCCGTCTCGGGCCAGACCCTGGAGCGGGCGCACATCGAGGCGCTGGCCCGGATCAAGGCGGCGGCCGCGAAGGTCAACGCCGGGCTCGGGGTCATCGAGGACGATCTCGCGCAGGCGGTCCAGGACGCGGCGGCCGAGGTCGCCGACGGGCGGTGGGACGGCGAGTTCCCGGTGGACGTCTTCCAGACCGGGTCCGGCACGTCCTCCAACATGAACATGAACGAGGTCCTGGCCACGCTCGCCACCGAGCGGCTGGGGCGCCTGGTGCACCCCAACGACCATGTGAACGCCTCGCAGTCGTCCAACGACGTGTTCCCGTCGTCGATCCACATCGCGGCGACCGCGGCCGTCACCCGTGATCTGATCCCGGCGCTCGACCACCTCGCCGAGGCGCTGGAGCGCAAGGCCGCGGAGTTCTCGGACGTGGTCAAGTCCGGGCGTACGCATCTGATGGACGCCACACCGGTGACGCTCGGCCAGGAGTTCGGCGGGTACGCGGCGCAGATCAGGTACGGCGTCGAGCGGCTCAACTCCTCGCTGCCCCGCCTCGCCGAACTGCCCCTGGGCGGTACGGCGGTGGGCACCGGCATCAACACCCCGCCCGGCTTCTCGGCCGCTGTCATCGCCGAGGTGGCCGGGGCCACGGGACTCCCGCTGACCGAGGCCCGCAACCACTTCGAGGCGCAGAGCGCCCGGGACGGGATCGTCGAGACGTCCGGCCAGCTGCGGACGATCGGAGCCGGGCTGACGAAGATCTCCAACGATCTGCGCTGGATGGCCTCGGGCCCACGCACCGGCCTCGCCGAGATCTCACTGCCCGACCTCCAGCCCGGTTCGTCCATCATGCCCGGCAAGGTCAATCCGGTGATCCCGGAGGCGGTGCTGATGGTGGCGGCGCAGGTCACGGGCAACGACGCGACGGTCGCCGCGGCCGGGGCCGCCGGCAACTTCGAGCTGAACGTGATGCTGCCGGTCATCGCCAAGAACGTCCTGGAGTCGGTGCGGCTGCTGGCCAACGTCTCCCGGCTGCTCGCGGACCGCACGGTCGACGGGATCACCGCGCACCCGGAGCGGGCCCGGGAGTACGCGGAGTCCTCGCCGTCGGTCGTCACGCCGCTGAACAAGTACATCGGGTACGAGGAGGCCGCGAAGGTCGCCAAGCGGGCGGTGGCCGAGCGCAGGACCATCCGGGACGTCGTGCTGGACGAGGGGTATGTCGAGCGGGGCGATCTGACGGCGGAGGAACTGGACGCGGCGCTGGACGTCCTGAGCATGACGCGGCCGTGAACAGCGGCTGTGATCAGGCGGTCACCCGGGCATCCGGGTGACCCGCATCGCTGCGCCGCACCGTCCGTACTCCTAAGATCTCCGCATGACAGGTGCAGGAGGAACACAACGCTGGAAGCCCGGGGACCACATTCTCTGGCGTTACCGCGGCAACGCGTCCGACCACCTGCACATCTGCCGCCCGGTGACCGTCGTGCAGGACACGGACGACCTGCTCGCGGTCTGGCTGGCACCGGGTACCGAGTGCATGAAGCCCGCGCTCGCCGACGGGACCCCGGTGCACCGGGAGCCGCTCGCCACCCGGTACACCAAGCCGCGCACCGTCGTGCGGGACCACTGGTGGGGCATGGGTGTGCTGAAACTGGTGCGGCCCCGTGAGCCCTGGTCCGTGTGGCTGTGGTGGGACCGCGGCTGGCACTTCAAGAGCTGGTACGTGAATCTGGAGGAACCGCACCTCCGGTGGGCCGGCGGCGTCGATTCCGAGGACCACTTCCTGGACATCTCGGTGCTGCCCGACCGCAGTTGGCAGTGGCTGGACGAGGACGAGTTCGCCCAGGCCCAGCAGGTCGGCCTGATGGGCGCCGGTCAGGCGCGGCGCGTGCGGCGGGCGGGCCGGGCGGCGGTCGGGCTGATCGAGTCCTGGGGGTCGCCGTTCACCGACGGCTGGGAGGCCTGGCGGCCCGATCCGCGGTGGACCGTGCCCGTCCTTCCGGACGACTGGGACCGCACGCCCGCGCACGTGCCGTCGTGAGACCCTTGATGCGCCCCCGGGGATCAAACGTAGGATCGTCCTCCGCAAGGCTGCGCCCTACAGCGATCCCATGACAACAAACCCGTGCAGCAGTTGAACTGACCGAATGTCACTACAGGGGGGTGCAGCCATGACAGCGGGTATACGACCCCTCGAAGCGGTTGCATCGCACACCTGCCTCGGACGGACGGAATCCCTCGCGTGACGGAGCACACCACCTCCCACGAAGGCCGGCAGCCCACGGCTGCCCGGCCGCACGAACCCACTCGCCCCCGGCAGCAGGACGCCGACGTGGCGGCCGCGGGGGCCATCCCCGCGCCCCCACCGGCGCCCGCGGTCTCACCCGGACGCAGCGAGGGCGACAGACTCCGGTTCGTGGGGGCTGCCACCCGGCGTATCGCCCGGGGCATAGACCTGGACGAGATCGTCCTCGGCCTGTGCAGAGCGACCGTGCCGACGTTCGCCGACGCGATACTCGTCTTCCTCCGCGATCCGCTGCCGGTGGGCGACGAGCGGCCGGTGGTCCCGTTCGTGCTGCGGCTGCGGCGCACCGACCGGCTCCGTTTAGTGGACGAGGAAGCCTCCGACGAGCAGCCGGAGCCGCTCGCCGCCCAGCTGTGCGAGGTGGCCTCCGGGGGCGCACTGGCCGAAGTACTCCGGGGCGTGCGCCCGGTCTTCGGGGACTCCGCCGCGGCCCGCGCCGCGCTGCCCGAACTGCTGGGCCCCGACCGGACCGTACCGAACGGGCACCGCACGATCCTCGCCCCGCTGCGCGGCAGACGCCGGGTGATCGGCGCCGCCGTCTTCGTCCGCCGCCCCGACCGGTCCACGTTCGAGCCCAACGACCTGCTGGTCGCGGCCCAGCTGGCCACCCACACCGCGCTGGGCATCGACAAAGCCGTGCTGTACGGGCGCGAGGCGTACATCGCCGACGAGCTCCAGCGCACCATGCTGCCGGACTCGCTGCCCCAGCCGACCGGCGTCAAGCTGGCGTCCCGCTATCTGCCGGCGGCCGAGACCGCCCGGGTCGGCGGCGACTGGTACGACGCGATTCCGCTGCCCGGCAGCCGGGTCGCGCTGGTGGTGGGCGATGTGATGGGGCACTCCATGACATCGGCCGCGATCATGGGCCAGCTCAGGACGACGGCCCAGACGCTGGCGCAGCTGGACCTGCCGCCCGCCGAGGTGCTGCACCATCTGGACGAGCAGGCCCAGCGGCTCGGCTCGGACCGGATGGCGACCTGCCTGTACGCCGTGTACGACCCGGTGGCGCACCGGATCACCATCGCCAACGCGGGCCATCCGCCGCCCGTGCTGCTCCATCTGGGCGGCCGTGCGGAGGTCCTGGTGGTCCCGCCGGGCGCCCCGATCGGGGTGGGTGGCGTGGACTTCGAGGCGGTCGAGCTGGACGCGCCCGCCGGTGCCACCCTGCTGCTCTACACGGACGGCCTGGTCGAGTCACGGCTGCGGGATGTCTGGACCGGGATCGAGCAGCTGCGGGAGCGGCTCGCGGCCACCGCCGAGCTCACGGGGCCCGACCACTCACCGCCGCTCGAAGCCCTCTGCGACGACGTGCTGGACATGCTGGGTCCCGGCGACCGGGACGACGACATCGCGCTGCTCGCGGCGCGCTTCGACGGGATCGCGCCGAGCGACGTCGCGTACTGGTTCCTCGACCCGGAGGAGCAGGCCCCGGGCCGCGCCCGGCGGCTGGTGCGCAGGGCGCTGGAGCGCTGGGGCCTGGAGGAGATGTCGGACGCGGTGGAGCTGCTGGTCAGTGAGGTCGTGACCAACGCCGTGCGGTACGCGGAGCGGCCGGTGACGCTGCGGCTGCTACGTACCGACGTACTGCGCTGCGAGGTCGGTGACGACTCCCCGCAGCTGCCGCGCCAGCGCCGGGCCCGGGACACCGACGAGGGCGGCCGGGGCCTGTTCCTGGTGAACCGGCTGGCCCGGCGGTGGGGTGCGACCCGGCTCTCCACCGGCAAGGTGGTCTGGTTCGAGATCCAGGTGCCGGCCGCGCCGCCCGAGTAGGCCCGCCGAGCAGGCCCGGCCACTGAACCCGGTGGGCCCCCGGAAGCTCCGGGGCCCCACCGGGTTCAGTGCTGTCCGGGCCCGTACCCCCAACGGAACCAAATGTTGCCGACCGGGTGTCGGGGCGGTTCACTGGGGCACGCGGACGAAGCGACCTCAACCCCCTCGAACGATGGGAAGACGCTCGTGAGCGAGGCATCCCAGAAGGCCACCTACACCACCACCAACGCGGGAATCCCGGTGGAGAGCGACGAACACTCGCTCACTGTCGGCGCCGACGGCCCGATCCTGTTGCAGGACGCCTATCTGATCGAGAAGATGGCGCAGTTCAACCGGGAGCGGGTCCCCGAGCGGGTGGTGCACGCCAAGGGCTCCGGTGCGTACGGGACCTTCGAAGTGACCAACGACGTCAGCCAGTTCACCAAGGCCGACGTCTTCCAGCCGGGCAAGCGCACCGAGATGCTGGCCCGCTTCTCGACGGTCGCCGGCGAGATGGGCTCCCCCGACACCTGGCGCGACCCGCGTGGTTTCGCGCTCAAGTTCTATACGGAGCACGGCAATTACGACCTGGTCGGCAACAACACGCCGGTCTTCTTCGTCCGTGACACGATCAAGTTCCAGGACTTCATCCGCAGCCAGAAGCGCCGTCCGGACAGCGGGCTGCGCGACAACGACATGCAGTGGGACTTCTGGACGCTCTCGCCCGAGTCCGCGCACCAGGTGACGTGGCTGATGGGTGACCGGGGCATCCCCAAGACCTGGCGCCATATGAACGGCTACGGCTCGCACACCTACATGTGGGTGAACGGCGCGGGCGAGAAGTTCTGGGTGAAGTACCACTTCAAGACCGACCAGGGCATCGACTTCCTGACACAGGCCGACGCCGACGCGATGGCCGGGTGCGACACGGACTACCACCGCCGGGACCTCTTCGAGTCGATCAAGTCGGGGAACGCCCCTACGTGGACGCTCAAGGTCCAGGTCATGCCGTTCGAGGACGCCCCGGACTACCGCTTCAACCCGTTCGATCTCACCAAGGTGTGGCCGCACAGCGACTACCCGCTGATCGACGTCGGCCGGATGACGCTCGACAAGAACCCGGACGACCACTTCGTCCATATCGAGCAGGCGTCCTTCGAGCCGTCGAACATGGTGCCCGGCATCGGACCGTCGCCGGACAAGATGCTGCTGGGCCGGCTGTTCTCGTATCCGGACACGCACCGCTACCGGATCGGGCCGAACTACATGCAGCTGCCGCCCAACAGGCCGCGCTCGCCCGTGAACTCGTACGCGAAGGACGGGCCCATGCGGTACGAGCCGTCCGCGGCGTCCAGGCCGTACGCCCCCAACTCGTACGGCGGCCCGGCGGCCGACACCGCCCGCTACGGCGAGCCCGCCGGCTGGCAGACGGCTGCGGGCGAGATGGTCCGTGAGGCCTACACGCTGCACAGGGACGACGACGACTGGGGCCAGCCGGGCACGATGGTGCGCCAGGTCCTCAACGACGAGCAGCGCGCACGGCTCGTCGACAATGTCGTCGGCCATCTGGCGCAGGGCGTCTCGGCTCCGGTCCTCGACCGGACGCTGCAGTACTGGCGCAACATCGACCAGGCGACCGGTGACCGGATCGCGGCGAAGGCCAAGCCGGCGTAGCCGGCAGCAGAGACGACGGAGCAGGACCGGCGAGGCCGGTCCTGCTCCGTCGTTGTCAGTCCTGCTCCGTCGCCGTCAGTTCTGCCAGTCCAGCGGCCCACCGTTGGTGGTGCCGTTGTTCGTGCCGGCGTTGGTACCGGCATTGGTGCCGGCGTTGGTACCGGCGTTCGTATTGCCCCCGGCAGCGTTGCCGCCTCCACCGCCCGTCGACGGCCCGGCGTTCGAACTGCCCCCGGCGGCGTTGCCGCCTCCACCGTCCGACGACGTACCGGCGTTCGAACTGCCCCCGGTGGACGAGTTGCCCCCTCCCCCGTCCGTCGTGCTGTGGCCCGGATCGGGGCTGCCCGGCGGAGACGCCGGCGGTGACGACGGCGGCGGGGCCGCGGGGCTGGACGGCGGCGGGGTCGACGGGGGCGGCGGTGTGTTCGAGGGCGGCGGAGCGGTCGGTGCGACCGCCGCGCCCTGGTCGGTGTCCAGGCTGAACTTGCTCGGCTTCATATCGAGACCGAAGGTGTACGCGGCCCAGATCTCGGCCGGGAAGCCACCACCGTTGACCCGGGTGCCACTGCCGGCCGCGCCGCTGATGGTGACCTGGGCGCCTGCCTGGACCTTCTTGCCGTCCTCCACGTGCGCCTTGGCAGCCTCACCGAACATGCCGACCGAGGTCACCAGGTTCGGGGTGTAGCCGGTGAACCAGGCGGACTTGTTGTTGTCCGATGTACCGGTCTTGCCCGCGACCGGCTGTGCCTTGTTCTTGACGACGGTGCCGGTGCCCTGGTCGACCACACCGGTCAGGACCGAGGTGACCGCGTCCGCCGTCTGCGGGCTGATCACCTGGTCGCCGATCGCCTTCTGCGGCTTGAACGGCTCCAGTCCGGGGTGCGTGGCCGACTTCACGATGGTCGGGGTGACCTTCTTGCCGTGGTTGTCGAAGGTCGCGTAGATCCCGGCCATCTCCATCGGACTCGCGCCGTAGGAACCGAGGGTCATCGCGGGCACCGCCGGGGCGTTCTTCAGGGAGCTCATGCCCAGGTCGACACCGAGCTGCTTGACCTTGTCGAGGCCCACGTCCACGCCCATCTGGGCGAACACCGAGTTGACCGAGTTGTTCATGGCGGTCTGGACGTTGATCTGGCCGTAGCTCTGGTTGTCCTCGTTGGGTGGTGCGAAGCCGACCTTGTTGCCGTTGCTGTCGACCACCGGACGGCGGCTGTCACCGTCGTACACGGTGCTCGCCTTGATCGGCTGGCCCTCCTGCGTCTTCGCGCCGGACTCCAGGGCGGCCGCCAGGATCAGCGGCTTGAAGGTGGAGGCGGGCTGGTAGTCGACGCGCTTGGCGTTGCTGTACTCGTGCTTGAGGTAGTCCTCGCCGCCGTAGAGCGCCTCGATGGCGCCGGTGTGCGGGTTGACCGAGACCGCGCCCGCCTGGGTGTCCGCGTCGACCGTACTGGTCTTGGGGTGCAGTTTGCTGGTCAGCTGCTGCCGCAGCGTCTTCTCCAGCTGGGCCTGCTTCTTCGGGTCGATGTTGAGCGTGACCGTCCAGCCGCCGGCGTCGATCTGCGCCTCGGAGATGCCCTGCGCCTCAAGCTCCTGGTTGGCGGCCTTGACCAGATACCCGGTCTGGCCCTTCAGGCCGCTTTCGGGCTTGGGCTTCTGCGGGATCGGGAACTTCTGCTCGGCTCGCTTGGTCGGGTCGATCCACTTCTTCTCGACCATGTTGTCCAGGGTGTAACCCCAGCGCGCCTTGACCAGCTTCTTGCCCTCGGCGGTCGCGGACGACCAGTCGTACTGGCTCGGCGCCTGGAGCAGCGAGGCGAGATACGCGCCCTGGCTCACATTCAGGTTCTTGGCGTCGATCCCGTAGTACGCCTGGGACGCGGCCTGGATACCGAAGGCCCCCCGGCCGTAGTAGCTGGTGTTGATGTACCCGGCGAGGATCTGCTGCTTGGAGAACTTCTGGTCGATCTTGAGGGAGACCACCAGCTCCTTGAGCTTCCGGGTGACCGTCTGGTCGGAGCTGAGGTAGTAGTTCTTCACGTACTGCTGGGTGATCGTCGAGCCACCCTGCTTCCGGCCCTGGACCGTGTTGTAGAGCCCTCGGGCAGTGCCCTTGAAGTCGACTCCGTGGTCCTGGTAGAAGGTCTTGTTCTCGGCGGCGACGAAGGTGTGCTGGACGTCCAGGGGGACCTCGGAGAGGTCGACCTTCTCCCGGTTGACCTTGCCCGTGCGGGCGATCACCTTGCCGTTGCTGAGCTTGTAGACGTTGCTCTGGAGCTCCGCGTCGGCGTTCGCCTTCGGCACCGGCACGTACATGTAGAACACGACGAACGCGCCCATCAGCAGCAGGCAGAAGACGAAGAACCCGCCCAGGACCTTCTTCCAGGTGAAGAGCCTGCGTATCCCGCTCTTCCCGCTCTGCTTGCTGTTCGTTGATTTGCCCCGGCGCGCCCCGCGCTGCCGGGCTCGTCGATCGTCCGCACGGCCCATCGCTCTGTGACTCCGCCTTCTCTCACCCAGTCCAGCTGTCGAAAGCTAACACCGCTTCCTGAGCACCTTTGGACAGGGACCACTCCCAAGGGGCCCTTTCCACACGTGACAATCAGCACCTGTGTCATAGGGAACCGACGAGCAGGAAGCCCACAAGGTTGCCACTCCCGGACGATCTCCCTCTCAAGTCGCCCTGATTGCCCGTGAATGTCATGATTCTGCGGCACTATGCACCCCGGGTATACACAGTGGGTATACGTAGTGCGTATAGTCCCGGTCATGCCATCCCAGTCTCCGTTGCTCAGCGCAATAGACCTTCACAAGGTCTACGGACCGACCCCCGCCCTGGCCGGCGCGGACTTCGCCATCGCATCCGGCGAGATCGTCGCGGTGATGGGCCCGTCCGGGTCCGGCAAGTCGACACTGCTGCACTGCCTGGCCGGAATAGTGAGCCCCGACACCGGCACCATCCGGTACGCGGACCACGACCTCACCGCGATGAACGACATGGGCCGCAGCGCTCTGCGCCGTACGGACTTCGGCTTCGTCTTCCAGTTCGGCCAGCTCGTACCCGAACTGTCCTGTGTGCAGAACGTCGCACTGCCGCTGCGACTCAACGGCGTCCGGCGCAAGGAGGCCGAGCGCAGGGCGCTGGAGTGGATGGAGCGCCTGGAGGTCGCCGAGCTGGGGCACAAGCGCCCCGGCGAGGTCTCCGGCGGGCAGGGCCAGCGCGTCGCCATCGCCCGCTCGCTGGTGACCGGTCCGCGGGTGCTCTTCGCCGACGAGCCGACCGGCGCGCTCGACTCCCTCAACGGCGAGCGCGTCATGGAACTCTTCACCCAGGCCGCCCGCTCCACCGACGCCGCCGTCGTCCTCGTCACCCATGAAGCGCGCGTCGCCGCCTACTCGGACCGTGAGGTCGTCGTACGCGACGGCAAGTCCCGCGACCGCTTCGCGCAGAGCGCCGCATGAACCGCATGAGCAGCACGAGCCGCATCGACGACCTCGCCATGGGGGTCCGGTTCGCGGTGACCGGCGGCCGGGAGAGCTGGGTGCGCACCACGCTCACCGCCGTCGGTGTCGCGCTCGGGGTGGCGCTGCTGCTCGCCGCGTCCGCACTGCCCAACGCGGTGAGCACCCAGTCGGCGCGCGGAGCCGCCCGCACCTTCTCCGCAGCGGGGAATCCGGTCCCGCGCAGCGACACGACCCTGCTGTACGGGCAGGCCGGGAGCGAGTACCACGGCAACAGCCTGAACGGCTATCTGCTCCGCCCCGACGGCGGCCACCCGGTCGTCCCGCCCGGTATCGGCGCGATCCCCGCCCCCGGCACCATGGTGGTCTCGCCCGCCCTGAAGGACCTGCTGAGCTCGGCCGGCGGCAAGCTGCTGCGCGAGCGCCTTCCGTACCGGATCACCGGCACCATCGGCCAGTCCGGGCTGAGCGATCCGGGCGAGCTGTACTACTACGCGGGCAGCTCCACCCTCACTGTGGCGACCGGTGCCCACCGGATCGCGCACTTCGGCGGCGGTCCGCTGAGCCCGCCGCTCTCCTCCGCGCTGGTGGTGCTCACCATCCTGGGCTGTGTCGTCCTGCTCACCCCGGTGGCCATCTTCATCGCCACCGCGGTCCGCTTCGGCGGCGACCGCCGCGACCGGCGGCTCGCCTCGCTGCGGCTGGTCGGCGCGGACATCCGGATGACCCGGCGGATCGCGGCGGGCGAGGCGTTCGCGGGATCCGTCCTGGGGGTGCTGCTCGGCTGGGCGGTCTTCCTCGTCGGCCGGCAGTTCACCGGCGGAATCCGGCTCTGGAAGATGTCCGCGTTCCCGTCCGACCTGGCCCCGGTTCCCGCGCTGGCGGCGCTGATCTCGCTGGCCGTGCCGTTCTCGGCGGTGCTGGTCACGCTGTTCGCGATGCGGTCGGTCACCGTCGAACCGCTCGGTGTCGCCCGGCAGGGCGCCACCCGCGCCCGCCGCCTCTGGTGGCGTCTGGTGATGCCGGTCGCCGGTCTCGGCCTGCTGCTGCACACGGGCCGGATCACCGGCACGGCCGTCTCCGTCAATCCGTACCCCATCGCGATCGGCGCGATCCTGGTGCTGGCCGGGCTGACCACCCTGCTGCCGTGGGTCGTCGAGGCGGTCGTCGCCAGGCTGAAGGGCGGCCCCGTCCCCTTCCAGCTGGCCACCCGCAGGCTCCAGCTGAGCAGCGGATCGGCTGCCCGCGCGGTCAGCGGCATCACGGTCGCCGTCGCCGGGGCGGTCGCGCTCCAGATGTACTTCGTCGGGCTGCACGACGACTTCGACAAGAACACGAACCAGGACCCGAGCCGCGCCCAGATGCACATCGACGCGGACTACCCCAGCGCCGCACGGGCCCGGCAGATGATCCACGCGTTCCAGGGCACCAAGGGCGTCGAGGCGGTCATCGGCACCATCGAGTCCTACGCCGACAAGCCCGGCGGCGACCCCGATCCGAACGCGATGGGCCCCTGGCCCACCACCATGATCACCATGGGTGACTGCCCGACCCTGCGCGAGCTGGCCCACCTCCCGTCCTGCGAGGACGGCGACACCTTCGTCGCCCACGTCGAGGGGCAGAAGGAGATGAACGCCTGGGTGGACAAGACCGTACGGCCGGGCGGCAAGCTCAACGTCGGCCGGGACGCCAAGCCCGTGCTGTGGACGCTCCCGAAGGACTCGCCCACGGTCATGGCCCGCCCCGACCCGATGGGCGAGAAGCGCAACGGCATCCTCGTCACACCGTCCGCGATCAGCGCGGACCGGCTCCCGCAGGCGCAGACCCGCGCCCTGGTCAAGGTCGACCAGTCAGTGCCGGACGCCGCCGAGTACGTACGGAACACCGCCGCCCGCATCGACCCGGCCATGCGCGTGTGGGACCTCACCCTGGTCGACCGCGACAAGCAGTACGCGAGCATCGAGAACGGGCTGCTCGCGGGCGCCGTCGCGACCATGGCGCTGATCGCCGCCTCCATGCTCGTGTCGCAGCTGGAGCAGCTGCGCGAGCGCCGGAAGCTGCTGTCGGTCCTGGTGGCCTTCGGCACCCGCCGGCCCACCCTGGGCTGGTCGGTGCTCTGGCAGACCGCGGTCCCCGTGGCCCTCGGCCTGGCGCTCGCCGTCGCCGGCGGTCTCGGGCTCGGCACCGCGCTGCTGTGGCTGGTCGGCAAGTCCGTGACGGACTGGTGGGGTTTCGTCCCGCTGGCCGGTGCCGGGGGCGCGCTGATCCTGCTCGTCACCCTGCTCAGCCTTCCTCCGCTGTGGCGCATGATGCGCCCCGACGGCCTCCGTACCGAGTAACACCGTCCGGCCCGAACAAGGCCGGCCGGCCCCACACGACCGTCCAGCGAAGAAAGGTCCTCCCCCATGTCCATCGGTCACACCCTGCTCGGCATCCTGGAGTCGGGGCCGCGCCACGGCTACGACCTCAAGCGCGCCTTCGACGAGAAGTTCGGCCACGACCGGCCGCTGCACTACGGGCAGGTCTACTCGACCATGTCCCGGCTCCTGAAGAACGGTCTCGTCGAGGTCGACGCGATGGAGGCCGGGGGCGGTCCCGAGCGCAAGCGGTACGCGATCACCGACGCCGGCATCAGCGATGTCGACCAGTGGCTCGCCACACCCGAGAAGCCCGAGCCGTACCTCCAGTCGACGCTCTACACCAAGGTCGTCCTCGCGCTGCTCACCGGCCGCCCCGCGGCCGATCTGCTGGACACCCAGCGCGCGGAGCATCTGCGGCTGATGCGCGTCCTCACGGACCGCAAGCGCCGCGGGGACCTCGCGGACCAACTGATCTGCGACCACGCCCTGTTCCACCTCGAAGCCGATCTGCGCTGGCTCGAACTGACCGCGGCGCGCCTCGGCCAGCTCGCCAAGGAGGTAAGCCCGTGACCCCCGCCGGTTCACTGCTGTACGCCGACGACCTGCACAAGGCGTACGGCCCGACCACCGCGCTCGACGGCGCCGCGTTCTCCGTCCACGCGGGCGAAGTGGTCGCGATCATGGGGCCTTCGGGCTCCGGCAAGTCGACGCTGCTGCACTGCCTCGCCGGTATCGTCCGCCCCGACTCGGGCTCCATCACGTACCAGGGGCAGGAGCTGTCCGCGCTGCCGGAAGCCGAGCGGAGCGCTCTGCGCCGTACGGACTTCGGCTTCGTCTTCCAGTTCGGCCAGCTCGTACCCGAGCTGACCTGCACGGAGAACGTCGCGCTGCCGCTGCGGCTCAACGGGACCAAGCGCAAGGAGGCGGAGCGCCGGGCGCTGGAGTGGATGGAGCGCCTGGAGGTCGCCGAGCTGGGGCACAAGCGCCCCGGCGAGGTCTCCGGCGGGCAGGGCCAGCGGGTGGCCGTGGCACGGTCGCTGGTGACCGGCCCGCGGGTGCTCTTCGCCGACGAGCCGACCGGCGCACTCGACTCCCTCAACGGCGAGCGCGTCATGGAACTCCTGACCCAGGCCGCCCGCTCCACCAACGCCGCTGTCGTCCTCGTCACCCACGAGGCGCGCGTCGCCGCCTACTCGGACCGTGAAGTCGTCGTACGCGACGGCAAGTCCCGCGATCTGGAGCACCTGGTATGAGCTGGACCCAAGACCTCACGATGGGCATGAAGTTCGCTGTCGGCGGGGGCCGCGAGGGCTGGACCCGGACACTGCTGACCGCGGTCGGCGTCGGCCTCGGTGTGGCGCTGCTGCTGATCACCACCGCGATACCGAGCGCGCTCGCCGCCCGGGACGCGCGGGAGGACAACCGCAACGACTTCGGCGCGACGATGATCGACAAGCCGGGTGACAACACGATGCTGCTGGGCGTCGTGGACACCGTGTACAAGGGCACCGATGTCCGCGGCCGGCTGGTCCGCGGCGAGGGCCCGAGAGCGCCGATACCGCCCGGCACGTCCGCACTGCCCGGCGACGGCGAGATGCTGGCGTCGCCGGCGCTGCGCAGGCTGCTGGCGTCGGACAAGGGCGCACTGCTGCGTGAGCGCCTCCCGTACCGGATCACCGGCACCATCGCCGACGCCGGTCTGACCGGCCCGAACGAACTGGCCTACTACGCGGGCGACAAGCACCTCGCCCTGGACGAGACCGGCATGGTGCGGCGCATCACCTCCTTCGCGCATCTGCCGCCCCGCGAGGCCATGGACCCGGTCCTGAGACTGCTCGTCGTCATCATCTTCGTGGTGCTGCTGATGCCGGTGGGTGTCTTCATCGCGGCGGCCGTGCGCTTCGGCAGCGACAGCAGGGACCGCAGGCTGGCCGCACTGCGGCTGGTCGGTACGGATTCCCGGATGACCCGCCGTATCGCGGCCGGCGAGGCGCTGGCGGGCTCGCTGCTCGGCGTGCTTTTCGGCGCGGGTTTCTTCCTGATCGGCCGGGCGTTCGTCGGCGACATCGACGTGGCGGGGATCAACCTCTTCCCCGCTGACCTGGACCCGAGTGCGGCGCTGGCCGTCCTGGTCGCACTCGCGGTGCCCGCGGCGGCCATCGCGGTCACCCTGCTCGCCATGCGCGGTGTCGTCATCGAGCCGCTCGGTGTCGTCCGCACCTCGGTCCCGCGCCGCCGCCGGATCTGGTGGCGGGTGCTCCCGCCGGTCGCCGGACTCGCCCTGCTGGTGCCGATGCTGGGCAAGGGCCGCGACTCGGGCCACTTCAATAGCACGCTGGTGATCGGCGGCAGCGTGCTGCTGCTGGTCGGCGTGACGGCGCTGCTGCCCTGGCTGATCGAAGCCGTGGTGAACCGTCTGGGCGGCGGCAGCACCGCCTGGCAACTGGCCGTCCGCAGGCTCCAGATGACAAGCGGCACCGCCGCCCGGCTCGTCAACGGCATCGCCGTCGCGGTCGCCGGCGCCATCGCGCTCCAGATGCTGTTCGCGGGGATCGACGGCGACTACAGCAAGGAGACCGGGGCCGACACCTCACGTGCCCAGATGATCGTCCAGAGCGACCTCACGAAGACCCGGATGGTCGAAGCGCTGCGCTCCACGCACGGTGTGCGGAAGGTGCTCACATTCGGCCGGGCCACCGCCGGGGGGACGAAGAACGCTGAGGAGACCAGCGACATGTACACCGGCGACTGCGCGTCGCTCCGGGTCCTGGCCGCGCTCCCGTCCTGCGAGAACGGCGACGCGTTCATCGCCACCGGTGGGTGGGACGAGAACCTCACGAAGATCGCCGCGCCCGGCAAACGGCTGTTCATCAAAGCGCCCTTCGGTGACCGGCAGGACCGCACCCTCACCTGGACCGTCCCGGCCAGGACCCACACGGTGCAGGTCCTGGCCGACCCGGCCGGCGGCCCCGCCTCGGGGGGCATCCTGCTCACGCCGGGGGCCCTCCCCGCGCTGCGGCACCTCGCCCTGGTCAACACGGACTACATCTCGCTCGACCCTTCGGAGCCGGACGCCGTCGACCTGGTCCGTAACAGTGCGGCGAAGGTCACTCCGCTGACCTCGGTCGACGCCCTGCACGAGACACGCGAGGACAACCGCTTCGCGAGCGTCCGCAAGGGCCTGTACATCGGCGCCGCCGCGGTGCTGCTGCTGATCGGCGCGAGCCTGCTCGTCTCGGTCCTGGAGCAGCTGCGTGACCGCCGGAAGCTGCTGGCCGCCCTGACGGCCTTCGGCACCCGCCGCTCCACGATGAGCTGGTCGGTGCTGTGGCAGACGGCCGTCCCGGTCGCCCTGGGCCTGCTGCTCGCCACGGTGGTGGGCCTGGGGCTCGGCTCGGTCCTGCTCGACATGGTCGGCCACTCGGTCTCGGTCGACTGGACCGCGGTCGCGGCGATGGCCGGTATCGGCGGCGGCGTGGTCGTCCTCGTCACACTGCTGAGCCTGCCGCCGCTGTGGCGGCTGATGCGGCCGGAGGGACTGCGCACGGAGTAGCGGGGAGGGCTCCTGACGGTGCGGGGCCCGCACCGTCAGGCCAGCCAGACCGGCAGCGGCCGGACCCCTTCCCGCAGCGCCGCGGCGAACGCGGTGAACTCCCCCTGGCGCGCCGCCCCGGCCCGCATCGCCAGTGCGATCCGCCGCATCGGCGCGGGCTCCGCGAAGTACGCCGTGGCCAGCTGCTCGTTGCGCCCGGTCTCCACCCGTACCGCCGTACGCGGCAGCAGCGTCACCCCGAGCCCGCCGGCCACCAGCTGGACCAGCGTGGAGAGCCCGGCGGCCGTGGTCGTCACCGGCACACCGCCGGCGCGCCCGGCCTCCCGGCAGATGTCCAGCGTCTGGTCCCGCAGGCAGTGCCCCTCGTCGAGCAGCAGCAGATCCAGCTCGCGCAGGGCGTCACGCGGGATGTCGGTGCGCCCGGCCAGCCAGTGCTCGCGCGGGGTGACCAGGACGAACTCCTCGTCGAACAGCGGCAGTTCCACCACCCCGGGCATCCCGAGCGGCACCGCGAGCAGCAGCAGGTCGAGCCGCCCCGCGGTCAGCCCGTCGAGGAGCGAGGACGTCTGCTCCTCGTGCACCTGGAGGTCGAGATCCGGGTACTCGCGGTGGACGAGCCGCAGCACGGTCGGCAGCAGATAGGGGGCGACGGTGGGGATCACCCCGAGCCGCAGCACCCCGGTGAAGGGCGCCCGTACCGCGTCGGCCTCGTCCATCAGCGCGCCGACCGCGTCGAGGACCGCCCCGGCCCGCACCGCGAGCCGCTCCCCGGCGGGCGACAGCAGCACCCTGCGGGTGGTCCGCTCCAGGAGCTGTACGCCGAGGGCGTCCTCCAACGCCGATACGGCACCCGACAGAGCGGGCTGGCTCATGCCGATCGCCGCCGCCGCGTCCCGGAAGTGCAGATGCTCCGCCACGGCCGCGAAGGCACGCAGCTGCGACAGAGTGGGCTGCTTCCCCTTGTGGACGGTTCCGCCCGTATATACGTGGGTCACTGATAGGTACCTCCGATCACGACAAGCAAGTCTAGCTATTTCTGTGATCAATAGATCCTGTGTCACTCTGTAACCCGTCCAACCCCCAGGAACGCCCCAAAAGGGAATTCCGCAGCTGCAAGGAGAGTACGTGCTCACTGTCGGTGACCAGTTCCCCCAGTTCGACCTGACTGCCTGTGTGTCGCTGGAGAGCGGCAAGGAGTTCGCGCAGATCGACCACAAGACCTACGAAGGCAAGTGGAAGATCGTCTTCGCGTGGCCCAAGGACTTCACCTTCGTGTGCCCGACCGAGATCGCCGCCTTCGGCAAGCTGAACGAGGAGTTCGCCGACCGCGACGCCCAGGTCCTCGGCTTCTCCGGTGACTCCGAGTTCGTGCACCACGCCTGGCGCAAGGACCACCCGGACCTCACCGACCTGCCCTTCCCGATGCTCGCCGACTCGAAGCACGAGCTGATGCGCGACCTCGGCATCGAGGGCGAGGACGGCTTCGCGCAGCGCGCCGTCTTCATCGTCGACCAGAACAACGAGATCCAGTTCACGATGGTGACCGCCGGTTCCGTGGGCCGTAACCCCAAGGAGGTCCTGCGGGTCCTCGACGCCCTGCAGACCGACGAGCTGTGCCCCTGCAACTGGACCAAGGGCGAGAACACCCTGGACCCGGTCGCGCTCCTCTCGGGCGAGTGAGCTGATTCCACGATGTCACTCGACGAACTGAAGTCCGCAATACCGGACTACGCCAAGGACCTGAAGCTGAACCTCGGTTCGGTGATCGGCAACAGCGACCTGCCGAAGCAGCAGCTGTGGGGCACCGTCCTCGCCTGCGCCATCGCTTCGCGCTCCCCGCTGGTGCTGCGCGAGCTGGAGCCGGAGGCGAAGGCGAACCTCTCCCCCGAGGCGTACACCGCGGCCCGGTCCGCGGCGGCCGTCATGGCGATGAACAACGTCTTCTACCGGACCCGGCACCTGCTGTCGGACCCGGAGTACGGGACGCTCCGCGCCGGTCTGCGGATGAACGTGATCGGCAACCCCGGTGTGGAGAAGGCCGACTTCGAGCTCTGGTCGCTCGCCGTCTCCGCGATCAACGGCTGCGGCCAGTGCCTCGACTCGCACGAGCAGGTGCTCCGCAAGGCGGGCGTGGACCGCGAGACCATCCAGGAGGCCTTCAAGATCGCCTCCGTGCTGCAGGCGGTCGGCGTGACACTCGACGCCGAGGCCGTCCTGGCCGAGTAACGGTAACGGCATCCACGAAAGCCCCGGTGATGTGCGGAAACGCACCACCGGGGCTTTCTGCTGCCGTTGCGGGGCCGGCGGAGGACAGCTGTTCCTGACGCCGCCTCCGCCCCGGCTGTCACTCGGGCAGCTCGGTCCCGAGTGCCGGGCTCCCGACGTCGGGCTCCGGACCGGGCTCGGGCTCGGACTCCGGGGGTGCCGGAGCCTGAGCCGCCGCCTGGGGCGCTGTCCGGTCCGCTGCCTGAGCCGCCGCCTGGGCCGCCGCCTGAGCCTGGGTCTCCTTCTGCTGCTGGGGTGCGGCCCGCAGAGCGGTCTCCATGCTGTACGCACGGAGGTAGCCGACCACCGTGTTGGTCACCGCCACCAGCGGAACCGCCACCACCGCTCCGCCGATTCCGGCGATCATGCCGCCGGCGGCCACCGAGAGGACCACCGCCAGCGGATGGACCCGCACCGCACGGCCGAGGATGAACGGCTGGAGCACATGGCCCTCGATCTGCTGTACGGCCAGTACCACGATCAGGACCATCAGCGCCGTGAACGGGCCCTGGGTCACCAGCGCGACGACCACCGCGAGCGCACCGGACATCACCGCGCCCACCAGCGGGATGAACGCGAACAGAAAGATGAAGACGGCCAGCGGCACGGCCAGCGGCACATCGAGGAAGAACAGCCCAAGACCGATGAAGATCGCGTCGATCAGCGCCACTATCACCGTGCCGCGCACATACGCGGTCAGCGTCCGCCAGGCACGCGGCCCGGCGCCCGCGACCCCCGGACGGGCCTGCGCCGGGACGAGCTTGAGCATCCACTGCCAGATGCGCGCCCCGTCGTACAGCAGGAAGAGGGTCGAGAACATCGCCAGCAGCATCCCGGTGAGGAACTCCACCATGACCGTGACCCCTTGGAGGCCGGCCGACGTGATCTCGTTCGTGTTGGTGCCGACGGTGTCGCTGAGGTTCTTGGCGATCTCATTGATCTGCTTGTCCGTCACATGGAACGGGCTGTGCAGCAGCCAGCGCCGCAGCTCCTGGATGCCCTCCTGGACCCGGCTGGAGACCGTGTCCAGGTTCTCCATCACCTGCCAGACCACGAACCAGCCGACCAGGCCCATGATGACGAAGCCCAGGATCGCGGTCAGCGCGGTGGCCAGCCCCCGTGGCAGGCCGGCCCGCCGGAGCCTGGCGACCGTCGGCTGGAGGAGCGCGGTGACGAGCAGCGCGCCGACGAACGCGAGGACGACCAGCTGGATGGTGCTGATGACCCGCATCAGCACCCAGAGGGTCCCCGCGAGGACGAGGAGACGCCAGCCCGCCTCGGCGGCCACCCGCATCCCCCACGGCACGGCGGCCACCGGGTCGGGGCGGGCCGCGACGGCCGGCGCGTAGTCCGGGGGCGGCGGCACCTGACCGGGCGCCGGATGGCCGGGCCCGCCGGGTCCGCCGTGCGACGCGGTCCCCGTTCCGTCGGCGGCGCCGTCCGCATCGTCCGCGGAACGGCGTTCCTCCAACCTTTCACCCATGTGGGTGAGTTCAGAGCCCACGCGTCCGAGCCAGTCCGGCAGTTTCGACATCCTTTTCCTCTTCCCCCGAACGCGCGCCCCATCCGGAGCCGACCGTACACGCATGGAGCCCCCCACCGAAGGACGGCGGGGGGCTCCATGGAGTTGAGCGGACAAGCCGCTCTAATACCAGCTGTTGGCCTGCCAGAACGACCACGCACCACAGGGGCTCTGGTAGCGGCTGTTCATGTAGTTCAGGCCCCACTTTATCTGCGTGGCCGGATTGGTCTGCCAGTCGGCACCCGCGCTCGACATCTTCGAGCCCGGGAGAGCCTGCACGAGACCGTAGGCGCCGGAACCGGGGTTGGTCGCCTTGTAGTTCCAGCCGGACTCATGGCTCACGATGTTGCTGAAGCACTGGAACTGGTCGGACGGCATCATCTGCCGTGCCATGGCCTGGACCTGTGCGGCCGTGTACGAGCCCTGCGACGAGAAGCTGCTGGCGTCACGGACAGAAGAGCGGCTGGATTCCAGCTTCTTCTGCTCGGCACGCTTCTTCGCGGCCTCCTTGGCCTTGGCAACTGCCTCGTCAGCAGCTTCCTTCTTGGACTTCGCGTCCTTGGCGGCCTGGATGCGGGCCGACTCCTCCGCGGACTTCTTCGCTGCCGCGTCGGCCTGCACCGCCTGGGTGTCTGCCTGCTCCGTCAGCGACGCGACCTGGGCCTGCTGACCATCAGGAATGTCTGCGAGAGTCGTCGTGTCCGCGGCGGAGGCTGCATCGATGTTGTCGCCTGCGGGCATCGTGCTGCCCGATGCGACGCCGACAACTGCTCCTACGGTGGTGACCGCAGTGGCTGACGCCACCGCGAATCCCCGGACCGAAATCCGGCTCACACGGTTTCCTTCCAGCAGCGACCGCTCGTGACCTCGCGGACGCAATCGTGCCCCTGGCGCGGGCCTCCCTGGCGTACAGGTCACGGGAGGCACTGACCCGGTGGGCAACTCCCTTACGGAAGTGCCGCGTGGTGCTCGGGCGGCATACGGCGGCAAGTGTTGAGTTGTGTGGTGCTACACCCCTGAGGGTGGACGTGTGCCGTATGCGGGGCCTGACGGAAGCAAGACTCTGCCCGAAGCCCACGCTTCAAGGCAAACGTCGGCCGAGTGTTAAAGCTCACACCCCGTTTGGCGCACGAGTTTTCTGGAGAACGCTGCGCAACAGAGAACCGCCCGGCTAGGCTCCTGCGCCTTGCCGGGCGGCTTCAACTGACCAGTACCGTACGGGCCGGTGTCTGGCAATACCTACTGGCCACACCTTCTGGCCATACCTTCTCCGGCCGTATCTTCCGGCAGTCCCTCTAGAGCTGTCCGTCCTCCAGCATTTCGGTCACCAGCGCGGCGATCTGCGAGCGCTCGGACCGGGTGAGGGTGACATGGGCGAAGAGCGGATGCCCCTTCAGTTTCTCCACTACAGCGACCACTCCGTCGTACCGGCCGACCCGCAGGTTGTCCCGCTGGGCGACGTCGTGGGTCAGTACGACCCGCGAGTTCGAGCCAATCCGGGAGAGCACCGTCAGCAGGACGTTCCGCTCCAGGGACTGGGCCTCGTCCACGATGACGAACGCGTCGTGCAGTGAGCGGCCCCGGATATGAGTGAGCGGCAGGACTTCGAGCATGCCCCGTCCGACCACTTCCTCGATCACGTCCCGGCTCGTCACCGAGGAGAGCGTGTCGAAGACCGCCTGCGCCCAGGGCCCCATCTTCTCGGACTCGGAGCCGGGCAGATAGCCGAGTTCCTGCCCGCCGACCGCGTACAGCGGACGGAAGACCATCACCTTCTGGTGCTGCCTGCGCTCCAGGACGGCCTCAAGCCCCGCGCAGAGCGCCAGTGCGGACTTGCCGGTGCCGGCCCTGCCGCCCATCGAGATGATGCCGATGTCCGGATCGAGGAGCAGATCGAGCGCGATGCGCTGCTCGGCGCTGCGGCCGTGCAGCCCGAAGGCCTCGCGGTCGCCCCGTACGAGTTTCACATTGCCCTCGGCCGTGATCCGGCCCAGCGCCTTGCCGCGCTCGGACTGGAGCACCATGCCGGTGTGTACGGGCAGTTCGGCGGCCTCCGGTACATACAGGGTGTCCTCGGAGAAGAGCAGGTCCACCTGGTCGGGCGAGAGGGTCAGTTCGCTCATCCCCGTGTAGCCGGAGTCCGTGATCGCCAGTTCGGCGCGGTACTCCTCGGCGAGGAGTCCCACGGACGAGGCCTTGATGCGCAGCGGCAGGTCCTTGGAGACGACGGTGACGTCGAATCCCTCGGCCTGGAGGTTGCGCGCGACCGCGAGGATGCGTGAGTCGTTGTCCCCGAGCCGGTAGCCGGCCGGGAGCACGCTGGGATCCGAGTGGTTGAGTTCGACACGGAGGGTCCCGCCGAGTTCGCCCATGGGAAGAGGGGCGTCGAGACGTCCGTACCTCACCCGGAAGTCGTCCAGCAGGCGCAGCGCCTGCCGGGCGAAGTATCCGAGCTCCGGATGGTGCCTCTTGGCCTCCAGTTCCGTGACCACGACGATCGGGAGCACGACCTCGTGCTCGTCGAACCGGGTCATGGCGTTGGGATCGGCCAGCAGGACGCTGGTGTCAAGAACATAAGTGCGCCTGTCGGGCATGCGGCGCTTAGTGCTGGTCACCACGGAAGGACGTACCCCCTTTGGACACAAGCCTGAGGTCGGGGAGCGACGGCGTCGCGGGCTGCTGGGACCGGGGCGGGCCCCCACCAGCGCGGAGGCCGGACCCGGCCCTCCACGTCGCCCGCGCTCACCGCACGGTCGTCCTGGTGCAAAGGGCCTCCCGGGCGAGCGGACCGGGCCGCTCACTGAGATACGACATCCGTGGACCGGACGTCGACCTGGAAGGGGTATTCCCGCGAACGCCCGTTGCCATGCCAAGGCGTACGACCGGTTCCTGCCAGCGGCGGTGCGTACCGGGAGGTTTTCATCCGGCCGTCACCCTTGGCTGACCGGCGCGACGTCTGCGCGCCACCGGGTGTCCACCCTCGGAAAGCGCATAGTTCAGGCCATAACCCGAAAGGGTGCAAAGAGAGCGCGAACGGGGGTGCGGCGGGCGCGGGCCGGGGAGGCTCAGGCGCCGTAGCGCCGGTGGCGGGCCGCGTAGTCGCGCAGCGCCCGCAGGAAGTCGACCTTGCGGAAAGCGGGCCAGAAAACTTCGCAGAAGTAATATTCGGAGTGCGCGCTCTGCCAGAGCATGAACCCGGAGAGTCGCTGCTCCCCGCTGGTACGGATCACCAGATCCGGGTCGGGCTGGCCGCGCGTGTAGAGGTGTTCCGAGATGCGCTCGACGTCGACGGTCTCGGCCAGCTCCTCGAAGGAGGTGCCCTTCTGGGCGTGCTCCAGCAGGAGCGAGCGGACCGCGTCGGCGATCTCCTGGCGCCCGCCGTAGCCGACCGCGACATTGACGAGTATCCCGGTGTTGCCCGTGGTCGCCTCTTCGGCTTCCTTGAGGACGGCCTGGGTGTGGCCGGGGAGCAGGTCGAGCGCACCGACGTGGTGGACCCGCCAGCGGCCGTCCGCCGCGAGGCCCCTGACCGTGTCCTCGATGATGCCGAAGAGCGCGGTCAGCTCCTCCTGCGGGCGGTCGAAGTTGTCCGTCGACAGCAGCCAGAGCGTGGCGACCTCGACCTCGGTCTCGGCGCACCAGCCGAGGAACTCGGTGATCTTGTCGGCCCCGGCCTTGTGGCCCTCCGCGGCAGTGCCTCCGGACGCCTTGGCCCAGCGCCGGTTGCCGTCCAGAATGAGTCCGATGTGCTTGGGCACCTGGTCGTGGTCGAGGCGGCCTTCCACCCGACGTGCGTAGAGCCCGTACACCAGGTCGCGCAAGTTCACTGCGATTCACCTCGCGATGTCGTGCCGGACGCCCTGCCCGACGTGCTTTTCGGCTGGGGTCCCGGGAGGCGTACCCCCAGGACGGCACAGCACTGAGTCCGGACCTCCGTGCGGTGGCAATCGCCCGAGCCGCCACAGTACTGCGCAGGGGTCATGACAGCCCAACCCGGCCTGTCACAAGTCCGTGATAAGGAGGGGCCTGTGACTGATTCTCTTCGTTATTCCGCCGCTGATGACCGATACGACTCCATGGAGTACCGGCGCAGCGGCCGCAGCGGGCTGAAACTCCCCGCTGTCTCGCTCGGCCTGTGGCACAACTTCGGCGACGACCGCACGCTCGACTCGCAGCGTGAGATCCTCCGCCGCGCCTTCGACACCGGTGTGACCCATTTCGACCTTGCCAACAACTACGGCCCGCCGGCCGGCTCCGCCGAGCTCAACTTCGGCAAGCTCTTCGCCCAGGACTTCACCCCCTACCGGGACGAACTGGTCATTTCGACCAAGGCCGGCTATCTGATGCACCCCGGCCCGTACGGCGAGTGGGGCTCGCGCAAGTACCTGCTGTCCTCGCTGGACGCCTCGCTCACGCGGATGGGTCTCGACTACGTCGACATCTTCTACTCCCACCGCTTCGACCCGGACACTCCTCTTGAGGAGACGATGGGCGCGCTGGCCTCCGCCGTGCAGCAGGGCAAGGCGCTGTACGTCGGGGTCTCCTCGTACAACAGCGAGCAGACCGCGGAGGCCGCCCGCATCCTCAAGGAGATGGGCGTCCCCGCCCTGATCCACCAGCCCTCGTACTCCATGATCAACCGCTGGACCGAGGACGACGGGCTGCTCGACACCCTGGAGACGGCCGGAATGGGCTGCATCTCCTTCGTGCCGCTCGCGCAGGGCCTGCTCACCGGCAAGTATCTGAAGGGCATCCCGGAGGGTTCGCGTGCCACTCAGGGCAAGTCGCTCGACCCGGATCTGCTCTCGGACGAGGTCGTACGCCGGCTCAACGGGCTCAACGAGATCGCGAAGCGGCGGGGCCAGTCCCTGGCGCAGCTGGCACTCAACTGGGTGCTGCGCGATCCGCGGATGACCTCCGCGCTGATCGGCGCCTCCAGCGTGAAGCAACTGGACGAGAACGTCGCGGCCCTCGCGGCGGCTCCGCTCTCCGCCGAGGAGCTGACCGAGATCGACTCGTTCGCCGTCGACACCGCGGGCACCAACATCTGGGCCGGCCGGAGCTGACCCCCGGAAGCGGCGCGGGGCGGGAAAGCGCAGCGCCGGGAATCGGGGCATAAAAAAACGGGCCGGTCCGTGGGGGGGGATACGGACCGGCCCGAGGGGGGGGTTTCCACCATAACCCTTCATAAGTCGTGCTGGGGCCACGCCGTGCCCCCCGGCGCTCCGGGATTACGCTCCGAAGCCGCCGAGCAGCAGACCGGTGAGCGCGCCCGCCACCATGAAGGGGCTGAACGGCATCGCGGTCTTGCGGCCCGCGCGCCCCCGCAGGATCAGGCCGACGCCGTAGAGCGCGCCGTAGACGAACCCGGCGAAGGTGCCGAGCAGCAGCACCCCCCAGCCGTACCAGCCGAGGGCCACCCCGAGACCGGCCGCCAGTTTGACGTCGCCGAAGCCCATGCCGTTGGGGTTGATGAGGAAGAGCACGAAGTAACCGCCGCCCAGGGCGAGTCCGCCGAGCAGGGCGCCCGTCCACGAGCCCCGCGCGCCGGGCAGCAGCGCCGCGGCTCCCAGCAGGGCCGCGGTCGCCGCGACGATGGGCAGGGTGAGGACGTCGGGCAGCCGCTGCACGGCGCGGTCCACCAGGGCCAGCAGAACGAGGGCGGGCGCGAGCAGCACCCAGACGGCCGCTTCGGGGACCGGCCCAGCCGCCGCGGCGAGCGCGGCGCAGCACAGGGCGGTGACCGCGGCGGTCACCGGTGTACTGGGCCCGTACCAGCCGCCGGTCCCGCGCGCCGGGCCGAGCCAGCCGGCGATGGGCTGCCCCGACGGGGTGGCCCCGTGCCAGGGAGTCCCGGGGGCCACCGCGAGGCGGTAGGCGGGGCGCGGCAGCAGAGTCCCCACGGCGGCGCCGAAGCAGGCGGCGAGTACGACGATCAGCGCGGCAGACACCCGGCCGAGTTTAGACCGGCCGGGGGAACGGGGTCCGGGTCATGCGCCGCCCTCCCGGAAGGGGCGGGCACGGGCCGGGGAGGGGCGTGCGGGCGTGCGGGCGGGCGGGCGGGCGGGCCACTACAGCCGGTGGACACCGGGCCAAGGGATCAAAGGGGGGATCACCGCGGCTTGCGGGCCTCGATGAGGAAGCGCGTCGTGTGCGCGAGGAACGGTCCCTCGGCCTCGATCCGCTCGTGCAGGGCCCGGAGCTGCGGCAGATACGCCTCCGTGGTGAAACCGGGCACCATCCAGATCACCTTGCGCAGGAAGTAGATGACAGCGCCGATGTCGAAGAACTCGGTGCGCAGGCTCTCCAGCCGCAGATCGGTCACCTCCAGCCCCGCCGCCCGCGCCGCGGTGCGCGCCGCCTCCGGGTCGCGTCCCTTGCGCGCTTCGGGCTGCGGGCCGAGGAAGTACTCGACGAGCTCGAAGACGCTGGCCGGGCCGACCTCCTGGGAGAAGTACGTACCGCCGGGGGCCAGTACCCGGGCGATCTCCTCCCAGTGGGCCTTCACCGGATGGCGGCTGACGACCAGGTCGAAGGCCCCGTCGGCGAAGGGCAGCGGCGGCTCGTCCGGGTCGGCCACCACCGCCGCACCCAGCGGATGCAGCAGGGCGGTGGCCTTGGCCACGTTCGGCGGCCAGGCCTCGGTGGCCACCGTCAGCGGCGGCAGCTTCGCCACCCCGGCCAGCACCTCCCCGCCGCCGGTCTGGATGTCGAGGGCGGCCGATGCCCGGCCCATCCGCTCCCCCATCGCACGGGCGTACCCCCACGACGGGCGCTCCTCGGTGGCACGCCCGTCCAGCCAGGAGAAGTCCCAGCCGTCGACGGATACGGAGTCGGCCTCGGCCACCAGCTCTTCAAAGGTCCTGGACGTGACTCCTCCTCCGGCTGTAGCCGGGGGCTTCTCGCTAGGCCGGGTTGGCGTCGCGGCGGACCAGCCCGGCCCGTAGAACGTTGGTGGCTCCCACTGTATCGGCGTGCGCGTTGTGGCCGCAGCTGACGCAGTGGAACTTCTCCTGGGTAGGCCGGTTCTCCGCTGAGACGTGCCCGCATTCGGGGCAGGTCCGGGAGGTGTTGCAGGGGTCCACGGCGATCACTTCCCGTCCGGCGCTTTCAGCCTTGGCGTGCAGGATCATCAGGAACACCCCCCATCCGGCATCGGCGATGCTGCGGTTGAGTCCGGCCTTCGCCGCCGCTCCGTTGGGCAGGAATCCGCCTGCCTGCTCGGGATCGGGCTTCGGTGCCGGGGCCTTGATCATGTTGCGGATCTTCAGGTCTTCGTGCGTTTTGACCCTGCCGACCACCGGACGGTGCTGGTTGACCTTGATGTGTCCGACGCCCTGGAACCGGACACGAGTCACAGGGTCGCGCGGGGTGAAGTTCCGGATGACGGCCCGTAGTCGCGGTTCGACCGGTTCGTCCCCGTGCTGCGGGAAGGGCTCATCGAGCTGGTGGCGCTGCTCGGCCTGCGCAGCCATGACCCGAACCACGGCGACGAACCGCACACCGCACTGGTGGCGGCGGTCCGCCGGGGCGACGCGGACGCCGCGGGCCGGATCCTTCAGGCCGAGATCTCGGCCACGGTGGGGCTGCTCGGGAAGTAACCGGCCAGGCCGGTGACCCGCAGCATCCGCAGATGCAGCGCGCGGGTGCAGACCAGGTCGATGGAGCCGCCGCGGTCGAGCACCCGCCGTCTGGCACGGCAGAGCAACCCCAGCGCCGCGCAGTCGATGAAGGTCGCGGGGCGGAGGTCGACGATCACGCGCGCGCCCTGGGGCGCGGTGGCGGCGTCGGTGCACTCACGGATGTGGCCCGCCGCGAGGAGGTCGATCTCGCCGCGCAGCTCGACCACGGTGAAACGGCCCGCGGTGTAACTGCGGGCGGCCGGGCCCGACGGCTCCGTGCGCTGTGACTTCTCTGTGTGTTCCGTGTGCTCGTCCTTCGTATCCATGACGGACCCCCGTTCGGTCGCTGTGGCATCGGTCCGGTCGGCGGCAACGGGCCGGCCTGCGAGGGCCTGGGCGACGTGACACACCTTAGGAAGCGCCGCGGTGCAGAAACGTGCATGCTTGCCCTGATTCACCTGGCTGGGTGAAGCAGCCGGTGAACCGCCGCCCGCCCGAGCCGAGTTGTCCGCACAGGTCCGGGTCCATGGGTGGCGCGAATGACCCCGTGCGGGTGGGCCGGACACGCCCTAGGGTGGGCCGTACGGCATCGCGCGTCGGTCACCGGCCGGGTGAGGCGTGGAGGTGGCCCGTGAGATGCCCGTTGGAGGCATTCCACAGTGTCGGAATCAGAAGCAGCAGCAACAGAAGCAGCAGTAGCGGTGGAAGAAACAACAGCAGGGCCAGGGGCAGTGGTACCGGGATCAGCATCACAGCCCGGGGCCGATCCGGCATCCCGGCCCTTCCCCGTCGAGCTGAACCACACCATCGTTCCCTCCCGGGACAACCGGGAGTCCGCCGAGTTCCTGGCCACCGTGCTCGGTCTGCGGGCCGGGGCCGAATGGGGCCCCTTCGTCCCGGTGGAGCTGAGCAACGGCGTGACCCTGGACTTCGCGACCGTACCGCCCGGGTCGCCACTCCCCGTCCAGCACTACGCCTTCCTCGTCCCCGAGGAGGCTTTCGACGGGATCTTCGCCAGGATGCGGGCCACCGGTACGGACTTCTACGCCGACCCGTACAAGAAGCAGCCCGGCGAGATCAACCATCTGCACGGCGGCCGCGGGGTCTACTTCCTGGATCCGTCGGGGCACGCCATGGAAGTCATCACCCAGCCGTACGGCAACGCGGGCTGAACCGCGCCCGCCGGCGGGCGGCCCACCGGGGCCGGTGAGCCGGCCGCCGGTGAGTCGACCCCGGTGGGGCGGGCCCCCGGTGGGCGGGCCGCCTGATGGTCAGGTGCCGTACCGTACGCGGACCTCCCGCGGCCCCCGGGTGAACACCCCCTGCTCGACGGGGACATAACCGTCCTCGAAGCGCATGTCCGGCAGGGCGTCCAGGAGTTGGCCGACCCCGGTCGACACCTCCGCCCTGGCGAGCAGGGCGCCCACACAGAAGTGCCGGCCCAGCGCGAAGGCCAGATGGTCGGCCGCCGCCGAGAACGCGGTGGCCGACGTCAGGTCCGTACGGAAGATGTCGAACGTGTCGGGGTCGGCGTACCGCTCGCCGTCGCGGTTGGCCGAGCCGATCAGACAGGTCACGGTGGCGCCGGCCGGGACCGTGCCGCCGCTCAGGGTGACCTCCTTCGCGGTCTGCCGCATGATCATGTGGACGGGCGGGGTGAAACGCAGGGTCTCGGCGAAGGCCCGGTCGATGAGGGTGCGGTCGACCCGTACCGCGGCGAGCTGCTCCGGGTGGGCCAGCAGATTGGCGAAGATGCTCGCGATGGCCTTGTCGGTGGTCTCGCCGCCGGCCGCGAGGAGCAGGCTGCAGAAGGCCTTGATGTCCTCGTCACTCATCCGCACCCCGTCGACCTCGGCAGCGCAGAGCGCGGAGAGCAGGTCGTCGCCCGGGTGCTCCCTGCGGTGCTGGATCACCGGGATCATGTACGCGGCGAACTCCTGGCGGGTGCGCTCGCCCGCCGCAGCGACCTCCGGGTCCCCGGTCAGGTTCCCGAGGAACGCGATCACCGACGTGTACCAGCCGTGGAACTTGGCGTGGTCGGCCTTGTCCAGACCGAGCATGTCGGCGATGACGTTGACGGGGAAGCGCGTGGCGAACCCCTCCACGAGGTCCACGGTCCCCGACCCTGTCCCCGGAGCGGCCCCGTCGAGCAGCGTGTCGATCAGCTCGCGGGCGTTGCGCTCGATGACCGGCAGGAACTTCTGCTCCAGGTCGCTGCCCCGGAAGGCCGGCGCGACCAGGGCCCGGCGGACCGCGTGCTCACGCCCGCTGAGCTGAAGAATCGTCCGGCCGTGTACCGGTTCGAGCTGCCAGTCGTAGTTGTCCGTGGTGAAGGCGGCCTCGCGGTCCTTGAAGACCCGCTCCACGTCCTCGTACCGCGAGACGACATAGCTCTGCATGGCCTCGTGCCAGAGCAACGGCTTGTGCTCGCGCAAGGCGCGGTAGACGGGGTACGGGTCCGCAGCGAACTCCGGCGAGAGGATGTCCGGGATGTTCGGGGTGTTCGGGATGTCCTGGGCGGTGGACATGGTCACTCCTCGGGTGGGCGGACTCCCGGTCCGCGAGAGCGGGTCACCAGCACGGTAGTTGAAGGGCCGGGTCACGTTCAGGGGTGTCTCGGGACTGACCCGGAGCCGGGCGCAGGGCCGGGCTCGGGGCTTGTCATCGGATGGTCCGCGCCGGGCTCCGGCGGGTGCGGGCCGGAGATCACCCCGTCCGGTCCCTTGGCATGATGGTCTCCGGTCGGGCGGCCGTCGGCCGACCGGAGTACCGAGCATGAGGGAGCCCCTGTGGCGCGCCATCTGATCGTCGTGGACCCGGCAGGCGCGGGCGACCACCGCACCATCGGCGAGGCGCTGAACGCGGCGCGCGGCGGCTCGGTGATCAGCGTCAGGGCCGGGCGGTACGACGAGAACCTGGTCGTCACGAAGCTGGTCACCGTCGTGGCCCACGAGCCGGGCGGCACGGTCGAGATCGCACCGCGCAGCGGCAGCGCCGTACAGGTGCTCGCCGAGGCGGTGAAGCTCTCCGGTCTGCGGTTGGTCGCGGGCGGGGGCGGCGACGAGGACGAGCCGGTGGTGGATGTGCCGCACGGTCAGGCGGCCCTGGAGGAGTGCGAGGTGTTCGGCAACTCCTGGGCCGCGCTGCTCTCCAGGGACGAGGGCTCGCTCGCCATCCGCGACACCACCGTGAGCAATCCGGCGGGCGCGGGGATCGTCGACCTGTCGTCGCGGACCAGCGTCGTCGAGGGCTGTGTGCTGGAGCGGCTGGGCAGTTCGGGCATCGTGCTGGGCGAGGACGCCGCTACCGAGGTGCGCGGCTGCACGGTCCGGGACGCCGGGGGCAACGGCGTGCTGGCCAACGGCCGGGCGCGCGGCTCGTTCACCGATGTCACCGTGGAGCGGACCGTCAAGCCCGGTGTCGCCGTGGAGGAGAACGCCACGACCAGGTTCACCGGTGTACGGGCCGTCGACTGCGTGATCGGTTTCCACATATCGACGGCCGCGCAGACCGTACTGACCGACTGCGCGGCCACCGGGTCCACCACCCACGGCGTCACCCTGTCGGGCGCCACGGATCCCGAGCTGACCGGGCTGCGGGTCGACCGGCCCGGCGGTCACGGCATCGCGGTCACCGGGCGCTCGCGCGGCACGTTCACCGACGCCCGTGTCACCGGGGCCCGTTCGGCCGGCGTGCTCGTCCAGGACGGTTCGTCCACCGTGCTGGTCCGCACCGAGGTGGCCGAGGGCGCGGCGGACGGCATCCTGCTCACCGGCGCCAGCACCGCGCGGCTTGACCGGGTCACCGTGACGGGGGCGGCCGGGCACGGGATCGTCGTCACGAACGGTGCGGATCCGGTGCTGCGCCGGGTCGAGGTGACGGACACCGGCGGGCACGGCATCGACGTACGGGACGGGGCCCGCGGGAAGGCCGAGGCGTGCACGGTCACGTCGGCGGGCGGCTGCGGCATCCGCGCCGGGGAGGCCAGGCCGTCCTTCCAGGGCACGGCCGTGCGGTCCGCGGCACGGGCCGGTGTCTCGGTCCTGGCGGGCGGCGCAGTCACGCTCGTCGACTGCGAGATCGGGACACCCGGCACCGACGGGCTCGAATTGGAGGGCGCGGGGGCCGAGTTGACGGCCGTACGGGTACGGGTGCGCGGTGCGGGCCGGCACGGGGCGAGCATCGGGGCGGACGCGAGCGCCGAGCTGACCGAGTGCGTGTTCGCGGCGGGCGGCGGGGACGGACTGCGGACGGTGAGCGGGCTGCGGGTGCGCGCCGCCGGGTGCACGGTCACCGGGAACAAGGGCGCGGGCGTACGCCGCGGGTCCACCGCGGGCGAGCTGGTGCTCGACCGGCTGACCAGCGAGGAGAACGGCGAGCCCGACATCACGGGCGAGAGCGACGGGCAGGAAGGCGCCCCCGGTGACCCGCGCGGCCCGCTGGCGCGGCTGGACGAACTGGTCGGTCTGCGCGCCGTGAAGGAGCAGGTCGCCACCCTGGTCAACCTCAACCGGCTGGCCGAACGGCGCCGCGAGGCGGGGCTCCCCGTCCCGGCCACCGCCCGCCATCTGGTGTTCGCGGGCCCGCCCGGCACCGGCAAGACGTCGGTGGCCCGGCTGTACGGGAGCATCCTCGCGACGCTGGGGGTCCTGCGGTCCGGCCATCTGGTCGAGGTGGCCCGCGCCGACCTGGTGGCGAAGGTGGTCGGCGGTACCGCGATCAAGACCACCGAGGTCTTCGAAGAGGCCCTGGGCGGTGTGCTGTTCATCGACGAGGCCTATGCGCTGACCCAGGGCGGCCCTTCGGGCGGCGGCGCGGACTTCGGGCGGGAGGCGGTCGACACGCTGGTGAAGCTGATGGAGGACCACCGGGACGACGTGGTGGTCATCGCGGCCGGCTACTCCTCCGAGATGCACACCTTCCTGGCCTCCAACCCGGGCCTGGCGTCGCGTTTCAACCGTACGGTCGAGTTCGAGAACTACACGGTCCCCGAGCTGATCACCATCGTCCGGCTGCTGTGCGAGCAGAACCGCTACACGGTGGGCGAGGAGACCGAACGGGCGCTGGCCGTGCACTTCGAGCGGATGCACAAGGACACGTCGTTCGGCAACGCGCGCGCGGCCCGCAAGGTCTTCGAGGAGCTGATCGACCGGCAGGCGCTGCGGCTCGCCGTCATGCCTGAGGTCTCCGAGGAGGACCTCACGACGCTGCTCCCTTCGGACGTGGGCGAGCAGGCAGCGGCGGCGATCGGCGCGGGCGAGAGCGAGCCGGCCGACGCCGCCAGACTCGACGCGATCATGGCGGAACTGGCCTCGCTGGTGGGCCTCGACGACGCCAAGTCGCAGGTGCAGGACCTGGTCAATCTGCTGGCGACGGCGCGCAGACGGCGGGCGGCCGGGCTGCCTGCCCCTTCGGTCGGCCACCATCTGGTCTTCACCGGCCCGCCCGGCACCGGCAAGACGTCGGTGGCCCGGCTGTACGGGGAACTGCTCGGCGCGCTCGGGGTGCTGCCGCGCGGCCAGCTGATCGAGGTGGCGCGGGCGGACCTGGTGGGCCGCTATGTGGGGCACACCGCCCAGCTCACCCAGGAGGTCTTCGCGCGGGCGCGCGGCGGTGTGCTCTTCGTCGACGAGGCGTACGCGCTGACCCCGGCGGGCGGCTCGGGCTCGGACTTCGGCCAGGAGGCGGTCGACACCCTGGTGAAGCTGATGGAGGACCACCGGGACGACACGGCGGTGGTGGTCGCGGGTTACGAGCGCGAGATGGACCGCTTCCTCGGCTCCAACCCCGGTCTGGGCTCGCGCTTCTCGCGCCGGGTGACGTTCGGCGCGTACTCGGCGGAAGATCTGGTGGAGATCGTGCGGCGCCAGTGCGAACGCGACGGGTACGACTGCGCACCGGAGACGGTGGTGCGGCTCGGGCGGCACTTCGACGAGGTGCCGCGCGACGCGAACTTCGGCAACGCGAGGTACGCGCGGCGGGTGCTGGAGTCGATGATGACGCGGCAGGCGGGCCGGCTGAGCGGGATGCCGGATGCGGGGCCGCGGGAACTGCGGCTGCTGCTGCCGGAGGACCTGGTGGTGTGAGCTGATCCGGCCCGCCGCGAGCGGCAGCCACCTGTGATGTCGCATGAGGAAGCCCGGGACAGGACACTCCCGGCCCGCTCCTCCAGGGGGCCCAGGGAGCCGGACGCTGAATCCCGGGTCGGGGGGCTAGCCCCCGGGAAGGTGTCGGGCCGGCCCCAGCGCGCCCGGGCCGCTGCACGCGCGACGATCTTCTCGGCAGCGCTCGACAGCACACACCTTGGGAGTGATCACACATGATCGGCAACGGGAAGCGGCTCGCGGCAGCGGCTCTCGCCCTGGCCGCGACGCTGGCCCCCGCGGCGGCCGCGTACGCAGCGCCGGCGGCGTCCGCACCGGCCGTCGCGTCGGCCCCCGTCCGCGCACTGGACCGGATCGCCCATCCGCTGCGGTCGACGGAGCCGGGCGCCGGCACGGCCGACCTGCACGCCCTGGGGGTGATGGCCGGCGACGCCAAGGTGGTCGGCGTGGGCGAGGCCACGCACGGCTCGCACGAGTTCTTCGCCCTGAAGGACCGGGTCTTCCGCTACCTCGTGGAGCAGAAGGGATTCACCACCTTCGCCCTGGAGATCAGCTGGTCGGCGGGTATGCGGATCGACGACTACCTCCAGCACGGCGACGGTGACCGCGACGCGCGGCAGGTCGTGCACGAGGTGATGGCCGGATCTCCCTGGGACCGCGAGGAGTTCGTGACCCTCGTCCGGTGGATGCGCGACCACAACCGCCGGCACCCCGACCGCCCGGTCCACTTCCTGGGCGACGACATCGGTGCGCCCAAGCTCGACGAGCAGGTCTTCGACAGCGTCACCGACTACGTACGGCGGACCCGTCCGGAGTCCCTGCCGCGCCTGAACGAGATCCTCACCGGTCTGCGCCCGCTCGACGACGCCATCGCCTATCTGAACCGGCCGCTCGCGGAGCGGCAGCAGAACGCGGCCAAGGCGCGGCAAGTACTGGAACTCGTACAGGGCCAGAGGTCGGGGGGCGGCGACAACTACGAGTTCGCCCTGCAGAACGCCCGTAACATCGCCCAGACCTACACCTTCCTGACCGTCGACCCCGGCGACCAGGAGTCGCTGACCGCCATGGAGCGCTACCGCGACCAGGTGATGGCCGAGACCACGGCATGGTGGCAGCGGCACACCGGCGGCAGGATCCTGCTGTCGGCCCACGACGACCACGCAGGCTATGTGGCCTCCGACCCCACGACGTACCCGAAGACCCAGGGCTCGTTCCTCCGCGACACCCTGGGCGCGGACTACCTCGCCATCGGCACCACCTTCGACCGGGGCGCGTTCCTCTCCAAGGACGAGGCGCTCGGCGGCGAGTGGAAGAAGTTCACCGTCGGCCCGGCCGGTCCCGGCACGAACGAGTACACGCTCGACCAGGTCCGGTACCGCGACTACTACGCCGACCTGCGCAAGGCCCCTGCCGCAGCCCGCAGCTGGCTGGACATCTCGCGGCCGACATACAACGTCGGCACGCAGTACCCGAACGACAAGACGCCCGAGATCGCCGTCGGCAGGGCCTACGACGTCCTGGTCCACCTCCACACCGTCCGGGAGGCAGGCAAGCTGTAGCGCCCCGGCGCGAACCGGGCGTCAGCCGGTCACCGGGCGGGCCGGCCGACGCCCATCAGCGTCTGCTGCCCGTTCGCGACGAGCTGGCGCGTACCGTCACCGTGCACGCCGTACACCTCCAACTGGCAGACGGTCAGCGTGCGTCCGGACTTCAGCACCGTCCCGATGGCCTCGATGTGCTCGCCCACGGCGGGCGCCGGCAGGTTGATCTTGTACTCGACGGTGAGGATCTCGCTGTCCTCCCGCAACAAGGTCGGGCCCGCGTAGCCACCGGCCGGGTCACGCGGGCAATTCGTCCGCCGTCCACCGGGCGTCCACAACGGAGAGGCCGGGTGCGGCCCGGACCGCGGGACGCAGCACCGGCCCGCGCCGCACGGTCGATAGGATCACGCACATGCCGCCCCGCCTCGCTCAACTCCCGGCCACAGCCGCCCTCGTCACGCTCCTCGCGGGCGCGGCCACCGTCGCGGGGGCGGCCGCTCCCGCGGTGGCCGACGACTCCCCGACGCTGCCCGCCGTCTCGTCCGCGCCGCCCGCGGCGGGCGGTTGTGTCCGGCCGTCGAAGAAGCACTCCGACCTGACTCCCTGGCCGCAGCGGTACATCGCGCCCTCCCGGGCCTGGCCCTCCGCGCGCGGCGCCGGGGTGACCGTCGCCGTGGTCGACACCGGGGTCGATGCCGGCGGGGCACCCGCGCTGGCGGGGCGGGTGACCGCCGGGCCCGATGTCGTGTCGGGCGGGACCGCGGGCAAGGACTGCGTCGGGCACGGCACCTTCGTGGCGGGGATCGTCGCGGCCGGGCAGAAGTCCGGCGTCGGGTTCGCAGGGGTCGCGCCCGACGCGCGGATCCTGGCGGTCCGGGTGACCGGCGCGGACGGGTCGGCGACCGCCGACAAGGTGGCCGCCGGAATCCGGGCGGCGGTGGCGGGCGGGGCCCGGGTGGTGGATGTGCCGCTCGCGCTGAACCGCGGCAGCGCCTCGCTCACCTCGGCCGTACGGGATGCGGTGCGGCACGACGCACTGGTCGTGGCCCCGGCGTACGGGCCGAGCAACTCGTCCGGGGAGGCGGCACCGGCCGCCTATCCGGCAGCGCTGCCGGGCGTGCTGGCCGTCGCCGCGCTCACTCCCGGGGGTGGCCCCGACCAGAAGGCCGCGCCCGCGACGGCCCCCGGCATCGCGGCCCCCGGCACCAGCCTCATGAGCATCGGCCCGGGCGGAGGCGGGCACTTCAGCGGCAGCGGCGCCGACCTGGCGACCGGTTTCGTGGCGGGTACGGCCGCACTGGTGGACAGCTACCGTCCCGGCCTGACCGCCCAGCAGCTCACGGACCGGCTGACGTCGACGGCGTACCCGGGGGCGGCGGGCACCCGGTCACTGACGGGCGCCGGAACGGTCGACCCGGCGGGCGCGGTGACAGCCGTACTGCCCACGTCGGCGCCCCGCCCCGCACGCCCCGAACCCGCACCGCAGCTCGCGGCAAGTACCGGGCACAGCGCCCACGCGGGCGCGGTCGCGGTGGCCGGTGGCGCGGCGGGGCTCATCGCGCTGACGGCGTTCTTCGCGGTGGTGCTCCCGCGTGCACGGCGCCGGGGCTGGCGCGCGGGGGTCTGACTCCGGGGCCGCAGGGCTCCTGTACCCAGCCGTCCCGGGACTGTCGTCCCGGGGGCCTGCCGTGCACGTGTCTGCCGTGCACGGGCCTGCCGTGTGGGGTCGCCGCGACCAGGTTGATGAGAGTGTCCCCGCCGGTGAATGCGAAAGATCCGAAACCGAGGGGGCCCACCGCGCCGGTCACGGCGTGACGATGGCGAAATCGGGGTCGGGGGTGTCGAGCAGGCCGACCAGGGTCGCGAGGACCTGGGGATCACCCTGGACGTGGACGCCGTCCAGTCCCTTGCCGGCCAGGACGGCGAGGAGTTGCGGTTTGGTCAGGGTCAAGGTCAGGTCGGCGGCCGGGACCGGGTCGCTCGCCTCCGGGCCGGTGCTGCGGTAGGTGAGGGCTCCGTTGGACAGCAGCAGGTGCCAGGTACGGCCCTCGTCGGTGACGTTCCAGCTCATCGTGAGCTTCTCGTTCCACGCGCGCGGGCCGTCGACGCGGATGGCGAGGGAGTCGATGAGCATGTCGACGGTGAGCGCCATCGCCATCTCGGGGTTGGTCGTCTCCAGCGCGGTGTGCGCGACGGTGCCGCGCAGCTCCTGGGCGCCCATCAGGTAGAAGTTGCGCCAGGTGCCGTTCTCCGCGCCGTGGCCGAGCTTTTCGTACACCGCGGCCAGTGCCTGCGTGGCGGTGGCGTCGTCGGGGGCGGCGAAGACGGCGTGCCCCAGCAGGGTCGCGGCGAAGCGCAGGTCCCCGGAGGCCGCGTACTCCTGGCCCTTGGCGACCAGCGCGGACACGCCGCCGTAGTCGGCGGCGAACCGCTTGGCCTGCTCGACCGGCGGGTGCTCCCACAGGTGGGCGGGGTTGCCGTCGAACCAGCCCATGTAGCGCTGGTAGATGGCCTTCACGTTGTGACTGACCGAGCCGTAGTAACCACGGTTGGCCCACCGGTTCGCGATCGCCGGCGGCAGCTCGATCCGCTCGGCGATCTCCATGCCGGTCAGTCCCTGGTTGGTCATGCGCAGGGTCTGGTCGTGCAGGTACGCCCACATGTCCCGCTGGCCTGCCAGATGTTCGACGATGCGGTCCCGGCCCCAGGTGGGCCAGTGGTGGGAGGCGAACGCGACCTCCGCCCGGTCGCCGAACAGGGTGATCGTCTCGCCCAGGTAGTGGGCCCAGACGCGGGTGTCGCGGACCACCGCGCCGCGCAGGGTCAGGATGTTGTGCATGTTGTGGGTCGCGTTCTCCGCCATGCACAGCGTGCGCCGGTCGGGGAAGTAGAAGTTCATCTCCGAGGGGGCCTCGGTGCCCGGCGTCATCTGGAAGACGATCCGCACCCCGTCGAGGGTCTCCTCCTGCCCGGTTCGGGTGATGTCCACCGTCGGCGGCACGAGGGTGATGGTGCCCTTGGACGTCGTCATCCCCAGCCCCGCGCCGATGTGCCCGGCGGGGCCCTTGTCCAGTTCGGCGCCGTACATGTAGACCGCGCGGCGGGTCATCGCACCGCCCGCGTACACGTTCTCCGCGACCGCGTGCTCCAGGAACCCGGCCGGGGCGAGGACAGGCACCGGCGGGTGGCCGTGCGGCAGGATCCCGCGGGAGCCGCCGAAGTGGTCGCCGTGCGAGTGCGTGTAGATCATCCCGGTGACCGGGCGCTTCCCGCGGTGCTCGCGGTACAGGGCGAGCGCGGCGGCCGCGGTCTCGGCGGAGATCAGCGGGTCGATGACGATGACCCCGGTGTCGCCCTCGACCAGGGTCATGTTCGACAGGTCCAGGTCGCGGACCTGGTAGATCCCCTCGGTGACTTCGAACAGACCCTGTTTGTTGCACAGTTGACTCTGCCGCCAGAGGCTGGGGTGCGCGGTGCCGGGGCAGTCATCGTCGAGGAACGCGTACGCGTCGCTGTCCCAGATCACCCGGCGGTCGTCCGCCCGGACGACCCCCGGGGTGAGGGCGGCGACGAAGCCCCGCTCGGCGTCCTCGAAGTCGGACCTGTCTGCGTAGTCGAGATCATCCATGGACAATGAATAGCCCAAAAGGCACATTTTTCCCCGTACGCACGTCTCGCGCGCCATGCGACCACCGAAGCCGAGGAGGCCGCGGCGGACGACGGCCTGCCGCTGCGGTCCGGGGCCGGCTGTGGAGAACCATGCATTCCGGTACCGCGTCTGTTCTTGGTGAGGGAACGGAACGGCCCCGGGCCGATCCGCGCGGAACGCAGCCGAGAGGGAGATGAGAGTTCATGGGTCCAGAACAGGGGTCGATATCCGTCATGGCGTTCGGCTTGCTCTTCGGGGCCGTGGGCGGCGCGAGCCTGTTCAAGGCGCGTTGGCTGCGACGCCACGGGGCGCGGGCGTACGGCACCGTCGTCCGGCTGGCCAGGACATCCGGTGAAGGCGGGTCGAGCTACCACCCGGTGGTGCAGTATCAGACCGCCAACGGCCAGGTGATGGAGGTCAGGTCCTCGCAAGGGAAAAGCCGGCGGAGCAGCCTTCGTGCCGGCTCGCCCGTCACCGTCCACTACGACCCGGCCAAGCCGCAGCGGATGGCCATCGACGGCTACTCCGGCGGCGGTGGCATGGTCGTCTTCTGTGTCTTCGGAGCCGTGATCTTCCTGATTGGCGCGCGGGTGCTGTTGTCGACGGTGGCGTGACGGACCGCCCCGTGCCCGGCGGGTGATCCGGCGAGCTAGTGCCGCGGCAGGCAAGGTTTGCCCGTCAAGGAGCGGCGTTCGGTGCGTGCTCTCGGCGTGCCGGCCGGAAGCCCCCGTACTGGACGTACTTGGGCTTTCGGCCGGTGCGGCGAGAGTGTGTGCCGGGCGTCGCGACGGGGCAAACGTTGCCTGCCGTGGCACTAGCTCTGCGCCGTGGGGCGGACGACGATGTCGCCCACGTCGACACTGTCCGGCTGCTCGATGGCGAAGGCGATCGCGCGGGCGATGGCGTCCGGCGGGATGGCGATGTCGCCCATACGGGCGAGGGTTTCGGCCCTCATCTCCGGAGCCATGGAATCCGAGAACTCCGTGCGCGTGAACCCGGGCGAGACAACGGTGACGCGCAGACTGCCCCCGGCCTCCTGGCGCAGCCCCTCGGAGATGGTGCGTACGGCGTTCTTGGTGCCGGCGTACACCGACTGGAGCGGCACGATGCGCAGCCCGGCGGTGGAGACCGTGTTCACGAAGTGCCCGAAGCCCTGCTCCCGGAAGACAGGCAGCGCTGCGGCGATCCCGTACAGGACCCCCTTGAGGTTGACGTCGATCATCTCCTCCCAGTCCTCGACGCGCAGTTCGTCCAGCGGGGAGATCCGGCCGACCCCGGCATTGCTGACGAGGACATCGACCTTGCCGTAGCGGTCACGGGCCAGCGCGACCAGACCGGTCAGGTCCTCCCGGCGCTTCACGTCCGTACGTGCGTGCGCGGCCTGGCCGCCGGCCTGCTCGATGCGGGCGGCCAGCGCCTCAAGACGCTCCGGCCGACGTGCGCCGAGCACCACTTTCGCCCCCCGCTCGGCCAACAGCAGCGCGGTCGCCTCGCCGATCCCGCTGCTGGCGCCCGTGATCACAACGACCTTGCCTTCGATTCCCGACATGAGATCCTCCGAAGCCCCGACAGGGGTATGAGTGCAGCGCACCGTCCACAGCGTCTACAGTGGAAGTGGAGGCGCCGCCGGTTAGCTGCACTGTAAGTGGACACGCCTCCACTTCGCAAACAGGCATGAGGGAGCGAGCCGTTGACGGCACGGGATGCGGGACGGCCACTGAGGGCTGACGCACAGCGCAACCGGGACAAGATCCTGGCCACCGCGGTGCGGGTGTTCACCGAAGAGGGACTGGACGCCCACCTCGAACGGATCGCCAGGGAGGCGGGCGTGGGGACCGGCACGCTCTACCGCAACTTCCCGACCCGGGAGGTCCTGATCGAGGCGGCCTACCGCAACGAAGTGGCGCGGCTGTGCGACGCCGTCCCCGAGCTCCTGGCGACGATGCCGCCACGTGAGGCCCTGCGCGCCTGGACAGGTCGTTTCATCGACTACGTCACCGCCAAACTCGGCATGGCCGAAGCCCTGCGCGCCGTCGTCGCCTCGGGAGGCGACCCGTACGGCCACAGCCGCGACATGATCCAGGCCGCCATCACGACCCTCATGGAAGCCGGTACCGCCGCCGGCGCGCTGCGCTCCGACATCCGCCCGACCGACATGTTCGCCGCCCTCGCCGGCATCGCCGTCACTTCGGCGAAACCCGAGCAACGGGACCAGGCCGAACGCCTCCTCGACCTCATCCTGGACGGGCTGAAACCGCCACAGCTCCCCCAAAGCTGACGGCACGCATCGCGGGCCTCGGTTCAGTACGGCCCGCGTCGTGAGGTCGGCTCCGTGTTCGCTGCGTCAGACATGCAGGGTGGGGCGGTAGGTGAGTTCCTGGATATGGCTGTCGAGCGTTCGGGACTCGATCAGTTCCAGGTCGAAGTCGGCCGCACCCCGGAAGATCGGATTCTCTCCGGTGCGGCCGGTGACCACAGGGAAGAGCGTCACCTGTACGCGGTCGACCAGACCGGCGGCCATCAGCGCCCGGTTCATCGACAGGCTGCCGTGCGAGCGCAGCGGCACCCCGGACTCCTCCTTGAGCCGGGCGACGACGTCGACGGCGTCTCCGGCCACGACGGTCGCGTCCGGCCAGTCGAGGGGGCCTTCCAGAGTGCTCGACACCACCGTTGCGGGCAGGCTCCTCATCCGTGTCACCCAGGGGTCACGTACGTCCGACTCCTCGCTGCTCGCGGCCAGCAGCTGTGCGAACGCCCGGTAGGTGTTGGCCCCGAGGACCATCCGCTGCTCCTCGGCGTACAGGGCGAGGCGATGGGCCAGAAGCTCGGGGCCCTGCTTGCCCCAGTAGCCGCTCCACCCGCTGCTCGCGGTGCCGAAGCCGTCGAGGGTGGAGAAGACGTCGAAGGTGTAGGCGGCGGTCATGATGCGCTCCTCAGATGCGGCTGATCGCGTGGTGGGGTGCCGAGGTTAGGGGCGCGGCGCTGCGCCTGCCGGTAGACCCGCAGGGCCGTTCGGATAGGGGGGCTGACTCCGGAGTCAGCCCCACCTCGGCATCCCGCTCCGCCTACTCCCCCGCTTCCTGCTCCGCCCGCTCGTCGCGCAGCGCCGTCTGTACCTGCACCGTGCTGCGGCGCGTGATGTACAGACCCCGGCCGGGCGGGAGCAGCCTCGGCTTGGTGCCGGTGATGATCTGCCCCTCGGTGGGCGGGCAGGACAGCTGGAGCACCGGGGTGTTGGCCTCGACGAGGCGGCGCAGCAGCTGGTCGGTCATCATCGAGCGGGACGCGCCGTTGGCGCTGCGGGCCACGATGACGTGCAGCCCGACCTCGGTGCCCTGCGCCAGATACGGCAGCAGCGGGGCGAACGGGTCGGGTCCGCCGCTGCCGATCAGCTCGTAGTCGTCGATGACGACGAACAGCCGCGGGCCCTTCCACCAGTCGCGTTTCGCCAGCCGCTCCGGTGCGATGTCCGGGCCCGGCACCCGGTCGGCCATGGCGCGGGCGGAGCCGCTGACCATCTCCTGGAGCTGGGCCGGACCGACGGCGTACCCGAGGCGGTAGGGCTCCGGTACGGCTCCGGCCAGGCGGCGGCGGTAGTCGGTGACCATGACCCGGGCCTCGCCGGGGCCGTACCGCCGGGTGACGGCTTCGCAGACCATGGCGAGCAGGTTGGTCTTGCCGGACTCGGCGTCGCCGACCACGACCAGGTGCGGGTTCTCCTCGAAGTCGTGGCGGAAGGTGTCCAGTTGGACGTCCCGCAGGCCGATCGGGACGCGCAGGTCACCGTCCGGTTCGGGCAGTTCGGACGCGGGCAGGGTGAGCGGCAGCATCCGTACGGGCGGTGCCTTGGGCCCGTCCCAGGCGGCGGCCGTCTCGCGGACCAGGGCGTCCACGCCGTCCGAGAGGGTGTCGACCGAGGGGTCTCCGTCGATACGGGGCAGCGCGGCCAGGAAGTGCAGCCGCTCGTCGGTGAGCCCCCGGCCGGGGATCTTCGGCACGGTCGCGGCGGCCCGCATGTTGATCGCGGAGTCGACCGGGTCACCGAGCCGCAGTTCGAAGCGGGTGCCGAGCTGGTCGCGCAGGGCGCTGCCGATCTCGCCCCAGCGGGTGGCGGCGATGATCAGGTGGACGCCGAAGTTGAGCCCGCGGGACGCGATGAGGGTGAAGGTCGGCACCAGATCCATGAAGTCCTGGCGGATCGTGCTCCAGCCGTCGACGACGAGGAAGACGTCACCGTAGGCGTCGTCGGCGAACTCACCGGCCGCACGCTTGCGCCGGAAGTCGGCCATGGAGGCCAGGCCGTGATCGGCGAACTGCCGCTCACGGCGGGCGATCAGCGCGGTGATCTCGGCGACGGTGCGGAGCAGCCGCTCCGGGTCGAGACGGCCGGTGACACCGCCGACGTGCGGGAGTCCGGAGAGCGCGGAGAGCCCGCCGCCTCCCAGGTCGAGGCAGTAGAACTGCACCTCGCGCGGGGTGTGGGTGCGGGCGACGGCGGTGATGAGCGTACGGACGAGGGTGCTCTTGCCGCTCTGCGGGCCACCGGCGATGCCGACGTGCCCGCCCGCACCGGAGAGGTCCGCGGTCAGCTCGTCGCGCCGCTGGTCGAACGGCCGGTCCACGATGCCGACCGGCACGGTGAGAGGGCGGCGCGCTTCGGGCGATCCGGGCGGGGGCAGCAGCAGATCGAGCGTGGGCGGTTCGGCGAGCGGGGGCAGCCACACCTGGTGGGCGTGCGGGCCCGAATCCTCCAGGCGCTCGACGGCGATGGTGAGCAGGCTGGCGGTGGCCTCATCGGCCGGAGCCGTCTCGGCGGGCGTGCCTTCCGGCTCGACTTCACTCTTCGGCAGTTGCCTCGGCGGAACCCAGCCGGCCTGGAACGGCACGACCTGTCCGGCGACGACCGCCTGGCGTACCGCGGGGCGGACGACCCGGTAGGGCCCGGAGACGAAGGCGGCCTTGAACCGGGTGAGCGTGCCGACGTCGTTCTTCAGCAGGCCGCTGCCCGGCTGCGGCGGCAGCTCGTAGGCGTCCGGGACGCCGAGCACGCCGCGGCTCTCCATCGCGGAGAAGGTCCGCAGCCCCACCCGGTAGGAGAGATGGGACTCCAGCTGGTGGATGCGGCCCTCGTCCAGGCGCTGCGATGCCAGCAGCAGATGCACCCCGAGGCTGCGGCCGAGCCGCCCGATCATGACGAACAGGTCGAGGAAGTCCCGGTGGGCGGCGAGGAGTTCACTGAACTCGTCGACGACGACGAAGAGCGTGGGCAGCGGCGCGAGATCGGCGCCGCCTTCGCGGGCCTTCTCGTACTCAAGGAGCGAGGCGTAGTTGCCCGCCTTGCGCAGGAGTTCCTGGCGGCGCATCAGTTCACCGTGCAGGGCGTCCCGCATACGGTCCACGAGCGCTACCTCGTCGGCGAGGTTGGTGATGACGGCGGAGGTGTGCGGCAGCCGGTCGAGACCGAGGAAGGTCGCGCCGCCCTTGAAGTCGACGAGTACGAAGTTGAGCGTCTCGGACGAGTGGGTGAGCGCGAGGCCGAGCACCAGGGTGCGCAGCAGCTCCGACTTGCCCGATCCGGTGGCGCCGATGAGCATCCCGTGCGGGCCCATGCCGCCCTGCGCCGACTCCTTGATGTCCAGGACCACTTGGCTGCCGTCGGCGGCGAGACCGACGGGGACGCGCAGCCGGTCGCCGGACGCACGCCGTTCGTGCAGCCGGGTGAGGTCGGCGGAGTGCAGATCGTGGATGCCGAGCAGACCGGTCAGCTCCATGTCCTCCTGGAGCGGCTGCTCGGAGCGGGCGGTGGCGCCCAGCCGGTACGGGGCCACGGCCGCGGCCAGTGCGCGCGCGGCACGCGGGCCGAGGGTCTCGGGGCGGCCCACGGGCGTCTCAGCGGTCTTGCCGTCCGGGTCGGTGGTGACCATCGAGAGTTCGTCGGGGGTGACGCGGAAGCGCAGTGTGCCGCGCGCGGAGGCCCCGTCGAGGGCCCCGCGTACGTCGAGGACCAGGGCGTTGCGGTAGCCGGGCCCGGCTATCCGCGCGCCGGCGGGGACCGCGGCGGTGTCCAGGACGATGACGGTGTACGGCTCGTCGCGGCTCGGTTCGGCGCCCGGCTCGAACGCCGGGCGCCCGCCGAACTCCTCGCCCAGCAGCGGCTCCAGCTCGGAGACGGCTTCGGCGACGAGGCGGGAGGTGCCCGCGCCGTCGGTGTCGGACGGGTGCTGGGCGTGCGGCAGCCACTTCACCCACTCCCAGTCCGGGATCGCACCGCCGTCGGCGACGACCACGACGGCGAGATCCTCCGGTGCGTGCAGCACGGCGAGCTGTCCGACCATGGCGCGGGCGGCGCCGCGGGCGGTCTCCAGATTGCGCGCGGCCGTCGCGGCGGCGTCCGCGCCATGGGGTCCGGTCTCCTCCCCGGCCTTGCTGCCGGACAGCAGGATCACCCGGGCGAAGGAGCGCATCCGGACGGCGATCGGCTGCCCCGGCACCGTCGAGTACGCCCGGATGAAGCGGCGCAGCGCGTGTGCGCAGAGCGGTTCGAGGTCTTCGACGGGCTTGGTGGAGAGCGGGTTGAGGGTGAGCGCGAGCTGACGGGTGCCGGTGGCGACCCGGATCTCGGCGAAGTCCTCATGAGTGGTGCGGCGTTCCCAGAGCCGCCCGCCGCGCACCAGCGAGACGAGCGAACCGGGCTCGGGGTGGTGCCAGGCATCGGCGCGCCGCTGCTCGTCGATGGCCTTGCGGATACGGCGGCGGCTGGTGGCCAGGTAGCGCAGGTAGTCGCGCCGTTCGCCGCGCAGCCGCCGTTTGCGGTCTCCGGCCGCGCGGATGAACTGGCTGATGAGCATGCCGACCGCGGACAGCAGCATCATCCCGATGGCGACCCACATCAGGATGCCGCTGCTCTCGCCGGGCCTGATGAAGATCAGTACCATGCCGAGCGAGCTCAGCGCCATGGGCAGATAGGTGATGACGCCGCTCATGGCGCTCTGAGACTCGGGCAGTGCGGGTGGTTCCTGGAGGGTCAGCTCGCCCTGCGGCAGCTGCGGGCCCGGCCGGCGCGGGGGGCGCCTGAACGTGACGGTGCTCAAGAGGGCAGGGCCTTCCTGGTCCAAGGAGACAGAGTTGAATTACCTGTGGGTTAACGGGCGGATAAGAAACAGTTGTCCGTTGTGCCGCAGGAGAATTTCATCAACCACCCACCATTGACGGCCAGGTAGTTGATCCGATGATCGGTTCGAACTCACGATAGTGTTCGCCCCGTTCCCGGGTCGACCCGCACCCCCGGACGGGAGAGAATCGAAACGCCGTGAGCGACACCACCGTCGGATTGTGCCGAATAGCCGTAAGAGCGCCTGAAAATTCCTATGAGTTGGGCGTACCGGTCGACGTACCGCTGGCCGACCTCATCCCCGTCCTCGTCGAGTACGCCGGCGGGGAGCCGCACGAGCAGGGCGCCGTCCATGGCGGCTGGACCCTCCAGCGGCTGGGCGCCGCCCCCCTGGACGAGGAAGGGACCCCGCAGTCGCTGGAGTTGCGCGACGGCGAGACGCTGTACCTGCGGGCCCGTCACGAGACGCTTCCCGAAGTCGACTTCGACGATCTGGTCGACGGAATCGGCGAGACGCTGCGGGCCCGGCCCGACACCTGGCGTCCCGCGCTGACCAGACGGCTGCTGATCGGTCTTGCCGTGGCCGGTCTGACGGCGGCTCTGTTCACCGTCGCGCTGCCCGGCCCCACCGGATGGCGGGCCGCCGCTGCCGCCGTACTCGCCGTACTGCTGCTCGCCGGGGCCACGGCCGCGTCGCGCGCTGTCGGGGACGCGGGGGCGGGCGCCGCTCTCGGGCTGATGGCCGTGCCCCATCTGGCGCTGGCCGGGGCGCTGTTGCCGACCGCCGGGCACGGCGAGTCCGTGTTCGGGCCGCGGCTGCTGGCAGGCGGCGCTGCCGCGGCGGGCGCCGCGGTCCTCGCGCTGGCCGCGGTCGGCGCGTTCGCCCCGCTGTTCCTGGGGGCCTTCACGGTCGCCCTGTTCGCCGCGGTCGGCGGCATCGTCTGCGCGGGCGGTGTGCCGTTGTCGCACACCGCCGGCTATCTCGCGGTGGGCGCGGTCGCCACCGGAAGCTTCGTACCGGGTCTGGCCTTCCGCCTGGCCGGGCTGCGGCTGCCACCGCTGCCGTCCAGCGCCGACGAACTCCAGGAGGGCATCGAGCCCTTCGAGGCCGAGCGGGTCCGGGTGCGCGCCCGGTCCGCCGACGCCTACGCCACCGGCTGCTCCGCCGCGCTCGGGCTGATCCTCGCGGGCTGTGTGACGGCGCTGCTCACCGGGCCCGAATCCGACGGCTGGCCGGCGCCGGTCCTCGCGGTGACGCTCGGCCTCCTGCTGCTGCTGCACACCCGGACCGTCGGCGGTGCCTGGCAGCGTCTGGTCATGGCGGTGCCCGGGGCGTACGCCCTGGTACTCGCGGCCTGCACGGACGCGGTCGGTACCGGCCTGCCGGGGCGGCTGGAGGTCACCGGCATCCTGACGGCCGCAGCGGCGGTCACGGTGATCGCCGCCTGGACCGTGCCCGGCCGCAGGCTCGTGCCGTACTGGGGGCGCGCGGCCGACATGCTGCACAGCCTGACGGCGCTCGTGCTGCTGCCGCTCGCACTGCTGCTGGCCGGGGTGTTCGGCACGCTGCGCGGCATCTGGGGCTGACGGCCCCGCTCACGATCAGCACACTGAGGAAGCAGAGCAGTGAGGAACACCCATGCAGTCCAGGCGTGACCAGGTCCAGGCCCATTTGTTCGTCATGGGCCGGCTCTCCTCCGGTATGCAGCGCGCCGAACCGGACGCACCCGACACCCCGACCGCCCGGACCTGGCGCGGGATCATCTGGGGCCTGCTGGCCGCCTGTCTCGCCGCGCTGGTCACGACGTTGTACGGCCTGATCTCGCCCGGCGGCGCGACGTCCTGGCGCACCGACGGCGCACTGGTGGTGGTCAAGGACTCGGGGGCCCGGTACGTCTACGTCGGCGGCACGCTGCACCCCGTACTGAACGAGGCGTCGGCGCGGCTGCTGGCCGGGGACAAGCTGTCCGTCCAGCAGGTCGCAGCGGCCTCCCTCGGGGACACTCCGCGCGGGACGCCGCTCGGCATCGTGGGTGCGCCCGACGGGCTGCCGAAGGGCTCGCTCGACCGGGGCACCTGGTCGGTCTGTGCGGGCCGCAAGGACACCGGAACCGGCGGCACCAGCACGGTCACCTCCGCGGTGATCGGCGCCGAACCGGGCGGCAACGGACTGGGCGCCAAGGACGGCGTACTGGTGTCGTCGCCCCATGGAGGGGTCCAACTCCTCTGGCAGGGAAGACGGTTCGCGGTCGACACCAAGCACGGTGCGGCTGCGGCGCTCGGCTGGGCGGGGACCACCGCCCCGTACCCGGTCGGCGACGCCTTCCTCGCCTCGCTGGTGGCCGGGCCCGACCTGGCGGCCCCCGAGGTGCCGGGCCGTGGCGGGGCGGGTCCGCGGCTGGCGGGTGCGGCGAGCCGGACAGGCCAGCTGTTCACCGGCGACGGCGGCCAGCACTATCTGCTGCGCAAGGACGGCCTCGTACCGCTGACGGACACCCTGCACCGGCTGCTGCTCGGCGACCCGCGCACCCAGGCGCAGGCGTACGGCGGCGCCGCGGTGCGTGAACGCGCGGTGGGCGCGGCCGACCTGGCCGCCCATCAGGTCCCGGCGTCGGCAGGTGCGGCGCTCGCCGCCGACCTGCCCGCGACCGCACCGCATCCGGTGTCGGCCGCCGCAGGTCAGGACGTGTGCGCCCGGGTCGCTCCCAGCGGCTCCGAGCACACCACGACGGTGGCACTGGTCGACGCCACACAGGTGCCGGGCGGGGCGCCGGACGCCGAACCGGGTGTACGAGCCGGGTGCCTGGCCGCGGACCGGGTCTGGGTGCGACCGGGCTCGGGCGCCCTGGTGACGGCCCACTCCACGGCGGGCACCGGTTCCACCCGTTACCTGGTCACTGATGCGGGCGCCGCGTACCCGGTGCCCGGCGACGATGCTCTCAAGCGGCTCGGCTACCCGGTGAGCGAGTCGGTACAGCTGCCCGCGCCGCTGCTGGACCTGCTGCCGACCGGACCGAGTCTCGACCCGCAGGCGCTGGCGCGGGGCGGAATCGTAGGGGCCGGCCAGCCCACTGCGGAAGGTACCGGTAAGGAAAGAGTTGCAGGCACCCCGAATCAATCCAATGAACGATGCAGCAACAATTGACGTCAAAGCTCAAGCGAAGATCAAATGTTGATCCAGCAGGGTCAGTTGAGCGCTTCTCATGAGTATCGTGACGACACATGTCCGAATCCTGATGTGACCTGATGTGAATGGGGCCGACCATGAGCGATAACGCACCTGGACTGTTCAACCGGCAGCAAGTAGACGTCGACAAGGCCCGTACGGCCCTGGAGAACCACGTGGCCACCATGGCCCGCGCGGGTGCCACGGTGTCGGCGATCCACGACGACGTACGGATGGCGTACGTCGCCGACTCCTCCAGCATCTTCAGCAGCAAGCTCCAGCAGTGGATGCAGTCGTACAACGACATCAAGGGCAAGGTCGACGCTCTGCACTCCTCGCTGACGGCGGCCGACTCCATCCACAACACCAGTGAGATGGACGCCTCCCAGTACGCGAGCGCGTGGGACGGCGGCGGCAGCGGCTACTACCAGGCCCTCTCCGGCTGATCCACGGCCAACTCGCCCACCAGCACGGCCCCTTCCCCTCCCTCTCCCTCTCCCACATCTCCCGAAAGGACGACCGGACATGGCGGACGTCACACTCGAAGTCCAGCGTGCCAACGCGGCCATCGACGACATGGTCAAGGCCAACACGGACATGGTGAACGCGCTCCAGGAACTGCTCAGTCAGCTCGGCCCGCTCAAGGCGTCCTTCTCCGGTCAGACCGCGGCGGTGTACGAGGACTTCCAGAACCAGGCCAACACCGCCATCCAGACGATGAACGCCCAGTTCGGCACCGGCCAGCAGGCCCTGAAGGAAATGGTCGACGGCCAGGTCGCGGGTGACAAGCGCGGCTCAGGGATGTTCTGACCATGGCCAAGGACGACGGCGACGACGGGGACACCGGCACCTTCAAGGTGACCGAGGGCTGGCTCAAGGGTGAGGCCCGTACCAGGGTCCTCGGGCTCCAGGGCTGGCTCCAGTCGGGCCCCGACTACGCGACGCTGGGCGAATACGCAACCGAGTCGGGCGTCCACAAGGGACTCCTCGCGGGCTCGGGCACCCTGGGCGCCGACGCGACTCTGCACAAGGTGTTCACTCAGCTCTGCTCAAGCCTCAAGACGCAGCTGGACGTCATCGGGGACGGTTTCACCACCCTGTCGATCGACATGGCGACCGTCGACACCATTCTCCAGAACAGCGAGGACGACGCCGCCCTGACGGCGGCGGAAATGGACATGGAGCTGGCGAACGCCCTCAAGGAGTTCGGCGGCGCTCCCACCGCTCCTCCCAGCCCGTAACTCCGATACGCGGCACCGGCACCGTCCGACGTCAGCGTCGGGCGGTGCCGGACCGTCCGGCGCCTCCACCGCTCAGCCTCCGCACTGCGCAACTGTCTGCATCACACCCGTAAGGAACCCGCCATGGCCACCCCCTCGAAGCCGGAGGACTCATTCCCCGACCGGAAGTGGGAGGACGCACTCGCGTTCGTCGCCCCCAAAGACGGCGATCTGGCCAAGGTGACCAACCGCACGGATGTGACCAAGGATCCGTGGTTCAAGACCGATCACGTGGCAGTCTCGGATACCAACGGCGACGCCGGCCCTCCCTCAGGCTATGACTACGGCTGGTCGCAGGGCTGGGCAGCCAGTGGCGGCAGCAGGTACACGTACCAGATCGGGTTCAGCCTGACGCCCGAGGTCGGAGATAACGGCTCGGACACCGCGCTGTCCAAGTTCATCCACGAACCCTGGGCCATCATCGGGCCGCCGTTGAACACCCTGATCGGCAACTCCTCGATCAGCGTCGGCAGTTTCGACGACGGGGCGATGATGCTGCGCAACGTTCTCAATCACATGGATTTCCTGGAGAACGACATCAAGGCGTGGGTCAAGGACATCAACGTGCCGGACTCCGAGATGCAGGGCACGGCGGCCGGGGCCTTCAAGCGGGTCCTCGTGGCCGTGCAGCAGCAGGTGGCGTACCTCCACCAGGAGGTGGTGAACCGCGGGGACATCCCGACTCTCATGGACAGTGCGCGTGTCAAGCTCCACGATGCGATGGCCGCGTTGGTCAACGCGGCCGACACCTTCCGCAACGCCCCGGGCGGCTGGCCCGCCACCCATGTCCACGACATTTTCTTCAACGCCATGGCCGGCGCGACACTCACGTTCAGCGCGGACAGGGGTTCCGTCACTCTCGACGTCCCAGGACTCGGAAATCCAGTCAAGCCGGAATTCTGGTCCACGCTGGAGCAGCAGTCGAAGGATGCCTGGTTGAAGGGGGTGGCGGATGTGCTGGACATCGTCGCCAAGCCCCAGATGGGCTACGTGCAAACCGCCTACCAGGCCGCAATCGACGTGATCCCGGCGGCCGCCCTCACCAAGCCGCCGTACCGCGATCTCAACGCACCGAAGCCGCCGGGCGACGACACCGACACCGGTGACAAGAAGCCCCCCGGCGACGACACCGACACCGGTGACAAAAAGCCGCCCGGCGACGACACCGACACCGGTGACAAGAAGCCCCCCGGGGACGACACCAACACCGGTGACAAGCCGCCGGGTTCGGGCATCACCGGGCCGCCGAAGACCGAATCCAACGTCCCGCCCCCGCCGCCGCAGTCGAAGACGACCGGCCCCCCGCAGACCAACGAGGGTAACGGCGCCGGCAACACGCTGCTCGACAAGAACAACCAGTCGATCAAGGACTCGAAGGGCAACGAAACCCAGATCCCGCCCGGGTCCCACATCAACAAGGACGGCACGATCACCGGGCCCGACGGCAAACTGCTGTTGGGCGCCGACAAGAAGCCCCTCATGGCTCCGCCGAACTCCCACATCGGCCCCGGTACGACGACCGGCAACAGCAATAGCAACAGCAAGACCGGCCAGCAGCAGCTGAAGGAGCAGCAGGAGCTGGCGGAGAAGCAGATCAAGCAGCAGAAGGTCAACCAGCAGCAGCAGCTGAAGGACCAGCAGGATCTGCAGGAGAAGCAGCTCAAGCAGCGGAAGGCGCAGGAGGCCCAGGAGGTCGAGCAGGAGAAGGCCTACCAGAAGGCACTCTCCCAGATTCGCGGTGACGCCCGTACCGAGACCAGCGGCAACGGGTACGGGAACAAGACCGGAGGCGGCGGCAAGAACAAACTGAACCTGGAGGAGCTGCCGCCCCGGGGCAACGAGCGGCTCCCCAACGGCCGGAGCATCGGCGACCCCAAGACCTCGGTCTCGGACCGCGTCCGGACCCGCACCTCGGCCGACGAGCCCAATCTGGCCGCGGAGGAGTCCGCGGTCAGGCAGTCCTCCGCGATGAACCGCACGTCGTCCAACGGCCAGCCGATGATGCCTCCCATGGGTGGCGGAGGCGGTGGCGGGGGCGGCGGCGAGCGGGACCGTGAGCGCCGCACCTGGCTGGCAGAGGACGAAGAGACCTGGGGCACCTCCCAGGCAGCAGCACCGGGAGTGATCGGCTGATGGGTAACGGATTCCAGGAACAGCTCGACGAGATGATGGGAAAGCTCGCGGAGCACCGCGATTCCCTCCTCGCGACCCAGCGGGAGCTGGCCAAGTACACGGTCACCGTGCAGTCGAAGGACCGGTTGCTGACGGTCGTCGCGGGCGCCCAGGGCGACGTGCGGGAGATCAAGTTCCATACGGACGCGTACCGCGACATGGCGCCCGCCGAGTTGGGCGCGGCGTTGGTCGAGGTCATCGGCAAGGCCAGGGAGCAGGCCGGGCAGAAGGTCCGCGAGACCATGTCGCCGTTCCAGGGGGCGGGCGCCGCCATGCGCAAGTCGATGACGGGCGGCAGCGAATTCGACGACCTGATGGGTCCGTTGCGGGAGATGTGGCCGGGCCCCGAGGGGCCGGGCGGCACACCGGGCGCCGGGCGGAACGGCACGGGCAAGGGGAAGGGCGGTACCACGGGTGGCTGAGAAGATCACCACCATCGACCAGCTCAAGCAGCAGTTCGCCCAGTACCCGCAGATCGGGGAGCTGATCAAGCAGATCGGCGACTACCTGGCCCAGATCGACAAGATCAATATCGATGGCGGCGGCAAGGACGACGAGATCGCCAAGCAGTACCACGAGACCATCGACCCCGGTATGAAACACCTGCACGACCTGCTGACCCTGCTCAAGACCCTGGTCGAGCAGGTCGGGTACTCGGGATCCGACGTGATGGCCCTGTTCGACCGGGTAGAGGACGAAGCCAAGTCACTCGCGACCAGTTGGTCGAACGACTCCAAGTGATGAGAACCCACGGATGCTGACGCCCTCCCCCGCGATCGAGTGGATCATGCATGCCCTCACGGGCATGAAGTGGCCACAGGCCAACGAGGACGAGCTCCGCAACGCAGCGGATCTCTACGACTCCGTGGGCAACGACTACAAGCAGCTCGACGACCAGCTCGTACAGCTGCTCCAGAGCATCCGGCAGAACTTCGAGGGCGACGCGGCCACCGCGTTCCTCAATCTGGGCCAGGTCATCGCGGGCGGCGACAACTCGTTCCTCGATGCGGCGGCGGAGCAGTCCCAGCAAATGGCGAAGACCGCCCGGGACACGGCGAACCAGGCCGAGTACACGAAATGGATGATGCTCGCCCAGCTCATCGAGCTGCTGGCCGAGTTCATGTACGCCATGGCGTTCTCGTGGGTGCCCGGCTTCGGTGAGGCGCTGCTGGAGGGGCTGAGCTGGCGCACGCTCTTCACCCGGGTGTTCCTCAAGATGCTGATCAAGGAGCTGCTCAAGAGGATCGCCCAGCACGTCGCCCTCGGGGTCGGCATGGGCATCGCGATGGACCGCATCATCCAGCTGGTCCAGATCGGCCAGGGCAACCGGGACAAGTTCGACAACAAACTACTGCTGGACGCGGTCAAGTTCGGCGCGATCCAGGGCCTGGTCACCGGGCCGCTCAGCCTGCTCGCCCCGGGGATCGGCAAGTGGCTGGGCAACAAGCTCGGCAAGGGTCTGTCGAAGCTCCTCACCACGGAGCTGACGACGCTCTTCAAGACCCTGGAGAAGGTCGGGGGCAAGGGCGGAGCCAGTGACCTGGCCAAGAACGTGGCCAAGCTGCTGAGCGACCACGACCTCAGCCTCACCAAGGGCTTCACCAAGCTCGGTGGGAAGGAGGGCGCCAAGGCCACGACCGAGAACTTCATCAAGAACATGGGCAAGGAGTTCGCCAAATCCCCCATCAACGGGCTGACGAAGGAGGAGTCCCGTCAGATCGGCAAGACCTGGGCCAAGACCGTCACGGAGCACTGGTCGGGCCCGGCCAAGGGGGCGGCGGAAGCACTCAGCAAGGAACTCACCAGGGAACTGGGCAGCACGCTCGACAAGAACGCGCTGAAGGTGCTCGCCCACGACATGCCCCAGACCCTGATGCACATGGGTTTCCAGGGCAACAAGCGCTTCCGGCTGGGCATGGTCGGCAGTGGGCTGCTCGTCGAGTCCATAGGCCAGAACCTCGGTGAGGGTTTCTACAACCTGATCTACCAGGACGGCTTCTCCACGTCGTGGGACACCTTCGTCGCGGGCATGCTGACCGGCGGACTGAGTCACGGCGGGCACGTCTATCTCGTCCACCCCGTCGTGCATGCCATGTCCCACCACTTCGACACATCGGGACTCGACGGTGGGTTCGACAAGGGCCTGGACAAGAACTTCGACCTGGACCCGCCCAAGGGCCTGGACAAGAACCTGGACGGGCAGCTGGACGATCACCTCGACTATCTCGATGTGAGCGACACGGAGTCGCTGTACAGCAACACCACCGACGACACGTCCCATGACTCGGTGACGCCGGTGACACCTGTGCCGACGAGCTCCTCGAACACGACGGTCCACACGGTCAACCACTCGAACGACGTTCAGCACACGAACGACGTTCAGCACACGAACACTTCGGACTCCCGGAACGAGTCCGAGGCCCCGGTGACGCCGATCGCTCCCGTCTCGCAGGTAGCACCGGTCGCTTCCGTGCCCCACGCCAACACGGCATCGACCACCTCGCCGAACCTGTCGTCCACACCCTCGTCATCGCCCCACCTCCCCAATGCGGCGCCCCCGTCCCGCCGTCCGAACCAGTCCCCCCTTCTGCCGAACAACGGCGAAGGAAGCAGCAGTATCGAGCTGAAGCCCCTGCCGCGCCCGACTTCGACCCAGACCACTTCCACCGACTTCGACTCGTCGCTCACGCCGAACAACGAATTGGTCACGGCCCCGGAGTCGACGGCGAACAACGTCACGGAGACGGTGACCGAGACGGTCCATGTCAACGAGACGGTTGACGAGACGGTCTCGGAGACGCCCCCTCCGAGGCCGCTGTCCCACACCAACACCGTCTCCACCGAGCACCAGAACAACTCGGCACTCGACACGGATCAGCTCCAGAACAACCAGCACACCGATCAGCAGAACAACGACCAGGCCAACAACCAGATCACCGAACAGAACACCCAACAGGTCAATCAGCAGGTCAATCAGCAGGTCAATCAGCAGAACAACGAAGAAAGCCCGGCCGGCGGCCCCGAGCACGACGACACCCTGACGCCCCCCACCGCCGCGAACAGGCCCGGAGAGACCACCGCGGGCTCCCCCCGTCCGCCGCTCTGGCAGCATGACGTGAGTCAGTACGTCAAGCCGAACGCCACGCATCCCCGCCCCGCTGAGCGTCCGCTCCCCACCGGCTCCACCGCAGGCCACAGCAGCACCAAGCTGCTTCAGCCGGGCGGCAGGAGCATCGGTCGCACGCTCCACGACAAACTCAACGCCGCGCTCAGTCTCAAGCGCACCGGCGACCGGGCCGATGAATCCGTGATCAAGGAGATCGACGACGAACTGGCCCGGCACCCGGGCTCGTTCCTCGGCGACGGCCGCCGGTTCGTCGTCAAGCACAGCGTCCCCTTCCTCGGGACGAGTCTCACCAAGGCGAAGCGGACCGTGATGACCGTCACGGCCGTCCCGTACGCCGACAGGTGGACCCACCACCCGGATTCCGACGCCCGCGACCCGCACAAGCTGGACACCTCCCAGCAGCTCCAGCAGCAGACCGGTACGAACACCGGCACGTCCCGGGGCACCGGTCTCCAGCTGGGACTCGCCGCCGGGGCGCTGCCCTCCGACGCCCGGATGCTGTTCGACCTCCGCGGGAGCGCCAGTCACAACCAGAAGCATGTGATCGGCAGCCACGACCAGCGTTCGTTCCAGCGTGAGACGCGCACGACGGGCGGCAGCGAGTCCTTCCACCAGGACGTCTACTACAAGGTCGAGTTCCACCCGGACGAGCGGATCGACGCCTTCGGAACGGGCGTCAAGAACGGGATGACGACCCGGGTCTCCAAGGACTCCGCCGTGCCCAAGGAGTCGGAGCTGCGCGTACCGCACAACTTCACCCCGCCGCCCGGCGCGCGCCCCGGCTCGCCGAGCACCGAGGGCTTCGGGCCGGTGAAGTCGGTCTTCGACTGGGCGGTCCAGAAGCTCGACGCCAGGCCCGGCGGGTACAAGCACAAGCAGCTCAGCGACTACTTCAGCTCGGACCACTTCCACAGCAGGTCCGACGAGATCGCCCGCGGACCGCTGGCGCCACTCGACGTGCGCAGGCGCAACGGCCAGTCCGCAGGCACCTTCCAGGTGGGCAAGGCGATATCCGGCGAGCACCATCTGATCGAGGTCGTGGGCGACGCCGAGATGCGCATCACGGATGCCATCACCGTGAAGAACGAGGTCCTGGTCCAGGACAACCGGCGTTACGTGGTGGCCTTCTTCGGCGGTTCGCGGTTCGCCATCCCGACCGATCAGGCGCCGCACATCTTCATGCAGCTCGGGCTGACCCTGCACTACAGCCACGACTCCAGCGAGGTCTCGCTCCAGGGCGGCAACGTGGGCCGCAAGATCACCGGGCGGGTGAAGGGCAGCGACACGGCCCTCTACCTCCAGGAGCTCCAGGTCCCCGTCACCTTCGAGGGCGAGACGCACACCCTCGACACCTGGAGTCTCGTACGGCTGCCGGTGCGCGAGGCGCGCGAGCGGGCGGGCTGGGACCCCGACACGCATACCCGTCCCGAGGGGAGCGAGCCGCCGCTGCCCGCGCACTGGCGCAACGGCGACTACGACCTGACGCACACCAGGGCCACCGACCTCGTCATCGACAACACTCACGCCACGGACCCGGCGTCCCCGAACGTACTCGTCGACCGGGTACTCGACTGGATCAACCGGACGCACGGCGACTCGGTGCTGGTCGCCCCGCGTCCGGACGGGAACAGCGCCGATCCACGCGGCCAACTGACGAAGTTCCTGCAGGCCATCAGCGGCGAACGGAGCCGGGCGCAGGCCAACACCCGCATCATCATGGCCAAGTTCGACGAACGGAACCTGGCGACGACGCTCAACGAACTCGCCCACGACGGGCTGTCCGTCAAGCTGTTCGGCCGCAACCTCACCAAGGAAAACCTCTTCTCGCTGAACCTGAAGGCCGAGCTCGACCGGCCGGTCTACCAGGGCACCGACCGTGACCGGATGACCCGCCAGAACAACAACGCCGGTGAGCGCGTGGGCAACGCCCACAGCACCACGCACACCTTCGGGGCCCAGGCGGGCGGCACTGTCGAACTGCGCTCGAACGAGACGTTCCGTAAGGGCACGCCGGACCATATCGGCGTGCTGGGGGCCAGGGCGGGCGCGAGCCGCCAGCACACCCGGAGCAACGGCACCGTGTTCACCGCCGGCCGCGAGGACGTGACGGCCTCCCCGGCCGGGGTGCATTCCTTCTCGGCGACCGGCCGGTTCACGGCCGAGCTGGTGGGTGTGCACCAGTGGCACGCGACGTACCGGGCCCTCACACTCGGCCGAGCGGGGCGCAAGATCCACGAGCCGGTCACCGTGGGCGGTCCCGGGGCCACGCTCGGGGACTTCAGCGTGATGCTCCATCTGTCGGAGCAGTACATGCCGAAGGTCGACCCGCATGCGGAGGGCGCGGCCAACCCGTACGCCGTCGAACACGCGACCACCACCAGGGAGCTGACACAGGACGAGACCGAGGACCTGTGGGCGCCGTCGGCGTGGCAGCGCGCGGACACGCTCAAGAACATCCCGGTGATCACCCAGTACGTGCCGACGGACCATCACCTCCAGGAGGCGGGGCCGCTGGTCGCGAACCGGGCGACCCGCGGTGAGTGGTCGCTGACGACCGAGGGGACCAGCCAGCACCAGCGGATGAAGAACGCCCTCGGCTCGATGTCGCTGACCGCCGACTCCGACCAGGTGTTCTCCCCGACGGGCAAGCAGCTCAACGACGTACGCGCCCCCGGATTCCTGTACGGCGCGACGGGCGACATCCGCCTCGTCGGACGGCGTGGGAACCCGACCGCCGTGGGCGGCCCCGTCGATCTCAAGCCGGAGCTGAACAACAGCCTGGACCTGGCGGTGTCGGGAGGGGACGGCAAGGGCTGGGTGCTGTCGTTCGACCTGAACGCCGGGCACTTCCCCGCGCAGCACACGAGCGTGCCCACCACGACGCGTTACGGCTTCGGTGCCACTCCGTACTCGCGCTCCAGCATGACCTCGACGGGCGGCGGCCGGACCAACAGCCGGTCCGTCAACATCGTTCCGGAGAACGGTCAGTGGGTGCCGGTCGCTGCGAACGCCGAGTACCGGGTCGAGATGTCCGCCGACAAGCTCGGCGCCCTCACCCCGTTCCGCTCGAAGCTGCCCGCATGGACCGGGCAGCTGGTGGACAAGGCGAATGGCTGGCGCGGACTGGTCTCCGAACAGGCGGCCCACGCGCTGAACCTGTTCAACACCGGTATCACGCAGGTGCCCAGGCTCGCCGAAGGGGCCGGGGCCTGGTCGCACTCCTCGTGGTTCAAGGAGAGTCCGCTCGGGGTCGTCCCGGTGTCGGCGCCGAGCGGTCCGGACGCGAACCGTGCGCAGTTCATGCGGAGCCTGCGCAATCTGCGGTTCACCCGCAACAGCCTGGAGTCCATCAGGACACTGCTGTCCGAACGGCACGGGCAGGCCATGGTCGAGTCCGGTATTCCGCAGCAGTACCGGGGCCGTGCGCCCTGGCGCGGTTTCACCGAGAGTCTCCCGCTCGGGGGCAAGGAATACCGGGTGACGGTGAAGCAGGTCCCCGGCGCGCGGAGCGTCGAGGACTTCGGCTTCGGCGATGTGGAGAGCGGTCAGTCCGTCACCACCAGCACCACCGATTCGCGGGGCGTCACCCGTTCCCGCGGCCTTTCCGCGAACATCACCGAACGCATCACCGGGCCGAACGGTTCGTCGGGCGGCCCGCTGGGGAACTCCAGCGGCTCGACGGGAACGAGCGGTGGCCACAGCAGCTCGGAGTCGGACACCGTGGCACAGGTGACGGTCATCCCCGGCCCGCTCGCCACCGTCTCCACCTCGTACGACGTCGTGGTCACGGTCCTGGACAACAAGGGCGATGTCGTACTGGAACACACCTGGCCCGCGGGCAGCGCGAGGAGCCAGGAGCCACTGGCGCTGCTCAAGCCGGGCGGGGAGACCGAGGGCGATGTGTACACACCGCCGCCCGCCTCCGTGGACGTGTGGCAGTCGGCCAACGCGACGCCTGACAGGATCAGCCGGCACCTCGCCCAGCACGTGTCCGGCGACAACCGCCCCGCCGGGCTGGTCCCCAGCAACGGGGTGCACTTCACACGGGTACTCGGCTCGGAGAATGTCGAGGCGCTGGCCCACATCACCCTGGCGAAGGCCCAGACCCCGCACCTCAACGGCGGTCACGCGGGCAAGGGCCCGGAGACCCACGGGGTACTCACCGGTGACCAGCTGGCCCAGGCCCGCGCCAAGGCCGCGAACGTCAAGCTGCTGTCGCCCGGCAAGGGCGGCGGCGACACCCTGACCGCCGGCACCAACGAGCTGTCCCTGACCGGTTCGCTCATCGACGGTTCGGCACTCGGCGAGAACGGCTACCAGCCGCTCGGTCTGGTCGACGACACCCTCATCGGCGGCTCCACGGGCTCACTCCAACTCCACCCGGCCTTCGACCTGTCGGGGGCCAAACTGCTCGCGACGGCCGATGTGCGGATGGAGTTCGCCACCGGCACCGGTGAGAGCTTCGACGTGGGTGAGGGGCAGGTCCACGGCAAGAACGGCGGGCTGGGCGGTGACGCCATCGGGGCCGACTCGCACAATACGACCTACCAGATCACCCCGGTCATCGCGCCGGGCGTCGGCTCGTCGGAGGAGTACAAGTTCAACGAGGCGACCGCCGCCAAGATCAATATGAAGCCGGACACCGGGCGGGCCTTCCTCTTCTCCGTACCCACGAAGTGGCTGGCCGTCGCCGGGGTGCACCGCCACTTCAAGGACAGCTCGTTCGGCCAGGTGGCCACTCGCGGGCTGACCTGGGAAGGCTACGACCCGCCGGGCCTCCAGGCCGGTGAGACGGACACCGATGTGCTCGCCTGGATCCGCGAGGACGTGGCCCGGGATCTGGGGCTCATCACCGACCAGAACCACCCCGCGGCGCTGTCCAGCCAGTGGGACGACGTGGCCAAGGGGTGGAAGACCTGGAAGGCCAACCACGACGCGTACTGGAGCACCTACCGCCCGCTGACCGACCTGGCCTTCGTGGTGCAGGACGCGCAGCACCGGCTGGACGTGGCGACCACCCCCGAGGCCCGGCAAGCGGCCCAGCAGGCGCTGGACACGGCGAACGCCGAACTGAACGCGGCACGGGAGACGGTCCGGCCGAAGCTGGAGTCGCTGACCCAGAAGCTGCGGGACGCGGGCGAGCACTACCGCAATCTGCGGTCGGCCGCCGACGCCCTCAACGACTGGCACCGGCTCCCGGAGAACGAGCGCACCGGCACGGCGCCCGAGTCGCTGGCGTACGACGCGACCGTGGAGCACGACCACGGTGTGGAGAAGCCCGAACACGGCGCCGAGTACGAGGAGTTCACGAACGACGCCGGTGAAGTCACCAGCCTGAAGAACGTGGTGTCCGGGGAGATCCACGAGGTCGGTCCGACCACGAAGGACGGCAACGGCTTCTTCCACCACCTGGCCGCACACCTGGTCCGGATCGATCCGGACCTGCTGACCACGCAGGGCATCACCGTCCCGAAGGGCCACGACCTCACCGATACGGTGAACGAGTTGCGCACGCTGTTCGGCAAGAACCTCCGCGAGGACAGGGACAGTCCCAACCCCCTGGCGGACTACATCCACCCGGACCTCACCGACAAGTTCGAGCCCGACGAGATCCGCGCGGCCGGGCTGGACACCCTGCTGGACAGGTCCACCCCGCAGGGCCGGGAGTACACCGAGGGCAAGTGGATTCCGCACTCGGCGGGCCGCCCGACCGAGAACCACCGTGCGGTACTGACCCCGGAGCAGCGGACCTCGCTCGCCGCGTCGCAGACGACGCGGCCCGCCAACGAGGAGTCCGCTGCCAAGGACAGCGCGGGTGACCTGTATCCGCCGCTGGCTGCCCAGCTGTTCGGGGTTCCGGTGACGGTGATGGTGGGCGGCAGACGTCATACGTTCATGCCCAACGGCAGCGAGGCGACGGGCAACCCGGGCAACCGCGGCGTCGAACTGCTGCTGAAGGACGGCCACTACCGCTATGTGGACCAGACCCAGGACCTGAGGCCGCCGCAGGACCCGCCGTCCGACAACGAATCGGTCTCCGACGACGACTCGGTCTCCGACGGCGGGTCCGACCTCGAACCCGTGCCGGGTACGCCCCGCCCGGTGGTCAAGGTGCCGGACGACGGCTATTCGCAGCTCACTTCGCTGCTGGTCAGCGCGCCCTCGGCAGTCGCTCCGAAGCTCCCCCACCTCGGTCAGAAACTGCGGAACCTGGTCGGCTCCCCGGACGAGCTGCGCGCCACTGCCTCGGCCGCGTCCGACGTCGAGCACCACCAGGACCTGCACACGCTGGTGCTCGGCATGAAGGAGGCCGTGCACGCCCATGTGGTGGAGCTGGGCGCCCGCGGGCTCGCCATGCGGATGCCCCACCTCGTCCCGCAGTTCACCCAGGGCAACCGACGCGCCATGTACCGGGCCGTGAACCTCATGTTCAAGGAGGTGAAGACGGCCGTCGCCGCGTGGGAACACAGCGGGGACTCCCCCTGGTCCCAGAGCTTCCTGCCGCTGCTGGCCGATACCTTCGGGGTGGACCTCACCGTGCACACCGCGCCGTCCGGCGGTAACCCCGGCGGGTCGGACCGGTTCCGGCCCCCGCCCGGGGGTGGTGCACCGCTCTCCGTACACCTTCAGCAGAACGGCTCGCACTTCGACGGGACGACGGAGCCGACCGCCCGTCCGCGGACCGAATCGTTCCGTGTCCCGGGTGCCTCGCCGAACGCCCCGCTCCACACGCGGCACACCGGCCCGCTGGAGGCCCCGGCACCCGTTCCCCTGCACAAGCCTGCCGCCACGCCCACGCTCACCGCCGACTACTCCGTCGTCGAAATCCCCCCGCACCGCTCGGCCACGGCCCCCCATCCGATCGCCGACGTCAGTTCGCTGGGCACGGCCGAGATCCTGCCGCCCAGTGACCGGACCATGGACGAGGGCGGGGCCGCCGCGTCCGTCTGGGAGCGCGGGTTCGCCGTGGAGCGCACCCTGCTCAGCGACGGCAGTGTGCGCTCCGACGTCACGGTGCGCATCCATCTGGACGTGCAGCCGGGTGCCAACGCGAACCACGTGGCGAACGCCAAAGCAATGGCGAAGCGCGGCATCGACACGTACTACAACGACCCGAAACACCGTCTCCCGAACGGTGATCTGCTCCAGGTGAAGCTGGAGTTCGTCTTCGATCCCGCAGACGCGCACCGAAAGGTGAAGCTGCACCCGGACCCGGACGGCACGGGCCGCGACAACAGCGCCACCTGGTACGTCTCGGAGGGCGGGGCGGGCTCGATCGACAAGTCGTACGTCATCGCGCACGAGACCGGCCACCTCCTCGGCTTCCAGGACCAGTACCGCGAGGCCAAGCAGGGCCGTCCGTTCCGGCCGGTGTACGACGACCACTCGCTGATGTCCGGTTACGGCATCGACGCATCGGGACGCGTGCAGTTCGACATGGACCACATGACGTCCGACCACACCCTCTCGCCGTCGCTGCGGATCATGCCGCGAGATCTGCTGCTGCTCTCCACGGCCGTGGACGCCGCCTGGTCGCACACTCCGGGCGCGGGCGCGGCCCCGCACGACAAGGCCAGGGCACACATCCCGCTCGACGTACGCGAACGAGTGCTGCGTGGCAATGCCGGCACCGGCGCCAACGGTCTGCTCGCCCCACGCGGCCCGTCCGGACGCTTCCGCCCCGAAGCCACCGGACCGCTGAACCCCAACGGCACCTACCGGGCGGGCAAACGCCCCGACGGCACCGTCCAGACGATGTTCCCGGACCACTGGAGCCCCGACGAAGTCCTCCACGCGACCCGCCAGGTGTACCTCGACCATGTCAGGACCGGCAGCCTGAGGACGGACACCGAACGCTCAGGCCGCCAGACCTTCGACGGTGTGTACCAGGGCGTACGCATCAAGGGCACCGCCGACGCCATCGGCACCATCATCGACTTCGCACCCCACCCCGACCAGAGCGGCCTTCAGCCGCCCACCCACCTCGAACCGCCACCGCCCCGCAAGCTCACCGACGAGCCCGCGTTCAGCGACGCCTCCATGCGCTTCATGCTGCGCGGCGACGTCCCGACGCTGACCGGGGTGCAGTACGCGCACAGCGAGGACCGGCGCGAGCTGGCCCAGACGGACCGCGGAATCATCTTCGAGAAGCTGACGGACCCCGATTTCAACGGCGTGCGCCGGGCCGAGGTGTGGTTCCGGAACCCGCCGACGGGACCCGGGCCGAAGACTCTGAAGGTCGGCGACGGCGACTCGCCCGACGGGGTCGGCCAGGACGGCTGGGGCACCAATCCGCGGATGCTGTTCCCCGAGGAGTGGGCCCCCGGTGATCTGCGCGAGGCCGTACGGGACGCGCACAACAACGCCCTGGCCAACGGCCTCTTCGAAGTACTGCCCGACGGCGGCTACCTGTGGGAGGGCTCGGCGGGCGGCGTCCGGATGCAGGGGGTCGTGAAGGACGGCGAGCACCGCTGGTTCCGTCCGACCCGCTTCCAGCCGCACCCGGAGTGGGACGCGCACGACATCGCGGCGACCACCTCCGAGACCCCGATGACGTTCACCAGGGCGTCCGGCGGACTTGCCGAGTTCCGTGCGTCGCACGTGGTGTTCACCAACGGCGACCGCGGGCTGAACCTCACCCGGGTCGTCCGGTATTCGAGGGGCATGGACCCGGGGGCCCTCACCGAACTGCGCGAGAAGCTGTCCGACGTACAGGATCACATCGACGACACCTACAACTCCGGGGAGGAGAGCAAGGAGAACGGCCGGCTCCCCAAGACCCGGTTCACCGTGGAGCTCCGGCCGACGAGCAGGAACAACCCGTCGGAGGACGGCGCCGACATCGGAACGCTGTCCCTGCACAGCGCCGAAGACGCCGCGGCCCGGTTGCTGGGCTTCGACGTGGACCCGGACGCGGGCCGCCAGGACCTCGTACGCCAGGTCCTCGAACACCGCCGCCCGACGCCCCGGTCCACCCACTCCTGGAATCCCCCGAACCAGCAGCAGGGCGGGACACCGAGCCCGCTGCTCACAGCGGACGTCGAAGCCGCGCTGCGCCGCAACACGCACGCCGGGCTCTTCGACGAACCCGGTGTACTGGAACTGCTGGCCGCCCGCCGGTCCCAGGACCACGCCCCGCACGTCACCAAGGAATCGACCGAGGCAGCGCTCGCCGCCCTTACCGAGGACGAATTCGCGCCCGGCTACACCCGGACCCCGGACGACCAGCTCCCGGACGGTTGGACCCCGGACCGACTGCGACTGGCCGCACTGCGGGCAGCCCGCAGCAGCGCACCACGCACCCCCGACCCGCACCAGCCGGGCGCACTCACCATCGTCACCACGCCCGAACCGGGCGTACAGCTCACCACCCGCGTCAGCAGCACCTCGCTGGTCGTCCTCGGCGCCGAGATCGTCAGGGTGCCGCAGCCGGCAGCCCCGGCCGGGCACCCGCAGGCCCCGGCCCCTCAGCCGGGCAACCACGCCCCGGTCGACCTGACCAGCAACGTCACCCCGGTCAACCCGGTCCATCTGGCCGCCATATCAGGGGCGTTGGGCCTGCACCCCACCTATCTGCGCAGCGTTCTGCCCGTACTGCACCAGTCCGTCACGCCGAGCGAGGCGCTGCACACCCTGCAAACGCTGGCGACGCGGCTCGACGCGGGACCGCAGCTCGGCGAATTCGTCCGGCGGATGTCGGAACTCGGGGTCTCCGCCGACGACTGGTGGGACCTGTCGACCTTCCAGCACAGCCAGGGCGAGAGCATGCGCAGCCTGCTGGGCCCGGACCTGCAGCAGAGCCGGCAGCGCATCGACGAGTGGCAGCGCACCGAGGTGGTGGACACCGACGCCGTCACCGACGCCACCGCCCACGAGCTGGGCGTACATCCGCTCGCCCTGACCCGGCTCGCCGACGCCCTTCGGCTGTACTCCCCTTCGGACATCACCCGGCTGAACATGGACGCCGACTTCTGGCAGCGCCCCGCCACCCCCGAGGAACTGGCGCTGGAGTATCTGGCAGGGCACCGCACGGAGATCGAGGAGCTCCGCGCCGAGATCGACCGGGAGCGGTTCGACGAGCTCGCCGACGACCTCCTCGGCGAGGACCGTAACGAGACCGGCGATCCCGACCTCGACTACCACGGCTTCCTGCACTGGAGCAGGATGTCTCTCGAAGGTCTGCGGCACTTCACGACAGCCGAGCTGGACTTCCTGATCGGCAACTGGTCGGCGGTCAGGGACATCGTGCCGCCCCCGCCCGGCTTCGATCTCGCTGACCACCGGAGCGAGCTGTACGAGGTGGAACACCAGCGCAACATGGCCGAGTTCGCGGTCATCAGGGCGAACCGGGCCCAGGACCCGGTGGCGCTCAGCAGCGCGCAGGAACGCCTGGCTCAGCTGGATCCCTACGTCACGGACCACCGCGCCGAAATGGAGCAGCGGCTCGCCCAGCTGTGGTCCGAGAACCCCATGACCCCCGCCACTCCGGGGGCGCAGACCCCTTCCTCCCACCCGGCAACGCCGACGCACACGGTCTTCGACGAGGACATCGTGATGGGCGATGCCGACCAGATGGACTGGGACGGGGACATCGTGATGACCCCGAGCCCGCACCGGCCCCACTCGTCCCCGCACCTCACCACCCTGCACGAGACCACCGCACCCGTCCACGCCCCGACACCCGGCGTCGACTACTCCGTCGCCGAGATCCCCCCGCGCCCCTCCGCCTCGGTCCCCCGCCCCGAAAGGTCGCTGGGCACGGCCGAGATCGAGCGGCCCAGTATGCGGACCGTGGCGAAGGGCGGGGCCGCCGCATCCGTCTGGGAGCGCGGTTTCGCCGTCGAGCGCACCGAGCTGAGCGACGGCAGTGTGCGTTCCGACATCACGGTCCGTATCCATCTGGACCTCCAGCCCGGTGCCAACGAGAAGCACGTCGCGAACGCCAAGGACATGGCGAAGCGCGGCATCGACACGTACTACAACGCCCCGAAGCACCGTCTCCCCAACGGTGATCTCCTGCACGTGGAGCTGGAGTTCGTCGACAACCCCGCGCAGGCACACCGCAAGGTGGCGCTGCATCCGGACCCGGACGGCACGGGCCGCGACAACAGCGCCACCTGGTACGTCTCGGAGGGCGGGGCGGGCTCAGCCGACAAGTCACACGTCATCGCGCACGAGACCGGCCACCTCCTCGGCTTCCAGGACCAGTACCGCGAGGCCAGGACAGGCCGTCCGCTCCGGCCGGTGCACGACGACCACTCGCTGATGTCCGGATACGGCACCGACGACGCGGGACTCATCCAGTTCAGCATGGACCACGGGATCCACTCCACCCATCCCCTCTCGCCGACGCTGCGGATCGTGCCGCGGGACCTGCTGCTGCTCTCCACCGCGGTCGACACCGCCTGGTCGCACGCCCCCGGCGTGGGCGCGGGACCGCTCGACAAGGCGAGGGCACACATCCCGCTCGAAGTACGGGACCGAGTCCTGCGCGGCAACGCCACCACCGGCGCCACCGGCCTTCTCGCCCCACGCGGTCCCTCGGGACGCGTACGCCCTGAGCCCACCACACCACGCAACCCCAACGGCACCTACCAGGCGGGCAAGCGCCCCGACGGCAGCGACCAGACGATGTTCCCCGACCACTGGAGCCCCGAAGAAGCCCTGCACGCCACCCGCCAGGTCTACCTCGACCACGTCAGGACCAACAGCCTGACCACCGACCGCGAACGCTCGAACCGCCAGACCTTCGACGGCGTCTACCAAGGCGTACGCATCAAGGGCACCGCCGGCACCACCGGCACCATCATCGACTTCGCACCCCACCCCGACCAGAACGGCCTTCAGCCGCCCACCCACCTCCAACCGCCACCACCCCGCAAGCCCACCGACGAACCCGCGTTCGGGGACGTCGCCACGCGCTTCCTGACCTACGGCTCCACCGCCGACAGAACCGGCGTCCACTACACGCTGCCCGGCCCGAACGGGGCCCTCGCGCAGAACAAGCACGGCGTCTTCATCGAACCGCTGTGGCCTGCGCACCCGAACGGCACCCAGTGGGCCACCGTCTGGTTCAAGGACCCGAACCTGCGGGAGCAGACGGTACGGGCCCTCGCCAACGGCACCCCGCCGCCGCCCGCATTGCACCGCGGTGACCGGGAGAACGACGCCATGGTCGGCGTCGACGGCGAGGTGGCCACGCCCCATCTGCTCTTCCCCTCCGACTGGTCGACGCCCCAGCTCTTGGACTCGATCGTCGAGGCCCACCGCAACGCGCGCGGCAACGGTTCATGGGTGGAGGTCCCGGAGGGCGGCTACCTCTGGGAGGGCGTGCACGACGGCGTACGGATGCACGGCCACGTCCGCGACGGTGAACACCTGTGGGCCCGGCCCTCGACGGACCAACCACCGTCCCCGGACCACTCGCCCAAGGTGTTCGCGGTCACCCCCCCGGTAGATTTCGAGATGCCCAGGCCGGGCAGCACACCGGCACCGTTCCGTGTCCAGCGGGTAATCCACCTGGACGGCTCCCTGGGGATGCGCATCACCCGGGTGCTGTCGCATCCGGCGTTGTCCCCGGAGCAGAGCAACGAACTGGCCGGGCCGCTGCGCGAGGTACAGCTGCAAGTGGGCGCCGAACTCAACCGGCCCGACCCACTCGCACACCGCGAACTGAGCCTGATCACCTTTGCCGTGGAGCTGTCGCCGACGGACGACCCGGCGATGACCGAGTACAGCCCGGAGCTGTCGAACATCGCGACGGACTTCTTCAATCCGAACATGGTGCAGGACCTGATGGTGCTCGACCTCAACGACCAGGAGGCCGTGAACACCTTCCTGCGCGAGGCCGCCGACCGGCTGCCGCCGGTGTCGGAGCTACCGGCCGGCTGGCAGGGCCCGCAGGGGCAGCCGCACCACGAGCAGGACCCGGCCTGGACGTCGGACGTGACGACTTCGGTCCGCCGCAACACCCTGGCCGGACTGCTCGACGAGCCCGGAGTCAAGGCGTTGTTGGCGCAGCACCGAGGCCAGGAACCGCCCAGCCCGCTCACCAACACAGACACCAACACCACCGACACGAGCGCAGACACACACACCGTCGGCGCGGACGCGGGCGCAGGCACACACACCGACCGCATGGCCGCGGTGGCCGACGCCCTCGGACTGCAACCCTCCGACCTCACCAGCATCGAGAGCGCCCTGAAGGGCTCCGCCCTCATCCGCCCGGCCCTCGACGCACTCAACCAGCTGGCGGCCCGACTGGATGCCGGGCCCACAGGCCCCTTCGTGAAGCGGATGACAGAACTCGATGTGCCGCTCTCCGAGTGGTGGGACTTCTCCTCGTATCTGCACACCAAGAGGGCCTCGATGTCCGACATGGTCGCCCTGGACCGGACATGGGTCCAGCCGGTGCTCGACGACTCACGCGCCCATCCAGTGCCGAACGTCTCGGCCGAGGCGTCGGCCCAGGCGCACGCGCTGGGCGTGCATCCGCGCTATCTCACGCGGTTGGCCGACGCCCTCAAAGTAGGCACGGAAGACGTCGCCCTCCTGGGCAAGCGCAAGCCTTTCTGGCAGCAACCCCTGTCACCCGAGACCCTGGGACAGAAGGTCCGAGCCGAACTCGACAGCGAGCGCGAAAAGCGGGAAGACGCCCGCCTCGCCCGTGACCACAGACGCTTCGACGACGCCGCCGCCGAGCTGCTGGGCAGCCGATCCACCCGCACCGAGGAGGAGTTCCGCTCCTTCATGCACTGGTCCACGGTCGCGCACCTGGGCCTGGACGTCCTCCCGGATCAGCGACTGCGAGAGTTGGTGGGGCACTGGCGTCTGGAAACGAATGACGGCACCGACCCGGTGCCCGCGGACTTCGACCCGCGCAAGGCGGGGAAGCCCCAGGCCGAGCTGCTCCATATGGTGGCACTCGCCCATCGGTCGGGACCGCTACCCCAGAAACTGGAGAAGGCCCTGGCCAGGCGCGACGCGGACATCAAGGCGCAGTTGACGCTGCTGGACTTGTGGCACGAGGGGGACGTGCATCAGGACGACGGCCCGCCCGTGACGCTGCCCACGGCCCCGAACCCCGCCCAGTCGTCCTCCACTCAGCAGCACGCCTCGCAGAACGTCCCGCTCCGCATGCCGCACGCCAGCCCGCACAGGGCCCCGGCACCCACGCCCACACCCGCCGCCGGCCACGCCGTCACCGATGTCCCCACGGCCCCCGTCGCCCCGACCCCCATCGCCGAGATCCCCCCGCACTCCTCCGCCTCGGTCCCCCGCCCACCGGTCACCGACGTCCGTTCGCTGGGTACGGCGGAGGTACTCCCGCCCAGTGACCGGGTCATGGACCTGGGCGGGGCCGCCGCGTCCGTCTGGGAGCGCGGGTTCTCCGTCGAGCGCACCGAGCTCAGCGACGGCAGTGTGCGCTCCGACATCACGGTCCGTATCCATCTGGACCTCCAGACCGGTGCCAACGAGAACCACGTCGCGAACGCCAAGGACATGGCGAAGCGCGGCATCGACACGTACTACAACGCCCCGAAACACCGTCTCCCCAACGGGGATCTGCTGCGGGTGAAGGTGGAGTTCGTCGACACTCCCGCGCAGGCGCACCACACGGTGGAGCTGCACCCTGACCCGGACGGGGACGGCCGCGACAACAGTGGCACCTGGTACGTCTCCGAGATCGGGAAGGGCGCGGAGGACAAGGCGTACGTCATCGCGCACGAGACCGGCCATCTCCTCGGCTTCCAGGACCAGTACCGCGAAGCCAAGGCGGGCATCCCGCTCCGCCCGGTGCACGACGACCACTCGCTGATGTCCGGTCCCGACATCGACGAGTCGGGGCTCATCCAGTTCGACATGAACCTGCCTCCCTTCGATCGGCTCTCGCCGAACCTTCGGGTCGTGCCGCGGGACCTGCTGATGCTTTCCACGGCGGTCGACGCCGCCTGGGCACACACTCCCGGCGTGGGCACGGGCCCGCACGACGGGGCCAGGGCACACATCCCGCTCGACGTACGGGACCGGGTCCTGCGCGGCAATCCCAGCACCGGCGCCGCCGGCCTCCTCGCCCCGCGCGGCCCCGCCGGACGGTTCCGCCCCGAAGCGACCGGACCGCGCAACCCCAACGGCACCTACCAGGCGGGCAAACGGCCCGACGGCAGCGACCAGACGATGTTCCCCGACCACTGGAGCCCCGAAGAAGCCCTGCACGCCACCCGCCAGGTCTACCTCGACCACGTCAGGACCAACATCCTGACCACCGACTCCGAACGCTCAGGCCGCCAGACCTTCGACGGCGTCTACCAAGGCGTACGCATCAAGGGCACCGCCGACGCCATCGGCACCATCATCGACTTCGCACCCCACCCCGACCAGAACGGCCTTCAGCCGCCCACCCACCTCGAACCGCCACCACCCCGCAAGCCCACCGACGATCCCGCGATCGGGGACGTCGCACTGCGCTTCCTGACCTACGGCTCCACCTCCGACAGAACCGGCGTCCACCACACGCTGCCGGAGGAGGCCGGGACCTTCGCGCAGCGCCATCACGGCGTCCACATCGAACCGCTGTGGCCCGCACACCCGAACGGCACCCAGTGGGCCACGGTCCTGTTCAAGGACCCGAACCTGCGGGGGCGGACGGCGCAGGCCGTCGCCAAGGGCTCCCCGCCGCCTCTCGAATGGCAGCTCGGCGACCGGGAGAACGGGACCGTGTTCAACCCCGACGGCATGACCGCCGCCGGTCAGCTTCTCTTCCCCCACCACTGGTCGCTGCCCACTCTCCGGGACGCGATAGCCGGAGCCCACCGCACCGCGCGCAACGCCGGTTCGTGGGTGGAGGTCCCGGAGGGCGGCTATCTCTGGGAGGGCGTGCACGACGGCGTAAGGATGCACGGATACGTCCGCGACGGCGAACACCTGTGGGCCCGGCCCTCGACGGACCAACCGCTGATCTCGGCCATGTCTGCCAAGGTGCTCGCGGTCACCGATCCCGTACGGATCTCCTTGAACACACCGGACGGCACGCCGCTGCCGTTCCACGTCCAGCGGGTGATCCACGAGGACGGCACCCTGGGGCTCCACATCACCCGGGTCCTGGAGCGTCCCCCGCTGGCCGACGAGTTCCACGAATACCTGCGCGACGAGATGCTGCCGGACCTGCGTGAGCAGCTGGCCGCCGACTTCAATCGGCTCTCCCCCTACAGACACCGCGAGCTGAGCCTGGTCACCTTCGACATAGAACTGTCACCGACCGAAGACCCCGCGATGGAACTCGGGGACGACTCCGAGCTGGTCAAGATCGCACAGAACGACGGGGACCTGAGCTCCCTCCTGTCGGACCTGATGACGGTCGACTCCATCGACGAAGCGGGCATGGACGCCCTCCTGCAAAGCGTTCGAGGCATGCTGCCGCCGGTGTCGGAGCTACCGGCCGACTGGCAGGGCCCGCAGGGGCAGCCGCAGCACGAGCAGAACCCGGTCCTGAAATCGGTCTGGGAGTCGGACGTGACGACTTCCGTGCACCGCAACACCCCGGCCGGGATACTCGACGAGCCCGGCGTACGGGCGTTGTTGGCCCCATACCGAAGCCAGGAACCATCCAGCCCGCTCACGAACACCGGCACGGACACGGTCGTAAGCCCCCATCGCCTGGCGGCAGCGGCCGGGGTCCTCACACTGCGGCCCTCCGACCTCACCAGCATCACGGCCGCCCTGCAGGGGACCACCCCCCTCCGCACGGCCCTCGACTCACTCAACCAGTTGGCCGCCCGACTGGGCCTCGGGAGGTCCACGCGCCAGCTCGTGAAGCAGATGACGGACATTGGTGTGCCGCTCTCCGAGTGGTCGCACTTCTCGTCGTATCTGCACACCAAGGGGCACACGCTGTCCAGGGTGGCCTCCATGGATCCGGCCAGGGCCAAGAAGCTGTACGCAGACTCGCGCGCCCACCCGATGCCGCGGGTTCCGGACGACACACGCTTCTTCGCCTACACCCTGGGCATGCACCCGACCTATCTGCAACGGCTGGCCGACGCCCTCCACGTGCATCCGTCGGATGTCCTCAATCTGGGCGAGTACGAGACGTTCCGGCAGCAGCCCCACGCCCCTGAGGCCCTGGCGCGGAACTACTGGCTCGACAACCACCAGACGCTGGAGGATGTCCGCTTCGCCCGCAGTCACACACGGTTCAACACGGTCGCCGACGAACTGCTGGGCAGCGACCCCGACCTCGCATACGCGAGGTTCCGCTCCTTCATGCACTGGTCCGGGGTCGCGAGCGAGGGGCTGCACATCTTCACCGACCAGCGCCTGCGGGAGTTGGTGGGGCACTGGCGGGTGGAAACGAATGACGGCACCACCCACGTGCCCGAGGACTACGACCCGTTCGTGGAACGGGAGCAGCATGCCGATCTGCTCCATCTGGCCGACAAGTCGGCACCCCTGCTGGACCCGGCACGGGAGGAGGCCCTGGACAAGTACGAGCGGCACATACAGACCCGGCTGACCCAGCTGGACGAGCAGTACCCGGGGGGCGTGTCCCAGGGCGACGGGCCGCCCGTAACACCGTCCACGGCCCCGCCCGCGACTCAGCAGCCCGCGGCCCCGCGCCCGCACCTCCAGTCACCGCCCACCGTCCTCCCGCAGAGCCCCGCGAACCCCCCGCAGTCCTCTGCCGCCCCGCATGCCCCTGCCGCTCCACAGACCCCCGCCCCCACCGCCAGTTCCACTCCGGGCAGTGTCGAGATCCCCCGGCCCACCGCCGCCTTCAGGAACAGCGCGGGCTACACCGGACCCATCTGGATGCGCCAGTTCAGCGCCCGGCGCATCGAGCTGCCGAACGGTGTCAGCCGCTCGGAGATCACCGTACGCATCCACCTGGACGCCAAGGACGGTGTCACCCCGGAGGACATCGAAGCCACCAAGGACGTCACGGCCCGCAGCCTCACCAAGTACTTCAACGCGCCGCGCCACCGTCTGCCGAACGGCGATCTGCTGGTGGTGAAGGCCGAGTTCACCGACGACCCGGCCCAGGCGCACCACACCGTCGTGCTGCACCCCGACCCCAACGGCAACGGCCCGGACGACGCCGGAAACTGGTACGTCTCCGCGCAGTCCATCGAGTCCAAGCCGCACATGCCGGCCCACGAGATCGGCCATCTGATGGGCCTGTGGGACTACTACCGGCGCCACACCCCGGGGCTTGCCCACTGGCCGGTCTACGACGACCACGCGCTGATGGGCGGCAACTACGCCGACCCGCTCTTCGGCCGGATCTCGGTCGACAACCACTTCCCGCGCCCGATGACGTTGTCGCCGCATCTGCGTGTCATGCCCCGCGACCTGCTGGTGCTGGGCACCGCGATCAAGTCGGCGATGCCGCACGCGCCGTGGGGCACCGCCGACATCCCGCTCGACGTACGGGAACGCGTCCTGCGCGGCAACCCCCGCACCGGCACCCCCGGCCTCCTCGCCCCACAAGGCGCCACCGACCGGCTCCGCCCCACCCCCACCACAGAACGCAACCCGAACGGCACCTACCAGGCAGGCACCCACCCCGACGGCAGCGCACGGACCATGTTCCCCGACCACTGGACCCTCGAAGAGGCGCTCTACGCCACCCGCCAGGTCTACCTCCGCCAACAGAGCACCGGCGGCCTCGTGCCCACCACGGAAACCCCCGGGATCGAGCCGGGAAGCCACCACTTCGACGGTTACTACCAGGGCGTACGGATCAAGGGCACGGCCGACCTGACCGGCACGATCACGGACTTCGCGCCGCACTCCGACCAGGCCGACATCGTGCCGCCCGACCATCTCGTCATGCCGGCCCCGACCAGCAACGAGCCCGCGGTCGGGGAAGGCACGCTGCGCTTCGTGACGTACGGCTCCACCCACAGCAGGACCGGCGTCCACTACGCGCTGCCCGGCCCGGACGGGGCCGCCGCGCAGCGTGGCCAGGGCGTCCAGATCGACACACTGTGGAGCGCCCACCCGAACGGCACCCAGTGGGCCACGGTCTGGTTCAAGGACCCGAATCTGCGCGGTCACACGGCACACGCGGTCGCCAACGGCGCCGCGCCCCCGCGCCCCTTGAAGCTCGGCGACGCGGAGAACGGGACCGCGCTCGGCGCGGACGGCACGGGGATCACCGCCCATCTGCTGTTCCCCTCCGACTGGTCGCCGCGCAAGCTCTGGACCGCGATGGTCATGGCTCACCGCAACGCGCTCGACACCGGTTCGCTGGTGCAGGTCCCGGAGGGCGGATACCTGTGGGAAGGCGTGCACGACGGCGTGCGGATGCACGGACACGTCCGCGACGGCGAACAGCTGTGGGTCCGGCCCTCCACCCACCAGCCGCCGGTCCCGCACAGCTCGCCCGAGATACTCGCGGTCACCGCTCCCCTGCAGGTCGGCGCGGCCAAACCCGATGGCTCGACGGCGCTGTTCCATATCCAGCGGGTGATCCACCAGGACGGCAACCTGGGGATGCGCGTCACCAGGGTCCTGCCGCATCCGCCGATGCTTGAGGAACGGCAGACCGAGCTGACCGAGCACCTGCTGCCTGAGGTACGGAAGCAGCTGGCCGCCGGCTTCAACCGGCTCAGCCCGCAAGGACACCGGGAACTGAGTCAGGTCACCTTCGACGTGGAGCTGTCACTGACGGACGACCCGACGATGGTCGCGTTCAGCCCCGAGCTGATGAACATCCTGATCGGCTCCTCGGACACGAGCATCCTGAAGGACCTGACCCTGCTCGACCCCACCGACCAGCAGGGCCTGGACACCTTCCTGCACAACGTGGTCAACCTGCTGCCGCCGGTACCGCGGAAACCGGCCGGCTGGAAGCGACCGCAGGGGCTGCCGCACCACACACGACGCTCGGTGTGGGAGTCGGACGTGGCGACTTCGCTGCACCGCAACACCCCGGCCGGAATACTCGAAGAGCCCGGCGTGAAGGGGCTGTTGGAGCAGCACCGAAGCATCCAGGACAGGCCCGGCCCGCTCACCGACGCGGACGCGGACGCGGGGACGGGCGCCGACGGGAAGACAACAGCGAAGGCGAGCACGAGCACAGACACAGAAGCAGGCGCAGGAGCAGGCGCAGGCGCAGGCGCAGGCGTCGACCGTATGGCCGCGGCGGCGAAGGAGCTCGGCATACCCTCCTCCGCTCTCGCGAGCATCAAGGTCGCCCTGCGGGGCTCCGCCCTCCTGGGCCCGGCCCTCACCGGACTCGACCAGCTGGCCGCCCGCATGGAGGCCTGGAAGCACTCCACGGGCGCGCTCGTCCGGCGGATGACGGAACTCGGTGCGCCGCTCCCCGGGTGGTGGGACTTCTCGTCGTACCTGCACTCCAAGCAGCTGACGATGAACGACATGCTCGACATGGATCTGCCCCAGGCCTGGAAGCTGTACAAGGATTCGTTCGCCCACCCGCTGCCGCGCATCCCGCACGGGACGGCGGAACAGGCCTACGCACTGGGCGTGCACCCGGCCTATCTGCAACGGCTGGCGGACGCCCTCCAGGTGGACCCGGCGGACATCGTCGAACTGGGCGAGGACAAGTTCCGCTGGCAGCAGCCCCTCTCACCCGAGGCCGTGGCGCTGGACTACCGGATCAGCAAGCAGCAGAAGGTGGCGGATCTCCACTTCACCCGCGACCACGCACGGTTCGACACGGTCGCCGACAGACTCCTCGGCAGCGACCCCACCGTCACGGAGCAGCGGTTCCGCTCCTTCATGCACTGGTCCACGGTCGCGGACGTGGGGCTGCACATCTTCACGGACGAGCGCCTGCAAGAGCTGGCCGAGCACTGGCGTGAGGACACGGAGGACGGTACCGACCCGGTCCCCGAGGACTTCGACCCGCGCATGGAACGGGAGAAGCATGCCGCTCTCCTCCATGAGGTGGACCTCGCCGAGCAGTCGGGACACCTGTCCAAGGAACTGACGGAGACGCTGAACAAGTACAAGCGGTACATCCGGTCCAAGACGGAGCTGCTGGACCTCTGGTACGAGGGGGGCGTCGCCAAGGACGCCGTCCCGGGGGGCGTGGCCAAGGACGCCGTCGTGCCCGTGACACCGTCCACGGCCCCGCACCCGCCCCACCGGTCCGCGCCCGCCGTCCTCCCGCAGCGGCCCACAACCCGCGGCCGGTCGGATTCGGCACCGCCTCCGCTCCCCGTCCCCCCGCAGACACCCGTGGCCGCGAGCCTGCCGCATCCCGTAACGCCGCCCGCCCCTGCGCAGCCCAGCGCCGAGATCCCCCGCCCCTCGGCCCCGTTCATGAACAGCTCGGGCCACACGGGGCCCGCCTGGGAACGCAAGTTCAGCGCCCGGCGCACCGTGCTGCCGGACGGGGCCACCCAGGCGGAGATCACCGTACGCATCCACCTGGACCCGCAGGCCGGTGTCACCCCCGAGGTCGTGCAGGCCGCCAAGGACACGGCGGTCGGCGGTCTCAAGAAGTACTACAACGACCCGGACCACCGTCTGCCGAACGGCGATCTGCTGCGGGTGAGGGCCGAGTTCACGGACGACCCGAAACAGGCGCACCACACCATCGCGCTGCACCCCAACCCGGATGGCAACGGCCGGTCGAACAGCGCGAACTGGTACCTCTCCATGGAGACCATCGAAGCCCAGTCGCAGATGCCGGCCCATGAGATCGGTCATCTGCTGGGCCTGTGGGACTACTACCGGGATCACACCCCGGGGCTCGCCCACTGGCCGGTCTACGACGAGCACGCGCTGATGGGCGCCATCTACGCCGACCCGCTCTTCGGCCGGCCGGCGGTCGACTCCCAATTCCAGCGTCCGTCGGTTCGGTCGCCCTATCTGCGGATCATGCCCCGCGACCTCCTGGTCATGGGCACCGCGATCGGGGCGGCGATGCCCGGGTCGCCCCGGGCCACCGTCGACATCCCGCTCGACGTACGGGAACGCGTCCTGCGCGGCAACCCCCGCACCGGCACCCCCGGCCTCCTCGCCCCGCAAGGCACCACCGACCGGCCCCGCGCCATCGCCACCGAAGAACGCAACCCGAACGGCACCTACCAGGCAGGCACCCACCCCGACGACAGCGCACGGACCATGTTCCCCGACCACTGGACCCTCGAAGAGGCGCTCTACGCCACCCGCCAGGTCTACCTCCGCCAACAGAGCACCGACGGTCTGGTGCCCACCACGGGCGCCCGCGGCATCGAGGCGGGCAACTACCACTTCACCGGCGACTACCAGGGCGTGCGGATCAAGGGCACGGTCGACGGCAAGGGGACCATCACCGATTTCGCGCCGCACTCCGACCAGACCGGGCTCGTGACGCCCGTCCACCTCAGAACGCCCTCCGTTCCCGAACTTCCCCCTTATTTCGCCCATCTCGCACCGCCGCCCGGAGTCACCGGCGAACCCGCGATCGGGGAGGGCACGCTGCGCTTCGTGACGTACGGCTCCACCCACAACAGGACCGGCGTCCACTACGCACTGCCGGACCGGGCGGGGGTCGAGGCACAGTACGACCAGGGCGTCCTGATCAACCCGCTGTGGAGCGCCCACCCGAACGGCACCCAGTGGGCCACGGTCTGGTTCAGGGATCCCAACCTGCGCGGGCTGACCGAACAGGCCGCCGCCAAGGGCACCCCGCCCCCGCGCGAATGGCAGCTCGGCGACCGGGAGAACGGGGCCGTGCTCGGCGCCGACGGCACGGCGACCATCGGCCAGCTGCTCTTCCCCTCCTCCTGGTCGACGCACCAGGTCTGGGAAGCGATGGTCGTGGCCCACCGCAACGCGATCGGCTCGGGTTCGTGGGTCCAGGTCCCGGAGGGCGGTTACCTGTGGGAGGGCGTGTACAACGGCGTGCGGATGCACGGACACGTCCGGGGCGGCGAACAGCTGTGGGTCCGGCCCTCCGCGTACCAGCCGCCGGTCCCGCACAGCTCTTCCGAAGTGCTCGCGCTCACGGCTCCCGTGCATACCCAGGTGAACAAGCCGAATGGCACGGCGGCACAGTTCGCGGTCCGGCGCGTGATCCACCAGGACGGGGCGCTGGGGATACGCGTCACCCGGGTCCTGCCGTATCCGCCGCTGGACCCCGCGGAACACAGCCGTGTGACCGATGAGCTGCTGCCGCAGATACGTGCGCAGCTGACCGCCGGATTCCATCACCCCGACCCCGCCGGACGCCGCGACCTGAGCCGGGTCACCTTCGACGTGGAGCTGGCACCGGCGGCCGACCCGACGATGAAGCTCACACGTCGCTCCGACATCTTCACAGTCCTGATGGGCGACGTGGACAACAGCACCCTGCCGGATCTGATGGCGGTCGACGCCTCCGACCCGTCAAGCCTGTACCACTTCCTGAACACCGTCGCCCCCACGCTGCCGCCGCTGTCCGAGCTGCCGGCCGGCTGGCAGGGCCCGCAGGGGCAGCCGCACCACGAGCAGGACCCGGTCTGGACGTCGGACGTGACGGCTTCGGTGCGCCGCAACACCCCGTCCGGGCTGCTCGACGAGCCCGGCGTACGAGGGCTGTTGGAGCAGCACCGGAGCCTGGAGCCGACCGGCCCGCTCACGGACGCGACCACGAGCCCGAGCCCGAGCACGGACACGCATCCGGGCGGGACCGAGAACACCGGCACAGGAACCGGCACGAGCACCGCTGCCGACACCAGTACCGGCGTGGACCGTACGGCCGCGGCGGCCCAGGCCCTCGGACTGCACCCCACCGCCCTCGCCAGCATCAAGGTCGCCCTCCAGGGACCCGCCCCTCTCCGCTCCGCCCTCGACGCACTCGACCAACTGGCCGCCCGGCTGGAAGCCCGGCCGCACACCACGAGCGCGCTCATCCGGCGGATGTCGGAGATCGGTGCGCCGCTCTCCGAGTGGTGGCACTTCGCGTCCTATCTGCACACCCAGCAGGGCCTGATGTCCGACGTGATCAGCATGGACCGGGCCGGGGCCCAGAAGCTGTTCAACGACTCGCGCATCCATCCGCTGCCGCAGGTCCCGAACGAGACCGAGCTCCATGCCTACGCGCTGGGCGTACACCCGAGATACCTGACACGGCTGGCGGACGCCCTCCGGGTGCCCACGGCGGACATCATCTCTCTGGGCGAGGACAAGTCCTTCTGGCAGCAGCCCCTTTCGCCCGAGGCGGTGGCGCAGAAGTACCGGGACAACGAACGTCAGCGGCAGGAAGAGGCCCGCATCGGCCGCGACCGCGCACGGTTCCTTGCCGCGGCCGACGAGCTGCTGGGCAGCGAACCCGGCCTCGCGGACCAGCGGTTCCGCTCCTTCGTGCACTGGTCGGCGGAGGCGCAGCACCTGGGCCTGAACGTCTTCACGGATCAGCGCCTGCGAGAGTTGGTGGGGCACTGGCGCAGGAAGACGAACGACGGCACCGATCAGGTGCCTGCGGACTTCGACCCGCGCGAGAAGGGGAAGTTCCAGGCCGATCTGTTCCTGACGGTGGACCTCGCCCGGCGATCCGGGCCGCTGCCCACCAAGCTGGCGGAGGAACTGGCCCTCTACGAGCAGTTCGTCCAATTCCAGCTGACGCAGCTCAACGTGCGGTACCCGGGGGGTGTGTTCGAGGACGACGGTCCGCCCGTGACACTGTCCACGGACATCTTCGCCGCGCTGTCCGGCGCGGGCGACTGACACGCACCACTGCCGTACACGGCTGACGTACACGAACGAATGCACATGAGCAGTAAGAGCAGTACGAGAAGCAGGAGAGGCGAGGTGGCCATGGCGAGCACGGAACCCGAGTCGAACAGCGAGGTGTCCGCTGCTGCGGACACGTCCGATGAGGCGGCGCCGGGAGAGGGTACGCAGACCGGGACGGAGAAGGTGACGGAATCCGGCGGGGCTTCCCCGGAGGACGTCGCCGCGACGCTCGCCGGTGGCGTGATCGGTGCGGAGGTGCCTGCCGCCACCCGCGTGACGGAGAGCAAGGCAACGACGCTCGAATCGGCACCCGAGGCCGTGGCCGCCGAGAAGGCCGAGCCGCAGAAGGCCGAGAAGCCCCAGAAGCCCGAACCGGCCCCCGAACCGGCCTCGGAACCGGCTTCGGAACCGGCTTCGGAACCGGCTTCGGATGCCACGGCGGCCCCCGCAACCGAGCCGGAAACCACGGCCACCCCCGCCAGCGCCACAGCGACCTCGACCTCGACGGCCGCAGCCTCAACGTCCCGTGGGATACCGGCACTCACCGCCGTACTGGGCAGCCTCACCCGGAGCCGTACTCGCACCCGTACCTCCTCCGATGCCACCGCCGCCGTGAGCACCGCGGGCGGGAACGGCCCCGGCGGAACCGGTACGGAGGAGGAGGACTCGGCACCCGGCAAGGTCTCCCGACCGATGGTCGCGGCGGCCGCGATCGGGGGCGTGGTGCTGCTGTCCCTCCCGTTCGTCGTCGCCTCGTTCACCGGCGGGGACGGACCCAAGCACAACACCAGGAACGCCGCCGCCGGATACACCGACCCCGGCGCCGGGGCGGACGGCTACGTACCGCAGTCCGACGCCTCCAAGGCACCACTGGGCAAGGGCGGTTCGAAGGGGACCGGCGGATCGGGCCCGGCGGGCGGCGTGAACGCCCCGCCCATCCACGAAGCCGCGTCGGCGGACAGCGCCGACGGCCCCGGGGACACCAAGACGGACAGCCATCCCGGGAAGGGCACGACCGACTCGGACTCCTCCACGGGCAAGGGGAAGACCGACACCAAGACGGACTCCTCGTCGGGCAGCGGCGCCACCAACACGGCGAACAAGACGTCGTCCTCTCCCAAGGTGCTCTACTCCGCGATCGGCGGAATGCACTGCTCCAACAGTTCGGTCACCTACACCGAACGCGGCAAGTACACCGACGACCAGAAGGGCTGGACCACCCACGACGGCGCTTACGCCTCAGGTGGCTGCTCGGGCTGGTACCGCTCGATTCCCATGTCGGGCGACTCCAACGACAGCGACAACAGCGCGGTGTGGAACTTCCGGACCGGTGACGTGAAGTCCGGCAGCTGCAAGGTCAGCGTCTACATACCGAACGACAGCAACGTCGGACACGTCGGCGGCCAGCCCACGTACTACACCGTCCACGACGGCACCAGCACCGCGGGCTCCACCCAGCTCGGCCATTTCACGATCACCCAGGTGAGTCACCGCGGCGAGTGGATAGCAGCCCCCTCGTACAAGATCAACTCAGGTGTGCTGAGCGTCAAGCTCCACGACCGCGGCGACGACTGGAGTTCGTCGTCACGGGAGAACGCACACAATGCCTCGTCCGCGATCCGGGTGGAGTGCACGGCGTAACGCCCAACGGGCCCGGCCCGCCGTTCATTTCACCCTGGACGGCGGGCCGGTGCTGCCGGAGGCCAGCGGGGAGCGGGCCAGCTCGACGCAGCCGAGGCCGACCAGGGCGAGCGCGGCCAGCTCGGGCACCAGCCACCATCCGGTGCGCAGCGTCTCACCGAACAGGGTCACGCCGTACAGGATGCTGATGAGCGCGTCGCCGAGGGTGAGCATCGGCTGGACCGCGACCAGGGTGCCCGCCTGGAGGGCGTTCTGCAGCAGGAAGAGCGAGCCCACGCCGGCTGCGGCCGTGCCGTAGAGCTGCCAGGACTTGAGGAGTTCCACCCATCCGTCGGCGTCGCTGAGCCGCGCCATGGCGTCCTTCATGAGTGCGGCGGTGAGTGCGTAGCCGCAGGCGGCGGCCAGCCCGAGGAGAGCCCCGCGGGAGTTGCCACGGGTCTTGAGGGCCGCACCGATCAGGACCGTCTCGAAGATCCCGGTGAGGATCAGCGCCGGGATCCACCGCAGCCCGTCCACGGTCTCGCCACCGCCGCCCGGAGCCGCGGTGGCCATCCCGAGAGCGAGGCCCACGGTGACGGCGGCCACGCCGTACCAGATCGTGTGGGGCAGCCGTACCCGCAGGAGGTGGCCGGCGAGCAGCAGGGTCGCGGGCAGTTCGATGACGAAGATCGGCTGCACCACGGCGATCGGCCCGGTGGCCAGGGCGACGGCCTGGCAGACGGCTGCGACGATCACCAGACCGACCCCGGCCAGCCACACCCGCTGGCGGATCAGGTGGCCGAAGAGGGACACATGCATCGCCTCGGCGTCGGGCACCTTCGCGGCGGCACGGCGCTGGAACACGGATGCGGCGCCGTTACTGAGCGCGGTGAGCACGGCGAAGAGGACACTGATCACCGGTCCATGATGAAGGCCGGGGTATACGAAACGGGGATCTCCCCCCGTCCGGGCCGCGCCGCCGTGGCCCCGGGCGGCACGGGCCGGGCCGTGGAGCGCGGGGGTCCGGCCCCACCCCCGTAGGCGCAGGACCCCCGCACGACGCGGGTCGCCCGCCCAGGACGCACGTCTCGCATCGCGCGCCCCGGAACGCACGCCCCGGAGCCGAATGGCCTCGCGACACAGTGCCCGCACGCCCGTACACGGGGCAACCGAATTCGGCCACCAGCAGAAGCCGTTGCTGCCGCGCCCCGGCGGAGCCAGATCGTCGTGTCCGGTCCTGTCCTGCCCTGCCCTGCCCTGTCCTACGAGGCGGAGCCGGACCCGAGCTTCTCGCCACGGGGGAAGGAGATCTCGACGCGGCGGTTCTTCGTACGGCCCTCTTCGGTGGCGTTCGAGGCGATCGGGTAGTCCTCGCTGTATCCGCGGATGTCGAACGTGACATCGGAGCCGAGCGACTTGGCCAGCTCCTCCTGCACGGAGTCGGCGCGCCGCTTGGAGAGGACCTTGCCGTGCTCGTACGAGCCGAGGTTGTCGGTGAACCCGAAGACCCGGACCTTGGTGGCGTGCTGGGCGAGGGCTTCGTCGGCGATGGCCTTGATGCGCGCCCTGGCCTCCGGATTGAGCTTGGGGCTGTCCTTGGGGAAGAGGACTTCTGCCTGGAGCGCGAACGTCACATCGGCGTTGGTGTCCTCACGGCGCTCCTCACCGCCGAGGTCCTCGACGACGGACTTGATGTCGAGGACATGGGACGGCGCGAGCGTCGCCCCGTCGCCGAGCCGGAGCCCGGGGGCGGCGGGGTCGATGGCGGGCGGTGGCGAGGACGTCGTACTGTCCGGGGGCGCGCTGGGGCCGGGGCTGGGACCGGCGGCATGTGCCCCGGTGACGGTCAGCCCGGTGAGCAGGAGGGTGGCGGCGAGGGTGGCCGCGGGGCGGCGTGGTCGTCTCATCGGTCACTGCCCGTCGGAGATGTCGATGGTGGCAGGAGGCATGTCGCCGATCTGGAACTCCACGGACTTGGTACTGGCGGGCGGGGCGGGGAACTGGGCGTAGAACGGCTTCTCCTCGTCCGCCTGGATCCCGCCGCTGAACTTCGTGCAGAGGCAGCGTCCGTCGGTGTCCCGCAGGATGAGGTACTTCTTCTTGCCTGCCTGGTCGACGAGCGCGGCCCCGGCCATGGACGTGGAGTTGGCGGCCAGTTCCTTCTCGTCCCCCGCCCAGCTGGGTTCGAGCCAGTACTTGCCGCTTCCGTTCTTCACCGTTCCGCTGACGGTGAGGAAGCCACCGGTGTCGCGCACCGCCGAGGTGATGGTCAGGGTGATGTCAGCCCCGCCCTTGACCTGTGCCAGGGTCTTGTCGGCCGACGCGGACGGAGCCGGCTGTGCGGTGTCGCCGCTCCCCTTCGCACCGGCCGCGGGGGGCGACGCGCTCCCCTTGTCCGTTCCTCCGCCGTCGCCTCCGCAGCCCGCCACGGTGAGCGCCAGGCCCGCTGTGACTGCCACAGTGGCCAGCGCCCTGCGGGCCCTCAAGGTGCGACGCATGTTCATCTACTACTCATCCTCACTCGGCCAGGTGGACAGCGAACAGGTCCTTCGGCTGGGGCAGTTCAATCGTGTCCAGCTTCTTCGGGTCGATCTCCCAGTGCCGGCCGTCACAGTCGAATTCGACGAGCTTCGGGTCTCCGGACGGCGTGACGGAGCAGCGCGGCTCGATCATCGCGACGGCATGGGCCTTGGCGTGCCTGCCCTCCGTACCGGGGATGACGGACTTGCCGACGGTGAACCGGGTGGTGATGCTCGCCTCGAAGGCGGGATACCCCTTGACCGTCGTCGGCGCGAGCCCGTCGAGGGTGGCGTCGTTGTCGCCCGCGAGCCGGGCCGCTGCGGCACTCCCCGTACCGGCGACAGGGTGGTCGCCGAGCAGCCAGCCCGCCCATGCGTCCTTCTGCCCCAGCGAGCCGGTCAGGCCGTCGGCCATCTGGTCCCGGACGTCCTGGGCCGCCGCGAGTGCTGCGGCGTCCGCGGCCGACTGGGCACCGTTGCGGGCCACGGCAGCTTGCGCGAAGGCGAAGTAGGCGAAGGCCAGAAAGAGCAGTCCGCCCACCACGACGACGTAGATGAGGATGGTCTGGCCCCGGTCGTCCCCGGCGCGGGGCGCCCTCGCCCTCAGCCCCCGGTGATGGAGTTGACGGCAGTACCGATCGCCTTCGAGATGATGTTCTGCAGCCCCAGCCCCCGCACCGCCACCACGATCAGCGCCACGATCACCAGCAGCCCGCCGTACTCCACGATGCTCGCGCCGCTGTCGCCCGCGCGCCTCCGCATCCGGGAGACGACCGTGTCGCGCCAGGTGCCGAACGCCAGATACGCCTTGAGCGTGATGTCCTTCGCCATGCTCTGCCCCTTCGGGAACGTACGACTCCGTCTCTGCGGCCGGGCTGCCGTACGCGGCGCCCCGCCTCCCCTCACCGCGCAGGGATTCAGCCATGGCGGCCGGGCTCCCGCGCGGACGTTCCCAGCCATATCGCTTCCGCTGTACGGCTGTTGGTGCTGGTTCGGATGCTGCTGGCAGCGGCGAACTGCTGGTCGCTCCTGCCGGAGGCGGTACGGTGCATGACCTCCGCCTCCCTCGGACTCGGCCCGAAGTCATATCCCTGGGGAGAGGGTGGCACAAAGGGTTGCGGCCTCGAAGCAGCTGACAGAAAGTGGCCGGATCCCACCCTCCGTGTCAACAGCCGCGCCCTCCGTGGTCTCATCGCTCAGTTCCCGAACAGCGAGCCGAAGTCGGTGGTGGAGCCCAGGAACATGTTCGTCACGATCAGGATGAGCGTCGCCGGGACCATGGTGATCAGCGTGACCACTGTGGCCTGCGGGATCGCCTTCGCCGCCCGGCGGCGGGAGTTCTGGGCGTCGGTACGTCGCATGTCGTTGGCGATCTGTATGAGGGTGTCCGCGATCGGCGCGCCCAGTTCCTCGCCCTGCTGGAGCGCGCTGACGAACTGCGAGACCTGCTCGGACTCGTTGCGCCTGCGCAGTTCGTCGAACGCCTGGCGGCGGCTGACACCCATGTCCATCTGGCGCAGTGTGATGCGCAGTTCGTCGGCCCAGGGCCCCTCGTACTTCTCGGCGACCCGCTCCAGTGCCTGCCGGAAGCCGAGTCCCGCACTGACGACCACGGCCAGGACATCGAGGAAGTCGGGCAGCGTCCGCTCGATGATGTCCCGGCGCTTGCGGATGGCCTGCCAGATCGTCGCGTCGGCTGCGAACGCCCCGTAGGCGAAGGCGAAGACAGCGAAGATCCAGCTGCCGTTGGTGAGCAGCGCGAGGCCCGCGAGGCCGCCGAAGATGCCGTACACCGCGCGGCGGGCCGCATAGCGGTCGACGGTCAGGCCGCCCGGATTGCCCGCCGAGTCGATCCGGCGGCGCTTCTTCTCCACCGCCCGGGGGCCCATCACCCTCAGCACGGCGGGCGCGAAGCGCATCCCCGCCCGGTCGACCGCCGCCTCGGCGCCGCCCACCCGGGTGGCGCCGACTTCGAGGGCGACGGCGAGGTCGCTGGGAACCTTCACATCGGAGCGGTACATCCGGACGCCCAGGAACATCCCGGCGACGCCCGCGCCGAGTGCCAGTGCGAGCAGCAGTCCCACCATGGCGTTTGTCCCGTCCCCTCAGACGTCGATCTTGCCGAGGCGCCGCATCCCGATGAACCCGACGGCGTACAGAGCGAGGGCGATCAGCACGGCCGCCTGGCCCAGCGGGTGGCCGGTCATCCGGGCCAGCGAGCCGGAGTCCATCGAGTTGAGCATGATCATGGCGCCCAGGCCGAGCAACGGCAGCGTGTACGCGGTGGCGTTGACCTCGGAGAGCATCGTCACGACCTCGCGCCTGGTCTCCTTGCGCTCCTCCAGGGTCTCGGTGAGGTTGCGCAGGCTGCCGACGACCGTGCCGCCCGCACGGTTGGAGAGGACCAGGGTGGTGACGAGGACGACCAGTTCCCGGGAGGGCAGCCGGGCCGCCAGCTCGCCCAGGGTCTCGTCGATCGACCTGCCCAGCGCCAGCTGGGCGGTGACCGTGGCCAGTTCCTCGCCTGCGGGTGCCTCCAGCTCCTCCGCCGCCATGCCCAGTGCGGTACGGAGAGCGAGCCCGGCGGCCGTCGCGTTGGCCAGGATCCGGGACAGCTCGGGGAGCTGGTTGATGAACGCCTCGATGCGCTTCTGACGCTGCCAGTTGAGGAAGGTGTTGCCCGCCCACAGGGCGACCAGGCCGGCGACCGGGCCGAAGAACGGGGCCAGCGCGGCGGAGGCGATCAGCCAGAGTGCGGCGAATCCCCCGACGACGTACACGGTGAACTCGCCCGCCGTCAGATCCAGTCCGGTCGCGGACAGCCGCAGCTGGAGCCGCTTGCCGAAGGCCGTCCCGCGGAGTCTGCGGTCGACTCCGCCAAAGCGGCGGACGCGCAGCCCCTCCGGACGCGGTCCGCTGTACGAGAGCCGGTCGACCAGGGCTTCGCGCTGCGCCTTCCCTGTGGCGTACGTATGGATACCGGCGACGGCGAGCACACCGCAGAGCAGCGTGCCGCCGATCGCCAGCAGAGCGATGTTGGTCATGGTGCTGCCCTACCTCGCCTCTCTCGTGTTGAGCGGGTCGACGCCTTCCACCACACCGAACGCGGGCGGCAGCGCCTCGTTCGCGAGGTACAGCCGCTCCGCGATCCTGCGCGGCAGCGGCAGGTGTTCGAACCGGCCGTGCACGACCCGGTCCGCGGTCATCGGCTGGGCACGGAACCGCGAGACCGTGGAGATCTGGAAGCGCTCGCGCCCGTGACTGACGAGCAGCACCAGCTCGCTGACCTTGCGTGAGCCGTCGGCGTGCCGGGCCAGCTGGACGATGACATCGACCGCGCTGTTGATCTGGTCGCGCAGCGCCTCGAAGGGGATCTCCACCTCGGACATGGACCCCAGGGTCTGGAGTCGCATCAGCGCGTCCTCGGCGCTGTTGGAGTGCACGGTGGCGAGCGAGCCGTCGTGACCTGTCGACATCGCCTGGAGCATGTCGAGCGTCTCGCCGCCGCGCACCTCGCCGACGATGATCCGGTCGGGGCGCATCCGCAGCGAGTTGCGGACGAGGTCGCGGATGGTGATCCGGCCGTTGCCCTCGACATTGGCCGGCCGGGTCTCCAGGCGTACGACATGGGCCTGCTGGAGCTGGAGTTCGGCTGCGTCCTCGACGGTGATGATGCGCTCGTGGTCCGGGATGAGGCCGGAGAGCGCGTTGAGGAGCGTGGTCTTCCCCGATCCGGTGCCGCCGGAGACGATCACGTTGAAGCGGGCCCGGACGAACGCGGTGAGCAGCAGCAGCATCTGCTCGTCGAGCGTGCCGAGCGCGATCAGTTCCTGGAGGCGGTACGCGCGGGGGAAGCGGCGGATGGTGAGGGTGGGGCCGGTCAGGGAGAGCGGCGGGATGATGACGTTGACCCGTTCGCCGGACGGCAGGCGGGCGTCGACCATCGGATTGGACTCGTCGACCCGGCGGTTGACGGTCGACACGATGCGCTCGATGGTCTGCATCAGTTGCTCGGTCGAGGCGAAGCGCATCGGGAGCTGCTCGACGCGTCCGGCCCGTTCCACGAAGATCGAGTCGGGGCCGTTGACCATGATCTCGGTGATGGACGCGTCTTCGAGGAGCGGTTCCAGTACGCCGAGGCCGAGCGCCTCGTCCACGACCCGGCGGATCAGCTGGGAGCGCTCGGCGGTGGAGAGCACGGGGCCCTCGCGGCTGATGATGTGTCCGAGTACGCGCTCCAGCCTGGCGCGCCGGTCGGCGGCGGCCAGCGAGGACATCTCCGCGAGGTCGATCTCCTCCAGGAGCTTGGCACGGTAGACGGCGACCTGGTGGCCGTCCTCCCGGCCGCCGCCGTGCTCCTCGGGGGCGGCGATGCGGGCCCGCAGACTCATGGTGCCTCCCTGTCGTTCCCGGCTGTGGCACTCGCGGCTGTGGTGTCGTTCGGCATGGCGACGGTGCGGTGGACCGGGCCGAAGAGGTGGAAGCCCGGCAGCACGGACGGGACGGCGATGGTGGCGGTCGCGCTCACGGTGTCGCCGCCGCTGACACGGACGGTGGTGTTGCCCTGGAGCCAGCCGGACACGGCGTCCTGTCCGGCGGCGCTCCCCGTACCGGCCTCCAGGGCTTCGGTGCGGGCGGCGGCGCGGGCAGCGGTGCCTGCCTGGTTGGCGGTGTAGCCGACGATGCCGAGCTGGATGGCTGCCATGCCGATGAAGAGGAGGATCGGGAGCATGCCGGTGAATTCGAGGATGGCGGTGCCACGGTCGTCGCGGCGGCGGATGCGGGTTTCGGGGGCTCCGCCCCCGGGCCCCCGGTCCTCAATTGCCCCCGGACTTCGTCCGGGGGGACCCCCAGGACGGGCTTGTTCTTGCCGCTTCATCCCCCGTCCCCCTCAAGCGCCGCCCCCGCGCTCCCGTCCACCGGCCACGGAAAGTTTCCGGCCCCCGGGAAGAGCACCGGGGTGCGCAGGTGGACCGTCGCCTTCATCAGGTTTCCCGACGCGCCGCAGGACACCGTCGCCGCCCCGCGCCAGTTGGCCGGCAACCGTTTCAGGCCCGCCTCCCGGCAGCCCGCCGTCGAGCCGTCGACCGCGTACGAGGCCGTGGCCGTCCGTGCCGCCTCGTCCGCCGCGTTGCCCGCCAGGGAGAACGTGTAGCCCCACAGCACGCACTGCCACATCGCCACCAGGACGAAGGCGATCAGCGGGGCCATCCCGGCGAACTCGACCAGCACCGCGCCCCGGTCGCTGTCGAGCTTGCTGCCCCGGACGCGCAGCCGGCCTCCCCGGGCGCCCCTGCCGTGCGAGGCCGACGCGGGCGCCTTCACCAGGCCGAGTTCCCCGGCCAGGCCCCACATGGCCTGCTTGACCGTGGAGCGGCTATCCAGGTCCTGCATCCGGCCCGCGTCCACCGCCCCCTGGAGTTCCTTGAACCCGGCCGGGATCGCGGCGCGGGCCGCCTTCGTGCCGGTGATGCGCTCCACCAGCGGCGGCTGGATCTCGGCGCTCCGGGTGGCCCGGTTGACGACGGTGACCGTCTCCTCCGCCTTGCGGACCTGGAGCCGGTCCCACATCCGCACCATCCGCTTGGCGGCCCGGACGGCCACCACGTCGGGGGTGACCAACAGCAGCGCGTGGTCGGCCATTTCGACCGCCGCCGCGTTGGCGCCGGTCAGCTGGGTGCCGCAGTCCACGACCACGATCTCGTACCGGTTGCGCAGCGCGCCGATCGCCTGCCGGGCGACCCGGTCGGTGACCTCTTCGCCGCGTTCGCCGTCGCCCGGCGCAAGCAGCAGTCCGATCCCGGTCGGGTGCGCGTACACCGCGTCCTGGATGACCCGGGGCGAGATGTCGGCGATGCCCGCCAGGTCGGCGATGGAGCGGCGGAACTGTACGTCGAGGTAGGAGGCGACGTCACCGGACTGGAGGTCGAGGTCGACCAGGGCGACGGACCTGCCGGACGCCTGGGCGGCCAGCGCGAGCTGGACCGCGGTGACGGTGGCGCCGACCCCGCCCTTCGCCCCGGTGACCGTGACGACCGTGCCGCCGGGTCCGGCGGCCGGGTCGGGCCCGCCGCCGAGGTGGCGGCGTACGCCGGTGGACCAGGAGGCCGCGTTCTGCACCCGGGCCGCCAGCTCCTCGTAGCCGAGGGGCAGTCCGATGAGGCCGCGGGCGCCCGCGTCCATCGCCGATGTGTAGAGCAGCGGGCTGATGTCGGCGGTGATGAGGACGACGCCGACCGCCGGGAAGCGCAGCGCGACCTCCCTGATCAGTTCCAGCGCGGGGGCCGGGCCGATCCGTTCGTGGACGAGGACGACCTCGGGCAGCTCGTCGAGCGACTCGGCGGCCAGCCGGGCGAGCAGGTCGAGCAGCGAGGTCGAGTCGGCGACCGGCGGGAAGGGTTCCGCGTCGGGGAGCTGGCTGAGCAGGGTGATCACCGCGCGCGCCGCGTCCGGGTCACCGGCCACGGGGAGGATACGAGTCGTCATCGGTCCCTCACTTGTCGCCATCGAGGGTGTAGGTGCGGTCGCGCTGCGGGACGGCCGGGCTGCCGCCTGCCGCGACGAGCGCCAGCCGGACATGGGTCGCGAAGGACTCCGCGTACGCGACACGCTGGGCGTCGAGCGTCTTGAGGGCGAAGGTGATCGGGACGGCGTCGGTGGCCTGCCGGGACCGGTCGCTCTCGTTCTGACCGGGGTCGAGGGCGGTGAGCTTGCCGACGTCCACGACGCGCGCGTTGGAGACGATGACCTTGGAGGTGTCGGGGACACCCTTGTCGTCGCCCTTGAACGTCGCGTAGATGTTGACGTCGGAGCCCGGTGTGATCTTGCCCGCCACCCCGGTGGAGGCGTCGATCATGATGGCGATCTCCTGCTCGCCCGCGCTGAGTTCGGGCTGCTGGACGATCATGTCGCTCTGCAGCAGTGAGCCCTTGCGCAGCTGGGTGACGGCGATCTTGCCGCGCACCTGGGCGAGATCGGTCACCGCGTTGCCGGAGAGCCACTTCCGTGGCATCCGTGTCTCCTCGAAGTCGCCCGGGGTGAGCTGCTTGTACGGGGCTATGTCGCTTCTGACGCGGTACGCCGTGACCTCGGGGCCGACTTTCGCATTCACGTCGCGGATGACCGAGAGCACGCCGATGATCGCGGCGACGGCGCAGACGGCCGACAGGATCAGCAGGACGACGCCGCGGCGCTGGCGGGAGTTCACTGGGCGGGCAACCTCTCAAGCTGGGCGTGCGGATCGGCGAACGGCGCGGAGCAGAACCCGCAGCGGTCTCCTATGAGTTCGAGCCCGCACCAGCGGCACAGCTCGCGGCGTACGGAGGAGACCAGCTGGTGGAGGACGGAGAGCTCGGGGATGGCCGCGGCGAACTCCACGAGCCGGGGTGTCGCCCACCAGCCGGCCGAGTCGGCGGGCAGCGCGGTCTCCAGATGGCCCTGGACCCGCCAGGCCGGGGCGAGCACCGTGGTCACCCAGTCGGACTGGAGCTGGCCCCTGGCCACGAGCAGCCGGGTCGCGAACGACGGCCCTTCGAGCAGGCCGGGTTCGGCGCCGGTCACCTTGGCCAACTGCGGGACGGGCGAGGCCAGTACGGCGAACTGGGAGCCCGGCAGCCAGGACTTGGCATGCGCCGTCAGGGAGACCGGTACGTGGTCGAGCCGGGTGACCGTCGGCAGCAGCGCGCCCGCGTAGATGTAGTGGGCGAGCAGCCGGGCCGCCGACGCGAGGACACCGGGGCTGAAGTCGCAGACGGAGAGCTGGCGCAGCTGCCGGACGAGCACCGCGACACCGAGCGGCGGCAGGTCGACGGGCAGCAGGGCGATGCGGTCGCTCTCCAGGACCGAGCGGACGGCGTGCAGCCGCTGGACGCAGGGCGCGGGCAGCGCCGCCGCGTACGGCACGATGACGTAGCCGTGCTGTTCGAGAAGCGCGTGCAGGTCGGCGACGGCGGCTTCGAGCGACTGCGCGGACGGCGGCTGGAGCACGGCGGCGAGCGGGGTGTGCCGGTCGGACGACGGCAGCACGAGGTCGCCGCTGGTGACAGCTATGGCGGTCGGCACGTCGTGGTCCCCCGTTCACAGCGAGTTGCTCCTGCCTCAGCACTGTATCCAGGGGACACGCCGGAAGAACCACAACTGCCCAAGATTCATTGGATCTTGGCCGGCGGGCAACCGGCCCGGAAGACGGAGAAACGGTGGAGAAGATGCCGCCGCCCGGACAGATCCCTTGACATTGCAATTGGTCTGGACCAGCTTGGTGGCATTCAGCGGTGGCCACCGTTCCGTATCCCAGCCCCCACCCCCCACACCTGGAGGCCGTACGTGAAATCCAGACGATCCACCCGCGCCTGGCTGGGCACCGCCGTAGCCGCGCTCGCGGCAGCAGCCCTCTCCTTCGCCGGGGCGACGGCCCAGGCCGCCCCCAACACGGCGGGCAAGGCTGCCACTTCCACCACGACCGCCCGGGTCGCCACAGCCGCCCCGCCCGCCCACGCCGTCACGGGCTACTGGCAGAACTTCAACAACGGCGCCGCCGTCCAGAAGCTCAGCGACGTACCGGCGGACTACGACATCATCGCGGTCGCCTTCGCCGACACCGGCAGCTCACCGGGCGCCGTCACCTTCAACCTGGACTCGGCCGGGCTCGGCGGCTACACCCCCGACCAGTTCAAGGCCGACATCAAGGCCAAGCAGGCGGCGGGCAAGTCCGTCGTCATCTCGATCGGCGGCCAGAACGGCACCGTCTCGGTCAGCGACTCGGCGTCGGCCGACAACTTCGCCAACTCCGTCTACGCGCTGATGCAGGAGTACGGCTTCAACGGCGTCGACATCGACCTGGAGAACGGCCTCAACTCCACCTATATGTCGCAGGCGCTCAAGTCGCTCGCGTCGAAGGCCGGTTCGGGCCTGGTCGTCACGATGGCCCCGCAGACCATCGACATGCAGTCGACGTCGAACGAGTACTTCAAGACGGCGCTCGCCATCAAGGACATCCTGACCGTCGTCAATATGCAGTACTACAACAGCGGCTCCATGCTCGGCTGCGACGGCAAGGTCTACTCGCAGGGCACGGTGGACTTCCTCACCGCGCTCGCCTGCATCCAGCTGGAGGGCGGCCTCGACCCGTCGCAGGTCGGTCTCGGCGTCCCCGCGTCGTCGAGTGCGGCGGGCAGCGGCTATGTCGCACCGAGCGTCGTCAACAACGCGCTCGACTGCCTCACCAAGGGCAGCAACTGCGGCTCCTTCAAGCCCTCGAAGACCTATCCCGGACTGCGCGGCGCGATGACCTGGTCCACCAACTGGGACGCCACGGCCGGCAACGCCTGGTCCGGCGCGGTCGGACCGCACGTCCACAGCCTGTAGCCGGAACAGCCCGCAGCGATCGCAGCCCGTATCGACCGCTGCACCCAGCACGGCAGCGCCGCCGCTCCCCCGGCGGCGCTGCCGCCGTGCGTGCGGGACCGGCCGGCTACTGCGGCCGTCCGCCGAGGTAGTACCCGAGCACCGGGGCCAGTTCGGCGAACCACTGCTGAAGCGTGGCGCCGTTCCGGGCGTCCACGGCGCACTCGTAGTACAGGCCGTCGGCCAGCACCACCGCCACCATGAGCGTGGTGCCCCCGTAGGAACCCTTGTAGGGCACCGCCCGGATGTGGCTCCAGGCGAAATCGGCCGTCCGGCCGCCCCGTTCGAAGGAGACGCCCTCACTGTCGACGACCACGGCGTTCCGCCGGTCCGTGGCGAGGAAGTCGGGGCCGCCGTCCGCGAAGGACGCGGAGCCCGCGGGCTGTTGAGGCACGGGTGGCGGCGCCGGAGCGTACGGCGGGGGCGGCGGCCCGAAGCCCTGCGGCTGCTGGGCCGGGGAGTACGGCCCCGGGGCCGTGCCACCGTCCTGTCCGGTCCCTGACATGTGCGGGCCCCCTCCTGCTCTCGGCTCACCGCCCAGTATGACCGGGCGCACGACAGCGCCCGCCGGTCCCCCGGCGGGCGCCGTCACCGATGCGGCCGGAGCCCTACGGCTTGGGCAGGGTGCAGCCCGAGCGGCTCAGGTCGATCTTGCTGCCGGCGCCGACGCACGGCACGATCCCGTACGTCTCCTCGGCGTAGTTGATGCCCTGGTGGATGGTGACGTTGCCGTTCTCGTCCACCTCGCACGGGTTGTTCTCCGTGCAGCGCTCGCCGTCCTCGTTACCCGTGTTGTTCACCGCGACGACCTTGCCGGTCGCGGTGTCGACCACCGGCGATCCCGAGGTGCCACCGATGGTGTCGCAGGCCGAGGTGTAGCGGACCGAGTCCTTCCAGGTCCAGTCACCCTCCTTGAGGCGGTAGACGAAGCCGTCCACGTTGCAGCTGTAGATCTTCTTCCAGTACCCGGAGACCACACTGATCGCAGTGCCCTGCGTGGGATGGGCGGCGTTCAGCTCCAGCGCCGAAATCCCGTACTTGCTCTGTATCTGCGCGTACGTGGAGGTGAGCTGGTACAGCGAGATGTCCGTGTCGGTCATCGTCGCGTAGGCAACCTTGCTCGCCTTGAGCGTGGCGACCGAACTGCCCGCGGCATTGAGCAGCGAGAAGGTACGGCTGGACGGCTGGTCGGTGATGACCTGTCCGGCGGCCGGGAAGCCGGTCTCCAGGCAGTGACCGTTGGAGAGCACCAGCGCGGGGTCGTCCGGCTGGGAGTCCGGCGTGCGGACGACGGAGCCCGAGCAGTTGCTCAGCGCCACCGTTCCCGCGAAGTCGGCTGCTTTGACCGTGGGGCGGCTGGTGGCCGCCACCGCGGGTGTCGCTGCCGCGCCCATGAGGAAAAGGGCGAGCAGTGCGCCGACGAGAGGCTTCTTCATGTGGGGGGTCCCCTCTGTGACCGAAGTTCTTCCGGTTTGACATGCGCATTCTTAACGCAAGAGGGGGTTACGGGGAAGAGCACGCCCCTGGGGACAACCCCCACCACCCGGTCCAGACCCCGCTCCATCACCCGCCCCCATTTGCCAGTCGGTCCGAGGACTGGCGTCATGCCGTGTTGCTTCAGGGGGAGTTGGGGGTGCGAGACGGCTACTGGAACGGTCAGGCGCAAGCCATAGGAGATGGGGGACGCGCTGTGGGAGCGGGTCGAGCCACTGCGGCCGGTGGTGACGCGGCGTTTCCGTTACCCCGGTCGCAAGCGACTCGACCAGCGGAAGGTCAGGTGCGGGATCCCGTTCGTGCTGTACACAGGGATCCCGTGGGAGTTCCTGCCGCAGGAGCTGGGCTTCGGCTCAGGCATGACGTGCTGGCGGCGGCCGAGGGACTGGAGTGGGGGGAAACGCGAAACCGTCACGTAGACGGGTGGCGGGGGCTTCGGTTGAAGTGGCGTGGCCGGTTTGCGGGTCCGGCTATTGCTCGCGCAGCGACTCCGCCAGCCGCTGCAGCGCCGGGTTCGGGTTGTCGGGGCTCCAGCAGGCGTGCAGCGTCACCGAATGCGCGTCGGCTGTGTCGAGTTCGCGGTACCGGATGCCCTCGACCCTCATCGCCGTGATCGACCGCGGGATCAGCGCGCATCCCAGTCCGGCCCGCACCAGTGCGAGCATCGTCGGCACCTGTGACGCCAGTTGGCTCACGGCGTACCGGTCCATCCCGATCATCGCCGCGCAGATGTCGTGCAGGTACTGGGATCCTTCCGGGCTGTACCCGATGTAGTCGTCGGTGACGTCGGTCAGCGACACCAGCCCCTCGCCGGACGCCAGCGGATGGGAGTCCGGTACGGCGAGCACCAGGTCCTCCGAGTGCACCAGCAGCGACTCGAACTTCTCCGGGATCGGCGGCCGCACCAGCCCGAGATCGATCTCGAGATTCGCCAGCGCCTCGAACTGCGCCGGACTCACCAGCTCCGTCAGCTCCGCCGTCACGCCCGGCGTCCGCTTGCCGACCATGGTCAGGAAATCCGCGAGTACGGCGTAGGCGCCGATCGCGGTGAACGCGAGCCGCAATGTCCCGGTCGTCCCGTCGGCCGCGCGCCGGGTCGCCTCCGGAGCGACCTCGAGCAGCGCGAGCACGCGGCGGGCGTGCTCCAGGAACACCGCGCCGGCCGCGGTCAGCCGGACGCCGCGGCCGAGGCGGTCGAACAGGCGGACACCGAGTATCCGCTCAAGGCCCTGGATCTGCCGGGTCAGCGGCGGCTGGGTCAGGTTCAGGCGCTGCGCCGCCCGCCCGAAGTGCAGTTCTTCGGCGACAGCGACGAAGCCACGGAGTTGCTGAAGCGTGAAATCCATGCGCACACGGTATCGGTCGATGCGAAAACGGGCTTGGACCTGCATGACGGAGTGCACCTACCGTCAGATTCACGCCAACCCGCAGGAGTTCCCGTGCCGCATCCCAAACTCGCCGCCCTCATCTCCCCCGAACGTGCCGCTGAGGTCATCGACGCCGGCACGCGACGGCTTCTCGAGGAACGATTCGAGGTCGTCTGGGCGGAAGCCGGGCACGCGGCGGGCCCGGCCCGGCCGGGCCGGCCTCCTGCTCTCGACCCGGCCGCCCTGCCCGAACTGGCCGCCGGCGCCGACGTCCTGCTGACCAGCTGGGGTACGCCGAAGCTCGGCAACGAGCTGTGGGCCGACGGCCAGGGCCCGAAGGTGGTCGCGCACGCGGCCGGCACGGTGAAGCACCTGATCGACCCGGTCATCCTCGACCACGGCGTCGGCGTCTTCTCAGCCGGCCCGCGGATCGCGTGGTCGGTCGGCGAGTACTGCCTCGGCGCCCTGCTGACCCTCGCCCGCCGGCTTCCCCGGTTCGACGGCGCGATCCGCTCCGGCGGCTGGAAGCAGACGGAGTACCGCGGTCACGAGCTGGCCGGCGCCAAGGTCGGGATCATCGGCGCGAGCAGCACCGCCCGCGCACTGATCGCCATGCTCAAACCGTTCGGCTGCGACCTCGCCGTCTACGACCCGTACCTGTCGCACGCACACTCGCAGGAACTCGGCGTACGGACGACGACGCTCGAGGACGCCGCACGCAGTGCGTTCCTGAGCATCCACGTCCCGAACGTGCCCGAGACGAAAGGCATGATCACCCGCGAGCTGATCGAGAACCTGCCCGACGGCGCGGTCGTGGTCAACTCGTCGCGCGGACCTGCGATCGATCAGCAAGCACTCCTGGACCACGCGCTGAGTGGCCGGATCTACGCGGCCCTGGACGTCTACGACCCCGAGCCCTCGACGTTCGACGCGACGATCCTCCAAGCCCCGAACCTCCTGTTCACCCCGCACATCGCGGGCGACACCGCCGAAGGTCACCTCGCGCTCGCGGGCTATGTGCTGCGCGACGCCCTGCAGTGGCTGGCCGACGGCACCCGCGGACCGAGCTTCGTCGAGCCGGCCGCCTGGTCGATCACCGCCTGAAAGGACCACCGATGTCCCGCATCACCCAGGTCGAGGTCTTCCCGGTCGCCGTACCGTTCGCCCGCCGCTTCGTGCTCGGCAGCGGAGCTGTCGGCGCACCCGGCGCCGCGCCGGACCAGTCCGCGGCGGTGATCTTCGTCAAGCTGACCACCGAGGGCGGCGTGGTCGGCTGGGGAGAACAGCGCGCGCTCCCGAGCTGGAGCTACGAGACCGCCGAGACGATGGCCGTCATCATCCGCCGCCACCTCGCGCCGATCCTGCTCGAACTCACGCCGTTCGATGTCGAGCTCTTCCAACGGCGCGCCGCCCAGCGCCTGAGTCCCGCGGTCTCGAACGGCTTCCCGTTCGCCCGCGCGGCGGTCGACGTCGCGATGCACGACGCGGCCGGCAAGCTCGCGGGCGTCCCCGTGCACGCGCTGCTCGGCGGCAAGGTGCACGACGAGATCCCGCTCTGCTCGGCGATCGGGGTCGGCGACCAGGACGCGGTCCGTGAGCACGCACTCCAGTCGTCGGACTATGCGGCGTACAAGATCAAGATCGGTGGTGATCTGGACGCCGACACGGCGGCGATCGAGACCGCCGCGGAAGTTGCCGGCGACAAACCGCTGTGGCTCGACGCGAACCAGTCGTACCGCCCGGCCGCCCTCAAGCGACTCCGCGACCGGACGGCGCACGTCCGCACGATCCACTGCGTCGAGCAGCCCGTGCCGAGTACCGACACGCTGGCGATGGGCCGGTTGCGTGAGCTGATCGACCTGCCGATCGCGATCGACGAGGGCAGCTTCTCCGCGCAGGACCTGGCGCGCGCGATCCGGCTGGACGCGGCGGACCTGGTCGTGATCAAGGTCTGCAAGTCCGGCGGACTGCGCAACGCCCTGAAGACCGCCCAGACCGCGCTGGCCGGCGGTCTCGAGATCCTGGCCAGCGGCCTCACCGACTGCGGAATCGCGTTCGCCGCCGCACTGCACGTCTTCAGCCAGCTCGAGCTCGCCCTGCCCGCCGAACTCAACGGGCCGGAGCTGCTGACGGATCTGTACGTCGACGGGCTGACCATCACCAAGGCCGTCGCAACGGTCCCCACAGCCCCTGGACTGGGCGTCGAGGTCGACGAGGAGCGTATCCGGGCCGAGTCGCTCAACCTGCTCTATCGCTGAGGAGAACCATGATCAGCAAGCTGTCCCGCCGCAGCTTCGTCGAGCTCAGCTCTTCGCCTGTTTCCTGGTCACCGCGGTCACGCTGATCATCTTGTTCTTCCTCACCCAACGCTGGTTCGTCCGCGGAATCACCATGAGTGGCCTGGGAGGCCGCTGATGCCGAATCCGCGGCCTTCACCAAACCCTGGGCGGCACTGCCCGGTGACCAGGCCGGGCGGCTGATCGCCGGGACCGGATCCGACACCGCCCAGGTGCCGGCGCCCGCCACGGCGTACCGCACGCTCGCGGACGGACGAACTGCCCACACCCGCCTCGCAGTTGCGGAGTCAACCGCGCCGTGCCCCTTGAGAGAAAGGCAGCGCCAGATGCAAACGGTCCTGTTCACCAAGCTGTTCGGCGACCGCGAAGTCGCCGAGGTCGCCGACACGAGCGCCGATCTCGGCTTCGACGGCGTCGATCTCCTCATCCGGGACGGCTTCACCGCCTCCCCGACGAGCCCTGCCGACATCTCCACCGCGGTCTCCCGCTGCCGCGAAGGCGGATTGTCGGTGCCGCTGGCGACGACCGACCTCAGCGATCCCGCGGCCTACCCGGCCCAGTCCGTGCTCGACGCCTGCGCCGCGGCCGGGATCGGCACGGTTCGGCTCGGCTTCTGGAAGTACGACCCGCACACTCGGGTCACCGAGCAGATCGACCGAGCCAGGCGCGATCTCGACGTATTGGGCGAGATCGCAGAACGGGCCGGTGTCCGGCTCGCGCTGCAGCTGCACGGCGGCACCGTGCACAGCTCCGGCGCGCTCGCGCACCGGCTCCTCGACGGGCGTGATCCGGCCACGTTCGTCGCCTACCCGGACCCCGGGAACCAGGTGGTGCAGGAAGGCCGGGAGGACTGGCGGTTGACCTTCGACCTGCTGGCGACCTGGCTCGGCTGCGTGGGGGTGAAGAACGGCGGCTGGTACCCGGCCGCCCTCGACCCGAGCGGCCGGCGGGCATGGGCCTCCGACTGGTTCGGACTCGCCGACGGCATGGTCCCGTGGCCTGCGATCATCGCCCACCTTCGAGCAGCGGACTTCGGCGGCGTACTCACCCTGCACAGCCCGTACGCGCTGCCCTACGCCCAGGTGCTCGACCGGACCCGGACCGACGCGGCGTACATCCGGCGGCTGATGGCCGGATGAGCATCCCACCTTCACCGCAGGGCCCGCTGAGCGCACTCAGCCGGCGAAACGGGCCATCCACGCCTCGACCTCGTCCGCCGACCGGGGCAGACCGTCCGACAGGTTCTCGTTGCCGTCGTCGGTGACGAGCAGGTCGTCCTCGATGCGGACGCCGATGCCGCGCCACTCCTCGGGCACGGTGAGGTCGTCCGGCTGGAAGTACAGGCCGGGCTCGACGGTGAGCACCATGCCCGGCTCCATTACGCCGTCGACGTACTCCTCCTGCCTGGCCTGCGCGCAGTCGTGGACGTCCAGGCCGAGCATGTGACCGGTACCGGCCATGGTGAAGCGGCGCTGGAGGCCGAGTTCGTACGCGCGGTCGGCCGGGCCTTCGATGAAGCCCCACTCGACCAGCCGGGTCGCCAGGTGGCGCTGGGACGCCTCGTGGAAGTCGCGGTACGCGGCGCCCGGCTTGACGGCGGCCATGCCCGCTTCCTGGGCCTCGTACACCGCGTCGTAGACCTTGCGCTGCACGGGCGTGAAGGTCCCGTTGATCGGGAGGGTGCGCGTGACGTCGGCCGTGTAGAGGGTGTTCGTCTCGACGCCCGCGTCGAGCAGGAGCAGGTCGCCGGGGCGCACCGGACCGTCGTTGTCCGTCCAGTGCATGATCGTGGCGTGCTCGCCCGCTGCGCAGATCGAGCCGTAGCCGACGGCGTTGCCCTCAAGGCGTGCGCGGCGGAAGAACGTGCCCTCGATCCACCGCTCGGACGACGCGATCGCCGTGGAGAGTTCACCGATCACATCGGTGAATCCGCGCACCGTGGAGTCCACGGCCTTGCGGAGCTCCGTGATCTCCCACTCGTCCTTGACGAGCCGGAGATCGCTGAGCGCCTCGTCGAGTTCGGCGTCGCGCACCTCATCGGTGGTGACGGCGGCCGTCAGGGCCGGGTCGACACCGCGGACGATCCGGGTCGGCGCGGCGGGGGCGGCGGCCAGGTCGTCGGCGGCCGTGCGGATGTCACGGCAGGGCAGGCCGAGCACGAGCTCCGACTCGGCGAGGGAGCGGCGGCGGCCCATCCACAGCTCGGCCGTGGGGCCGGTCCAGAACTCGTCGTTGTCCCTGCTGTCGCGCGGCAGCTGGTAGCAGTAGGCGTCGTGGCCGCCGTCCGCACGGGGTTCGAGGACGAGCGCGCCGTCCCGGACCTGGTCTCCGGTCATGTGCACATAGCCCGAGTACGGCCGGAAGGGGTAGGTGTCGTCGTTCGAACGGACCTTGAGGTTCCCGGAGGGAATCACGAGGCGTTCGCCCGGAAAGCGCGCGGAGAGCGCCGCTCGGCGGCGGGCCGCGTGCGGGGACTGCTCGGCGAGCGTCAGGTCGTGCCGCTCGGTGTCCGCCCAGCCCGTCCGCATCAGAGCGGACAGCTCATCGGAGATCCCTGAGTAGAGACCGTTCCTCCGGCCTTTCGCCACGTCGTACACCTTCCTCTGGATGGATCCCGCAGCCACTCGGCGGCTCCCGGACGCTACCTCGCACCGCGCGCGTTCGGGGCGGAAGAGTGCCAGTGGCACAGATCGGACAGACACCCCGGCGGGAGCCACCGATAATGGGGCATATGACGAACGCGAAGCTCGGTGAGGCCCTGCGGCTCCTGGGAATCGATCACTCGGCGGTCCGGGTCTATCTGGCGCTGCTCGAACTGGCCCCGGCCCCGCTGAGTGCTGTCGGCGCCGCGGCCGGTCTGGACGGTGCGGAACTGACCACGGCTTACGGCGCACTGGTCGACGCCGGTCTGGCCAGTGCCGCCGGGTCGGGCGGGGACGTGGTGGCGCCGGTTCCGCCGACCGCCGGTCTGGAGATCCTCGCCAGACACCGGGCGGCCGAGGTCGAGGAGTCGCGCATCAGCGTCGGGGGCGCGTTCGAGTCGTTCCGGCGTCAGCGGCTCGCCGCGTACAACGACCACCTGGTCGAGGTCGTGACCGGCGAGGCCGTCGGACCCAGGATCCGCCAGGCGTGGGCGAGCGCCCGCGAACAGATCCGGCAGTTCGAGTCACCGCCGTACTTCCCGCTGTCCGGCGCCACGGACGACGCGCTGGCGACGCTGGCCCGCGGTGTGACACAGCGTGTCGTGTACTCGCGGGCGTCGCTGGAGCACCCGGGCCATCTGGAGGAGGCCGTCGAACCGTGCATCAAGGCCGGTGAGCAGGCGAGGGTGCTGCCGTCGGTGCCGGTCAAGCTCGTGATCATCGACGAGGCGTACGCGCTCGTGTCGCTGTCGATCAAAGAGGCCGACGTGCACAACACGATGCTGGTCGTGCAGCCGTGCGGCCTGCTCTCCGCGCTCATGGCACTGTTCGAGCAGTCCTGGCAGAACGCCCTGCCGTTCCACGGCCGCACCGCCCGCCCGGGCGGCCTGCCGCCCGCCGACCGCCGGCTGCTGTGGCTCCTCGCGGGCGGCACGAGCGACGACGTCATCGCCCGCGAGCTCGGAATCAGCCGCCGCACGCTCTTCCGCCGCCTGCAGATCCTGATGGCCCAGCTGGGCGCCGCGAACCGCTTCCAGATGGCCTTGCAGGCACAGCGCTCCGGATGGCTGTGATCGGAGCGCTGTGAAGCGGGACCGAGCAGCCGGGAACCCCACCGGCCCCGGCCGCCCCATGAGCATCTCCAGTGAACCTGCACACCGACTGCGCAGTCCGGTCACTGCGTCCCGAGAACACGCACAACCCGCAGAATTGACGTTGGTCATTAATGCGGGAGTGTCCACTTTGGTGAATGTCACAGCGCCCCGGGTAATGCGAACCTATCGATCCCGTGAAGGGGCTGTCCCGGGTCGGTGAACAGACCTGCACTCCGCCGCAATTCTGTGACCACACAGCCCCTGAGCGGGGACGCTCCGAGTGGATGTGCGAGGGGCCATCGTGCTTTGATCCTCCGCACCGCGGGAGTTGCACCACTGATTCCCGTTTTCTCGAATTACCCCTGAGAAAGGCCGCTCACATCATGAACTCCGTCCCCCAGGTTCAGACCCTTGAGATCTCCGACGCCGACCTCGACAACGTCTCCGGCGGTCTCGTCGGTGGCCTCGTCAGCAACGTGACCGGCACGGCCGACTCCATCGCCCCGGTCTCGGGCCTCGTCGGCGGCGTCGCCGGCACGGTCGCGGGTCTGACCGGTGTCAACACCGGCGCCGTCACCGGCACGGTCACCGGCCTCATCGCCGGCGCCTGAGCCACGGCTCCACACAGGCCCCGGAACCTTCCCCAGGGTTCCGGGGCCTGACGGCGCCGTCAGGGCCTGTCGGTCCACCGGCTCCGCAACGTAAGGGAAGAATGTCGTGCAGTTCCGCCAACAGGCCCTGTCCAAGCTGCAGTCGCCCGAGGAACTCGACCTTCCCGTGCGGCTCGCCAGACCGCAGGGACTGCTCGCCCTGGTCGTGACGGTCGTCGTGATGGCCGCCGCGTCCGTGTGGGCGGTCACCGGGTCGGTGTCGTCGACCCTCCGCGCACCCGGCATCCTGACGCACGCGCAGGGCAGTTACGTCCTCCAGAGCCCCGTCACCGGTCAGGTCACGGGCGTGCTCGCCAAGGAAGGACAGCGCCTGGCCGCCGGCGCGCCCGTCCTCAAGGTCCGTACGGAGCAGGGCGACCGGCTCGTCCGCGCCATCGACGCGGGCCGGGTCACCACACTGTCGGCCGGGATCGGCACGGTCGTGACCACCGGCGCCGATGTCGCCACCGTGGAGAAGACCCGCAGCGCCGGGGATCCCCTCCTCGCCATGGTCTACGTCCCCGCGGACAGCGCGGGGACCGTGCCGGTCGGCGCTGACGTCGATCTCACCGTCCAGTCGGCGCCGGAACAGCAGTACGGGATGCTGCGGGGCCGCGTACAGGCCGTGGGGCACGGCGCGCAGACCCAGCAGCAGATAGCCGGCTTCCTCGGTGACAAACAGCTGGCCGGGCAGTTCACGAAGGGCGGCCCGACGGTCGCGGTCCTCGTGAAGCTGGTCAAGTCCTCCGCCACGAAGTCGGGTTACGCGTGGTCGTCCGCCGGCGGACCGCCGTACGCGCTCGACTCCATGACCCCGGCCTCGGGCGCCGTGCACCTCGCCGGGCAGCACCCGATCGATTGGCTGCTTCCGTGAGCCCCTCCCCCGCCGCCCAGCAGCAGCTGCCGCCGGCCGGCCACGGCCGCCGCAGGGCACGCCCCGCGCCCGCGCCGCAGCGCCGCCGCCACCGGACGGTCCGGACGCCCACCGTCCTCCAGATGGAGGCCGTCGAGTGCGGCGCCGCGTCCCTGGCCATGATCCTCGCCCACCACGGCCGCCATGTCCCCCTCGAAGAGCTCCGCATCGCCTGCGGCGTCTCGCGTGACGGCTCGCGGGCCAGCAGTCTCCTGAAAGCGGCGCGGAGTTACGGCCTGACCGCCAGGGGCATGCAGATGGAGCCGGCCGCCCTCGCCGAGGTCAAGGCGCCCGCGATCCTCTTCTGGGAGTTCAACCACTACGTCGTCTACGACGGCATGGGCCGGCGCTTCGGCCGGCGCGGCGTACACATCAACGACCCGGACAAGGGCCGCAGGTTCGTGCCCGCCGAGGACTTCGACACCAGTTTCACCGGCGTCGTCCTCGTACTCGAACCGGGCGAAGGATTCCGCGAGGGCGGCCGCAGGCCGGGCGTCCTGAGGGCGCTGCCCGCGCGCCTGCGCGGCACCACGGGCACGATGCTCGCCGCGCTCCTCGCCAGCCTGCTGCTGGTCGCGACCGGCGCGGCGCTGCCCGCGCTCAGCCGCACGTACATCGACATGTTCCTGCTCGGCCATCAGACATCGCTCCTGGGCGCGCTGTTCGCCTCGATGGCCACGATGGTGGCGCTCACCGGCGTCCTCACCTGGCTCCAGCAGGCGAACCTGCTGCACGGGCGCATCATCGCTTCGACGCTCAGCAGCGCCCGCTTCCTGGGGCATCTGCTGCGGCTTCCCGTGACGTTCTTCGCGCAGCGCAGCCCGGCCGACCTGGTGCAGCGTCTCCAGTCGAACGACGCGGTCGCCGAGACCCTCGCGCGCGATCTGACCGCCGCCGGAGTCGACGGTGTGGTGGTGCTGCTGTACGCGGCGCTGCTGTGGACGTACGACCCGCAGCTGACGCTCGTCGGGGTGGGCATCGCGCTCGGGAACGTCGTCGCGATGCGGATCGTGATCCGGCTGCGCGCCACGCGTACGCAGAAGCTGCGCGCGGACACCGCCCGGCTCACCAACACCTCGTACACGGGCCTTCAGCTGATCGAGACGATGAAGGCGACGGGCGGCGAGAACGGCTACTTCCGGCGCTGGGCCGGGCAGCACGCCACCACGCTTGAGGAGCAGCAGCGCCTCGGGGTGCCGAGCGCGTGGCTGGGCATCGTGGCGCCGACCCTGGCGACGCTGAACAGCGCGCTGATCCTGTGGATCGGCGGTCTGCGCGCGGTCGAGGGGCATCTGTCGGTGGGGCTCCTGGTGGCGTTCCAGGCGCTCGTGGTCCGCTTCACCGCGCCGGTCACCCGTCTCAACGGCGTCGCGGGCCGCATCCAGGACTTCGCCGCCGACGTGACGCGGCTGAAGGACGTCGAGAACTTTCCGGTGGACTCCCTGTACGCCCGTTCCGACGATGCCCCGTCCGGAACAGCCGGGAGCACGCGCCGTCTGAAGGGGCACGTCACGCTGGACGACATCACGTTCGGCTACAGCCCGCTCGACAAGCCGCTCCTGACGGGTTTCTCGCTGACCGTCGGACCGGGGCAGCAGGTCGCCCTCGTGGGCGGTTCGGGCAGCGGCAAGTCGACGGTGTCGCGGCTGATCTCCGGTCTGTACACCCCCTGGGAGGGCACGATCCGGATCGACGGGCAGCGTCTGGACGACATCCCGCGCGGCGCGCTGACCGCGTCCGTGTCCTTCGTCGACCAGGACGTGTTCCTCTTCGAGGGCACGGTCCGTGACAACGTCGCGCTGTGGGATCCGTCGATCCCCGACGAGGCGGTCGTCGACGCGCTCAAGGACGCGGCGCTGTACGACGTGGTGGCGCGCAGGCCCGGCTCCATCCAGGGCCGTGTCGAGCAGGACGGACGGAACTTCTCCGGCGGGCAGCGCCAGCGGCTCGAAATCGCGCGTGCCCTGGTCCGGCGGCCGAGCGTCCTCGTGCTCGACGAGGTGACCAGCGCCCTGGACGCCGAGACCGAGCAGATCATCATCGACAATCTGCGGCGCCGCGGCTGCGCGTGCGTGGTGATCGCGCACCGCCTCAGCACGGTCCGCGACAGCGACGAGATCGTGGTGCTCGACCACGGCCAGGTCGTGGAGCGCGGCCGCCACGAGGAACTGGTCGCCGCCGGGGGGCCGTACGCCGACCTGGTCAGGGAGCACTGACGTGACGTACCCGCACCAGGAGCACACCGCGGGCGACCAGGTGACCGCCGCGTTCGGCGCGCTGGGCGTGCCGGTCGACTGCACCGGCCTGCGCAGCCTGCCGCTGGAGGGGCCGCAGGTCCTGTGGCTCGTCGTCGGGGGCGCGCTCGACCTGTTCGCGGTGGACGCCGCGGCGCAGGGGCACTGGCACTTCCTGGGCCGGCTGGAGGCGGGGACCCTGCTCCTCGGTCCGGTCGAGGGGCCGCAACACACGCTGGTGGGGCGGCCGTTGCAGGGCTGCGCGCTGCGCCGGATCGCGCTGCGGGAACTGCAGGGCCCCGACCACGGCGACGGCTCGTGGGCGTACGACCAGCAGTACCTCAGCCAGTACGACACCCAGGACGCGGCGCTGAGCCTCCTGGAGCACGCGTTCGCGCTGGGCGTGGGCCGCAGTCAGCGGGTGCTGTTCGAGGCCCCGCTCGACGGCAGGACCGCCGGCGACGACTCCGTGGGCGACGACGACATCCTGTGGCTGCCGGTCATGCCGGGCAGCGTGCAGTACGGGGCGTCGTACAGCGCGGACGCGGCCGGCGACCTGCTGGTCGACGGGTCGATGTGGCAGCGCATGGTCAACCAGCAGTTCCGGCTGCTTTCGGCCCTCGACCGGTGGATCGAGCGCCTGGAGAGCGCGCACGAGACCCGTACGGCGGCCGGTATCAAGGCGGGCGAGACCGTCCGCGAGAACGCCGACCGGACACTGCTCGCGTCCATCGGCAGCCAGAGCAGGGGAAGTTCACGGCGTACGTCCTCCGGATACGGTGACGACGCGACGTACGCCGCGTGCAAGCTGGTCGCCGACGCGGCCGGGATCACGCTCACCGAGCCCGCGCGCAGCGGCGCGGTCAGCGACCGGATCGACCCGGTCGAGCAGGTCGCGGTCGCCTCGCGGATCCGCAGCCGCGCGGTCCGGCTCGACGGCCGCTGGTGGCGCGAGAACACCGGCCCCCTGGTGGGACACCGGGCCGCGTCCGGCGCCCCGGTCGCGCTCCTGTGGCGGCGCGGCGGGTACGAGGCGGTGCACCCCTCCAGCGGACGGCCCACCCGGATCGACGAGGACAACGCGGACGAGTTCGAACCGCGGGCCGTGATGCTGTACCGGCCGCTACCCGACCGGCCGCTGAGCCCGCTGCGGCTGCTGCGGTTCAGTGCGCGCGGCACCAGGGGCGATCTGCGGAACCTGCTCGGCGCGGGCCTGGTGACGGTCGCGATCGGCGCCCTGGTGCCGGTGGCGACCGGGCGGGTCCTGGGCGAGTACGTGCCGAACGCCGAGTCGGACCTCATCGTCCAGGTGTCCGTCGCGGTGATGGTGACGAGCATCGTGTCGGCGGCGTTCATGCTGCTCCAGAACCTGACGATCCTGCGGATGGAGGGCCGGATCGAGAGCGCGCTCCAACCGGCCGTGTGGGACCGGCTGCTGCGGCTGCCGACGCGCTTCTTCGCCTCGCGCTCCACCGGCGAACTGGCCAGTGCGGCGATGGGCATCAGCTCGATCCGCCGGCTCCTGTCGGGGGTGGGCCCCGTGGTGGTGCAGGCGGGCACGGTCGGCACGCTCAACCTCGTCCTGCTGCTCTGCTACAGCGTGCCCCTCGCCCTGGCCGCTCTCGGGATGCTGGCGGTGATCGCGGCCGTGTTCCTCGCCCTCGGGCTGTGGGAGCTGCGCTGGCAGCGGCGCCTCGTGGTGCTCGGCAACAAGCTCAACAACCAGGCGTTCCAGACCCTGCGCGGACTGCCGAAGCTGCGTGTCGCGGGCGCGGAGAGCTTCGCGTACGCCGCGTGGGCCGGGGAGTTCGCGCGCAGCCGGGAACTCCAGCGGCGCGCGGGACGCGTCAAGAACCTCACCACGGTCCTCAACTCCGTCTATCTGCCGCTGTGCTCACTGGTGATGTTCATGCTGCTCGCGGGCCCGGCGCGGGGCAGCATGTCGGCGGGCGACTTCCTGACGTTCAGCACCGCGGTGACGATGCTGCTCACCGCGGTCACGCAGCTCACCGGCGCGGCGCTCTCGGCGGCGGCGGTCCTTCCGATGTTCGAGCAGATCAAGCCGGTGCTCGACGAGGCGCCCGAGGTACGCGCCGCCAGCACCCAGCCGGGCGCCCTGACGGGGGAGATCGAGGCGCGCGGGGTGTCCTTCCGGTACACGGACGACGGCCCGCTCGTCCTGGACGACGTGTCGCTGTCCGTCCGTCCTGGCGAGTTCGTGGCGGTCGTCGGCCCGAGCGGCTGCGGCAAGTCGACGCTGCTGCGGCTGCTCATCGGCTTCGACCGGCCGGTCTCGGGGGGCGTCCTGTACGACGGCCAGGACCTCACGGCACTCGACCAGGCGGCGGTGCGCAGGCAGTGCGGGGTGGTGCTGCAGAACGCCCAGCCGCTGACCGGTTCGATCCTGGACTGCATCTGCGGTGCTGAGGTGTTCACGCAGGAGGAGGCGTGGGAGGCGGCGGCGATGGCGGGTCTGGCCGAGGACATCAAACAGATGCCGATGGGCCTGCACACGATGATCGCCGGCGGCGGCGCGATCTCGGGCGGCCAGCGCCAGCGCCTGATGATCGCGCAGGCGCTGATCCGTCGCCCCCGCATCCTGTTCTTCGACGAGGCCACGAGCGCACTCGACAACGAGACCCAGCGCACGGTCATCGACAGCACGCGCGCACTGAACGCGACCCGGATCGTCATCGCACACCGCCTGTCGACGGTCATGGACGCGGACCGGGTGGTGGTCATGGCGGACGGCCACATCGTCCAGCAGGGCCCCCCGGCCCAGCTCCTCGCGGACACGGACGGCCGCCTGCACGAGCTGGTACGGCGGCAGATGGCATAGGGGCGGCCGGCCGGAGCAGGGCCGGCCTGGACTGCTTCCCCGGCACCTGAGGTCACGCGGTCGCACCCCATGGCCGTAACACGCAGTGCTACGCTTCTGTCATGGCGCCCAAGGAACGCTTCAGCATCAGCATGGACCCTGACCTCAAAGCCTCGCTCAAGGAGCACGCACGGGCGGCGGAGCTCGATGTGACGCGCTATGTGACCCTCGCCGTTCAGAAGCAGATGCAGGAGGACGCCGTCATCGCCCGTCGCTTCGCGACGATCGATGCGGACATCGCCGCGACCGAGGCCCTGCCCGCTCCGGAGGGCGCGGAGCTCGGGATCGACGACGCCGAGATCGCGGCAGCGCTCGCGGGTATCGCCCACGCTCTCGCACCTTCGTCGGAAGAAGCGGCGTGAGCCACCCGGCCTTCGTCTACGACGCAGGCATGCTCATCGCGCTCGACCACCAGGACCGCACAGCACACACCTTCCACCAGGCACTGATCCGGCTGGACCATCCGCCCGTGGTACCCCTCCCGGTGCTGGCCCAGGTCTGGCGCCCGGGACGCTGGACACCGCTGAGCCGGTGTGTGCCCCAGTGCACGGTCTTCGGCACCCGGGAGGCCCGGGTCGCAGGGTGCGGCCCCTGCGACGTGGGGCATCTCGAAAGCGACGCGAAGCGCGCCGGGCAGCTGCTCGCGCTCGCCGCCATCCCCGCCGAGAAACGCCCCGACGCGGTGGATGCCCTCGCCATGGTCATCGCCGCCCGCCATGTCAGCAGCGTGGTCGTGACCTCGGACGTACGCGACCTCGTGGCCTACCGGGATGCCCTGCCCCAGGCGGAACAGAGCGTCCGCGTCCTCCCCGTCTCGGGCCTCGCGGAATTCATGTCCGGCAAGCGCGTCACCGTGTGATCCGCCTGACGGTCGACCGCGGTCGCCCACCGCTCCGTTCCCCGCCCCGGATGCATTGCCGTATCCGGGGCGCCGCGGTGTCACCCGGTGTGCACCTCGGCCGACGGCCAGCCGTCGTCTGCGAACTCGCGGCCCCAGTAGTACGGGTTGACCTCGGCGAGGGTGCGCGCCTGCCAGCCGCCCTGATCGTCCGGGTCGGCGACCGCCACCTCGACGCCGGGCCCCCACAGGGCGAGCCGCTCCTGGCAGATCCCGCACGGCGCGAGGATGACGAGCCGGCCGGCGATCCGGTTGACGCACACCGACGCCGTGACCTTCCGGTCCAGGGTGTACGCCTGGCAGTACGCCCCGACCTCGTGGCAGAGCGTCACACCCGCGTTGAGGTTGTCGAAGCAGACGCTGGTGAGGATCCGGCCGTCGTCGAGGTAGACGGCGGCCGCCCCGGCGTCCTCGCGTCCCGGCCAGCGGCGGTCCATCTGCGCGATCGCGGCGTCCACCAGGGCCTGGTCGAGTTTCATCGTGGCATCCTGCCAGGCCGGCGCGGCGCGCCGGAACCGGTTTTCCGGGGCGCCGGTCCTGACGGTCTCAGATCACCAGGCTGAGCAGCGCGGCGACCACGAAGCCCGCCACCGACAGGACCGATTCCAGCACCGTCCAGGACTTCAGCGTGTCGCGTTCCGATATGCCGAAGTACTTGGCGACCATCCAGAACCCGCCGTCGTTGACGTGCGAGGCGAAGATCGAGCCGGCCGAGATGGCCATGATGATCAGGGCGAGGTGGGGCTGCGAGAGGTGCTGGCCGTCGACCAGGGGCAGGACGATGCCCGCCGTGGTCACGATCGCCACCGTCGCGCTGCCCTGGGCCACCCGCAGCACCAGCGAGATCAGGTAGGCCAGCACGATGACCGGCAGACCCACGTCGTTGAAGGTCTTGGACAGGGCGCCCGCGATGCCGCTGCCGCTGAGGACCGCGCCGAAGATGCCGCCGGCGCCGACCACCAGCAGGATGTTGCCGACCGGCTTGAGCGAGGCGGTCGAGACCGCCTCCAGGGACTTGCGCGACCAGCCGCGGCGGATGCCCAGCAGGTAGTACGAGAGGAGGAGCGCGATCGTCAGGGCGACGAAGGGGTGGCCGAAGAACTCCAGGACCGAGCGGAGCGTCGAGGGGTCCAGCGCGATCGAGGAGAACGTCGCCAGCAGGATCAGGATCAGCGGGGTACCGATGATCGCGAGGACCGTGCCCAGCGGGACCGGCTTCTCCTGCGGCTCGACCCCCAGGGCCTGCTGCTCGGCGACGACCGCGGCCTTGGCCTCCTCGGCGGCCTCGACCATGTCCTGCGGCACCGGGACGAAGAGGCGCTTGCCGATCCACGCCGCGTACACCCAGGCGGCCAGCACGGCGGGGATACCGCAGGCGGCGCCGATCAGGATGACCCAGCCGAGCGAGACGTGGAAGAGCGCGGCGGCCGCGACCGGGCCGGGGTGCGGCGGCAGGAACGCGTGGGTCATCGACAGGCCCGCGAGCAGCGGCATCGCGTACAGGACGATGGACTTGCCGGACCGCTTGGCGGCCGCGTAGACGATCGGCGCGAGGACGAAGATGCCGACGTCGAAGAAGATCGGGATACCGAAGATGAGGCCGGTGAGACCCATCGCGAGCGGGGCGCGCTTCTCACCGAAGAGGTTCAGCAGCCGGGAGCTCAGCACCTCGGCGCCGCCCGAGACCTCAAGGATCGAGCCGAGCATCGTACCGAGGCCGATGATGATCGCGATGTGCCCGAGGATGCCGCCCATGCCCGACTCGATCATCGAGACCGACGACGACTTCTGGACCGTGCCGAAGAGTTCGGTGACGGAGAGTCCGGCACCGAGGCCGACGGCTATGGAGACGCCGAGCAGCGCGACGAACGGCTGCAGCCTGACCTTGATGATCAGGAAGAGGAGCAGTGCTATGCCCAGGACGGCGACGGTCAGCAGACCGGTGGTGCCGCCGACGACGGCGAGCAGTCCGCCGGTGTGGGGTGGCGCTGCGGGGGTGTCAGCGGCGAAGTACATGGGGGAACTCCGTTGTTTCCTCGGGGACTTCAGGGGCGGGGGGCTGCCGGTGCACAAGGGGAGACTTCAGTGCACGGGAGATGCAGGGGTGCGGCGGAGCAGGGTGGTGCGCGGCACGGCGCCCCGGAAGGGGGAAGGGGCGCCGTGCCGGGTCGGGGTGAGGCGGTGTCAGCCGAGTACGGCGAGCGCGTCGATCTCGATGAGCAGGCCGGGCGGCAGGCCGACGTAGACGGTCGTACGGGCCGAGGCGGGCTGGGTGAGTCCCTGCTCCTCGAAGTACGCGTTGTAGATCTCGTTCAGCTCGGCGAAGTGCGCGACGTCCGTGAGGTAGACGCGCATCATCATCACGTCGTCCCAGGTAGCGCCACCCTCCTCCAGGATCGCCTTGACGTTGGCGAAGGTCTGGAGGGTCTGCTCGCGCAGGGTCGGGCCCGCCGGGGTGGGCGCCTGGCCCTCGACGGCCGGCAGGAAGCCGACCTGGCCGGCGACCTGGAGGATGTTGCCCTTGCGGACGCCGTGCGAGAACTTCGCGGGCGGCGTGGTGTGGGTGGCGGGGGTGAGAGCGGTCTTCTCGGTCATGCCCTTGCTTCCTTCGGGGGGTGGTGCGGGGAAACGGTCTTCGGCTGCGGTGCGGTGCCCGCGTACTCGCCGCTGATGGCGTCGGCCGTGCGGCGCACCAGCGGGAGCAGGGTGAGGAGTTCCTCTGCGGTCACGACCACATTGGGCGCCGACATCGACATGGCGGCGACAACCCGGCCGTCCACGCCCCGGATGGGGGCTCCGACGCAGTTGATGGACTCCTCGTGGCCACCGAGGTCGGTGGCCCAGCCCTGTTCGCGCACCGTGGCCAGCTCCTTGAGGAAGGCGCCGGCGTTCGGAGTCGAACGGGCCGTGTATGTGGGGTAGTCGAGCCGTTCGGCGACGCTGCGCCGCTCCGGCTCGGGGAGGTCGGCGAGCAGCAGTTTGGCGACGGCCGCCACGGTGATCGCGACGGGCCTGCCGATCCGCGAGTACATCCGGACCGGGTAGCGGCTCTCGACCTTGTCGATGTAGAGGACCTCGTTCTCCTCGTACACCGCGAGGTGCACGGTGTGCCCGCACTCCTCGTTGAGCCTGGCCAGATGGGGGTGCGCGATCTCCCGTACGTCGAGGTTCTCGACGGCCTCCTGGGCGAGCGCGAAGAGGCGGGTGCCCAGCCGGTAGCGCTGGTCCTGCTGGCGGTAGACGAGCCCGTGCTCGTGGAGGGTGCGCAGCAGCCGCAGCGCGGTCGACTTGTGGACGCCGAGGCTCTCCGAGACCTGGCCGAGGTCGGCCGGCCCCCGGGCGAGCAGCGGCAGGATGGACAGCGCGCGGTCCACGGTCTGGCTCATGGCGTACATGCCTCCTCTTCGGCGCCGGTCACGTCGGACACGGTCTCGGTCCAGCCGGGGCCGATGCGAAGTGTGCCCCAGGCGGTGTCGTCGAGAGCCGCGAGGCGGTCGGCCACACAACGGGACGGCGGGTCGGCCAGGTCGCCGTGGACGGTGAGGGCGGCGGCGGCCATCAGATGGCCGTGCCGGACGCGGTCGCGGACCGGGAGGCCGCGCAGCGTGCCGGAGAGGAAACCGGCGGCGAAGGCATCGCCCGCGCCCACGGGGGCCACGACGTCGACGCGCAGCGCGGGGACGGTGGTGACGGTGTCGCCCTGCGGACCGCCGGCGAAGACCGTCGCCCCCGCCGCCCCCCGCTTCACGACCAGCACGGCGGGCTCCGGCAGCGCCGCCCGGATCGCGGCAGCGCCCCGTACGTCCCAGGCCGCCGCCGCCTCGTCCTCGCCGACGAACACCACGTCCGCCCCGCGCGCCAGCTCCAGCAGCACCCGGGGGCCGGTCTCGTCTGCGTCGTCGTGCCACAGCCCCGGCCGGAAGTTCACGTCGAAGGAGACCAGCGGGCGGCCGGGCGCCGGCGCGGTCAGTTCGCGCATCAGGGCCAGGCAGCCGGGCGAGAGCGCGGCCGTGATCCCGGAGAGGTGGAGCACCTGCCCCGACCACAGCGCGGCGCGGTCCATCACGCCGGGCGCCATCGCGCTCGCGGCGGACCCGGCCCGGTAGTAGATGACCTCGTGGTGGTCGGCGTCACGGTCGTCGGCGGTACGGAAGTAGACACCGGTGGGCCGGTTCGGGTCGCGCTGGACGGCCGAGGTGTCGACCCCGTACGCCCCGATGGCCTCGGTCAGGTGGTCGCCGAAGCCGTCGGCGCCGACCCGGCTGATCCACCGCGCGGAGTGCCCGGCGGCGGCCAGCGCGCAGGCCACATTGGACTCGGCGCCGCCGATGCCCCGGTCGAAGGAGGGCACGTCGGCCAGTCGGCCGGGGCGGGAAGGCAGGAAGGTGACCATGGACTCGCCGAGACAGACGACGTCCACTGGGGGCCCTGGGGTGTACTGGGCGGTCACGATCGCTCTCGCTCCTCGGTGGTGGGTGGCCGGGGACTCCGTTGACCCGGCGATGGCTCGGATGTTAGACAGCGGTGAGCGATATACGCAATGAGCGTTGCGCATGTTGCAACGCACACTCTCTGGGAGGTTCCATGGCGGGCGCGGCAGGTACGGCGGGCGCGGCGAGTGCGGCGGACGCACGCGAGACCATCGGCGCGGAGGTGGCCGACCACCGCTTCAAGGGGCTGCCGCCCGGCGCCGACGGGCTGACCCTGGCCGCCCTCGCGGCGGAACGCCGCAACCTCTTCACCGGCGGGTTCACCACCCCCGTACTCGCGCTCTCGGCCGAGTCGGTCGAGCACAACCTCGCCCTCATGGAGACGTACTCCACACAGCACGGCCTCGCCTTCGCCCCGCACGGCAAGACGTCGATGGCCCCGCAGCTCTTCGACCGGCAGACCGAGCACGGCGCCTGGGGCATCACCCTCGCCGTCCCGCACCAGGTCCGCGTCGCCCGCGCCTTCGGCGTGCAGCGGATCTTCGTCGCCAACGAGATCGTGGACGCCCCCGCCCTCCAGTGGATCGCCGCCGAACTGGCCGCCAACCCGGACTTCCGCTTCATCTGCTACGTCGACTCCGTACGCGGGGTCGAGCTGATGGACGAGGCGCTGCGCGGCTCCGCCCGCCCGCTCGACGTGGTCGTGGAGCTGGGCGCGGGCGACGGCGCCCGGACCGGCGTACGGACCCCGGCCGATGGCGCTGCCGTCGCCGGAGCGGTGGCCGCGACGGACACGCTGCGCCTGGTCGGCGTCGCCGGTTACGAGGGCGAGGTGCCCGAAGCCGACAGCGAGCGGGTGCACGCCTGGCTGCGCCAACTGGTCGCGCTGGCCGCCGGACTCGACCGCGACGGCCACTTCGCGGGTCTGGACGAGATCGTGCTGAGCGCGGGCGGCAGCGCCTGGTTCGACGCGGTGGCCGACGTCTTCGCCGAGATCCCCGCGCTCTCGGCCCCCGTGCTGAAGCTGCTGCGCTCCGGCGCCTATGTCTCGCACGACGACGGCCACTACAAGCATCTGACGCCGTTCAACCGGGTGCCGTCCGAGGGCGCGCTCCAGCCGGCCTTCCGGCTCTGGGCGCAGGTCGTCTCGCAGCCCACCGGGGAGCAGGCGTTCGTCAACGCGGGCAAGCGGGACGCGGCGTACGACCTCGACCTGCCGCAGGCGCAGGTCGTCCGCGACGCGCGCACCGGCGAGGTACGCCCCGCCACCGGCATCACGCTCACCGGCCTCTCCGACCAGCACGGCTGGCTGCGTACCACGGCCGACGCGCGCCTCGAAGTCGGTGACTGGGTGGGGCTCGGGCTCTCGCACCCCTGCACCTCCTTCGACAAGTGGCAGCTGATCCCGCTCGTCGAGGCGGACGGCACGGTCACGGACTACATCCGTACGTATTTCTGACACAGCTTTCCGACACAGCGCCGGGCAGCGCCGGGAACAGGGCCAGAGGGAACAGGGCAAGGGAGCAAAGAGTCATGGATCTCGTCATCCGCGACGTCCGCGTCGTGGACGGGACCGGCGGGGCCTCGTACCGCGCCGACGTCGCCGTCGACGGCGGCCGCATCACATCCATCGTCCGCGAGGGTTCCGGCCAACGGCCGAGCGCTCCACGGGTGGTGGAGGCACACGGGCTCGCCCTGTCGCCCGGCTTCATCGACATGCACGCCCACTCCGACCTGGCGCTGCTGCGCGACCCCGGCCACGAGGCGAAGGCCGCGCAGGGCGTGACGCTGGAAGTGCTCGGCCAGGACGGCCTGTCGTACGCGCCGGTCGACGACCGCACCCGTACCGAGGTCCGCCGGGCCATCACCGGATGGAACGGCGACGGTTCGGACATCGACTTCGACTGGCACACCGTCGGCGGCTATCTGGACCGGCTCGACCGGGGCATCGCGGTGAACGCGGCGTATCTGATCCCGCAGGGCACCCTGCGGATGTACGCGATGGGCTGGGACGACCGGCCCGCCACCCCGGCCGAGACCGAGCGGATGAAGCAGCTGGTGGCCGAGGGCATGGAGCAGGGCGCCGTCGGCATGTCGTCGGGGCTCACCTACACGCCGGGCATGTACGCGGACGACGCCGAACTCACCGAGCTGTGCCGGGTGGTGGCGTCCTACGGCGGCTACTACTGCCCGCACCACCGCAGTTACGGCGCGGGTGCGCTCCAGGCGTACCAGGAGATGGTCGGCCTCACCCGGGCCGCGGGCTGCGCGCTCCACCTCGCCCACGCCACCATGAACTTCGGCGTGAACAAGGGGAAGGCACCCGAGCTGCTCGCCCTCCTCGACGAGGCGCTGGACGGCGGTGCGGACATCTCCCTCGACACCTACCCGTACACCCCGGGCTGTACGACGCTCGTCGCCATGCTGCCCAGCTGGGCGAGCGAGGGCGGGCCCGACGCGATCATGGGGCGGCTCAGGGACGAGGAGACGGTCCGGAAGATCCGCCAGGTCATGGAGGTCGAGGGCGCCGACGGCTGTCACGGGGTGCCCATCGAGTGGGACGCCATCGAGATCTCCGGGGTGTCCGATCCCGCGCTGAGCGGCTATGTCGGCCGGACCGTCGCGGCCAGTGCGCGCGAGCGCGGCGAGGAGCCGTGGGCGACCGCGCTGCGGCTGCTGATCGAGGACCGGCTCGGTTCGACGATCCTCCAGCACGTCGGCCACGAGGAGAACGTCCAGCAGATCATGCGCCACCGGGTGCACACCGGCGGCAGCGACGGGATCCTCCAGGGCGACAAGCCGCACCCGCGCGCGTACGGCACCTTCCCGCAGTACCTCGGCCGGTACGTACGGGAGCTGGGTGTGCTGTCCCTGGAGGAGTGCGTGGCGCATCTCACCTCGCGCCCGGCGGCCCGGCTGCGGCTGCCGGACCGCGGTCTGGTCCGCGAGGGCTACCGCGCCGACCTGGTGCTCTTCGACCCGGAGACGGTGGCGGCGGGCTCCACGTTCGAGGTCCCGCGCACCCTGCCGACCGGTATCCCGCATGTCCTGATCGACGGCCGCTTCGTGATCGAGGACGGCCGGCGCACGGATGTGCTCGCGGGGCGCTCGGTCCGCCGTACACCCGGCCGGCCCTGAGAGGCTCACCGCTCTCCGAGCCCGGGAGTCCCACCGGAACCGCGGCCCGTCCTGCTTCCCCCGGCAGGGCGGGCCGCTTCCGTGCCGCTCCCCCTGTGGGGGAAAACACCAGGCCGTCCCCGTTATGTGACCGTAAGGTTGCGGACATGCAGGTGATCCAGTCAACGAAGCTCGCCAACGTCTGTTACGAGATCCGGGGCCCGGTTCTCGATGAGGCAATGCGGCTGGAGGCAGCAGGTCACCGCATCCTCAAGCTCAACACCGGCAATCCGGCCGCCTTCGGTTTCGAGTGCCCGCCGGAAATCCTGGAGGACATGCTCCGCAACCTCGGCGACGCGCACGGCTACGGCGACGCCAAGGGGCTGCTGTCCGCGCGCCGCGCGGTGATGCAGCACTACCAGACCAAGGGCATCGAGCTGGGCGTCGAGGACATCTACCTCGGCAACGGCGTCTCCGAGCTGATCCAGATGTCGATGCAGGCGCTGCTCGACGACGGCGACGAGGTGCTCGTACCCGCCCCGGACTATCCGCTGTGGACCGCGTCGGTCTCGCTGGCGGGCGGCACGGCCGTGCACTACCGCTGCGACGAGCAGGCGGACTGGATGCCGGACCTCGCCGACATCGAGCGGAAGGTCACCGACCGCACCAAGGCGATCGTGATCATCAACCCGAACAACCCGACGGGCGCGGTGTACGACGACGAGCTGCTGCGCGGCATCGCGGACATCGCCCGCCGCCACTCCCTGACCATCTGCTCGGACGAGATCTACGACCGGATCCTCTACGACGGCGCCACGCACACGCCGACGGCGGCCATCGCCCCCGATCTGATGGTCCTGACCTTCAACGGCCTCTCCAAGAACTACCGGGTGGCCGGGTTCCGCTCCGGCTGGATGGCGGTGTGCGGGCCGAAGGCGCACGCCTCCTCGTACATCGAGGGCCTGACGATCCTGGCGAACATGCGGCTCTGCGCCAACATGCCCTCGCAGCACGCGGTGGCCACGGCGCTCGGCGGGCGGCAGTCGATCGAGGACCTGGTGCTGCCGGGCGGGCGCATCCTGGAGCAGCGCGACACGGCGTACGAGCTGCTGACGCAGATCCCGGGGGTGACCTGCGTCAAGCCGAAGGGGGCGCTGTATCTCTTCCCGCGGCTGGACCCGAAGGTCTACAAGGTGAAGGACGACCGTCAGATGGTCCTCGACCTGCTGCGCGCCGAGAAGATCATGGTGGTGCACGGCACGGGGTTCAACTGGCCGGAGCCGGACCACTTCCGCATTGTGACGCTGCCCACGGCGAAGGAGCTGGAGGACGCGGTGACGCGGATCGGGACCTTCCTGGACGGCTACTCCCAGCGGTAGCCGGCGCCGCCGGGAGGCCGGACCGGCGGGGTCACGCCGTCGGCACATCGCGACCCGGCTCAACTTTAGACAGAATCTAATATAGGACGCTAGGATGGAGTCCTGCCCGCGAGGAGGAGGCCATCCCATGTACGAACCGATCCGCACCAAGTCGGTCCACACGGTGGCCGAGGAGTCCGCAGCCGCCGGCTACCCCCGCCGCAGCCGCGACGAGGAGCTGGACATCCAGCTCGCGGGCCATCTGGCCGCACTCCTCGCGGTGACGGACGAGCTGGGCCTGGCGGCCGAGGGCGACCGCATCGCGGAGCAGGTGGCCAGGTTGCGCGGCACCCCGCCGACCCGGCACGCGGGCCTCAGCAACGCCTCCCCCGCCGACCTGCACGCACGGGCCCACCACCTCGCCGGCCGCGCCCTTCTGGTGGCGGCCTCCCGCGCGGACACCGCGGTGGCGATCCTCGCGGCGGAGCGGATGGACGCCCACCAGGCAGCCCGGCACCTCGCCGGCGCCCACTGACAGGCCCCGGTTCGCGGGCCGCGGAGGCGCGCGGACCGGGTGCCATCAACCCACGCCGCTCCTCACGCGGACGAAGGGCTCCTCACGCAGACAGATGGCCCGGCCCCCGAAGCCGGATCTGGCTTCGGGGGCCGGGCCGTTACGCGGCGGGCCTGGGATGACCCCACAGGTCAGGGCGGATGTCGGGTGGACCCGCCGCGTGGCTTCAGCTCGGCTCCGGACGGAGCCGCCGGGATCAGCCCAGCCGCTTCACCAGCGACCGGTACTCGTCCCACAGCTCCTTCGGCGCGTGGTCGCCGAACGTGTTGAGGTGCTCGGGGATCAGCGCCGCCTCCTCGCGCCAGACCTCCTTGTCCACCGTGAGCAGGAAGTCCATGTCGGCCTCCGAGACGTCCAGGCCGTTGGTGTCGAGCGCACCCTTGGCCGGCAGGACACCGATGGGGGTCTCGACGCCCTCGCCCTTGCCCTCCAGGCGCTCGACGATCCACTTCAGGACGCGGCTGTTCTCGCCGAATCCGGGCCAGACGAACTTGCCCGCGTCGTTCTTGCGGAACCAGTTGACGTAGTAGATCTTCGGCAGCTTCGCCGGGTCCTTGTCAGCACCGACCTTGACCCAGTGGCCCATGTAGTCGCCCATGTTGTAGCCGCAGAACGGCAGCATGGCGAACGGGTCGCGGCGCAGCTCGCCGACCTTGCCCTCGGCGGCGGCCGTCTTCTCGGACGCGACGTTCGCACCGAGGAAGACGCCGTGGTTCCAGTCGAAGGACTCGGTGACCAGCGGCACGGCCGAGGCGCGGCGGCCACCGAAGAGGATCGCCGAGATCGGCACGCCCTTCGGGTCCTCCCACTCGGGCGCGATGATCGGGCACTGCCCGGCCGGGGTGGTGAAGCGGGCGTTGGGGTGGGCGGCGGGGGTGCCGGACTCGGGCGTCCAGTCGTTGCCCTTCCAGTCCGTGAGGTGCGCGGGCGTCTCCTCGGTCATGCCCTCCCACCAGACGTCGCCGTCGTCGGTCAGCGCGACGTTGGTGAAGACGGAGTTGCCCCACAGCGTCTTCATGGCGTTGGCGTTGGTCCGCTCGCCCGTGCCGGGCGCGACTCCGAAGAAACCGGCCTCCGGGTTGATCGCGTACAGCTGGCCGTCCTCGCCGAAGCGCATCCAGGCGATGTCGTCGCCGATGGTCTCCACGGTCCAGCCGGAGATCGTCGGCTCCAGCATGGCCAGGTTCGTCTTGCCGCAGGCCGAAGGGAAGGCGGCGGCAACGTACTTGGACTCACCGCGCGGCGGCGTCAGCTTCAGTACGAGCATGTGCTCGGCCAGCCAGCCCTCGTCCCGCGCCATCACGGACGCGATGCGCAGCGCGTAGCACTTCTTGCCGAGCAGGGCGTTGCCGCCGTATCCGGAGCCGTAGGACCAGATCTCCCGGTCCTCGGGGAAGTGCGAGATGTACTTGGTGGAGTTGCACGGCCACGGGACGTCGGCCTCGCCCTCGGCGAGCGGGGCGCCCAGGGTGTGGACGGCCTTCACGAAGAAGCCGTCGGAGCCGAGCTCGTCCAGGACGTCCTGGCCCATGCGCGTCATCGTGCGCATCGAGACGGCGACGTAGGCGGAGTCGGTGATCTCCACGCCGATCGCGGAGAGCGGCGAGCCGACCGGGCCCATGCAGAACGGCACGACGTACATCGTGCGGCCGCGCATCGAGCCGCGGAAGACACCGCCCTGGCCGCCGGAGCCGGAGAAGATCTCGCGCATCTCCGCCGGGGCCTTCCAGCGGTTCGTCGGGCCGGCGTCCTCCTCCTTGGCGGAGCAGATGAACGTACGGTCCTCGACGCGCGCGACGTCCGACGGGTCGGATGCGGCGTAGTAGGAGTTCGGGCGCTTGATCGGGTCGAGTTTCTTGAACGTCCCCTTGGCCACGAGCTCGCCGCACAGGCGCTCGTACTCGGCTTCGGATCCGTCACACCAGACCACACTGTCCGGTTGCGTCAGCTCGGCGATCTCGTTGACCCACGAGATCAGTTCCTGGTGCTGGGTCGGGAGGACAGGGGGAGCCGCGATGTCGCGCGCCACGATTGCTCCAATGCACGTATGTGAAGGACTGAGGGTTGGTTTGCCCCTTGGGGGCTACGGCCCGGATGCTTCGTAGCCGCTCATCCGGTGCCGCTCGCACTCATCTGATGATCCGCGCAATCCGCCCATCTGTCCAGGGGGTCTCTCACGTGAGCGTCGCCACTCTCACCGCCGGCCTCGGCATCACTGCCGTCACTGCCGTCACTGCCGTCACCGGCCCGGCCTACCGCGCGGCCGGGAACCTACGGGTACGTAGGTAGCATCGCCATATGACTCCCGCCGCCCCGGAAGCGACCGCGCTCACCCCGGAGAACATCCAGCCGGTGAAACCGCTGCTGCGCGGCTGGCTGCACGCCGGAATGTTCCCGGCCGTGATCGTCGCGGGGCTCGCGCTCGTGGCCCTCGCCGACTCCACCCGCGCCCGTATCGCCTGCGCGATCTACATCCTCACCGCCTGCATGCTCTTCGGGGTGAGCGCGGTGTACCACCGCGGCACCTGGGGCCGCACCGGCGAGGCCATCCTGCGCAGGCTCGACCACGCGAACATCTTCCTGATCATCGCGGGCACCTACACACCGCTGACGCTGCTCCTGCTCCCCGGGTCGACGGCGGCGCCGCTGCTCTGGGCGGTCTGGGGGGCGGCGTTCGCCGGAATAGCGTTCCGGGTCTTCTGGGTCGGCGCGCCGCGCTGGCTGTACACGCCCTGCTACATCGCGATGGGTTGGGCCGCGGTCTTCTTCCTGCCCGACTTCATGCGGGTGGGCGGGGTGGCCGTCCTCGTCTGCGTCGTCGTCGGCGGGCTGCTCTACAGCGCGGGCGGCGTGATCTACGCGCTCAAGCGCCCGGACCCGTCACCGCGCTGGTTCGGTTTCCACGAGGTGTTCCACTCACTGACGCTGGCCGCTTTCATCACGCAGTACGTGGCGATCTCGCTGGTCGCCTACTGACGGCCCGCACCGCACACGGCAGTGGCCGGGACCCGCCTCCTTCGCTCCGAAGGGGACGGGTCCCGGCCACAGTTGTCGCTACGTGTCTGCCGCTACACGTCTGTTGCTACACGTCCTGCTGCGCACCGCCCAACTGCTCGGCCAGCACGGCCGGATCGGGAGTCGGCGCGCTACAGGTGAAGTTCCGGCAGACATACGCGGCGGCGCGCCCGTCGATCAGCGGCCGGTCCACAAGCAGCGGGAACTCGTCACTGCCGCTCTCCCCCGCGGCGACCACCGCGCCCGGGGCGGTGGCCAAGAGCGCGGTGCGGTGCAGGGCCGACGTACCGGCGTCACCCGCGGGTCCCACGACCGCCACCTCGCGCGGCCCGTCGAGGGCGGCTTCCGCCACCGCCAGCCCCCAGCCGATGAAGCGCGGCGCACGCGGGCCGAGCGCCTTCACCACACCGAGCGCCCGTTCGGCGGCGCTGCGATGGGCCTCGGAGCCGGTGTGCGCGGCGTACGAGAGCAGCGCTCCGGCGGCGGCGGTCCAGCCCGAAGGGGTCGCGGTGTCCGTCGGGTCCTGGGGACGGCGGATCAGCGGCTCGGCGTCGTGCGCGGTGTCGTAGAGCGTGCCGTCCGCACCGGTGAACTGGTCGAGTACGAGATCGAGCAGGAACCCGGCGAACTCCAGCCAGACCCCTTCCCCGGTGACCCCGGCCAGCGCGAGGAACCCCTCGGCGACATCGGCGTAGTCCTCAAGGACACCGGAGTTGGCGCCGGCCCGGCCGTCCCTGGACGTACGGGAGAGCCGGGCGCCCTCGTCCATGTGCAGCCGCACCAGCAGGTCGGCGGCCTCGGTGGCGCGCTCGACCAGGTCGGGGCGGTCGAAGTAGGCACCGGCCTCCGCGAGGGCCGCGACGGCCAGGCCGTTCCACGCCGCGACGACCTTGTCGTCCCTGCCCGGCCGGGCCCGCAGGCTCCGGGCGGCGAGCAGCCGTTCGCGCAGTTCAGCGGGTACGTCGTCGCCGGGCAGCTGGAGGACGGATGCGCCCTCCTCGAAGGTCCCCTCCTCGGTGACCCCGTACAGCTGCGCGGCCCGCTCGCCGTCCTGCTCGCCCAGCACCTCGCGCAGCTGGGCCGGGGTCCAGACGTAGTAGGCGCCCTCGACGTGCCGGCCGTCCGCGTCCTCGCTGTCGGCGTCCAGCGCGGAGGCGAACCCGCCCTCGGGGGTGCGCAGTTCGGTGGCGATGAAGTCGGCGGTCTCAAGCGCCACCCGGCGCGCCAGATCCGATCCGGTGGCCCGCCAGAGGTGCGCGTACACCCGGCAGAGCAGGGCGTTGTCGTAGAGCATCTTCTCGAAGTGGGGCACTCGCCACTCCCGGTCCACGGAGTACCGGGCGAACCCGCCACCGAGCTGGTCGTACATCCCGCCGCGTGCCATCGCCCCGCAGGTGTCGGCGGCCATCTGGAGGGCGCCGTCGGAGCCGGTACGTGCGTGGTGGCGCAGCAGGAACTCGACGGCCATGGACGGCGGGAACTTGGGCGCACCGCCGAACCCGGCGTTCTTGGCGTCGTATTCGCGGGTCAGCGCGAGCAGCGCCCGCGCGAGGTCGTCCGCGGCGGGAGGACCGGCCGCTTCGTGGGTGAGGGAGCGGCCGGCCAGATCCTCCACCACCTTGGCGGCGACCTCGTCCACCTCGCCGCGCCGGTCGGTCCAGGCACCGGTGACGCCTTCGAGCACCTGCCGGAAGGAGGGGCTGCCGTGCCGGGGCGCGGGCGGGAAATACGTACCGAAGTAGAAGGGCTGGGCCTCGGCGTTGAGGAACACGGTCATGGGCCAGCCGCCCTGTCCGGTGGCGGCCTGGACGGCCTCCATATAGACGGCGTCGATGTCCGGGCGCTCCTCCCGGTCGACCTTGACCGGGACGAAGTGCTCGTTGAGGTAAGCGGCGGTCGGCCCGTCCTCGAAGGACTCGTGCGCCATGACGTGGCACCAGTGGCAGGACGAGTACCCGACGCTGAGCAGCACCGGCACCCCGCGCCTGCGCGCCTCCTCGAAGGCCTCGGCCGACCAGGGCCACCAGTCGACCGGATTGTCGGCGTGCTGGAGAAGGTAGGGGGACGTCTCGTGGGCCAGGCGATTCGGCATGGGGCCAACCCTCCCACGTCCCTCTCAGCAGCCCGGCGATTCAGGCCTCGGACAGCGAAAACGCCCGGCCGTCAGCGGGCGGTGCGCCGGCCTCGCAGACGCGCCAGCCTCGGCAGGACGGCGAGCAGCAACAGGCTGTAGTACTGCAGGACGGGTACGGCGAGCGCGATGGCGAAGGCGATGACCAGGGCGAGGACGTTGAGACAGCTCTCGGTGTACAGGTCCTCGGTCCTCCGGCGGGCCGCCTGGCCGTCTTCCTCCAGGAGTGCCGGGGTGGTTTTCAGGATCCTCAGCATCGCGAACCGGCAGACCATGCTGGTCAGGAGGGTCGAGTAGTAGAACGCCCCCACGAATCGGTCGCGGCCGAAGGCGCCGAGCATCTCCGTCGGCAGAGGAAGTACGACGACGGAGAGCAGCCACCCCATGTTCCACACCATCAGGGAGCGGGTGAACGTCGCGACCGATGAGAAGGTCCGGTGGTGCTCCCGCCAGATGTTCGCGATGACCGCGAAGCTGAGCAGGAAGCTCCAGATCTGGTCGAGGTGACCGGTGATCACCTCGCTGGCGCCCTCGTGGGCGGACGCGGCTTCCGGGACGAGGTCCACCAGCGGCAGGATCAGAGGGTGATGGAGATCGCGGTGACCGCGTCGGTGAAGAGCACCAGGCGCTCCCCCGAGACGCCCCCCTCGATCCTGTCCGGCGCGGGAACCGACGGCTCTGCCGGGTCGGCCCCAGCTGTCTCGGTCCCTGCCGTCTCGGTCCCTTCCTTCTCGGTCCCTTCCTTCTCGGTCCCGTCGATGACGCCACTGGCATCCATGTGTTTGCACCTTCCCTTTGTCGTGTCCGCCGCGCCTGCGGTCGCTCAGGGCTTGGGTCAAGTACTAGACCAGTGGCCTGCGTTCGGGCCACCACCGCTGGACGGCCTCGACGGTTGTCGATGGGCTCACGTTGAAACAGAGCTTCGCACCGGGTGCCAGTTCATGGGTGGTGTCCACCAACACCTCGAAGAGCGGGGTCAGCGCCGGGTCCAGCCGGATGCCGGCGCCGATCACCACGATGTCGTAGTCCTTCCTGGACAGCGCGGCGCGGTAGACCGCCTCGGCCGTGCGGCCGTAATCGAGCGGGCAGACGTCGACCGCGAAGCCGAGTTCCTTGAGCCGGGCCCGCCCGGCGGCCACGCCGGCCCGGACCGCTTCGGCGTCGATCTCGGGGAACGCCGCCCGCGACGAGGGCGCGTCGTCCACCAGCGCGGGATCAAGCCCGACGATGAGCATGGACGGGGACATGCCGCGATACCTCCTGTGCCTTTGCCTTCCGCTTTCCGGACCGAGGGTAGCCACCAGGGCAACTGCCCGGCCCTCCCACACTTCTGGGTATCGTCCGGCCGGTGAGTTCCCCGGTTGCCCAGCGCGAGACCGTGCGTGACATCGAGGCGATCTGCCGTCTCGACCTCGGCTCCCGGGAGCTGCGACGCCGGATCGCCGAGCGGCTGACGCGGCTCGTCCCGGCCAACTCCTACTGTTTCGGCACGATCGACCCCGCAACGTTGCTGATCACCGACGACGTGAGTGCCGGACTCACGCCGGCCGCGGCCGCAGCCGCCGCGCACAACGAGTACCTGGTGGACGACGTACTGAAGTTCGCGGCGCTCGCCCGCTCCGAGAGGCCCGCAGGCACGCTCGGTGCGGCCACCGGCGGTGACCCGGAGTCCAGCCACCGGTACCGGGCCGTGCTCCCGATGATCGACGCGCGGCACGAGCTGCGGGCGAGCTTCGTGGTGGACCGCCGGTGCTGGGGCGCCATCGCCCTGTTCGGCGGCGGTGGGCGGCCCGACTTCACCCCGGCCGACGTCGACGTGCTGCGGCGGCTGTCCGCCCCGGTGGCTGCGGCCCTGCGCCGGGCCGTCCACCGGGCACCCGCCGACGCCGCTCCCGGCCCGGCCGAGGTTCCGCTTGCCACGGCCCAACTCGTCTGAATCCTCCCGGTCACCGTGGACCTGGGAACCATCCGACCGGTTGGTCAGTACTCAGTGCTCAGTGCCGCCGGCCAGGTCGTGGCCGGTGACGGCCCGTGCGTGGGCGTGCAGGGCGGTGATCACTTCGGCGCGGGTGCGGCGGCCGGCGAGAACCTCCATCTGATAGCCGTCCTCCATGGCGACGAAGTTGGCGGCGACAAGGCGGGGCGGGTCCTGGAGGGCGAAGTGGCCCTGGGCCTGGCCCAGCACCAGGATGCCTGCGTAGACAGAGATCTGACGTTCGGTCAGTGCACTGTCCAGGGCCGCGGCCCTGGCATCGCGCAGGCAGCGCGGCCAGTACTCGTAGAGCAGCCGGGTCAGAGCGTCGTCGGGGCCGCTGGCGACGCCGTTGTCGATGCAGGAGCGGAGCTTCTCGCGGGCGTCCGTGAAGCGGTCGGCGGCCTGCTCGCGCTCCTGGCTGTACCGCTCGATGGCCCGCTGATAGGTCTCGTGAACCAGGGCGTCCAGATCGCCGTAGTAGAGCACCGCGGCAGGTGTGACGCCGGCTTCCTCGGCGATGTCGCGCAGGCGCAGACCGTCCAGCCCGCGCGTCAGCAAGGCGCGCTGCACCGCTGCGCCCAGCTCGGCACGGCGGGCTTCCTTCCCGCCGCCCTTCTTCGCCGCCATGGTGTCCCCTTTCCCCGGTCCTGATCTCTCGTCGAGTTTAACAAACATCGACGCAGGCCTTGACGGTTCTGGCACAGCACTCTTAAATCCAAATTTAACAACAGCCGTGCCCGTGTCAGGAGCGCCACCGTGACGATGAACCCGACCGACACCGCCGAAGCAACCGGCAGCCCGCCCCCTTCCACCGGTAAAGGGCTGCGATCGGGCTCGGTCGGCCTGCTCGCGGCCGTCGCCCTCGGTCTGTCCTCGGTGGCCCCGGCGTACAGCATCGCCGTCACACTCGGCCTGGTCACCCTGGTCGTCGGACATCTCGCCCCGGCCGCACTGCTGCTGGGCTTCGTGCCGATCCTGCTCACCGCCTTCGCCTTCCGCGAACTCAACCGGCAGATGCCGGACTGCGGAACCACCTTCGTGTGGACCACCCGCGCCTTCGGCCCCCTGACCGGCTGGCTCACCGGCGGCTGGGTGGTGCAGATCGCCACCCTGATCGCGATGACGGCACTGTCCCAGGTCGGCGCCACCTACCTGCTCCAGGCGCTCGGCCTGCACGCGCTGGAGCAGAGCACCACCGCCGTGACCGCCACGGCCGTCCTGCTGCTGGCGGCCCTCACCGCTGTGGCCCGCAGGGGCCTGCAGATCGCCGCCCCGCTCCAGTACGTCCTGCTGGGACTGCAACTCACCGCCCTGTTCGGGTTCGGCGCCGCCGCCCTCCTGCGGCATCACGCCGCCACCCCGTCCCTGGCCTGGCTCAACCCCCTGGCCTTCGGGGGCTTCGGACCCTGCGCCCAGGCGGTGCTGCTGTGCCTGTTCATCTACTGGGGATGGGACGCGCTGATCACCGTCAACGAGGAGACCAGCGACAGCGACCGCGTCCCCGGGCGGGCTGTGCTCGTCTCCACCTTCGTCCTGCTGGGCACCTATCTGTTCACCGCCTTCGCCGCGATCAGCTTCGCCGGCACCGCCCGCACCGGCAACGGACTGGGCAACCCCGCCAACGCCACCGACATCCTGGCCACCCTCGCCCCCTCCGTGCTCGGCACGGCCCTGACCAAGGCGGTCCAGCTCGCCGTCTGCCTCTCCGCCCTCTCCGCCCTGCTCACCAGCCTCATCAGCAGCTCACGGGCCACCTTGTCCATGGCCTCGCACGGCGCCCTGCCCGCCCCGTTCGCCCGTATCCACCCGCGCCATCGCACACCCGCCTTCGGAACCGTCTTCTTCGGCGCCACCACCGCGGCCCTGCTGGTCATGCTCCAGCTGCTCTCGGCGAGGTTCCTGGGCGATGCCATCCTCTCCGTCGGCCTGCTGATCGCCGGCTACTACGGCACCACGGCGCTGGCGTGCGTCTGGCACTTCCGCAAGCAGTTGCGCGACTCGCCGCGCGACCTGTTGATGAAGGGTCTCTTTCCGCTGCTGGGCGCCGTGATGATGCTGGCGGCCTTCGCCCGGAGCGCCCACGACATGTACGCGCCCACCTACGGCAGTACCTCCTTCCACGGCGTGGGCGGGGTCTTCCTGCTCGGAGCAGGCTCCATCGCCCTGGGCGTGGCGGCCGTACTGATCGCCCGTTCCCGCTTCCCCCGCTTCTTCCGCGAAGGCCGCACCGCCGTCGCCCGGCTCACCATCACCGAGGACTGACCAACTTCCATGCGCACACTCGCCGTAGCAGCACTCCAGACCGCCCCCGTTCCCTACGACCTCGAAGCCACCTGGCTCCGTTTCGCCGACCAGGTCCGCACCACCCGTGACCTGTTCCCCCACGTCCAGCTGGTCACCGTTCCCGAACTGCACCTCGCCGCCGAAGGACCACTGCTGGGGCCGGCGCCCGACGACTGGATGGAACAGGCCGCCGTCACTATCCCCGGCCCGCTCACCGACCGGCTCCGCGCCCTCGCGGTGGAGACCGGACTGTGGCTCGTCCCCGGCAGCGTCTTCGAACGCGCCGAGGACGGCCGTATCCACAACACCGCGCTCGCGGTCTCTCCCCAGGGCGAGATCGCAGCCCGCTACCGCAAGGTCTTCCCCTGGCAGCCCTACGAGAAGGCGGCCCCCGGGACGGGTTTCACCGTCTTCGACATCCCCGGGGTCGGCCGGGTGGGTCTGGCCATCTGCTACGACGGCTCCTTTCCCGAGACCGTGCGCCAACTCGCCTGGATGGGCGCCGAGATCGTCATCCAGCCCACGCTGACCACCACCCGGGACCGTGAGATGGAACTCGTCTGCGCACGCGCCAACGCCTGGACGAACCAGCTGTACGTCCTCAACGTGAACGCCGCCGACCCGGCCGGCGTCGGCACCAGCGCGTTGGTCGACCCGGAGGGCATCGTCCGCCAGCAGGCCGGGAGCGGTGAGGAGATCCTCGTCGACGTCCTGGACCTGGACACGGTCACCCGGGTGCGCCGTTACGGTTCCGCCGGGATCAACCGCCCCTGGGCCCAGCTCGCGCGGTACGGATCGGCCATCGAACTTCCCATGTACGGCGGCACGTTCCACACTCCGCCCTGGCTGAACGACGAGAGCGCACAGTAGCCGCCCAGTACACCGCTCGTGCCGTCCGGATGTGGCCGGTTCCTGTCACTGGGTCGCTACTTCGATCCGCTGGGCCACCCCCGGGGGAATGGCCGGGCCGTCACCGTCGGCGGTGATGCGCACCCATTCGATCCGGCCGCTGAACCGGCCCTTCTCGGTCCGGTACTCGTCGGTCACCGGTGTTCCGAGGTCGATCCCCACATCCGTGGTGTCCGATGTGGGGTTCCGGAACGGCACGGTGCGGGCGATTCTGGCCTGCGCCACCTGCGCGCCGTCCACGGCCAGTGTGCCGGTCCCGCCCTTGCCGAATCCGCCCCCGTCGTAGTCGAACGTGAAGACCAGTTCGTGTCGACCGGGTGCGAGCGCGTAGTCGGCGCGCACGGAGAAGCGCTCGAATCCGAGCCAGTTGTGGCAGTACACCGGCACCCCGGCCGACAGGAACAGCGACCAGCCGCCGAAGCGCCCTCCTTGGGAGAGCACGACGCCGTCCGCACCGGAGTCCGGGAGGACGATCGACGCCCGGATCGAGTGCGACTTGTTCTTGATGTCGGGAACGCAGTTGTCGTTCAGCTGGCGCATCCCGGCATGCAGCTCGACGGTGCCGCGCCCGCCGTTGAGGTCGGGGCGGCCCGCCAGTTGAGCGATGAAGCGCTCCACGCGCCGGTCGTCGAGAGGCAGTACGGAGTTCTTCTCGGCCTCGGCGAGGAACAGCTGTTGCAGCTCTATGAGCTTCTCCGGCTGTTCACCGGCGATGTCGTGGGCCTGGCTCCAGTCGTCGGGAGCGTAGAGCTCCCAGCGATCGTCCCGGAACCCGGCCTCGGGAGCATGCTCCCCCGGAGCCAGGTGTTTGGTGCACGCGGACCATCCGTCGTGGTAGATGCCGCGGTTGCCGAACATCTCGAAGTACTGGGTGGTGCGCCGCTCGTCCGCTCCGGGTTCGTCGAAGGTGTAGCACATGCTCACCCCGTCGATCCGCTGCTGCGGTGTGCCGTTGACGGTTTCGGGGATGGGGATGCCCGCTGCCTCCAGGATGGTCGGATAGACGTCGTTCACGTGGTGCCACTGGTGGCGTACTTCCCCGGCAGCGCTGACTCCGGCCGGCCAGTGGGCGACCAGGCCCACCCGTGTCCCTCCCCAGTGCGAGGCCACTTGTTTGAACCACTGGTACGGAGTGTTGGTCGCGTGCGCCCATCCGGTGGGGAAGTTGTTGTACGCGGTCGGGCCACCGGCCTCGTCCAGTCGCTGCACCATGTTCGCGGCAGGCTCACGTACGCCGTTGAGACTGGCGGTCTCGTTGAACGAGCCGTACGTTCCGCCGCCCCCGCTGGCTCCGTTGTCGCCCAGCAGATACAGGAAGATCGTGTTCTCCAGCGTGCCCGAGGCTTCCAGTGCGTCCACCAGGCGGCCGACCTGGTGGTCGGTGTGCTCGGCGAAGGCGGCATAGGTCTCCATCAGCCGTGCGGCCACTGCCTGTTCGTCGCCGTCCAGCTCGTCCCAGGCGGGAATGTCATCGTGGCGCTGGGTCAGCACACAGTCATCGGGCACGACACCCGCTGCCCGCTGCCGTTCCAGGATGACTTCGCGTTCACGGTCCCAGCCCTGATCGAACCGGTTGCGGTACTTGTCGATCCACTCCTTGGGAGCGTGGTGGGGCGCGTGGGTGGCGCCGAAGGACAAGTACATGAAGAACGGTTTGGCGGGGGCCAGAGCATGCTGGGTGCGCATCCAGCCGATCGCCCGGTCGGTGATGTCGTCGCTCAGGTGGTAGTCGTCGGTGTCCGGCGGTTCGACCGGCTGGGTGCCGTCGAAGAGCAGGGGCTCCCAGTGGTTCATCTCGCCACCGAGGAAGCCGTAGAACCGTTCGAAGCCCTCTCCGGTCGGCCAGCGGTCGAACGGCCCGACCGGGCTGATCTCCCAGGGTGGCGTCTGGTGCATCTTCCCGAAGGCGCCGGTGGAGTATCCGTTGAGCCGCAGCACTTCCGCGAGGGTCGCGGCGGACTGCGGGCGTACGGCGGTGTATCCGGGGGTCGACGTGGCAAGGTTCGTCACCGTTCCCATGTTCACCGCATGGTGATTGCGCCCGGTCATCAGCGCCGCGCGGGTGGGAGAGCACAGCGCTGTGGTGTGGAAGCGGGTGTACTTCAGGCCGCCTGCGGCCAGACGCTCCGCCGTGGGCATCGCGCAGGGACCGCCGAACGCACTCGACGCGCCGAACCCCATGTCGTCGATGAGTACCACGACCACGTTCGGGGCGCCGTCCGGCGGCCGGAGCCGGTCGAGCGGCGGGTAGGAGGTGTCCCTGATGTCGAGGGTGGCCGTCGTGGGCGGACGGGACTCCGGTATGGGCAGGGTCCGGCGTACGGTGTCGAAGGGGCGAGTCATGTACGGATCTCCTTGGTGAGCGATTCCGGGTGCCTGGGGGCTACTTCAGGAGCCGGGGTTTCACGGCGGGGCCCCAGGGCGACTCCCGCTCCCACCGGTGTGCGACCTGGAGCAGGTCGAGCTCGGCGCGGCTCCGCGCGAGCACCTGCACTCCCATCGGAAGCCCGTCCGGGCCGAATCCCGCCGGCAGACTCACGGCGGGGACGCCCAGCAGGGTCGCGATGGTGGTGACCTCCATCCACCGGTGGTAGGACGACATGGCGGTCGCGTTCACCGTTCTCGGCCAGTCCATGTCGGCCTCGAACGGGAACACCTGGGCGGACGGCAGTACGAGGAAGTCGTAGGTGTCGAAGAGAGTCAGGAACGCGTTGTACATCGCGGTCCGTTTGACCGATGCGTCGAACACGTCCAGTGCCCCGATCGGGGGCCTTCCGCCGACGCCCTCGATGAGCCCTTCGACCTCATAGAGGGCCTCGGGCTTGAGCGCGGCACGGGTCTCCGGATTGCGATAGAGCGGATGGAGCTGTGCGCCGGCCAGCCAGTGCCGGAAGGTCAGCCACAGCGGCCACAGATCATCGGTACCGGCGAAGCCGGGCGCCGTCGGCAGCCCGGTGTACGGCTGAACCGTCATACCGATCCGCTCGAACACGCCGAGCGCCGTGGTGCACTGCTCAAGTACCCCCGCTTCCATGGGGAGGTAGCCGCCCAGGTCGCCCATCCAGGCCACGCGTAGGCCGGTGAAGTCGCGTTCCAGTGGCGACGACAGCGTGCCGGCCGGTTCGAGGGAGAGCGGGGCGCGCGGGTCGTAACCGGACATGGTTTCCAGGAGCAGGGCGAGATCGGTGGCGGTCCGGGCGAGGGGACCGGCGATCGCACCCTGCTGGACGAAGACGTCCGGGCCCACCATGGGGACCCGGCCGAAGGACGGTCGCAGGCCCAGGACGTTGTTCCAGGCCGCCGGGTTCCTCAGCGACCCCATGAAGTCGCTGCCGTCGGCGACCGGCAGCATGTGCAGAGCCACCGCGACCGCTGCGCCCCCGCTGCTGCCGCCGGCCGACCGGCCCTGGTGGTAGGCGTTGCGGGTCAGGCCGAACGCGTCGTTGTACGTGTGTGAACCGAGCCCGAACTCGGGGACGTTGGTCTTGCCGATGAAGATCGCTCCCGCGGCCCGGATGCGGGCGATGTGAAGGGAGTCGGTCCGCGCCGCCGGCAGGTCGAACCTGCCGTGGAAGAAGCCCCGGGTGGTCTTGAATCCGGCCGCGTCGGCGGTGTCCTTGACGGCGTGCGGGAAGCCGTGCATCCAGCCCATGTCGCGGCCCTGTGCCAGCAGCCGGTCCTTCTCCACTGCTTCCCGGAGCAGTTCCTCGCGCGGGCGGAGGCTGACAATGGCATTGACCGTGGGGTTGATCCCCTCGATGTGATCGAGGTAGGCGGTCATCACCTCCTCGCACGACACCCGCCGTGCGTGGATCGCCTTCGACAGTTCGACGGCCTGGAGCAGAACGATGTCGTTGACGTGAGGGGCCGGGCCGTCCTGATGGTTCGTGGTCACCGTGGTGTGTTCCTTCGTCGCGTAACTCTGGGATCGAGGTGTGGAGCCGGATTCTCAGGCCGGCGCTGTGATGGGTGCGCTCAGCCGGGCGCAGTCACGGGCGTACGGCCGGTAGAACAGCGAGATGAACGCGGCGTTGGCCACCATCACCACGACGAGGAGCCAGAAGAACGTCTCCCGCAGTCCGATGCGGTCGCCGAGATACCCGGCCGAGAGGGTGAAGACCACCCAGCCGATCGCATCCATGACGGAGAGCTTCAGCGCGAAGGCCAGTGCGCGCAGTTCCAGCGGAACGACGGCCATGACCATGGGTGTCTGCACGACCGGGGTGACGCCCTGCAGGCCGCCGAGAACCGCGAACAAGGCGGCCACCACCACCAGCGAGTGCCACGGGAACTGGGTCGCGACGAATGCGACGGCCGCGAAAGCCGCATGTGCCAGCTGGAACACGGCGACGCGTCCACGGACCGGGTAGCGCCGGTGCACCCGGTCGGTGATGTGGCCGCCGACGATCGTGCCGAGGAAGTATCCGGCCCCGTACGGCAGCATGGCCAGTGAGGCCTGCGCGTTGGAGAACCCGAGCACCTGCACCAGGAACACCACCCCGAACGCGACGAACAACAGCTGGGTGGAGAGCAGCCGTTGAAGCAGGATCAGGACGAACGAGCGGATCGTGAGCAACCGGGTGACGTCGGCCCATCTGATGGCTCGTTCCGGTTCGCGGTCGGGTGGAGGGGTGGCGGCGCCGAGGTCGGTGGCGCAGAGGTCGGAGGCGCCGATGCCCGGGTCCCGGAAGAAGACCAGAAGGGCGAGGCCGACCAGAACGCAGAGAACTCCGCAGATGGTGTATCCCCATCGCCAGCCGTCGCCGAAGTGGGAGAGCTGCCCGAACAGGGGCGCGCTGGCGGCGGAGATCAACGCGAGGGAACCGTAGAGATACCCCATGGCCCTGCCCCGGCGGTTGTCGCCGTACATGTCCCCCACCAGCGCGGCAGCCAGCGGCGCGACCCCGGCGAAGCCCGCCGCGGCCGCCAGGTGCAGCACGATCAGCTGCGCGAAGTTCTGCGAGGCACCGACGCCCGCGATGAACGCGCCCGCGCCGGCCGTGCACACCCCGAGAACGAAGGTGCGGCTGGTGCGGCGTGACACGGCGACCCAGAGGGGACCCGTGGCCACGCCGGTCAGCTTGGCTCCGGCGACCAGCCAGCTGAGCGCGGACAGGGACAGTCCCAAGGCGGACTGAACGGCGGGAAAGAGTACCGAGACCACGCTCGTCTCGGTGTTGTCCGCCGCGGATGCGGCGGCCAGCAGTGCCATGTTCCGGCGGCGGTGAGGGGGCGGCGGGGCGTGGGCCGGGGGCGCGGAGGCGGGGGGTGCAGGGTCGGGGGGTGCAGGGTCGGGAATGACACCGTTGGACAGGTCCACGGCGGATCTCCTTGCGTCGGTGCATCCGCGCGGACGAATGCGGGGAGCCCGGGGCGGCTCCGGGTACCGGGGCGGCGCCGGGTCGGAGCCGCCGTCGCTGCCGCCCCGACAGGCCCTAGGTGGCCGAGTAACGGGCGCTGCCTCCCCTGAGGTAGTTCATCTCGCCCAGTTGCTGCGTATCGGCCAGGGCTTTGGTCACCTCGACCAGGGTGACCGCGTCGAGTACCGAGTGGAACTGGCCTTCCGCGGTGAAGTTGATGTTCGCGCCATTGACGATGAACAGGACTTCGGTGTCCTCGGTGTTCGTCTCGGGGGCGTAGAACTGGTGCACGGATGCGCCGGGTTCATACAGGTAGGAGCCTGCCGTCTGAGGCTGGTCCGGGTACTCCCGGTACGCCCATGTGCCCTTCAGGGTGAAGCCGTGGACGGCGCCGGTGTGCAGGTGCATCGGCAGTTCCGCGCCGGGGGCGAAGTAGGCCATCACGACCCAGATTCCGGCCTCGGGATCGAGGAAGAGCGGCTGGTAGCTGACGCCGGTTCCCAGTGCGTCCTTGATGATCGGAATGTCGTTGACGCTCGCGGTGAGCAACTCTCCCTGGGGCAGGGCGATGACGGGCAGCGCGGCAGCGGGTGTGGACGCGGGTGCGGGTGCGGGTGCGGGTATGGGCGCGGTCACGGGAATCTCCGTTCGTGTGTGTGGGGGGGGCTGCGGTTCGTATGTGTGGGGAGGGGCGCCGGCGGCGCTGTCAGCCGAGGGCGTGGCGGACGAGGGCGATGATCGAGTCGGCTTCCTCGTCGCTGAGGGTGAGGACCGGCCGGAACGGCACGACGAGGTCGCTGCCGGAGGGAATGACGAGCACGCCGGCTTCGAGCAGTCGCACGGCGGTGGCCAGGGGCGTTGCCGTGCGCAGGCCCATGTTGGTGCCGATCTGCGAGAACGCGAAGGGTGCGTCGGCGAAGCCGTCGGTGAAGCGCTGGGCGACCTGGTCCACCCGGTCGAGGAAGCCCGGATCCGTGGTCAGGTCCAGGACCGCAGAGGCGATGATGCAGCCGATGTCCGTACCGGCGTAGGTCGACTCGTGCGGAACCAGCTGGCCTTGGGTGTACGAGGCCCAGACCGGCTCGGCCATCACCGCGGCCGATATCGGATACAGGCCGCCGCCGAGTCCTTTGCCGGTGGTGAGCACGTCCGGCACGACGTCGTGCTGCTGGTACTGCCAGACGACCCCGCCGCCGCACGACCCGAGTCCGGTCTGCGTCTCGTCGACGATCATGACCGTGCCCTGCTCGTCGCAGATCCGGCGGACTCCCTCCAGATAGCCGGGCGCCGGCACCGGATAGCCGGCCTGCGCCGGCGTGGGTTCGATGACCACGGCCGCTGTCTCCCGGGTCACCGCCCGGCGCATCGCGTCAAGGTCGTTGAACGGCACCATCGTCACGTCCGTGCCGTCGACGAGGTATCGCTCGCGATGGTGCGCGCTGATCCCGCTCAGGCTCAGACAGAGGTCGGTCCCCCCGTGGTAGGAGTTCTGGGCGATCGAGACGAGCCGGGTGCGGCGGGTGTGGGCGCGGGCGGCGTGCACGGCGATCTCGATCGCGTCGGCCCCGCCGACGCCGAACGTCACGCCCGTCAACGCGTGGTGGGTACTGGCGGCCAGCTTCTCCGCCAGACTCGCCCGGTACCCCGAGGCCAGGGCCCAGTTCCCGGCGTCGACGTGGTGGATGGCCTCGCGGTATGCCGCGACCACGGCCGGATGGCGGTGCCCCAGGTTGAACTTCGACCCCTGCCGCCAGCAGTCCCAGTACCACGTGCCGCTGTAGGCGTCCTGGACCCGTGCGCCCTCGCGCTCACCGAGATGGATGTTCAGCTGCGGGGGCAGGAGCGCGACGTGGGAGGCGCTGACGTGGCGCGCGTAGACCGCGTCGTTCTCGGCGGCCGTTCCGTACGGCGGATAGGGGGCGGCACCGCGCGGGCGATGACCAGGCCCCCCGTCCGTCGTGGTGCTGGACTGCGACATGGAGTTCTCCTTGTCCGTTCGGATCAGTGCGTGGGAGCAACGGCCGCTCGGCGGGCGGCGCCCGGGCGGGCCGCCTCGGCCTGTGGGTGGCATGAGCGCGGAGGCTCCCCAGTGCCTTCCACGGGGATGCCGTTGCCCAGGATCACCACGGGATCCTTGGGCCGGCGTCGGGCGGGTGGCCCGTCCTGCCGTCCATTCAACGCAGCCTGGATCACTAGGATCCAATAGCGAATGTGGGGCTCCCGACAACCAGGACCTATGGCTGCAGGCCAGGCAGGGTGGGCAGAATGCAGATTCACCAGGTCGAGCACTTCGTCGCCGCCGCGGACCACGGCAGCGTCCGTAACGGCGCCGCGGCCCTCGGGCTCACGCAGCAGGCGCTGTCCCGCAGCATCGCCGCGCTGGAGAGGGAACTCGGCCTCAAGCTGTTCGACCGGCTCGGCCACGGCGTCGCTCTGTCGTCCGCCGGCCGGGCCTTCCTCGGATCGGCGCGGCGGATCGTCCGGGACGCCCGCATCGAAACCAGCCCGGACAGCGGACTGCTGGACATCGCGACGTGGAGCACCCTCGCCATCCACCCGACCGCGACCCTCGTCGGGCTCCTGCACCGCGAGAATCCCACGATGCGTTCCCGCATCGAGCAGGCCCCCGACGAGGAATCGGTGTGCCGCCTGGTGAGAGAGGGACACTGCGACGTCGGAACGGTCCTCCTGCCGTCGCTGTGGCTGCACGACCTCACGGCGACCGCGCTGGGTCATCTCAGGGAATGGCTCATCCTGCCGCCCGGTACCCGGATCGATCCGGGTCCGGTGGCGTGGAGCACGGTGGCCGAGCACCATCTCGTCGTCCCGGCCGGCGGAACACCGATCTCGTTCGTGGGGCAGGAACTCGCCGGCGCGGGAGCCGAACTCAAGCTGGGCGTGCGGAGCGCACACCGCGAGGCGCAGGTGTCGCTGGTGCTCGCCGGGGCGGGGGCCGCGCTGGTGACGGAACGCTATGCCGAGATGGCCCGGGCACGCGGCGCGGTGATCCGTGAGCTCGATCTGCGGCTCGCCCGGCAGATCGGCATCGTCCATCGCCGTGACAGGCGATCACCGCTGGTCGACCGGTTCACCGAACTCGCGGTGGCTCATCTCCCGCCGCGATGACCGCGAGCAGCGCCTCCAGGGCGGGCGAGCGCGGACCCGCGCGGTGGACGAGGAACAGCCGGCGTTCGATCGGCGGGGCCGTATCGCGCACCGTCAGTCCTTGCTCAGCAGCCGCGGCCGCCATGCCCGGCGGCAGGATCGCCGCACCCACACCGTCGAGAACCAGCGGCCAGATCATCTCCCGCGGCCCGCATTCGCAGACCACCACCGGGCTGACCCCGCACCGCGTGAACTCCGCGTCGAGCCGGACTCGTTCGGGTGTTCCGGGCAGCGTGAAGATCATCGGGACCGAGGCGAGACCTGTGAGAGGGACGGCGCCGGAGTCCGGGAAGCCGAACCCCGCAGCCGCGACGAGGAGCAGCCGCTGCGTGCCCAGCGAATGGCATGTGAGGGCCCTGGTCTCCGCCTGCTCCGTGGACAGCTCGACGTCGCAGTGCCCGGTCTGGAGTGCGCGGAACGGCGCGCCGGCGGCGGAGTCGACGATCTCGACAACGACTCCCGGATGCGCCTGCCGGAACCGGCCGATCATGGTGGCCAACGGGTCGTCCACCAGGTCCGCCGCCACCGCGATCGTGAGGGTCCCTGTCCGCAGGCTCCGGACGTCGTTCATGACCCGACCCGCGTCCGCGACGCTCTCAAGGAGCCGCTCGGCCGCCGGGACGAGACTCCGCCCGGATTCCGAGAGGACCAGTCCCCGCCCCGAGCGGACGAAGAGGTCCATCCCGAGATCCCTCTCCAGGGAGCGGATCGACAACGACAGCGATGGCTGGGAGAGATAGAGCGCCGACGCCGCACGGGTGACGCCTCCGTGCTTCACGACGGCGAGGAAGTGCTCGGCCCGGCGGACATCCATGGGTCTCCTCAGCCTGTGCCACCGGACATCACAGGGACAGCCGGCCGGACATACCGGTTCGGGATGGGGGGCCAAGCCTCCCACGCGCCCCTGTACCACCGCGTAACACCCCGCGTCGTCGCTACGCGTGCACCCCGCCCAGTCGCGGCGCGCGCATACCCCCCAATCCGCACCGCTGCGCCCCCATCGGCACCGCACCGCTGCGCCCCCATCGGCACCGCACCGGTGCCGTGCGGAACCGGTGCCGTTTCCCGGTACACGGCCCGGTTCCCTCGCGTTCGGGCGCCCCGCGCAGGACACTTGCATTCCGAACGGAGTATCCCGGAGGGGGAATGCATATGCGGGACGGCCATCGGGCGGAAGCAGAGCGGCTGTTGGCGCGCGCCGTGGAGGAAGAGGTGCGGCGGGCGGGCGGCCGGGCCGATGCGGGGACGCTGCTGGCGCGCGGGCGCGGTGCGCTCGATTCGCTGGCCGGGAGCGCCGCCGACGAGTACGCCGCGTACACCCGCGCACTCGACGCGGCGGAGGCCGAACAGCATCCGCTCTCCGCGCACTTCAACCGCGCGTCCCTCGCAACACCCGCACTGGTCACCGTGGTTGCCGCCATCGCCGCGTGCGGTGCGGACCTCGCCCTCGGCACCGGCGGCGGGACCGCGGTCGGGTCGGGCGTGGTCGTCGCCGTGGCCGGGGCCGCCGCCACCGTCGCCAGGGTGACCGCCGCGCACTGGCCCGCGGCCCACCGCAGAGCCGGGGCCCAGGGGCAGCCCGGCGGGACCGAGCAGCTGCGGCTCCAGTGGCTGACCGCGCTGGAGGTACGCGGCATCCGCCCGTACCTGGACCAGCAGCGGATGCTCGCGGTGCCCCAGAACCAGAAGAAGGCCAAGAGCACCGTGCCGCCGCAGTTGCGCGGCACCGACAAGAGCGCGGCGGCGCGCAGGCGGTCCACGCTCGACCAGTCGTTCAGCCATCTGCCCGAGGCGGACGGGCCGTTCGCGGGACGCCGGGCCGAGCTGGCGCAGATCGCCCAGTGGGTGCACGCCGCCCGCGCCTCCACCGAGACCCGGCCGACGGTCGTGGTGCTGCACGGCGCCCCCGGCTCGGGGCGCACCACGCTCGCCGTCCGCGCTGCGCACCAGCTCAAGGACCAGTTCCGCGGGGCCTGCGTGGTCGATCTGCGCGGCGCGACCCGCGACGAGGCCCCCCTGTCGACCAGGGACGCGCTGCTCCATCTGCTGAACCGGCTCGGCGCCCCGCGCGAGCAGCTGCTCTTCCGGGAACGCTCGTCGCCGGAACAGCAGTTGAAGCGGCTGAGCGAGCTGTACCACCAGCATCTGACCGAGCTGGCCGTCACCGTCGTACTGGACGACGCGTCGGACCCGGCGCAGGTGCGCGCCCTGGTGCCGGAGCGCTCGGACAGCCTGGTCCTGGTGACGTCGGGCGCCCCGCTCGAACTGCCCGGCGACATCCGGGCCTGGGTGCACCAGCTGCCGGTGGAGGCGCTGGACGCGGCGGGTGCGGAGGAGCTGCTGCGGGAGACCGCGGAGGAGCCGGAGAGCCCGTACGACGCCGAATCGACCGATCGGGTCGCGGAGTTGTGCGGCGGACTGCCGCTGGCGCTGCGGGTGGCGGGCTCCTCGCTCGGCCGCCGGTCCACCCGCGAACTCGCCGCGCACCTCGGTACGTACCGGCAGCTCGACCCGGTGGATCGGGCGCTCGCGCTGCGCTACAGCGACCAGCCCGATGAGGGGCGGCGGCTGCTGCGCCGGCTCGCGCTGGCCGGGCGCGCCAGTCTGGGCGCGGCCGCAGCGGCGGCGCTGCTGGGCGCCGACGACCAGGAGGCGCGGCGGCTGCTGACCCTGCTGTCCCGGGCCGGCCTGATCGACCACGTACGCGGCAGCCGCTACCGGCTGCACGACACGGTGCGCACCTTCGCGCAGGCCCGGCTGGAGGACGAGGAGCAGCCGCAGGAGCGCACGGCCGCGCAGGAGCGGCTGATCCAGAGCTACGCCGAGCTCGCGGACGCGGTGATCCGCCTGGTGGACGGCAAACTCTCCACCCGGGCGGGCCAGTTCGGGCCGCACGGCTTCGCCTCGCTGGACGCGGCGCTGCGCTGGCTGGACGAGGAGTCGAGCTTCATCACCTCCGCGCTGCGCCAGGCGGAGGGCGTCGACCAGGACGTGGTGCTGCATCTGCTGGGCGCCCTCTGCGACTACTGCCTGCTGCGCGGCGACCTCTACCGGCTGGGCGAGATCAGCGAGCTGACGCAGGCCGTCGGGAAGGGGCTGCTCGCCAGGTCGGTGCAGTGGCGTACGGGGATCGCGGCCCGCCAGCTCGGCGAGCTGGACAAGGCCCGTACGACCCTGACCTCGGTCGTCGACCTCTACCACGAGGCGCAGCACGGCGCGGGCGAGGCGCTGGCGCTCTGCTCGCTCGGCATCACCCTGCACCACCAGGGGAATCTGACGGAGGCGGCGGCGCGGCTGCGGGAGGCGATCGCACTCCAGGCGGCGCCGGAGCTGGCCGCGGACCGCGCCTGGTCGCTGCACGCGCTGGCGGCGGTGGAGCGCGACCTGGGGAATCTGCCGGAGGCACTGACGCTGCTCTCGACGGCGCTCACCCTGCACCAGGAGAGCGACTCGCTGCACGGCGAGGCATGGACGCACTTCCAGCTGGGCCAGCTCTGCCTGCGCCTGGGCGAGGTGGTCCGGGCGGACGAGGAGCTGCGGACGGCGCTCGACGCGTACGGGCAGACCAGGGACGGCCGGGGCGAGGCCTGGGCGATGACCCAGCTGGCCCGGGCCAGGCTGGTCGAAGGCGACGCGTCGGTCGCGGTGGACCAGCTGCGTCAGGCGCTCTCCCGCCACCGGGACAACGAGGACGCCCGGGGCGAGGCCTGGACGCTCTACTACCTGGGCCAGGCCCTGGAGGAGCGCGGCGCCCGCGACCAGGCGGTACGGGAGCTGGAGCGGGCCCGGACGATGTTCTCCCGGATGCGCGACGGGTACGGGCTGGCCTGCGCCCGGCACCACTCGGGGCGGGTCACCCGCGACCAGCGCGCGGCGCAGACGGGCAACCTCCGCAACAGCGGTTTCGCCCGCCAGCTGCTGGTCGACGCGCGCACCGACTTCCACCGGATCGGGGTGGCGCACGGTGAGGCGTGGACCTGTCTGGAGCTGGCCCTGATCGACGCGGGCAACGACCGCGCGGCCCAGGCGCTCCAGCTCTGCGACGAGGCGGCGGCGCTCTTCGCGACGTACGACGACGGGCGGGGCGGCGACTGGGCCCGTTTCCTGCGCTGCACGCTGCTGCCGTACGCGTCGCCCGGCGGCTCGGAGGTGGGCACCGCGGTGGCGGCGGAGGAGCTGTCCCGGCTGATCCGGGCGGAACACCCGGCCCGCGACCCCGGTCTCGCCGAATGCGCGGAGGCGTACGCCCTGATCCTGGAGCGCGGGGTGTCACTGGACGACGGCTGGCAGGCCTGGCTGCTCGGCATGGTGCCGGGCCGGAACGCCCGCGAGATCATGGGCGTACCGGTGCCGGCGGCGCGGCCGTAGGCAGCGCGGCGCCACCGGACGGCGGCAGCCCGCTGGTGCGTACGGCCCGAGCCGTACGCACCAGCGGCCGTGCGCCCGCTCCGGGGCCGGGACGCGGCCCCGGAGGCGTCAGCCCTGCTTGCTCCCGGACCCGGACTGCCGGGCGGCGGGCTCCGGCTTCTGCTGCGGCTCCGGGGCCTCCTTGAAGGCCACCTGGCCCATGTGCCGGCTCATCGACTTCATCAGCAGCCACACCCCCACGGCCAGGGCCGCGAAGACGAGGAAGCCGAGAAGCCCGGGAGTCACCTTGTTGTCGTCGACCTCGGCCAGAGGGACGAGGTGCGTCAATGCCTGGCTAGCGCTCATAACTAGGCATTGTCGCGGATGCCCGCAAAGAGGTCGTCCTCGGGGAGGGATGTCGGCACGAGAGACTTCGCGAGCTCGTACTCCTCGGTCGGCCAGACCTCCTGCTGGATCTCCATCGGGACGTGGAACCAGCCGCCGTCGGGGTCGATCTGCGTGGCGTGCGCGATGAGCGCCTTGTCCCGGATCTCGAAGAAGTCCGCGCAGGGAACGTGCGTGGTCAGGGTGCGTTCGGCGCGCTCGAACGTCTTCCAGCGCTCCAGCCACTCCGCGTACGGCGACTCCAGGCCGCGCGCCAGCAGCGCCTCGTGCAGCGCCACGGTGCGCGGCTTGTTGAAGCCCTGGTTGTAGTAGAGCTTCTGCGGCTGGAAGGCCGGACCGAACTCGGCCTCGGGGTACTTCTCGGTGTCCGCCGCCGCATCGAACGCCACCATCGAGACCTGGTGGGTCATGATGTGGTCGGGGTGCGGGTATCCGCCGTTCTCGTCGTACGTGGTGATGACCTGCGGCCGGAATTCCCGGATCAGCCGCACCAGCCGTCCCGCGGCCACATCGACGTCCTCCAGTGCGAAGCAGCCCTCGGGCAGCGGAGGCAGCGGGTCGCCCTCGGGCAGGCCCGAGTCGACGAAGCCCAGCCAGGCCTGGTCGACCCCGAGGATCTCGCGCGCCTCGTCCATCTCCTTCTTGCGGACTTCGTGAATGTTCTCCTCGATGTAGGCGTCACCCTGGAGTTTGGGATTGAGGATGGAGCCGCGCTCGCCTCCGGTGCAGGTCACGACCAGCACGTCCACCCCCTCGGACACGTACTTGGCCATGGTCGCCGCACCCTTGCTCGACTCGTCGTCGGGGTGGGCGTGGACGGCCATCAGGCGAAGCTGCTCAGTCAAGACAGGATCCTCAGTGATTCGTCGCAATCGGCGGCTTCTATAGTGACCGACTGAGGGGACGGAAAATTCCGGGATCCCCTGCACTGGAGGAACGATCATGACGGCGGTTGGCGAACAGCTTCCCGAGGGCCGCTACGGCCGCTCCGCGGACCAGCGCGCGGACCGCAAGCTGAAGATCATCGGCGCGGTGCTCGGCGCCGTGGTGATCGGAGTCGTCGGCTGGTTCGGTTACCAGTCCGTCGGCGGCAAGTCCGTCAGCGGCGAGGTCATCGCCTGGGACATCGCGTCGGACCACGCGGTCGACGTCCATCTGGAGGTCCGCAAGGACGCCGGACTCCACGGGACCTGCACCCTGCGCCTGCGGGCCACCGACGGTGACGAGGTCGGCCGCAAGGACGCCAGGTTCGACGAGAAGAAGACCCGGATCGACCAGGTCGTCACCGTACGGACCACGTCCAGGGCCACCAGCGTCGAGCTCGTCGGCTGCCAGACCACCACCTGACCCGCCCGGCGGGTGCTGCCTGCCGGACCAGCTCCTGCCCGGCCCGGCAGCCGGACACGGCGCCCGCGGAGACGGCGCGGCACGCGGTTCCGGATCCGCCGGTGCACCTTCCTGACGCTTCGGTCCTCCCCCTTCGGCTCTTGAATTGTTAGGCTCGTGGTTTCGCCCGCCCCTGGAGGCACATCCTTCTGGGTAGGGCGATGCTTTGTATTTCCGGTACCTACGAGGAGCACCAGTGACCCAGACCAGCGAAAACGTCACCTGGCTGACCCAGGAGGCGTACAACCAGCTGAAGGCTGAGCTGGAGTATCTGTCGGGTCCCGCACGCTCGGAGATCGTCACCAAGATCGCGGCCGCCCGCGAGGAGGGTGACCTGCGCGAGAACGGCGGGTACCACGCGGCCAAGGAGGAGCAGGGCAAGCAGGAGCTGCGCGTACGCCAGCTGACCCAGCTGCTCGAACACGCGAAGGTCGGCGAGGCCCCCGCGGCCTCCGGCGAAGCGGCTCCCGGCATGGTCGTGACCATCGCCTTCGACGGCGACGAGGACGACACGATGACGTTCCTGCTCGCCTCCCGCGAGTACGCGAGCTCGGACTTCGAGACGTACTCCCCCCAGTCCCCGCTGGGCACTGGTGTGATCGGCAAGAAGGTCGGCGAGAACGCCGACTACGAACTGCCGAACGGCAAGACGGCCACGGTGAAGATCCTCAAGGCCGAGCCGTTCCAGGGCTGACCCCGACCCGGACACACAGCACCGCATGAGCCCCCGGCCGCGCACCGCGGCCGGGGGCTCAGAGGTTGTGAGATCAGAGGTCGTGGGCTCAGAGACTGTGGGCGGCCTGCCCGGTGTCAGGCCGCTGCCGAGCGGTACTTGCGGACCGCCAGGGTGCGGAAGATCGCGAAGATGACCAGCGACCAGATCAGCGAGGCCCAGACCGGGTGCTGCATGGGCCAGGCGTCCGACGTCGACACACCCGGGTTGCCGAAGAGGACGCGGCAGGCCTGGACGGTCGCGCTGAAGGGGTTCCACTCGGCGATCGGCTGCAGCCAGCCCGGCATCATGGACGTCGACACGAACGCGTTCGAGACAAAGGTCACCGGGAAGAGCCAGACGAGCCCGCCCGATGTGGCCGCTTCCGGTGTCCGGACCGAGAGGCCGATCAGCGCACCGATCCAGGAGAAGGCGTACCCGAGCAGCAGCAGCAGTCCGAAGCCGCCGAGCACCTTCCCGATGTTCTCGTGGGTGCGCCAGCCGACGAGCAGCGCCACGATCGCCAGCACCACCAGGGTGAGCGCCGTCTGGACCAGGTCGGCGATCGTACGTCCGGTGAGCACCGCGCCCCGGGCCATCGGCAGCGAGCGGAACCGGTCGATCAGGCCCTTGTGCATGTCGTCGGCGATACCGGCGCCCGCACCGGCCGTGGCGAACGTCACGGTCTGGGCGAAGATACCCGCCATCAGGAAGTTGCGGTAACCCACAGCGCTGGTCGAGCCGTTGACGACCAGGGACCCGCCGAAGACGTAACTGAAGAGCACCACGAACATGATCGGCTGGACCAGGCCGAAGACCACGATCTCGGGGATGCGGGTCATCCTGATCAGATTGCGTTTGGCGATGACCAGGGAGTCGTTGACCGACTGGATGATCCCGCCGCGCGGCCGCGGGGCGAGCGGCTTGGGTGCGGCCTCCGTGACGGCGCTCATTCGCCGGCCTCCTCGGTGCTCGTGGTTGCGCTGCTGGTGGTTGCGGTGCCTGTTGTTGCGGTGCCTGTGGTCGCGGTGCCTGTGGGGGTGCCGCCACCGGCGTCGGGGTCGGCCTCCGCCTCGGCCACATGGCCGGTGAGTGAGAGGAACACGTCGTCGAGCGTGGGGCGGCGCAGCCCGATGTCGTCGATCTCCACGCCTCGCCCGTCCAGGTCCCTGATGACCTCGGCGAGCAGCTTGGCGCCGCCCGTCACCGGGACGGTCAGTTTCCGGGTGTGTTCCGCGACGGCGACCTCGCCCTTGCCCAGAGCAGCCAGCACCTCGCGGGCGGGGCCGATCTGGCCGGGCTGGTGGACGACGACCTCGACGCGCTCGCCACCCGTGCGGGCCTTGAGCTGGTCCGACGTACCGCGGGCGATGACCTTTCCGTGGTCGATGACGCAGATGTCATGGGCCAGGTGGTCGGCCTCTTCGAGGTACTGGGTGGTGAGCAGCAGCGTCGTACCCCCTGCCACCAGGTCCTGGATCACCTCCCAGAGCTGCTGACGGTTCCGGGGGTCGAGCCCGGTGGTCGGCTCGTCCATGAACATCACGGGCGGCGACACGACGAGGGCGGCGGCGAGGTCGAGCCGCCTGCGCATCCCTCCGGAGTACGTCTTGGCCGGGCGGTCGGCCGCGTCGGCGAGGTGGAAGCGGTCGAGCAGCTCGACCGCACGCCGCTTCGCGTCGCGTGCGGACATCTGGTAGAGCTGCCCGACCATCTGCAGGTTCTCCCGGCCGGTGAGGTACTCGTCGACCGCGGCGAACTGCCCGGACAGACCGATCGACCTGCGTACCTCCGTCGGGTGCTTGAGCACGTCGATCCCGGCCACGACCGCCCGCCCGGTGTCGGGCTGCAGCAGGGTCGTCAGGACCCGGACGGCCGTCGTCTTGCCGGCGCCGTTGGGCCCGAGCAGGCCGAGGACCGTGCCTTCCGGCACATCGAGATCCACGCCGTCCAGTGCTCGTACGTCGCCGAAGGTCTTCACCAGACCCTCGGCATAGATGGCGCCAGGCATGTGCGCTCCCCCATGTTGCATTTTTGGGTACTTTTACGGACACATCGTAGATTTGCCGCAGCCACACCGCCCCCCGGCGAGTGACGCAGGCCACACGCTAACGCGATGTATCGCGTCTTCGCAGGGGGTTCCGCGAATCGGTGTCCGGGGCCCCGCATGACCACGGGCCGGCGGAGTCGCTCCGCCGGCCCGTGGTCATGCGTCGTACGCAGTCGCGATCAGGTGATGTCTCACGAGGTCCAGACGCCGCTGATGTCGGACGCCGAGGCCGACTTGCCGGCGTGCGGCAGGCCGTACATGTCCTCGACGCTGTGCAGCAGGTCGTAATGGCTGTACCGGGCCGACGAGCTGCTGCCCGCGGTGACCGGCTGGCCGTAGAGGACCGTCGGGATGTTGTTGCTGGTGGTGCCCTCGTCCTCGTCGGTGGTGATGGCCAGCACGCTGTTGTGGGTCTTGGCCCAGGTCGCGTACGCGCCGAGGTTGTTCCGCAACCAGGTGTCGCCCTGCTTCACGGTGCCGTCGTGCATGTCGTTCTGCAGGTTCGGGATGACGAACGACACCTGCGGCAGCTTCGTGAAGTCGGACGGGAACTGGGCGAACGTGTCGGCGGTCGAGGCCGGCACGTTGCTGAAGCCGAACCACGGGTTGTGCTTCTGCGCGTACGAGCCGCTTTTGCAGGTGGTGCTCCCCTGCGCCGGCAGTGACTCGTTGTAGCTGCCCCAGCTCCTGCCCGCGGCGATGAGTTCGGAGCCGAGGTTGTGCGCCGCGCTGAAGCCGGGGGTGACACAGGAGTCGTCGGTGATGCCCTGGGTGTTGCCCGAGAAGAGCGCGTAGTAGTTCGGCTGGCTCGGGTGGGTCTCGGCGTGCATGTTCGTCAGGTTCGCCCCACCGGCCACCAGAGAGTTGATGTACGGGGCGTCCGGGCTGCCGATGATCTGGTCGTACCCGTGGTTCTCCAGCACCACCACGATGACGTGGTCGGGAGTGGGAACGCCGGCGGCCTGCGCCGGGGTGGCTCCGGCCCAGGCGGCAGCGATGCCCACGGCGGATGCCAGGGCGACGAGGGTGCGGCGGGTGGTACGGAGCATGGTTCCAGGCACAGCGGTCCTCCGATGAGTGGGGAAGTACGCGTGGTGCGGAGCCTCGCAAGAGTAGGAACCCGGCTGTCCCGTGGTCTGTCGTTGGACGGTGAACGTTCAGGGAACATTCTGGCCCCATGGTGAGCACCCGGCCAGGCGTCGCCGCCCTCATGTGCCACCAGGCCTCATCCGCCCCCAGGCCTCATCCGCCACGCCTCACGCCCCACGCCCCACGCCTCACCCGATGGCGGTGTACCCCGCGTCCCGCAGCGCGGCGCTGACCTCGGTGCAGTGCTCGGGGCCCTTCGTCTCCACATGCAGCTCCACCTCGACCTCGGTCAGGCCGAGCCGCGGATCCGTCCGCACATGGCTCACATCGAGCACGTTGGCGTCGGCCGCCGAGAGCACGCGCAGCAGCGTCGCGAGCGCACCCGGGCGGTCGGTCAGCCGGAGCCGTAGCGACAGGAAGCGGCCCGCGGCCGCCATCCCGTGCGTGAGGATGCGCTGCATCAGCAACGGGTCCACATTGCCGCCCGACAGCACCGCGACCACCGGCCCCTCGAACGCGCCGGGGTCGCTCAGCAAGGCGGCGACCGGGCTGGCGCCGGCCGGCTCCACGACCATCTTGGCCCGCTCCAGGCAGAGCAGCAGCGCGCTGGACAGCTCGTCCTCGGAGACCGTGCGGACCTCGTCCACCAGCTCCCTGATGATCCCGAACGGCACGTCTCCGGGGCGGCCCACCTTGATGCCGTCGGCCATCGTCGCCTGCGCCTCGACCGACACCGGGCGCCCCTCGGCGAGCGAGGGCGGGTACGCGGCGGCGTTCGCCGCCTGCACACCGACCACCTTCACATCGGGCCGCAGCGCCTTCACCGCGACCGCGATGCCCGCGGCAAGACCCCCGCCGCCGATCCCGACGACGATCGTCCGCACCTCGGGGCACTGCTCCAGGATCTCCAGGCCCACCGTGCCCTGCCCGGCGATGATGTCGGCGTGGTCGAAGGGGTGGATGAAGACGGCGCCCGTCTCCTGCGCGTACTCCTGGGCGGCAGCGAGCGTCTCGTCGACGACCTGCCCCTGCAGCCGGACCTCGGCGCCGTACTCACGGGTCGCGGCGACCTTCGGCAGCGGGGCGCCCATCGGCATGAAGACCGTGGAGCGCACCCCCAGAAGCGACGAGGCGAGGGCGACGCCCTGCGCGTGGTTGCCCGCGCTGGCCGCGACGACCCCGGCGGCGCGCTCCTCGGGAGTCAGCCCGGCGATCCGGACATAGGCGCCGCGCAGCTTGAACGAACCGGTCCGCTGGAGGTTCTCGCACTTGAAGCGGACCGGTGACCCGACGAGACGCGAGAGATGTCTGCTGCCCTCGACAGGCGTCATCCGTGACACTCCGGAGAGCATCTTCTGCGCTCCGAGGACGTCATCAAGGATCAGCGGCGGCAGGGGGTGTGACGTACCGAAGCTCATGGCGCCAAGTCTCGCAGCTCGGCGCCGTCCTGGCCGCCGGAGCCGACGGACAGGCAACGGCTGGACCGTCATGTTCACAACGGTTGAAGCAGCGCAGGTACGGGCCCGCTCCGGGCCGCGTACTCTGTCCCCCACTGTCCGCCCACCGTACGAAGAGAGCCCCCGGCCATGCCCCTTTCTCAGGACATGACTTCTGATATCGACCCCGGCTTCCTCGATGCCCTCCAGCACCAGGTGGCCCTCTTCGCCCGCCGCGCCGAGCAGACCCGGATGGGAGGCGTCGGCCAGGCGCGCAACTCGATGGACCGCGCGGCCTATCTGCTGCTCAACCGGCTGGACCGGGAGGGCCCGATGGGAGTGAAGGCCCTGGCCGCGAGCATGGGCATCGACTCCTCGACGGTGACCAGACAGGTCGCCCCGCTCGTCGACACCGGTCTGGTCAAGCGCACCTCGCACCCCGAGGACGGGCGTGCCGTCGTCCTGCAGCTCTCCCCGCGCGGCCAGACCCGCCTGGAAGAGGTGCGCTCCTCGCGGCGCGAGCTGATGGTCCAGGTCACCGAGGGCTGGACGCAGGAGGAGCGCGAAACCTTCTGCGCCCTGTTGACCCGCTTCAACTCGTCGCTCCCCACCCGTACGGCAGGCACCCAGGAGCCGGGCGCGCCGACCTCTTGACCGGGTGCCGCGGCCTGCTCTCAGATGAGAGCAGGGAGGCACTGTGCGGGAGCGGACAGCAGCACGGGAACGCCGCCGCGACGAGGAGTTCGAATCGTTCGTCGCGGGTGCGGCCGGACGGCTCCTCCATGCGGCCGTACTGCTGACGGCCGAGCCCACCGGAGACTCCCCACGGGCGCAGCGGCTGCTGCTGGCGGCGCTCTCCCGTACGTACGCGCACTGGGACCGGCTGCGCGGCGACGATCCGTACGAACACACCCGTCAGGAGCTGGCGGCCCACTTCGCCCACAGCGCCTGGCGCCACCACCGGCCGCAGCTGCCGGGCCGGCCGGGACGGACGGCAGGCGCAGGCCGTCCCTCGAACCCGGCGGGCGGCGGCGTACTGGGGCGGCTGACCCCGCAGGAGCGCCTCATCGTGGTGCTGCGGCTGTACGAGGGGATCGCCGAGGAGCAGGTCGCGGCGGCGGTCGGCCTGCCGGCGGAGCGGGTCCGTGCGATCTGCGGCCATGCGACGGCGACCCTGCGCAGCACCCCGCCGGAGGCCGCGCCCCGGCGGCCCGAGGTGGCGACGCCATGAGCCTGCCGGACCGCAAGGAGGAGATGGTCCGCCGGATGCTGAAGGGCCCGCATCCGCCGGTCCCCGCCGACCTGGCGGTCCGTGCGGCGGAGCGCGGCACCCGGATACGGCGCCGCCGCACGGCGGGCCGGAGAGCAGCGTGGCTGCTGCTGGCGGCGGTGCTCGTGGGATTCGTGGTGTGGGCGACCCTGACCCAGCCGTGGGCGCCGCCCCCGGCCCGGATCACACCACCGGTGGAGGGCTACTGAGCGGGGGCCACGGATGACTGCGAGCCCGTCCGCAGTCGTCCGCCGCCCCGACCGGACGGGCCCCCTCAGCCCAGTTCTCGGTCCAGCCGTCAGCCCAGTTCCCGGTCCGGTTCCGGCCCGGCCGTCAGCCCAGCGCCTGCTGCAGATCCGCGAGCAGGTCGTCGGCCGACTCGATGCCCACCGAGAGCCGCACCAGATCCCCCGGAACCTCCAGCGCCGAACCGGCCACCGAAGCGTGCGTCATCCGCCCCGGGTGCTCGATCAGCGACTCCACCCCACCGAGCGACTCACCCAGCGTGAACAGCTTCGCCCGGTCGCAGACCGCGACCGCCGCCTCCTCGCCGCCCCGGACCCGGAAGGAGACCATCCCGCCGAACGACCGCATCTGCTTGGCCGCGATCTCGTGGCCGGGGTGGTCGGGCAGCCCCGGGTAGAGGATGCTGCTGACCTTCGGGTGCCGGGTCAGCATCTCCGCGATCCGCGTGGCGTTCTCGCTGTGCCGGTCCATCCGTACGGCCAGCGTCTTGATCCCGCGCAGCACCAGCCAGGCGTCGAACGGACCGCAGACCGCGCCCATCGCGTTCTGGTGGTACGCCAACTCCTCACCGAGGTCGTCGGAGTTGACGACCAGCGCACCGCCGACCACGTCCGAGTGGCCGCCCATGTACTTGGTCATCGAGTGCACGACGACGTCCGCGCCGAGCGCGAGCGGCTGCTGGAGGTAGGGGCTGGCGAAGGTGTTGTCGACGACGAGCTTCACGCCCGCCGTGCGCGCCACGTCGGCCACCGCCGCGATGTCCGTGATCCCGAGGAGCGGGTTGGAGGGGGTCTCCACCCAGATCACCTTGGTACGGGGGGTCATGGCGGCCCGCACCGATGCCGGGTCCGTGGTGTCCGCGACCGACCACTCGACGCCCCACCGGGACACGACCTTCGCGAACAGCCGGAAGGTGCCGCCGTACGCGTCGTTCGGGATGACCACGTGGTCCCCGGGCGTCAGCAGCGTACGGAGCAGGCAGTCCTCGGCGGCGAGGCCGGAGGCGAAGGCGAGCCCGCGCCGGCCGCCCTCCAGGGCCGCCAGGTTCTCCTCAAGGGCGGTACGGGTCGGGTTGCCGCTGCGGCTGTACTCGTAGCCGCCGCGCAACCCGCCCACGCCGTCCTGCTTGTACGTGGAGACCTGGTAGATGGGGGGCACGACCGCGCCCGTGAGGGGGTCAGCGGTGTTGCCCGCATGAATCGCGAGGGTCTCGAAACTCTGGTGCACGCTGTGCTCGTCGCTCATGGGAACCGAGCGTAGTGGTCAGATGTCGGTCGTGTCTGGTTCGCTTGACTCATGGAGATTCTCTGGTTCCTGCTCGCGGTTGGCATGTTCGCGGCAGCGCTCGGCCCGTTCCTGCTGCGCAGACGCGGCGGCATCCACCAGGTGCTGCCCGGTTCCCCGGACGCCGCTGACCCCGATGACTACGGGTTCCTGCGCCAGGAGGAGCTGGACATACGGCTGCCGGGCCCGGACCAGGATCTGCTCGATGTGCTGGAGGTGGTGCAGCACACCCAGAACTGGCGGCCCGCCGCCCAGCTGCTCGCGGGTACGCCCCGGCAGGGCGAGCTGCGCTGGCAGCGGGTGCAGGCCTTCGCGGGGGCGGCCTCACTGGAGCTGTCGCAGCGGCCGGGCGTCGGCGGGGCCTGGCTGCGCAACTGGCGCTCCGAGTCCCCCAAGGACGCGGGCGCGGCCCAGGTGCACGCCGCGTTCCTGGTGCAGCAGGCGTGGCGCTCCGAGTCGCCGGACGGCGCACGGACCGACGACTTCCGGATCATCCTGGAGGAGGCGCGCACCGTCTGCGGCGAAGCGGCGCTGCTCGCCCCGGGTGACCCCGTCCCGTACATCGTGGAGCTGGCCGTCGGACGTGGACTCGCCTACCCCGAGCCGCAGTTCGAGGAGTTGTGGGCGAAAGTGATCGACCGCGCGCCCGAGCACATGGGGGCGCATCTGGCCGCGCTGCACTACTGGTGCGAGAAGTGGCACGGGTCGCGCGACCGGGCGGACGAGTTCGCGCACGCGGCGGCGGCCCGCGCGCCCCGTGGCTCGCTGCTCGCCGCGCTCCCGCTCTTCGCCGTGTACGAGCACCTGCCCGAGGTCACGCTGGTGCGCAGCTTCTACCAGAGCGTGGTCGTCACCAGGGCGGTGGAGGGGGCGATGCACGCGGTGCACACGGCCCGCGCCGACGACCCGGTGCTCGCGCACGTACGGCATCTGCTGGTGCTCTTCCTGGTCCGGTCCGAACGCTGGTCGGAGGCGATGAACCAGCTGGTCCGCATCGACGGCCATGTGGGGGCGCTGCCGTGGACGCTCGACGAGGATCCGGCCGGGGTGTACGCGGTGTACCGGGCGCTGGCGGTCGCGGGGTACGAGGCGAACGGCGGCAGCCCGGCCACCCTGCCCCGTTGAACCCGCCGAGCCCGCCGGGCCCGCTGAGCCCGCTGAGCCCGCTGAGCCCGCTGAGCCCGCTGAGCCCGCTGAGCCCGCTGAGTAGGCTGGCGGCACACCGCACGGCACCCCCGCACCGCATCCCCGCGGGCGGGAACCCGAAGAGGAACGAGCGAGCCCGATGACACGCCTCATACCGCTGGTCCTGATCGGCTTCGGCGCCTACTTCTGGCTCCGGTCCAGGAGGAAGACGGCGGCGTGGCTGGAGCGCCGGACGTCCTCCGGGGACCAGCAGGAATCCTGACCGGGACCCGTGCGTTGCACGGGGTGCACCCATACTCCCCGAGGAGCCGCAGCCGATGTTCCTGAACCGCACCCCCCAGCTCCCCACCCCGGACCAGGCCCTGAAGGGCCGGGACACCCCGGAATTCGAGCTGCCCGCCCGCCACACGGTCCTGGGCAATCCGCTGGCCGGCCCGTACCCGGCGCAGCTGGAGACCGCCGATTTCGCCCTGGGCTGTTTCTGGGGCGCCGAGCGCATCTTCTGGCAGACGGAGGGCGTCTGGACGACGCTCGTCGGCTACCAGGGCGGCTCCACGGTGAATCCGGCGTACGAGGAGGTCTGCTCGGGCCTCACCGGTCACACGGAGGCGGTCAGGGTGGTCTTCGACCCGGAGGTCGTCCCGTACACGACCCTGCTCAAGATCTTCTGGGAGTCCCACAACCCGACCCAGGGCTTCCGCCAGGGCAACGACGTGGGCACCCAGTACCGCTCAGCGATCTACACCCACTCCCCGGCCCAGGCAGCCGCCGCGACCGCGTCCCGCGAGGCGTACCAGCAGGTCCTGACGGGCTCGGGGTACGGCACGATCTCGACGGAGATCCAGCCGGCCGAGGGCCGCGAATTCTACGCCGCTGAGCCGTATCACCAGCAGTACCTGGACAAGAACCCGGCGGGCTACTGCGGCATCGGCGGCACGGGCGTGAGCTGCCCGATCGGCGTGGCCAAGGCCGACGGCTGACAGCCGCCGCTACTGGGCTCGATTACTGGGCTCGATCGTGGCGTTCGTGCCCAGCGGTCCGCGGCTCGTTCTGCCGGCAGCGGTCAAGTTCGACCGGATCATGGGCGGAGAAGATGTCAATCTGATCGCCATGGTCTCTGGCCAGTTCGCGCAGCCGGGCCTGGTTGCGGTGGCGGGCCGGGCCGTCGGCCTGGACCAGGGTCTGGAAGAGGGCCAGTCCCGGGGTGGAGCGTGGAGCGAGTGGGTCGATCTCACCGGGTGAGAAGTAGGCGTCCCCGGCGTGCAGCAGCCATTGGGGGCCGGTCGCGCTCTCCGTTCCCTCGTGGCGGCGCACCGCCACACCGGCGTGGCCGCGGGTGTGGCCGGGCAGCGGTATCAGCGCGATGTCGGCGGATATTCCCCGGAGTTGCCGTACGGCCTCGAAGCCGAACCAGTGGTCTCCGCCGGTGGGGTTGTAGGTGACCCAGTCGGGTCCATGGGCCAATTGACCGGCTCGGTAACGGAATCGTTCAGCCCGTGCGGTGGTTCCCGTCGCGGCTCGGTGCTCGGTCGCATGGAGGTGGACCTTTGCCTTGGGGAAGTCGGGCAGCCCGCCGGCGTGGTCGAGGTCGAGGTGGGTCAGGATGATGTGCCTGACGTCGTCGGCCGAGTATCCCAGCCCGGTCACTTGACGCACCGCTGTCTCGGCGAGGTCGAGGCGCGGACGGGTGAGGAACAGGAATTCGCGGCCCAGGGATCGCCTGGGGTCGGCGATGTCGCGCAGGCCGATCCCGGTGTCCACCAGCACCAGTCCCTGGTCGGTCTCGATCAGCAGGCAGTGGCAGATCATCCGGGCGGTCCGGAACGGCAGCCGGTTGCCGTTGATGAGCCGGCCGCCGACCGGCTGCATCGTGCCGCAGTTCAGGTGATGGATGCGCATCAGGTTCCCCTCCAGATATGCGGTTCGGGATCGGTGACGAACAGCCGGTTCGCGGCGCGGTGGGCCACGAACCGGGTCACCGAGCGGACCGCGGTGGCGTCGTGCTGGGCAGCAACGCTTCACGCTAAACAGTGGAGTACGCTCCAAGGTCAAGCCACGATCCGACGGAGGGGCATGCGTATCGGAGAGCTGGCCGCACAAGCGGGCGTCACGAAGGACGCCATCCGGTTCTACGAGAAGCTCGGCCTCGTCGCAGGCCGGCGGCTGGCCAACGGCTATCGCGACTTCCCGCCCGAGACGGTGACCTGGCTGCACTACATCCGCACCGCGCAGGCGCTCGGATTCTCACTGGCGGAGGTCGCACGGCACGGCGAGGCACTGCGCGACGCGCCGGATACCGCGGAAGCGCTGTCCGCGTTGTTCGAGGAGAAGATCCACGTCATCGACGCGCGCATGGCCGAACTCGCCGCCCTGCGAGCCGATCTTGAGGTGCGCGTCGGCACCGGATGCCCGTTGCAGGCGGCTGATGGAGAGTAAGAGAAATTGCCAGACCCTGTGGATCGTGTGTTCTGCGATCCCGGGATGAGCGCTGAGCTTCCGCCGCGGTGCGCTCGACGGGCCGACCGCGTTCGGAGCGGGCACCGGGGCGGACCGGGGCGGTGCTCCGGACGCCGTACCGCCCCCGCCCCTCCGCTCACATCAGCGGCTTCACCGACATCAGCAGATGCCGGTGGGACGGGTCCGGTTCGGCGTCCGGGGTGGACAGGCCGGTCAGCAGGGCCCGCTGGCCGGGGCCGAGCAGATCGAACCGTACGGAGTGGCTGTCCATGGCGCTCAACTCATCCGTCAGATAAGCCGGGTTGAAGGCGTCCATGATGTCGTCGGCGCCTTCCAGGCGGGATGGCAGGCGCTGTGAGGCCACGTCGTCCTCGTACCCCGCGTGCAGGTGGACCGCTTCGGGTGAGAAGTCCAGGCGTACGGGGCTGTCGCCCTCGGCGACCACCGCGACGCGTCTGACCGCCTCCAGCAGCGGGGCCCGGTCCGTCACCGTGACGACCGGGCTCTCCATGGTGAACAGCTTGTCGTGGCGCGGCAGTCGGCCGTCGAGAAGACGCACCGTGGTCCGCATCCCGGCGTTGCCGAAGCCGATGGAACCGTCGCCCAGGGCCACCCGGACCATCCCCGTACGGCTGAGGGAGCGGGCGATCTCGGCCAGGCGGCGGGCCGGGACGACGACGTCGGCCGGGCCGGCGCCGGAGTCCGGCTTCCAGCCGAGCGTGCGCACCGCGAAGCGGTAGCGGTCGGTGGCGGCCAGCGTCATCGTGCCGCCGTCCAGGCTCACCCTGATCCCGGTCAGCACCGGCAGGGCGTCGTCGCGGCCGGCGGCCACCACGACATGCGCGACCGCCGCCGCGAACTCGCCCGCGTCCACCGCCCCGCGCAGCTCGGGCAGGTCCGGCAGGGCCGGATAGTCGTCGAGCGGCAGCAGGGAGAGCCCGAAACTGGTTCCGGCGCCGGTCACCGTGAAGCGGGAGGCCTCGATCGCGCACTCGACCGGCCCCTCGGGCAGCACCCGGCAGATGTCGAGCAGCCTGCGCCCCATGACGAGGGCCTTCCCCGGCCGCACGGTGTCCACCGGCACTTCGATGCACGCCGACGCCTCGTAGTCGAGGCCGGAGACGCGCAGCGTGGAGCCTTCCGCCGCCAGGAGCAGCCCGCCGAGCACGGGCATCGGCGATCTGGCCGGGAGCACCCGGGCCGCCCAGGTCACGGTCTCGGCGAATGTGCTGCGGTCGGTGCGGAACTCCATGGCGGGGCGCCTTCCCTGTCGGTGATGCGGGGCTCGTTCGGGCTGGCCGGGCCGTTTCGGGCTGGCCGGGCCGGTTCGGGCTGGCCGGGCTGACCGGGCTGGCCGGGCTGACCGGGCCGGTCGGGCCCGTTGCGGTGGCTGGGCCGGTGTGCGCCCGAGGATCCGTGACCGTACCGGCTGCCGCTGACAATCCGGCCCGTCACCGGCAGCCCCGCCCGGCCCCCGCACCCCCCGGTAAGCGCAATCAGAAGTGTCACTCCGCGTCGGCTGCCGCAGACTGCAGACAGAAAGCCAGCCGAAAGGCGACCGAACACCGACAGGACGTGCCAAGGCCGGGCAATCCGCCTGGCCCTTCCTCGTCGCAGTGGAGGCGAGAGCTTTGATACCGATCAGCCGCATTCGGATCCGATGGGCCGTCCTGCTGGCCCTGCTCAGCGTCGGGGCGCTGGCACTCGCCGCCTGCTCCGCGGGGTCCGGCGGCGGCAGCGGCGGTACGAAGACCCCGGTGCCCACCAGTACGAGTACCCCCCGGGCCCGGCTCACCACCACACCCGGGGACGGCGCCAAGAACGTCGGCATCAACACCGGGGACATCCGGGCCGCCGTCGAGAACGGCACCCTGACCTCGGTCACTCTGACGGACCAGAACACCGGCCGGGCCGTGCCGGGTGCGATGGCCGGGTCCAAGGTCTCCTGGCGGCCGGACAAGGGCCTGGAGCGCGGCACGCCGTACGTGCTCACCGCGAAGGCCAAGGACCCGGGCGGCAAGACCCTGGCGAAGATCGCCCACTTCACCACCGTCTCCGAGGCCAATTCGGTGATCGCGTTCTTCACTCCGGAGGCCAGCACCAAGGTCGGTGTCGGCATGGAGGTCTCCTTCAACCTCGACAAGCCGGTGAAGAACGAGAAGGCCGTCGAATCGGCCGTCACCATCACGTCGAGCGGCGGCGAGCAGGCCGTGGGCCACTGGTTCAACCCGCAGCGGCTGGACTTCCGGCCGAAGGCGTACTGGACACCCGGGTCGGTCGTGGAAGTGCGGCTGAATCTGGCCGGCGTCGAGGTCTCCCCCGGTGTGTTCGGGGTGCAGGACAAGACGTTCACGTTCACCGTCGGGCGGTCGCAGATCTCCACGGTGGACGCGGCGAAGCAGTCGATGACCGTGGTGCGCGACGGCAGCCCGCTCAAGACCATCCCGGTCTCCAGCGGCTCCCCCGCCCACGGCACCTACAACGGCACGATGGTGATCTCGGAGAAGTACCAGCAGACCAAGATGGACAGCACGACGGTCGGGCTCGGCAGCGAGTACAACATCCCGGACGTGCCGCACGCGCAGCGCCTGACCCGTTCGGGAACCTTCATCCACGGCAACTACTGGGCCGCGCCGAGCACGTTCGGCGCGCAGGCCACCAGCCACGGCTGCGTCGGGATGCGGGACGCGCAGGGCGGTACGGACACCTCCACCCCGGCCGGCTGGTTCTACACCAACTCACTGATCGGTGACGTGGTCATCGTGAAGAACTCCGCGGGCGGCGGCAATGTCGCCCCGGACAACGGCATCAACGGCTGGAACCTCTCCTGGGACAAGTGGACGGCCGGCAGCGCCCTGAAGTGACCCGGAAACACTGGGGCTCGGCCTGCCGCACCCCCTAGGGTTTCCCTGTGGGGATGACTGAGAGCGTTGTTCGGCTGCGCGCCGGGGGGAACATACGGTCCGGACAGAGTTCCGGAGAGAACTCCGGGCTGCGGTCCGGACGGATATCCGGCCGGATATCCGGACGATGGTGGTTCGTGCCGCTGGTGGCCACCGGCTGCGTCCTTCCGCTGTACGCGGTGTGGGCGGCCGTGCTGGCCACCGGGGGCGGGGATCTGGCCGCCCAGTTCGCCTGGGCCGGTTTCGCGTCCCGGCATCCGGCGTCGGCGTACAACCTGTTCTGGTACGGCGGGACCCACACCGCCAACTACAGCCTGCTGACGCCGTATCTGATGGCCTGGTGCGGTGCCAGGACCGTCTCCGTACTGGCCGGAGCCGGCGGGACCTGGGTGCTCTCCTGTCTCGTCGTGCGCACCGGCGTGCGGTGGCCGCTCGTGCCCGCGGTGCTCGGTGCGCTCGCGCTCTGGTGCAATGTCGCGTCCGGCCGGACCACTTTCGCGGTGGGGGTGGCGATCGGGCTGCTCGCCGTGCTGTGGCTGGAACGCCGGGTCGCGGCGCCCGTGTGCGCGGCGCTGACGACCATGGCGAGTCCGGTGGCCGGGCTGTTCCTGTTGGTCATCGCGGGCGCCCTGCTGCTCGACCGGCAGTGGCGCCGGGCCCTGCGGCTCGCGCTGCCGCCGTGCGTGGTGGTCGGCGCGACGACGCTGGTCTTCCCGTTCCAGGGTGAGCAGCCGATGGCGGCGGGGAAGCTCTGGATGCCGCTGGCCGCGTGCGCCGTGCTGGGGTTCGCCGCGCGGCCCCGGATCGTCCGGTACAGCGCGCTGGTGTACGGCGCCGGCGTCGTCCTGACGTATCTGATCCCCTCCCCCATCGGGACGAACGTGGAGCGGCTCGTCGGTCTGGTGGGTCCGGTCGTGCTGCTGGTCGCGGTCCTCTCCGAGCACGCCCGGATGCGGTGCGCGCTGCTCGCCGCCGCGCTCTGCCTGAACTGCTACTGGCTGGCCGACAAGACCGCTGACGATCTGCGAGTCTCCACCACCGTGCCCGCTTGGGCCTCCGACACGAAGGGCGTTGTGACCGCGCTGGACGGGCTGCGCGCCGACCGCACCCGGGTCGAGGTGGTGCCCGCCCGCAACCACCGCGAGGCCACCCTGCTCGCCCCGCATGTGAACATGGCCCGCGGCTGGAACCGCCAGCTCGACGTGGAGCGCGGGCGGCTCTTCTACGACGGGTCGCTGACGCCCGTCACGTACCGGGCGTGGCTGGACCGGTTCGCCGTCGGGTACGTCGTGCTGCACGACGGCCGCCCCGACGGCCCGGCGGAGGGCGAGGCCGCGCTCGTACGGTCGCGGCCGCGCTGGCTCCAGCCGGTCTGGCACGACGCGCACTGGCGGATCTACCGGGTACGCGGTGCGACGCCGCTGGTGGAAGCACCCGCGAGCGTCGTGAGCGGCGGCGACGCACGGCTGGTGGTGCATGTGCCGCGGCCGGGGACGGTGACGGTACGGATCGCGTACTCGCCCTGGCTGCGGTCGAGCGGCGGCGGGTCGGTGCACCGGAGCGGGAAGTGGACCGGGCTGACGGTGCGGCACCCGGGCGACTACCGGCTCGGCTCCGGATACCGCGCGCTGGTGGACTGAGCGGGCCCGCCAGGGACAGAACAGGGCTCTACTTCTCCGCCGCCGCCCGGTAGCCGGCCGCTGTCGCTGCCGCGTCGTATCCGGGTGCCACACCCTCCACGAGTACGACGTCGCCCGGGATGTGGTCGGCGCGCAGCGGTATCAGCTCCCGGTAGGCCGGGGAGTCGTACCAGGCACGGGCCTCCACGATCCCGGGGAAGCCGATCATCACCAGTGCTCCCGGCCACTGGCCCTCGCGGACCTCCACCTGGGCGTCGTGGACGAGGAAGCGCCCGCCGAACGGGTCGAGGGTCGACTGGATCTTCTCGATGTAGACGAAGACATCCTCGACGAGCTGGTCGGTGGGGCGCAGATGGGCGACGGCGTACGCGGTCATGGGGGCTCCTCGGCAGGATCAGGCGCGGGTGGCGGATCGCGGTGGGCGATGCGCTCTGTGCCCGATCCTGCCGGGGTGGCGGCCAGGCGTCGATTACCCCGGAGGTAGTGGCCGGAGTGAGGGGGGAAGCCCGACGACGCCTCAGATGGTCGCGGTGTCGATCACGAAGCGGTAGCGCACATCGCTGCTGATCACACGCTCGTACGCCTCGTTGATCCGGTCGGCGCCGATCACCTCGATCTCCGCGCCGAAGCCGTGCTCGGCGCAGAAGTCCAGCATCTCCTGGGTCTCGCGGATACCGCCGATGCCGGAGCCCGCGAGGGTCTTGCGGCCGCCGATGACCGAGAACAGGTTGAGCGAGACGGGCTCCTCGGGGGCGCCGACGTTGACCATGGCGCCGTCCGTCTTGAGCAGGCTCAGATACGAGTCGAGCGGGAGCGGCGCGGAGACCGTGGAGACGATCAGGTCCAGGGTGCCCCGGAGCTCGTCGAAGGTCTTCGGGTCGCTGGTGGCGTAGTAGTGGTCGGCGCCCAGCTTCAGCCCGTCCTCCTGCTTGCGCAGCGACTGGCTCAGTACGGTCACCTCGGCGCCCATCGCGTGCGCGATCTTGACACCCATGTGACCGAGGCCGCCCAGGCCGACGATGGCGACCTTCTTGCCGGGGCCGGCGTTCCAGTGGGCGAGCGGCGAGTAGGTGGTTATCCCGGCGCAGAGCAGCGGCGCGGCCACGTCGAGCCCGATGCCCTCGGGGATGCGCAGGGTGTAGTTCTCGTCGACCACGATGTGCGTGGAGTAGCCGCCGTAGGTGGGCTCGCCCTGCTTGTCGAGGGCGTTGTACGTGCCGGTGTTGCCCTGGGCGCAGTACTGCTCAAGGCCGGCCTTGCAGTTGTCGCACTCCCGGCAGGAGTCGACCATGCAGCCGACACCGACCCGGTCGCCGACCGCGAACTTGGTGACCCCGGGGCCGACCTCCGCGACGATTCCGGCGATCTCGTGGCCGGGGACCATCGGGAAGATGCCCTCGCCCCAGCCGTCGCGGGCCTGGTGGATGTCGGAGTGGCAGATACCGGCGAACTTGATGTCGATCAGTACGTCGTGCTCGCCGACCGGCCGGCGCGGCACGGTGGTGCGCTCCAGCGGAGCCTTCGGTGCGGGGGCGGCGTACGCGGCGACGGTGGTGACAGTCATCCGGAAACGTTCTCCTCAGAAAAAAAGGGGTGGTCGCTCCAGCCTGCCTGATGGTTCAGCGTTCACACACCGCAGGCCGTCTCCCTGCTGTGCCTACGTCCACTGTGCGTACCACTGGCAGGGTCAGGATGGTCCGCGTACGACCACGGATACTGGACGTATGGACCAGCGTGCCGAACTCAGTGAATTCCTCCGTTCCCGCCGGGCCCGCCTCCAGCCTCAGGACGTGGGCCTGCCGGACCTGGGCAGGCACCGCAGGGTCCCCGGGCTGCGGCGCGAGGAGCTGGCGCAGCTCGCCGGGGTGTCCGTGGCGTACTACACCCGGCTCGAACAGGGTCACGGCAGCAATGTCTCCAGCGGGGTCCTGGATTCCGTGGCGCGGGCGCTGCGGCTGTCGGACGCGGAGAGCGCGCATCTGACGCACCTGGCGGGTCCGAAGCCGCGGAAGAAGCGGGCCGCCGCGGCCAGGCCGCAGCGGATGCGGCCCGAGCTCCAGCATCTGATGGACGCGATGGACAGTGTGCCGGCGTACGTCCTGGGGCGGCGGATGGACGTCCTCGGCTCGAACCGGCTGGCGCGGGCGCTGTTCGGCGACTTCACGGCGCTGCCGGCCGAGGAGCGCAATATGGCGCGGATCGTGTTCCTCGACCCCAACTCCCGTGATCTGTTCACCGAGTGGGAGTGTGTGGCCGCGGAGGTAGTGAGCACGCTCCGGCTGTTCGCGGGCTGCTTCCCCGACGATCCGCAGCTGTCCGCGCTGGTGGGTGAGCTGTCGGTCAAGAGCGACGAGTTCCGGGTGCTGTGGGCGGCGCACACCGTGCGGGACAAGGGCCACTGTGTGAAGCGGCTGCACCATCCGCTGGTGGGCGCGCTGACGCTGACGTACGAGACGCTGAATCTGCCGGGCGACCAGGACCAGAGCCTGATCGCCTACCACGCGGAGCCGGGCACGGACTCGGTGGAGGCGCTGCGGCTGCTGGCGTCCTGGGGTGTGGACGAGACCCCGCGCCTCACCCGGTAGGCCCGCGCCTCACCCGGTAGGCCCGGCAGCGGGCCACCACAGGGCTGGAGGCCGCACCGCGACCGGGTCCGTGCGGCCCGGCTCACGGCTGGTACGGCGGCGCGGCCCCCCAGCCCCAGTGCGGTACGGGTGCGCGGCGCGGCGGTTCGGCGCCGGCGCGGAGTTGGCGACGGCCAGCCGGGTGCCCCACTCGATATAGGCGGCGAACGCCGACCTGAACTCGGGGTCGTCCGGCAGCCCCACCTCGTCGGCCGCGTCCATCAGCAGCGAGACCCAGCGGCGGCGCTGCGGCTCGCTGATGTTCCGGCCCACGTGGTGGCCGAGCATCGCGGGGTAGCCGCCGTGGTGTTCGGTGTACTCGGCGGGGCCGCCGAAGACCTCACCGAGCCAGAGGGCCACATGGGCGGGATGGTCGGCGGACATCCCTGCGAAGAGGGGGCCGATGAGCCCGTCCTTGAGCACATGCACGTAGAACGCCTCGGTCAGCCGCCGCAGCGCCTCGCCACCGCCGGCCCACGCGTAGAGGGTGGGCACCGCGGCGCCCGTGCCGTGCACCGCCGTCGGCTCGTAGTGGCGCATCTCCTCGATCTGCTCGACGTAGGGCCGGATCTCGGCGAAGAAGGCCCGGAACTCCTCGCTGCCCCGGAAGCGGTCGATGTGGTCATCGGCCGAGGTCCAGGTGATGCGCAGGACGTAGGCGGCCGGCTCCTCGCTGCAGCGCGTCAGTTCGTAGTCGGCGCAGTACACGGACCGGGCGAGCGGGACTGCGGCTCGCGCGCAGGCCGCTTCGAACCCGGCGGTCCGGTCCTCGGGAATCAGGTAACGGATGTACTCGACGGTCATGCGACTCTCCCGGGCGGGTGCAGCAGCTGCGAGCGGATGCGGGGCCCCGCGCGCGGCCGGGCCCGCCGACACATTAGGTCCGGGGCGCGGGCGGAGGCCGGACCTGCCGCGCCGCCACGCGGACCCGGCCCCCGCCGCCACGCCGACCCGGCCTGCGCCGCCACGCGGACCCGCAGCCCTGCCCGCGCTCCGGTCCGGACCGGAGCGCGGGCCGCCGTGCTGGGGCCTTTCGTTCGGATCAGGCGCGAGCCCGGCCCTGATCCGAACGAAAGGCCCTACGCCGCCGCGTTCTCGGTGATGGTGACCTTGCCCTTGCGGATGGTCGCGACCCGGGGAGCCCTGCGGGCGAGCGCCGTGTCGTGGGTGACCATGATGAACGTCAGCCCGTGCTCCTTCCAGAGCACTTCCAGCACCTCCATGATCTCGTCGCGCATCCCCTCGTCGAGGTTGCCCGTCGGCTCGTCGGCGAGCAGCACCTTGGGGTTCTTGACCAGCGCGCGGGCGATGGCGACACGCTGCTGCTGACCGCCGGACATCTCGGACGGGAGGTGCCCGAAGCGTTCGGCGAGGCCGACGGATTCCAGGGCGTCGGCGGCCCTCCCGCGCCGTACGGACGGCTTGAGGCCGAGCGGGACGAGCGCGGTCTCGACGTTCTCCTGGGCGGTGAGCGTCGGTATCAGGTTGAAGGACTGGAAGACGAAGCCGATGTTCTGGGCGCGCACCTTGGTGAGCTTGGCCTCGCTGAGCTTCCCGAGGTCCACCCCGTCCAGCACGACGCTGCCCCCGGTCGGCCGGTCGAGGCCGCCGAGCATCTGGAGGAGGGTGGACTTGCCGCCGCCGGTGGGGCCCTGGATGACCAGCCGGCCGCCGTCCTCGATGGTCAGGTCGACGCCTGCGAGCGCGTCGATGGTCTTCTTGCCGCGCTGGTAGCGCTTGGTGACTCCGCTGAGTTCGTACATGGAACGGTCTCAACTCCTGCTGTACGGAGGGTGGATGGGGGTGGCGGCGGCGCTGCTACTCGACGCGGCGCAGGGCGTCCGCGGGGCGCAGCCGTGCGGCACGCCAGCCGCCGAAGCCGCCCGCGATGAGCCCGCCGGCCACGGCGAGGGCGACCGCGAGGCCGATGACGGAGACCGAGACGGGCGCGGTGAGCGCGATGTCGAGGGCCTTCGACGCTGCCTGCCTGCCGCCGCCGAACCCGCCCCTCATACCGCCGCCGAAGCCGCCGCCCCCGAAGCCGCCCCGCGCTCCGCCGGACGAGCCGGCCGACGATCCCACCGATGCGGACAGGGTCGGGCTGATGGCGGTCACGATGTAGGCGCCCGCCAGCCCGAGCGCGATCCCGATGACACCGCCGAGCAACCCGTTGACCAGCGCCTCGCCGACGACCTGGCGGGTGACGCGGCTGCTCTTCCAGCCCAGCGCCTTCAGCGTGCCGAACTCCCGCACCCGGCGGCTGACGGCCGACGAGGTGAGCAGACCGGCCACCAGGAAGGCGGCGATCAGGACCGCGATCGACAGCCACTTGCCGACGTTGGTGGCGAGGTTGGATGCGGTGGACAGCGAGCCGGACACCGTGTCCGCGAGGTCGGCGGAGGTGGTGACCGTGGTGCCGGGGACGTTCTTCTGGATCGTCGACTTGACGCCGGAGATCTGCTTCGAGTCGGTGGCCTCGACGTACACCGTGGTGACCTTGTCCTTGGCACCGGCGAGCGTCTGGGCCTGCTTCAGCGGCAGATAGAGGTTGGCCGCCGCGTCCCCGCTGTCGGGGGTGGCGATGCCCACGATCTTGTACGTGACCGAGGAGATGGTCACGGTGGAGCCGACCTTGAGCTTCTTCTTCTTGGCGTAGGAGGCGTCGGCGACGGCGACCTTGGCGTCGGTCTCCGCGCTGGTGAACGTACGTCCGCTGCTGATCTTGGACGAGGTCAGCGGGCCGAGGCCGAGGTGGGCCACGTCCGTGCCGTACACGGTGTACGAGTCGACGTCGAAGTTGGCACCGCCGCCCTGGACCTCGCCCTGCGGGGCTCCGCCGCCCCCGCCCCCGCCCCCGCCCCGGCGGCCGGTGGCGCCGCCGCCGCCCGCCCGCTGCTTGTACTCGCCGCGCTTGAACTGGCCGTTGACCTTCAGCACGTTCAGGCTCAGCCCGCCGACGGCGCTGGAGACGCCGCTCTGCTCGCCGACCTTGCCGACGGTCGCCGACGACAGGGTCTGGAAGCCCTGCACCATCACCCGGTCGCTGCTCTGCTTGGAGTCGTCGCTGCTGCCCTTCGCACCGAACTGGAACTTGGGCCGCGCGTTGCCCCCGGTGGTCCCGGCGGGGGCCTCGGCCTTGGTGACGGTCATGTCCGTACCGAGGCCGTACAGGGACTGCAGGACCTTGTCCTGCGCCTGGCCCATCCCTGCGGAGACCGAGCTGACGACGATGACCAGCGCAATCCCGAGGGCCAGCCCGGAGGCGACGACGAGCGCCGCCTTTCTGCGTCGGCGCAGCTCGCGCCGGAGGTAGGTGAAGAACATGCGGTGAAAGTAGGACCCGCCCGTGATGGCGGGATAAGGCCGGCGTGAGAGCCGGATGAGAAGGCCCCGGTGGGACCTGCGGCGCGCCGGAACGCCGACGGCGGCCCGTCCACAGAGGAGGGGCCGCCGTCGTACGGGGACGGGGTGGGCTCGCGCCCGGTCCGGTCAGGCCTGCGAACCGGCCTTCCACGCCGACCAGTTCATGTTCCAGCCGTTGAGGCCGTTGTCCGGCTGGATCGTCTTGTCGTGGGAGTTCTTCACCACGACCACGTCACCGATGAGCGAGTGGTTGTAGAACCACGCGGCCGAGGTGTTCGGGTCGTTGGCGCCCTTGGTGTCGGAGAGCCCGACACAGCCGTGGCTGGTGTTCGACGAGCCGAAGAGGGACTTGGCGCCCCAGTAGTTGCCGTGGATGAAGGTGCCGGAGCTGGACAGCCGCATGGCGTGCGGGACGTCCTTGATGTCGTACTCGCCCTTGCCGTCGGCGTTGGTGAAGCCGACCGTGGAGCCGTCCATCCGGGTCTGCTTGTACTTCTCCGAGATCACCATCTGGCCGTTGTACGTGGTGTGCTCGGGGGAGCCGGCCGAGATCGGGATGGTCTTGATCGTCTTGCCGTCCTGGGTGACCTTCATCGTGTGCGTGGCTGCGTCCACGATGGAGACCTGGTTGCGGCCGATCTTGAAGCTGACGGTCTTGTCCTGGACGCCGGTGACGCCGCCGGCGCCCTCGACCCCGTCCAGGGCCAGCTTCATCGTGACGGTCGACCCTTCCTTCCAGTACTGGTCGGGGCGGAGGTCCAGGCGGGTGGAGCTGAACCAGTGGCCGACGACCTGCTGGCCGCTGCTCGACGTCACCTTGACGGCGTCCTCGACGGCCTTCTTGTTGGTGATCGGCTTGTCGAAGTTGATCGAGACCGGCATACCGACGCCGACGGTCGAACCGTCCTCGGGCGTGAAGTTGCCGATGAAGCTGTGCGCAGGCGAGACCGTCGTGAACGACGAGTTCTCGTGCGCCTGACGACCCTTGGCGTCCTTCGCCGTGACAGCGATCTTGTACGTGGTCGAGCGCTCCAGCGGGGCGTCCGGCTTCCAGCTGGCGCCGTCGGCCGAGATGGTGCCCTTGACCGTGGTGCCCGTGGTGCTGGTCATCGCGACCTGGGTCAGCTTGCCCGAGGTGACGGCGACCTTGGCGTCCTTGTTGATGCCCGCGTTGTCGGCACCGCTCTTGGGCGTGATCGCTATTCGGGCGTCGGATGTGTCCTTCGCCGCGGCCTCGTCGACCGCACTCTGCGAGGACTTCGCACCGTCCGGGCCGCCGGCCTTGCTGTCGCCACCACTGCAGGCCGACAGCACCAGTACGCCGCCGAGCAGAGCGGACGCAGCCATCAGGCCCTTGCGCCGCCTACTTACCGTCATCACACGCTTCTCCATCGTTGCCGAATACCCCGAAAATCCCCGAGCAGGTCACCTTGAGCGCCGGGACTGTGTGCCCGCACTGTGCCCGTACCGCTCTTCAAGAACGTCTGCCCTTTAAGAACATCTGGACCGATGTGTCGGTTCCCCATCCGGTGAAGATGTGTGAAACAACACGTGCAGATCTGTGGTCCCCGCGGCCCCCGGAGTGCGGTGCCCGCACTCCGGGATCCCGTTCCACCGCTGTGTTCCCCCGTGGATGCCCTGTCACACAACGGAGTTACGGAGTCACTTCCGCCCCGTCGTCGTCCAGCTCATCCTCCTCGTCCAGGTCCCATTCCAGCGAATCGGGGTCGTAGTCGATCTGCTCGCTCGACCACCCGGCCTGGACGAGCTCGACCCCTGGCACATCGCCGAGCAGGTCGAGCGGGTCCACCAGGTGGGCGACCGCTTCTGCAGCGTCTTCCCTGACCGCGGCGTCGGCATGCACACGGTCCTCACCGAGCATGCCGGGCTGCGCCCCTTCCGCGTCGTCAGCGATCCGTTCGAGCGCGGCCTCACGGAGCGCGGGAGCGTCGTGCACCTCCAGCACCAATTCGACCTTCAGGCGCACATAGCGGGATGTTTCTTCGTTGGTCATGCGACGGAGCGTAAGGCTCCGCACGTCCACGACTTTCCTGCGACCCGCTGCTTTCACTAGCATCAGCGCGCAGAGCGCCAATTCACGTTTGCAGTAAGGGAGATCGATCCTGTGTCAGCCCGCCGGCCGCTGTTGACCGCCGCATCGGCGGGGGCCCTCCTCTGCGCCCTGTGGTTCGTGCCGTCGGCACACGCCACAGGCGATCAGCGGACCGGCGGCGCCCCCGCACACCAGGGTCAGCGGCACACCGCCGCTCTCCCGGCGACGGCCGGAAGAGCGGACACCACCGGGTATGTGGTCGGTGGATCGCTGTTCCTGGGACTCGGCGCGGCCTCCGTCGTCTACGCGCGCCGGACACACACCGGCTGACCTGCGGCCTCTCGTCCGGATCAGGACGGGGTGGGCCCCCTTGGCGTAAGGGCATCCGGCCGCGTATGCAGGTACGGGAATCCGGCCGTGTACCGGAAATCAGCCGCGTATCACGTACGGGAGTCCGGCCGCTTGCCCCGGAGGTGGCGCCGGTCGCCGGTCGGCGGAGGCGTGTCGGCGAGCCGCATCACCGCACCGTCCCGCCCCGCCACCACCGGCTTCACCGACCGTGCGGCCTTCGCCCGGTACTGCGCGGCGTCCGCCAGCCGGAACAGCCGGCGGGCGGACTTGAGCGGCCCGATCGGATCACCCGTGGACGCGACCCCGCACGCCACCCCGTCCCCGAGCTCCAGCTCGGCCGCCCGCACACAGAGATCGTCCGCGACCGCGATCACCGCGTCCGCCGAAGGGCCCACCGAGAGCAGGCAGAACTCGTCACCACCGAGCCGGGCCGCCAGCGCGCCGGGCAGCATCGCGCCGCAGACGGAGAGGACCGAGCCGAAGCGTTCGAGGAGGCGGTCGCCGGCCGCGTGGCCGTGGGTGTCGTTGACGCGCTTCAGGCCGTTGAGGTCGCAGACCATCAGGCTGACGACCGTCCCGTCGGCCAGGAACCGGTCCACCGCAGCATCCAGTCCGATGTCGACCGCGCGGCGGTTGGCGAGCCCGGTCAGCGGGTCCGTGAAGGCCAGCTTCCTGACCTCCTCCAGGCGCTCGGTCTGCGCGAGACCGGCCGCCACCACCGCGGCCAGCACCGTCGCGAAGTCCGCGTCGGACCGGTCGAAGACCGGCGTCCCCACCGGCCTGGCCACGTACAGCTCGCCCCAGGCCCGGCCGCGCAGCACTATCGGCGCGACCACACAGCTGCCGCGCCCCCGCCTGCGCAGCGCGGCCACCCGCTGGTGGCAGTAGCCGGCCGATGCCGCCGACGACTCCGCGGGCCCGTCGGCCGTCTCGACCCAGGCGTTGGGCTCGCCGCCGCTCGCCCACCGCTCGTGCAGGAATTCGGCGATCTCCGGGAAGTGGTTCACCGGGTAGGTCTCGGCATCGGGGAATTCGGCCTCGTCCTCGACCCGCTCCCCCACGTTGGCGAGCACCTTGAGCCGGCCCAGCTCCCGCTCCCAGACCGAGAGCGCGGCGAAACTGCCGCCCAGCGCCTCACAGGCACCGAGCGTCGCCGCCCGCCAGGACGCACGCGGCGTGTGCGCCGCAGCCATGGCCTGCGCCAGCGTCACCACGGCCCGCAGCCGCACATCGTCACCCATTGCTTCAGCTTAAGGACGATGTGCGGCTTTTGAGTAGTTATGCGTTACAGGCTGTGACATGCAGGCGTACGGATCCGGCCCCGGAGGCCCTCACCCTGGACGCCTGTGCCGGTCGGTCCTACTCCCCCGGCCACTGCGGCTTCCGCTTCTCGTTGAACGCCGCCACACCCTCCGCCCGGTCCCCGGAGAAGGCCACCGACCGCCAGGCCGCGTCCTCGACCTCAAGACCGGCGCGCAGATCAAGACCGTGCCCCAGCCGCAGCGCCCGCTTGGCCGCCCGCAGCCCGACCGGCGAGTTCGCCGCGATCCGCCCCGCGAGCTCCAGCGCCCCGGTCCTGGCGTCGTCGGCCAGGATGTCGATCAGGCCCAGCTCCCGCGCCTCGGCCGACTCCACCCGCCGGGCGCTGAACACCAGCTCGGCCGCGCGGGCTGCGCCGACCCGGCGCGGCAGCAGCTGCGTACCGCCGCCGCCGGGGATCACACCGACGGACACCTCGGGCAGGCCCACCACGGCGGTGGCGTCGGCGACGATCAGATCGCAGGCCAGGGCCAGTTCGAAGCCGCCGCCCAGCGCGAAGCCGTGCACGGCGGCCACGGTGGGCATCGGCAGCTCCAGTACGCCGGTGTACGCGGCGCGCGCCGTGGGGCGCTGGCGCACCAGCTCGGCGTCCGTGAGGGAGTTGCGCTCCTTGAGGTCGGCGCCCACACAGAAGGCCCGGTCGTGGGTGGAGGTCACCACCACGGTCCGCGCCGACGGGTCGGCCGCCAGCGCGTCGCAGGCCGCCGCGATCGACCGTGCCATCGCGGTCGACACGGCGTTCATCGCCTTGGGCCGGTCCAGGACCAGTTCGGCGACATGGCCGTGCCGGCGCACGACGACGTACTCGCCGAACCGCTGCCCGGCCGCCGCGCCCGTTCCACTATCTGAGATTTCTGAGGTCATCCGCGCACGATAGCCAGCGGATCCGGCGGGCGTCAGCCCCCCGCAGCGGTCAGCCGGGTGCGCCCGTCGTACGGCGGGTGAGCAGCCACGGTTCGACCACGCCGAGCCCGCGCACCGGCCGCTGCCACATCGGCTGGAGGGCGAAGCGGTAGACGGGCGGCTCCTCGCCGCTCTTCTCGGCGCGCTCGGTCTCCGCCGCCGCCTCCGACTCGGAGACCGGGGCGTCACCGTGGCGCCCCAGCTCCTCGGCGAGCGCGCCGTCCACCAGGACCGTGTCCTTGGGAGCTATCGAGGTGAGCCGCGATGCCAGGTTCACCGTCGTGCCGAACACGTCGCCCATCCGGGTCGTGACGGTGCCGAAGGCGATACCGACCCGCAGTTCCGGCATGGTCTCGTCGTTGCTCATGGTCTCGATGAGCCGCAGCGCGATCTCGGCCGCGGTGCCGGCGTCGTCCGCCGCGTACAGCACCTCGTCGCCGAGGGTCTTGATGAGCCGGCCGCCGTGCGCGGCGACCAGGTCGGCGCAGGTCGTCTCGAAGGCCTCGACCAGCTCGCCGAGCTCCTCCTCCTCCAGGCGCCGGGTCAGCCGGGTGAAACCGACGAGGTCGGCGAAGCCCACCGCGAGCCTGCGGTCGACCATCTCCTCGTCGTCGGCCGCCTGCACGACCCGGCCGGTGGCGGCCGCCAGCTGGCGCCGCCACACATAGCGCAGGAACTCCTCCAGCTCCGGCAGCAGCAACTCCACCAGGGGGTACGTGACCTCGGTGCGGGTCATCCCCGGCTCGGGCGGCTCGGTGAGACCGGCCAGGAAGGAGTCGATCTGCCACTCGGCGAGCCGGGCGGTGGTCTGGCCGGTGGACCGCGCGACCTGTACGGCCATCGGCTCGCTCAGCAGCCCCGCCTCGACGAGTCCCGCCAGCCGGCGCAGCGCGAGGACGTCCGCCTCGGTGAGCGCCTTGGCCTGGCCGATGTCCGGGAAACCCATCGCCCGCCAGAAGCGGGAGGCGAGCTCCATCGAGACGCCGGCCGTACGCGCGGCCTGGAAGGGGGTGTAGCGGCGGTCGGCGCCGAGGATCAGCTGCTCAAGGCGGATCGCGAGCGGATCGTTGGTCGGCTCCGCGGTGTGATCGACCTCATGGTGGGGGGTGCGGTACGGAGAGGAAGGGGGCTCCTCGTCCGCGCCCGACGAGATGTTGTCGACGGTCACCTGCCGCCTCCTGCCCATTCCCTGCGCACTGCCCTGCCGATCTGGCTGACGCTCCGTGCTGATCTGCCCGCGGATCGCCTCAACCATACGGCAGGTGTGCCGTAGCTCACGTGCCTGCCGCGGTTCGGACCCGCGCGGACGGGTCTCAGACCGGTCGCAGATGCACGATGTCACCGGCGCCGACCGGCTGCACCCCGTCCTCCGTGGCCAGCACCAGCCGGCCGTCACCGTCGACGGCGACGGCCTCCCCGGTCATCGAGGTGCCGCCGGGCAGCTCGGCCCGGACGGTGCGGCCCAGGGTCGAGCAGCCCGCCGCGTACGCCTCCTGGAGCCGTGAGGCGGCCGGGTCGCCCTCCGCCGCGCGCCACTCCCCGTACCACTGTTCGAGCGAACGCAGCACGGCCCGCAGCAGCGGGTCCCGGTCGGTGGAGACCGCGCCGGCGAGGGCCAGCGAGCCCGCGGTGGGGACGGGCAGCTCCTCCGTGCGGAGCGAGACGTTGAGGCCGACACCGACCACGACCGCGCCGTCCGCGGTGCGTTCGGCGAGGATGCCGCCCGCCTTGCGCTCGGCGCCGGACGGGGCCTCACCCGGACGGAGCCCGTCCGAGTCCTTGGGGTCCTCGGGCTCCTTGGGGTCCTTGGGCTCCTTGAGGTTCTCGGGGGCCTCGGGGACCGTGACCAGCAGGTCGTTCGGCCACTTCAGCGCGGTGTCGACGCCCGCCGCCCGGGAGAGACCGGTGGCCACGGCGACGCCCGTCAGCAGCGGCAGCCACCCCCAGCGCTCGACCGGGACCCGCGGAGCGGGCCGCAGGAGTACGGAGAAGAAGAGCCCGGAACGCGCGGGCGCCGACCATGTGCGGTCCAGCCGCCCGCGCGCCGCGGTCTGTTCCTCGGCGACCAGCACCGCCCCCTCGTCCAGTCCGGCGGCCCGCCCCACGAGGTCGGAGTTGGTGGACCCGGTGGTCGCGACCACGTCGAGCGAGGTCCACAGGGATTCCGGCCGCACCAGCGCGCGGCGCAGGGCCGTCGCGTTCAGCGGCGGTCGCTCCAGGTCCGACCAGCGGTTCTCAGGTACATCGGATGACGTCATGCAACCCACAGTAGGTGTGGCAAACGACGCACTGCCGAGGCGCACCCGCGCCGATACGCTTACGTGCCAGTAGCCGAACCAGTAGCCGAAACGCCCTGTCAGACGCCTGCACACCCAGGGAGCCGCATCCCGATGTCCGAGCCGGAAGAGATCAACGTCCACACCACCGCGGGCAAGCTCGCGGATCTCCAGCACCGCATCGAAGAGGCGACACACGCCGGTTCGGCGCGCGCGGTGGAGAAGCAGCATGCCAAGGGCAAGCTGACAGCCCGTGAGCGGGTGGAACTGCTCCTCGACGAGGGGTCGTTCACCGAGCTGGACGAGTTCGCCCGGCACCGCTCCACCAACTTCGGCATCGAGAAGAACCGCCCGTACGGCGACGGCGTGGTGACCGGCTACGGCACGGTCGACGGACGCCCGGTCTGCGTCTACTCGCAGGACTTCACCATCTTCGGCGGCTCGCTCGGCGAGGTGTACGGCGAGAAGATCATCAAGGTCATGGACTTCGCCATGAAGACCGGCTGCCCGGTCATCGGGATCAACGACGGCGGCGGCGCCCGCATCCAGGAGGGCGTGGCCGCGCTCGGCCTGTTCGGCGAGATCTTCCGCCGCAACGTGCACGCGTCGGGGGTGATCCCGCAGATCAGCCTGATCGTCGGCCCGTGCGCCGGCGGCGCCGTGTACTCCCCCGCGATCACCGACTTCACGGTGATGGTCGACCAGACCTCGCACATGTTCATCACCGGGCCCGACGTCATCAAGACCGTCACCGGTGAGGACGTCGGCTTCGAGGAGCTGGGCGGCGCCCGGACGCACAACTCCACGTCCGGTGTGGCGCACCACATGGCGGGCGACGAGAAGGACGCGATCGAGTACGTCAAGTCGCTGCTCTCCTACCTCCCTTCGAACAACCTCTCCGAAGCGCCCGCCTTCCCGGAGGAGGCGGACCTGGAGACCTCGGACCTGGACCGGGAGCTGGACACGCTCGTCCCGGACTCCGCGAACCAGCCGTACGACATGCACACGGCCATCGAGCATGTGCTGGACGACGGTGAGTTCCTGGAGACCCAGGGCCTGTTCGCGCCGAACATCATCACCGGTTTCGGCCGGGTCGAGGGCCACCCGGTCGGCATCGTCGCCAACCAGCCGATGCAGTTCGCGGGCTGTCTGGACATCAACGCGTCGGAGAAGGCCGCCCGGTTCGTCCGCACCTGCGACGCGTTCAACGTCCCGGTAATCACCTTCGTGGACGTGCCCGGCTTCCTGCCGGGTGTCGACCAGGAGTACGGCGGCATCATCCGGCGCGGCGCCAAGCTGATCTACGCGTACGCGGAGGCCACGGTCCCGCTGATCACGGTGATCACCCGCAAGGCGTTCGGCGGCGCGTACGACGTCATGGGCTCCAAGCACCTGGGCGCCGACCTGAATGTCGCCTGGCCCACCGCGCAGATCGCGGTGATGGGCGCGCAGGGCGCGGTGAGCATCCTGCACCGCCGCACCATCGCGGCTGCGGACGATGCCGAAGCCACCCGCGCCGGGCTGATGTCCGAGTACGAGGACACGCTGCTCAACCCGTACGTGGCGGCCGAGCGCGGCTACATCGACGCGGTGATCATGCCGTCGGAGACCCGGCGGCACATCGTGCGGGGGCTGCGTCAGCTGCGTACGAAGCGGGAGTCCCTGCCGCCCAAGAAGCACGGCAACATCCCGCTGTAGACCGGACTTCCGCCATCCCACGAAGGGCTCGACGATGATCAAGGTCGTACGGGGAAACCCGACCCCGGAGGAACTGGCCGCCGCGGTGGCGGTGGTGCAGGCACGGGCCGCCGCCGCGGTCTGCGCACCGTCGGGACCGCCGCTGCCGCCCGAGGAGTGGTCCGATCCGGCGCGTATCGCCCGGCACCGGATACAGCAGCCGGGACCGCGCGCGTGGGCGCGCACCTACTGGCCGGCGTAGGTCCTGTCCGGGCGCGGGGACTCAGACCGCGGCAGGGGGCTCATCGGCGGGCGCCGATGAGCCCCCTGCTGCCGCCCGGCCAGTCCCCGCCGCGGCGGCGGCCCTGCGGGGTTCGCCCGGACCGCGCGGGTCAGGCGGCGCGTACGTGCGCCGCGGCCCGCTCCGCTGCGCGGACCACCCGCTCGGTGTCCACGTTCACCAGCTCGCCGCCCGACTTGCGCAGACAGCCGTCGATGAAGACCTCGCTGACGTTCGGGGGCTGGCCGTTGAGCACGATCTGGCTGATCCAGTCGAAGCGCGGCGCGAAGTTGAGGGTGCCGGGGTCCAGGACGAGGACATCGGCGCGCTTGCCCGGCGTCAGCGACCCGACCTGGTCCGCCATCCCGATGCACTCGGCGCCGCCCATCGTCGCCAGCCGCAGCACGGCCGGGATGGTCGGATGGATCTCGGCGTCCTGGTGGAGCGCCCGCTGCAGTCCGACGGCCGCTTTCATCACGTTGAACATGTCGGACGTGTCGTTGGTACCGCCGTCGTGGCCGAGCCCGGCCTTGACGCCGTGCCGGTGCATCGCGGGCAGCGGCATGATGCCGGAGGCCAGCCGCATGTTGCTGAGCGGGCAGTGCGCCACCCGCACATCGTGGTCACCGGTCAGCGCGATCTCGTCGTCGGTGAGGTGGATCGCGTGGTTCATCAGCAGTTCGGGGCCGAAGGCGCCGACCTCGCGCAGGGCGCGGATCTGCTCGTCCTTGCGGTCGGTCGCGGCCTCCAGCACATGGGAGTTGATCATCAGGCCGAGATCGCGTGAGACCTCGTGCAGCAGCCGCAGGTCCTTGATCCCGGACATGGCCGCGTGCACCGCCACCTGGGCGGAGGCCAGCGGCAGCGGGTCCAGGAAGTCCTTCTTGACCTCCGGGATCAGATGGCGGTCGGCCCCGCTCTGCGTCATGGCGTAGACGAACCGCAGTCCCGAGTCGTGCAGCGCCCTGACATAGCGCTCGCTGGTGTCGTACGGGATGGGGTGCACCCAGTCCACGACGGTGGTGACGCCGGTCTGCAGGGCGTCGAGGGCCGCGAGGTGGACGAAGCCGTACATGTCCTGGGCGTCGATCTTCGGCAGGACGGCCCGGTTGCAGGCGTCCAGCCAGCCGGTCACGTTCCGGTCGGAGCAGCCGCCGCGGATGCTCGACTGCCAGAGGTGGTTGTGGATGTCGACGAAGCCCGGCAGGACCAGCCTGCCGGTGGCGTCCACCACCCGCGCGCCGTGCGGCACGTCGAGCCCCTTCCCGACAGCGGCGATCTTCCCGTCCCGCAGCAGGACGTCGGTGCCGCCCTCCATCGTGCCGAGCACACCCTTGCCGATGGCGGGGTCCATGGTGAGGACCAGGTCGGCGCCGCGCAGCACCGTGGTCCGCCGCTCACCCGGGTTCTCGCTGTGGCCGCCCGGCCGTTCGCGGGCGGCGGCCGGTAACCCGGCGGCTGCCGCCAGCGGAACACTGCCCAGACCTGCGAGAACGCTGCGCCGGCTCATTTTCGGAAAGTTCATTCCATTTTTATACCGTGGCAACAACACGGCGCAGCAAGGCGGCTTCCGGCCAACTGACTGATCGTCACATACCGTCGGAGACCCGGATACGCCCGGCCGGCCTGAGTACCCGTACTCAGGCGCCGGACCCCTTCCCGGCCGCACCATCGAGTGCATGCTGTGGTCCGACCCGGAGAACAAACCGCCCAAGGAGCTGCGAGACGTACAGGCGATGCTGCGCCGTGCCGGTCTCGTGCTCGCCGCGGCGATGATTCTCGTGATGGCAGTCCTGAGCCTGCGCTGAACCGAGCCTGCACTGAACGAGCCTGAGCTGAACGAGCCTGCGCCGAACCGCCCCCGCACCGGTCCGGGCGCTCCGGGGTGCGGTCATACGATGGCCCCATGACTGCTCAGCGCCGGCTCGTTCTCGGTTCCGCATCGCCCGCCCGTCTCGGACTGCTCCGCAACGCCGGTCTCGACCCCGAGGTGATCGTCAGCGGCGTGGACGAGGACGCGATCAGTGCGCCCACCCCCGCCGAGCTCGCTCTCGTACTGGCCGAGGCCAAGGCGCGCTCCGTCGCCGCACGCGACACCGCGGCCGGCGCCCTCGTCATCGGCTGCGACTCCGTGCTGGAGCTGGACGGTGAGGCGCTCGGCAAGCCCGCCGACGCCGAAGAGGCCACCGCACGCTGGCTGTCGATGCGCGGCCGGGCGGGCGTCCTGCAGACCGGCCACTGCGTCATCGACACCGCGAACGGCCGCAGCGCGTCGGCCACCGCCTCCACCACGGTCCGCTTCGGCGAGCCGACGGACGCCGAGATCGCCGCGTACGTGGCGAGCGGCGAACCGCTCCATGTCGCGGGGGCGTTCACCCTCGACGGCCGCTCGGCGCCGTTCATCGACTCCATCGAGGGCGACCCCGGCAACGTCATCGGCCTCTCGCTTCCGCTGCTGCGCAAGCTGCTGGCGGGCCTCGGCGTACCCCTGACGGACCTCTGGGTCTGACGGGTCCGAACTGCGGCGGCTACCGGCCCGGTACCGGCCCGTCGGTGCAGTGCAGCGGGCCGGGCGCCGCGCCGGGAACTCCGGTCCGTACGAAGCCGAGCCAGGTGGCGCGCAGTGCGGCGCCGAGCGCGTCGACCTCGTCCCAGGGCGTGCTGCCCAGCATCGGGGCGCCCTCCCAGGCCGCCCTGCCGCCCAGCAGCAGCGGCAGTTCGACGCAGTGCGTCGCGCCGAATGCCGAGCCCGCCGGGCGCCAGTCGAGGCGGTAGGAGTGCACGCGGGCACCGGCCCGTACGAGCCGTTCGCCCAGCTCCGCGAGCGGGGCGGCGTACATCCGCGCGGTGAGTTCCGCCGGATCGCCCTCCACGCCGGGGAAGGCGGTCATGTCGTCGGCGTTCCAGCCATACAGGACGTCCAGGCCGCGGACGTTCTCCGCGAAGGCCGCACCGTTCCGGGCGAGCACGCCGTCGACCGGGCTGAACGGAGGCTCCATCGCGCTGCCCGACCTGAGCAGATGGGCCACCGCGGTCTCCCGCTGCGCCTCCAGGAGCGCCGCGTGGCCCGCCGTCGAAGGGGACTCGCCCCGCGCGGCGAGGTGGTCCGCGAAGATCCGGCCGAGCTCAGCGGCGTCGTCGCGGGACCGCTCGGTGAGCGCCAGCGGGGCGCTCTGCAGGATCGCCCGGCCGAAGAGCCCGCGGGCCTCGTCCATCTCCATGAGCAGCCGGATCGAGATCCCGCCCGCCGACTGGCCGAACACGGTGACGCTGCCGGGGTCGCCCCCGTACTCCGCGATGTGCTCCCGCACCCAGCGGAGCGCTTCGAGCTGGTCGTACAGGCCGAGGTTCCCCTCGCTGACGCCGTCGAGGCAGAGGTAACCGAGGGCTCCGACACGGTAGTTGACGCCGACGACCACCACGTCGCCCTGGGCGGCGAGCGCTCTGCCGTCGTACCAGTCCATGAGCCCGGCGCCACTGCTGAACCCGCCGCCGTGGAACCAGACCATCACGGGGCGCGCCCCGCCGTCGGCGGCCGGGGTGGTGACCGTCAGATTCAGGCAGTCCTCGCCCTGGGGGCGGCTGTCATGGGGCGGACCCATCACCGCGTCGAGCCGGGACGGCGGTTGCGGGCAGATCTCGCCGCTGGAGGGGCGGGTGTCACCCGCCGCCACGGGGCGCGGCCGCCCGAAGCGTTCGGCCGTCGCATAGCGGATGGGCCCCGTCCGGACGACCGGCTCGATGCCGGTCCGTCCTGCGTCGGCCGGTCCTGCGTCCGGTCCGGTCCGGGTCAGTCCTGCGCCGGAGCCCGTCATCTCGTACCTCCTGTATCGGTCACCGGCGGTCAGCCGGTGAGGGAGTCCGCGGCAACAGTGTCCGCCGGTTCCACCGTGGCGGGCGTGGACGTGGTGGCGTCGTCCGGGCTCTCCGCAGGGCGTGGCCGGTTCACAGGGGGCTGGTTCACGGGGGATCGATTTACGGAGGATTGATTCACGGGGGATGGGTTCACGGGGGTGACCTCTCGCTTGTTCCGTGGATCGTGGCGCCATGTGCCATGACGCACAAATGCCGATTCCGGACTCCCTCATAGCCGTTTCGGTATACCGGAAGCCTTCTCTCCAGGCCGTTTCCGGCCAGGGATCAGGTATGCCCATTTAGTTATGGCAGAACACAGGAAGTGCATTTGTCCGGCATGGCTCGGCGGATCACAGTGGGACGCATGACGGCAGATGCAGGGCGGTGGATCCGCAACTTCGTAGACGGACGGTTCGTGGACCCGGAGGACTCGGGGGCCCCGGAGGACCCCAAGGGCGCAGTCCGCGGATTCGACGCGGTGGACCCGGCCACCGGGCGGGTGTTCGCCCGGGTGCGCGAGGCGGACAGATCGCTGGTCGACCGGGCCGTACGGGGGGCCAGGCGGGCCCTCCACGACGGCTGGGCGAGTACGCCCGTCGCAGAGCGGACCGCGCTGCTGCGGCGGGCCGCCGACCGGATCGAGGCCCGCTTCGACGAGTTCGTGGCGGCCGAGGTCGCCGACACCGGCAAGCCGGTGACCCAGGCGCGGTCACTCGACGTCGCGCGGGCCGTCGCGAACTTCCGCGCCTTCGCGGACGTGGTCGCGGCGGCCGGCCAGGAATCGTTCCTCACCGATCTCCCCGGTGGCCGGCAGGCTCTCAACTACGCGGTGCGCAAGCCACTTGGGGTCGTCGCGGTCATCGTGCCGTGGAACCTGCCGCTCCTGCTGCTGACCTGGAAGGTCGCCCCGGCGCTCGCCTGCGGCAACGCGGTGGTCGTCAAGCCCAGCGAGGAGACCCCCGCCACCGCGTCCCTGCTCGCCGAGGTGCTGGCCGAAGCCGGCCTGCCCGCCGGGGTGTACAGCGTGGTCCACGGCTTCGGCGGCGACTCGGCCGGCGCGTATCTGACGTCCCATCCGGGGATCGACGGGGTGACCTTCACCGGGTCGTCCGCCACCGGCTCGCACGTGATGAAGACCGTCGCGCCGCGCGTCCGCCCGGTCTCCTTCGAACTGGGCGGCAAGAACGCCGCCATCGTCTTCGACGACGTCGACACCGACGAAGCGCTCACCGGACTGGCCAGATCCGTCTTCACCAACACCGGCCAGGTCTGCCTGTGCACCGAGCGGGTGTACGTGCAGCGCTCGGTGTTCGCGGACATCGCCGACGGCCTGACCGAACGGGCCCGCGCCCTGCGCCTCGGCTCACCGGGCGACGAGCGGACCACCACAGGACCGCTGATCTCGCAGGCCCACCGCGCCAAGGTGCTGGGCTACTTCGACCTGGCCGAGCAGGCGGGGGCGAAGGTGCTCACCGGTGGCGGCGTACCGGAGCTGGGCCCGGAACTGGCAGGCGGTTCATGGATCGAGCCGACGCTCTGGACAGGACTGACCAACGCGGACCGCCCGGTACGCGAGGAGATCTTCGGCCCGGTGGCCGCGCTGATCCCCTTCGACACCGAGGAGGAGGCCATCGCGCTCGCCAACGACACCGAGTACGGCCTCGCGGCCTCCGTCTGGACCAACGACCTGCGCCGCGGCCACCGGGTGGCCCAGGCGATGGACACCGGCATGGCCTGGGTCAACACCTGGTTCCTGCGCGATCTGCGCTCCCCCTTCGGCGGGACCGGGCTCTCCGGCATCGGCCGGGAGGGCGGCGCGTCCTCGATGCACTTCTACACCGAGCCCACGAATGTGTGTGTGCAGCTGTGAACGATCACCCCTCCCCCTCCGGAACAGGCGGTCCCGCCGCCGGAACAGCCGCCGCGCCCTCCGCGCGGATCGGCTCCGCGGTCGCGCGGCTCACCGAAGCCGCCGCCACCCGCACCCCGTGCGCACCCGTCAGGGAGTTCATCGGCAGTACGGATCTGAACGCCGCCTATGAGGTGCAGCGGCGGCTCGCCGAAGCCAGGAGCGCCGCCGGCGCACGGGTCACCGGCGCCAAGATCGGGCTCACCGCCCCCGTCGTACAGCAGCAGTTCGGCGTGTTCCAGCCGGACTTCGGGGTGCTCTTCGACGACATGGTGTACGCCCATACCGAGCCACTGCCGCTCGGCCGGTTCCTCCAGCCGCGCGCCGAGGGCGAGATCGCCTTCGTGCTCGGCAAGGACATCGACCGGCCGGGCGCGGGCGTCGCGGACGTCCTGCGGGCGACCGAGTTCGTGCTCCCCGCCATCGAGATAGTGGACTCCCGTATCGCCGGCTGGGACCTGTCCATCGCCGACACCGTGGCGGACAACGCCTCCAGCGGCGCGGTGGTCCTCGGCACCACCCCGTACTCACTGACCGGCCTCGACCTCGCCCGGGTCGGGATGACGCTCCAGCGGGACGGCGAGCCGGTCGCGTTCGGCGCCGGGCACGCCTGCCTCGGCTCACCGGTCGTCGCGGTGGCCTGGCTGGCGCGCGAACTCGTCGAGCGGGGAAGGCCGTTGCGCGAGGGCGACGTGATCATGTCCGGCGCGCTCGGGCCGATGGTGCCGGTCACCGGGCCCGGCCGGTTCCGGCTCGCACTGGACGGCCTCGGCGAGGTCGAGGCCGTCATCGAGGAGGCGGCCGCGACCGCCGGCGAGGAGAAGACCCAGTGAGCACATCGGCATCAGCGTCCCCTTCCGTCCCGGTCGCCGTCATCGGCTCCGGAAACATCGGGACCGACCTCATGATCAAGGTGCTGCGGCTGTCGAAGACGCTGCGCATGGGTGCGATGGCGGGCATCGACCCGGCGTCGGACGGCCTCGCGCGCGCCGCACGGCTCAAGGTCGCCACCACCCACCGGGGCGTCGAAGGACTGGTGGAGATGGCGGAGTTCGCCGACATCAAGGTGATCTTCGACGCCACATCGGCCGGTGCCCATGTCCGTAATGTCGAACTCGCCCGTGCGCACGGGAAGTTGATGGTGGATCTGACACCTGCGGCGCTCGGCCCCTTCGTGGTGCCCCCGGTCAATCTCGACGAGCACCTGGACGCGCCGGACGTCAACATGGTGACCTGCGGCGGGCAGGCGACCATCCCGGTCGTCGCGGCGGTCTCCCGCATCGCCCCGGTCGCGTACGGCGAGATCGTCGCCTCCATCGCGTCCCGTTCGGCGGGCCCCGGTACCCGCGCCAACATCGACGAGTTCACCGAGACCACCAGCGAGGCCATCCGGGTGGTCGGCGGCGCCGCGGTGGGCAAGGCGATCATCGTGCTCAACCCGGCGGAGCCGCCGCTCGCCATGCGCGACACGGTGCACTGCCTGGTCGAAGGAGCGGTGCCGGCCGGCGTACGGGAGCGGATCGCCGCCTCCGTACGGGAGATGGCCGACGCGGTACGCGCGTACGTGCCCGGCTACCGGCTCAAGCAGGACGTGCAGTTCGAGGACATCACCGACGTCCTGGTTCCGGCGCTCGGGCGGCGGGTCACCGGGGTCCGGGTCTCGGTGTTCCTGGAGGTCGTCGGCGCGGGCCACTACCTGCCCGATTACGCAGGCAACCTCGACATCATGACCTCCGCCGCGGTCCGCACGGCCGAGAAGATCGCCGCACTCCGAGGATGGGTGACCGCATGAAGCTCTACGTCCAGGATGTGACCCTCCGCGACGGAATGCACGCGATGGGGCACCTGTACACCGTCGACCAGGTGCGCCGGATCGTCGGTGCGCTGGACCGGGCCGGGGTTGCCGCCATCGAGGTCGCGCACGGCGACGGGCTCGGCGGGTCGAGCGCCACCTACGGCTTCGGCGCGCACACCGACGAGGAGTGGATCGAGGCCGCCGCCGACGTGCTGGTCCACGCCAAGCTCACCACCCTGTTGCTGCCCGGCATCGGCACCATCGAGCACCTGCGCCGGGCGCACGCGCTGGGCGTACGGAGCGTGCGCGTCGCCACCCACTGCACGGAGGCCGATGTCGCCGCCCAGCACATCGCCTGGGCGCGCGAGCACGGGATGGACGTCTCGGGATTCCTGATGATGAGCCACCTCAACTCCCCCGAAGGCCTGGCCGCACAGGCCGCGCTGATGGAGTCGTACGGCGCGCACTGCGTGTACGTGACGGACTCCGGTGGCCGGCTGACCATGCGGGACGTCGCCGCCCGGGTCGACGCGTACCGCGAGGTGCTCGACCCGTCCACCGAGATCGGCATCCACGCCCACGAGAACCTCTCCCTCTCCGTCGCCAACAGCGTCACTGCGGTGGAGCACGGCGCACGCCGGGTCGATGTGGCGCTGGCGGGCCAGGGCGCGGGGGCGGGCAACTGCCCGGCGGAGTCGCTCGTCGCGGTCGCGGACCTGATGGGCTGGGAGCACGGCTGTGACCTGTTCGCGCTCCAGGACGCGGCCGACGACATCGTCCGGCCGATGCGCAGCCGCCCGGTGCAGGTCGACCGGGAGACCCTGACTCTCGGGTACGCGGGCGTCTACTCCAGCTTCCTGCTGCACGCCGGGCGCGCGGCCGAGCGGTACGGGCTCGACACCCGGCAGATCCTTCTTGAGGCCGGCCGCCGGCAGCTGGTCGGCGGCCAGGAGGACCTGATCGTGGACATCGCACTGGACCTGGCCGCGCGGCGCGGGTCCCTGACGGACGGGAGCGGCCAGTGACCGCGGAAGAGACCACCACCGGCCCCGGGTCACTCGACGCGGCCACCGTGGACGGGCTGGCGGCGCGGCTCGACGCGGCGCAGACGTCCCGGACCGACACCCCGAGCCTCGCCGGCACGCACGCCTTCGGCATCGACGACGCGTACGCGGTCCAGGCGGCGCTGCTGGCCCGCAGGCAGGCGCGCGGTGAGCACATCACGGGGGTGAAGCTGGGCTTCACCAGCAAGGCCAAGATGGCCCAGATGGGCGTGTCGGACGTGATCGTCGGCCGGCTGACCGACGCGATGCGGATCGCGGACGGCGACGATGTGGCCCTGGACCACTTCATCCATCCGAAGGCCGAGCCCGAGGTCGCGTACCGGCTCTGCCGCGATGTCGATCCGGACGACCCGCTGACGGACATCGAGTCCTGTGTGGACGCGATGGCCCCGGCGATCGAGATCATCGACTCCCGGTACCGGGACTTCCGCTTCACCTACGGCGATGTCGTCGCGGACAACACGTCGGCGGCCGGCTATGTGATCGGCCCCTGGCGACCGTTCGGCGAAGCGGCCAACCGCGCGGTCCTGCTGCGTACCGGCACGGCCGAGGTGACCGGTTCGACGGCGGCCGTCCTCGGCGACCCGGTGCACGCGCTGCACGCACTGCTCGACATGTGCCGCCGCCGGAACATCCCGCTGCGGGCCGGCCACGTCGTGCTCGCGGGCGCGGCGACGGCGGCGGTCCCACTGGCGGCGGGCGTGACCACGTGCGACGTGGCCGGGCTCGGCTCCGTGTCGCTCAAGGCCGTGTCGCCCAAGACCCGGTCGCCGAAGCCCCGGTCACCGAAGTCCGTGTCGCCGGAGTCCGTGTCGCCGGAGGGAGCACGATGAGCGGCGCACAGGTGATCGCACAGGTGATCAAGGGGCGGGCCACCCCGCGCGGCAGGTTCCCGCACGTGAAGGTCGTAGGCGATGTGGTCTATGTGTCGGGCACCAGCTCGCGCAGGCCGGACAACACCTTCGTGGGCGCCGAGGCCGACGAACTGGGCACCACTCGCCTCGACATCAGGGCGCAGACCCGCGCCGTGATCGAGAACATCCGGGCCATCCTCGCCGAGGTGGGCGCGGAGCTGGCGGACATCGCCCAGCTCACCACGTATCTGGTCTCCATGAACGACTTCGGCGGCTACAACGAGGTCTACGGCGAGTACTTCGACGAGCAGGGCCCGACCCGGACCACGGTGGCGGTGCACCAGCTGCCGCACCCCCATCTGCTGATAGAGATCCAGGCCGTAGCCCATCTGCCCCACCCCGCAGAGACACCCGGCCCGCACCGCACAGACTCACACAGCACAGATGCACACAGCACGGAGGTGCTCTCATGACCGCCATCCCCCCGGTCATCGATTTCCAGGGCTGGATCACCGAGCACGAGCACCTGCTCAAGCCCCCGGTGAACAACAGGGCCATGTCGCTCGGCGAGGACTTCATCGTCCAGATCGTCGGCGGCCCCAACGAGCGGGCCGACTACCACCTCGACCCGTACGAGGAGTGGTTCTACCAGGTCAAGGGCGATATGCACGTCAACGTCATGACCGAGGACGGCCCGCGGACCGTGCACATCAAGGAGGGCGAGGCGTGGCTGCTGCCCGGCAGCCTCCCGCACTCCCCGCAGCGGCCCGACGCGGACTCGATCGGTCTGGTCATCGAGCGGGTACGCGAAGAGGGGACCCTGGAGCGGTTCCAGTGGTACTGCCCGGAGTGCGCGGCCCTCGTCCACGAGACCGAACTCCAGGTCCGGGACATCGTCGCCGATCTGCCGCCGGTGTTCGCCGAGTTCTACGACAACGAGAAGGCCCGGAGCTGTCCGCAGTGCGGCGCTCTCCACCCCGGGAAGGGCTGACCGTGGACCGTACGATCGACATCCACACCCACTACGTGCCGCGAGGCTGGCCGGACCTGACGGCCGACGCCGGGCCGGACGCGCCGTGGCTGCGGATCGAGTCCGAGGCCGAAGCCATGATCATGATGGGCACCCGGGAGTTCCGCCGGGTCCAGCGGGACTGCTGGGACGCGGAGACCCGGCTGCGCGACATGGACGCGGACGGCGTACGGGCCCAGGTGGTCTCCCCCACTCCGGCGTTCTTCCAGTACGGCCGCAGCGGCGCCGAGGCCACCAGGATCGCGCGGATCTTCAACGATCTGGCCCTGGAGATCGTCGCCCCCGCGCCCGACCGGCTGATCCCGTTCTGCCAGGTGCCGCTGCAGGACACCGACGCGGCCTGCCGTGAGGTGGAGCGCAGCGTCGCCAACGGCCACCGGGGGGTGGAGATCGGCAACCATGTCGGCGATCTCGACCTGGACAGCGAAGGTGTGGTGACCTTCCTCCAGCACTGTGCCTCGCTGGATGTGCCGGTCTTCGTACACCCCTGGGACATGGCCAGCTCGCCCCGGCTCGACCGCTGGATGGCTCAGTGGCTCACCGCGATGCCGGCGGAGACCCATCTGTCGATCCTCGCGCTGATCCTGGGCGGGGTCTTCGACCGGATCGACGACCGGCTGAAGATCTGCTTCGCGCACGGCGGCGGGTCGTTCGCCTTCTGGCTGGGCCGGATGGAGAACGCGTGGCACGGCCGCCACGACGTCATCGGCACCTCGCAGTTCCCGCCGTCGCACTACCTCGGCCGGTTCTCCGTGGACTCGGTGGTCTTCGACGACCGCGCGCTGCGGCTGCTCGTCGACACGGTCGGCGCCGACCGGGTGATGGTGGGCAGCGACTACCCGTACCCACTGGGCGAACGCCCCGTCGGCGACGTCGTCCGCAAGAGCGGCTTCCTCACCGAAGCGGACCGCGCGCTGATCACCCACGGCAACGCGGAGCGCTTCCTGGGAACAGCCCGCTGAGAGCCGGATCGGCTCAGCCGACAGCGGGCCCAGCCGACGGCATGGCCAGCCGGACCCGCGCGCGGCTGGGACCGGGGATCAGCTCATGCCGGAGCTGTCGCCGCCGGCGCCCTGCGGGGCCATGCCGGCGGCGACCTCCTCCAGGCCCCGGATCAGCGCCCGCGCGGAGGGACTCGGCGTACGGGCGGCGGGCAGGGTCAGTCCGACGCTGTGCCCGATCGGCTCCAGCGGGACACCGAGGCGGACGATCCTGGGGTCGTCGCGGGTGATCAGGCCGGGCAGCGCCGCCACCACATCGGTCTCCAACAAGAGTTGGCGCACCGTCAGGAACGAGGTGGTCTCCACCCGGTTCATCGGCAGGGCGATCCCGTGCCGGGCGAAGAACTCCTCGATCTCCCGGCGCAGCGCGGTCTCGGCGCCCGGCAGGATCCACGGATAGTGCGCCAGCTCCGCGAGGTCCACCGTCCGCTGCCGGGCGAGCGCGTGCGAGGCCCTGACGACCAGCTCGACCGACTCGTCGTACAGCTTGCGGCGCACGGTGCGCTCGTCGGACGGTACGGTCAGCCGCCCCACGATGAAGTCGATGCGCCCGGCGTCCAGTTCGAGGAGCAGCGCCTCGGGTGACGCCTCCCGGACGACCACGGTGAGGTAGGGGCGCTCCTTCTTGACCGCGGCGATGGCGCGCGGGAGCAGCACGTTCGAACCGGCGAGGTGGGTGCCGACGATCACCGTGCCGCGGTCGGCGTCGGCCAGCTCGACCACATGGCGGCCCGCCTGCGCCAACTCGGCGAGCACGGTGCGGGCGTGGGCGGTGAAGGCCTCGCCGAAGACGGTCGCGGTGACACCGCGGGGGCCGCGCTCGAAGAGCGGCACACCGAGGATGTCCTCCAGCTCGTGCAGGCTGCGGGTCGCCGCCGGCTGTGTCACATGCAGTTCGGCGGCGGCGCCGACCACGCTGCCCCGGCGGGAGAGCGCGTCGACGAGAACCAGATGACGGAACTTCAGCCGGCCGTCGAGCAGGCGGGGAATCTTCACCCGGCCGACCCTAGGGCCTTCGGGGCAGCGTTCGCCCGTCGGACATATGGCGGTGTCAGACAGCCGCGGGGGCGCCTCCGGACACGTCCGGCTCGCCTCCGGCCGCCTCCGGTTCCGGGCGGTCCCTGTCGTACGCCACCAGGGTCAGGACGATCAGCCCGAGCACCACGATCATCACGACGAAGGCCGGCCAGCCGACCAGGCCCCAGGTGAGCGCGCCCAGGACGCCGTGCACCACGGCGCAGGTGACCAGCAGGATCCGGCCGAAGCGGCCGGGCGCCCGGTCCGTGATCCCGGCGCGCAGCGGGAAGAACGCACAGAGCAGCAGATAGGCGCCGAAGACACCCCCGGCCACCCAGGAGCCGGTGCTTATCGCGCTCGGTTCCAGGCCCGCCATGGACATGTTCTGGTTGTCGGCGACCTTGCCGAGTATCAGGTTCACGAAGGCGATCCCGAACGCCTCAAGGAAGAGGACGATCGCAGCCACCAAGGCCACCGGCCTGCGCGCCATGAGCCACCCCCAGTCAGATGCCAGTCGGATCCGGTCGGACCCCGGTCGAATCCGGTTCGGATCCGGGTCGAATCCGGTTCGGACCCCAGCTGGATCCGGGTCGAATCCGAGTCGAGTCCCTGTCAGATTCCGCTTGTTACCGCAAGTATGTGCGACACCGCGCAGGCTACTAACGGGTAGTCGCCGGGACAAGGGGTCTGAACGGTCCGAACGGGCGGCAAAAGAATCACCCGTCCGTTCGTAGGGACCCCACAAAGAAACGCGAGCCGCAGCGGTCCCGACTGACAGAGACCTAACCCGCATGGCGGGGCTACTGTGGGTTCTGAGAACCCTCCGTACCGTGGTGTGACAAGGGAATTCGCGGCACTGCCGAAGCTCGTGTCACACCGCGTGTGGGGAAGCTCACCTATGGGGACAGGTCGAAACGCGGTGTCGGCAGTCCCTAAACTCAGCTTGTTTCAGCGAACTCTTCGGCACGATGACCTGCCGAGTAAACCCGGCTCGGGTGCGAGCGGGGAAGACACAGCAAGGAGGGAGCCATCGTGCACAAGGTGCTCATCGCCAACCGTGGCGAGATCGCTGTCCGTGTCGCACGGGCCTGCCGGGACGCCGGGATCACGAGCGTAGCCGTCTACGCCGAGCCCGACCGGGACGCACCGCACGTACGCGCGGCCGACGAGGCGTTCGCCCTGGGCGGTGACACCCCGGGCACCAGCTACCTGGACATGGGCAAGGTCCTGCAGGCCGCGAAGGACTCGGGCGCCGACGCCATCCACCCCGGATACGGCTTCCTCTCCGAGAACGCCGAATTCGCCCAGGCCGTCCTCGACGCGGACCTCACCTGGATCGGCCCCCCGCCCCAGGCCATCCGCGACCTCGGCGACAAGGTCGCCGCCCGCCACATCGCGCAGCGCGCCGGCGCACCCCTGGTCGCCGGCACCCCGGACCCGGTCGAAGGCTCCGCCGAAGTCGTGGCGTTCGCCCAGGAGAACGGGCTGCCGATCGCGATCAAGGCGGCCTTCGGCGGCGGCGGGCGCGGCCTCAAAGTCGCCCGCACCCTCGAAGAGATCCCCGAGCTCTACGACTCCGCCGTACGCGAGGCCGTCGCCGCGTTCGGGCGCGGTGAGTGTTTCGTCGAGCGCTACCTCGACAAGCCCCGGCACGTGGAGACCCAGTGCCTGGCCGACCAGCACGGCAACGTCGTCGTCGTGTCCACCCGTGACTGCTCCCTCCAGCGCCGCCACCAGAAGCTCGTCGAGGAAGCCCCCGCCCCGTTCCTGAGCCAGGCGCAGAACGCCGAGCTGTACGCGGCGTCCAAGGCGATCCTCAAGGAGGCCGGTTACGTCGGCGCGGGCACCGTGGAGTTCCTGGTCGGCGTCGACGGCACGATCTCCTTCCTGGAGGTCAACACCCGCCTCCAGGTCGAGCACCCCGTCACCGAAGAGGTCTCGGGCATCGACCTGGTCCGTGAGATGTTCCGTATCGCCGACGGCGAGGAACTCGGCTACGACGACCCGAAGCTGCGCGGTCACTCCTTCGAGTTCCGTATCAACGGCGAAGACCCCGGCCGCGGGTTCCTGCCCGCCCCCGGCACCGTCACCACCTTCGCCCCGCCGACCGGCCCCGGTGTCCGCCTCGACGCGGGCGTCGAGTCCGGCTCGGTGATCGGCCCCGCCTGGGACTCCCTCCTCGCCAAGCTCATCGTCACCGGCGCCACCCGCCAGCAGGCCCTCCAGCGCGCCGCCCGCGCACTGGAGGAGTTCACCGTCGAGGGCATGGCCACCGCCATCCCCTTCCACCGCGCGGTCGTCGCCGACCCCGCCTTCACCTCCGACCCGTTCCGTATCCACACCCGGTGGATCGAGACCGAGTTCGTCAACGAGATCCCGCCCTTCGCCCCCGCCGGCGGCGACACGGACGAGGACGAAGCGGGACGCGAGACGATCGTCGTCGAGGTCGGCGGCAAGCGCCTGGAAGTCTCCCTGCCCTCCTCGCTGGGTATGACCCTGGCCCGCACCGGTCTGGCCGCGGGCGCCAAGCCCAAGCGCCGGGCCGCGAAGAAGGCCGGCTCCGCCGCGTCCGGCGACTCCCTCGCCTCCCCCATGCAGGGCACCATCGTCAAGGTCGCCGTCGAAGAAGGCCAGGAAGTCAAGGAAGGCGACCTCGTCGTCGTCCTCGAAGCGATGAAGATGGAACAGCCCCTCAACGCCCACCGCTCCGGCACCATCAAGAGCCTCACCGCCGAAATCGGCGCCTCCGTCTCCTCCGGCGCCACGATCTGCGAAATCAAGGACTGACGCAGACAGGACCGACGCGGACAGGACCGGCCGGCCACGGAAGTGGCCGGCCAACAGCTACGGAGCGAGCCCCCGGCCGGACACACACCGGCCGGGGGCTCGCTCCGTGTACGGGCTTGCAAAGCCCTGGCGTCGGCAGCCTCTAGCGCCGGCGCATGTCGGCCACCCGCGCCTGCTGTTGCTGCTCGGCGAGCGAGACCGCGCTGCGCAGCGGCTGCGGCCCCGGTCCGCCCGGGTGCGTACGCCGCTGCCCGGGGAGCGGCATGTCCCTGCGGGGCGGTCGCCCGGCAGGGGTGGTCTCACCGCCCGCTCCGGAGCCCGCGCCACCTCCCGGCCCGGCCACCGCGATCTGCACGCCCTGGTCGGCCAGCGCCTGCAACTCCGTTGCCGCACGGTCGTCCTGGGCGGACGGCTCGTCGGTGACCAGCCGGGTGATCACATCCGTCGGCACGGTCTGGAACATGGTGTCGGTGCCCAGCTTGGTGTGGTCCGCGAGGACGACGACCTCCGCGGCGGCCTGGACCAGCGCCCGGTCGACGCTGGCCGAGAGCATGTTGGAGGTGGAAAGGCCGCGCTCGGCGGTCAGCCCGCTGCCGGAGAGGAAGGCGCGGGAGACCCGCAGCCCCTGGAGGGACTGCTCGGCTCCGCTTCCCACCAGCGCGTAGTTGGACCCGCGCAGCGTGCCACCGGTCATCACCACCTCGACCCGGTTGGCATGGGCCAACGCCTGGGCCACCAGGAGGGAGTTGGTGACCACCGTCAGTCCGGGGACGCGTGCGAGCCGGCGGGCCAGCTCCTGTGTGGTCGTCCCCGCGCCCACCACGATGGCTTCGCCTTCTTCGACGAGCCCGGCGGCGAGATCGGCGATGGCCGTCTTCTCGGCGGTCGCGAGATGGGATTTCTGCGGAAAGCCGGACTCTCGCGTAAAACCACCCGGCAGTACCGCACCGCCATGGCGGCGGTCGAGGAGTCCTTCTGCCTCCAGTGCCCGCACGTCCCGCCGTACGGTCACTTCGGAGGTCTGGACGACACGGGCGAGCTCACGGAGCGACACGGCCCCGTTGGCACGCACCATTTCAAGGATCAATTGGCGACGTTCAGCAGCGAACACGAAACAGACAGTAACCTGACCGGCCGATAGTTCTCAGCACTTTGCGCCGAAAAACAGAAGTTGCGCACAGATGGGGTCAGCAAGTGGTATAAGGGGCGCGGTCGCCGGCCGACCGACCACCGGCGCCCCTCGCGTCAGGCCTCGCCGGCCATCTTCCGGGTGTGCAACTGCCGTGCCACTTCGGCGATCGAGCCGGAGAGCGACGGGTACACGGTGAAGGCGTTCGCGATCTGCTCCACCGTCAGGTTGTTGTCGACCGCGATCGAGATCGGGTGGATCAGCTCGCTGGCCCGCGGGGACACGACCACCCCGCCGACCACGATGCCGGTACCGGGACGGCAGAAGATCTTGACGAAGCCGTCCCTGATGCCCTGCATCTTGGCGCGCGGGTTGCGCAGCAGCGGCAGCTTGACGGCCCGCGCCTCGATCTTGCCCGAGTCGACGTCGGCCTGGGTGTAACCGACGGTGGCGATCTCCGGGTCGGTGAAGACGTTGGAGGAGACCGTCTTGAGGTTCAGCGGCTGCACCGCGTCACCGAGGAAGTGGTACATCGCGATGCGGCCCTGCATGGCCGCGACCGAGGCGAGAGCGAAGATCCCGGTGACGTCACCGGCCGCGTAGACGCCGGGGGCACTCGTACGGGAGACCTTGTCGGTCCAGATGTGGCCGGACTCCTTGAGCCGGACCCCGGCCTCGTCCAGGCCCATGCCCGCGCTGTTGGGGATGGCGCCGACCGCCATCAGGCAGTGCGTGCCGGAGATGACCCGGCCGTCGGCCAGGGTGACCTCGACCCGGTCCCCCACCCTCTTGGCGGCGGCGGCGCGCGAGCGGGCCATCACGTTCATGCCCCGGCGGCGGAACACGTCCTCCAGGACCGCGGCGGCGTCCGGGTCCTCGCCGGGGAGCACCCGGTCACGGCTGGAGACGAGCGTGACGCGCGAGCCGAGCGCCTGGTAGGCGCCCGCGAACTCGGCGCCGGTGACACCGGACCCGACCACGATGAGCTCCTCGGGGAGCTCGTCCAGGTCGTACACCTGCGTCCAGTTCAGGATGCGCTCGCCGTCCGGCTGCGCGTCCGGGATCTCCCGGGGGTGGCCGCCGGTCGCGAGCAGGACCGCGTCGGCCGTCAGCGTCTCCTCGGTGCCGTCCGCGGCGGTGACGACCACCTGGCGGGAGCCGTCCATCGCCTGCTGCCCGACGAGCCGGCCGCGGCCGCGCATCACCCGGGCGCCGGCCCTGGTGACCGATGCGGTGATGTCGTGGGACTGGGCGAGCGCGAGCCGCTTGACCCGCCGGTTCACCTTGCCGAGGTCCACGCCGACCACCCGGGCCGCCTGTTCCAGCGGCGGGGTGTCGTCGGCGACGATGATGCCCAACTCCTCGTACGAAGAGTCGAAGGTCGTCATCACCTCGGCCGTGGCGATCAGAGTCTTGGAGGGCACGCAGTCGGTGAGCACGGATGCCCCGCCGAGACCGTCGCAGTCGACGACGGTCACCTCCGCGCCGAGCTGGGCGCCCACCAGGGCAGCCTCATATCCGCCAGGTCCGCCGCCGATGATCACGATCCGGGTCACGAAAAATCCGCCTCGCGTTGTCACCCCGGCCGCACTGCCGCCCCGGCCGGGGGTCCGGGGGGTGCCCCCGGGGAATGCAGTACGTGCCTCATTGTCCCGCACTCTTCAAGATGCTTCACCCCCGGGGGCACCCCGGCCCGTCGGACGCGCCCGGGGGTGCCCTTCCGGCCGGCTGTCGCGGCGAAGTGACCCGGCCCCGAAATGCCACTGTCGTACCCTCGACAGCATGTCGCTCTACGCCGCGTACGCCGGCAACCTCGACGCGCGGCTGATGAGTCGCCGCGCTCCGCACTCCCCCCTGCGCGGCACCGGCTGGCTCAACGGCTGGCGGCTGACCTTCGGCGGGGAGCAGATGGGCTGGGAGGGCGCGCTCGCCACGCTGGTGGAGGCCCCGCGCTCGCAGGTCTTCGTCGCCGTGTACGACATCGCCCCGATGGACCAGGACTCGATGGACCGCTGGGAGGGCGTCGGCCTCGACATATACCGGCGGATGCGGGTCCGGGTGGACACCCTGGAGGGTGAGGAGCCCGCCTGGATCTACGTACTGAACGGGTACGAGGGCGGGCTGCCGTCGGCGCGGTACCTGGGCGAGCTGGCCGACGCGGCCGAGTCCGCCGGCGCGCCGCACGACTATGTGATGGAGCTCCGCAAGCGCCCCTGCTGAGGGCCGCGGGGCCGCCCCGCACGGGCTCCCACCCGGCTCTCACCTGGCGCCCGCCGGGCGTCCGCCGGGCATTCGCGGGCTGTCCGCCGGGCATTCGTCGGAAACGACAAGACAACGATCCCAAGTCCGTCCACCGAGACATCTACGCGCGTAGGCCCAGAACGGTTACCCTCTTCGGCGTGAACGCTTCAGTTAACCCGGACATCCAGGGCGCCGCCGACAACCCCACTGTCGCCGCCGACGCCGCCGCCACCCGCCTCCGTGAACTCACCGGCGCAGAGACCCACGATGTGGCCCTCGTCATGGGCTCCGGCTGGGCGCCGGCCGTCGACGCACTGGGTACGCCCGTGGCCGATTTCGCCGTGACCGAACTGCCCGGGTTCCCGCCGCCCGTCGTCGAGGGCCACGGCGGCCGCATCCGCTCGTACGCCGTCGGAGGCAAGCGCGCGCTGGTCTTCCTGGGCCGTACCCACTACTACGAGGGCCGCGGTGTCGCCGCCGTCTCGCACGGCGTGCGTACCGCCGTCGCGGCAGGCTGCAAGACCGTCGTCCTGACCAACGGCTGCGGTGGTCTGCGCCCCGGGATGCGCCCCGGCCAGCCGGTCCTCATCAGTGACCACATCAACCTGACGGCCACCTCGCCGATCATCGGCGCCAACTTCGTGGACCTCACCGACCTGTACTCGCCGCGGCTGCGCGCGCTCTGCAAGGAGGTCGACAACACGCTGGAAGAGGGCGTGTACGTCCAGTTCCCCGGCCCGCACTACGAGACGCCCGCCGAGATCAACATGGTCCGGGTGCTCGGTGGCGACCTGGTCGGCATGTCCACGGTGCTGGAGGCCATCGCCGCACGCGAGGCCGGCGCCGAGGTGCTCGGCATCTCACTGGTCACGAACCTGGCGGCCGGACTGACCGGCGAGCCGCTCAACCACGAAGAGGTACTGCAGGCCGGGCGGGACTCCGCCACGCGGATGGGTGCGCTGCTCTCGCAGGTGCTGGAGCGGATCTGAGGCACCTGTTTCCCTGTGGCCTCGATCTCCCCCAGCTACCGCTGGGAGGTGCCCCCAGGGGGCTGGATTCTGCCGACGCCGGGCACCTGTTCAGCCCCTCCGGCAATTGAGGAGCGGGGGCCCGGGGGCGGAGCCCCCACCCACCGTGAGGAACGAAAGGCAGAACCACCGTGCAGCAGGACCTGATCACCCGCGCCAAGACCTGGCAGGCGGAGGACCCCGACACCGACACCCGCGACGAGCTGGCACGGCTCATCGAGGCCGCCGCCGCCTCCGGGGACACCGCCGAGCTGGCGGCGCGCTTCAGCGGCACCCTCCAGTTCGGCACGGCCGGTCTGCGCGGCGAGCTGGGCGCGGGGCCGATGCGGATGAACCGCGCCGTCGTCATACGCGCCGCGGCCGGCCTCGCCGCGTACCTCAAGGCACAGGGCCGGGCGGGCGGCCTGGTCGTCGTCGGTTACGACGCCCGCTACAAGTCCGCGGACTTCGCCAGGGACACCGCGGCCGTGATGACCGGCGCGGGTCTGCGCGCCGCCGTGCTGCCCCGCCCGCTGCCCACCCCGGTGCTCGCCTTCGCCGTCCGCCACCTCGGCGCGGTCGCGGGCGTCGAGGTCACCGCGAGCCACAACCCGCCGCGCGACAACGGCTACAAGGTCTACCTCGGGTGGGGGGACCCCGGAACGGAGTCTGGGGGAGGTTCACAGATCGTGCCGCCCGCGGACACCGAGATCGCCGCGCAGATCGACGCGGTGCGGAGCCTGCACGACGTACCGCGCCCCGAGAGCGGCTGGGAGATCCTCGGCGAGGACGTCCTGGGGGCCTATCTGGCCCGTACGGACGCCGTGCTGACCCCCGGCTCCCCCCGCACCGCCCGCACCGTCTACACGGCGATGCACGGCGTCGGCACGGAGACCCTGCTCGCCGCGTTCGCCAGGGCCGGCTTCCCGGAGCCGGTGCTCGTCACCGAACAGGCCGAGCCCGACCCGGCGTTCCCGACGGTCGCCTTCCCCAACCCGGAGGAGCCGGGCGCGATGGACCTCTCCTTCGCGACCGCCCGCCGCGCCGCCCCCGACATCGTCATCGCCAACGACCCGGACGCGGACCGCTGCGCGGTGGCCGTCCCGTACGAGGGCGACTGGCGGATGCTGCGCGGCGACGAACTGGGCGCGCTGCTCGCGGCGCACCTGGTCCGCCGCGGGGTGACGGGCACGTTCGCCGAGTCGATCGTGTCGTCGTCGCTGCTCGGCCGGATCGCGGAGGCGGCCTCGCTCCCGTACGAGGAGACGCTGACCGGCTTCAAGTGGATCGCCCGCGTCGAGGGCCTGCGGTACGGGTACGAGGAGGCGCTCGGCTACTGCGTCGACCCCGACGGCGTACGCGACAAGGACGGCATCACGGCGGCCCTGCTCGTCGCCGAACTGGCCTCGGTGCTGAAGGCCGAGGGCCGCACACTGCTCGACCTGCTCGACGAACTCGCCGTCCAGCACGGGCTGCACGCGACGGACCAGCTCTCGGTGCGCGTCGAGGACCTGTCGGTGATCGCGGACGCGATGCGCCGGCTGCGCGAACAGCCGCCGACGGAACTGGCGGGCCTCAAGGTCACCAGCGCCGAGGACCTGTCCAACGGCACGGAGCACCTCCCGCCCACGGACGGCCTGCGTTACCACCTGGAGGGCGCCCGGGTGATCGTCCGCCCGAGCGGCACCGAGCCGAAGCTCAAGTGCTACCTGGAGGTGGTCGTCCCGGTGGACTCCATCGGCGAGGTCCCGGCAGCCAGGACCCGGGCGGACCGGGTCCTGACGGCGATCAAGGCGGACCTGTCACGGGCGGCGGGACTGTAGGAACGGGGATCCGGGTGGGGCGGGCCGGAGGGCCCGCCCCACCCGGCGAACTCCGGGGGCCATACTGCTTCTTGTTGCCAGGAGGCCGGGAAGCCAGCAGGCCAGGGGGTCCGGGAATGGGCGAGCTGTACGCACCGATCGAGCCGTACGACAAGGGAATGCTCGACGTCGGCGACGCCAACCTCGTGTACTGGGAGGTCTGCGGCAATCCGGCCGGGAAGCCGGCACTCGTCGTCCACGGCGGGCCGGGGTCGGGGTGCGGCCCGCAGGCACGCCAGTTCTTCGACCCGGACCGGTACCGGATCGTCCTGTTCGACCAGCGCGGCTGCGGACGCAGCACACCGCACGCGAGCGACCCCGCGACCGACATGCGGCACAACACCACCCAGCACCTGATCTCCGACATGGAGCGGCTGCGCGAACACCTGGGTGTCGGCCGGTGGTTGCTGTACGGCGGCTCATGGGGCTCCACGCTGATCCTGGCCTACGCCCAGGCGCACGCCCAGCGGGTGTCGGAGATCGTCATCCCCGCTGTCACCACCACCCGGCGTTCCGAGGTCGACTGGCTGTTCCGGGGCGTCGGCCGCTACTTCCCCGAGCAGTGGGAACGCTTCCTGGCAGGAGCTCCCGGCACACCGCGGGACGGCGACGTCGTCGCGGCCTACGCACGCCTCGCCGAGGACCCGGACGCCGCCGTACGGGAGAAGGCGACGGCCGACTGGTGTGCCTGGGAGGACACGGTCCTGTCCGGGGAGACGAAGGGCGCGTCCAACCCGTACGGCGACCGCCCGGCGGCAGCCCAGCTGGCCCTGGTACGCATCTGCTCGCGCTACTTCTCCCACGGCGCCTGGCTGGAGGAGGGGACGTTGCTGCGCAACGCCCACCGCCTGGCCGGTATCCCCGGCGTACTGATCCACGGCAGGCTGGACATGGGCGGCCCGCTCGACACGGCGTGGGAACTCGCGCGCGCCTGGCCCGACGCGGAGCTGATCGTCGTCAGCGACGCGGGCCATCTGGGCAGCGCGACCACACGCGGCCACATTCTCGGAGCCCTCAACCGGTTCGCCCGCCAGGAATGAGCCCGGTCCGCGCTCTCGGAGTCCGGACCGGACCGCGGACCGAGCCGCAGACCGGGCTGGAAACCGGCCCGGGGGCTCGACCGCCCACCGGATCTACCAGGGCAGGGTGCCCTCGGCGTCGAAGAATCCCCCCGTCGGGCCGTCCGGCCCCACCTGGGCCATGCGCACGATGATCTCGGCACCCTGCTCGACGGTCTGGGTGCCCGTGTTCCCGTTCAGGTCGGTCTTGGTGAAGCCGGGCTCCACCGAGTTGATCCGCAGGTCCGGGAAGGCCTTCGCGTACTGCGTGGTGAGCATGTTGACCGCCGTCTTCGACGCCGGGTAGGCGACACCCGGGTACGCGTACGCCGGGTCGTCCGGGGTGCTGACCCGGGTCAGTGAGGCAAGACCGCTGCTCACGTTGACCACCACCGGGGCAGCCGAGCGGCGCAGCAGAGGAAGGAAGGCGTGCAGGACCCGGACCGGACCGAAGACGTTCGTCTCGAACGTGGTCCGCATCGCGTCGGCTGTCACGTCCGCGGGGCCGAGCACGGTGTTGTTCTCGCCGCGCGTCTCGATCCCGGCGTTGTTGACCAGGACATCGAGCCCGCCCCCGGCCTCGATGACCTCGGCCGCTGCCGCCACGGACGCATCATCGGTGACGTCGAGCTGGACGGCCCGCGCGCCCAGCTCCTCGGCGGCCCGGCGCCCGCGTTCGGCATTTCGGCTGCCCAGGTAGACGGTGTGGCCCGCGGCGATGAGGCGGCGGGCGGTCTCGTACCCGAGACCCTTGTTCGCTCCGGTGATCAGTGTTGTCGTCATGCCTCCACGATGCGGCGCGGGCGGGCGAACAGCCAGGCGTCCCGCCTTCCTGTGACTGCCAGTACCAGGACGATCCACGCGGGTGGGGGCACAGTGGTGGCATGGCGACCACGGAGTTCGGACAGGCGGTGCGGCGCTGGCGCGACCGGGTCTCCCCGGAGGCGGCCGGGCTCCCGGTCGGCGGCCACCGGCGCGCGGCCGGGCTCCGCCGCGAGGAGCTGGCCCTGCTGGCCGGAATCTCGGTCGACTACGTGACCCGCCTCGAACAGGGCCGGGCCGCCAACCCGTCGCTACAGGTCGTCGAGGCCCTGGGCCGGGCACTGCGCCTGTCCGGAGCCGAGCGCGAGCATCTGTTCGGCGCCGCCGGGCTCGTACCGCCGGGGCGGGGCACAGTGCCCGCGTACATCACGCCCGGCGTCCAGCGGATGCTGGACCGGCTGACCGGCACACCGGTCGCGGTCTACGACGCGGCGTGGACGCTGCTGCTGGCCAACCCGCTGTACACGGCGCTGATGGGCGAGTGGCACGGCAAGGACCGCAACGCGGTGTGGCGCAACTTCCTCGGCTCGGGCACCCGCGCCCGCCACACCCCGGAATCCCGGCACGCGCTGGAGATCACGCAGGTTGCCGGGTTGCGTGCGACGGCGAGCCGGTATCCGGCGGACCAGCGGCTGCGGCGCCTGATCGCGGAGCTGCGCGCCGGGAGTGAGCGCTTCGCGGAGTTGTGGGATTCCGGGGCGGTGGATCAGCACGACGCGCCGCACAAGACCATCGATCACCCGCAGGTGGGCGAGCTGACGCTGGACTGCGACCTGCTCAGCGTCTCGGGCAGCGACCTGCGCATCATGATCTACACGACCGAACCGGACACCCCGGACGCCGAGAAGCTCGCGCTGCTCGCGGTCCTGGGTACGCAGGCGCTGGCCGGTCCGTGACCGAAGACGGTCACCGGGGCAGCGGTGTGATCGGGCCCGCGACACAAGGCGGGGCACGTCACAAGCGGGCCCGCGTCACAAGGCGGGGGCGCGGCGGGGCGTCACCCGTAGTGGCGCAGTTCGGGCCACATCGTGCCCCAGGGGCGGCGTGGGCCGGTGCAGACGTAGACGTGGCCGCCCCATTCGACGTTGTGCACGCCGTCGGGGTTGGAGAGGGTGGCGGCCACGCGGACGTGCCGGAAGTACCGGCGCAGATGGGCGGTGTACCCGGGGGCGTGGTCGGGGCCAGGGGCGATGGCCACCACGGTCGTGGCGTGCGGGTTGCCGGGACCCCACCACCAGTCGGTGTTGTGGGCGCTCACGGCGGTGGGCAGCCCGGTACCGCGGCCGAGTTCGTTGACGGCGCCGGCCTCGCCGTAGTCATCCGCGAAAATCACCGCGTCGGCACGCTGCTCGGGCGGGAGCCCGGTCCATATCTGCCGTACGGTGCCGACCAGTTGGGGCCAGCCCAGGGTCTCCCCCGAATTCGCGCTGATGCCGTACGTCCAGGCCACGTCCGAGGGCGGCAGCACCGGCAGCACGATCACGGCGAACATCGCGGCCGAGACGGCGGTTCCGATCATCAGGTCGCGCAGCCGGCCCCGGCGGGAGTACAGCCACCCGTCGAGTCCCACCGCCCCGGCCGCCAGCAGGCACACGTACAGTCCGCCCAGGTAGTACACCTGCGCTCCGGTCGTCACGGCGAACAGCACGAACAGCACGGCGTACGCGGTCACCAGGCACCGCCACAGCGGCCGGCCGGACCGCCGGAGGAACCGCAGGCCCGCCACCCACAGAACCGTCATCACCAGGCAGGACATGCCGAGCTGCCCCACGATCCAGGTGGGGACGTTCCCCAGGCCTCCGTTCTCTCCGTTCAGCGCCCGCGTCATCGCGAACATGGCCCAGCCGTGCCGCGCCTGCCACCACACGTCGGGCAGCACGAGCAGCACCGCGATCGCTGCGCCCGCGAGCAGCCGGCGATCGGCCACGGTCCGCCGGGCCGGGCCGAGCAGCACGGCGGCCAGCAGGACGATCCCGAAAAAAGCCGCGAGGTGGTTGAATTCCGAGCCGAGGCCGACCAGCGCCCCCGCGGCGAGCCACCACCGCGTGTCGCCCGTGCGGTCGATCCGCACGACCACGAGCGCGATCGCGGCCCACGCCAGCACCTCGTACGACGTGGTGTTGGCGACGTGCGCGCCGCCCAGCAGCACGGGCATGGTGCCGGTCGCGATCGCCGCGAGCAGCTGGGCCCGCCGCGCGCCGCCGAACTCCCGCGCGGTCAGCCCGCCCACGACCACCGTGCCCGCGGCGGCCAGCGCGGGCCACAGCCGCAGGCCCGCCTCCGAGACCCCGAACAGTGACAGCGAGACCCTGGCCAGCAACGGCGCCAGCGCAGGCTGGTCCACATAACTCGCCTGGAGGTGCCGGGCGGAGTCGAGGAAGTACAGCTCGTCGATGTGGAAGCCGTAGCGCGGGGACAGCGCCATCAGCACGGCGAAGACCGCCCCCGCGACGACGAACAGTCGCCGGTCCAGCGGTGCGATCCGCCCGTCGGCCTCCCCGGCCTCGTCCGCACGTCCTATGTCAGTCTTGTCCGCCATCCCCGCCGCCCCCGGTCTCTGCCCATCGGTCGCGCCGTCCGCACGGCCGGTGTGCACGGCTCCTCCCGGGCCGCTCGTACCTTATGCACCCGGCCCGCGGGCAGCAACGCGCCCCGGGCGGTGGGTTCGTGGCGGACCGGGACGGGCGGGGAGCGGCCGGGCGCTGAGCGCGAGGACGGTATCCCCGGAGCTCGGCGCCTACCGGAAGCCGAGGTGCGGATCGGTGCCGGTCAGCTCGCCGCTGGCGGCCCACAGACGAGCGGCGACGGCCCGGTCGGCCATGTGGGAGGGGACCGGCTCACGCCGTGGTGTGCCCCGCAGGCCGAAGACCCTCGGCCCCCACAGCTGCCCTCCCCGCACCGCCGGATCGAGGGCGGCACGCACGGCGGGCCATGCTCCGGCGTCCTTGCCCTGCACCAGGAGCCCGGCGGGCAGGGCGCGCAGCCGCTCGCCGGGCGGTGTCACGCGTACCGGCGGGCGGGACGGGGTGAGGGAGTCCAGTGCGCCGCCGGGGTGGGCCACCACACTGAGCACCGTGCTGTCGAGGGCGCGCAGACGCCGGTCAAGTTCGAAGGCGAAGCTCATCTGCGCCAGTTTCGACCGGCCGTAGGTGCGCTTGGGCCGGTAGTCCCGGGTCGACTGCAGATCGTCCAGGTCCAGCCGCTCGGACCGCGCCGCGAAGCTTCCCACCGTTACGATGCGGCCGGCCGGCGCCGCGGACAGCAGGGGGGCCAGCCACTGGGTGAGAGCGAAGTGGCCGAGGTGGTTGGTGCCGAACATCAGCTCGTGGCCGTTCTCGGTTTCCCGACGCGGCGGGTCGTCGAGCGCGACCCCTGCGTTGAGGACCACCGCGTCGAGATGACCGAGGTCCAGCCTGTCCACGGCGGTTTTCAGCGAAGCCAGGTCGGCGAGGTCCAGTTGAAGGTGCCGTACGTCTGCTCCGGCGACGCGCGAGTGGATCGAGGCCATCGCGGCTTCGGCCTTGGCTGCGTCCCGGCTGCCGAGTACGACGAGGGCGCCCGTGGCGGCGAGCTGCTCGGCGACGAAGTAGCCGATCCCGGCGTTGCCCCCGGTGACCAGGAAAGTCCTGTCCTCGGCAGATGGCAGCCGGTGAACGTCCCACTGCGGTCGGCTCTGGGATACGGAAGACACGATGACGGGCTCCTTGTGCTGGGCGTTCCGGGCCTTACGGCGGCCGCGTGCTCACGGCGAGCACCGACCCGTTCAAAGTCGCAGCCTCCACCGACATTCCGCTGACAGATCACGGTCACCGCCGACAGGCTTCCGACACCCGCTTCCGACACCCTCCTCAGAAAAGGGCTGGACCGGACGATGCTCCGGCTTGTAGCTTGCGCTTGCTGACCGCGACACCGCCCAAGGAGGTGAGACCCATGAACGCTGTATCGATGTGGGTGCTCCCCCTTTCCGTCACGGTCGGGCGATTGACGTAGGTATCGCCGGGAGCGCCTCGACAACAAGGCACTCCCGAAAGGCAACACCTATGCACTCTCTGCAGTTCACCGCCGAGTCGTCGTCGAACGGCATGGTCGAGCGCGACTTCACCGTGGGCGGGGTCCCCGGCGTTCTCTGGTCACCGGCCTCCGATGCGGCCGAGCGCGCACCCCTGGTCCTGATGGGCCACGGCGGCGGCGCCCACAAGAAGCATCCTGCGATGGCCGGCCGGGCACAGCGCCTCGTGACCGGCTGCGGCTTCCATGTCGCCGTCATCGACGCGCCCGGTCACGGCGACCGGCCGCGCACCGCGCACGACGAGCAGGAGATCGCCCAGCTGCGCGAGGCGCAGGCGGCGGGCGAGCCGGAAGGCCCGATCGTCGTCCGTTACAACGCCCGCCTGGCGGAGCTCGCCGTGCCCGAGTGGCAGGCGACCCTGGACGCCCTTCAGGGACTTCCGGAGATCGGCACCGACGGTCCGGTGGGCTACTTCGGCATCGCCCTGGGCACCGCGCTCGGGGTGCCGCTGGTGGCGGCCGAACCCAGGATCACGGCCGCGGTATTCGGCCTGATGTGGCCCGATGCCCTGGTCGAGAAGGCGAAGCAGATCACCGTCCCGGTCGAGTTCGGCCTGCAGTGGGACGACGAGCGGATCCCGCGTGAGGCCTGCCTCGCGCTGTTCGACGCCTTCGCATCGAAGGAGAAGACGTTGCACGCCAACGCGGGCAAGCACTTCGACTTCCCCAGGTTCGAGGCCGACAGCGCGGTCCGGTTCTTCGCCCGGCATCTTGGCCGGACGGTGACCTCAGCGGCCTGAAGGTGAGCGGCCGCGGCGTCCGGTGTGTCCACCGGACGCCGCTGCCTTACTTCTGTCTGCTCTGCCTGCTCTGCCTGCTCCTGCTTCCTTCAGACCGAAGGCAGCCAACGGGCAGTCGCACGGGACGCGCAGGCCGGTCAGCCTGTGGGCAGGCCGATCTGGTCGCGTTCGAGCACGGAGCGCAGCTCCGAGAAGATCTGTACGGCCGCCGGTCCTGAGGGACCGCCGAGGACGTCCGCGGTCAGCTCGGCCAGTGTTCTGGTGAAGGTCGCCTCCGCCGCCTCGACCAGTTCCAGACCTCCGGCGGTCAGGTCCAGCAGTGATGAGCGGCGATCCGATGGATTGGTCTGCCGTATGACCCATGCCTGCTTCTCCAGGCGGTCGATGCCCTTGCTGGTCGCGCCGATCCCGATGGCGAATTCGGTGGCGAGGTCCGCCACCCGGGACCCGGGGTGGTCGCGCAGGAAGCGCAGGGACTCGAACTGCGAGGTGACGATCCCGTGCCGCTCGCGAAGGCGGTCGTTCAGCGCGTTGTAGAGCCGTGTCTCGCAGCGGACGAGATCGGCGAAGAAGCCCGGGAGGTCGATCGGGCCACGGCGTGACTTGGATGCCATGGCATATAGTCTAACCTAGATTCCAAGGCATATAGTTCTTTGGCATGCATCTGTGATGGAGGCGGCAATGAGCAGGCAACAGCGCGCGGAGATCGACGCGATGGTCCGACAGCCTCACCCGGAGGGCCCCCGGTCGGTGGAGGAGCTCCGCGCCGGGTTCAGGGCGATGATGGGGAAAATGATCGTCCCGGCCGGTATCCGCACCGGGACTGCGACGCTCGGCGATCGGCCCGCGGTGCTCGTCGAGCCGACCGGCACTCCGAAGGCCGGGACGATCCTCTACTTTCACGGTGGCTCCTACGTGATCGGTTCACCCGAGACGGCGATGTCGCTGACGGGGAACCTGGTGACCAGAACCGGGTTCAGGGCGTTCTCGCTGGATTACCGGCTTGCCCCTGAGCACCCGTTCCCGGCCGCGATCGAGGACGCGCTGAGCGCCTACCGTGCACTCCTCGACAGCGGCGAAGACCCTTCGGCGATCGTGTTCGCCGGAGACTCCGCCGGTGGCGGCCTCACGGTCACGACCTGCCTCGCCGCCCGCGACGCGGGCCTGCCCATGCCCGCCGCCATCGTGGCGTTCTCCCCCGGACTCGACGCGACCCGGACAGGCGAGAGCATGGACACCAGGGCGAGCGCCGACCCGTTCTTCACCCGCGAGGGCCTGGAACAGACCGGAGCCATGTACCGCGCGGGACAGGACCCCCATCAGCCCATGCTCAGCCCCGCCACCCTCGCCGACCTGACCGGCCTCCCCCCGATGCTCCTGCAGGCGGGCACCAACGAAATGCTCCTGGACGACTCCGTACGCACCTCCGCGCGCGCGAGGGACGCCGGGGTGGACGTCATCCTGGACATCACCGCTGACGTTCCCCATGTCTTCCAGGCGTTCGCCGGCGTCCTGGATGAGGCCGACGAGGCACTGGACCGCGCCGCTCTCTTTCTCAGCCAGCACATCCGCACCAGGGACACGGCACGCACGCCGGCAGGCTGAAGCAAGCCGACAGCGAAGGGGAGTTCGCCGATCCGTACCTGCCGATCGGCGGGGGCGCGGCTCACGCCTCGGCGGATGCGCCCGTCGCCGCCGCGATCAGGGCGGCCGCCGCCGCGTGGGAGGTCGCGGCCACCGTGGAGTCACGGTCCATCAGGGCGGAGATACCGGCGCCGTCGTAGAGGAGCTGGAGCTGGTGGCCCAGGGCGTCGGGGTCGGCGGCGCCGGCCTCGGCGGCGAGGCGGGTGAAGAGTGCGCGCATCCAGCCGCGGAAGGCGTCCGCCGCTTCCTGGACCAGCCCGCCGGGGCCGGCCTCGGAGCCGGCGCGGATGAAGGCGCAGCCGTGGAAGTCGGGCCGGTCGAACTGCCGCCCCTGGGACTCGAAGACCGCCAGCATCTGCTCGCGGGGCGTGTCCCGCTCCGCGATCGCCCGGGTGATCCGGTCGACGGTGCCCGCGTGCCGGGTGTCGAGGTAGGCCCGGACGAGCTGCTCCTTGCCCCCGAAGGTGTTGTACAGCGACGCCTTGGCCACGCCCGCGTGCTCGATGACCCGGTCGATCCCGACGCTCTGCACGCCCTCGGCGTAGAACAGCTCGTTCGCGGCGGCGCGCAGACGCTCACGCGCCGACGGCTTCGCGGTGCTCTGCACACTCGCCATGACGGTCACTCCTTCAGACAGATCTGTCTACCATTATGCCCCGGTTGCGCCCCTCTGACCGAGGCCCCACCGAGTCCCCCGCCGGAGGCCACCCCTCAGGCGCTGCCGCCGACCCGCTCGCCCGGCAGGACCGCCGCCCCGCCCCGGCCGCCGCGCACCAGCCCCAGCAGCGCGAACGCCGCGAGGACGATCACGGCGACGCCGTACTCCTGCGCGGTGGCAGTCAGCCCGCCCGCGTGGACGACGAGGAACCCGGCGATCACGGCGGGCACCCCCATGCCCAGATAGGAGACGACGAAGAGCAGCGACAGCACCCCGGAACTCTCGTGCGGCCGGGCCAGCGGCATGACCGTACGGATGCCGCCCTGGAAGCCGCTGCCGAAGCCGACGCCCGCGATGGCGGTGCCGGCGAAGAAGCCGGTGGCGGAGGAGTGGCGGATCGAGACGAGGGTGAGGGCCACCCCGGCTATCAGCGCGAGGATGCCGGTGAGCATGACCGTCCGGGTCGCCGCCTTCCGCAGGACCAGCACCGAGACGGCGGCCACCCCGGCGAGCACGAACAGGCTCAGCCCGCCGATGACTTCGGACCCGGAACCGGTCAACTGCCGTGCGAGGGACGGACCGAGCGACCCGTAAAGACCGGCCAGCGCCCAGACGGCGAACAGCACCGGCGCGGCCACCAGCATCGGACGGCGTACGGCGCGCGGCAGCTTGATCTCCGGCGCCAGACTGGCCAGCGCCCCCGGCTTGCGGGTCACCGTCTCCGCCATCAGCGCGACGGCGACGGCCTGGAGGACGAAGACCGCCAGCAGCCCGAGGTAGACCAGATGCGTGGGGGCGGGCAGGAACTGGACGACGAGGCCGGAGACCAGCGCACCGGTCGCCGTGCCGATGCCCGGGACGACCGCGTTGGTGATCGTGCCGCGCGGCCGGTCGATGTCCATCATCCCGGCCCCGATCGCGCCGAGCGCGGCGCCGGTCGACAGTCCCTGGACGATCCGGGCCACCATCAGCCCCGGCACGCCGCCGGCGGTGGCGAACACGATCATCGAGATGGCCTGCGCCGCCAGCGCGGCCAGCAGCACCGGCCGCCTGCCGACGTGGTCGGAGAGCTTGCCCATGGTGAGCAGCCCGAGCAGTACGGCCACCGCGTAGACGCCGAAGACCACGGTGGTGGTGATCGGGTCGAAGCCCCATTCGGCCTGGTAGACCGCGTAGAGAGGGGTCGGCGCGCTGGAGGCCGCCAGGAACGAGATGGTGATCGAGGCGAGTACGTACAGCGCCACGTTCGGCGGCAGCCGCCGGCCCCGCGCGGATACGGCAGCGGATCCGGAAGCGGAGTCGGAAGCGGAGTCGGAAGCGGAGTCGGAAGCGGAGTCGGCGTCGGGCGCCGTATCCGAGGTGCGCGCCGGTTTGGGTGCCGGGACGACCGAGAGATTCGTCATGACCATTCCCGTCCGAAGGATGAGTAGACCTGTCTGTCTAATCGGCGTACATCAGATTAGACAGACAGGTCTACTCAGGTCAAGCGGGAGAGGGAGGGGCGGACGCCGCTCGGGAATCGATCAGCTAGTTGGCCGGGATGCAGCTGGGCACCTGGTGCACCAGCCTGGTGGCCAGCACCCCCGGCGGGTTGCTCTCCGTGGCCGCGATGAACAGCAGGTGGTCCCCGGGCTGGATGGCACTGGGCTTGATGTCATGGACCCCGTTGCTGTGGAAGCCGGACTGCGGCATCACCTTCAGGAGGCTGCCGTGCGGTGTGCTGCCGGGGTGGCCGGTGGTGTGGCAGGAGGCCGAGGGCGCCAACACCTTCGCGGGGATGCCGGCCTTGTCCAGCGCGGCCTGCAGACCGGGGATGCCCTTCACGTTGAACAGCTGCACGGAGACCATGCCGCCCGGCTTGGACCGCACGGCGTAGTCGGCGTTCACGATGTTCAGTCCGGTGTTCGGGACGCTGTGGGTGCTCGGGGTGTTCTCGGTGCTCCGGGATGCCGGCGCGGCCTGCTGCGCCCCGTTCGACCCGGACACCATCGGGACGGCGACAGCCACAGCGGCAGCCGCCGCAGCAAGACCCACGGTGAGCGCCAGCCCTCGGCGCGGCGCGCGGAACCGGAGCGGAGTCCGGTGGCCGGCGGGGGCGGACAGGGCTGTCGCGCGGACGTTCAGCTCGTCGGCGAGCTGCTGCTTGAAGTGCACGGGGGCGTTCACTGGGCGGCCTCCAGAAGGGTGTCGTGGGTGGCGGCGTGGGTCTGGCCGGCGGTGCGCAGGACCTTGCGGGCGCGGTGCAGTCGTACGCGGGCGGTGGTCGAGCTGATGCCCAGTGCCTGCGCCGCCTCGCGGACCGTGAGCCCGTCCAGGACGACCAGGTCGAGCACCTGACGCAGTGGTTCGGAGAGCGCGGCGTGGGCGGACGCGAACTGCCGGACGGTGCGGTCCGCGTCGATGCGTGCCTCGATGGCGCTGACGTCCGCGTCGTCCAGCAGCCGCCGCCCGCTGATCCGGGCGACCGCCTGCTGCTCCCGGGCGGCGCCGTGGAAGTGGGCGTTGATGACGTTGCGGGATATGCCGTAGAGCCAGGCGACGGGTGCGCCGCGCCGGGCGTCGTAGGTGTGCGCGCCCTCCAGGGCGGCCACGAAGATGTCCGCCGTCAGGTCGGCGGCGAGGTGCGCGTTGTCGACGCGCCGGGTGACGAACCCGAGCACAGCGTCGAATTGCTGCTCGTAGAACGCGGCGAACCCGGCCGGGTCCCGCGTAGGTGGTGCTGTCGGATGCTCCGCTGGCACGGACGGCTCCTCAAGACAGGTCAAAGGTGCGATGCCTTACACCCGGTACTAGTCCGAGGCGCTCCAAAGCGTTACATCCGCAGTCCGCCCGCGTTCGTGCGGCCAACGCCCTGACCACCCGATCTTTGGAGCTTCTGCCAGTACGGGCTCACTGCCGCGTGTGGAGAGACTGTCGGTGTCCGGGAGACATGGACACCACAACGGGAGGGGTGCGCGATGAGCGCGCAGCAGACGTACGACGAGATCGGTGAGGCCTTCGAGGGCTTCAAGGCCCTGCCGCTTGCCCAGTACGTGGAGGCGCCCAGCTTCCTCGGCATGGTCGGGGACGTCACCGGCAAGAGAGTGATCGACCTGGCCTGCGGCACCGGCTTCTACAGCCGCGAGCTGAAACGGCGCGGCGCGGCGGACGTGTTCGGCGTCGACATCTCCGGCGAGATGATCGCCGCCGCAGAGGGTATCGAGAAGACCGGCCCGCTGGGTGTGCGCTACCAGGTCGGCGATGTGGCGGACCTGTCACTCGCGGATGAGCGATTCGATGTGGCGACCGCGGTGATGCTGCTCAACTACGCGGAGACCGTCGAGGAGTTCCAGCACCTGTGCCGCAAGGTGCACGAGGGTCTGAAGAGCGGCGGCGAGTTCTTCATGCTCCACCAGACGCCGGACTACGACTTTTCCGGTCCGTCGCCGCGCCCGTACGGATTCCTCACCGAGCTGACGGGCGAAGAGTCCGGTACCGGGCCCCGGGTGAAGACCACCGCGTTGCTGGAGGGGGTGCCGATCTCGTTCACCTCCGGACTGGCGCGCCGCGAGGTGTTCGAAACATGCCTGGCCAAGGCGGGGTTCAGCGAGATCACCTGGGTGCCGACCGAGGTGTCGGCCGCCGGGATCGCCGCGTACGGCGACGAGTTCTGGGCGGACTACCGCACGAACCCGTCGTTCGAGATGCTGCGCTGCCGCGCCTGACGCCGGATCAGACGGTCAAGGACGGCCCGGCCTCCGGGACTTGCCCGTACCGGCCGGGCCACCGTCACATGCCGAGGCCGGCGAGGAGCCTCCCCAGCCGTGCCGCGAACCCGGCTGGGCCCGGCCTCCCCGTGGGGGCACGGCTACGAGCGCAGGGCTTCGACCGGTTCCATACGGGAGGCCCGCAGTGACGGGTAGAGGCCGGCCAGGAGCCCTACCAGGGCTCCGGCGACCGGGGCTCCGAGGGCGAGGCGGACGTCCAGGACGGGAGTCCACTCCCTGACGGCGGAGACGATCACCACCACGACCATGCCCAGGGCGGCGCCCACGACACCGCCGAGGAGTCCGATTGCCGTCGACTCCGCCAGGAACTGGCCGGCGACCTGCCGCCGTGAGGCCCCGAGGGCGCGGCGCAGTCCGATCTCCCCGATCCGCTCCATGACCGTCACCAGCGTCACGTTGGCGATACCGATGGCCCCGACCACCAGCGAGACCAGCCCGAGGACCAGGAACAGGCCGTTGACATCGCCCTGCACTCCCTTGCGGGCCTTGGCCGGATCGGGCGGTGCCGTCACGGTCAGGGAAGCCTCGGCACCGGGGGCCAGTGCGATCGGCGCCTGGCGGGCGACCTGGTTCGCCGCGCCGAGCGAGGTGTTGATCAGTACCCGGGTCACGGTTCCCAGCCCCATCCGGTCCGCGGCCGTCGTGGGCGGCAGGATCACCGCGGTGGCGAGCTGCTGTTCCCGCTCCACTCCGCCGAGTATCCCGATGACCGTGTACGCCTGCCCCTTCAGGAAGACCGCGGGAGCGTCCTCGACCGAGCTGATACCGAGGAGCCGCGCCGCCTGGTCGCCGAGGACCGCCAGCCGGCCGTGCCGGGCGATGTCCCCGTCGTCGAAGAAGCGCCCGGCGGTCATCCCGCCCCGTACCGCGGCCGGCAGCGCGGAGGACGCGGCGACGACCGCCATCGTCTGGCCGCTGACCGCGCCGGGAGCGACCACGTCGTTGGAACGCACCTCGACGCTCGCGGTCTCCTGGGAGTCCGCGATCGCCGCCACCGACTCGACCCCGGCCAGCCGGCGCACCGCGTCGACACCCGACCAGTCCACCAGCGGACCGGAGTCGGCCGATGCCGCGGAGGGCACCCCCACCGTGACCGAGGTGGCGGTGAGGGCGTCGAACCGGCCCACGATCTGGTTGCCCGCCGTGGACGAGATCCCGATGGTGATGACCAGGGTGGTGATGCCCAGAACGGTGCCCAGCGTGGTCAGGGCGGAGCGCATCGGCCGGGCGAGCACCCCCGCCAGCGCCTCGGACCACAGGTCCCTGAGATCCATCCAGGGGCGCTCGGCGGCGGCCCTGCCCGGTGCCGTGCTCACGGGAGCCGCGGCTTGCACGTCGCGTGTCCTGGACCTCATCGGCGCTCCTCGACGAGACGGCCGTCGCTGATCCTGACCTGCCTGTCGGCCCGCCGGCTGACCGCCTCCTCGTGCGTGATCACCACCAGGGTCATGCCCTGCTCCCCGAGTTGGCCGAAGAGGTCCAGCACCGACTCGGTGTTCTCACTGTCGAGGTTGCCGGTCGGCTCGTCGCAGAGCAGCAGGGCGGGCTCGCTCATCAGCGCCCGGGCGATCGCCACACGCTGTCTCTCACCACCGGAGAGCCGGTCCGGCCGGAAGCCGGCCCGGTCTGCCAGACCCACCCGTTCCAGGGTCTGCTCGGCCCTGGCGGCGCGGCCCGCCCGGCTGCGCCCGGGGCGCGGCCGGCGGTAGGTCTCGGCCAGCATGACGTTCTCGTCCACGGTCCGGTACGGCAGCAGGTGGAAGGACTGGAAGACGAACCCGATCCGGCTGCCGCGCAACGAGGTGCGCTCCAGGTCGCCGAGCGCGTTGGTCTCCACCCCGTCGAGCCAGTAGGTGCCCGAGGTGGGACGGTCCAGCAGCCCCAGGGTGTTGAGCAGTGTCGACTTGCCGGAACCGGACGGGCCGACGATCGACAGGTGCTCACCGCGCCGGACGGTCAGGTGTACGTCCCGCAGGGCATGGACCGGCGGTTCGGAGTCGAAGGTCCGGTCCACGGCGGTCAGTTGGATGACGGTGTCCGCGTCGGGTGCGGCGCAGGACGGCAGAGCGGTCATCGCCCGACCACCACCTGGTCGCCGGCCTTCAGCGCGACACCGGACGCCGGAGTGACCTCCACTTGGCCGTCCGCGGAGAGGCCGGCCTCGACGGGGAGATCCACCACCTTGCCGCCCCGCAGGACCTGCACCCGGGCCTTTTCGTCGGCGGAGGTGTGCAGCGCGGCGACAGGCACCGTCAGCACCTTGCCGTCCGACGAGCCCACCTCAATGGTGACCTTCGCTGATTCGGTGGCGTTCTTGGTCAGTTTCCCCGCCGGTACGGAGATCTGCACCGGTACGGGAGCCGAGGTGCCCTCGCTCCCGCCGTCCGAGGTCCCCTGCTGCTTGCCGGCGTCGGTCGAATCGTCCTTCGGTACGTCGTCGGCGAGTGCCACGACTTCTCCGTCCACCGTCGTGCCGTCGGTGGTCTCCACCCGGGCCCGCATGCCCTTGTGGAGCAACTTGGCGTCCTGGGCCGGGACCACGGCCTGCACCACGACCTTGGAGCTGGTCACCGTGGCGACCGGTCCGGAGGGGGTGTCTCCAGTCTTCGCGGTCGCCTTGTCCAGCCGGGCCGGGAGGTCCGGCAGGAAGACCACCTCACCGGCGGGGACCTTGGTTCCATAACCGGCCTGGAAGGCGGAGAGCGCGGCGTCGGCCGCGTCCAACTGCTGCTGCGCCGACTTGAGTTGCAGCTTCGCGGTGTCCCCTCCTGCGCCCGCGCCGCCGCCTGAACCGCTGCCGGTTCCCTTGGAGCCGCCCGTTCCCTCGGAGCCGCCCGTCCCCTTGGAGCCGCCACCCGGGTTCTGTGCCGCGAGGAGGGCCTGCTGGGCGGTGGTCACCGCCGCTTCGAGCGTTCCCAGCTGCTGCTTGTCGGCGACGGTGGGCTCCATGGCGCGGTAGCCCTTGCTCTTGTACCAGCGGCTCACCGCCGCGGCGTCCGACTGCCCGTACGTCCCGTTGGCCGGGCCGGGGTTGAAGCCCAGCCGGGTCAGCGCCTGCTGGAGCTGCCTGACATCGTCCCCGGAGGCGCCGGGGCCGAGCGTGCGGTACATCGGCACGGTGCCCCTCAGTACCAGGACCGGCCGCCCGCTCACCTGCATCAGTACATCCCCCTCCTTCAGCTCCACTCCGGCGGCCGGTGCCTTGGTGACCCGCTGGGCGACGTCGTCACCGACCCCCGGATTGCCGGACCCGGAGCCGGAGTCCGGAGAGCCGACGAGGCCGGCCAGGGTCACTTTCCGCGGCGATCCGAACCCCACCGAGCCCTGGGCCACCACACTCGCGGTCAGCGAGCGCCGCTCGACCGTGACGGTGACCGGACGAGCCTTCGGCGGCTGGTGCGCGGCGGCGGCATCCGCAGGCGACTGCATCCGCGATCCGGCGAACCAGCCGCCCGCTCCGACCAGCGCCACCGCGGCGACGACGACCGTCAGCTGTCCGGGACGGGTGCCGATCAGCCTGGGGCGCTTCCTCACCCGGCACCGCCACCGCTCGTCGGGGCCTTGAGGAACTTCGGGAAGTAGGCGGCCCGGAACGCCTTGCCGCACTGCAGGTCCTGCATCGCCAGCTCGATGTCCTTGGTGAGCAGAGGGAGAGCGTCCTTCTTGCTCAGCGACTTCCCGGTGTTCCCGTCCTCGCCGACCGGGGAGACACCGCCGGCGCCCGCCGGAGCGGACCCGAGCGCCTGGAGCCTGACCATGTCCCCGATGCCGGTCGGCTGCGTGGTCGTCACGGAGACGCCTTCCTTCCTCAGACACGAGGCGTACGACTGCGCCAGCGCCACCAGCTTCGGATCGCCGTTGAGTGCTTGTGCGTTGGCCTGGTTCTGGCTCGCGGTCCTGGTGCTCCGGTCCTGGGCCGAAGCGGAGCCGTAGGCCACCTTGTTGGCGTCTCCCTGACAGCCGGTCCAGTTCTTCTCTCCGGTCTTCGGGTCGGGGGGAGTGCCCAACGCCTTGTTGTACGAGGTCTTCTGATTGGGCGTGAGCGTTTCCACGTAGGCCGCGTTGGGCGTCTTTCCGGAGTCCTTCCGGGCGCCCGCACTGCCCGGCGCACCGGCGTCGTCGGGGTAGACGATTCCCGAGAAGATCCCGAATCCGTACTTCTGCCGGTACTTCTTCGTCAGCGCGTAGTCCGCCCCGTCGGTGGCCCAGGAAGCGGCGGGATCCTCGGGGGCCACGGGGGTGTAGGTGAAGCCCTGCTTCTTCATGCAGGCCGCGATCGCGTTCTCCAGGAGGTACTGCTTCCTGAGATCGGCGTTCGCGTCGGCGGGAACGTCGAGTTGCCCCGACGATCCGGCCGTGGTCTTCCCTCCGGTCGCCGAGTGGGAGTGCGAGCCGGAGCCGCAGGCCGCCAGCAGCGGCAGCAGGCTCACCGCCGCGGCCAGACTCCGGACAGCGCGGGATCGATTCATTGGCTTCCATCCGATCGAGAGGGGGTTCTGCCTGTGGGGCGCGAAGCACGCGGAGTTCACAGTGGCGCCGGCAGTTCATGGCCATGGGTTCGGCACATGACCGAGCCGTAACGGCCGCCCGCCGTGGCTGCCGGCCCCCGGCGACCGGCGCCGGTCATGCGGGCGGCCCGGTGACGAGGTCACCGCTCTTGTCATAGGGCCAGGCGTTGGCGACACATCCGTGCAGGCCCTTGATCTGCTGCATCATCACGGGGGCCAGTCGTCCGGCACCCCCGCAGGTCACGTGCGAGTAGCCGAGGAAGTGCCCCATCTCGTGGTTGACGATCAGCGCCCGGTAGTCATGGATGGGCCCGTCGAAGGTGGGCGAGCCCTTGACCCAGCGCTTGAGGTTCACCACCACCCCGCCGGGCACCTCGCAGTTGTACTCACCTCCGGTGGACTGGTGGATGCCCGCCCAGCACAGGGAGTCCGCCGTCCCCGGTGTCGCGATCTTCACCGTGAGATCGTGCGGTGCTCCGGCGCTCACCAGCTCGAACGCGTAGTGCGGATTGTGGGTCCAGCCCCGCGGGGCGGCGAGTATCCCGGCGATCTCTTTCGCCGCCTGGGACGCCGAGATGTCGAGGCCGGTCTCGACCTCCACGACGTAGCGCAGCGGGTGGGAACCGCTGCCCGCCTTCGCGCCACTGGCCTGCGCCGTGACGAACGTCCCCCTGCCCGTCGAGGGGACGTCGATCCCGGTCCGGCTCGGGGTGGGGGCCGGCGTGGGGGTGGGGGTCGGCGTGGGAGTCGGCGTCGGAGTGGGAGCGTGAGTGACGTATGTGCTCGGCGGGTGCGGCGCCCCGTTGGACGCGTCGCTCCGCCCGCCCCCGAGGAAATACGTCGCCGGGCCCAGCAGACCGACGGCCACCAGCGCGCCGATCAGCAGGCTCCGGCCCCGGCTGCGCGGACGCCCCCGGCGGTGGGAGGTCCGGCGCCGACGACCGCCGCGGCGAACGGACGCGGTGCTGCCGGCAGGGGGTGCGGATGGTCGCCGTCGTGCCGAATTCATAACAGCTCAAAGTGGCCGGGCCAGTTGACCACCATGAGCCGGAGACATCACGAAATGGTGACGACGCGCGGTTCATGGCGGCTTCCGCCGATTCTGACCGGAAGACCCGCATCCCAGGCCCGTTGTGATCGTTGTGTAACGGCACTCGGTGCGGGTCCTCCACAGGACAGCCACCTCATCCGAGCTGCTTACACTGTCGAAATGCCACGGATTCTGATCGTCGAGGACGACCACGATGTCCGCAGGGCCGTCCAGTTGGGCCTGCGGCATCAGGGGCACGAAGTCCTCGCCGTGGAAACGGGTGAAGAGGGCCTGGAGCAGCTCCGCCCCTTCCGGCCGGACGTCGTCGTACTCGATCTCATGCTGCCCGGCATCTCCGGCCTGGACGTGTGCAGCCGGATCAGGGACCGCGACCAGGTGCCGATCATCATGGTGACGGCCCGGGGCGATGACATCGACGTGGTCGTGGGACTGGAGGCCGGCGCGGACGACTACGTGGTCAAGCCCGTGCAAGCGCGGGTGCTCGACGCACGCATACGGGCCGTACTGCGCAGACAGGATGCGTCGGTACCGGACGGCGCCCGGCCCCGGGTGGAGACGCACGGCGAGCTGGTCGTCGACCGGGCCGGCCTCGTGGTGACCTACCGCGGCGGCCCCGTCGCCCTGGCCCCATCGGAACTGCGGCTGCTGCTGACCCTGTCGGCCTCGCCCGGCCAGGTGTTCAGCCGCCAGCAGCTGCTGGAAGCAGTCTGGGAACACAGCTACCACGGCGACATACGGCTGGTGGACGCCTGTGTGAAGCGACTGCGCAACAAGCTCGGCGAGGGCAGGAATCCCCGCTACGTGCAGACCGTACGCGGATTCGGCTACCGCTTCGGCACCCCATGAGCGGCCCGCCATCCACGCGGACTCGGAAGACCACGCCGACGCGGAGAACCGTGCGGGCACGCAAGGGCGAGCACCAGGACGAGGCCGGCACGGCCGACGAGGGCCGCGCCGCCGTACGGGGAGCCGGCCCCCTGCGGTTCCTCCGGACGACCCTGGCGCGCATCCCGCTCCCCCTGCGTGGTCTGCGCCCTCGCCTGCTGGCGGCCTTCGTCCTGGTAGCCATGGCCAGTGCCCTGGGCACCGGCCTCCTCGCCTTCCGCGAGGCGCGCACGGGGGTGCTTCAGCAGAGCCAGGACTCCGTCATCCACCAGTTCCGTACGAGCGTCGACGCCGTCGCGCCCTACCTCACCACTGCACCGCGCCGGTCGGATCTCCAGTCCGCGGTGAACCAGGTGCTGTACGCGAACCCGTCGTCGGGGTGGCGGGTCATGGGCACCTACGGACGCCTCCGCGCCTATGCGCCGAGCGCTGATTTCGACGAGCCGAGCCCCGCACTGCTCCGGTCCGTGCGGGAGAGACGTGCCGCGGTGTTCCAGCGGGTGAACATCGGCGGGCATCCTCGTCTCGTCGTCGGCATGCCCGTCACGTACTCCTCCGGCGAAGGCACGGAGCCCAGGCTCTCGGGGATCGTGATGTACCTGGAGGTGCCGCAGAACGCCGAAGAGGCGTACGTCAAGGCCATGGTCAGCGGCGTCGAGCGAGCCACCTTGGTGGCCCTCTGCCTCGCCGTCGTCCTGGCGCTGCTCGCCGCGAGCGGCGTACTGCGTCCCGTACGGGCGTTGCGCGGGGCGACGCGCCGGATGGCCGCGGGGCACCTCGACGTACGGCTGGCCGTCACCGGCTCCGACGAACTGGCCGACCTCTCCCGCTCCTTCAACGAAACGGCAGCCGAACTGGAGCGGACCGTCACTGAGCTGCGCCGCCTGGAAGCCCAGGCGCGCCGCTTCGTGGCGGACGTCTCCCACGAACTGCGCACGCCGCTGGCGGCGATGTCGGCGGTCACCGACGTGCTGGACGAGAACGCGCTGAGTACGGGAGGGGAGACCGGTGACGCCCTGCGGCTCATCAGCGAGGGAACGGGCCGGCTGAGCGGACTGGTGAACGACCTGATGGAGATCTCCCGCTTCGACGCCGGGGCGGTCGAACTCAACCGGGACGAGATCGATTTGGCCGAATCCGTACAGCGCACCCTCGCCTCCCGGGGGTGGCAGGGGCAGGTGGAGACCCGGCTGCCCGGGCCGGGTGTGCTCCGCGCGCGCGTCGATCCGCGCCGGCTCGATGTGGTGACGGCCAACCTGGTCGGCAACGCGCTACGGCACGGGGTGCCGCCCGTATGGCTGACCGTGGGGGTGCGGGAGGAAGGTGCGGGCCCGGCGTGGGCCGTCATCGAGGTGACCGACAACGGACCAGGGATCACCGATGAGGCCATGCCGCACGTCTTCGATCGGTTCTACAAGGCGAGTACCTCCCGGACCAGGAGCGAGAGCAGCGGGCTGGGCTTGGCCATAACTGCGGAGAACGTGCGTCTGCACGGAGGGCGCATCCGGGCGGCGAACTCGCCTCATGGCGGCGCGGTGTTCACGGTCGAACTCCCGCTGCGGCTGGACGACACCGATACCGGCGTCGGCGTCGGCGGGGGTGTCCGGTGAGGGGCTCGCGGGCGGCGGCGCTGCTGTTCGGACTCACGTCCGCGGTCACGCTCACGGCGTGCGGAGTCCCCCCGTCCGGTGCCATCGAGGCCGGTGAACCGGCGAGCGGCATCGTCTCCACCAGCGCGCCACCCTCGACGCCTCCCACCATCTCCCTCTTCTTCCTGCACGACGGAGACCTGACGGCCTACCCCCGACGGACCGAGGACACCGAGGACCTCGGAGCCGTTGTCCGTCTGCTGTTCGAGGGGCCGACCGCGAGCGAGTCCGCGACGGCCACCACGGAGCTGCCTCACCTGACGGACGCGATTCGGGTGTCGACCGGCAAAGACGGTTCATTGTCCGTCCAACTCCCCGGTGTCGCGGCCCCGCTGAGCCATCAGGCCATGCTCCAGCTGGCGTGCACGGTGGCTCCGTCGCTTGCGACCACCGCCCCCCTCCCGAAAAGCGAAGCAGTCGGTGGTTCCCCGCGCACCGCGTCCACGCACAGCAGCGTCCATGTGCTCGGGGACGGGTGGACGATGACGCAGTCGCCCTACGCGTGCCCCGTCGCGGACCAGCCGCAGGACGCGCGGAAACACTGACCCCACTGCGGCGCCCGGCACCCCGCCGATCTGCGCCCAGCGCGCTGGGGGCAATTCAGCGAGAAGCCCCACCGTGCACCGCCGCACGATGGGGCAACTCCGAGCCGGTGTACGGCCGGGGGCGGTCAGACGGCGCCGAACTCTCCGGCCTTGACGCCTGCCACGAAGAAAGCGAACGAACCGGCGGCGAGGTCCAGGACCGGGCCACCCGGGTTCTTGGAGTCACGGACGGGAATCGTGCCGCGCGAGGCAACCAGGTTGGTGGCGACCTCAACGCATTCACCACCGTTGTTGCTGTACGAGGACGTGAACCAACGGGGAGCTTCGGTCGTCATGGGGTGCCCTTTCGCAACTGGTTGATCACTGCCGCTGATGCCGCCTGCGGGCGGATTGGTCAGACGGCGCCGAACTCTCCGGCCTTGACGCCTGCCACGAAGAAAGCGAACGAACCAGCGGTGAGACCCAGGACCGGGCCGCCCGGGTTCTTGGAGTCACGGACGGGGACCACGCCCCGCGGGGCGACGAGGTTGGTGGCGACCTCGACACACTGGCCACCGTTGTTGCTGTATGAGGACTTGAACCAGCGGGGAGAGTCGGTCGTGGTCGTCACGGGGTGCCCTTTCGTACCTGTTCGATCATGGCCACGGATGCCGCCTGGGAGGGCGATTCGGCCTGTAACTGATGGTAGGCCGTCAACATGGGAAGTACCGCGGTACTTTCTCGTTCGAGATGACCCCGCTGGGAGGACTCGGCGTACGACATCAGCGAGCGATCCGGCATCGTCAGCACCGTTACCGGAAGGTCGAAGGGTCGGTGCGCCCCCAAGTCGAACGGGGCGACCTGAAGCATGGTGTTCGGCTGCCCGGCGAACTCCACCAGCCGCGTCAACTGTGCGTCCATAGCAGCAGCATCACCGATGGACCGGCGGATACAGCTCTCGTCCAGCACCACCATGAGCACTGGAAGGGTCGGCCGAAAGAGCGCCGCTTGCCGCTCCGCGACGAGCGTGACCCGTTCGTCGGCCTGCTCAGCCGTGATAGCTCCGCGCCGTACGGCGTTCGCGGCAAGCACCGACGCGTACTCGGGGGTCTGGAGCAGACCGGGGACGATTCCAACTTCGTACAACCGGATCTCCACGGCCCGGCCTTCGTGCCCGACGTACTGCGGGAAGCCCTCCAGCAGCGACCCATGCCGGATCTCACGCCACTCGCGCTCGAACGAATCAGCAGTGTCGGCGATCCCGAACGCAACATCAGTACTGCGTGTGAAACGCAGAGTTGGAGGTTTGCGGCCGGTTTCAATTGCCGAAATATGCCTGCCCGTGTAACCGACCAGCGCGGCCAGTTCGTCCTGAGTCCAACCGCGCGCCTCGCGTAATCTGCGTAAACGCGCCCCGAAAGCCGCTTCCGGGCTTGCTTCAGGATTCAACTCCTTGCGGTTTACCAATGTGCCCTCCGCTGGCGCAACGTTGAAGACTGACTCGACTGTAGGTCACGCTGAGCCCGCTTGGTAGTGGAATGGCTACGGAGAGGAGCGGTGGTGCTCGCACAGAACACCCCGAATGGGCAGGAACCTTCCTACGTCCCGGACCTCGGCACGCTCATGGTCGATACGGGGCACGGCAATCAAACCGGGGAATTCCGGGGGCTCGCCGGCCCGTACTGGTCACTGCGGCCGGTCAACGGCGGCGCCGAATGGGAAGCCGTCCCCGAGCAGGTTCGGACCCCAACTCGCATAGAGCTTCTTGCCGCTGAGATCGCACGCATCAACGCCCGGAGCCGGAGCCGCAGGAGGCTGGAATCGTGACCCCCACCGGCACACCATCACCCGACGAGAACGATCATGAGTTCTGTCAGGAGTGCGAGGAGTACGACCTCGCGGAGGCGGTCGCCAGAGCCGAAGGCGACGCGAGCAGAGAGACCGACTGCCGGGTGCTGCGCAGGCGCCACCGGCAGGCCGAGCACGGAGGGCAGCAGCCGTGACGCTCTCACTGATCCGGCTGGTCTTCGCCGCAGGCGTCGTACAGGCCCGCTTACGCCGGTACCTGCCCCGCCTCACCCGCATACTCGCCCCGCAACCGCCCGGCCTGCCCGCCCTGTTCGCCGAACTCCAGCGCATCGAGTCCGACCTCGCCTACCGCACCCGGTTCTTCGCGGGCCTCAACGCCGCCGTCGCCGAACGCAACGCAGAACGCATCGCCGAACTCGAAGCACTCCGGACCGCACTCGACCAGCTCCAGAACCTGGTCTCCCCGGCAACAGCGAGCCTGCCGTACGACTGACAGCTCCCCCAGGATCGAGGTGTGAGCCGACATCACGGGCTTCGCATCCTCAGCGCCGCCGCCCGGGCTCAGCCCCGTTCATCAGCCCTGGACTCGGAAAATCCGACATCGAGCGAGGTATCGCGATGGAATCCGGCTGTTATGACGAGATCGATCTTCAGATCCTCCACGCTCTGCACCTGGACGCACGGGCGCCCTTCTCCCGGATCGCCTCCGTCATCGACGTCTCCGACCAGACCTGGCCCTCGTCCTGGCGCTCGCCCTGGCGCTCCTCCGCAAGCCTCACTGTTTCGCGACACACGACAGCCCCGGCGGGGTCCAGTACGAGGACCGCCCCGCCGGGGCTGTGATGTCACGTCATCTCAACTGCCAGGTGGGGCAGGACTGTCAGGTGGGTCCGGTCTCCCACCCCTGGCGCAACTGGCTCTCCGACGACGGCGCACGAGCCGCCCGTCTGCCCGCGCTCGGCACGCACCCTAGTACCAAGGGCGGGTGTCGGGTGCGGGCAGCGGCCGCAATGTTGGCCAGCATTCCAACAGGCGCACGGCCAGGGTGGAGCTGAGGCGGCCCACGGCGTGCAGGAGGTCGTGGTCGCGGGTCATGTCGGCGACCACGCCGAGGCGGTGAACAAGCCGCTCGCGGGCGGAGATGTAGCCCCACTCGAAGTCCTCGGTGGGTACCCGAGCGAGCTGGTCGACCGTCCCGCGGTGGGCCCGCTCGACGAGCGCGTCTCCCTGGATCAGCCAGCCGGCGCACGCATCGGCGAGGTCGCCCGGCACATCCCTGCCGGTAAGGCCGTGCCAGGTGGTCCGGTAGATGTCCTCGACCTCCGCGAGCGGGGCCGCGGTGACCGACATCGCGCACCAGCAGGTGGGGAAGCCGATGCGGAAGTACGCGAGCTCGACCAGTCCGTTCCCGAGCGAGGCCCGTTCGAAGTCGACGAAACGGACACCGTCGGTGGCGCGCAGGTCGTTGCCGGGGCACGGGTCGCCGTGCAGCAGCGCATGATGCGGAGTGGGGTCCAACCGGTCCAGGAGAGCGGTGAGTTCATCGAGAACCGCGGACGGGACGGACACGTCGAGCGCCCGGGCCAGGGCGAGGAAGGACTCCGCGTCGGCGGCCGTGGGCCCCGACCAGGCCGGGAGTGCGCCCGCGTCGGAGGGTCCGGTCAGGGCGTGCAGGCGGGCGAGCGACTCGGCGTACCCCGGCATCCAGTCGTCCGTCTTGCCGAGGTCGTCCAAGTGATCGAGGACCATCACCCGCGAGGGCAGGTCCGTGGCAAGCACCGCGGGAGCCACGGTGGGCCCGATCGCCCGTCCCGCCAGGCGCAGCCCAGCGACCTCCCGCGCGAAGCGCGTGTCCGCGTCGGCACCCGTGTCCCCGCCGTCGGTGATCTGCTTAACGATCACCAGACTCCGGTCGGCCAGCCGCACCCGCCACACCCGTGACCGCGGACTGCTGTCCAGAAGCTTGCTCCGCTTGGGGATGCCTACGGTGGAGCGCAGCGCTTCGCCGAACGGAAGCCGGTTCAGCATGCGGATGAGCCTAGCCTTGGCTCCGTACGCATGCGAGAGCCATGACCTGGGCCGATCCCCATTCCAAAACGCGCCCCAGGACGTGACGGCACGCCGCCCATGGGGCCGGAGCGTCCCCGTTCGTGCCGCTCATGGTGATATGGCCCCCGGTCTTCCAGCTGCCGCCTGGTCATCGGCGTAAGTCGGCGTAACTCGTCGGAGAATACGCCCGGTTGAAGCGCACGGTGAAGGTGGACACGGCTGGTGGGGCGGGTCACCAACTGCCTCACCCGTCCCGGGTCCGTACCGCCTCAGCCCCGCCCGCCCGGCGATTCCGCCGCCGCCAGCCACTCCAGCGCAGCGACCGTCAGCGCCGCCACGCCCGTGTCCAGGGTCGGTTGCATCACCGGGGCGAAGTGCGGGCTGTGGTTGACCGGGATGTCCTGGGCCACCGTGTTCTTCCTGACCGCGTCCGCGTACTTCTCCGGGTCCGCACCGCCGAACCCCCAGTAGGCGAACGGCGCGTCGAAGGCGCGCGGGATCTGGCTGAAGTCCTCGCTGGCCGTCTGGAGTTCGATCGTGCCCGCGTCGTCGCCGAAGTGCGCCGCGAAGGCCTTCGCCAGCCGGTCCGCGACATCCGCGTCGTTCACCGTGGCCGGGAACGAGGTGATGTGCTCGATGGCCGGCTCCTTCGGTGCGTTCGATGCGGTCGCCTCCGCCCTGACGCAGCGTTCGATCGCGTCCAGCACCTGGCGGCGGGTCGTCTCGTCGTACGTGCGGACGTTCAGCAGGATGACGGCGCTGTCGGGGATGACGTTCGGGCTCGCACCCGCCTGGATACTGCCGACCGTCAGCACGGCGGGCGTGGTGGCGGCCAGTTCGCGGGATACGACCGTCTGGAGCCGCACCACGCACAGCGCCGCCAGCACCACCGGGTCGACGGCGAACTGCGGCATGGAACCGTGGCCGCCGCGCCCGTACAGCGTGATGCGCAGACTGTCCGCCGCCGACAGGAACGAGCCGGGGCGCACCCCCACATAACCCGCCGGATACGGCAGCACATGCTGGGCGAGAGCCACGTCCGGGCGCGGGATCCGGTCGGCGAGACCGTCGTCGACCATCGCGTCGGCGCCGTCACCGTTCTCCTCCGACGGCTGGAACAGCACGGTCAGCGTGCCCCGCCACGCCTGCGGGGCAGCGGCCATCAGCCGGGCGAAGCCGAGCAGGCAGGTGACATGGGTGTCGTGTCCGCAGGCATGCATCACCGGCACTTCCGCACCGTCCGCGTCCGTGGTGGTCACCGTCGACGCGTACGGCAGCCCGGTGTCCTCGCGGACCGGCAGCGCGTCCATGTCCGCGCGCAGCAGCACCGTGGGGCCGTCGCCGTTGGCCAGGACGCCGACCACGCCGGTGCCGCCGATTCCTTCCGTGACCCCATACCCCCACTCGCGCAGCCGCTCGGCCACCCGCGCCGCGGTCCGCCGCTCGGCCAGGCCCAGCTCGGGGTGGGCATGGAGGTCCCGGTAGAAGTCCTCAAGATCGTCGCGGATGCCGTCCAGACCGCCGAGGATGTCGTCGGCACGGGAGGTGCTGGTCATGGGGATCCTTCCCGAAGCGTGGGGATACTTCCCGGGGCACAGGGATCCGAGATCCCTCACGAAGGCCGAGAGCAGGTGCGGGACCGGGGCACGGCCGGTGCGCGGCCGGTGCGGGACCGGCGCCCCCACCATCGTGGCCAGCCCCGGGCGGGCTGTCACCTGCGGGCTCAGCGACCGCCGTGCCGCCCCCGCCGGGCCCGTCAGGCAGAATCGGTGCATGACCCCTGAGCACCCCACACCGAAGCCCCCCGACCCGGTCTACGCCGACCGTGTCTACCGGTCACTCGCCGGGCTCGCGGGTGGCGTGCTGCTGCTCGCCCTCGCCCTCTGGCTGGGCATCGACGCCCTCGTCAACGGCCACGGGAACACTCCCTGGCTGGCCCTCGCCGGGCTGGTCCTCGTGATTCCGCTGGTGGTCGCCTTCACCCTGCGGCCCGCCGTGTACGCCAACGACGACCGGCTCAGGATCCGTAACCCCTTCCGTTCGATCACCCTGCCCTGGGCGTGCGTCGACGACATCCGCGCCGCGTACTCCACCGAGGCGTTCGTGGGCGGCAGCAAGTACCAGCTCTGGGCCGTGCCGGTCTCGCTGCGCCGCCGCAAGCGGGCCAACATCCAGCAGATGCGGGCTGCCGCGCCCGGTGCCGGGCAGCGCCAGAACCGCAATCCGTTCGCCCAGGGCGCGGACGCGGATCAGGGCCGCGCGCCGTCCGACCAGTCGGTCATCGAACTGCGCGAGCTCTCGGAGCGCGGCAGCGACCGGCCGACGGCACAGGGCACCCCCGAGGTCCGCTGGGCCTACGAGATCATGGCCCCGGCCGTGGCGGGCGCCGTCCTGCTCGCCGTGCTCCTCGCCGTGGGCTGACCCGGCGGATTCCCGGGGCCCGGAACCGGGATGGGCCCAAGTCCCGCGGGATCAGCTCCACTTGTGCTGGAATCTGGGCCATGACCGATGCTTGCGAGGGGGCCGGGACGGCCTCGTTCAGCGACCCGCCCGGTGGCCCGGCGTGCCGGCTGCTCGCCGAGTCCGAGCGGTTGCGCAACGAAGCACACCGGAAGACGACTCTCGCCGACCGACGAGCCGCGTTCTGGGCGGTCGCCGATATCGTCCTGGGCTTCCCTGCCGCCCTGCTCGCCGCGGTGTCCGGCGCGGCGGGTCTGACCACGCCGGATGCACGCACCCCTGCGGCGCTGCTGGCCCTGGCCTCTGCGGGGCTGTCGGCAGGGGCCGGGTTCCTGCGCAGCGACACACGGCGAATAGGCCACAAACGCGCCCGGAAGGCGTGGGCCGCCCTGGAGGGCGAGGCCACCGTTGCGCTGACGCGGGAGCATCTGGATCAAGAATCCCTCCGCCGCCTGTTCGAGATGCGCCAAGCCGCGCTGGCGGCCTACGAAGGTGACGACGCCTGATCGCAGAGCTGATCGCTGGTCGCTGGTCGCAGGACTGATCGCAGGACTCTCCGCGGGCCTGATCGCAGGTCCGACCGCAGAGCTGATCGCAGGACTCTCCGCGGGCCTGATCGCAGGTCCGACCGCAGAACTGATCGCGGGCCCGACCGCGGGCGCCATGCGAAGGGGGCCGGGGCCCTGTGCGGCCGAGGGAGGCGTGCGGCACAGCGGCGGATGCGTTGTCCCCCATGCCCGCACTCCGCGGCGCCTCAGCACACGGAGGCACCCCGCCCCCACCAGGAGGTTCACCGGCCCCCTGTACAGGTCGCTACGCGCGTAGATATGCTCATCTGGTGACCATGCCCACCACCGCCCCCTCCCCCGGCACCCCCGGCGAAGGACCCGCCTCCCGCCCGGGAGACGCACCCTCCGCAGGCGGCCTCGCCGACGTGACCGCATCCGACAGCGCGCTGCGCCGCTTCCTGCACGGCCTGCCCGGCGTCGACGCCGTCGGCCTCGAAGCGCGCGCCGCCGCCCTCGGCACCCGTTCGATCAAGACCACGGCGAAGGCGTACGCCATCGACCTGGCCATCTCGATGATCGACCTGACCACGCTCGAAGGCGCCGACACCCCGGGCAAGGTCCGGGCGCTCGCCGCCAAGGCCGTCCACCCCGACCCGACCGACCGCACCACCCCGATGACGGCCGCCGTCTGCGTCTACCCGGACATGGCCGCCACCGCGAAGGCCGCCCTGAACGGCGCGGACGTGAAGGTCGCGTCCGTCGCCACCGCCTTCCCGGCGGGCCGGGCCGCGCTGCCGGTGAAGCTCGCCGATGTGCGGGACGCCGTCGCGGCGGGGGCCGACGAGATCGACATGGTGATCGACCGGGGCGCGTTCCTCTCCGGCCGCTATCTCTCGGTGTACGAGGAGATTCAGGCCGTCAAGGCGGAGTGCGTGCGGCCCGGGGGCACCGCGGCACGGCTGAAGGTGATCTTCGAGACCGGTGAGCTGTCCACGTACGACAACATCCGCCGCGCCTCCTGGATCGGCATGATGGCGGGCGCGGACTTCATCAAGACGTCGACCGGCAAGGTCGCGGTCAACGCCACCCCCGCGAACACCCTGCTGATGCTGGAGGCGGTCCGCGACTTCCGCGCGCAGACCGGCATCCAGGTCGGCGTGAAGCCCGCGGGCGGGATCCGCTCCACGAAGGACGCGATCAAGTTCCTGGTGCTGGTCAACGAGACCGCGGGAGCCGACTGGCTGGACAGCCACTGGTTCCGCTTCGGCGCCTCCAGCCTGCTGAACGACCTGCTGATGCAGCGTCAGAAGCTCAGCACCGGCCGCTACTCCGGTCCCGACTACGTGACGGTGGACTGATCACCATGGCACTCTCATCCGCATTCGAGTACGCACCGGCTCCCGAGTCGCGTTCGGCCGTCGACATCGCCCCGTCCTACGGGCTCTTCATCGACGGCGAGTTCACCGAGGCGGCGGACGGCAAGGTCTTCAAGACCGTCAGCCCCTCCACCGAGGAGGTCCTGTCGGAGGTCGCCCGCGCGGGCACCACCGATGTGGACCGCGCTGTGCAGGCGGCCCGCAAGGCGTTCACGAAGTGGTCGGCGCTGCCCGGCTCCGAGCGCGCCAAGTACCTCTTCCGTATCGCCCGGATCATCCAGGAGCGCTCGCGCGAGCTGGCCGTCCTGGAGACCCTGGACAACGGCAAGCCGATCAAGGAGACCCGCGACACGGACCTCCCGCTGGTCGCCGCGCACTTCTTCTACTACGCGGGCTGGGCCGACAAGCTCAGCCATGCCGGGTTCGGTGCGAATCCGAGGCCGCTGGGCGTCGCGGGCCAGGTCATCCCGTGGAACTTCCCGCTGCTGATGCTCGCCTGGAAGATCGCCCCGGCCCTCGCCACCGGCAACACCGTGGTGCTCAAGCCGGCCGAGACGACCCCGCTGAGCGCGCTGTTCTTCGCGGACATCTGCCGCCAGGCGGGCCTGCCGAAGGGCGTCGTCAACATCCTCCCCGGATACGGGGACGCGGGCGCCGCACTGGTCGAGCACCCGGACGTCAACAAGGTGGCCTTCACCGGCTCCACCGCCGTCGGCAAGGCCATCGCCCGCTCCGTCGCGGGGACCGACAAGAAGGTCACCCTGGAACTGGGCGGCAAGGGCGCGAACATCGTCTTCGACGACGCACCCGTCGACCAGGCCGTCGAGGGCATCGTCACCGGCATCTTCTTCAACCAGGGCCAGGTCTGCTGCGCGGGTTCACGGCTGCTGGTCCAGGAGTCGGTGCAGGAAGAGGTGGTGGACGCGCTGAAGCGGCGGCTGGCCACGCTGCGCCTGGGCGACCCGCTCGACAAGAACACCGACATCGGCGCCATCAACTCGGCCGAGCAGCTCGCACGTATCCAGAAGCTCGCGGACACGGGCGAGGCGGAGGGCGCCGAGCGCTGGTCGCCCGCGTGCGAACTCCCCACGTCCGGCTACTGGTTCGCGCCGACGGTCTTCACCGGTGTCACCCAGGCGCACACCGTCGCGCGCGACGAGATCTTCGGCCCGGTGCTCTCGGTGCTGTCGTTCCGTACGCCCGACGAGGCCGTCGCCAAGGCCAACAACACGCAGTACGGCCTGTCCGCCGGCATCTGGACGGAGAAGGGCTCGCGCATCCTCGCGGTCGCGAACAAGCTCCGCGCCGGTGTGGTGTGGGCCAACACATTCAACAAGCTGGACCCGACCTCGCCCTTCGGCGGCTACAAGGAATCGGGCTACGGCCGCGAGGGCGGCCGGCACGGCCTGGAGGCGTACCTCGCCCCGTCGAGCCCGGAGGGCAAGCGCTGATGAGCACCGTTGAGCAGCAGAACCGGCTGAGCGTCTTCAAGACCTACAAGCTGTACGTCGGGGGCAAGTTCCCCCGCTCCGAAAGCGGGCGCGTGTACGAGGTGACCGACTCCAAGGGCAACTGGCTGGCCAACGCCCCGCAGTCCTCCCGCAAGGACGCGCGGGACGCGGTCGTCGCGGCGCGCAAGGCGTTCGGCGGCTGGTCGGGCGCGACCGCGTACAACAGGGGCCAGGTCCTCTACCGCGTGGCCGAGATGCTGGAGGGCCGCCGGGACCAGTTCGTACGCGAGGTGGCGGACGCCGACGGCATCTCCAAGCAGAAGGCCGGCGCCGTGGTGGACGCGGCGGTCGACCGCTGGGTCTGGTACGCGGGCTGGACGGACAAGATCGGCCAGATCGTGGGCGGGGCGAACCCGGTCGCGGGCCCGTTCTTCAACCTCTCGACCCCCGAGCCGACGGGTGTGGTGGCGGTCGTCGCCCCGCAGGACTCCTCGTTCCTGGGTCTCGTGTCGGTCGTCGCCCCGGTCATCGCGACCGGCAACACGGCGGTCGTCATCGCCTCCGCGAAGTCCCCGCTGCCCGCGCTCTCGCTCGGCGAAGTGCTGGCGACGTCGGACCTGCCGGGCGGTGTGGTCAATGTGCTGTCCGGAAAGACGGCGGAGATCGCCGCGCCGCTCGCCGCGCACCAGGATGTCAACGCCATCGACCTGACAGGTGCGGATGCCGAGTTGGCACGCGACCTGGAGATCGCCGCTGCGGACAACCTCAAGCGGGTACTGCGTCCACAGGCTGTGGACTTCACGGCCACGCCCGGCACGGAGCGGCTCACGGCGTTCCTGGAGACGAAGACGGTCTGGCACCCGACGGGCGCCCTGGGCGTGTCGGGCTCGTCGTACTGAGCCTGGCACTGAGCCCGGACCGGCGGGCCGCCGCCCGCCACGGGGACGGCTGCACGGGAGGCCCCCGCCGCCGCTGAATGTCGAGTTCAGCGGCGGCGGGGGCCTCTCCGGTACGCGGCCGCGGTGGACCCGCTCTCCGGTCTTCAGCGGCCGGGCAGCAGGTCCTTGAGCGCACCGCCGCTGGTCAGCGGGGAGGTGAGCACGGCCGTCGAGACGGGCTTGAAGTCCGCGACCTGGGTGCCGACCGCGTTGTCCAGCGGGTCGACCCCGGTCTTGGCCAGCGGGTCGAGCTGGAGGGCCGCCACCGGAGCGGTGGCATGGCCGACCGCACCGGTCAGCACCTGGACCGGCGACGGGCCGAGGCTGCCGAGGACCGCGGTGGGGCCGCCCGAGCCGGTGGCCGCGGGCGTGGCAGCCTGCGCGGCCGCACCGCCCATACCGAGCGCCGCACCGGCCACGGAGACGGTGAGGCCGATACGGAGCAGGGAGTTCCGCCGGGGCTTGGGGGCTGCATGTGATGCCATGGGATTCCTGACTCGCAGAGTAAGCAGATGAGCACAAAGAGTAGTTGCTGTGCGCTCTTCGCTCCAAAGACCGCAGCAACCTCACTCCTGGGAGTAGCACGGACCGCTGAATGCGGGAGAATGTTCTTCCGTGAGTTCCTCCCGGTCCATCCAGCCCATACCGGCCCGTGTCGTCCTGCTCGCGGGCCCCTCCGGATCCGGCAAGTCGTCCCTCGCCGCGCGCTCGGGCCTGCCCGTGCTGCGTCTGGACGACTTCTACAAGGAGGGCGACGACCCGACGCTGCCGCAGGTCCTCGGCAGCGCGGACATCGACTGGGACTCACCGCTGTCGTGGGACGCGGACGCGGCGGTCGCCGCGATCCAGGAGCTGTGCCGGACGGGCCGTACCGCCGTGCCCGTGTACGACATCTCCGCCAGCGCCCGCGTCGACCGCGAGACGTTCGACACCGGCGGGGCACCCGTGTTCATCGCGGAGGGCATCTTCGCGGCGGACATCGTGCGGCGGTGCGAGGAACTGGGCGTACTGGCGGACGCGCTCTGTCTGCGCGGGCGGCCTTCCACGACGTTCCGGCGACGGCTGCTGCGGGATCTGCGCGAGGGACGGAAGTCGGTGCCGTTCCTGCTGCGGCGGGGGTGGCGGCTGATGCGGGCCGAACGGGGCATCGTGGCACGGCAGTCGGGCCTGGGCGCGTACCCCTGCGACAAGCAGGAGGCACTGGACCGCCTGGCGGCGGCCTGCGCACCGGCCGGCTCCCTGGCCCCCGCCCGTCGGGCCGGGTCGGCCCGGCCGGTCTGACTCTGCCGGAGCACGGCGGGTCAGGTGCGGGTCACCGTTCCGCGACGGCGAGCACGAGCTTGCCTGTGGTCGTACCCGACTCGATGCGGCGGTGCGCCTCGGCGGCCTGGTCCAGTGGCAGAGTCTCCACCTGTACCCGCAGCTCCCCCGCGGCCCCGGCGGCCACCGCGCGGCGCAGTGCCTGGCCGGTCTCCTCGGGGAAAGCGGCGGAGAAGGCCGCCAGGTTGAAGCCCGAGACGGTCTTGTTGGTGAACCACAGGTCGTTGGCCGGGATGCCGACGTCCTCGGCTCCTGAGGCGTTGCCCATCACCACCAGGCGTCCCATCGGGGACAGCTGGTCGAGGCCGGCGCGGCGGGTGGGACCGCCGACCATGTCGACCACGATGTCGAACTCGCCGGCGTCCGCGGCCTGGTCGCGCAGGATCACCTCGTCGTAGCCGAAGCCCTTGGCGATATCGATCTTGGATTCGCTGCCGACGGTCCCGACCACACGGCCCGCGCCCAGCAGGCGAGCGGCCTGGCCGAGCTGGCTGCCCACGCCGCCGGCCGCCGCGTGGACCAGAACGCTCTCTCCGGGCTCGATCCGGGCCACCCGGTCGAGCACCAGAAACGCGGCGGTGCTGTTGGACGGCAGCGCCGCGGCGACGTCGAGCCCGACACCGGAGCCGTCCAGCGGTGCGACCAGGCTCGCGGAGGTGAGCACCACCTCGGCGTAGCCACCACTGTCGACGATCGTGAGTGCCGCCACCGGCTGCCCGACGCGCAGGTCCGCGACGCCGTCGCCCAGGGCTCGGATCCGCCCCGCCACCTCGATGCCGGGCACGAAGGGGAGCGGCACGTCGACGACGCCCCGCCGGTAGAGGATCTCGGCGAAGTTGGCTCCCGCGTACGCCACATCGATGGCGACCTGGCCGGGCCCGGGTTCGGGGACCGGCACTGTGGCGATGCGGAGCACCTCGGCTTCGCCGAACTCGGGGATGGTCACTGCCTTCATCTGCGCGCTGCTGCTGTTCATGTCACCGATCCTGCCGCCACGACGGCAGAGCAGGCAGTGCCTCCTCATCCTGGGTGTGGCACCACCAGGCTGTACGGCCGCACCGGCGTCTCCTTCCGCTGCCGGGTACCGGCACCGGAAGGAGGTGGGCTGCGCGGGATCAGGGTGTGACCAACCCCCGTCCGACGCTAGACGGTTCGCCGTATGGCGAATGGCCGGACGGCGGTCACCGGCCACGGGGCGGCCACCGCCCGTGTGTCGGCACGTGAGTTGTCCGGGACACCCGGTGCGGCAGGGCACGAGACCGCGGCCCAGACCGCCTTGCCGTCGTTGTCGGGAGTGGTCCAGCCCCAGGTCTCGCTCAGGCAGTCGATGATGTGCAGACCGCGGCCCGACTGGGCCATGAAGTCCGGTTCCTTGACCCGCGGAACGGCAGTGCTGGAGTCGCAGACCGCGAACAGCACGGTCCCGCGTCTGCGCAGCATCCCCAGCCAGACCGCCGGGCCGGGGGCGGACCGGGCCGGCAGGGCCCCGAGTCCGTACCGCAGGGCGTTGCTGAGGAGTTCGGAGACGATGAGCGCCGCGTTGTCGACGAGGGGGCTCAACGCCCAGTCGCGCAGCAGGGATCCGCTGAAACGGCGGCCCTCGCCGACCGCCTGGCCCCCGGCCGGCAGTGCGCAGGCCGTGAAGCGGACGGACGCGGCGTCTGTCTCCTCGTGCCCCTCGTGCCGGAACGCGTCGCACAGCGCACGGCCCAGCAGTCGGTGGACGGTCGGCCCGGGTAAGGCGCCAATTGGTCCGGTCGAGCGGGATGTCATCGCGATCTCCGAGGAGCAGCCAGACGTCACGAGCGGTTGATCGGCTGCCACTATCCCCCTCCGAGGGATGGTGCCGCAACTGCATCTGCAATTACAGTTCCGGCTGACGCAATTGCCGCGGCAAGTGCAGCTGCAATTGCATCTGCATGATGCCTGGTCAGACGTGCGCACCACGACGAGGAGTGATCAAAATGCAACAGATTGCGAACGGAACACAATCCGACTTGATCGACAATGCGCACTGGAAGAAGAGTCGGCACAGTGCTCCCGGAGGCAACTGCGTGGAGGTCGCCGCGCTCCCCGACGGCAGCGTCGCGATGCGCAACTCCCGTCATCCGCAGGGTCCCGCGCTGGTCTACACGCGTGCGGAGATCGCCGCGTTCATCGCCGGGGCCAAGGACGGCGAGTTCGACGCACTGTCCATCTGAGGCCATCGGTAGCGGCGGGCACCGCCCTGCTGTACGCGCCCCGGGGGCAGATGGAACACTGGCACTCTTCGTGTCCGTCCAGTCGCCTTACGGGAGTTGGCATGACCGCCATACAGCGGCCGAGCAGGGAACAGCTTTCGATAAGGCGGTACCTGGACCACCAGCACATCGGTCCGACCGCCCTGCGCATCCTGCTGGGGGCACGGCTGCGGCGGCTCCGGCAGGACCGCGGTGTCTCGCGGGTGGACTCAGGCAGGGCGATCCGGGCGTCGGACGCCAAGATCACCCGGCTCGAACGCGGTCAGGTCGGATTCAAGCAGCGCGATGTCATCGACCTGCTGACCCTCTACCGCGTACTGGACGAGGAAGTCCGGGCCGACTACCTGGAGATGACCCGGCAGGCCAACCTGCCGGGGTGGTGGCACCGTTACAACGACGTGCTGGAGAACTGGTTCGAGCTGCACGTCGGCCTGGAGGAGGCCGCGTCCCTCGTCCGTACCTACGAGGTCCAGTTCCTCCCCGGTCTGCTCCAGACACCTGAGTACGCCCGGGTCATCACCCGCCTCGGCTACCCGAACGCTCCCGAATCCAAGGTGAGCCGCCTGGTCGAGCTCCGTATGGAGCGGCAGAAGCTGCTCACCCGGCCGGATGCGCCGACGCTGTGGACGGTCGTGGACGAGGCCGTCCTGCGCCGCCCCTTCGGCGGGGCCGATGTGATGCGCGGACAGCTCGAACATCTCCTCGAAGTGGCCGAACTGCCCAATGTCACAGTACAGATCGCCCCGTTCAGCGTGGGCGCGATGGCGGCGGCCGGCACCCCCATCACCATCCTGCGGTTCAACGAACCGGACCTGCCGGACAAGGTCTACCTGGAGCAGCTGACCGGCGCGGTCTACCTCGACAAGCAGGACGAGATCGACCACTACTCGCTGATCATGGACCGCCTGGTCACCGAGGCGGACCCGCCGCAGGACGCCGCCCCGTTCATCAAGCGGCTCCTCGACCGGGCATAGCCCGGCCGCGGTCGGCCACGGAGCGCCGCACGCGGTGAGGCCACGGTCGGCCACGTATCGCCGCGGGCCGGCCGCAGACCAGCCGCGGACCGGACACGGGAAGAGGGCCGGACAGGCCACCCCCGGCCTGTCCGGCCCTCTTCCGCTTCCCCCGGGCTCCCCCGAACCCCGCCCCCATCAACGCCCGCCGTTTCCCCCCGGAACGGCGACCCTCCCCCGATCCCTCAGGCGACGAGTTCGCCGAAGGACTCCTGCTCGTCACGGCCGAAGCTGAGGACGTCGTCCTCGCGCAGCCGGCGCAGGGAGCGCCAGATGCTGGACTTCACCGTGCCGACACTGATGTCGAGAATCTCCGCGATCTCGGGATCCGTACGGCCCTCGTAGTACCGCAGCACCAGCATCGTGCGCTGCGTCTCGGGCAGCCGGGCCAGCGCCTGCCAGAGCACCGCGCGCAGCTCCGTGCCGCGCATCGCGTCCGTGTCGCCCACCGTCTCCGGGAGCTGCTCGGTCGGGTACTCGTTGAGCTTGCGCCGGCGCCAGGCGCTGATGTGCAGGTTGGTCATCGTGCGGCGCAGATACCCGCCCACGGCCGCCTTGTCGCTGATCCGGTCCCAGGCGCGGTACGTCGAGAAGAGCGCGCTCTGGAGCAGGTCCTCGGCCTCGAAACGGTCGCCGGTCAGGTGGTAGGCGGTGGCGTACAGGGAAGCGCGGCGCTCCTGTACGTAGGCGGTGAATTCCGCCTCCGACGCGGAGGGCCCCTCCTCCGGGGTCTCCCGGCGCACCACCGGCTGGCTCGGCACGGCCGCCTTCGCGACCGGCGCTGGTGCGTCAACCACCGTCATGTACGCCGGGTGCTGACGCCCGGTGCCACGAGAGCACCCCCGCCCTCCCGCGGCACCGGACTTCTCGATGTTGCGTGCGGTCACCACGTCGTGGAGCCGCGTGATTACTGCGCCGGAGTTGTTGCTGTGCAGTGTGTTCATCTCGCGCCCCCCGCCGTGGAGTCGTGCTTCGGTCTGTTGATGAAGAGCTTGCCTCCGCAGTTTCATGGGGTTGTCTGTCGACTGTCACAGGCGCGTCACAAGGGGCGGGGCGGGAGGTGATGTGAGTGACAGCAGAGGCGACAGAGGCGGCAGGCCAGGGGCTCTGCCCGCGGCCCCCGGAGCGCCTGCGGCGGGGCTCTCGGCGGGTTCCGGGAGCCGTCCCCGGGAGGTTCGCCGCGCGGTGACGGAGGCCTCCACGCAGAGTCACGGCAGCCACGTAACCGCTCCAGAGGTCGAACTCCCCTGTCCCATGGGCCAGAATGGCCCCCGTGCCTTTCCTGTTGCTGATTGAGGACGACGACGCCATCCGTACGGCTCTTGAGCTGTCTCTGTCACGCCAGGGGCACCGGGTGGCCACAGCCGCCACCGGCGAGGACGGTCTTCAGCTGCTGCGCGAGCAGCGGCCCGACCTGATCGTGCTGGATGTGATGCTGCCCGGAATCGACGGATTTGAGGTGTGCCGGCGGATCAGACGCACCGACCAACTGCCGATCATCCTGCTGACCGCGCGCAACGATGACATCGACGTGGTGGTCGGCCTCGAATCCGGTGCCGACGACTATGTGGTGAAGCCGGTGCAGGGGCGGGTGCTCGACGCCCGTATCCGCGCCGTGCTGCGCCGCGGGGAGCGCGAGTCCACCGACTCCGCCGCCTTCGGGAGTCTCGTCATCGACCGTTCGGCGATGACCGTGACGAAGAACGGCGAGGATCTCCAGCTCACCCCGACCGAGCTGCGCCTGCTGCTGGAACTGAGCCGCAGGCCCGGACAGGCGCTCTCCCGCCAGCAGTTGCTGCGGCTGGTCTGGGAGCACGACTACCTCGGTGACTCACGGCTGGTCGACGCCTGCGTGCAGCGGCTGCGCGCGAAGGTGGAGGACGTGCCGTCCTCACCGACCCTGATCCGTACGGTCCGCGGCGTCGGCTACCGGCTGGACACGCCTCAGTGACTCGTCCGTCCCTCCACGGGCTGCGCCTGACCAGCCTGCGGCTGCGCCTCGTCGTCGTCTTCGCCCTGGTCGCGCTCACCGCGGCCGTCTCCGCCTCCGGCATCGCGTACTGGCTCAACCGCGAGGCGGTGCTGACCCGTACCCAGGACTCCGCGCTCAAGGACTTCCGCCAGGAGATGCAGAGCCGGGCTGCCCCGCTGCCGCTGAAGCCGACGCAGAACGAGCTGCAGACCACGGCGGCGCGGATGGCCGCGTCCAGCAACCCCGGTTACAGCGTGCTGCTGGTCGGTGAGCGCGCCAAGGGCAAGCCCGTCATCGGCTACTCCGACCTGGACACCTTCACGCTCGCCGATGTGCCGCACCAGCTGCAGGAAGCGGTGGCCAGGCAGCAGAAGGTCGGCTCGGACGAGCACTCCACGTACCACCTCTTCTGGCAGCGCATCACGCTGCGCGGGAAGCCGTACCTGGTGGGCGGTGCGAAGGTCATCGGGGGCGGGCCCACCGGCTACATGCTCACCTCGCTCGACCAGGAGCGGCAGGACCTCAGCTCCCTCGCCTGGTCGCTGGCCATCGCCACGGCGCTGGCCCTGATCGGCTCGGCGCTGCTCGCCCAGGCCGCGGCGACGACGGTGCTCCGGCCCGTGCAGCGCCTCGGCGAGGCGGCGCGGCGGCTCGGTGAGGGCAAGCTCGACACCCGGCTGAGGGTCTCGGGCACGGACGAGCTGGCCGAGCTGTCCAGGACGTTCAACAAGACGGCCGAGGCACTGGAGAAGAAGGTCAGCAACATGAGCGAGCGGGAGGAGGCCAGCCGCCGCTTCGTCGCCGACATGTCGCACGAGCTGCGGACGCCGCTGACCGCGATCACCGCCGTCTCGGAGGTCCTGGAGGAGGAGGCGGACAGCCTCGATCCGATGATCGCGCCGGCCGTGCAGCTGGTGGTGAGCGAGACCCGCAGGCTGAACACCCTGGTGGAGAATCTGATGGAGGTCACCCGCTTCGACGCGGGAACGGCCCGGCTGGTGCTCGACGACGTGGACATCGCCGACCAGATCACCGCGTGCATCGACGCCCGCGCCTGGCTCGACGCGGTGGAGCTGGACGCGGACCGCGGCATCATGGTGCGCCTCGACCCGCGCCGTCTCGATGTGATCCTGGCGAATCTGATCGGGAACGCGCTGAAGCACGGCGGTTCACCGGTCCGGGTGGCCGTGCGGATCGAGGGCGAGGAGCTGGCCATCGCGGTGCAGGACCACGGCCCCGGCATTCCCGAGGACGTACTCCCGCACGTATTCGACCGCTTCTACAAGGCGAGCGCGTCCCGGCCCCGTTCCGAAGGCAGCGGGCTCGGCCTCTCCATCGCGATGGAGAACGCGCACATCCACGGCGGCGACATCACCGCGTCGAACGCGCCGGACGGCGGCGCGGTCTTCGAACTGCGGCTGCCGCGCGACCCGGTGGATCCGGCCCGCGACGCCCAGGAAGGCGACGGCGCATGAGGGCCGGACGAACGAAACCCGCAGCGATACTGATGGGCCTGGCCGCTCTGTGTGCCCTGACGGCCGGGTGCGGCATCCGGGACACCTCCGTACCGGTGGATGCCGGCGCCGCGCCGTCGCGGGTGCCGTGCAACCTCCCCGCGGACGGTGACACGGCGCAGGCGCCGCAGGGCATCCCGGTCCGGGTCTATCTGGTCTGCGGGAGCCGGCTCGTCCCCGTCGACCGCACGGTGCAGATAGCGGAGGGCCGCACGCTCTCCGACGGTGTGCGGGTCGCGGAGAAGCTCCTCGACGAGCTGCGCGAGAAGCCCACCGTGACCGAGAAGGAGGCCGGGTTCAGCACCGATGTGCAGGACTCCCTGTCCGTGAGCGAGGGGCGCAAGAGCGACCCCGCGGGTGCGCTGCGGCTGAGCCGCGACCCGGCGGACCTGCCGGCCAACGCGCTGGCCCAGATCGTCTGTACGTACGCGGAGAGCGCGGCGGCGGAGACGGACGGCTCGGTGGTACTCGGCGGCCCGGACGGGGATCCGCCGCGCGCGTACTCCTGCACCCAGCAGCTGAAGACCCGGCCGGACGCCGACCCGGAGCTGGGCGACCTGCGGCGGTAGTGCCGCAGTGCCCCGCCCCGCGCCCGGTACCGGTGCGGGCCCAGTGGGGATTCGGTGACGGCACGGTGACAAAGCCAGCGGAACCGATCCCACCGGTAGCCGCGTCCTGTGTGGTGTGCGTCAAGGTACGGGCGGTCGCTCCGTCATCCGTTTTCGCGTCGTGGGGGTTGTCCTCCTCGCCGCGCATCTTCTGATTGTCGGCTGGCTGACCCTGCGCCCGCTGGACGTGATGTGGGTGACCGCCTCGAACTTCACGCCGTTCGCCGGCATCAGAGCGGATCTCGCTCTGGGCGCCCTGCAGGCGACCCGCAGAATCGGTGAGGCGCTGCTGCTGCTCGCCCCGCTGGGGGTGCTGCTGCCGCTGGCCGGCGGCCGGCTGCGGGTGTCGCCCTGGGCCTCGCTGGCCCGCACGGTCGCGGCGGGCGCGCTGATCTCGCTGGCCATCGAGCTGCTGCAGACCGGAGTGCCCGGGCAGGTGGTCGATGTGGACTCGCTGCTGCTCAACACGGCGGGCGTCGCGATGGCGCACGTGCTCGTGGTGCCCGCCGTGCGGTGCCGGCTGCGGCGCCGGGGGGTGGAGCGCTCGGAACGCGCCGCCGTCCTTCCGGATGAGGCCCTTCAGGGAGCCACCCCGACGATTCCCAGGGTCGGGATCGCACCGTAGAGCGATGCTCCTTCCGCCACGGCGCGTCATGATGGATGTACAGGGAGCGCGACGGAGCCGCTCCCGCAACGCTTCGCGAAGGAGCCCCACATGTCCGCACTTGCCCGCCCCCGTGAAGGCCGTGTCCTCGGCGGAGTGTGCGCAGCGCTGGCTCGGCGCTTCGGCACCTCTGCGACCACCATGCGCGTGATCTTCGTCGTCTCCTGCCTGCTGCCGGGGCCGCAGTTCCTGCTGTATCTGGCGCTGTGGATCCTGCTGCCCGGCGAGAAGTCGCCGTCGGCGGCCTGGTAGTCCGGAGCCCGCCCGGCGGTCCGGGACCCGTACACGACAGACGGGGCGCACACCCCTGGGACGGGTGTGCGCCCCGTCTTCGACTGTGCCGGGGGGGGCTGCCGGGTGTCAGCGGCCGATGCTGCCCACCGCGTCCGTCACGGTCCCGGTCGGCAGACCGCCGAGGAGGCCCTTGTTGCCGCTACTGCCCTGGAGCGCCCGCTTCGCACCGCCGACCGTGTGCTGTCCGGACTGCACGGAGTTCCCCTTGCCGGCCGGGATCTTCGACGTGACCTGGTCCAGCGGGAGCGTGCTGGTGACCGAACCCAGCGTGCCCGTCACGTCCGGAGTGACCGGTACGACGGACGCAGAGGCGGTACCGGCGGCGGTCGCGGCGAAAGCGGCACCGAGAACGGCGACACCGAGGGTCTTGGCAGCAGACTGCTTCATGAGGAGAACGTCCTTGTGATGCGAGGGGAGGGGGAATTGAGCGGCTACGCAAGGTAGCCAGCCCGGCACGCCCCCCGCAAACGCGGCGAAGCGGCCGGGAAAGTCGCTCCCGGCCGCCCGTTCGACGGTATGGTCAGCGCGCCCCAGCCGCGGAACCACTGGTCACAGCGGTCTGACGGAAGAGCCACTCGGCCTTGAGTTCCGCGTATCCGGGCTTGATGACGTCGTTGATCATGGCAAGGCGTTCATCGAAAGGAATGAATGCGGATTTCATCGCATTGACCGTGAACCACTGCATGTCGTCGAGCGTGTAGCCGAACGCGTCGACCAGGTGCTCGAATTCATGGGTCATGGTGGTGCCCGACATCAGCCGGTTGTCCGTGTTGACGGTGGTCCGGAAGTGCAGCTTCCGCAGCAGCCCGATGGGGTGCTCGCCGTACGAGTCGGCGGCGCCGGTCTGCAGGTTCGAGGTGGGGCACATCTCCAGCGGGATCCGCTTGTCCCGTACGTACGAGGCGAGGCGCCCCAGCTTCACCGTGCCGTCGTCGGCGACCTCGATGTCGTCGATGATCCGCACCCCGTGCCCGAGCCGGTCCGCGCCGCACCACTGGAGCGCCTGCCAGATCGACGGCAGCCCGAAGGCCTCACCCGCGTGGATGGTGAAGTGGTTGTTCTCCCGCTTCAGATACTCGAAGGCGTCCAGGTGACGGGTGGGAGGGAAGCCGGCCTCGGCGCCCGCGATGTCGAAGCCGACGACGCCCAGATCCCGGTAGCGGTTGGCGAGTTCGGCGATCTCCAGGGCGCGGGCCGCGTGCCGCATCGCGGTGAGCAGGGCGCCGACCCGGATCCGGTCGCCGTTCTCCCTGGCCAGCCGCTCGCCCTCGCGGAACCCCTCGTTCACGGCCTCCACGACCTCTTCGAGGGTGAGACCGCCCTCCAGGTGCTGCTCGGGGGCGTACCGGACCTCGGCGTACACGACGCCGTCCTTGGCGAGGTCCTCGGCGCACTCGGCGGCGACGCGCACCAGCGCCTCGCGGGTCTGCATGACGGCGCAGGTGTGCGCGAAGGTCTCCAGATACCGCTCCAGCGAACCGGAGTCGGCCGCTTCGCGGAACCAGACGCCGAGCTTGTCGGCGTCCGTCTCGGGGAGAGCCGTGTACCCGGTCGCGCGGGCGATCTCGATGATCGTGCCGGGGCGCAGGCCCCCGTCGAGGTGATCGTGCAGGAGCACCTTCGGAGCTCGGCCGATCTGATCCGTGGTGGGCGATTGCATGGTCTGGCTCGTCATCTGGGCACTTTAGCCCCTACGCGCGTAGATCGTGCCCCGTCGATATGTAACAGTGACCGTTCGGAAGGGTGGAGTACACCTCCGCTTCTGAGACTGTTCCGTTATGGCACAGCAAGCACCAGCCCCGCCGGAAGCCAGGCTGGGACGGGCAGTTGGGGCAGGCGGGACACAGTCCGCGGTCAGCGGTGTGGTCCTGCTGCTCCCCGACGGCGACCCGGTCTCCCGGCGCCGCTCCTCCCCCCTGCCGTACGCGTCCCTGCGCCCGCCGGCCCGCAGGCTGGCCCGCGCGGGCCGGGGCGACGGGCTCGCGGCCCATGTCGTGCGCTACCGCTTCCGCGGCTGGAACGGTACGGACGCACACCTCGCCGAGGACGCGTCCTGGGCGGTGGACGAGGCGCTGCGGCGGTACGGCGACGTCCCGGTCTGCCTGGCGGGCCACGGCATGGGCGGCCGCGCCGCGCTGCACGCCGCGGGCCACCACGCGGTCACCTCGGTCCTGGCCGTCGCCCCGTGGCTGCCCGACGACGACGTGGCCGCCGAGCCCGAACCGGTGAAGCAGCTGGTGGGGCGGCAGGTCCTCATCGTGCACGGCACCACGGACGCCCGCTCCGACCCCGAACTCTCCTACCGGCTCGCGGAACGCGCCAAGAAGACCAACCGCGACACCTGCCGCTTCGAGGTCCACTCCGACGGGCACTCCCTGCGCCAGCACCGGTCCGAAGTGGTGGCGCTGGCTTCGGACTTCGTACGGGGGGCGCTGTTCTCGCACGCGTACGCGCGGCCGGTGGTGGACGCGTTCGCGGCGCCGCCGCCGCTGGGGCTGCGGATGCCGCTGGCCGCGGGGTTCGGCCGGACGCTCCAGTAGCGGGGCGTCCGGCGGTGGGGGCGGCGGGGCGTTCCCGGTGCTACTCCGGCAGCAGCCGCCCCCGCCGCGCCAGCAGGAACTGCTTGAACGCGGCCACCGGGGCCGTGTCCGGATGTCCGTCCAGCCACGCCACCCCGATCTCCCGCACCGCCCGCGGAGCGGTCACCGCCAGCTCCACCACGCCCGGCCTGGCCACCGCGGGCGGTGGCAGCAGCGCCACTCCGAGCCCCGCGGCGACCAGCCCGCGCAGCGTCTCCGCCTCCTCGCCCTCGAAGGCGATCCGCGGGGTGAACCCGGCCTCGGCGCACAGGTCGTCGGTGATGCGGCGCAGCCCGAACCCCGGCTCCAGCGTCACGAAGGCCTCGTCGGCGGCCTCGGCGAGCCTGACCCGTCTGCGCCCGGCGAGCCGGTGGTCGTCCGGCACCACGAGCCGCAGCCGTTGCTCGTCCAGACGCCGGGCGACCAGATCGGGCGCGTCCGGCACCGGGGAGGTCAGACAGAGGTCGAGCTCCCCGGCGCGCAGCCGTTTGATCATCGCCTCGCCGTAGTTCTGGACGAGCTGGAACCGCACCCTCGGGTGGTCGGCCCGGAAGGCGCGGATCAGCCCGGGCACGGTCTCGGGGCCCAGGGTGTGCAGGAAGCCGAAGGTGATCCGGCCGGAAGCGGGGTCGGCGTCCGCCCGTACGGAGTCCGCGGCCCGCTCGACCTCCGTGAGCGCCCGCTCCACGGTCGACAGGAAGGTCCGGCCCGCGGGCGTCAGCGAGACGGAGCGGCCCCGGCGCGCGAACAGCGCCACGCCCAGGTCCGTTTCGAGTCTGACCATGGCGCGCGACAGCGTGGACTGCGGCACCGACAACTCGTGTGCGGCCCGGGTGACATGTTCGTGGCGCGCGACCGCCGCGAAGTACGCCAGCCGGGGCGCGAGCAGGAGCTGGATGTCTTCTTCGTAACTACTGGGTGACAGCCGCGGCTGTGAGCTGTGCTGATGCGCCATGGGAACGATTATGGCCAGTCCATGCATTGGACGCATGAGAACCCCGGACCTACGTTCGGGGTATGCCTCCTGCCAGTACCGGGGCACTCACCACCGTGAGTGCCTCCGCCGCGCCGTCCCTGCCCGAGCAGCTCACCCCCGGCCGCCCCGGCTACCGCCGCATGAGTTTCGCGCTCTTCTCCGCGGGCATGGCGACCTTCGCCCTCCTCTACTCGACCCAGGCTCTGCTGCCCGCGATCAGCTCCGGCCTCGGCGCCACGGCGGCCCAGGCCAGCTGGACGGTCTCGGCGGCGACCGGCGGGCTCGCCGTGTGCGTGGTGCCGCTGAGCGCGCTGTCCGAGCGGTTCGGGCGGCGGACGATGATGACGGCGTCCCTCTCGGTCGCCGTGGCCATCGGCCTGCTGGTGCCCTTCGCGCCGAACGTGAGCTCGCTGATCGTGCTGCGCGCCGTGCAGGGCGCCGCCATCGCCGGGCTCCCGGCATCGGCGATGGCTTTCCTCGCCGAGGAGGTGCGGCCCAAGGCGCTGGTCGCCGCGATCGGGCTGTTCGTCGCCGGGAACTCCATCGGCGGCATGAGCGGGCGCATCCTGGCCGGCTGGGTCGCCCAGGCCTGGGGCTGGCGCGCGGCGCTCGGCGCGCTCGGGCTGATGTCGGTCGTCTGCGCGGTCGTCTTCCGGCTGATGCTCCCCCGGGCCCGGAACTTCACCGCGGCCCCGCTCGACCCGCGCGCCCTGGGCCGCACCGTCGCCACCCACATCGGCGACCCGCTGCTGCGCAGGCTGTACGCGATCGGCGCGCTCTTCATGACGGTCTTCGGCGCCGTCTACACGGTGATCGGCTACCGGCTGGTGGGCGCCCCGTTCAACCTGCCGCAGGGGCTGGTCGGCTCGGTCTTCCTGGTCTATCTCGTCGGTACGGTCTCCTCGGCGACGGCCGGCCGGCTCGTCGGCCGGCTGGGCCGCCGGGGTGCGCTGTATCTGGCGGTGTCGACGGCCGCGGCGGGGCTGCTGCTCTCGCTGTCCGACTCGATCGCCGCCGTGCTCCTGGGCCTCGTCCTGATCACCGCCGGGTTCTTCGCCGGGCACGCCGTCGCGTCCTCGTCGGTGAGCCGTACGGCGAAGACGGGCCGCGCCCAGGCGTCGGCGCTGTACCAGGCGGCGTACTACCTGGGCAGCAGCGCGGGCGGTGTGCTCGGAGCCGCCGCCTTCCACGCCGGGGGCTGGGCGGGCACCGTGGCGCTGGGGCTGCTCGCGCTGGCCGGCGTGCTGGCGATCACGCTGTACGGGTCGCACAGCGCGCGGGCGGCCGCACGGCGGACACCGGTGGGTGTCTCCCCAGCGGCGGGTTCCCCGAAAAGGTGGCCCGTCGGCTGATCCGTGTGCCGTTGTCAGTGGCCCCCTGTAGTTTCGGAATCGCTGGTGCGATCGGGACCGAGCCCGGAATCAAGCCCGGAATCAAGCTCGGAATCAGGCTCGGGAAACAAGCAGGGGGCACCCTTATGAGCGACCTCGCGACAACAGACCTCGACGCGCGTCTTGAGGGACACCGGACGGAGCTCGCCGGTTACTGCTACCGGATGCTCGGTTCGTCCTTCGAGGCGGAGGACGCCGTGCAGGACACGATGGTCCGCGCCTGGCGGAGCTTCGACCGGTTCGAGGGCCGTTCGTCGCTGCGCTCCTGGCTCTACCGGATCGCGACCAACGTCTGTCTGGACATGCTGAACGCGGGCAACAAACGGGCCCGCCCGATGGATCTGAACGAGCCCACCCCGGTCGCGCAGGCTGCGCTCAACGCGCAGCCCGAGGCGGCCTGGCTGGAGCCGGTGCCGGACGGCCGGGTGCTGCCGTCCCTGGTGGACCCGGCGGAGAAGGCGGTCGAGCGGGAGACGATCCGGCTCGCCTTTGTCGCCGCGCTCCAGCATCTGCCGCCCAAGCAGCGGGCCGTGCTGATCCTCCGCGAAGTGCTCGCCTGGAAGGCGAGCGAGGTCGCGGAGCTGCTGGAGACCACGGTCGCATCGGTCAACAGCGCGCTGCAACGGGCCCGTTCGACCCTCGCCGCGTGCGCACCGGCCGAGACCGACGCGGCAGATCCCCTGGACGAGGAGCAGCAGAAGCTGCTCGCCCGCTATGTCGCGGCCTTCGAGGGGTACGACATGGAGGCGCTGACCGCTCTCCTCCATGAGGACGCCACGCTCTCCATGCCGCCGTACGACCTGTGGCTGCGCGGCCACGACGACATCGTCGGCTGGATGCTGGGCGTCGGCTCGGTCTGCCGCGGCTCGCGGCTCGTCCCGACGGTGGCCAACGGCACCCCGGCCTTCGCCCATTACCACCCGAGCGAGTCGGGCAAGGGGTTCGACCCCTGGGCGCTCATGGTCATCGAGATCACGGACGGCCGGGTCGCCGGGATCACCTCGTTCCTGGACACGGAGCGCTGGTTCCCGCTCTTCGATCTGCCCAAGCGCCTGGAGGAGTAGCGGCGGGCCCCGCTCCGGGCTCCGGGTGGGCCGGGGGGAAGCCGCGGGGAGCCGCCCTCAGGCCTCGGCCAGGTGGCGTGGCGGACGCCGGTGGCGGCCCTCGGGCTCCGGTGCGAGGGCGATGCTGACACGCGGCACGCGCCGTGCGACCAGCGACACCGACATCGCACGGAACGCCGTCATCACCACGACGATCGCCGCGACGGCCAGCGTCACCGCAGCCCCGCCCCACGCGATCGCCGGACGGGGCCCCCAGGTCTGCGCCACCCAGGTCGCGGCCAGGGTGCCCAGGAACCAGCCCGCGCGGTAGACGAGTTGGAAGATCGCCATCACCCGGCCGCGGAACTCCGGCAGCGTCTGGAGCTGCGCCAGGCTGAGCAGGCCCGCCCGCAGGATGAGGGAGACCATTCCGACCGGCAGCAGCACCAGGCCGAGGGTCAGCAGGGACGGCATGGCCGCGGTGACGAGTTCGAGGATCCCGAGCAGGAGACTGCCCACCAGCACCGTGCCCAGCACGACCTTGGTCCGCCAGGTCAGCCAGGCCCCGATGAGGGAGCCGACGGAGATGACGGCGAGCAGAATGCCGTACGCCCCGGCCTGCCCGGTGAGTTCGCTGGACGTCAGTAGGAGCAGCAGCGAGGGGAGACTCGTGCCGAAGAGGCCGACGGTGCCGATGACGAGCAGCAGGAGCACGAGGCCGGGACTGTGCCGCACATATCCCCAGGCGCCACGCACCCGGGGGCGCCCGCCCGTCCGCGGGGGACGGGCGTGGAGTTGCGCCGGGCGGACGAGGAGGAGCGCTGTGAGCATCGTCAGGTAGGAGAGCCCGTTGAGCAGGACCACCCCGCCCAGGCCCAGCGCCCCCATGAGGGGGCCCGCCAGGGAGGAGCCGACGACCAACGACAGGTTGAGGATGACGTTGTTGAGCGTGACCGCCCGCCTGAGCAGGGCGTCGCCCGCGACTTCCGAGACGAAGACCTGCTCCGTCGGCAGACCGATCGCGTTGATGCTGCCGACACAGAGCGCGCTGACCACGAGGTGCCACACCGCGAGCGATCCGCTGTACGCCAACAGGCCCAGCAGCAGGGCCAGCAGAGCGAGCAGGGAGTGGGTGCACAGCAGCACCCGGCGGGGCGGGAAGCGGTCGGCGGCCAGCCCGCCCACCTGACTGAACAGCAGCATCGTGAAGATCGGTGCCGCGGTGACGACGCCGAGCACGATGGCGTTGTGGCTGAGTTGGTAGGTGAACCAGCCCAGGGCCACGAGCTGTGTGTTGGTGCCGATCTGGGAGACGATCAACCCGGCGTAGTAGAGCCGTGGATTACGGGACGCGAGAAGCCCGGGCGACGTTCCGACCGTCCCGTCCGGGGCCGCGTCGTCCGTTCCCCCCGCTGTTCCGCCTGTTGTCCCGTCCGTCATCCGGCGACCTGTGCGTACAGGTCGGACACGCCCTCCATGAAGGCGTCGGCCGACAGCCGTTCCTCCGCCAGCGTTCGCACCGCCTGCCGGTCGCTCTCCAGTGCCTCGCGGATGTCCGCCATGACGAGGGACGGGTGGCGGTCGCTGTCGGCGCCGGTGAGGTTGTAGCGCAGGAGGGAGTCGATGTTGTCCGCCGTGATGGGGCCGGCGTAGTGGTGGCCCGCGCAGAGGGTCGGAATACCCGTCGCCATGGCCTCCATCGCACCGCGCCCGAGCGAGATCACCACGTCCATCTCCCCGAGGAGGTTGGGGATCGACTGGCACGGCACGTGGTTGATGAGGATGATCTCGCTGCCGAAGCGGTCGCTGATGTCCCAGAACCCGGGGCCGTCGCCCGCCACGTACACGAGGAGTTCCTCGCGGTCGATGTTCTCGATGATCCGGCCGAGGAGGGCCTCCCGCCCGGAGTCCAGCCGGCAGTAGAGCAGGACCCGCGGTCGCCGCGCGCCGCTCCTGTCGAGGACGGCGGGGAAACGTTCCAGGTCGACGCCCTGGTGGGCGAGGACCGCCCGGTCCGGGGGGAGGTACCTGCGCTGTAGTGACAGCGCGTTCTCCGTCATGCACAGGAAGCGCTCGCAGCGCGAGACAAGGTAGTCGGACGAGCGGCGACCCGCGTGGTGGACGATCCTGAACGCCGGTATCTGCTCGTCGAACTGCATCAGCATCTCGTCCGGCACCTCGTCGACCAGGATCAGATCGGTCTTGTCCGACGGATCCGTCTCCTCCCTCACGGTGACGGCGTCCATGCCGCGGAACGTCGAGGTCAGGGCGAAGCTGGCGGGGGTGTCGACGACGAGCCGCACGGTGTGGCCCGCTCTGCTCATGGTCCGGATCAGGTCGAGGACGAAGCTGTGCTGGCCGTAGGTGTGGAAGCGCCCGTGCCGGCTGTACTTTCCGTCGTAGATGGCGTTGCTGCCGGTGGCGAGCAGGTAGGTGATGTGCACGCTTCCTCATCGGGTCGCTGAGTGGGGGGGGCGGGGCGTGGACCGTGCCCTGATGCCGGACACGCCTAGGGGCGGCGGCTCCATGCGGAGCCGTCGCTCTTTCAAGGCAGTTGGTGGCGGGGTGTCCTGACGGCGGACGGGCGTCGGCCGTGCTGCGTGGGCAGACGGCGCGGCGCGTGGGCGAAGGGCGCGGTCAGGCGACCTTCGGGTACTGCTCGAAGCCGAAGCGCCGGTCGAACTCGGCCTGGCGGTCCTTGTCGAAGAAGCGCACCATCTTGACCATCGGTCCCCAGCGTTCGTCCAGGCTCATGCCCTCGATGCTGAAACCGTGCTTCAACTGGAAGATCATCGCGGTGCGGTTGCTCGGGTGGTGCTCGGACGTCACCCGCTCGTATCCGACGGCCTGCAGGTACTCCAGCAGCTTGACGTAACAGAGGGCGGCGACGCGCTGCGCGCGGTATTCGGGCAGCATTCCGCTGGTGCCCAGGTAGAAGGTGTCGGGGTCGGCCATCCGGCCCTTCAGCCACCCCATCACCTTTCCGTCGCCGTCCTCCATGAGGATCCGCTCCTGGTGGAGCGACCGGTATTCGGTAACCAGCTCTTCCGACTTGGGGCGGTACGGGTAGGCGTCCCGGTCGGGGAAGACGGACGCGTAGATCTGGCCGACCGCCTCCCGGAACGTCGCTTCGTCGACGCACCGGCCGACTCCGCTGCCCGCGCCCGGGAGCCGCACGGGAAAGAAGCGACGGCGTATGTCGTCGATGGTTTCGGCGGTCTCTGCGGGTTGTGCGGTCGCTGCGGCTTCGAAGGCGTTGGGGGTGTCGAGAGTGGCGGAAGAAGGCATGGAGTTCACCTGAGTCTGTTCTGTGTCATGTACGGGCGGCACGAACGAGGCCCCTTGCTGTTTTTCGCATCACAGGATTCGATGATCGACCCGGTGGAAAAGTTCCCCAACCGGGCGGAACAGTCCCGCAGTCCCGTTCCCGGGCGGGCGGACGGGTCAGCCGCCCTGGCCGGCGCTGCCGATCGGGCCGACCTTCACCGGGGCACCGGAGCCGTCCGTGACGGGCAGCGAGCGGGCGCCCGGCCAGTTCAGGGTGACCGTCTTCGTCTCGTTCGGCGGGGTCACCAGCAGCCCGGTGATGCGGACGCCGGTGCCGCCCGTCTTGTTGAAGGGGTAGCTGATCGCGAAGGACACCGACTCCCCGCTCTTGAGGGTGCCCGGGTCGGGCTTCTGACCAGTGCGCTCCGCGGAAATGGTCCCCGCGTTGGTCTTCAGGTCGACGCCCGCGTACCCGGACATCACGCACTCCTGGCCGCCGACGTTCTTCAGCGTCACCGCGACGGTGCCATCGGGGTCGCCGGAGATCGTGTTGTCGATCGCCGTGATCTTCAGCTGGTCGGTGGCACACCTGCCGAGCTTGCCGTTCCCCGCGGAACCGTTCCCACTGGAGCCGGACCCGGCGGCGGCCGTGCCCTGCGTACCGGAACTCTTCCCTGCGGAGCCCTGCCCCGCGGATTCCTTCCCGCTGCCCTGAGCGCTGTCCGTCGCCGAGTCGGACCCGGTGACCGCATCGCCGGACTGCGAGGTGGACGAAGAGTCCTGCGCGGCGCCCGAGTCGGTGTCCTGACATGCCGTCATCAGCATGGCCCCGCCGACGAGCACTGCGGAGGCAAGAATGGCCCTGTGACGGTTGCCGGACATGAAAGACCCCTTGGTATCCAGTAGTTGAAGCCGGAGCGGTTTACGGCTCCTCGGTGCTTGCTTGATCACTATGAGGGAGCTGTGAACCGAGGGGATACCCGCGTCGTCGTTCCACGACAACGCTGTCGCAGACCGGTGACATGGTTACGGCGAGAGGAACGCAAGGAACAAGGGGCAGTCCGGTACACCCCGTTCGGCGCTGCGGGGCACGTCGGCTACCGGGGCTCCGCGAGGCCGGCGAGGGACAGCAGCTCGGTCAGCTCGGGCGGCGCGTTGCGGAGCCGCAGCCGGCCGCCGTGCCGCAGAGCGGTGAGCCGGAGCCCCGCGACCGCCTCCACGGCGGCCAGGCCGGGGCGGACGAGACCGCCCATGTCGCAGTCGACCGGGACCGCCGCCCGCCCGGCCGCCCCGGCGCCGCGCAGCAGCAGCCGCAGCTCCTCGCACAGGCGCGGGACATCGGCCCGGCCGACCGGGCCGGTGACCACCAGGACGAGCGGGTCGGTGACATCCACATCAGGGAGACCGGCGCGGCGCCCGGAACTCATCGCCGCTGCCGGTCCCGGCCCGTCCGGACGGTCAGGCGATGCGGTCCAGGACGATCGGGCTCGCGGTGAACGCGGTGCCCGCAGGAGCGATGTCGTACGCGGCGGGCAGCGACTCCAGCGCGTACGCGAACCGCTCCGGGGTGTCCGTGTGCAGGGTCAGCAGCGGCTGGCCCTCGGTCACCGTGTCACCGGGCTTGGCGTGCAGCTCGACGCCCGCGCCCGCCTGCACCGGGTCCTCCTTGCGGGCGCGACCCGCACCGAGACGCCAGGCGGCCACCCCGATGTCGTACGCGTCGAGCCGGGTCAGCACCCCGCTCGACGGGGCGGTGACGACGTGCTGCTCGCGGGCGACCGGCAGCGCCGCGTCCGGGTCGCCGCCCTGCGCGGCGATCATCCGGCGCCAGTGGTCCATCGCGGAGCCGTCTGCGAGCGCCTTCGCCGGGTCGGCGTCCTTCAGGCCGGCCGCGTCCAGCATCTCGCGGGCCAGCGCCAGGGTCAGCTCCACGACGTCCGCGGGGCCGCCGCCCGCGAGGACCTCGACGGACTCGCGCACTTCGAGGGCGTTTCCGGCGGTCAGGCCGAGCGGGGTCGCCATGTCGGTGAGCAGCGCGACCGTACGGACACCGTGGTCGGTGCCGAGTCCGACCATCGTCGACGCGAGTTCGCGGGCATCGTCCAGGTTCTTCATGAAGGCCCCGGAGCCGACCTTGACGTCCAGGACGAGCGAACCGGTGCCCTCGGCGATCTTCTTGGACATGATCGAGGAGGCGATCAGCGGAATCGCCTCGACGGTGCCGGTGACATCGCGCAGCGCGTACAGCTTCTTGTCCGCGGGGGCCAGACCGTCGCCCGCCGCACAGATGACCGCGCCGACCGAGTCCAGCACGTCCATCATCTCGGCGTTGGAGAGCAGCGCGCGCCAGCCGGGGACGGACTCCAGCTTGTCGAGCGTGCCACCGGTGTGGCCGAGACCGCGGCCGGACAGCTGCGGCACGACGGCCCCGCACGCGGCGACCAGCGGAGCGAGCGGCAGCGTGATCTTGTCGCCGACACCGCCGGTGGAGTGCTTGTCGGCGGTCGGCCGGGACAGCGCCGAGAAGTCCATCCGCTCACCGGAGTTGATCATCGCGGCGGTCCAGCGGGCGATCTCGGTGCGGGTCATGCCGTTGAGCAGGATCGCCATCGCCAGCGCCGACATCTGCTCGTCGGCGACCGCGCCGCGGGTGTAGGCGTCGATCACCCAGTCGATCTGCTCGGGGCTCAGCTCGCCCCGGTCCCGCTTGGTGCGGATGACAGAGATGACGTCCATGGAGTTGGCGTTCCTTCCGGCAGGGGGTTCGTGACGTGATGCGTAACGCGCGACTCTACGCGCATAGAGAAGTCAGGGAAAAGGGGCCGGGGCCCTCCCGCGGGTGCGGGTGGGCCCTGGCCGTCGACCTGTCAGTTCAGATGCTGCGGGCCGAACGCCTGCGGCAGCATCTCGGAGAGCGGCAGCACTCCGTCGGGGGTTTCGAGCAGCAGCTCGGGCCCGCCGAACTCGTACAGCAGCTGCCGACAGCGCCCGCACGGCACGAGCACCGCGCCCGCGCCGTCGACACAGGTGAAGTGGGTCAGCCGGCCGCCGCCGGTCGCCTGGAGCTGGGAGACCAGACCGCACTCGGCGCACAGCCCGATGCCGTACGAGGCGTTCTCGACGTTGCAGCCGATGACCGTGCGCCCGTCGTCCACCAGGGCCGCGACACCGACGGGATACTTCGAGTACGGCGCATACGCATGGGACATCGCGCCGCGCGCGGCCTCCCGCAGCACGTCCCAGTCGACCTCTGTCACTTGCCCTGGCCCTTCCGGTAGCGCATACCGTCCGCCTTGGGCATCCGCAGCCGCTGCGCGGAGAGCGAGAGCACCAGCAGGGTCACCACATACGGGGTGGCGCCCACGAAGTCGGACGGGACATCGTCGGTCAACAGGTACCAGACCAGGATGAGTACGGCCATGACCGCGCTGATCGCGCCCTGGAGCACGGCCTTGCGGTAGAGCTTCCACCCGGCGAGCAGGACGAGCAGCACCACGATGAGCAGCAGCAGGGCGTGGACGGTCTCGCCGCCGTTGCGCAGCTGGAGCGCGTCGGAGAAGCCGAACAGGCCCGCGCCCATGGCGAGTCCGCCGGGACGCCAGTTACCGAAGATCATCGCGGCGAGACCGATGTAGCCGCGGCCGCCGGTCTGGTTCTCCAGGTAGATGTGCGTGGGGACCATCGCGAGGAAGGCACCGCCGAGCCCGGCCAGACCGCCGGAGATGGCGACCGCCGCGTACTTGTACGTGTAGACGTTGACGCCCAGCGACTCGGCGGCGATCGGGTTCTCGCCGCAGGAGCGCAGCCGGAGGCCGAACGCGGTCTTCCACAGCACCCACCAGGTGCCGATGAAGAGCAGCACGGCGATGATCGTCAGCACCGACACATCGGTGACCAGGCCGCCGAGTACACCGGCCAGGTCGGAGACGAAGAACCAGTGGTGCTTCTCGACGGAGGACAGCCCGTCCGAAAGACCCGGCACCGTGAAGTTCGGCATCGAGTCGACGGGTGGTGACTGCTTCGGGTTGCCGCCGGCGGCTTCGGCGGCGCCGTGGTTGAAGAAGATCTTGGCGAGGTACTGGGTGATGCCCAGCGCGAGCAGGTTGACCGCCACACCGGAGACGATGTGGTCGACGCCGAAGGTGATGGTAGCGATCCCGTGGATCAGCCCGCCGAGCATCCCGAAGGTGATGCCCGCGAGCAGCCCGAACCAGGGGCTGGACTGCCAGCCGATCCAGCCGGCTCCGAAGGTGCCCAGGATCATCATGCCTTCGAGGCCGATGTTGACCACACCGGCCCGCTCGGACCAGAGGCCGGCGAGACCGGCGAGGCCGATCGGCACGGCGAGCCCGAGCGAGGCGCTGATCTGCCCCTCGGAGGTCAGCTGGTCCGCACCGGTGACGATCCGGACCAGCGAGAGCAGGGCCAGCGCGACCGCGACGATCAGCAGGATCTTCGGGAGCGAGAGCCGGGAACGGCCGGACGTGGCGTTCGCCGCCTTGGGAGCCGCTGGCGGCGGAGTCTCGGTCATGGTCGCGGTCATGCCGTCACCTCCTGCTGGTTCGAGTGGGCGGCGGCCTGCGCGGCGAGTTCGGCGCCGACCTTCTGCTGCTGGCGCTTGAGTCCGTAGCGGCGCACGACCTCATAGGCGATGACGACGCACAGGACGATGACGCCCTGGATCACGCCGAGGATCTCCTTGTCGTACCCCATGAACTCAAGGTGGTTGGTGGTGCGTTCCAGGAAGCCCCAGAGGAGCGCGCCGAGCGCGATGCCGACCGGGTGGTTGCGGCCCAGGAGCGCGATGGCGATCCCGGTGAAGCCGATGCCCAGCGGGAAGTCGTTGCTGTACATGTGGCTGTCGTTGAGCAGCGTCGGCATACCGATCAGACCGGCCATGGCACCAGAGATGATCATGCTGGTGGCGACCATCTTCTTGACGCTGACACCGCTCGCGGAGGCCGCGGACTCGGACTGGCCGACGGCCCGCAGGTCGAAGCCGAAGCGGGTGCGGCCCAGCACGAACCAGTACGCCACACCGGCCAGCGCCGCGATGAAGATGAAGCCCCAGAGCATTCCGGCCGGGCCGGTGTTGATGGAGAAGAACCAGGAGGACTGCGGCAGCGGCTTGGTGGAGACGAGCGTGCCCGCGTCGTCGAGCTGGCCGAGCCTGCCGGGCTGCATCAGATACGCGATGACCGCGGTGGCGATCGAGTTCAGCATGATCGTCGAGATGACCTCGCTGACGCCCCGTGTCACCTTCAGTACGCCCGCGATACCGGCCCACATCGCACCGACCAGCATGGCCGTGACGATCATCAGCGGGACCGAGACGATGCCGGGCAGCGTCAGCGCGCCACCGACGACGGCGGCGAAGAAGGCGGCCATCCGGTACTGGCCGTCGACGCCGATGTTGAAGAGGTTCATCCGGAAGCCGACGGCCACCGCGATACCGGCGAGGTAGTACGTCGTCGCCTTGTTGAGGATGTAGATCTGGCTGTCGCTGGCCGAGCCGTACGTCAGCATGTCGCTGAACGCGGACAGCGGGTTCTTGCCGGTGGCCAGGATGACGAGCGCGGTGACGACGAGGGCCGCCACCACCGCGAGCAGGGGCGCCGCTATCGCGAGGATCAGCCGCTCACGGTCGATGCGCGAGGTGTACTTCTTCATCGGTCCTCTCCCCCGGCTTCGCCGCCGGCGGTGTCCGGGGTCTCCAGGGCCCTGCGCGGCTCCGGGACCCCCGGCTTCTTGGGGGCGCCCGGAGTCTTCGGGGCGCCCGCGCCGCCGCCCGGAGCGGCGTCCCCGCCGTGCTCCAGGTGGCCGGTCGCGGCGCCCGTCATCGCCGAGCCGAGTTCCTCGGGGGTGATCGTGGCGGGGTCCGCGTCGGCGACGAGCCGGCCGCGGTACATCACCCGCAGGGTGTCGGACAGGCCGATCAGCTCGTCCAGGTCGGCGGAGATCAGCAGGACGGCCAGCCCTTCGCGGCGGGCCTCCTTGATCTGGTCCCAGATCTGCGCCTGCGCGCCGACGTCCACGCCCCGGGTGGGGTGCGCGGCGATCAGCAGCTTGGGGCGGTGGCTCATCTCGCGGCCGACGATCAGCTTCTGCTGGTTGCCGCCGGAGAGGGAGGCCGCGGTGACGTCGATACCGGGCGTGCGCACGTCGTAGTCCGCGATGATCCGCTCGGTGTCGGCGCGGGCCGCCTTCGCGTCGATCAGCCCGCCCCGGGAGTTGGGCCGCTCGGTGACATGGCCGAGGATCCGGTTCTCCCAGAGCGGGGCTTCCAGGAGCAGGCCGTGCCGGTGGCGGTCCTCGGGGATGTAACCGACGCCGCTCTCGCGGCGCTTGCGGGTGGGCGCGTGCGAGATGTCGGTGGTGTCGAGCGTGATGACACCGCCGTCGGGGTCGCGCATCCCCATGATCGCTTCGACCAGTTCGGCCTGGCCGTTGCCCTCCACGCCCGCGATGCCCAGGACTTCACCCTGGTGGATGGTGAAGGAGATCCCGGAGAGCACTTCCCGTACGACACCGTCGGTGTCGACCGCGGTGAGCTTCAGACCGTCGAGGGTGAGCATCGGCGCATCGGTGACCGTCGACTCGCGCGTCTCGGGCGAGGGCAGCTCGCTGCCGACCATCAGCTCGGCCAGCTGCTTCGACGTGGTGGTCGCCGGGTCGGCGGTACCCACGGTCGTGCCGCGCCGGATGACGGTGATCTCGTCGGCGACGGAGAGCACTTCACCGAGCTTGTGGGAGATGAAGATGACCGTCAGGCCCTCGGACTTGAGTTCACGCAGGTTGTCGAAGAGCGCGTCGACCTCCTGCGGGACCAGGACCGCGGTCGGCTCGTCGAGGATGAGCGTGCGGGCACCGCGGTAGAGGACCTTGAGGATCTCCACGCGCTGGCGGTCGGCGACACCGAGGTTCTCGACGAGTGCGTCCGGGCGGACGTTCAGGCCGTACGCGTTGGAGATTTCCTGCACCCTGGCGCGGGCCTTGGTTCCGATGCCGTACAGCTTCTCGCCGCCGAGGACCACGTTCTCCAGGACCGTGAGGTTGTCGGCGAGCATGAAGTGCTGGTGCACCATGCCGATGCCACGGGCGATGGCGTCGGCGGGACTGGCGAACACGGCCTGGTCGCCGTCGATGGCGATGGTGCCCTCGTCCGGCTTCTGCATGCCGTAGAGGATCTTCATCAGGGTCGACTTGCCGGCCCCGTTCTCACCGCACAGCGCGTGCACGGTGCCCTTGCGGACGGTGATGTCGATGTCGCGGTTGGCGATGACACCGGGGAATCGTTTGGTGATGCCGCGCAGTTCGACGGCAGGAGGGCTGGACGCGTTGATGGCGCACTCTCCTCGGGAGAAGGAGCGGTGGAGGCTCCTCGGAGAAGGAGCAGCGGAGGGGCCCCGGCGGAGGCAGGGGGCGATGGAGTGACGCTAGCGCGTCAACTACGCGCTACACGCGTAGAGTTGACACATTGTTATGGGCCCGGCAGAGGGATGGAACCCCTCTCACCGGGCCCAGGGGACACGGTAGGTCAGGGGGTGGTCCTGACCTTGACCGCGCCATCGGCGATCTTCTTCTTCGCCTTGTCGAGCTGCGGCTTGATGTCGTCGATGAAACCCCCGCTGGTGGACAGCGAGACGCCGCCCTTGGCGAGCGAGTAGGTGTTGGTGCCCGTGACGGGCTTACCGTCGTGGACCGACTTGACCAGGTCGTAGACGCCGATGTCGACGTTCTTCACGACCGAGGTCAGGATCGAGGACTTGTACTTCGCCAGCGACGGGATCTTGTACTGGTCCGAGTCGACGCCGATCGCCCAGGCGCCCTTCTTGCCGTTGACGGCCTCGATCGCGCCGTTACCGGACGAACCGGCCGCGGCGAAGACCACGTCCGCTCCCTTGTCGAGCATGCCCTGCGCGGCTTCCTTGCCCTTGTCGGGGCTGGCGAAGCCAGAGGTGTCCGAGCCGTGGCTCAGGTACTGCCGGTCGATCTTGATGTTCTTGTTGGTGTCCTGGACACCCTGGACGTAACCCGCCTCGAACTTCTTGATCAGCGGGATGTCCACACCACCGATGAAGCCGACATGCTTCGTCTTGGTCTTCAGCGCCGCGGTGACACCGGCGAGGTAGGAGCTCTGCTCCTCCGTGAAGACGATGTTGTCGATGTTCTTCGCGTTGACCGCGGCGTCCACGAGGCCGAAGGTGACCTTCGGGTACTTCGCGGCAACCTTCGCCATCGAAGGCGCGTAGGAGTAGCCGATACCGACGATCGGGTTGTAGCCCGCGTCGGCCAGGTCGGTGAGCCGCTGCTCGCGGTCCGCTTCGGTGTCGCTGGTCTTCGCGGTCAGTTCCTTGACGCTGCCGCCGAACTCCTTCTTCGCCTTGTCCATGCCGCGGGCGGCGGAGTCATTGAAGGAGTGATCGCCGCGGCCACCGACGTCGTACGCGACGCCGACCTTGACACCACCCTTGGATGAGCCGGACGACGAAGAGCTGGAGTCTTCCTGAGTCGACGTGCTGCCACAGGCGGAGACGGAGAGAGCGAGGGCGGCGGTGGCTATGCCAGACGCAGCGATCTTGGTTACCCGGCGCAAGAGGAGGTCCCTTCAAACCAAACCTGGAGCGCCTCTTCCGGCGCTGGTTTTCGCGAGGATCGTAACGCGCGTAGATGTCAGGTAAAGGCCCGTTCGGAACCTGTTATCGGATCGACGCGAACGGGGCCGGGCCGGTCCGGTTACCTGTCCGCCTACAGCCGGTGTCCATCCAGCAACGCGGCAGCGGTGAACAGCTCCACGCCCACCTCGACCGACGCCTCGTCAGGGTCGAAGTCCCCCCGGTGCAGGTCGCCCCGGGCGCTGTCACCGGGGGTCCGCACGCCGAGCCTGGCCATCGCACCCGGCACATGCTCCAGATACCAGGAGAAGTCCTCACCGCCCAGGCTCTGCTCGGTGTCCTCGATCGCGTGCGGTCCGCGGCGTGCGGTCATGGCGTCGCGCAGCAGCTCGTTCATGGCGCTGTCGTTGACGACGGGCGGCACCCCGCGTACGTAGTTGATCACCGACTTGGCCCGGTGCAGGTCGGCCACTTCGGCGATGGCCGCGTGCACCAGGTCGGGGGCGTCCCGCCAGGTGTCCAGGTCCAGGCAGCGCACAGTGCCGGAGAGTTCGGCGTGCTGCGGGATGACGTTGCAGGCGTGGCCGGCCTCGATCCGCCCCCAGGTCACGGCGAGCCCGGCCCGGGCGTCGACCCGCCGGGCCAGCAGCGCGGGCACCTCGGACACGACCTTGGCGGCGGCGGTCACCAGATCGGTGGTGAGGTGAGGGCGCGCGGTGTGCCCGCCGGGCCCGTCCAGGCTGACTTCGAGCCGGTCGCAGGCTGAGGTGATGGCCCCGGTCCGCAGCGCGACCCGCCCGGCGTCGACCTTGGGGTCGCAGTGCACGGCGAGGATCCGGCCGACCCCTTCGAGCACTCCGGCCTCGATGGCGTCGGGGGCGCCGCCCGGGAGCACTTCCTCGGCGGGCTGGAAGATCAGCCGCACGGGGTGCGGCAGCTGCCCGGCGCGGTGCAGCCGGGCGAGCACCAGACCGGCGCCGAGCACGACGGTGGTGTGCACGTCGTGCCCGCAGGCGTGCGCCATACCGGGCACGGTGGAGCGGTAGTCGCAGTCGGTCTTGGTGTCGGGGATGGGCAGCGCGTCGATGTCGGCACGCAGGGCGAGCATGGGGCGGTGGGCGGAGAGCGGGGCCCCGGACCCGTCCGCACTCTCCGTGCTCTCCGTGCTCTCCGTGCTCTCCGTGCTCTCCGTGCTCTCCGTGCTCTCCGTGCTGTCCGTGCTGTCCGTGCTGTCGATGCCGATGTCACAGATGAGGCCGGTCCCGGTGCTGAGCACGCGGGGCGCGAGCCCGGCCAGCTCCAGCCGTGCCTTGAGGGCGGCGGTGGTACGGAACTCCTGATTTCCCAGCTCCGGGTGCCGGTGCAGATCACGGCGGAAGGCGATCAGTTCGGCGCGGAGGTCGGCGGACAGCACACCGGGCAGAGCCGCACCGGCCGCACCGGCAAGGACGGGGACCCCGGCGCCGGCGCTTCCGCTGGCATCACTGGCGCCGTCGGCGTCACCGGGCTGGTCGGCATAGGACTCACGGGACATCAACTGGTTCACCCGTTCAAGGGTAGGCCCCTTCACTGCTCAACTAACCACCGATCAACAAAAGTTCAGCCGCTTAGGCGAAAGAATCTTGGCGCGCCGGGCTTGGAGCGAGGGTTCCGTGGGTATTGCGGTGTGCCGCCGCGGTTGCCGAATCCCGGCGGCGGCGCCGCACCCACCTGGACCCGGGCGGTCGCGGGGCGGTCCATAGGCTGGCGGTGAGGCGGGTCCCGTACGTGGGTCCGTGAGCGCGAGCCGGGACACGACCGGGTGGCAGACATGAGGTGGCTGAACGTGACGAATCCGGTGCCGGACGTGGAGGCGGAGGGCAAGCGGCGCACCCCGCTGCTGCTCGGCGTGGCGGCGATCGCGTACGCGCTCGACCTGGGCAGCAAGCTGGCTGTGGTCGCGAAGCTGGAGAACCACGCCCCCGTCAAGGTGCTCGGGGACTGGCTGGAGCTGCGGGCGATGCGGAACCCCGGTGCGGCGTTCGGTATCGGCGGGGCGACGACCATCCTGTTCACGCTGATCGCCGTGGCCATCGCGCTGGTGATCATCCGTATGGCGCGGAAGCTGTACAGCGGACCCTGGGCGATCGCGCTGGGGCTGCTGCTGGGCGGCGCGCTCGGTAATCTGACGGACCGTCTCTTCCGTTCACCCGGAGGTCTGCGAGGGGCGGTCGTCGACTTCATCGCGGTCCGCGACTTCAGCGTGATGAACCTCGCCGACTGGGCCATCTCCTGCGGCGGCGCCCTGATGGTGATCCTCGCCTTCCGCGGCCGGGGGCTGGAGGGCGCCGACAGGGAGCAACCGGTGGCCGAAGCCGACTGACGCCGCTGCCCGGCTTCCCACCGACGGTCACCGAACGGGACGCCCGCGGCTCTCGGCAGCGCGCACCACATCCGTCAGCGCTCAGGTCAGCCGGGCTGAGAGATATCGCAGCTGCCCGGCACCGGTGTCGGTTCACGGATGCGGATACCGTGCCCGACGAGCTGTGCGCCTCGGCCCACGCTCCCTCGATCCGGTACGAGGACGTGGCCATGCCCCCGGCCGAGAGCCAGGGAGCGCCGGCTTCTTGTCCACCGCACCTCGGGACCGCTTCGACGAGTTATTCCCCGGACGTCCTCAGGAGGTATGCCTGGGTTCGCGCGAGGACGGTGTGGTAGGCAGAGTTGCCGTTCGGATCGTGGTTGAAGAAGCCGTGTCCGGCGCCGGGGAATTCGACGAGTTCGCACTCCGTGCCGGTGTCGGTCATCAGTTGGCGGAAGCGGCGGGCGAGGGTGATCGGCACAAGTTGGTCGTCGGTTCCGTGGAACATGACAGCGGGGGGCATACCGGGTCGCACGTGGTGCAGCGGCGAGAACGCTCTGGCCTGCTGGGGCGTGACCTTGAGCAGCTGGGCGATGGCTGCGCCTTCGCAGCAGGCGTCCAGGGCGGGGTTGAAGAGCACGAGGCTGTCGTAGTGCCGTGCGGGCGAGGCGGCCAGGCTGAGCGCCAGTTGGCCTCCTGCGGATCCGCCACCGACGCTGATCGTGGCCAGACCTGCGTCTGCTGCGATCGTCCGGAAAAGATGGTCGGCGATCTCGGTGTCGGCCATGCAGTCGAGGGGACTGTCGGCGCCCGCCCCGATGAGCCGGTAGCCGGCGCTGGCAGTGAGGATCCCGGCCTGGGCCAGGGCCTTGGCCTGGGGGAAGAACATGGCCGGTGACCCGATCATCCACCCGCCCCCGTGGAACAGCAGGAGGGCAGCTCTGGCCTCGCCCTGGGGAGCGAACACATGCAGGGGCAGCGGGGTCCCGTCGGCAGCCGCGAAGGTCTCGGTGAACTCGGTGTACGGCCGGGTCATGCGGGGACCTCCGTGTCGGCAGTGGCGAGATCGGCTTCCAGTTTGCGCAGTTGGTCGGCGCTGATCGCCGGTGTCATCGCGGCGAGGCGGTAGGGCGAGAGGTGGCTGACCATCTGGCGCAGGCCATCGGCGGCGAGCATGGGCAGGTGACCGACCAGCGCGTCACGGCTGCGCGGATCGTTGAGGAGTTCCCCGATGGGGGTCAGCACACCCGGCCTGCCGGTGCGGAAGTCGGCGGAGGGCGGCAGCGGGGCGTGGGAGCGGGCGACCTGTTCGCGTTGCGCGTGGGCCAGCAGGTGCTGCGCTCCGACCTCGCCGGTGGCGGGCAGCCCCATCCGCTCGAACTGGCCGGCAGGGGCGTCCTGCTCGCGCATGAGTTCAGTCATCAGTGTGGCCATGCGCAGTTCGATGTCGTCGTCGACCAGCGGGTGCTGCTGCTCGGGGTCGTGTTCCAGGTCGAACAGCAGGGTGCCGAAGTGGTGGGGGTTGCCCCAGGCTGCGCCGGGGATGCGCAACAGGGGGACACCCTTGGTGAAGGCGAACGGCTCGGCGAGTTCGGCGGCCTGCAGCTCGGCGGTGGCGAAGCGGGAGGCCATGTGGGTCGGCATGAGCGTGTACTCCTCCAGGGGCTGGTTGGAGGGGTCCGCGCAGGCGCGCATGTAGACGTAGCGGCCGTCGGTGACGTTGACGTGGCCCCCGTGGTTGCCGAACAGTCCGCCAACGCGCACCGCCTGGTCGGTGGCGACGGTGCCGGCGAGTGGCACGCCCTGCATGTCAGGGGTGGGCCGCAGACCGAAGTACTCCAGGAGCGTGGGCCCGAAATCGATGGTCTGCACCAGGCTGGCACGGCGCTCGCCGCGGATGGCGGTGCGCGGGTCCCAGATGAACAGTGGGGTGTGGATGTTCTCGTCGTACCAGGGCTGGACGTTCTTGCCCCACCAGCCGTGCTCGCCGAGCAGCAGGCCGTGGTCGGTGCAGACGATCAGCATCGTGTCGTCCCACAGCCGGTGGGCATCCATCGCGTCCAGTACCCGCCCCAGGGAGGCGTCGCACATGGTCAGCAGCGCCGAGTACTCGGCGCGCAAGTGGTCCACCGTCGGCTGGTCCTCGGCGACACGGCGGTAGTCGGGCCAGTCGAAGTGGTCGCCGTCGTAGGTGTGCAGGTAGTGGGCGCGGTGCTCCGGGTAGCTCAGGAAGGGCTCGTGCGGGTCGAAGCACTCGATCTGCAGGAACCAGCGGTCGCTGTCGTGGTTGGTCCGGATGAACTCCAGGCCGGCGTCGACGGTGAGGGTCTGCGGGTGGGTGGCGGCGGTGGACATGTGCTGCCGGTTGACCCAGTCCTGACGCCAGGCGGGCGACCCGGCCCGCCAACTGGCCGTCGCCGGCGGCATGGGCGGGTCGGCGACCTGCCCCTTCCACTTGTCGCCCTCCTGGCCGCGGAAGAGCTCGTAGCTGCTGAACCGGTTGTGGTAGGTGGCGCCGCCGTCCTGCCAGTAGTGGTAGTGATCGGTGACCAGATGGGTGTGGACACCGGCGGTGGACAGCATCTGCGGGACCGAGTCGTCGAACGGCTCCAGCGGCCCCCAGGAGCGGTGCAGGAAGTTGTATCGCCCGGTGTGCATCTCCCGCCGGGCCGGCATACACGGCATGCTCCCGCCGTAGCAGTTGTCGAAGGTCGCGCTCAGTTCCGCGAGGCGTTCGAAGTTGGGCGCATGAACCCCGTCGGCACCGTAGGGCGGCAGATACCGGCGGTTCAGTGTGTCGAACATGAGCATGATCGCCTTCATGGGCGTCCCTTTCCTTCACGGCCCCGCGTCCGGCGCGGGCGAACGGCCCACGGCATCGCGTGCCGACCGACGTCCGCCCACAGGGTAGCTATGTACATTAGAACATAGCTACCCTGCGGACGTGGATGTCCGCCGACCGGGAACGGAACCTGCCACCATGAGTGATCCTTCGCCGCCTCCGCGCTGCTGCATGCCGCCCACCCGGGGCGCCGTCCGGGCCGCGCCGACGGCCCGGCCACGCACTGCGCGGCCCTGCCCGGCAGGGCCCATGCGTGAACCGGAGGGGATGGTGCTGCTGCCGGGCGGCGATTTCCTGATGGGCACAGGCGACCGGGAAGGGTTCGCCGGGGACGGTGAGGGGCCGGTGCGGGAGGTCCGGCTCGATCCGTTCCGCATCGATGCCTGCGCGGTGACCAACGACCGGTTCGCCGGCTTCGTCGCGGCCACCGGGTACCGCACCGACGCCGAACGCCTGGGCTGGTCGTACGTGTTCGCCGGCTTCCTGCCGGCCGCAGTGCGGCGCGGCGCCGCGCGCCCCGGGCGCACCCCCTGGTGGTGCGGGGTGAGCGGTGCCGCCTGGGATCACCCGGAAGGCCCCGGCAGCACCCTCGGCGGGCGCGGCGACCACCCGGTGGTTCATACGTCCTGGAACGACGCGGCGGCCTATGCCGCCTGGGCGGGCAAGCGGCTGCCCACCGAGGCCGAGTGGGAGTACGCCGCCCGCGGCGGCCTTGAGCAGCGACGCTACCCCTGGGGGGACGAACTGGACCCGGGAGGCGATTACCGCTGCAACATCTGGCGCGGCGCCTTTCCCACCCGTAACACCGCAGCCGACGGCTACCGCGGCACCGCGCCCGCCGACGCCTTCGAGCCCAACGGCTTCGGCCTGTACAACACCTCGGGCAATGTCTGGGAGTGGTGCGCCGACTGGTGGACCACCCAGCACGGCGCCGCCCGCCCCCTGGTCAATCCGAGCGGCCCGCCCACCGGTACGGACAGGGTCATCCGCGGCGGCTCCCACCTGTGCCACCGCTCCTACTGCAACCGCTACCGGGTCGCCGCCCGCACAGCCAACAGCCCGGACAGTTCCAGCGGCCACGCGGGCTTCCGGTGTGCGGCACCCGCACCCCCGGCGCCCATACCCCCGACGCCCGTACCCCCCGGGGCTTGACAGTCCGGATCCGGTAGATAACCTCAACCCATAGGTACTCAGGAACATAGGTGTAGGAAATGCAACTCGACTACGTGATCCTCGGCGTCCTGGTGCTGCGCCGCCTGTCCGGCTACGACCTGCGCCGGTGGATGGAGGGCCGGGGCCGGTACATCGGCTACGGCGTCCAGCTGCCGCAGATCTACCGCCGGCTCGCCAAGCTGACCGAACGTGGCTGGGTGGACTTCGAGGTCGACCCGCGCGAGGGACGCCCGGACGCCAAGGTGTACCGGATCACCGACACAGGCCGCACGGCCCTGCTGGAGTGGGCCCGGTCCCCCTTCGAGCCGTCCCCTCGCCCGATGGACCCCGACTTCACGCTGCGTTTCGTCTTCGCAGGGCAGCTCGACCCCCAGGTCGCCCTGGAGGTGGTGCGCACCGAGCTGGAGTACCGGCGCAAGCACGACGCGCTCTCACCGGCCCTGCCCGTCGCCGACCAGCTGGAGCCGCAGATCCCGGAGCTCGACCCCGCGTGGGCCGGCGAGGTCCACGCCCTGGCACACGAACACGGCTACGCCACCGCCTCCGCCTACATCACCTGGCTGGAACTGACGCAGGCGCGTCTGGAGGCGCAGCTGCGCCGCCGCTGAACCACCCGGCGCCTGTCCGCCGTCCGCACTTTCGCCGCTCGCGCGTCACAACAGCGGCGAACGACGAGGTGCCTGCGAACACCCCGGACCACGCCCGGCACGCACTCCGCGCCCGGACGCGCCCGGTGCTGCCCGAAATCGCCCTGCCGCCTCACCCTGGAGCCGAGCATGCGCATCATCTACATCGACGTGGACACCCTGCGCGCCGATCACACCACGCCGTACGGATACCACCGCCCCACCACACCTCACCTGCAGAAGCTTGCCGACAAGTCGGTCACCTTCGACCGCTACTACTGCTCCGACTCCCCCTGCCTGCCCTCGCGCACCGCCCTGACGAGTGGTCAGTTCGGCATCGCCAACGGAGTCATCGGACACTTCGGCCCGGCCGCCCAGTTCCGGCTGGACGCCGGCCACGGTCCCGAACCGGACCGGCCACTGCTGGGCCAGCGACTCGGCTGGGGCGGCTACTACACCGCCGCGGTCTCCGTCTTCGCCGAACGGCACCGCGCGTACTTCTTCCACGCCAACTTCCGCGAGTCGATCCGCGCCACCGACCGCATGGGCGACGAGGAAGCGCACGACGTCAACCACGCCGCGATCGACTGGCTGCGCCGCCACGCCGACCAGGACGACTGGTACCTCCACCTGACCTACTGGGACCCCCACACCAACTACACCCAGCCCGCCGAATGGACCGACCGGATGGCCGCCTGCGGACCGGTGCAGGCGTGGCCCGACGAAGACACCATCGCCGCACACGCCGAGATCTACGGGCCCCGCAGCGCACTGGACCTGCACTACTCCGCCTTCGGTGCCGGTACCTCCCCCGTCCCGCACAACATGCCCGACGCGATCCGCTCCCGGGCCGACTTCGAACACCTCATCAACGGCTACGACGGGGCCGTCGCCTACTGGGACCACCACCTCGGCCTTCTCCTGGCGGCCCTGGAAGAGCTGGGCATCGCCGAGGACACCGCCGTGATCGTCAGCGCCGACCACGGCGAGTCCTTCGGCGAGATGGGCTCCTACGCCGAGCACGGCCTGGCCAACGAACCCACCCACCGGCTCCCCCTGGTCTTCTACTGGCCCGGCCTCACCGACACCTTGCCCGAACCCGCGCGCCACAACGACGCCTTGCTCTACAACATCGACCTCGCCCCCACTCTGTGCGACCTGCTCGGCATGAGCGCCCCTGCGGGATGGCACGGCACCTCGTTCGCCGACGCGGTGCGCGGCGAACCGATCGAGTCCCGCGAGTACCTGGTCCTCGGACACGGCGCCCACACCTACCAGCGCTCTGTGCGCACCCGCGACCACCTCTACATCCGCACCTATCACCCAGGCTGCTTCCGCGCCGAGTGGGAACAGCTCTTCCACGTCACCCAGGACCCCTACCTGACCAGCGACCTGATCGCCCGGGAACCGGAGCTGGCCGCGCAGATGCGCTCGCACCTGGCTGAGTGGTGGAACCAGTACGCGGGCCGGCCCGGGGCACTGCCCGACCCGATGCAGGCCACCCTGCAGACCGGGCCGACCTACTACAACGACCCCGTCAGCTACGCGGCGCACCTGCGCGACACCGGGAGGGCCCACCTGGCCGAAGACCTGGAAGCGCGGCTGGCCACCTTGGACATCCCGGTGTCCTGGCACGCCCCGGACCGACCGCGCACCGCCGACCTTCTCCACCGCTGGGTCCAGCTCCTGCAGACCCGCGACCAGCAGCCCGCCACGTCCGACGGAGCGGATCGGCCGAAGCCATGACACGAACCCACGCACACCGACAGGGGCCTTCGCCCCGCGCCATACGCGTCGTCTTCATCCTCACGGGCCTGTACTTCGGCTGGCGCTGGGCCGCCGGCGGCCACGGGCCGGCCTGGCAGCACGCCCTCCAGGTCCTGGCCACCATGCTGATCGCCATGACCCTCGTGCAGTCCATCCGATGGTGGCGCACCCGCCGGGGCAAGCGCCAAGGCGCCATGAACCGGTTCCCCTGGCGGAACCTGATCCTGTTCAAACTGCTCCTGGTCGCTCTGGCGCTGGGCGCCGAATATCTCCTGCTCCACTGGATGCCGCTCGCTCACGCCCGACTCCTTGTCGGTGCCTGCCTCGGCACGGCGATCGCCGTCGGCGCACCGATCCTGCACCGACGCCACAACAGCCCCAGCCGCACCACATCGCCCACCACCACGTCCGCCCCCACGTCCTGAACCGGCCAACACGCTCACCCCGGGCAGAGCAGGTACGCAGCCGGACCCGGCAGACCAGTCTGCCGCGCCGCACGCCCAGCCCCGGCAAGGAGACCGCATGATGAAAATCCTCCGCCGCAGGCGCAACCTCGTGGCCGCTGTCCTGGCAGCAGTTGTCACGCTCGGCGCCACTGGCACCGACCTCGCGATCGAGCACGTCGCCGACCAGCGCATGGCCCGCACCATCTCCTGCCGGCTCAAGCCCGCCGGTCCTGTCCGAGCGCAGTTCCTCGATCCCGTCGCAGGCCTGAAAGCCCTCACCGGCACCCTCGGCACCGCGCAGATCGACGCCGACGGCATTCACCGGGCCGGCACCGACCTCAACCTCCGGATCGTCCTGCACGACGTGAGCACCAAGGGCACCTACGGCGCCGGCACCGCGAGGGCCACCATCCCCTACGCCTCACTCCAGCAACGACTCAGCAAAGGCAAGGACAGCACCCTCACTCTCGGCACCGACGGCACAGGCCTCACCCTCAACACCTCAGCCGGATCAAGCGGACTCCCCGTCACGGTCCACACCAGGCTCACCGTCACTCCGCGCTCGCTCACCATCACCCCGACCACCATCGACCTCATGGGCCGGCAACTCCCCGTCAGCGCCCTCGCCCACCTCCCCAAGGCCTCCGCCGGTCTCACCAGCCGACTCGCCCCCCACACCATCAAGCTCCCTCAGCTGCCCGCGGGCACCGAGCTCGCCGCCGCGCACACCGACCCGTCCGGCCTCAGCCTCGTCCTCGCCCTCCACCACCACACCGCCGACCACACCCAGCCCTGCCCCGCCTCCACATGAGGCTGTCAAGCCGCAGCGGTTGCAGGGAGTTCACTGTGGTGGCTCTGTCCGTTGCGGAGAGGGCCTCCCCGTCTCGCCACCGGTGCCGGCCGGCGCCGCGCTCACACCCCCGGCGCCAGCCGCTGCACGTCGCGGGCCGTTCCCGTCACCCCCGCCAGGAATCCCTGCGCCCGCGGTGACGCCGTGTCCGTGAGCCAGGCGGGGTCGATGTCGCAGACCGCCACCCGGACCTCCGTGCCCGCCAGGGCGAGCGGGAGGGTGTGGACCACCGTGGACGGGAAGCTCACGATCGTGCGGCCGATCGGGCCGCGGCGGGCGATCAGTTCCAGCGGGAGGTCCGGGCGGACGATCTCAAGACCCGTCTCCGCGTGGAGGCGGTGCAGCTTCTCGGTGGATTCGCGGCGGTGGGCGAAGTACCGCGTCACCTGGTGGGTCCGGGCCAGGCCGGTCACTGCCGCGATGTAGCGGTCCTGGTCCACCACCCCCGTCTCCACGAGCGAGGTGCCCACCAGGTCGGAGGTGCGGGTGATCCTCGGCGGGCCGAAGCGGGAGCGGGTCCAGGCGAAGTCATTGGTGGTGACCGTCAGCCCGGGGGGCGCGTCCGTCACCGGCATCGAGCTGAAGACCTCGACCGCGCGCCGGTCCGACGGGGTGAGGCGGCGGCGGGCCGCCGACGACATGGGGGCGAACAGCAGGTCGCGGGGGCCGCGACGGCCGCGTCTGTGCCAGCGGACCAGGGGCTCCTTCGCGGCGAGTTGGGCGATGAACTCCATGGTGGCCGTGCCGTCGTCCACCACCGTCAGGTCCCGGGCGCCGGCCAGCGCGAGGAGGAGCTGCACGTACCGCGAGAAGGGGTCCCCGATGACGATCCGGCCGGCCCCGCGCAGCAGGGGTGTCAGCCCGCCGATCGTCTGGAACGGCGCCGCCACTCCCCCACGCGCCTCCTCCCAGCGCACCGTGATCCCCTCGCCCCGGGCCAGTTCGGCCATCCGGCGCAGCTGGCCGCGGGACATGGGGTCGAGCGGTGAGAGGACGACCACGGTCAGGTCCATGGTCGTCGTGTGGGCCCACTCCAGCAGGTTGAGCAGCTGGACGGGGCTCTCCACGAAGGCGAGCGTGGCGGGGGCGCTCTTCACAGTGGCGGTTCTCCTCCTGGAGCAGTCTTCTCCGGCTGTCCTTGCCGCCGGATCAGACCGACGCGGGCTCGCGGTCCGCGCCCTCGGCGACGACGCCCGTGACACGGCGCAGCTTCTTCATCGGGGCCAGCTCCGATTCGTAGACCTTCTTGACGCCGTCACCGAGCGACGCCTCGATGGTGCGGATGTCGCGGACGAGGCGCGTGAGGCCCTGCGGCTCGACGGACGCCGCCTGGTCGGAGCCCCACATGGCGCGGTCCAGGGTGATGTGGCGCTCGACGAACGCCGCGCCGAGCGCGACCGCGGCCAGGGTGGTCTGGAGGCCGGTCTCGTGGCCGCTGTAGCCGATCGGGACGTTCGGGTACTCCCCCTGGAGGGTGTTGATGACGCGGAGGTTCAGCTCCTCGGCCTTCGCCGGGTACGTCGAAGTGGCGTGGCAGAGCAGGATGTTGTCGCTGCCGAGCACCTCGACCGCGTGCCGGATCTGCTTCGGGGTCGACATGCCGGTGGAGAGGATCACCGTACGGCCGGTGGCACGCAGCGCGCGCAGCAGCTCGTCGTCGGTGAGCGAGGCGGACGCGACCTTGTGCGCCGGTACGTCGAACTTCTCCAGGAACGCGACGGCCTCGGTGTCCCACGGCGATGCGAACCAGTCGATGCCGCGCTTGGCGCAGTGATCGGAGATGGCCCGGTACTCGGTCTCGCCGAACTCGACGCGGTGCCGGTAGTCGATGTACGTCATCCGGCCCCAGGGGGTGTCGCGCTCGATGTCCCACTGGTCGCGCGGGGTGCAGATCTCCGGCGTGCGCTTCTGGAACTTGACCGCGTCGCAGCCGGCTTCGGCGGCGATGTCGATCAGGGCGAGGGCGTTGTCCAGCTCACCGTTGTGGTTGATGCCGATCTCGCCGGTGATGTAGACGGGGTGGCCGGGGCCCGCGGTCTTGGTGCCGAGGGTACGGAGGCGGGTGGTGCTCATGAGGGGGATTCCTTACTTGTTGAGGGTGGGGCCCAGGAGCCAGGCGGCGATCTCGCGGATCGCGCCCTCGCCGCCGGGGGTGGTGGTGACCGCGCGTGCGGCGCCGCGTACGGCGTCGTGGGCCTGGGCGACCGCGACGGGCCACCCGACGAGGCCGAAGCACGGCAGGTCGTTCACGTCGTTGCCGACGTAGAGCACGCGCTCGGGCGCGACACCCTGTTCTTCGCACCACTGCTTGAGTGCGAGGTCCTTGCGGTCGATGCCGTGCAGCACGGGCACCCGCAGCTTGCGGGCGCGTGCCGCGACGACCGGGTTCTGCTCGGTGGAGAGGATCAGGATCTTGAGGTCCGTGGTGTCGCGGAGCGCCGCGATACCGAGGCCGTCGCCGCGGTGGACGGCGACGATCTCGTGGCCGTCCGAGTCGATGAGGACGCGGTCGTCGGTCTGGGTGCCGTCGAAGTCCAGGACGACGGCGTCGACGTCGTCGCGGCCCGGCAGCGTACGGACGTCCAGGAGCGGCGCGAGGGCGCGGGCGCGGGCCAGGTCGTGCGGGTCGTCGATCTCCAGGACGCGGGCCGGGTCGGTACGGACCAGGGCGGTCTCGCCGAAGAAGCGGTGCCGGGCGGCGCGGAAGCCGCCGGCGTTCATGGCGTAGGCCGCGCCGGTCTCCAGGTAGTCCTGCGGGCGGTCCTGGCGGCGGGGGCGGAACGCCTTGTCGTGGTTGACCCCGGCGGTGTCCGTGCCGCCGCCGTCGGCGTCGGCGCGCTGCTCCTCGCGCCAGACGAAGCCGTGTGTGGGGGCGACGGTGAGCGCGGTGTCCGCGCCGCCTCCGGCGACCGCGGCCGCCACTCCGTCGATCTCCTCGCTGGTGAGGAAGGGGCTGGTGCACTGCACGAGCAGCACGACATCCGTTCCGGGGTACGCGTCGAGCGCGTGCAGCACGGCCGCCTCGCTGGTCGCGGTGTCCCCGGCGATCTCGGCGGGGCGCAGCACCACGTCGGCGCCGGCCTCGCGCGCCGCCGTCGCGATCCGCTCGTCGTCCGTCGACACGGCGACGTCGGTGACCTGGCGGGCGCCGAGGCAGGCGCGGACCGCGCGGGCCACCAGTGGTACGCCGCCGACCGCTTCGAGGTTCTTTGCGGGCACGCCCTTGGATCCCCCGCGAGCCGGGATCACGGCCAGGACCCGGGGAGCCCTGGCCGGGGTTGCGGGGTGTGCGGGCCGATCGGTCCTGGCCGGCCCGGCCGGTTCAGCGGCCCCGGTGGCTCCGGTGGCTCCAGTGGTTTCAGCGACTTCGGTGGCTTCGGTGGCTTCGGTGGGCATCACAGTTCTCCCATGCGGCGGATGACGGGGGCCACGCGCTGGACTCCGTGGCGGTACGCCCCGCGCGCCGCGTCCCGCACGGCGTCGCGCACCACTCGCCGTACACCGCCGGTCTCGGCGGCCGGGGCGGCGTCCAGGCGGTAGCGGGCGAGGATGCCGGGGAGGTATCCGGGCGCGGTGACGTGGGTGTAGTAGGGCTCGATCGGCGGGAGTTGAGGCGCCAGGAGCAGCCGCGCGATCCGTTCGCGTACGGCGTCGAAAGCCGTTCCGTACGAGCCGCCCCCGGAGGCGGGACCACCGGCTGCCACCCCCTGGCGGGCCAGCCAGGCGGGATCGGCCGCCGGGCTCGCGCCGGAGTCCAGCTGGTCCCAGGAGGCGAAGCAGCCCGAGCCGAGGAAGTGGTGGTTGCCGAGCGCCTCGCGGATACCGAGGTCGGTGAGGACTGCGGTGGGGATCCCCCGGTGCAGGGACTCCAGGGCCGCGGTCGAGGAGACCGTGACCAGCAGGTCCGTGCGGTCCAGCACATCGCCCATGTGCCCGTACACCAGACGGAAGTTGGCGGGGAGCCCGCCGGGGAGCTTCTCGGCCAGCTTCTGGTAGGGCAGTTCCTCGATGTGCGTGGTGTGCTCGCCCGGCTGGGAACGGAGCTTGAGCAGCACCTCGCGGTCCGGGTGCAGCCGGGCGTGTTCGACCAGGCGGCGCAGCAGATAGGTCCGGCCATCGCGGGAGGCGGGGACGGAGGGCTGGGCCGCGAAGACGACGGTCTTCAGCGCGCCCCCGGCGTACGGCGCCCCGCCCAGGAAGGGCAGCGCGCTCCCGGTCACGGCGGACGCGTCGGCACCCACTCCCTCGTACACCGCGCGGAACCGTTCCGCGTCGTGCAGCGAGTTGGCGAGGACCACGTCGGCGCCGTGCCGCAGCAGGAGTCCGTCGGCCAGCTTCTCGTAGACCACGCCGACATAGCCGGTGACGACGACAGGGCGCCGCGCCGACTTACTGACTGCGGCGGTTCCGGCCGCGGAGGTTCCATCTGCGGCGGTTCCGGCTGCGGCCCCCGGGCTCCCGAGCGCGGCGAGTCCGTGCAGCATCGCCTGGACGGCGCCGCCGACGAGCGCGAGGACCACCACGTCGTAGCCGTCCTGCTCGACGGCCCGGAGGAACTCCGCCCCCGTCACCTCCCGGACGGCGGCCGTGTCCACACCGGCGCCGACCTCGGCGAGCTGGCGCGGGGTGGGCGTGGCCCGGCCCCGCAGCAGAAAGCCGCTGAGCTCGGCCTCCCCCACGGAGAGGCGGCGTGCGGTGAGCGCGCCCCATTTCCAACGGGTGTCGGAATCGGCGATCACGGCAACGCGGAGAACATCGCTGGTACTTGCTTGCACAACGACGAAGGTAGAAAGGCATTCGGTTCGGCGGCCCAACTCAGCCGCAACAAAGGGTTAACAGCGGGCCGACAGCGGGAGAAACGGCGAACGGGACTGACCGGTTCACTGTTCCGCCATATTCAGTTCACCTGCCATCCCACCGGGCTTCAGGGCAAATGCCGGGGAGCCTCTTAGCGTCACGCAGGTGGTCAAGCTCTCCGTCATCGTGCCGTTCTACAACGTGCAGACATACGCCCCCGACACCCTCAGAAGCCTGCGCGCGAACGCACGCGACGACTTCGAGTTCCTGCTCGTCGACGACTGTTCGACGGACGGGACCCCGGAGATCCTCGAACGTGCGGAGCGCGAGCTTCCCGGGGCCGTCCTGCTGAGACACCGGGAGAACGGAGGACTCGCCACCGCCCGCAACACCGGGCTCGACGCGGCGAGCGGCGAATACATCACCTTCCTGGACGGCGACGACTGGCTCGCCCCCGGGTACTACGAGCGGCTGCTCGCCGGCATGGAGGCGCTGGGCTGCGACTTCGTCCGCACCGACCATGTGCAGTGCACGGGCAGCACCCGTACGGTCCACCGCGTCCCGTACGGCAGGCGCGGCGAGGTGACCGCTCCGCGCGAGGTGATTCTGCCCGCCGACCGCTCCACCCCGGTCGACTACGCGTACGCCTGGGCCGGTATGTACCACCGCAGGCTGCTGGACCGCGGGCTGCTGCACTTCACCCACGGGCTGCGCACCGCCGAGGACCGCCCGTGGATCTGGCGGCTGCACAGGGAAGCGGAGTCATTCGCCGTACTCGGGCTGCTGGGAATGTTCTACCGGCGCGGTGTCGCCTCGTCCCTCACACAGATCGGCGATGTGCGCCAGCTCGATTTCATCCGCGCATTCGACCAGGTTATCGACGACACATCGAAAGACCCGGAAGCCGATCTCCTTCTTCCCAAGGCCGTGCGCACCTATTGCGCCATTATTTCGCACCACTTGGGATCCATCGAAAGGTTCGAACCAGCTGTGGCACGTAAATTGCGGACGCTCAGCGCGGCCGCGCTGAAACGGATGCCGCAGGATCTGCTGAGCGACGCGCTCGACTCGATGGACACCGCGCGCGCCTCGCGGCTGCGGCGGCTGCGCCGCCGTCCGGCCCCGCTGACGACGGAGGCCGCAGCGTGACGTCGACCGCCGCTCCTGAGATCAGCGCCCCCGGTACGCCCCGTACGACGCAGATCTTCTACGCCTCCACGCTGTACGGCGCCGCCACCCTGGCCGCCGCGCTCGACAGCGGCTGCTTCGACGCCGCCGACCGGCGGCTGCTGCTGGTCAGCAACAACGCGGCGATCCCGGAGACCACTCCCGCACTGGACGCGATGCCCGGCTTCGCGTCGCTGCGCGACCGGTTCGACGGCGTGCTCTCCTGGAACGACACCATCGACCCGCTGCACCCGGGCGGCTGGTCCCCGCGCACCGACGACATCCCGCTGTGGGAACGGCAGTTGAGGCTGCTCTGGAACCTCGGTGACGACCGGATCGAGCTGGCGGTCGAGTCCGTCCAGGTCAACCCGGCGCAGGCGCTCGCCCTGCTCTTCCAGGACGCGCCGGTCACGGTGTACGCGGACGGGCTGATGTCGTACGGCCCGACCCGCAACAAGATCGATCCGCTGATCGGCACCCGGATCCGGCGGCTGCTCCATCTGGATCTGGTGCCGGGCCTGAAGCCGCTGCTGCTCGCCGAGTTCGGGGTCGAGCCGGAGATCGTGCCGGATGCCGCCTTCCGCAAGGTCCTGGGCGAGCTGGCCGCGTCCGCGACGGGCCTGCCCGAGTGCGCGGAGCCGCCGGCGCTGCTGCTCGGCCAGTACCTCTCGGCACTGGAGATCCTCACTCCGCAGGAGGAGGAGGACCTCCATGTACGGATGCTGCGCGGGGCGGTCGCGCGCGGCCACCGCACAGTCGTGTTCAAGCCGCACCCGACGGCGCCGGCCCGCTGGTCGCGGCTACTGGAGCAGGAGGCGGAGCGGCTGGGCGCCGAACTGACCGTGGTGACCGAACCGTTGCTCGCCGAGACACTGTACGAACGGACGCGTCCGGCGCTGGTGGTCGGCTGCTTCTCCACCGCGCTGCTGACGGCGAGCGCCTTCTACGGGATCCCGGTCGCCCGCACCGGTACGGAGCTGCTGCTCGACCGGCTCGCCCCGTACCAGAACAGCAACCGTGTCCCGGTGACCGTCGTCGACGCGCTGCTGCCCGGTCTGGAGGAGCCCGGCGCCACGACCGGGACCGCGCCCGCCGGCGATCTGCCGGGGCTTGTCGCCGCCGTGGGCTTCGCGATGCAGCCGCAGTTGCGGCCCGATCTGCGGCCGGCGGCCGAGGCGTATCTGAGCCGCCATCTGGACGCCCACACCTGGCGCTACTTCAAGCGCCGCCGGCTGACCGTGCTGGGGCTGCCGGGCGCGCTGCCGGCCCAGCTCGCCTTCATCCCGCGCAACGCGACGGTACGGCGGGTGGCCCGGCGGGCCCGTTCCCTCAAGAGAGTCGCGCTGGGATGACGCCCGGTCCGGCCTCCGTGCCACTCCCCGCCGCTGTCCCGGCCGCCGTCTCCGCGCCGGGGTCCGCGGTGGCGTCCGCGGCAGTCCAGGACCAGGGACCGGGGTCCGCCGCCGCGCCCGGCTCCGGCGAAGCGCCGCTGCCGATACCCGCCGCGCGTACGGGCCATGGACGGCCCGTACGCGCGGGCGGCCGGCTGCGCGCGCTCGACGGTCTGCGGCTGGTCGCCGCCCTGATGGTCGCCGCGTACCACTACGGCGGCCGGGACGGCGACATCAGCCGGGCCTGGGGCGGGTCGCCCCGCCACCAGTTCCCGACGCTCTCCGAGTGGTTCGCCTACGGCTGCCTCGGGGTCCAGATCTTCTTCGTCATCAGCGGTTTCGTGATCTGCATGAGCGGCTGGGGCCGGCCGCTGCGCTCCTTCTTCGCCTCGCGGGTCTCCCGCCTCTACCCGGCGTACTGGGCGGCGATCGTGATCGTCACGGCGACGTTCGCGCTCCCCTGGGTCGCGTACCGGACGGTCTCGCCCAGCGACGCGCTGGTGAACCTCACCATGCTCCAGCAGCCGGTCGGCGCCGACCGGGTCCTCGGTGTGTGCTGGACCCTCTGGGCCGAACTGCGCTTCTACGCGCTCTTCGCCCTCTGTGTGGTGCTGCCCGGCGCCAACCGGCAGCGCGTCCTCGTCTTCTGCGGGGTGTGGACCCTGGCCGCCGCGATCACCGACGCGGTGCACCAGCCGGTGCTGAGCATGGTGCTGATGCCGGAGTACGCGCCGTTCTTCATCGGCGGGATCGGTCTCTACCTCCTGCACCGCGACCGGCGGGACGTCATCGCCTGGGGCGTGACCGGCGTCAGCTGGGCGATCGGCCAGCACTACGCGGTCACCGGCCTGTGGCACCGGGCCGACCCGGCGTTCTTCTCCTACCGGCACACCGCGGTGATCGTCACCGTGGTCACGCTGGGCTTCGTGCTGGTCGGCGCGGTGGCACTCGGCTTCTTCCGCTGGGCCGACTGGCGCTGGCTGACGGTCGCCGGGGCACTGACGTACCCCTTCTATCTGGTGCACGAGCATCTGGGCTGGGTGGTGGTGGCCGTACTCCACCGGAAGCTGGGGATCCCCTCGTACGGGACGCTCGTCCTGACCGTCGCGCTGATGCTGGGGCTGGCCTGGCTGCTCAACCGCTACGTCGAGAACCGGCTGACGCCACTGCTGCGCGCCGCGCTGTCGAGGAGGGTTGCCGGTGCACCGGGGAGCCGGTGAAGGCCAACCGGGCTGGGCCAACTACGTTGATGCGGAAGCCTGGTTGGCGGACAGCCCGGCGAGCCGACGTGGCGTCACGGTGACGCGAGCCGCGCCTTTACTTATCCGGGGGCACGGGTGAAACTGATACGCCTCGTACGGCCCGGCTCACGCGTGCCGCCCCACATCTCACCGCGCAAGCCATCGGTCCGTACGTGCACCAAGTAGGTACGGACTTACCCTGATACGCCCGTTCCGCGAGACGGTTCCCCACCCCGGCTCCACTGCCCCGGTGAGGACACCGATGCGACGCTCCACCCTGATCACCCGCGCTCTCGGCAGCGTGGCCCTGGCCTGCGCGGCAGTTGCCCTGGCTCTGGTCTTCGTACATTTCGACGCGCCTGCCCCGCGCTGGGACATCCTGTCGGCCCTCGGAGCGGCCGCCGTCGCCGCCGGGGGATGGGTGCTTGCCTGTCGCGCGGCACCTCGCTTCACCAGGGCGCGCTCAGCGGGACGGCCGTCCGCGGTGCCTCCGCTGCCGGGCCGGCTCCCGCTCCCCGCCCGGGACACGGGCCGTACGACAGGGGCGATCATCCTCCTGCTGACCCCGCTGTCGCTCGCCCGGCTGTCCGCCGGGGCCGGTGGTGTGCTCTCCGGGGTCGTGGTCCTCGTTGTCATCGTGGTGACCCTGAAGGCGCTCCTGTTCGCGCGCCGGCAGGTGAGCGAGGCCGAGACGCGCCGCAAGTTCCGGGTACTGACCGCTGACGCCGGCGGGGGCGAACTGCACGCCGCGCGGGTCCTGGTGGGGGAACCCGTCCGGATGCGTTTCCTGAATCGGGGCGACAGGCCGGGCGAGCAGGACGTCACGCAGTACCACTGGCTCGTCCTCCGCGACGGCGGACACGAGTTCAGGTTGTCCGGTCCTCCCGAGGAGGTCGGCCGGGCGGCCGTGCGCTTCGCAGGCCAGGAAGGGTGGATCTGCTGGCCGCGGCGGTGGAAGCTGATCGAGGGGGAACTCCCCGCGGCGTTCGTCGCGGACAGCGGAGAGGTGTTCATGGGCCTCGCGGATCCGGACGAGGCACGCCGGTATCTGACCGCCACCCAGCCGCTCCGTGCCGACCGCACCGTCCGGCGGCTGCCCCGTACCGCCAAGTTCTCCGCGCCTGTGCACGCCCGGATCCTCGGCGGCGCCCTGCTGGCCGCGCTGATTGTCTCCCCCGTCCTCTACTGGGGCCCCGCCCATCTGCCCGGCGTGGTCGACTGGCTCCTCTGCACGCTGGCTGCGGTGGCGGTCGGCATATCCGCTCTGAAGGGCACCGGAGCAGCGAACCAGGCCCTCCCGGACGGACCGTCCTGGACGGTGAGCGAGGAGTCGGATCCGTCGATCGCCTGAGCCGGAGTGCGACAGCCGGCGCGTGGCGGTGAGTGCGACAGCGGGTTCGCTCTCAGCCGCCGTCCGGCCGGTACGTCGCCTCGATGCCCGCGACGATCAGCCGCAGCCCCTCCTCGAAGCGCCGGTCGTAGTCGGTGAAGATCTCCCAGCCCGCCGCCGCGGTGAGCGGGTAGTCGGCGAACAGCTGGGCGCGCTCCGCCATCTCGTATCCCTCGCGGCGCTCGTCCGGCATCGGCTGGACGCCCTGCTCCTCGATGACGAAACCCACCGTGTACGAGTACGCCGTGGTCCCGGCCCGGACCGCCTGCGCCAGGCCGAACCCGCGGGAGGTCATCTCGCCCAGATGCCGCTCCATCGACTCCGCGTGGTCGGTGCCGGTGAACCGGGCGCCGCTGTAGACCCTGGCGCCGTCGCGGTGGCGCAGCAGCATGGCGCGCAGGGCGCGGTTGTGGGCCAGCAGCCCGTCCTGCCAACTGCGGCCCGCCGCCCGGGGACCCGTATCCGGCAGATCCTCGGCGATCATCCGCCGGTACATCAGCGTCGCCATCTCGTCGAGCAGCGACTGCTTGTCCTTGAAGTGCCAGTAGAGCGCCGGCGCCTTGACGTCCAGCTCCTTGGCGATGGCACGCAGCGACAGACCGTCGAGCCCCACCTCGTTCAGCAGCCGCAGCGCCGTTTCCGCGACGCGCGCGCGATCGATCTTCGTCGTTCCCACCTTGACAATTTAACAGCGTTAAGGGCACTCTCGAAACCATGGAACTTAACAGCGTTAAGGAACCTGGCGGACTGACCGGCGCACGGGCCGATGTGCTGATCGTCGGCGCGGGTCCCACCGGGCTCGCGCTGGCCACCGATCTGGCCAGGCGCGGAGTGCGTACGACCGTGATCGAGAAGGCGGACCGGCTCTTCCCCGGCTCCCGGGGCAAGGGCCTCCAGCCCCGCACCCTTGAGGTCTTCGACGACCTCGGCGTGATCGGCGAGGTGCTGGCTTCGAGTGCGCCGGCCCCGGTCCAGATGATCTGGCAGGACGGCGAGCGGCAGGGCGAGCACCATATGTTCGACCCGGTCGAGACGACCACGGCGGCGCCGTACGCGGGCACGCCGCGCATCATGCCGCAGTGGCGCACCCAGGAGATCCTCTCCGCGCGACTGACCGGTCTTGGCGGCGAGGTCTCGTTCGGCAGCGCTCTGACGTCCCTCACCCAGGACACGTCCGGAGTGACCGCGACACTCTCCACCGGCGCCACCGTCCGCGCGGCGTACGCGGTCGCGGCCGACGGCGGCCGCAGCACGGTACGCGCCGCGCTCTCCATCGCGATGACCGGCGAGTCCGTCGACCCCTCGTCCATGCTGGTCGCCGATGTGCGCGTCCCGGCCCTGGACCGGCTCAACTGGCATGTTTTCCCGGGCGACGCGGGCTTCCTGGTGCTCTGCCCACTGCCCGGCACCGAGGACTTCCAGCTGGTCGCGCGCTTCCCGGACGGGGAACGCCCCGACCTCTCCGCCGACGGCGTACGCGCTCTGATCGCCGCCCGTACGCATCTCGACGCGGCCGATGTCACCGAGGTGCTCTGGTCGTCGGACTTCCGGCCGCGTGCGGCCCTCGCCGACCGGTTCCGCGCGGGCCGCGTCTTCCTGGCGGGCGATGCCGCCCATGTCCACTCGCCGGCCGGCGGCCAGGGACTCAACACCAGCATCCAGGACGCGTACAACCTGGGGTGGAAGCTCGGCCGGGTGCTGCGCGACGGAGCTCCCGAGTCACTGCTCGACTCGTACGAGGCGGAGCGGCGCCCCAACGCGGCCGAGATGCTGGGCCTCTCCACCCGGGTCCACCGCGGCGAGCAGCGACGCGGCTCCGCCACCCAGCAACTGGGCATCGGCTACCGCGGCGGGCCGCTGTCCGAGGGCGCCGCGGGCGCGCTGGAGGCGGGCGACCGCGCACCCGACGGACCGCTCGACGGCGGGCGGCTCTTCGACGCCTTCCGCGGCCCGCACTTCACGCTGCTCGCGGTGGCCACCGACGCGGAACTGCCACCGCTGGACCCCGGTGCGGTCCATGTCCACCGGCTCGACGCCTACGAGCCGTACGGCAAGGGGCTGTTCCTCGTCCGGCCCGACGGATACATCGGCTGGGCCGGCGACGACGCCACCGGGCTGACCGGCTACCTCACACGCTGCTGAGCGAGAGCTTCACCGCGAAACCCAGGAAGAGCGCGCCCGCCGCCGTCGTCACGCCGGCGGAGAGACGCCTGCGGCGGCGGAAGGCGGCGGCCAGGCGGGTGCCGCCGAATATCAGCAGGGTGAGGTAGAGGAAGCTCGCCAGCTGCGCCAGCCCGCCGAGCACCACGAAGGAGAGTGCCGGGTAGGCGTAGTGCCGGTCGACGAACTGCACGAAGAAGGAGATGAAGAAGAGAATCGCCTTCGGGTTGAACAGGCTGACCACCAGGGCCCTGCGGTACGGCCGCTCCGCCGCGGCCGCCGGCTCGTCGGTGGTCTCCGCGGCCCCCTCGCTCTGCTCGCTCCGGTCGTTCCGGTCGCGCCAGAGCGCGCGGGCCGTGCGGACCATGCCGAACGCCAGATACGTGAGGTAACCGGCGCCCGCGTACTTCACCAGGCCGAACAGCAGCGGGTTGGCCTGGAGCAGCGAGGCGACTCCCGCGGCGGAGAGTGTCATCAGCACGGTGTCCCCGCAGAACACCCCGGCAGCCGCCGTGTATCCGGTGCGGACGCCGCGCCGGGCGGCAACCGAGAGCACATACAGCGAGTTGGGGCCCGGCAGCAGAATGATCAGCGCCAGGCCGGCGAGGTAGGTGGGGAGATCCGTGACACCGAGCATGAACCGAGTCTCGCACGCGGGTACGACAGCCCGGGAGTGACCCTCAGCACCCCGGGCCGCCTCGCCAACTGAGGAGGGGCCCCGACAGCTCAGAAGGCATCGGCAGCTCAGGAGGCATCGGCAGTTCAGAAGGCCCGGCATTTCAGGGGCATCGACAGTTCAGGAGCATCGGCAGTTCAGAAGGCGTCGACCGGCACGTACGTCCCCCACACGTCCCGGAGCGCGTCGCAGACCTCGCCGACCGTGGCCCGTGCCCGCAGCGCGTCCTTCATCGGGTACAGGACGTTGTCCGTGCCCCCGGCCGCCTGCTTCAGCGCGGCGAGCGCCGCGTCCACGGCCGGCTGGTCGCGGTCGGCGCGCAGCGCGGCCAGCCGGGCCGCCTGCTGGGCCTCGATGGACGGGTCGACGCGCAGCGGTTCGTACGGTTCCTCGGTGTCGAGCCGGTAGCGGTTGACGCCGACCACGACCCGTTCGCCGCTGTCGGTCTCCTGCGCGATCCGGTAGGCGCTGCGCTCGATCTCGCTCTTCTGGAAGCCGTTCTCGATAGCGTTCACCGCGCCGCCCAGGTCCTCGACCCGTTCCATCAGTGCGAGGGCCGCCGCTTCCACGTCGTCGGTCATCGCCTCCATCACGTACGAGCCGGCGAAGGGGTCGACGGTGGCGGTGACATCGGTCTCGTACGCGAGGACCTGCTGGGTGCGCAGGGCCAGCCGGGCGGACTTGTCGGTGGGCAGGGCGATGGCCTCGTCGAAGGAGTTGGTGTGCAGCGACTGCGTACCGCCGAGCACCGCGGCGAGCCCCTGGACGGCGACGCGCACCAGGTTGACCTCGGGCTGCTGGGCGGTGAGCTGGACGCCCGCGGTCTGCGTGTGGAAGCGCAGCATCAGCGATTTGGGGTTCTGCGCGCCGAACTCCTCGCGCATCACCCCGGCCCAGATCCTGCGTGCCGCACGGAACTTGGCGACCTCTTCGAGAATCGTCGTGCGGGAGACGAAGAAGAAGGAGAGGCGGGGTGCGAAGTCGTCCACGTCCATCCCGGCGGCGACGGCGGTCCGTACGTACTCGATGCCGTCGGCGAGCGTGAACGCGATCTCCTGCGCGGGCGAGGCCCCCGCCTCCGCCATGTGGTACCCGGAGATGGAGATGGTGTTCCAGCGGGGGATCTCGGCCCGGCAGTACTTGAAGATGTCCGCGGTCAGCCGCAGTGAGGGCTTGGGCGGGAAGATGTACGTCCCGCGCGCGATGTACTCCTTCAGGACGTCGTTCTGGATGGTCCCGGTCAGCCGGTCGGCGGCTACGCCCTGTTCCTCGCCGACCAGTTGGTACATCAGCAGGAGCAGCGCCGCCGGGGCGTTGATCGTCATCGATGTGGAGACCTGGTCCAGCGGGATCCCGCCGAACAGCACCCGCATGTCGTCGACCGAGTCGATCGCGACCCCGACCTTCCCGACCTCGCCGGACGCGATCTCCGCGTCGCTGTCGTGGCCCATCTGCGTCGGCAGGTCGAACGCGACGGACAGCCCGGTCGTTCCGTGCGCGATGAGCTGCTGGTAACGGGCGTTGGACTCGGTGGCCGTACCGAAACCGGCGTACTGGCGCATGGTCCACGGCCGGCCCGTGTACATCGACGGATACACACCCCGGGTGAAGGGGTACGCGCCGGGCTCGCCCAGCTTCTCGGCCGGATCCCAGCCGTCCTGCGCTTCGGGGCCGTACACGGGCTCGATCGGAAGTCCGCTCTCGGTGAGCCGGTCGCCGCCGGTTTCGTGTGCCATCTGCTGCTGCCTCCCGCGTGGAAAGGTTGCCCACCAGAAAAGCCACCCGCCATGAACCGGCACGAAGGCGACCTGGCAGTAAGTCCGACCCCCGCGACGGACTGTAGCGGTGGGCGTGGCGCGGGTGGAGACGCACACGCTGGGACCGCGCGCACAGCATTGGCTTTCGCGACGCCCGGAGGGGAAACACGCGGATCCCGGTGGGGGGGGTTGGGGCGGCACGAGAGCCCCGGGAGGGACGGGAGGGATTGGGGGCGCGGGTGGGTCCGGGGGAACGTAACCCACCCGCGCCGGGTGCGCGGAGCCGCAGGTACGGGGGGAACCCCGGCTCACACGCGGCCGATGACCAGTCGGCTCACTCTCTACTGCGCCGGGCCCCCGGAAAGTGTCACACCTGCGGATCGAACCCAGTGGCGGAGCACCTCGGTCACGGCAACGGAGCGGGTCCGGCACGACGGCGGAGGGCATCCGGTACGGCGACGGAGGGGGTCCGGCACGACGGCGGAGGGCATCCGGTACGGCGACGGAGAGGGTCCGGTACGGCGGCGGAGGGCATCCCTCACGACGGCCGAGCGGGTCCGGTACGGCGGCCGGGCGCATCCGGTACGGCGACGGAAAGCGGCCGGGCACGGTAGCGGAATGAGTCCGGCACAGTGGCGGAATGAGTCCCGCACGACGGCCGAGCGGACTGATCACAGCGGCGGAGCCGGTTCCGGTGAGCGTCCGTCAGCTGTTCGCCACTGCCGCTGCCGCCGCGCCGTTCCTTCCGCCCGGTGAGGGCGAGGCCGGCAGGTTGAGCGTCGGCGAGGGCGAGGGGCCGGGCGACAGGGAGGGCGCGGGGGCGGGAGACGTGGCGGGGGCGGCAGGGGTGAGCGGGGACGAGGGCGTGAACGAGACCCGGTGGCCGTCGGAGTTGCCGGTGCCCAGCACCCGTCCGCAGAACTTCTCGACGTTCGCCGCGCCGCCGGCCTTCGACTCCAGGGCCCGTCTGCGCTCACCGTCGACCCGGCCCGCACGGTAGTCGCGGCAGGCCTCGGCCAGCTTGTGCAACACCCCGGCACCCAGGCGGTGACCGCCTTCGGACGGCGTCGGCCTGTGCTGGTTCCCGGCGCCGGACTCCCGCCCGGTGCCTCCGGCCCTCGTCCCGTGCGTGCTGCCCTCTCCGCTGCCGCTGTCCCCGCCGCTCGCGTCGCCGCCGGGCTCGCTCGCCGGGGGCGAGGTCCGCGGGTGGTGCTGTCCCGGGCCGGGTTTCCCGCTGCCGTGGCTGCTGCTGTCCGGCCCCGGCGAGGAGCTGGTGGGCGTATCGGAGGGAGTTCCGGAGATGAGCGGCCGCGGTGTCGCGGCGGATGACACGGACGAGGCGGGCATCGGTGCGCTGCGGCCGAAGGGCGAAGGCAGCATGCCGGTCCCCGCGGCGACCGCCACCCCGCTCAGCGCGCAGCCCGCCACCAGGGCGGCGACACTGAACCGCACCGGTCGGCACCAGCGGCCGCCGGCCGTTGCCGGGGACTGCGCCGGTTCCTGCGCCGGTTCCTGCGCCTTCGCCGTACGCCGCACCGGTCCGAGCGCGTCCGCGCCGCCGTCCCTGGCCAGCCGGAAGGCCTCCAACGCGGCTTTCTCACCGGGGAGTTCATCGGTCCCGGCCCAGGAGGCCGCCGGAGCCGCACCGTCCAGCGCGGCGTGCAGCCGCGCGGCCTGCGCCCTCGCATGATCGTCGACGGCACCGACAGGCCCACCGCTCAGCAATCGCTCAGCCGTGTCCTTGTCAAGCCATTCGCACCGCTCGTCGGCCATCACATGTCCTTCTGCGTCCACGGACGCGAATGCGTCACACCGACCGCGTCTTTCGTCCCCTCGTGCGAGGAGCGCTGCGTGGGTACGGCGTCGAGTCCGTGCGGGCCCGCGTCGGGGCCCAGCAGTTCGGCCAGCTTCTTCAGCCCGCGATGCGCGGCGGTCCGCACCGCACCGGGCCGCTTGCCGAGCGCTCGCGCCGCGCTCTTCGCGTCCAGTCCCACGACGACCCGCAGCACCACCGCTTCGGCCTGGTCCTGCGGGAGCTGGGCGATGAGCCGCATCGTGCGTCCGGTGGCCAGGGCCTCGATGGCTTCTCCCGCGGTGTCCGAGTCGCCCGGCTCCGCCACCAGTTCGGACTCGTCGCCGCCGCCCGCGGGGCGCCTGCCCCGCATCCGTATGTGATCGAGCGCACGGTTACGGGCTATCCGGGCCGCCCAGCCGCGGAACCGGTCCGCGTCGCCGCTGAACCGCTGGAGGTCGCGGGCGATCTGGAGCCACGCCTCGGACGTGACGTCCTCGGCGTCCGGATCGCCCACCAGCGTCCGTACATACCCGAGCAGTCGCGGGTGCACCGCACGGTACACAGTCCGGAAGGCGTCCTCGTCCCCGTCCTGCGCCGCGAGCACCGCGGTGGTCAGCTCCGCGTCGTCCCCCAGCACTTCCTCAACCTGTCCTGCTGCACCGCTCCCCGCTGTGCAGCTGGTCGCCACTGCCGCGCCGCTGTGCGCAATCCGTCACGCTACGGCCTGTGCCCGGCCCGCGTCCACGTCTTGTACGACCTGCGACAACGCGCTGACTCTGCGCGGTGTGACAGAAAACGCACGCCCGGCGCTGAGAGAGGTACGGGGCCGTACCGCGGCTCCGGCGGACGGCGACCGGGGCCTCTCCTGTGGGGGGTGGCGGCCCCGGTCGTCCTCCCGTCTTTTACCGCCTTGACCTGCGGTTATGTCGTGTACATAACATGAACGTGACCAACCACGTGACCAACGCGCCAGCCGGTTCATGTGAGCTTCCCCGAACCGACGCGCTGCGCCGTCCCCGAAGCCGGCTTGTGGGCCCCCTCGACTCGGCGCTTGCCGTACTGGAACATCGTGCAGCCCGGAGACTGGTGCCGTTCGTGACACCCGACAGGATGTTGTGGATATGGCGAACGGACTTGGCCCCCAGCGGCTTCCCCCTGTTCGATCCCCCCTTCAGGCAGTCTCCGCCGGGCTCGGCCACCCAGGCGCCGTCGCGGACCTCGCCGCCGGGCTCGACGGCCGGCGTCCAGGCGCTTGGACCATGGGCGCCTTCAGCTGCTCCGACCTGAATACACCGCTGCGCGCTGACAAGCCCCTCGGTATGTGGTGAGGGCCCGACCGGTGCCTGCTGGTCGGGCCCTCGCTGTTGTTCTGGTGGCGGCTCGCGCCTGCCCCTCGGTCAGACGGCGGCAGGGGCGCCGAGCGTCGCGGAAGCCCGCTGGAACGGGGTGGGCGCGTGCTTGGGCGCGGCGGTGTGGGGGAGGCCGGGGCAGGTGAAGCCGAGCCGGGTCATGGCCCGGATGATTTCACCGGCGCTGAAATCGCGACGGTCCTGGCGTGTGATGACCTGCCCGACCTGCTTGATCGGGTAGGTGCGGCGGCCGATGATCACGGACTCGCCGATGACCTGTTCGGGCTTGACGCCCTTCATGGATTCCAGAACGCCGCTTTTGGTGAGGTCGAACGGGAACCGGGCGATGACACAGCGCATGATGCCTCACAGGGAGAAGGAAGAAGGGGACGGTGCGGCGGTGAAGCGGTTCAGCGAGCGAGGGCGAGGACGCCCGGCGCGCTGCCCTGCCCATCGACGACCGGCAGGGCGGCGGGCCGACGACCGCGCACTGCCTGCCTGGCTTCTTCGGCGATCGTGGTCACGGGTGAGGTGAACGGCCCGCGGTGGCCGAGCATGTCGCGCGGCTGGGCCCGGTCCGTGTCCGCGGAGCTGTCACGGACCGCAGCGAGCTGAGCCTGGGTGGCCTGTTGCGCGCACAGGCCGTCGTGGTCGCAGACGAGCAGGTGCCCGGCGCGGGCACTGGCCATGACGGGCAGGGCCACCTCGATGGTCATGTCGTCACCGGCCTGCGATCCAGCGGTGTCCGTGGCGTCGGCCACCGTCCCGTACACGGTTGCGGCGCTCGCAGGGCGGGGTTGCATCTGAACCAGTGCCAAGATGTGCCTCCTGCAGAGATGGGCCAGTTTCCGGATCAAGGGTTCTAGGGCCTGTCGTCAAGGTGCCGCCTGCCGCGCGGCGTCTGGCCCTAGGCCGCCGCGTCGAAGGAGGACTGACGCACGGTGACACGCCGGGCAGCTGATGCGGGGCTGCGACGGCCGCGAGAGGCCGTGTTGCGGGTGCGCTCACGCCGTGCGGCCACCGGCGCGGTGATCGTCACGGGAATGCCCGAGGGTGTCCGGGCGCCGGTGATCCGGCTGAGTGCCTCTTCCCCGGAGCGGACCGGGGTGGTCTGGGGGACGATGCCTGCGGCTGCCATGAGCCGGGTCATGTCGCGGCGCTGGTTGGGGGTGACCAGGGTGACGACACTGCCGGACTCGCCGGCCCGCGCGGTACGGCCGCCCCGGTGGAGGTAGTCCTTGTGATCGGTCGGCGGGTCGACGTTGACGACGAGGTCGAGGTTGTCGACGTGGATCCCGCGTGCCGCGACGTTCGTCGCGACGAGCACGGTGACGTGCCCGGTCTTGAACTGGGACAGGGTCCGGGTGCGCTGCGGCTGCGACTTCCCGCCGTGCAGGGCAGCGGCCCGCACTCCGCTGTTGAGCAGGTCCTGGGTGAGCCGGTCGACGGCGTGCTTGGTGTCCAGGAACATGATCACCCGGCCTTCGCGCGCGGCGATCTCCGTGGTCGTGCGGTGCTTGTCGGCGCCGTGGACGTGCAGGACGTGGTGCTCCATCGTGGTGACCGCGCCTGCGGACGGGTCGACGGAGTGGACCACGGGGTCAGTGAGGTAGCGGCGGACCAGGAGGTCGACGTTGCGGTCGAGGGTGGCGGAGAACAGCATGCGCTGGCCCTCCGGGCGTACCTGGTCCAGGAGCGCGGTGACCTGGGGCATGAAGCCCATGTCGGCCATCTGATCGGCCTCGTCCAGGACGGTGATCGCGACCTGGTTCAGCCGGCAGTCCCCCCGGTCGATGAGGTCCTTGAGGCGCCCCGGCGTCGCGACGACGACTTCGGCACCACGGCGCAGTGTGCTGACCTGCCTGCCGATCGGCATTCCGCCGACAACCGTGGCCAGACGCAGCCTGACCGAACGGGCGTAGGGAGTGAGTGCGTCGGTCACCTGCTGTGCCAGCTCACGCGTCGGCACGAGGACCAGGGCCAGCGGCTGGCAGGGTTCGGCGCGCTGTCCTGCTGTGCGGGCCAGCAGGGCCAGGCCGAAGGCGAGGGTCTTGCCCGATCCGGTGCGCCCGCGACCGAGGACGTCGCGGCCCGCGAGGGTGTTGGGCAGGGTCGCGCCCTGGATCGGGAACGGGACACTCATGCCCTGCGCGGTGAGCGATGCCAGCAGCCGCTCGGGCATGTCCAGATCGGCGAACGCCTCGACGGCGGGCAGCGCAGGAGTGATCGTCTTCGGCAGAGCGAACTCGCCCGAGGCCGCCGAGGGCCGCCGGCCATGGCCGCCCTGGCGGCTCGGCCCTGCGGAACGCCGCGGGGCGGGCGAGCCGGAGCGGTCGCTCCGGTGCGAACCGGCATCGGAGCCAACGGCGGGGCCACCGGTACGACGGCGGGAGGAGCGGTTGTTCGTACGTGAGGGGTTCATTGGAACCTTCCTTGACACGGCACGTATCAAGGAATTCTCGCAGCAGAACAACAGCGCGGGGAATCACAAGAACGGACCGAACGAAATGTAAAATAGGATCTGGCCTGCGGCGAATTCGGCGCGAGTGCAGGCGATAAAACGGCGACGTCATGTCGGCAGGAAACGCAGGACGTCCACCGGTGCGGTTACAGAGAGGTCCGCATTCCTGAGGAGGAATTCGCGGGCGTCGTTGCCCCGCGGGCGGAGTCCCGGGAAATGCCCGTAGCTGGGGCCCGCACCCCGAGGGATGCGGGCCCCAGCTACGAAGTACGCGTCGGCGTCAGACGGGAACGATGTTCTCGGCCGTCGGGCCCTTCTGGCCCGCCGCGATGTCGAAGGTCACCTTCTGGCCTTCGAGCAGCTCACGGAAGCCCTGGGCGGCGATGTTCGAAAAGTGGGCGAACACGTCGTCGCCGCCACCGTCCTGCTCGATGAAACCGAAACCCTTGGCCGCGTTGAACCACTTCACAGTGCCAGACGCCATGTCATATCTCCTTGTGGGGCAGTACGCCGGGATCCGCAAGCCACGGATACCGGGTCGCCGAGATGATGCCCCGCCCGGAGAATAGCCGGAAATACAAAACGCTTCCTGTAGCTTAAATACCGGCGGAAGCGTTGAAGTTTTTGGGAACCACGACTGCAACTGAGATCGACAGTAGCATGCGGTAGTGACCTGCGTACGATTAACAAATCCACTCTGTTCGCTGCGGTAAACACACTGTCCGCGCGGCACATTGAACTCTCGTCTCGCGGTCATAGATATTGACCCACCCGCAACGCAACGTTCCAGCAAGAGCTCTCGTACATTACGGCTCAGAGGGCATAACTGTCGCTGTGGCACCCTCTGTCCGGACCGCGGCCCATCAGCCCGTATGCCGGTACTGAAGTAGATCAAGACCGCGCAGCGCTGCTGCTGCGCGGCCTGTCGCAAGTGCCCGGATCCCACCGCCATCGCCTGACGGCCGGCGCCCACCGTTCGTGGCGAACGGTCGAAGAGCAGCCTGCCGGGGCAGCTACACACCCCACAGTGCGGGCCGCGATGGCAGGGCGGGCACTCTGCGCCTCAGCCTGCGGTCGTCGGGTTCTCCGACTCGGAGGCGCGACGGTATTCGGCGTTGATGCGCTGGGCTTCTTCGAGCTGGTCTTCGAGGATGACGATGCGGCAGGCAGCCTCGATAGGGGTGCCCTGGTCGACGAGTTCCCGTGCTCGGGCGGCGATACGCAGCTGGTAGCGGGAGTAGCGACGGTGGCCGCCCTCGGAGCGCAGCGGGGTGATGAGGCGGGCTTCACCGACAGCGCGGAGGAAGCCCTGGGTGGTGCCGAGCATTTCGGCGGCCCGGCCCATGGTGTAGGCGGGGTAGTCGTCGTCGTCGAGACGGCCGAAGGAGTCGCCTGCTGTCATTTGCACCTCTCTGTGGAACGCATCGAGGGGCCCGAGTGCCGCATGGCACCCGGGCCCCGAAGGAACTGCTACACCATCTGTCGGCCCTGGTACTGCGCCGACCTTCTGCTTCCGCTGACCCGACCTGGAAGTTGTCGGGGTTGCGGGGATCGCGGTTGCTTGACCGGAGACCACCTCACTATCGATGTCCTGCGGTACCCGGGCTCAAGACTCCGCCCGGGCGATCCTGATGGCGCCTGCTCCTCCGTTCTTCCCTCTGGGATCAATCACTTACCTACTGCTGATACCGCCGTCCTGCGCCCTGCTCTGTGGCCTGTGGCAGCGCCACTCTTCGACAGCCAGCCCCGTCGCCCGTCCTGCGTCTGCTCCGGCTTAGAACCCCACTGCCGAACCTCCCGGTGCGCGCGTCCGCAGCCGACGCCTTCACCGAGGTGCTGCTCACTCAACTTCGCTGCTGGATACCGCTACTGCGTGACCTGCGGTACTGCTCGTGGCGGCCCCTGATCACCGCGGGCCACCCGGTCCGGTCGTCAGTCCCGTCGCCGTCCTGCAACAACTCTGGCTTCGAAACTCCACCACCGCACCGTCCTGCGAACTACAACTGCGGATACCGCTCCCCGGCAGTTCGTTTCTGCCGGGCCCTGCTGTCTCTCTGGGCTACGAGAGAAACCATAACCACACCACCACCCAATGTCTATTCCGGCCGACATAGATTTCCGTGACCCGGGTGGAGAGATAGTCGGCCTCGGCCACGGGGCGGGTACGTGGCCGTGTCGTTCCAGTCAGGCTTGCCCACTCCGACCTGGCCGTTGGGCCGGCCTCGACGCCGTGCATGCCGCAGCCGCCCCGCCTGGGGCTGTGCGGATGACGATCTCCTTGTCCGTGACCAGGCAGACAAGGCGGTGCTCGTCGTCGATCCGCCTCGACCACGCCCCAGGCAAGTGGTACTTGAGTGGCTCGGGTTTGCCGATTCCTGTGAAGGGATCACGCTTGACGTCTGCGATGAGCCTATTGATCCGGGCGAGCATCTTGCGGTCGTTCTTGAGCCAGGACGTGCAGTCCTCCCAGCCCTGATCCTCGAACACGAGCCTCACGCAGCATCCACAGCAGGGCCCGTGACATCCGGATCGATCAGCTCGCGCTCCGATACGTTGATGTCGCCCAGAGCTTCTCGTACGCCTTGAGCAGACGCCGGGCATTCGCAGGCGAGCGCAGGAGATCGGGGTCGGGCCCCGATCACCCTCCCGACTTTTCCGGTTCGAAACTGCGGTTGCGTCGCCTACATACCAACCGCATGCCCAGCGCGCCAACCAAATCCATCCGGGCCTCCCCGGAGCGATGCGTTCTTGCGCCCCGCCCGTCACGGCTGCCGTCGTCGCGGCGGGGTCGGCGTCCGGCAGGACCAGCGTTGCGCATCAGCCGTTTCCGCGCGCCCCGGACGGTGCAGGTCAGCCGGAACCGTCGGCCGTCCTCACTGGGACGAAACGCCCTTTCAGGAACAGTCGCAGTTCGTGACCCAGGTCCGGTTCACCGCTTCGCCGAAGCGTCGGTGGCTGCGGCTTTGGCTGTGGCTGTGGCTCGCGACCGGGATGAGGTGGCGCCGGCACGGTCGCGGTTGGCACGGATCTCGTCGTGATGGTCGGCGGCCCAGCCGATCAGCTGCATGACGATCTCGTGCAGGCCGCGACCGAGTGGGGCGAGGGCGTACTCCACACGCGGCGGCACCTCGGCGTAGGCGGTCCGCGTGATCAAACCGTCCTCCTGGAGCTGGCGCAGGGTGTGGGTGAGCATGCGCTGGGAGATGCCGGGGATCTGGCGCTGCAGGTCGGTGTAGCGCAGTGGGCCGCCCTCCAGGACGCCGACGATCAGCATGCTCCACTTGTCGCCGACCCGGTCCAGGACCTGCCGGATGAAGGCCATGTGGTCGGCGGGGATGCTCGCGCACGGCCCGATCGCCGCCGCCATATCCGTACCTGCGCTGTCCTGCATGGCGCCCATTCCTCTCCGTCGCGCACACCGGTGTGCCTTTTGTAACGCCTTCCATACTGGCGCATCATGGCGTTACGAACAAATGAGAGGAATTGGAGGTCAGGCCATGAAGGTAGAGATCTGGGCCGAGATCACCTGCCCCTGGTGCGGACTCGGCGGCTGCGCCGTCCCGGCCCGCCCCTGACCCGTCACCCCATCCCCCACTCACCCGTCTCGTTTCACCCGTCTCGTTCTCCTCGAAAGGCACAACCACCATGTCGTACCTGCTCCACATCGACTCCTCCTCACTCGGCGAGGCCTCCGTCTCCCGTCAGGTCGCCCAGTCCTTCCGCGACCAGTGGCAGGGCCCTGTCGTCCACCGCGACCTCGCTGCCGCCCCGGTCCCCCACCTGACGGCGGCGGGCATCACCGCCCGCATCACCGACCCCGGCCGGCACACCCCCGAGCAGGCCAAGGCCGCAGCTCTCCAGGACGAGTTGATCGAGGAGTTCCTCGGCGCCGGCACGTACCTGTTCACGGTGCCGATGTACAACCTGTCGATGCCGTCGGTGTTCAAGGCGTGGCTGGACCAGATCATCATCAGCGAACGCACCCTGAGCCTCACCGGCCCTTCCCCCGCCGCGGGCCGCCCTGCCCTGGTGATCTCGGCCCGGGGCGGTGGCTACGGGCCCGGCACCCCCAGGGAGGGTCTCGACTACGTGGTGCCCACGCTGGAAGCCGTGCTGGGCCGCGCCGTCCTCGGCCTGGACGTCACCACCGTGATACCCGAGCTGACCATGGCCCCGGTCGCTCCGGCCCTGGCCCCTCTCCTCCCCTTGCACGAGGCGTCCATGACGGCCGCCCACGACAAGGCCCGCACCCTCGCCACGACCTTCGGCACGGCGGCTGCCGCCTGACGTATCTCTCCAGGTGATCCAGACCCCGGCCGGTGTCGAACTGATCCAGGGCAGCCCGCGCCTGACACACAAGTCGGCGCAACCACCGCCCTGTCCGCAGGAGTTGGAGGAGATGTCCAAGGTCCTCGTGTCTTCGGCGCCGGCGCCGACCTGTCCGCCCCCCCGAGGAGATCCGGGGGCGGCCGGGGCCCAGAGCGTCACACCCGGCCGCCCCCTGTGCGCCCTCGTTGAGTCCACCGTTGGCGGGAAGAACCCCTCATGTTCAGTACACAGGACGAATGGAACACCGGCTACGCCGAAGGCAGCCGCTATCGCCGGCTCAGCGACAGTGAGCGCTCGCTGCTGGCTGCCCATGCCCCGGCGCCGGCCGGCGGAAGAGCTCTGGACGTCGGGTGCGGGGTCGGTGAACTCGCAGCCCACTTGGCCGTCCTCGGCTACACCGTGGACGCCGTCGACTGGTCCGAAGCCGCCCTCGCCGACGCCGGCACCCACCATGGCGAGGCAGCCCGATGGCTACGCCTCGACGTCGAAAGCGACGACTGGGCACCCCTCGCCGACGGATACGACCTGATCACCCTGCGGTTCGTGGCTCCGTTCCTCACGTCCCGCGACCGCACGCTGCATGCCCTGGGGCACCGTCTGCGCCCGGGGGGCGCCCTCGTGGTCATCACGCCGCTCGCCGCCGATACCCCGGCCGAGCGGCGTGGGATCGCACTCGACGAAGACGAACTCACCGCGCTCCAGGCCCGCTGGTCCACCTCCGAGCGCCACAACACCGAAGGGCTTGCCTTCCTGATCCTGCGCGGCCCGGGTACGGACGAAGCCCCCTTGCAAGGCAGTCCCCCGGCCGCCGGAGCGCAGAGCAGCCTGCCCGACACCGGGAGTCTCGGTGCTGCCGGGTCCACGTCGTCGCGGCGGCATGACTTCCACCTCCCGGGGCGGCATTACGGGCAGGTGGAGTCGGGCCGAAAGACGATCGAGGTACGCGTCCGCACTCCCACGACGGCGGCCGTCGAAGTCGGGGACACAGTCGTCTTCCACGACCAGGACAGCGGTCGGGAACTCGACATCATCGTGAAGCGGGTCACCCCTTACGCCTCGTTCGAGGAACTGCTCAGCGCGGAGGACCCCGCCCGCATCGATCCGGACGGACTGCGCGAGGACCTGCTGACCGGACTTCGCACCGGCTGTCCGGCGGCCGAGGCGTCTCCCGGTCCCCTCGCCTTCGAGTTCGACCACCGCCCCGCTCAACCCGGCCGCCCCATGCCGATGACACCCACGGAGTACGCACAGACCGTCCCGCACCACACCGTATACGGCTGCCTGTACGTACGTGACGCGTACGACCGGCCGGTACAACTGCGCTCGGTCTACGGATCCCGGCTCTGGCAGTTCCCTGGCGGCAACCTCGACACGCTGGGGGAAGACCCACTGCAGACCGCCCGCCGCGAAGCCGTGGAGGAGACCGGCCTCGAACTCGGCCTGGACACACCGCGGCTGCTCCTGACGCACTTCCTGCACGCCGGCCCCCGGTCGCCCCTGAACAAGGTGGGTCTCATCTTCGACGGAGGCCGGCTCAGCGCGGAGCAGCTCAGCCGGATCCGCCTTGATCCCGTCGAGCACGACATGTGGGCCGTCCACGACCTCGCCGGCTGGCGGGAGTTGATGGCGCCCCGGGGCTTCGTCCGTCTCGACGCCGTCGAACGAGTCCGGCTCGGCGAAGGCCCCGCGTACCTCATCACGCACACCTGACCGCGTCGATGACCGCGTCATGTACCGGGGAAGACGCGGGCCGCCGCCCGCCGTGGGGATCCGCCGCGTGACCCACCGGCCGGCACCTCACGCGAACCTCTCCGGACCAAAGCGGCGGGGCCCGCCGCCGTCAGAACGCGGGGCGGACGGCCCCGACCGGCTCGCCGTGGCCGAGTACCGGTGCGGTGGCGAGCGCGGTGAGCGTCTCGTCGCCGTCCACGTCCACTCCGAGGCGGCGCAGCGCGGCGACCATGACCACCGGGCGGGACCGCTGGGAGCCGTCCGCGATCTTGAGCGCCACCGCGGACCCGTCCGGCAGGCCGAGCGCGTACACGCCCTCGGCGCCGTCCTTGGCGACGGCCCCGGGCAGGGCGCCCATGATCCGCGTCACGTCCCGGCCGGTGCCGCCGACGTACCGCGGGTGGGTGTTCATCGCGCGGGCCACGCGGTGTTCGAGACTGCCCTCCGGCGCCGAGGCCAGGCGGCCGAACGCCCGGGCCAGGCCCCGCAGACTGATGGCGAACAGGGGCGCGCCGCAGCCGTCGATGCCCGTGGCCGCGATCCTCTCGCCCGCCAGCTCCTCCAGGGTCTCGCGCAGCACCACCTGGAGCGGGTGTTCGGGGTCGAGGTACGTGGCGGTGTCCCAGCCGTTCACGACGCAGGTCGCCAGCATGGCGGCGTGCTTGCCCGAGCAGTTCATCGTCAGGGGGGTGGGCTGCCCGCCGCCCACCAGGTAGGCGCGCAGCGCGCCCTCGCCGATCGGGAGGGCAGCCGTGCAGCGCAGCGCGTCCGTGCCGAGCCCGGCCGAGCCGAGTATCGCCCGCACACCCTCCAGGTGGATGTCCTCGCCCGAGTGGCTGGCGCATCCCAGTGCCAGGAGTTCGCCGTCAAGACCGAGCCCGGCACGGAGCATGCCGAGTGCCTGGAGGGGCTTGTTCGACGAGCGCGGATACATCGGAGCGTCGACGTCCCCGATCCGCAGGACCTCCGCACCGTCCGGGCCGGTCGCGAGGACCGTCCCGTGGTGCACGGACTCCAGGAAATCCCCACGCCAGACCTCGGCCACCACGGTGTGCATCAGTTATGTCCGCCTCTCCAGTCTCTCCTGTTTCGGTCAACTGTTGACAGTTACCACTTGGCGACGGGCATGTCGAATGTGCGGCCGATTTCGCGGACACCCCTTGACACCTGCGGAAACACGCCTGTCAACTGGCAACTGTCAACACCTTGGTGGTCCAGAGGAGGCGTCATCCGTGAGTGAGACACTGCAACGAGGCCTCGCCGTCCAGGTCGCCGAGGTGCTGCGCGAACGTCTGCTCGGCGGCCACCTGCGACCGGGAACCCGGATCAACGAGGTGGTGCTCGCGCGGGAACTCGACATCAGCCGGGGACCGTTGCGCGAGGCCGTGCGGCAACTCGTCAGTGAGGGCCTGCTCGTGCACAGCCCCAACCGCGGTGCCACGGTGTTCACGGCGGAACCGGACGACGTAAGAGCCCTGTTCGAACTCCGTACGGCGCTGGAGACAGCGTCCGCCCGGCTGGCCGCGGAGCGCCGCGACGAGAAGGACATCGCTGCGCTGCGTTCGGCCTGCGCCCGGGCGCGGAAGACCATCCAGGGCGGGCGGCGCTTCGTCCACCGGCTGGACCTGGACTTCCACCGGACCCTGACGGACACCGCACGAAGTCCGCGCGTCGCGGAACAGTTGTGGCGGGTGCAGCAGCAGATCATCCTGCTGCGCAGTCCGCTGGACGTCCCGGCGGCTCACACGGCCGACTCCCTGGACGACCACGAGGAGATCGCCGCCGCCGTCGCCGACGGTGACGGGGAGCGGGCCGCGGCGCTCATGGACCTCCATCTCGGGCGGGTACGGGCCCACATGACGGGCTCCCCGACCGGCTGACCCTGCCGGCCGACCTCACCGGGTGACCCCACCGGCTGGCCCTGCCGGACCGATCCCACCGGCCGACCCCACTGGCTGACTCCACCGGCTGACCCTGCCGTCCGAACCCCGCCGGCCCACCCCACGGCCGACCCCACCGGCTGACCCTGCCGGTCGAACCCACCGGCCGACCCTGCCGGACCGATCCCGGCACAGTGGCGGGGGTGCGTCCGCGCCCCCGGAACCGGCTCCGCATGCCGTCGCGCCTCCGCCTCCGCCGCGGCGTCCCCAGCGGCCGGCTCGCCCTTCCCCCACACCGTCCAACTGCCCGGCCCCGCCGGGCCACTGGAGTACCCGAATGACCGACTCCTCCACCGCGGCCGCGCCCCCACGCGAGCGCCGCACCCCCGGACTGCTCGTCGCCGCACTGCCCGTGGTGCTGATGCTGATCGTGATGATCGCGGGCACCGTCTGGCTCGGCCTCGACCCCGTGGTCCTCCTCGTCGCGTCCTGCGCCGTCACCGGCGTCATCGCCCGGTGGCTCGGCGTGACGTGGGACGAGATGCTCACGGGCATCCGGTCGAAGATCGACGCCGCGATGCCGGCGCTGCTGATCCTGATCTCCATCGGCATGCTCATCGGCACCTGGACGCTGAGCGGCACGATACCCATGATCGTCGACTGGGGGCTCAAGGCCATCCAGCCGTCGTGGATCGTGGTGCTGTCGTTCCTGATCACCATGGTCGTCTCGACGGTGACCGGTACCTCCTGGGGCTCCGTCGGCACCGTCGGTGTCGCCCTGATCGGCGTGGCCGGCGGGCTCGGCGTGTCCCTGCCCATGACGGCGGGCGCCATCATCTCGGGCGCCTACTTCGGCGACAAGATGTCCCCGATGTCGGACACCACCAACCTGGCTCCCGCCGTGGCCGGTTCGAGCCTCTTCGAGCACATCCGGCACCTCCTCTACACGACGGGTCCGGCGGCGGTCCTCTCCTGCGTCCTGTACTTCTTCCTGGGCCGCGCCCAGCACGCCGACGGGCAGGCCGCCCGGCGCACCGACGCCCTGCGGGGCGTGCTGGAGCAGGGATTCCATTTCAACCTGCTGCTCCTGCTGCCTCCGGCGGTGGTGCTCGTGGGCGCGATCGCGAAGAAGCCGCCGCTGCCGACCATCATCGTCTCGTCGGCGGTCGCGGGGATCCTGGGCGGTGTCTTCCAGGGCTTCTCCCTCCAGCAGATCGGTTCCTCCGCCTCGACCGGTTTCACCGTGTCGATGCTGAGCGGCCACGGAGGCATCGATCCCCAGCACCTGTCCGCCGCGGCCGGCACGCTCCTCAACCGCGGCGGCATGGCATCGATGGCGTCGACCATGCTGATCGGCCTCGCCGGCTTCGCCTTCGCGGGCATCCTGACCGAGACCGGCTGCCTGGACGTCCTGATGCACCGGCTGCTCGCCAAGGTCCGCAGGACGGGCGGGATCATCCTCGCCACCGCGCTGACCTCGGTGGGCACCGCGCTCGCCATGGGGGTCTCGTACCTGACGATCATTGTGCCGGGCCAGGCGTTCCGGGACATCTACCCCGAGCGCGGCCTCGCCCCGAAGAACCTGTCGCGCACGCTGGAGGATTCCGGCACGGTCTTCGTGCCCCTGGTGCCGTGGACCGAGGCCGCCACCTACATGTCCACGACCCTGGGTGTCGCCACCATGGCGTACGCGCCGTACGCGTTCCTGAACTACTTCGGCGTGATCATCGCCGTGATCTGCGGCTACACCGGTTTCGGCATCGCCCGCCAGGAGCCGGTGCACCGGACCGCCGTGGAACCCGCTCCGGCCGCCGTCTGATGCGCGTCCCGCCGGAAGGCCGCCGTCTGATGTGCGTCCCGCCGGAAGGCCGCCGTCTGATGTGCGTCCCGCCGGAAGACCTCGGGAACCATGCCCGCTCTTCCCTGTCTCCGGTCAGGGCTGGATGTTCTCCAGGTCCTCCAGAAGGCCGGGCTGCTTCGGTTCCCAGCCGAGCACCTGCCGGGTGTGCGCGCTGGACGAGGGCTGGTCGGTCGCGAAGATCGGACCGAGAGGACCGTAGGTCTCCGCCGGCACGGATTCGACCGGCAGGTTCAGCCGTCGGCCGATGACCGCGGCGATGTCACGCACCTCGCCCCCCTCGTCGGCCACGGCGTGCCAGGAGCTGCCGGCCGGCGCGTGCTCCAGGGCGAGCCGGAAGAGAACGGCCGCGTCGAGTGCGTGCACGGCCGGCCAGCGCTGTGCGCCGTCGCCCGGGTAGCCGGACACTCCCGTCCGGCGTGCGATGCCGGTCAGCATTCCGGCGAACCCGCCCGTGCCCCGATGGTGAACGGTGCGCGGCAGGCGTACGGCCGCGCTCCGGACTCCGCGCGAGGCCAGGCCCAGGGCCGCCGTGACCGCGCGACCGCGGCCGCCGACCGGCCCGTCGGTCGGCACCGGGTCGGCCTCGGTGGAGGCGCGGCCCGGCACAGCGGGGGTACCCGAGACGGTGACGAACGGGCGGTCGCTGCCGACGAGTCCCTCCCCGAGGGCCGCGAGGGCGGCACTCTCCTCGGCGACCGCCCGCGCGAGGGCTTCGGGGCTGCTGAAGTCGTTGCTGAACGCCAGGTGGATCACCCCGTCGGCCTGGTCAGCGCCGGCGCGAAGGACGTCCAGATCGGCGAGGCCGCCCCGGAGCGGCTCCGCGCCGGCCGCCTCGACGGCCAGCGCGGAAGCGTCCGAGCGGGCGAGCGCGAGCACGGCGTGACCGTTGCCGAGCAGTTCGGCGACGACTGCGGACCCGACCAGGCCGGTGCCACCGGTGACGAAGACACGCATGAGACTCTCCCTAAGCGATGGGACTCTTGTCCCATCACCATAACAAAGTAATGGGACAAGAGTCCCGTCACATGCGGTTCACCTACGATGGGCTCATGGGTCGATGGGAACCAGGTGCACGCGAACGCCTCGTCGTGGCTGCCGTCGACCTGTTCACCGAGCAGGGGTACGACGCCACCACGGTCACGCAGATCGCCGAGCGCGCCGGAGTCACCAAGAGCACCTTCTTCCGGTACTTCCCCGACAAGCGCGAGCTGCTGGTGGCGGGGCAGGAGACGCTGTGCCGGCTGCTGACCGAGGGGATCGCCGAGGCCCCCTGTGACGCCGGCCCGCTGGAGGCGGTCGCTGCCGGTCTCGTGCGCGCCTCAAGCGCGATGGGCCCCATGAACCGCGAACTCGCCCCCCGCCTGAAGGCGGCTGTCACCGCCAGCACCGAACTTCAGGAGCGTGACGCCCTCAAGAGCGTCAGCCTCGCGGCGGCGGTCACAGCCGCCCTGGTCGCCCGCGGCATACCTGAACCGACCGCGGCTCTCGCGGGCGAGCTGGGCGTCCTCGCCTTCAAACGGGGCTACGCCGAATGGTCCGACGGCGTCCGCGACACCGAGGACGGCCTCGCCGAGCACACCCTGGCGGCCCTGGACGAGCTGCGTACGGCGAGCGCGTCGCTGCGCTGACCGGAGTTGAGCATCGCAGGGACCAGCCGGAGTGCCCGGTTCAGGCAGTGGCGGCGGGACCGGGCGGCAGGTGGACGGTCATGATCAGGTGGCAGGTGGCATCGCCTGATCCCCGGTAGGCGTGCGGGGCGTCGCCGTCGGAAAGCGGGGTCGCGCCGCTGATCATCGGCAGGGCGGTCTCCTCGGCCGTCACCCTGGCCGCGGCCGGGGTCATGCACCGCAGGCTCGGCCCCGAGAAGCCCGCCTACGCCATGTCGGTCACTGCCGGCGTGCTGGACTCGCTGGCGAACCTGCTGTTCCTGCTCGCCGCGCGCAGCGGAGACCTCACCGTCGTCGCCGTGATCACCGCCCTCTACCCAGCCGGAACCGTCCTGCTCGCCCGCAGCGTGCTCTCCGAGCGCCTCCACCGCGGCCAGCTCATCGGCCTGGGCACCGCCGCCGTCGCCGTCAGCCTCCTCGCCCTCACCTGAGCGCCCCCGGGGCGACGAAACCGATCAGCGCAGATTCCCGCAGCGCCGGCGCGGCGCGGACCCGCCCAGACACGCCGTCAGTCCGTCAGCCGGTGAGGCCCAGTGACGTCATGACCGCTGCGAGTTCCTGGCGCGCCTGTGGCGTCAGTCCGCGCAGGGGGCGCGGGAGATTGGGGCCGTCGACCAGGCCGAGGTGTTCGGCGGCGGCGGACATGACGCGCAGGCCGCCATACCTGCGCAGCAGCTGCCACAGCGGCTCCAGCCGCTGCGACATGGCGGTGGCCCGGGCGGCGTCGCCGGCCTGCGCGGCGCGGGTGAGGGCGAGGGCCGTCGCGGGGAACAGGCCGCCGGCGACCGAGTACCACACGTCGCATCCGGCGTTCAGTCCGGTGGCCGCCGTCCAGTCGCCGCTGACACCGATCGTGACCGTCGCCGGGACCAGTGCCCGCAATGCTTCGACGCGCCTCTTCGCGGCAGTCGGGTCGTCGGGGACCGGGGGGATCTTGATGGCGGCGACATTCGGCAACTGCGCGACGCGGGCGTGGAGTTCATCGGTGAACTTGACGTGGGTGGTGCCGGGGTTGTCGTACACGCAGAGCGGCACCGAGAGCTCGCGGGTGACGTCCTCGTACAGGCCGAACACCTCGTCATCCGTGAGGGCCTGGTACGTCATCGGGGCGAGCAGGACCGCGGACGCGCCCGCCTTCTGGGCGTCCTCGGCGAGCGCGAGAACGTGCGAGGTCCGCAGGGCGCCGATGCCGACCATGACCGGGACGCCGTCGGCGGCCCCGACCGCGAGGGTCGCCACACGGGCGCGCTGCTCGCGGGTGAGGTAGGCGTAGCCGCCGGTGGAGCCGAGGGCGCCGATGGAGTCGACTCCGGCGGCGGCGAGGCGGGCGACGAGGGTGCCGAACGCGTGCTCGCCGATGCCGCTCTCGGTGGTCGGCGTGAGGGGGAAGGCGCTGAGGCCGCGGAACATGGCTGTCTCCTCGGGGACGGGGAAATGTGTGATGCCGTATCAGAGGTCGAGGTCGGGTCGGAGGACGAGGACGAGACGTGGGCAGGCCCGCGTGGGAGATGCAGATCATCATTGTGCCGTGAGCGGCCCTGCCCCTCGGGAGTGAGTACGGAATTGAGTGAGTACGGAATCGCCGTGGTCGACGGCGCCTTCGAGCGGGCCGACGCACCCCTGCGATCTTCTGGGCCCGGTCTTCAACACTCGGCGGAGCAAGCGCGTATCCCCTTGTGTGACGCCCACTGAGACGAGGACCGAGATGCCGCTGTGCGGCCACGCGGACACACCCGGACGCACTGGTGGCTAGCGCGCTGCAATGGGTGCGCCGCCGACAGAACAGAGGCGCACACCGGGATGCGAACCCCTTCGCCACCGACAGTGGCGTGCAGCGTGCCTACGAGCTGTACGGGGGAGAGCTGTTCGGCTATGTGTACAACGCGCTGCGGGACCGGCAGCTGGCCGAGGACGTCGTCCAGGAGACGTTCATCCGGGCCTGGAAATCATCCGGCGGATTCGATCCCCGCCGTGGCAGTCTTCGTACCTGGCTGTTCTCGATAGCCCGCAACGGCGCGATCGACGCCATGCGCCGGCGCGGCGTCCGGGACGCGGTCGGGGTGGACTTCCGGGAAGCGCTGGCCGAGGAACCGGCGCGCCATGACCCGGTCGAAGTCCTGCTGGAACACATCCAGTTGGACGAGGCGCTGAACCGGCTGAGCGCCGAACACCGGCAGACCGTGGTCAGTGTCTACTACGGCGGCCGTACCTGCGCCGAACTCGCCGCGGAGTGGGGCATCTCGGCTTCCACGGTCCGCAGTCGGCTGTATTACGGCGTACGCGCGCTGCGCCTGGTGCTGGAGGAGAACGGATGGCTGGCGCCATGAATCCGGACTGTGCGGCAATCCGCCCCGTGATGACCGAACACCTGATGCTCGGGATGCGTCTGCCCGCGGAGGTCTGGGGTCATCTGACCGGCTGCACCGCCTGCGCCCACGAGGCCGCCGAAATCGGCGATGTGGTCAGAACACTGGCCCGAGCCGAGAACGGTGTACACCGCACCGGGAGACCTCGGGCCACACCACAGGTGCCACCGGTCCGAGCGGTGGACATGCCCCCTCCGCGCACCGCCGGCAGCCGCCGGGGCCTGCGTCGGCGCCTCGTCCAGTACGCGAGCGTCGCGCTGCTGACCGCTGCCGCGCTCGCCGCCCCCTTCACTCTCCATGACCGGGGCCAGGGCTCACCGGGCACCGTCTCGATCGCACGCCAGGGCCGGATGATCAGTCAGCCCTGGGGCACCGAGGTGCCGGTGGCGCTGAACGGGCTGCGGCGCGGGGAGACGTACCGCCTGATGGCGGCGGACTTTACGGGACTCCGCGTCCCGGGCGGCAGCGTGCGGACGATGACCGGCGAGCCGGTGCACGCCCAGGTGATGACCGCGCTGAGCCGCGAGGCGATCAAGGAGGTCATCGTGGAGGACACCCACGGCCGCGTGGTCGGCCGCGTGTCCACGACCGGGCCGCCCCCCACAACTGCCTGAGCTGTAAGACCTCTTCACCGGTCGGCGCATCCGCGCCACCGGGCGAACCGCGACGTCCGCGAAACCGCGAAGACGTCCCTTTTTCATGGATATGGAGCATTCCTCATGCTGTCAAAACAATGGGCCGGGTGGCTCCTCGCGGCCTCCCTGGGGCTGGGGGGCTTCGGCATCGCCGCCGCGTCCGTGGCCGACGCGCACTCGGGCCACGTCGACCCCCGGCCGGCCGCCGCGAGTCCCGGCGCCGCCCGGGCGGCGGCCCGCTACGGCGGCGGGGCCGGCCGCAACGCCCCGAAGCCGATCCCGGTGTCCGGCAAGGACCGGGTCTACACCGCGGACCAGACGTCCAACACCGTCAGTGTGATCGACCCGTCGGCCAACAGAACGCTCGGCACGATCGCCCTCGGCGACCAGCGGCTGGGGGCCGGTCTCAGCCCGCAGTACACCGGCGACGTCGACGTGCACGGACTGGCCTTCTCGCCCGTCACCAAGCGGCTGGCGGTCGTCAGCATCACGAGCAACACGGTGGACATCGTCGACACGGCGACCAACAAGGTCGTCAACCACACCGATGTGGGCCGGGCGTCGCACGAGGGCAGCTTCACCGCAGACGGCAAACAGTTCTGGGTCGCCGACCGCGGCCGCGACACCGTCACCGTCGTCGACGCCGTGCACGGCGGAGTGCTCGCCAGCATCCCGGTGGGTGCGGGGCCGTCCAAGGTGGTGATGAGCCCGGACGGAAAGCTGGCCTATGTCAACCACATCAGCCTCGCCGAAGTCACCGTCGTCAAGGTCGCCACGCACCGCCCGGTGGACCACATCACCGGACTCGGCGACGCCTTCTCCTCCGACGAGGCGATCTCGCCCGACGGCAAGGAACTGTGGGCGGTCCACAAGCGGGTCGGAAAGGTCAGCGTCATCGATCTGACGCATGACAAGGTCACATCGGTGCTGACCACCGGCCCGGACTCCAACCACCCGCAGTTCGCGGACACACCCCAGGGGAAGTTCGTCTACCTCACCGTCGGCGGCCTGGACGAGACGCTGTCCTTCCGCCGTACGGACAGCGGCGTCCCGGACGCGACCACCGCCCCCGCCACCGTGATCCACGACAACGGCCATGCCCCGCACGGCATCTGGCCCAGCGGTGACGGCAGCCGTCTCTACGTCGGCCTGGAGAAGTCCGACAAGGTGGACGTCATCGACACCGCGACCAACAAGGTGACCGGCACCATCCCGATCGGCCAGGAACCGCAGGCCGTCGTCTACGCGCCACTGGCAGCGCCGGCCGGTTCAGCCGCCCACCTCGGCAGCCAGGGACTGGACGAGCAGGCACGCAACGTGCCGACCACCCTCCCGGACGGCACCGCGGGCGAGACACTCGACCCGGTCAAGGGCCGCGCCCTGGAGGCCACGGTCCGCCCGGTCAACGGGCTCGACATGATCCAGCTCCAGGCGCGGGGCCTGAAGCCGAAGACGACCTACCAGGCGTTCTCGGCAGGGGCGGACGGCCGAAAGGCCGCGGTCGTGTCGTTCAGCACCGACGCGAACGGCAACGCCCCCATGGTGCTGGCGTTCAGCGCCTTCGACGGCCGGAGCATCTCGCTGGCCGTGAAGAACGCCGGAGTCGCCAAGGCCACGTCCTTCCAGCTCAACCGGATGCACAGCGGCAGCGCCAACGGTGCCGTCACCGCCACCGACCTCCTGTACTGCGACTGCTGCTGACAGCCCGGCCCACCTGAGGAGTTCACCATGCCCCACCGCACCGGACGCCGCTCCGCACCTCTCGCTCTCGCCGCTGCCGGTGCGGTCGGGGCGGTGTTCCTCCTGGCCGCTCCGGCCTCCGCGCACGTCCGGGTCATCTCGCAGGACGCCGAACCGGGGGGTGCCGCGAAGCTGGAGTTCCGGGTCCCCAGCGAGGAGGCCGATGCCACGACCGTCCGCCTTCAGGTCAGGCTGCCGGCCGGCGTCCACCTCGCCTCGGTGCTACCGGTCGAGGGCTGGCAGGAGCAGACCGCCGCTCCGGCGTCCGACGGCTCGGTGTCGCTGACCTGGACCGCCATGGCCGGGCACGACATCAAGCCCGACGAACACCAGTACTTCGGCATCAATGTCGGCCCGCTTCCCGATGATCGGCCCACGCTGGGCTTCAGTACCGTGCAGACCTACTCCGACGGCTCCGTCGTCACCTGGGACCAGCGGCAGACCGGCAGCACGGAGCCGCCGTTCCCCATCCCGCTGCTGGTCCTCGATCCCACCGCCGCGTCCCGGGCACCGGACGGCGGCACGGGGGCCGCTCCGCAGGCCGGCGCCGCGCCCGCGGCACCTTCACCGACCGCCTCCGCGAGCCCGGCCGCGCCGTCGGTCACCACCGCCGCCACCACGCGCGGCTCCGGTTCCGGTTCCGGCTGGGCGCCCTCTGCGGTGGCCGCCGCTCTGCTGGCGCTGTCGGGCGGTACCGCTCTGGCGACCGCACGCCACCGCAGGAACAAGAACCGCGGCCGCGCGGCCTCCTGAGTTCACCGGCGATGAGCGAGAACCCGGAGCTCGGCCCCGGTGTCGCATCAACTGCCCGGCGGCGCACTGCACGAATGGGCACACGACACAGCAGTGCGCCGCGAGCGGGCCCACTCGCGGCGCACCTGATGTCACCTCAGCCGTCAGTGGTGACGGTGCCCCAGACGCTCGACGTCCACCACGTGGCCGCGCGCGTCGCGCAGGGTCGCGGTGTCGACGCGGTCCCAGATCGGCGCGCGCCGGTTCTGGTAGACGTCGTTCCAGGTGTCACGGCCATGGCCGGTGTGGACCTTGACCGACTTGTGTGCGCCGAGCCGCAGCGCGTGGAAGCGGTACGAGTGGTGCTGAGCGTCACTCAGCGTCCAGCCGCGCAGCTCCACGGGCCTGCGGGAGTTGTTGGTGACGGTGATCCACTCCGCGTCCACCCGGTTGCCACGGTGGTGCCCGCGGCCGTGGCTGTCGATGTGGTGGACGGCGCCCACCACCACGGCCGAGCGCTCAGGGCGCGAGGCGGGGTGGTGGTGGTCGGCGGCCGCTGCCGGGAAGGCGGCGGCCAGCAGGGCCCCGGAGGCCAGTACAGCTGCGGCGAGACGGGAACCTGAAGACAAAGACGACATGGAACCCCCAGATCAGGGCATGCGTGCACCGGTCGGCCCACGCATGGTGCAGATGAACTTCCGGCTCTGTGCCGGACCACCACACTCTGAACCGAGCGGGTTCCGATGTCCGGATAACCTTCACCACTTTGCCAAAACCGGACAAAACACACACCGTCAGATCATCCGGCGCATACGCCCCCGCGCACCTCGACAGGTAACGCGCTCCCCACGGACACCGGCCCGCGCGGCGGCCCTTCCCCTGACCGGACACCTGAACGGATTCCCTCCCGTACCCCGGAAGGTGAGCCCGGACCAGCTCCACGACCACCCCAGCACCCGACTGCCGCACAGCGGGCAACTCCGCCATCCAGCCCCGCAGATGGTGACCGATCCGCTACTGTGCGTGATAAAGCCCAGTCGGGTTTCAGGACACAAGGGGACCTTGAGTGAACCGAATTCGCACCGTTCTCGCAGCGCTGACCGTCACCGCGGCGACCGCGGCGGCACCCGCAGCCGCGAGCGCCGATCCGCAGCAGCACCCGGACCGGTCAGCGGCCTCCGAGCCGCAGCACGCCCCCTGCTCGGGGGAGTTCCAGGGCGACGCCAGGCTCGGGCCGCAGTGGCTCCCCTCGAAGCACGAGAAGCCGGTGGGCCCGCTGCTCAAGGGCTACCACCGGACCGGGAAGCTGTCGTCCGGGGACTTCCTGAAGAAGTACTGGGAGGGGCCCGCGGATTCGGGCAGTTGGAAGTACCCGCCGAACGACGGGTTCAAGGAGGTCAACGGGCGGGTGGACAAGGAGCCCGAGAAGCTGCGCACCGGCGAGCGCCTGGACCGCTTCGGCTCCGAGTACGGCTCCTACCTGGCGCCCGCCGGCGACTCGTACGCCAAGCGCGCGCTGCCCCCGCAGAGCCTCAACACCCGTGACGCCGCGGTGCCCTGCGACTATCACGTCTACCGGGTGGCCAAGCCGTTCTGGGTGTGGCAGGGCGGCATCGCGCCGTGGTTCGAGCAGCCGGGCAACGGGCAGCAGATCAAGCTCGATCCGGTATTCCTGAGCCCGGGTGAGGGCCAACGGCTGAACGTGAAGTGGCTGCTCGACCACCACTACCTCGCTCAGGCCGCCCGAGCCGGCGAGTAGCACACCCATGGACCGCCACGAACTGCGTGCCGCGCTGCGCGACGCCGGGGTACCCGACGGCTACTACCGGATCGAGGGGGTCCATGAACCGTCCCCCGCGCCCACCGACTTCCTCTATCTGAAGCGGACCGAGGACGGCACGGCGTGGGAGACCGGTGCGTACGAACGCGGCCTGTCCGAGGTCATCGGCCGGCACGAGACGGAGCCGGACGCCTGCGCGCACCTGCTGCGGCTGCTCGTCTGACGCCGGCCGGAATCACCGGCGGGCAAAGGCAGTAGGGGCCGCGGCCACCGGCGGCAACGGCTACTGGTCGCCCACGTCCCGCCGGTTCGACAGGGCCGACTCCGCGAGGGACGACAAACCCTCGACGTAGACCGTGCCGTCCGGCGCGGGCCGTACGACGAGCCACCCACGCGCACCCAGGCTGCGCACCTGCCCCCGCACCTCGTCGCCGAGCTCGGCCGCGAGGTCGTCCTCGCGGGGGGTGCTGCCCGCGTGCAGATGCTCGCGGATCCGGAGGAGCAGCGCCTCTTCCTGCGCGGTGATGTTGAAGTCCATCCCTGGACGCTACGGCCCGCCGGACGGCGCCGCGCGCGGAGGGGCCGAACTCGCCCCGGACCCGCCCCGCCTCCACCCGGTATCCGCACTCCGCGACCGGACCGGACGCACCGGCTCGGACGCACCGGCATGGAGAGGCCCGCGGGCGCCTTCGCAGGGCGCCGCGGGCCTCTCGCATACGGGCTCGGTCCGCTCACTCAAGTGGGCACGGGCCGGTCAGGCACCCGGCACGGCCGGCAGCTGGGCGACGCCCGGCACCGTCGGAAGCGCCGGGAGGCCCGGCAGGTTCGCGGCCGGGAGACCGCCGCCGAGCAGGATGGCGACCAGGACGTTCACCTGGGCGGTGAGTACGGCCTGGACCGCCGCCGCGACCTCGGTGGGCTTGCCGGTGGTGACCGCCTTGACGAGGGCGTCGACCTTGGCCTGGAGGTCGGCCGCCGCCTTCGCCTTGAGCGCGGCGCCCGGGTCGGGTGCGGCGGGCGCGCCGGACACCCCGGTCGCACCGCCGGGGATGCCGGGGGCCGCGGGCGCCGCGGGCGCGGCTTCCGTGACCTTCGCCAGGGCGGCCTTGACGGGGTCGGCCAGCTTGGTGGCGTCCGCGGCGGGAAGCTTGCCGTCGGGGGCCTTCAGTACGGCGTTGACCAGGTCCGTCACCGGCTTCAGGACACCGCCGGCGTCGCCCAGCAGCTTCGCCTGACTCGCGAGCTTGTCGGCACCCGGCACCGGGACGGCCGGGGCGCTCGCGGGGCGTGCCGCGGGGGCGTCGCCGACCGCCGCGTAAGCCGCCGGGCCCGCTATGCCGAGGGTGAGGGCGCCGCAGACGGCGGACGAGACGAGGAGGCCGGCCTTCGGGGACATGCGCATGGAAAGCGTTCCTTTCGGAAGTGCGGGAAGTACTCACCGCCACCGTGCAAACGCTTGAATACGGCGCGCAATCGCTGAGTCACTTGGCGTAACCCGCGACCGGTCGCCCAAAGCAGCTCTGACCTGCGCGTCTGCCGAACACCCGGGGGCCGGGCCGATGCATCCGTTAGGGGGAGCGCACCCGGGCCGCCGGACACCGCGTACGGACACGGCTGCGGCCCCCGGGACGGGTCCCGGGGGCCGCAGTCACGAGGCGGTCAGTCCAGCTTCGCCGCCAGCGACTGGAACTGTGTCCACGTCAGCTTCGGCTTGCCCGGGTCCCAGAGCTTCTGGGCCGTCGCCGCCAGCGGCATCCGGATGCCCGCGGCGACCTGCGCCGGCGTCTGGGCGTTCGGGAAGTCGCCCCAGACCGCGAACCCGCCGCCGTCGATGAGGTGCGCGTACTTGGCAGGGACCGCCTTGGTGCCGCGCACCACCAGCGGGGTCCACTGCTCGTAGATGCGCTTGCCGGTGGGATAGGTGAAGTTGTTGGGCTGGCCGAGCACGTAGTACAGGTACTCGTCGTTGAGGTTCACCACCCGCTGCCCCGCGGCCAGATACTCCTCGGGCGGCCGGACCCCGAACTCCTTGCCCGTCCAGTACTCCACCTGGATGTTCTTGTCGGGCTTGGCCACCCCGCCGCGGAAGAACCCGTCGTTCCACGCCTGCGGCGTCCTGCCCGCCTTGGTGATGACCGCGGCCCGGTCGTTCAGCCAGGCCACCGCCAGGTCCTGGACGGTGCCCTTCGCGCCGTACTTCTTCCGGGCCAGGGCGGCCAGCTGCGGGAAGGACGCTTCCGGGTTCTTCACCGTCAGCGCCTGGTACTCGTCACCGCCGACGTTCCAGTACGGGCCGGGGAAGAGCTTCATGTACTCGCGCAGCAGCGAGTCGACGATCTGCGCCGCCTTCGGATTGGACACGTCGACCGCGCCCTTGATGGGGGTGCCGTCGGCCGTCTTCAGCTGGAGGTCCGGGTGCGCCTTGATGACCGCGCCCAGGTGTCCGGGCGAGTCGATCTCCGGGACGACAGTGATGTGCAGGCTGGAGGCGAGCGAGACGATCCGGTGGACCTGCGCGATGGTGAGGTGGTCGGGAGAGACCACCTCGGGGTGCGACGTGGACTCGATCCGGAAGCCCTGGTCGTCCGAGAAGTGCAGCCCCAGCTGGTTCAGCTTGAGGTCGGCCATCTCGTGCAGCCGGTCCTCGATCCAGGCGGCGTCGAACGGTTTGCGTGCGATGTCCAGGTTGAACCGCCGCTGCGCGCTGGCCGGCTCGTCGTGCACGACGCCCTCGGGCACCTTCCCGTCGGCCCGCACGGACTGCTTGAGGGTCCGGGTGCCGTAGAACACCCCGGCCTCGTCGGGACCGGTGATCGTGACCCGGCTGTCGCGGGCGCTGAGGGTGTACGACTCGCGCGGGGCCTTCTTGTCCGGCTTCAGCGCGAGCTCGATGTCGCCCGCGCGGGCCGTGCCGCCGTACGCGTAGCCAATCTTCAGTTCGTGCGAGAGGAGCTTGCCCTCGTCGGTGAGGCCCTTGCACCCCTTGTCCACCAGGACCCGGGAGCCCTTCTCCGGGCGCCAGCCGGGACCGCGCGCCGGGCCGTGTTCGCGTACCGCGGGGATGGCACGGGGCGCCGCCGAGAGCGGGTAGTTCGTCGCCGACGGGTCGGACGAGGGGGCGGTCACCGCCGAGCCGCGGCCCGCGGGGCCGCTTCCGCCGTACGTGTCGTCGTCCGGCCAGACCGTGACGGCGAGCGCGACGGCGGCAACCGTGGCGGTCAGGCTCACGGCAAGAACCGGTGCGTTGAGTCTTTTCATCAGTCCGAAACCTCCCGTGCACGGCTGGGCGAGGGTGAAAGCGAGGGTGAAATGCCGGCCAATTCGTCCATCACGCGCCTTGAAACTCTCCCTTCCGGGTGAAAATCGCGCATCCGTCGGACACTTAACTCCCCGCATCGATAGCGTTGCGGCTCATTCACCGCCGTCATCCGACCCTCCTGTCGTGTTCGAGGAGCCCACGCTGTCCAGCGAGTCCCACGCCGGCCCTCCGATGCGACCGCCGTCACTTCACCACAGAACGGACGGCCCGGCACGCCCAGCCATACCGGCGCAGAACCGTGGCCCGTCCGGCCTCCACCGGTTCAACTCTGCACCCCCCGGCAGCGCCGAGAGCGCACTGCTCGGCTGCTGCGGCAGCCCCCGCTGGGCCCGGCGGCTGGCCGCACACCGCCCCTACCCCGATCTGACGGCGCTGCTCGCCGCATGTGACGAGGCGAGTTACGACCTGTCCCCGGCCGAGCTCTGCCAGGCCCTGGCGGGCGAACCGGCGTCCGGGCCGCTCCACGGCCGGGCCCCGCGGGCCGCCCACACCGCGCTGAGCGCCGCTCACGCCGCGTACGAGAGCCGCTTCGGCCACCCCTTCGTGATCTGCCTCGACGCCTTCCGCCCGTCCGAGCACCTCGACCAGGTGCTGGCGAGCATCCGTTCCCGGCTCTCGCACGAGCCCGACGAGGAGCGGGCGGTCGCCGCCGACGAGCTGCGCCGACTCGCCCGGGGGCGAATCACCCGTCTTGTGGCGGATACGGGCCACGCCGGTAGCCCGTCCGTGGCTGTTTGATTGCCTGTTTGATCACACCGGAACCCCCCGCGCGAAGGAACCGACAAGTCGTCGCTACGATGGCCAGGGCCGGTGGACCGTACCCGGCCGGGCCAGACCGACACAGCTCCTCTCAGCGAGAGAAGCTGGCGGCATGACCCCCGTCCCCCGCTCCCGGAGGGTTTTTCCGTGCCGGCTGGAACGCTGTACCGCGGCCGGGAAGGTATGTGGTCCTGGGTGGCTCATCGAGTCACCGGCGTCCTCATTTTCTTCTTCCTGTTCGTACACGTCCTGGACACTGCTCTCGTCCGTATCTCCCCCGAGGACTACGACAAGGTCATCGCTACTTACAAGACGCCGATCGTGGGCGTCCTTGAGTACGGCCTCGTCGCAGCGATCCTCTTCCACGCTCTGAACGGCCTGCGCATCATCGCCGTGGACTTCTGGTCCAAGGGCCCGCGCCACCAGAAGCAGATGCTGTGGTCGGTCGTGGGCATCTGGGTCCTGCTGATGATCGGGGCGATCTACCCCGTACTCGGCCACGCCGCACGCGAACTGTTCGGGAGCTGAGGACTGAATGTCTGCTGAGACCTCCGCCGCTGTCGGCCCCGTCGAGGGCGTCTCCCTCTTCGACGCCGATCACCCCGCGCCGCTCATCGAGGCCCCGCGCCAGCGCACCAGGAAGACGCCGAAGACCACACGCGGCAACTTCGAGATGTACGCCTGGCTCTTCATGCGCCTGTCCGGGATCGTCCTGGTCGTCCTGGTCCTCGGCCACCTGCTGATCCAGCTGGTGCTCGACGGCGGTGTGACCAAGATCGGCTTCGCCTTCGTGGCGGGCCGCTGGGCCTCGCCGTTCTGGCAGGGCTGGGACCTCACCATGCTCTGGCTGGCGATGCTTCACGGCGCCAACGGCCTCCGTACCGTCATCAATGACTACGCGGAGCGCGTCGGCACGCGCCTGTGGCTCAAGGGCCTGCTGTACACCGCCACGGTGTTCACCATCCTGCTGGGCACGCTGGTGATCTTCACCTTCGACCCGAACATCTCCTAGAAGCCCGGGACCGAGGCGCTTTCATCATGAAGATCCACAAGTACGACACCGTCATCGTCGGCGCCGGCGGGGCCGGTATGCGCGCGGCCATCGAGTCGACGAAGCGCAGCCGCACCGCCGTGCTGACGAAGCTCTACCCGACCCGCTCCCACACCGGCGCTGCCCAGGGCGGCATGGCCGCGGCCCTCGCCAACGTCGAGGAGGACAACTGGGAGTGGCACACCTTCGACACGATCAAGGGCGGCGACTACCTGGTCGACCAGGACGCCGCCGAGATCCTGGCGAAGGAGGCCATCGACGCGGTCCTCGACCTGGAGAAGATGGGCCTGCCGTTCAACCGGACGCCCGCCGGGGAGATCGACCAGCGCCGCTTCGGCGGCCACTCGCGCAACCACGGTGAGGCCCCGGTCCGCCGTGCGTGCTACGCCGCGGACCGCACCGGCCACATGATCCTCCAGACCCTCTACCAGAACTGCGTCAAGGAGGGTGTGGAGTTCTTCAACGAGTTCTACGTCCTGGACCAGCTGCTGGTCGAGGTGGACGGCGTCAAGACCTCCGCGGGCGTCGTGGCCTACGAGCTGGCGACCGGCGAGATCCACGTCTTCCAGTCGAAGTCCGTGATCTACGCGTCCGGCGGCACCGGCAAGTTCTTCAAGGTCACCTCGAACGCGCACACCCTGACCGGTGACGGCCAGGCCGCCTGCTACCGCCGCGGTCTGCCCCTGGAGGACATGGAGTTCTTCCAGTTCCACCCGACGGGCATCTGGCGCATGGGCATCCTGCTGACGGAGGGCGCCCGTGGTGAGGGCGGCATCCTCCGCAACAAGGACGGCGAGCGCTTCATGGAGAAGTACGCGCCGGTCATGAAGGACCTCGCGTCCCGTGACGTCGTCTCCCGCTCCATCTACACGGAGATCCGGGAGGGCCGCGGCTGCGGACCCGCCGGTGACCACGTGTACCTCGACCTGACGCACCTCCCGCCGGAGCAGCTGGACGCCAAGCTCCCGGACATCACGGAGTTCGCGCGTACGTACCTGGGCATCGAGCCGTACACGGACCCGATCCCGATCCAGCCCACCGCGCACTACGCCATGGGCGGCATCCCGACCAACGTCCAGGGTGAGGTCCTCGCGGACAACACCACGGTCGTGCCCGGCCTGTACGCGGCCGGCGAGGTCGCCTGCGTCTCGGTGCACGGCGCCAACCGCCTGGGCACGAACTCGCTGCTCGACATCAACGTCTTCGGGCGCAGGTCGGGCATCGCGGCCGCCGAGTACGCGGCGAAGAATGGCTACGCCGAGCTTCCCGAGAACCCGGCGGCGCAGGTCGAGGCCCAGGTCGAGCGGTTGCGTGACGCCACAGGCACCGAGCGGGTCTCCGTGCTGCGCACGGAGCTCCAGGAGTGCATGGACGCCAATGTGATGGTGTTCCGCACCGAGCAGACGATCAAGACGGCCGTCGAGAAGATCGCCGAGCTGCGCGAGCGCTATCTGAACGTGTCGGTCCAGGACAAGGGCCGCCGCTTCAACACCGACCTCCTCGAAGCGATCGAGCTGGGCAACCTGCTGGACCTCGCCGAGGTCATGGCGACGTCCGCCCTGGCGCGCAAGGAGTCCCGCGGCGGTCACTACCGCGAGGACTTCCCGAACCGCGACGACGTCAACTTCATGCGCCACACCATGGCGTACCGCGAGGTGGGCGACGACGGCTCCGAGTCGATCCGGCTCGACTACAAGCCGGTCGTCCAGACCCGCTACCAGCCGATGGAGCGTAAGTACTGATGGCTACCCCGACCATGGACAAAGCCGAAGCGGCCGGCAAGCCGGAGGCAGGCTTCGCCGACACCCCGTTCATCACGGCCACCTTCCGGATCCGCCGGTTCAACCCGGAGATCTCGGACGAGGCGCAGTGGCAGGACTTCGCGGTCGAGATCGACCCGAAGGAGCGTGTGCTCGACGCCCTCCACAAGATCAAGTGGGAGCTCGACGGCACGCTGACCTTCCGCCGCTCGTGCGCGCACGGGGTCTGCGGTTCGGACGCGATGCGGATCAACGGCAAGAACAGGCTCGCCTGCAAGACGCTGATCAAGGACATCAACCCTGAGAAGCCGATCCTGATCGAGGCCATCAAGGGCCTCACGGTCCTCAAGGACCTCGTGGTCGACATGGACCCGTTCTTCCAGGCGTACCGCGACGTGATGCCCTTCCTCATCACCAGCGGCAACGAGCCGACGCGCGAGCGTCTGCAGTCCGCCGAGGACCGCGAGCGGTTCGACGACACCACGAAGTGCATCCTCTGCGCCGCGTGCACGTCGTCCTGCCCGGTGTTCTGGAACGACGGCCAGTACTTCGGCCCGGCCGCGATCGTCAACGCGCACCGCTTCATCTTCGACTCGCGTGACGAGGGCGGCGAGCAGCGCCTGGAGATCCTCAACGACAAGGACGGCGTGTGGCGTTGCCGCACGACGTTCAACTGCACGGACGCCTGCCCGCGCGGTATCGAGGTCACGAAGGCGATCCAGGAAGTGAAGCGCGCACTCATCACCCGCCGCTTCTGACCTTTCGGCCACCCTTTCAGGCCACTTCACGAGGGCCCCGTTCTCCCGGTTTCCGGGCGGCGGGGCCCTCGTGCTTTTCCGGGTGCATCCGTGCCGGGCAACCGTATTGAACATGTTCAAAAGAAGGTCTACAGTCCATGACATCAGCTTTTGAACATGTTCAAAGGAGGGTGGGGCATGGACCTCACAGTTGTCGCGTACGTCATCTACCTGGTCATCAGCGTCGCGCTGACCGTCTGGGTGGCCCGGACGCTCAGCCACCACGGGCGGGTCTTCCTCGCCGACGTACTCAAGGGGAACGAGAAGCTCGCCGAGGCCGTCAACCACCTGCTGGTGGTGGGGTTCTACCTGGTCAACCTGGGCTTTGTGGCCCTGTATCTCCAGGACGGCAGCACCGTCACCGACGCCAGGGGGATCTTCGAGGCGCTGTCGACGAAGCTCGGCGTCGTCCTGCTCGTCCTCGGCGCGATGCACCTCGGCAACGTCTACGCACTCAACAAGTTCCGCCGGCGCGGCATCATGGAGCGCGAGCAGACTCCGCCGGTCCCGCCGCAGGGCTGGGTCGCGCCGACTGCCGGGGCCTGAACCGCGATGAGCGACACCGCCGTCAGGAGACTGACCGTGCTGTACGACGCCCAGTGCCCGCTCTGCGTCCATCTGCGCCACTGGCTGCTCGGGCAACGCCAGCTCGTACCGCTCGACCTGGTGCCGGCCGCGTCCGCCGCGGCCGTGGAGCGGTTCCCCGGACTCGACCACGGAAGCACCCTGCAGGAGATCACCGTGATCGGCGACCAGGGCCAGATCTACCGGGGACCGGCCGCCTGGATCGTCTGTCTGTGGGCGCTCGCCGCCCACCGGCCCAAGGCGTACTGGCTGGCCACCCCCGCGGGCGCGCCCTTCGTCAGGGCCGCGATGCTCACGGCGGCCAAGTACCGCGACGTCACAGCGCCGCCCTGCGGCGAGCGGTGCGCGGTCCCCGGTTAGGCTCAGGCACCGTGACTGATGTGAAGCCTGCCAAGAGCGAGCAGACCCGGACGCTCATCCTCGAAACCGCGCTCCGGCTCTTCCAGGAGCGCGGTTACGACAAGACGACGATGCGGGTCATCGCCCGGGAGGCCGGTGTCTCCGTCGGGAACGCGTACTACTACTTCGCCGGCAAGGAACACCTGATCCAGGGGTTCTACGACCGCATCGGTGCGGAGCACCGGGCGGCGGTGCGCCACGTGCTCGACCACGAGAGCGATCTGGAGAAGCGGCTCGCGGGGGTGCTGACGGCCTGGCTCGATGTCGCGGCGCCCTACCACGAGTTCGCCGCACAGTTCTTCAAGAACGCGGCCGACCCCGAGAGCCCGCTCAGCCCCTTCTCGGTGGAGTCGGAGTCCGCACGCGAGACGGCCATCTCGATCCACCGTGAGGTGCTGGCGGGCGCCAAGGCCAAGATCCCCGGCGAACTGGCTGACGTACTGCCGGAGTTGATGTGGCTGTCCCAGATGGGACTGGTCCTGTACTGGGTCTTCGACCGGTCGCCCGAGCGGGAACGCAGCAGGCGGCTCGCCGGGCGCGGGGCCCGGCTCACCACCAGGGGCATCGCGCTGGCCCGCTTCAAGGCGCTGCGCCCGCTGGTCCACGAGGTGCACGAGCTGTTCACGGACTTCCTGCCGGGCATGGCCGAAACGGCGACGGCCCGCAAGCGGTCCTGACCGCGGGGCCGCCCGCTCCCCCGCCGCGCGGTCCCGCAGGCCGCTGCGCAGGCCCGCAGGCCCGCTACAGCCAGCCGAGTTCCCAGATCCGCCAGACACCCGTCCCGTCGGACAGGTACTGCCCGCCCGAGACGTCGTCGCTGGTCAGTACGTAGTCCTTGCGCTGCCAGAGCGGGATCAGCGGCACGTCCTGCGCGACGTCGTCCTGCAGCGCCTTGAAGTCGTCGGCGGTCCTGCCCCGGTCGGTGTACTGCTGGGTGCGGCCGATCAGCCGGTCGACGTCCTTGCTGCTGTAGCCGTTGTAGAGGCTGTTGCCGGTGCCGACCAGCGGCTGCGCGTAGTTGTCGGCGTCCGGGTAGTCCGCGATCCAGCCGACGGCGTACGCGTCGAACTTGCCGAGCCGGTAGTCGTCCTGGAACTTCGTCCAGTCCGTCATTCCCTTGAGCTTCACCTTGAAGAGGCCGCCCTTCTCCAGCTGCGTCTTCAGCGTCCGGGCCTCGTCGTCGGTGACGTTCGTGCTGGAGTACGCGTAGGTGAAGGTCACCGGGGTCTGCACACCGGCCTGCTGGAGCAGCTGCCTGGCCGCCGCCACATCGACCTTCGGGTAGGCGTCGAAGAACGCGGTGTTGTGACCGGTGAACCCCTGCGGGATCAGCGAGTAGAGCGGTTCGACCGTGCCGTTGTAGACCTTCTCGGACAGCTGGGCGCGGTCGACCAGATCGGCCGCGGCCCGCCGCACCCTGGTGTCCGCGAGCGCGGAGTTCTTGCGGACGTTGAAGACCAGGTTGCGGACCTCGCTGCCGGTCGACTCGGTGACCTGCGCGTCCGGGTCACTGGGCGAGAGCGTCGCCAGCGTCGCGGGGGTCATCACCCGGTGCGCGACGTCGATGTCCTTGCGCTTCCAGGCGGCGTCGAGCTGGGCGGGCTGCTTGAAGTAGCGGATCTCGATCGGTACGCCGGTCTTCTTGATGACGCCCTTGTACTTCGGGTTCGGTTCCAGGAGGGCGCTGACGCCGCTCCTGTAGGACTTCAGCACGTACGGCCCGGAGCCCACGACCGTACTGCCCTTGCGCCCCTTGTTCGCCGGGTACGCGGTGTGGTCGACGATGGCGCCGCCGCCCGTCGCGATCTTCGAGGCGAAGGTGGCGTCGCGGGACTTGAGGTGGAAGACGACCTTGTTGCCCGACGCGTCGACGTTCTTGAGCGTGGGGTACAGCGGCGCGGGGCCGTTCCCCTTCATGCGCAGGACACGGTTGAAGGAGAACGCCGCGTCCTCCGCCGTGACCTTGTGGCCGTTCGAGAACGTCAGGTCGTCACGCATGGTGCAGCTGAAGGTACGCAGCGCGTCATCGGTGAATTCGCAGCTGCTCGCCGCGTCGGGGACCGGGGTGGAGGAACCGACGTTGAACGACATCAGCGACTGGTAGAGCGAGCTGTAGAGGGCCCACGAACCGGCGTCGTACGCCTGGGCCGGGTCCAGGGAGGAGACGACGTCGGTGGTTCCGATGACGATCGGCTTCTTCTTCCCGCCGTCGTCGGACAGCAGCTGCCAGGCACCGACACCGGCACACACCAGAACGACGCATATGACCAGAATCCGCATGCGGATCGAACGCATTGTGCTGTTCCCCTCAACCCACCCTGTGGACGCGCGGACCGGCGCGCGTCAGACCCAAGTCGGCGCCAACCCAACCACACGACATTCACAAGTGGAAGAGAAAATCTTCACGCGGGCCAAGTTGTTAGGCAACCTTCATAAGAGGCCGCCGCACGCCTCCGGCCTGCATGTCCGCGCTCCGGAAGGGCTCAGGGAAGGGCTCAGGGAAGGCCCGGAAAAGGGCTCCGGAAGGGCTCGGGGAAAGCCCGGGAAAGGGCTCCGGAAAGGGTTACGTGCCGCGGAGCGCACCCCCCTCGGCAGGCCGCACAGCAGGGGTCACATACTGGCAGGAACGCCCCCCACCGGCTTCGAAGGACGACGACCCATGAAACTCAACCGCACCGCCTCCTGGTTCCTGACAGCGTTCGGCGTGTGGTCGTGGGTGGTCTGGGTCACCTTCGCGAAGAACCTCTTCAAGGACGCGAGCGGCCTCGCGTTCGACGGCGGCAAGCCCACGGCCTATCTGTGGATCCACCTGACGCTGGCCATCGTCTCGTTCATCCTGGGCACGGTCATCGGCGCGATCGGCCTCCGGGGCGTCCGCGCCCACCGCCGCGCCGCCCAGTAGGGACGGCCCAGCAGCGACCCAGCAGCGACCCAGCAGGGGCGACTGCGCCCGGGGCCACAGCCGCGGCCCGGCGGCAGCCCGGCGGCAGCCCGGCACCCCGCACTGTCGGTCCACCGTGGCCTGCCTGTACTTTCACCACCGTGCCTGCCGTTGAGAAGACCGCGAAAAGGACCGTACTGACGGTCATAGCCGCCGCGTTGCTGCCCGCCCTCTGCGCCGTGCCCGCGTCGGCCGCGACCGCGACGGGCCCGAAACCCTCCGCCACCGAGTCCGCGAATACCGCCAAGCCGCCGGAGAGCTCCGAAACTTCGAAGACCTCCGAGCACTCGAAGAGCCCGGGGAAGACCCCTGGGCCCTCGAAGCCCGCACGGTCGCAGATCGGCGGTGCACGTCTCGGCCGTACCGGCACCCAGGTGCAACTCGGCCCCGGCGCACCCGTGTTGCCGAAGGACCTCTCCGGGGAGTCCTGGATCGTCGCCGACGCCGAGTCCGGTGATGTCCTCGCCTCGCACGACGCGCACCGGAGACTGGCCCCAGCGTCCACGCTCAAGATGCTGCTCGCGGACACGCTCCTGCCGAAGTTCCCGGCGACCGAGACCCACAAGGTGCTGCCGTCCGACCTCGCGGGCATGGGCGAGGGAAGCAGCCTGGTCGGCATCAAGGAGAACCTCACCTACACGGTCCACGACCTGTGGCTCGGGGTGTTCCTGCGCTCCGGGAACGACGCGGTGCATGTGCTGTCCGCGATGAACGACGGCGTGCCGAAGACCGTCCGCGACATGCAGGCACACGCCGACGACCTCCAGGCGCTCGACACCCATGTGGTGTCGCCCGACGGGTACGACGAGCCGGGCCAGGTCTCCAGCGCGTACGACCTGACGCTCTTCGCCCGCAGCGGCCTGCAGAAGAAGGACTTCCGCACCTACTGCTCGACTGCGACCGCGCAGTTCCCCGGCATGAAGAAGAAGGGCAAGAAGCGCGAGACCTTCGGGATCCAGAACACCAACCGCCTGCTGACCGGCGCCGACGGCGTCACCCAGTACAAGGGCATCGCGGGGGTGAAGAACGGCAACACCACGCACGCCGGCGCCACCTACACGGCGGTGGCCGAGCGCGACGGCCATGTGCTCCTCGTCACCGTGATGAAGCCCAGCTCGACCGAGAGCCAGGCGGTCTACAAGGAGGCGGCGCGGCTGCTCGACTGGGGCTTCGCGTCGGAGGGCAAGGTCACGCCGGTCGGTGAGCTGGTCGCTCCGGCCAGTTCCGCGGCCGGGTCCGGCGGGAAGGCGAAGAGCGGCGGAGCCACGCAGGACGGCAAGGGCGGCGCCGGTGCCACCGGGAAGGACAAGGCCTCCGCGCCGGCCGCCGCGTCGCAGAAGGGCGGCTCCAGCGGGGTGGGCACGGCCCTGGCGATCAGTGCAGGGGCGTTGCTCCTGTTGGCGGCCGCGGTGTTCCTGGTGAACCGGCGCTGGCCGCTGCCGGGTCTGGTACGACGTTCTCCACGTCGCTGATCTCTTCCTCGTCGGCGTGCCCGGTCGCGGTCCAGGCCGCGCAGTAGAGCAGCAGCTTCACGGTGAAGCTGATCCACAGCAGCAGCGCGACGGGCACGCCGAAGGCGCCGTACATGCTCTTCGAAGCGACGCCCCGCATATAGCCGCTGAGCAGCAGCTTGAGCAGTTCGAAGCCGAGGGCGCCGATCAGCCCCGCCGTGATCAGCCTGCGGCGGGGAGGCTCGACGCCGGGCAGCAGCGTCAGTACGTACAGGAGCACCAGGAAGTCCGCGAGGACGGCCAGCGCCAACGCCACGCCCTGGAGGAGCGCGCCGCCCCAGCCGGTGTCCTCGATGCCGAGCTGCCCGGCCGTCCAGCTGACCGCGCTCGAACCGACGGCTGACGCGCCGGCCGAGACGAGCACGGCGCCGCCCGTCCCGAACAGGATCACGCCGTCCTTGAGCTTGCGCACGACGGCGTTGCCCTGGTCCGCGTTGTCGAGTTCCCACACCGCGCGCAGGCAGTCCCGCATCGAGCCGATCCAGCCGATCCCGGTGAAGAGCAGCAGCGCCCCGGCGACGACGCCGACCGTGCCCGCGTTCTGTACCAGCGTGTTGAGGTCCAGCTGATCGGAGATGCCGGGCACCTGGCGGGTGAGCGCGTCCTGCATGGCGTGCAGTTGGGACGGGCTGAGCAGGGCGGCGCCGATCGCGGCGGCGACGGTGATCAGCGGGAAGAGTGCCAGGAAACTGACGAAGGTGATCGCGGCCGCGAGCCTGCTCCAGTGCACCCGGCCGAGGGTCTCGTACGCGCGCCAGGCATGCGTACGCATCAGCCGGGCCACCCAGGGCCCGATAACGGGGAGCTTCGTCAGCCAGTCCATGGCGTACGCCTACCCTCGGAGCGGAATACCAGCCTCCGTGTCCCCCAGAAGCGCAGGCAGGTGCCGAGTGCCATGCCGACGACCGCCCCGGAGACGGTGTCAGCGCGCGCGGACGTCAGCCCGAGGAGGTAGTGCGACACGGCCAGGCAGAGCAGTTGGACGGCCGCACCCGCGACGTTCACCCCGAAGAAGACGGTGTACCCGCGCCAGCCGACCCGCCGCCCCCGGTACGTGCCGAAGGCGTTGCCGAGATAGGCGACCGTGCAGCCGGCCAGGAAGGACACCGACTTGGAGCTGATCGGGCCCCAGCCGGCGCCGCCGCGCAGCCAGACGAAGAGACCGAGGTCGGCGGCGTACGCGCAGATCCCGGCGAGCGCGAAACCCGCGATCTCACGGCGGCTGATGGCCACGGCCGGCCCTCCCGTATCGCCTCTCATCCGTCACTGGTCACCCTTCGCCCGCCGCCGCCCTCACAGTTGGGCGACCGCGAGGCCGTACATGGCGATCCAGACGACGCCGATCACGGCGAGCGCGCGGTCGCCCAGGATGACGTCCTCCGGGGCGCCGGCGGTGCCGCGGTCGGCGAAGACCGCGTACCGGAGGATGGACAGGATGAACGGGACCATCGACAGCTGCCGCCAGGGCAGCAGTCCGGCGCCGGGCGGGCCACTGCTCTCCATGGCCCAGAGGCAGTAGGCGAGCACGGCGACACCGGCCGCCAGCTGCCAGACGAAACGCAGATATCCGGTGGTGTACTCGGAGAGCAGCGCGCGGGTCCGTCCGTCGCCCTCCATCTGGACGGCTTCGGAGTAGCGCTTGGCGCCGACCATGAACAGCGCGCCGAACCCGGCGGTGATCAGGAACCAGCGCGAGAGCGGGATACCGAGCGCCACCCCGCCGATCATCGCGCGCATCAGGAATCCGGTGGTCACCACGGTCAGGTCGATGACCAGGACATGCTTCAGACTGATGCAGTAGGCGAGTTGCATGGCGATGTACGCGGAGAGCAGCGCGGCCGTCATGTCGTTGCAGAGGACGACAGCGGTGGCGGTGGTCGCCACGGCGAGCAGCGCTCCCGCGGCGTACGCGACGGGGACGGGCACCTGCCCCGCCGCCACCGGGCGCCGGCACTTGACCGGGTGGGCCCGGTCGGCCTCGGCGTCCCGGGCGTCGTTGACCAGGTACACGGCGGACGACGCGGCCGTGAACAGCACGAATATGAGCCCCAGTTGGGCGACCGCGCCCCGGGAGAGCGGTTCACCGGCGGCGGCGGGCGCGGCGGCGACCAGGACGTTCTTGACCCATTGACGGGGGCGGGCGGTCCTGAGCAGCCCCAGCGGCAGCGCGAGCACCCCGTGACCACCGCTGTACCCGTCGCCGCGCTCGTCGCCGGGAACAGCGAGCGGCGGGGGTCTCGGCGGCCCCTGGGGGGCGGCACCGCGCTCGGGCAGCGGGGGGAGCTGGGTGATCCGGGAAACGTCGGAGAGAGGGGAAACGTCAGAGAGATCGGACATGGGTGCCTCGCATCCATTTCGCGCCGAGCCCGGCGGTGACCCCGCCGAGCAGGGCGCCGGCGGCGACATCGGTCGGGTAGTGGACGCCTGCGACCAGCCGGGACACACACATCGCGGCGGCGAGGGGCGTGACGAGGAGGCGGCCGGCCGGGCGCAGCGCGCCGAAGGCGACCGCTGCGGCCACCGCCGACGCGGCGTGCGAGCTGGGGAAGGAGTGCCGGCCCGCGGTGCGTACGAGGGGGAGCCGGGCGGCGAGCCGGGGGCGGGGGCGGCGCACCACCCGTTTGATGCCCATGCTCGCGAGATGGGCCGTGCCGATCAGCGCGGTGGCCCGCAGCCAGGCGGCGCGCCGCTCGTGGTCGGCGACCGCGCCGGTGATCCCGGCGGCGAGCCAGAGCGCACCGTGTTCACCGCTGAGGGAGAGGACGCGCGCGGCGCCGCCCACCCGTCGATCCGTACCGAAGTCGCGCATCGCCGACAGAAGCCGGCGATCGGTTCCTATGGACCGCGCTGCCGCTATGGACCGCGCTGTTCCCACGGGCCGCGCCGCATCTATGGACCGCACTGCTTCTATGGACCGCACTGATCCTGTGGATCGCACTCCCTCACTCCTCTCCGCTGCTCTGTGCACGGCTCTGCTGGTCTGTGCTGCTCCGCGCCGCTCTGTGCACGGCCCTCGCCACGGACGGGAAGGCTCTTATATGACATTGCCCGATAATCACGGCCATACTGGTTGACACTCCCTCAATCACCCATTTCCCCGCGTATTCGGGCGATACGGTCTACTCCATGTCTGCCGAAACCACCGCGTCACTGCGCGGCACCACGCCCGTGAGCACGGCGGGCCCCGTGATTCCGGTGCGCTCCGCGAGTCCGGTGCGTTCCCTGCGTGCCATGAGTTCCGTGGGCTCGGTGACGGGCTGGGGCCGCACCGCCCCGTCGACGTCGCTGCTGGTCCGCCCGCGTACGTACGAGGAGGCGGTGGCAGCGGTGCTCGGATGCGGGGCGCGCGGCTCGATCCCCCGCGGCCTGGGCCGGGCGTACGGCGACGCCGCGCAGAACGCGGGCGGCGCGGTGCTCGACATGACCGGCCTCGACCGGATCCGCTCCATCGACGCGGACGCCGGGGTCGTGGTCTGCGACGCGGGGGTGAGCCTGCACCGGCTGATGCAGGTGCTGCTGCCGCTGGGCTGGTTCGTGCCGGTGACCCCGGGCACCAGATACGTCACGGTGGGCGGCGCGATCGGTGCCGACATCCACGGCAAGAACCACCATGTGTCGGGCTCCTTCTCCCGCCATGTGCGCTCGCTGGAGCTGCTGACGGCGGACGGCACGGTGCACACGACCGTCCCCGGCACCGCGCTCTTCGACGCGACGGCCGGCGGGATGGGGCTGACCGGCGCCATCCTCAGCGCCACGGTCCAGCTCCTGCCGGTGCGGACGTCCTTGATGTCGGTGGACACCGAGCGGGCCACGGACCTCGACGACCTGATGGCCCGTCTCACGGCCACCGACCACCGCTACCGCTACTCGGTGGCCTGGATCGACCTGCTGGCACGGGGCGCAGTCACCGGGCGCTCGGTCCTGACCCGGGGCGACCACGCGCCGCTGGACGCGCTCCCCGCACGCCTGCGGCGCGCACCGCTGGCCTTCCGCCCCGCCACACTCCCCGCGCCCCCGCCCTTCATCCCGGAGGGACTGCTGGGCCGCACCTCCGTCTCGCTCTTCAACGAACTCTGGTACCGCAAGGCGCCACGGCTGCGGACCGGGCAGATCCAGCGGCTCGCCACCTTCTTCCACCCGCTCGACGGGGTCCCGCACTGGAACCGGATCTACGGGCGCGGCGGCTTCGTCCAGTACCAGTTCGCCGTCGGGTACGGGCAGGAGGAGACCCTTCGCCGGATCGTCCGGCGCATCTCCCGGCGCGGCTGCCCCTCGTTCCTGGCGGTGCTGAAGCGCTTCGGCGAGGCCGACCCGGGCTGGCTCTCGTTCCCGGTGCCGGGGTGGACGCTCGCTCTGGACATCCCGGCGAACCTCGGCGGACTCGGGGCGTTCCTCGACACCCTGGACGAGGAGGTGGCGGAGGCGGGCGGCCGTGTCTACCTGGCGAAGGACTCCCGGCTCCGCCCGGATCTGCTGGCCGCGATGTACCCCCGGCTTGCGGACTTCCGGGCGCTGCGCGCCGAACTGGACCCGGGCGCGGTCTTCACTTCGGACCTCGCCCGCCGCCTCGGCCTCTGACGCGACGCGCCCGGCCGGGAGGAGACCGCTCCTGGCCAGCACCCCCGCTCCCCACCCCCGTCCCCCTGCCCATCCCCGCCCCCTCCTCCTTCTCCACCCCCTTCTCCATCCCCATTCCCGAACCCCCGACCCCGAGGAAGCAGCCATGAAAGACGCTTTCGGTGCCCCCCAGTCCCTGCTGATCCTCGGAGGTACGTCCGAGATCGCGCTCGCCACGGCCCGCCGCCTGGTGACCCGCCGCACCCGGACGGTCTGGCTGGCCGGACGCCCCTCCCCCGCGCTCGAAGCGGCCGCCGCCCACGTCCGCTCCCTGGGCGCGGAGGTCCGTACGGCCGCCTTCGACGCCCTGGACCCGGACTCCCACGAGGAGACACTGGGCAAGGTGTTCGCGGAGGGCGACATCGACATGGTGCTGCTGGCCTTCGGCCTGCTGGGCGATCAGGCCCGCGACGAGAGCGCCCCGCTGTCGGCGGTCCGGGTCGCGCAGACCAACTACACCGGGGCGGTCTCCGCGGGCCTGATCTGCGCCAAGGCGCTCCAGGGACAGGGCCACGGTTCGCTGGTGGTGCTCTCGTCGGTGGCCGGCGAGCGCGCCCGCAGGGCCAACTTCATCTACGGGTCGAGCAAGGCGGGCCTCGACGCCTTCGCCCAGGGGCTCGGCGACGCGCTGCACGGGACCGGCGTCCATGTGATGGTGGTGCGCCCCGGCTTCGTACGCTCGAAGATGACGGCCGGGCTGGAGGAGGCTCCCCTGGCCACCACGCCGGAGGCGGTGGCACTGGCCATCGAGACGGGGCTGCGCCGCCGGTCGGAGACCGTCTGGGTGCCGGGCACCCTGCGGGTGGTGATGTCGGCCCTCCGGCACGTCCCGCGGCCACTGTTCAGGCGGCTCCCGGTCTGAGCCGGAGGCCCCGTCTGATCCGGGGGCTCCCGGTCCGATCCGGTCCAACCCAATCCGGTCTAATCCAACCCAATCCGGTCCGGTCGAGAGGGTCTAGGGCAGGGACGGCGCCGTGGGTGCTTCGCGGGACACGCTCGGTCCGGGGACGACGCCGCCCCCGCCGCCGAACGCGTACTCGCGCAGCTTCCGCCACACGCCGTCCGCCCCCTGCTCGTACAGCGCGAAGGAGCCGCAGGTCCACGTCGCCTCGAAAGCGGCGAGCGCCTCGTACGCCCGGTCCATCTCCTCGTCGGAGATGGCGTGCGCGACCGTCACATGCGGGTGGTACGGGAACTGGAGCTCGCGCACCAGCGGCCCCGAAGGGTCCCTGATCTGCTGTTGGAGCCAGGAACAGGCCGAACCGCCCGTCACGACCTGGACGAAGACGACCGGCGAGAGCGGCCGGAACGTTCCCGTCCCGAACAGCCGCATGGGGAAGGCCCGGTTCGCTGCCGCGACCGAGGCGAGATGGGCCTCGATCGCCGGCAGGGACGCGGAGTCGGCCTCCGTGGGCGGGACAAGAGTGACGTGGGTCGGGATGCCGTGCGCGGCCGAGTCCCCGAAGCCCGCGCGCTGCTCCTGGAGCAGGCTGCCGTACGGCTCCGGGACCGCGATCGAAACGCCGAGCGTTACGGTCCCCACGTCGTTCTCCTCCGCTGTCGGATGCTTACGGATGCCTGCCCGACCATTATGCGAGCAGTGTGGCGGCCCCCCGTCCGCCTGGCCAGAGTCCAAGGTCACAGACCCCGGGTCAGTGCTTGGCGGGCAGGAACCCCAACCGCTCGTACGCCTGGGCCAGGGTCTCGGCGGCGACCGTACGGGCCTTCTCCGCACCCTTGGCGAGGAGGGAGTCCAGCGTCTCCGGGTCGTCCAGATACTCCTGGGTGCGGGTCCTGAACGGTGTGACGAAGTCGGCGACGATCTCGGCGAGGTCGGTCTTGAGCGCGCCGTACATCTTGCCCTCGTACTGCTGTTCCAGGTCGGCGATGCTCGTGCCGGTGAGCGTCGAGTTGATGGTCAGCAGGTTCGACACACCGGGCTTCGCCACCGGGTCGTAGCGGATCACCGTGTCGGTGTCGGTCACCGCGCTCTTGACCTTCTTCACCGAGACCTTCGGCTCGTCGAGCAGGCTGATCAGGCCCTTGGGCGAGGCGGCCGACTTGCTCATCTTGGCCGAGGGGTCCTGGAGGTCGTAGATCTTTGCCGTCTCCTTGAGGATGTACGGCTCCGGAACCGTGAAGGTCGTACCGAACCGGCTGTTGAACCGGTCGGCGAGGTCGCGGGTCAGCTCGACGTGCTGGCGCTGGTCCTCACCGACGGGTACCTGGTTGGCCTGGTAGAGCAGGATGTCGGCGACCTGGAGGATCGGATACGTGAAGAGGCCGACGGTCGCACGGTCGGCGCCCTGCTTGGCCGACTTGTCCTTGAACTGGGTCATCCGGCTGGCCTCGCCGAACCCGGCCAGGCAGTTCATGACCCAGCCGAGCTGGGCGTGCTCGGGCACATGGCTCTGCACGAAGAGCGTGCAGCGCTCGGGGTCGAGGCCGGACGCGAGGAGCTGAGCGGCCGCGAGCCGGGTGTTGGCCCGCAACTCGGCGGGGTCCTGCGGGACGGTGATCGCGTGCAGGTCAACGACCATGTAGTACGCGTCGTGCGACTCCTGCAGGGCTACCCACTGGCGCACGGCGCCGAGATAGTTGCCGAGGTGGAACGAGCCTGACGTGGGCTGGATCCCGGAGAGCACCCGGGGACGGTCTGAGGCCATGTACAGCATTCTCTCAGGTGCGGAACCGATCTCCGTCGCGCGGTGTATGAAAGATGTGAGAACGCGGGAGGGGAGCCACGTCGCGGTTGCCGACGGGGCCACAGACGGAGACACGACGACAGCCACAGCTACGGCTACGGCTACGGCTACGGCTACGGGGACAGCCTCGGCGAGAGCCACGGGGGCAGCCCCACACACGGACACGGCCATAGCCCCAGGCGGAGCCACGGGCTCGGCGGCGGGTGAGGCCGGCGTGATCGCGCGTGTGCGGGCGGGAGACGCCCAGGCGTACGCCGTGCTGGTGCGTGCGTACACAGGAATCGCACTGCGCGCGGCGGCTGCCTTCGGGGCCGGTCCGGACGCAGAGGACGTGGTGCAGTCGGCCTTCTTCAAGGCTTACCGGGCACTGGACCACTTCAAGCCGGGCGCGTCGTTCCGCCCCTGGCTGCTGCGGATCGTCATGAACGAGACACGGAACACCCTGCGCTCGGCGGTCCGGCAACGGTCCGCGGCAGGACGTGAGGCCGCGCTGGCGGAGGCTGAGCCGCTGATACCGGAGTCGGCGGATCCTGCGGTGGCCGCGCTGCGGAAGGAGCGCAGGGGGCTGTTGCTGGCGGCGCTGGACCGGCTGAGCACCGAGCAGCGGCTGGCTGTGACGTACCGCTATCTGCTGGAGATGGACGAGGCGGAGACAGCGGAGGCGCTGGGCTGGCCACGCGGCACGGTGAAGTCACGGCTGAACCGCGCCTTGAAGAAGCTGAGCAAACTGCTTCCGCCGCCGGACGGCAGCCAGTCGCCGGAGTCGGACGAGGGCGGGACCACGAGGGCTACGAGGGCTACGAGTGCCACGAGTGCCACGAGTGCCACGAGCAGCGTGAAGGGTGAGGCAGGACATGCACGGTAAGGGCGAGTGGGGTAGGCGCGAGCACGCCCGGCGTGATCCGGATCCACGGCTCCCTGCAGAGCTGCGGGCCCTGGGCCGCGCGCTCGACGGCGAGGGCTGGAGCGGAGAGCGGGGCGGGCCGGCCGGGCTGGTCGAGCCGGCTGGGCCGCCAGTCTCGGAGCCGTGGCCGACGTCGGGGTGGCCCGCGTCGGAGTGGGGGCCGGGATCAGGGTCAGGGCCAGAGTCCGGGTCCGGGTCAGGGCCTGGGCCTGGGTCAGGGCCAGAGTCCGGGTCCGGGTCCGGGTCCGGGCAGTCGATGGCCGAACGGGTGCTGGCGCGGATCCTGGCCGAGGGGGTGTCGGCTCCTACCGAGGACCCGGCACGGTCTCCGGAGCCGGGCCGGTTCGAACGGGCCCGCGCCTGGGCGCGCAGCCGGCTCGACTGGTTCGAGGGATGTGGCGGGGCGGACACCGACGGAATCGACGTGCGGTACACCCCTGCGCCGCATGCCCACCCGGCACGCCGGTCCACAAGGTTTCTTCCTGCCCGCCGTGGCCGACGATAGGAATGAGCACACGATGACCCGAACACCGTAGGACCCGCGCCCGTATGGCCCGTACGCCGTAAAAGCCGTACGCCCTAAGAACGGAGAACCCGTGTCAGTTACGGAAACATCGATCTCCTCCGCCGAAGCGCACAGCGCGCACAACTACCATCCGCTGCCCGTTGTAGTCGCATCTGCGGACGGCGCATGGATGACCGATGTCGAGGGGCGCCGCTACCTCGACATGCTCGCCGGTTACTCGGCGCTCAACTTCGGTCATGGGAACCGCCGGTTGATCGACGCCGCCAAGGCCCAGCTGGAGCGGGTCACGCTCACCTCCCGGGCCTTCCACCACGACCGGTTCGCCGACTTCTCCACTCAGCTCGCCGAACTGTGCGGCATGGAGATGGTGCTGCCGATGAACACCGGGGCCGAGGCGGTCGAGACCGCGGTGAAGACCGCCCGCAAGTGGGGATACAAGGTCAAGGGCGTACCGGACGGACAGGCGAAGATCGTCGTCGCGGAGAACAACTTCCACGGCCGGACGACCACGATCGTCAGCTTCTCGACGGACGCCGAGGCCAGAGCGGACTTCGGCCCGTACACCCCCGGTTTCGAGATCGTGCCGTACGGGGATCTGGCCGCCCTGGAAGCAGCGGTCGACGCCAACACCGTGGCCGTGCTGCTCGAACCGATCCAGGGCGAGGCGGGGGTGCTGGTGCCACCGGCCGGCTATCTGCCGGGCGTACGGGAACTGACGCGCGCCAGGAACGTGCTGTTCATCGCCGACGAGATCCAGTCCGGGCTCGGCAGGACCGGGAAGACCTTCGCCTGTGAGCACGAGGGTGTCGTGCCGGACATGTACGTCCTGGGCAAGGCGCTCGGCGGCGGGGTGGTGCCGGTGTCGGCGGTCGTCTCGTCGGCGGAGGTGCTGGGTGTCTTCCGGCCCGGCGAGCACGGATCCACCTTCGGTGGAAACCCGCTGGCGTGCGCCGTCGCCCTGGAGGTCATCGCGATGCTGCGGACCGGCGACTTCCAGCAGCGGGCGACCGAGCTGGGTGATCATCTCCACCGTGAACTGGGGCTGTTGGTGGGGAGCGGGGCGGTGGATGCCGTGCGCGGACGGGGGCTGTGGGCCGGGGTGGACATCGCCCCGGCGCTCGGCACCGGCCGGGAGATCTCGGAGAAGCTGATGGATCTCGGAGTGCTGGTGAAGGACACCCATGGATCCACCATCCGGATCGCCCCGCCGCTGGTGATCAGTAAGGAGGATCTGGACTGGGGGCTCACCCAGCTCCGGAGCGTGCTGAACATCTGAGGCGGCGGCCCGGCTGCTACAGGATGATGTGGGGCAGGAAGCGGGCGTACTCGTCCGTCACCGGCCCCGCTGACTCCCGGATACCGAGCCCCGCCGCTTCGTCCTCGACGACCCAGGCGCCGAGCACCACCCGGTTGCCGTCGAAGTCGGGCAGCGGGGCCAACTCCTGGTAGCAGCAAGCCTCGTCGGCCCGAACGCCGACGGCACCACTGACCCCGGAACCGCCAGCAGCCGCAGAACCACCACGGGCACCACCACCCCCAGCATCGGCACCATGGCCCGGGCCCGGGCCCGGGCCCGCGCTCGGCTCGTGGAGCAGGACCCCCGCGCCCTCGCGGCCGAGCAGGGGCTTGGAGACGTACCCCTTCGACAGGGCGAGTTCGCGCGGTCCGTCCAGGTAGGCGGGCAGCAGATTCGGGTGCCCGGGGTACAGCTCCCAGACCACGGCGAGCAGTGCCTTGTTGGAGAGGAGCATCTTCCAGGCGGGCTCTATCCAGCAGGTGGAGCCGGTGGAACCGCCGTTGTCGAGCGTGTCCAGGACGTGCGGACCGAAACTGTCCGTCGTCAGCCATTCCCAGGGGTAGAGCTTGAAACAACTGCGAATAAAGCGCATCCGCTCGTCGACGAACCGCCCGGACAGCGGGTCCCAGCCGATCCGTTCCACCGAGAGGGCCTCGGTGTCGATCCCTGCCTGCTGGGCGGTCTCCCGCAGATAGGCGGCCGTCATCAGATCCTCGCCGAGTTGGTCGGCTTCGGAGTGCACGAAGTGCAGGGGGCCCGGCGGCAGCAGCGGGGCCTGCCGTTTCCAGGCGGCGACGAGCCGTTCGTGCAGGGAGTTCCACTGGTCGGCGCCCGGGAAGCGGTCCTCCATCCAGAACCACTGGGGGCTGGCGGCCTCCACCAGGGAGGTGGGGGTGTCGGCGTTGTACTCCAGCATTTTCGCCGGACCGCTGCCGTCGTACCGGAGGTCGAATCGTGCGTAGACGGACGGCAGTTCGTCCCGTCGGTGCCAGGATTCGCCGACCAGCCGGGCCAGCCGGGGATCGGTGATGCCGAGCTCCGCGAAGCGGTCGTGGTCGACGATGTGGGCGGCCGCTGCCAGACACATCGTGTGCAGTTCTTCGACCACCTCCTCCAGCGCCTCGACCTCGGAAAGGGAGAACGAGTAGTACGCGCTCTCGTCCCAGTAAGGGCGCAGGGAATCGTCGGGATAGCGGGTCAGTGGATAGACCAGTCCCTGCTCCTCGACGATCTGCTGCCAGCCGGGGCGCGGTTCTGTGGTGTGCCGCTGCATGATGTCCGCCTGTTCCCGTTCCCGTACGTTCCGCGGTTCCGGCGCGTACCCGGCTCAGCCGCCGCTGGAGTGGAATCCGCCGCCGGAGTGGGAGCCACCGCCCGAGTGGGACCCGCCGCCGAAGCCGCCGCGGTGCACCGAGGGCTTGCTGAAGCTGCCGCCCGAGATCTTGCCGTGCTTGGACGAGCCGCCGTAGTAGTACGTTCCGTGGCCGGTGCCGTTGGTGCACTCGTACTTCGGCAACTGCTTGTGCGTAGCCGGATCGACGCACCGCTTGTCCACATCGGAGCCGCAGGCGGTGAGTGTCGCGGCCAGCATCCCCATTCCCCCGAGCACCACAGCACCCGACCTCATCTTGCGCATACGTTGACCTCCCCGTCAGTACAGCCCTGTGCAGCACAGCCCTGTGCAGCCCCGTACAGCCCTCCAGTGGCGCCTGTCGGTGTACAGACTAGATGTCATACCTGCGGGTGGCCGGTGTGGGCCCTTCTCCGCCCAAGTCTCCGGCCGGCCCCCGGCCGACTCACCGCCCAACTCTCTGCCCAACTAGAGTCCTTTCGTGCTCCTTGGAATGATCTGCGCCCTCGGTTCAGCGGTCTGCTTCGGTACGGCCTCCGTGCTCCAGGCCGCCGCGGCCCGGGCCTCCGCACCGGGAACCGGCTCCGGTGTGGACGCCGCGCTGCTCCTGCGCGCCCTGCGCCAGTGGCGCTACATCGCGGGGCTCGGCCTCGACGGGCTCGGCTTCGTACTCCAGATCATCGCCCTGCGCACGCTCCCCATCTACGCGGTCGGCGCCGCACTCGCCGCGAGTCTCGCGGTCACCGCCGTGGTGGCATCCCGCATCCTCGGCGTCCGGCTCTCCGGTACCGAATGGGGCGCGGTGGCCGTCGTCTGTGCGGGCCTCGGGATGCTCGGCCTCGCCTCCGGGGCCGAAGGCCACACGGGCGGGTCGTCGGCGCTGCGCTGGTCGTTGCTCGGGGTCGCGCTCGCGGTCCTCCTGGTCGGCACGCTGGCCGGCCGCCTCAAGGGCAAGGCGCGGGCGCTGGTGCTCGGTCTCGGTTCCGGAGTGGGCTTCGGGGTGGTCGAAGTCGCGGTGCGCCTCATCGACTCCGTCGACTTCACCAACCCGGCGCTGTACGCACTGCTCGTCGGAGGCGGTTCGGCCTTCCTGCTGCTCACCTCGGCGCTGCAGCGCGGTTCGGTGACCACAGCCACAGCGGGCATGGTCATCGGCGAGACGATCGGCCCTGCCCTTGTCGGCGTGGTCTGGCTCGGAGACCGTACGAGGGAAGGTCTGGCCCCGCTGGCGGTGGCAGGCTTCGCGGTGGCCGTCGCGGGCGCGCTCGCACTGGCGCGGTTCGGAGAGGCCCCGGCCACACCGGCCCCGGCCGAGACCTGTGACCCGGGGCCGACCGCCCGGGGCTGACGGGCGCACCCCCACTGCAACACCCACGGCAGCGCCCCCACTGCAACACCCCTACGGCAGCACCCGGCACAGCGCCTCCAGCGCCCCCGCCCACGCGCTGTCCGACGGCGTTGCGTACCCGACGACCAGCATGTCGCGCCCGTCCCGGACGTCCGCGTGCCGGAACTGGGAGCCCCCGTACAGCGCGAGGCCCTGCCAGGCCGCCGCCTGCACGACCGACTGCTCGGTGCCCGGGGGCAGTTCCAGTACGGCGTGCAGCCCGGCCGCGATCCCGGACACCCTGATGCCGGGGGCCCGTTCGGCCAGGGCCTGCACCAACTGGTCGCGCCGCCGCCGGTAGCGCAGCCGCATCGAGCGGACATGCCGGTCGTACGCACCCGAAGCGATGAACTCGGCCAGCGTCAGCTGCTCCAGCGAGCTGGACATCCAGTCGGAGTTCCCCTTCGCCTCCACCACCTCTGCCACCATCGAACCGGGCAGCACCAGCCAGCCGAGCCGCAGCCCGGGAGCGATGGACTTGCTGGCCGTTCCGCAGTAGACGACCCGCTCGGGATCCAGCCCCTGGAGCGCCCCGACGGGCTGCCGGTCGTAGCGGAACTCCCCGTCGTAGTCGTCCTCCAGAATCACCCCGCCCGTGCTTCTGGCCCAGTCGACGGCAGCCGTGCGCCGGTCCGGGTGGAGCGGGACGCCCATCGGGAACTGATGCGCCGGTGTCATCAGCACCGCGCCCTCCCGCCGCAGCTCGTTCGTACGTGAACCGAACCCGTCCAGCGGCAGGGCCCGCGTGCGCAGCCCGGCGTCGACGAGCAGGTTCCAGTGCAGATCGAGCCCGTACGACTCGACGGCCACGTCCCGTACCCGCCTCCCCCGCAGCACCTTCCCCATCAGCATCATCGCGTGGGCGAACCCGGCACAGACCACGATGCGGTCCGGGTCGGCGTGGACACCGCGCGCCCGTGCCAGATAGTCGGCCAGCACGGTGCGCAGCTCGGAACGGCCCCGCGGGTCGCCGTAGCCGAACGCCTCGTGGGGCGCCGCGGTCAGCGCCTTCCGCGCCGCCCTGAGCCACTCCGCACGCGGGAACGACGCGAGGTCGGGCAACCCGGGTCGGAGGTTGTACTCGGGCGCGCTCCGCCGCGACCGCCGGACAGCGGCCGGCTTCGGCTCCCCGCGCGGTACGGTCCGCGGGGCCACCCGCGTCCCCGACCCCTGCCGGGCGGTCAGCCAGCCCTCGGCCACCAGTTCGGCGTAGGCGTCGGCGACCGTGTTACGGGCCACACCCAGATCGACGGCGAGCGTACGCGAGGAGGGCAGCCGGGTCCCCGGCGCCAGCCGCCCCGTGCGAACGGCTTGGCGCAGCGCGTCCGTGAGGCCGACCCGCAGCCCGGGCCCGGTGAGTTCCAGATGCAGGTCTACGCCGAAAGTGGCCCAGGAATCCGTCACAGAAATGGACCATACCTCTGCGCCATGTCCCACGTAGCGTCGTAGTCACACACCGGACAAGGGCATGAAGGGCAGAGAAGACATGACGGACACAGCAGCTTCGGCAGACAGCGCGTACCTCCCCGAGCACACCCCCCGCCTCCATATGGCGAAGCTCGCCCCCGAGGTCTACAAGGCCATGATCAATCTGGATGCGGCGGCCCGGCAGGGAGTCGACCCGGTCCTGCTCGAACTGGTGAAGATCCGGGCCTCCCAGATCAACCACTGCGCGTTCTGCATGGACATGCACTCCAAGGACGCTCTCGCAGCGGGCGAGTCGGTCGAGCGAATCGTGCAGCTGAGCGGCTGGGAGGAGTCGAAGCACTTCTACACCGCGAAGGAGATCGCGGCGATCGAGCTGACCGAGGCCATCACGCTGCTCACCGACGGATTCGTACCGGACGAGGTCTACGCACAGGCCGCCGAGCACTTCGACGAGACCGAGCTGGCCCAGCTGATCGCGTCGATCACCGTGATCAACTCCTGGAACCGCATCTCCGTCACCGCCCGCATGGTGCCGGGCCACTACACACCGGGCTCCGTCGCCCACCGCCACTGACCGACCCGGCGCGACTGACCCGACCCGGCGTCACTGACCGACCCGGCGCGACTGACCCGACCCGGCCCAATCCGCCGCCCGATCCGCCACTGAAGGGCTCCGCCATGACGGACTTCCGCAGTCTCCACCTGGGCCGGTCCCCCGGCGATCCACTGGTGCTCCCCGGCCCGTGGGACGCGGCCAGCGCACGCGTCTTCGCGGAAGCCGGGTTCCCGGCGCTCGCCACCCCGAGTGCCGGAGTATCGGCCGCACTCGGTTACGCGGACGGGGACGCCCCTGCCGACGAGATGTTCGCCGCGATCAGCCGGATCGTCCGGGCGGTCGAGGGCTTCGGCGTGGCCGTTTCGGCGGACATCGAGGCCGGGTACGGCCTGCCTCCGGACGAACTCGCCGGGCGGCTGCTCGACACCGGCGCCGTCGGCTGCAATCTGGAGGACTCCTCCGGCGGAGTCCTCAACGACGCGCAGCAGAACGCGGACCGGCTCGCGGCATTCCGCGCGGCGGCGGGAGACGGCCTGTTCATCAACGCCCGCGTCGATACGTACATCCGGGGCGCACACGATCCGGCGCAGACCATCGACCGCGGCCTCCGCTACCTGGCGGCCGGCGCCGACTGCGTCTACCCGATCACGGCGCCGCCGGACCACCTGCCGGGCCTGGCGTCCGGGATCGGGGCGCCGCTCAACGCGCTCTTCCGGCCGAACGGTCCGTCGCCACAGGAACTGGGCAAACTGGGCGCCACCCGCATCACGTTCGGCGGCGGCCAGCACCGGCAGTCGATGGAACGGCTGCGCCAGGACGCGAACGCCCTGAAGGGCTGAGGAGTTGACGCGCTGACGCGCTGACGGCCGACCGAACCGGCACGCCGCAGCACCAGCCGCACCCGCCGCACCCGCCGCACCCGCCGCACCCGCCCGACGACACAGAACGCCCCCGGCGACCACATGGTCACCGGGGGCGTTCCTGCAAGCAACAGGCCTGCAAGCAGCAGAGCGGCAGCTCCGCAGAGCCACAGAGCGGACAAACGGGGTCCGGCTCAGATCAGGCCGAGCTCGCGGACCGCGTCGCGCTCCTCGGAGAGCTCCTTCACCGACGCGTCGATGCGGGCGCGCGAGAAGTCGTTGATCTCCAGGCCCTGGACGATCTCGTACTTGCCGCCCTTCGTGGTGACCGGGAAGGACGAGATGAGGCCCTCGGGGACACCGTAGGAGCCGTCCGACGGGATACCCATCGAGGTCCAGTCGCCGTCCGCCGTGCCGTTGACCCAGGTGTGGACGTGGTCGATGGCGGCGTTCGCGGCCGAGGCGGCCGAGGACGCCCCGCGCGCCTCGATGATCGCCGCGCCGCGCTTGGCGACGGTCGGGATGAAGGTGTCGGCCAGCCACTTCTCGTCGTTGACGGTCTCGGCGGCGTTCTTGCCCGCGACCTCGGCGTGGAAGATGTCCGGGTACTGCGTGGCGGAGTGGTTGCCCCAGATCGTGAGACGGCGGATCTCGGAGACCGGAACGCCGGTCTTCTGCGAGAGCTGCGAGATCGCGCGGTTGTGGTCGAGGCGGGTCATCGCGGTGAAGCGGTCGGCCGGTACGTCCGGGGCCGAGGCCTGCGCGATGAGCGCGTTGGTGTTGGCCGGGTTGCCGACGACCAGGACCTTGATGTCGTCCGCGGCGTTGTCGTTGATGGCCTTGCCCTGCGGGCCGAAGATGCCGCCGTTGGCCGCGAGCAGGTCACCGCGCTCCATGCCCTTGGTACGCGGGCGGGCGCCGACCAGGAGCGCGACATTGGCACCGGCGAAGGCGACGTTCGGGTCGTCCGTGATCTCGATGCCCTGAAGCAGCGGGAAGGCGCAGTCGTCGAGCTCCATCGCAGTGCCCTCGGCGGCCTTGAGCCCCTGCGGGATCTCCAGGAGACGCAGCTTGACCGGCACATCCGAGCCGAGCAGGTGGCCCGAGGCGATGCGGAAGAGCAGCGCGTAGCCGATCTGGCCGGCCGCGCCGGTGACGGTGACATTCACAGGAGTGCGGGTCATGGCGTTCTCCGTAAGACAGCTGGCGGTGGGGGTCCCTGCCCCTGGTGCGGGAAATCTCGGAGGCTCACACCATGAACTGAATCTTGATGTGAAGAGACTTCCGACGTCAGGCTATCCGACCCCGCACGCCACCAACCCCCGCCCCCGTGTGGCACGCCGCACACCGGCTCCGTACACCCCGTACAGGAGCGCGCGTTGACCCTGGGGACCACCCCTCATTCACGGGCGGAACAGCGCGGCGTACGGGGACCGACGGGCCCGCAAACCTGCAGCGGCGGTGGCCGCCGGCGTCAGGGGGGGGGAGACGCGGGCAGCCACCGCCGGGTGCAAGCACCCGTGGGGGGATAGCCATCGCCTGCCCCGGGAATCACGGGCCACTCCCCCGATTCTTTTTTTATTTTCCGGTGGCCGCACACGGGCGGTCAGCGGCCCGCCGCCGCAACGGAGTTCCGCGTCACCGCACGGTGAACCGCATCAGCCCTTCGAGGAACGGCACCTGCAGCCACGGTTGGGGCTGCACCATCAGCGCGAGCAGGGTGATCAGGAATCCCAGCACGCCGTACGTCAGCATGTCAGTGAAGCGCGAGCGCACCGCGAGCATCCCGACGGACCGCACGCACCAGCGCATCACGGCGCCGCCGAGCAGAGCGAGCCCCACCAGCAGCAGCCCCACCCGTGTCACGTCGAAGGCGACGAGCAGCAGTCCGACGCCGATCGTGACGAGCACCGTGAGCAGCGGCCACTGTCTGGCGGGCGCGGGCGCGTCACCGGGAGCCGCCCGGCCACCGCCCTCGGGACGCGCGGTGTCCCGCGTCACGGAGGGGAAGCGCCGGGTCGTCCGGACCGGCTCACCGTCCGGGCCCGGCGCACTGACGGCGTCCTCCCCATCGGGCGCGCCAGGCTCCTCGGCCTCGGCAGGCGACTCCGGCTCCGGCTCCGGCTCCGGCTCCGGCTGAGACTGGTCCTGGGCCTGGGCCGGGGCCTGCGAATCTGACTCCGCGCCCTCGACCTCCGCCGGCTCCTCCGGTCCGGAAGCCCCCGTCGGCTCCTCGGGTCCGGAACCCGCCGCAGCACGCGCAGCCCGCGCGGACCGTCCGGTCCCCGCGCCCTTGCTCCGCGCTCCGGGCCTTCCCGGCTCCCCGGGCCCCGTCCGTGCGGCCGCGTCAGCCGACACTGCGCTCCGCCGCCTCCACGACGTTCACCAGCAGCTGCGCGCGGGTCATCGGGCCCACACCGCCCGGGTTCGGAGAGACCCAGCCGGCCACCTCCGCGACGCCGGGGTGCACATCTCCGGCGATCTTGCCGTTCTCGTCCCGGCTGACGCCGACATCGAGGACAGCGGCGCCCGGCTTGACGTCCTCGGGGTTGATGATGTGCCGGACACCGGCAGCGGAGACGATGATGTCCGCCTGCTTGAGCATCGCGGGAAGGTCACGGGTGCCGGTGTGGCACTGCGTGACGGTCGCGTTCTCGGACTTACGGGTCAGCAGCAGCGGGATCGAGCGGCCGACGGTGATACCGCGGCCGACGACCACGACATGCGCCCCGTTGATCTCCACACCGTGGTGACGGAGCAGCTGGATGATGCCGTACGGGGTGCAGGGCAGCGGCCCCTCCTCGTTCAGCACCAGCTTGCCGAGGCTCGTCGGGTGCAGCCCGTCGGCGTCCTTGGCCGGGTCCATCAGCCCCAGGACGCGGTTGGTGTCGATGCCCTTGGGGAGCGGCAACTGCACGATGTATCCGGTGCATTCGGGGTTCTCGTTGAGCTCCCGGACGACCGCCTCGATGTCCTCCTGCGTTGCGGTGTCGGGGAGTTCGCGCTGGATGGACCCGATACCGACCTCGGCGCAGTCGCGGTGCTTGCCGTTGACGTACCACCGGCTGCCCGGGTCGTCACCGACGAGCAGGGTGCCGAGACCGGGGGCCACCCCCTTCTCCTTGAGGGCCGCCACGCGGACGGTCAGATCGGACTTGATCGCGGCCGCGGTGGCCTTGCCATCGAGAATCTGGGCTGTCATACGAGCCATTCTTCCAGGGGGCGTCATGATCGCCCAAGTTGCACTTGCACAACACATAGGGACTGCGACTGGACAAACTTACGCGCCATTTAGAAGCATGTGGTCCGCAGTGCCGCGGGCCGGTGTCGGGGGGCAGACCGCTCTGACGTTTCTTTCACCAATCCTCCGCTCGAACCGCGACGTCCCCGCATGAACCAACGGAGGAATTCAGCCATGAGCTTCGGCGACCCGAACCCGAACAACCCCTACGGCCCGCCGCCGGGGCAGCCGCAGGGCCAGCCCCAGCAGCCGCCGCAGCCGGGTTACGGATACCCGCAGCAGGCGCCGCAGGGCGTGCCGCAGCAGCCGGGCTACGGCTACCCGCAGGCCCCGCCGGTCCAGCAGCCCTACGGTGGCGGCTACCCGCAGCAGCCCGGTTACGGCGGCGGCCGGCCCCCGTACGCGGGCTGGTGGAGCCGGTTCGCCGCCCTCCTGATCGACGCGATATGCATCTCCATCCCGTACGGCATCCTCATCGGCATCGGTGGCGCCGTGGGCGGCGGCGTGGGCTCGACCGTCGCGGTGCTCGGCATCCTCGTCGGCATCGGGCTCGGCCTCTTCAAGATCTACAAGGAGGGCACCACGGGCCAGTTCCTCGGCAAGAAGGCCCTCGGTATCAGCCTGCTGCGCGAGGCCGACGGCCAGACCCTGGGCTTCGGCATGGCGTTCGTCCGCTACCTCGCCCACTTCGTGGACAGCATCGCCTGCTACCTGGGCTGGCTGTGGCCGGCGTGGGACTCCAAGAAGCAGACGTTCGCGGACAAGATCTGCTCGACCGTGGTCGTCAAGGTCGGCTGACCCGCACCCTGCTGGACCCGGGGGCCGTAACCCGGCGCGTATCGCGCCGAGTTACGGCCCCCGGCCGTATCCCGTACGGCCGGCCCCGCACGGAGCGCCCCACATGGAGAGCCCCGTACGGACAGCCCTGTACCGGCAGCCCTGTACCGGCGGCTCAGTGGAAGAAGTGCCGCGTACCCGTGAAGTACATCGTCACGCCCGCCTTCTTGGCAGCCTCCACGACCAGCTCGTCACGGACCGAGCCGCCCGGCTGCACCACAGCACTGACCCCCGCGTTCGCCAGGATCTCGAAGCCGTCGGGGAACGGGAAGAAGGCGTCCGAGGCCGCGTACGCCCCCCGCGCCCGCTCCTCGCCCGCGCGCTCGACGGCGAGCTTCGCGGAGTCGACCCGGTTGACCTGCCCCATCCCGACGCCGACGGACGCGCCGTCCTTGGCGAGCAGAATCGCGTTGGACTTCACCGCGCGGCACGCCTTCCAGGCGAACGACAGCTCGGCCAGCCCGGCCGCGTCGAGCGCATCGCCGGACGCGAGCGTCCAGTTGGCGGGGTCGTCACCGTCGGCCTGGAGCCGGTCGGCGACCTGGAGCAGCGCGCCGCCGTCGATCTGCTTGACCTCGGCCGCGGCCGAGGGGGCATCGGGACAGCGCAGCACCCGGATGTTCTTCTTGCGTGCCAGCACGTCGACCGCGCCGTCCTCGTACGCCGGAGCGACGACGACCTCGGTGAAGATGGGGGCGATCTGCTCGGCGAGCGCCACGGTGACCGGGCGGTTGACGGCGATCACACCGCCGTACGCGGACACCGGGTCACAGGCGTGCGCCTTGCGGTGGGCCTCCGCGAGGTCGGCGCCGATCGCGATGCCGCACGGATTGGCGTGCTTGATGATCGCCACGCAGGGCTCGGTGTGGTCGTACGCGGCCCGGCGCGCGGCGTCGGTGTCCGTGTAGTTGTTGTACGACATCTCCTTGCCGTGCAGCTGCTCGGCCTGGGCGAGGCCGCCCGTACCGGAGACGTACAGCGCGGCGCCCTGGTGCGGGTTCTCGCCGTAGCGCAGGACGTTTCCGCGCTCGTACGTGGCGCCGAGGAACTCGGGGAAGCCGCTGTCGTCGGCGGCCGCGTAGTCATCGGCGAACCAGCCGGCGACCGCCACGTCGTACGCGGCGGTGTGCCGGAACGCCTCGGCGGCGAGCCGCTTGCGGGCGGTCAGGTCGAAGCCGCCGCCGCGGACGGCGGTGAGGACGTCCGTGTACCGCTCCGGGCTGGTGACGACGGCCACCGACGGGTGGTTCTTGGCCGCGGCCCGGACCATCGAGGGGCCGCCGATGTCGATCTGCTCGACGCACTCGTCGGGCGTGGCACCGGACGCGACGGTCTCGGTGAAGGGGTAGAGGTTCACCACGACCAGGTCGAAGGGCTCCACCTCCAGCTCGGCGAGCTGCCTGCGGTGGTCCGCCAGGCGCAGATCGGCGAGGATCCCGGCGTGCACACGGGGGTGCAGCGTCTTGACCCGGCCGTCGAGGCACTCCGGGAAACCGGTGAGCTCCTCGACCTTGGTGACCGGCACACCGGCGGCGGCGATCTTCGCCGCGGTGGATCCGGTGGAGACGAGCGTGACGCCCGCCTCGTGCAGCCCGAGGGCCAGCTCCTCCAGACCCGACTTGTCGTAGACGCTGACGAGCGCGCGCCGGATGGGCTTAACGGTGTCCGTGTTCTCGGTGTGCACCGACCTGAACCTTTCGTCCCTCAATGCGGTAGCCGTTACGGGCCAGACGCCCCACGACATCGACGAGCAGCTTCCGCTCGACTTCCTTGATCCGCTCGTGAAGAGCGCTTTCGTCGTCCTGCTCCCGGATCTCGACCACACCTTGCGCGATGATCGGTCCGGTGTCGACGCCGTCGTCGACGAAGTGGACGGTGCAGCCGGTGACCCTGGCCCCGTACGCGAGCGCGTCGCGCACTCCGTGGGCGCCGGGGAAGGCGGGCAGCAGCGCCGGATGCGTATTGACGATCCGGCCGCCGAAGGCCGCGAGGAACTGCTTCCCCACGATCTTCATGAACCCGGCCGACACGACCAGGTCGGGTGCGTAAGCGGCGGTGGCCTCGGTCAGCGCCGCGTCCCACGCGTCGCGGTCCGCGTACTCCTTCACCTTGCAGACGAAGGTCGGCAGCCCCGCGTCGCGTGCGCGGTCGAGTCCGGCGATGCCGTCGCGGTCAGCGCCGACCGCGACGATTTCGGCTCCGTAAGCGGCCGGATCGCCGGCGATTGCGTCGAGCAGGGCCTGCAGATTGGTTCCGGAACCGGAAATCAGCACGACCAGGCGGGCGGGAGAAGGCGGGGAGGCCACAGCGGGGCCCTTTCTGGATACGACTTGTGCGGTCGTACGAATAGATCGCATCCCCCGATACGGGGAACTCTACGAACGCGCCGACCGTCGGCAACGATACCGGCACACCGAACGGCCCCCACGGGACGGGGGCACGGCCGAGAGGTAGCGTCTGGGGACAGGACCTGTCTCCCGGGCAGGAACCGAATGAGGGGAAGACGTTCACCAGATGCAGGACCGACGCCACCGCGCGACTCTCCGCACCCAGCCGTACGGGCAGGGTTCACTTCTGCTGCGGGAACGCCGGCCCTCTTCGACGGAGCCGGACGACGACAACCCGTTCGCACCGCCGCCCGCGGACCGGCCGGAACAGCCCTGGCGGCCCCGGCAGCCGCAGCACCCGGCGGGCAGCGACGGCAACGGTGACGGGAGCGGCGACGGGGACGACTCGTCCTCGTCGCCGTCGTCCCCCGGGGGCAGCCAGTGGAGCCCGGTCCAGCCGGGCCGGCACGACGGCGGGTTCGGTGGTGGTCCCCAGCGGCCGGCGGGCGGCCCCGACGACCCGGGAAGCAGGCGGAACGGCGGCCAGGGCGGCCCCGGTCCGAGCCTGCGCTGGGATCCGAAGGACCCGGCACAGCGCCGGGCGCGCTACGCGCTGCTCGCCGGAATGTGGGCCTTCTTCTTCTCCCTCTTCAACCTGCCGGAGATCGGCCTGCTCCTCGGCGCGCTCGCGCTGTACTGGGGCATCAGCGCCCTGCGCGCGAAGCCGCAGCCGGAGGCCGGCGGCGGCAAGGGCGCCGCGGCCCGGACGGCGCCGCAGCAGCCGGCCGCCCCGACCGACGGGCCGCCGCCGGGCCCGGGTGTTCCCCCGGCACCGACGGCGCCGCCCGCCCCCGGCCCGTACGCGCGTCCGTACGCCGGTGCTTCGGCCTCCGCATCGAAGCAGCAGATCACCGCTGCGGTGAGCGGCCTGGTGACCGCGGGGCTCGCGCTGCTGATCGTGATCCTCACGTTCTCGGCACAGCTGGTGTACCGGGACTACTACACCTGCGTGAACGACGCACTGACGAAGCAGGGCCAGATCGCCTGCAACAAGAAGCTGCCGCACTCGCTGGTTCCGGTTCTCGGCACGCAGAAGTAGAGCTGAAGCAACCACGGGGTGGGCGGGCGGCCTCAGTCCTCGTCGGCGTAGGGCATGGGCGGCCAGATGTCCGGCCCGGCACCGGCCGGCTGCGACGGAAGGCCGCTCTTGCTGTCGGCGGGATCGTGATGGTCAGGGCTGCCGGCGTCCTGGTCCGGCGCCGTATCCACGGCGGGATCCGCGGCGGGCGCGGCAGCCTCGACGGGCACGGCGGGCGCAGCAGGCACGGCAGCCTCGGCGGGCGCAGTGGGAACTGCGGGCGCCGGAAGGTCTCCCTTCTGTTCGGGGCGTTCGGGGTGTACGGGGTGTTCGGCGTGAACGAGGTGTTCGGGGTGTGCGGCGGCGGCGCTCTCAGCAGTCCCAGTGCCCTCCCCGGACGGGAGCGATGACGCGGGAGCCGCCGGATCCGCGGGAGACGCTTGAGCCACGGGAGACGCCGGAGACTCGGTCAGCACGGGGGACGAGCCCCTGTCCTGCTCATCCGTGAGGGGGAACTTCGCCAACAGCCTCCTGGAATAGGCCCGCAGCGCGGCCCACCGCCCCACCTGCGCTGCACTGTCTGCTCCGTCGTCGTCCCCGCTGTCCTCCCTGCTGTCTTCCCTGCTGTCTTCCCTGCGGTCGTCTCCGCTGTTGTCCCCGCTGTCGTGCGTCTCCGGTTCCGCCACGGCCGGAGCTTTCGCCGGTGCCGGAGCTTTCACCGAGGCCGCAGCCGAAGCCTTCACCGGGGCCAGGACCTCCACCGGCACCGCGGCGTCCACGGCGGGCGCCACCGGGTCGGGCCTGCTGCTCCGCAGCGCCCGCCAGCGACGGACCAGTGCCACCAGAAGTCCCGTTCCCACGGTCCAGGCGAGTGTGGCCACGCTCGTCTGCCACCACACCGGGCCGAAGGACGTCAGCCTCCCGGTGCCGAGCGGGCCGCCGGACAGTGCAGCCAGAACGGCCATCGCCGCCGCACAGACGACCGCCCCCGACACCGCCATGAGCGCGGTCACGCCGAGGGTCTCGGCCCGGTCCTCCTCCCGTACCCGCGTCACGAACCAGCCGACGACGGCACCCGCGGCCAGCGGCACACCCGCGACCGCCCAGTTCAGCGGCGAACCGCCCCCCGGCCCCGGCAGAGCGGCCAACAGCGGGAAGTAGGGCAGCGCGGCATTGCCGGTGACCATGAGCGGCGTCACCACCGAACCGGTACCGAGGGTGAAGCCGGGACCGAGCGCGTACGAAGCACCCCACAACGCCGCGTTCGGTACGAGTGCGGCGGCCAGCAGCAGGACCGTGAACCGCCCCGACCAGGCACCGGTCAGCCGCAGGAACGACTCCTGCGCGGCGCCCCCGTGCCACACCAGCGAACCGCCGACCAGCAGCGCACCCCCACCGACCAGCACGGCAGCTCCGGCGGCACCGGCCCTGAGCGCGGTCGGCACCCGGGGGTGGGCGAAGGCACGCCGTACGCCGGCGGGAAGCGCCCTGCCACCGGGAAATCGCATGCGCCCCCAGCCGCTGTGCGGCTCGCGCGGGAAGGCGCGCGCCCGCCACACGCCCACCGCGGCCGCGGCACCGGCGACGAGCGGCAGATGCCACAGCGCGCTCAGCGGTACGACGGACAGCGGCCCGCCCGAGGCGTACGCCGTGACGGCGGCGGCGACCAGCAGATAGCCGCCGGTGACCGCGCACAGAGCACCCGGCACCGATGGTCCCGGGCGGCCGTTCGCGGGGTCGAACGCTTCACGCGCGGCCCGCTGGACCAGCCAGATGGGCAGGACGACCAGCAGCATCGGCACCATGCCCAGCGGGGCGGGCACGCCGGAAGCGGTGTCCTGCCTGGTCAGCTCCGTGCCGTGGGCCAGCAGCCACAGCGCGGCGGCGACATGCAGCGCGCCGCCCGGACCGCTGTCGGGATAGGGCGAGCTGATCCACAGCAGCATCACCAGCACGGTGAGCAAGCCGAGTCCGAGCGCCGCCGCGAGCCCGCCTCGCAGCACGCAGTCGGCCAGCACGGCGGATCGGCTCCGTACGGGGGCGAGCGACGGGCGGCGATCGGTCATCAGGGTCACGCGGGCCATGCTGCCAACGACACGCGCTTTCGCCGCGTAACAGGCGAAGAGCGGTCGGGTCACTCAATATACGTTTTATGTACTTTTCGGACTGGCGTCCCGCGGTGAGCAGCGCTACGACAGCCCCTGGGGGCACCTCATGACGGAACTGCGCTCGCCGAAGAAGCGGCGCCGAGTACGCGAGGCGAAGTCGCCGAGCGCCGGGCAGGCAGCGGAGGACCAGTGCGAAGCGACAGCACCGGCAGAAACGGCACCCGCACCGGACCCGCAGGAAGCACCCGCGGAACAGATCACACAAGAAGTGCGGGAAGTGCGGGAAGTACAGGGCGCGGAGGGCGCGCAGGGGTCTGGAGCCCCGCAGGCTTCACCCGACGCCTCGCCCGACCCCGAACAGCCACCGGGTGTCACCCCCGCCGAGGCCTTCGACACGCTCTACGCGCGAGCCGCGTCCGGTCTCGCCCACCAGACGTATCTGCTCACCGGCCGCCACCGGCTCGCCGGGGAGTCGGTCGAGCGCGCGTTCCACCTGGCGTGGCAGACATGGCCGGAGGTCGCGACGGACCGCGACCCGGAGGGTTGGGTACGCGCGGCGGCGTACGAGTACGCGATGTCGCCCTGGCACCGGCCGAGCCGCAGGCGCAGGCGTCGCGACCGCCGGGGCGTCGATCCGGCACAGCTGCCGCTGCGGGACGCCGTACTCCGTCTGCCGCCCGCCTACCGGCGCACCCTGCTGCTCTACGACGGGCTCGGTCTCGACCTCCCCGAGACCGCGGCCGAGACGGAAGCGAGCACACCGGCGGCTGCGAACAGGCTGCTGTACGCGCGGGCTGCCGTGGCCCGCGCCCTGCCCGATCTGGAGGAACCCGGGCTGCTCCAGGAGCATCTGGGCGCCCTCGCCCTGGCCGGTGCCGAAGCCACCCTCCCGGAGCCCCGCGCCGTCCGGACGAGGAGCGAGCGGCGTACCCGTTTCTGGACCCGGCTCACCATCAGCTGCGCCGTCCTGCTCACGGCCGCGACGACGTTCACCCTGGTCACCGCTCCGACCCACTACGCACGGCCGACCGGCCCGCCACATCACGTGCAGGGCGTCCCGCCGCGCGGGGGCCCGCAGCGGCTGACCGCCGAGGACAAGAAGCTGCACCGGAAACTCCAGGCCATCCCGGCCAACGGCCCGGAACGCCTGGTACCGCAACTGCGCTGACCCCGATCCGATCCGGCCGACCCAGTCCGATCCGGCCCGGCCCGGTCCTGTCTGGAGCGCCCTGCCGCGTAACACGTGAGCGGGCCCGCACCCCCTGAAACCAGGAGGAACGGGCCCGCTCCGCACTGCTCGATCCACCGGCGCTCGGCGCACCGGCGCTCGGAGTACCAGTGCCGGGACTGCCGGAAGAACCGGTCCGCTACGCGCCGACGAGGATCGCCCGGGCCAGCTTGGCCGTCTCGGTCGGCGTCTTGCCGACCTTGACGCCCGCAGCCTCAAGCGCTTCCTTCTTCGCCTGGGCGGTGCCGGAGGAGCCGGAGACGATGGCGCCGGCGTGGCCCATGGTCTTGCCCTCGGGCGCCGTGAAGCCCGCGACGTAGCCGACGACCGGCTTCGTCACGTTCTTCGCGATGTAGTCGGCCGCACGCTCCTCGGCGTCGCCACCGATCTCACCGATCATCACGATGAGGTCGGTCTCGGGGTCCGCCTCGAACGCCGCGAGGGCGTCGATGTGCGTCGTACCGATGACCGGGTCGCCACCGATGCCGACGGCCGACGAGAAGCCGATGTCGCGCAGCTCGTACATCATCTGGTAGGTCAGCGTGCCCGACTTGGAGACGAGACCGATACGGCCGGGCTTGGTGATGTCGCCCGGGATGATGCCGGCGTTGGACTGGCCGGGGGTGATCAGGCCGGGGCAGTTCGGGCCGATGATCCGGGTCTTGTCGCCCTTGGACTTGGCGTACGCGTAGAACGCGGCCGAGTCGTGGACGGCGATGCCCTCGGTGATGACGACGGCGAGCGGGATCTCGGCGTCGATCGCCTCGACGACGGCGGCCTTCGAGAAGGCCGGCGGCACGAAGAGGACCGAGACGTCAGCGCCGGTCTTCTCGATGGCCTCGGCGACCGTGCCGAACACGGGAACGTCGGTGCCGTCGAAGTCGACGGACGTGCCGGCCTTGCGGGGGTTGACGCCGCCGACGATGTTGGTGCCGTCAGCGAGCATGAGCTTGGTGTGCTTCATGCCGGTGGCGCCGGTCATCCCCTGGACGATGACCTTGCTTTCCTTGGTCAGGAAAATAGCCATGGTGTTGGTGACCTGTTCCCTTACTTCGCAGCCGCGAGCTCGGCGGCCTTGTCGGCCGCGCCGTCCATGGTGTCCACACGCTGCACGAGCGGGTGGTTGGCGTCCGACAGGATCTTGCGACCCAGCTCCGCGTTGTTGCCGTCGAGGCGGACGACCAGCGGCTTGGTGACCGCTTCGCCCTTCGACTTGAGGAGCTCAAGCGCCTGGACGATGCCGTTGGCGACCTCGTCGCACGCGGTGATGCCGCCGAAGACGTTGACGAAAACGGACTTGACGTCCGGGTCGCCGAGGATGATCTCCAGGCCGTTCGCCATGACCTCGGCGGAGGCGCCGCCACCGATGTCGAGGAAGTTGGCAGGCTTCACGTTGCTGTGCTTCTCACCGGCGTACGCGACGACGTCGAGGGTGCTCATGACGAGCCCCGCACCGTTGCCGATGATGCCGACCTCGCCGTCGAGCTTGACGTAGTTGAGGTTCTTGGCCTTGGCAGCAGCCTCGAGCGGGTTGGCTGCTGCCTTGTCCTCAAGAGCCTCGTGGTCGGGCTGACGGAAGTCGGCGTTCTCGTCGAGCGAGACCTTGCCGTCCAGGGCCAGGATCCGGCCGTCCTTGGTCTTCACCAGCGGGTTGACCTCGACGAGGAGGGCGTCCTCGGCGACGAAGGTGTCCCACAGGGTCACCATGGCCTCGGCGACACCCTCGGCCACGTCGGCCGGGAACTTCGCCTGGGCCACGATCTCGCGGGCCTTGACGATGTCCACGCCGTCGACGGCGTTGACCGGGACCTTCGCGAGAGCCTCGGGGGTCTTCTCCGCGACCTCCTCGATCTCCATGCCGCCCTGCACCGAGGCCATGGCCAGGAAGGTGCGGTTGGTGCGGTCGAGGAGGTACGAGACGTAGTACTCCGCCTCGATCTCCGGCGACAGCTCGGCGATCATCACCTTGTGGACCGTGTGGCCCTTGATGTCCATGCCGAGGATGTCCGTCGCGCGAGCGACCGCCTCGTCCGGGGTCGCGGCCAGCTTCACGCCGCCGGCCTTGCCACGGCCGCCGACCTTCACCTGAGCCTTGACGACGGACTTGCCGCCCATGCTCTCAGTGGCCTTGCGCGCCGCCTCAGGCGTGTCGATGACTTCACCGGCCAGCACCGGTACACCGTGCTTGGCGAAGAGGTCCCTCGCCTGGTACTCGAACAGGTCCACGCGCGTCCGTCTCCCTTTGCTTTAAATCGTCGTCGCAGTAGTGATCGCGGTTACTTGTCTGCGTGGGCGTGCCGCGAAGGGCAACGTGACTGCGCTGTCACTAGGGAGGCGTAGACGGTGTCCGAGTACGCGGCATGTCCGTCTCGCAGGTTATCCCCGTGGGCGCCGGGTCCCTAAATCGCGGATCACACCTGCGCGGTGATTACGGTCACAAGACCCCTGTACGGGCCGGGCGGCTCCCCTGCACCGGGGAAACGCCCGGTGAGCTGCGCCGACGCGCTCGGAGCGCGGCCAGGAGAGCGGCTGAACGCCGGTGGCCTGCGTGTCCGCCACGTCGCCCGGGGTGACCGATTCCACAACGGCCCAGGCACCGGAAACAGCGTGTCCGACGGCGGGATGCGCGGCGCCGGGCCCCGACGGTGCCGAGGCTCTTGGCCGAGCTCCCGGCCGAGCTCCGGGCCACGCGGTGGGCCATGTACAGGGCCATGTACTGGGCCAGGCTTTGGGCCAAGGGCTTCACCTGCACGTGCGCGGTTGCCACGGGCGGCGGAACGCTGTTTGCACGAGCATCGGGGGGCGGTCAGTCGGGCAAGGCCCCTGGTACTGGCGCACCGCTTACTGGCGCACTGCTTACTGGCGCACCGCCATGTCCGGTATGGGCAGGGGCCTTCTCTCGATCGCCGCCGCCATGACGTCCGGGAAGAGGTCGGGCGTACAGGCGAATGCGGGAGCTCCCAGCGCGGCCAGGGCCTCCGCGTGGGCGTGGTCGTACGCGGGTGCGCCCTCGTCGGACAGGGCGAGCAACGTGACGAACTGGGTGCCCGACGCCTTCATCGCCGCGACGCGCTTCAGCATTTCGTCCCGTATCCCTCCCTCGTAGAGGTCGCTGATCAGGACTACGACCGTGTCGGTCGGCCGGGTGATCTGCGACTGGCAGTACGCCAGTGCCCGGTTGATGTCGGTGCCACCGCCGAGTTGGGTGCCGAAGAGAACATCGACCGGATCATCGAGTTGTTCCGTCAGATCGACAACGGCAGTGTCGAAGACGACAAGACGGGTGGAGATGGACCGCATCGAGGCGAGAACCGCGCCGAACACCGACGCATAGACCACCGAGGCCGCCATCGAGCCCGACTGGTCGACGCAGAGTATGACGTCCTTCTTCACCGACTGCGCGGCGTGACCGTAGCCGATGAGGCGCTCCGGAACGACCGTGCCGTACTCGGGCAGATAGTTCTTCAGGTTGGCGCGGATGGTGCGGTCCCAGTCGATGTCCCGGTGGCGCGGTCTGCTGATCCTCGCGGAACGGTCCAGTGCTCCCGTAACACTGGCCCGTGTCCTCGTCGAGAGCCGTTTCTCCAGCTCCTCGACCACCTTTCGGACCACGGCGCGAGCTGTCTCCCGGGTCGTTTCGGGCATCGCCTTGTTGAGCGAGAGCAACGTCCCGACCAGGTGCACGTCCGCCTCGACGGCTTCCAGCATCTCCGGCTCCAGCAACAGCGCGGACAGACCGATCCGTTCGATGGCATCGCGCTGCATCACCTGGACGACGGAGCTCGGAAAGTACGTACGGATGTCGCCCAGCCAGCGCGCGACGGACGGCGCGGACGCCCCGAGACCCGCCGACCGGTCGCCGCTGCGTCCGCCTCCCTTCTCTCCCTTGCCGTACAGCGCACCGAGCGCCCCGTCCATCGCTGCGTCCCGGCCTCCGAGTGAGACCCCGGTGGTCTCTGCCGCATCGCCCCCGAGGACGAGCCGCCAGCGCCGCAGCCGTTCATCCATCGCGTTCATCCGTCCGCCCCCATCAGATCGTTGACGCCCGGCCTCCCGATGAGCAGCCGCAGCACCGGCAGGACCGCGTCGGCACGCTCCACGTCGAGCCCGGCCCCGAACCCGGGCACCGACTCCTCAACCCTTCCTGGCCCCCCACCAGCCCCAGGAACACCACGAATCCCAGAAGTCCCGCCCACCCCATAGGCCTTGCCGGCCCCGCCGGCCCCAACTCCGCGCCTGACGAGCTCGCCGAGCGTGCGGCGTATCCCCGGCTCGTACGCCGAGAACGTACGGCGCAGCAACGGCAGTACCTCGGTGAACGCCTCCGGCGCCACGCCCGCCAGCCATGCGTCGACCAGCCCGAGCAGCCGCTCGTCGTGCACCAGGAGCGTCCCCGCCCCGGACGCCCCGCCGATGAAGCCTTCGATCCAGGCGGCCGCGTCGGCGGGCAGCGCGCCCGGCGACAGGGCGAGGCCCATGAGCCGTGCTGTCTCCTCCTCCGCAAGCTGTCCGTCGTCGAGCAGGAGCCGGACGGCCCGCCCGCGTATCAGCCCGGCGACGGAGTCCCGTCCGGACAGTCTGCGCAGCACCTCGCTCCACCGCTCACGCAGTCCTGCGGCATTCGGCAGCAGTCCGATCGCGGTGTGGACCCCGTCCACATGGCCCCGCATCTCGTTCGCACCGTCCGCGTCCAGTCCCGTACAGGCCGGCGGCAGGCCGACGCAGATCCGCTCGGCCAGGCCCGCGGCAACCTCGCCGAGCGCCGCCGTACCGGTGGATCGCACATCTCCGTACCGCAGCGAACGGGCCAGCGCGGGCAGCGCACCGGCGAGATGGCCGACGTCGGTGTCGAGCGCGGCGCGGTCGGCCAGGGCCCGCATCACCACGGGGAGCGCATCGGGCAGTTCAGCCAGCAGGCACTGCTCGGCGAGCGCGGTGACGGAGGCGAGCGCGGTCGCGGACACGGCCTGCGACTCGGCTCTGGCGGTGGCGGCGGAGAGCACGGTCGTCCCCCACATCCCGGCCTCCGCGACCCGCAGGGACAGCTCCGGCTCCCAGCGGAGCCGCCAGCCCTCCCGGAAGGTGCCCGTACTCGCCCGGCCGCGGCCCGGCTCACCCCAGCCGACCCCGAGAAGCCGCAACCGGTGCAGCAGCCGGGACCGCGCGGAGTCGGTCTCCTTGCGCAGATCGAGGTCCAGGTCCCGGTCCACTGCTTCCGGCCTGAGCCGCAGCGTGCGCTGAGCCCGGGTCAGATCGCGCTGGAGCGGCACGGCGGGGGCGGCGTCCGGGACCTCGCCGAGCACCTCGCCCACGACAAGCCGGTCGTGGACGAGCATGAGCGGTACGTCGGAGCCTTCGCACATCACCGCTTTCACGGCATCGGTCGTCTCCGTCAGCCCGGGCAGCGGGCGCCCGCGCAGAGCGGCGAGTGTCCCCGCGAGCCGCACCGCTTCGATGACATGGACGGAGGAGACCATCCGGTCCTCATCCCGCAGCAGCCGTGCGACCTTGGTCATCCAGCGCTCGACCGGGCGGTCGTCAGCGCTGAACAGATGCCGGTACCAGCCGGGCGACTCGATACCGGCTCCGTACCCGCTGTGCCGGGCGAGCCTCCGGTGTGTCCAGGGCACCCAGGTCATCTCCGCCTTCACCTTGGGCAGCGCCTTGAGCAGGGCGCGGTCGGCCGCGACGGTGGTCTTCACAGCCAGGGCAGGGACGTGCCAGGCGCCGCAGACCACTGCCACCGGGCCACTGAATTCCTTCCGGGCAGCACGCAGTTGGATCCTCATGAAGGCCTCGCGCACCCGGTCCCGGGGAAACCCCGCGTCACCGTAGGTCTCGCGGAGGGCCGCCATGGCTTCGGCGAGTGCGGCGAACAGCGCGAGCGGGTCCTTTCCCGAGCCGGGAGCGCCGGGGCCACGGTGCTCGACGACGTCCTCCCACCAGCGCTCGGCGTCGTCGTACCCAGCGGTTTCGGCCAGCACGCCGATCGGGTCGATCCGTACCGCAGCCGACGCCCCCGGGGGCTCGCTGTCACCAGGCACACCCGTGCCGGAGCCACTGCCGTCCGGTTCGCTCCCACCGGGCGGCCCGCTGTCTCCGAGGCGTTCAGGCCCGTCCTCCGCCCCCTCCCGCTCCCCGGACTCCTCCGCAAGCAGCTCCGCGGGGTCCTCCTCGGCCATCGCGAGGGAGTGCGCCGCAGGCAGATCGATGAACCGGACCGGCACGCCGTGGCGCTGCGCCCAGCGGATCGCCACCCACTCCGGAGAGAACTCCGCCAGTGGCCAGAAAGCGGCCCGGCCCGGATCGCCCACCACATGGGCAAGCAGTGCGACCGGTGGCGTCATCTCCGCGGCCGCGGCGAGCGGCAGCAAGGCGTCACCCTCGGGTGGCCCCTCGATCAGCACGGCATCGGGCGCTGCTGCGTCCAGCGCGGCCAGCACCGCACGGGCCGAGCCGGGACCGTGGTGCCGCACGCCGAGCAGCAGAGGGTCAGCTGCCGCAGGGCGGGTGGCGGGCGCGGACGGTGTGGCTCGGGACGAAGGAAGGCCCTGGTCGGCGGTAACGGGCTGTCCAGGAGCGGGCTGCCCGGCGGGAGCGGGCTCCCGCACCGAGGGCACATCGGATACGGGACAAGCCGTGGATCCGGTCATACCGAGACCTCCCGGCAGGCCCGGTAGAAGTCCTTCCAGCCGTCCCGTTCCCGCACCACGGTCTCCAGATACTCCTGCCAGACCACCCGGTCGGCCGCTGGATCGCGTACGACCGCGCCCAGCAGGCCGGCGGCGACATCGGCCGACCGGAGCACCCCGTCGCCGAAGTGCGCCGCGAGAGCAAGCCCGTTGGTGACGACGGAGATCGCCTCGGCTGTGGAGAGGGTGCCCGACGGGGACTTGACCTTCGTCCGCCCGTCAGCGGTGACCCCGCCGCGCAACTCACGGAAGACGGTCACCACCCGGCGGATCTCGTCCATCCCTTCGGGCGCGGCGGGAAGATCGAGCGAACGGCCGATCTGATCGACGCGCCGGGAGACGATGTCGACCTCGGCATCGGCGGTGGACGGCAGCGGCAGAACCACCGTATTGAACCGCCGACGCAGCGCGCTGGACAGCTCATTGACCCCGCGGTCGCGGTCGTTGGCCGTGGCGATCAGATTGAATCCGCGGACTGCCTGCGTCTCCTGGCCCAGCTCCGGGATGGGCAGCGTCTTCTCGGACAGGATCGTGATCAGAGTGTCCTGCACATCGGCGGGGATCCGGGTCAGTTCCTCGACGCGTGCCGTCATGCCGTCCGCCATGGCCCGCATGACGGGGCTGGGCACCAGGGCGTCACGGCTGGGTCCATGGGCCAGCAGCTGCGCGTAGTTCCAGCCGTATCTGATCGCTTCCTCGGGCGTCCCGGCCGTGCCCTGGACGAGCAGGGTGGAGTCACCGCTCACGGCCGCAGCGAGGTGCTCGGAGACCCAGGTCTTGGCGGTGCCGGGAACACCGAGCAGCAGCAGTGCACGGTCGGTCGCGAGCGTGGTTACGGCGACTTCGACGATACGGCGCGGTCCGACGTATTTCGGTGTGATCACCGTGCCGTCGGGCAGCGTGCCGCCCTGGAGGTAGGTGGCCACGGCCCACGGCGAGAGCTTCCAGCGCTCGGGGCGCGGCCGGTCGTCCGCAGCGGCAAGTGCCGTGAGCTCGTGGGCGAATGCGTCCTCGGCGTGCGGCCTCAGAACCTCTGCACCGGTGTTTTCGGACGTGGTCATGGATCCCCCTCCAGATCGTTCGACCGGATGTGGTTCCCACCGTGCACCATGGCACTGACAATCGACCGTTTCCGCAGCTCAGGGCCGATTGTCAGTGGTGGCACGTACCTTCGGAGCCATGAATCAGCAGGGGGTTCGGCAGGAGGGTCGGCAGGGCGGTCGGCAGTGGGCACGCTGGTCTGCGGACCAGGTGCTGGCACTGGCTCCTGACGTGGCGTCACGCAAGGCGGGGAGCAGGCTCGGCGGATCGTCCGGGTCGTGGTCGGAAGCGGGGTGCGCGGGCGGCTCGGGCGCCGTGTGGGGGCGGTGCAGCGGAAGCGGTGGCAAGCCGTACCGGACTGTCGTCGATACAACAGGGGTGGCGTACAGGTGCAGTTGTCCCAGCCGGAAGTTTCCGTGCAAGCACGCGCTGGGCCTGCTGCTGCTCTGGGCGGCTGCGGACGAGGCGGTGAAAGACACACCGACGCCGCCGGAGTGGGTCGCCGAGTGGCTCCAAGGACGCAGGGCGGCCCGGTCCGAGGGGAGTTCGGCGGGTGTCCCTGGTTCCGGTTCTGGGAAGGCGGCGGATCCGGAAGCGGCCAGGCGGCGGGCGGAGCGCCGGGCCGAGCGGGTCACCGCCGGCGCCACGGAGCTGGAGCAGCGCCTCGACGACCTGCTGCGTGCCGGTCTGGCCGGGGCGGAGCAGTCGGGGTACGCGCTGTGGGAGGAGACCGCAGCCCGCATGGTCGACGCACAGGCCCCAGGACTCGCTGCCAGGGTGCGGGAGTTGGGCGCCATCCCGTCGTCCGGCCAGGGCTGGCCGGTGCGGCTGCTGGAGGAGTGCGCGATGCTGCATCTGCTGGACAGGGCCTGGCTCGGACGTGAGCTGTTGCCGGACGCACTGGCCACGACGGTCCGTACCCGCGTCGGCCTGCCCGTATCAGCCGAGGGTCCACCCGTCCGCGACCGGTGGCTGGTTCTCTCGCAGCAGGACACCACCGACGGGAAACTCACCACTCGTCGCATCTGGTTGCACGGAAGCCGGTCGGGGCGCACCGCACAGCTGCTGGACTTCGGCGCGGCGGGCAGAGCACCGGGGGTAGCTCTGCCCGTGGGCCTGACCCTGGATGCGGACCTGATGCCGTATCCGGGTTCCGGGCAGCTACGAGCCGCGCTGGGCGAGCGGTTCGGCCCGCCGGAACGGTCGGACGGCCCGCCCGAGGGGATATCCACCGGCGCCGCCCTCAGCGCGTACGGACAGGCCCTGCGCGACGACCCCTGGCTCGGTTCCTGGCCGGCGACCCTGTCTTCCGTCATACCGGTGCCCGGTGCCGGTGGAAGCAGCGGCTGGCAACTGGCCGACGCCGAGGGAGGGTCCGCTCTGCCCATCACCCCGGACGCGTCGGCCAGGACAGGACTGTGGAAGCTCACCGCGCTGTCCGGTGGGAGCCCGGTCACCGTATTCGGCGAGTGCGGCCACCGGGGATTCACCCCGCTGACGGCCTGGACACCAGGCACGGCCGAAGCCGTGCCGCTGACCTGAACTGGCCTGACGTGGCCTGGGTCCTCCGGCCGATCTTCGTGGGCCCGGACCTAGCCGAGGTCTCGCCTGCCCGGTCCGCCCTGGCCTGATATGGCTCGGCCTGGTCCGGTCTGGCCGACACCGTGGCTGACCGCCCGCCCGACCAGGGAATCCACTGCGCTCACGCTCAGTCAGCTTTACGTTCACGTCTGCACGCTCACGGAGGGAACCGATGACCAGCACCCGCACCACCGCCTGGCAAGAGCTCGTCACCTCGGCTCTGCTCGGTACCGACCGCAGGCCGGCGCCGACCGAGGGCGTTCCCCTGCTGGACGCGGCCGCTCTGCACACCGTACGGCGCAGGGCAGGGCTGCTTCCCGCTGCCGCAGCCGCGCTGCCCTCCCCCGCTCCGGACGATCCCCGGCCCGAGCCGCCCGAGCCGGCCGGACGAAGACTGGCTCAACTGCTGGCCGGCCGATCCGGGTCCCCCGGATCGGGCGGACGGCGCGGTGCGGCGCCCGATCTCACCGAGTTGCTGCCCCAGTGGCTCGCGGCAGCTCTCCGGCACGGGTACCGCGCGCCGGCCTCGCAGTTGGACGCGCTGCTCGACGCGGCGCGGGCACGTACGGATCTGCGGCCGCAGGCACTCGCCTTCGCCGGAGCACGTGGATTGTGGCTCGCCCGGATCAACCCTGAGTGGAAATTCGCGCTGCGCAGCACGTCGGGCGCCGCGGCGCTGCCCGCACCCAGCGACACGGAAGCCGTTCAAAGCCTCTGGGAGGAAGGTCTGTTCGCCGAGCGCATGGCACTCCTCACCACCGTACGGACGGAGGCACCGGCAGCCGGGATCGACCTGCTCGCCACGACGTGGTCCACGGAACGGGCCGAGGACCGCCTGCTGTTCCTCGACTCGTTGCGCACCGGACTCACGGATGGGGACGAGCCCTTCCTGGAACGGGCCCTGGCCGACCGGAGCCGTAATGTCCGCTCCACCGCGGCAGAACTGCTCTCCGCACTGCCCACGTCCGCGCTGGCCGGGCGGATGGCCGACCGCGCAATGACGTGCGTCAGCCTGGACCTGTCCGAGGACCAGGTCCGGGTATCGGTCGAAGCACCGCACGAGTGCGATGCGGCGATGCAGCGCGACGGCGTGTCCGCGGTGCCACCGGCGGGACGGGGCGAGCGGTCCTGGTGGCTGGGCCAACTGGTGGAGGCGACCCCGCTCAGCGTCTGGACCACCAGGTTGCGGGACCGCACACCAGACGCAATCGTCACCCTGCCGGTGGCGGACGGCTGGGGCGAGGAACTGCACGCCGCATGGTGCCGGGCCGCAGTGCGGCAGCGGGACACCGAATGGTCACGAGCGCTGCTCGCAGGCCCCGGCACGACGTCCCTCGCCGAGCGCGCGAAACTGCTGGCCGCGCTACCGGACGACGAACGGGCATGCTGGGTAGCCGAGTTCATCGCGGGACACGGGTTGTCGGAAGCGTTCCAACTGCTGGCCGTCTGCGACGTCCCCTGGGCGGGACCGCTGGGCCGGGCCGTGGTGGACGCACTGGAAATCGCGAGGGATGCGGGCAGTTATCCCTGGAGCTTCAGCGGCGTCATGGGACTGGCCGAACGGTGCCTGGACCCCACCGAAGCACCACACCTCGAACTCCTCACCGCGATACCGGACGAAGAAGAGGGGGCGTCGCCGGGGGCAGGCGGGTACTGGTCGGAGGCATTCCAGCGGCTGGTGTCGACGTTGAAGCTGCGGGCTGCGATGGCCGCCGAACTGGCAGGGGAACCGACAGGGGAGGCGCGCTCGGCAGAAGTGATGGAACCGCGGGCGTGATGGCGCGTGGCCGGCTCACACAGCAAGGCTCCGCACGACCCGCCACGAACCCGGACGTGCTACCGCGTTACGCGCTCCCCGAAGCACGCAACGGCGAGGCACGCAACCGCAAAGTTGCGGCCCTGGGCGGTGGGAGTTGGGAGGCGGGAGGTGGTCGCGGCTGCCGACTGCGGGCCGCCGCCAGGCCAGTCGGAGGCAGGCGGGTCCGGCCCCTGGTGCCCGGACCGCCCTGCCTCCTGCTGCCGGGCGGTCCAGGTGGTCCAGACGTCCAGGTGGCCCAGGCGTCCGGGTGTCGGGACCCAGGAATCAGGCCGTCATGAGGGCGGCCGGCCAGAAGATCGGCCAGGCACCGGACCAGGCGTCATGCGGCCAGGCCGTCCCGGGGTCGACCAGGCCGTCATGAGGGCGGCCGACCAGAAGGTGTCACCAGTGAGGAGGTGTCCCCCGCCAGGAGGTGCGGCAACAGCCAGGAGGTGCGGCAACCAAGATGCAGGGCAGCCCGGAGGTGGGTCGGCCGGGGAATCGATCGGTCAGGCGCCCGCGGGCTGGCGTACGTTCGCGTGGACCCAGTCCACGATGGATGTCGTGGTCGCGCCCGGGGTGAAGATCTCGGCGACACCCAGTTGCTTCAGCGGTGCGATGTCCGCTTCCGGGATGATCCCGCCGCCGAAGACCTTGATGTCCTCCGCGTCGCGCTCCTTCAGCAGCTCAAGCACCTTCGCGAAGAGCGTGTTGTGGGCGCCGGACAGGATGGAGAGCCCGATCGCGTCGGCGTCCTCCTGAATGGCGGTGCCCACGATCTGCTCGGGCGTCTGGTGGAGGCCGGTGTAGATGACCTCCATACCGGCGTCCCGCAGCGCACGCGCGATGACCTTCGCCCCTCGATCGTGCCCGTCGAGACCCGGCTTCGCGACCACTACGCGGATCGGACCGACCACACCCATCACTGCCTCCATGCACGATGCGAACGAACGTGAACGAACGTTATCCACAGCATCCCGCAACCAGCCGTTTCACGGTGGTCAGGGAGGGGGAAATCACACATGGGACACATTCACTACGCGTCACACCCCGCGCCGGGCCGGAAATCCGGATGCCAGCTCCGCGCCAGGCATACGGGGGTGCCGCGCGACGGGAGCCGCAGGCGAGAGCGCCGCATCACCCGTACCATCGACTACACGGTGGATGGCACGGATACCGACATGCCAGTTATGTCGGCCAGGGACTCTTCCGTGGCACCCATGAGTGCGTGTGGGGACAAGGTCGCCCCCATACGCCGTTCGGGAGGTCGCCCCATGAAGGTGCTGCCGGATTTCCTCTCCCCCCAATGGCTGCTGCACCAGCTCCAGATTTCCTCCGTGCCACTGCGCGCCACAGCCCTCGACCTCGCGATCCTGGCCGGGCATGTGCTGCTCTACCCGTCCGGCATCGCGGATGAGCGTCGGATCGATCTGCCACTGAGCGCACCGCCCGGCGGACCCGCGGGTGTGCGAAGCGACGACGGACCCACGTCGACCGGACAGCCGACCGAACACACGTCGACCAAACGCTCAGGACCGACTGTCGGCGAAACTCCCGACACCCCCCTCCGTAACCCGCACGGGCGGTCGCTCGGGCACCCACGTGCCGGGGAGTCCACGGTCGAGCACCTCCCCCCTCCCGGCCAGGGGCACCGGCCCGTCGTACTGCTCCACGGTTTCGTGGACAACCGCTCCGTCTTCGTGCTGCTGCGCCGTTCCCTCCTGCGGCACGGGTGGCAGCACCCGGAGTCGCTCAATTACTCGCTGCTGACCTGCGACATCCGTGCAGCGGCCGAACTGCTGGGGCAACACATCGAGGAGATCTGCGCCCGCACGGGACATCAGGACGTCGACATCGTCGGACACAGCCTCGGCGGCCTGATCGGCCGGTACTACGTACAGCGACTCGGTGGCGACAGGCGGGTGCACACCCTCGTCACACTCGGCACGCCGCACGAAGGAACCCAGATCGCTCAATTGATGAGCGCCCATCCACTCGTCCGGCAGATGCTCCCCCACTCGGACGTGATCGAGGAATTGCGCAGGCCCGCACCCGGCTGCCGCACCCGGTTCGTGAGTTTCTGGAGCGAACTCGACCATCTGATGATCCCGGTCGAGGCGGGCTGTATCGACCACCCCGACCTGATCACGACGAATGTGCGGGTCAGCGGCATCGGGCACCTCGCCCTGCCGGTGCACCCGGTCGTCGCCGCCGCCATCAGGGAGGCACTCGACGCATCCGACGAGACGGCCGCCGGCTCCGTGGAAAGCGTCATCTCGGTCGCCTGACGAGTGGCCGGAAAACGCGGGAATGAACGACTGAAAGAAAGGGAAGCGAGAACGGTCAAAGGCATTGATACGTCGAACGCTTCCCGAACGCCGGGCCAAGGCTGCGCCCATAACCCCTCGAAAGACAGCCGAATGCCCGTTTCCCACGCGTCCGATACCTGCCGAAGATTGTCGCCGCCACGTACTGCCGGGTACAGTCGCGCCACTGCTTCCACCGGGGGTGCCCCCGACGCAGGGCCCTGCTGCCGAGGCGAGAGAGACGTTGGTGAACGACCAGCAAACCCACGCCGGGTATGTCGGAAACGACGATTACTCCGCCGGCAGCCCCACCGGTACTTTTGCCGTCGACCCGCTTTTCGGCGATATGCCGGGCGGATACACGACCCAGCCGCACGAAGCCCACCAAGCAGGACACAGCGGAGAGTGCAACGCCACTCAGTGGGACGCGGGCTCCCCGGACACCGGTTCCCACGGAACTCTCGGATACGGCACGCCGTACCAGCCGACCGGCCAGTGGCCAGTCCAGCCACAGGGACAGGCACAGGCACCGGCACCGGCACCGGCACCGGCACCGAGTTACGGCTATGCGACGCAGGTCGTCGACGGTCATGACACGGCCGGGTACGACACCACGGGCCAGTGGGACGCCCGTGCCTGGAACTCCAACGCCGGGAAAATCACCGGCCAGTTCGAGAATGCCGACGCCACCCAGCAGTGGCTCGCACAGCCCGATGGCGCCGCCCCGTACGACACCGGTACGTACGACACACACCTCTACAACACCGGCACATACAGCACCGGCGCGTACGGCACCGACACCGGCGCCCATGACGCCACCGCCTGGAACTCCGCCGGTGAGGCGACTCCCCACGCCACCCAGCAGTTCGCCGCCGTCGATCTCCCGGATGTCACCCAGCCGGAACACACCGCTGAATTCCCGGTGTTCGCCGACCGCGACGGACTGGCCGAGTTCAGTGAGCCCGAGCTGCTGCCGGACGGGTCCGACTACCCAGACGAAACACACGGCACAGGCGACACAGACAACACAGCTGGTTCCTCCTCGGACGGCACCGCTCCCACCGCGTCGCACCCGGCCCCCCACCCGGGATCCCACCCCGCCGCGCGCCGTGCCTCGGGTGGCCGGGGCGGGCGTCGCCGTACACCTGCCAAGCGTTCCGCGCTGCTGACCATTGCCGTCCCCTCCGTCTGTGTGATGGGGGTGGCCGGAGTTGCCGCTGCGAGCGTCGGAGGGATCGGGGAGAGCGGCAAGGACAGCGACACGGCCACGCAGGCCGCCGCCGATCCGTCGTCCGTCAAGCCGGTGGCCGCCAACAGCAAGCTGGACAGCCAGCTCGCCGATCTCAGCCACGAGGCCGACGACTTCGCCGACCGCGCCAGCCGTACGCAGGAGCGCATCGACCTGAAGCAGCGGCAGGCCACAGCGAAGAAGAAGGCCGAGGAGGAAGCCGCGCGCAAGGAAGCGGCCCGGCCGAAGTTCGTCCTGCCGGTGAAACAGAAGGGGCTCAGCGCCTACTTCGGCCAGGCCGGGGCCAACTGGATGTCCGTCCACACCGGTATCGACTTCCCCGTCTCCTACGGAACGCCCGTCATGGCCGCCACCGACGGAACCGTCCGTACGCAGTGGAACAGCGCCTACGGCAACATGGCCATGGTGACGTCGCCCGACGGCACCGAGACCTGGTACTGCCACCTCAGCAGCACCAAGATCCGCTCGGGCTCCGTCAAGGCGGGCCAGGTCATCGCGTACTCCGGGGACTCCGGGAACTCGACCGGGCCGCACATGCACTTCGAAGTACGGCCCCACAGCGGCGCGGCCATCGACCCGCTGCCGTGGCTCCGCAGCCACGGCCTCGACCCGACGTAGACGACGTAACCGACGTAACCGACCGACAGGCGTAGCCGGCGTGAACCGGCGTGAACCGGCGTGAACCGGCGTGAACCGGCGTGAACCGGCGTAGCCGATGTGAACCGGCCGGGGCGCCTACAGCTTCTCGACCGGTGCGTAGCGCAGCAGCAGCTTCTTCGGGCGTTCGTCGCCAAAGTCCACCGTGACCTGGGCATCCGCGCCCGACCCCGTCACCTGCATTACCGTTCCCAGGCCGAACTGGTCGTGCGTGACGCGGTCCCCCACGTTCAGCGTGATCACCGGCTTGTCGCCGGCCCGCCGCGTCGCGAATCCCGAAGCTCCGCCGGAGCCCGCACGTGAACGCGAAGAGGACAGCGAGGACGACAGCGACGAGGTGATCCCCGACGTCGGGCCCGCCGGGGCCGCCATCGCGCCCAGGCGCTTCCACTCCAGGTGCTGGGCGGGAATCTCCTCAAGGAAGCGTGAGGCGGGGTTGTACGAAGGCTGGCCCCATGCGCTGCGCAGCGTCGAGCGCGTCAGATACAGCCGCTCGCGGGCGCGCGTGATCCCCACGTACGCCAGCCGCCGCTCCTCCTCCAGCTCCTTGACCTGCCCGAGCGCACGCATGTGCGGGAAGACGCCGTCCTCCATGCCGGTCAGGAACACCACGGGGAATTCGAGCCCCTTGGCCGTATGGAGCGTCATCAGGGTGATGACACCGGAGCCGTCCTCGTCCTCGTCGGGGATCTGGTCCGAGTCGGCGACCAGGGCGACCTTCTCCAGGAATTCGGCGAGCGTGCCCGTACCCTCCTCGTCGCCGCGCTCCTGCTCGAACTCCAGGGCGACAGCGGCGAGTTCCTGAAGGTTCTCGATACGCGTCTCGTCCTGCGGGTCGGTGGATGCCTGCAACTCCGCCAGATAGCCGGTCCGTTCGAAGACGGCCTCCAGCACCACGGCGGGCCCCGCGCCCGACTCGACGATGGTGCGCAACTCCTCCATCAGGACGTTGAACCGCTTCACCGCGTTGGCCGAGCGGGCCGCCATGCCGTACGCCTCGTCGACCCGGCGCAGCGCCTGCGGGAAACTGACCTTCTCCCGTTGCGCGAGTGCGTCGATCATCGCCTCCGCACGGTCGCCGATACCGCGCTTGGGCACGTTGAGGATCCGGCGGAGCGGGACGGTGTCCTCGGGATTGGCCAGGACCCGCAGATAAGCCAGCACATCGCGGACCTCCTTGCGCTCGTAGAACCGCACCCCGCCGACGACCTTGTACGGCAGGCCGACCCGGATGAAGATCTCCTCGAAGACACGGGACTGGGCGTTCGTCCGGTAGAAGACGGCGACATCGCCGGCCTTCGCGTCGCCCGCGTCGGTCAGCCGGTCGATCTCGTCGGCGACGAACTGCGCCTCGTCGTGCTCGGTGTCCGCGACATAGCCAATGATCTTCGCGCCCTCGCCGGCCTCGGTCCAGAGGTTCTTGGCGCGGCGGTTCTCGTTGCGCTCGATCACCGCGTTGGCGGCGGAGAGGATCGTCTGGGTGGAGCGGTAGTTCTGCTCCAGGAGGATCGTCGTCGCGTCCGGGTAGTCCTCCTCGAACTGGAGGATGTTACGGATCGTGGCCCCGCGGAACGCGTAGATGGACTGGTCCGCGTCACCGACGACGCATAGTTCGCCCGGCGCCCTGCCCTCGCCCGACGGGCCGACCAGTTCGCGTACCAGCGTGTACTGGGCGTGGTTGGTGTCCTGGTACTCGTCGACCAGGACGTGCCGGAAGCGCATCCGGTAGTGCTCCGCGACGTCCGGGAACGCCTGGAGCAGATGGACCGTCGTCATGATGATGTCGTCGAAGTCCAGCGCGTTGGCCTCGCGCAGCCGCGCCTGGTAGAGCGCGTATGCCTCAGCGAGGGTCTTCTCAAAGCCTCCCCCAGACTCCGTCTGGGAGGTGCCCCCAGCCGCCTGCCCGGCGAAGGTCTCCTCGTCGATCAGCTCGTTCTTCAGGTTCGAGATCTTGGCGCTGAAGGACTTCGGCGGGAACTTCTTCGGGTCGAGGTCCAGATCGCGGCAGACCAGCGCCATCAGACGCTTGGAGTCGGCGGCGTCGTAGATCGAGAACGACGAGGTGAAGCCGAGCTTCTTCGACTCGCGGCGCAGGATCCGCACGCACGCGCTGTGGAAGGTCATGACCCACATCGCCTGGGCGCGCGGGCCTACCAGCTCCTCGACGCGCTCCTTCATCTCACCCGCGGCCTTGTTGGTGAAGGTGATCGCGAGGATCTGGCCGGGGTGCACCCCGCGCGAGCCGAGCAGATGCCCGATCCGGTGGGTCAGCACCCGGGTCTTGCCGGACCCGGCACCGGCCACGATGAGCAGCGGGGAACCGGCGTGCACGACGGCGGCGCGCTGCTCGGCGTTCAGCCCTTCGAGCAGCGCCGCGGGGTCCACGGCGGGGCGCGGGGCGCCGTCGCGGTAGTACCCGTCACGCCGGGGCGGCTCCCCTTCCGTGGCGGGCCACGCACCGGCGAAGAGGTCGTGCGGAACCTCCTCCGGGGGGTGGCTCCCTCCGGCGTGGCCGCCGGCGGAGTCCTCGGCGGGCGGCGGGGGCTCTTCCTCCGGGGGCTGGAGGTTCGCCAGGAAGCTGTCATCAAAGAGGCTGCTCATCGTTCACCGAGTCTAGGCCGAGCCAGTGACAGTCCGGGGCCGTACGTCCGACCGCCCTGGTCACCACGTGAGCGACCGGTCGGCCTGTGCATCCGCCCGGCCCCGTGCACCCGCCTGGCCCCGTGCGACCGGCTGCCCACCCGCTGCCCGTCCCGGGTCCGGGTCCGGGTCCGGGTCCGGGTCCGGGTCCGGGTCCGGGTCCGGGTCCGCGACAAGGTCACGAAAATGTATCGGGCATATCGAACATCAGTCTTCCCACCCGTCACAGGAGTTGGCTATCTTGCTCGCTCAGGACCGCACGTACCCCCCTCGGCGAACCGCGCCGGAGCGAGCGGTCCGCGCCGAGTCCGCTCTGCCGTACGACGTGCGATGCGATGCGATGTGTGACGTACGACGCGTGGCAGATGGAGCCGGGACCCACCAAGCACCACCGGGGTGAATCGGTCCGCACCACCCAGCATCCCCCCCATCCACAGACACGGACCGTAGGGCGGCCTTCCGGACGAGCCCGAACCCTCCCCCAGGGCCTGAACTGCCTGGGAGGGGCCCCCACCGCCAACCCGGTAGGCGGTCCACGGAAGGAATTGCCTGTCTTGGCAACGCACAGAAAACCGCGTTCCCGCGTGCGCAATACCGCTCCCGCCGTCGGTATCACCACTGCGGCCCTCGCTTCTGTCTCGCTGTTCGCCCAGGGCGCCGGTGCCGCACCGGCGCCCACCGCGAAGGCGAAGCCGAGCATCGCAGAGGTGCAGAAGAAGGTCGACGGGCTCTACCGCCAGGCCGGCACCGCCACCCAGCAGTACAACCAGGCCCAAGAGGCCACGGCCACCCAGCGCAAGACGGTCGACACCCTCCTCGACCAGGTCGCGGAGCGCACCGCGAAGCTGAACGACTCCCGCCGCACCCTCGGCAACTACGCCGCGGCCCAGTACCGCGAGGGCACCCTCTCCACCACCGCCACCCTGCTCCTCGCCGACAACCCCCAGTCGTACTTCGACCAGGACGAGCTGATGAAGCGGCTCGGCGACCGCCAGGAGAAGGCCGTCTCGGACTACCGGGCTCAGCAGCGGTCGGCGGCCAGGAAGCGCGGCGAGGCGGCGCGCAGCCTGGAGGGTCTGACCGCGTCACAGGCGGCGCTGAAGACGAGCAAGGAGTCCGTCCAGTCGAAACTCGCCGAGGCGCGCGGGCTGCTCTCCGAGCTGACGTCCGAGGAGAAGGCGCGGCTCGCGGCGCTGGAGAAGAAGAAGGAAGCCGAGGCCAAGCGCAAGGCCGAGAAGCTGGCGCAGGAGCAGGCCGCGGCGGAGAAGAAGCGCGAGGCGGCGGAGAAGACGAAGGGCAGCGGGAGCGGGAGCGGCACCGGTACGAGCACCGGCTCCGGCTCCGGCTCCGGCTCCGGCTCCGGTACGTCGTCGAGCAAGGCCGCCGCAGCCCTGGCGTTCGCCCGCGCGCAGATCGGCAAGCCGTACGTCTGGGGCGCCACCGGGCCCAGCTCCTATGACTGCTCGGGTCTCACCCAGGCCGCCTGGAAGGCCGCGGGCGTCAATCTCCCGCGGACCACCTGGGACCAGGTGAAGACCGGCACCCGGGTCGCGACGAAGGATCTGCGCCCCGGTGATCTGGTGTTCTTCTACGACGACATCAGCCACGTCGGGATGTACATAGGCAACGGGATGATGATCCACGCCCCGCACCCCGGCGCGTACGTGCGCGAGGAGTCGATCTACTACATGCCGATCTACGGCAGTGTGCGGCCCGGATAACAACAGGTCTCGGCAGGTCTCAGCACGCCTCAGCAGGTCTCAGCAGGTCAGCGGGGGCGGAGCGGATCAGGTCCGCTCCGTTCCCTGGACCGGACCGCGGCGGACCGCCCGCACGAGCCGCCGCTCAGGTCCGCAGCACCCACGCTCAGATCCAGAGACACCGCGCTCAGCTCCCCAGCACCCGCACTCAGGTCCAGAGCACCGCGATGAAGATATTGACGACCGTCAGGCCGCCGACCGCCCCGAAGAGGCCCTTCTCGATCCGCTCGTCGTCACGCTTCACATAGACGAGGCCCAGGATCACCACCAGGACCGCCAGCTTGATCCCGATCTTGACGGTGTTGATGGTGTTCCCCTGGGCCTGGTTCAGGCCGACCAGCGCCACACCGGTCACCAGCATCGTCAGCGCGCCGTGCAGCATCGCGGGCCCGAACCGGGCGTCGCCGGTGCGCATCGCCTTCATCTGTGTCAGGAAGCCGCCGAGCAGTGCGGCGATACCGATGATGTGCAGACCGACGAAGGCATTGATGAGTACGTCCATGGGATTCGACCTTAGCCACCGCCTCCCGGGCCCCTCCCACCGGTGGTCCCCACCGGCTCCCGCAGCGCACCCCCTCCTTTCCCGCAGCCCACCCCCGCTGCGCGAACCTGGAATCGGGCCCGCGCACCCCAAGAACCAGTCCCATACGGTCATCGGCGGCCACATAGAGCGGACACAAAGCAACGCAGCAGCCAGATTCGACCACTATGTCCCATGAGGTCTCGGTCCCATAACCCCAGGTTTAGCGTTCTTGCTCAGGTGACCGGCTCCCCACCGCCTCCCGTAACCGGGCGGCCGTCGGTCATCACCGCCGAGAGATCCGGCGGCGGCCCGCTCCCCCTGTGCGGGCCGCCGCCGGACACGTATCCGCTCCGCTCCCTCCCCGAATACGGAAAGGGCCTGCGGATACGGCACGGCGGACACGGCCAGTACGTACGGAAGGACGTGAACGCCCTCGTGGCCGCTCACCGAAAGCCCAGGCAGCGCCCGCTCACCGGCCCCGCGGCCCGGACCGCCGCGACGCTCACCCTCGCCGGAGCCGCCTCCGCCACCGCCTTCCAGGGCGTCGGCCACGCGGCACCGCGCCTCACACCCGCACAGGTCAAGACCCAGGTCGACAAGCTGTACCAGGAGGCGGAGACCGCCACCGAGAACTACGACGGGGCCAAGGAGAAGGCCGCGGCGTCGGAGAAGTCACTGCGCTCCCTGCGCGACCAGGCCGCCCGCCGGACGGAGCAGCTCAACACGGCGCGCTCCGCGCTCGGTTCGACGGCTTCGGCCCAGTACCGCGACGGCTCCATCGACCCGTCGCTACAGGTGTTCCTCTCCTCAAGCCCGGCACAGTACCTGGACCGGGCCGCTTACGTGGAGCGCGTCGGCGACCAGCAGGCCGCCGAGGTCACCGGGGTGCGCCGGCAGATCGGGCAACTCTCCCAGCTGCGCTCCGAGGCGGACACCACCCTCAGCGGGCTACGGACCCAGCAGGCGGTCCTGAAGAAGCAGAAGACCACCGTGCAGAGCAAGATCCGCGCGGCCGAGGCACTGCTCTCCCGGCTGTCGGCGCCCGAGCGCTCGCAGTACGAGTCCCAGGGCGCCGGCAGGTCCGCCACCCCGCAGGCCGCCGACCGGTCGGCCGTGCGCGGCCCGGTCACCGCCCCCGATCCCCGGGCGGCGCGGGCGGTCGCCTTCGCCTACAGCGCGCTCGGCAAGCCCTACGTCTGGGGGGCCACGGGACCCTCGTCCTTCGACTGTTCGGGCCTGACCCAGGCCGCGTACCGCTCGGCGGGGGTTTCACTCCCGCGCACCACGTACACCCAGATCAACTCCGGACAACGGGTGAACCGCTCCGAACTGGCCCCCGGCGACCTGGTGTTCTTCTTCTCCGGGATCAGCCACGTCGGCATCTACGTGGGCAACGGCATGATGATCCACGCCCCGCACCCCGGCGCCCCGGTCAGGCTCGCGCCGATCGGTCAGATGCCCTTCGCCGGTGCGACGCGGCCGGTGGCGGGCACCTGACCGATCGGCGCACCTGAGCGGACCCCCGGTCTGAACTGAGCACTCAGCCAGGTGAAGACGTCAGGCACCTGCTTGCTCCAGACCGCCAGACTGTGTCCGCCCGTCACTGGGATGACCTGCACCGATGTCGGCGGCTTGGCGGCGGCGCGCAGGGCCAGACCGTCCCGGTAACCGTCGTGCGGCGCACCGGAGATGAAGAGCGAGACGCGCGGCGGGGTCTTGGCATGGCGCAGGATCCACAGCGGGTTGTTCGTACGCCGCAGCATGGGGTCCTTGGCGGTGATGGAGGCGCGCTCGGCCGCCGGATCGTTGTACCCGGAGAGCCCGGCCGCCGCGCGGTACCGGTCGGGGTGCGCCAGCGCGAGCTTCACCGCGCAGTGCGCCCCCGCCGAGTAGCCCGCGACCGCCCACCCGGCAGCTCCGTGCTTCGCCCGGAAGGTGTCGGTCACCATGCGCGGCACGTCAACGCTCAGCCAGGTGTCCGCGTTGATCACCCCGGTCACATTGGCGCAGCCGGTGTCCTGGCTGCCCAGGAGTGAGGTGCGCGGCGACACCAGGATGAACGGTGCGACCTCACCCCGCTTCATCATCGGCGCCAGCTGCTTCTCGGCACCGAGACTGGAGAACCAGGCCTTCGCCGTGCCGGGGAACCCGGAGAGCAGCTCGACCACCGGGAAGGAGTGGTGGCGGTAGGCGGGTTCGTTGTACTGGGGCGGCAGCCAGACGTACACCTCGCCGCGTACCCCCGACACCTGCCCGGTCAGCACCGTGCTGCGCACGCCGTGCCCCATGCGCGGGTCGGCCACCGGCTTGAACACGGCCCGCTGATGCGGTTCGGAGGCCAACTGCCGCCCGCCCAGGCCGTCGGCGCCGAGATCGGGCGCGGCGACCACGTGATTGCCGGTGCCGAGCAGGTCGGCCCAGTTGTCGTACAGGCCGTTGCTGTTGTTCACCGCCACGAAGACGACCAGCACCGCGGTCGCCTGCGCGAACAGCACCATCACCAGCCGGGCCGCACCGCGTACGGCCGCGGGGCCGGCGACGCGCCCCCACAGCAGCAGGGGCAGCAGCACCGCGACACCCATCATGGCGATCGCGGTGAGGAAGAACGGGGTTCCCGTCAGGCTCATCACGTGGGGAAAGATGCCCTATTGGCGCCGGGGGTTACCTGTTTTGCACCCTTTTTACGTCGTCACGTACGGCAATGGCTCAACACGTACGGTATACGGTCATTCTCTGCCTGGCGCTGGCCGACTCTGCCCGTACCTGCCCATACCCGTACGCACCCACCGCGCCGGTCGACGCGGGCGCGAGAAGGGGCGGGTGGCGTGATTGCCCGCCCTCCGGTGCCGTGCTTAAATTAGATATCACTTTGATTAACCGTAGACATCAGAGTTGAACAGGGGCCAACCCGCCCACGAGGGAGAACGCCATGACTGGAACACCCGGACAGGACCCCGCGCCCACCGGCAGGCCTGCGACAGGCAACGCCATGACCACAGCGGCCGGGCTGGAGGCGGACGCCCCTGACATGCCGGCCCCGCATGTGCACGAGACCCAGGCGCACGGCATCGCGGGCGGTGCCGCGCTGCTGCTGACCCTGTTCGGCGCGGTGGTGGGGCTGGCACTGCTCGTCGGCGGGGGTATTGCCGTCGACGGCCTGGGCGTCACCCTGGTCGTGGTGGGCATCGTCGTACTGCTCGGCTCCCTGTTCTGCATGACCGGCGTGAAGATGGTCGCTCCGGGCGAGGCCCGGGTCATCCAGCTGTTCGGCCGGTACGTGGGCACGATCCGCCAGGACGGGCTGCGCTGGGTGAATCCGCTGACCAGCGCCCGGAAGATCTCCACCCGGGTGCGGAACAACGAGACGCCGGTCATGAAGGTCAACGACGCCTACGGCAACCCGATCGAGCTCGCGGCGGTCGTGGTGTGGAAGGTCGAGGACACCGCGCAGGCGCTGTTCGAGGTGGACGACTACCGCAAGTTCGTCGCGACCCAGACCGAGTCGGCGGTCCGGCACATCGCCATCGAGTACCCGTACGACGCACACGACGACGACGCGCTGTCCCTGCGGGGCAACGCGGACGAGATCACCGAGAAGCTCTCGCTGGAGCTGACCGCACGGGTCCGGGCCGCCGGGGTCCGGATCATCGAGTCCCGGTTCAGCCACCTCGCGTACGCACCGGAGATCGCCTCGGCGATGCTCCAGCGCCAGCAGGCCGGGGCGGTCGTGGCGGCCCGTCAGCAGATCGTCGAGGGGGCGGTCGGTATGGTCGAGCAGGCCCTGGTCCGGATCAGCGAACAGGGCATCGTGGAACTGGACGAGGAGCGGAAGGCCACCATGGTCAGCAACTTGATGGTGGTGCTGTGCGGTGACCGCGCCGTCCAGCCGGTCCTGAACACCGGTTCGCTCTACCAGTGAGCGCGAAGGGGCCCGTGAATGCAGAGGGGCCCTTGAGTGCGAGAGGGCCCGTGAACGCGGAAAGGCCCGTGAGTGAGAGGAGGGGCGGCCGGTGAGCGAGGAGAGCGCCGGCGCCCCTGATCCTTCCGGCCCGGCACCGCGGCGGGCGGCCAGGGCTCGCAAGCAGGTGCTGCTGCGGCTGGACCCGTCCGTGCACGACGCGCTGGCTCGCTGGGCGGCGGACGAACTCCGCAGTACCAACGCCCAGATCGAGTTCCTGCTCCGAAAGGCCCTCTCCGACGCCGGACGGCTGCCGCGCGACGCGGGCGCACTCCCCCGCCGCGGCAGGCCCCCGAATCCGGACCGCGGCGACGGGGCGGGCTGAACCGGTCGAACCGTCAGACAGAGCTGCCGGACCGGGCTGCTGGACAGAGCTGCCGGACCGAGCTGCTGGACACAACCGTTCTGACAGAACCGTCAGACCAGCCGGCGCGCCGTCGCCCACCGGGTCAGTTCATGGCGGTTCGACAGCTGGAGCTTGCGCAGCACCGCCGAGACGTGCGACTCGACCGTCTTCACCGAGATGAAGAGCTGTTTGGCGATCTCCTTGTACGCGTATCCGCGTGCGATGAGGCGCAGCACCTCCCGCTCGCGCTGCGTCAGCCGGTCCATGTCCTCGTCCACGGGCGGTGCGTCCGTGGAGGCGAAGGCGTCGAGGACGAACCCCGCGAGACGGGGCGAGAAGACCGCGTCGCCGTCCTGCACCCGGAAGATCGAGTCGACCAGGTCGGTGCCGGTGATCGTCTTGGTGACGTAACCGCGGGCGCCGCCCCTGATGACACCGATCACGTCCTCCGCGGCATCCGACACGGACAGGGCGAGGAAGCGGACCGGGTTCTCCGTGTCGGACATCAGCGCGGCCGAGCGGCGCAGCACTTCGACGCCGCCGCCGCCCGGCAGATGGACGTCGAGGAGGACGACCTCGGGGCGGGTGGCCTTGATGACGGTGACCGCCTGATCGACGTCGGCCGCTTCGCCGACGACCTCGACACCCGTCGACTCGGTGCGGCCGATCTCCGCCTGCACCCCCGTACGGAACATCCGGTGGTCGTCCACGAGGACGACCCGGACCCTGCGGTCGGTGGGCGCGGTTCGGTCGGTGGGCGCGGTGCGCTCGGTTCGGTCAGTGGGCGCGGTTCGGTCGGTGGGCGCGGTGCGCTCGGTTCGGTCGGTGGGCTCGGTCATGCTCGCTCCATCTCCAGTTCCACTACGGTGCCGCCGTCGGGAGCGGAACGCAGGCTTGCCGTACCGCCGTTGCGCTGCATACGGCCGATGATCGATTCTCTGACGCCCATCCGGTCCCCGGGCACCGCGTCCAGATCGAACCCGGGCCCCCGGTCCCGTACCGACACGAAGACCGTACGGCCTTCGACTTCCGCGTACACCTGTACGGCCCCGCCCTCGCCACCGTACTTGGCCGCGTTGACCATGGCCTCGCGTGCCGCTTGCATCTGCGCCGCCAGCTTCTCGTCCAGCGGGCAGTCCCCGACGACCACCACTTCGAGCGGCACCCCGTGCTGGTCCTCGACCTCGGCTGCGGACTGCTTGACGGCTTCGGCGAGGGTCTCGGGTTCGTCGTCCTTGTCCTTGCCCGTGCCCTCGGGCCGGTAGAGCCAGGCGCGCAGTTCGCGCTCCTGGGCGCGGGCCAGCCTGCGGACCTCGCCCGGTTCTTCGGCGTTGCGCTGAATCAGGGTGAGCGTGTGCAGCACCGAGTCGTGAACGTGGGCCGCGACCTCCGCGCGCTCCTGGGCGCGGATGCGCATCAGCCGCTCCTGGGAGAGGTCCTGGGTCATCCGGATGAGCCAGGGGCCCACCAGCAGGGCGATTCCGGCGACCACGGCGAGTGCGGCGGTCAGGACGTTGCCGAGCTGCGCCGACGAGCCGCGGATCACGATGAACGCGGCGAGCCCGGCGCCGACCAGCACGACACCCGCCAGCGCACGGCCCAGCGGGAGCAGCCTGCTGCTGCGGCCGACCTCCGCCCAGTGCGCGCGCCGTGTGTTGTCCGCCTGGCGCCAGACGAGGACGACACCGGCGCCGATGAGCAGGACGGGCCAGATGTACGGGCTGGCGTCGCCGCCGATGTCCACGTTCCCGATGAAGGCCGCCACGCCGATGATCAGCGCGATGAGGGCGACGATCTGGCCCCGGTCGGGCTTGCGCAGTCTGCGGCGGCCGTCCGGGGACTCCTCGAACGGCGACTGCACGCCGTGCTGCTCGACCCCGCCCGCGCCGAGCGGCACGACGAACCAGAACGCCGCGTACAGCAGTGCCCCCAGTCCCTCCAGGGCGAAGAGCGCGATGAACGCGGCCCGCACCCAGGAGACGGGCACCCCGAGGTGTCCGGCGAGCCCGCGCGCGACGCCGCCCAGCATCCGCCCTTCGGCGCTGCGGTACAGCTTGCGCGGCGCGGGCTCGTCCGGGGTTTCGGATGCGGCACCTGCGGCGCGGGGCGGGGCGACTGGCATGGATCGATCGTCACATGGACGGACCGCCGCGGGCATCAGGGAAAACCCCCTGGTTCCGGGGGCCGAAATCAGGGATCGGCCAGGGTCGTCGCGGTCCCCGGCCGCGGGGGACGACCGTCACCATGGGGGTATGACAACCCCGCCGCCGCAGAACGAGCCGCGACCGCACCTGCGGCGCCACCGGAGCAACAGGTTGGTCGCCGGGGTCTGCGGAGGTCTCGGCAGGCACTTCGACCTGGATCCGGTGATCTTCCGCGTCGTTCTCGGTGTCCTGGCGGTGACCGGTGGTATCGGGCTGATCTTCTACGGGTTCGCCTGGCTGCTGATCCCGCTGGAGGGCGAGGACGAGAACGAGGCGCGCAGACTGCTGACCGGCCGGGTCGAGGGCGCGTCCATGGCCGCGGTGCTCTTCGCGCTGGGCGGCTGCGGGCTGTTCCTGTCGATGCTGCACTACCTGTCGGTGCTGGTCTTCTCCGCGCTGCTCTCGCTGGCCACCGCGGGCTCCGCGGTCTGGTCGGAGCGGCGCCGGCTCGCCACCCCCGAGCCGCCGGAGCCCGCTGCCGGGCAGCGGCAGCCCGCGCAGAAGCCCGCCGGGCAGAAAGTGGCGGACGCGCCACCGGAGACGAAGGCCCCGCCGGCGCCGGGCGGCCCGTCCTGGTGGCGGGACCCGATCATCAAGGACGGCACCACCGGACCGGTCGGCTCCGGCTATCTCTGGGGCCCGTCGGACACCACACCGGATCCGCCGCCGTCCCGCAGGTCGGCACGGTCCGCCCCGGCCGCGAGCCGGGGGCCGCGCGGGATCGGCGGCCGGCTGTTCCTGCTCGCCCTGGTCGCTGCCGCACTCGGTACGGGGCTCTCCCGGCACAGCCAGCCGGTCGCCACGAGCCTGCAGATCGGACTGGCCTGCGCGCTCGCCGTCTTCGGGCTCGGCATCCTGCTCAGCTCGTTCGCCGGGCGTACGGGATCCGGCACGATCTTCCTGGTGGTGCTCACGACGGCACTGCTGGTGGGCGCGAGCGCCCTGCCGAAGACCGTCACCACGCACTGGGTGCGTACGGGGTGGCAGCCCGCTTCGGTGTCGGCGGTGCACCCCCGGTACGAAGTGGGTACGGGGGTCGGCACGCTGAACCTCCGGCGTCTGAGCGTTCCGCCGGGCACGTCCGTCCGTACCCATGTGGAGGTCGGCGCGGGCCGGGTGTCGGTCGTCGTACCGAAGAACGTGACGGTGCGGCTCCATGCCGAGGTGGGGCTCGGCGACATCCAGCTGCCCGGTGAGAACCAGAAGGACATCGATATTTCGCCGGCCCGGGAGAGAACGGTGACGCTCGCCCCGCAGAGCGGCGGCAAGGCCGGAGGCACGGTCGACCTCCACCTGGAGGTCGGCCTGGGACAGGCGGAGGTGACCCGTGCACGGTGACGGAGCAGGGACGGGCGGAACCGGTCCCTGGGAATCACGATGGGACGGGGCACCGGCGGGCGGGGCGCAGCCTGACGGAGCGCGGCCCGATGGACTGTGGCCCGGCGGGGCGCGGCCCGACGGACCGCAGCCCGATGGGGCGCATCCGGCCGGCCCGTCGCGCGGTCGGACGCACCACGCGTTCCTGCACGAGTTCCGGCCGGGAAAGGCGGTCGCGGGTCTGGTGCTGCTGGGCATCGCAGCCGTCTACCTCGGCGACGCGGGTGGCCTCTGGCGGACACCGCCACCGGCCGCGCTGCCGATGCTCGCCGCCGGGCTCGTACTGGCGGGGATCGCCAGCACCATCGGTTACGGCATTCGGCGGCGGTCGGCCCGGAGGGCGTCCACCGAGAGCAGCGGCGACCCGGCGAGCAGGAGCGGCAGCCAGGCCATGAGGTAGGCGAGGTCGTTGCCGTAGTAGTACGGGGTGGACTGCCAGCTCATGGTCAGCCACAGGCTCAGCGAGATCAGGGCGCCGCCGAGCGCCGCGACCCGGCCGTACAGCCCCAGCAAGGTGCCGATACCGACGGCTAGTTCACCGATGGCGATCGCGTAGCCGAAGCCGGCCGGGCTCTTCAGGGCCAGGTCCACGAGCGCCGGGAAAGCGGCGGAGCCGCGTACGGAGTGCATGAGCTCGCCGATGGAACCGGTGCCGGTCGCGTGCAGGAAGGCGGAGTCGGTGAGCTTGTCGATACCGGCGTAGAGGAAGGTGCCGCCGAGGAAGATCCGCAGCGGCAGCAGCGAGTACCGACGGGCGGTGTCCTTCCAGCCACCGTTCCGGCTCCGCACACTGCCGCCGAGTCCGATGGGTGTGCCCGTCCGGTATCCCTGAACCATGGCCTGGTCCTGCCTCTCCGATTGCCCCGTGGCGCGTGCCGGTGTGGCGGACGCAGTCACGATTTTGCGTCCTGCGGCGACGCGCCCTGCGGACGGGGTGCCCCTGCCGGGGGTGCCTCTGCCGGGGGCTCACGTCGCGCGGGCCGGTTCGCGGGGCGGGCAGGGCTCACGTCTCACACGTCAGGTTCGCCGGGCGCAGGACGCGAGGCGGTCGGCGAGCGCCGTGACGAGGTCGCGAAGTTCGTCGGGGCGCTCGATGACGAACGGCCGGTCGAGCGAGGCCAGTACCGGTGGCAACCAGTCCAGCCGCTCCACCCGCAGCTCGACACGCAGCCACCCCTCGGCCGCCGGCCCCGCTCCAGCGCCCGCACCGGGCTCGCCCGCGCCGGACCCGGCCCTGGACGCGGACTCGGCCGCGGACCCGGACGCGGACTCGGCCCCAGCCCCAGCCCCAGCCCCAGCCCCAGCCCCAGGATCAGGATCAGGATCAGGACCGAACTCAGCCTCCGTCACGCTCGCGACGGAGGCGGGAAGGCGGGCGCGGATCTGGTCGACGGTCCCGTGGATCCGCAGGACCACCTCGTACCGGTAATCGGCCGTGGCGAACCCCGACAGCACGCGCTGTGCCGGATCAGGTCCGGCGGGCTCGTCGAACGAACCGGGCAGGGTCCTCGCGTCCGCGATGCGGTCGAGCCGGAAGGTCCGCTCCTCGCCGATCACGGGGTCCGCGCCCGTGACGTACCACCGGCCCGAGTGGGCGACGATCCCGTAGGGATGCAGCGGCCGCTCGCTGCGCCGGCCGTCACGGTCGGTGTACCTGATCGAGACCGGCCGCCGGTGGCGCACCGCATCGGCGACGGTGAGCAGGACATCGGCGTCCGGGGTGGCGAACTCGCCGGGCGACGTCGTGAACGCGAGGGATTCCAGGACCGTGTCGAGCCTGCGGGCCAGGGGCGCGGGAAGCACTCTGCGGATCTTGGCCGCTGCCGTCTCGCTCGCCGTGTCCGCCGTCGTCGTCAGCCCCGCCCGGCGGCCGGCGACCAGGCCGAGCAGCACGGCGAGCGCCTCGTCGTCGCTGAGCATGAGGGGAGGCAGCCGGTACCCGGAGGCGAGACGGTACCCGCCGTACCGGCCTCGTACCGCCTCCACGGGCAGGTCGAGGTCGACCAGCTGGTCCACGTACCGCCGCACGGTGCGCCCGTCGACGCCGAGCCGGTCGGCGAGTTCGGCCACCGTCCGGAGGCCGCCCGACTGCAGCAGTTCCAGGAGCGTCAGCACCCGCGCGGTAGGTCGAGACATGGTGCGGAGCCTAGCCCGCATACCGGACCGATTCTGTCCTCTATTGGTCCTAGCCTTCGGAGCAAGCACACCACCACAGCTCGTCAACCAGGGAGAACACCATGGACTTCGTCTCGGTCCGCATCATCACCGGCGACGTGGCGCGCCTCGTCGAGTTCTACGAGAAGGCCACCGGGTTGCAGGCGGCCTGGGCCACCGAGGACTTCGCCGAGCTGCGCACCGCCCACGCCACCCTTGCGATCGCGAGCACGCGCACCGTTCCGCTGTTCGCCCCGGGTTCGGCCCGCCCGGCGGACAACCACAGCGTGATCACCGAGTTCCTCGTCGACGACGTGGACCGCGTGCACCGGAACCTCGGCGGCCTGGTGGCCGACTTCGTCACCGAGCCCACCACGATGCCCTGGGGCAACCGGTCACTGCTCTTCCGCGACCCCGACGGCAACCTGGTCAACTTCTTCACCCCGGTGACCCCGGCCGCCATCGAGAAGTTCGCCCGCTGACGCGGACACAGCCACACCGGGCCGACCCGGCCAGGCACCAAGCGCTGAGCGCCCTTGGTCCATCAGTCCGTCACGTCGATCTCGCACGCCGCCGTCTCCACTCCGGCCGCCGTCACCACGCGTACCTCCACCCGGCCCGGCTCGACCTCCACCGGTACGGGCACCGTGAGCACCGTGTCCGACGGGTTGGCGAAACCGCCCGGCACCGGGACCAGCGGCACATGGACGTGCACCGTGCCGATCCGCACCACCATCCGGGCCAGCCGGTCCGGGGTCCCCGCCCCCGGCGGTACGAAGCCCGCACCCCGGATCTCGATGTCGTCGCCGGTACGGACCGGGGCATCCAGGTCCCCGGCCTCCCGCGACCGGACCACCGAGAGCACCACCGGCCTGCCGCCCTCCGCGTACTTGCCTGCGAAGTACGTCGCCGCCGAGACCACCACCAGGAGCGCCAGCCCCCACGGGAGGTCGGGCAGCTGGTCGGGGCGGCGGGCCAGACGTACGGCGGCGAACAGCGCCGCGGCCGAGCTGACCAGGACGTACTGCACGTCCGCGAAGCTGCCGCGCCCCGAGTCGTCGGTGAGCAGATCGGCGGCGCGGGGGCGGTCGGCGCGCACCTTCTGGAGCTTCTGCGCCAGGACCCGCAGCGCGACCACGCGCCGCACCACCACCGCCACGGCGCAGACCAGCGCGAGCACGGTCACCACGCCCGCGCCCCGGGCCAGGCCGAGTCCGGCGATCAGGGCGTCGCGCTTGCCGTGGCCGGACGCCCCGGCCAGCTGGAGCGAGAGCACCAGGACGGAGAAGACGACCAGCAGCACCCACGTCCCGGCGACCGCGCGGGAGGTGGAGAGCCGGTTGTCCTCGCCGATCACGGGGGCCAGCAGTCCGCCGCGCGCCCGGTGGGTGCGGGCGGCTCCGGTCAGCAGTGCGGCGGTGAGCACCGCAGCGATCAGCCCGGCGGTACGGGCCGTGCTCCAGCCCGCACCGATCGCGGTCACCGCCTCGACGAGCAGGAGGACCACCGCGCTCCCCCACACCACCAGCAGTGTCCGCACCCACACCTGCTGGAACCAGGCTTCACCGGCCTCCCGGCCGCGTTCGGCCACCGCACGTGCCGACTCCGTCAGTTCGTCGGAGACCCACTGCCGCGACGCACCTGCCGAGTGGGCGACGCCGGCGGGCAGTCCCTCACCGGCCGCCAGCCCGTCCCGCTGGGCGAGGAACGCGGCAACGGCACGCCGGTGCCCCTCACGTGCGCCGTGCGGGCAGTCCTGGCAGGTGCACCCGCCGCCGTGCGCTCCGGCGTGCGGACCGTCGCCCTGTCTTGCTTCCTGTACCGCCACGCAGAACGCCGCCCTTTTCCCGCCCCGTTGACTTCCCTGCACACCCTTGAACTTCCTTGCAGTTCAAGGGGATTGTGTCGCACTCGCGGAGCGGCACGGGCAGCAGGTCAGGTCAGGCAGGGTGATTGACAGCACGTCAGGTTGACGGACGTCGACAGAAGGCACGGGGAAGCGCTCGTACGGGTGCCGTTCACGCCTCCGCGCCGGGTCCGGTTCCGCTGATCTGCCGCCACAGCGGCTGGTAGTTGATCCAGGCCACCAGGTCGCTGCCCAGCTGCTCCCGGGTGGCGACCGCGTTCCTGTGGTCGATCAGTACGGGCTTCCCGGCGGCCCGCGCGGCGAGCTGGACCTGACAGGAGCGCTCCAGGGTGATGAACCACCAGGCCGCCGCGTCGACCGAGTCGCCCACGGTGAGCAGCCCGTGGTTGCGGAGGATGACCGCCTTGCGGTCGCCGAGCGCGGCGGCGATCCTGCGGCCCTCCTCCTCGTCCACGACGACGCCGGTGTAGGAGTCGTAGAGCGCGAGGTCCTCGTAGAAGGCGCAGGCCTCCTGCGTGATGGGGTCCAGGAGTTCGCCCAGCGTGGACAGCGCCCGCCCGTGCAGCGAGTGGCTGTGCGCGACCGCGACGACGGCGGGCCTGGCCCGGTGCACCTGGGCGTGTACGGCGAAGGCGGCCTGGTTGACGTGGTGGCGGCCCTGGACGACCTGCCCGTCGCCGTTGACCAGGATCAGATCGTCCGCCGCCAGTTCCGCCAGCGGCGCCCCGAAGGGGTTCACCCAGTAGCAGTCGGGATATCCGGGGTCGCGGGCGGTGATGTGGCCCGAGACGCCGTCCTCGTACCCGTACCGCGCGAAGAGCCGCAGCGCCCCCGCGAGCCGCGCCTTGCGGTACTGCCGCTCCTCCGCCAGGGTCTCGTGGACCGGCGGCATCGCGAACCGGAGCTGATCGACCGGTACGGGCTCGGGCGCGGCGGCCGGTCCGGCGACGGGAGCGGAGTCGGCGTAGGGAGCAGACATGGGAACAGAGGTGGGAAAAGGGGTGGGAACAGAGCCGGGGGCAGAGGCCGGTATCGGGGCTGGCATCTCAGTCATGGCCGGAAGCTACCGCGCGTTACCGCAGGTGAACAGAGTCATGCGGTGAACGAATCATGCCCGCCGGATGAGTGCCTCCGGCAGGGCTCCCACGACGCTCCGACAGCGGTGCTACAGCGAAGCGCCGCTGCACCGGATGTCCGGTACAGCGGCGCTCGTTCAGCTGCGGAGACGGAGCCGGGGCCCGGCGGCGGCCGGGCCTACTCCCACTCGCCTACTCCCACTCGATGGTGCCCGGGGGCTTGCTCGTCACATCGAGCACCACACGGTTCACATCGGCGACCTCGTTGGTGATGCGGGTCGAGATCTTCCCCAGCACCTCGTACGGCAGACGAGTCCAGTCCGCCGTCATGGCGTCCTCGGACGAGACGGGCCGCAGCACGATCGGGTGGCCGTAGGTGCGGCCGTCGCCCTGGACGCCGACCGACCGGACGTCCGCGAGCAGCACCACGGGGCACTGCCAGATTTCGCGGTCCAGACCGGCCGCCGTGAGTTCCTCACGCGCGATGGCGTCGGCCTCGCGCAGCAGGTCGAGCCGCTCCTTGGTGACCTCTCCGACGATACGGATACCGAGGCCCGGGCCGGGGAAGGGCTGGCGCTGGACGATCTCGTCCGGCAGGCCGAGCTCCTGGCCCACCATCCGGACCTCGTCCTTGAAGAGCTGGCGCAACGGCTCGACCAGCTTGAACTCGATGTCGTCGGGGAGTCCGCCCACATTGTGGTGGGACTTGATGTTGGCGGTGCCGGTGCCGCCGCCGGACTCGACGACGTCCGGGTACAGCGTGCCCTGCACCAGGAACGCGACGTCCTCGCCCGCGTCGGCGATGATCTCGGCCTGGGCCTGCTCGAAGACCCGGATGAACTCACGCCCGATGATCTTCCGCTTCTCCTCGGGGTCGGAGACGCCCTTGAGCGCGGTCAGGAAGCGGTCCTCGGCGTCGACCACCTTGAGCTGGACACCCGTGGCGGCGACGAAGTCCTTCTCGACCTGCTCCGTCTCACCCTTGCGCATCAGCCCGTGGTCGACGTACACGCAGGTCAGCTGGGAGCCGATGGCCTTCTGCACCAGGGCGGCCGCGACGGCGGAGTCGACGCCGCCGGAGAGCCCGCAGATCGCGCGCTTGGTGCCGACCTGCTCGCGGATCAGGGCGACCTGCTCGTCCACGACATTCGTCGTGGTCCAGGACGGTTCGATGCCCGCGCCCCGGTAGAGGAAGTGCTCAAGGACCTGCTGGCCGTACGTGGAGTGCAGCACCTCGGGGTGGTACTGGACGCCGTACAGCTTCTTCTCGTCGTTCTCGAAGGCCGCGACCGGTACGACGTCGGTGGACGCGGTGACCGTGAACCCCTCGGGGGCGGCCGAGCAGGCGTCGCCGTGCGACATCCACACGGACTGCTCGGCCGGGGTGCCCTCGAAGAGCGTGGAAGCCGGCTTGGAGACGCTGAGCGCGGTCCTGCCGTACTCCCGGGCGCCGTTGTCGTCGACCGTGCCGCCGAGGGTGGTCGCCATGAGCTGGAATCCGTAGCACATGCCGAAGACGGGGACCCCGGCCTCGAAGAGCGCCCGGTCGAGGATGGGCGCGCCCGGCGCGTACACGGACGACGGGCCGCCCGAGAGGATGATCGCCTTCGGGTTCTTCGCCAGCATCTCGGCCACCGGCATGGTGGACGGCACGATCTCGCTGTAGACCCGCGCCTCACGGACGCGACGGGCGATGAGCTGGGCGTACTGCGCGCCGAAGTCGACTACGAGGACGACCTCGGGGGCGGCGGGGGGTGCTGCTGGCACGGGGCGGCCTTCCGGCGGGAAAGGAGGGGTCTTGTATGTCGATTCTAACGGGGCTGGGGGAACCGGCTTGTCTCTCCCTCCGAAGGCCGTCCATACTGGCCCCATGCATCAGCAGCTGACCTTCGTCTTTACCTATGGCACCGGCCCGTCCGGCTGCCATGGTCGTGCTGCTTGATCATCCACTGATCAGTACTTCCCCAGGCGCCCCGGACCGGCAAGGTCCGGGGCGCCTGTGCATTCCGGACCGTGCCGCGCCGGGGGACCGCCCCCCCTTCAGGTACAGGAGTTCCGGACACATGAGCACCGACATCAGCACCGAGACACACAGCACCAGCACGCACAGCACCGGTCTGCCCACCACCGGTCTGCCTACCACCGGGACACACAGCACGGGGACACACAGCACCGACCTGCGCATCACCGGCGCGCACAGCAGTGAGGCGGCGGGCGTGATCACGGGCGCGCGTGAGCGCATCGACAGCCTCGACGACCGGATCATCGGCCTGATCCAGGAGCGGATGGCGGTGTCCGCCGTCATCCAGGACGCCCGGATGACATCCGGCGGGCGCCGGGTGAACCTCTCCCGCGAGATGGAGGTCCTCGGCCACTACAGCGAGGCGCTCGGCAAGCCAGGCACGGGTCTCGCGATGACCGTGCTCGAACTGTGCCGGGGGCGCATCTGAGACCGCCGGGGACAGCCCGTATCTGAGTTCGGGCCCGCTCTCACCCGTACGGCGCGTGACCGGTCCCGGCAGCTCTTCGTTGGTCCAGGCGTCCGTGTCAGCCAGGGGCGGCCTGTTGGAAAGAGAAAACCACGCGTGGCTTCGCTGGGGCGTGTGACGTACTGCAGGTGCGTCGTGGGACCACATCTCAGCGCGTGTGACCGGGCGGCAGGGGACAGCGGCCCGGTCACCCACGGCCGTCGGTTCCGGGGACGCCCGGAGCCGGCAGCCCGGAGCCGACAGCCCAGTCCCGAACACCCTTCGCGAGCCGGGCGGCCACCCGGCTCCACCCTCTTCGCGGCGCACACCCCCCGGCGCCGCCGCCCGGCACCGGTGCTGCCCTGACGCCGGTGCCGAAGCCAGGGGCCCGTGGAATCACTTCCACGGGCCCCTGGCTTCGTACTGCGCCCGTGACGCAGGTCACATGAGGAATCCGTGGGTCCGGAAGCAACCATTCAGCGGGCCGGTCGGTCATCCATGCGTACCCACCAGTGGCCCCACACGTGTGCACGAACAACACAGCAGGGCCGGTCGGCACGGACTCGGGAGGGCTGCACTCGGAGGGGGGTGCAGCCCTTCCGCCGCGTGCGAGGACCGGGGTGAGGGGAACAGAGGACCCGGGCAAGGGGAAAAGGGGAAGGGTCCAGAGGGGGCAGGCTATTTCCGCGGTTCCGCCGGTTCCGCCGGTTCCGCGCCGCCCGTCCGCTTCGGCGGGACCTCGGGTATCCCCAGGAACGGCAGCCTGAGCGCACCGAAGGCCGCCGCCGGTACGGCCGGCGCGGTCGGTTCGACGGCGGCGAGACGCTCGTACGCCTGCCCCTGCTCGGGCCGCGGGTCCGCGTCCCCCTTGTTGGGCCAGTACGACATGGCGCGCTCCGCCTGAGCGGTGATGGTCAGCGACGGGTTGACGCCGAGGTTCGCCGACACTGCCGAGCCGTCGACCACCGAGATGCCCGGGTGTCCGTACAGCCGGTGGTACGGGTCGATCACCCCCTCCTCGGCGGACGCGCCGATCGGGCAGCCGCCCAGGAAGTGGGCGGTCAGCGGAGTCCCCATCAGCTCGCCGACGTTCGAGCCGGCGAAGCCGTTGATCTCCTCGGCGATCAGCGTCGCGGCCCGGGTGCCCTCGGCGATCTGCTTCGGGTTGGGCGCGCCGTGGCCCTGCCTGGCCGTGAGCAGACCCCGGCCGATCCCGCCCGGTTTCCGGTACGTGGTCAGGGAGTTGTCCAGCGACTGCATCACCAGACCGATGATGGTCCGCTCGGACCAGCGCCGGTTGGAGAGCGAACGGGCTGTCAGCCAGGGGTGCTTGGCAACATTGCCGAGCCAGCCGAGGACCCGCCGCGAGCCGAACGGCACCTGGATGATGGACATGGCGCCCATCGCGTTCGACCCCTTGCCGTACCGCACGGGCTCGATATGGGTGTCCGCGTCCGGGTGGATCGACGAGGTGATCGCGACGCCCTGGGTGAAGTCGGCCTTCGGCGTGCCGTGTTTCCTGCGGTAACGGCGGTCCGTGGTCTGCGAGCCCACCAGTGCCTCGGAGTTGGTACGGGTCAGCTCCCCGAGCTTCGGTGAGATACGCGGCAGCAGCCCCTGGTCCTTCATGGTGTGCAGCAGGGTCTGCGTCCCGTACGTCCCCGCGGCGACCACCACCTGCCGGGCACGCAGCACACGCGGACCCTTCTTGCGGGCGTCGGTCGCGACCGTGGTGACCCGGTATCCGCCCTCGCCGTGCTCCGCTATCGCGGTCACCGAGGTCAGGGGGTGAATGACCGCGCCCGCCTTCTCCGCGAGGTAGAGGTAGTTCTCGGTGAGGGTGTTCTTCGCGCCGTGGCGGCAGCCCGTCATGCACTCGCCGCACTCGGTGCACGCCTTGCGGGACGGCCCCGCCCCGCCGAAGTAGGGGTCGTCGACGGCCTTGCCGCGCTCCGCCCTCACCGTGCCGTCCGAGTCCTCCCCGTCGCCGAAGAACACCCCGACGGGCGCCATGTGGAAGGAGTCCCCCACGCCCATCGCCTCGGCCGACGCCTTCAGATGGACGTCCGACGGTGTCATCGTCGGGTTGAGCCGCACGCCGAGCATCCGCCGCGCCTGGTCGTAGTACGGCGCCAACTCGGCCTGCCAGTCGGTGATGGACGCCCACTGCCGGTCCTGGAAGAACGGCGCCGGAGGGACGTACAGCGTGTTGGCGTAGTTGAGGGAGCCGCCGCCGACTCCCGCGCCCGCCAGCACCATCACATTGCCGAGGAGGTGGACACGCTGGATCCCGTAGAGGCCGAGCGCCGGGGCCCACAGGTAGTTCTTGATGTCCCAGGAGTTCTTGGGGAGGGTGCCCGGGGTGAAACGGCGGCCCGCCTCCAGGACTCCGACCCGGTACCCCTTCTCGGTGAGCCGCAGCGCGGTGACCGACCCGCCGAAGCCGGACCCGACCACCAGGACGTCGTAGTCGTACGGTGCGTCGGCTCCGTCGGCCTCACTGCGGACAGAGTTCTCCTGTGACATGGACTCTCCTCAGAGAAGGAAGGGGCGGAGGCGGAGGCGCAGGGAATCGGAGGGACGGGGCGGCGGGGGTCAGGCAGGGAGGCGGGGCGGCGGGGGTCAGCGCAGGCGCAGGACCTTCATCGCCTTGAGACTGCGGCTCATGAACGCGGCGTACTTCTCGTCATCCATCCCGAAGGACGGCGCCATCGGCATGACCCGCTGGTGCGCGACGGTCTGCGCCTCCGTGTACTTGAGGATGCCTTCCGAGCCGTGCCTGCGGCCGAGCCCCGAGTCCTTCATGCCGCCCATCGGGGACTGCACGCTGCCGTACGCGGGCGCGTACCCCTCGTTGATGTTGACCGTGCCGGTCCGCAGCCGGGCGGCGACGGCGTGGCCGCGGCTGCCACTCCTGGTCCAGACGCTCGAATTGAGGCCGTAGGGCGTGGCGTTGGCGGTCGCGACGGCCTCGTCCTCGTCCTTGAAGCGGTAGACCGAGACCACCGGGCCGAATGTCTCCTCGGTGCAGACGGCCATCGGGGCCTCGACGCCGTCCAGGATGGTCGGCTCGTAGAAGAGCGGGCCGATGTCCGTACGGTGCACACCGCCCGCGACCAGGGTGGCGCCCTTGGAGACGGCCTCCTCCACGTGTCGCCGTACGGCCTCCAGCTGCCGTTCGCCGGCCAGGGAGCCCATGTCGGCGCCGTATGCGAGGGAGCTGCCGAGGCGCATCGCCTTGGTGCGCGCGGCGAAGCGTTCCAGGAACGCGTCGGCTATCGACTCGTGGACGTACAGCCGCTCGATGGAGATGCAGAGCTGGCCCGCCGACGAGAAGCAGGCACGGACGGCGCCCGCGGCCGCCTTCTCGATGTCCGCGTCCTCCAGGACCAGCATGGCGTTCTTGCCGCCGAGTTCGAGCGAGACGCCGACCAGCCGGTCGGCCGCGCCCCGGGCGACCTCGCGGCCGGTGCGGGTCGAGCCGGTGAAGGAGACGAAGTCAGCGTGCTTGACCAGCTCGGGGCCGATGACCGGGCCCTCCCCCAGGACCACCTGGAAGACCTCGGCGGGCAGTCCGGCCTCGATGATCAGGTCGCGGGCCCACAGCGCGGTCAGGGCGGTCTCGGTGTCGGGCTTCATCACGAGGGCGTTGCCGGAGACCAGGGCGGGCAGCGCGTCGCCGATGGACAGCTCGAAGGGGTAGTTCCAGGGGGCGATCTGACCCACCACACCGCGCGGCTGGCGCAACTCGGTGACCTTGGTGAACGTGGGGATCGCGCCCGTGTGGCCCTTGGGCTTGAGGTACGAGGGCGCCTTGCGGCCGTAGTGGCGCGCGGCGACGGCGACGGCCTGGACCTCTTCGTGGGCGTGCAGCCTGGCCTTGCCGGTCTCCAGCTGGATGAGGTCGAGGACCTCGGCCTGCCGGGAGAGCACCAGGTCGTGGAAGCGCAGCAGGACGGCGGCCCGGGTCCGGGCGGGGGTCGCGGCCCACGCCGCCTGGGCCCTGCGGGCCCGCTCGAAGGCGGTCGCGACGTCCTCGGGGCTCGACTCGGGCAGATCGGCCAGCTTCCCGCCGGTGAAGGGGGTGTGGTTGGCCGTATGTCCGGAACCCACCACGCCGCGTGTCAGGTGAGCGACCACTTCGGGGGTGACCACGTCGGCCGCGGTCCGCACACCGGAGGGAGTGGGCGCTATCGGGTTCGTGCCGTGGGGGGCCGTGGCGGTGGGAGCCTGCGAGTCCGTCATGAGGGGAGGCTATGCCCCGGCGGAGAGTTTCGGTACCCATGAGTAATGCCTTTTCACCGTCCCTACATATACCGCCAGTGATCGCTGGCGACACAACCCCTGATCAGGCGGGTTGGCCGCCCCGGATCCCGCCGGCCCCGCTGTTCCCCCGCCGTTCCCCGCCGTCCGGGTCGTTCCCGCTGTACCGGTCAGCGGTGGTCTCCGGTGCCGCCCGCGGACGGCACTGCCGCAGCCCCCGAGGCCGGCCCCGGCGCTGACCCCGACGCCGACGCCGAGAAGGTGCCGATGGCCGTGGCGAAGTGCCGTTGCGCGGCGTCGAGGCCGCCGACCGGCGCCGACACCCAGACGTCGTAGAGACGCCCGTCCTGCTCCCAGCAGAGGTCGTACGTATGACGGGCGCCCTCGCCCTTGGAGTAGCCGTTCCAGGTGAACTCCCAGAGCGCCGCGTCATGTCCGTCGTGCGTGGTCGCGGTGACCACTCCGTCCCGGTAGCCGGGATTGGTGCGGGGACCTGCCGAATCCGATGCGCGCTGTGTCGCCATCGGGCCGCCGCCGGGGCTGCTGTGGATCCGGACGCCGATACGGAAGACCTGGCCCGGGGTCATGTAGTAGACGCGTTTGTCGTCGGTGGAACGGGTGGCATCGGCCGGGACGGCGAGGGAGAAGCCCCCGGGGTCGTCGACGACCCGGTACCCGGACGGTGCCGGTGACGCCTGATGGGTCAGCGTCACGGTGGGGTTGACGTCCGGGCCGGGTGCAGCAGCGCGGTGGGGCTTCTGCTGCGGTCCGCGGTCCGGGGTGGCCGTGGATGCCGCGGTCGGCGCGGAGGTCATGCTCGCGGACGGCGCGGCGTTGTCCGTACGGCCCGCTCCCGCACCGCCAACCGCGTACAGGACGATCCCCGCACCTGCGGCCGCGGCGGCCAGCACCCCCGCGACGAGGGAGGCCCGCCGCAGCACGGGACGCGGGGACCGGGGCGGGGAATCGGCTGGCGGCGAATCGGCGGGCGAAGTGGCTCCGGCAGGCGGTGCGACCCCGGCGGGGACAGTGGCTGCGACGAGCGGTGTGGCCCCGGCAGGCGGAGTGGCTGCGACGAGCGGTACGGCCCCGGCGAGCGGAGTGGCTCCAGCCGTTGGTGCGGCTCCGGCGGTGGGGACGGGCGGGTGGTCCGGTACCGATACGGAGGCGGGGACACCAGCACCGGCGCCTTCTGCCCCGCTCCCGCGCTCCCCACCGCCACCCCCCGTGGCGCACGCAGCCAGATACGCGCCCAGCAGCCGCTCCGCCTCATCCACCCCCATCCTGCGCACCGCATCCCGTTCGAGCAGGCCCAGGACGACGGGCAGCAGCGGTTCGGCCTCGGCCGGCGGGCGGATCTCGTCGGCGACCACCGCGTGCAGCACCCCGCCCAGCGAATCCCGGTGGAAGGGCGACTCCCCGCTCACCGCGGCACACAGCAGCGCGCCGAGCGACCACAGATCGGACGCGGGCCCGGCCTCTTCGCCCTGCATCCGCTCCGGCGAGGTGTACTCGGGCGAACCGACGAACGCCCCGGTCTCACTGATCGTGGTCGCCCCGGCGAGCCGCGCGATCCCGAAGTCGGTGAGGACCACCCGGCTGTCGTCCTCCAGCAGGACGTTCGCGGGCTTGATGTCCCGGTGCAGTACGCCCCTGGCATGCGCAGCCCGGAGCGCTCCCAGCAGCGCCAACCCGATCCGGGCGGCTTCCCGGCCGTCCACGGGGCCGCGCTCGGAAAGGCGGGCCGCCAGGGAACCGCCGACCACCAGCTCCATGACGATGTAGGGCCGTTCGTCGTCCTCGACGACCACGTCGTGGACGACGATCACCTGCGGATGCTTGATCTGGGCGACCGCGCGCGCCTCACGCAGCGCCGACGCCGTGGCGGCGCCGGTCTCCGGGTTCAGCTCCTTGACGGCGACCTCCCGCCCGAGCAACTGGTCGGTGGCCCGCCAGACCGTACCCATGCCGCCCCGGCCGATCCGGTCTCCGAGCAGATAACGTCCGGCGATCAGACGGCTGTTACGCGGATCCTGTGCCACTGGCGCTCCCCCTGCGTCCCCCTGGGCCCATCATGCCGCACGGCGACCGCAGCCGGAGCGTGTACCGGACGTACGCTGCGTCAGCCGATGGACCGCTACCGCAGTTCCACACGGCAGCCAGGTCCAGACCGAAGTCAGTTCCGGATCGCAGTCAATCCCAGATCGCAGTCAGTTCCCGACGGCAGACGGCGGCTCAGTGCGCGGTCGAGTTCGGCGGCTGCCAGTAGCGCAGGACCGTGTCGAACCGGCTGCGGTCCCAGTCCTTGGCCGGGCCGCCCATGTAGATCGCGTACTCGGCCTGCCCGTGATCCACGTTGTACATCTGGTCTATGGCACGGCGCCGCCCCGGCTGCCCCTTGGTCTCGGTCCAGGTGAACTCCCAGAGCGCGGCGTCCTGGTCCCGGAAGTTGTTCACGTGCAGCGTGATCCGCCGGTAGTCGGGGAGCCGCTTGAGCTGCGGTTCGAGAGCCAGTTCATGCAGATACGGGGTCGCGTAGTCCGGGTCGTTGTCGATACTTATCCGAATGAAGTGGACACCGTCGTCCGGCGTGTAGTCGATTTCGTTGGAACCGTCCATCTGGCGCTTCCAGCCGTTGGGCAGAACCAGGCTGTAACCCTCGGGCTCGTTGACGCGGTGCCAGCCCTTCGGCACGCCGTCGCGCTGCTTGTTGCCGCCGCCACCGCCACCGCTACTGCCCGGTCCGCCGGGACCTGACGCCGAGCCACCACCGGAACCCGTCTGCCGGTTCTCGTACTTCATGACGCCGAAACCGACTCCAGCACCGACGATCACGGCCAGAGCCAGAACCAGTGCGCCGGTCCGCTTACGGCCACGTTTCCGTCCGGCGGGAGCGACGGCGGGCGCCCCGTCCCCGGAAGCCGGTACAGGAGCCGGCACCTGTGCCGGTGCCTGCGCCTGGGCCGGTACGGGAGCCGGTGCCTGCGCCTGGGCCGGTACCTGTGCCTGCGCCTGGGCCGCTACCTGTGCCTGCGCCTGGGCCGCTACCTGTGCCTGCTGCTCGGGTATCTGTTCCGGTCCGGGCGGGGCCGTCGCTGATGTCACGGGCGCACCGGAGGAGCTGATCCGGCTCGTCGGCGTCGCGTCCTGGAGCATCCCCTCGGACACCAGCTGCGTCGGGACGTACGCCTCTGCCTGCCGGGGCTTGCGCCCCTCCATCGCGTCGAGCAGCATGCGCTCCACCTCGGCGGGCCCCGGCCGTTCGGCGGGGTCCTTGCGCAGCAGTCCGGTGATGACCGGAGTGAGCGGCCCCGCCCTGGTGAGCTTCGGCGGCTCGTCGTTCACGACGGCCTGGAGCGTGGAGATCGGCGATGTGCGGCGGAACGGCGAGCGCTCCTCGACGGCGGTGAAGAGCGTGGCGCCCAGCGACCAGAGGTCGGAGGCGGGGCCGGGAGCCTCGCCGTAGACCCGCTCCGGCGCGAGGTAGTCGATGGATCCGACGATCTCGCCGGTCCGGGTGATCTCCGAGTCGCCCTCGATGGCGGCGATACCGAAGTCGGTGATGAGGACGCGGCCGTCGTGGGCGAGCAGGACATTGCCCGGCTTCACATCCCGGTGGAGCACCCCCGCCGCGTGCGCGGCGCGCAGAGCTCCCAGAACGTGCAGTCCCACCCGGGCGGCCTCACGAGGGTCGAGCGCCCCCGATTCCTTGACCGCGTCGGCAAGTGAGGGACCGTCGATGTATTCCATGACGATCCACGGCCGGTCGTCGAACTCGATGACGTCATGAACCGTCACGACCCCGGGATGGTTGATGCGCGCCGCGGCGCGCGCCTCCTTCTGCGTTCTCGCGTGCAGTACGGCCCGGTCGGCCTCCGACACATACAGACCGGCCGTCAGTTCCTTGACGGCGACGGTCCGGTGCAGCACCTCGTCGTGAGCCCGCCAGACCTTGCCCATGCCGCCGCGACCGATGAGTTCGCCCAGCCGATAACGACCGGCGAGCACCAAGTCCGCGCTGTGAGTGTGTTCCACGTGCCCCTGTCCGTTCCCTCGACTGCCAGATTACGGACGGACATTCAGTCGTGGAACCTCGGGGCGCGCCGTGATACCGCACTGTGACGGGAATCGCCCAGTCCGCTCACGTCACCGTTCGGTAGGTGGCAACGGCCTGTTCATAGATTTCGGTGACCTTGTCCCGCTGCGCTTCGGGGCCGATGACCTGCACGATGTGGTAGCGCCCTGCGATAATCATGGCCACATTGCGGACGTACACCTCGCGTCCGCTGCCGTCCTGCCAGGTGAACTGCCCCTCGGCCATGGCCTGCTTGCCGACGTCGATGCGGCGCAGCCCAGAAGCGGACGACCACGTGGAGTCACGGAACGGTTTGAGTTCCCGCTCCTTGTCGCGCTGGTACGCCATGGGATCGGCGCCTTCGTCCTTGACGCTGTCGCGGCCGGGAACGACGACGAGCTCGAAGTCGCCGCCGAGAAAGCGCACCTGGTCGGCGTCATTGACGGGACGGCGCTCCCAGTCCTTGGCCACCGCCACCTGAAACCCCTCGGGATCCTTGCGGATGGCGTAACCGGCCGCCGGTCCACCGCTGTCGGGCTCCGTACCCTGCGGCGACTGGGGCGTCCCGGCCGACCCGGACTGCTGGGACTGTCCGGACCCGCCGGACACCGGCGAGTTCCGCTGCCCGGACGCGGAGGCGGTCGGCACCGAAGCGGGCGCACCGGTGTTGCCGTGCCCGGAGTCGTCGGCCTTCGGCATGAACTTCAGCGCGTACACGAGGGCGGCGACCAGGACGACCAGGATGACGACGAGCAGGGTCCGGCCCAGGGAGCGCGGCTTCGCGTCCGGCCCGGGACGGCGGCCCGCCGGTTCGGACCAGTCGGGCGGTCCCGCCGCCACGGAATGCACCGGCTGCACCGACTGCGCGGACTGCACCGGTCGCGCGGATCCGGCCGGGCCCTGCTCTCTTCGGCGGCCGCCCTTCCGCTGCTGGCGGTGACGGCCGTGGACGCCGTCCCCGCCGGAGGCGCGACGGCGCCGCCGGACGAGCTCGCCCCTGCGCCGTACGATCGGCAGCCGCGTGGCGTCGACCGGCGGGACGGGGACGATCCCCTGCCCGGCGTCGGGCTCCGGCGCCGACCGCACCAGCGAGCGCAGCCAGCCGCGCAGTTCCTCTATGTCCGGCCGCTCTGTGGGGTCCTGACGCAGCAGCGACTCGACCACGGGCCGCAGCGGGCCACACTCCTCCGCGAACGCGGGAGGTTCGGCGCAGACCAGCTGGACGAGTTCGGCGGCGCTCTCCTCCGGGTACGGGGCGTGGCCCTGGACGGCCCGGAAGAGCAGCGCCCCCAGCGCCCACAGATCGGTGGCGGGCCCGACCGGGGCGGCCAGCTGCCAGTTGCCGTGGACGGGGCCCGCCTGCTCGGGCGCCCACCGTTCGGTGACGGCGCCCACGACGGTGATACGCGCCTGCCGGGCCCGCTCGGCGGCGAGCGCCGTCCCGGGCCCCCGGCGTGCGGGCGCCGCGGACCCCGCCGAGTCCTGATCCCACCCGTCCGGCACGGCAACGGCCGCACGGGGGCCGGGGGTGCCGGGGGCGTGGGCGGTCCGGTCGTGGGGCTGCTGGTGAGCGGCCCGGTCGTGGGGGCTGTGCTGGTTGGTGCTCTGCCCGTGAGCGCTCTGCCCGTGGGCACCGTGCTCATGGACACCGTGCTCGGGGGCACTGTGCTCGGGGGCACCGGGCAGGCCGTCGGCCTCCCGGTCCTGGGCGCTCCGGCTCCGTGCTGCCCGTTCCTGAGCCTCCCGTTCCTGAGCCTCCCGGTCGTGGGCACCGCGCAGGTCGTCGGCGCGCATGCCCTCCCCGGCGCCGGAACGCGGCTGTGCTCCGTGCCGGAACCCGGCCGGTTCCTGCCGCCCTGGCTGCGAAGACCCGGACGCCGGTCGCTGGACCGGGAAGGCCCCGGCGTCGGTCCCCTGCTCGTTCCCGCTGACGCGTGCCGCAGCCCGTGCACCCGCACGGTAGGCGGCGATGGCACCGGCCCGGGCGGCACGGACGTCACCCGCCGAAACCCCGCCACCGCTGCTGGCGGCGGGCAGTCCGGACTCCGGACCTGCGGCACCGGGCGCGTCCTGCAGCTGGTCGTACATCTGCCCGCCCGGCTGCCCGCGCCGCTCGTCCTGGGTGTAGCCGGGCGGCAGCGCAGGCCCGGCCGGAAGCGCCTGCTCGTCGTCCGGCCGCAAGTCTCCACTGACCCGGCCCAACTCCCCGCCGGCCGGCCCATCCACAGCCCCCGGCGCATCCACCCCGTACGGCCCCGCAGTCCCGTACGCGTACGCCCCGCCCGCCCCGTGCGAATCCCCCGCCCCGTGCGAATCCCCCGCCCCGTGCGAATCCTCCGCCCCGTACGGCTCCTCTGCCTCGTACGCCCCACCCGCCCCGTACGGCTCCTCCGCTCCATCCACTTCTGGCGCGGCCGGAGAATCGAACCCGAGGTCCCCGCCCGCTTCGACGCCTGGCTGCGATAACTCCGCGGCCGGCACCGGGTCGTAACCGCACAGTGCCTCCTCCGCCGCTCCTGCCGCCAGCCCGGTCAGGACCACCCGGCCGTCGTCGCAGACCAGCACGGTCCGGGCGGTGATGTTGCGGTGGGTCCACCCATGGGCGTGCAGCACGCGCAGAGCGGTGAGCACGTCGGAGGCGATCTCCGCCGCGCGGTACGGGTTCAGGGGGCGCTCGGCGAGCATCGCGGCCAGCGGGGTGGCTTCGACGAGTTCGCTCACCACCCAGAGCGATCCGCCCTCCGCGAAGACATCGAAGACCTGGTCCAGCCGGGGGTGGTCGGGAATCTGCGCCGCGGACTGCGCCGCCTCCATGGCCCGCCGCACAGCGGGCTCGACAGGCCTGCGAGTGGTACGGGCCGACGCGCGCCGCGCCTGGGAAACCCCGGCGCCCGGCCCGCCGTCCGATCCCCCGTGCAATCCCCCGGCCGGCCCGCCGCCGAAGCCCGTCCCCGCGCCGCTCTCATCGAGCATCTCCGCGTCCACGACCTCAGGCAGCGGCACCTGCCGGACGAGGACTTCCTGCCCGCTGTAGGTGTCGAAGGCGCGGATCTCCGCAGGCTCGAACTCGTCGCCGGGCAGCAGCGGAAGGCGGTAGCGGTCGGCAAGGACCCTTCCCGCGTACTCGTCCACGACGCCTCCCCGGAGCGCGCTGTTCCCTGGTCTCAGGGACCACATCAAGCCGTATCGATCAACATCGACCCGTATTAATCCGTGTTAATCCGCATCAATCCGTCAAATACGGTCGATTACAGGCCTATTGCGGCTGCGTACGGTCCGCGTCCTCTCACAATACGTGTCCTGGGTCACTTCTTGGGAGCGAACGTCTTGAACGCCGTATTACGCAGAGTGGTGCACTCGTCGCCGTTCCAGTCGCTCGCCTTGCAGGTGATCATGATGGAGTAGCCGCGCTGGGCGTCCACCTTGAATCCCCGGTTCAGCACCCGGACCCGCTGGCCGTTCTGGTCACGCTCGAACGACCAGTCGGCGACAGTCGGATAGCCGTTGTACTCGACCTTGTGTATGCCGAGGTGCTTGTAACCGCCGACGCTGGCCGACAGCCCACCGACCGCTGCCTGCCAGGCGGCGGCCGCGTCGTCCTTGGGCGAGTCGTTGAAGTCGATCTGGACGCGCGGGAAGCCACCCCTGGACTTGTTGTAGATCCCACCCGAGCTCACACCCGCTATGGCTGTGCGGTGGAACCCGGCGGGCATGGCCATCGTGAAGCGGAACCTACCGTCCGTCACCTTCTTGTACCCGCTGGGCAGTGCGTCGGCGGCAGGCTGTGTGGACGCCTTGCCGTCGGGCGATGGCGACGCGTTCTCGCCGCCCTTCCCCTTGCCCTGATCGCCGTTCTTGCCCTGGTCGCCCGTCTTCCCCTTGTCCGTTCCCTTGCCGTCGTTCTTGCTGTCGCCCCCGGCCGTCGCACCACTCGAAGCGCTCTTGTCACCCTTGGACTTGCTCTGATTGCCCTTGTCCCCGGGCCCGTTGAGAGCGAAGGCAAGGACCGTTCCGAGCACCGCGAGTGCGACAACGGCCGCGATTATCACCAGGGTGCGGCGCGGTACGACATCGGTGAGCGGTGCCCTGACCCGGGCGGGCGGCCCGCCCGGTGCGGTGGCCGGCTTGGCCGGAGCGGACTCGGACCTGGCGTTCCGTACGGAGTTCAGCGCGCTGCGCACCCGGTCGGCCGCAGCGGTGTCCCTGACCTTCTGAGGCCTGGGCGTCTTGGCGGGCCTGGGCTCCTTGGCCGGCTTGGGCGCCCTGGCGGGCTTCGCGGGTCTGGACTCCGGGGCGTCCTCGGGCTCGTCGGGAACCGGCGGCAGCGGCACGACCCGCGTCGCGTCGGCCGCGACCGGCTCGGCAGCGGCTTCCGGCTCCGGAGCGTGGATCACGTCGTTCAGCAGGCGGCGGGCGCCCGCGTCGTCGAGGCGCTGGTCCGGGTCCTTGGCGAGCAGACCGTAGATGACCTCCGACAGGGCTCCCGCGTTCTTCGGCGGGTCCACCGGTTCGGTCATCACCGCGGTCAGAGTCGCGATGGCCGACCCCTTGTCGTACGGCGGCACGCCCTCGGTGCTCGCGTACAGCAGCCCGCCCAGCGACCACAGGTCGGCCGGCGGGCCGGGCTTGTGGCCGCGGGCCCGCTCGGGCGAGATGTACGAGGGCGCGCCGACCAGCATCCCGGTCGAGGTCACCGACGGGTCGCCCTCGACCTGGGCGATCCCGAAGTCCGTCAGCACGACCCGGCCGTCCTCGGCGATCAGCACATTGGACGGCTTCACATCGCGGTGCAGGATGCCCTCACGGTGCGCGAGGCGCAGCACATCGAGAATGGCGAGGCCCACCTCGGCCGCGCGTACCGGCGTGAGGACGCCTTTCTCCCGTACCAACTCGGCCAGCGAGCAGCCCTCGACGAGCTCCATGACGATCCACGGCCGGTCGTCCTCGTCGACCACGTCGTAGACAGTGACCGCTCCGTTGTTACGGATCCGGGCAATCGCCTTGGCCTCGCGCAGCGTACGCGTCACGAGTCTGCGCTTCTCGTCCTCGTCGATGGCCGAGGGGAAACGCAGCTCCTTCACCGCGACGGTGCGGCCGAGCGTCTCGTCCACAGCCCGCCAGACGGTGCCCATGCCACCCTTGCCGAGCACCCCCCCGAGCCGGTACCGCCCAGCCAGGAGGCGCCCCTCGGTGTCCTTCGCCTGCTCCGCCTCCGACATGCGTCCCCTCTGCATTCAACCCGCCCTGGCAGAGCGTCCATTGTCTCTCACTCCGGCACCGATGATGGTGCCGGGTCCGTGGGCGACCATCATGGGCCATACGGGAGGCGTTTCCTGCCACGCCGGTGTCGCACCTGCCGCTCGCCACCGCGGCCGATCCCGGTACCGCTTGCCGGCACCACCCAGTCCCTGCCCGGAGAACCCGAGGTCAAGCAGGCATACGGCGCCCTCCCGCCCCGTACACACCACTGCCCCCGGCCCCCGCCCTGCTCGGTCCAACTCGTCCCGGCTCGGCCTCCTACCTCGAAACGGCCGTCCCCAATGAGCAGTTCCACCTGCGCCGGCCGGGACCTGCTTCGGCCGGGACCCTGCCGAAGCAGGTCCCGACCGGCTGGGCCCCGCATCCCGGCGGCCGACCGCACACCGGCGGCCGACCGCACAACCGTCCCGGCGGGACCACCGTCCCAACCGGACCACCACCCAGGCCGGCCATCCACTGCCGGAGCCCACCCCGGCCCCGACCCCACCCGCTCACCCGCTCACTCCCCCACCTACCGGCTCACCGACTCCCCCACCCACCCCAGTTGCTCATTCCAGCGGCACGATGTCCGGCGCCCCCAGCCGCGCCGCGTCCGCCGTCAGGTCGTCCGGCTGGCGCTGGGACTCCCGTTCTGCCTCGACCCGCTTCTCGTAGTGCTCGATCTCCGCCTCGACGCGGTTCTTGTCCCAGCCCAGCACCTTGGCCATCAGCTCGGCGGCCTCCCGTGCGCTGCGCGTGCCCCGGTCGAACGTCTCGATCGAGATGCGCGTGCGCCGGGTGAGTACATCGTCCAGGTGCCTGGCCCCTTCGTGCGAAGCCGCGTAGACGACCTCCGCCCGCAGGTAGTCGTCGGCGCCCCCGAGCGGTTCACCCAGCGACGGGTCCTCGGTGATGAGGTCGAGGACCTCCTGGGTCATCGCACCGAAGCGGTTCAGCAGGTGTTCCACCCGGGCCACATGCAGACCCGTCCGCTTGGCGATGCGCGCCCGCGCGTTCCACAGGGCGTTGTACCCCTCGGCGCCGATCAGCGGCACATTCTCCGTGACGCACTCGGCAACCCGCTGGTCCAGCCCGTGCACCGCCTCGTCCACCGCGTCCTTCGCCATCACACGGTAGGTCGTGTACTTGCCGCCCGCGACGACCACGAGCCCCGGCACCGGATGCGCCACCGTGTGCTCCCGCGAGAGCTTGCTGGTCGCGTCGGACTCCCCGGCCAGCAGGGGCCGCAGGCCGGCGTACACACCCTGCACGTCGTCGCGCGTCAGCGGCACGGCGAGCACCGAGTTGACGTGTTCGAGCAGGTAGTCGATGTCGGCGCTGGACGCGGCCGGATGCGCCTTGTCGAGGTCCCAGTCGGTGTCCGTGGTTCCCACGATCCAGTGGCGCCCCCACGGGATCACGAACAGCACCGACTTCTCGGTCCGCAGGATGAGCCCGGTCGTCGAGTGGATCCGGTCCTTCGGTACGACCAGATGGATCCCCTTCGACGCCCGCACATGGAACTGCCCGCGCTCGGCGATCAGCCCCTGGGTGTCGTCGGTCCACACCCCTGTGGCGTTGACGACCTGCTTGGCGCGGATCTCGTACTCGCCACCGCCCTCGACGTCCTGCACCCGCGCGCCGACGACCCGCTCGCCCTCCCGGAGGAAGCCGGTCACCTTCGCCCGGTTCGCCACCAGTGCCCCGTAGCTCGCGGCCGTCCGCGCCAGCGTCGCCACATAACGCGCGTCGTCCATCTGCGCGTCGTAGTACTGCAGGGCGCCGACCAGCGCGTCCTTCTTCAGCGCCGGCGCGACCCGCAGCGCGTGCTTACGTGTCAGATGCCGGTGCATCGGGAGCCCGCGGCCGTGCCCCGAGGAGACCGACATGGCGTCGTACAGCGCGACACCGGAGCCCGCGTACCAACGCTCCCAGCCCTTGTGCTGCAGGGGATAGAGGAAAGGCACCGGCTTCACCAAGTGGGGTGCCAGCCGCTCAAGAAGCAGCCCGCGCTCCTTCAGCGCCTCCCGTACGAGTGCGAAGTCGAGCATCTCCAGATAGCGCAGGCCGCCATGGATGAGCTTGCTCGACCGGCTCGACGTGCCCGATGCCCAGTCCCTCGCTTCGACCAGGCCCGTCACCAGCCCGCGCGTCGCGGCATCCAGCGCCGTCCCCGCGCCGACCACACCGCCCCCCACGACCAGTACGTCCAGTTCACGCTCGGCCATCCCGGCGAGCGCCTGTGCGCGCTCCTCGGGCCCCAGTGTCGCTGTCCTCACTGCTGCCTCCCGTTGATCAGGCCGCCGAAGCGGTGTCCGGTGCACCCTCGATTCTGTCCGCGATCTCCCACTTCAGCCACCGCCTGTGGACAACACACGGACACCCAGGCCCGCCCAATACCGCAAATCGGTCATATTTACTCCTAACCTGACATTGCGCCGTCCACAGGACTTGCGCACTCGTCCCCCTCCGGCTATTGGGAAGGACGGATCACCCCATGCCCGCAGATCTCGCCGTGATCGGACTCGGCCACCTCGGCCTGCCGCTCGCCCAGGCCGCCGTCGCCACCGGTCTCGTAACCATCGGTTACGACACCGACCCGCGCCGTCTGCTGCAACTCGCCGCCGGCCACACCCCCGTCGACGGCTCCCTCAGCGCGGCCGACATCCGCCGGATGCTCTCGGGGGGCTTCCGGCCCGTCACCGATCCGGCCGAACTGGGCCGGGTCCGTACCGCCGTCATCTGCGCGCCCACCCCACTGGGCGAGGACCGGGCACTCGACCTGGCACCGGTCACCGACGCGACCCGCGCACTCGCCGCCAGACTCCGCCCGCACACCACGGTCATCATCGAATCGGCCGTCTACCCCGGCACCACGGAGGAAATCCTGCGCCCCCTGCTGGAGGAGGGCTCAGGGCTGCGGGCCGGCCGGGACTTCCACCTCGCGTACTCCCCCAGCCGCCTCGACCCCGGCAACCGGACCCACCCGTACGCGGCGACCCCCAAGGTCATCGGCGGACTGACCCCCGCCTGCACCGAATCCGCTGCCGCGTTCTACGGCCGGTTGAGTGACAAGGTCGTACGGGCACGCGGCCCCCGCGAGGCCGAAATGACCAAACTGCTCGAAACCAACTACCGGCACGTCAACATCGCCCTGGTCAACGAGATGGCCGTGCTCTGCCACGAGCTGGGCGTCGACCTCTGGGACGTCATCCGCTGCGCCGAGACGAAACCCTTCGGCTTCCAGCCCTTCCGGCCCGGTCCCGGTGTCGGCGGCCATGGCGTCCCCGTCGACACCGCGGGTCCCCCGCACACCGTCCGCCCGCTGCGCATGGTCGAACTCGCCCAGCAGGTCAACGACCGGATGCCGCAGTACGTCATCCAGCGCTGCGCCACCCTCCTCAACGAACACGGCAAGTCGGCGCGCGGCGCCCGCGTGCTGCTCCTCGGCGTCACCTACAAGCCCGACCTCGCCGACCAGCAGAACTCCCCGGCAGGCGAGATCGCCCGCCGACTGATGGACCTGGGCGCGTCGGTCAGCTACCACGACCCGTACGTCCCGGACTGGCGCATCCGCGACGTGCCGGTGCCCCGCGCGGACTCCCTCTACGAGGCGGCGGCCGGCGCGGACCTGACGGTGCTGCTCCAGCACCACCGCACGTACGACCTCCAGGGCCTCGCGGTGAAGGCCCAACTCCTGCTGGACACCAGGGGAGCCACCCCGGTGGGAGCCGCCCACCGGCTGTGACGGTCCAGCCGGTGGGCGGACGACTTGGGCAGGCCGACTGGGGCAGGCCGACTGACTGAGCAGGCGAACGGGCCGACTGCTCAAGCCGGTCGGCCGTCCGTGGAGACCATGCGCGGACGTCGCGGGTGGACGTCGCGGGTGGACGTCACGGGTGGACGTCGTGTGTGAATGTCACCGATGGATGTCGGCGCGGACTGCTAGCGTGCGGCGTTCGCTTCTCGCACAGCCGTGCGTATTTGTCCCAGGGGGGACCATCATGACCCAGCCCGTGCCACCGCCCCAGCCACCGGACCCGTCCTCGTACCGGCCGCCGGACTTCGGCTTCCCGATGGCTCCGCAGGCCGCCCCGCCGAAGGTCAACATCGCGGGTGGCATCGTGGTCGCCGTGATCACCGCTCTGGTGGTGGGCGCGGCATACGGGGGCATCCTCGGTGCCACCAAGCACGAGTTCGGTTACGCGGCCGTCGCCGTGGGATTCATCATCGGCTTCGCCGCGGGCAAGGTGGGCGGCGACCATGTCGGACTCGCGGCCGTGGGGGCCGTCCTGTCGCTGGCATCCGTCTACTTCGGGCAACTGCTCGGCGAGGCGATCATCGCGTCCAAGCAGCTCCCGGTCTCCGTCCCTGAGCTGTTCTTCCAGCACTTCGGCCTGCTCAACGACGCCTGGCGAGCCGATGCGGACTTCCTCAGCTACCTCTTCATCGCGATCGCAGCGGGGGCGTCCTTCGCGGGCATGAAACGGGCCCTCTGACGACAACGGCCGGAGGGACACAACCGTCCTCGGCACCCAGCACGAAGCCCGGACCGCAGCTGCGGTCCGGGCCTGTGTTGCGGGTCCTGTGTACGACGCGACGCGTGCGATACCAGCCCGGTACCGCCCGTCCGCTCGGCGTCAGCGCTTGTGCTGAGCGTCAGCGCTTGTGCTGGGCGTCAGCGCTTGTGCTGAGCGTCCGCCACCGTCACCTCGACGCGCTGGAACTCCTTGAGCTCGCTGTACCCCGTCGTCGCCATCGAGCGGCGCAGCGCCCCGAAGAAGTTCATCGAACCGTCCGGGATGTGCGAGGGGCCGGCGAGGACCTCCTCGGTGGTGCCGACGATGCCCAGGTCCACCAGCTTGCCGCGCGGCACGTCCTCGTGGACGGCCTCCATGCCCCAGTGGTGGCCCTTGCCGGGCGCGTCCGACGCGCGGGCGAGCGGCGAGCCGATCATGACCGAGTCCGCGCCGCAGGCGATGGCCTTCGGCAGGTCGCCCGACCAGCCGACGCCACCGTCCGCGATGACGTGCACATAGCGGCCGCCGGACTCGTCCATGTAGTCGCGGCGGGCCGCGGCCACATCGGCGACCGCGGTCGCCATCGGGACCTGGATGCCCAGCACATTGCGCGTGGTGTGCGCGGCGCCGCCGCCGAAGCCGACGAGCACGCCCGCCGCTCCGGTACGCATCAGGTGCAGCGCGGCGGTGTACGTCGCACAGCCGCCGACGATGACCGGCACGTCCAGCTCGTAGATGAACTGCTTCAGGTTCAGCGGCTCGGCGGCACCGGAGACGTGCTCGGCGGAGACCGTCGTACCGCGGATGACGAAGATGTCGACGCCCGCGTCCACGACCGCCTTGGAGAACTGGGCGGTGCGCTGCGGGGACAGCGCGGCGGCGGTGACCACGCCCGAGTCGCGCACCTCCTTGATCCGCAGGCCGATCAGGTCCTCCTGGATCGGGGCCGCGTAGATCTCCTGGAGGCGCCGCGTCGCGGTCTCCTCGTCGAGCCCGGCGATCTCGTCGAGCAGCGGCTGCGGGTCCTCGTACCGCGTCCACAGACCTTCGAGGTTCAGGACTCCGAGGCCGCCCATCTCACCGATGCGGATGGCGGTCTGCGGGGACACGACCGAGTCCATCGGAGCGGCCAGGAACGGCAGCTCGAATCGGTAGGCATCGATCTGCCAGGCGATCGAGACCTCCTTCGGGTCCCGGGTGCGCCGGCTCGGCACGATGGCGATGTCGTCGAACGCGTACGCCCTGCGGCCGCGCTTGCCGCGCCCGATCTCGATCTCAGTCACGATGTGTGGCCTTTCCCTCTACGTCTGCCGTTCCAGTATCCCCGACGCGCGCGCGGAAGCCCGCGGGCCGTCCGGCCCGCGGGCTTCCGCGGTGGTACGTACGCCTCAGCGCCGTGCGTAGTTCGGCGCCTCGACGGTCATCTGGATGTCGTGCGGGTGGCTCTCCTTGAGCCCCGCCGACGTGATCCGGACGAACCGGCCCTTGCTCTCCATCTCGTCGACGCTGGCCGCACCGACATACCCCATCGTCTGGCGCAGACCGCCGACGAGCTGGTGCAGGACGTTGCCCAGCGGGCCCCGGTAAGGCACCTGGCCCTCGATGCCCTCGGGCACGAGCTTGTCGTCGGACGCCACATCGGCCTGGAAGTAGCGGTCCTTCGAGTACGAGCGGGCCTGGCCGCGCGTCTGCATCGCGCCGAGCGAGCCCATGCCTCGGTACGACTTGAACTGCTTGCCGTTGATGAACAGCAGCTCACCGGGCGACTCCTCGCACCCCGCGAGCAGGCTGCCCAGCATCACGCTGTCGGCACCGGCGGCCAGCGCCTTGCCGATGTCGCCGGAGTACTGGAGGCCACCGTCGCCGATCACCGGGACGCCCGCGGCACGCGCGGCGAGCGCGGCCTCGTAGATCGCCGTGACCTGCGGGACCCCGATGCCGGCGACCACGCGGGTGGTGCAGATCGAGCCGGGTCCGACACCGACCTTGACGCCGTCCACACCCGCGTCGACCAGCGCCTGGGCGCCGTCGCGGGTGGCGACGTTCCCGCCGATGACGTCCACGGAGACGCCCGACTTGATCTTCGCCATCCAGTTGAGGGCGTTGCTGTTGTGGCCGTGCGAGGTGTCGACGATCAGGAAGTCGGCTCCGGCCTCGGCCAGGGCCTGGGCGCGGTCCAGCGCCTCCGGGCTCGCCCCGACGGCCGCGCCGACGAGCAGCCTGCCCTCGCCGTCCTTCGCCGCGTTCGGGTACTTCTCGGCCTTGACGAAGTCCTTGACCGTGATCAGGCCCTTGAGGATGCCCGCGTCGTTGACCAGCGGAAGCTTCTCGATCTTGTGCCGGCGCAGCAGCTCCATGGCGTCGGCACCGGAGATGCCGACCTTGCCGGTCACCAGCGGCATCGGGGTCATGACCTCGCGCACCTGGCGGTTCCGGTCGGACTCGAACGCCATGTCACGGTTGGTGACGATGCCGAGCAGCTTGCCCGCGGGGTCGGTCACCGGGACACCGCTGATACGGAACTTGGCGCACAGCTCGTCGGCCTCGCGCAGCGTCGCGTCGGGGTGCACCGTGATCGGGTCGGTGACCATGCCGGACTCGGAACGCTTGACCAGATCGACCTGGTTGGCCTGGTCCTCGATCGAAAGATTGCGGTGCAGAACACCGACGCCGCCCTGCCGGGCCATCGCGATGGCCATCCGGGCCTCGGTGACCTTGTCCATGGCGGCGGACAGCAGCGGGATGTTCACGGTGACGTTCCGCGAGATCCTGGACGAGGTGTCGACGGCGTTCGGGAGCACTTCAGATGCGCCCGGCAGCAGCAGCACGTCGTCGTATGTCAGCCCGAGCGTCGCGAATTTCTCGGGCACTCCGTCGACGTTTGCAGTCATGACACCTTCCCCAAATGGCCTTGATCGGTGCGGATGTCCATGCTAACGGGCCGGAGAGGCGTCTCATTCCACGATCGGCCGGATCGGGCATCCTTGGATGTTCCTACTGCCAGGAGTGGTATCGGGAGCCCGGCCCGCTGGCGGCCGTGTGCGGCTGCCGGTGCTTTGCCGAGGGCTGCCGAGCGACCGGGGAGTGATCGCCCGGTGGCTGCGGGGCTGGGGGCGGCTGTGACGAATGTCCCTGCGCGGGAAGGGCACCCGCGCAGGGACAGGGAGCTTGCGTGTAGCCGTCCCTACTGGCCCGCGCTTACTGGTCCGCCGTGCCTCATGCCGACCCGTGCCTACTGCTCGGCCAGTGCCCGCAGTCTGCTCAGTGCGCGGTGCTGAGCGACCCGTACAGCCCCCGGTGACATCCCCAGCATCTGCCCGGTCTCCTCGGCGGTCAGCCCGACAGCCACCCGCAGCACCAGCAGTTCGCGCTGGTTCTCCGGAAGGTTGGCAAGCAGTTTCCTGGCCCAGGCGGCGTCGCTGCTGAGCAGTGCGCGCTCCTCGGGGCCGAGTGAGTCGTCCGGCCGCTCGGGCATCTCGTCCGACGGCACGGCCGTGGATCCGGGATGGCGCATGGCCGCCCGCTGGAGATCAGCGACCTTGTGGGTGGCGATGGCGAAAACGAAGGCCTCGAACGGCCTGCCCGTGTCCTTGTAGCGCGGCAGCGCCATCAGGACGGCGACACAGACCTCCTGGGCGAGATCCTCCACGAAGTGGCGGGCGTCGCCGGGCAGCCGGTTCAGCCGCGTACGGCAGTAGCGCAGGGCCAGTGGGTGGACGTGCGCCAGCAGGTCGTGCGTGGCCTGCTGGTCTCCGTCGACAGCGAGGTGGACGAGCGCGCCGATGGCCCCATGGGCATTCGCAGCCTCGTCGTCGCGCATCGGTCCATGGTGCCTCGGCACCGAACCATCCGCTTCACCGCGCTCGTAGTTGTGCACTGAAGCGTTATGAGCAGGTGCGCCGGAACTCATCCGCTGCGCCCTCCCCTCCCGCTCGAACGACTCGTCCCCGAGGAACTCCACACCCTCAAGGATGCGGCATCGCGCGGGAAACAGAGTTGGGGCGTCCGCCACCCCGTCCGCCACTGAGCGGACGGGGGTCCTGCCGGTCATTCTCTAACGAACCAGGCCCCAGCGGAAACCGAGTGCCACCGCATGCGCGCGGTCCGAGGCACCGAGCTTCTTGAACAGCCGCCTGGCGTGCGTCTTCACCGTGTCCTCGGAGAGGAAGAGCTCCCTGCCGATCTCCGCGTTCGACCGGCCGTGACTCATCCCTTCGAGTACCTGGATCTCACGCGCGGTGAGCGTCGGAGCCGCGCCCATTTCGGCCGAACGGAGTCGCCGTGGGGCGAGCCGCCAGGTCGGATCGGCGAGCGCCTGCGTGACCGTCGCACGCAGTTCGGCGCGCGAGGCGTCCTTGTGCAGATAGCCGCGGGCACCGGCGGCGACCGCCAGTGCGACACCGTCCAGATCCTCGGCGACCGTCAGCATGATGATCCGGGCACCGGGGTCCGCCGAGAGGAGCCGGCGCACCGTCTCCACACCACCCAGACCGGGCATGCGTACGTCCATCAGAATCAGGTCCGAACGGTCGGCTCCCCAGCGGCGGAGGACTTCCTCGCCGTTGGCCGCCGTCGTCACACGCTCGACGCCGGGCACCGTCGCGACCGCGCGACGGAGCGCTTCTCGGGCAAGCGGGGAATCGTCGCAGACGAGGACGGATGTCATGACCGCCCTCCGCAGCTGATGCGCGTCACCTTGAGCCTCCAGGCTGGGTACGAATCGTCACCTGTGCGGTCGACGCCTCTCGGACATGTGCCCGAGCGCTTCTTGTTTCAACCGCCCACGCACTCTCAACGATGGTCACTCGAAAGAGTTACGGGCCGGACGGCCGCCTTCGACACTCTACGTGAGGGAACAGTCGCGGAGGAGAGTTCCACACCCCATTTGTCTAGTTTGAAAGGTAATGACCCGTTCAGCTGCTTTTCTTCCATTTTGCTGGTGTCTATGACTAGATTCGTAATGAGTCATATTTACATCTACTTACATCGTGGATGTACGGTCGCGGGCGCGGTCGACATCACCGCCCCCGCCTCAGCAACGGCTTTGAGGGGACAAGCAATGGCAGATTTCTCCCGCCTTCCCGGACCCAATGCCGACCTATGGGACTGGCAGCTCCTCGCGGCCTGCCGCGGGGTGGACAGCTCGCTCTTCTTCCATCCCGAGGGCGAACGGGGCGCTGCGCGCAGCGCGCGCGAGACCTCGGCGAAAGAGGTGTGCATGCGCTGCCCGGTCCGCGCCGAGTGCGCGGCGCACGCACTTGCCGTACGCGAGCCCTACGGGGTGTGGGGCGGCCTCACCGAGGACGAACGCGAGGAGCTGATGGGGCGCGCCCGCAACCGGCTGATCACCGCGGCGACCCCGAACGGGTCCGGGCCCGCTTAGCGACTCAGCATCGGAAACCTTGAGAGGAAACGTTCCTGCACGCCCACCTCCTGCACGCTCGCCTCCTGGGGCGCCCGTGCTGTTCTGCACGCCCAGCTCCTGCGCGCCTGCCCCTCCCTTGCACGCCTGCCGCCTGCCTGCGTGCCTGCCCTCTGAACACAGTGGCCGGCAGGGCAGTGGCGAGGCGAGGCGACAGCAAGGCGCTGAGGCGGCCGCGGCCGTGATTCAGCGTTCAGCGTTCAGCGCGCGGCTGCCCAGGCGAGCCGGTCCAGGGTCGCCGCGACGGCGGGGACCTGGGCCAGGTCCGGAAGGGTCAGTGCGACGATCTCGCGCTGGACCGCCGGTTCCACCGATACCGTCCTGGCCCCCATGGGCCGTACGGACTCGATCGCCAGCTCCGGCAGCACAGCGACCCCGAGACCCGCACCGACCAGGCCGATGACCGCCGGGTAGTCATCCGTAGCGAAGTCGATCCGGGGCGTGAAGCCCGCGCTCTCACAGACCTCGACCAGCTGGCGGCGGCAGCGCGGGCAGCCCGCGATCCAGGACTCGTCGGCCAGGTCGCCCACGGTGATGGCATCCGCGTCGGCCAGCCGGTGCCCGTCCGGGACCAGCCCGACCATGCGGTCGGTGAGCAGGGGCCGTACGACCAGGTCGTCCCACTCGTCCGTGGCGGGCCCGTAGCGGAAGGCGAGCGCCACATCGCAATCCCCGTCGCGCACCATCTCGACGGAGCGCGGCGGCTCCCCCTCGACCAGGGAGACCCGGGTGCCGGGGTGGGCGGCCCGCAGCGCGGCCAGGGCCGTGGGCACCAGCGTCGAACTTCCGCTGGGGAACGACACCAGCCGCACCCGGCCCGCCCGCAGCCCGGCGATGGCGGCGACCTCCTCCTCGGCGGCCGTGAGCCCGGCGAGGATCCCGCCCGCGTGGCGGACCAGGGCCTCCCCCGCCTGCGTGAGGCGCATTTCACGGCCCGTACGGATCAGCAGCGTCGTGCCCGATGACGCTTCAAGGGCCTTCATCTGCTGACTGACCGCCGGCTGGGTGCATCCCAGCTCACGGGCGGCAGCGGAGAAGGATCCGGTGGCGGCGACGGCTCGCAGGACGCGGAGATGACGGGCCTCAATCATGATGCGAGCATAAGCGATTCTTGGGGCAGCCGCGGATTATCGCGTACCGACTATGACGAACGACGGGGTGGCGATGCGGTGACGAGGCCCGGCAGAGCAGCGGGCAGAGCATTGGACAGACGCTCGGCAGAGCGTTGGGTAGGACACTGGGCTGAGCACCGACCCCTCGATCCCGGACAGAGACACTGTGTCAACAAGCCTCTAGCCTCTCCTCATGAGACTTCTGTCAGTGAATGTGGGGCGCGCCAGAACCGCCGCGTACACGGACGCCGCGGGTGGGCGCACCGGTGTCGACAAGCGGCCGGTCGACGGGCCCGTACGAGTTTTCCAGCCGGGCCCCAAAGGTGTTGGCGCCAGTGGGGTCGAGGGTGATTCGGTCTGCGACCTGCGCTTCCACGGCGGCAATGACCGTGCGGTGTACGCCTTCGCGCGCGAGGACCTGGACACCTGGGAGCAGGAGCTGGGGCGCCCGCTCGCCGACGGCTCGTTCGCCGAGAACCTCACCACCAGCGGTGTCGATGTGAGCGGCGCACTCATCGGTGAACGGTGGCGTATCGGCCCCGACGTCGTCCTGGAGGTCACCGGCGGTCGCATTCCCTGCCGCACTTTCCAGGGGCACGTGGGCGAGCCGGGATGGGTCAAGCGCTTCACTCTGGCCGGCGCTCCCGGAGCGCTGCTGCGCGTGATCCGGCCAGGCGCTTTCCGTGCGGGCGACCCCGTCGAAGTCGTACGCCGCCCGGAGCACGACATCACGGTGGCGCTGCTCTTCCGCGCGGCGACGATCGAGCGCGAACTGCTGCCCCGGACGCTGGTGGCGGCGGAGTGGATGGAGTCGGAGCTGCTGAGCGTCGCACGTGACTACACGGACAAGCACGGGAGTTCGGACTGACGGGCCGCCGGACGGATGGACGGATGGATGGACGGACCGGCTGACCGGTCGGCGGACGCACGGCCGGCTGGCTGACTGGCTGACTGGCTGACTAGGTGACGGACTGGCTGGCTGGCGGAGAGGCTGACTGACGAACTGTCTGGCTGGCTGACGGCTGGATCTGCGGTCGTCACGGCTGCCGGGCGGGGGCACTAACGTTCCGCCCATGACGACAGCACTGATCACGGGCGCGACCGCGGGAATCGGAGCCGCCTTCGCGCGGCGGCTGGCCACGGACGGCCACAACCTCGTACTGGTGGCACGCAATACCGAGCGGTTGCAGGAGCAGGCGACCGAGTTGCACGACCGGCACGGCATCGAAGCCGAGGTGCTGACCGCCGACCTCGGCACCGAGGACGGCATCGCCCTCGTAGAGAAGCGCCTCGCGGACTCCCGGAACGCGATCGACCTGCTGGTCAACAACGCCGGGTTCGGAAACAAGGGCCAGTTCCTCGACGTTCCGATGGCCGAGGAACTGACCATGCTCAAGGTCCACTGCGAGGCCGTCCTTCGGCTGACCTCCGCCGCAGTGCCGGGGATGCAGGCGCGGGGCCGTGGCGGCGTCGTCAATGTGGCGTCGGTGGCGGCGTTCCTGCCGCGGGGGACGTACGGCGCTTCGAAGGCCTGGGTCGTGCAGTTCACCCAGGGTGCTGCCAGGGATCTGGCGGGCTCGGGGGTGCGGCTGATGGCACTGTGCCCCGGCTTCGTGCGTACGGAGTTCCACGAGCGGGCGGGCATGGGGACGGACAACATCCCCGGGTGGATGTGGCTGGACGCCGACAAGCTGGTGGCGGCGGCGCTCACCGATCTTTCGCGCGGAAAGTCGCTGTCGATTCCCGACCCCCGGTACAAGGCGCTGATGGGCGTCGCGAAGCTGGCGCCGCGCGGCCTGCTCGGAGGCATCACCTCCAAGACAGGCCGCAAGTACGGTCCTCAGTAACGGCTGGCAGCAGTAACGGCCGGGAGTGGTGCAGGAGTGGTGCGGGAGTAGTAACAGCCGGCAGTCACGGCCATCGGCAGCGGGCCTCAGCGTTCGCGGCAGAGGCCCTGGTCAGCGGGCGGTGCCCGGCCCTGCGTAGGCGCCGATGTTGGGAGCGCCCGGCTTCAGCTTGTTGCCGAAGTAGTCCTTGCCGCCGTTGTCGGGGATGGCCGTTCCCGCGCCGATGGCAGGTGAGCCCTCGGACAGCCGGAAGTCGTCACGCAGCAGCGGGTCGGAGGTGATGCCTCCGGGGTTGGGGCGGGACATGTCGATCCCGTAGAACGCGTTGTGGTCGAGCGCCAGGCCGGCCGTCGGGTTGGAGAAGCCGTAGCCGCCGGTCCCTCCGCTCACGAAGATGTTGTTGCGGATGTGCTGCTCGTGCTGGGTGGTGGCAGGGCTGCTGTTGTCGTCCTGGACCAGATACCCGGGGATCGCCTCCTTGTTGGAGAAGGAGTTGTTGTAGATCTGGGTGTTCAGGATGGGGCCCGCGCAGTTCTGGAGCAGCCGGGTGCCGTCGTTGTGGCTGACGTTGTACCGGGCGACCGTGTCGATCGTCTTCGCCCCGCTGTACGGGCAGACCAGCAGGAAGCCGCCTTTGTTGTCGTGGCTGTAGTTGTACTGGAAGACCGTGTGGCTGGAGGCGCCGTCCGCGTCGAAGGACATGCCGTCGTGGCTGTTCCCGCCGCCCGAGACCTCGTTGTGCTGGATCAGGGTGTCATCGGTGTTGAACGTCCAGATGCCGGCGTTGGCGGAGGGCGAACGCAGCTGGAATCCGTCGACCCGGTTGCGTTCCACGACCGCGCCGCTGGTGGTGTCCAGCTTCATCCCGTCGCCGCCGATGGACTTCAGGGTGTTGTCGTGGACGCGTACGCCGGTGGACGGGGTCCAGGCGCCGGGATAGACGTTCGGGTCCTGTTGCTGGCCGACCAGATCGCGCTTGGAGAACGTCGACTTGAAGTAGATGCCCTCGCGGTCGACGTTCTCGATGCGGTTGTGGTGGATGTCCAGGCCGTCGTAGCTGCTGGCCTTCGCCGTGCCCTCGACGTCGATGTGGATGGCGCTGGAACCGGTGAGGGTCTTGGCGTCGCCGCCCCGTACATCGTGGATGTAGAGGTGGTCGATCTCGAAGCCCTGGGCAGTGCCGTAGTCGGTGAGGCGGAGCCGGACGGCGTTGCGCTCGCTGCCGGGCTCCGCGGCGTTGGTGATCTCCAGTCGGGACAGGTGGACGTACTGGGTGTTGGAGAGCAGTACGGCGTCGTGGGCGCCCGCACCATCGATCACGGCGCGGCCGTTGCCCGGACCGTAGTCGGCGATGGTGAAGGGGGCGTGGGACGATCCGGCTCCCTTCGGGGTGAGGGAACCTGTGCACGTCGCGCCTCGTTTGAAGAGGAGACGGTCACCGGGGCCGTAGGTGTGGGCGTTGGCCTGGGCGAGGGTGGTCCAGGGGTGGCGTGCCGAGCCGTCGTTCGTGGCGGGGCCTGCGGGGGCTGGGGCGGCCGCGCAGTCGACGTGGAAGGTGGCTCCGGGGTGGGGAGCCGCCTGGGCGGGGGTGGCCAGTCCGGTCACTGCCAACCCGGTCACAGCCAGACCGGTCGCTGCCAGCCCGGTCACTGCCAGCCCCGTCACAGCCAGTCTGGTCACTGCGAATGCGGTGAGGGACGCGGTGGTCAGAGGGGTGTGCGCAGGGCGAAGTCTCATCGTTCCTCCGGGGGTTGTGGGAGCTGCGGGAGCTGCGGGAGCTGCTGATGTTCCGGGGGGTGTGGGAGCTGCGGGAGGTGCAGGACGGTGGCGGTGCTGTCCTGCCAGGTCACCTTGATCGTGCGGGGGTCGCTGACATGAATGCTCCCGAGCGCTGCGGCGGGCGCGGGGTCCGGCTCGGCAGTGAGCGAGGCGAGGCTGACGAAGAGCGACTCGGGGGCGGTGGTGACGCCGTCGAGCGCGAGGATCCGTGAGGCCGGACCGAACAGGGTCGACCCTGCGCCGAGTTGGCGTGCCATCCCTGTGTAGCCGTGGACGGGGTGGAGCTGGGCGGTGAGGTCGGTAGGCAGCTGGGAGGCGGTCGGTCCGGCTGGGGCGGGAGGGGCGAGCGCGGTCTGTGGGGTGGCCTCGTCCGGCGTGGCGGTGGTTGTAGCTCCTGTTCCGGTGGCGGTTGCCGTCGTGGTGGCAGCGCCGGATGCGCTTGTCGTGGCGATGGCCCAGCCGGTCTGACATACGGGGGTACCGGCGTCCGCTCCGACGACCAGATGCGCACGGAGCTCTGCACGGCCGTGGACCACTGTCGCGGAGACAATCCGTACGCCGGGGAGCGGTTCTGTCACGGACGCCACCCAATCGGGCCCGGAGGCAAGTGGTGCGGCGGGGCCACGAGGGGTGGGTTCACCGTCGATGACCAGTGCGAAGTGGTTGTCGCACGGTGAGGCAGGGGGGCCAGTGGGGAGGGCGGAACTCGCGGGAACGGTAGAACTCGCCGGGGCCGCGGAGCTTACCGAACCGGTAGGACGACCCGTATCCGTGCCGGTACTGACGGCGCTCGTGAATCCGGCGCTTGTGAATCCGCGGCTCGTAAATCCGGTGCGGGTGGAGTACGCATAGCGGGAATACCCCGGGTCGTCGCCCTCGCCGACGTGGTTACTGCCGTGATTGTGGAGACGTACGAGCCCGTCCATCGCGGTGGACTGGATCAGCATGGCGGGCGGATCAAGCACGGTCACGGCATCTGCCGTCTCGGCGGGCAGCGGCTCCTCCGCCGCTGTCCAGACCGGATGGCCGGGTGGCATCAGCAACCCGAGGAACCCCTTGGACGCCCAGTAGGGCGATGCGGGGCCCGAGTACGGCTGGATGATCGGTTCGTACGGGCCGTGCCAGCCCAGAGTGAGCAGTCCGTGTTCGTCGGTCGCGCCGGTCGTGCTGGTCGCGCCGGTCGTGCTGGTCGCACCGGTCGCGCGGCGGCGCGCCAAACGGCTGGGGACGGCCGGGGCCACGGGAGTTACTGCGGCTACCGGAGCCAACGGGCCCACCGGAGCCAACGGGCCCCGGCCAGCTTCCGGGTCCGCATCCCGATCCAGGAAGTACCGCAGAGTTCCGGAGGCCAGGCGGCGGGTGGCCCCGGGTGTCAGCGGGGTGTGGCCGGTCATGGCGCCGAGCCAGGGGGCGGCCGCGGCGGCGAACCGGTAGCTGAGCGAGCGGCCGTACGGCATCGGCGCCCCGTCCGCGCCGAACATCCGCGTGTACGCGTCCAGGTGGGCGTGCAGCCGGGGCCCGTACCGGGCGAGCAGTTCCTTGTCCTCGCCCAGATGGGCGTGCAGGACCGGGTAGAAGTGCATTGCCCAGGCGTTGTAGTGGTCGAAGGAACGGTTGGGGCCGTCGCTGTACCAGCCGTCGCCGAGCCACCATTCCTCGATGCGTTCCAGTGCACGGTCGATCGTCTGCCGCGCCCGGTCGGTCTCGATTCCGGCGTCCTGCAGAAAGCCGGCGACAGTGAGCCCGAAGAGCCACCAGTTGTTGTTCACGGGCGACGGGCCGAGCGCGGGCAGCAGCCAGTCGACGGCCTGCTGCTGTGTGCGGCCGTCGAGGGTCTCCCAGAGCCAGGGCTGTGTGAGGCGCAGACCGAGCGCGACGGATGCGGATTCCACCAGGGCCTGCGGGGTTTCTGTTATCCGGGGCCAGCGGTCCGCGTCGCCCGGGCCCGCCTCCTCCGCACTGGGCGACGTGCCCGCCATGAGGCCCTCGGCGTAACGCGGGAGGAAGCCGTGCGGATCATCGCCCGCCGCACCGGCGACCCGGAAGGCGGCAAGGAGCCAGGTGCGGGCGTACCCTTCAAGGCCGTCGGAGCGCGGGCCCGACCAACTGGGCCGGTGGCCGGGGAGATTGATCAGACCATGACGGGGCGAGGCGTAGGGCCGCACGGCCAGCAGCAGTTCATCGGCCGCACCCTCCCATTCGGCACGGTTCCAGCCGGTGTACGGGCTGAGCCGGCTGGTCGGGACGGGCCGGCCCGGTGGACTGATCCGGCTCGACAGGTTCGGGCTCAGCATGATGCTCCCTGGGGGCGGACTTCGTCGTCGCCCGGCATCTTGAACCCACGAATGATCGAACGTCAATGCATGAGTGACGAATGATCGAAACTCCCATCGTTCGATCAAATTGCACTAGGGTCTGGCCGTGGCGGCCGGCCCTGCCGAGCCGGCCGCCACACATCCATCCATCACGCATCCGCCCACCACACAGCCGTCCACCACACAGCGACCCACCAGACAGCCACCCACCAGACCGCGAGGGGGACCACCGCCGTGCGCGAGAGTGCCGACGAACGCCATGACCGACTGCTTGAGTTCGTACGGGAGCAGGGATCGGCCCGCGTCTCCGATCTCGCGGCGCAGCTCGGCGTCTCCCCCGTCACGGTCCGGCGGGACGTCGAGACACTGGCGGAACGCGGGCTGCTCGACCGGGTGCACGGCTCGGTCTCCTGGCCGCGGTCCGCGGCAGCCACAGCCGGAACAGCGGCACCGCCCGGAGGCAGCGGCCTGGTCCTCGGGCTGCTGGTCCCCTCGGCGACGTACTACTTCGCCGAAGTGATCAGAGGTGCCCACGACGCGGCCGCGCAGGCCGGCGCACGGCTGATCCTGCGGATCTCCGACTACCGCCCCAAGGAGGACAAGGCCCGCGCCGAGGGCCTGCTCGCGGCGGGCGCCGAGGGCCTGCTGATCGCGCCGGGCTGGCAGGCCGCGGGCGACCGGGCGGCGTACGGCGACTGGATGTCGGAGCTGCCCGTACCCGCCGTACTCCTGGAACGGCAGCCCGCATTGGGCAGCCCCCTCGACGACATGGACCGGGTCTGTTCCGACCACCGGCACGGGGTGCTGCTGGCCGTGCGCCATCTGATCCGCCTCGGTCACGGCGCACCGTTGCTCGTCGCTCGCACGGACAGCCCGACCGCGCTCGCGGTACGGACCGGCTACGACGAGGCACTGGGCGCGCTGGGCCTGGAACAGCCGCGCCCCGTGATCGATTCGGTCCCGGCCGAACTGGACCGGAGCCGCTTCGAGGAGGCCGTACGGGCCGTGCAGTCCGCGGTGGCCACCGGGGGCGTGACGGCGGCCCTGGTTCACAACGACGTGGATGCCATCCATCTGGTGCAGCGCCTGGCCGAGTTGGGCGTACGCGTGCCGGAGGACCTGGCCCTGGTCGCCTACGACGACGAGGTGGCCGCCCTGGCGGACACTCCGCTCACCGCGGTGGCTCCGCCGAAACGCCAGGTCGGACTGCACGGGACCCGGATGCTGATCGAGCGGCTGGGCACGGGACCGCGCAGCCGGACACCGGAACGCCAGGAGCAGGAGGAGCCGGGCCGGCATCTGGCGCTGCTGCCCAGGCTGCACGTACGGATTTCCTGCGGGGCCGCCGCACCTCGGTAGAGGCGCCGCCGCACCCCGTGAAGGTGCCGACTCCCGTCCGGTGGAGATGCCCACTCCTGTCCGATGGGGGTGCCGACTCCCGTCCGGATTTCGATAACACTCTGATCTTTTTTCGATCATTCAATCTTTCGCTCTTGACTTCGGTCATTGCGGGGCCAAGGATCACGGCCAACGTCAATGTCGCCGCTAGCTCAGGAGTCTCGCTGTGAGCCGCAGTTGGAGCAGAACGACCCTTTCCATAGCCGGCGCCGCCACTGCCCTGGCCGTCCTCACGGCCTGCGGCAGCAGCGGCGACGACTCCGCGAAGGGCACGAACGGCAAGCCTGTGACCATCACGTTCTGGGGCTGGGCCAAGGGCTCCAAGGAGACCGTGGACGCGTTCAACGCCTCGCACAAGAACATCCACGTGAAGTACGAGGAGATCCCGTCCGGCAATGCCGGCGGCTACGCCAAGATCTCCAACGCGGTCAAGGCGGGCAACGCCCCCGACCTGGTCTCCATCGAGTACCCCCAGCTGCCGGAGTACGTCAGCCAGGGCGCGCTCCAGGACATCAGCAAGTACATGACCGACGACGTCAAGAAGAAGTTCCTGCCGCAGGCCGTTGAGCAGACCACGCTGGGCGGCAAGAACTGGGCTGTCCCGTTCGACGCGTCGCCGCAGGCCTTCTACTACCGGAAGGACCTGTTCAGCAAGTACGGGATCGCGGTACCCAAGACCTGGGACGACTTCCGCAAGGCCGCGGAGAAGGTCAAGAAGGCCGACAAGAAGGCCCGCATCGGCACCTTCTTCCCTGATGACCCGACCACCTTCGAGGCGATGGCCTGGCAGGCCGGCGCCCAGTGGTTCAAGGCGGACGGGGACACCTGGAAGGTCAACACCACGGACTCCGCCACCAACAAGGTCGCCGGCTACTGGCAGGGGCTGATCAAGGACGACCTGATCCGCTCGCAGGCCTCCTTCAGCCCGGAGTGGACCAACTCCCTCAAGAACGGCGGCACCATCGGGTACCTCGGCGCCGCCTGGGGTGCCGGAGTCCTGAAGTCCACGCTGCCCGAGCAGAAGGGCAAGTGGGCCATCGCCCCGATGCCGACCTGGGACGGGCAGGCCGCCAGCGGCATGCTCGGTGGCTCCACCTGGGCCGTGACCAAGGACAGCAAGCACGCCGACGCGGCAGTCGAGTTCGCCAAGTGGATGTCGACCACGCAGGACGGCATCAAGGCCCGTATCTCTTCGGGCACTTCGAGCGCCTACCCGGCCGCGACCGAGCTGCTGCCCGCCGCGAAGAAGGCCTTCGACGCCTCGTACTACGGCGGCCAGGACATCTACCAGCTGTTCGGCACCGCAGCAGCCTCGATCAAGCCGGGCTGGACCTGGGGCCCGGCGACCGGCACCACGAACACCGCGATCAAGGACCAGTTCGGCAAGGTCGCCAGCGGTGGCGCCACGGTCAGCGGGTCGGTCAAGGCCGGCCATGACGCGACCGTCCAGGAGCTGAAGAAGCGCGGCCTGAAGGTCGAGGGCTGACCGGTTATGAAGGCCCGCACCCGCGCCGCCGCGATCCTGCTGACCCCGTTCTACGTCCTGTTCACCGCTGTGATGCTGGTGCCGATCGGATACGCGGTCTGGCTCAGCCTCTTCACCGAGAAGCAGTCGGGACTGGGGTTCGGCGGCTCCGAGTCCGTGTTCTCGGGTCTCGACAACTATGCGGCGGCGCTGGGTGACCGGGCTTTCCGTGAGGGCTTCGGCGTACTGCTCGGATACTGCGTCATCTACATCCCCCTGATGGTCTGCGGCGCCCTCGCACTCGCACTGCTGCTGGACTCCGCGCTGGCCCGCGCCAAACGCTTCTTCCAGCTCGCGCTCTTCCTGCCGCACGCCGTTCCAGGCATCATCGCGGCGCTGATCTGGGTCTACCTCTACACACCCGGGCTGAGTCCGGTGGTCTCCGCGATGCACTCGGGCGGCATCGGCTTCGACTTCTTCTCCTCGTCGGGCGCTCTGCCCTCCGTCGTCAACATCGCGCTGTGGGAGTGGCTCGGCTACAACATGGTGATCTTCTACGCCGCCCTGCAGGCCATCGACCGCTCGGTTCTCGAAGCGGCCACGGTGGACGGCGCCGGGGGCTGGCGCACAGCCGTCAGCATCAAACTCCCGCTGATCCGTGCTTCTGTGGTGATGGTCGCGCTCTTCACCATCATCGGTTCGCTCCAGCTGTTCACCGAGCCGCTGATCCTCAACAGCGGCGCCGGGTCCGCCGTCTCCTCCACCTGGACACCGAACATGTACGCGTACACCGCCGCCTTCTCCCGCAACGACTACGGGCTCGCGGCGTCCGCCTCCGTGCTCCTGGCTCTCACCGCCGCACTGCTGTCGTTCCTCGTCACCCGCTTCACCGGCCGTAAGGGGAAGAACGCATGAGCCCCCGCCCGGCACCGAAGAACCGCTGGCTCTCGAAGACCGCGGTCAACGGCGCGCTGGTCCTCGCCGTCGTCTACATGCTCTTCCCTCTCATCTGGCTGGTCACCGCCTCCACCAAGGACACCGGCGGGCTGCTCTCCGGCAACGCCTTCTCGTTCAAGGGCTTCAACCTCGGCCAGAACATCTCCGACCTGGCCTCCTACGGTGGCGGCGTCTACTTCCGCTGGTACGGGAACAGCCTGCTGTACGCGGGTGTGGGCGCCGTCCTCTGCTCACTGATCTGCGTCGCCGCCGGATACGCCTTCGACAAGTACGAGTTCCGGGGCAAGGAGAAGCTCTTCGGGCTCGTCCTGCTGGGCGTGCTGGTGCCCACCACCGCACTCGCGCTGCCGATGTATCTGCTGGCCAGCAAGATCGGCATCGTCAACACCTACTGGTCGGTGCTGATCCCGGTCCTGGTCAACCCCTTCGGCGTCTACCTCGCCCGGGTCTTCAGCGCCGGCTACATCCCGAATGAGGCGCTGGAGGCAGCCCGTATCGACGGGGCCGGTGAGCTGCGGACCTTCTGGTCCATCGGTATGCCCATGATGATGCCGGGGTTCGTGACGATCTTCCTCTTCCAGTTCACGGCGATCTGGAACAACTTCTTCCTCCCCCTGGTCATGCTCTCGGACCGCGATCTCTTCCCCTTGAGCCTCGGCCTGTACTCGTGGAACACCAACACCCATGGCGAGCCGAGCTTCTATCCGCTCGTGGTCACCGGCTCCCTCCTCGCCGTCATCCCCCTGATCGTCGCCTTCGTCTCGCTCCAGCGGCACTGGAAGGCCGGTCTGACCGCCGGAAGCGTCAAATGACCACCGCCGAACGGCCACCGCCCATCACGGTCCGGTCCCGACCGGTTCGGGCCGACGCGGACGAGGCCAAGCAGGACCAGGCCACCGCACGCCAAGCCGACGCAGACCAGGCCACCCCAGACCAAGCCACCCCAGACCAAGCCATCCCAGACCGAGCCACGTCAAACCAAGCCGACTCCGACCCGGCCGACACAGACCATGCCACCGCACACCAGGCCGGCACAGACCGGGCCGACTCCTACCGGGCTGCGCCCGAAGCAACCGAGAAGGAGCACTGGAACCACCATGCACCACGCCACTGACAATCGGCCGGGCGTCCTGCTTGCGATGGCTCCGGGCATCGTGGAGCGCCTCTTCGCCGAGCGCCATCACGTCCGGCTCACCACCCTGGCGCGTACGGACAGCCGACTCGTCGCTCACGACCTGGCGAGACCCACGGCCGAGGTCGCCGCGGCTCTCGCCGGGGCTGAAGTCCTCTTCACCTGCTGGGGCGCGACCCCGCTCACCCCCCGGATCCTGGACTCCGCACCCCGGTTGCGCGCCGTCGTCCACGCGGCCGGCTCGGTCAAGCACCACATCACCGAGGCATGCTGGGAGCGCGGCATCACCGTCGCTTCGGCCGCCGCGGCCAATGCGCTGCCCGTGGCCGAGTACACCCTGGCCACGATCCTGCTCGCCAACAAGCGTGTCCTGCAGTCCGCCTACCGGTACCGCGCGATGCGCGGCGACCACGACTGGCGGGACGAGCTGGACGGCGCGGGCAACTACCGGCGCACCGTCGGCATCATCGGCGCCTCCCGGATCGGCCGACGGGTGATCGAACTGCTGCGCCCCTTCGATCTGCGGGTCCTGCTGTACGACCCGTACGTCGATGCGGCAGAAGCCGCCGCGCTCGGTGTGGAGCCGGTGCCGCTGGACGAACTGTGCGCCCACAGCGACATCGTCAGCGTGCACGCCCCGCAGCTTCCCGCCACCCGGCACATGATCGGGGCCCGCCAGCTGGCCGCGATGCCGGACGGGGCGACGCTGATCAACACGGCCCGCGGTTCGCTGATCGACGAGGACGCGCTGGTTCCGGAACTGGTGGGCGGGCGGCTGCACGCGGTGCTCGATGTGACGGAGCCTGAGACCCCGTACGCGGAGTCACCGCTCTACGACCTGCCGAACGTTCTGCTGACCCCGCACATCGCCGGGTCGCTCGGCGGCGAGCTGCACCGGATGGCGGACCAGGCTCTGGACGAGCTCGAACGGTACACGTCGGGGCAGGAGTTCGCGGATCCCGTACTTCCGTCGGACCTGACGCACTCGGCCTGACCGGACCCGGTCACGGCCCCCGGCACTGCCCCCGGCTCCCGCCCCCCCCCCCGTAAACACCGAGGCCCGGCACCCCTTCCAAGTGAAGGGGTGCCGGGCCTCAAGCGTGCGTCGTGTCAGCCTCAGTGCGAGTGGCCGTGGCCGTGGCCCGCCTCGGGCTCCTCCTCCGCCGGCTTCTCGACGACCAGGGTCTCGGTCGTGAGCAGCAGCGAAGCGATGGACGCGGCGTTCTCCAGCGCGGAGCGGGTGACCTTGACCGGGTCGATGACGCCGGCCTTCACCAGGTCGCCGTACTCGCCGGTCGCGGCGTTGAAGCCGTTGCCCTTGTCGAGCTCGGCGACCTTCGAGGTGATGACGTAGCCCTCGAGGCCGGCGTTCTCGGCGATCCAGCGCAGCGGCTCGACAGCGGCACGGCGGACGACCGCGACACCCGTGGCCTCGTCGCCGGTCTTGCCCAGGTTGCCTTCGAGCACCTTGACGGCGTGCACCAGAGCGGAGCCACCACCGGAGACGATGCCCTCCTCGACCGCGGCGCGGGTCGCGGAGATGGCGTCCTCCAGACGGTGCTTCTTCTCCTTGAGCTCCACCTCGGTGGCGGCACCGACGCGGATCACGCACACGCCGCCGGCCAGCTTCGCAAGGCGCTCCTGGAGCTTCTCGCGGTCCCAGTCGGAGTCCGTGGACTCGATCTCGGCCTTGATCTGGTTGACGCGGCCCTGGACCTCGTCGGACTTGCCACCGCCGTCGACGATGACCGTGTCGTCCTTGGTGATGGTGACGCGGCGGGCGGTGCCCAGCACGTCGAGACCGGCCTGGTCGAGCTTGAGTCCGACCTCCTCGGCGATGACCGTGGCACCGGTGAGGGTGGCCATGTCGCCGAGCATCGCCTTGCGGCGGTCGCCGAAGCCGGGGGCCTTGACCGCGACCGCGTTGAAGGTGCCGCGGATCTTGTTCACGACCAGGGTCGACAGGGCCTCGCCCTCGACGTCCTCGGCGATGATCAGCAGCGGCTTGGAGCCACCCGCCTGGATGACCTTCTCAAGGAGCGGCAGCAGGTCCTGGATCGAACCGATCTTGCCCTGGTGGATCAGGATGTACGGGTCGTCGAGGACGGCCTCCATACGCTCCTGGTCGGTCACCATGTACGGCGAGAGGTAACCCTTGTCGAAGGCCATGCCCTCGGTGAAGTCCAGGTCCAGACCGAAGGTGTTGGACTCCTCGACGGTGATGACACCGTCCTTGCCGACCTTGTCCATCGCCTCGGCGATGAGCTCGCCGACCTGCTTGTCCTGCGCGGAGAGACCGGCGACAGCGGCGATGTCGGACTTGTCATCGATCGGGCGGGCGGTCGCGAGGAGCTCCTCGGACACAGCCTTGACCGCGGCGTCGATGCCCTTCTTCAGGGAGGCGGGGGAAGCGCCGGCGGCGACGTTGCGCAGACCCTCGCGGACCAGCGCCTGGGCCAGCACGGTGGCGGTGGTGGTGCCGTCACCCGCGATGTCGTTGGTCTTGGTCGCCACCTCCTTCACCAGCTGCGCGCCGAGGTTCTCGTACGGGTCGTCGAGCTCGACCTCGCGGGCGATCGTGACACCGTCGTTGGTGATGGTGGGAGCGCCGAACTTCTTGTCGATGACGACGTTGCGGCCCTTGGGGCCGATCGTCACCTTGACCGTGTCGGCAAGCTTGTTGACGCCGCGCTCAAGGGCGCGACGGGCGTCCTCGTCGAACTTCAGGATCTTCGCCATGGAGCTGATTCAGTCCTCTCAAAAACGAACTGCGCCCCCAGTGCCCGTCACTCATTGTGCGAACACACTTGTGCGAACACAGAAGATGCGGGGCCAGGGGCGCAGATCAAGAAATACGTCGGTGAATTACTTCTCGACGATCGCGAGAACGTCGCGAGCCGAGAGGACGAGGTACTCCTCGCCGTTGTACTTCACCTCGGTGCCGCCGTACTTGCTGTACAGCACGACATCGCCGGCCTTGACGTCAAGCGGAAGACGCTCGCCGTTCTCGAAGCGGCCCGGGCCCACGGCCAGGACGACGCCCTCCTGGGGCTTCTCCTTGGCGGTGTCCGGAATGACCAGGCCGGAGGCCGTGGTCTGCTCGGCGTCGAGCGGCTGGACCACAATGCGGTCCTCGAGCGGCTTAATGGCAACCTTGGAGCTGGTTGTCGACACGATCCGGTCTCCCCCTTCGGAGATCTCACGGGGTGAACTGTCTGAGTGGCGACCGGTTGGATCCGTCGTCGCGGGTGCCGGACCGGCCCGTCGCCATATTTGGCACTCTCCCGTGGGGAGTGCCAGAACTGAGACTAGGACGGCAGTTAGCACTCGGTCAAGCGGAGTGCCAATCTGCCGGGCCATGTCGCCTTCCTCCCGCGCCTCCCCGCGTACCCGCCCCTCCCCGCCGCGTACCCGCCCCTCCCCCTCCAGGACGGACTGACGGACACAGCCGTAACCCGCAAGGGGGAGCGCTCGCAGCCGATCACCCACAATGGACAGGTGACCGATCTCGACGCCTTCACCGCGCTGTTCACCGATGAGGGCGCCGCCCTGCTCGCATCCCTGCGGGAGTACGACCCCGCACAGGAACTGGCCGTCGCCACCCGGTTGCGCCGCTCGTATCCCACCGAACTGGTATCCGCCGCCCTCGCCCAGGCTCGGCTGCGGCAGCGAGCGGTGCCGAAATTCGGCGCGGACGACGCGTACCGGATGTTCTTCACACCCAACGGCGTCGAGCAGTCCACCCGTAAATCCGTCGCTGATCACCGCGCCCGCCGCTTCGCCGAGCTGGGGGTACGCAGCGTCGCCGACCTGTGCTGCGGCGTCGGCGGGGACGCCCTGGCGCTTGCCCGCGCCGGGATCTCCGTACTGGCGGTCGACCGCGATCCGCTGACAGCCGAAGTCGTACGGGCCAACGCCGACGCCCTCGGGCTGAGCAGCCTGATCGAGGTGCGGTGCGCGGATGTGGCGGAGGTCGGCACGGACCCGTACGACGCGGTCTTCGTCGACCCGGCACGACGTGGCGGTCGCGGCCGGATCTTCAACCCCGAGGCGTACTCACCGCCACTGTCCTGGGCTACCGGTGCGGTGGCCGACCGCCCGGAGTCCGGCCCGGCACCCCGGGGAGCAGCGGGAGCAGCGGGAGCCATCAAGATCGCTCCGGGTATCCCGCACGAGATGATCCCCGGCAGCGCCGAGGCCGAGTGGATCTCCGACGGCGGTGACGTCAAGGAAGCGGTGCTCTGGTTCGGCACGGATCCGGGGCTGCGCCGCGCCACACTGCTCCCTTCCGGGGCCACCCTCACGGGCCGCGGACTCCCCGACCCCGCGGTCCGCACACTGGGCCGGTATCTGTACGAACCGGACGGCGCCGTCATCCGCGCCCATCTCGTCGCCGAGGTCGCCGAGGAACTCGGCGGCGGGCTGATCGACGAGACCATCGCCTACGTCACGGCGGACGAGCTGCGCCCCACCCCGTATGCGACGGCCTACGAGATCACGGACGAACTCCCCTTCGGCCTGAAAAAGCTGAAGGCCCTGCTGCGCGAGCGGGAGGTCGGCAACCTCACCGTCAAGAAGCGCGGCTCGGCAGTCGAGCCGGAAGAGGTACGACGCAGGGTCAAGCCGCAGGGGCCGAACGCGGCCACCGTGATCCTCACCCGCGTCGCAGGCACGCCGACGATGCTGATCGGACAGCCCGCGGGCCCCCTTTCGAGCCCGTGACTTCGAGCCCGTGACTTCGAGCAGCCCATGACTTCGAACGCCTGACGAAGCCCGGCCCTGCTGTTGCGTACCTCTTTCCTCGCCCTCTTTCCTCGCCCTCTTCCATCTTCCCTGGCCCCCGCTTCCCTGCTCCCGCCGCTTCCCTGGTCCTGTCCGTCAGGCCAGGTCCGTCAGCTCGTCCGCGTACACCTGGGACAGCGGCTGCGGTCCCACGTACTGCTGGCAGTTGCAGACCCCGGGCTCGAAGCTCAGCGGCTTCTTGTTCTCGTCCCAGGATGTCGGCACCTCGACGGTCTCGTGGCACTTGCCCTGCCGGTCGTGCTTGGCGAGGTGATGCGTGCAGCCGCAGACCGGCTCGGGCGGTTTCTGCGCCGCCTCGATCTCCCTGCGCTCCCGTTCGGCCGTCTCCAGCCGCTCCATCCGGCGCTCATGGCGCGTGCGCAGCGCGGTGCGGCCCGTATCGGCGACCCAGCCGAAGCCGCCGACCATGAAGAAGATGAATACCCACCAGAACCAGCTCACTTGCGGCCCCTTCCCCCTGGCCCGTGCGTCCTGGTTTTCAAGGTTACGCGTACGTACGGACACCGCGTGCCGTATGGCCGGAGGATAATCCTGGCCCGGATTGCTGGGGGGGGGAGGTGTGGGCTGAGGAGGTGTGGGCTGAGCGGGTCGGCGTGGGCTGAGGGAGCCCGGACTGGGTGGCCGGGCTGGGTGATCGGGCTGGGTGATCGGGCTGGGTGATCGGCCTGCCGTCCCCCGTACGGACCTTGCGCCGGGCGGGATCCGACGGACCGTCAGAGACTGATCAACATGACGCCTCGTAAGCCGTCGCGCCCGTCGGCGCGTTTGTCGCTCCGTTCGTCCCGCTCGTCCCTCCCCGTGGCGTTCCGTACGCCGCCCGGTACATCCCCCGGTGAGCCGTCCCGTAAGACATGGGCCGGCGTACCCCGTAAAGCCGTCGGCCGTGCCGTGGGATGCGCCGCTGCCGCTTCTCTGCTGCTCGGCGGGCCCGCGTTCGCCACCGCCCCGGCCCCGCCCGCCGTCACTCCGCCGGCAGCCGCCGGCGCGGGCGCCGGCGCGGGCGCGGGCGCGGCACCACCGGCTCAGGAACGGCCGACGTGGACCAGGTGTCCCGCGCCCTCCCAGGCGCAGGGCGGCGGCAAGGCCCCCGGCACCGGCTGGACCTGCGCCACTCTGAACGTCCCCCTCGACTACACCAAGCCCGGAGGGAAGACGATTCCGCTGGCGCTGATCCGGCATCGCGCGACGGGTCCCGGCAAACGCATCGGCTCGCTGGTCTACAACTTCGGCGGTCCCGGTGGCTCGGGCGTCGACACGCTGCCTGCCTTCACGCCGACGTTCGCGAAGCTCAACACCCGCTATGACCTGGTGAGTTTCGATCCGCGCGGAGTCGGCAACAGTGCACCCGTCAACTGCCTCACCGGCCCGGAGACCGATGCGCTCAACGCCGTCGACTCCACCCCGGACACCCCCACCGAGGTCCGGCGGTGGATGGACGCGACCCATGACTTCGCGGCGCAGTGCGAGAAGAAGTCCGGCCCCCTCCTGCCGTATCTGACGACCACCAATGTGGCCAGGGACCTGGACCGGATCCGCGCGGCGGTGGGCGACAGGAAGCTGAACTACTACGGCTTCTCGTACGGTACGGAGCTCGGCGCGACCTACGCCCACATCTTCCCGCAGAAGGTCGGCCGTGCGGTGCTCGACGGCGTCATGCACCCCGACAAGGACTTCACACAGGGGGCCTTCTACCAGCTGAAGGGCTTTCAGCTGGCCCTGGACCACTTCGCGCGCTCGTGCGTCGCAGCCACGTACCTCTGTCCGCTGCACCGCTCCACTCCCGAAGGGGTCGAGAAGGTGCTGACCAGCCTCGTGGCCGGTCTGGAGAAACACCCCGCGGCGGCAGCGGGGGGCCGCACCCTCAACGACTCGCTCGCCCTGACAGCGATCGAAGGTGCGCTGTACTCGCCGGATTCCGGCTGGCCGCGGATGGCGAACGCGGTCGCCGTGTACCTCCGTACGCACAACCCCGCGGCACTGCTCACGATGGCCGACAGCATGACGGGCCGCGATGCCAAGGGGCACTACTCGAACAGCAACAACGTCTTCTCGGCGACCAGTTGCGCCGACTCCGGCGTACCGGTGCAGAAGGCCGAGATCGAGCGCCGGCTCCCCGCTTACCGCAAGGCGTCGCCGCTGTTCGGCGCGCAGTTCGCGTGGGCACTGAACCAGTGCACGTACTGGCCCGTCAAGGGGGCCATGAAGCATATGGAGGTCAGCGCGAAGGGAGCCCCGCCCATTCTGGTCATCGGCAATACGGGCGACCCCGCCACCCCGTACGGCGGGGCGAAGGCGATGGCGCGGCGGCTCGGGAAGGGGGTCGGGGTACTGGTCACCTGGAATGGCGGCGAGGGGCACTGCTCTTACGGGAACGGCAGCGCGTGCATCGACGGCACGGCGAACGCGTATCTGCTGGACGGGAAGGTACCGGCGTACGGGACCAGCTGTTCCTGACCGGTGATCCCGGGGGGGGGGACAGAGTTGTGGGGCAGCCAGGCACGGGGGGCGGTGCTCGGGGTTCCAGGGATCAGCCGCGCTCCGAACTGCAGCTGCTGTCGCTCCTTGCCGTAGCTGTCACGCCCTCGATGTAACTGTCACCCCTCCAGCAGCTCCGCCGCGAGACGTTTGACCTGGTCGGCGAGGGGGCGCTGAGCGGGCTCGTGCTCGGCGGCGGCGTTTGCGAGCCGTACGACGTCCGCACGCCACCGACCGCTCGCCGACCCGCCGGCGCCGATCCGGCGCAGGCCGCGCTCCAGCAGCCCCACTGCCACCTCCGGCTGCCCGCGCAGCACCGCCTTGACGACAGCCACAGCATTGGCGAGTGCACTGGCCGCGAGAGACCACTCGGGATCCCCCACCGCCTCGGGGCCGCCGTCCTCCTGCGCCCGGCCCCCGCCGAGGCCCGCACCCACCGGACCGGACGGGCCGGCCGACCCGTCGGAAACTGCCAGGATCTCCAGATCCAGCCGCCAAAACAGCGGCATATCCCGGAAGGCGAGGAACAACAGCTTCCGACTGCATGGACGTTGAGAATCTCGTTGAGAATCCGGATCGCTTCGCAGCGAGACAACCGCTCGCACCGCACCCAGGCAGGGCCCGACGGCAGCCACACAGGCCTCGAACTGCGCATCGGGCACAGTCCAGGCAAGATCGATGTCGCTGTACGGATCCGCAGTGCCCCGGGCAAGCGAACCACGCAGCGCGGTTACCGATCCGGGGCACTGCGCCGCGAGCGCGTCCCGCAGTTCCTGAGCGAAGACGGCCCGACGGGCGGGGTCGAGGTCCATGGCGGGCGGGGTGGGGGACATGGCGCCACAGCGTAAGGCAGGCCGGGACAGACCGGACCCTCTCCCGTGGACGCTACGGGAGAACTCGCTACCTCACCGGTCCTGCGAAATCCGTACCGCGCCCGCCCGCATCCGAACCGGTAGCTGCTCCAGCACCCTTGTCTGCTCCAGGTTCCGTGGCACACGTAAGCGCACTGTTCCTGCCGGGCGGTTGACGGTGATCAGGATGAGCGAGATCGAGGCCAAGTCCGCTGCAGGGCAAAGATGTTGAGTTCCATGTTCCGGATCTGCCATTCATACGAGTGAAACTGCATCACGACCTGGCGTTACTACGGAGAGTGAGCAACGATAGGGGTGTGACTCGCCGGGGAGATGGCGAGCAAGAGTTGAGGCCAATCACGGGGGTGTGGGCCATGACGATCCAGACTGATCAGACGAACCGAACGGCAGCGGCCAGCCAGGCAGCGCAGTCCAGCCGGGCAATCCAGTCCATCCAGGCAGCCCGGATCAGCACCGACCGGTCGGCGTACGTAACCCGGACCGCAACCCAGACCGCTGTGCTGGACAGAAATGAGCCTGAGCCACGGGCTTCGTCCAGCCCGTCCGGCCCGCCTGGCGCGCCGGAGGGGGCGGGCGGGCTGGACGGGCTGGACAAAGACTTCCAACACCAGTTGCCCGGTGCATCCGCAGTCCCCGATCCACCAGCTCCTTCGGGCCCCTCAGGCCCCTCAGGCCCCTCAGGCCCCTCAGGTTCTTCAACTCCAGCAGCTCCAGCAGCTCCAGCAGCTCCAGCAGCCCAACCGAACACAGCCGGCCCTCAGACACCGGACGACTGGGCTGCCCACCTACGGGAGGCAGCTCCCTCAGCCCAGACTGCTGCGCTCCTCGGAGCCCTGGAGTCAAAGAAGCTGTCGCCGCGCGGACGTATCGACGCTCTGGCCGTACTGGAGCGCCACGCAGCATGGTTCGCTGCCCGGCAAGTGCATCTACTGGCGGACATCGCCGCACATGCCGAGTCAGCACCGCCCTCCAGCGAACACGATATCGACACCCAGCTCCTGAACAACGGGGACTACGCGACCGAAGAGGTGGCCTGTGCCCTGCGCATCAGCAACGCGACCGCCACCGAGCGGCTTCAGATCGCCAAGGAACTGGCCGGCCACTACGCCAACACGCTCGGCCTGCTCGAAGGCGGAGAGATCTGCTACATGCAGGCCAGGAATCTGGCCAACGCCTGCCGGGTCCTCGAACCGAAGGCAGCCGCCCGAGTCGAGACCGCCATGGCGACGAGGATGCCCACCCAAGCAACTGGCCAGAGCTCCCGAGCGCTGCGCCGCCAGGTAATCAAGGCGGACCCGGAGGGCTACCAGCGTCGGCTGGAACTGCGGACGAAAGAGCGGGAGATCGTCCGTTATCCACAGGACGACGGCATGATCACCTGGGGTGCCACGGTGCCGGCAGACCTCGGCGCCCGTTTCGATCAAGCAGTCGACGCCCATGCCACGACCCTCGTCGTGGACGGCCGCACCCTCAGCCAGCGCCGAGTGGATGCTCTGGCCGATCTCATCCTCAACCGACCTGCCCTGCCGAGCGGTTCCTCCGCTTCTGCGGAATCCGAGGCACCCCAAGGCCTCTCTCGGCGACCCACCACCGCACTCGTGCACGTGACCGTGCCCCTCGACGTACTGATCGGCGTGAGCGAGGATCCGGCAGAGCTGAAGGGTTACGGCCCCATCACCGCCACGCAGGCCCGCACCATCGCCTACGCCGAGGGCACGATCTGGCGTCGCTTGATCACCCACCCCAAAACAGGCCTGCTCATCAAGACCGACCCCGCCACCTACCGCCCCACCGCCGAAGCCGAACGACATGTCATCGCCCGGGACCAGCAGTGCGCCTTCCCTTCCTGCCGCATGCCCGCACAGCGATGCGATCTCGACCACGTCAAGGAGTTCGATCACGACCATCCCGAGTCCGGCGGGAAGACAGTCCCGGAGAATCTCATCCCGATCTGCCGTCGCCACCACCTGATGAAGCACCGCGGTAACTGGACGGTCACGCGTGACGCAGTCACCGGAATCACCACCTGGGTCAGTCCGACCGGCCACATCTACCTCAATACGCCGCGTAACTACGCGGAATAGCAGAGGCGATGGGCACCCTCCACGACTAGCTACCGATCCAGGTTGAGTACAGGCAACGGCGTTGTAGTCAGGCGCGAAGACCAGGAGGCAACGTGTACGTGGACGATCCAGGAAACAAAGCCACAGCCCCAGCCCTCGGCCGGCCTACTCCACGCAGACCGATTCAAAGCGCCACCGGTGTACCGCGCGAGTGATCAAGTCGGCTTCGGGCTCGGGAAGTTCGGGCAGGTCCGCATCATAGGGAGCGTCCCACCAGGTGAGGACCAGCACCCGGTCCTGCGGAGCACGCAGAAACTCACGGCGCAGAGGGCCCCTCGTACCGTCCGCGGCCGCCCTGGAAACCTCTGCCTGTGCCTGCTGCCGCGCCCACTCCAGCAACTCGCAGCCCCGGCCGTCGGCCGCACGGGCCTCCCACATCAGCGCGACGGTCATGAGTAGAGGTTACCCTTGCTGATTTCGTGGACATGGTCGTGATCATGTACGAGCCCGCCACCAAGCCCCTGGCCACCCGCCTGACCATGCCCCGGCCCGTCCACATCAGCATGGCCAGGCCCCTCCCCATGGTCCCGTGCGATACCAGGCACATGCGGGTCCGTGACCGGCAACGACGAGTCCGCAGACAGCTCCCAGTCCGACGCCGCCCTGTTTCGCGCCACCATTTCCGCACCGAGCGCCGCGACCATCGCGCCGTTGTCCGTACACAGTCCGGGACGCGGCACCCGCAGTCGGATACCGGCCCGCTCGCACCGCTCCTGGGCGAGTGCGCGCAGCCTGGAGTTGGCGGCGACACCGCCGCCGATCATCAGGTGGTCGACGCCCTCGTCCTTACACGCACGGACGGCCTTGCGCGTGAGTACGTCGACGACCGCCTCCTGGAAAGACGCCGACACATCGCGCACGGGGACTTCCTCGCCCGCCGCCCGCTTCGCCTCGACCCAGCGGGCCACTGATGTCTTGAGCCCGGAAAACGAGAAGTCGTACGCCGCGTCACGCGACCCCGTCAGTCCGCGCGGGAACGCAATCGCCTTCGGGTCTCCCTCCCGTGCCAGTCGGTCGATGACCGGACCGCCCGGGAAGCCGAGGTTCAATACCCGCGCGATCTTGTCGAAGGCCTCACCGGCCGCGTCGTCGATCGTCGCACCCAGGGGCCGGACGTCCGCCGTGATGTCGGGTGCCAGCAACAGCGACGAGTGTCCGCCCGACACGAGCAACGCCATGGTCGGCTCGGGCAGCGGCCCGTGCTCCAGCTGGTCCACACAGATGTGGGAGGCCAGATGGTTGACGCCGTACAGCGGTTTGCCCAGCGCGTACGCGTACGCCTTGGCCGCCGATACGCCGACCAACAACGCCCCCGCGAGACCGGGCCCCGCCGTCACGGCGATGCCGTCGAGGTCCTTGGCGGCGACCCCGGCTTCCTTCAGCGCACGTTCAATGGTCGGAACCATCGCTTCCAGATGCGCGCGCGAAGCGATCTCCGGCACGACTCCGCCGAAGCGGGCGTGCGTGTCGACGCTCGATGCGACGGCGTCGGCGAGCAGCGTCGTACCGCGGACGATGCCGACCCCCGTCTCGTCGCAGGAGGTCTCGATGCCGAGTACGAGAGGTTCGTCAGCCATGGATCTCTGTTCCTTGTGCGAGGCCCATTTCCGGGCGCAGTTCGAGGCGCATGACGAGCGCGTCCACATTGCCCGGCTGGTAGTAGCCCCGGCGGAAGCCGATGGGCTCGAAGCCGAAGCGTTCGTAGAGTTTCTGGGCGCGGATGTTGTCGACCCGTACTTCGAGGAGGATCTCGCCGCACTCGAAGGCGGTGGCGTGTCGGAGGAGATCGCTCAGGAGTTCGGCGCCGAGGCCTGTGCCCCACTGATCCCGGGCCGAGGCAATCGTCTGTACGTCACCCATGCCGCCGACAGCCGCAAGGCCCGCGTAGCCGACGATCCGCTCGGCGGTCTCCGCGACCACATAGCGCCGGGTCGCGGCCGGCCCGCGCGCGTGGGCGAGCTCGGACCAGAACATGCCCTCGGACCAGGCATCATCAGGGAACAACTCGTGTTCGAGCTCCAGCACGGGCGTGATGTCCCACCAGCGCATCTCCCGTAGTACGGCCGTCACTGCGGGGTGACCACCTTGTAGTTCTTCGGCACCTGGGCGTCGGGGCGCCGCAGATAGAGCGGTGTGACCGGAAGGAACCCTTCAGCGATCGCCACGTCACCCCGCTCATTCCCGGCCCCGTCACCATTGCTGCTGTCGGCACTGGTTCCGGCGGAACTGGTTCCGGCGGCATCGATCCCCCGCGCCAGCTTCTCGGCCGCCAGTGCCGCGAGGGCCCCAGCCGATACGTGTTCGGGAGCTCGCGCGTCGAGGAAGGTATCGGGATAGAGCAGCGCGCCGGCCCCCACCGCAGGCAACCCCGCGACCTCTGCGGCGATGTCCCCGGGCCGGTCCACGGCAGGTTCGCCCAGCCGGGTCCGGAATCCGTCGTACCGCGCCCAGTAGACCTCCTTGCGCCGCGCGTCCGTCGCGACGACGAAGGGGCCGTCGAGCCCGGACGCGTAGGCGAGGCCGTCCAGCGTGCACAGCCCGTACACGGGCACACCCAGAGCGGACCCGAACGTGGCGGCCGTCACCAGCCCCACGCGCAGTCCGGTGTAAGGTCCCGGGCCGACGCCGACGACGATGCCCGTGAGGGCGTCCAGTTTCAGTCCGGCTTCGGCAAGGACATGATCGACGGCGGGCAGCAGCAACTCCCCATGACGGCGGGCATCGGTCCGACTGGACTCGGCGACCACGGATGTTCCGTCGTGGAGGGCGGCAGTGACGGCGGGCGTGGCGGTATCAACGGCGAGCAGGAGCACACAAACAGCCTACGGCTCCTGCGGCGGGGGCACGGCGCCCTGCCCCGTCAGCCCGCTGCTGCTAACGTCACCGAGAATTCGTACGTACGAGAAATGGGGAGCCTCAGGTGTCAAGGAGCAGCTCGGGAATCGTGGCCGGGCTCACCGGGGCAGCGCTCGCCGTGGTCGGCTTCCTCGCCTACCAGGCGTCGGCAAACGCCCCCGCCAACCTCGCGGCCCCCAAGCCCTCGTCCTCGGCGTCCTCCTCGACCAACCCGTCGGGCACCCCGACGAAGCCGGGAAAGCAGAACAGCCACGCGGTGCCGCTGCACTCGGGGGCCGGCTCCCGCGTCGTGTACTCGCTCGGGGCGAAGCGGGTGTGGCTGGTGAGCGACACCGGGGTCGGCGTGCGGACCTTCGAGGTCATGCCGAGCGCGGTGAATCCGCGCCCGGGAACGTACCAGGTGACTTCGCGCACAGGCAGCACGATGGGCTCCGACGGGGTGCCGATCGAGCACGTGGTGCGGTTCGCGAGCGTCAACGGGGTGACGGTCGGGTTCAGCGCCGCTACGGACAACTCGATGTCGAGCCCCGACCCGCAGCAGAAGACCGGCGGAATCCGGATGAAGCGCGCGGACGGCAACGCGATGTGGCCGCTCGCGACGTTCGGCACGAAGATCGTCGTCGTCCCTTAGCCGCCCCGCGGCTCCTGCCTGCTCATGCAGCGCCCGCGGCTGAGGCCCTGGCGCACGCACGATCTCGCATGGCTCGCGCGGGCCTTCCGTCTGGCTCGCAGCGCTTCCGTATGGCCCGCGCAGGTTCCCGTACGACTCAATCTCGGAACCCGGCAGCCCCGCATGCGCTCTGCCGCCAGGCTGTAATCCATACGGATTGCGCGGCAACCCATACGGATTACGCGGCGTCGCGCTCTTCCTCAGGCTCCCCGGTGACGGCGGTGGGCTCAGGCGCGGGGGCGCGCGGTGGTGTGGACACGGCGTTCGCCGCCTCGCAGGAGGCGAGCAGATCGCGCATCGACATGGGGGACGGCGACTGCGCTTCGGTCTCCGATGCGGACATGGCTGCCTCCTCGGTCAGGCATGGTTAGGTAGACCTAACCAGGTCTTGGTATCCATGTCACCACGCCCGGTGGGATCTGTGCAACACCTTACCGACGGCTTGTCGGAAAGTACGGGGTGAATTTCCGGATGCGCATGCGAACTGCTCAGGCGGCCCCGTGGCACCCAGGCCTCCTTCTCCCGGCCTCTCAAGGCATCGCGAAGCCCTCAGGCCTTCCGGGAAACTCCCCCGGGCCCGTCCCGAACCTCCACCGAACCCCCGTCAGGCCCCCTGGCCCTTCCAGACCTGCTGCGATCCCCTCAAGCCCCTGCGGCCTCCCTCAGACCGGAGAGAGCCCCCCTCAGGCCTCCCCGAGCTCCCGGAGACCGTCGAGGTCCGTGCGCTGTTTCTCTGCCGCCCAGCGCGCCCCGAACCCGCTGACCGTCACCACGCGGCGCTCGTCGTCCGTGTCACCCACACCCCGCCCGATGACCACCCGGAGCCGGTCGTCCGACAGTTCCTCGACCTTCCCGTCCCCCCACTCGACCACGATCACCGAGTCGGGCAGCGAGACGTCCAGATCGAGGTCCTCCATCTCGTCGAGCCCACCGCCCAGGCGGTACGCGTCCACGTGCACCAGCGGGGGGCCGTCGCCCAGCGGCGGATGGACACGGGCGATGACGAAGGTCGGGGACGTGACCGCTCCGCGCACGCCGAGGCCCTCGCCCAGGCCCCGGGTGAGGGTGGTCTTGCCCGCGCCGAGTTCACCGGAGAGCATCACGAGATCGCCGGGGCGCAGCAGTACGGCGAGGCGACGGCCCAACTCCTGCATACGGTCGGGGGAGTCGATGGTCAGGCGGGTGGCGAATGCGGCGGCCGTGTCAGCTGCCGGGCTGTGCGGGGCTTCCATACAGGCCAACGTTAGCGTCTACCGGTACCGCGCCCGCCCTCGCCAGCAGTTCGGTCAACCGGCCGGTCACGGTCTCCGGATGTTCGAGCATGACCAGGTGCCCGGCGTCGGGAACGATGACCAGTTCCGCCGTGGGCAGCAGATCGGCGATGATCTGGCTGTGTGCACTTGGTGTCACCAGGTCGTTCTCGCCGGCCAGGATGAGTGCGGGCACCTCGGCGAAGACCTCGGCCAGCGCGTCCGCCTTGTCGTGGTCGGTGAAGGCCGGATAGAACTCCGCGACCACATCGATCGGTGTGCCCTCGATCAGCCGCTCCGCGAACCGGGCCACGCCGGGGTCGACGTCCTTCGAACCGAACGAGTACCGCTTGACCAGCCCGGCGAACAGGTCCGCCGTGGCCCGCCGCCCCCGCTCCACCAGCTCCGTCTGGGACCCGAGAGCCTTCAGTACGCCGGGAAGCACGCGCCGCACCGCGTTCACGCCCGCCACCGGCAGCCCGAAACTGACCTCGCCGAGCTTCCCGCAGGAGGTGCCGACGAACGCGGCACCGACGACCCGGTCTCTGACCAGTTCGGGGAACTGTTCGCCGAGCGCCATCATCGTCATGCCGCCCATCGAATGTCCCACCAGCACCAGAGGTCCCTCCGGTGCTGCCGCGTCGATGACTGCTTTCAGATCGCGGCCGAGCTGGTCGATGGTGAGCGGTACACCGTCGGCCTGCGCCTGACCGCGCTCCGAGCGGCCGTGGCTGCGCTGGTCCCAGTGGACGGTCCGGACGACGCCGCGTAGCGCCGCACGCTGGAAGTGCCAGGAATCCTGGCTGAGGCAGTAACCGTGTGAGAAGACGACCGTGACGGGCTGAACCGTCCGGCGCCCGGACGACCGCCGCTTACGCGCCCCGGCTGTCCCGTCTTTGGCTGTCCCGTCTTTCGCAGCTTCCCCGGCCGCCCGACGGCCGCCGGCCGCTCCAACTTTCCCAGCTGTCCCGGACACACCGGCCGTCCCGACGGTCCCATCCGCTCCCGCAGCACCTGAAGCACCCGAAGCTGCACCAGCCGTCCCAGCTCCACCCGGCTCTGCTCCGGCGCCCCGCGCCCGCGCACCACTGAGCGACCCCGGCGGGTAAGCGCCGACCTCGTCGACCTCGTAGTAGATCCCGGTCCCGTCATCGGCGGCCGCCCGGCCCGGGACACCGCGCAGTGAGCCGTACGGGCCCGATGCGTCGAGGGCGAGCCGCGCCTTCTTGCGCATGCCGCGGCCGACCGTCAGACGCTCGACCGCCACGCCCGCCGCCGCACCGGCCGCGAGCACACCGATCGCGGCGCCGGCGAAACCACCGGCCCTGCGCCAGTTGGCGCCCGCCGCGGCGGCCTGGGCCACATTCGCGCTGGTGCTCTCGCTCACCGTGCCGCTCTCCTACTGGTCGTCGTCCGGCTACTCGTCGTCGTCCGGCTACTCGTCGTCCGGCTGCTGGTTCATCCCATCACCGGCGGTTCGACTGCTGCCTGTCCGGTCGTGACCGTCCGGACTGCTGCCCGTCGGACGGGTTACTGCTCACCCAGTCCCTCATTCACATACACGCGGTCCACTCGCGACCCGATCCGGGTGACGATCTCGTACGCGATCGTGTCCGCGGCCCGGGCCCAGTCCTCGGCGGTCGGTTCGCCCCGGTCACCCGGCCCGAACAGCACCGCCTCCGCACCCGGAAGGAGTTCGTCCCCCTCCAGGTCCACGACGAACTGGTCCATGGCGATCCGTCCCGCGACCCGCCGCAGTCGCCCGCCGATCAGCACAGGCCCCTTACCCGAAGCGTGGCGCGGGACACCGTCCGCGTACCCGAGGGGGACCAGGCCGAGTGTGGTCTCGGCCGGGGTGACGTAGTGATGGCCGTAGCTGACGCCGTGCCCCGCCGGTACGTGTTTGACCAGGCCCAGGCGGGCGCTGAGCGTCATGACGGGACGCAGGCCGAAGTCGGCGGCGGTGCCGAGCTGCGGTACAGGCGAGATGCCGTAGAGCGCGACGCCCGGACGGATCAGGTCGTACTGCGCCTCGGGCAGCGTCAGCACGGCAGGCGAGTTGGAGATGTGCCGGACCTCGGGGCTGACCCCTGCCTTCTCGGCGTACGCGATGGCCTCGTCGAAGCGGTCCCGCTGCGCGGCGATGGACGGATGGCCGGGCTCGTCTGCGCACGCGAAGTGCGACCAGATCCCGGTGACATCGGCCAGCCCCTCGGCCTCAGCGGCGACCGCGGCGCCGACGAGTTCGGGCCAGTCGGCGGGCTGGCAGCCGCCGCGCCCGAGGCCGGTGTCGGCCTTGAGCTGGATACGGGCCGTACGGCCGCTCGCCCGGGCCGCATCCAGTACCTCGTCGAGCGCCCACATACCGCCCACGGACACATCGATATCGGCCTCGATCGCCTCTCGCCACGGCCCGCCGGGCGTCCACAGCCAGCAGAGCAGCCGGGCCCGGATACCCGCGGCGCGCAGTGCGAGCGCCTCCTGCGGGGTCGCGGTACCGAGCCAGTCGGCTCCGGCCTCAAGTGCGGCCCTGGCGCAGGGCAGCATGCCGTGGCCGTACGCATCCGCCTTGACCACTGCCATGAGCTGGGCACGGGGCGCACGGGCGCGCAGCGCGCGCACGTTGGCTCGCAGCGCGCCAAGATCGATCTCCGCACGCGCTCGCATGAGTGCCCCGGCTGTCCCGGTCCTCCGGTCATCGCGTGTCCCGGCTGTCCCGGCTGTCCCGGTCCCTCGGTCACCGCGTGTCCCAGCCGTCCCGGTGCCCCGGTCGCCGCGTGCCCCGGCTGCCCCGGCCGTCCCGGTCCCCCGGTCACCGCGTGTCCCAGCCGCCCCGGTGCCCCGGTCACCGCAAGCCCCGTCCGTCTCGGCGCCCCGCTCACTACGAGTCCCGGTCATCTACGTGCCTCAGTCATCTGTCTGTCCCCGTCATCGCGCCCAGTCTCTCAGAGCGGGCTTCCGCTCCCACTCCCTCGCAGAGCGCGTGCGCCCGCCCCGCCGGCGCCCAGCCCTGTGTCCAGCCCTGTGCCCGGGCCCGGGCACAGGGCTGGACAGCCACCCAGGACAGCCGGGCACCGGGGGTGAGGCAGCCACCCCCGGCCAGGACGGACCGAGACACGAGCGAGGAAGTGGCCAGGACGGACACCTCAGCGCCCCTCACTCCTCGCCCCCTCACCTCATCCCCTCACCCCCCGCAGACGTCCCGCCAGGCCGCCGCGATCCCGTCCGCCACGTCCTGGGCGACCACAGCCGCCCCGCCGGAAGCCCGACGGGCGGCCAGGCCGTGCAGATAGGCCGCGACGGAGCCTGCGTCCCTGGCGTCCAGTCCTGCCGCCAGCAGTGAGCCAGCCAGGCCCGACAGGACGTCGCCGCTGCCCGCCGTGGCCAGCCAGGGGGTGCCGGTCGGGTTCACCCGGACCGGCGTGTCGCCCGAAGGGGCCGCGACGAGGGTGGTCGAGCCCTTGAGCAGGACGGTCGCCCCGTAGCGCGAAGCCAGCGCCCGTACCGACGCGAGCCGCGCCCCCTCGACCTCCTCGCGTGACACGTCGAGCAGGGCAGCCGCCTCGCCCGCGTGCGGGGTGAGCAGAGTCGGCGCCGAACGGTCCTGTACGGCCGACGCGTCCAGCAGCCGCAGCCCGTCCGCGTCCACGAGCACCGGCACGTCGGATGCCAGTACGTCGTCGACCACCGACCTGTCGTCCCCGAGGCCGGGGCCGACGACCCACGCCTGAACACGTCCCGCCTTCGCCGGCGGCCCGGCGTGCACCAGCGTCTCCGGGAACCGTGCGATCACCGCGTCGGCGGCAGGCCCCACATACCGCACTGCCCCTGCCCCGCCCCGCAGCGCGCCCGCCACGGCCAGCACGGCCGCTCCCGGATAGCGTGCGGATCCGGCGACGACGCCGACGACGCCCCGCCGGTACTTGTCGCTCTCCGCCGAGGGCATCGGCAGCAGTTCCGCCACGTCCGCGTACTGGAGCGACTCCAGGTCCGGTACGACGGGCAGGTCGAGCCCGATGTCCACGAGCCGCAGGGCCCCCGCGTACTCGGCGGCCGGATCGATGAGAAGTGCAGGCTTGTACGCGCCGAACGTCACGGTCGCGTCCGCCCGTACGGCCTCACCGACGACCTCGCCCGTGTCGGCGGACACCCCGCTCGGCAGGTCCACGGCGACCACCGGCACCGCGTCGGACACCGCCCAGAGGGCGGCCACCGCATCGGGCCGCAGCCCGCCCCGGCCGCCGATACCGGTGATCCCGTCGACCACCAGGTCGGCCCGGCCGACCACCGATACGTCGTCGACCCGCCCGCCGGCCGCGAGCAGCGCCCGCAGGCCGCCCTGATGGGCCCGGTCGGGGGCCAGCAGCACCGCCGCCACCCCCGCGCCGCGCCGGGCCAGGCGGGCGCCCGCGTACAGGGCGTCGCCCCCGTTGTCCCCGCTCCCGACGAGCAGCACGACCCGGGCGCCGTACACCTTCCCCAGCAGATCCGCGCAGGCCGCGGCGAGGCCGGCGGCGGCCCGCTGCATGAGGGCGCCCTCCGGCAGCCTGGCCATCAGTTCGCGCTCGGCGGTCCGTACGGTCTCCACGCTGTAAGCAGTACGCATGCCTCAACCCTCCACTGTCGCCCCGCCGCTCTCAACCGCCCGCGACCCACGCCACGCCGACCTCACCCGGCCGCTACCAGTCAGGCCGGACCTCAGCCCTCAACCCTCAACCCTCAGCCCGACAGCGACCAGCCGACGACCAGCCACCACTGACCACCCGTCACACCACCCCTAAGCGATCAGCGATCACCCCTCAGATCAGCGATCACCCCTCAGCGATCACGACGGCCGAGGCCACCCCCGCGTCATGGCTGAGTGAGACATGCCACGACTGCACGCCCAGTTCGGCGGCCCGTGCCGCTACCGTGCCGGTCACCCGCAGCCGGGGCCGGCCGCCGTCCTCCACGAACACCTCGGCGTCCGTCCAGCGCAGCCCACCGGGCGCGCCGAGCGCCTTGGCCAGCGCCTCCTTGGCCGCGAACCGGGCGGCCAGTGAGGCGATACCCCGCCGCTCACCGCCCGGAAGCCGCAACTCGTCCGGCAGGAAGAGCCGTTGCGCCATCTCCGGGGTCCGCTCCAGCGCCGCGGCGAACCGTTCGATCTCCGCGACGTCGATCCCCACGCCGACAATCACTCGGCCACCCCCCGCTGCCCGAGACGCCTGCGCGCCCGGCCGGACCCCGCTCCCACGACCATCACTCCACCGTCACCGACTTCGCGAGGTTGCGCGGCTGGTCGACCTCGTTGCCCCGCGCGGTCGCCAGTTCGCAGGCGAACACCTGGAGCGGAACGGCCGCGACCAGGGGCTGCAGCAGGGTGGGCGTGGCCGGGACGCGGATCAGGTGGTCGGCGTACGGTACGACCGCCTCGTCGCCCTCCTCCGCGATGACGATGGTCCGCGCACCGCGTGCCCGGATCTCCTGGATGTTCGACACCATCTTCCCGTGCAGCACTGACCGCCCGCGCGGCGAGGGCACGACGACGACCACCGGCAGATCCTCCTCGATCAGCGCGATGGGACCGTGCTTGAGCTCACCCGCCGCGAATCCCTCCGCGTGCATATAGGCGAGCTCCTTCAGCTTGAGCGCACCTTCCAGCGCGACCGGATACCCGACATGCCTGCCGAGGAACAGCACGGTGTCCTTGCCGGCCAGCGACCGCGCCAACTCCCGTACCGGCTCCATGGTTTCCAGCACCCGCTCGACCTGGCAGGAGATCTCGGACAGTTCCCGGATGACGGCCCGGATCTCGTCCGCCCACTTCGTCCCGCGCACCTGCCCCAGATAGAGCGCGACGAGGTAGCAGGCCACCAGCTGCGTCAGAAAGGCCTTGGTCGACGCGACGGCCACTTCGGGTCCTGCGTGCGTATAGAGCACGGCGTCCGATTCCCGTGGAATGGTCGAACCGTTGGTGTTGCAGATGGCCAGCACCTTCGCGCCCTGCTCGCGGGCATGGCGCAGCGCCATCAGGGTGTCCATGGTCTCGCCGGACTGCGAGATGGCGATCACCAGCGTCTGCTGGTCGAGGATCGGGTCCCGGTAGCGGAACTCACTGGCGAGCTCGGTCTCGCAGGGAATCCTGGTCCAGTGCTCGATGGCGTACTTGGCGATCATCCCCGCGTGGAAAGCGGTCCCGCAGGCCACGATCACGACCTTGTTGACCTCGCGCAGCACCGCGGCGGGAATCCGTACCTCGTCGAGCGTCAGCAGCCCGCCGGTATCGATACGCCCCAGCAGAGTGTCGGCGACAGCCTTCGGCTGCTCGGCGATCTCCTTGAGCATGAAGTAGTCATAACCCCCCTTTTCGGCCGCCGATGCGTCCCAGTCGACGTGGTACGAACGGACGTCGGCCGGTGCCCCGTCGAAGTCGGTGACGAGCACGCCGTCCCGGCGGAGCTCCACCACCTGGTCCTGCCCCAGCTCGATCGCGGACCGCGTGTGGGCGATGAACGCGGCCACGTCCGACGCGAGGAAGGACTCACCCTCTCCAACGCCCACCACCAGCGGTGAGTTCCGCCGCGCGCCGACCACCACGTCTGGTTCGTCGGCGTGCACCGCGACCAGCGTGAACGCCCCGTCCAGCCTTCGGCACACCTGCCGCATCGCCTCCGCCAGGTCCCCGCACGAGGAGTACGCCTCGGCCAGCAGATGCGCCGTGACCTCCGTGTCGGTCTCGGACGCCAAGTCGTGCCCGCGTCCGGCCAGTTCCTCACGCAGGGCGGCGAAGTTCTCGATGATCCCGTTGTGGACGACAGCCACCCGGCCCGCGTTGTCCAGATGCGGGTGCGCGTTCTCGTCATTGGGCGCCCCGTGAGTGGCCCAGCGGGTGTGCCCGATACCTGTCGCTCCGGCCGGCAAAGGCCTCTCGACCAGCTCCTTCTCCAGATTGGCGAGCTTCCCGGCCTTCTTCGCGGCCGCCAGCCCGCCGTCGGCGAGCACCGCCACGCCGGCCGAGTCGTAGCCCCGGTACTCCAGCCTCTTGAGACCCGCGATGACAACATCAAGCGCCGACTGCCCGCCGACGTACCCCACGATTCCGCACATCCCGGCAGCCTACGGCGGAGCCGCCCGCAGAGTCCGCAGCGGTCGGCCCTCCGGGACGCCGCCGCCCCCTAGTGACGCACCCCACCCGCCACCCGGGCCACACAGCCGCCACAATGAACAGGTGATCTCTCCGGTCTCCCCGCCGCCGCGGAGCGCCCACCGGCCCAGGCCGGAGGCGACTCCCTACGTCGACCTCACCCGTACCGAGTGGAGCGCACTGCGGGAGAAGACGCCGCTGCCGCTCACCGCCGAGGAGGTCGAACGGCTCCGCGGACTCGGGGACGTCATAGACCTCGACGAGGTGCGCGACATCTACCTCCCGCTGTCCCGGCTGCTCAACCTCTATGTCCAGGCCTCGGACGGGCTGCGCGGGGCACTCAACACCTTCCTGGGCGACGCGGGCAACGGCCACGGCACCCAGCACGGCACCCCCTTCGTCATAGGGGTCGCCGGGAGCGTCGCGGTGGGCAAGTCCACCGTCGCCCGGCTCCTGAAGGCGCTGCTCGCCCGCTGGCCCGAGCACCCGCGCGTCGAGCTGGTCACCACCGACGGGTTCCTGTACCCGATGGAGGAGTTGAAGCGGCGCGGGCTCATGGGCCGCAAGGGGTTCCCCGAGTCGTACGACCGCCGTGCCCTCACCCGGTTCGTCGCGGACGTGAAGTCCGGCAGGGACGAGGTCACCGCGCCCGTCTACTCGCACCTGATCTACGACATCGTGCCGGGCGAGCGGCTGACCGTGCGCCGCCCTGACATCCTCATCGTGGAGGGGCTGAACGTGCTGCAGCCCGCGCTCCCCGGCAGCGACGGCCGCACCCGGACCGGTCTCGCCGACTACTTCGACTTCTCCGTGTACGTGGACGCGCGCGCCGATGACATCGAGAGCTGGTACCTCAACAGGTTCAGGAAGCTGCGCGCGACCGCGTTCCAGGACCCGTCCTCGTACTTCAGGAAGTACACCCAGGTCTCCGAGGACGAGGCGCTGGAGTACGCACGCACCATGTGGCGGACCATCAACAAGCCGAACCTGGTGGAGAATGTGGCACCGACGCGCAGCCGTGCCACCCTCGTCGTGCGCAAGGGACCGGACCACAAGGTCCAGCGTCTCTCGCTGCGCAAAGTCTGACCTTCCTGGAGTGCCCGCGTGCTGCATCTGCGCCTGATCGTGCCCGCCGACCGTACGGACGAGGTCCTGCACCTCATAGGCCACACCGTGGGCACCACGCACCTGGTGGTGATGCCCGGCGCGGCCCGCGATCCGCAGGGCGATGTGGTGATGTGCGATGTGGCGCGCGAGGCGGGCGACGATCTGATCGGTGCGCTGCGCGGGCTCGGCATCGACCGGTCCGGTTCGATCGCCGTCGAGAACACGGATCTGACACTCTCCGCGTACGCCGACAAGGCGGAGGCCGACGCGCCCGGTGAGGGCTCGGACGCGGTGCTGTGGGAGGAGCTGACACGGGCGACCGACGAGGAGTCCACGTTCAGCGTCACCTATGTGGCGTTCATGGCCGTCGCGACGATGCTGGCCGCCTGCGGTGTGATGCTCGACAACGCGATCCTGATCGTGGGCGCGATGGCGGTGGGACCCGATTTCGGACCGCTGGCGGGGATCTCGACGGCGCTGGTGCAGCGGGCTCCGCGCCTGGTGGGGCGGTCGCTGTGGGCGCTGACCGGAGGGTTCGCCATCGCGATGGTGCTGACGGCCGGGTTCGCCTGGATGATGAACGCCTTCGGGCTCTTCACCATGCACATGGTCGAAGCGGCCCGGCCCAACACGGCGTTCATCTGGCAGCCGGACTGGATGTCGTTCGTGGTGGCGTTCCTCGCGGGCATCGCGGGGACGCTCTCGCTCACTTCGGCGAAGTCCGGGGCGCTGATCGGTGTGGCCATCTCCGTGACGACCGTACCGGCCGCGGCCAATGCGGCGGTGGCGTTCAACTACGGCGATTACAGCCAGACTTGGGGCTCGGTCAGCCAACTGCTTGCGAACCTGGGCGGGATCGTGCTCGCGGGCACGCTGACCCTGCTGGTGCAGAAGGCACTGCTGTCGGTACGCCGCCGCCGCGCACTGGAGCACGCTGGAGCGCACTGAAGCGCACTGGAACGCACTGCACGGAACGCGCTGACTGAAACGGCCGGCCGGCCCTGGCTACCTTGCCCTGAAGCCGACGCCCCGCGGTGTGCGTGCGGCGTCACCCCGGACGCCGCACGCATCACACAACAGCCTCTGACCCGGCGGCGGCCGCTACCCCAGCGCGGACTTCACCACGTCGGCCAGCCGGGCCGCCACCGTCTTCGCCTGGTCGATGTCCGCAGCCTCGACCATGACCCGCACCAGCGGCTCCGTGCCCGAGGGGCGCAGCAGTACGCGGCCGGTCGAGCCCAGTTCACGCTCGGCCTCGGTCACCGCAGCCCTCAGCTCGGCCGATGTGGCGACCCGCGACCTGTCCACGTCCGGCACATTGACCAGGACCTGCGGCAGCCGCACCATCACACCCGCCAGCTCGGCCAGCGTCCGGCCGGTGGCAGCGACCCGGGCGGCCAGCATCAGCCCGGTGAGGGTGCCGTCGCCGGTCGTCGCGTGGTCCAGGACGATGACGTGGCCGGACTGCTCGCCGCCCAGCGCGTAGCCGTGTTCCTTCATCGACTCCAGGACATAGCGGTCACCGACCGCCGTCTGGACCAGCTCGATGCCCTCGCGCTCCATGGCCATCTTGAACCCGAGGTTGGACATCACGGTGCCCACCACGGTGTTTCCGCGCAGCGTGCCCGCCTCGCGCATGGCGAGGGCCAGGACGGCGAGGATCTGGTCGCCGTCGACCTCCTCGCCCGACGCGTCCACGGCGAGGCAGCGGTCGGCGTCGCCGTCGTGCGCGATACCGAAGTCGGCGCCGTGTTCGACCACGGCGGCCTTGATCAGCGCCAGATGGGTCGAGCCGCAGCCGTCGTTGATGTTCAGCCCGTCGGGCTCGGCGCCCAGGGTGACGACCTCGGCCCCGGCCCGGGTGAACGCCTCGGGCGAGACGCGGGACGCCGCGCCGTGCGCCTCGTCGAGGACGACCTTGAGGCCGTCGAGCCGGTTGGGCAGGACGCCGATGAGATGGGCGACGTACTGGTCGAAGCCCTGGTCGTACGTACGGACCCGGCCCACGCCCGCGCCCGTCGGGCGCTCCCACGGCTCGCCGGTGCGGTGCTGGTCGTAGACCGTCTCGACGCGGTCCTCCAGCTCGTCGGCGAGCTTGTGGCCGCCACGCGCGAAGAACTTGATGCCGTTGTCCGGCATGGCGTTGTGGCTGGCGGAGAGCATCACGCCGAAGTCGGCGCCCAGCGCACCGGTGAGATACGCCACCGCCGGGGTGGGCAGCACACCGACGCGCAGGACGTCCACGCCCGCGCTCGCGAGGCCCGCGACGACGGCGGCCTCCAGGAACTCTCCGGACGCACGCGGATCGCGCCCGACCACCGCTTTCGGCCGATGGCCCTCGAATGTGCCCGCTTCCGCGAGTACGTGCGCCGCGGCGACCGAGAGACCGAGCGCGAGCTCCGCCGTCAGGTCCACGTTGGCGACACCGCGCACACCGTCCGTGCCGAAGAGTCGTCCCACTGTTGTCCTCCGAAAGATGCTCCGAGAAATTCCGAATACCCAATACCCAGGTCTCTGAGCGTTGTGAACGTCTTGTGCCGTTATACGCCGGAGGACCTGATAAACGAACGCCCCGGCAGCACAGAAGGTGCCGCCGGGGCGAACGTACAAACAGGGTCGTGCATGCAGCCCTGCAAGCCGTGATTAGCGCTTGCTGTACTGCGGGGCCTTACGGGCCTTCTTGAGACCGGCCTTCTTGCGCTCGACCGCACGGTCGTCGCGGGAGAGGAAGCCGGCCTTCTTCAGCGTGGCGCGGTTGTTGTCCACGTCCGCCTCGTTCAGCGAGCGGGCCACGCCGAGGCGCAGGGCGCCGGCCTGACCGGACACGCCGCCACCCGAGATGCGGGCGATGACGTCGTAGCGGTTGTCGAGCTCAAGCACCTTGAAGGGCTCGTTGACTTCCTGCTGGTGCACCTTGTTGGGGAAGTAGTCCTCAAGGGTACGACCGTTGATCTTCCACTTGCCGGTGCCCGGAACGATCCGGACGCGGGCAATGGCGTTCTTGCGGCGGCCCAGGCCGGCCGCCGGCTGCGGGTCGCCGAAGCGGCCCGCGAGCGACTCGCTGGTGTACTCGCCCTCGACCGGAACCTCGGACTCGAAGGTGGTCACCTCGGCGAAGGTCTCTTCGCCCTCGGTGCCCGCCACGTCGTCGGTGGGGGTCTCTGCAGTGGTCTCGGCCACGATTCTCCTCAGATCTTTCTTTACGTCTTAGGGGGTGGCCGGAACTACTGCGCGACCTGGGTGATCTCGAACGGGACAGGCTGCTGAGCAGCGTGCGGGTGCTGGTCTCCCGCGTAGATCTTCAGCTTCGAGAGCACCTGACGGCCCAGGGTGTTCTTGGGAATCATGCCCTTGATGGCCTTCTCGATGGCCTTCTCGGGGCTCTTCTCAAGCAGCTCGTCGTAGCGGACGGAACGCAGGCCACCCGGGTAACCGGAGTGGCGGTACGCCATCTTCTGGGTCTTCTTGTTGCCGGAGAGGTGAACCTTCTCGGCGTTGATGATGATGACGAAGTCGCCCATGTCCATGTGCGGGGCGTAGATCGCCTTGTGCTTGCCCCGCAGGAGGGTGGCGGCGGTCGTCGCCAGACGGCCCAGGACGATGTCCTGCGCGTCGATGATGTGCCACTGGCGAGTGACATCGCCGGGCTTGGGGCTGTACGTACGCACTTCGTAGCCTTCGCTTCTTCAGTGGATGGGGTCCAGACACACGGCACCCCTGAAGCGATCTGCAGCTGGGGCTCACAATGCCGGGGACGCTGCCCGTATGCGAGCCACTGGTAACTGCTCCAGGGAACCTACGTAAGGGCCCTTCGCGTGAGAACGACGAAGCCAATACGTATAACAAAAGCCGAGACTACCCGCGCCGCCCCGGATGGGTCAAAACAGCTGGTCCGGGCCCGGGATCACGGGCCCGGGATCACGGGCCCGGACGACGGTACAGCCACCGGACCGGCTGCCCCGGCCGCCGCACCCGTCACGCCTGTCATGCCCGTCCCGGCCGTCCCGCCCGTCACGCCTGTCCCGCCCACCGCACCATCCGCCTCGCCTACCGCACCCGCTCCACGCGCCGCTCGTCCCACACCGGCTCGGCCGTCTCCCGTACGACGCCGTCCGAGCCGAAGACCAGATACCGGTCGAAGGACTTCGCGAACCAGCGGTCGTGGGTGACCGCGACCACCGTGCCCTCGTACGCCTCCAGACCCTCCTGGAGCGCCTCGGCCGACTCCAGGTCCAGGTTGTCCGTCGGCTCGTCCAGGAGCAGCGCGGTGGTGCCCGCCAGCTCCAGGAGCAGGATCTGGAAGCGCGCCTGCTGGCCGCCCGAGAGCCGGTCGAAGAGCTGGTCGCCCTGGCGCTCCATCTCGTACCGGCGCAGCACGCCCATGGCCGCCCCCCGGTCCTTCGCGTGCTCCGTCCACAGGATGTCGACGAGCGTGCGGCCCAGCAGCTCCGGGTGCGCGTGGGTCTGGGCGAAGTGGCCGGGCACGACACGGGCGCCGGTCTTCCACTGGCCGGTGTGGGCGACGTCGCCGCCGGCCAGCAGCCGCAGGAAGTGGGACTTGCCTGACCCGTTGGAGCCGAGCACCGCGACCCGTTCGCCGTAGAAGATCTCCAGCGAGAAGGGCTTCATCAGGCCGGTCAGCTCAAGGTTCTCGCAGGTCACGGCCCGTACGCCGGTGCGGCCTCCGCGCAGCCGCATGCTGATCTCCTGCTCGCGCGGCGGCTCGGGCGGCGGCCCGGCCTCCTCGAACTTCTGGAAGCGCGTCTGCATGGCCCGGTAGCGCGATGCCATGTCGGGGCTGCTCGCCGCCTGGTTACGCAGCCGCAGCACCAGCGCCTTCAGCCGGGCGTGCTCCTCGTCCCAGCGCCGCTTGAGCTCCTCGAACCTCGCGAAGCGCTCCTTGCGGGCCGCGTGGTACGTGTCGAACCCGCCGCCGTGCACCCAGACGTCCGAGCCGGCCGGACCGGGCTCCACACTCACGATCTTCTCGGCGGCCCTCGACAGCAGCTCCCTGTCGTGCGAGACGAAGAGCACCGTCTTGCGGGTCTCCTTCAGCCGCTCCTCCAGCCAGCGCTTGCCCGGCACGTCCAGGTAGTTGTCCGGCTCGTCGAGGAGCAGCACCTCGTCGGGCCCCCGCAGCAGCGCCTCCAGGACCAGCCGCTTCTGCTCGCCCCCGGAGAGCGTCCGCACCTCGCGGAACTGCGCCTTGTCGTAGGGGACGCCGAGCGCGGCCATGGTGCACATGTCCCAGACGGTCTCGGCCTCGTACCCCTGCACCTCGGCCCAGTCGCTCAGGGCCTGCGCGTACGTCATCTGCGCGGTCTCGTCGTCCACGGTCATGATCAGGTGCTCGGCGGCGTCCACCGCCCGGGCCGCTTCGCGGATGCGCGGCTGTGCGACCGAGACGAGCAGGTCCCGGACCGTACGGTCGTCACGGACCGACCCGACGAACTGCCGCATCACTCCGAGGCCGCCGCTCACCGAGACCGTCCCGCCGTGCGGCTGGATCTCCCCCGCGATCAGCCGCAGCAGGGTGGTCTTGCCGGCGCCGTTGGCACCGACCAGGGCCACGACCGCGCCGTCACCCACCCGGAACGAGGCATCACCGAGCAGCACCCGCCCGTCCGGCAAGTAGTACTCAAGATGACCCGCTTCAAGATGTCCCATGCACCGGATTGTCGCCCACACGCACCCCCGGGAGGCAACCGGATTCCGGCGCCCCATTCCGGCGCCCCTGGGGGCTCGGGCCCGGCGAAGCCGGATTAGTATGCGCGCCATGAGCTTCGGGCAAGGGGGGCCCTCCTGGGGGCCGGGGGATTCACAGCGGAACAACGCCAACGGCGGGGACGGCCGGTGGCAGGCCCCGGGCGGGCAGACGCCCGGCGGGACGCCCGACTGGGCGGCGCTGGCCGACGAGAGCGCCGCACGCGGCAAACGCAAGAAGCTGCTGCTGGTCGGCGGCGGGGTACTGGCGACCGCCGTGGTGGGGGCTCTCGTCGCGGCCGTGGTCGTGGCGGCGGGCAGCGGATCCGACACGGCCGGCAAGAACCTCCCCTCCCCCGAGGCGCTGCCGAGCAAGAGCAGTGAGGCCCTGCCGTCCTTCACGCCGAAGGCCCCGGCGCCACCGCCCGACCCCAAGGACTTCATCTCCAGCTCGAAGAAGGACACGGCCCCGCTCAGCGCCGCCACCCTCTTCCCCGGTGCGACGATCGCGGTGGGCGACCACACGTACAAGAAGGCCGCCACCCACCGCACCACGGCCTGCTCGTCCGTCACCCAGGGTGCGCTCGGGTCCGTGCTGGTCAACAACGGCTGCGGGCAGGTCATCCGGGCGACGTTCAGCAAGGGAGGCATCGCGGTCACCATCGGTGTCGCCGTCTTCGACACCGAGGCGCAGGCCCAGAAGGCGATGAAGCAGTCGGCCGGAGGCGTCGCCTCGCTCAACGGCGCGGGCGTCCCCACCTTCTGCCGCAACGGTTCGGTCTGCCGCAGGACCGCCAACGCCTATGGCCGCTATGCCTACTTCACGGTCGGCGGTTTCACCAGCGGCAAGAACGTCACACAGTCCGACGCCGACGTCTTCACTGCGGGCGACGACGTGGCGGAGTTCACCTTCCGCCAGATCGTGGCGCGCGGCCAGGCCCAGGCATCGGCGGCGGCCACCGCTCCGGCGAGCTGAGGCCGCCCCGCCCGCCCGGCTCAGCTGCGGCCGCTGCCGCCCCGGTGGCGCAGCCGCAGCCGCAGGGGCAGCAGCGCGGACTCGATCTGCGTCGCCAGGTCCATCTTCGACACGCCTTCGGTGCGCTCCTCGAAGCGAATCGGGATCTCCACACCGCTGTAGCCGCGGCGTACGGCCAGGAACTTCAGCTCCACCTGGAAGCTGTATCCGGCGCTGCCCAGCGTCGTCAGGTCCACCGCGCGCAGCGTCTGCGCGCGCCACAGGTTGAAGCCCGCGGTGATGTCGCGGATCCGGGTGTCCAGGATGGTGCGCGCGTACTGGTTGGCGAAGCGCGACAGCAGCTTCCGGTGCAGGCCCCAGTCCTCGTCCAGCGAGCCGCCGTCGACGTACCGGCTGCCGACGACGAACCCGGCGTCGGTCGCCAGCGCGGTCCCCAGCAGCTGCGGCACGACGTGCGCGGGGTGGCTGCCGTCGGCGTCCATCTGTACGACGTAGTCGGCGCCCTCGTCGAGGGCGGCCAGCATCCCGGCGGCGTAGGCGCGCCCCAGGCCGTCCTTCTCCGTGCGGTGCAGCACGGTCATCCGCGGCCGCGCCCCGACGGCGCCCACCGTGCCGTTCCGGGCCGCGTTGTACTCGGCGGCCAGCTCGTCGGCCAGTCGGCCGGTGCCGTCGGGGCTGGCGTCGTCCACCACCTTCAGCTGGAGGCCGGGCAGCGGCAGGGCCAGCACGGCCTCGGCGGTGCGCGGCAGGCTGGCGGCCTCGTTGTACGTCGGCATCACCACGGTCAGCGGCAGTGCACCCCACTCCTGGGGGAGCTGCCCGGTCGTGGAGGGCTGAGGCATGGGATCTCCGTACGTCGGCGATGTGCGCTTCCCTGCGGGCCACCGGGCCGCGGTGGCGATCGCCCCCCGGCCGGCCTCGGATCCGGCCCTTCGGACTCGGCCTCGGACTCGGCCTCAGCAGCAGCCGGCGGCCCCCGGCAGGGTCCGCATATTACGTGCCTCACGGCTCCTGGCCGCGAGCAACTCGTCGGCGGGGTAGCCCACTTCCTCCAGCGTCAGCCCATGTGGCCGCACCACGCGCACCGAGGAATCGCGCACCGCGACGGCAAGCACCTTCCCCGGCCACTCCACCGGCCGGTGCCCGTCGCCGACGGAGAGCAGCGCGCCCACCAGCGAGCGGACCATGTTGTGGCAGAAGGCGTCGGCCCGCACGGTTCCGGTGACGATCCCGTCGGTGCCGCGCTCCCAGATCAGCTGCTGGAGGGTGCGGATCGTGGTCGCGCCCTCGCGCTTCTTGCAGTACGCGGCGAAGTCGTGCTCCCCGATGAGGGCCTGCGAAGCGGCGTTCATCGCCGGGAGGTCCAGCTCCCGGTCGTGCCAGAGGACGTGCCCGCGCAGCAGCGGATCGACCCCGCCGGGCCGGTCGCTCACGCGGTAGGCGTACCGGCGCCAGATCGCCGAGAACCGGGCGTTGAAGCCCGGCGGCGCCTCGGCCACCCGCCACACCCGTACGTCCTGGGGAAGCCGCCCGGACAGCCGCCGCAGCAGCATCTCCCGGTGCTCCTCCCACACCTCACGGGGGAGGTCGACCTGCGCGACCTGGCCACGGGCGTGCACCCCGGCGTCGGTGCGTCCGGCGACCGTCAGGTCGTACGTCGTGGCCGAGCGGGTCACGGTACGGATGGCCGACTCCAACTCGCCCTGCACCGTGCGCCGTTCGTTCTGCTTCGCCCAGCCGGAGAAGTCCCTGCCGTCGTACGCAAGGTCCAGCCGCACCCGTACCGAACCGGGCTCCACCTCATCACTCACCAGCGCATCCTCTCAGCCTCACGCGCCCCACCGCACCGCACGATTCACCCACCACACAAAGAAGAACGGACCCGCACCGCCCCGGAGGGAGATACGAGCCCGTTCAGCTGTCCTCAGAACGTTGTCCTCAGAACGCTGCCCTCAAAAGGGTCAGGCGTCCTTGGACTCCGCCTCGACCGGCTTCGCGTCCTCGACGACCTCGGCCGGGGCCTCGGTCTTCGGGGCAGCGTCCTTGGCGGCACGCTTGGTCGCGGCCTCGGCCTCACCGGTGGCCTCCTGGGCCACGGTCAGCGCCTCGACCAGCTCGATGACCGCCATCGGGGCGTTGTCGCCACGACGGTTGCCGATCTTGGTGATGCGGGTGTAGCCACCGGGGCGGTTCTCGTACCGGGGGGCGATCTCGGTGAAGAGCGTGTGGACGACGCCCTTGTCCGTGATCGACTTCAGCACGAGGCGACGGTTGTGGATGTCGCCCTTCTTCGCCTTGGTGATGAAACGCTCCGCGACCGGACGCAGGCGGCGAGCCTTGGCCTCGGTCGTGGTGATGCGGCCGTGCTCGAACAGCGACTTCGCGAGGTTCGCGAGAAGCAGACGCTCGTGCGCGGCGCCGCCGCCCAGACGGGCACCCTTGGCAGGCTTCGGCATGGTGTTTCTCCTTGTGATCTGCACCGGCCGTATCAGGTACCGGTGTCAGTAACCGGCGGGCTGCTGCCCGCCGGAAGTCCACGGCCGGGACCCCGGACATTCCCGGGGTCCCGGCCGGAGGCGTATCAGTACTGCTCGGTCTCCACGAAACCGGCGTCCGCGTCGTCGTCCGCACCGAAGGCGTCGGCGGCGGCGGTCGGGTCGAATCCGGGCGGGCTGTCCTTGAGCGCGAGGCCCATGCCGGCCAGCTTCGCCTTGACCTCGTCGATCGACTTCGCACCGAAGTTGCGGATGTCGAGCAGGTCGGCCTCGGACCGCGCCACGAGCTCACCCACGGAGTGGATGCCCTCGCGCTTGAGGCAGTTGTACGAACGGACGGTGAGCTCAAGCTCCTCGATCGGCAGCGCCAGATCGGCGGCGAGCGCGGCGTCCGTCGGCGACGGGCCCATGTCGATGCCCTCGGCGTCGATGTTGAGCTCGCGGGCCAGACCGAACAGCTCGACCAGGGTCTTACCGGCCGACGCCATGGCGTCACGGGGACGCATGGCCTGCTTGGTCTCGACGTCGACGATCAGCTTGTCGAAGTCGGTGCGCTGCTCGACACGGGTCGCCTCGACCTTGTACGTGACCTTCAGCACCGGGGAGTAGATGGAGTCGACCGGGATGCGGCCGATCTCCTGGCCCAGCTGCTTGTTCTGCACGGCGGAGACGTAGCCGCGGCCGCGCTCGACGGTCAGCTCCATCTCCAGCTTGCCCTTGCCGTTCAGCGTGGCGAGGACCAGGTCGGGGTTGTGCACCTCGACACCGGCCGGCGGGGCGATGTCAGCAGCGGTGACCAGGCCGGGGCCCTGCTTGCGCAGGTACATCACGACCGGCTCGTCGTGCTCCGAGGAAACGACCAGCTGCTTGATGTTGAGGATGAGGTCGGTCACGTCCTCCTTGACGCCCGGCACGGTGGTGAACTCGTGCAGGACACCGTCGACGCGGATGCTGGTGACAGCGGCGCCGGGGATCGAGGAGAGGAGCGTGCGGCGGAGCGAGTTGCCGAGGGTGTAGCCGAAGCCCGGCTCCAGCGGCTCGATCACGAACCGCGAGCGGTACTCGTCGACGACCTCTTCGGTCAGCGACGGACGCTGAGCGATAAGCATGTGGTGATCCTTCAGTCGTGGGCGCCCACTATTTGACGCCCCCAAGGTCTTGCTGTGGTGCGGTGCTGCTGCTGTGCGGTTCTGCCGGTGCACAGGCACAGGAATCGCGTGCCGCACACGTACTACAAGAGTACGAGTCCTACAAGGGTACGGGCGGTACGCCGAAAAGAGGCCGTACCGCCCGCATAACCCTGTGGAACAGTCCGACGCCGGAGCGTCAGACGCGACGCCGCTTCGGGGGGCGGCAGCCGTTGTGCGGGGTGGGGGTGACGTCCTGGATCGAGCCGACCTCAAGGCCGGTGGCCTGGAGGGAGCGGATCGCGGTCTCACGGCCGGAGCCGGGACCCTTGACGAAGACGTCGACCTTGCGCATGCCGTGCTCCTGCGCGCGACGGGCGGCCGACTCGGCGGCCATCTGCGCGGCGAAGGGGGTGGACTTGCGCGAGCCCTTGAAGCCGACGTGGCCGGCGGAGGCCCAGGAGATCACGTTGCCCGAGGGGTCCGTGATCGAGACGATCGTGTTGTTGAACGTGCTCTTGATGTGGGCATGCCCGTGAGCGACGTTCTTCTTTTCCTTGCGGCGCACCTTCTTGGTAGCACCCTGACGGCCCTTAGGAGGCATGTCTTACTCCCGGTGGAGTGGAGGTGATCGGTCCTACAGCGAAGACCGCTGAACAGCGTCCCTAGCTGAGGACTACTTCTTGCCCGGCTTCTTCTTACCGGCGATCGCGCGACGCGGGCCCTTGCGGGTACGAGCGTTCGTGCTGGTGCGCTGGCCGTGGACCGGAAGCCCACGACGGTGACGCAGACCCTGGTAGCAGCCGATCTCGACCTTGCGGCGGATGTCGGCCTGGATCTCGCGGCGGAGGTCACCCTCGGTGCGGAGGTTGGCGTCCACGTACTCGCGGATCTTGACCAGGTCCTCTTCGGCCAGATCACGAACGCGGGTGTTGGGGTCAACACCGGTGGCGGCCAGGGCCTCCTTGGACCGGGTGCGCCCGATGCCGAAGACGTAGGTGAGGGCAACCTCCACGCGCTTTTCGCGCGGGATGTCAACACCTGAAACGCGTGCCATTCAATGGCTCCTGTTGATATCGGGGGTCTTCCGCAGAGCCTGTCCCAGACGAAAGTGCCTGCGTTGTGCAGGCACTATTCCGGGTCCCCGGCCCCCGCCGGAGGTGTCGCCCGCTGTGTCAGCTGGGCGGGCCCTGCGTATGTACGTATTTACGTGCGTCGCGCGAAGAACTGCGAGGTGCAGGTCGTGCGTCAGCCCTGGCGCTGCTTGTGGCGCAGGTTGTCGCAGATGACCATGACCCGACCGTGACGGCGGATCACCTTGCACTTGTCGCAGATCTTCTTGACGCTCGGCTTGACCTTCATGGGATGTCAGGTTCTCCGGGTCGGTGCCACCACCACGCCGTGAAGCGGGGTGCGGGCAAGATCTACTTGTAGCGGTAGACGATCCGACCACGCGTCAGGTCGTACGGAGACAGCTCCACGACGACCCGGTCATCCGGGAGGATACGGATGTAGTGCATCCGCATCTTGCCGCTGATGTGCGCTAGGACCTTGTGACCGTTCTGAAGTTCCACCTTGAACATTGCGTTCGGGAGGGACTCGATCACGGTGCCCTCGATTTCGATGGCACCTTGCTTCTTGGCCACGCTTCGCCCTTCGAATCGGCTACCTTGATCGACTCCGTACAGCACGCATGTCGACATGACATGCATGAAGACATACGGGTATACGCGAGCCGACGAGTCAGTCTACGTCAGGGCATCCATAAAGACGAATCCGGGAAGACTGCCCTGCTGTCAAGATCCTTAAGCCACTCGGCCGCACAGTCGGCCGTACACGCGCCCGCGTGCGCGGGCGCGCGGTCAGCCGAGCGGGTCGGGGGCCGTCGTCACGCCGAGCTCCGCCAGTTTCGCCTTGCCGCCGTCCGGCGCCGTCAGCACGATCAGCCCCTCGTCGGTCAGCGCGATCGAGTGCTCCCAGTGCGAGGACCAGGTCCCGTCGGTCGTGATGACCGTCCAGTCGTCCTCCAGCACCTGGGTGCGGGGCGTGCCCAGCGAGACCATCGGCTCGATCGCCAGGCAGAAGCCGGGGACCAGCTTCGGGTTGTGCCGGCCGATGAGGCGGCGTTTGTCGACGTAGTTCAGCAGATGCGGGTCCATGTGCATCTCGGAACCGATGCCGTGGCCGCCGTAGTCCTCGATGATCCCGTACTTGCCGGAGGACGGGCGGGGCTGGCGGCGGATGTAGCCCTCGATCGCCTTCGACACCTCGGCGAGCCTGGCGCCCTTCTTCATCGCGGCGATCCCGGCCCACATCGACTCCTCGGTCACCCGGGAGAGCTCGACCAGCTCCGGGGCGTGCCCGGTGCCGACGAACGCGGTGTAGGCGGCGTCGCCGTGCCAGCCGTCAATGATCGCGCCGCAGTCGATCGAGATGATGTCGCCGTCCTTGAGGACGGTCTTCTCGTCCGGGATGCCGTGGACCACGACCTCGTTCACCGAGGTACAGATGGTGGCCGGGAAACCGCCGTAGCCGAGGAAGTTCGGCTTCGCGTTGTGGTCGGCGAGCACCTTGCGGGCGACCTGGTCCAGGTCGTTCGTGGTGGCCCCGGGTACCGCGGCCTCACGGGTCGCGGCGTGGATCGCGGCGACGACCAGTCCCGCCTCACGCATCTTCGCGATCTGCTCGGGAGTCTTGATCTCCACCATCGAAATTGCCTTCCGCATCGAACCGGATCTGTCTGCTCAACAATGATCTATCTGCTCAACAGTACGGCCGCGGCGTCCTGGGGACACCGCGGCCGTGCGTACACGTACTGCCTGTCAGACCTTGTCGGCCTGCAGGGCCTCCATCGCCCGCTCGGTCACCTCGGTGACCTTGCCGAGCGCGGAGATCGTCGACACCAGGCCCTGGGCCTTGTAGTGGTCGATGATCGGCTCGGTCTGCGTGTGGTAGACCTCCAGCCGGGTGCGCACCGTCGCCTCGGTGTCGTCACCGCGCTGGTAGAGCTCGCCGCCGCAGATGTCGCAGATGCCCTCGTGCTTCGGGCGGCTGTACTCGACGTGGAACACATGACTTGAGTCGTTGCGGCAGATACGCCGGCCGGCGATCCGCTTCACGACCTCGTCCTCGGGGACCTCAAGGTCCAGCACCGCGTCCAGCTTCTGTCCCTCGGAGCTCAACCACTCGTCGAGTGCCTGGGCCTGGGCGACGTTGCGCGGGAAACCGTCGAGGAGGAAACCGCCCTCGGCGTCGGGCTGGGACATCCGGTCCTGCGCCATCCCGATGGTGACCTCGTCCGGAACCAGCTCGCCGGCGTCCATCAGCGCCTTGGCCTGCCTGCCCAGCTCCGTGCCCTGACTGATATTGGCACGGAAGAGGTCGCCCGTGGAGATGTGCGGGATGTCCAGGTCCTTGGCAAGGTACGCGGCCTGCGTTCCCTTGCCCGCCCCGGGCGGTCCGACGAGGACGATACGCATCAGCGGAGGAACCCTTCGTAATTACGCTGCTGGAGCTGGCTCTCAATCTGCTTCACGGTCTCCAGACCCACACCCACGATGATCAGGATGCTCGTCCCGCCGAACGGGAAGTTCTGGTTCGCGCCGAAGCCAACCAACGCCATCGTTGGGACAAGAGCGATCACACCCAGATACAGCGACCCCGGCCAGGTGATCCGGTTGAGTACGTAGCTCAGATACTCAGCGGTCGGTCGGCCAGCCCGGATGCCCGGGATGAAGCCACCATACTTCTTCATGTTGTCGGCGACTTCCTCGGGGTTGAACGAGATCGCCACATAGAAGAAGGCGAAGAACACGATCAACAGGAAGTACGTGATGATGTAGGCCGGGTGATCGCCCTTGACCAGGTTGTCCTTGACCCAGGTCGCCCAGCCGGCGGTCGAACCGCTGAACTGCACGATGAGGCCCGGGATGTAGAGCAGCGACGAAGCGAAGATGACCGGAATCACACCGGCCTGGTTCACCTTGAGCGGGATGTAGGTGGACGTACCACCGTAGGACTTCCGGCCGATCATGCGCTTCGCGTACTGGACGGGGATGCGGCGCTGGGCCTGCTCCACGAAGACGACGAGGCCGACCATGGCCAGACCCACCAGGATCACCGCACCGAACTCGATCCAGCCGCCCGCCAGCTTGCCCTGCTGCTTGACGGCCCACAGCGCGCCGGGGAAACCGGCCGCGATGGAGACGAACATCAGGATCGACATTCCGTTGCCGATGCCGCGGTCGGTGACGAGCTCGCCGAGCCACATGACCATGCAGGTGCCGGCGACCATGCAGACCACCATGGTGACGGTGGTGAAGATCGACTGGTCGGGCACGATCTGGTTGGCCACGGGGCAGCTGCCGAAGAGCGCGCCGGTCCGGGCGGTCGCCACCAGACCGGTGCCCTGGAGGACCGCGAGCGCCACGGTCAGATAACGCGTGTACTGCGTGACCTTCGCCTGACCGGACTGCCCTTCCTTCTTCAGCGCTTCCAGCCGCGGGATCACCACGGTCAGCAGCTGAAGGATGATGCTCGCCGTGATGTACGGCATGATGCCGAGCGCGAAGATGGTGATCTGCAACAGTGCGCCACCACTGAACATGTTGACCAGACCGAAGAGACCCTGGTTGGTCTTCGTCTGGTCAAGACACTGCTGGACGTTCGTGTAGCTGACCCCGGGGATCGGGATGTGCGTTCCGAGCCGGTAGATCACGATGATGGCGAGTGTGAACAGCAGCTTCTTGCGCAGGTCGGGCGTCTTGAACGCTCGGGCGAACGCGGTGAGCACGGTGCCTCCTGCGACCCCCGCGCGTCTGCGTAGAGGTGACGGTCTTGAGAATTCGACGATGGACGGTATGCGTATCGGTCAATAGCCGTACCGATACACCACGCTGAGTACAGACAGTGCAGCGCCACCATACCGGCGACCCTGCCCCCCTTGGAACGACCAACCGGGGATGCCCTTTCAAAAAGGCATCCCCGGTTGGGTGTTCAGGTCATCGAGTCGTCTCAGACGAGCTCGGTGACGGTGCCGCCCGCGGCGGCAATCTTCTCCTTGGCGGAGCCGGAGACGGCGTCAACCGAAACCGTCAGCGCCACCGAGATCTCGCCCTGGCCCAGGACCTTGACGAGGCTGTTCTTACGTACCGCGCCCTTGGCGACCAGGCCGGCCACCGTGACCTCTCCACCCTCGGGGTAGAGCTCGCCGAGCTTGTCCAGGTTGACAACCTGGAACTCGGTGCGGAACGGGTTCTTGAAGCCCTTCAGCTTCGGGAGGCGCATGTGGAGGGGCATCTGCCCGCCCTCGAAGCGCTCCGGAACCTGGTAACGGGCCTTCGTGCCCTTGGTACCACGACCTGCGGTCTTACCCTTGGACGCCTCACCACGACCCACACGGGTCTTGGCGGTCTTGGCGCCCGGGGCGGGCCGGAGGTTGTGGACCTTCAGCGGGTTGTTCTCCGCCATGTCAGTCGACCTCCTCAACCGTCACGAGGTGGCGGACGGTGTTAGCCATTCCGCGGAACTCGGGGCGGTCCTCCTTGACAACCACGTCGTGCAGGCGCTTGAGCCCGAGCGAACGCAGGGTGTCGCGGTGGTTCTGCTTGCTGCCGATGTACGACTTCGTCTGCGTGATCTTGAGGCGAGCCATTACGCACCCGCTCCCGCACGCGCACGGAGCAGAGCCGCGGGGGCGACGTCCTCAAGGGGCAGACCACGGCGAGCCGCGATCTCCTCGGGACGCTGCAGGCCCTGGAGGGCCGCCACGGTCGCGTGCACGATGTTGATCGCGTTGTCGGAGCCGAGCGACTTCGACAGGATGTCGTGGACGCCGGCGCACTCCAGAACGGCGCGCACCGGGCCACCGGCGATAACACCGGTACCGGGGGAAGCAGGCTTGAGCAGAACGACGCCCGCAGCCTTCTCGCCCGTGATCGGGTGAGGGATGGTGCCCTGGATACGCGGGACCTTGAAGAAGCTCTTCTTCGCCTCTTCGACGCCCTTGGCGATGGCCGCGGGAACTTCCTTGGCCTTGCCGTATCCGACACCTACGGTGCCGTCACCGTCTCCGACCACGACGAGCGCGGTGAAGCTGAAGCGACGACCACCCTTGACAACCTTGGCAACGCGGTTGATCGCGACTACGCGCTCAACGTAAGCGGTCTTCTCGGCGGCAGCGCCACCGTCGCGACCCTTCCGGTCCCGCCGCTCGCCGCCACCGGCACCGCTTCCGCGGCGCTGGGGTCCAGCCATTGGATTTACCTCTCTCTGTTACGTCCGTTAGTCCCGGAACCGGGGCTTAGAACTTCAGCCCGGCTTCGCGGGCGGCGTCAGCCAGAGCGGCAATGCGCCCGGCGTACCTGTTGCCACCACGGTCGAACACGACAGCCTCGACACCCGCGGCCTTCGCGCGCTCGGCGACGAGCGCACCGACCTGCTGTGCCTGGGCGCTCTTGTCGCCCTCGCCACCGCGGATCGAGGTGTCCAGGGTCGACGCCGAAGCGAGCGTGTGGCCCGCGATGTCGTCGATGACCTGCGCAACGATGTTGCGGTTGGAGCGCGTCACGACCAGGCGCGGACGCTCCGGCGTGCCGGAGACGTGCTTGCGGACACGGACGTGGCGGCGCTTGATGGCAGCGCGCTTGTACGCGTCACCCTTGGCGATCTTTACACCGTATGCCATGGCTTACTTACCCGCCTTTCCGACCTTGCGGCGGATAACCTCGCCGGCGTACTTGACGCCCTTGGCCTTGTACGGGTCGGGCTTCCGCAGCTTGCGGATCTTCGCCGATACCTCGCCGACCTTCTGCTTGTCGATGCCCTCGACGCTGAACTTCGTGGGCGACTCGACCTTGAAGGTGATGCCCTCAGGGGCCTCGATGGTGATCGAGTGGCTGTAGCCCAGGGCGAACTCCAGGTTGGAGCCCTTCGCCTGGACGCGGTAACCGACACCGCTGATTTCGAGCGCCTTGGTGTATCCCGTGGTCACGCCGGTGATCATGTTCGCCACCAGCGTGCGGGACAGGCCGTGAAGGGCCTTGTTCTGACGCTCGTCGTTAGGACGGACGACGTTGAGCACGCCGTCCTCGCCCTTGGTGACCTCGATCGGCGCGGCAACGGTGTGCGAGAGGGACCCCTTGGGGCCCTTCACCGCGACCGTGCGGCCATCGATGGTGACGTCCACACCGGCGGGAACCTGGATGGGGAGCTTGCCGATTCGCGACATGAGCTTTTCCTCCGTTCCCGACTACCAGACGTAGGCGAGGACTTCCCCACCTACGCCCTTCTTGCTTGCCTGCTGACCGGTCAGGAGGCCGTAGGACGTGGAGATGATCGCCACGCCCAGGCCGCCGAGAACCTTCGGCAGACTTGTGGACTTCGCGTACACACGCAGACCCGGCTTCGAGATCCGCTTGATGCCTGCGATCGAGCGCTCGCGGTTCGGGCCGAACTTCAGCTCCAGAACGAGGTTCTTGCCGACCTCGGCGTCCTCGGTCTTCCAGCCGGTGATGAAGCCCTCCTGCTGGAGGATCTCCGCGATGTGCGACTTGATCTTGCTGTGCGGCATCACGACGGAGTCGTGGTACGCCGAGTTTGCGTTACGCAGACGCGTGAGCATGTCTGCGATGGGATCAGTCATGGTCATGAATTGGCCTTCGGCCTCTCTCGCCGGGGTTTCCTGTATGCGCCATCCCTCTCCCCACTCAGTGGCGGGACGGGTGCGGTGCGGGGACCTACGGCGTAGTAAGCGTTTTGTCAGCGGGCTTGGCCCGCGGGCGGTCGGGCGGCAGAGGCCCAACCCCGCAAGCCTACGGCATGCGGAGGAGGGCTTCTGCCGACCTGATGCTTACCGAGAGCCTCCGATAATTCCCGGAAAGGGAATTACCAGGAGCTCTTGGTCACGCCCGGCAGCTCGCCGCGGTGGGCCATCTCACGAAGGCACACACGGCACAGGCCGAACTTGCGGTAGACGGAGTGGGGCCGGCCGCAGCGCTGGCAGCGGGTGTACCCGCGGACGCCGAACTTCGGCTTGCGGGCGGCCTTAGCGATCAGGGACTTCTTCGCCACGGTCAGTTCTCCTTGAACGGGAAGCCGAGGTGACGAAGGAGGGCACGACCCTCGTCGTCATTGGTCGCCGTGGTGACCACGGTGATGTCCATGCCCCGGACCCGGTCGATCTTGTCCTGGTCGATCTCGTGGAACATGACCTGCTCCGTGAGACCGAAGGTGTAGTTGCCACGGCCGTCGAACTGCTTCGGCGACAGGCCACGGAAGTCACGGATACGCGGAAGCGCGAGCGACAGCGTACGGTCCAGGAACTCCCACATCCGGTCACCGCGGAGGGTGACGTGGCAGCCGATCGGCTGCCCCTCGCGCAGCTTGAACTGCGCGATCGACTTGCGGGCCTTGGTGACGGCCGGCTTCTGACCGGTGATCGTGGTGAGGTCCTTGATGGCACCGTCGATCAGCTTGGAGTCGCGGGCGGCGTCGCCCACACCCATGTTGACCACGATCTTGACGAGACCGGGGATCTGCATGACGTTCTCGTACGAGAACTCCTCACGCAGCTTGCCGGCGATTTCCTCGCGGTAGCGCGTCTTCAGACGCGGCGCAGTGGTGGCAGTCATCAGATGTCCTCACCGGTCCGCTTGGCAACGCGGATCTTGTTGCCCTCGTCGTCAAAGCGGTAGCCGACGCGGGTGACGACCTTCTTGCCGTCCTTCTCCACCACCAGCTGAACGTTGCTGACGTGGACAGGGGCTTCGGTCGTCACGATGCCACCGGTCTGCGAACCACGAGCGGTCTGGCCGGCCTTGGTGTGCTTCTTGACCCGGTTGACACCCTCGACGAGGACACGGTTCTGCGTGGGGTAGGCAACGATGACCTTGCCCTGCTTGCCGCGGTCCTTACCGGTGATGACCTGAACCAGGTCGCCCTTCTTGATCTTCATGCTTACAGCACCTCCGGCGCGAGCGAGATGATCTTCATGAACTTCTTCTCGCGCAGCTCACGGCCCACCGGGCCGAAGATACGGGTGCCGCGGGGGTCGCCGTCGTTCTTCAGAATGACGGCGGCGTTCTCGTCGAAGCGGATGTACGAGCCGTCCTGACGACGACGCTCCTTGACGGTGCGAACGATGACCGCCTTGACGACGTCACCCTTCTTCACGTTGCCACCGGGGATCGCGTCCTTGACGGTGGCGACAATGACGTCACCGATACCCGCGTAGCGGCGACCCGAGCCACCGAGAACACGAATGGTGAGAATTTCCTTCGCACCCGTGTTGTCGGCGACGCGAAGTCGCGACTCCTGCTGGATCACGTCTATCTCCTGATCGTCTGCCGGTTCCCGGCGGGGGACTTACGCAAGTGACTTACGCGAGTCCCCCACCGAGCCTGGCGGAACTGACCTGAGCGATGAGCTCAGGGATTCTTACTTGGCCTTCTCGAGGATCTCGACGATGCGCCAGCGCTTCGACGCCGACAGCGGCCGTGTCTCCATGATGACAACACGGTCGCCGACACCGGCGGCATTGGCCTCGTCGTGCGCCTTGAGCTTGTTGGTACGGCGGATGACCTTGCCGTACAGCGCGTGCTTGACGCGGTCCTCGACAGCGACGACGACGGTCTTGTCCATCTTGTCGCTGACGACGAGACCCTCACGGGTCTTGCGGAAACCGCGCTGCTCAGTCGTCTCAGTCACATTCTTCTCGCTCATCAGGCGCTCTCCACCGTCTCGATGCCCAGCTCGCGCTCACGCATCAGGGTGTAGATCCGGGCGATGTCCTTACGGACGGACTTGAGCCGACCGTGGTTCTCGAGCTGTCCGGTCGCCGCCTGGAAGCGGAGGTTGAACAGCTCTTCCTTGGCCTCACGCAGCTTGGCGACGAGGTCCTCGTCGTTCAGCTCACGCAGCTCGGTCGCCTTGATACCGGCCGCCATCACGACTCACCTGCCTCGCGCCGCACGATGCGGCACTTCATCGGAAGCTTGTGGGCGGCGCGGGTGAGCGCCTCCTTAGCGACCTTCTCGTTCGGGTAGGACAGCTCGAACATCACCCGGCCGGGCTTGACGTTCGCGATCCACCACTCCGGGGAGCCCTTACCCGAACCCATGCGGGTCTCGGCGGGCTTCTTGGTGAGGGGACGGTCCGGGTAGATGTTGATCCAGACCTTGCCGCCACGCTTGATGTGGCGGGTCATCGCGATACGAGCAGCCTCGATCTGGCGGTTCGTCACGTACGCCGGCGTCAGAGCCTGGATGCCGTACTCACCGAATGCGACCTCAGTGCCACCCTTCGCCATACCACTGCGCTTGGGGTGGTGCTGCTTGCGGTGCTTGACCCTACGAGGGATCAGCATGTCGGTCAGGCCTCCGTTCCAGTGCTCTCAGCCGGAGCAGCGGCTGCGGGAGCGTCGGCCTTGGGGGCCTCGGCTGCCGGCGCGGACTGCTGCGGCTTGCGGCCGCGGCCGCCACGCTCGCCGCCACGGCCACCACGGCCGCCGGCTGCCGGACGGTCACTGCCGCCACCACGGGCCGGGCGGTTACCCGCACGGGCCGCGGCGTTCTCGGCACGGACCTCGGCGATGTTCTTGACATTGCCCTTGTAGATCCAGACCTTCACGCCGATACGGCCGAAGGTCGTCTTGGCCTCGAAGAAGCCGTAGTCCACGTTCGCGCGGAGCGTGTGCAGCGGCACACGGCCCTCGCGGTAGAACTCCGAACGGGACATCTCGGCGCCGCCGAGACGGCCACCGCACTGGATCTTGATGCCCTTGGCGCCAGCCTTCATCGTCGACTGCATGCTCTTACGCATGGCGCGACGGAAGGAGACACGCGAGGAGAGCTGCTCGGCGACGGCCTGGGCCACCAGCTGAGCGTCCACCTCGGGGTTCTTGACCTCAAGGATGTTGAGCTGGACCTGCTTGCCGGTCAGCTTCTCCAGCTCGCCGCGGATGCGGTCGGCCTCGGCGCCGCGGCGGCCGATGACGATGCCCGGACGAGCGGTGTGGATGTCGACGCGGACGCGGTCGCGGGTGCGCTCGATCTCAACCTTCGAGATGCCGGCGCGCTCCATGCCCTTCGTCATCATGCGACGAATGGCGACGTCTTCCTTGACGTAGTCCTTGTACAGCTTGTCGGCGTACCAACGGGACTTGAAGTCCGTGGTAATGCCGAGTCGGAACCCGTGCGGGTTAACCTTCTGGCCCATTACCGGGTTCCTTCCTTGCTGCTGACGACCACGGTGATGTGGCTGGTCCGCTTGCGGATCCGGTAGGCACGGCCCTGGGCGCGCGGACGGAACCGCTTCAGGGTCGGGCCCTCGTCGACGTATGCCTCGGAGATGACAAGGCTGCCGGCGTCGGTGTGGTCGTAATTGTGTGCAGCGTTGGCGATGGCGCTGTCAAGCACCTTGCCAACCGGCACGCTCGCGGCCTGCGGGGCGAAACGCAGGACCGCCTGAGCCTCCGTGGCATCCATGCCACGGATAAGGTCCACCACGCGGCGGGCCTTCATGGGCGTGACGCGGATGTACCGCGCCTGGGCCCTGGCTTCCATGGTTGTCCCTTCGGTGTCGTTCATAGTCTTCGCACCCCGCCTTAGCGGCGCTTCGACTTGCGGTCGTCCTTGACGTGGCCGCGGAAGGTGCGGGTCGGCGCAAACTCGCCGAGCTTGTGGCCGACCATCGACTCGGTGACGAACACCGGGACGTGGATCTTGCCGTTGTGCACCGCGATGGTGTGTCCCAGCATGTCCGGGATGATCATCGAGCGCCGGGACCAGGTCTTGATGACGTTCTTGGTGCCTGCTTCGTTCTGTACGTCCACCTTCTTGACAAGGTGTCCGTCGACGAAAGGCCCCTTCTTGAGACTGCGCGGCATCTAAACCCGCTCCTAGCGCTTCTTGTTCGTCTTGCGGCGGCGGACGATGTACTTGCTCGAAGCCTTCTTCGGCGAGCGAGTACGACCCTCCTTCTGACCCCACGGGCTGACCGGGTGGCGACCACCGGAGGTCTTGCCCTCACCACCACCGTGCGGGTGGTCGACCGGGTTCATCGCGACACCGCGGACGGACGGGCGGACGCCCTTCCAGCGCATACGGCCGGCCTTGCCCCAGTTGATGTTCGACTGCTCGGCATTGCCGACCTCGCCGATGGTGGCGCGGCAGCGGATGTCGACCAGACGGACCTCGCCCGACGGCATACGAAGGTGCGCCATGGCGCCTTCCTTCGCGAGCAGCTGGACCGAAGCACCCGCGGAACGGGCGATCTTCGCTCCGCCACCGGGACGCATCTCGATGGCGTGGATGGTCGTACCGACCGGGATGTTGCGCAGCGGCAGGTTGTTGCCCGGCTTGATGTCGGCACCTGCGCCGTTCTCCACCCGGTCGCCCTGGCCCAGCTTGGCCGGGGCAAGGATGTAGCGCTTCTCGCCGTCCGCGTAGTGCAGGAGCGCGATGCGCGCGGTGCGGTTCGGGTCGTACTCGATGTGCGCGACCTTCGCCGGCACACCGTCCTTGTCGTGACGACGGAAGTCGATCACACGGAAGGCACGCTTGTGTCCGCCACCCTGGTGACGAACGGTGATCCGGCCGGTGTTGTTACGGCCGCCCTTGCTGTGCAGAGGGCGAACCAGCGACTTCTCCGGCGTGGACCGCGTGATCTCGACAAAGTCGGCAACGGAGGAGCCACGGCGGCCCGGCGTTGTCGGCTTGTACTTGCGGATTCCCATTTCTCAGTCCTCGTCCGATTCCGGACGATCCAGACCGCCGTCAGGCGGTCGGACCGCCGAAGATGTCGATACGGTCGCCCTCGGCAAGGGTCACGATGGCGCGCTTGGTGTCAGCGCGCTTTCCGAACCCGGTACGGGTGCGCTTGCGCTTGCCCTGGCGGTTGATCGTGTTGACTCCGGTGACCTTGACCGAGAAGACCGCTTCCACGGCCTGCTTGATCTGGGTCTTGTTGGAGCCCGGCGCGACGATGAACGTGTACTTGTTCTCGTCGAGCAGCGCGTAGCTCTTCTCGGAAACAACCGGCTTGACGAGGACGTCGCGCGGGTCCGTGAAGGTCTTGCTGGTAACGGTCGCCTCAGCCATCAGACGTCGCTCCCTTCGGTCTCAGTGGTGGCCTTGGGGCCAGACACGAAGGACTCGAAGGCGGCCTTGGTGAAGACCACGTCATCGGAGACGAGCACGTCGTACGTGTTCAGCTGGCCCGGCTCCAGGAGGTGCACCTGGGGCAGGTTGCGGGCGGAGAGCCACGCGGCCTCGTCCGAACGCTCGGCGACCAGGAGCACGTGCTTGCGCTCGCTGACCTTGCCCAGCAGGGACTTCGCGGCCTTCGTGGAGGCAGCGCCCTCGACCACGCCGGAGACGACGTGGACGCGAGCGTTCTGCGCCCGGTCGGTGAGGGCACCGCGCAGAGCGGCGACCTTCATCTTCTTCGGAGTGCGCTGCGAGTAGTCACGCGGCTGCGGGCCGTGGACGACGCCACCGCCGGCGAACTGCGGCGCACGGGTCGAACCCTGGCGCGCGCGGCCGGTGCCCTTCTGGCGGTAAGGCTTCTTACCGCCACCGCGGACTTCGCCGCGACGCTTGGTCTTGTGCGTGCCCTGACGGGCCGCGGCCAGCTGTGCGACAACGACCTGGTGGATCAGCGGGATGCTGATCTTGGCGTCGAAGATCTCCGAGGGGAGTTCGACGGTCCCGGCCTTGTCGCCTGCCGGCGAAAGGATGTCAATGGTGCTCATCGGTTCCTCAAGCCCCCTTGGCCGCGGTACGGACCAGGACGAGGCCGCCGTTCGGACCGGGGACCGCGCCCTTGATGAGCAGCAGACCCTTCTCCGCGTCAACGGCGTGGACGGTCAGGTTCTGGGTGGTGACCCGCTCGTTGCCCATGCGGCCCGCCATGCGCATGCCCTTGAAGACACGGCCCGGGGTGGCACAGCCACCGATGGAGCCAGGCTTACGGTGCACGCGGTGGGCACCGTGGGAAGCCTTGCCACCCTTGAAGTTGTGGCGCTTCATGACACCGGCGAAGCCCTTGCCCTTGCTCTTGCCCGTGACATCAACCTTGATGCCGGACTCGAACACCTGGGCGGTGATCTCCTGGCCCAGCGTGTACTCGCTGGCGTCAGGGGTGCGGAGCTCCACCAGGTGGCGGCGCGGAGTCACGTCGGCCTTGGCGAAGTGACCCTTGAGGGGCTTGTTCACCTTGCGAGGGTCGATCTCGCCGAAGGCGATCTGGACCGACTCGTAGCCGTCGATGTCGTTCGTACGGACCTGCGTCACGACGCACGGCCCGGCCTTGACGACGGTCACCGGGACAACCCGGTTGTTCTCGTCCCAGACCTGGGTCATGCCGAGCTTCTCGCCCAGGACGCCCTTGATGTTCTTAGTCATCTCGCGCGTCACCTCAGAGCTTGATCTCGATGTCGACGCCTGCCGGCAGGTCGAGACGCATCAGCGAGTCAACCGTCTTCGGCGTGGGGTCGAGAATGTCGATGAGGCGCTTGTGCGTGCGCATCTCGAAGTGCTCGCGCGAGTCCTTGTACTTGTGCGGCGACTTGATGACGCAGTACACGTTCTTCTCAGTGGGCAGCGGCACCGGGCCTGCGACCGACGCACCAGTTCGCGTCACCGTCTCGACGATCTTCTTTGCCGAAGAGTCGATGACCTCGTGGTCGTAGGCCTTGAGCCGGATGCGGATCTTCTGTCCCGCCATGGCTACTCAGTAGTCCTGTCTCTCGTAACGCTCTGGGACCCGGCAGGTCCTGCATCCGCCTCCGACCCACGCGGTCGGGCGTGTCGCATTCCCTCTACGAAGATCTCCCGAAGGATTTCCCAACCAAGGGGTGCGGGCCAGTGACCGCGAGCCGGGGGACGAACACCCACCGGGCGCCTGGTCGGCACCCCGCTGACGCTTCCCGGAAGATTCCCGTACGTCCGCCTCAGCGCTGCCTTACGGCAGTTGGGGCGACGAGTACTGTGGGACTTGCTTCCAGTCCTCCCGACGGGAGGCGCGCAGCATCGGCACTCAACCGAGCAACCCCGATAGTCTGCCATACGGGTCACCACGGACGCCAATCGCGGCCGGAGACTGTACCCCAGCACTCCCCCGGCCGGACGCGGGCCACCTGTGAGGCCGTACGGGGCGGTCGCGGGGCGGGGCTCCTCTTCACCTCAATGGGTGAATACAAACTGGTTCTGCATATGCCATGGGATATGCCCGGTAGCTTGAAACTCATGGCCGCCGACCTCTCCTTCTTCCGTTCGGAGACCTCCCAGCGTCTGCGGGCGGAGGGCCGTGCAGAAGGTGAAGCGAAGGGTGAAGCGAAATCCGTTCTGCGGATCCTTGACCGGCGCGGTATCGCGACCACTCAGGAAGTGATCGACCGGATCACCGCCTGCGCCGACCCGGACACCCTCCTGAGCTGGCTCGACCGGGCGCTCACCGCCACCACGGCGGACGACCTCTTCACCGAGGACTGACCGGCCCGGCTCGCCGCAACGCCGCACAGCAAGCCGGCCCCGCTCCAGCAGGAGCGGGGCCGGCCGTTACCACAGGTGTTTCAGCGGGCCTCTCAGATGACGCCCTGCGCCAGCATCGCGTCCGCGACCCGTTCGAATCCGGCGATGTTGGCGCCGGTCACGTAGTTGCCGGGGGCGCCGTAGCGCTCGGCGGTCTCGTAGCAGGTGTGGTGGATGTCGCGCATGATCCGCAGCAGTTCGTCCTCGACGCGCGCGGGCGTCCAGGTGTCACGGGCCGCGTTCTGCTGCATCTCCAGGGCGCTGACCGCGACCCCGCCCGCGTTGGCCGCCTTGCCGGGGCCGAAGGCGACTCCCGCCTCGTGCAGGACGTCCACGGCCTCCAGGGTGGCCGGCATGTTGGCGCCCTCGGAGACGGCCTTGACCCCGTTGCGTACGAGGGTCGCCGCGGCGTCGGCGTCGAGTTCGTTCTGGGTGGCCGAGGGCAGTGCGATGTCCGCGGGCACGTCCCAGACGCTGCCGCCGCTGATGTACCGGGCGGACCCGCCGCGGCGCTCCGCGTACTCACTGATGCGGGCGCGTTCGACCTCCTTGACCTGCTTCAGGAGTTCGACGTCGATGCCCTTGTCGTCGATGACGTAGCCACCGGAGTCCGAGCAGGTCAGAGCGTTGGCCCCGAGGGCCTTGAGCTTCTCGATGGTGTAGATGGCGACGTTGCCCGACCCGGAGACCACCGCGGTCTGACCCTGCAGGTCCTCGCCGCGGCGGCGCAGCATTTCGGCGGCGAAGTAGACGTTCCCGTATCCGGTCGCCTCGGGCCTGATCGCCGAGCCGCCCCAGGAGGCGCCCTTGCCGGTGAGGACACCGGACTCCCAGCGGTTGGTGATGCGCCGGTACTGGCCGAAGAGATAGCCGATCTCGCGGCCGCCGACGCCGATGTCACCGGCGGGCACGTCGGTGTGCGCGCCGATGTGCCGGTGCAGTTCCGTCATGAAGGACTGGCAGAAGCGCATGACCTCGGAGTCGGAGCGGCCGTGCGGGTCGAAGTCGCTGCCGCCCTTGCCGCCGCCGATGCCAAGACCGGTCAGCGCGTTCTTGAAGACCTGCTCGAAGCCGAGGAACTTCACGATGCCGATGTTCACCGACGAGTGGAAGCGCAGACCGCCCTTGTACGGGCCGAGCGCACTGTTGAACTCCACCCGGAAGCCGCGGTTGACGTGCACCCTCCCCCGGTCGTCCTGCCAGGGCACCCGGAAGATGATCTGCCGCTCCGGCTCGCAGAGACGTTCCACCAGGCTCGCCTGCGCGTAGTCGTCCCGCACGGCCAGCACCGGCGCCAGGCTCTCCAGTACTTCGTGAACTGCCTGGTGGAACTCGGGCTGGGCCGGGTTGCGGTGCTCGATCTCGGTGCGCAGGGCAGCGAGCTTGTCCTTCGAAGAACTCGTGGTTGGCGGTGTCACAGGTGTCCCTTCCGGTCGGGCGCAGACGACGGCCGCCCGTGTGCGGCGGGCGGTCGTCGGCCCCAGTGTCTCCCCTCCACGATCGTCCCGGCGAGAACGCCTGCGCCCAGCCGTCCGGCTATTGAGACGGCCGGCGGGCCGGCGGGCCCAGCGCGGCGGCATGCACGGCGGCGATGACGAACGGTTTTCCCGACCATTTCGCGCAGATTCGTTTTGTCGGGCGTCGAGCGAGTGAACGGGCCCGCAGGCCCGCCGTATCCGGGCCGGCAGCCGACCGGGAAGTGCAGGAAGCCGGACGTCCGCACCACGACCGGCCTCGGAGAACCGCTCGTCGACGAGCGGAAGCTGGGCGTGACACCCAGGGAAGCCCGAGCGGCTCGCGACGTACCCCGGTGTCTACGTACTGCCCAGGGGGGAGCACGGCACCGTCGTGGCGATGGCGGAGTGCAACAGGGGCCGGCTCTACGCGTACGACCCCGCGCCGGGAGCAGCCGGTCCGCTCAAGCTGGGCGGCTATTACCCGATGCTCAACAAGGGCTCACGCTCGTACCCCACTTACGGCTCCCAGGTCCTGCTGCCGCTCACGCCGGGCAGGCCCGGAGCGACGGCCCGGGTGCTGGTGGTCGGCGGGCAGCATCACCGCCAAGGCGCTCGGCAACCCGGCCGCCGCGCCTCCGGGCTACTACCAGCTCATCGTCGTGGACGCCGCGGGCACGCCGTCGCCGGGCCGGATGGTACGGGTCACCGGGTAGCTCCAGGGTTTCGTCAAAGCCTCGTCAGGGTTTCGTCAGCGCATCGTCCGTGACGCCCGCCGCCACGGACGGGCCCGGGGCGGCGGGCGCCACGGAACCCGCTCCACCGCCCCTACCTCCCGTAACAGCGTCCCGCCCGGAGGCAACCTCCGCTCCGGGAACCCCGTCAAGCAGACCGGGAGAGCACGGGAGGGCCCGTGCAGGGGAGCGGACGGAGCACCTTCACATGGGGATATCGCGCATCGGGATATCGCAGAGGGGGATATCTCAGGAGATATCACGCAAGGGGAGATCGCACGGAGGAGTACCGAGCAGGGGGATGCCGGAGGGGCCCGGCCCCGCACACCAGGGTTCCGGTCCCTCCCGCAGGTTCCTGCTCGCCGGGATCGGTACGGCCGCCGCGTCCGCCGCGCTCAGCGCCTGCTCCGTGCCCGCGTCGCCGCGCCGCACCACCAGCACCGCCGACCCGATGCCGGGCAAAGCGATATCCGTAGCCAGGCACGACCGGCTCATGCAGATACTGGCCCACCCCGACGACGACATGTACTTCATGAACCCGGACACCCAGCGGATGCTGGACTCCGGAACGCCCCTGGTCTGCGTGTACGTCACCGCAGGTGAGGCCACCGGCATCAACGTCATCGCGGGCCAGCCACACCCCGTCCCCGACAAGCCCGCCTACTCGTCGGCCCGCCACCAGGGCCTGCGCCAGGCGTACGCGGTGCAGCTGGGCCTCCCCCCGTTCACGGAGTGGCAGAAGGACGTCGTCACCCTCCGCGGTGGCATCCGCGCCGAGGTCGACACGCTGGTGCGGGGCACTCGCCGGGTCGAACTGGTATTCCTCAACACCGCCATGCACACCGCCCACGGGCGGCTCGGCCTGCCGTCGCTCTGGACCGACCGGGGGCTCAGCCTGCGGACCGTGGTCGCCGAAGGCTCCCCGCTCCAGGAGGCGGACGCGTACACGTACGACGCCATGGTCGACGTGCTCACCGGGCTGATGGCGCAGTACCGCCCGACCGTCATCCACACCCTCGACCCCGACCCGGACATCCAGCACAGCCCGACCGCCGTCCGCCGCAAGGACAGCGAGCAGGTCGGCTACTCCGACCACGCGGACCACACCGCCACCGCCTCCTTCAGCTGGGCGGCGATGATCCGCTGGGTCGCGGAGGCTACACAGGGGAAGGGCGAGGTGCCCGCCTTCGTCGCCACGGCCTACCGGGGCTACTACAACCGCCACTGGCCGAAGAACCTGTCGCCGAAGGTGCTCGCCCAGAAGGCCGCGAACCTGCTCCCGTACGGCGGCAACGAGGCCTGGAACTGCGGGAACCCGGGCGGCTGCGGCGACTACAACGTGGGCGTCGGCCGGCCGCTGACCAACAAGAAGGGGTGGGTCCGCTCGACCCACTACCGCTATCCGGGCCCGCGCCCCGTCCTGGCCACCGAGCAGGACGGGCACCTCGTCGGGTACGGGGTCCTCGGCCTGCGCGCGGTGCGCTGGCGGGAGACGGCGCCGGGCAGCGGACAGTGGGGGTCGCCGCACGACCTGGGCGGCGGACCGCTGGCCCCGACGCTCGGTGCGGCCGCGCTCAAGGACGGCCGGCAGCTGCTGTTCGCGCTGCGGTTCGCTTCGATAGCCGGGCACGGCTCGACCAACACGCGGGAGATAGTGCTGCTCCAACAGAGCACGCCCGGTGGGAAGTTCGCGGCCTGGACCGGGCTCGGCAACCCGGAGAGCGACCCGGACCGGGGCCGTCGAATAGGCGTCCCCGTCGCGGTCACCGACCGCGCGGGGCACGTGCACCTCTTCATACGCGACGCCGCCCAGGGCATCAGCACCCGGGTCCGTTCCACCGCGGGGAGCTGGTCCCCCTGGCGGAGCCTGGGTGGCGGCCAGATCCAGGACGGACTCTCCGCCACGGTCGACTCGGCGGGCCTGGTCCATGTCTTCGCCTCGGGCCGGGACACCGTGCACCACTGGGCCCAGACCGTGGCGGGCGGGCCTGTGGAACTGCACCCGGACCCCCTCCTGCCGCTGCCCGGCGACTTCCCCACCGCGACCGCCGCGCCGGACGGCGGCGTGGATGTGTACTACCGCAGGCCCGCGACGGCCGCGACCACCCATGTGCACCTGGGCGGCACCCGGCCCGGCGCCCGCGCCGGAACCCGCGCCGACTCCCGCGCCGCGGAGCCCGCGCTGCTCGGCCAGGACGACCGGGGCCGCATCCAGCTCCTGCTGAACGGGAAGGTGCTGCGGCGCACCGACGGCGTCGTACCGCTCTCGGGGGCCACCTTGCTGGCCGAGGGTGCCACGAGCGCCGGGACCGCCGGGGACTCTTCCGGACCCACCGTGGCGGGTATCGGCCCGGGAGCACTCCCCTGGCTGTGGCGGCCGGTCCGGGACGTGTAGCCGTACCGGCGCACCGCGCTCACCTCATCGCTCACCGGACGGGCAACACAGAAGGGCCCCCGGTCCGCCGCGAACGGCGGGCCGGGGGCCCTCTGCTGTTACCAGGTGCTCTGTGTGAGCGACCAGGTCAGACCATCAAGTGATTACTTGAGGATCTTCGTGACCTGGCCGGCGCCCACGGTCCGGCCACCCTCACGGATGGCGAACTTCAGGCCCTCTTCCATGGCGACGGGCTGGATCAGCGAGACGCTCATGAGGGTGTTGTCGCCCGGCATGACCATCTCGGTGCCCTCGGGAAGGGTCACAACGCCCGTTACGTCCGTGGTACGGAAGTAGAACTGCGGGCGGTAGTTGTTGAAGAACGGGGTGTGACGGCCACCCTCGTCCTTCGACAGGATGTAGGCCTGGGCCTCGAACTCGGTGTGCGGCGTGACCGAACCGGGCTTGATGATGACCTGGCCGCGCTCGACGTCCTCGCGCTTGATGCCACGGAGGAGCAGACCGACGTTCTCACCGGCCTGGCCCTCGTCGAGCAGCTTGCGGAACATCTCGATGCCGGTGACCGTGGTGGTGGTCTTCTCCTGCTTGATGCCCACGATGTCAACGGTCTCGTTGACCTTGAGGACACCACGCTCGATACGACCGGTGACGACGGTGCCACGACCGGTGATCGTGAAGACGTCCTCGATCGGCATCAGGAACGGCTTCTCGACGTCACGCTCGGGCTGCGGGATCGACTCGTCGACGGCCTTCATCAGGTCGAGGACGGTCTGGCCCCACTCCTTGTCGCCCTCAAGGGCCTTGAGCGCCGAGACCTTGACGACCGGAAGGTCGTCGCCCGGGAACTCGTACTCGGAGAGGAGCTCACGGACCTCAAGCTCGACGAGCTCCAGGATCTCCTCGTCGTCCACCATGTCGGCCTTGTTCAGCGCGACAACGATGTACGGAACGCCGACCTGGCGGGCCAGGAGCACGTGCTCCTTGGTCTGCGGCATCGGGCCGTCGGTGGCCGCGACCACGAGGATGGCGCCGTCCATCTGCGCCGCACCCGTGATCATGTTCTTGATGTAGTCAGCGTGACCCGGGCAGTCGACGTGCGCGTAGTGACGCGACTCCGTCTGGTACTCGACGTGCGCGATCGAGATCGTGATACCGCGCTGGCGCTCCTCGGGAGCCTTGTCGATCTGGTCGAAGGCCGAGGCCTCGTTCAGGTCCGGGTACGCGTCATGCAGCACCTTGGTAATGGCGGCCGTGAGGGTCGTCTTACCGTGGTCAATGTGACCGATGGTGCCGATGTTGACGTGCGGCTTAGTCCGCTCGAACTTCGCCTTCGCCACTGGGTCCTCCTGGAGTGGTTCTGTACGCCTTGCTTCATCGGCGCCAGGTGATCTTTGCTGGGATGCCGGGGCCCGGGGCACCCGCCGCATTGCTTGCGCTCTGCGTCGAATGCCCCAGTGGCTCCGGTGATAAGCCTAAAGCGTGGACTCGGAAGAGTTACTCGCCCTTGGCCTTCGCGATGATCTCCTCGGCGACGTTCCGCGGAACCTCGGCGTAGGAGTCGAACTGCATCGAGTAGCTTGCGCGACCCGAGGTCTTGCTGCGGAGGTCTCCGACGTAGCCGAACATCTCCGAGAGGGGCACGAGGCCCTTCACGACGCGAGCGCCGCTGCGCTCCTCCATGGCCTGGATCTGGCCACGGCGGGAGTTGAGGTCGCCGATGACATCGCCCATGTAGTCCTCGGGCGTGGTGACCTCGACGGCCATCATCGGCTCAAGGAGCACGGGGGACGCCTTGCGGGCACCCTCCTTGAACGCCTGCGAACCGGCGATCTTGAAGGCGAGCTCCGAGGAGTCCACCTCGTGGTAGCCACCGTCGAGAAGGGTGATGCGGACACCCACCATCTCGTAACCGGCCAGGATGCCGAACTTCATGGCTTCCTGCGCGCCCGCGTCCACCGAGGGGATGTACTCACGGGGGATGCGGCCACCGGTGACCTTGTTCACGAACTCGTAGGTCGCGTCGCCGCCCTCGATGGGCTCCATCGCGATCTGCACCTTCGCGAACTGGCCGGTACCACCAGTCTGCTTCTTGTGCGTGTAGTCGATACGGTCGACGGTCTTGCGGATCGTCTCGCGGTACGCGACCTGGGGCTTGCCGACGTTCGCCTCGACGCGGAACTCGCGCTTCATGCGGTCGACGAGCACCTCAAGGTGAAGCTCGCCCATACCACCGATGATGGTCTGGCCGGTCTCCTCCTCGGAGTGGACCTGGAAGGAGGGGTCCTCCTCCGAGAGCCGCTGGATGGCGACACCCAGCTTCTCCTGGTCACCCTTGGACTTCGGCTCGATGGCGACCTCGATGACCGGTGCCGGGAAGTCCATGGACTCCAGGATCACCGGCTGCTTGTCGTCGCAGAGCGTCTCACCGGTCGTGGTCTGCTTCAGCCCCATGACGGCGATGATGTCGCCCGCGCCCACCGACGCGATCTCCTCACGCTTGTTCGCGTGCATACGGTAGATCTTGCCGATGCGCTCCTTCTTGCCCTTGACCGAGTTCAGCACCGCGGTGCCGGCCTCAAGGCGGCCCGAATAAATCCGGACGAAGGTGAGCTTGCCGAGGTGCGGGTCGCTCGCGATCTTGAACGCAAGACCGGAGAACGGCTCCTCGTCGGACGGCCGACGCTTGACGACCGTCTCGGGGTCCTTGACGTCGTGGCCCTCGATGGCCTCGACGTCCAGGGGGGACGGCAGGTAGCGGACGACCGCGTCGAGCAGGGGCTGGACGCCCTTGTTCTTGAAGGCCGTGCCACAGAAGACGGGAGTGACGGTGACGGAGTCCGCAGAGCCCTTGGAAGCAAGGGTGATACGGCGGATCGCCGCGTAGAGCTGCTCCTCGGTGGGCTCCTGGCCCTCCAGGTACAGCTCCATCATCTCGTCGTCGTTCTCCGAGACGGCTTCGAGCAGCTTGCCGCGCCACTCGTCGGCCGCCTCGGTGTGGGTCTCCGGGATGTCGACGACGTCGTACATCTCGCCCTTGGTCGCCTCGGCGGACCAGACAAAGGCCTTCATCGTCACGAGGTCGACGACGCCCTTGAAGTCGGCCTCGGCGCCGATCGGGAGCTGCATGACCAGCGGCACCGCACCGAGGCGGTCGACGATCATGTCGACGCAGCGGTGGAACTCGGCACCGGTACGGTCCAGCTTGTTGACGAAGCAGATACGCGGAACGCCGTAGCGGTCCGCCTGACGCCAGACAGTCTCGGACTGCGGCTCGACGCCCGCGACACCGTCGAACACGGTGACAGCGCCGTCGAGGACGCGGAGCGAACGCTCCACCTCGACGGTGAAGTCGACGTGACCCGGGGTGTCGATGATGTTGATCGTGTGATCGACATCGTTGAGCGGCCAGTGGCAGGTCGTCGCGGCCGACGTGATCGTGATGCCGCGCTCCTGCTCCTGCTCCATCCAGTCCATCGTGGCTGCGCCGTCGTGGACTTCACCGATCTTGTAGCTCACACCGGTGTAGAAGAGGATCCGCTCAGTGGTGGTCGTCTTGCCCGCGTCGATGTGGGCCATGATCCCAATGTTGCGGACCTTGGCCAGGTCAAGCGAAGTGGTGGCCATAAGGCTCAATCTTCTCTCGGTCTCGATGTGGGTAGCGACTACCAGCGGTAGTGCGCGAAGGCCTTGTTGGACTCGGCCATCTTGTGGGTGTCCTCACGCTTCTTGACGGCAGCGCCAAGACCGTTCGAGGCGTCGAGCAGCTCGTTGGTGAGCCGCTCGGTCATCGTCTTCTCGCGACGGGCGCGGGAGTAGCCGACGACCCAGCGCAGCGCGAGGGTGGCGGCGCGACCGGGCTTGACCTCGATCGGCACCTGGTAGGTGGCGCCACCGACACGGCGGGACTTGACCTCAAGAGACGGCTTGACGTTCTCAAGCGCGCGCTTCAGCGTGATGACCGGGTCGGCGCCGGTCTTCTCGCGAAGGCCCTCCATGGCGCCGTACACGATCCGCTCGGCGGTGGAACGCTTGCCGTTCAGCAGGATCTTGTTGATCAGCGAGGTGACAAGAGGAGAACCATAGACCGGATCAATGATGACCGGGCGCTTCGGGGCGGGGCCCTTACGAGGCATTCTTACTTCTCCTTCTTGGCGCCGTAGCGGCTGCGGGCCTGCTTGCGGTTCTTGACACCCTGGGTGTCGAGCGAACCGCGGATGATCTTGTAGCGAACACCGGGCAGGTCCTTCACACGGCCACCACGCACGAGCACGATCGAGTGCTCCTGCAGGTTGTGTCCCTCACCCGGGATGTAGGCCGTGACCTCAATGCCGGAGGTCAGACGAACACGCGCGACCTTGCGGAGCGCCGAGTTGGGCTTCTTCGGGGTGGTCGTGAAGACACGGGTGCAGACACCACGACGCTGGGGCGAGCCCTCAAGCGCGGGAGTCTTGTTCTTCTCGACCTTGTCCTGCCGGCCCTTCCGGACCAGCTGCTGGATCGTAGGCACTACTTCTCCGGTTTCTGTGTGCCGTGTAGAACTAACCTGGAACCACTCCGACCCACGCGGTCGGGTGTGTCGAATACTGCAGACCCCCGCCGAAGTGGCGGGAAGGGCACAGATTGCGGTGGTCACTTACAGCTCGTCATGCGGTTGAAGACACGCACAGGAGCCAGGGCACACCCCAGGCACAAGGTCAGAGCGTACCTACCGCATCGACTGCGGTCAAAACAAATGCCCCGGGCCGTGACGCACCGGAGATGTCACCCCTCCGCCGCGGCCCCTCCCGCGGCCCGGACCTGCCGGTTCGGAGATCATCCCGGCACTCCCGGACCCGGAGCACCGCTCCGTCGGCTACGTTGATCGATCCGCTGTGCTGATTCGGGGGCCGATATGACAGCAGCGTACTTACCCGCCGACGGAGGACTGGACGACCGCGTTCCGTTTCTGGCCCGGCTGGAGAGCGAGGACCGGGCGGCGCTGCTCGCGCTTGGTCATGAACTGGCCTTCGCGCCCAGGGTCACCCTGCTCCACCAGCGCGAGCCGTCCTCCCATGTGCTGTTCGTCCTGACCGGCTGGACGAAGGTCACCGCCTCGGCTGCCAACGGGTACGAGGCCCTGCTCGCCCTGCGCGGCCCCGGCGACGTCATCGGCGAGTCCGCCGCGCTGACCGGCCGCCCGCGCTCGGCGACGGTGACCGCGCTGGAGCCGGTCCGCGCCGTGGCCGTCGAGCACGAGCGCTTCACCGGGCTCCTCGGCCGCTCCCCCGCCATCTCCTTCGCCCTCCTCGGGCTGGCGTCGGACCGGACCCGCGCCGCGGACCGGCGCCGGCTCGAATTCGCCTCCATGGCCGTGCGGGAACGCTTCGCCGTGCTGCTGCTCGACCTCGCACGTACGCACGGCCGGCGCACCGAAGAGGGAATCGAGCTGACCGTCCCGCTGAGCAAACAGGAGCTCGCGGGCTCCGTGGGCGCCTCACGGGAGATGGTCCAGCGGCTGCTCAAGGAGTTGCGGGAGCGCGGAGCCGTGGTCACCGGGCGACGGACTCTGCTGATCACCCGGCCGGATGTGCTGCGCCTGATCGCGCGCGCCGGACAGCCCGCCGTGGACGGTCGGCGCACGGGAACCGCTGACTGAGAGTGAGCGTCCGTTCATCCGGAGCGACTCTGTGCACACGGTCACACTCCCAGTGCGTCAGGCGCCCTCACCACCGCGGCCTCGCAGAGCCCAAGCTGCTGCCCACGCCGGAAAACCACCCGAGAGGTGACCATGAACGATCCCGTGAGCCGGACGATCCTGCTGCTGGACATCGAGAAGTACAGCGACCGGGACGACATCGAGCAGGCGTACCTGCGGCGCATGCTGTACGGCATCGCCGACCGTGCCCTGGAGAGCGCCGGCATCGACGAGACGTACCGGCTGCGTGCCGACCGCGGTGACTCCGTGATGGAACTGATCGATGCCAACGCCTCGGTGACCGCGCTGCTGCGGGCGCTGCTGACCGAGGTGCCGGCCCAGTTGCGCGCGGTGAACCGGATGGCGTCCCGCTCGGCGCAGATCCGGCTGCGTGCCGTGGTCTCCACCGGGTACGTCGCGATCGACCAGCACGGCTGGGTGGGCACCGACCTCAACCACGCCTGCCGGCTGCTCGACGCGGAGGTGCTGCGAGCCGCCCTGCGGGAGCGCTCCGACGACTTCGCGCTCTGTGTCGCGCAGAGCGTGCACGACGGGATCGTCCGGCACGACCACCCCGGCATTCCCAGGAACGCCTTCCACGCCATCACCGCGGCCAGCAAGAACGGGCCGCTGGCGGCCTGGCTGCACGGGCCGGTGCCAAGCACCGGGCTTGGCGGGACGGCAGGGCCCGGCACGGCAGAGACTCCGGCGCCGGACGGATCGGGGGACCGCCCGGCGCCGGACCAGGACCCCGCGTCCCGGCCCGGCGAGACCACTCAGGGCACAGCCAGCACAGCGAGCCCGGGAAGCCCAGTGAGCGCCGGGAGCGCGAGGAGCGCCGGCGCCGTCTTCAACTTCGGTGCGGGCGCTCCCCGGTTCGGCGGCAGCCTGGTCGGCGGTGACCAGCACGGGGTCTCCGGCGGCACGGTGACCGGCGACGTACACCTCGGTGGCAGGGGCGAGCCGGAGGGGACCGGGCGACCGTGAGCACAACAGCACCGCCGCCGCCCGTCCCCGGCCGGCAGCGCGCGGCCGCACCGGACGCACCGCAGCCACCGCCCGGCGACAGCCGCCCCGCCGGGCCCGCGCAGCCCACCGAACCCGGCGAGCCGGAGGAACGGTCCCAGGAGGCACGCGCGGCACAACGCGAACTCTTCGCCCACGCACCGGAGTTCATCCTCGGATCGGCGGCTTCCTTCGGCGGCTCCCTGGTCGGCGGGGCGCAGCACGGTGTATCCGGTGGCCAGGTCGCGGGCGACGTCTTCCTGGGCGGCAAGACCGAGATCCACCACCACACCTCAGCGGCCGGCGGTTCCGTCCACTCCGCCGGGGAGATCCCCCGCACGGAACTGGACCGCCTGTCCGGCGACTTCGTCGAGGGCCCGTCCTTCGCGGCCGCCCTGGAGCGCCTGCGCACCGAGCGGGTCCTCGTACTGTCGGGTCAGCACGCGACCGGCCGCCGGACAGCGGCGCTGATGCTGCTGGACCGGCTGGGCGTGCCCACCGTCCGGGCGCTGCAACCGGAGACCGGCCCTTCGGCGCTGCCCGCCCAGCTGACCGGTTCCGGCGGGCATGTGCTGTGCGACATGCCGCTGAGCCGCAACAGGCCGCTGCGGGACGCCCATCTGTACGCGGCGGCGGACCGGCTCAAGCAGTTCGACGACGGCTATCTGGTGATCACCGTCGAAGCGTCCCCGTACCTGCCGGGTGTCACTCCCTTCTGCTGGGAGCCGCCGCCCGCCGAGGAGGTGCTGCGGGCCTTCCTCGCCGCGCGGAAGACCGGCGGCGCGGAGACCGAGCGGCTGCTGACGCTCGACCCGGTGCGGGAGTTCCTGGCGCACGGCCACCACCGGTGCGCTGAAGCCGCCGAATTCGCCGGAAGGCTGGCCGAGTACGACGGCACCGCGGCGGCGCTCGCAGGGCTCGCGGGTTTCAGTCTCAGCGCGGTGGAGAAGCAGTGCCGCGACTGGCTGAGTGCCCCGGACAGCGAACTGGGGCTGCGGGACAAGGCGTTCCTGATCTCACTCTCCGTGTTCGACGGCGCTCCGTACGTCCTGGCCGCCGAGCTCGGCGACCGGCTCTTCGTCAACCTCCAGCGGCTCCAGCATCCCGAGCAGGAGCCCGCGATCCCCGTCTTCGGACCGTCGGCGTCCGACCGGCTCGCCCTGGCCCGCGCCGAGGGCGTGACCCGTAACGAATCGACCGACTGGGGGCCCGTCCCGCAGTATCTGGCGCACTTCCGGGAGCCGCGGACCGCGCACACCCTGCTCACCGAGGTGTGGACCGGTCACCCCTCGGCGCGCCCCGCCCTGGTGGACTGGCTGAAACAGCTCGCCAGGGACGGCCGTCCGATGGTCCGCACCCGGGCAGCAGCCGCGGCCGCGATGCTGGCGGCCGCCGATCTGCCGTCGGCGATGGCGGCCCTGGTCGACGGGTGGGCGCTCTCCCGCTCCTTCGGCCCCCGGGTGACAGCGGCGAACGCCCTGACCCTGGCCCAGCTGTTGGAGGCGCCGGCGATCCTGCGGCTGCTGACGCAGTGGTGCGGCGACGCGCACTGGGCCCGCCGCTGGACCGCCATCCGGGCGTTCGCGCTGCTCGCTCCGGTGCGCCCGGACCTGGCGGCGTCGGCGCTCCAGGCGCTCGCGGCCCGCGCCAGAGCCGAGGACAGCAGCCCGGCGGAGAGCCGCAATCTCACGGAGTCCACCGCGCTCCTGCTCTCCGGCGGAAACCGCGGCGAGATGCTCGCCGAGCTCGTCAGGCTGCTCCAGGACACCGCTCCGGTCCGCGGGCTCGCCCTCGCCGCCTTCGTGCGCGCCTGCGAAAGCGACGAAGAGGGCAGCCTGGTCGACTGGTACGCCGAGTCCGGCAGCTACGACGCGGGCCCGGCCCGCGACCTGGCCATGCTGTGGCGCACCGCCCTGGGGGACCGCGCACACACCAAGGCGGCGCTGGACGCCCTGCGGACCTGGCTGTACGCGGGTGAGCGCCGGCCCGACGCCGGACAGGCGCTGACCCTGCTGCTTCCGGAGCTGGTCACCACGGCCGCCGACCACGGCAGGCTGGACCATCTGCTGCGCACGCTGCGGTCCGCGGACGGCTCACCGGAGCGTCCCCGGATCGCCGACCGGTTGCTGTCGGTCCTCAATCCGCGGAGTGCCTGAGCCGGGATGTCCGTCTTTCCATCAGATCCATCGAGGAGTTGACCCGCATGGCGGACTTCCGCCGTCAGCCGGAGTGGCAGCAGAACGCCGACCGGCACAGCCATCTGATCGACCCCGTGCTCACGTACCGGCCCATCTCGCGGTTCGACTACACGGCCCGCAGGACGATGACCGCGATCGACCACGCGCTGGTCTTCACCACGGCCAAGGGTGAGTACGACGCCTTCCTGCCGCCGCACCGGCCCACCCGCTCGGAGGCCGCGAGCCGCCGCTACACCTCCGTGTACGAAGTGGACACGGGCAGCCACAGCGTCCAGCTGGAGGTGCAACTGCCCAGCGATGACGACGCGTTCTCCTTCGGTGTGAGCGCCGATCTGACCTGGCGGGTCGCTGATCCGGTCCGCTTCGTGACCTCCGGCGAACGCGATGTGCCGGCCCGGCTCACCAGGGAGCTGCAGCAGCTCACCCGGCCGGTCGGCCGCCGGTACCCGATCGAGGACAGTGCGGGGGCCGAGGCCGCCGTGCAGAAGGAACTGCAGACGGTCGACTTCGCCGCCGGTATCGGCATCCAGGTCACCTGCACGGTGAGGTTGCGCCAGGACGACGAGGCGATCGCCCACCGCCGCCGCAAGCGGGATCTGCGGTACGAGAACGAGATGCTCGCCCCGGAGCACGAGTACCGGATGCGGCTGGCGCAGCAGGAACACGAGTTGCAGGCGACGCAGCTGCGCAATGAGCACGAACTGATGGCCAAGAAGATCGAGTTCTACCAGTTCCATCTTCAGCACGGCGGGGTGGCCGCCTGGGCTCTGCACCTCGCCCAGCATCCGGAGGACACCCAGGCTGCCACCAGCGGGATCCGCCACGACCAGCTCTCTCTCATCCAGAGCCAGCTCGAACTGATCGGCGGGGACGCCCTGGAGGACTACCAGAAGGCGGAGTCGGCCAAGTACGCGCTGCGCGTGGTGAACAATCTCATCCGCCAGCAGGTGGGGCCGGGCATGGCCCCACCGCCCATGCCCGGCGAGGCACAGGCGCTGCCGACCGGGGAGGATTCCAGGCCGACCTACGGCACGCCGGAACCGGACAGCCCCCAGGACGCACCGCCGGCCCCCGGCGCTCCCGGCACGTACGGGCGCGAGACACCCCCGGCACCTCCCATGCCCCCGCACCCCCCTTCGGGAAGTGCCCCGGTATGAGGTCACCCGAGACCCGTCCGGCTCCGCGGGGCCCCCGGGACGGCGACGGCACCAGGCCTGCCACAGCGCCTGGCTCCTTGCCCTTACCCGAGCCCGGTCTCTTACCCTCACCCTCACCCGAGCCCCAGCCTGTCCCGTCACCCGAGCCTGTCCCCGCACACGCACCCTCACCAGAGCCCGAGCCCGAGCCCATACCCGGACCGGGCCCTGGCCCGTCCCCCGGTCCCCTGCCGGACACGCCCGTCCCCGCCTCCGGCGCCCCGTCCGCAGAGCAACTGCCGGCGGAGCGGCTCCTCGTGGAGCTGCGGGCGGAGATATCACGCGCCGACAACAAGGCAGCCGTGCTGGTAGCAGCGCTGGGCATGACCGCGGGTGTTTTCAGCGCGCTGCTCGCCGGGCGCGGCTGGACGCCGAACGCGCTGTCGGCGCCGGCAGCCTTCTTCTGGTGGTCGGGCGCAGCGGCGCTCGCCCTTTCGCTGTTCGCCCTGCTGCTGGCCGTGCTGCCGCGCTACCGCACCCGCGACTGGGCCCCGGGGCAGCCGCTCTGCTACTTCGGTGACATCCAACAGGCTGTCCGGGCCGGCCAGTTGGAACCCGCGCTCGCGGACACCGCCCGGAATCCGGCTGCCGTGTTCACGGCGGCCCTCACCGAGACCAGCCGGATCGCCGCCCGGAAGCACCACTGGATCCGTACCGGCCTCATCGCGTTCTGCGTCGGCACCGCGCTCCTGCCCGCTTCACTGCTCATCGGCTGACGTCACGCCACTCCGAAGGAACATCGCCATGGTCCAGCCGCCCGATCCTGCCCAGCCCCCGGCACCGCCCACCGGGAACACCCCGGCCCCACCGGCGTACCCCCGAGCACCCGACACCCCCGTACCACCGCAATACCCCGGCACAACCGAAACTCCCGCACCACCGCCACCCCAGTACCCCCAAACACCCGACACCCCCGCACCACCGGCGTACCCCGGCACAACCGAAACTCCCGCACCACCGCCACCCCAGTACCCCCAAGCACCCGGCACCCCCGCACCACCCCGGTACCCGGCCGATACGGCGTTCCGGGCCTCCGTACCACCGCAGTACGGCGGCCCGCCTCCGGCGGCGCCCGCCCCGGCTCCCGTTCCGCCTCCGCCTCCGGCTCCGCAGCCACCTGTCCATCCGCACCACATCAGCACCGCCCAGCGCCGCGTGCACATCGCCGCCCACCAGCGTGGGGCCGACGCCGCGGCTGTCGGAAATCTGCTGCTGCACCTCCCGAACCTGCTGTGCAGCCTGCTCGTCATGGTGCTGCTCTCCGCGTTCTTCGGCGGGATCGGCCTGATTCTCGTACTGATCTGGCTGGTCAGCGGAGTTCTGATCTTCCATCGCCCGACCGAGAGCGCTCTGGCCCGTCACGTCCTGCGGCTGCGCTACCCCACTCCGGACGAACGGGCCCGGCTGGAGCCCGTCTGGCGCGAGGTCATCGCACGCGCGGGCGTCGAGGACCGCACGTACGAACTGTGGATCGAGGACAGCACCAGTCTCAACGCGGTGGGGGCGGCCGGCCACATCGTCGGCGTCACCCGGTTCGCCCTGGACAACCTGCCCAACGGTGAACTTGCCGCGGTCCTGGCTCACGAACTCGGCCACCACGTCGGAGGCCACACCTGGTCGTCGCTGCTCGGCTACTGGTACGCACTGCCCGGCAGGCTCGTGTGGCGGGCGTTGCGCGGCGTTGCCTCGGGCGTCTTCCGTGCCTCACGGGCCTGCTCGTGCTTCCTCGGCGGAATCCTCGCCCTGGTATTCGGAGGCTTTGCCATCGCCACGCTGAGCAGCCTGTACGGAATCCCGCTGCTGCTCCTGGCCGTGCCGTACGCCCTGGCCGCCGTCAACCGGCGCGCCGAAATCCGCGCCGACCAGCACGCCGCGGCCCTGGGATTCGCCCCCATGCTCGCGGCCGTACTGAGCAAGCTGCACTACGCACAGGAGCAGCAGAAAGCGGCCGCCGCCCAGGCGGCCCAGTACGCGCAGTACGCGCAGTACGCCCAGTACGGACCGTACGGACCGTACGCCCAGCAAGGGGCTGTGCCGCCCCCGAAGGAAGAAGGCCGGCTCGGCAAGCTGCTCTCCTCCCACCCCGACTACCACACCCGGCTGCACCATCTCCAGCCGTACCTCCAGCAGCACCCCTGAGAAGGACGGGCGCGGAGGACAGCACCGAGAAGGACAGCACGCCGGTACGCCGAAGGGCGGCCACCCCACAGGGGTGACCGCCCTTCGTCAGACATGCGCCTTACTGGTTGTACGGACCGTAGTCGTAGTCCTCCAGCGGGACGGCCTGGCCGGAGCCGGTGCCGAACGGCGAGTAGTCGATGTCGTCGTAGCCGACGGCCGAGTACATCGCGGCCTTGGCCTCCTCGGTGGGCTCCACCCGGATGTTGCGGTAGCGGGCGAGGCCCGTACCGGCCGGGATGAGCTTACCGATGATGACGTTCTCCTTGAGGCCGATCAGGGAGTCCGACTTGGCGTTGATCGCCGCGTCGGTGAGGACCCTGGTCGTCTCCTGGAAGGACGCCGCCGACAGCCACGACTCGGTGGCCAGCGAGGCCTTGGTGATACCCATCAGCTGCGGACGGCCGGAGGCCGGGTGGCCGCCTTCCGTGACCACACGACGGTTCTCGGTCTCGAACTTCGAGCGCTCGACGAGCTCGCCCGGCAGCAGTTCCGCGTCGCCGGACTCGATGATCGTCACGCGGCGCAGCATCTGCCGGATGATGATCTCGATGTGCTTGTCGTGGATCGACACGCCCTGCGAGTTGTAGACCTTCTGGACTTCGCCGACCAGGTGGACCTGGACCGCACGCTGGCCGAGGATACGCAGCACGTCGTGCGGGTTGGTGGCACCCACGGTGAGCTTCTGGCCCACCTCGACGCGGTCGCCCTCGCCCACGAGCAGACGGGCCCGCTTGGAGATCGGGAAGGGCGTCTCCTCGCTGCCGTCGTCCGGGGTGACGACGAGCTTCTTCGTCTTCTCGGTCTCCTCGATGCGGACGGTGCCCGCGGCCTCGGAGATCGGCGCGACACCCTTGGGTGTACGGGCCTCGAAGAGCTCGACGACACGCGGCAGACCCTGCGTGATGTCGTCACCGGCCACACCACCGGTGTGGAAGGTACGCATCGTCAGCTGGGTACCGGGCTCACCGATGGACTGGGCGGCGATGATGCCGACCGCCTCACCGATGTCGACCAGCTTGCCGGTGGCCAGCGAACGTCCGTAGCAGAAGGCACAGGTGCCGACCGCGGACTCACAGGTCAGGACCGAGCGGGTCTTGACCTCCTCGACACCGGCGCCCACCAGGGCGTCGATCAGGACGTCACCCAGGTCGACATTGGCCGGCGCGATGACCTTGCCGTCGATGACGACGTCCTCGGCGAGCATCCGGGCGTAGACCGAGGTCTCGACGTCCTCCGTCTTGCGGAGCACACCGTCCTCGCCCTTGACCGCGATCTTGAGCTTCAGACCGCGCTCGGTGCCGCAGTCCTCCTCGCGGATGATCACGTCCTGCGAGACGTCCACCAGACGACGGGTCAGGTAACCCGAGTCGGCGGTACGCAGGGCGGTGTCCGCGAGGCCCTTACGGGCACCGTGCGTGGAGATGAAGTACTCCAGTACGGAGAGACCCTCACGGAACGACGCCTTGATGGGACGCGGGATGGTCTCGTTCTTCGCGTTCGACACCAGACCACGCATACCGGCGATCTGCCGCATCTGCATCATGTTTCCTCGGGCACCCGAGTCAACCATCATGAAGATGGGGTTCGTCTTGGGGAAGTTCGCGTTCATCGCCTCGGCAACCTCGTTGGTCGCCTTGGTCCAGATCGCGATGAGCTCCTGCGTGCGCTCGTCCTTGGTGATCAGACCACGCTCGTACTGCTTCTGGACCTTCTCGTCCTGAGCCTCGTAGCCCTGGACGATGGCCTTCTTGGCCTCCGGGACGACGATGTCCGAAACGGCGACGGTGACGCCGGAACGGGTCGCCCAGTGGAAGCCCGCAGCCTTCAGGTTGTCGAGCGTCGCCGCCACGATGACCTTGGGGTAGCGCTCGGCCAGGTCGTTGACGATCTCGGAGAGCTGCTTCTTGCCCACCGAGTAGTCGACGAACGGGTAGTCCTCGGGCAGCAGCTCGTTGAAGAGCGCGCGGCCCAGGGTCGTACGCAGCCGGAAGGTGTCGCCCGGCTGGTACTCGGGCTCGCCCGGCTCGGCGACCGGCGGCACCCAGCCACGCGGCGGGATGGTGCCCACCGGGAAGCGGATGTCGACCTTCGCCTGCAGCGACAGCTCGCGGTTGTCGAAGGCCATGATCGCCTCGGCCGCGGAACCGAAGTTCCGGCCCTCGCCGATGACCTTGCGCTCCGCCTCGTCGGTCGTGAGGAAGAACAGTCCGAGCACCATGTCCTGGGTCGGCATGGTGACGGGACGACCGTCGGCCGGCTTCAGGATGTTGTTCGAGGACAGCATCAGGATGCGGGCCTCGGCCTGCGCCTCTGCCGACAGCGGCAGGTGGACGGCCATCTGGTCACCGTCGAAGTCCGCGTTGAACGCGGTGCAGACGAGCGGGTGGATCTGGATGGCCTTGCCCTCGACCAGCTGCGGCTCGAAGGCCTGGATGCCCAGGCGGTGCAGGGTCGGCGCACGGTTCAGCAGCACCGGGTGCTCGGCGATGACCTCTTCGAGGACGTCGTACACCACGGTGCGGCCGCGCTCGACCATGCGCTTGGCCGACTTGATGTTCTGCGCGTGGTTCAGGTCCACCAGGCGCTTCATCACGAACGGCTTGAAGAGCTCCAGCGCCATGGCCTTCGGCAGACCGCACTGGTGCAGCTTGAGCTGCGGGCCGACGACGATCACGGAACGCGCGGAGTAGTCCACGCGCTTGCCGAGGAGGTTCTGACGGAAACGGCCCTGCTTGCCCTTGAGCATGTCGCTCAGGGACTTCAGGGGACGGTTGCCGGGACCGGTGACCGGGCGACCGCGGCGGCCGTTGTCGAACAGCGCGTCGACGGCCTCCTGCAGCATCCGCTTCTCGTTGTTCACGATGATCTCGGGGGCACCGAGGTCAAGGAGACGCTTGAGGCGGTTGTTGCGGTTGATCACACGGCGGTACAGGTCGTTCAGGTCGGAGGTCGCGAAGCGGCCACCGTCCAGCTGCACCATCGGACGCAGGTCCGGCGGGATGACCGGTACGCAGTCGAGCACCATGCCCTTGGGCTTGTTGCTGGTCTGCAGGAACGCGGAGACGACCTTGAGGCGCTTGAGCGCACGGGTCTTCTTCTGGCCCTTGCCGGTACGGATGATCTCGCGGAGGCGCTCGGCCTCCTCGTCGAGGTCGAAGGACTCCAGGCGCTTCTGCAGGGCGGCAGCGCCCATGCAGCCGTCGAAGTACGTGCCGAAGCGGTCACGCAGCTCGCGGTAGAGCAGCTCATCGCCCTCCAGGTCCTGGACCTTGAGGCTCTTGAAGCGGCTCCACACCTCGTCGAGACGGTCGATCTCGCGCTGCGCACGGTCACGCAGCTGCTTCATCTCGCGTTCGGCGCCTTCGCGCACCTTGCGGCGGACGTCGGCCTTGGCGCCCTCGGCCTCCAGCTCGGCCAGGTCGGTCTCAAGCTTCTTGGCGCGGGCCTCCAGGTCGGAGTCGCGGCGGTTCTCGACCTGCTGGCGCTCGACGGAGACGTGTGCCTCCAGCGAGGGCAGGTCGCGCGTCCGGCGCTCCTCGTCCACAAAGGTGATCATGTACGCGGCGAAGTAGATGACCTTTTCGAGGTCCTTCGGCGCGAGGTCGAGCAGGTAGCCCAGACGGGACGGGACACCCTTGAAGTACCAGATGTGGGTGACGGGAGCGGCCAGCTCAATGTGGCCCATCCGCTCACGACGCACCTTGGCGCGAGTGACCTCGACGCCGCAGCGCTCGCAGATGATGCCCTTGAAGCGGACACGCTTGTACTTGCCGCAGTAGCACTCCCAGTCCCGGGTGGGACCGAAGATCTTCTCGCAGAAGAGTCCGTCCTTCTCGGGCTTGAGGGTGCGGTAGTTGATGGTCTCCGGCTTCTTCACTTCGCCGTGGGACCAGGTCCGGATGTCGTCCGCGGTGGCGAGGCCAATCCGCAGCTCGTCGAAGAAGTTGACGTCGAGCACTTGTCGTCAATCCCTCTTTCGGGGGTTCGAGCCCCTCGCGTCAGCGAGAAAAATGGGCACTTCAGCAATGGTCTGAACGGGTCCGGGGAGAGCCGGCCGCCTCAGAGCGAGGCGGCCGGCCAACCCGTCAGACCTCTTCGACGCTGCTCGGCTCTCGCCGGGACAGGTCGATACCGAGCTCCTCCGCTGCACGGAAGACGTCCTCGTCCGTGTCGCGCATCTCGATGGACATACCGTCCGAGGACAGCACCTCCACGTTGAGGCAGAGCGACTGCATCTCCTTGATGAGCACCTTGAAGGACTCGGGAATGCCGGGCTCGGGGATGTTCTCGCCCTTGACGATGGCCTCGTAGACCTTCACGCGGCCGGTCACGTCGTCGGACTTGATCGTCAGCAGCTCCTGGAGGGCGTACGCGGCGCCATAAGCCTCCAGCGCCCACACCTCCATCTCACCGAAGCGCTGTCCACCGAACTGAGCCTTACCACCCAGCGGCTGCTGGGTGATCATCGAGTACGGACCGGTCGAACGCGCGTGCAGCTTGTCGTCGACCAGGTGGTGGAGCTTGAGGATGTACATGTACCCGACCGAGACCGGGTCCGGGAAAGGCTCGCCGGAGCGGCCGTCGAACATCCGGGCCTTGCCGGACGGGAGGACCATGCGGTCACCGTCGCGGTTCGGGATGGTGGACTCGAAGAGACCGGAGATCTCGTCCTCGCGCGCACCGTCGAAGACCGGGGTGGCGACGTTGGTGCCGGGGGCGACATCGTCGGCGCCGATGGACTTGAGGCGCTCCATCCACTCCTCGTTGCCCTCGACCTTCCAGCCCTGGCTGGCGAGCCAGCCGAGGTGGATCTCCAGGACCTGGCCCGGGTTCATTCGGGACGGGACACCCAGCGGGTTGAGGATGATGTCGACCGGGGTGCCGTCCTCCAGGAACGGCATGTCCTCGATCGGCAGGATCTTCGAGATGACGCCCTTGTTGCCGTGACGGCCGGCGAGCTTGTCACCGTCGGTGATCTTGCGCTTCTGCGCGACGTAGACGCGGACCAGCTGGTTCACGCCCGGCGGCAGCTCGTCGCCCTCTTCGCGGTCGAAGACGCGGACGCCGATGACCTTGCCGATCTCACCGTGCGGCACCTTCAGCGAGGTGTCGCGCACTTCGCGCGCCTTCTCACCGAAGATCGCACGGAGCAGGCGCTCTTCCGGGGTGAGCTCGGTCTCGCCCTTGGGCGTGACCTTGCCGACCAGGATGTCACCGGCGACGACATCGGCACCGATACGGATGATGCCGCGCTCGTCGAGGTCGGCGAGGACCTCTTCGGAGACGTTCGGGATGTCCCGGGTGATCTCCTCCGGGCCGAGCTTGGTGTCACGGGCGTCGACCTCGTGCTCCTCGATGTGGATCGAGGAGAGGACGTCGTCCTGCACGAGGCGCTGCGACAGGATGATCGCGTCCTCGTAGTTGTGACCCTCCCACGGCATGAAGGCGACAAGAAGGTTCTTGCCGAGCGCCATCTCGCCGTTCTCGGTCGCGGGACCGTCGGCCAGCACCTGGCTCTCGATCACCCGGTCGCCCTCGTTGACGACGACCTTCTGGTTGACCGATGTGCCCTGGTTCGAGCGGGAGAACTTGGCGATGCGGTACGTCGAGTACGTGCCGTCGTCGTTGGCGATGGTGATGTAGTCCGCGGATACCTCCTGGACCACACCGTCCTTCTCCGCCTTGAGGACGTCACCGGCGTCGACCGCGCAGCGGTACTCCATGCCGGTGCCGACCAGCGGCGCCTCGGACTGGATCAGCGGCACGGCCTGACGCATCATGTTCGCGCCCATGAGGGCACGGTTGGCGTCGTCGTGCTCAAGGAACGGGATCATGGCGGTCGCGACCGACACCATCTGGCGCGGCGAGACATCCATGTAGTCGACGTCGTCGCCGGGGATGTAGTCGACCTCGCCACCACGGCGGCGGACCAGGACGCGCGGCTCGGTGAACCGCATGTCCTCGGAGAGCGTCGCGTTGGCCTGGGCGATGACGAAGCGGTCTTCCTCGTCGGCCGTCAGGTAGTCGACGTCGTCGGTGACGACACCTTCGACGACCTTGCGGTACGGCGTCTCGACGAAGCCGAACGCGTTGACCCGGCCGTAGGAGGCGAGCGAACCGATCAGACCGATGTTCGGGCCTTCGGGCGTCTCGATCGGGCACATGCGTCCGTAGTGGGACGGGTGCACGTCACGGACCTCGAAGCCGGCCCGCTCACGGGAGAGACCACCCGGGCCAAGAGCCGACAGACGGCGCTTGTGGGTGAGACCCGACAGCGGGTTGTTCTGGTCCATGAACTGGGACAGCTGGCTGGTGCCGAAGAACTCCTTGATGGAGGCGACGACGGGCCGGATGTTGATCAGGGTCTGCGGCGTGATCGCCTCGACGTCCTGGGTCGTCATGCGCTCACGCACGACGCGCTCCATCCGGGCCAGGCCGGTACGGACCTGGTTCTGGATGAGCTCGCCGACGTTGCGCAGACGGCGGTTGCCGAAGTGGTCGATGTCGTCGGTCTCGACGACGATCTGACGGCCGGACTCGCCCACCGTCTCGGTCTCGCCGGCGTGCAGCTTGACCAGGTACTTGATGGTGGCGATGACGTCGTCGCTGGTGAGGACACCGGCGTCGAGCGGCTCGTCGGCGCCGAGCTTCTTGTTCACCTTGTAGCGGCCGACCTTCGCGAGGTCGTAGCGCTTCGGGTTGAAGTAGAGGTTCTCAAGCAGCGTCTGAGCAGCCTCGCGTGTGGGCGGCTCGCCCGGACGCAGCTTGCGGTAGATGTCGAGCAGTGCGTCGTCCTGGCCCTGGGTGTGGTCCTTCTCCAGGGTGGCGCGCATCGACTCGTACTCGCCGAACTCTTCAAGGATCTGCTCAGTGGTCCAGCCGAGAGCCTTGAGGAGGACGGTGACGGACTGCTTGCGCTTGCGGTCGATGCGGACACCGACCATGTCGCGCTTGTCGATCTCCATCTCCAGCCAGGCACCCCGGGACGGGATGATCTTGGCCGAGAAGATGTCCTTGTCGGACGTCTTGTCGATGGAGGAGTCGAAGTAGACACCGGGCGAACGGACCAGCTGCGACACCACGACACGCTCGGTGCCGTTGATGACGAACGTGCCCTTGTTGGTCATGAGCGGGAAATCGCCCATGAAGACCGTCTGAGACTTGATCTCACCGGTCTCGTTGTTGGTGAACTCGGCCGTGACGAAGAGCGGCGCAGCGAACGTGAAGTCGCGGTCCTTGCACTCGTCGATCGAGTTCTTCGGGGGCTCGAAACGGTGGTCGCGGAACGTCAGCGACATCGACCCCGAGAAGTCCTCGATCGGCGAGATCTCTTCGAAGATCTCTTCCAGACCGGACTTGGTGGGAACGTCCTGTCCGCTCTCGAGAGCGGCCTCGACGCGACCCTTCCAAGCGGCATTCCCGAGCAGCCAGTCAAAGCTCTCGGTCTGCAGCGCAAGGAGGTTCGGAACCTCAAGGGGCTCCCTGATCTTTGCAAAGGAGATGCGCAGCGGGGCGGTGCTGGCGCCGTTGTTCGTATTGGAGGTCGAGGCGTTGCGCGAGGCGGCCAAGAGGGGGTCCTTCCGAGGGCTCGGACTCACTACGCGCGTACCGGTCCCAAGCGGGGCACAGAGGCAGACATCCCTGGTCAGGGAGGGCAGTCATCGATGCTCAAGCGTGGGCATGCCCCTGGTGACGGGCAGGAGGCAGCTAACAGGCAGCGCAAAGGGTCAGTGTAGCCATAAGGCTCACTGATGTCCAGAGCGGGTTCTGGGAGACCCTCATTCTTCTTCTCAACACCTGCGTCAAAGCTTCCCTCTTCGTCGCCGATCCATGCCTCGGATACGGATCGATGTGACGACGCGTCCTGAGAATTGCGCGCTCCGTGCGGTTCGTCAAGGCCCCCCACCCCTCGGGGGTCACCGCCGTCCGCGCTGCGAGAGCGGCAGAGGCCGCCCGGCCCGGCGCACAACGAAGATCACCATACTCGTCACGGCGGGAAGAGCAAGGCAGGCAGGAGGGGCGTCAGGCACGCAGAAGGGCGACCACCCGGATGGGTGATCGCCCTTCGCTGTGCAGGTGTACGCCGAGGGCGTACGAGGGAGTCCGGAGACTCCCGGAATTACTTGACCTCGACCGAGGCGCCGGCGCCCTTGAGGGACTCGGCGGCCTTCTCAGCGGCCTCCTTGGCGACCTTCTCAAGGACGGGCTTCGGGGCGCCGTCCACGAGGTCCTTGGCCTCCTTGAGACCCAGCGAGGTCAGCTCACGCACGACCTTGATGACCTGGATCTTCTTGTCGCCGGCACCCGTGAGGATGACGTCGAACTCGTCCTGCTCCTCAGCGGCCTCAGCGGCACCGGCAGCGGCACCACCGGCGGCGGCAACGGCGACCGGGGCGGCAGCCTTGACGTCGAACTTCTCCTCGAAGGCCTTGACGAACTCGGAGAGCTCGATGAGGGTCAGGGTCTCGAACTGCTCGAGCAGCTCGTCCTGGGACAGCTTCGCCATGATGGCGTCCTTCCACTTTTCGGCAGGTGCCGGATGTATATGACGGCGGGCGTACGGGGCCCGCTGCGACGCGAAGCCGAATTACTCGGCGTCGGCCTCGGCGGGAGCCGGCGTACCGGCACCGCCCTGCTCGACCTTGGCGCGAAGGGCGTCCGCGGTACGGACGAACTCCGACAGCGGGGCCTGGAAAGTCGCCGCGGCCTTGGCCATCGACGCCTTGATTCCACCGGCCACCTTGGCGAGCAGAACCTCGCGGGACTCAAGGTCCGCGAGCTTCTTGATCTCATCCGCGGACAGCGCCTTACCATCAAGGACACCGCCCTTGATGACGAGGTTGGGGTTCTCCTTGGCGAAGTCACGAAGACCCTTCGCCGACTCCACCGGGTCACCGGTGACGAAGGCAACCGCCGTCGGACCTGCGAACAGGTCGTCCAGCGTGTTGATCCCGGCCTCGTTGGCCGCGATCTTGGTCAGCGTGTTCTTCACCACGGCGTACTGGGCGTTCTCACCGAGCGAACGGCGCAGCTGCTTGAGCTGGGCCACGGTGAGACCCCGGTACTCGGTCAGCACAGCGGCGTTCGAGCTGCGGAACTTGTCCGCCAGCTCGGCTACCGCGGCAGCCTTGTCGGGCCTTGCCATAGAGCGTCGGCCTCCTTCCGGGTGATGAGGACCGCTCAGAAGGGGCTGGACAGACGAAACGCCCCGGCACAGGTGCACGGGGCGCGAGCTCGACCGGACGGATCCGGGAGCACTTCCACGATCACCTGCGCGAGTCGCCCGCTTCCAGCGGATCCTTCGGCCACCGCGTCCTCTTACGAGCACACAGCAACGACCAGCGGTCTTTGGCTTCGTCGGAAGAGTACGCGAACGGGGGCGCGCCGAGCAAATCCGTTCCCGGGCAGCTGATTGATCCTCCGGTTCGGGGGTAGAGGGCGGCGTCGGCCCGCCGCGGCGGCCCGTCCCTCCACGCCGTAGCCGGAGCAGCGCAGGATGACGCCGTACGTGGTCCCGTCGCGCCGCCGGAGGCCCCAGAGGCCGGAGGTACGGGCGTACGGAGGCGCGGGGGCCTGGACGCGCGGAGCGGCGCGGGAAACGCGAAGGAGCCGGGCCCCGCACCTCCGGAGAGGTGCGGGGCCCGGCTCACAGCACGCGTGTCCCGCGGCTGCCTGCCGATCCGGAGGATCAGACGGCGGCCGGGTCCTCCTCGACGAGGAGGTTGCGGGTGCGGTTGGCGTCCAGCGGGATGCCGGGGCCCATCGTGGTGGCCAGCGTGGCCTTCTTGATGTAGCGGCCCTTGGCGGCCGACGGCTTCAGACGGAGGACTTCCTCCAGCGCGGCGGCGTAGTTCTCGACCAGCTTCGTCTCGTCGAAGGAGACCTTGCCGATGATGAAGTGCAGGTTCGAGTGCTTGTCGACGCGGAACTCGATCTTGCCGCCCTTGATGTCCGTGACAGCCTTCGTCACGTCCGGGGTGACCGTTCCGGTCTTCGGGTTCGGCATGAGCCCACGCGGACCGAGCACGCGGCCGAGGCGGCCGACCTTGCCCATGAGGTCCGGGGTGGCGACGACGGCGTCGAAGTCCAGACGGCCCTTCGCCACCTCGTCGATGAGCTCGTCGGCGCCGACGATGTCGGCTCCGGCGGCCTCCGCGGCCGCAGCACGGTCACCGGTCGCGAAGACCAGGACCCGGGCGGTCTTGCCGGTGCCGTGCGGCAGGTTCACGGTGCCGCGGACCATCTGGTCGGCCTTGCGCGGGTCAACGCCCAGACGCATGGCGACCTCGACGGTGCCGTCGAACTTGGTCGCGGAGGTGTCCTTGGCGAGGCGGACGGCTTCGAGCGGGGCGTACAGCTTGTCCGCGTCGACCTTGGCGTCCGCAGCGCGGAGAGTCTTGCTGCGCTTCACTTCTGCTCCTAGATGGGGAGTGGGAGTCGTGGTGCGGGCCGGCGCTGGCCCTACCACTGTGGTGCGGAGGGGGGCTTGATCAGCCCTCGACCGTGACGCCCATGGAACGGGCGGTGCCGGCGATGATCTTGGCCGCGGCCTCGATGTCGTTGGCGTTCAGGTCGGGCATCTTGGTCGTGGCGATCTCGCGGACCTGCTCGCCGGTGAGCTTGGCGACCTTGGTCTTGTGCGGCTCGCCGGAGCCCTTCTCCACGCCCGCGGCCTTGAGGATCAGCTTCGCGGCCGGCGGGGTCTTGGTGATGAAGGTGAAGGAGCGGTCCTCGTAGACCGTGATCTCCACCGGCACGACCATGCCACGCTGCGACTCGGTCGCGGCGTTGTAGGCCTTGCAGAACTCCATGATGTTGACGCCGTGCTGGCCCAGCGCGGGGCCGACCGGCGGAGCCGGGTTGGCCGCGCCGGCCTTGATCTGGAGCTTGATAAGCCCCGTGACCTTCTTCTTCTTGGGAGGCATTGCTCTCTCCGGGTCCTAGTGAGAGTGTTTCGCCGCCATCCGGTCATCCGGACGGAGGCATACCGCGCAACGATAACGGGTATAGCTGCGCGACCAAAAACCAAGCAGGTCAGACGGCTACGGGAGCCGGTCTGACCTGCTTGGAAGGCGTGTGCGCCAGAAGCCCTGAGAGGTACTAGTTCTTCTGGATCTGGTCGAAGCTGAGCTCGACCGGGGTCTCGCGGCCGAAGATCTCGACGAGGCCCTTGACCTTCTTCGAGTCGGCGTTGATCTCGTTGATCGTCGCCTGGAGCGTCGCGAACGGTCCGTCGGTGACGGTGACCGAGTCGCCAACCTCGAAGTCGAGCACCTGGACCTCGACCTTGCGGGCCGGAGCCGGCTTGCCCTCGGCCTCGGCGGCCTCACGGGCGGCCTTCTCCTCGGCCTCGGGGGCGAGCATCTTGACGATCTCGTCCAGGGTCAGCGGGTACGGGTCGTAGGCGTTGCCGACGAAGCCGGTGACTCCGGGGGTGTTGCGGACGACGCCCCAGGACTCGTTGGTGAGGTCCATGCGGACCAGGACGTAACCGGGAAGCTTGTTCTGGCGGACGTTCTTGCGCTCGCCGTTCTTGATCTGGACGATCTCTTCCTCGGGCACTTCGGCCTGGTAGATGAACTCCTCGACGTTCAGCGAGACGGCGCGCTGCTCCAGGTTGGCCTTCACACGCTTCTCGTAACCGGCGTACGTGTGGATGACGTACCACTCGCCGGGCAGACCGCGGAGCTCCTGGCGCAGGGCCTCGACCGGGTCGACCGGGGGAACGTCGGCGGCCTCTTCGGCAGCCTCCTCGTCCTCGGCCTCTTCGGCGGCGTCCTCGACCTCGTCCACGGCCTCGGCGTCCTCGTCGGTCTCCGCGACGGCCACCGCTTCGTCCTCGGTGTGCACAGCTGCCTCTTCGGCGGGCTCACCGGCGACGGCGTCGGCAGCTTCGGCCTGGTCCGGCTTCCCAGCGTCCGCCGCCTCGACGATGTCGAGCTCGTCCTCTGCGGACTCGAAGCTCTCGCCCGGCTCGACGGCCTCGTTCAGGTTCGGGTCAGACACTGTGGCTGCTTCTTCCTGGATACAAATCGGGTGGAACATGCGAAAAAGACGCCGCTCCCGGCGCCTTTCGCGGATCAGCCAAAGACGTACTTGGCGGCCTGGTTGAACCCATAGTCAATCACGGTCACGATGCCGATCATGATGACGACGAAAACGATCACCACGGAGGTGTAGGTCGAGAGCTGGCTACGAGTCGGCCAGACAACCTTGCGCAGTTCCGCGACGATCTGGCGGTAGAAGAGTGCGAGGCGGCCGAAGGGGCCCTTCTTGCCGCGCTTCCCGCCCTTGCGTGCCTTCTTCGACTCCGGCGCTTCATCCTGCGCATCAGGCACGTCGATGGAGCCGACGGCGTCCGTCACGATCTCTCACCTGATTCCGGGTCGTGGCCGTGCCGCGCCCGGTGGAGCCGCACGGCGGTGCATAGATGTACGTACATGCGCACACAGCCTGGCGAAGGTGTGTGTAGCAGGGCCGGAGGGACTTGAACCCCCAACCGCTGGTTTTGGAGACCAGTGCTCTACCAATTGAGCTACGACCCTTTGTGGTTCCCCCAACCTACCGCATCCGACCGGGTGCACGGAGTGCGCTCGGCGGGACGGTTGGTGGAGGCCAACGACGAGTGAGTGTACGTGGTCGGGGGCCTGACGTCGAACAGCTTCGGCCGGGACGGTGCACGGCCGGCCCGTGTCTTCCGGTTCCGGCCCGGTTCCCGCTCGGTGTACGGCCGTTGCCCAGCTCGGTGTACGGCCGTTGCCCGGCCCGGTGTCCGGCCGGTGTCCGCCCATCGAAACCTGTGTGCCGAGTCCGTTTGCGGTCTGGGACCATGGGCCCCATGAGCGCCGCAACTCCTCCGACCGAGCGCAGGGTCTCCGCCCGCATCGGTGCCATCTCCGAGTCCGCCACCCTGGCAGTCGACGCCAAGGCGAAGGCCCTGAAGGCCGCCGGGCGTCCGGTGATCGGCTTCGGTGCCGGTGAGCCCGACTTCCCCACGCCCGGCTACATCGTCGAGGCCGCGATCGAGGCCTGCCGCAACCCGAAGTACCACCGCTACACGCCGGCCGGCGGGCTCCCCGAGCTCAAGGCCGCCATCGCCGCGAAGACCCTGCGCGACTCCGGTTACGAGGTCGAGGCTTCCCAGGTACTCGTCACCAACGGCGGCAAGCAGGCCATCTACCAGGCGTTCGCCGCGATCCTCGACCCGGGCGACGAGGTCATCGTCCCGGCTCCGTACTGGACCACGTACCCCGAGTCGATCCGGCTCGCGGGCGGTGTCCCGGTCGAGGTCGTCGCCGACGAGACCACCGGCTACCGGGTCTCCGTCGAGCAGTTGGAAGCCGCCCGTACGGAGCGGACCAAGGTCGTCCTCTTCGTCTCGCCGTCCAACCCGACGGGCGCCGTCTACAGCCCCGCCGACACCGAGGCCATCGGCCGCTGGGCCGTCGAGCACGGTCTGTGGGTGCTGACGGACGAGATCTACGAGCACCTGATCTACGGCGACGCGAAGTTCACCTCGCTGCCCGCCGTCGTGCCCGAGCTGCGCGACAAGTGCATCGTGGTCAACGGCGTGGCCAAGACGTACGCCATGACCGGCTGGCGCGTGGGGTGGATCGTCGGCCCGAAGGACGTCGTGAAGGCCGCGACCAACCTCCAGTCGCACGCCACCTCCAACGTCTCCAACGTCTCACAGATGGCCGCGCTCGCCGCGGTGTCGGGGAACCTGGACGCGGTCGACGAGATGCGCACCGCCTTCGACCGGCGCCGCAGGACCATCGTCCGGATGCTCAACGAGATCGACGGCGTGCTCTGCCCGGAGCCGGAGGGCGCGTTCTACGCGTACCCCTCGGTCAAGGCACTCATCGGCAAGCAGATCCGCGGCAAGCGCCCGCAGAGCTCGGTGGAGCTGGCCGCGCTGATCCTGGACGAGGTCGAGGTCGCCGTGGTGCCCGGTGAGGCGTTCGGCACCCCCGGATACCTGCGTCTGTCGTACGCGCTCGGCGACGAGGACCTGGTCGAGGGCGTCTCCCGGATCCAGAAGCTGCTGGCCGAGGCGACGGACTGACCGACTGGTCCGGACGGCTCGGCGCCGTCCGCACGCCCCGTACAGACAGGAACGGGCCTCCGGTTCTCCACCGGGGGCCCGTTTCTTCGTTCGGACGCCTCCTCGTTGGGGGAAAGTGGCTACCGGTGCGGCGGGTCCGTACGGCAGGATCCTTGGATGGAGCGAGTACGTGACATCCGGCTGCTGCCCAAGGCCCATCTGCACCTGCATTTCACCGGGTCGATGCGGCCCTCGACCCTGCTGGAGCTGGCCGGCAGATACGGCGTGCACCTGCCTGAGGCGCTGACCGGCGGTGAGCCGCCGAAGCTGCGGGCCACCGACGAGCGCGGCTGGTTCCGCTTCCAGCGGCTGTACGACATCGCGCGTTCCTGTCTGCGCACGCCGGAGGACATCCAGCGGCTGGTGCGCGAGGCCGCCCAGGAGGATGTCGCGGACGGCTCGCAGTGGCTGGAGATCCAGGTCGACCCGACCTCGTACGCCCCGTTCCTCGGCGGGCTGATCCCGGCGCTCGAAGTCATCCTGGACGCGGTGGACTCCGCCTCGCGCGACACCGGGCTCGGCATACGCGTGGTGGTCGCGGCGAACCGGATGAAGCACCCGCTGGACGCGCGGACCCTCGCGCGCCTCGCGGTGCGCTACGCGGACCGCGGTGTGATCGGTTTCGGGCTCTCCAACGACGAGCGCCGGGGCATGGCGCGGGACTTCGACCGCGCGTTCGCCATCGCCCGGGAGGGCGGTCTGCTGGCCGCGCCGCACGGCGGGGAGCTCAGCGGGCCCTCGTCGGTGCGGGACTGCCTGGATGATCTGCACGCAGCGCGGATCGGGCACGGGGTGCGGGCCGCCGAGGACCCGCTGCTGCTGGAGCGGCTGGCCGAGCGCGGGGTGACCTGTGAGGTCTGCCCGGCGTCGAATGTGGCGCTCGGCGTCTACGAGAAGGCCGAGGACGTACCCCTGCGAAAGCTGTTCGAAGCCGGGGTGCCGATGGCGCTCGGCGCGGACGACCCGCTGCTGTTCGGGTCGCGGCTGGCGGCGCAGTACGAGCTGGCGCGGGCCCAGGGGTTCAGCGACGCCGAACTGGCCGAGCTGGCACGGCAGTCGGTGCGTGGCTCGGCGGCGCCCGCGGACGTACGGCGGAAGCTGCTCTCCGGCGTCGACGACTGGCTCACCGGCTGACTCCTCGTACGACCCCCCGCAGGAGCGTGCGGGCGAGCCCGGCGGCGAACTCGTCGAGCGGCTGCGGGGGCCTGCCGTCCTCGGTCATGTCGTACGCGAAGGCCCGCTGGGCGCAGGCGCCCAGCAGCAGGGATGCGGCGGAGTAGGTGTCGGCGGCGCCGTCGATCCGGCCCGCGTCCCGCTCGGCGCGCAGATAGGTGTCGACGCCGCGGATGGGCATGTGCGGGCCGGTGCCGAGTTCACGCATGGCCGCTTCGTGGCGCCGCTTGAGCGGTGGGTCGGCGTAGAGCGAGGCGGCGATCGGGAAGCTCTGCTCGTAGAAGAGGGCGGCCCTGCGGGCGATCTCGGTGAGGTTCTCCTCGACGCTGTGCCGCTGCGGTTCGGCGGCCAGTTCGTCGAGGAGCGGGGTCAGCCTGGGCAGCCGTTCCCTGAGAACGGTCACGAACAGCTCTTCCTTGCTCGCGAAGTGCTTGTAGAGCGCCGCTTCCGAACAGCCGGCCGCCCTGGCGATCTCCTTGGTGGTGGTCCGGGCCAGGCCGATGGTCAGCATGAGACGGTGCGCGGCGTCGACGATCCGGCCGCGGGCGGGCTTCTGCTGCGCGGGTGGCTGCACGGGCGCTCCTACCAGGCTTGACGGAGGGGTGAGTGACTGCCCACTCTAGAGGTGAGTGAATACTCACCCACTACTGCTTACCCACCACTGCTTACCCACCTCGGGAGGGTGCGCGATGAGGCTCACAGTGTTCGGTGCGACCGGCGGTATCGGCGGACAGATCGTCCGGCAGGCGCTGGCCGCGGGCCACCAGGTCACGGCCGTGGTCCGTGATCCGGCACGGCTCACGGCGACCGGGGCGGGTCTCGATGTGGTCCGCTCGGATCTCGGCGACCCGGAACCGCTGCGCGCGGCGGTGGCCGGGCGGGACGCGGTGCTCTCCGGTCTGGGCGCGCGCGGCCGCAAGGACGCGGGCATCACCCAGGTGCTGACCCGGCCGGTGCTCGCGGCGATGGAGGCGGAGGGCGTACGGCGGCTGCTTGTGGTGAGCGCGGCGCCGCTGGCACCGCCCGGGGACCAGTCGTTCGCGGACCGCGCCGCGCTCGGTGTGATCGGCGTGATCCTGAAAGCGGTCTACGAGGACCTGCGGGTGATGGAGGCCGAGGTCGCACGCAGCGCCACGGACTGGACGTCGGTCCGGCCGCCGAAGCTGACGGACAAGCCGGTGACCGGCAGGTACCGGACCGTCGTCGGGGGCAATCCGCGCGGCGGCCGGAGCATCTCGCGCGCCGATGTGGCGCACGCGATGCTGGCGATGATCGACGACCCCGCGTCGGTGAAGCAGGGGGTCGGGGTCGCGTACTGAGTCGCGAATTGGGGAGGGGTGGGGACAACTGCGCGATCGGTGACCGGCCTTGTGAACCAGGGCCGGTCACAGCGCGATCGGCCCTGGTTACGAGGCGGGTCACAGCGCGATCGGCGCCGGTTGCGGAGCCGGTTACAGGCTGACGCCGACCGTCACCGGCTCATTGACCAGCGTCACACCGAACGCCTCGTGCACACCGGCGACGACCTCGCGGGCGAGCGCGAGCAGGTCGTCGGTGGTGGCCCGGCCCCGGTTGGTCAGGGCCAGCGTGTGCTTGGTGGAGATGCGGGCCGGCCCCGTTCCGTAGCCCTTGGTGAAGCCCGCACGGTCGATCAGCCAGGCCGCCGACGTCTTGGTCAGCCCCTCCCCCGCCGGGAACGCGGGCGGCGCGGTCTCCGCTCCGAGCCGCTCCCGCACCCGGGCCAGGAACGCGGCGAACTGAGCGTCGTCGAGGATCGGGTTGGTGAAGAAGGAGCCGGCCGACCAGGTGTCGTGGTCTTCGGCGTCCAGCACCATGCCCTTGCCGGCGCGCAGCTTCAGCACGGTCTCGCGGACCGTCGCCGCCGGCACCCGGTCGCCCGCCTCGACACCGAGGACCCGGGCCGTCTCCGGGTACTTGACCGGTGCCGAGAGGCCGCCCGCGTCTTCGAGCTGGAAACGCACCCGCAGCACCACGTAGCGGTCGGGTTCGGCCTTGAAACGACTGTGCCGGTACGAGAACCGGCACTCGGCGTTCGAGAGGGTGACCGTCTGCCCCGTGGTCCGGTCGTATGCGACGACCTCGGTGAGGGTCGACGAGACCTCCTGGCCGTACGCCCCCACGTTCTGGATCGGGGTGGCGCCGGCAGAGCCGGGGATCCCGGCCAGGCATTCGATGCCCGCGAGCCCGGCCTCGACGGTACGGGTCACCGCGTCGCTCCACACCTCTCCGGCCGCGAGTTCGAGCGCGGTACCGGAGAGCGAGAACCCGCGTGTCGCGATCCGCAGGGCGGTGCCGGCGAACCCCTTGTCGCCGATGACCAGATTGGAGCCGCCGCCGATGATGAGCAGCGGGGTGTCGCTCTCGTCGGCCTCCCGGACGGCCGCGGTCACTTCGGCGTCGGTCTCCGCCGTGACCAGCCGGGTCGCGGGGCCGCCGAGGCGGAAGGTGGTCAGGGGGGCGAGTGGGGCTTCAAGGAGTTCCTGCACGGGCCCAGCGTACGAGAACGGCCCCGCCGGTCGGGCGGGGCCGTTCTCGTACGGAAGATCATTCGCGTACGGGAGACCGTTCGCGTACGGAGGACCGTTCGCGTACGGGTCACTCAGGCGGAGACCATCTCGCGGTCGGTCTCGGCCTCCGGTGCCGGGTCCGCGGGTCCCGGTGTGCCGCGCCGCGGGATCAGCAGCGCGACGAGCGCCGCGACCGCGACCACGGCGGCGCCGATCCACAGCGCGGGGACGGTGCCGTCGGTGAAGGAGTCGGGCGACTCGTACCCGCCGCGGGCGGCGAAGACCGCGCCCAGCACCGCGATACCGAGCGCGCCGCCCACCTCGCGCAGCGCGTTGTTCGCGCCGGAGGCGATGCCCTGTTCGGCGGGGCGGACGCTGGACATGACCACGCTGGAGGCGGGGGCGAAGTACAGCGCCATCCCGGCCCCGCCGAGGATCAGGGCCGGAAGAATCGTGGGGTACGACACGTCCGGACCGATGAGCAGCGCGAAGAGCGCGAGCCCGGCCGCCTGGAGGGCGAGACCGGCGGCGACGACGGGCCGGCCGCCTATCCGGTCCGAGAGGATGCCCGCGAACGGCGCGATGATCAGCGGCATCCCGGTCCAGGGCAGCATCCGCAGTCCGGCCTGGGTGGGCGAGTAACCCAGGACGCCCTGGAAGAACTGGCTCAGCAGGAATATCGAGCCGAACATCCCCAGGAACATCAGCAGCGACGCCCCGTTGATCCCGGCGAAGGCGCGGTTACGGAAGAGCCGCATGGGGAGCATGGGGTGGGCGCTGTGGACGCCGTGGAGAACGAACCCGGCCAGGAGGGCGACACCGGCGAAGAGGCTCGTGAGGATTCGCGCGCTGGACCAGCCGTCCGCCTGCCCGTTGACGAGGGCGTAGACGACGCCGAAGAGTCCGCCGCTGACCAGGAGCGTGCCGGGGATGTCCAGGCGGGCGCCGGGCCCACGCGACTCGGCGAGGCGCAGCCCGGCGAGCGGGAGCAGGACGAGGCCGATCGGCACGTTCAGCCAGAAGATCCACTGCCAGGACAGGTGCTCGGTGAGGGCGCCGCCGATGAGCGGCCCGCTGGCTACGGCAAGGCCGGTGACGGCGCTGAAGATCCCGAGGGCCGCGCCCCGGCGGGCGGCGGGTACGGCCGCGGTGAGCAGGGTCAGGGTGAGCGGCATCATGATCGCGGCGCCGACGCCCTGCACCGCGCGGGCCGCGATGAGCGGGGCGATCCCCGAGGCGAGGGCCGCCGCGGCGGATGCACCGGTGAATACCGTGAGGCCGGCGATGAAGAGCTTGCGCCGGCCGAACCGGTCGCCGAGGGCCGCACCGAACATGAGCAGGACGGCGAAGGTGAGCGTGTATGCGTTCACCGTCCACTGAAGGTCTTCCAGCGCGCCGCCGAGATCCGCGCGGATCGAGGGCAGCGCCGTGGTGACGACGAGGTTGTCGAGAGCCGCCATGAAACCGGCGACGCTGGTGATGATCAGAGCCCAGGTGGCGCCTCCGCGCCGGGCCGTCCGCTCGTTCACTGCTTCCCCCTGCTGGTTGTAACGCTGCTGGTTGTACCGCTGCCGGTTGCACAACGTTGATTAGTTATTGATGACTAACTTCTGTGGGCAACAGACTGGCGCTCCCCGGAGGCGAATCCGCCCGCGGGCCGTCCACTCATCGGGCGCCCGCCCGCTCACTTCTTCGGCTGTGCCGACTCGTAGAAGCCGGTCCACACCCGGTGCTCCGGGGCGAAGCCCAGCGACACCAGCGTGTTGATCAGCATCCCGTACGCCAGGAACGACGTCGTCTCGTCGGCGTCCGCACCCAGGGCCAGGTGGGCCGCGTCGTACAGCCTCATCCACGCGGCGCGCACGGCCCGCCCGAACTCGCGGTCCCCCGACGCCGCGGCGGAGGCCACCGCGACATAGACCTGCATCTGCATCAGGAGCTTGTCCGGGTCCTCGGCGATGAGCGACTGGTAGGCCTGCCCCATGGCTTGGTGGGCCTCTTCGCCCTGCAGACCGTCGGCCGCCGTCACGAGCACGGTCGACGTCTCCTCGACGCAGCGCTCGGCGGCCGCGAGGAAGATGGCCCCCTTGTTCGGGAAAAGCCGGAAGAGATACGGCTGGGAGACACCCACCCGCTTGGCGATCACCTCGGTGGAGGTGCCGTGATAGCCACCGCGGGCGAATTCGACCATCGCCGCACGGATGACGCTCTCGCGCCGCTCCTCTGCGCTCATCCTGACCATACGAGAAAGTTAGTGGCTGATTACTAACCAAGTCAAGTCCAAGCACACACGGCTCCAAGCACATACACGCAAGGGGCGCCCGCCTGCGCGAACGCCCCTTGCCACCAAGTCCTGCCGCTACCGCCCTGCCGACGCGCAGCAGACCCACGCAGCCGAGACCGACGCGGCAAAACCGCACGGCCACGACGCCCTCAGGCGAGGCGGACCACCGCGCGGGACATGCCCAGCACCTTCTTGCCGTCGCTCATCGCCGTGAGATCCACCCGCACCGTCTTGTCCTCGGGCTCGCCGACGACAGCTGCGACCTTGGCGCTGACCTCGATCAGCGCCCCGTCGGCGTCGTTCGGAACGACCACCGGCTTGGTGAAGCGGACGCCGTACTCCACGATCGCGCCCGGGTCCCCGACCCAGTCGGTCACCACCCGGATCGCCTCGGCCATGGTGAACATCCCGTGCGCGATGACGTCGGGCAGCCCGACCTCCAGCGCGAACTTCTCGTTCCAGTGGATCGGATTGAAGTCGCCGGACGCGCCCGCGTACTGCACCAGCGTCGCCCGCGACACGGGGAAGGACCGCGCCGGCAGCTCCGTGCCGATCTCGACGCTCCCGTAGGAGATCTTCGCTGTCACCGTCACGCCTCCCCGGCCGCGCGCGCGACCAGCTTCGTCCACGCCGTCACGACGTGCTCGCCGGACTCGTCGTGGACCTCACCGCGAATATCAATGATGTCGTTCCCGGCCAGGGACTTGATCGCCTCGATGGTCGAGGTGACCGTCAGCCGGTCCCCCGCCCGGACCGGGCGCCGGTAGGCGAACTTCTGATCACCGTGCACCACTCGCGTGTAGTCGAGACCCAGCTGCGGATCCTGGACGACGACGCCGGCTGCCTTGAAAGTGATCGAGAAAACGAACGTCGGCGGAGCGATGACATCGGCATGGCCGAGAGCCTTCGCCGTATCCACATCGGTGTACGCGGGATTCGCGTCACCCACCGCGTCGGCGAACTCGCGGATCTTCTCCCGGCCCACCTCGTACGGCGCGGAGGGCGGATAGGTCCGCCCCACGAAGGACTGGTCGAGCGCCATGGCTCACTACCTCCTGGTGGAGTGCCGGGAATCGGAAAGAATCACAATAACTGCGAGTAACCGCAGAAATGACGCGAGGCCGCCCCCCGGTAAGGGGACGACCTCGTGCCTGTGCCTGTGGAGAGTTGCGCTGGTGCAGAACTGTTCTTGTGGAAAGAACGGCCTGGGTCAGCGCGTTTCGCGGTGCGCGGTGTGCGAGTTGCAGCGCGGGCAGTGCTTCTTCATCTCAAGACGGTCCGGGTCGTTACGCCGGTTCTTCTTGGTGATGTAGTTCCGCTCCTTGCACTCCACGCAGGCCAGCGTGATCTTCGGGCGGACGTCGGTGGCAGCCACGTGAGTGCTCCTTGGACGGATGGACGGATGAACGCATAAAAGAGTAGCCGATCGAAGGACCGAGCCCACCATCGGCTACCGTGTGTAGCGGTGACCGGACTTGAACCGGTGACACAGCGATTATGAGCCGCTTGCTCTACCGACTGAGCTACACCGCTTTGCTACGGAATCCCTCACCCGAAGGTGAGGGCTCCCGCACCAGAGCCCCAATACGGAATCGAACCGTAGACCTTCTCCTTACCATGGAGACGCTCTACCGACTGAGCTATTGGGGCGAGCGATGAAGACATTACACGGTCCTTCGCCGTCACCCAAATCCTTATGAACGCCCCTCCCCGCCCCTCCCGGCCCCCCTCTCCGCACCCCCTTCTCCGCCGCGTCGCCCCGCCTCCCGCTCGGCTCCCACCAGCCTCTCCTGCCGCCGTTCGGCCCACGGGACCCATCGGCCACAGGAGTCACTCCCAGTACGACTAATCCGCCCCTCCTCGAAGCAGGACCGGCTTTCCCCATAGGCTCGCTTCACGCTGTGTGACCTCGTACGTCATGCCCGGCCCAGCACCCAGGAGCGCGATGCCCGACAGCCAGCCGCGGCCTCCCGAAGGAGCCACCGCAGACACCACCGCGCTCCTCCTCCGCGGGGCCCGCCTGGCCGACGGCCGCACCGTGGACGTCAGCATCAGCGACGGGCTCATCGAAGCCGTCGGCACCGCAGGCAGCCTCACCGCCCCCGGCGCCCGCGCCTCCGTCTCCCGTATCGAACTCGACGGCTATCTGCTGCTCCCCGCGCCCGCCGAACCCCACGCCCACAGCGACACCGCGCTGACCGCCGGTGCCGGACCGGGACCGGGCCCCGCCACCACCGGCTCCGTCCCCGACATCCAGCGCCGCGCCACCGAAGCCGCCCTCCTCCAGCTCGGACACGGTGCCACCGCCCTGCGCTCGCACATCCGCATCGGCGACGTCCAGGGCCTCGGCGCCATGGAGGCCGTACTCCAGGCCCGGCGATCGCTGCGCGGACTCACCGACCTCACCACCGTCGCCGTGCCCCGGCTGCTCACCGGCGTCGCCGGCGCCGACGGCCTCGCCATGCTGCGCGACGCCGTGAAGATGGGCGCCACCGTCGTCGGAGGCTGCCCCGACCTCGACCCGGATCCGACCGGATACACCCAGGCCGTCCTCGAAGTCGCCGCAGAACACGGCTGCGCCGTCGATCTGCACACCGAGGGTGACGACCCCGCCCGGCTCGCCCGGCTCGCCGCCATGTCCGGCGGGCTGCGCCCCGGCGTCGCCATCGGCCCCTGCGGCGGACTCTCCCGGCTCCCGCACGACACGGCGGTCCGCGCCGCCGGGCGGCTCGCCGCCGCGGGCGTCACCGTGATCTGCCAGCCCCAGGGCGGTTGCGGCGGGGTGGAGAGCCGCGGGACCGCGCCCGTACGGCTGCTCCGCACAGCCGGCGTACGCGTCGCCGCGGGCAGCGGCGCACTGCGCGACCTGGCCAACCCGGTCGGCCGCGGCGACCCCCTGGAGGCCGCGTACCTGCTCGCGTCGCAGAGCGGCCTGCGGCCCGACGCCGCGTACAGCGCGGTCAGTTCGGCGCCGCGCGAGGCCATGGGGCTCCCCGAGGTACGGGTGGAGGCGGGCTTCCCCGCCGAGCTGCTCGCCGTACGCGGGGAGCAGCTCTCCGCGGTGCTCTCCCTCGCGTACAGCAGGATCGTGATCCACCGCGGACGGGTCGTCGCACGGACCAACGCGGTTCGCGAGTACTGCGACTCGACCGCCCCCAGCGCACTCGAACTGCCGCGGCAGGGACGGGCCGGCGCCGGGCCCTGAGGGTTGGCGGCACCGCCCCGGGCCGGTGGCCCCGGAGCGCCCCGGAGGCCATCGCGTCAGCTCCGCGCGCCCACCCCCGCCGGCGGCAGGGCTGCCGGGTCCGGCGAAGAACAACGGGACCGCGCAGTGATCGCGCCGACAGAACGGAGCCGGTGACGTGCCCTTCGCCCAGTCGATCGGTGGTGACGGACCCGGGCGCCCCCGACCGGGCCCGACGGCCCCAGGACGCTCTGTGGCACCGCTGCTGGCCGTGTGTGCGGGCTACTTCATGGTCATCCTGGACGTCACCATCATCAACGTCGCTGTGCCCGTGGTGGGCCGGGACCTGTCGGCCTCACTGACCGGCATCCAGTGGATCACGGACGGGTACACCCTGGTCTTCGCCGGGTTCCTGATGACCGGTGGCGCGCTGGGCGACCGGCTGGGCAACCGCCGCATCTTCTGTTCGGGCGTGGTGGTGTTCACGGCGTCCTCTGCCGCGTGCGCCTTCGCGCCGAGTGACTCCTTCCTCGTCGTGGCGCGCCTCGCGGAAGGACTCGGCGCGGCGCTGATCGTCCCCGGCTCCCTCGCTCTGCTCCAGGAGTCCTACCAGGTGCAGGCGGCACGCTCACGTGCCTTCGGGCTGTGGGGGGCGATGGCGGGCGTCGCCGCCTCCGCCGGGCCGCTGCTGGGCGGGCTGCTGGTGTCCACGGTGGGCTGGCGGTGGGTCTTCCTCATCAATCTCCCCGTCGGAGCGGCCTGCCTGCTGCTGACGCTGCGTCACGTCGCACCCTCGCCGCGGCACCCCGGCCGCCCCCTGGACTGGCCTGCCCAGTGCGCCGTGGTGGCGGCGGTGGCCCTGCTGATCGCCGGGCTGAACGAGGCCGGACGGCGTGGCTGGTCCGATCCTGCTGTCCTCGCCGGCCTGGGCCTGGCCGTAACGGCGGTCGCAGCGTTCGTGATCCGAGAGCGGCTCGCCCGGTCCCCCGTCCTTCCCCTGTGGCTGCTGCGTTCACCCGCGATGAGCGGCGGGGCCGCCATCGGCCTGCTGTTCAACTTCGCTTTCTACGGCATGGTGTTCACCGCCAGCCTCGACTTCCAGCACCAGCGCGGCTTCACCGCCCTTGAAACCGGGTTGGCGTTGTTCCCGGCGGTGGCGATGACGATGTTCGCCTCCGTCCTGTCCGGGCGACTGAGCCGCCGCACCGGTGACCGCCCTCTGGTGGTCTGCGGCATGCTCCTGGGCGCCATCGGGCTGGCCGGCTGGGCCGCGGCGGGCTCGGATCCCGCCTACCCCCTGCTGGTGGCCCCGATGATGGCCACCGGATTCGGTACGTCCTTCGCGCTCACCGGTTCGACCACCACGGTGATGGGTGCGGCGCCCCCGGCGTACGCGGGAGCCGCCTCCGCCCTGTTCAACACCACCCGCCAGATCGGCAGCGCCACGGGGGTGGCACTCGGAGGCAGCCTGCTGGCCACCAGTACCGGCTACGGGGCCGGGCTGCGCGGCAGCATGGCCATCGGGGCCCTCGCCTACCTGACCGCAGCGGCTCTCGCGTGGCTGTGCGTGCCGGCCGGGGCGCACAGGGACGGCGAGTGACAGTGACCACGGGCCGCCCTCCGGTCGTCCGGCTGTCTGTCCGGCTGTCCGGCTGTCCGGCTGTCAAGCAGGCGGAAGGCGGGGCCGGTTGCTGCCGTACGCCATCCTGACCGGCGCCTCGCGGGGCTGCTGGAGCCCTTCCCGTGCCGGGCCGCACATCCGGCGTTCTCCAGCCGCTTTCTTCATCTTCTTCATCGGGCGCCTTGATCGGGCACCTTCATCGCGCTTCTTCATCGCGGCCCCGGCACCCGGGACGCTCAGCGGGCAACTACAGGACCGAGTCACACGAACACCTTCAGCAACGGGCATTCCTGAGCGCGCGGGCCGCCGGAGCGTACCGTCAGAAACATGCGCATTGTCATCGCAGGTGGACACGGTCAGATCGCGCTGCGGCTGGAGCGGCTGCTCGCCGCGCGCGGCGACGAGGTCGCGGGCATCATCCGCGCCGCAGGACAGGCCGACGACCTGAGATCCGCAGGCGCCGAACCGGTCGTCCTCGACCTGGAGTCGGCCACCGTGGACCAGGTTGCCCAGGCCCTTTCGGGCGCCGACGCAGTGGTCTTCGCGGCAGGTGCGGGCCCCGGCAGCACCGTCGAACGCAAGGACAGCGTGGACCGCGACGCGGCGGTCAAACTCGCGGACGCCGCCGAGCAGGCAGGCGTACGCCGCTATCTCATCGTCTCGTCCATGGGCGCCGACAGCACCCACCGGGGCGACGAGGTCTTCGACGCCTATCTGCGGGCCAAGGGTGCGGCGGACGACGCCGTACGGGCCCGGCGCACCCTGGACTGGACGGTGCTGCGCCCGGGCGCGCTGACCGACGACGCGGGCACCGGACACGTACGCCTGGAGGCCCGGACCGGCCGGGGCCAGATCCCGCGCGACGACGTAGCGGCGGTGCTCGCCGAGCTGGTCGAGACCCCGGCGACCGCGGGTCTGACCCTGGAGCTGATCGGCGGATCGGTGCCGGTGTCTGTCGCCGTGAAGGACGTGGCGGGCAACTGATGCAGAACCCACCAGTGGCCGTCGAGCGGGCGGCGCAGCCGTACGCGGCGATCCGGGAGACCGTCACCATGGACACGTTCCCGGTGATCGCCGACCGGCTGGCGGAGGTGTTCGGCCGGCTCACCGAACGCGGGATCGAACCGGCTGGGCCGCCCTTCTTCCGGTACGACGTCATCGACATCGAACGCGGCATGGAGGTCGAGGCGGGTGTGCCGGTGGCTGAGCCGCTGGGGGCCGCGTTCGACGCCGATGTCAACGAGGCCGACGCCGACGCGGGTGAGGTCTTCACCGGCACTCTGCCGGCGGGCCGGTATCTGACGGTCACCCACATCGGGCACCCGGACGAGCTGTTGGGGGTCACCGCGGGCCTGCTGGAGTACGCGGCGGCCCGTGGCATGGAGTGGGACATGGAGAAGGCCGACGTCGTCGAGGAGTGGGGCTGCCGGCTGGAGATCTACAAGACGGATCCACGGGAGGAGCCGGACATGTCCAAGTGGGAGATGGAGCTGGCCTTCCGGCTCGCGGACCCCGGCTCGCAGCCATAGCCGGAGCGGCAGCGGCAGCCGCAGCCGCAGCCATCGGACAGAAGGCCGGTCGCACAGGGCCGGAGAACCAGAAAGCCTCTGACCAGAAATGCTGGTCAGAGGCTGATTCCAGTGGCGGCGCCAGGGTTCGAACCTGGGTAGGCTGAGCCGGCAGATTTACAGTCTGCTCCCTTTGGCCACTCGGGCACACCGCCGGGGTTTTGTCGCTGCGGATCCGCGTGCTGCGGGAGTCCGTGGCAACGACGTAAACGATACCTGATGACAAGGGGTGCTTCGCCACCCGATTGATCAGGGACGGGCGGGGGCGGCCGTGGCGCAGCCCTTAGGCTTGCGCGCAACAGGCCGGGACACCGGTCGTACCCCACACCACACCCGATACAAGGAGCCACAGGACATGGCCGACTCCAGTTTCGACATCGTCTCGAAGGTCGAGCGGCAAGAGGTCGACAACGCCCTCAACCAGGCCGCCAAGGAGATCTCGCAGCGTTACGACTTCAAGAACGTCGGCGCCTCCATCGACTGGTCGGGCGAGAAGATCCTGATGCAGGCGAACACCGAGGAGCGGGTCACCGCGATCCTCGACGTCTTCCAGACCAAGCTGATCAAGCGCGGGATCTCGCTCAAGGCGCTGGACGCGGGCGAGCCGCAGCTGTCCGGCAAGGAGTACAAGATCTTCGCCTCCATCGAGGAGGGCATCTCGCAGGACAACGCCAAGAAGGTCGCGAAGGTCATCCGCGACGAGGGCCCCAAGGGCGTCAAGGCGCAGGTCCAGGGCGAGGAACTGCGGGTCAGCTCCAAGAGCCGGGACGATCTGCAGGCCGTGCAGGCGCTGGTGAAGGGCAAGGACTTCGACTTCGCGCTGCAGTTTGTGAACTACCGCTAAGCAGCTGGCCTGACCTGCACGGACGCCGGACGCCGGACGCCGGCAGGCAGACTTCGCAGACTTCACGGGCACGACGGGGGCACATCGCCGGGGCCGCTTCGACGGCGGCCCGCGTTGTGCCCTCACCGTTGGGCCACGAGGCGCGACAGGCAGCGCGGCGTGTGACGTGGCATCGGTATGGAATGTGGCGCGATACATGGCGTGGCACATGGCGTGACATGTGACGTCCGAAATCCGCCGGTCCGGATGGTCCGGGTATCGCAGACTCGTAGGTGTCCCGGTGGAACAGCCGCCGGAACGCTGCGAGGAAGGGAGCGACCGATGACGGTCTGGACAACGGCTGGCAGTCCGCTCGGTGAGCTGCTGCTGGTGGGCGAGGAATCGGCGGACGCGCGGGGCGGTGTGGCGCTGGTCTCGCTGTCGGTGCCGGGCCAGAAGGGCGGTGTGTCCGCCCAGGACGCCGCCGGCGCGGGGTGGCGCCGGGATCCGGCTGCGTTCACCTGGATCACCGACCAGCTGCGGGCCTATTTCGCCGGTGAGTCGACCCGGTTCGAGATCGACTACGCGGGTGGTGGAACCGACTTCCAGCAGCGGGTGTGGGCCGCGCTGGACGGTCTCGCGTACGGCACCACGGTGTCGTACGGGGAGCTCGCGGGGCGCATCGGGCTCTCGGGCGCCGGAGTGCGGGCCGTGGGCACCGCGATCGGGCGCAATCCCCTGCTGGTCGTACGGCCGTGCCACCGGGTGATCGGCGCCGACGGAGCGCTGCGCGGGTACGCGGGCGGGCTGGAGCGCAAGCAGTGGCTGCTGGGGCTCGAAGGGACGCGCGCGTCGTGACGGGGCGGTGCGCCGGCCGGGGCCGCGGGGCGGGTCCAGCCGTATGACCGGGCTGTTCCCGCGGGACCGGGTGGAGGTCGCGCCCGGTGCGGTGCATGTTCCGGAGTGGCTGTCGGTGGAACGCCAGCAGGAGCTGGTCGCCGCGTGCCGCGAGTGGGCGCGAGGTCCTGTGCCACTGCGGCACACGCAACTGCCGGGCGGGGGCGTGATGTCCGTACGGACGGTGTGTCTCGGGTGGCACTGGCAGCCGTACCGCTATGCGCGTACCGCCGACGATGTGAACGGTGCGCGGGTGGCTGAATTCCCGGGCTGGCTGGCGGAGTTGGGGCGGTCCGCGGTGACTGAGGCGTACGGGGGCGCCGGAGCTGCTGGATGGGCCCGAGATGCGGGCGGTGCGGGAGACGCCGGAGGCACCGGTGCCGTGTATGCGCCGGATGCGGCGCTCGTGAACTTCTACGACGGTGACGCGCGGATGGGCATGCACCAGGACAAGGAGGAGCGGTGCGCAGCTCCTGTGGTGTCACTGAGCCTGGGCGACACCTGCGTCTTCCGTTTCGGGAACCCGGAGGGGCGGGGGCGGCCCTATACGGATGTGAGGTTGGCGTCCGGGGATCTGTTTGTCTTCGGAGGACCTTCGCGGTTCGCGTACCACGGTGTCCCGAAGGTCCTTCCGGAGACGGCTGATCCTGCGGTGGGGCTGCGGGGCGGGCGGTTGAACATCACGCTGCGGGAGACGGGGCTCGGCGGCCCTGACCGCCGCGGGTGATCAGGGCGATCGCGGGTGATCGCGGGTGATCAGCGGCGGCCGCGGGCGAGTGGTGGTGGCCCGGGCCGCCCGGACACCGCCCGGACATACGGGTGGGTGTGCGATCAGCGCGAGTGCGCGGTCAGCGGTGTGAGCGGGAGTTGCCGAAGAGCAGCCGGTAGAGAACCAGCAGGACAAGTGCGCCCACGATGGCGGAGATCCAGGTCGCGCCGTCGTAGAAGTGCTTCGCCACCGGGTGGTTGAAGAAATGCGAGGCGCCCCATCCTCCGACGAAGGCGCCCACGATGCCTATGAGGGTGGTGCCGACGAGCCCTCCCGGGTCACGGCCGGGGAGCAGGAACTTGGCGATGGCCCCTGCGAGCAGTCCGAGGATGATCCAGCTGATGATTCCCATGAGCAGAGCCTGCCTTACGTTCGGTGTCTTAAACAGAGACGTTGAGGCGGCACTGCTTGGTTGCGTCGCTGGTCGCGGAGGCGTGGTGGCAGGGATCAGTGATGCGGGTGTGGTGGGATTCGCCGTCCGGGCCGGTTCAGCGGGCGGCGAAGGGCTGGTCCGTGGGGACGATCTCCTTGCCCAGCGGCATCAGCGAGACGGGGATCAGCTTGAAGTTCGCGATGCCCAGGGGGATGCCGATGATGGTGATGCACAGGGCGACGCCGGTGAAGATGTGGCCGAGTGCGAGCCACCAGCCGGCGAGGACCAGCCACAGGACGTTGCCCACGCAGGACGGGGATCCGGCGTCGGAGCGGTCCACCGCCATGTAGCCGAAGGGCCAGAGGGCGTAGACACCGATACGGAACGCGGCGATTCCGAACGGGATGCCGATGATGGTGATGCAGAGCAGCGCGCCCGCGAGAAGGTAGCTGAGGAACATCCAGAAGCCGCACAGGACGAGCCAGATGATGTTGAGGATGGTCTTCATGTCCGGGGACCTGCCATCTGTTCGAGTCGGGAGATGCGCTCCGCCATGGGCGGGTGTGTGGAGAACATCTTGGACAGTCCCTGACCGGGACGGAAAGGGTTCGCGATCATCATGTGGCTCGCGGTCTCGATCCGGGGCTCGGGGGGCAGTGGCAACTGTTTCGTACCGGCCTCCAGCTTGCGCAGCGCGCCTGCGAGGGCGAGCGGGTCGCCGGTGAGCTGGGCACCCGACGCGTCGGCCTCGTACTCGCGTGAGCGGCTGACGGCCAGTTGGATGAGGGATGCGGCCAGCGGGCCCAGGATCATGATCAACAGCATACCGATGAGGCCGGGTCCCTCGTCGTCGTCGGAGCGGCCGACCGGGATGAGCCAGGCGAAGTTCACCAGGAACATCACGACGGAGGCCAGGGCGCCGGCGACCGAGGAGATCAGGATGTCGCGGTTGTAGACATGGCTGAGTTCGTGGCCCAGGACTCCGCGCAGCTCGCGTTCGTCCAGGATCTGGAGGATGCCCTCGGTGCAGCAGACGGCGGCGTTGCGCGGGTTCCGCCCGGTGGCGAAGGCGTTGGGCGCCTGGGTCGGCGAGATGTAGAGCCGGGGCATGGGCTGGCGGGCCGCGGTGGAGAGCTCGCGGACGATGCGGTAGAGCGCCGGGGCCTCGAATTCGCTGACGGGCCGGGCCCGCATGGCGCGCAGGGCGAGCTTGTCGCTGTTCCAGTAGGCGTACGCGTTGGTGCCGAGCGCGACGACGAGCGCGACGATCAGGCCCGTACGGCCGAAGAAGCTGCCGATGACGATGAGGAGGGCTGACAGCCCCCCGAGGAGGACAGCTGTCCTCAGCCCGTTGTGCCGGCGGTGCACGGTACGCCCTCCAAGTCGTGCGGCAGGGGAACCTTCGCTCAGTGGCTCAGTCCACTGGTCACTGTCCAGTGGACCCTCCCTCACTGGTCAACGCCAGGCGAGGGAGGCTAGTTCCCTTGTGCGCGCGGCCCGTGGTGTGCGCCGTACGGGTGGGTCAGCCCTGAGCGGGGACCTTCACCAGCGCCAGGGCCTCGGGCACGGGCTCGACCTGGCTGGTGCAGTGGGCGCAGCGGGAGGCGACGGCCGGGATCTCGGTGTAGCAGTACGGGCAGTCGCGGAGGGCCGCCTTGATGTCGACGGGCTTGTCGGCGGTGAAGCGGGACTGGATCTTGGCCAGCGGGACGACGACGCAGAAGTAGAGGACCGCGGCGGTCACGAGGAAGGCGACTCCGGCGTTGATGAGCAGGCCGTAGCGGAAGTGGGCGCCGTCGACGGTGAACTCGGCCTTGCTGAAGTCGCCCATGGCGGAGCTGGTGGCGAGGCCGATGAGGGGTGTGATGAAGGCGGTGCTGAGTGCGGTGACGACTGCCGTGAAGGCGGATCCCACGGCGAGGCCGATGGCCAGTGAGATGACGTTCCCGCGGAGGATGAAGTCTTTGAACCCGCTCAGCACTGGTTGCTCCTTGATTCGGTGGTTTCGGTGGCTTCGGTAGTCCTGCGCGCTGCTCCGGCGCGCCTTCGGTGCCGCTCTCCGGCGTCGTACTGCCTCTGCCCCGGGGCGTGCGCCGGAGCGCCGTCCGTGGTGTGCGCCCGGCCGAAGACCGTAGCAAAACTCAGAAGAGGCTGCCGGACGCGAAGTGCAGGACCAGCTGGGGGTCGACGGAGAGTACGGCTCCGGCAGCGGCCGCGAGTGCGACGGTGAGGGTGAGCGGGACGGGGATGCGCAGGCCGGGGCGGGTGTCGCCGGCCGCGGGCCCGGCCGGGGCCGTGTCGGTCCGGGGTGTGCGGAACAGCACAGCCGTCCAGCGGAGGTAGTAGTACAAGGCGATGACGACGTTGACGGCCATGATGACGGCGAGCCAGCCAAGGCCCGCGTCGACCGCGCTCTGGAAGACGGTGACCTTGGCGAAGAGGCCGATGATGCCGGGGGGCAGTCCGGCCAGGCAGAGCAGGAAGAAGGCGAGCGCCAGGGCGGTGAAGGGCCGCGTGGCGCAGAGGCCGCGGTAGTCGCTCAGGCGTTTGCCGGGGCGGGAGCGGGCGACGAGGGCCACCGTGGCGAATGCGCCGAGGTTCACTACCGCGTACATGAGGGCGTACGCGACGGTGGAGCCGATTTCGCGGTCCGAGGTGTAGCCGGCGGCGGCGATCGGTACGAGGAGGTATCCGGCCTGGCCGATGGAGGACCAGGCGAGGAGCCGGACGGCGCTGTGGGCGCGGGTGGCCTGCTGGCGCAGGGCGGCGGCGTTGCCGACGGTCATGGTGAGGGCGGCCAGCACGGCGATGGCCGGGCCCCAGATGTTGGCGTACCCGGGGAACGCGACGACGGTCACGAGGATGAGCCCGGAGAAGCCGACGGCCTTCCCGATGACGGAGAGGTACGCGGCGATGGGCAGGGGTGCGCCGACGTAGGTGTCGGGGACCCAGAAGTGGAAGGGCGCGACGGCCGTCTTGAAGGCGAAGCCGACGAGGGTGAGGACGACTCCTGCCTCGGCGAGGGTGTTGAGCTGCGGGTAGACCTGGGCGGTGGCGATGCCGGTGAGGTGCAGGGTGCCGGTGGCCGCGTAGACGAAGCTGACGCCGAGCAGCGTGACGGCGGTCGCGGTGACCGAGGACAGGAAGAACTTGAGGGCCGCCTCGGAGGAGAGGCGGTTGCCGCGCTTGAGGCCGACGAGGGCGAAGGCGGGCAGCGAGGCCACTTCGAGGGCGACGACGAGCGTGGCGAGGTCCCGCGATGCGGGCAGCAGCGCGGCGCCGGAGGCGGAGGCGAGCAGCAGGAACCAGAATTCGCCGGCCGGGAGGCGGTCGCCGCCGGTCTCGCTCATCGAGAGCAGTGCGGTGAGCAGGGCGCCGCCCAGTACGAGCAGCTGGATGGCGAGGGTGAAGTGGTCCGCGGTGTAGCTGCAGGCTCCGTGGCCGGTGGTGAGGCAGAAGGTGGAGCGGCTGCCGTGGCGCAGGGGCAGGAGCATGAGGACGGCGGCGGCGAGTCCGGCGACCGCGGTCCAGCCGAGGAGCGGCTTGCGGTGGTCGGGGACGAAGAGGTCGGCGACAAGGATGATCAGCGCGGTCGCGGCGACGATGACGGGCGGGGCGATCGCGAGCCAGTCGACGGACTGGACGAGGGAGCTCATGCCTTGCCTCCTGCGAGGAGCTTCTGCACGGCCGGGTCGGTCAGGCCGAGGAGGGCCGCGGGCCACAGACCGGCGAGGACGGTGAGGGCGACGAGCGGGCTCCAGGTGGCGAGCTCGTAGCCCTGGACGTCCTGGATCTCCTGGCTGCCCTTGATCTCCTGGACGTCCTGGATGCCCTTGGTCCCGTGGCCATCGGCGTGCCGGTTCTCGTGGCCCTCGGCGTGCCGGCTGCTGCCGGGTGCGGGGGCTGCGGGTGGCTCGGCGGGGGCGGGCTGGGGTTGCCGGGGTTCTCGGGATTCCCGTGCGTCGCCTGCGTCGGGTGCGTCGGGTGTGGTCTGCGGGGCGCTGCCCATGCAGACGCGGCGTACGACGAGGAGGAGGTACGCGGCCGTGAGCAGGGTGCCGAGGGCCGCGAGCGACATGAAGGTGAGGAAGGCGGGGCGGCTGAGCCCCCTGGCCGGGTCGAAGGCGCCGAACATGGTGAGCATCTCGCCCCAGAACCCGGCGAGTCCCGGCAGGCCGAGCGAGGCGACGGCGGCGAAGGCGACGAGGCCGCCGAGCCGGGGTGCCCGGCCGTAGAGGGCGGCGCCGGTGGCGCCGGCGAGCGTGTCGAGGTCGGCGGTGCCGTACCGGTCCTTGAGCGCGCCGACGAGGAAGAAGAGCAGCCCGGTGATGAGGCCGTGGGCGATGTTGGCGAAGAGCGCGCCGTTGACGCCGGTGGGGGTCATCGACGCGATGCCGAGGAGTACGAAGCCCATGTGGCCGACGGAGGAGTAGGCGATGAGGCGCTTGAGGTCGCCCTTGTTGCCTCGCCGGGCGAGCGAGAGGCAGGCGAGCGATCCGTAGATGATGCCGACGACGCCGAAGGCCGCGAGGTAGGGGGCGAAGGCGTGCATGCCTTCGGGTGCGATGGGCAGGGCGATGCGGACGAATCCGTAGGTGCCCATCTTGAGCATGACGCCGGCGAGGAGGACCGAGCCGGCGGTGGGCGCCGCGGTGTGGGCGTCGGGGAGCCAGCTGTGCAGCGGCCACATCGGGGTCTTCACGGCGAGGCCGATGGCGATGGCGAGGACCGCGATGACCTGGGTGGTGTGGGTGAGGTCGCGGCCGTTGTCAGTGGCGAGTGCCACCATGTCGAGTGTGCCGCTCTTCACGCCGATGAGGAGGATGCCGAGCAGCATGACGACGGAGCCGAGCACGGTGTAGAGGATGAACTTCCAGGCGGCGGCGGTGCGTTCGGCGCCGCCCCAGCGGGCGATGAGGAAGTACATCGGGATGAGGACCATCTCGAAGGCCAGGAAGAAGAGCACCAGGTCGAGGGCGGCGAAGGTGGCGAGCGTCCCCGATTCGAGGAGGAGGACGAGAGCGACGAACGCCTTGGGGGACGGGCCCGCGGGGGGCTTGAAGCAGGAGTAGAGCGCGCAGAGGAAGGTCAGCAGCGCGGTCAGTACGAGAAGGGGGAGCGAGATGCCGTCTGTGCCCAGATGGATCCGGACGTGGAGTGCCGGGATCCAGCTGATGTCGGTGGTGGCCTGCATCTTCGACGGGTGGTCGCGGTCGAAGCCGAGCGCGAGGACGATCGCGGCGATGAGCACGGTGCCGGTGACGATCACACCGTGGCGGAGCACGGCCTGCTGGGGTGTCCTGCCCCGCAGCCCGGGTGGTGCGGGCAGCAGTGCGGCGACGGCGCCGATGACCGGGGCGGCGACGATGAACGCCAGAAGGAACTGCATCACGGATGCGCTGATATCGATCACGGCTCACGATCCGGCGTAGGCGTTGGCAAGGGCGACGGCGGCGATCACCAGGACGACGGATCCGGCGAGCAGGGCGCTGAGGTAGGTCTGCAGGTTGCCGGTCTGGGCCCGGCGGAAGGCGGCCCCCAGCCAGCGGGGTGCTGCGCTCGCACCGCGTACGTAGGTGTCGATGACCTCGCGGTCCAGGAAGCGGACCAGTTGGGCTGCGGCGAGTACGGGGCGTACGAAGGCTGCGGTGTAGAGGGCGTCGAGGTGGAAGCCGGTCGCCGCGTGGCGGTGGAGCGGGCCGAGGAGCAGCCTGCCGGGGTCGAGGGGGTCGGGGGCCGAGGCGATGCTGCCGTAGACGGAGCGGTGGGTGGCGATGGCTTCGGCTTCGACGGTGCCGGGGTCTGCGTCCGGGTGGGCGGTGACGGCGCCGATGGGGGGCTGCTGTGCCATGGCCGTGGTGTGGCGCCAGGTGCCGTAGGTGACGAGGCCGCCGACGAGGGCGACGCCGGTCCCGAGGACGGAGGTGGTGAGGGTCGGGGCGAGGCTGTGGCCGTCGAACCAGTCGCTGAGGCGGCCGGCGGTGAGGCCGAAACCGATGGTGGGGATGGCGAGGAGCCAGAGCACACCGTTCATGGCGAGGGGCTGCTTGCCCTGGTCGGGGGCTTCACTGCCCTTGCCGCGGAAGGCGAGGAGCCAGAGGCGGGTGGCGTAGGCAGCGGTCAGCAGGGCGGTGACGAGGCCTGCGATCAGCACGGTCCAGCCGGCGCCCGCGGGGGCGATGGCGCTGTCGCCGAGCGCGGTGTTCTCGGCGGCGCTGAGGACGGACTCCTTGGAGAAGAATCCGGCGAAGGGCGGGATGGCGGCGAGTGCGAGCAGGGCGATGGTCATCGTCCAGAAGGCGTCGGGGATGCGCTTGGGCAGGTTGTCCATACGGCTCATGGCGGCCAGGGAGTTGGTGCCCGCGGCGTGGATGACCACGCCGGCGCCGAGGAAGAGGAGTGCCTTGAACGCGCCGTGCGAGAGGAGGTGGAAGACGGCGGCGCCGCGGTCGCCGACGGCCAGGGCGCCCGACATGTAGCCGAGTTGCCCGATGGTCGAGTAGGCGAGGACGCGTTTGATGTCGTCCTGGGCGAGGGCGGCGAGTGCCGATCCGATCATGGTGATCGCGGACATGACAGCGAGGACGGTCATGGCGGCCCCGGATGCCGCGAAGACGGGCAGCAGCCTGGCGACGAAGTAGATACCGGCGGCGACCATGGTGGCTGCGTGGATCAGGGCAGATACGGGGGTGGGGCCCGCCATGGCGTCGGGCAGCCAGGTGTGCAGCGGGAACTGCGCGGACTTTCCGGCGACGCCGGCGAGCAGCAGCAGGGCGATCAGCGTGGGGTGGTGGAGCCCGCCGTCGGAGACGGTCCGCAGGATGCCGGTGATGCGGAACGTTCCGGCGTCGGTGGCGAGCGCGAACAGGCCGATCAGGAAGGGGACATCACCGAGTTTGGTGACCAGGAAGGCTTTGAGGGAGGCGGATCGGGCTTCGGCGGTCTCCCAGTAGTGGCCGACGAGGAAGTACGAGCAGATGCCCATGACTTCCCAGCCGACGAGCAGCACCATCAGGTCGCCCGAGTAGACGACGAGCAGCATCGCGGAGGTGAAGAGCGAGACGATCGCCGCGTACGAGGGGTAGCGCGGGTCGTCGCGCAGATAGGCGGTCGAGTAGATCTGCACGCATCCGGCGACGGTCACGACCAGGACGGCGACGAGAGCGGCGAAGCCGTCGACGTACAGGGACAGGTCAATGGGTACGGAGCCGGTCGGGGTGAGCCGGGTGGCAGCTTCGATGGCCTGGCCGCCGCCCTGCCGGACGGCCACGGTGATCGCGAGTGCGGCTGCGGCGAGCGTCGGGAGGATGGCCAGCGGGCGGACGAATCCGGGCGCGATACGGCCGAGCAGGAGTCCGGCCACTGCTCCCAGGAAGGGAAGGAGCGGAACGAGGACGGCGAGGGTCGTCGTGGTCACGCGGCAGCCTCTGCCTTCTCCTCGCGGTCTTCGGGTCCGTCGGGGTCGTCCGGGTCGTGGGGTCCGTGCGGGTCATCGGGACCGTGCGGGTCGTCCGGGTCTTCCGGGTCGTGCGGGTCGTCGGGGTTCGGTGATTCGGCGGGGTCCGGTGATTCGGCGGTGTCGCGGAGCTTGTCGATGTCCGTCGTACCCCGGTTCCGGTGGACCGCCAGGACGATCGCGAGGCCGATGCCGATCTCGGCGGCGGCGATGGCGATCGTGAAGAGGGTGAGTGCCTGCCCGGAGTGGAGCTTGTCGCGCAGCCATACGTCGAAGGCAACGAGGTTGAGGTTGACGGCGTTGAGCATCAGCTCGACGGACATCAGGATCAGGATGACGTTGCGGCGGGCGAGGACTCCGTACAGCCCGGTGCAGAAGAGGAGGGCTGCGAGCACGGCGGGATAGACGAGATGCATCAGCGCTGCTCCCTGTTGTTCCGGGCTGCGCCGTTCTCGGTTGCGCTGGTCCCGGCTGCGCTGTTCTGGGCTGCGCCGGCCTTGGCCGCGCTGTTCTTCCGGGACAGGACGATCGCCCCCACCAGGGCAGCCAGCAGGAGCACGGAGAGCGCTTCGAAGGGCAGGACCCAGTTGCGGAAGAGGCTCTCGCCGGATGCCTTGGTGGAGCCCTGGACCGGTCCGTGGAGGTTGATCCAGGTCGTACGGAACGCGTCGACGACCACCCAGACGAGTGCGGCGGCCGCGGCGACGGCGACCGCGAGTGCCACCCAGCGGTTCTCCGAATCGGCGTCCGGAGAGCGGCCGATGGGGGCCTTGGTGAGCATCAGTCCGAAGAGCAGGAGGACGACGACGGAGCCGACATAGATCAGAACCTGCACCCAGGCGATGAACTCGGCCGTCAGCAGCAGGTATTCGATGGCGAGACCGCCGAGGGCCACGATCAGCCACAGTGCGGCATGTACCAGCTGCCGGGTCGTGACAGTGACGACCGCCGCGCCGAAGGTGGCGATGCCGACGAGGAGGAACGCGATCTCGACGCCCGTCGGGGACAGGAACCCGGGGTGGGCTGCGGCTGCGAAGGCGACCGCGTCTGCTGCGCGACTCACGCCTCCCCCTCCTGCTCCTGCTGGTTGTGCGGGTGGCTCTGCTCGCCCGGTGCGGCTTGCCCGGTCTGCGCTGCCTGCTCGGCCTGTGCGGCTTGCGCTGCCTGCCCGGTCTGCGCTGCCTGCTCGGCCTGTGCGGCTTGCGCTGCCTGCTCGGCGGCTTCGAGTTTGTCCGCCGCCTTGCGTGCGGCGGCGATCTCCTTGGGCTCTTCGGCGGCCGGGTCGAGCGCGGGGGGCGCCGGCACGGTCCACATCCACTCGCGGAGCTTGTCGCGCTCGTGGGTGAGTTCGTGGATGTCGGTCTCCGCGTACTCGAACTCCGGGGACCAGAACAGCGCGTCGAAGGGGCACACCTCGATGCAGATACCGCAGTACATACAGAGCGCGAAGTCGATCGCGAAGCGGTCGAGGACGTTGCGGCTGCGCTCGCGTCCGCCCGGCGCGGCCGCCGGCAGCGTCTCCTTGTGGGAGTCGATGTAGATGCACCAGTCGGGGCACTCGCGGGCGCAGAGCATGCAGACGGTGCAGTTCTCCTCGAACAGCCCGATGACACCGCGGGAGCGGGGCGGGAGTTCGGGCTGGACGTCCGGGTACTGCGCGGTGACCGTCTTCTTGGTCATGGTGCGGAGCGTCACGGCCAGGCCCTTGGCCAGACCGGAACCGGGAACGGGAGGCATCAGCTGATCGCCACCTTCACAATGCCGGTGAGCGCGATCTGCGCGAGGGCCAGCGGGATGAGTACGGTCCAGGCCAGCTTCTGGAGCTGGTCCTCACGGAGCCGCGGATAGGTCACACGGAGCCAGATCACGCCGAAGGCCAGGACGGCCGTCTTGAGGAGCATCCAGACCCAGCCGAGTCCGTCGCTGCCCCAGGGGCCGTGCCAGCCGCCGAGGAAGAGCACAGCGGTGAGACCGCAGAGGATGACGATGCCCGCGTACTCGGAGAGCAGGAAGAGCGCGAAGCGCAGCCCCGTGTACTCGGTGTAGGCGCCGAAGATGATCTCCGAGTCGGCGACGGGCATGTCGAAGGGCGGGCGCTGGAGTTCGGCGAGCCCCGCCGTGAAGAACACCAGGCCACCGACGATCTGCCACGGGATCCACCACCAGGCGAACGCGTCCAGGATGCCGGGCAGGGAGACCGTTCCGGCCGCCATCGCTACGGAGGCCGCGGCGAGCAGCATCGGCAGTTCGTACGCGAGGAGCTGCGCGGCGGTACGGATTCCACCGAGGAGCGAGAACTTGTTGGCCGACGCCCAGCCCGCCATGAGCGAGCCGAGTACACCGACGCCCATCACGGCCAGCACGAAGAAGATCCCCGCGTCGACGACCTGCCCCACCGCGCCCTCGCCCGGCCCGACCGGAATGACCAGCAGGACGAGCAGGTACGGGAGCAGGGCGACGGCGGGGGCGAGTTGGAAGATCCGCCGGTCGGCATCCGCCGGGACGATGTCCTCCTTCTGCGCGAACTTCACCCCGTCCGCGACGAGCTGGGCCCAGCCGTGGAATCCGCCCGCGTACATGGGGCCGAGGCGGCCCTGCATATGGGCCATGACCTTGTGCTCGGCCTGCCCCACGAGCAGCGGGAGGACGAGGAAGGCGACAAAGACGATGACCAGCCGGATGGCGACGTCGAGTACGTCGTTCACGCGGCATCGCCTCCGGCGGGGGTATCGGGACGAGGGGTGTCGGGACGGGGGGTGTCGGGACGGGGGGCGGGACGGGTGTTGGGGTCGGTCTCGGGTGCGGTTTCGGACTTGGGCGCGGTTTCGGGCTCTGCCTCGGGCTCAGGCCCGGTTTCGCGTTCGGGCTCGGGCTCTGTCTCGCGCTCGGGCTCGGGCTCGGGCTCTGTCTCGGGCTCGCGCTCTGTCCCGGGCTCGCGCTCAGGTGCCTTCTCGGTGGTCGACCGGTCCTCCGTCGACCCGTCCTCCGTCGCCGGGGTCTCGGTGGGTTCCTCCCCCGTGGCCGGCCCCTGCGGCGGCTCGAAGGCCGGGCGGGCGTTGCGCCAGGGCGCGTCGTCGCTGCCCGCCGGGGCGGGTGGGGCCGCCGGGGGCGTGGGCTCGGCCGCCCGCTGGGATGTGGACCCCTCGGACACGCTCCGGCTCCGCCGAGGACCCGCCGGTGTGCGCCCGGCGGGCGTCCTCCCAGCAGGTGTCCCGGGGGACGAAGCGGGAGTCTCCGCCGCAGTCGCCGGTGCCGTTCCCCCGTCCTGGACCTGACCGGGAGTCGCGCTCCCGGCCGGGCCTTGGGCAGTTGAGGCCTGGGCCTGGGGCTCCCCGTTCCCCGCCGTGGCCGGTGACTGGCTTGTGGAGCCTTCGTTCACGCTGCGGGCGCGCCGGGCCGGGCGGTCGCCCGCCGCGCGTGCGGCGCGTGCCGGGCGGGCCGGGGCCGGGGGGAGCTGGCCCTTCTGCGGGCCCCACTCGTTGGGGTCGGGGACGCCGGGCGGCAGCATCTGGCGGCGCTTCGCACCACCGGCTCCCGCGCCGTGCCCGGCCGTGGACTCCCCCGGCTCCTTCGCGCCCGGCCAGGCCTTCACGACGCGGGCCGCGAGGACGAAGTCCTTGCGCAGCGGGTGGCCTTCGAAGCCCTCGGGCAGCAGGAGCGGCACCAGGTGCGGGTGGTCGGTGAAGGTGACGCCGAACATCTCGTGCGTCTCGCGTTCGTGCCAGCTCGCCCCCGCGTAGACCGCGACGGCGGACGGCAGGACCGGTGCGGTGTGCGGGACCGTGGTGCGTACGAGCAGACGGCGCACCGTACGGCCTTCGAGTGCTACGACGTGGGCGCAGACCCGGAAGCCGGTGTCCGGTTCGTCGACGGCGGACAGCCAGTCGAAGTACGTGCAGCCGAGCCGGTCCCTGGCGGTCTCCAGGGCGGCGAGCCAGGAGGCGGCCGGTACGTCGACGGTGAGCAGGTCGTAACTGTGCCCGGCGGTGGCTTCCTCGCCGAAGAGTTCGGTGGCGGCTTCGGGGAGCCGGTCGTACGGGTGCGTCACCTGCATCACCGTCCCGCCCCCGGTACCGGCGGCGGGCTGATGAGGCCGCTGGTCAACTGGGCGGTGGAGGGCGCGGAGTAGCGCTCGCCGAGCGACTCCCTGGCGATCTTCTCCTGGAGCTTCAGGATGCCCTGAAGGAGCGCTTCGGGGCGGGGCGGGCAGCCGGGTACGTACACGTCGACGGGGATGATCTGGTCGACGCCCTTGGTCACGGAGTACGAGTCCCAGTACGGGCCGCCGCAGTTGGAGCAGGCGCCGAAGGAGATGACGTACTTCGGCTCGGGCATCTGCTCGTACAGCCGCTTGACCGCGGGTGCCATCTTGTCCGTGACCGTGCCGGAGACGATCATCAGGTCGGCCTGGCGGGGGCCCGGCGCGAACGGGATCACGCCGAGCCGGATGAAGTCGTGCCGGGCCATGGAGGCCGCGATGAATTCGATGGCGCAGCAGGCGAGGCCGAAGTTGAAGACCCACAGGCTGTACCGGCGGCCCCAGTTGAGGACCACCTTCATGGGTTCGGGGGCCAGCCGGGAGAGCACGCCCAGCCGCTGCGGGCGGGCGGCTTCCGGCAGCTGGCCGGTCTGCGCCTGGCTGCTGGGCAGCTGCGGATCCGGCAGATCGACGGGGTTCGTCACGTCCATTCGAGGACGCCCTTCTTCCATGCGTAGAGCAGTCCCACGGCCAGGAAACCGAGGAAGATGAACATCTCCACCAGCGTCGCCGACCCGTATCCGTCGGCCGCGAAGACCGTCGCCCACGGGAAGAGGAAGATCGAGTCCACCGCGAAGATCACGTAGAGGAAGCCGTAGACGTAGTAGCGGACCTGGGTGTGCGCCCAGCCCTCGCCGACGGGGTCGACGCCGCACTCGTACGTCAGCAGCTTCTCGGGGGTCGGCACCACGGGCCGCAGCAGCCGTCCGGCGCCGAAGGCCACGGCGACGAAGAGCACGCCGACGACCGCGATGACACCGACGACCGAGTACATGTGGAAGTAGTCCGAGTACCCGGAGCTCTCAGCGTGGCCCGCGTAATCTGCATACCTTGCGTGCCCCGCGTGCCCCGCGTGACTCGCATGGCTTGCGTGGCCCGTCTGGCTCGCGGCGAGAACCGCTCGGCCCGCCGCGGCAACGGTCGGTCCCGGCACGTCCGGCCCTCGCTCCCTGCGCCCTTTTCGTCGCCTCGTCCGTCACATTCGCCACGTTCGACGATCCGTACGCACGGGAGTCTAGGCCCTGATAAACACTTGGTAAGCAGCCGGATCCGGCACAGCGTCCGGCACCGGGCCCGCCGCATGGTGGGGTTATCCCTACTTCATCCCACCCAGCCGCCCCATGGCATCCGCCCCGGGGGCCCGGCACTCTTGGCGCATGACCGCGATCAACTCCCGTCGGCTCGACTCCGACCGGCCACCGCCCGCGCGCTTCGCGTTCGACCGGTTCACCTGGAAGGAGATCGCCCATCTCCTGACGAACCTGCCGGCTGCGATCGTCGGCTTTGTTTACGTCCTGTTCATGATTGCCCTGGGCGGCGGTCTGGCCGTCACCGTGGTGGGTCTGCCGCTGCTCGCGCTCGGGCTGCTCGGGGCGCGGCAGCTCGGCCGGTGGGAGCGGTCCCGGGCGCGGGGGCTGCTGGGCGTCCGGGTGGAGGAGCCGAGCCCGCTGTTCGTCAAGCGCGGTGGCAGCTTCTTCACCAGGCTGTGGATGAGCCTCAAGGACCCGGTGGGCTGGCGCGCGATGCTGTACGGGTTCATCCGTCTGCCGTGGGGCGTGCTGACGTTCTCCCTGGTCCTGCCCAGCCTGTTCGTGCTCTGGCCGGTGCTGCCGTTCATCGCGCGGGGTCTGACCAACGTCGACCGGGCCATGGTCCGCGGGCTCCTCTCCCCCTCCGACGAGCTGGAGCGCCGGATCGCCGAGCTGGAGTCGGACCGCGGGGTGGTCGTGGACACGGCCGCGGCGGATCTGCGCCGCATCGAACGGGATCTCCACGACGGGGCGCAGGCCCGGCTGGTGGCGCTCGCCATGGGGCTCGGCCTGGCCAAGGAGAAGCTCCTGGAGGATCCGGACGCGGCGGCCGTGATGGTCGGCGAGGCGCACGGTGAGGTCAAACTGGCCTTGCAGGAACTGCGTGACCTGGCCCGCGGTATCCACCCGGCGGTCCTGACGGACCGCGGGCTCGACGCGGCGCTCTCCTCGATCGCGTCACGGTGCACGGCCCCGGTGAAGGTCCGTGTCGATCTGGCGGAGCGGCCGGCCGAGGCGATCGAGGGCATCGCGTACTTCACGGTCTCGGAGCTCCTGCAGAACGTCAGCAAGCACGCCCAGGCGCGCTCCGCTTCGGTGGAGGTGTGGCGCTCGGCCGACCGGCTGCTGATCCGCGTCGAGGACAACGGGCGCGGCGGGGCGCGGCTCGACGGCGGTACGGGCATGGCGGGGCTCGCCGACCGGCTGGGCGCGGTCGACGGTCTCTTCGTACTGGACTCCCCGGTCGGCGGACCCACCACGGTGACGGCGGAGCTGCCCTGGCGCGACCGCGGCTGACGCCGGGGCGGGCCCTGCCGGAACGGACGCTTCCGGCAGGGACGCTGTCCTGCGGGGCACTGTCTTCACTCCGGGGGTAGGGAAAACCCCCGGTCGAAGACGGTGCCCCTCCTCATGGTCGACGGCGGTCCGCGGCGGGAGCATGGATACAGGCAGGCAGGGACTCAGACAGGCAGGGACACAGGCAGGCAGCCGGGCGGACAGCCCGCCCGCAGCCAACCAACCCCGCGGCCGATCAACCCCGCAGCCAGTCAACTGACCAACCCGCACACCGAGAAGACGAAGAGAAACGGACACCGCCATGGCCACGGATCACGGCATCACCACCCGGGACCACCGCGTGCCAGCGGTGCTGCGTGCGCCGTTCGAGGGGCGTACCTGGCGCGAGTTCGGATATCTGCTGCTCTCGCTGCCCATCAGCATCGTGCTCTTCACCTTCGGGATCACGATGTTCTCGCTGAGTGCGGGCCTGCTGGTGACCTTCATCGGCATCCCGCTGCTCGCTGTGGGCCTGAGCGTGTGCCGGGGCTTCGGGGCGATGGAGCGGGCCAGGGCGCGGGCGCTGCTCCGGGTCGACATCGCGGACCCGGCGCCGGCACGGGGCAGGACCGGCGGCATGATGTCGTGGGCGGGTGCCGTCCTGAAGAGCGGGGCGTCCTGGCGCCACCTGCTCTACTCGCTGGTGCACTTCCCGTGGGCCGTCTTCGCCTTCTCGGTGTCGGTGGTGCTGTGGACGTTCGCCTGGTCGATGCTGACGTACCCGCTGTGGCAGTGGGTCTTCCCGGCCTACTCGAACACGAGCGGCATCCAGCTGTACGGCGACGCGACGCACAGCGTCTACCTCGACAGTCCCTTCGAGATCACCCTGACCAGTCTGAGCGGTCTGGCCTTCGTCCTCGCCACCCCCTGGGTGATCCGGGGGCTGGCCGGAGTCGACCGGATGATGGTGCTCGGGCTGCTCGGTCCGTCGCGGCTGGACACCCGGGTCACCGAGCTGGAGTCGGACCGCGGAGTGGTCGTGGACACGGCGGCGGCGGATCTGCGCCGCATCGAACGGGATCTGCACGACGGGGCACAGGCCCGGCTGGTCTCCCTCGCCATGGACCTCGGTCTGGCGAAGGAGAAGCTGACGGCGGACCCGGAGGCGGCGGCCCGCATGGTCGACGAGGCACACGGCGAGGTCAAGATCGCGCTTCAGGAGCTGCGCGATCTGGCCCGCGGTATCCACCCGGCCGTTCTGACGGACCGCGGGCTCGACGCGGCACTGTCCTCGATCGCCTCGCGCTGCACGGTGCCGGTGCAGGTGGAGGTGGATCTGCCGGCCAGGCCGGCCGCCGCCATCGAGGGCATCGCGTACTTCACCGTCTCGGAGCTCCTCCAGAACGTCAGCAAGCACTCCCGGGCCACTCGCGCGTCTGTGGACGTCTGGCGGGTGGAGAACCGCATCATGCTCCAGGTGGCCGACAACGGCCTGGGCGGCGCCACGGGGCCCGGCGGCGACCTCGCCGCGGGTACGGGCGGCGGCGGTCTTGCGGGGCTCGCGGAGCGGCTCGACGCTGTCGACGGGCTGCTGGTCGTGGACTCGCCGGCCGGAGGCCCGACGACCGTCACCGCCGAACTGCCCTGGCGCGACTGAACGCACCCCGGCTTGCGCGCAACTCCCGACCGGCAGCCCGAACTCCCGCCCGGCAGCCCGAACTCCCGCCCCGGTGTGACCCGAGCTCCCGCCCGATAGTCCGGCTCCCGCCCGTTCGGCCTCCGATGCTGGGATGCTGGTGTGCGCAGGCAGGAATATCACCAAGTGGGGGGCTTCAGCGTCGTGGAGGACAGAGTGCGAGTGGTCATCGCCGAGGATTCAGTGCTGCTGCGGGAGGGCCTGACCCGGTTGTTGACCGACCTCGGTCACGACGTCGTCGCCGGTGTCGGTGACGCGGAGGCGCTGATCAAGACGATCGGGGACCTGGCGGGGCAGGAGGCGCTGCCGGATGTGGTGGTCGCGGACGTACGGATGCCGCCCACCCACACCGACGAGGGGGTCCGGGCTGCCGTACGGCTCCGCAAGGACTACCCGGGGATCGGCGTGCTGGTCCTGTCGCAGTACGTGGAGGAGCAGTACGCCACCGAACTGCTGGCCGGATCGAGCCGGGGCGTCGGCTATCTGCTGAAGGACCGGGTCGCCGAGGTCAGGGAGTTCGTGGACGCCGTGGTCCGGGTGGCGCAGGGCGGGACCGCCCTCGACCCCGAGGTCGTGGCGCAGCTGCTGGGCCGCAGCCGCAAGCAGGACGTGCTGGCCGGGCTGACTCCGCGCGAGCGCGAGGTGCTGGGGCTGATGGCGGAGGGGCGTACGAACTCGGCGGTGGCCAGGCAGTTGGTGGTCAGCGACGGGGCGGTGGAGAAGCACGTCAGCAATATCTTCCTGAAGCTCGGTCTCTCTCCGAGTGACGGGGATCACCGTCGGGTGCTCGCCGTGCTGACCTATCTGAACTCGTAATTACCTGACACCCTGTCAGATAGCGAGGTCGGAGCCGTCTCGCGGGAGCGGCCCCGAGCAGGACCTAGATCCAAAGGATGAGCACCCAGCGCAAGCGTCTGATGGCACCGAAGGGCCGGGAGGGGCGGTTTTAATGGCACTAAATCCGGGCAATTCGATGTCTCAAAAAGGCGTCCACCATATGAGCCTTCCAGGGAAGGCCACCCTTACCGTCGTAGGGTGGGTTCCGGTGTGCCCGGGCAGCCGGGCGCATCCGAGCAGCCGCCCGAGGGAGGTCCAGTTCAGTGACCAGCCAGGTCAGTAGCCCAGCCGAGCAGGCCGACGGATCCGATGAGGCCGTTGTCGGGGAACAACGAGCCCTTCTGATCGACAACGAAGCCCCCGGCCTGATCGACAAAGAGGGCAGGGTCGAAGAGGGCAGGGTCGAAGAGGGCAGCGCTCAGAAGAGCACCGGCGCCAAGGAAGTACGCCGGCTGAGCCGGGTGATCATCCGGTTCGCGGGGGATTCGGGTGACGGGATGCAGCTCACCGGGGACCGGTTCACTTCGGAGACCGCGTCGTTCGGGAACGACCTCTCGACGCTGCCGAACTTCCCCGCCGAGATCCGCGCGCCCGCAGGCACCCTGCCCGGGGTCTCCTCGTTCCAGCTGCACTTCGCCGACCACGACATCCTCACCCCCGGCGACGCGCCCAACGTCCTCGTCGCGATGAACCCGGCCGCCCTCAAGGCGAACATCGCCGACGTACCACGCGGCGCGGACATCATCGTGAACACCGACGAGTTCACGAAGCGCCCGATGGCGAAGGTCGGCTACCTGACCTCGCCCCTGGACGACGGGTCCCTGGACGCCTATCAGGTCCACCCCGTACCCCTGACGACGCTGACCATCGAGGCGCTCAAGGAGTTCGGGCTCTCCCGCAAGGAGGCCGAGCGCAGCAAGAACATGTTCGCGCTCGGGCTGCTGTCGTGGATGTACCACCGGCCGACGGAGAACACGGAACAGTTCCTGCGGACGAAGTTCGCGAAGAAGCCGGAGATCGCGGAGGCGAACGTCGCCGCGTTCCGGGCCGGGTGGAACTTCGGTGAGACGACGGAGGATTTCGCCGTCTCGTACGAGGTCGAGCCGGCCGCCGCCGCGTTCCCGGCCGGGACCTACCGCAACATCAGCGGAAACCTGGCGCTGTCCTACGGGCTGGTCGCCGCAGGCCAGCAGGCGGACCTGCCCCTCTACCTCGGCTCCTACCCGATCACTCCGGCTTCCGACATCCTGCACGAGCTGTCGAAGCACAAGAACTTCGGCGTGCGGACCTTCCAGGCCGAGGACGAGATCGCCGCGATCGGCGCGGCCCTGGGCGCCTCCTTCGGCGGGTCCCTCGCGGTGACCACCACATCGGGCCCCGGCGTGGCGCTCAAGTCCGAGACCATCGGTCTGGCCGTCTCACTGGAACTGCCCCTGCTGGTCATCGCGATCCAGCGCGGCGGCCCCTCCACCGGCCTGCCCACCAAGACCGAACAGGCCGACCTTCTCCAAGCCATGTTCGGCCGCAACGGTGAGGCCCCCGTCCCCGTCGTCGCACCCCGGACCCCCGCGGACTGCTTCGACGCCGCCCTGGACGCCGCCCGCATCGCTCTGACGTACCGGACGCCGGTCTTCCTGCTCTCCGACGGCTATCTCGCCAACGGATCCGAGCCCTGGCGCATCCCGGAGACCAGCGAACTCCCCGACCTGAACGTCCGGTTCGCGACCGTGCCCAACCACGAACTGGCCGACGGCACCGATGTGTTCTGGCCGTACAAACGCGACCCGCAGACCCTGGCCCGCCCCTGGGCGGTGCCCGGCACACCCGGGCTCGAACACCGCATCGGCGGGATCGAGAAGCAGGACGGCACCGGGAACATCTCCTACGATCCCGCCAACCACGACTTCATGGTCCGCACCCGCCAGGCCAAGATCGATGGGATCGAGGTCCCCGACCTGCACGTCGACGACCCGGACGGCGCACGCGCCCTGGTCCTCGGCTGGGGATCGACCTACGGACCGATCACCGCGGCGGTGCGCCGGCTGCGCCGGGACGGTGTCCCGATCGCCCAGGCCCATCTGCGCCACCTCAACCCCTTCCCCGCCAACCTCGGCGAGATCCTGAAGGGTTACGACAAGATCGTGATCCCGGAGATGAACCTCGGCCAGCTCGCCCTCCTCATCCGGGCGAAGTACCTCGTGGACGCCGTCTCCTACAACCAGGTCAACGGGATGCCGTTCAAGGCGGAACAGCTCGCGACGGCACTCAAGGAGGCCATCGATGCCTGAGACCAACGAACTCCTGAACCTGGTGCCCAAGGCCGAGGCGAAGCAGTCCATGAAGGACTTCAAGTCCGACCAGGAAGTCCGCTGGTGCCCCGGCTGCGGTGACTACGCCGTCCTCGCCGCCGTACAGGGCTTCATGCCCGAACTCGGCCTCGCCAAAGAGAACATCGTCTTCATCTCCGGCATCGGCTGCTCCTCCCGCTTCCCGTACTACATGAACACGTACGGGATGCACTCCATCCACGGCCGCGCCCCCGCCATCGCCACCGGCCTCGCCACCTCCCGCCGCGACCTGTCCGTCTGGGTCGTCACGGGCGACGGCGACGCCCTTTCCATCGGCGGCAACCACCTCATCCACGCCCTGCGCCGCAACGTCAACCTCAAGATCCTCCTCTTCAACAACCGGATCTACGGGCTGACCAAGGGCCAGTACTCGCCGACGTCCGAGATCGGGAAGATCACCAAGTCGACGCCGATGGGCTCCCTCGACTCACCGTTCAACCCCGTCTCGCTGGCCATCGGCGCGGAAGCCTCCTTCGTCGCACGCACCATCGACTCCGACCGCAAACACCTCACGAGCGTGCTGCGCGCGGCGGCCGACCACCCCGGAACGGCGCTGGTCGAGATCTACCAGAACTGCAACATCTTCAACGACGGCGCCTTCGACGCCCTCAAGGACCGCGAACAGGCCCAAGAGGCCGTCATCCGCCTGGAACACGGGCAGCCCATCCGCTTCGGCACCCCCGAAGCCCCCAAGGGCGTCGTCCGCGACCACACCACCGGCGACCTCGAAGTCGTGGATGTCACCCCGGAGAACGCATCACGGATCCTGGTCCACGACGCGCACGCCACGTCACCGACCACCGCCTTCGCCCTCTCCCGCCTCGCCGACCCGGACACCCTTCACCACACCCCCATCGGCGTCCTCCGCGACACCCAACGCCCCGTCTACGACACCCTCATGAGCACCCAGCTCGAAGCGGCAGTCGAACAGCACGGCAAGGGCGACCTCGCGGCGCTCCTCGCCGGCAAGGACACCTGGACCGTCGCGGGCTGAGTGCGATCGAGCACGCGGTGAGCACGCATTGAATACGGATCGCGTACGGATGTGCGTACGGGTTCTGCGTACGGGTTCTGCGTACGGATCAGGCGTCAACAGGCGCCGCCCGGGGCCCGGTTCTACTGTGTCAGGACCGGGCCCTGTCGTATGCCTCGCGGGCCGTGGCCACCTCGTCGATCCGCTGCTCGGTCCACCGGGCGAGCCCCCACACCTGCTCGGCGGCCTCCCTGCCGAGCGGCGTGAGCGAGTAGTCCACGCGCGGCGGGATGACCGGTTTGGCGTCGCGGTCCACGAAGCCGTCCCGCTCCAGTGTCTGCAGCGTCTGGGCGAGCATCTTCTCGCTGACCCCGCCCACCTGCCGGCGCAGCTCGCTGAAGCGGTACGACCGCTCCAGGAGCGCGGCGAGGACGAGCACACCCCAGCGGCTGGTGACGTGCTCCAGGATCAGGCGCGAGGGACACATCGCCCGGTTGACGTCGGCCGCAGGTCGGGCCGTCACCTGATCTCCCACCACTTCACTTACGTCCATACCAGTACCTTACTTCAAAGTGGGTACTTTCCCATAGTTAGTACCAACCGTAGGGTGAGCTTCAGAACAGAGCAGGGAACCACACAAACCACACAGACCACCCGAACCCCAGGGAGCATCACCTCATGAGCATCGTCGTCACCGGAGCCACCGGGGCCCTCGGCCGCCTCGTCATCGACGAGCTGCTCGCCAAGGTCCCGGCGGACCAGATCGCCGCCGTCGTCCGCAGCAAGGAGAAGGCCGCCGGCCTGGCGGCACGCGGTGTCGAGCTGCGCATCGCCGACTACAACGACCCGGCGAGCCTCGACGGGGTGTTCCGCCCGGGCGAGCGCGTGCTCCTCATCTCCGGAAGCGAGGTCGGACGGCGCGTGCCGCAGCACACCGCGGTCATCGACGCGGCGAAGGCGGCGGGCGTCTCCCAGCTCGCGTACACGGGCATCCTGGGCGGCCCCGACGCCGACTTCCAGCTGGCCGCGGAGCACAAGGTGACCGAGCAGCTGATCCTGGACTCCGGGCTCCCGTACACCTTCCTGCGCAACGGCTGGTACAGCGAGAACTACACCCAGAACCTCGCGGCGGTCCTGGAACACGGCGCGGTCGTCGCCAGCGCGGGCGACGGCCGGGTCTCGTCGGCCGCCCGCGCGGACTACGCGGCGGCCGCCGCTGCCGTCCTCGTGTCGGACGGCCACCTGAACCGGGTCTACGAGCTGAGCGGCGACACCGCCTGGTCGTTCGCCGAGTACGCGGCCGAGGTCGCGAAGGCCTCCGGCAAGGAGATCGCGTACCGCAACGTCCCGGCGGCCACACACCAGGAGATCCTGATCGGCGCGGGCCTCCCGGAGGCGTTCGCGGCGATCCTGGTGGACGTGGACGCGGCCATCGAGCGCGGCCTGCTGGCCGCCACGAGCGGCGACCTGGCCCGGCTGACAGGGCGCCCCACCACCCCGGTCGCCACCTCCATCGCGGCCGCGCTGGCATGACCGTACGGCTGTCATGACCGCAGAGCCGGCATGACCGTCCGGCTGTCATGACCGTTTGCCGGAACGGGCATGACAGCCGGGCCCTCCTCCCGTTACCTTCGACTCCGTACGCCTCATGCCTTCGACGGGTGTCGGACGAATTCAGGGGAGGGCCCGTGAAGGGCACCAGTGAGCAGCGGACAGGGGTCCTGAACGGCGCTGCGGCGTATGTGCTGTGGGGGCTCGTCCCGATGTTCTGGCCGCTGCTCAAGCCGTCCGGCGCCATGGAGATCCTGGCCCACCGCATGGTGTGGTCCCTGGGCGTCGTCCTGATCGCGCTGCTGGTGATGCGGCGCTGGGCCTGGCTCGGCGAGCTGCTCCGTACGCCCCGCAAGCTGGGGCTCGTGGCCATCGCCGCGTCGGTCATCAGCGTCAACTGGGGCGGCTACATCTGGGCCGTGAACAACGGTCAGGTCGTCGAGGCCTCGCTCGGCTACTTCATCAACCCGCTGGTCACCATCGCGATGGGTGTCCTGCTGCTCGGTGAACGGCTGCGGCCCGCCCAGTGGGCCGCCGTCGGCACCGGCGCGGTGGCCGTGCTGGTCCTGGCCATCGGATACGGCAAGCCGCCGTGGATCTCGCTGATGCTGGCCTTCTCCTTCGCGACGTACGGACTGGTCAAGAAGAAGGTGAATCTCGGCGGTCTGGAATCGCTCGCGGCTGAGACAGCGGTGCAGTTCCTGCCGGCGCTGGCGTACCTGGTATTCCTCGCCGCACGTGGCGAGTCCACTTTCGGCTCCCCCGCCCACGGAGTGCTCCTCGCGTCGACGGGTCTGATCACCGCGATACCGCTGATCCTCTTCGGTGCGGCGGCGATCCGCGTACCGCTCTCGACACTGGGACTGCTCCAGTACCTGGCGCCGGTCTTCCAGTTCGGTCTGGGCATCCTGTACTTCCACGAGGCGATGCCGCCGGAGCGGTGGGCGGGTTTCGCCCTGGTGTGGCTGGCGCTGACGCTACTGACCTGGGACGCCCTGCGGAACGCGCACCGCACCCGGGCACGCGCGGTACAGCTGACGGCCGAGGCGCTGGAGCGGGAGCAGGCACGGGCTCAGGTGCGCGGACACCGGCCCGGACAGGCCGCCGGGCCGGACACCGCAGGACCGGCAGCCAGTGAGCCGACGGCCACCGGGCCCACCATCTGACCGGCCCCGGTCCGACCCTGCGTTTCCGTTTCCCGCTCTCAGCCGCCCAGCGCCTTCAGGACATGGGCGATCAGCCGGGTGATCTCCTCCGCGTCGTACGGAGGTCTGCGCAGGCAGTGCCGGTAGTAGAGCGGCCCGTAGAGCAGCTCCACCCCCAGGTTGAGATCGGCGTCCATGGGGAGCACGCCCTGCTCCTGGGCGCTGCGCAGCCGGCCCGTGGCGCCCTTGACCCGCGGATCGATGAACTCCTCCTGCACGGTCCTGGCGAGGTCGTCGTCGTACTGGATCTCGGTGAGGATCCCGGCGTACGCGGGGCCGAGCGGCGGATGTGCGAGGAGCCGCACCACTCCGGTCATCTGGGAGTGGAGATCGGCGGCGAGGTCGCCGGTATCGGGGAAGGGGCGGGTCCGGATGACCGCGTGGTCCAGTGCTTCGAGCACCAGGGCGCCCTTGGACGGCCACCAGCGGTAGATCGTCTTCTTGCTCACACCGGCACGGGCGGCGATCGCCTCGATCGTGACGCGGGCGTACCCCCGCTCGATACAGAGCGCGAGAGCGGCCGCGAGAATCGCCTGCTGTGATTTCTCACTGCGGCGCGCTGGATTGGGCGTGAGGTTCACCGCTTGAGTGTATTCACCGGTCACAGCCGGGGACGATACGTAGCGTCTTGACAGCGGATGGTGGACGTCCGAGAATATCGGCGGGGAAACGGTACGTGTCGTGTCGAGCCGCGTCGGGGGACGGCTTCTCGGTACGGCACGTGCCCTCCCTTGTTACTTTCCGCCGGGGGCTCTCTTTCCGCCGGGGCTTGCTCCGTGCTCCTGCCCTGTTCCGCTCAGGCCGCTGTTCTGCTCAATCCGCTGTCCTGCTCAGGCCGCGATGTCCTTGGTGGAGAACCGCGCCCAGGCCGCCGAGCCGAACACCACGGCGTACAGGCCCTGCAGGCCCAGGTTCTTGACGATCTCGTCCCAGTAGACCGGCGCGCGCAGCAGGTCCGCGAAGGACAGCCAGTAGTGCGGGAACAGATACGGCTGGATCGCGTGCAGCTGCGGGATGCCGTCCAGGATCTGCACGGTGATCACCAGGCCGACCGTCGTCGCCATCGCGGCGATTCCGCTGCTGGTGAGGGTGGAGACGAACAGGCCGACGGCCGCGACTCCGACGAGCGAGGCAGCGACGACGGCCGAGATCAGCGCCGCCCGGCCGAGACCGTCACCGAAGGAGACCTGGGTCCCCGAGATGGTCGTGACATCGCCGAGCGGGAAGAGCAGCGCCCCCACCGCCAGCGCGGAGGCCGCCACGACCAGGGTCGCTGCCAGGCAGAAGGCCACGGCGCAGACGAACTTGGCGAGCAGCAGCCGGGTCCGGCCGGCCGGGGCGACCAGCAGATAGCGGAGTGTCCCCGCACCGGCCTCGCCCGCCACGGAATCGCCCGCGATGACACCGATCGCCATGGGGAGGAAGACCGGGAGGGTCGCGGCGAGCGCCGCGAAGACCAGGAACAGGCCGTTGTTGGTGATGTCCGTGAGGAAGGCGGGGCCGTTGCCGCTGGGGTCGCGGGCCGTCGAACCGTGGTCCGTCTCCAGCTTGACGGCGATACCGATGAGGACCGGGACCGCGGCCAGTACGCCGAGCAGAGCGAGGGTGCGCCAGCGGCGGAAGGTGACGGTCAGCTCGGAACGGAAGAGGCCGAGCTGACGGCGCGGATACAGCGCGACGCGCGGCGCCCCTGCCGGTCCCTGTGCCGCGGGGCCCTGTGCTGATCCCTGTGCCGCGGGCCCCTGTGCTGCCGATCCCTGTGCTGCCGGTCCCTGCGGTGAGCCGTCCGCGGTCCGGTCCGGCGCCTCCGCCTGTCCGTGCGGCAGTTCCTGCCGGTCCGTCTCAGCCTGCGACATCGAAACCCTCTCCGGTGAGTGCGACGAAGGCGTCCTCCAGGGAGGCCCGTTCGACGCCGAAGGACCTGACCCGGACGCCTTCCCGTACGAGAGCGGTGTTGAGGTCCGCCACGTCGGTTTCGGCCGACGGGACGTCACCGGTGACCCGGTCCCCCGTCACGTCCACGCCGGTGATCCCCAGCTCCTTGAGCACGCGGGCGGCCACGGCCGGGTCCGGTGTGCCCACGGCGAGACGGCCGCGGGTCGCGAGATCCGCGACCCGGCCCTGGGCGAGCAGCGTGCCCCGGGCCATCACGGCCGCGTGGGTGCAGACCTGTTCGATCTCGTCCAGGAGATGGGAGGAGAGGAAGACCGTGGTGCCCTCGTCCGCCAGTTCCCTGACCAGGGTTCTGATCTCCCGCATCCCCTGCGGGTCGAGCCCGTTCGTCGGCTCGTCCAGTACGAGCAGTCCGCGCGGCTGGAGCAGGGCCGAGGCGAGGCCGAGCCGCTGCTTCATGCCGAGCGAGTACGCCTTGGCCTTCTTGGTGGAGGCGTGCGCGAGCCCGACCCGTTCGAGGGCGGCGTCGACGCGGGCGCGCCGGGTGCGGGGGTCGGCCTGCGGGTCGGCGGAGTCGTAGCGCAGCAGATTGTCGCGGCCGGAGAGGAACCCGTACAGCGCGGGGCCCTCGATGAGCGCGCCGACGCCCGGCAGCACGCTGTGGGCGGCGCGCGGCATCGGCTGTCCGAGCAGGCTCGCGGTGCCGGAGGTCGGGGCGATGAGGCCGAGGAGCATCCGGATGGTGGTGGTCTTGCCGGAGCCGTTGGGCCCGAGGAAGCCGAAGACGCTGCCGCGCGGGACGGTGAGGTCCAGGCGGTTCACCGCGAGTTGGCCGCCGCGGAAGCGTTTGGTCAGGGCATGGGTTTCGATGACGGCTTCAGGCATGGCGATGGTCCCGTCGTTCGGCGCACCGTGCGGTCCAGGCTAACGGGGCGCGGAGAGAGCGGAGCGCTACGCCCCGGGGCCATGGCCACCCCTGACAGCCGGACGGGTCCGGACGGGCTCCTGGGAGCCGTCCGGACCCGCCACCGTTCCTACTTGGCCGCGTCGGCCGCCTTGACCAGCGCGCCCTTGTCGACCGTGCCGACGAAGACCTTTCCGTCGTCCGTCATCAGCGCGTTCACCAGCCGGGTGTGGAACACGGTGCCCGAGCCGAACGAGCCCGTCACCCTGTCGCCCAGCGAGCTGAGGAACTTCTGCGCGTCCACCGGGGCACCGCTCTTCTGCGCGGAGCCGCCCATCGCGCCGATGCCCTTGCCGCTGCCGGTGTCGATCCTGGCCACCGAGGTCCAGCCCTTGCCGATGATGTTCAGGCCCTTGAAGTCCTCGGGCGATGCGGACTTCAGGTCCTTCGGGCTGCCCTGCGGAGCCAGGTGCCCACCGGCCTTGGGAGCCAGGTGCCCACCGGCCTTCGGGGCGGCGCCCTCCGTCACCTTCGCGCCCTTGGGCGGAGTGAAGGAGAAGGTGGAGGCCGCGGGCCTGCCGAAGTCGACCTTGGTGAATCCCACGTCGATGGCGGCCTTGCCACCGCTGCTCGGCGTGAGCGTGAACTTCAGCGGGGTGCCGGTCTTCGAGTCCACCGCGACCCGGATGGCACCGATCGTGGAACCGGACTGCTTCGGCTTGATGAGCAGCTGGTACGCATCGCGGCCCGCCACCTGCGCCGTGCCGTCGACACTGACCGAGGTCGTCGGGCCGACGGCCTTCAGCGCCTGCTGGGCGAAGTCCTTCGGGGTGGCGGGCAGCTTGTCGGTGCGGTCCTTACGGGCGTCGGCGGAGGCGCCGGTCTTCGCGTGGTAGACCTCGTTCGACTTGCTGTCGTACGCCCAGACCTGGCGGTCGTTGTGGATCAGGCTGTACTCGGCGGCGTTGTCCAGGATGGACACCCGCTGCTTGTCGGGGCCGTCGGCAGCCACCCGCAGGGTGTGCGTACCCGAGGCCAGTTCCATCAGCTTGGAGTCGGGCGCCGCGCTCGACCCGTCCTTGCCACCGCTGCCGCTGCCACCGCCGAGCGCGCCGCCGCCCAAGGAGCCTGCCAGACCGCCCAGTGACGGGATGCCCAGGTCCGAGCTGACCTTCACCGTGCCGGACAGCTGCTGGGTGTCCGATGCGGCCATCTTCTCGATGAGCTGTTGCGCCGAGATCTTCGGCAGGCTGGGGTCCCCCGAGCTGGCGAGCGCCGGCACGAGACCGATCGTCACCGCCGCCACCCCCGCCACTCCGACCGGGAGGAGATAACGTGCCGCCTTCCGGCGGCCCGCGGCGGAAGGCCCGGCCTCTCCGGTGCCCTGTGCACTGTCGTTCGGTGCCATGTGTGCCCTACCTCCGTGATCGGCGGCGATCCGTACGGTTGCGCTCGTCCACCCCGCGCCGCCATTCTCACCCGAATTGGTGGGGTGTGGTGCAGTCCATCTCACCAAATTCCCGGGACGTACGCGTCAGCCCCCGGGAGCAACTCCGCCTAGTACTGCGGTATGACAGGCCGCACCGGCAGCCCGTCCGGCCCCGTAGGGGAAGCAGCCGTCCGGGGAGGGCCACCCGTCCGAAGGACCCGGCCCGCGCGAGCGGCCCAACGAGCGGGCCGGGGCGGCTCAACGAGAAGAAGGACCCGTCCGCAGAGGTACGCGGCACGGGTCCCAACAAACAGCTCGGCAGGTTCAGCAGGCCAGAAGCTCAGCGGTCGGCAGGCACCGGGCCTGCCCGGCCCGCCTCACCCCACGCGGTGCACCACCGCGCCGCACAGCTCCTCCAGGGCGGTCTTCGCGAAGCACTCCGGCAGCGGCGCCAGCGAGGCGCGGGCCTCCTCCGCGTACCGCACGGTGTCCTGACGGACCTGCTCCAGGGCCGGGTGCGCCCGCATCAGCCGCAGCGCCTCGGCGTGCCGGGCGTCGTCCGTCAGATCGCCCGACAGCAGCTCGACCAGGGCGAGATCGTCCGGGCGGCCGTGCTCGGCGGCCTGGGCGCGCAGCCGCAGGACCGGCAGCGTCGGAATGCCCTCACGCAGGTCCGTACCCGGGGTCTTGCCGGACTCGTGGCTGTCGCTCGCGATGTCCAGTACGTCGTCGGCCAGCTGGAACGCGGTGCCGAGCCGCTCGCCGTACTGCGTGAGGATGTTCACGACGGTCTCGTCGGCGCCGGACATCATCGCGCCGAACCGTCCGGAGACGGCGATCAGGGAGCCCGTCTTGCCCGCGATGACGTCGAGGTAGTGGCTGACCGGGTCGCGCCCGTCGCGCGGGCCCGCGGTCTCCAGGATCTGGCCGGTGACGAGGCGTTCGAACGCCTCCGCCTGGATACGTACGGCCTCCGGGCCCAGGTCGGCCAGGATGTGCGAAGCGCGCGCGAAGAGGAAGTCGCCGGTCAGGACCGCGACCGAGTTGTCCCAGCGCGCGTTGGCGCTGGCCACCCCTCGGCGTACGTCCGCCTCGTCCATCACGTCGTCGTGATAAAGCGTCGCCAGGTGGGTCAATTCGACCACTACGGCAGAAGGTACGACTCCGGGCGCATAAGGGTCACCGAACTGGGCAGCGAGCATCACAAGAAGCGGACGAAAGCGCTTACCCCCGGCCCGTACGAGATGCTGCGCGGCCTCCGTGATGAAAGGGACCTCGCTCTTGGTGGCATCGAGCAGCCCGGCCTCGACAGCCGCCAATCCGGCCTGGACATCGGCCTCAAGTGCCTGGTCCCGCACGTTCAGCCCGAATGGCTCGACGACGGTCACGAGGGGATCTCCTGTCTGCTGACGATCACACGGATTGTCGATGTGTCGCTGTCCGCACTCAAGTCAGCGTATCCGGTCCTCTTTCGATCACCATGAGCGCCTGCCCGCCCACCCCGAGCACATACCGAGCGTGACCGGTATGTTCAAAACAAGTCGATTTGAATTGGAGCAGTACCTTTGTCCGGAACAGAGCCGCAGCCGGGACAGGCACCACCGTCCCAGCCCCCGCCGCAGCCGGGCGACGACCATTCATTCTTCGGCCAGCCACGCGGTCTGGCGACCCTGTCGGGCCTGGAGATCTGGGAGCGGTTCTCGTTCCTCGGGATGCAGGCCATCCTCGTCCTCTACTTCACGGCTGCGGTCAACCAGGACGGCCTCGGCATGTCGCCGGGAGCGGCGGCGTCCATCTCCGCCGCGTACGGCACGCTGGTCTATCTGGTCTCGGTGGCGGGCGGCTGGCTGGCCGACCGCATCCTCGGTTCGTACCGCGCGGTCCTCGGCGGCGGCATCCTCATCGCACTCGGCCACTACTCGATGGCGGTCCCGACGGCCTCCATGACCTGGGTCGGCCTGGGGCTGATCTCGCTCGGTACGGGGCTGCTGAAGCCGAACGTCGCCACGCTGGTCGGCAAGTTGTACCGCACCGAGGACGAACGCCGCGACGCCGGTTTCGCCCTGTACTACATGTGCATCAACATCGGCGCCTTCCTCGGTCCGCTGATCACCGGCTGGCTCGGTGACCACAAGGGCTGGCACTGGGGCTTCTCGGCCGCCGCCGTCGGTATGACGCTGGGTCTGATCCAGTACGTCCTGGGGCGCCGCACCATCGCGGGCCGCACCGACGCCGCCGAGCAGGCGCTGCCGCCCGCCGCGATGCGCCGCGCGGTGAAGATGATCGTCGGCGGGGCGCTGGCCGTCGCCGTGATCGCCGTGATCCTCGGGCTCTCCGGCTGGCTGACGCTGGACCGCACCGTCGACGCGCTGACCATCATCTCGGTGCTCGCGCCGATCGTCTTCTTCGCCGTGATGTTCCGCAGCCCACGGGTGACCAAGGCCGAACGGGGGCATCTGCGCCCCTACATCGTGCTGTTCCTCGCCTCGGTGGTCTTCAACTTCATCCTCTTCCAGGCGTACTCGACGATGATCCTGCTCGCGTCGACCAACGCCAGGACGGAGATCTTCGGCTACCACTTCCCCGCCAGCTGGTACGCGTCGGCGCTCGGCGCCTTCGAAGTGGCGCTGGCCCCCGTGGTCGCGGCCGTCTGGGTCCGGATGGGCAAGCACCAGCCGCACGCCTCCAACAAGATCGCCATCGGCACCATCCTCGGCGGCCTCTCCTTCCTGATCATGGTTCCGGCCACGTCCGGCCGTACCGGCAGCGACTGGCTGATGTCCGTCTGGTGGATCGTCGGCTCCTACGCGCTGCTGGGCCTCGGCGACATCCTGGTCGAGACCTCCGGCATGTCCGCCACCACCAAGCTCGCGCCCGCCGCCTTCGCCAGCCAGACGATGGCGCTCTGGTTCCTTTCCCTTGCCCTCGCCAACGGCATCCAGGCGCAGATCGTGAAGTTGTACGGCCAGGTCTCCGACCCGGCGTACTTCGGTGTCAACGGCGCCATCGCCGTCGTCGCCGGACTCGCGGTCGTCGCCGCCGCCCCCTGGCTCAAACGCACCATGCACCCCGTCCACTGAGGAGCGCCTGCCGTGGCTCGAATCCGCACCGAATTCCCGTACGAGACCCGCCGCGAGGACGTCTGGATCCCGCTCCCGGACGGCACGCAGCTGTACGCCAGGATCTGGCGTCCGGTCAACGCCGCCGAACCGGTCCCCGCCCTGCTCGAATACCTCCCGTACCGCCTGAGCGACTGGACGGCGCCGCGGGACTCGCAGCGGCACCCCTGGTACGCGGGCCACGGATACGCCTCCGTCCGCGTCGATGTGCGCGGGCACGGCAACTCGACCGGGATGCCCGGTGACGAGTACGACGCCCAGGAGCTGGCCGACGGCGTGGAGGTGGTGAACTGGCTGGCCCGGCAGGACTGGTGCACCGGCAGGGTCGGGATGTTCGGCATCTCCTGGGGCGGCTTCAACTCGCTCCAGATCGCGGCCCTCGCCCCCGAGCCGCTCAAGGCGATCGTCACGGTCTGCTCCGCCGACGACCGCTACGACAACGACGTCCACTACATGGGCGGCTCGGTGCTCGCCGTCGACATGCACGCCTGGGCGGCCACGATGCTCGCCTTCGTGTCGCGGCCGCCGGACCCGGCCCAGGTCGGTTCGGTCTGGCGGGACATGTGGCTGAGCCGGCTGGAGGCCGTGGAGCCGTTCATCCACACCTGGCTCGCCCATCAGACACGCGACGACTACTGGAAGCACGGCAGCGTCTGCGAGGACTACGCGGCCATCGAGGCGGCCGTCCTGACCGTCGGCGGCTGGCACGACCCGTACCGGGACACCGCCCTGCGGCTGGTCGGGAATCTGGACCCGTCGCGGGTGCGGGGGCTGATCGGCCCGTGGTCGCACCAGTACCCGGACCGGGGCCTGCCGCCCGGCCCCGGCATCGGCTTCCTCCAGGAGACCCTGCGCTGGTGGGACCACCATCTGAAGGGTGAGGACAACGGGGTGATGGACGAGCCGCTGCTGCGCTCGTGGATCAGCGAGTCGCACCCGCCGGCCACCGTCTACCCGGAGCTGCCGGGCCGCTGGGTCGGTGACACGGCCTGGCCGTCGCCGCACGTCACACCGGTGTCGTACGCACTCCAGGGCGACCCGATGGAGGTCAGGTCGCCGATGCAGACCGGTCTGGACGCCGGGCGGTTCTTCCCGTTCGGCAACGACTCCGATCTGCCGCCCGACCAGCGCGACGAGGACGCGAAGTCCGTCTGCTTCGAATTCCCGGTCCGCCAGGCCGCCATCGAGATCCTGGGCCGCGCGAAGGTGCACCTCTCGGTGCGCTCCGACGTCCCCACGGGACAGGTCGTCGCCCGGCTCTGCGACGTCGCACCGGACGGCTCCTCCACCCTGGTCACCCGGGGCGCGCTCAACTTCTCGGCGCGCCACGGCCGGGACCGGTCGGACCCCTGGAAACCGGGCACCACCGAGTCGCTCACCTTCGAGCTGAACGGCATCGGCCACACCTTCCCGCCCGGCCACCGCATCCGCCTCTCGGTCTCGTCGGCGTACTGGCCGTGGATCTGGCCGCAGCCCGACTCGGCGCACGGCTGGATCCTGGACCCGGCGGCCTCGACCATGGAACTCCCGGTCCGCGCGCACACCGAGGACGACATCACCTTCGAGGAGCCGGAGCAGTCCGAGCCGCTCGCGGTGGAGTATCCGGATAATCCGGACGAGCGTCCGGAGCGGCTGGTCGTACGCGATGTGGCCAAGGGCGACTGGCGTCTGGAGGTGGACCCCAGGTACGGGGGCACCCGGATCTACCCCGACGGCCTGGAGTTCAGCGAGGACGCGTTGGAGACGTACACGATCAACGAGGCGGACGCGCTGTCGGCGCACACCCGCTCGGACTGGTCGATCCGCCTGCACCGCCCCGAGACGGGCTGGGACGCCCGGGTGCGGACCCGCTCGGAGATCACCTGCGACGCCCAGGACTTCATCACGACGAGCGAAGTGGTGTGCCAGGAGGGCGAAGAGGTGGTGTTCCGGCGGAGCTGGGAGAAGCGCATTCCGCGCACGGCGGGGTAGTGCGGGGGTAGTGCGCCGGGTACGGCGGGGGCGGGTTCGAGGACCCGCCCCCCGGGCAGGACACCGCGAACGTTTCACCAGCTGACGCGGCCCGCCCCGCCCCCGTACCGTGGGTCTGTCCACAGACCTGAAAGCGAGGCAGCACCCCATGCCTGAGCAGAGCCCGCTCGACCTCCCCGAAGGCGATCCCTTCGGCCCGCACAACCTGCCGTACGGAGTCTTCTCCACCCCTGAGGATCCCGACCGGCGCCGGGTGGGCGTGCGGATCGGCGGCCATGTACTCGACGCGGGGGCGGCGGCGCTCGCGCTCGGCTCCCCGTACAGCAAGCTGCTCGCCCACCCCACGCTCAACCCGCTGCTCGCGGCGGGCCGTACGGCGTGGCGCGATGTGCGGCGCGCGCTGACCGCCTGGGTCACCGTCCCCGCGCACCGCCCGGTCATAGAGCCGCTGCTGCGTCCGGTGGCGGACGTCACGATGCATCTTCCGTACGAGGTCGCCGACTACGTCGACTTCTACGCCAGCGAGCACCACGCGACGAACGTCGGCAGCATCTTCCGGCCCGACTCCGCGGCGCTGACCCCCAACTGGAAGCATCTGCCGATCGGTTACCACGGCCGTTCCGGCACGGTCGTCGTGTCGGGCACCGATGTCGTACGTCCTTCGGGGCAGCGCAAGGCGCCGTCGGACCCGGCGCCGGTCTTCGGACCCTCGGTCAAGCTCGACATCGAGGCGGAGGTCGGCTTCGTCGTCGGCGTCCCGTCCGCGCAGGGCGACTCCGTTCCGCTGTCCGGCTACCGGGACCACGTCTTCGGCCTCCAGCTGCTCAACGACTGGTCGGCGCGCGACATCCAGGCCTGGGAGTACGTCCCGCTGGGTCCCTTCCTCGGCAAGTCCTTCGCCACCTCGGTCTCGGCCTGGGTGACACCGCTGGAGGCTCTCGACGCGGCGCGGACCGCCCCGCCCGCCCGCGAACTGCCCCTGCTCCCCTACCTCGACGACGCGTCGGCCGAGGAACCTGGCGGCCTCGACCTGCGGATCGCGGTGTCCATCAACGGGCAGCCGGTCTCCGAGCCGCCCTTCGCCGGGATGTACTGGACGGCCGCCCAGATGCTGGCCCACACGACCGTCAACGGCGCCTCGCTCCGTACCGGGGACCTCTTCGGCTCGGGCACGGTCAGCGGACCGTCGCCCGGGCAGTACGGCTCACTGCTCGAAATCACCTGGAACGGGACCCGGCCCCTCGAACTCGACGGCGGCAAGCGGACGTTCCTGGAGGACGGCGACGAGGTGACACTCACCGCCTGGGCACCGGGGCCCGACGGGACCCGGGTCGGCCTCGGCGAAGTGACCGGAAGGATCGTGCCCGCACGATGAGCCAGGAAGCGCCGACGCTCCCGGAGGAACTGCTGCTGCTCGCGCTGGACCCGCGCCGGGGCAAACCGTTCTGCCGGAACCGCTATCTGGAGTTCGGCATGGCCGGTGCGGCCCTGGCCGAACTGGAGTTGCAGGGCCGGATCTCCGAGTCGCGCGGGAAGGTGACGGTGGATCAGCCGCTGCTGCCGCACGACCCGGTGCTCGCGCAGGTGCTGGAGCTGCTGCCGGCCCCGGACAAGCGGAAGTCCGCCGGGGGCGTCGGGGCGCGGTACTGGATCCGCCGGACCGGCCGCACGGTGGAGGGGCTGTACCTGGACCAGCTGGTGGACGGGGACGTACTGACCCGTGAGACGCGGCGGTTCGCGGGGCTGCTGCCCTACTACCGCCACCCGGCGGGCCCGCGGAACTGGTCCGCTCAGGCCCGCGACCGCTTCCTGACAGCGGAGGCGGCCGGCTTCCCGGACCCGCGGAGCCGCGCACTCGGGGCGCTCGTCGCGGCGGTGGGCCTGTCCCGGATCGTCGCCCGGGACGGCGGGACGTCCCGCGCCTCGATGCGTCAGCTGATGCACGAGGAGTGGACCGCCCACGCGGTGCACCGCAACGTCCAGATCGACCGGGCGAACCGGAGCGGCGGAGGCTGAGCTCCGGGGGGGGCTGCCTGCCTCATGGCGGGGCGCGGGGGCCTGCCTGCCCCATGGTGCGGCGCGGGGTGAGCGCGGGGCCTGCTGGTCTTTTGCTGCGGGTCCCGCCGGTCTTACGCTGCGGGTCCCAGCGCGGGTCCCGCCGGTCATGCGCTGCGGCTCCCCGCCGTACGCTCCCCCGTACCGCCCGGGTCAGTCGGGCCCCAGCCCTACGCCTCCGGGTCCTCGGGGTAGTCCGAGAAGTCCGGCTCGTCCCAGGCTCCCGGGTCGTCCGGCTCGCCCTGCGCGGGCACCCGGGCCGGGGCCGACGAGGCGGGCCGGCCAGCCCGGGCAGTCTTGGCGGTCTGCGCGCCCGGCTGGGCGGTCCGGCCGCCGGACTGGGCCGGCTGGCCGCCGTCCCGGTCCGCTGTGCCGGCCTGCTGGTCCGGTGCGGTCCCGCCCGCACCCGCCAGCTCGCCCAGCACCCCGAGCACGCCCTCCCCGTACGTCGCCAGCTTCTTCTCACCGAGGCCGCCGATGCCACCCAGCTCACCGAGCGTGGCGGGCCGCACCGTGGCGATCTCCCGCAGTGTCGCATCGTGGAAGATCACATACGCCGGGACGCCCTGCTCCTTGGCCTGCTTGCCGCGCCAGGTGCGCAGCGCCTCGAAGACCGGCACCGCTTCCGCGGGCAGATCCGCTGCCGCCACTGCCGCCCTGGCCTTCTTCTCGCCCTTGACCGCCCGGGCCACCACGGCCTTCTCCGGCTCCTTGCGCAGCCGGACCCCGGTCTCTCCCGAGAGCACCGAGCCGCTGGTGCCGGTCAGGACCAGCGTGCCGTACTCCCCCTCGACCGCCAGCAGCCCCTGCGCCAGCAACTGCCGTACCACACCCCGCCACTGGGCCTCCGGCACGTCCTCGCCGATGCCGAAGACGGAGAGCTGGTCGTGGTCGAACTGGATGACCTTGGCCGTCCTGCGGCCGAGCAGGATGTCGACGATCTGGCCGGCGCCGAACTTCTGCCTGCGCTCGCGCTCCAGCCGTACCACCGTCGACAGCACCTTCTGCGCCGCCACCGTGCCGTCCCAGGTCTCCGGCGGCGTGAGGCAGGTGTCGCAGTTCCCGCAGGCGGGGGCCACCGCCTCCTGGCCGAAGTACTGGAGCAGCTGGGCGCGGCGGCAGTCGGCCGTCTCGCAGAGCGCCAGCATCGCGTCGAGATGGGCCGCGGCCCGGCGCCGGAACGCCTCGCCGCCCTCGCCGCTCTGGATCATCTTCCGCTGCTGCACGACGTCCTGGAGTCCGTACGTCATCCACGCCGTGGACGGCAGCCCGTCCCGCCCGGCGCGCCCGGTCTCCTGGTAGTACCCCTCCACCGACTTGGGCAGGTCCAGGTGGGCGACGAACCGGACGTCCGGCTTGTCGATCCCCATCCCGAAGGCGATCGTCGCGACCACCACCAGGCCGTCCTCCCGCAGGAAACGCGACTGGTGGACGGCGCGGGTGCCCGCGTCGAGCCCCGCGTGGTACGGCACGGCCTCGACACCGTTCTTGCAGAGGTACTCGGCGGTCCGCTCGACGGAGGCACGGGAGAGGCAGTAGACGATTCCGGCGTCCCCCGCGTGCTCCTCCTTGAGGAAGGCGAGCAGCTGCTTCTTGGGGTCGTTCTTGGGGACGATCCGGTACTGGATGTTGGGCCGGTCGAAGCCCGCGACGAAGTGCCGCGCGTCCGGCATCCCGAGCCGCTCGGTGATCTCCTGGTGCGTGGCGCGGGTGGCGGTGGCCGTCAGGGCGATGCGCGGGACGTCGGGCCAGCGCTCGCCGAGCAGCGAGAGCGCCAGGTAGTCGGGGCGGAAGTCATGTCCCCAGCTGGCGACACAGTGCGCTTCGTCGATCGCGAACACGGAGATCTTCGCGCGGCTCAGCAGACCGAGCGTGGCCTCGACCCGCAGCCGCTCGGGCGCCAGATAGAGCAGGTCGAGCTCTCCGGCGAGCAGCTCGGCCTCCACGGTGCGGCGCTCGTCGAAGTCCTGCGTGGAGTTCATGAAGCCCGCGCGCACACCGAGGGCGCGCAGCGCGTCCACCTGGTCCTGCATCAGTGCGATCAGTGGGGAGATCACCACGCCCGTACCCGGTCTGACCAGGGCGGGGATCTGGTAGCAGAGGGACTTTCCGCCACCGGTCGGCATCAGCACGACGGCGTCCCCGCCGTCCACCACCTGCCCGATGATCTCTTCCTGCTCGCCGCGGAAGGCGTCGTAGCCGAAGACCCGGTGCAGGGTGCTGAGCGCCTCGCTCTCCGCGCCCCGCGCGTGCGTGGTCCGCTCTGCCTGCTCCGTACGCTCGGCCACTGCCTCGCCACTGCCCTTCATCGTTCCGTCCTGCGTTGTGCCGTCCTGCGCCGTTCAGTCCTGCGCCGTTCAGTCCTGCGTTGTTCCGTCGCGCGTCTCATCGTTCCGTCCCCCGTCGCGCTGGTCACTCGCCGTACCGCCGGTCGCTGCCTCTCACTCCTGCCACGATAGGGTCCCGCACCGACATCCCCGGACACAGCGGCGCATCCCGGGGTGCGCCCGCGACGGTACGCGCCCCCGGCTCACGCCGGGACAAGCCGGGGCACGCCGGGAAACCCCAGGTCAGCGGCGTACGAAAGCCGTCGGGCGGACCGGGGACACCCGGCCCGCCCGACGGCGGAGATCGTTACCGCGGAATTCGTACGACTGAGTTCGTACCGCTGAGATCCTTTGGAGAAGCCCGGCTACCGGGCGAAGACCCCCGCCTGGCCCGCCAGGTCCAGGAAGTACTGCGGGGCGAGCCCCAGCACCAGCGTGACCGCGACACCCACGGCGATCGTCGTCATCGTCAGCGGCGACGGGACGGCGACCGTCGGGCCGTCCGCCTTCGGCTCGCTGAAGAACATCAGCACGATGACCCGGATGTAGAAGAACGCGGCGATGGCGGACGAGATCACACCGACCACGACCAGACCGCCGGCCCCGCCGTCGGCCGCCGCCTTGAACACGGCGAACTTCCCGCTGAACCCGCTGGTCAGCGGGATGCCCGCGAAGGCCAGCAGGAAGACGGCGAAGACCGCGGCCACCAGCGGTGAACGCCGCCCGAGCCCCGCCCACTTGGAGAGGTGCGTGGCCTCGCCGCCCGCGTCCCGTACCAGCGTGACCACGGCGAAGGCACCGATCGTCACGAACGAGTACGTCACCAGGTAGAAGAGGACCGAGCTGACGCCCTCCGGTGTGGTGGCGATGACACCGGCCAGGATGAACCCGGCGTGCGCGATGGACGAGTAGGCCAGCATCCGCTTGATGTCGGTCTGCGTGATCGCGACGACCGCGCCGCCCAGCATCGTGATGATCGCGATGGCCCACATCACGGGCCGCCAGTCCCAGCGCATCCCCGGCAGCACCACGTACAGCAGCCGCAGCAGCGCGCCGAACGCGGCGACCTTGGTGGCCGCCGCCATGAAGCCGGTGACCGGGGTGGGCGCCCCCTGGTAGACGTCCGGGGTCCACATGTGGAACGGCACGGCGCCGACCTTGAAGAGCAGCCCGAGCAGGATCATCGCGCCGCCGATGAGCAGCAGTGCGTCGTTGCCCATCGTGTTGGCGAGCGCCGGGTCGACGTTCTGCACGGTGCCGTTGACGACGTCGGCGATCCGGGCGTACGAGACGGAGCCCGCGTACCCGTAGAGCAGGGCGATCCCGAAGAGCAGGAACGCCGAGGAGAACGCCCCGAGCAGGAAGTACTTCACGGCCGCTTCCTGCGACATCAGCCTCTTGCGGCGGGCGACGGCGCAGAGCAGGTAGAGCGGCAGCGAGAAGACCTCCAGCGCCACGAAGAGCGTCAGCAGATCGTTGGCCGCGGGGAAGACGAGCATCCCGCCGATGGCGAACAGCGCGAGCGGGAAGACCTCGGTGGTGGTGAACCCGGCCTTGACCGCTTCCTGTTCGCTGTCGCTGCCCGGTACGGCGGCGGCCTGCGCGGCGAAGGAGTCCGTACGGTTGCCGTGCACCTCCGGGTCGAGCCTGCGCTCGGCGAAGGTGAAGACCGCCACCAGCGAGGCCAGCAGGATGGTGCCCTGCAGGAAGAGCGCGGGCCCGTCGACCGCGACCGCGCCCATCGCCGCGATGTGCGCCTTGGTCGAGCCGTAACCGCCGGCCGCCAGCGCGACGACCGCCGCGAAGGAGGCGACGACCGCCACGACACTGAGGAACACCTGGGCGTGGTAGCGGACCCTGCGCGGCACGAAGGCCTCGACGAGGACGCCCAGCATCGCCGCACCGAGAATGATCAGCACGGGTGAGAGCTGCGCGTACTCGATGTGCGGGGTCGGGATCTTGCCGATGGGGCCCGCCGCCCCCGTTGTCCACAGGCTGTGGACAGCTGTTGCGCTCACTTCGCGGCCTCCACTGTGGGCTTGGGGTCCTTCTTCTGGACGTCGGACATGGTGTGCTTCACGGCCGGGTTGACGATCTCCGTCAGCGGCTTCGGATAGACGCCGAGGAAGACCAGCAGCGCGATCAGCGGCAGCACGACGACCAGTTCACGGACCTTGAGGTCCGCCATGCCCTGCACCGTCGCCCTGACCGGGCCGGTCATGGTGCGCTGGTAGAGGACCAGGACGTAGAGCGCGGCCAGCACGATGCCGACCGTCGCGATGATCCCGGCGGCCGGGTACGCGCTGAACGTGCCGACCAGGACCAGGAATTCACTGACGAACGGCGACAGGCCGGGCAGCGACAGGGTGGCGAGACCGCCGATCAGGAAGGTCCCGGCCAGCACTGGGGCCACCTTCTGCACACCGCCGTAGTCGGCGATGAGCCGCGAGCCGCGCCGCGAGATCAGGAACCCGGCCACCAGCATCAGGGCGGCCGTCGAGATCCCGTGGTTGACCATGTAGAGCGTCGCGCCCGACTGGCCCTGGGTGGTCATCGCGAAGATGCCCAGGATGATGAAGCCGAAGTGCGAGACCGACGCGTAGGCGATCAGCCGCTTGATGTCGCGCTGGCCGACCGCGACGAGCGCGCCGTAGACGATGCTGATCAGCGCGAGCACCAGGATCACCGGGGTGGCCCACTTGCTCGCCTCCGGGAAGAGCTGGAGGCAGAAGCGCAGCATCGCGAACGTGCCGACCTTGTCGACCACGGCGGTGATCAGCACGGCGACCGGGGCGGTCGCCTCACCCATGGCGTTCGGCAGCCAGGTGTGCAGCGGCCAGAGCGGCGCCTTCACCGCGAAGGCGAAGAAGAAGCCGAGGAAGAGCCAGCGCTCGGTGCTGGTCGCCATGTGCAGCGAGCCGTTGGCCCGCGCGGCGACGATCTCCTGGAGGGAGAAGTTCCCCGCGACGACGTAGAGGCCGATGACTGCGGCCAGCATGAGCAGGCCGCCGACCAGGTTGTAGAGGAGGAACTTGACTGCCGCGTACGAGCGTTGGGTCGCCGCCGCCTCGTCGCCCCCGGCGTGCGCCCGGTCCCCGAAGCCGCCGATGAGGAAGTACATCGGGATGAGCATGGCTTCGAAGAGGATGTAGAAGAGGAACACGTCGGTGGCCTCGAAGGAGAGGATCACCATCGCCTCGACGGCCAGGATCAGGGCGAAGAAGCCCTGGGTGGGCCGCCAGCGCGAGCTGTGCGTCTCCAGGGGGTCGGCGTCGTGCCAGCCGGCCAGGATGACGAACGGGATGAGCAGGGCGGTCAGGGCGATCATCGCGAGCCCGATGCCGTCCACCCCCAGCTCGTACCGCACGCCGAAGTCCTTGATCCAGGCGTGCGATTCGGTGAGCTGGTAGCGGGCGCCGCCGGGGTCGAACCGGACGAGCTGGACGGCGCCCAGGGCGAGCGTGCCGAGCGAGAAGAGCAGCGCGAGCCACTTCGCCGCGGTGCGCCGCGCGGCCGGGACCGCGGCGGTGGCGACCGCACCGACCGCCGGGAGCGCCGCGGTCACCGTCAGGAGAGGAAAGGACATGGTGATCAGACCGCCCTCATCAGCAGGGTCGCGGCGACGAGGATCACTGCGCCGCCGAACATCGAGGCCGCGTAGCTGCGGGCGTAGCCGTTCTGCAGTTTGCGCAGCCGTCCCGAGAGCCCGCCGACCGAGGCGGCCGTGCCGTTGACGACGCCGTCCACCAGGGAGTGGTCGAGGTAGACCAGCGACCGGGTGAGGTGCTCGCCGCCGCGGACCAGGACCACGTGGTTGAAGTCGTCCTGGAGCAGGTCGCGCCGGGCGGCGCGGGTGAGCAGCGAACCCTTGGGGGCCACCGCGGGCACGGGCTTGCGTCCGTAGACGAGCCAGGCGATGGCGACGCCGATCACCAGGACCACCATCGTCCCGGCGGTGACGGCGCCCGCGCTGACCGGCGAATTGCCCTCGGAGTGGCCGGTGATGGGCTCCAGCCAGTGCAGGAAGCGGTTACCGATGCCGAAGAACGCACCGGCGAAGACCGAGCCGAAGGCCAGGATGATCATGGGGATGGTCATCGTCCTGGGCGACTCGTGCGGGTGCGGCTCGTGGCCGTCCGCGTCCGGCACCCAGCGCTTCTCGCCGAAGAACGTCATCAGCATGACCCGGGTCATGTAGAAGGCCGTGATGCCGGCGCCCAGCAGGGCCGCGCCGCCGAGGATCCAGCCCTCGGTGCCGCCCTTCGCGAAGGCCGCCTCGATGATCTTGTCCTTGGAGAAGAAGCCGGAGAGGCCGGGGAAGCCGATGATCGCCAGATAGCCGAGGCCGAAGGTCACGAACGTCACCGGCATGTACTTCCGCAGGCCGCCGTACTTTCGCATGTCCACCTCGTCGTTCATGCCGTGCATGACCGATCCGGCGCCGAGGAAGAGCCCGGCCTTGAAGAAGCCGTGTGTGACGAGGTGCATGATCGCGAAGGCGTACCCGATCGGGCCGAGTCCCGCCGCCATGATCATGTAGCCGATCTGCGACATGGTCGAGCCCGCGAGGGCCTTCTTGATGTCGTCCTTCGCACAACCGACGATCGCCCCGAAGAGCAGTGTCACCGCGCCGACCACCACGACGGCCAGCTGCGCGGTGGGAGCGGCGTTGAAGATCGCGCCGGAGCGGGTGATGAGGTAGACGCCCGCGGTCACCATCGTCGCCGCGTGGATCAGGGCCGAGACCGGGGTCGGGCCCTCCATCGCGTCACCGAGCCAGGACTGGAGCGGCACCTGCGCCGACTTGCCGCACGCGGCGAGCAGGAGCATCAGGCCGATGGCGGTGAGCTTGCCCTGCGAGGCGCTCCCCACGGAGTGCAGGACCGGGCCGAAGGCGAAGGTCCCGAAGGTGGTGAACATCAGCATGATCGCGATCGACAGGCCCATGTCGCCGACGCGGTTGACGATGAAGGCCTTCTTGGCCGCCGTCGCCGCGGACGGCTTGTGCTGCCAGAAGCCGATCAGGAGGTACGAGGCGAGGCCGACGCCCTCCCAGCCGACGTACAGCAGCAGGTAGTTGTCGGCGAGGACCAGCAGCAGCATCGCCGCGAGGAAGAGGTTCAGATAGCCGAAGAAGCGGCGGCGCCGTTCGTCGTGCTCCATGTAGCCGATCGAGTAGATGTGGATCAGCGTGCCCACACCGGAGATCAGCAGGACGAACGTCATCGACAGCTGGTCGAGCTGGAAAGCGGCGTCGGCCTTGAAGCCGGCCACCGGGATCCAGCTGAACAGGTACTGGTGCAGGGTGCGGTGGTCCGCGCTCTTGCCCAGCATGTTCACGAAGAGGACGGCCGCCAGCACGAAGGACGCGGCGGCGAACAGCGTGCCGAGCCAGTGGCCGGCACGGTCGAACCGCCGCCCACCGCAGAGCAGTACCGCCGCTCCGAGCAAAGGCGCTGCGATCAGCAGCGCAATCAGGTTCTCCACTGTTCAGCGACCCCTTACAGCTTCATCAGGCTGGCGTCGTCGACCGAGGCCGAGTGGCGGGAACGGAAGAGCGACACGATGATCGCGAGCCCGACCACGACCTCCGCGGCGGCAACGACCATCGTGAAGAAGGCGATGATCTGGCCGTCCAGGTTTCCGTGCATACGGGAGAAGGCGACGAACGCGAGGTTGCAGGCGTTGAGCATCAGCTCCACGCACATGAAGACCACGATGGCGTTCCGCCTGATCAGCACCCCGACCGCGCCGATGGTGAACAACAGCGAGGCGAGATACAGATAGTTGACCGGATTCACTTCGCCTCCTCCTCTTCCCGGTCGAGCCGGTCGGAGCGGTCGGACCGAGTGCTCCCGGGCCGGTCGCTCTCACCGGCGATCCCGGCGTCGTGGCCGTGTCCCGACGTACGGCCCAGCCGCTCCTCGGAGCGCTGCTCCAGCGCCCTGAGGTCCGCCAGGGCCTGGCTCGACACATCGCGGATCTGGCCGCGCTGACGCAGCGTCTGCATGACGGTGAGCTCCGCCGGGGTGCCGTCCGGGAGCAGTCCGGCGACATCCACGGCGTTGTGCCGGGCGTAGACACCGGGGGCGGGCAGCGGCGGGACCTGCTTGCTGCGTACGCGGTCCTCGGACATCTGCCGCTGGGTCCTGGCCTGTTCGGTGCGCTCCCGGTGGGTGAGCACCATCGCGCCGACGGCCGCGGTGATGAGCAGCGCGCCGGTGATCTCGAAGGCGAAGACGTACTTGGTGAAGATGAGGGCGGCGAGGCCCTGCACATTGCCGTGGGCGTTGGCCTGGCCCAGACCCGTGAAGCTCTTGAGCGAGGCGTTGGCGATACCGGCGATCAGCAGGATGCCGAAGCCGAGCCCGCAGAGCACGGCCAGCCAGCGCTGCCCCTTGATGGTCTCCGTGAGCGAGTCGGCCGCGGTGACGCCGACCAGCATGACCACGAAGAGGAAGAGCATCATGATCGCGCCGGTGTAGACGACGATCTGGACGATGCCCAGGAAGTAGGCGCCGTTGGCGAGGTAGAACACCGCCAGGATGATCATGGTCCCGGCGAGGCTCAGCGCGCTGTGCACGGCCCGGCGCATCAGTACGGTGGAGAGCGCGCCGATCACGGCGACCGTGCCCAGCACCCAGAACTGGAAGGCCTCACCGGTGGAGGTCAGGTAGTTCACGCCTGCGCCTCCTCGTTCGGCGCCCCGGCCCCGGCCGGCGGCTCGGCCGTCTCACCCTTGGAGAACGCGGTCTGGCGGACCGTGCCGGGGGCGGCTTCGGTCACCAGGCCCCGGTAGTAGTCCTGTTCGTCGGTACCCGGGAAGATCGAGTGCGGCGAGTCGACCATGCCCTCGTCCAGGCCGGCGAGCAACTGCTCCTTGGTGTAGATCAGGTTGGCGCGGCTGCTGTCGGCGAGCTCGAAGTCGTTCGTCATCGTGAGCGCCCGGGTGGGGCAGGCCTCGATGCAGAGTCCGCACAGGATGCAGCGGGCGTAGTTGATCTGGTAGACGCGGCCGTACCGCTCGCCCGGGGAGTAGCGCTCCTCCTCGGTGTTGTCCGCGCCCTCCACATAGATCGCGTCCGCCGGGCAGGCCCAGGCGCACAGCTCGCACCCGATGCACTTCTCCAGTCCGTCCGGATGCCGGTTGAGCTGGTGCCGCCCGTGGAAGCGCGGCGCCGTCGTCTTCTCCTGCTCCGGGTACTGCTCGGTGAGCCGCTTCTTGAACATGGCCTTGAAGGTCACGCCGAAGCCGGCCACCGGGTTCTGCCACGGTGTCTTCGGGGTCTCGGGTGTCCCGGGGGTCTCGTCCCCGGAAGACCCGGAGGACCCGGAAGCCCCTGTAGAGCGGTCAGGCATCGTCAGCCTCCTTTCCATCACTCACAGTGTCCACGCCACCACTGACAATCAGCTCCCGCTCCGTGCGCGAGGGCCGCCGGGGTACGGGTGGAAGGGTCTGTCCCGGCAACGGTGGTACGGGGAAGCCGCCCGCCATCGGGTCGAAGGCCGGCCCGGGGCCCGCGGCTTCCTCGGCGGCCCGCTCCTGCTTCTCCTGCTTGTCGCGGAAGATGTCGTAGACGAAGGAGAGCAGCAGGATCGCCACGACGGCCCCGGCTCCGTAGAGCACGATCCGGGAGTAGTCGTAGTTGTCGTTGCGCAGCGCCCGCACGGTCGCCACCAGCATCAGCCAGACCACGGAGACCGGGATGAGGACCTTCCAGCCGAGCTTCATCAACTGGTCGTAGCGCACGCGGGGAAGCGTGCCGCGCAGCCAGATGAAGAAGAAGAGGAGGAGCTGGACCTTGATGACGAACCAGAGCATCGGCCACCAGCCGTGGTTCGCGCCCTCCCAGAAGGTGGAGATCGGCCACGGGGCCCGCCAGCCGCCCAGGAAGAGCGTCGCGGAGACCGCCGAAACGGTGACCATGTTGACGTACTCGGCCAGCATGAACATCGCGAATTTGATGGACGAGTACTCGGTGTTGAAGCCGCCGACCAGGTCGCCTTCGGACTCCGGCATGTCGAACGGGGCGCGGTTGGTCTCACCGATCATGGTGACGATGTAGATGATGAAGGAGACCGGCAGCAGCACGATGAACCAGCGGTCCTTCTGCGCGTCCACGATCGCCGAGGTCGACATCGACCCCGAGTAGAGGAAGACGGAGGCGAAGGCGGCGCCCATCGCGATCTCGTAGCTGATCATCTGCGCGCAGGAGCGGAGTCCGCCGAGCAGCGGGTACGTCGACCCGGACGACCAGCCGGCCAGGACGATGCCGTAGATGCCGACCGATGCGACCGCGAGGATGTAGAGCATCGCGATCGGCAGGTCGGTGAGCTGCATCGTCGTACGGTGGCCGAAGATCGACACCTCGTTGCCGGAGGGGCCGAAGGGGATCACCGCGATCGCCATGAAGGCGGGTACCGCGGCGACGATCGGCGCCAGCACGTAGACCAGCTTGTCCGCCCGCTTGACGACCAGGTCTTCCTTCAGCATCAGCTTGATGCCGTCGGCGAGCGACTGGAGCATTCCCCAGGGGCCGTGCCGGTTGGGGCCGATGCGCAGCTGCATCCAGGCGACGACCTTGCGCTCCCACACGATGGAGAAGAGCACGGTGATCATCAGGAACGCGAAGCAGAAGACGGCCTTGATGACAACCAGCCACCAGGGGTCCCGTCCGAACATCGACAGGTCCTCGGTCGCTGCGAGGTAGTAGTTCGTCACGCCTCCACCTCCGTCGTGGCCGCGGGTGCGGCGGGTGCGGCCGGCGCGGCGGAGATCCGCACCGGTTCGCCGGGGCGGGCGCCGGTGTCGCGCAGGACGCCGCCGCCCGTCGAGTTCATCGGGAGCCAGACCACCCGGTCGGGCATCTCGGTGACCTGGAGCGGCAGCCGTACGTCGCCCGCGGGGCCGGTGACGGCGAGGACGTCGCCGTCCTTGACGCCCGTCTCCTCGGCGGTCGTCGCCGACAGCCGGGCGACCGCCGCGTGCCGGGTGCCGGCCAGCGCGTCGTCGCCCTGCTGGAGCAGGCCCAGGTCGAGCAGCAGCCGGTGGCCCGCGAGTACGGCCTCGCCCTCGGAGGGGCGGGGCAGTGGAGCGACCGTGCCGGCCGGGTCGCTCGCGTGCTGCCCGGTCCACGCGCCCAGCCGGTCCAGCTCGTTGCGTACGGAGGTGATGTCCGGCAGCGCGAAGTGGACGTCGAGCGCGTCGGCGAGCATGTGCAGCACCCGTGAGTCGGCCGGGGCCAGGGTGCGCGTCATCTGCTCGGGCTTGAGCGATGCCTCGAAGAGCCGTGCCCTGCCTTCCCAGCTGAGGAAGGTGCCCGCCTTCTCGGCGGCGGCGGCCACCGGAAGGACCACGTCGGCCCGGTCGGTGACCGCGCCGGGCCGCAGTTCGAGCGAGACCAGGAAGCCGACCTTGTCGAGGGCCTCCTCGGCCCGCGCCGGGTCGGGGAGGTCCGCGGTCTCGACACCCGCGACGAGCAGTGCGCCCAGTTCGCCGGTCGCGGCTGCTTCGAGGATCTGTCCGGTGTCCCGGCCGAAGCGGTGCGGGAGTTCGCGTACGCCCCAGACCGCGGCCACTTCCTCGCGGGCCCGCGGATCGGTGGCGGGGCGGCCGCCGGGCAGCAGCGCGGGGATCGCGCCCGCCTCGACCGCGCCCCGCTCCCCGGCCCTGCGGGGCACCCAGACCAGGGCGGCGCCGGTGGCGGTCGCGGTGCGTACGGCCGCGGTGAGCGCGCCGGGTACGGCGGCGAGCCGTTCGCCGACGACAATCACCGCGCCTTCCGTACGGAGGGCTTCGGCGGCCTGCTGCCCTTCGGGGTCCAGGCCGACCCCGCCCGCGATGGCGTCCAGCCACTCGGTCTCGGTGCCGGGTGCGGCGGGCAGCAGCGTGCCGCCCGCCTTCGCCAGGCCGCGGGTGGCGTGGGTGGCGAGGGAGAAGGTCCGCTGCCCGTGCGTGCGGTGCGCCTTGCGCAGCCGCAGGAAGATGCCGGGGGCCTCCTCCTCGGACTCGAATCCGGCGAGCAGGACGGCCGGGGCCTGTTCCAGCGAGGTGTTGGTGACTCCCGTGCCGTCGAGGTCCTTGCCGCGGCCCGCGACCCGGGCGGCCAGGAAGTCGGCCTCCTCGGCCGAGTGCACCCGGGCGCGGAAGTCGACGTCGTTGGTGTCGAGGGCGATGCGCGCGAACTTGGCGTACGCGTAGGCGTCTTCGACGGTGAGGCGGCCGCCGGTCAGCACACCGGCCCGGCCGCGCGCCGCCGCGAGACCGTTCGCGGCCCGCTCCAGCGCCTCCGGCCAGCTGGCCGGTTCCAGGACGCCGTCCTCGTTCCGTACGAGCGGGGTGGTGAGCCGGTCCGGGCGCTGGGCGTAGCGGAACCCGAAGCGGCCCTTGTCGCAGAGCCACTCCTCGTTGACCTCGGGGTCGTTGTCGGCGAGCCGCCGCATGACCTTGCCGCGCCGGTGGTCGGTGCGGGTCGCGCAGCCCCCCGCGCAGTGTTCGCACACCGAGGGCGACGACACCAGGTCGAAGGGGCGGGAGCGGAACCGGTAGGCCGCCGAGGTCAGCGCGCCGACCGGGCAGATCTGGATGGTGTTGCCGGAGAAGTACGACTCGAACGGGTCGCCCTCGCCGATGCCGACCTGCTGGAGCGCGCCGCGCTCGATCAGGTCGATCATCGGGTCGCCGGCGATCTGGTTGGAGAACCGGGTGCAGCGGGCGCAGAGCACGCACCGCTCGCGGTCGAGCAGCACCTGGGTCGAGATCGGTACGGGCTTCTCGAAGGTCCGCTTCTTGCCGTCGAACCGGGAGTCGGGGTTGCCGTGCGACACCGCCTGGTTCTGCAGGGGGCACTCGCCGCCCTTGTCGCAGACCGGGCAGTCCAGCGGGTGGTTGATGAGGAGCAGTTCCATCACACCGTGCTGGGCCTTCTCGGCGACCGGCGAGGTGAGGTGCGACTTGACGACCATGCCGTCGGTGCAGGTGATGGTGCAGGACGCCATCGGCTTGCGCTGGCCCTCGACTTCGACGATGCACTGGCGGCAGGCGCCCGCGGGGTCGAGGAGAGGGTGGTCGCAGAAGCGCGGGATCTCGATGCCGAGCTGTTCGGCGGCGCGGATGACCAGGGTCCCCTTCGGGACCGAGATCGCGATGCCGTCGATGGTCAGCGACACCAGGTCCTCGGGCGGCACTGCTGCCTCACCGCCCCCGGAGGGAGCGCTGTTAGTCGTCACTGTCATGCGTTCACCTCCGAGATGTGGCGGGGCTCGTCGGCCCAGACGGTCGACAGGTCCGGGTCGAGCGGGCAGCCCTTGCCGGTGATGTGCTGCTCGTACTCCTCACGGAAGTACTTGAGCGAGGAGAAGATCGGCGACGCGGCGCCGTCGCCGAGCGCGCAGAACGACTTGCCGTTGACGTTGTCGGCGATGTCGTTGATCTTGTCGAGGTCCGACATCTGGCCCTTTCCGGCTTCGATGTCGCGGAGCAACTGGACGAGCCAGTACGTCCCTTCGCGGCAGGGCGTGCACTTGCCGCAGGACTCGTGCGCGTAGAACTCGGTCCAGCGGGTGACGGCCCGCACCACACAGGTCGTCTCGTCGAAGCACTGGAGCGCCTTGGTGCCGAGCATCGATCCTGCGGCGCCCACGCCCTCGTAGTCCAGCGGGACGTCGAGGTGCTCGTCGGTGAACATCGGGGTCGAAGAGCCGCCCGGCGTCCAGAACTTGAGCCGGTGGCCGTGCCGCATCCCGCCGCTCATGTCGAGCAGCTGGCGCAGGGTGATGCCGAGCGGGGCCTCGTACTGGCCGGGGCTGGTGACGTGCCCGCTGAGCGAATACAGCGTGAATCCGGCGGACTTCTCGGTGCCCATCGATTTGAACCAGTCCTTGCCCCGGTTCAGGATCGCGGGAACCGACGCGATGGATTCCACGTTGTTCACCACAGTGGGACATGCGTAGAGCCCGGCGACAGCAGGGAAAGGAGGCCGGAGCCTGGGCTGGCCGCGGCGGCCCTCCAGGGAGTCGAGGAGTGCGGTCTCCTCACCACAGATGTACGCGCCCGCCCCCGCGTGCACGGTGACGTCCAGGTCGAGTCCGCTGCCCAGGATGTCCTTGCCGAGGTACCCCGCCTCGTACGCCTCGCGTACGGCTTCGTGCATTCGCCGCAGTACGGGGACGACTTCACCCCGGAGATAGATGAAGGCATGAGAAGACCTGATCGCGTAACAGGCGATCACGATCCCCTCGATGAGGGAATGCGGGTTGGCGAAGAGGAGCGGGATGTCCTTGCAGGTCCCGGGCTCCGATTCGTCGGCGTTGACAACTAGATAGTGCGGCTTTCCGTCGCCCTGCGGGATGAACTGCCACTTCATCCCGGTGGGGAAGCCCGCGCCGCCTCGGCCGCGCAGACCCGAGTCCTTGACGTAGGCGATGAGGTCGTCGGGCGCCATGGCGAGGGCCTTCTTCAAACCCTCGTACCCGTCGTGCCGTTTGTACGTCTCCAGGGTCCAGGAATCCGGCTGGTCCCAGAAGGCGGAGAGGACCGGGGTGAGCAGCTTCTCGGGGCTGGACTCTCCGTCGCCCTCGCCGTTCCCGCTGCCGTTGAGCTCGGTTGCCACGCTCATCACTCCCCCTCCTCTGATACGGGGCCTGCCGGGTGCTCCGGGTCTGACGCCGAGGTCTGCTGCGGTGCGTCGTGCGAGCTGAGGTGCTCGGAGCCCGGCTGGGCAGGAGCCTTCGGGGATCCGCCGCGCGGAGACACCACACGCGGCTGCGGCGCCTCACCCTTCGCAAGCCGCAGGCCCACCAGGGACGCGTGCCCCGCGCCGCCGGTCGACTCGACCGCTCCGTCCCGCTCGTCGGGGAAGCCGGCCAGGATCCGGGAGGTCTCCTGGAAGGTGCAGAGCGGCGCGCCCCGGGTCGGGGTGACCTGCTGTCCGTCCCGGAGGTCGTCGACGAGCCGTTTCGCGGACTCGACGGTCTGGTTGTCGAAGAACTCCCAGTTGACCATCAGGACGGGTGCGAAGTCGCAGGCCGCGTTGCACTCGATGTGCTCCAGCGTGACCTTGCCGTCCCCGGTGGTCTCGCCGTCGCCGACGTCGAGGTGCTCCCGCAGCGCGGAGTAGATGGCGTCGCCGCCCATCACCGCGCAGAGGGTGTTGGTGCAGACACCCACCTGGTAGTCGCCGCTCGGCTTGCGCCGGTACATCGAGTAGAAGGTGGAGACCGCGGTGACCTCGGCGGTGGTCAGCTCCAGCGCCTCCGCGCAGAACCGGACGCCGGTCCGGGTGACGTACCCCTCCTCGGCCTGCACCAGGTGCAGCAGCGGGAGCAGCGCCGACCTGCTGTCCGGGTAGCGGGCGATGATCTCCTTGGCGTCCGCGTCGAGCCTGGCGCGTACGTCGGCCGGGTAATCGGGGGCGGGGAGCTGGGGCATGCCCAGGCTCGTCGGGGCGGCCGATGCCGCCGGAGCCGCCGAATGAGCTTCCGTCATCGGTCGACGCCTCCCATCACGGGGTCGATGGACGCGACGGCGACGATGACGTCGGCGACCTGGCCGCCCTCGCACATCGCCGCCATCGCCTGGAGATTGGTGAAGGACGGGTCGCGGAAGTGGACGCGGTAGGGGCGGGTGCCGCCGTCCGAGACCATGTGGACGCCCAGTTCGCCCTTGGGTGACTCGACAGCGGTGTACGCCTGTCCGGCCGGGACCCGGAACCCCTCGGTCACCAGCTTGAAGTGGTGGATCAGGGCTTCCATGGAGGTGCCCATGATGTTCTTGATGTGGTCCAGCGAGTTGCCGAGTCCGTCCGGGCCGAGCGCGAGCTGCGCGGGCCAGGCGATCTTCTTGTCGGCGACCATCACGGGGCCCGGCTCCAGCCGGTCCAGGCACTGCTCGACGATCCGCAGCGACTGGCGCATCTCTTCGAGGCGGACCAGGAAGCGGCCGTACGAGTCGCAGGTGTCGGCGGTCGGCACGTCGAACTCGTAGTTCTCGTAACCGCAGTACGGGTCGGTCTTGCGCAGGTCGTGCGGGAGGCCCGCGGAGCGCAGGATCGGCCCGGTCGCACCGAGCGCCATGCAGCCGGCCAGGTCGAGATAGCCGACGTTCTGCATACGCGCCTTGAAGATCGGGTTGCCGGTGGCGAGCTTGTCGTACTCCGGCAGGTTCTTGCGCATCGCCTTGAGGAACTCGCGCAGTTGGTCCATGGCGCCGGGCGGCAGGTCCTGGGCCAGTCCGCCGGGCCGGATGAACGCGTGGTTCATCCGCAGTCCGGTGATCAGCTCGAAAATGTCGAGGACGAGTTCACGGTCCCGGAAGCCGTAGATCATGATCGTCGTCGCGCCCAGCTCCATGCCGCCGGTGGCGATGGCCACCAGGTGCGAGGAGAGCCGGTTGAGCTCCATCAGCAGGACGCGGATCACCGAGGCGCGGTCGGGGATCTGCTCCTCGATGCCGAGCAGCTTCTCGACGCCCAGGCAGTACGCCGTCTCGTTGAAGAACGGCGTCAGGTAGTCCATGCGCGTGACGAAGGTGGTGCCCTGGACCCAGGTCCGGTATTCGAGGTTCTTCTCGATGCCGGTGTGCAGATAGCCGATGCCGCAGCGGGCCTCGGTGACGGTCTCGCCGTCGATCTCCAGGATGAGCCGGAGCACACCGTGGGTGGACGGGTGCTGCGGTCCCATGTTGACGACGATGCGCTCGTCGTCGGCCTTGGCCGCGGACTGGACGACCTCGTCCCAGTCGCCGCCGGTGACTGTATATACAGTCCCCTCTGTCGTCTCGCGGGCCGAGGCGGCCGAGGCGCGGGGAGCTTCGCTGGAAGTGGTCATCAGGTGTACGACCTCCGCTGGTCCGGGGCAGGGATCTGGGCGCCCTTGTACTCGATGGCGATCCCGCCCAGGGGGTAGTCCTTGCGCTGCGGGAAGCCCTGCCAGTCGTCCGGCATCATGATCCGGGTGAGGGCGGGGTGGCCGTCGAAGATGAGGCCGAAGAAGTCGTAGACCTCGCGCTCGTGCCAGTCGTTCGTCGGGTAGACGGCGACCAGCGACGGGATGTGCGGGTCCGCGTCGGGCGTGCCGACGTCCAGCCGGATCAGCCGGCCGTGGGTGATCGAGCGCAGGTGGTAGACCGCGTGGAGTTCGCGGCCCTTGTCGCCGGGGTAGTGCACGGCGCTGACGCCGGTGCAGAGTTCGAAGCGCAGGGCCGGGTCGTCGCGCAGTGTCGTCGCCACGGTCAGCAGGTGCTCGCGGTCGATGTGGAAGGTGAGTTCGTCCCGGTCGACGACCGTCTTCTCGATGGCGTTCTCCGGGACGAGCCCCTGCTCCTCCAGTGCGCCCTCCAGCTCGTCGGCGACCTCGTCGAACCAGCCGCCGTAGGGGCGGTTCGCGGCTCCGGGCAGGGCCACGGTCCGTACGAGACCGCCGTATCCGCTGGTGTCCCCGCCGTTGCGGGCGCCGAACATCCCCTTGCGTACGCCGATGACCTCACCGGCTTCGCTGCGCTGGGCGGGCGCCGCGCCGTTCTTGTCGCGCTGCTCTTCGTCGCCGCTCACCGCAGCAGCCCCTTCATCTCGATCGTCGGGAGCGCCTTGAGGGCCGCCTCCTCCGCCTCGCGGGCCGCTTCCGCCTGATTGACCCCGAGCTTGGAGCTCTGGATCTTCTGGTGGAGCTTGAGGATCGAGTCCATCAGCATCTCGGGACGCGGCGGGCAACCGGGCAAATAGATATCAACCGGGACGATATGATCTACACCCTGAACAATTGCGTAATTATTGAACATACCGCCTGAAGACGCACAAACCCCCATGGAAATGACCCACTTGGGGTTGGGCATCTGGTCATAGACCTGCCGCAGGACGGGCGCCATCTTCTGGCTCACCCGCCCTGCCACGATCATCAGGTCCGCCTGTCGCGGCGAACCGCGGAAGACCTCCATGCCGAACCGCGCGAGGTCGTAGCGGCCGGCACCCGTCGTCATCATCTCGATGGCGCAACAGGCGAGGCCGAACGTGGCCGGGAAGACGGAGGACTTCCGCACCCAGCCGGCGGCCTGTTCGACGGTGGTCAGCAGAAATCCGCTCGGCAGCTTCTCTTCGAGTCCCATGGTGTGCTCCTCAGCCCCTCAGTCCCATTCCAGACCGCCGCGCCGCCACACATACGCGTAGGCGACGAAGACGGTGAGCACGAAGAGCAGCATCTCGACGAGCCCGAAAAGCCCCAGGGAGTCGAAGGTGACCGCCCAGGGGTAGAGGAAGACGATCTCGATGTCGAAGACGATGAACAGCATCGCCGTCAGGTAGTACTTGATGGGGAAACGGCCGCCTCCGGCCGGCGTGGGTGTCGGTTCGATACCGCACTCGTAGGCCTCTAGCTTCGCCCGGTTGTAGCGCTTGGGACCGATAAGCGTGGCCATGACCACGGAGAAGATCGCAAACCCTGCCCCGAGGGCGCCGAGCACGAGGATGGGCGCGTAGGCATTCACGCTCCTCGCTCCTTCCAGTCGTCCTTGACCGTTGGACCGCATCGGGCCGGCTCGTCCGCCTCGCTCCCCCGCCGTCCTGACGAAGATCGCGAATATGTGAAGCAGGTCACAAGCCCGACTGCCCCGCATCCTATGCCCGCCGGTCTGTGATCTGCGACACGGGGTGCGACAACGCCTTTGTGATCTCCACCACCTGACGAAGGATCATCAAGTCGGATGACCGGTGATCTTCATACGTGAAGCGCCCGAGTGGTCACGAGACGTGACATCTCACTGCGTCAGCGCTGGTCGAGAGCGTGCGCCACTATCAAGTAGTGGCTCTTACATGCAAATTGGCGATGGACGCGGATGGGTGCTATCGACCCCTCGGCTCTCCAGGGGGAGGCATCCGGCGGCCGCGAAACGGTGCGTGCACACGTTCACGAGCGACCCCGGGGGCGCTCCGGAAGTGCCCCCGAAAGGGGGGCGTCCACGACTCCGGTCGCGGACGCAGCGCCGCCCCCCTCCGGTTCACAGCGGTCATGTGACCTGCCTCACGCAGGATGGGTGCCGAAGAAACAGGGCTTGGCCAACCTCGTGAACGGATGGTAGGCGTCGGGCAATTCGGGCGTATTGCAGAAAGCCCATGATCACGCCCTTGATCGCCCACGCCCGTATTGCCCGTTTCGGCGTCAATAAAGGCCGCAGGCAACCGGAATGAACTGTTCCAGTCGTAACTGTGGCGCAACACACGTTTGTTGAAGCCACCCCGGAATGCCTGATAGCGGTAGTGCTCATGTCCCACACCGCTCACATACCCAGCCACCGGAAGCCCCGTCGGAGCAGCGCCGCCAGGACCGCGCTCCGTGCCGGAGTTGCCGGTGGCGTTCTCAGCACCATCGCAGTGGCGGGTGCAGCTGGTTCGGCGAACGCGGCCGAGCCGGTGAACGAGAGCACCATCCAGATGCCCACCCTCAGCGCGGCCCAGGTCGCCGACGTCACGGAGCAGGTCGCATCCGACCTGCAGCAGCAGGCCCAGCAGGACACCGCGGCCCAGGACGCCGCCAAGGCCGCCAAGAAGGCCCACACCGAGGCCGTGCACAAGGCGGAGGCCAAGAAGAAGGCCGAAGCGAAGGCCAAGGCCGAGGCCAAGGCGAAGGCTGAGGCCGCCGCACGCGCCTCGCGCTCGTCCGCCCGTACGGCGCTGCACGCCGTCACCACGGCCGCGAGCACGTCCTCCAGCTCCTCGATCGGCTCCGGCTCCGTCGCGTCCATCGTGAGCTTCGTGAAGTCCCACATCGGCGACGCATACGTCATGGGTGGCACCGGCTCCAGCTCCTGGGACTGCTCGGGTCTGGTCCAGGCCGCGTACAAGAACGTCGGTGTCGACCTCCCCCGCGTCTCGCAGGGCCAGTCGACCGCGGGCACCCAGGTCTCGCTGAGCAACCTGCAGCCCGGCGACATCCTCTACTGGGGCAGCTCCGGCAGCGCGTACCACGTGGCCATCTACGTGGGCGGCGGCCAGTTCGTCGGCGCGCAGAACCCGAGCACCGGTGTGGTCGAGCGCCCCCTGAGCTACGACCAGCCGACCGGCGCGGTCCGCGTCCTCTGAGTCCGGGTCTGAGTCTGAAGTCTGTGGTCTGAGCCTCCGGGCATCTGAGCACCGTTTGCCTCTGGCCGAAGGGCCGTCACTTCCCCCGCTCGGGAGTGGCGGCCCTTCGGCGTATCCAGGAGTCGCCCGCCCCCGGCATCCGTTTCTCCCGCTGACAGGGAAACCACCGTGGCCTCCGCCCGTATCCGGCGCCTACCGTCGCGGCCGGCCCATCCGTCCGCCGAGAGGAGCCAGCGATGCCGTCACCGTCCGCCGCCCTGCCGAGCCCGAGCCTTGCCGAGCGTGTTGCCCGGTTGGAGGCGCGGCAGGAGATCGAGGAGCTGAAGTACCGCTACCTGCACGCCTGTGACCACAAGGACCCCGAGGAGTTCCGCGCCTGTTTCATCCGCGAGGGCGCCGACATCGACTACGGGGAACTGGGCGCCTTCGCCACCGTCGATGACCTCGTCACCCTCTTCAGCCGGATCGCGCTCGCCCGCGGCGGCGAGGGCGGACACATCGTCCTGGACATGCACCACGGCCTGCACCCGCAGATCACCTTCCACTCACCCACCGAGGCAAGTGGCCGCTGGACGCTGCGCTTCCGGCAGGTCAACATCGCCGAGGAGACCGAGCGGGTGATGTGCGGTGAGTACGACGACCGGTACGTCGTCGAGGACGGCGCATGGCGCCTGGCCCAACACCACTTCCGCACGCTGTGGTCACTGACCCGCCCACTGCCCCAGGGGTACGCCGTCGACGAGGGAGGGTTTCAGTGACCGAAGCGACCGAAGCGACTGAAGTGACCGAAATGACTGAAGTGACCGAGGGGACCGACAAGTCCGCCAAGACCGCGGCGCGCGTCGCGCTGGTCACCGGCACCGGCAAGGGCGTCGGCCGGGGCATCGCCGCCGCGCTCGGCGCGCAGGGCTGGACCGTCTACGTCACCGGCCGGGGCGAGCCGGGCCCGGACAGCCCGCAGGCGGAGACCGCCCGCCGGGTGGCGGAGGCCGGCGGCGAGGGCGTCGGCCTGCGCTGCGACCACCGCGACGACTCACAGATCGAGGCACTGATCGCGCGGATCACGGCCGCGCGAGGCCGACTTGACCTGCTGGTCAACAACGTGTGGGCGGCACCCGACGGCATGGCCGGGTTCGACGAGCCGTTCTGGACCCGGCCCGTCTCCGACTGGGAACCGCTGGTCGGCATCGGGCTGCGCGCCCACTACGTCGCCTCGGTGCACGCGGCCCGTCACATGGTGGCCCGCGGCAGCGGTCTGATCGTCAACATCTCCTCGTTCGGCGCCCGGGCCCCGCTGCACTCGGTGCTCTACGGCATCTCCAAGGCAGGTCTGGACAAGATGGCCGCCGACATGGCGCACGAGCTGCGCGCGGCGGGGGTGTCGGCGCTCTCCCTCTGGCCCGGCCTGGTGCGTACGGACGGACTGGTCGAGGCAGGCGTGAAGGAGGTGGCCGGGTTCCAGTTGGCGGACGCCGAGTCACCTGAGCTCGTCGGCTCCGTCATCGCCCGCCTCGCGGACGACACCCGGCTGCCGGAGCGCAGCGGGCACACCTATGTCGTTGCCGAACTCGCCGAGGAGTACGGAGTGACCGAACCCGACGGCCGACGCGCCGCGTCGCACCGCGCGGCCTTCGGCGGCGGCCCGCTGTACTGACGGCCCCGGTCGGCCCGCTGTGGAGCACCGGCATGAGCAGTGCGTTGACGGTTGACGCCGGAGGCTCAGGTGGCAGCGGGCCGTCGGGCGCCGGGCGCTGAGTGCCCCAGTGCAGGTCAACGTGGATCAGCTGGGTCTCCACGGTGCGATTCGGACAGGGCGGCACGAAGGGCAGCCGGAGAGGCCGCCCGGGGCAACGGCCGTGCCCCGTAGTCTGGTGACACCGGGTCATGATGCTGACTAGTGTTCGACACAATGAGCATCTGGACTTCTCTGGAGCCGGCGTCCACCACAGTGGACCCCGGCAGTACGGCCACCGTGCGGCTACGGCTGCGCAACACGGGCGACGTCGTCGACGAGTACCGGTGCGTACCCGTCGGTGACCTCGCCCCGTACGTGACCGTCGAACCACCGACCATCCGACTCTTCCCCGGCACCACCGGCACCGTGGACCTCACGTTCGCCCCGCCGCGCACCCCCGACGCCATCGCCGGACCCAACCCGTACGGCGTCCAGGTCATCCCCACCGAACACCCCGAGGCGACCACCGTCCCCGAGGGCAACGTCACCATCACCCCGTTCTCCGAAGTCCGCGCAGAACTCGTACCCCACACCGTCAAGGGACGCTTCCGCGGACGCCCCAAGCTCGCGATCGACAACCTCGGCAACACCAAGCTCACCGCATCGATCAACGGCAGCGAGAACGGCGACCAGCTCTCGTACGAGATCCTCCCGGCCAACGTCCAGATCGAACCCGGCCGCGCCGCCTTCGTACGCGCCACCCTCCGCCCCCGCCAGATCATCTGGTTCGGCCGCAAACAGGACCGCCCGTACAAACTCGCCATCCAGCGCTCCGGCACCAAACCCCTCGACGTCGACGGCACCTACGTCCAACGCGGAGTACTCCCCCGCTGGCTCGCCACCGTCTTCGCCATCTTCATGGCCATCGCCATCGTCTTCATCATGGCCTGGTTCACCCACAAACCCACCGTCGCCACCCGCGCCACCGCCAAGGTCGCACAAGCCGGCGACATCCCCGCCCCCACCCCCACACAGAGCCTCCCGACGCCCGCCGCGAGCGTCCCGCCGCCCACGCCGTCAGCTCCGAACCCGAACACCGGCGACAGCGGTGGCGGCGACAGCGGAGGTGGCGGTGGAGGCGGCGGAGGCGCTCCCAAGAAGAAGCCCGACCCGGCGAACGCCAAGCACGTGCTGATCAAGAACTCGGTCACCCACCTGTGCGCCGAACTCCCCGGCAGGGACAACGGCCAGATCGGCGGCCCGGTCCAGGAGAACGACTGCAACCCCACGGACCAGGACAACCAGATCTGGGACCTTGAGGTCCAGCACCCGCACGGCGGCCCGAACAACAACAGCCTCTTCCAGATCCGCAACATCAAGGACAGGCTCTGCATGGACCTGCCGGAGGGGGGCAGTCAGCCGATCGGGGCCGTGGTGTCCGAGTTCACCTGCGCCGGCACCAATCCCGACAACCAGCTGTGGTGGCTCGCCAAGCAGGACGACGGCCACTACTGGTTCCGCAACCAAGCGAGCAACGGACTCTGCCTGAACGTCGATGGGTACAGCCCGCCCGGTAAGCCGGTCACCACCAAGAACCGGCTCACGCTTCAGAAGTGCGCCAACAATGACGACCGGGAGTGGGACATCATCAAGGTCCCCAAGGACATGTAGTCCCGGTCCAGGACCCGGCGTTGACACGGTGTGGGCCGGCCTGGCCTGATTTCGCGGCCGGCCGGCCACCCGAGGCCGTACTGGCCGGGCGCCTCAGCGGGCAGGCCCGCTGTTCGCATCGGACTGCGTGAGGATGCGCCGAAGCCAGTGGGTACGGGCGTCTCGGGCGTCCTGGCTGAGAGTTGCCTGTGGCGCGATGCTGTCGAAGCCGTGGAAAGCTCCGGGCCATACGTGCAGTTCGGCTTGGCCACCGGCCTGCCAGATCGCCTGGGCGTAGGCCACGTTCTCGTCCCGGAGGGTCTCGGCCGACCCGACATCGATATACGCCGGGGGCAGCTTCGACAGATCCTCGGCACGCCCGGGAGCCGCGTAGGGCGACAGGTCCGATGCCCCGTACCGTGCGCCCAGCAGCGCCTGCCACCCGGTGGCGTTGGAGGTTCGGTCCCAGGTGTCGATTCCGGCCATCTGGTGGCTGGAGAGGGTGTTGTTACGGTCGTCGAGCATCGGGCACAGGAGCAGTTGCCCGATCGGCGCGGGCCCGCGCCGGTCACGGGTGAGCAGGGCGAGGGCAGCGGCGAGTCCGCCGCCGGCACTCTTTCCACCGACAATGATGCGATCCGTGTCGATGCCCAGCCGGTCCGCGTGCGCGGCCACCCAGACGAGTCCGGCGTAACAGTCCTCCACCGGCCCCGGGTACTGCGTCTGCGGTGCCAGCCGGTACTCGACAGAGATGACGGCCAACTTCAGTCCGAGAGCCCAGTCGCTGAGCAGCTTCGGAAGCACGGACCACGCGTTACCCATGATCATTCCGCCGCCGTGCATGTAGTACAGCAACGGCAGCGGCCCGGCGATCCCGGCGGGCCGTGCGCTCACGAGCGTGACGCCCTGACCGTCCGACGCTCCCGGCACACACAGCTCATCCACCTCGAACCGGCCGTCGGCCCGGAGGTCTCGGACCGTCGGCCTCGGCCGGGCGGCAGCATCCCGCCGCTGCCGGGCCGCAAGGTTCTCCGGGGTGAGCGGCTCCCTCGCCCCGTCCCCCGAAGCCGCCAGCACCAGGCCCAGTTCGGGGTCGAAAGGGGGCGCAGCCCCAGCCGTCGGGACGGGGCCGCCTCGCTCGGTGGGATGGCCTGTCATGAGTGCAGGAACCCTCGCGCGAAGTCCATGTGGCCCAGTCAATCACTCGCGGGGAGGAAGCGTGAACGCATAGGCGCGCTGCGCTGCGCATCCCTGGCAGATACCGGCGAACCGGGAGAGGAGGTGATCGTCTGCCGGGGTAAGGATGTTGCGCCAGAAGCAGCGGAACTCCCCACATGCGCAGGACCGTTGACTGACATCGGTGAACGCGCTGGTGTTGGAGTCGCGGCCGCCCTCGGCCGGCGGCTGTGGCCAGGCGTCGCTCCGGTCGGCAGCAGGCAGCCCGTACTGCTTCCGCTTCCACGACACCGCATCGGAGGTGAGGAAACCCCGCCCGGCGCATTCCACACACTTGCCGGGCCCCGCGTTGTTTCCGGCACACGAGCATCGCCCGTAGCCGCCGCTGCCGCCGCTGTAGGCCCTGCCTTCGCAGAGCAGGCACACCCCCCAGCCGTGACAGTCGTCGCACAACACACCACTGGCCGTGGTGAGGGTGAAGAGCGGCTGGCCCAACTGCCGTTCGGTGTATACGACCGGTGTCCAGCCGGTGAGCGACAGGATTCCGGGCCCGTTGCCCTCGTAGACCTTGACCTCGAACTCTTCGCGCCGGACCGTCGCCCAGTTCTCCCCGGGGTGGCCGGAAGACCGTCGGTGCACGTTCCAGCCGGCCACGGTGAAGGCGTTCAGGACGTCGTCGAAACCGGCAGACGAGGGCGGATCGCCCCCGCTGACGCAGACGAGGAACAGGAAGCGGTGACCGACCGGTGCGGGGTCGCGCAGCCGTACCAGGTCGGTCCACTCACGGACCACCACGGGTCGGCGGTCCGGGTGCAGCGCGGAAGCGATCTCCAGCAGCTGCCCTCTGAGCCACACCGCACTGGCCGGGACGGCAAGCGCGCCCCCGTGCCCCGGTTCATCGGTCGTACCGGCCGTATCGGTCATTGTGGGTATCGTCCCTCTCCCCCGTCCTGGTGGATGTGCATGTCGCCGTTGGTGACGGCATAGACAGTGCCGTGGCCCTTCGCCGTGTTGGTCTGGGTCGACGTCGCAGGGTCCGGTTCAGGCACGGGTGGGGTCGCGGGGGCGGGTTGGTGCACTTCGACGTGGTTGTCGTGGCCGACGACGACGGGGCCGGACACGTCGCCGCCGATCCGGACGGTGAACTCGTCGCCCGACGACGAGGGTGACAGTGACGGTGACACGATGATGGCTCCTACGAGTAGCAGAGATCGGTCACCGCGGATGCGTCGTCGCCGGTGGCGTCCACATACTGGTCGATGGCCGCCAGGTCATCGCGGGTGATCGCGCTCGCGAGAGATGCGTGATCCGACGACTCCTTCTGGATCGCCGACTTGATCGATGGGTCGGTCGCGGCCCCGGCCGCCGCCGCCAGGTCCTCTGAGAGCTGCTGCTCGTTCGCGGCCCACGCTTGATCAGCGGCGGGGTTCGTGATCGGTGCCGTTGCCCCGGCCTCATCGGACTTCTGCTTCGCGTCGGACTGCTCTTCACACCCCGCCGGATCCTCAAGAGGATCGTCGGTGGGCGTCGAGGTATCTGTCAGCTCCGACGGGAGGGAGAACGACGGGGTCGGCAGCGCCTCGTTGCGCGCGTCACTCGATCGCGACTGTCCGCTGTGGGAACTGGACGAGCTGATGGCGTAGCCCACGCCCGCGACCAGCGCACAGGCGATGACCAGGGAGACGAGGGTCACGGCCAAGGTGCTCACGCCCGCACTCGCCGCTCCCACCGCCGTCGCCGTTGTCGCTGCCGTCGTTGCCGTCGTTGCTGTCGTTGTCGTCGCGGCACCGGACGACGCTGTCGTGGCGCCACCCCAAGAACCGCCACCGGCACCCGCCGAGTGCGCGGCCGCACCGGATGCCCCGCCGTGGCCCGTGAGACCCGAGGCGCTACCGCCACCGTGGCCCGTGAGACCCGAAGCACCACCGCCACCGTGCCCCGAAGCTACAGACGCACCGCCACCGCCGTGCCCCGAGGCCGATGCACCGGCGCTTCCATGGCCCGGGGCCCCGCCCCAGGAGCCTGCCCCTCCGGAGCCCACCGACGGCTGGGCCAGGGCGCCATGACCGGCGGAAGCACCTGAGTGGGCCGACCCGAAGCCGTGCTGACCCATGTAGTGATGGACGTCGAACGAAGGTTGCCCACCGCTCGCATGGGCTCCCGCCCCTCCGACTGCACCGCTCGCATGGGCTCCCGCCCCTCCGGCTGCACCGCTCGCGTGGGCCCCCGCCCCTCCGCCGGCACCGGTCGCCGACCCGGCGGCCAGTTCATGCCCGAGCCACGCCGCGTGAGCCAGCAGCGCCGCGTACACGACCCGCTTGCCGATCAGCAGGGCCCGGACGGCCTCCTCGTGAAGGAAGTACGCCTCGGCCTGACGGTCGTCCGCGGCCCGCGACGCGACCCAGCCACGGCCGAGCAGCCGCCCCCACACACCGAACCGGAGCGAACGGGCCAGCCCGGGCGACGTGGCCCGTGCGAGCCGCACCGCCAGATCCGGGTGGCCCGAGGACTCGGCCACCTCGGCCACCTTCTCCAGCACGCTGCCGTGGGCAGCCAGCTCCTGCGGCGTGGTTTCCCGGAGCGCCGCCCACCGAGTGAAGTGGTCGCACAGCCGCTCGGCCGGGAACGGCGCGGGGAACCGCGCTCGCACCACCGGCACCGTGTCGGCAACGGACGCGTAGCCGTACTCGCCGAGACACGCCAGCCCCAGGCGCACCAGCCGGTCGCACACCGCGCCGGGCTCCGCCACCTCCGTCAGCGCCCCCACATGTACGGCCGCCACCTCCGCCCCGTCGAAAGTGGCGAGCAGGTGCAGCACCCCCATCACCGACTCGTCGTCGGCCAGTTGGGCGAGCAACGCCGGGAGCAGGTCCGCGACTTCGCCGACGCGCGGGAGCCTGCCCTCGCCCTCCGGGCCGGAGCGCGCCACGGCAGCCGCCCGCAGCAGTGGCAGCGGCAGACCACCGGCGGCCCGGCACAGAGCGGCGGCGGCCTCGTGGTCCGCGTCCGCCAGCGGACCGCCCAACTCCCGTTCCAGAAGCTCACGTCCGGCGGTTTCCGAAAGACCGCACAGCTCCAGTGCCGTGCCGCCGCTCCACAGCGTCCGCTCGGCACTGGCGAAGACGAACGTTGCCTGCGGGGCCATGTCCATCAACTCAAGCAGCTGGTCGGACGTCAGGTCGGCGTCATCCACGTACACCGTCACCCGCATACCGGTCATCAACCGTCGCAGTTCCGCCCGGTTCGGCGCATACCCGGGGGCCTCGTAGCAGGCCTCGAACACGTCCTGGGCGAGATCCTCGATGTCGCGATCGGCCCCGCCCAGGAACACCGTCCCGTCCGGCCCGGGGGGCAGCAACCGCGCGGCGTGCCGCAACAGCGTGGTCTTGCCGACCCCCGGCAGCCCCCACAGCTGCACCGGTCCTCCGGCTCGGACCGCCGCCGCCAGCGCCTGCGCCGCCTCCTCCCGGCCCACCGGCTCCGGCAGACTCCGGGGCAGAACCTCGGCCCGCTCCCGGCGCTGAGGGCGGGGCCGTTCGGGGCCGACCAGCACGGTGACCTGTGAGCCCTGTTGCGCGTCGACGACCACATTGTGGTTGCCCGCGATCACGGAGCCGGTGACGCTGCCACCGACGTCGATCCGGTGCGTCGCGCCCGGCCCGTCGGGTGTCCGCGTGTTGTCATCCGTGTCTGGCATCGCTCCCCCTGTGCCGCCCGGTCATCCACTGCCGTCGTCCCTGTCGCGAGACATCAGGCCTCATCCCCGTCTCCCCGTTCAGGAGGTCTCCCCGTTCAGGAGGCGGTCCGCCCGCTGTCACGCTAATGGCCCGCTGCCGCCCGAATACCGTCCTACGACGGTTTTCCGACGACCGCTCGGTGCCTTGATGGACTTCAGGCACAGGCGAGTTGACGCAGCTGCGCGAGATTCTCGACGCAGAAGGTGCGGTAGCCGGTGGACACCACACCAGCTTCACGGAGCCTTCGCAGCGCCTTCTGCACGGTTGGCTCCGCCGCACCGGCGAGAGTGGCCAGTTCGGGCTGGGTGATCGGCCAGCGGATGATGGCGCCCGCGCCGGTGCGCTCTCCGTAGGTCATGGTGATCTGGTAGAGCACCCGGGCCAGCCGGGTCGGGGCGTCGCAGCCGGTGAAGTCGATACGGTGGCCCGTCGCGACCCGCAGTTTGGCGACGATCGACTCGTTGACCGCCTGGGCGATCCGCCGGTCGTGCCGCATACAGTCGAGGAAGTCGGCGCGGGTCACGACGCGGGCGATGACCGGCCCGCACGTCGTCACCGTCGCGGACCGTGGCTGCCCGTCGACGGCGGCGAACTCGCCGACGAGGTCGCCACCCATACGGACGGCCAGGAGAGCATCCCGGTGGTCGTTAGTGCGTCCGGTCGCCTTGACCACCCCGTCGAGCAGGATCAGCATGAACGTGCTCTCCTCCGCTTCACGGATCAGCACCCGGCCGCCCGGGTAGCGCACGAGGGCCCCCAGCGCGAGCAGCCGGTCGCGCGCCGCCCGCGGGAGCCCCCCGAGCACGCTCGCCGATGGCCACGCCCATGACTCGCGCGGTCTCCGCCCGGCCCGCCGCTCCGCAGAATTCACCACGGCATCAGTGTGCACCCGGGTGGGGCGCCGGACATGGCTCCCAACAGCCCCCGTGCGTCGACGACTTCATCGAACGTGGGCGGATTCCGTACTGGGACGGGATCTCCGGCACACGCCTGGTGCACAGTGGGCGGGCGAGGCTGGACCGGTGGCGGGACCCGGAGGAACGCATGGACGCAGTACTGGAGTACCGGCCCCTGATGGCTGTGGACATCGAACGTTCAGGGGGCCGGGGCGACGTGGCCCTGCTGCGCATCCGCGAGGTGCTTCTGAACACGCTTCAGGAGGCGCTGAAAGAGAGCGGAATCGACTGGCAGGACTGCCGGATCAACGACCTCGGGGACGGCCTCCGGATCGTCGCCCCGGCGTGGGCGCCGAAGTCCAGGTTGATCCACCCGCTCTTCCACGAGCTGGTGGTCCGGCTGCACGCGCACAACCGGACGGCCGCAGGGCCGACCCGGATCCGCCTCCGGGTGGCGTTGCACGCCGGTGACGTGTGGCTCGGACGGGCCGGGGTCGCCGGGGGGCCGCTGGAGGTGCTCGCCCGGCTGCTCGACGCCCGCCCGGCCCGGGAGGCGTTGGCCGGGGCACCCCTCACGGTGCCCGCGTCGCTCCTTGTCTCCCAGCACTTCTACGACGAAACGGTGCGGCACGGCTACCCGGGCATCGATCCCGAGTCCTTCCGGCGGGTTGACGTCACAGAGAAGGAGTACTCGGCGAACGCCTGGCTGCACCTCCCCGGGGCAGCCGCTCCGACGGGGGGAGCGGCTGCCCCGGACCAGGCCGTCGAACCGCACCGGCGGGACCGCCCGGCGGGCCAGTCAAAGATGATCAACAAGGCTTCGGGACACGGCGTCGTCTACGCCACGCAGAACGGCAACCAGAACATCAACGGACGCCCGCCCGAATGAGGAAGGGAAGTTACGTGGAGGACGAACTGGCCACACTCGCGGCAGCCGGAGCGACCACCCTGGTCACCGCGATGACCACGGACCTGTGGCAGACCGTGCGCGACGGCGTGGCCGACCTGTTCCACCGGTCCGGCCGGCGGCGCCGGGAGATCGCGACCCGGCTCGACAGCCACGCCGCGCTCGTCGAGGGGGCTGCGGCCCCCGACGTCGCGCGGCAGGCACTCCTGGGTTCCTGGGAAATGGAACTCGAAGCCCTGCTCCGCAGAGAGCCGTCCTGCCGTGAGCCGCTCGCGCGCCTGGTGGAGGCGGTACGGCGCACGATGCCGGACAACCACCGGGAGGCCGCCCACGCACACCTGGAACAGACCAACACCGCCCATGGATCCGGCACGGTCTTCGCTGTCCAGGGCGGCGACCAGCCGGTGCACTGGCCGGGACGGGGTGACACGACTGCACCCCAGTGAGCGGCACGGTCCGGCCGGTGTCGTGAGCCGCTCGCTTGTCGCGCCCCCACTTGGTCCCTACCGTTGGGTAACCGCAAGCTGAGGAGAGTGCGAGACCATGGATCGTGCGTACGACATCGTTCTCGTCGGTGCGACCGGCTTCGTCGGCGCCCTGACCGCCGACTACCTGGCCCGCAACGCCCCCGAGGGCTGCCGATGGGCACTCGCCGGACGCAATGCCGAGGCCCTGCGCGCGCTGCGGAGCCGGCTCGCGGAGACCGTGCCCGCGGCGGCCGGGGTTCCCCTGCTCCACGTCGATGTGCACGACCCCGCCACCGTGAGGGAACTCGCTCACTCCACCCGGGTTCTCGCCACGACGGTCGGCCCGTACGTCCAGCACGGCATGGGCACCGTCGCCGCCTGCGCCGACGCCGGGACGGACTACGTCGATCTCACTGGCGAGCCGGAGTTCGTCGACCTCGCCTACGTCCGGCACCACGCCCGCGCCCTGGAGACCGGAGCCCGGCTGGTGCACGCCTGCGGCTTCGACTCCGTCCCGCACGACCTCGGTGTCCAGTTCACCGTGGAGCAGTTGCCGCAGGGCGTGCCGCTGCGGGTCGACGGTTACGTGCGCACCAGCGCCGCCCCCTCCGGCGGCACTCTCGCCTCCACCCTGACCGCGCTCTCCCGGGGCCCGCAGATGGTCCGCGCGGCGCGTGACCGCCGTAACGTCGAACCCCGGCCGAGGGCCCGCCGGATCTCCACCCGGGCCGGGGCGAGGTTCGCTCCGGAGGTCGGGGCCTGGGCTCTCCCGCTGCCCACCATCGACCCGCAGGTGGTGTCGCGCTCGGCGGCCGCCCTCGACTCCTACGGCCCGGACTTCCGTTACCGCCATTACGCGGCGGTCCGGCGGCTGCCGGTCGCTCTCGGCGCGGTCGCAGGGGTGGCCGGGGTGGCGGCTGCCGCGCAGCTCCCCGCCGCCCGGCGCTGGATCTCCGGCCGGCTCGCTCCGGGCGACGGCCCGTCCGATGAGCGCCGGGCCCGCAGCTGGTTCAGCGTCCGGTTCGTCGGCGAGGGCGGAGGCCGACGCGTCTGCACCGAGGTGTCGGGCGGGGACCCGGGCTACGACGAGACCGCGAAGATCCTCGGCGAGTCCGCGCTCAGCCTCGCTTTTGACGAACTCCCCGCCCTGGCGGGCCAGCTCACCCCCGCTGTCGCCATGGGCCCGGCGCTGCGGGCACGGCTGCTGCGCGCCGGGCTGCGCTTCAGGGTGGCCACTCGGCGAGGGGTATGAGCCGGGCCGGGGAGCAGCACTCCGTTCAATGAGTGGGGGCGAACGGCGGGATGACGCGTTCGGTGCCACTGACGAGCGTGAACCAGACGGACTTGGACTCCGGTACGGGCTCCCCGTTGGCCCGGGTCCCCCAGCGGGCCGCGAGGGCTTCCACGAGGACGAGGCCGCGGCCGTGTTCGGCGCAGGGAATGTGTTCCCCGTGCGCGCGCCAGGGCAGCGACGCCGGGTCGTCGTCGGTCACGTACACCGTCACCCGCTTCGGGTTGACTCTGACATCCACCCTGACGAGTGGCGAGCGGGTGTGGCAGTACGCGTTGGTGACGACCTCGCTCACGCAGAGACGCCCGTCCTCCACGAGACCCGGGTGCCCGGTGGCCCGCAGCAGCGTGCCGAGGAAGTCCCGCACGATCCCGGGCGCGGTCGGGCTGTTGGGCGCGATCAGCCGGTAGCGGGCGCCGCGCTGCGGGAGGGGCGGGCGGGGTGCTCGACGGGCGGTGGCAGGGGTCATCTCATGGTCTCCCTTACGTGATCCGGTCTCGGCCGCAGCGCGTATCGCCGTCCATAACCCGTGGCATCGGCCACCCTTCATGCCGTCAACTGGCATGTGGATGGCTGCACTTCGGACTGTAGGCAGACAGCACCGTACGGTGAGGACAATAGGGGTCACACAAGCCCCGGAGCAACCTTGTCCCTAGAGTTCACACGACCGAGTGGACCAGCTGCGCCATGACGCGCCAAACTGGACGCAGACAGGGGAAGGTGACATGCCGCCAAGGGACAATCCGACCGGGCGCCAGGCGCGCCTGGGCGGTGAACTGCGGAAGCTGCGCGAACGTGCGGGCAAGACCGCCCGGGAAGCCGCCGGGCTCATCTCGACCGACCAAGCCAAGATCAGCCACATAGAAGCGGGCCGCACCGGCATCGGCGAGGACCGCATCCGCCGCCTGGCCAGCTTCTACGCCTGTGACGACGACGCGCTCATCGATGCGCTGTGCGCCATCTCGCGGGAGCACCGGGGCCAGTTCTGGTGGGACGAGTACCGGGGCATACTCGCGCCCGGATTCCTGAACATCGCCGAGATGGAGCACCACTCCCGTTACCTGCACTGCCTCCAGTCGGTGACACTGCCCGGATTGCTCCAGACACAGGAGTACGCCCAGGCACTGTTCGACGCGGTTCTCCCCAAGCTGCCCGAGGACGACGTGGCAGCCAGACTCGAACACCGGATGCGAAGGCAGTCGGTACTCGACAGGGAACAGCCACCAGAATTCGACGTCATGGTGCACGAAGCAGCTCTGCGCATGCGTGTTGGCGGGCGCAAGATCGCCCGCCAACAACTGGAACACCTCATGGAGGCGACAGACCGGCCGAACGTAACCGTGCAGGTGATCCCGTTCGCCATCGACCGGTTCGTCGATATCACCCAGACAGTGCTGTACGCAGGCGGAGTGGTGCCTCAGCTGGACACTGTGCACATCGATACCCCCATCCGCGGGCTCTATTTGGACGCCGCAGCGGATGTGCACAGGTACCGGCTGCAACTCGATGTCGCGAAGCAGGCCTCACTGGACCCCGTGGAGTCGCGCAGCTTCATTCACCACATCGCACGGGACATGTGAGAATCCGCAGCATGGACGCAGCAATTGAGTGGCAGAAGTCATCCTTCTCCAACGGCCAGGAACAGTGTGTCGAGATCGCGGAGCGCGCCGGCGAGATCCTGATGCGCGAGAGCGACGACCCGGGCGCGGTCGCCGCCACCAGCCGGGAGAAGTTCGCGGCATTCATCCAGGGCGTCAAGGCAGGCGAGTTCGACCACTTCGCCCAGTAGCCCGTCCCGCCGCCGCTGAAGGCCCCTCGCCCCTGCGGGCAGGGGCCTTCACGCGCACCCGGAGGCATGAATGCCCCGGAGCATACTTGCGCAGCCATTCCCGGTAACGCTACCGTCACCGTACGTCGCCACCACGGCCGCAGCAGTAACCGAGCCGCGCCCTGGAACGCGTAACCACCCCTGCCTGCACTCCAGTTGAGGCAGCCACGCCAGGCTTTCCCCAGACGCTGCGATCGGACGGTCGGCCATGCGTACGTCACCCCACACCGCTCCCCACACCCTCACCGAGGCCCGGGTCGAGCACGGTTTCCGGTTAGAGGTGCTGCGGTACGGGCCCGCGACCGGATTCCGGCCCGAGCCCATCGATCTGAGGATCGTCCCCACCCCGCGCGAGGCCATCCGCGTGATCCGTACTCAGCTCCGCGCCAGCCATGTGCTCGGCCTGCCACCGCGCGAGACCGCCCGCGCCCTGCGCTGGTCCGAACACGGCGGCTGGCTGCCCGCGCTCGCCGCGCTGCACCGCGCCGAGCCCTGCGGATTCATGCTGCTGCTCCGCAAGGGGCGCCACATCGAGTGGACCGTACGCCCCCTGCGCTACCTCGTACTCACCCCGTCGCCCGGATCCGCACCCGCCGCGCCCCGGCCGTGATCAGGGCGAGCCCCATCAGCGCACCGCTCACCCAGACCGGTGCCCGGTAGCCGAATCCGGCGTCCAGGGCCAGGCCGCCCGCCCAAGGGCCCAGCGTGGCGCCCAGGTTGAAGGCGGTCGTGGAGAACGCCCCCGCGAGGCTCGGGGCTTCGGGGGCCTCGTCGAGGACACGCGCGATCAGCGCCGTGCCCGTACCGAAGGCGAACATCCCCTGCACCAGGATCAGGGCGAGGGCCGCGGGCGGGCTGCCCGCCGTCAGGGCCAGGGCGCTCCAGCCCAGGGCGAGGGCGACCATGCCGGAGGCGATGAGGGCCGTGGGGCGGCGATCGGCGAACCGTCCCGCGACGGTGACGCCGATGAACGAGCCCACACCGAAGAGCGCGAGGGCGGCCGGCACCCATCCGGCGCTCAGACCGGTCTCCCGGGTGAGGAGCGGTTCCAGATAGGAGAACGTGCAGAAGGTCGCCCCCTGGACCAGCGCCATCGTCAGCAGGGTGAGCCGGAGGCGGGAGCGGCTCAGGACACCCAGTTCGGTGCGTACGGGTACAGGTACAGGTACAGGTGCGGTTTCCGCGTCGGGCCGCCCCGCCGGGACATTCCGTACGAGCGCCAGGACCGCCGGTACGCAGACCAGGGCGACCGCCCAGAACGCCGACCGCCACCCCCACCGCTCCCCCAGCACCGCACCGGCCGGTACCCCGACCACGCAGGCAACCGTGACCCCGCCGACCACCACGGCCGCCGCCCGCGCCTTCAACTGCGCCGGCACCAGAGAGACCGCCGTCGTCAACGCCACCGCCCAGAAGCCCGCGTTGGCGACGGCGCCGGCGAAACGGGTCGCGAGGAGCACTCCGTAACTCGGGGTGAGCGCCCCGATGACGTGCACCGCGACGAACACCGCGAGGAACAGCAACAGCGCGCGGCGCCGGGGCCAGGTGCGGGCGAAGAGCGCCATGAGGGGCGCGCCGACCACCATCCCGACGGCGAAGGCCGAGGTCAGCAGACCCGCTGCGGCGAGGGAGACGTTCAGGTCAGTGGCGATGCCCGAGATGAGCCCGGACAGCATGAACTCCGATGTGCCCTGAGCGAAGACCGCGAGCCCGAGGACGTAGACAGCAAATGGCATGGGAGGCGCACCCCTTGGGACGGAACAGTCGACGAAGCCGTCATGGACAGACAGACCGGTGTGCGGGGATGCGGGCCGCGCCCGTCGTACGCGCGGGGAATCCGGCATACGTGACGCCGTGACGCGGAAGAATGCCCGGCTGAGAGCAGCGGGGCATGACTCGGGGAGCAGCGATTCAGCGCTCGGCCGAGGAGGAAGCGGCCCGTACCCGCGGTGATCCGGCGGCGACGGAGCCGTGCGAAGAAGTACCCATGACCCTGCGGGTCAACCAGCCTCAGTCAGCAGGAACTCGGCCACCGGCGCACCGGTGGCCTCGGTCTGTCGGACTCGGGGGAGGACATGGAGGGGACGGTATCCGGCCGGGTGGTCGCGATGCCAGTGATTAAAGGTGTCATCGCCGTTGGATCCGGCCCTTTGGGTCCGGCCCACGTTGCGGCGACATCCAGGCGGCCCGTTTCCACGTCGAACGCCGCGCCGCCTGAATCGCAAGGGGGTCACACGTGCTGCGGGGCTTCGTCCTTCAGCATGCCGCGGACCTGCTCGCGCAGCTCACTGCTGTCCGTGTGTCCGTGGACCGAAGCGGCGTGCTCGGACGCCGCGCGTACGACTTCTTCCTCCTCACCGCTGATGGTCAGCGTGCAACCGGATTCGCTGGGCATGTCCCGGCAGTCGGCGACCTTACGCATGGCAAACCTCCAGTCAGCCCCGCCCCCGTACCGCCGGCCTGCGGGCACCGAAGCCATAGGCCATGGGGCAGACACTGGGGCTACATGGGCCATATACCACAAATATAGGTATTACTTACCAAGAACACCAGCTTGCGGTCGTTCTCCCAGGTCGCTGCGCCGGACCCCGCCGGACAGCTGCCGCCATGGAACGGGACCGGACTGTCCCACTTCCTCCGCCTTCCTGTCACAGCGAGTCGACTCGCATGTCACAGCGGTGTCTTGATGGAACTCCGCTCGGAACAACCAGCCCAGCTGTCGGAATCCTATGAACAACAACGCCCGCTCAACCGGAGCGAGCGTGAAGACACCGCTTCCCTGGAGTACCGATGCGCGTCAAGAAGATCTCCGCTCTCGCCCTCGTCGTCGCCGCTGCCGGCCTCTCGCTGACCGCGTGCGGCAGCAGCGACGGATCGAACGCTTCCGCCGCCAACAACAGCAGCAGCACGTCCACCGCCGCGAGCGGCTCGACCGGCAGCAAGGGCTCGACCTCGGGCTCCTCGGCGTCCGGTTCCTCGTCGTCCAGCTCCTCCAACGGCTCCGGCACGAACGGCAAGGTCGCCACCAAGAGCGAGTCCGCGGGGTCGGGCGCTCGCTGCGACGCCGACCACCTCGCCCTCAGCGCCGCCTCCGCGGGGGTCAAGAACCAGCTGGTCATCAACATGAAGAACACCGGCTCCAGCACGTGCAGCATGCACGGCTTCCCGGGCGTCCAGCTCATCGGCCCCGACGGCCTGGGCGACACCGGCCCCGACGCCGCCCGCACCGACGCCTCGGGCTCCACCATGACCATCGCGCCCGGCGAGGAGACCCGCTTCCTGCTCCACTACATCCCGGACACCAGCGGCAACGGCAAGACCTACACCCGGCTCGCTGTCACCCCGCCCAACGAGCGGGTCTCGGAGATCGTGAACCTCAACAAGCTGGCCATCACCGTCTCCCCCTCCACCGGCAACGCCCCCGACGTCTACGTCGACCCGATCGGCTACCACACCGGCTCCGGCAAGTGAGCCCAGCAGCACCGAGTTCACCCCGGAACGGCCGTCACACGGGCGGCCAGTTCCGCAGGGCCGCGTCGGCCACCCGCTGGAGGTCGTCGCGGCTGGTGCCACCGGCGGCCTGGACGGCGATGCCGTTGGCCACGGCCATGAGGTAGCGGGCGAGCACTCCGGGATCAGCGTCCGGGGGCAGGTCGCCTTCGTCGACGGCTTGCCGGAACCGGTCCCGGAAGCGGGAAGTACCGCCGTTGCGCCAGTCGTTGAGAGCGGTGCGGGCGGCGTGCCCGGAGGCGCCGGAGGCGAGGGAGCCCTGAACGCCCAGGCATCCGGCGGGGCAGTCGGGGCGGGTGGTGGCCCGGACGGTGCCGTTGAGGAAAGCGGCGGCCACCTGCCGGGCGGTCGGCTCCTCAAGTGCCCGGGTGCCGTGCGCCGCAGGACCTTCGGCATAGCGCTCCAGCGCCCTGCGGAACAGCTCGTCCTTGTTGCCGAAGGCCGCGTACATGCTGGTGCGGGTGATGCCCATGGCGCTGGTCAGGTCGGTCAGGCTGGCGCCTTCGTAGCCCTGTTCCCAGAAGACCCGCATGGCGCGTTCGAGGGCCTCCTCCGCGTCGAAACCTCGCGGTCGGCCGATCGGTGCCTTCTGGTGGATCTCCATGCCCTCAACCGTACCGCTTCCGCACCGATCGGTACGGAAGTGCTACGGTCTCTTTCAGTACCGATCGGTACTGAACTGCGTGGAGGTCAGTCATGGTCGTTCGTACGGGACAGCTCGAAGGCAAGACAGCGGTCGTCACCGGAGGCAGCACCGGCATCGGTCTGGCCACCGCCGTACGGCTGGCCGCCGAGGGCGCACACGTCTTCATCACCGGCCGGCGCAAGACCGAGCTGGACGCGGCCGTCGAGACGATCGGCCGGGCAGGGGCCACCGCAGTGGCGGGCGACGTCTCGAACCTCGCCGACCTGGACCGGCTGTACGAGACGGTCCGCGCCCGGGGCCAGGGCCTGGACGTGCTGTTCGCGAACGCGGCGATCGGCTCATTCGCGACGCTGGAACAGACCACGGAGGAGCACTTCGACCAGACCTTCGGCGTCAACGTGCGAGGCATGCTCTTCACCGTGCAGAAGGCGCTGCCCCTGCTCAACGACGGCGCCTCGGTGATCCTGAACGCCTCCACCGCCGCCGATCGCGGCGCGGAGGCATTCGGTACGTATGCGGCGTCCAAGGCCGCGGTCCGGACCTACGCGCGGACCTGGGCCAACGAACTCACGGGCCGGGGCATCCGGGTCAACGCGATCTCGCCGGGCCCGACCGACACCCCCGGAATCACGGGCCTCGTCGGCGACGAGAACACTGCCGACGCCAAGGCGAACCTCATCGCGGGCGTGGCGATGGGGCGGATGGGACGCCCGGAGGAAGTCGCCGCGGCCGTGGCGTTCCTCGCCTCCGAGCAGAGCAGTTTCGTCCTCGGCGCGAATCTGTACGTCGACGGCGGTGAGAACCAGATCTGACCCGAGCGTCGCCGAGCGTGCGTAACAAGACGCGCACCGGCCCACTCCCCCGCTCCCCCTGCTCTCCCCGATCCAGCCCTGCGTACAACGTGCTGTTGTGACCTCGGACGCGTCGGTTGTTTGACCGCAGGTGTACCGCTCGATTTGATCTCGGGGGTCAACGCCAGGTAGTCCGGGCGGGAAATCGGGCGAGACATCCGCCGGGAAATCCCGCAGGGCGTCCGGCGGGACCGGGCCGGAGAGCAGAGTGAGCGGGAGGTGCGCTGAGCGTGGTGTCCAGGCGGTCGCTGGGGCGGCAGTTCGGGTGGCTCTGGGCGGCGTACGGGGTCAGCACGCTCGGTACGTTTCTCGCGTTCGACTCGTTCTCGCTGATCGCGATCCTCGCGCTGCACGCCGGGACGGCCGAGGTGTCACTGCTGTCCGCCGCCGGTCTTGCGGTCGGTGCGGTGGTGGCCGTGCCGCTCGGCCCGTGGGTGGAGTTCCGCCGCAAGCGGCCGGTGATGGTCGCGATGGACCTGATCCGGTTCGCCGCGCTGATGACCATCCCCGCCGCCTACGCGCTCGGCGGGCTCAGCTTCGCCCAGCTGCTGGTCGTGTCGGTGGTCGTCGGCGCGGCCGACATCACCTTCACCGCGGCGAGCGGGGCCTGCCTCAAAGCGCTCGTACGGCCGGAGGACCTGCTGATCGCGAACGGCCGGTTCGAGTCCACGGCCTGGACCGCTACCATGCTCGGACCGCCGCTCGGCGGGGCCGCGATCGGGATGTTCGGCCCGGTGCTGACCGTACTCGCCAACGCGGTCAGCTATCTGCTGTCGGCCGTGGGGATCCGCGCGATCGGCGGCGAGGAGCCACGCCCCGAGCGGGCCGCCGCACCGAGGCTGCGCGCCGGTGACCTGCTCGACGGGTGGCGGTACATCCTCAAGCACCCGACGCTGCGCCCGCTGTTCTTCAACTCGATCCTGAACAACGCCCTGATCATGGCGGCTCTGCCGCTGCTGGCCGTGCTCATGCTCAGCCACCTCGGGTTCGCCCCCTGGCAGTACTGCATCGCCTTCGCGGCGCCCTGCGTCGGCGGTCTGATCGGCTCACGGGTGGCCCGCCGCCTCGTCACGCGATTCGGCCAGCACAAGGTGCTGCTCGCCGCCGGGACACTGCGGGCGTGCTGGTCGATCGGGCTGGCCTTCATCGGGCCCGGCGTTGCCGGGCTGGTACTCGTGATGGCCGTCGAGCTGGGGCTGATCACCTGCTCGGGCGTGTACAACCCCGTCCTCGCCACCTGCCGGCTCGCCCAGACCGCACCGGACCGGGTCGCCCGTACCCTGTCCGCGTGGTCGGTCACCAGCAAGGCCACCATCGCGGCCGTGACGGCCCTGTGGGGCCTGCTGGCCGCGGCGACCGGGGTCCGTACCGCGATCGCGATCGCCGGTCTGCTCCTCCTGGCGACCCCGCTGCTGCTGCCACGCCGCGACCCCTCAGCACGGCCCGGACCGGAAACGGAGCCGGAGGCGGGGCCAGGAGCTGAACCGGCCCAGCCCCAGCTGTCGTAATCGGACAAGAGCTGGGCAAGGATGTTCGTTTTGATTGACTCCCCGATCTGACATGAGCATGGTTTCTGCGTACTCCTCGGTCCCCCACCTCTGAGAGGACGCACCCCGTGAGACGTATGAAATCCACGGCAGCCGCGCTCGGCGCCACCGCTGTTCTGCTTCTGGCCTGCGGTGTCGGCAGTGCCACCGCCACCGCGGCACCCGCCCACGGCCGCGCTGCCGCCGCCCGGCAACAGGCCGCCGACGTCTGCGCGTCCGCCGGCGCCGACTCCGGCCGTACGGTCCGCGGGGCACTCTCCCGCGACGAGGTCCACCATCAGCTCGCCGGCCTGACCGGTCCCCAGCGTGCGGCCCGCGGCTACCCCAACTCCGCGAACAAAGCCGACACCTCAGGGATAGCCGACAAGGGTCCGCTGGGCGGCGGCGGCCCCGGCCGCGGGCTGCTGACGGACATACACCCGGCCCAGGGCACCTCCTTCAAGGAGATCAGCGGCAGCGACGGCTCCTGCGCCACCCAGTCGGTGTCCACACAGCTGACCGTCCAGGACGGCTCCACGACGATCTACACCCCCACGATGTACCCGGCGGGCGGCTCATGCATCGAGCTGGTCACCGTCTACACGGTGTCCGGCCGCTCGGTCTCGGCCTGGGACTGGTGCGACAGCGTCGCCTTCGAGGCGTCGGTGCCCATCGACAGCGCTTTCCTGAGCACCTACACGGACGGCACCTCCAGCGCGTACACGGGCCGTGTCGTCAAGACCGACGCAGCCAGCAACTCCTGGACCGCGGGGCTCTACAACTACCGGACGGGTTCCTGGGACACCCTCTTCACCCAGTCGGGCCAGAACCAGTCGGGCCGCAACACGGGCTGGGACATCAACGAGCTGTACTCCCAGGTCGGCACCTCGGGCCGGTCCGCCGCCTGCGATGCCATGGCGGGCCAGACCTTCGAGTCCAGCAACATCACGGTCCGGATCAACGGCAGTTGGACCCCGGCGTCGCCGGACAACTCCGACACCACCTATGACTCGCCGGCCGGTTCCTTCTACTGCCCCGACCGCACCTACCAGATGGTCAGCGCGTACGACCACTGGAAGGCCGTGGGCTGAGGCCGTGGGCTGACGGACCGCCGTCGCACGTGAACCGTCCCGGCGCCCTGACGCGCCGGGACGGTTGGACGCCGGGACGCCGGGACGCCGGAGCTCCAGGGGAGCAGGAGCCCAGCCCCCGTCAGGAGTTGGGTGCCACCTTCGACAGCCCGTTGATGATCCGGTCCATCGCGTCCCCGCCGGTCGGGTCGGTCAGGTTCGCCAGCATCTTCAGCGTGAACTTCATCAGCACCGGGTGGGTCAGGCCGCGCTCGGTGATGAGCTTCATCACCTTCGGGTTGCCGATCAGCTTCACGAACGCGCGGCCCAGCGTGTAATAGCCGCCGTACGTCTCCTTGAGGATCTTCGGGTAGTTGTGCAGCACCATCTCGCGCTGGGTGGGCGTCGCCCGCGCGGTGGCCTGGACGATCACGTCGGCCGCGATCTGGCCGGACTCCATGGCGTACGCGATGCCCTCGCCGTTGAACGGGTTGACCATGCCGCCCGCGTCACCGACGAGCAGCAGGCCCTTGGTGTAGTGCGGCTGGCGGTTGAAGGCCATCGGCAGGGCGGCCCCGCGGATCGGCATCGTCATGTTGTCGGGGACGTAACCCCAGTCCTCCGGCATCGACGCGCACCACGACTTCAGCACCTCGCGCCAGTCCAGCTCCTTGTAGGCGGCCGAGGAGTCGAGGATGCCGAGGCCGACGTTGGAGGTGCCGTCGCCCATACCGAAGATCCAGCCGTACCCGGGCAGCAGCCGGTCCTGCGCGCCGCGGCGGTCCCACAGCTCCAGCCAGGACTCCAGGTAGTCGTCGTCGTGACGCGGCGAGGTGAAGTACGTACGGACCGCGATCCCCATCGGCCGGTCGCTGCGCCGGTGCAGGCCCATGCCGATGGAGAGGCGGGTGGAGTTGCCGTCGGCGGCGACGACCAGCGGGGCGTGGAAGGTGACCGGGGTCTTCTCCTCGCCCATCTTGGCGTTGACGCCGGTGATGCGGCCGGTGCGCGGGTCGGTGATCGGGGCGCCGACGTTGCAGCGCTCGTACAGCCGGGCGCCCGCCTTCTGTGCCTGGCGGGCCAGTTGCTCGTCGAAGTCGTCGCGCTTGCGGACCAGACCGTAGTCCGGGTACGAGGCGAGATCCGGCCAGTCCAGCTGGAGGCGCACGCCGCCGCCGATGATCCGCAGGCCCTTGTTCCGCAGCCAGCCCGCTTCCTCGGAGATGTCGATCCCCATGGAGACCAGCTGCTTGGTGGCGCGCGGGGTCAGTCCGTCGCCGCAGACCTTCTCGCGCGGGAAGGCGGTCTTCTCCAGAAGCAGGACGTCGAGTCCGGCCTTGGCCAGGTAGTACGCGGTCGTGGAGCCGGCAGGGCCTGCCCCGACGACGATCACATCTGCGGTGTGCTCGGAGAGGGGCTCGGTCACGGCGGGAACTCCGGAAGACTCGATTTCATGTGCCACGCGGCACTGGACAGGTGCAGTCTATGGGGACCTCCTGATCGATCAGCTGAAGGGTTGGAACGAAGTGAACAAGCCTGCGCCGGTCGTCCGGCTGCGCGTCCCCACCGAGGAGGACGCCTTCGCCTGGCACCGGGTGTTCGACCATCCGGACGTCATGGAGTTCCACGGGGGTGCATCGAAGGAGTTGTCGGAGTACGAGGAGTTGACCGCGCGGCAGCGCAGACACGACGCCGAGCGGGGCTTCTGCCTCTGGACGGTGCTCGACGGGGACGGCGAGGTGATGGGTTTCACCGGCGCGCAGCCCTGGCCGCAGGAGAACTTCGGGCCGGTCGGCCAGATCGAGATCGGCTGGCGGCTCGGGCGGAAGTACTGGGGCCACGGGTATGTGACGGCCGCCGCCCGCACGACCCTGGAGCGCGTACGGGCGGCCGGTGTCGATGAGGTGTTCGCGATGGTCGACGCCGAGAACGAGCGGTCGGTCGCGGTGACGCGGCGGCTCGGGATGGAGCTGCACGAGACCTTCATGACACCGGTGTCGAAGCGGAAGGGCCACTGCTTCCGGCTGGACCTGCGGGAGGGGACCGGCTGAGGGCGATGGGGACGGGTGGGGGCGCGACTCCGCCCCCACCCGTCCTCTCCCCCTGGTTCAGTCCACCTGGTTCAGTCCGTCCGCTTGAAGCCGCGGTGCAGGGCCACGATGCCGCCGGTCAGATTCCGCCAGGCCACGTCCGCCCAGCCGGCCTGCTGGAGACGGGCGGCGAGTGCGGGCTGGTCGGGCCAGGCGCGGATCGACTCGGCGAGATAGACGTACGCGTCCGGGTTGGACGAGACGGCGGTCGCCACCGGGGGCAGCGCCCGCATCAGGTATTCGGTGTAGACGGTGCGGAACGGGGCCCAGGTGGGCTGCGAGAACTCGCAGATCACGACCCGGCCGCCGGGCTTGGTGACCCGGTACAGCTCCCGCAGCGCGGCGTCCGTCTCCTGGACGTTGCGCAGCCCGAAGGAGATCGTCACGGCGTCGAAGACCCCGTCGCGGAACGGCAGTTTCGTCGCGTCGCCCGCCGTCAGCGGGAGGTGCGGATGCCGCTGCTTGCCGACCTGGAGCATGCCGATCGAGAAATCGCAGGGCACGACGTACGCACCGGTCTGCGCGAACGGCAGCGAGGACGTAGCGGTCCCGGCGGCCAGGTCGAGGATCTTCTGCGCGGGGCGGGCACCGACGGCCTTGGCCACCTCCTTGCGCCACAGCCGCGCCTGCCCGAGGGACAGCACGTCATTGGTGAGGTCGTAGTTCGCCGCCACGTCGTCGAACATCGAGGCGACTTCGTGCGGCTGCTTGTCCAGGGATGCTCGGGTCACCCGTCCATTGTGTCGTGCGGCCCACCGGAGCCCGCCCACAGGGTCGCGGCCCGCGTGGCCCGGGGGAGGGTGTGGGGCGCCCTTCCTTGACTCGCCGGTTGTCGGCGTCACCGCGCCCGGTGCACCATCCGCCCGGCGATGCACGTCACCAGGCAGTTCCCGTCGTCGCCGTACACCGCGAAGTCGGCCCGCCCGGAGACGGCGAGGGTACGCGGCGCGGAGAGCGCCGAAAGCACGGGGAGGCCCGACCGTTCGACAGCCGTACGGACGGCCGCCCGTGCGAACGGGCCGGCGAGCGACGTCGTTCCCGCCGCGAGGAGCCGTTGCAGCCCGCGCCGGGCGCTCGCGCCCCAGCGGACCTCGGTCATCCCGAGCGCGGCCAGCGCCTCGCCGGTCAGCGGGTCGGAGCCGAGGTCCTCGCGGGGGTCGGGCCAGTAGGCCGCTTCGAGGAGCGCGGGCGCGTCCGGTTCGTGGCGGCCGGGGGTCAGCACCCCGTCCCAGCTGCGCAGCCGGGCCCGTTCGCCGTACGCCGCGTCCAGCTCGTCGTACGGTCCGAGCGCCGCGATGCGGTCGCCGTCGATGACGACCGCGTCCGCACCGGCCCGGTGAAGGGTCAGCAACGCGGCCTCAGTTGGCGTCGAGGAGCTTCAGCTCGGGGTGGGCCGTGCCGCCCTCGATCGCCGTGGACGAGATGTGCGAGACGACGCGGTCGTCGACCGGGTCGTTCGCCGGGTCGTCGTGCACGACGAGGTGCTCGTACGTCGTCGCGCGCTGCGCGGGAACGCGGCCGGCCTTGCGGATGAGGTCGATGATCTCCATCCGGTTCGACCGGTGCCTGGCACCGGCCGACGAGACCACGTTCTCCTCCAGCATGATCGAGCCGAGGTCGTCGGCGCCGTAGTGCAGCGACAGCTGGCCGACCTCCTTGCCGGTCGTCAGCCAGGAGCCCTGGATGTGGGCGACGTTGTCGAGGAAGAGCCGGGCGATGGCGATCATGCGCAGGTACTCGAAGAGGGTGGCCTGCGTCCGGCCCTTCAGGTGGTTGTTCTCGGGCTGGTAGGTGTACGGGATGAAGGCGCGGAAGCCGCCGGTCCGGTCCTGTACGTCGCGGATCATCCGCAGGTGCTCGATGCGCTCGGCGTTGGTCTCGCCGGTGCCCATGAGCATGGTCGACGTGGACTCGACACCGAGGCCGTGCGCCGTCTCCATGATCTCCAGCCAGCGCTCGCCGGACTCCTTGAGCGGTGCGATGGCCGTGCGCGGCCGCGCGGGCAGCAGCTCGGCGCCCGCACCTGCGAAGGAGTCGAGCCCGGCGGCGTGGATCCGCGAGACGGCCTCTTCGACCGACACCTTGGAGATCCGCGCCATGTGCTCGACCTCGGAGGCCCCGAGGGAGTGGATGACCAGCTCCGGATACGCCTTCTTGATGGCCGAGAAGTGCTCCTCGTAGTACTCCACACCGAAGTCCGGGTGGTGCCCGCCCTGGAACATGATCTGCGTACCACCGAGCTCGACGGTCTCTGCGCAGCGGCGCAGGATGTCGTCGAGGTCGCGGGTCCAGCCCTTCTCGGTGTCCTTCGGGGCCGCGTAGAAGGCGCAGAACTTGCACGCCGTGACGCACAGGTTCGTGTAGTTGATGTTGCGCTCGATGATGTACGTGGCGATGTGCTCGGTCCCGGCATACCGCCGCCGGCGCACGGCATCGGCGGCCGCACCCAGCGCGTGCAGCGGGGCGTCGCGGTACAGCACGACCGCTTCCTCGGGAGTGATGCGCCCGCCTGCGGCGGCACGGTCGAGGACGGCTGCGACATTTACAGACGTAAGGTCGGCGTTCTCGGTCACCGGGCGGGTCCTTCCCAAGGGGCTACTGACGACCGATCCAGCCTACGCCAGGGGCTGACACGAAAGATTGCGCCCCCTTTGTCTGGTTTCCATGGAGGGGTCGTGGGGGCGACGTCGGCAAAATCAAGCCCGTCCTGGGGGCACCTCCCAGCGGTAGCTGGGGGAGAGTGAGGACCGGGGTCCGGGGCGGAGCCCCGAAAAGGCCCGCACCCCCACACCCCGCATCGCCACCGCCACCGCCACCGCGTACGGTCACCCCGCCGCCGCAACTCCCCCACGCCACCCCGGAAGCAGCTCATCCAGCAACGCCTCCGTACGCGGCGGCACCCCCCGGTCCCCGCCCCGTACGGTCAGATCCGCCGCAAGCTCCCGCAGCCGCGCCTCGTCGCCGGTCGCGTGGGTCGCGCGCAGCATCTCGTTCCACAGCCGCTCGTCCGCCGAGGATCCGGACACGGCGGCCCGCAGCGCGGCGATCGCCTTCTCCGGATGCTCCTGCTCCAGGTGGTGCGCCGACAGGGCCAGCGCGACATCGGCCACCAGCAGCGGCAGCTGCGTGTCGATGATCTCGTGGGTCAGCCAGGTGTAGCGGCCCTCCGTACGGTCAGCGAGCAGCGGCCCCCGTACCAGCCCGAGCGCATCGGTGAGCAGCCGCTCCCGCACCGAGGCGCGCCGCGCGCCCCGGCCCTCGGTCGCCTCGTGGTGGAGCGAACGGAGCACGTCCAGGTCGGACACCACGGACGGGGCCAGCGTGAGCCGCCCGGTGCTGTCCGTACGGAGCCGGGCCGAGCCGTCCTCGTCGGTGCCGAGCCACAGCCGCAGCCGCTCGATGAGCGCGTCGCACACCTCCGGGGTGACTCCGCGCGGCCACATGGCCGAGGCGAGGACCCGCGGGTGGACGCCCTCACGGTGCAGCAGGAGCAGCGCGAGCGCTTCGTGCAGCAGGGCGCTGCGTTCGCTGTCCGGGGTGTCGAGGCCGATGATCTCGTACGGTCCGACCAGTCGCGCGTACACCGCGGGGCGGCCCTGCTCGGTGATGTCGACCAGGAACGGGCGGGCCGGTTCGGGCCCGTCACCCTCCGGGGCGGCGTCGGCGAAGAGCCGTACGACCGCTTCGTGCTGCGCCTGCGGCAGCAGCTGCGCGTCGAGTTCGAGGCCGAGCAGCGGCGCGAGCAACCTGCCCTCTCCCGTGATCTCCAAGTCCCAGGTGGCACCCGGCAGTTGCCCGGCCGAACCGGCCCCGATCAGACAGCCGATGCCCAGCCGTCCCGAGTCGGCGGTGAGTTCGGCGAGCGCGGTGGCCTCGTCGGCGGTCGGTTCGTCCGCGACGAGCACCAGGTGCGGGGCCCAGCGGGTCTGCTGGGCCGGGCCGGTCCGCCCGGTGAGGACCGAGTCGTGGCCGGCCGCACCGAGCGCGCTGCGGCGCTGCCCGATCTCCGCGCCGAGCGTCTCGATGAGTTCGTCGACGGAGCCGAGGTGGCGCAGCCGTGTCGGGGCCAGCGGGCTGAGCTCCGCGCCGAATCCCACGACCGTGACGGTCATCCGGTCCGACCAGCCGTTGGTGGCCAGTTCGGCGGCGACGGACGAGAGGACGGCTGCCCGGTCGGGGTCGGCCCCGGTGAGGGCGACGAGACCGGGCACGGCCTCCAGGTTCAGCAGCAGCCGCGCGTCGTCGCGGGTGCCGAGGCTCACGAGCCCCGGGTACGGGGCGGCCGAACTCTCCGGGTCGATCCCCTCGTACGTCGCGACGGCCGACCGCTCAAGCCGCCAGAACGTCTGGTCCTGGCCCAGCTCCCAGGGCGCCGGCGGCGTCCCCGACGGCTGGGCGAGCTGGAGGTGCAGATCGTCGTCGGTGAGCCAGGCCGCGTACACGACGGGCAGCGGGCGGCTCTCCCCGCCGAGCGAGGAGGAGAGGCCGCGGAGGGCCAGGTCCAGGAAGCGGACGGCGTCGGGGTCGGCCCCGACCAGCAGCGCGTCGTGCACATCGGCCTCGTCGCCGGTGGGGACCGGCGGCTCCATACCGCGCCGGCCGGCCACCGCGGTCATCGCCGACTGCCACAGCGCCATCCGGCGGCGGCGGCCCAGCGCGCCGAGGATTCCGGCGGCGAGCAGCGGGGCGCCGATGAGAGCAGCGGAGAGGCCGAGTCCGGAGTCGGAGCTCTGCGAGGGCGCCTCGGCGACCGCACCCGATCCGGCGCCGGAGCCCGTGGTGGGCGCGTTCGGGAGGCGCTGTTCCGGTACGGAGATCTGCGCCGTCGGGTTGTCACCGCGGCTGCCACCCTGGTGCTGCGCGGGCTGCTCCTGGTGGTTCCCGGACTTGGCGTAGTCGTCGATCTGGTGACGTACCTGCTCGGAGACGCTCGGCGCCTGGTCGGGCATCTGCACGACCTCGCCGCCGTGGGCGTCGGCCGGCATCTCCATGATCCAGCCGGGCCGGATCAGACTCGCCTCGGAGAGCTTCGTGCCGTCCGGCTGCATCCGGTCCTTGTTGAGCTGGTAGATCTCCTTGTACCTGCGGCCGTCGCCCAGGTGGCGCTGGGCTATCTCCCACAGCGAGTCGTGGTGGCGGCCCTCGGGCGGGCTGATCCGGTAGAACTTCGTCGCACCCTCGGTGCCGGTCTTCGCGTTCGCCTGCTCGGCGTGTGCCTGCGCGTCGGCCTGCGAGGCCACGGCGGCCTGCGCCTGCTGCGCGACGCCGACCCCGGGGGCCTGCTGCGCGGCGGCGACCGTCGGCTTGTGCGTCGACTCCAGGGACTGCCCGAACTGCGCGATCCCGGGTGCGAAGCTCGCGGCGGTGGCGCTGACCAGGAGCAGCGCGGCGATCAGCTGCCGGGCCAGCATCTGGCTGGGCCCCGCGCCGGGAATGTGCGAGGGCATCCCGACGCCGGAGACCGCGGCCTTGACTTCCACGAGGACGCACGCGGCGAACTGCGCCCAGGCCAGCCAGACGACGCAGATCAGGATGTTCACGAACGTGTCGACGGTGATCTGCTGCTGCACCATGTCGAAGGACGGCATGCCGTGCGGCAGCGGCCAGCCCTGCGTGGACAGGGCCAGCGGCACGGCGAGCAGCAGCCCCGCGAGCGCGAGAAACGCGAAGAACGCCTTGGCGAAGTCACCCGCGGTCCGTTGCCGGGGCAGAGGCTGAGGCGTCCGGTTGGTCGGGCCCGTCGAGCCGGGAGTATTGCGCGCCATGGCGGGTGTCCTGTGTGGAGGGAGCGGGTTCGGGATCGTCGGGGTCGCTGGTCGTCAGTCGTCGGAAGTCGTCGGAGCCGGTCGGAAGCCGAGGGGGGTGGACCGAGCCTACCGAGATGGTACGGACGGTTTCGAAAGACAGACAGGGCCCGGGGGACACAACGTGCCCGAAATAGCACCCCTGTTGACACTTGCCCTGATTAGTCGCTGGCGGGCCGGAGAACTGGAGGCCCAGCCGTAACCGGTACGGTCGCTGGACCGGCGGAGTGACTCAGCGGAGTGGCTCAACTGCAAGCCCCTGAAAGTCCGTTGCTCCGGGTGCGCCCCAGCCTCCATGCTGTGCCGACCGCCGCCGATCCGATCGGCGGACCCATGATCCGTCATCCCATTGATCCGTCATCCCATGGTCCGGAGCATCCGGAGAAGGAGCGTTGATGCCCCAGGCCGTCGAGGAGTACGTCGTGTCCGGCCCCGAGAGCGGCCCGTACGCGATCACCACGGGCCCGGACGGCGCTCTGTGGTTCACCATGGTGCACAGCGGCAGGATCGGCCGCCTGATTCCCGGGCAGAAGCCGACCAGCCATCAGCTCGACGCCGACAGCGGGCCGACGGTCATCACGGCCGGCCCGGACGGCGCACTGTGGTTCACCGAGTACCGGGCGCACCGGATCGGACGGATCACGACGGCAGGCCAGGTGACGGAGTTCGCCCTGCCGACCGCGGAGTGCGGGCCGTTCGGTATCGCGGCGGGCCCGGACGGCGCGCTGTGGTTCACCGAGACCGCCGCCGACCGCGTCGGGCGCCTCACCACCGAGGGGAAGGTCACGGAGTACGCACTGCCGAGGGCCGGAGCGTTCCCCTCCGCGATCGCCGCCGGACAGGACGCGATGTGGTTCACGATGAACCAGGCCAACGCCATCGGCCGCATCGGCATGGACGGCACTGTCACGGTGCACGACCTGCCCACCGAGGCTGCCGCACCGGTGGGGATCGCGGTAGGGCGGGACGGAAACGTCTGGTTCACCGAGATCGCCGCCGGCCAGATCGGCCGGATGGCACCCGACGGCCGGATCACCGAGTACCCGCTCCCCGACCGTTCCGCCCGGCCCCATGCCGTCACCACGGACACCGGTGACAGGCCCTGGTTCACGGAGTGGGGCGCCAACCGCGTCGGCTCGATCGCATCCGACGGCACCGTCTCCGTCCATGCCCTGCCCACCCCGGCATCCGAACCGCACGGCATCGCCGTGGGCCCGGACGGCGCCCTGTGGACGGCTCTGGAGACGGGTGCACTGGCGCGCGTAGCCCCGACACAGGCACCGGCACCGGCCGGCAACACCACCAGCACCAGCACCAGCACCAGCACCAGCAACCAGAGGAACGGCTCATGAAATACGCACTCGTGGTCTTCGAGACGGATGCATCACGCGCACAGATCCAGGCCGATCGCGACGCCTACCGGAAGGCATACGAGACCTGGATCGGCGAGACCGCAGCGGCGGGCAAGCTGGTGGGCGGCGACGCGCTGGAAACCGAGCACCAGGGCCCCGTCACCGTACGCAAAGCGGCGAACGGGTCCCCGACCGTGACCGAGGGGCCCGTGCACGCGGGCGAGGAGACCCTCGGCGGCTGGTTCGTACTGGAGGTGGCCGACCATGCCGAAGCGGTCGAACTGGCCCGCGGCTTCCCCACCCCGGAGGCACTCGAAATCCGCCCGCTCCTCGAATCCGCCTGAGCGGCACCAACCCCTGAACGGCAGCAGCCGATGGGGCAGTTGAGACGACGCGTCCGATGATGGGTGGATGACTTCCTACTATCACGTGTGCTTCGTCGTCCCGGACATCGAGCGAGCCATGGCTGACTTCCGGCGGTCGGCCGGAGTCGAGTGGAGTGATCCCGCTTCCGAACGAATGGGTGAGTGGGACTACCTGATCGCCTTCACGACGGGCGGGCCGCCGTTCATCGAGCTGATCGAGGGCCCCGAGGGCAGTCCGTGGGACGCGTCGGCGGGAGCCCGGTTCGATCACCTCGGGTTCTGGACGAGCGACATCCAGCAAGGCTCGTCGCGCCTCGAACGGGAAGGACTGCCCGTGGAATTCTCCGGCTGCCCGCACGGCCGGCCGTTCGCCTATCACCGTATGGACAGCGTCGGCGCGCGTATCGAACTCGTCGACGCCGGCCGGCAGGACACTTTCCTCAGCCGGTGGCACCCCGACGGCGCCCCGATGCCCGCCATCGACGAATCGCAGAGGAGCTGACAGAAGACCTCCCCGGCATCAGGGGCGCCGCCGACGCGCGGCGCCGCGCGGCGCTGTCGTCGCCCCGCCTCTCAGCTCCCGGTGGCCTGAAGAAGATCCATGTCATCGGCGGTGAGGTGCAGCGCCCCGGCGGCCACGTTCTCCTCCAGGTGGACGGGGTTGCCGGTCCCCGGGATAGCCAGGACGTGCCGGCCCTGTTGCAGCGTCCACGCCAGGCGGACCTGGGCCGGGGACACCCCGTGGGCCTCGGCGATGTCGCGTACGTGCGCGCTTTCGCCGCCGTTGGCCCTGGCGCCCTCGTCCCGGCCCTCTCCGGCGATCGCGTAGAACGGCACAAACGCGATGCCCTGCTCCCCGCAGGACCGCAGCAGTTCGCTGTTCCTCCGGACGTCGAGGCTGAAATGGTTCTGCACGCACACCACGGGCGCGATGGCCTGCGCCTCCGCCAAGTGCTTCGCCCTGACGCTGGATACGCCGAGGTGCCGGATCAGCCCCGCATCACGGAGGTCGGCGAGAGCGCCGAAGTCCTCGGAGATCGAGTCCTGGGACATGCGGCGCAGGTTCACCACGTCGAGGTGGTCGCGGCCCAGCTGGCGCAGGTTCTCCTCCACCTGGCCGCGCAGCTGGTCGGGGGTGGCCGTGTACCACTCGCCCGAGGGGTCGCGGCCGGGTCCGACCTTGGTGACGATGACCAGGTCCTCCGGGTACGGGGACAGGGCGGTGTTGATCAGCTCGTTGGCCGAGCGCAGGCGTGAGAAGTAGAACGACCCGGTGTCGATGTGGTTGACACCGAGCTCGACGGCGCTGCGGAGGACCTTGACCGCTACGTCGCGGTCACCGGGTTCACCGAGGTCGAACGCGCCACTGCCGGTGAGGCGCATCGCTCCGAGGCCGATCCGGTTCACGCTCAGGTCGCCCAGCATCCAGGTCCCGGCCTCGGATGCATGGGCGCTCGTCGTGGTGTTGTGCACGCCCTCGTTCACAGTGCTGTTCACGGCGTTGTTGTTCGCGGCGTTGTTGTTCACGGCGTTGTTGTTCACGGCGTTGTTAACGGAGTTGTTCACGGTCCTGCTCCTGCTTCCCTGAGTCGCGCATCGGCCCCGCAACGCACACGGGCTTCGTCAACCGGCCACCTGTGCAGCCCACTTCGCACGCCAGGCCAGCGCGTCGCGTACACCTTCCACCGTGCTCTTCCGGGCGCTCCAGCCCAGGAGTTCACCCGCACGGTCGCCGGCGGTGTAGCAGCCGATCACATCACCGGGACGCGGTCCGGCCTCACGGACGTCAAGGGTCTCTCCCACCGCCTCCTCGAAGGCCGTGACGAGTTCCCGCACGGTGGTGCCCTGACCGGTGCCGACATTGATGACCTCGTACCGGTCATCGGCACCGGGTTTCAGGACCTCGTCGAAGCGCGTGAGGGCGGCAACATGCGCAAGGGCAAGGTCCCAGACATGGATGTAGTCGCGGATACCGCTGCCGTCGCGGGTGTCCCAGTCCACTCCGGTGATCGTGAACGGAGTTCCCTCGGTGTGCGCCTCGATGAGCTTTCCCAGCGCGTGGGACGGATTCAGGTCCTGCAACCCCGTACGCATCTGGGGGTCGGCCCCGATCGGGTTGAAGTACCGCAACGCGATGACGCGGACGGGGGCCGCCACAGTCCAGTCCTGGAGAACCTGCTCCATCATCTGCTTGGTACGGGCGTAAGGACTCGATGCGGCCACCGGGCAGGTCTCGTCCGCACGGGCGTCGGCGGTGGGCGCGTAGATGGAGGCTGAACTGCTGAAGACGACGCGCTCGCAGCCGTTGCGCTGGAGGGATTCCAGAAGGTCGACGGTCTTGGCGACGTTCTCCCGGTAGTAGTGCAGCGGCCGGTCGACGGACTCGGGAACGACGATCTTGGCAGCACAGTGCAGGGTCACGTCGATGTCGGGATGCTCGGCGAACACCTTGTCCAGCAGGGCCTGGTCGGCGATATCACCCTGGTAGAAGACGCGGTCGCGGACGAACTCGCGCCGCCCCTTGGAGAGATCATCGAGGATGACCGGGGTGATCCCCTGATCGATGAGAGCGGAAGCGACAGTACTGCCGATGAATCCGGCACCGCCGGTGATCAGAATCTTGGTCATACGCACGATTCTCCCCCCAGGCTCGTTCCTCCCCCGGCCTCACTTCTCCCCCGAGACCCCCTCCTCCCCCGGCCTCACCGCTGCTGCCCGGCCCGGCAGTCGCGGCAGCGGCCGGGCCCGGGTGACCGGAACGCGTGGTCGCAGGCGTCGCAGTTCTGAAGCGGGTCCGGCCGCCCGGCCCCTTCCCGGGTACGGAGATCGGGCAGCGGGGGCGGCACCAGGGCGGCGAGCCGGTGGGCGAGAAGGGCTGCGGGGTGTCTCAGGCGACCGGGCAGATCGGCGGTGAGGACAGCGCGTACGGCGTCGGGCCGGGCATCGCGTTCGAGCCAGGCCGCAACGGCCGGGGCCAGGCGCCGGACGTCGGTCTCGGCCAGCAGCAGCATGGGCTCGTCGCGGCGCAGGCCGGAGAGCAGTTCGATGGCCGCGCGGTGGCGTTCGGGGTCGGGCACGAGCGGCTGGGGAAGCACCAGGGCCGGGCGCGGCCCGTGGACGCCCGCTCGGGGCAGTGGCTGCGGTGGTGGCTGTGAACGCAGCTGTTGCTCGGCCGCGGGTACGACGGCAGGGGGCACGGGCGCCGCAGCCGCAGGGGCGACAGGCACGGCCGAGGCCACAGGGGCGGCGGCCGGCGGGACGGCGCCAGGCGGGACAACGCCGGGGCTCACATCCGTACGTGGCTTGCCCGGCTGGTTGTACGAGACCGTGCGGGTGACGACCCGGCCGTTCGGGAGGCGTTCCCGGGTGCGGCACAAGTAGCCGTGCGCCTCCAGCTCGCGCAGTGCGGCGGCCACCCGGGCCTCGCTCTCCGGGAAACGGTCGGCGAGGACCTTGACGCCGATCCGGGCTCCGGCGGGCAGCGACTGGATATGAACGGCCAGCGCGATCGCGACGAGGGACAGCCCGGGGTGCTGGGCGAGATGGTTGCCGACGACGGTGAAGCGGGCGGTATGCCGCGAGTTGATGTGCACGACACCGGAGGGCACGGGCCCGGAAGGCATAACGCGGGAAGGCATGTCACGGGAGGCCACGTCGCGGGAGGCCATGTCGCGGGAGGGCGTAACGCGGGAGGGCATGTCGCGGGAGGTCACGCCGCCCCGGGGATCGCGGGACGGGGCGCGCGAGGGCGCGCTAACCTGCTGGGTATCCATCGGGAAGCTCGATTCTTCCTCGGTGGTCAGGCCCTCGGACCAGGATTTGCCGTCCTGCCGGGGGCCGTCACATGTCTTGGGTTGTTGGTCGCGGCGAGCATATGCCGACCAACCAGCTCTAAATCCAGCCCGGTTGGCGAACCTCACCCGTGTGGGTGACGGGCCGCGGGGTGAGGTCGGGTGGGGTGGGGAGGTTATTTCTCCTCAGTACTTGAGAGTTCTTATGTCGCGGGAGACGGCGTCGCGGCCCACCGGGTCGCGGGGATCCGCGACCCGGTGAAGACGGCCACGGTGTCGACGTAAAGAGCCCGGGCGGTCACGGTACGAGATCGAGTTCCGCCCAGACCGTCCAGCGCGGGACAGGGCCGGGCGTAACCCCCCAGCGATCCGCGAGCGCCTCAACGTCAAGAGCAGCTACGGCACCAACGACGGCCCCGAATACGTCGAGATCGCAGCGGCGGCAAACACCGTCCACGTCCGTGACTCGAAGAACATCCCGGGCCCGCAGCTCGGCTTCACGCCGGACGCATGGACGGACTTCGTGACGTACACGTCCGGCACGTCCGGAACTACCCCCTGAGCACTCGCGCCCCGAGCCCGACCGCCCCGGGCATCGGGGCGCGCTGCTGTCACAGCACCCGGCATCACTCCAGTCGCCACCGCATCACACGCGCACACGGCCACCAGGAGGCGCACACAACACCCCACCCGCGACAGATTCATCCCGCCCGGGCAGCTCTTCCCGTACATGGCACGGAATCCCCCGACCGTCCTCTGCTGCCCTTTACACGCGGCTGGTAGCTTCGAATGCCCTGAACGTTTGCAGTCCGGCCTGCCGGCCTGCTGCCGCCAACCGGGGGAGAACACTCGTGGCCCGCCGCACTCCAGCCATCGCCGCCGCACTCGCTGTCAGTGCGGCCCTGCTACTGACCGCTTGCGGAGGCAGCAACAACGACGCCTCCAAGGACAAGATCAAGGGGGCGGACGAGGGGACGAAGAGCCCGTCTGCTTCGACATCAGCGGCGACCGGTGACGGCAGGCCCGACGTCAGCGTGCCGGCGGACCTCCACCTGAACTTCTCCTTCGACAAGCCGGCCGATGCGGCGAAGGCGGCAGCCATGGGCGATGCCGAGAACTACATTCGCGCCCTGAAACACGGCATCGTCAAGCAGAACCCGGAAGACCCGGCGTACAAGTTCTACTCGTACCCGGTTGCAGCTCGTTATGCGAAATCGCAGATCCAGGCATGGGTCAAGGGCGATTGGACACCCACCGGAACGGACCGCTACTTCAACGCCGAGGCCAATTCGGTCGGCACGTCGAAGTCGGTACTCGTCACCTTCTGCCGCAACCAGGCCAAGTCATACAGCAAGTCGGTGAAGACCGGAAAGATCAATGACGTAGGTGAGAGCCTGGACAGTTATCAGAAGTACAGCCTCTTGATGGCTCCGTCCACGACGGATGGCAAGGTCTGGAAGGCCCAGCAGATCGAGGTCCAGGGGAGGGTGAAGGAATGCCGAGGATAGGGTCCGCGCCGAGCGTACGACGGTGGCCCCTCGCCGGGGCCACAGCGATCTGGCTGCTGTGCTCCGGTGGCGTGGCGCACGCCACCGACACGCCGGGGGAGACCACGACTCCACCCGCCGACCACACACAGGGAGGCGCTGGGAACGGCAACGTCAGCGCCTCCGCCACCCACTCCCAAATCCGGCTCAGCTATCCCAAGGGAGGCGGCGGGAGCGGCAAAAAGGGCAACCTGGCTGCGATCGATCCCAACTGGAAACCGCCCGCGTGCTGGTACGAGCCAGTCTTCACGCCCGAAGGCTTGAAGAGTTTCGTGAAGTCGTCCGGCGGCGACGGCGATGTGGGTATCCACGAGTCCTGGTTCGGCACTGGCCTCTGGACCGACCACTACAAGGACGGCAAGCCCGAAGCCAACTTCGACGACCCCAGCTCCATGGCCGATGGCTACAAGAACTACAACATCGGCAAGGGCGGCTACTTCTGGCGGAGCGTAGCCCCGGACGAGTCGGATCCCGATTCCTGGCAGTGCGGCCGCATCATGTTCTGGCAGCCGGCCGGCCAGGTCCCGAAGATCCCGCACGCGCCCACGCCGAAGATGCTCGCCGAGTATGCGTACAACAAGGTCAAGGTCCCCGAGACCAAGATCGAGCTGAAGCCGCAGACCAAGTCCACCGTGAACCTGCCCACCTGGGTCTGGCTGGACAAGGGCACCTTCAAGGACGTCGTCGTACGCGCCGAACTCCCCAACACCGGGCTCTGGGCCGAGACCACCGCGAAACCCGTGAGCCTCCACCTGGACCCGGGCACGGACGACGCGGACACCTTCCCCTCCTCCGGCACCTGCACGTTCAACAAGGACGGCTCCATCGGCACGCCGTACAAGTCGGGCGACGCCAGCCAGAACCCGCCCTGCGGCATCAACTACCTGCATGCCACCGACGGAAGCCCGTATCAGCTCAAGGCGTCCATCACCTGGAAGATCAGCTGGAGGGGCACAGGCGGAGCACATGGCGACCTCCCCGACGGAACCTTCCAGACCACCCAGGACATGAACGTCCAGGAAATCCAGACGATCAACCGCTGACAAAGGGCCGCGAACGGACACCGTTCGGTACCTCCAGCTGTCACATCGCGCCCCGACGCACAGCCGCCGCGCGATCACTGCTGACGGCAGTCGTTCCGGAGCGAGCCCCCTGCATAGCCGCCATCGCCCGGGAGCACCCGCCCGGATACGATCAAGCTGGGCCATCAGAGCCCCAACCAACCTCAGGGGGCGGCAGATGAGAAGGCGTCCACGGTCGCAGTGGGAGCACGCCACGGCATCAGCGATGGCCGCGCTGCTACTGGCAGGGACGGTGTCCGGGTGTGCGGGCCAGTCCCCTCGGACGGCCGCCGGCGGGCCGTTGAACGTATCCCCGCTCGTGAAAAAGGCGGGTGCCGTTCACGGCGATGCCGGACCCTGCCCGATCAGCTACGACATCGGCCAAGCAGCAAAGCGGATTGGCGTGAGCGGCCAGGCTGGGCCGGAGCAGGGCAAGGGGACGGTCAGCTCCGAATCCGACAAGACCGCGGGGCCCGGCTCACCGCTCGCCGACGCCGGTGGCGCAGTGGTGAGCTGCGCCTTCGGAATCGCCGCAGACAAGATCACTGTGTACACGGTCGGCACCCGACGCCCCGATTACGCACTGGGGTTGATGGCTCCCCAGATCGCTTCCGATGCGCAAATGGCGTCCAGCGCGATGCAGAAGTGGCTGCCCACGGCACAGAAAGCCAAGCGGGGCACTGCCACAGTCACTCCGAGCGGAAACGTCGGCGCTGTCCGGCTTTCGGTGGACGGCGCCGGTGACATCGCCCTGGTGGTCATTGAGGGGAAGGATGGCCGTACACACATCGGTGCGGACAAGATGAAGACTCTCACGGAGACACTGGCCGCCCAAGCCGACTGGTGAGCATGACACCGGTCAAGTTCGTCGCGCCGCCACTACGAGCCGACGCAGAGCCGGTTCGGTTGCCACGGATCCCTCCACGTCGGCAGTTGGTCCCCGCCGAGTGAGGCGCACAAGGTCAAGCCCCCCCCTCACGCGAGGGCGGCCGCCGTCGCTCCCGGCGTGTGATCAAACATCCGGGCCATTCGTCGAAGAGGTCGCTTCAGCTTCACCCAGGCCCGTCCCGGCCCTGGAGTCCGCGCCCTGTTGCTCCCCGCCGCCTTTGCAACAAAGGAAGTTGAGCCGAGTGCGCCTGTTAGCCTGGCCTGTCGATCTCACGATCGGGCAATGTGTCGCACGGGGGGAGCTGTCTGTGAACGACTACGTCGGTGTGGATCCGGTTCGTATACGCAAACTGGCCGACCGCCTGAAGGATCTGGAGGCGGCGCTCTCCAGACACGGTGGCGTCATCCGCAAGAACTTCAAGGAGTGGGACGGCAGCCTCGACCTGTCTCTCATCGCACAGCAGACACACGCCGTCGGTGATGACGGCCGTGACATGTCCAAACGCGCAGACCTCGCCCGAAACCTGGAAGAGCACGGCGGCTCAGGCATGTGCACGCCTGACGGCAACATTCTTGAGATCCCGTGGGACATGAAAGGTGTACGTCAGCAGAGCGCCAAGGAGGCCAAGGAGGAAGCCGACACCCTCAAGAAGGCGCTCGACGACCCCAAAGCCGACGGCTCCCGCGACGACATCGAGGCAGTCGCCCAGTCCCTCGCCGACCACCAGGACGACCCCGCCTACCTGACCGCCTTCGCAGCCGCCGGTGGCGTCGCGGACGCTGCCCGCGTCGGCAGCGCGTTCCACCAGGAGGACGGCACCCACGGAGGGAAGGTACTGAACGACGACTCGACGAAGGTGATCGGTCAGTACGCCACAGGCATCAACCGGATCTTCACCCTCCAGAAGAAGGGCAAGATTCCACCCAATCCGGACTACCTCAAATCTCTCACCGACCCGCCGGGCGGCGACATGTGGTCGGTCGGGACGCTCTTCAAGTACGGGCCGCCCGGCGCCAAATGGGACCCGACAGTACTGTCCCAGGTCGGTGGCGCGATGCTCGACTGGCGTAAGGACCACCCAATGCGGCCCGCATATTCCAAGGGCGGCATCCAGGGCGGAATCTACACGGGCGATGCCTATGTAGACCCGGACAGTGCCTGGTACTCGGAGCTGGGTCTCGATCACAGCTACGTCGACGAGAACCTGGACGAGGCCACACGGCGCGTCAACGCAATCGACGCCAACGATCCATCGCTCGCCCTCATGCAGCGGGTCAGCGAGAATCCCGAAGCTTCTCGGGACCTCCTCAATGGCCCGGAGGGCGCGACGCACGCGAAGGAACTCATCGACGATCACTGGGCCACTCCGGGCACACACCTCGATGACACCAAGTGGCCAAGTGCCGTCATCCGCGCGGCCACAAGCGACAGGCTCCACCACCCTGACGCCTCAGCCAAAGCCGCGAAGAACATCATCAACGCCGGCGCAGAAAAGTACAAACTGGACGGTAAGAAGAGCGATTACGAGAAGGAGCAGTACCCAGTCAACATGGGCATATCGAAGGCACTGTCCAACGTCTTCCAGTCCTATGTTCCTGATTTTGCCGAGTCGACCGGAATTGATCAGAACCAGGCTTCCGAGTCTGGTGGCACCATCATCTCGGACAAGGACACCACGAAAGCCTTCCTCAGCGAGATCATGAAGAACAAGGACGAGGCCGGCAATGTTCTTCAGTCCATCAACGCGCAAATCAGCCTGACCTCTCAACGCGGTCTCACCGGTGATCAGGGGGCGTACCTGAACAACCTGGCTGAACTCCGAGGCGAAGTTTCAGCCGCCGGACACGATGTCAAGATGGACGATGCAGCGCTACGGGATGCCGAGCACGCGAAGCAGCTCATGTGGTTCAACATCATCGCCAGCGGAGCAGCCGCCGTCCCCCTCCCCGCGAATCCGGCAAAATTCGCACTCGGCTCCACATGGGTTCAGGCCTCCATCTGGGCAGGGATGCCCTACGCCGGATCGAAATTCCCCTCAGGGGAAGCCGACCAAGTACAGAGTGATTACAAAAGTATCAAGTTCGGCGATTCGACATCTATGCAAATCCCGATAGTGCAAGGTCTCATCCGATCCGGCAAGATGAAGGCTCCGGACGGCCATCCGGAGTGGGCTGACGGAAACATTGTAATCCACAATGAGAATGATCGAGAAGATTTCAACGCAATGTGGTCCGCCGAGAAGAAGCGGCATAATCACGAGCTGGATAATTTCGACGACACCATGAGAAATTCCTTCAAACGCGGGGCCGACGACTGACATGTGCGTACTGAGCGAAGGGTTCAGCCGTGAGGCGAAGCGTTAAGACATACCTGTCGGCCGGGATGGCCCCGATGGTCCTTCTCGGCCTGGCAGCCTGCGACGGCAAGCCGGGAAACACCTGGAAGGAGCCCGCCAAGGGGCAAGCCGTGGCCGTTCTCCAGACCGATTCGGACAACAAGGCCCAAGAGATTGCCTACGACGGGTTCGGAGGCACCCCGGAAGGGGTTGCCTACGGCCCCGACGGCCTGGTCTACGGCCTGGGGACATCCCTCGTCGCCATCACCAAGGACCACAAAGCGAAAGTCATTCTCGATGACCAAATCGAGGGCATGGCAGGACTGGTAGCACTGCCCGGCGGGAAGTTCCTGACAAGCGCCGATTCACAGCTCATTGAACTGGGGCCCGGCGGCCGTAAATCGGCTCTCGCAGGAGTCGCGGGAAAGAACCGAAAACTACGGGACCCTGCCCCGAAAACCGCATCGGCAAGCCAATACCGCTTCGCCGCCAGCCAACCCGTACCGTTCGCGACAGAGCCCGACGGCTCGATCATGATCGCCGATTACAACGTTATCTGGCGACTCAAGGACGGACACCTCACCCGTATCTACCAGGTGCCAGGTCGAGGCCCAGTCAAGGACTGGCCGGCTATCTCCCCCGGTGGCGCGGTGAGTGGCACGCACACGGTCTACGTTTCCCCCAGCACCAACGACCCTTCGCAGGTCCGCGGCATAACGTCCATCAGCGCAGACGGTTCCTCGCGCACTATAGCCTTGCCCCGGCATATCGACGGAGTCCCCGGAGACCCCGCCTCCCTCAAAGTTCGCTGGATGAGCGACGACGGTGCGGACGGCATTTACGTCCACGCGGGAAACTCATCGGGCTCCTACGTGCTCCACCTGGCTACCAAAAAGACCGAACTCGTGGCAAGGCACTCATCGAAAAACGAGTCGGGTTCCACATGCAAGCCAGGGAAGCCAGTTGACGCGAAGAATATTCCCTGCGAGCTACCAACATCCCTGGCCTACTCATCGGGCAGCCTCATCATGGCAGGGCTCACTTCCGCCGTACTGAAGATCTCAACAAAATAACGGTCACCCAAGGCGGTGCTGTTGCAGAAGTCCCCCGCAGTCGCACTCCGCAAATACGCCCAGCAAAGGAGTACTCCATGGGCATTCCCGAGCAGGACCGTCTCGACTACGTGTGCCGGCAGGACATGAATGAGATCGAGAGGGCGGTGACGGACATAAAAGCGGCCATGAAACGCGTCGACGCCATGATGCCGCATACCTGGATCGGCAAGAAGGCCGACACATGGCGTACCGATCACGAAGGACGCATGAAGCGGCTGAAGACCCTCTTCGATTCGTTCCCGGCAGAGGAGAACCGGCTGGTGGATGAAGCCCAGAAAAAACAGTCCGCCCAGGACAGGAAGATGCACGGCGCGAGTTAGCGTCCGTTGATTCCGCACGCCGCCGACCTGAGCATCGGCACAGAGACCGGTGAACTCTGCCCATCCCCGCACGCCGGCTTCCGAGTGCCGGCGCGCGCTGTCTGGCACTGAGCACCTCGAAGGGGCCGGTCCCCGCCACGGAAGCCGGACGCGGAACCCCGCCCGCAACCTTTTCGTCAGGCCACACAATTGCAAAGTTCCGCTCACCGCCCGGCCAAGAGTGGGCGATGCACCCCTTCCGGCGTTGACTGCGAACGGCCCCGCCAAGCACCGTCTGAGGCTGAGGTCAGGGCTGCGACGGATCAGCCGGGCCCGGGTACCGAAAACGGGGTGTGGGATCAGTGGGCTACCGGGGTGGTGACGCCGAGCACATACAGGCGTCGGCTTCATCCATGAAATCGGTCGTTACCTCGGCCAACAGTCATTCCAAGGCTGGAACGGCGGCCGGCAAGCAGGCAGCCGGCGCCGCCGGGGACCACCGGGTGGCCTCGGCGATCAGCTCGCTGGCCGGTGCAATCGCGAAGGCAGCCGGTGATACCGGCACCTCCGTCAGTGATCTCGGTGACGTCGCCCAGACGACCGCCACCAACCTCAAGAAGGCAGGCGGAGGCGGCAAATGACGCCTCCCACCTACACCGTTCCGTCCGGGGATCCAGAAACCCTGCGGACCGCCGCCGGCCGGTTCAAATCGCTGGCCCATGACCATTCCACGCTGCTGACGACGTTCCAGCGGCATGTCGAAGCCGTACTCAAGGGCTGGTCCGGCCCGCTGTCCCAGCAGTATCGGACGGCGGCCGAAGGTGTGTACCCCCGCTTCAAGGCCGTCCATGTGGCCGCGGGCGCCGCTTACTCCGCGCTGCACACCTACGCCGGGGCGCTGGAGAGCGCGCAGAAAGCGGTGAAGGGCGCCAACACCACTGCCGACAGCCACTCCCATGCCTCCAGCCATGCGCCGACCGCGCCGGGCCAGTCCCCCAAAGCACTCGGCCAGAAGGTCAGCGACGCGAGTTCCGACCTGAACCGCGCCGCGGGTACGTGTGCGACCGCGCTCAGCAACGCGCAGACGACGCTCGCCAAGACCTGTCCTGACACCCTGTCCGCCAAGCAGCTCAAGGAGCAGGTGGCGAAGGCGGGCGAGGAGCTGAAGGAAGAGAACCCGGGGCTCTGGGAGAAGCTCTTCGGCCCTGAGGGCGAGCTGCGGAAGTGGGACGAAAAGCTGCACGCCGTACCGGCTCCGTACGCCGACATGGTCCTGCTCAAGCTGATGAGCGGTGCGGAGGGCGCGGAGGAGAGCGTCAAGACCGCTGAGGAGTTCGCGGCGCGGATCCCCGAGCTGATGGAGGCCGACTTCCCGAAGATGGCCCGTCCGATCATGAACGCCATGAGCAGCGGTGCGGCCACCGAAGCCGATCTCGCCCAGGCGATCGAGGACTTCGCCAAGGACTGGGACGCGATCGGCAAGTGGAACGAGGGCACGAAGCTCGCCAACCTCGGGGAAGCGGCGCGGCTTCCGTGGCTGCGCGGGGCCAGTGTCGGGCTGAACGGGCTGGCCATCGCCGGCGACCTGTACACCATGTGGAAGCCCGAGGACAAGGGCGCGATGGGCTGGGTGGACCGCGGCGCCGCCGGGGTCAACGCCGGACTTGCCACGTGGGACACGCTCGCTCTCCTCACCCCCCTGGATGCCGTCCCCGGCGTGGGCGAAGTCGTCATGGTCGGCACCGGCCTGTACCTGGGCGGCACCTACCTCTACCACCACTGGAAACCGTTCAAGAACGTGTGCAACGCCACCGGTCACGCCGTGGCATCGGCAGCCAAGAGCACCTGGCATGCGGTCACCAGTTTTCTCTGAGCAGCCGATGGAGGCAGCACACCATGACGGGTGACCCCCGACAGGCGGACGTCGAAGCATCACAGGCGTTGCTGGATCAGGTCGACCGGGACGACGCGGTTCAACTGCCCGCCCTGTCGACTGCGGAGCTGTGCGTACTCGGAGCCATGCAGGCCACACTCGTTGACGAGGACGCGTGGTCATGGTGGTCCGGCAAAGCCGAGGCGGAACGGTTCGAACTCTCGGCCATGGCGCTGAAGTTCCTTGTCCACCGTGGGCTGCTGGCCGAGCCGGAAACCGGGCCTGCCGAGCCGGAGCCCAGGCCTGGTGAGCCGGAGCCCGGGCCTGGTGACGAATCCGGAGCAAGCGCAACGGAGGACGCCCCCGGTGAGAGCGTCGGCCTTCCGGTGCGCCCGCTGCTCGCCATGATCCTGGCAGGCCGCACCCAGCCGTCATTCATCGTCGTCCGCCGCGAGGGGGCCAAAGCCGAGCCCGACCGGATGCGGCTGTACGGAATCGCCGAGGAGGGGCGCGGTCTGCGAGCAGTGCTGGCAGAGGAAGCCACCGGCAACCATGTCTCACGGTTCGGACCGGCCTACAAGTACGTACTCGCCAGCCCGGCGGAAGCTGTCAGATCACTGCTGCGCTGGGTCGACCGCCCTCCTGCCGGGCACCGATTCGGCCGGCGCCCCTCCAAAGTGATCGACGTGTATCAGCCCAACAAGGGCACGGGCCCTGACCTGGACCGCTTCGAGGTTCGACGGAGTTCCGCCGGGCTGAGCGTCGAACGTAACCAGGACGGCACCCCGATCGACTGCGACGAAGAAACCCTCGGCCGCCACCTGAGCGAGCTGCTTTCCGGACCTGGATCTGCCGCGTGAACCTGCCTGCGATGAGCGAACCCGTCCACTACTCCGAGGAGCGCTGCGCGCTGCGCTGGCCGCTGGTGTTCCACGGCTTCTTCTGGCCGTTGCTGCTGATCGGCTCGTTCGTTGCCCTGCTGCTGACCGACAACTCATCGGTGTTCATGCCCGGAGTGATCCTGGGCATCGTCGGATCCGTGAGTCTCGGAGGTCTCCACCTGGCGGAGGACCGGCCGATCGGGATCCGTGTCGACGCGGCCGGTATCTGGATCGGCGGCATTCAGCGGACGGAGCGCCTGAAAGCTCGCGGTAGGACCGGAGGGAAGAAGCTGCCCCGGGCGCGGGCGCACCGGCGACAGGTCTTCTTCTGTCCCTGGGACGCGGTCCAGCGCGTCGAAGTGGTCAGTGATCATCAAGAGATCCGGAAGATCGCCAAGGTCGGCCGCGATGTGGGTTCGTCCCGCCTGGAGACTGCCACCGGCACCATCAAGCTCGGGTTGCTGACAGCTCCCTACATGCGTGCGGCGATCGTCATCAACGTCGATCTCACCGCCGCGAGTGTTCCCGAATTCCGCCCTCCCGAGCAGCGGTCCTTCTGGAAAACCTCGGCACCACAGCAGTTCGCGGCTTCCCCCGTCTGGTCGGCCCCCACCCGCCACCCGGAGAAGCTGCGCGCGGCGCTGGAGCAGGCGGGGTCGCAGGCACGGCGCTGACACGAACGGCACCAGTTGTCCCGTACGGGCCAGGCATCGGGCACGACGCGAAGGCCCGGAAGAATCAGACGGACAACCGCTGCCCGTCGGCGGCGGCAGCCTGCCCACGTACGGTCAGCCCTCCCGCAGTACCGCCAGCGCGAACACCAGCCGCAGGTCCAGCCAACCGGCCTTCGGCATATAGGTCCTGACCCCGCGGTCCGTGTGATCCGACGTGAGGGCCACTTCGTCCTCGCCCGCCCGCCAGGTCACCGGCTTGCGGATGTGGTTGCTGCTTTGACCGCCGCTGTCGTCACCACCGAAGATCAAGGAATCCACGACGCTTTCGGCCAGGCTCCCCGCCTGCCGCGCCACAGCCGCCTTGCCCCGCGCCGCGACCTCCTTGGCACTGCCCTTGGCCCAGTGGTAGCGGGCCACGACGTCCGGGTGACCGGGCTGCCGGAGCCACCAGGTGTGCTGGATCGTGCGTTTCGCGGCGACGGTCCGGTGCACGGTGCCGATCTCTGGCCCCGCTCCGTCCGCGACCCGGTACTGCTCGCCACCCTTCCCGCCGGTCACGGGCGCGAGCGCACAGATCGGCTGACGGGAATCCCGGGCCGCGTAGAACTCGTACGCCTTGATCTCCGGGTCGGGCTGGACGACAAACACGGCGGGCGCGAAACACCGTACGGGCCCGCCGACCGACCGCACACGTATCGCCCGCGGTCCGGTCACCGCTTTACGGCGGAACGTGGCCGGCTGCTCCACCTCGCTGACCACGAACCAGGAGATGCCCTCCCAGGGCACCGGCTCGACGGGCGGCTCCGGGGCACGCCGCTGTCTTCCGAATGCCATCGTTCGCTTCTCTCCTCAGGTGGCGCGGGTGTTCAGCGGTTGACCGACTGGATCTCCTGAACGGCGACGTCCTTCGTGTCCCCGTAGGTTCCGTTGGGCAGGCTGTCGCCCTCGCCCGTGGTGCTGGTCCAGTTGATCTCCCAGGTGAGCGTCGCCCGCAGCGGATACGTGCCCCCGCCGGACGAGCGCTCGTACGTCACTCCGCAGGACGGGGTCCGGTCGGCGGAGCCCTTGGTGTACGGGGTGCCGATCGACTTGTCCGCGTTGAGCGGGCAGTCGCCGCTCGCCGGATAGACCTCCGCGTCGTCCGTACCGGGGTCCAGGTGGAGGGCGACGGGCGTGGCGGTCGTCGTCGCAGAGAGTCCCGTGCCGGGCAGCGAGGCGGTCACCGAGACCGGCTTGAAGCGGGCCTTGTCCAGCCAGACCCAGGTGGGCAGGTTGACCGTGGACTTGCCCGCCGGGGCTGCCTCGATCTGCGTTTCGGGGACGGGGAGTTCGTCGTACGCGTACTCGGCGAGGATCTTCGGGCTCACGGCAAGGGGCTCGTGCGGGGTGGTGTTGTTCGGCACCCAGAACGGCATCCTGTCGCAGGCCGTCGCGCCCGGTTCGTCCTTGCGCTTGGGGTTTACGACAGCTGCCCAGAACTTTCCCTTGCCCTGCTGGTCAAGGTTGTAGTTCTTGTACTTGCCGTCCTTGTAATAGCTGTCGAGTACATTGCCGATCACATCGCCGATCCCGAAGATCCCGACGGCCCGCCACTCTTTGACGCTGGCCTGAATCTCCTTGGGCGAGAAGGCCGGTTCATACCAGCAAGCGGGGGGTGTCCAGTTGCTGTCCGCAGGAGACAGCGAGCCGGTCTTCGCCGATCCGGGGTCGCCGTTGGTGGTCGTCCGGATACGAGTCTGGACGGTAATTTTCCCGTTGCCCGACCCGCCCTTGGCGCTCCCCTGTTGGGCAGTGTCATGCCTGTTGCCCGCATAAGCAGGTGATGCCAGAGCCGAGACCGATACCAATACTGCGCCAAGTGCGAGAACGCGACCAGCCGTCCTATTCAACGCTGGCACGCCTTCGCTCCCCCGTCAGATGTGATCACAACCGTCTGCCATACGCCCTTGGTGTTCTTCTTGAGCTGCGTGTTGTAGAGGATGTAGTCGTCGGACGAAGGCGTGCCTTTCTCCACCTTGCCGGTTTTACGGTCCTTCGTGTACGCCGTGGTTTCATCGGCGCAGTACGTCACGGATGCCGCACCAGTGTTCTGGAGCTTGACGTGCTGGTTGTAATAGCGGGCTGTCCCCGAGAAGCTCTGCCCTGCCTTGTAGAACGAGGCGATGTACTGGTATGCGTCCAGCAACGCCGCGTCCTTCGTATAAAAGTCGACAGCGGGGAACTTCTTCGTCTGGGGAGTCCCCTCGGTGACGGCAGCGTCGATGGCGTTGATGTGCCTGCGGCTGTCCGCCAGCACAGCGTCTTGCTGAGGGTCGCCGGTCTGCCAGTCCTCGAAGTCGTTCTTTACGTCCTTGGGCAAGGTGATGTCCGGCCGCTTGATCCCGTCCGCAGAAGCCGAAGCGGAAGGGGCCGCCGTCTTCGTAGCGGTGTCCGCTCCCGGCACCTTGTCCGCCTTGTTGGAGGACGCCGAGTCACCACCGCCGCACGCCGACAGCAGCAGTGCCGCCGCGACCACCAGCGACGCCGCGCCGGCCCCCCGGCGCACGGGACGTGAGGGGAATGTGTCATGCATGAGGGTGTGTGCCTTTCCATCTGAAACGGGGTCCGCAGCCGCGCGCACATGCTGCTCTGCCTGCCCGGGGATACCCCGGCGAACGGAACGCCATCAGCCCGTGACGGACTCGGCGACCGATGAACCGTGCACGGTTATCGAGTGGCTGTAGAACAGGCCCGTCAGCACCGGCTGGTACGTCAACTGCACTGTCACCTCGACCCGTTGTGCGTTGGCCGCCGTGCAGTGCGAAGCACCGATGTCCTGCCCGGACATCCCCATCTCGACCGCGAAGGCGTGCACGCGCGCGTTGCAGTTCTGGTAGTTGATCGGCGCGGGTCCGCCCTGGTTGTCGTACAGGGCCTCCCGGTCTATGTCCTGTGCCGCGTACCGTGCGGCCTGCTCCGCGATGTCCGCGGCACGTTCCCGCTGCGAGATCGACAGCCCGCCGTCCACCACGAACGCGGCCAGGGCCAGGAACACGAACGCGAAGATGATGACCGCCGCGGCGCCCGACCCCCGGTCGTCCAGCTGGGCCCGGCGGGACTCGATCCATCCGGTGAGCGCGTTCACTGCGTCCTCCGGTACGGGTCGATCGGCGAGGTGAAGTGCCCGCTCAGGGTGGTGGGGATGTTCAGGCCGAGCATGGCGAGGCCACGGATCTGGCAGCTCACGTCGACGGTGAAGAAGCCGCCCTTGACGAACCCCTTGGCCGTGACGGACACCGGGCCGGAACAGACGTCGGTCAGATCCGCATCGGCGGCCCTGCGCGCCTCGGACATCGCGACGCCGTCGTCCTTCTGGATCGAACCCGCACGGGCGGCGTCCCGCGCCGCGCTGTCCACGGCGCCGCGCCCCTCGACCAGCTGCCCGAAGCCGACCAGCACCAGAATGAAAAGGATCATGATGGGGGCCAGGATGACCACTTCGATGGTCGACAGACCGCGGTCGGCCCCGACTCCCGCGCGGTCCAGCCGCATCCGTACGGCACGCGACGCGCGCCTCACACCCGTATCCACACCCGTACGGGCACATACACCCGCGAACGCCTGCCGCCCCGCCACCCGTTGGCCTCTCATCAGTCCCGCACGAACCGCTCGACGGGCCCCCGCGACTGCGCGTGGACCGTGAGGCCCAGGCCGGGGAAGACATTGGGGACCTTCGCCGTGATCTCCACACCGACCGTGTCCTTGTCCGGCTGGAGCATCGTCACGTTCGGGCCCAGCACCAGCTTCGAGCCGAGCTGCTGGATATAGCTCTGCACGACGTCGCCCGCGTCTCCGCGCCAGCCCCCGGGGTTCTCGTCGGCCTCGGCCCGTGCCTTGCGTGCACCGGCCTGCGCGGCCGCCTGCGCCACATGGTCGGCGAAGAAGTACAGCGCGAACTGCACTGTCGCGAAGATCATGAAGAACAGGACCGGCGTCAGGAAGACGAACTCGATCGCGGTCATGCCGGAGTCACCGCGGGCGGAGGCTGCCTCCACCCTGCGGCGTACGAACGCTCTGATCCTCTGACGCACCAGCACCGACTCAGTGACGCGATCAATCGACCGATCGATCAATCGGACTCGGAAATGAACAATTAATCCGGAAGGGTTCCCGGAAGGTTCCCGGAAGATCCCGGACGGTTCCCGGAAGGTCCCGGACCGTTTCCGCGAAGTTCCCGGAAGGGCCTCGGCCTCAGCAGGTGCCGCTCGCGCTGGCTCCCTTGATGCAGTTGCCGACCTTGTTGGCGCCGTCACTGAGCGCGGAGTTGATGATCGCGGCGACCACACCGACGATCGCCACGACGACCGCCGAGATGATGACCCACTCCACGGCTGACGCGCCGCGGTCGGTGTCTTCGGAGCGGGCGCGCTCGACGCGTGCCTGCAGGAACGTAATCAGGAAGTCGACAGTCGGGTGACTGAAGCGGCGTCCGAACATGGGATGAAATCCTCTCAAGAGAAGGGGAAGCGGGATCAGACCGGTCAGACCTGGAAGACGCGCATCGCGGCCGGATAGATGAGGAAGACCAGGAACCCGGCGCAGAGAAGCAGCTGGGCGACAAGCATCGACTGCGACTTCTCACCAGCCGCTCCCTCGATCTCGGCCATTTCGCGGTGGCGCATCGTCTCGGCCCTGGAGGCCAGCGACTCACGTACCTTCGCCCCGTCGTCGGCGACCAGCGCCAGCGACGACGACAAGTCCTTCAGTTCCTCGATACCCAGATCCTCGCCGAGCCTGCCGAGCGCGAGCCACTGGCTGGTACCGGTGATCCGGGCGTCCGCGAGCGCGTTGCGGATCCGGCGCAGCGCCCAGCCTTCGCTCACCTCGGCGGCGGCCATCAGCGCCTCGGGCAGACCGCGCCCGCCGGCCAGGTTCATCGAGACCAGGTCCAGATACGCACCGATGACGCGGCGCAGGTCCTTGCGCTTGTCCGTCGCGTCCCGGCGTACTTCGAGGTCCGGCAGGAAGAAGAAGAGCAGCCCGCAGACCAGTGCGAGCCAGACCGGGATGATCGGGCTCTTGCCGAAGCCGATCAGCACGGCGATGGCGAAGAGCATCGGGCCGAAGATCAGGCCGACCACGCCGAGCAGCACCTTGGTCGCCAGGAATCCTTCCCAGCCGCGGTCGAGCACCGCCAGGTCGGAGCGGAGCGAGCGCTGCTCCCAGCCCTGCTGGAAGTAGAGGTCGGCGATCCGCACCCCCACCCGCGCACGCAGCGAGCCGAGCCGCCCGTCGTGGGAATCGTGGTCGCCCGGCCGCTCGTACCCGGAACCGGCCGCCCGCAGCGCGTCGATGCGCTGCACCTGCGAGACCGCGGAGCGCCTCGTACGCGACAGGGCCCGTACAAGGACGAAGACACCGAGGCCCAGTACGGCCCCGATCAGTACCGGTGCGGTGAGAATGTCGATCATCGCGGCGCCCCCTGGCCATGGTTGAACGGCGAGGCCTGCGGAGGAGTCTGCTGCTGTCCGCCCGGATTCGCCCCGCCGGGATACTGGCCACCGGAGTACTGCCCACCGGGAGCCTGCTGGCCACCGGGAGCAGGCTGCCCGCCCGGAGCCTGGTGCCCGACAGGAGCCTGGTGCCCGACAGGAGCCTGCTGCCCGACAGGAGCCTGCTGCCCGCCCTGCTGCTGGGACCCGTGCTGGGACGTGTCGGGCCGTACGAACCGGACCTCGGGTTCGGCACGGACCAGGAAGCGCTCCGGCGTCTCGATCACCGACAGCTTGCGCAGCCACCAGAAGCCGAGCGCGAACAGACCGCACACCCCGGCCAGCACCAGCTGGCCCATCGGTGAACCGTACGGGGAGACGAAGCTCCGGTTGAACACGGCGAGTCCGAGTACGAACGCCACCGAGACCACGACCACGATCTGCACGCTGCGCCGGGTCGACGAGCGCTGTGCCATCACCCGGTGCCGCATGTCGATCTCCTCGCGCGCCGACTTGGAGAGCGCGCCGAGCACCTGGCGCAGACCGGGTCCGCGCAGCTTGGCGTTGAGGATGAGCGCGGCCACGATGATGTCGGCGGACGCGTCGTTGATCTCGTCGGCGAGGTACTGGAGGGCCTCCGGCAGCGGCATCCGGGCGCGGAGCCGGTCGACCAGCGCGTCCAGGTGCGGGCGCAGGGCGGGGGCGGCGGCGCGTGCGGAGGCCGGGATGGCCTGTTCGAGGCCGACGGCGCCCGCGATGGTGTCACGGAGCGACTCGGTCCAGCCCGCGAGGGCCTCCACCCGGCGCATGGCGATCTTCTCCTGGGCGGCGCCGCCGAAGAGGCGGTCCCAGAAGAAGACGAGCAGCCCGGCGGCGACTCCGGCAACGGTCCAGCGGGTCAGCAGCAGGACGACGAGTCCGACGCCGACGGCGATGGAGCCGCGCCGCCCGATGAACTGGACCAGTTCCCTGGCCCGTTCGCCGCGCTCGGCCTTCACATGGCCGGGCTTGGGCTCGACACCACGGATCGCGAGGATCAGCAGCGCGAGACCGCCGCCCGCCGCGACGCCGCACCCGAGTCCGAGCAGCAGCTGCGGATCGAAGAACCCGCCCAACGAGGAGATGCCATTCATACGGTCTCCTTCACCCCCAGGCCCCTGAGGGGCGATAGCCGTGTACGGCGAGGTCATCGAGGCACGCCACCGGGGCGTGCGGCAGGACACGCCCGTCGGGCGTCTCGGCGAAGACCTCACTGGAGAGGACGCGGCCGTCGACGCCGTTGACCTCACGGACCGAGGTGACGGCACGCTGGAGGCGGCCGCCGCTCTCGAAGTTGTTGCGGCGCTGCACGAAGACGACGAAGTTGACGGCTCCGGCGATGAGCATCTGGCTGGCCTCGATGGGCAGCCGCTCGTTGGCCTGGAGCGCGTAGGTGGAAATACGGTTGAAGACTTCGCTCGAACTGTTGGCGTGGATCGTGGAGAGCGAGCCGTCGTTGCCCTGCGACATCGCGTTGAGCATGGTCACGATCTCGTCGCCGAGCACCTCACCGACGATGACGCGCGAGGGGTTCATACGGAGCGAACGGCGCACCAGCTCGCCCATCGAGATCTGGCCGAGCCCTTCGGAGTTGGGCAGCCGCTCCTCGAACGCCACGACGTTGGGGTGGAGTTCGGGGAACTGGTCGAGCCCGAGCTCCAGCGCGCGCTCCACCGTGACGAGCCGCTCGACCGGCGGGATCTCGTTGGCGAGGGCCCGCAGGAGCGTGGTCTTGCCGGCGTTGGTGGCGCCCGCGATCATGATGTTCTTACGGGCGCGGACCGCGCAGGCGAGGAAGTGGGCCAGCTCGGGGGTGAGCGTGCCGTTGCCGACGAGGTCCGCCATGAAGACCTTGCCCATCCGGGCGCGACGGATGGAGAGCGCGGGCCTGCGGGCGACCTCCATCACGGCCGAGAGCCGGGAGCCGTCGGGGAGCCGCAGGTCGAGTTGGGGGTTGGCGGAGTCGAAGGGGCGGGACGAGAGTCCCGAGTAGGCGCCGAGCACCTGGATGAGTTCGACGAGTTCCTCGTCGGTGTCGGCCACCGGGTCGACACGGGCCTCGCGCCCGTCGGCGTAACCGACGAAGACCTGGTCGCAGCCGTTGATGTCGATGTTCTCGACCTCGGGGTCGTCAAGCAGCGGCTGGAGGCGCCCGACTCCGAAGAGCGCCGCGTGCACGGCCGCCGCGTACTGCTCCTCGGTCTCCGCGTCGAAAGGGGTACGCCCGGCGTTGATCTCCGCGCGCGCGTACTCCTCAAGTATCTGGGCGATGACGGCGCGCGCGTACTGCCGCTCGTCCTCCCCGGACATCGGTGGCGTGTTGCTGACCTGGTCGATACGGCGCTGTTCCGCGATCCGGTCGCCGGCCTCCTGCCGGTACCGCTTGACCAGGCTGTGGTCGACGACGTCGCTCATCGACCGGCCCCGGCGCCCGGCTGTGACCAGGCGGCGCCGAACTGCTGGTAGACGTCGGCGGCGACCTTGCGGGCGCTGCGGATCAGCAGCGACTTGTCGAGCCGGCCGCGGCCGCGCCCGGAGAGCAGCGCGGCGCCGGAGGTGTCGTGCGCGAGTGTGCCGATGACCCGGGCGCCGGTCTGGGCGGCGACGAGCATGTCGTTGACCTGGTGGGCGACCTTGGCGGACGCACTCGACTCGACGACCAGCAGGACGCCGATGAGCGGGGTGGCCAGCTGCGACATTCCGCGCTGTCCGCCGTGCAGCTGGGCGGCGAGGGCGGCGGCCCGGTCCCGTACGCGGGCGATGTGCTCCGGTTCCGTACGGGCGACGAGCAGCACGAGGCCGGCCTGCGGCAGCAGGTCGAGCGCGGGCGAACCCCCGGCGATGCGGCCGATGTCGGCGATCACGTCGGCGGGCGCGTGCGGTGAGTCGCCGAGGGTGGAGAAGGCGTGTCCGAGGGTGGGCCAGACACCGGCGAGGCCTGCGGCCTGCTCGGCGGAGCCGATCCCGACGAGCAGCTCCAGGCCGCCGGCCATGGGCTGGGCGTGGTCCCACAGCTGGTCGGCGGCGAGCCCGCGGCGGGCTGCGGCGGCGATGGAGAGCAGGCCGGTGTTCGGGTTGAGCGGGCCGCCGTTGGAGGCGGTGGTGCGGTAGACGAGGTCCCCGCCGGCCGGGTCGGCTTCGGCGAGCAGCGCCCGCCGGGGCCAGACGGCGGCGAGGGCGAGGGCGGCCGTGGTGACTCCGGGCGAACCCTTGTCTGCGGCGAGGGCGATGAGCGCCATGTCTTCTGCGTTCCTCTGGGTTCCTCTGGGGGCGTCGGTCAGCCGTTAGTGGGAAGCAACCGTGACCACGGCTGCTTCCCCTGCGGATGCGGCCTGCGACAGGGCAGCGGCGTCGGCGTTGTCGACCAGGAGGGTGACCGCGAGATTGCCGCTGCTGATGGTGGAGTCGTTGGGCTTGTCGGCCTGGCTGACGGTGGCCCGGTTCACGATGATGCCGCCACCGGAGGACCCGGAGTTGCTGGACGAACCGGACTGGCTGCCGCTGCTGCTGGAGCCGCTACGGTCGCCCACCCGGTAGACGGTGACGGTGTCGCCGGCCTTGATCCCGACGGGGTACTGGCCGTCCTTGAGGGAGAGTCCGACGACGGCCTTGCCCGCGGGGGTGCCCTTTTCGCCGGTGAACATCTCGCCCACCAGGAGGGACCCGGAGTAGAGGGCGCTCCTGGCGGTGAGGGTCTTCTCGACGGTGCCGAGCTGGTCCCACTTGATGTAGTTGATCGAGTTGTCGTTGGCGACCATCACCGACGTGACGTCGCTACTCGTGATGGCCTGGCCCGCCTCGACGTTGTGCGTCAGTTTGGCGACCTCGACCCGGTTGCCGGCCCGGAGCACCAGCACGGTGGCTCCCAGCGCGCCGACGAGGATCAGCAGGACGGCGAGCGCGGCGAGGGCGGGTTTGCGTTCACGGGCGACGGTGGGAAGCCGCTCACCGGCCGACTGGGCGGGTGAGGGAACCCTGTGGTTGCCTGCACCCGTGCGCTCCTGGACCTTCACGCCGCTTCTCCCCGAATCCCCGAAATGTTTCTCTGCGACATATAGCGAGTCGACTTCGCCGCCATTTATCCGGTTCCGATTCCCAGGCCACCGGAGGCTGTCAAGTCATCGCACCGTAGCAGCAGCACATAAGCGCCTCAAGACGAGATAAGGATCGCGAACTTCACGCGCATCGCCAGGATCGGTCCAAACCGGTCAGAAACGACGGGCCTTGAGGGCCACCCAAAGATTCACGAGATTTCCCCGTAGCCGCTGCACGACAGGGCATCGCCCGTTGCATCCGCCAACCCTTCACGGAGATCCGCCGATCGGGGCCCACCAGCCAGCAGGGACCCCGGAGATTGGCGATGCACACGCAAATACCAACGACCCCCGGCGTCCGCATCCCCCTCACAACTGGGCAGTTGAGGCCCGGGAGGGAGTGACAGCACCGCGGCCGGAACCGTGACGCGGGCCCCGCCGCGAACGCTCGCCCCGCACCGGGGGCTCGCCCGGCGCGAACTCGACGCGATCCGGGCGCGATCCGGGCGCGATCCGGGCGTGCCCCGAGTCCGAAGCGCCCCCGAACCCGGTCCGAGCCGCCGGGCTACGAGATGACGGCAGCAGCCCACTCGCCGGCCACCCGGCCGCCCAGCAGCCCAGCAGCCCAGCACCCCAGGAATATGTGAAGCGTGAACAAAGCGTAATCAAGACGGAACCTTCCCCCAGCCCCGAAGCGCTCCAGCCCCCAGAAGCCGCAGGAACACCAGGCGACAGCCGTCGAACACCGACCCCCACGCGCCCCGGCTCGCACCATTCGCCCCAATCATCACCCGGGCCACGCCCTGCGCGGCGAATTCGCTCTGGTGAAACCAAGTACCGCCCGGATAGCGTCGATTACCGCAAGCTCACCACCCATCACGCCGGGAGTCGCCCGTGAACCGCCGCACTCTGCCTGCTGCCGCCGCCCTAGCGACGGCGGCAGCCCTTCTGCTGACCGCATGCGGCGGAGGTGACGACCACAAGTCGACGAAGCCAGACAAGATCGCGGGGGCTGACGAGGGGGCTTCGAAGTCGCCTTCACCGAGTGCTTCGGCTTCAAGTGGCGCTCCGGGGCGTCCGAAGGTAACCCTGCCGTCCGATGTCAGCGACACCTTCAGCCCCGAGAAGACGGGTGATGCCACCCAGGACGCAATCCTCGGTGACAACGCCGCATACGTGAGAGCCCTGGATGCCGCGATAGTCGCCAGCAAACCGGAACTTCCCGCCCTGGAGTTCTACACGGAAGGGGAAGGTGCCGCCTCGTCACAGGAATGGGTGCAGTCTTTCGTGGACAGCGGGCGCACCATCACCGGAGCAACTCGATACTACAACCGAAAGGTGACGGTCAAGAACAAGACTGCTGCATCTATCAGTTACTGCGGAGATGAGAGCAAGGGTTACAGCAAGGTGATTAAAACGGGGAAGATCGAGAAAACCAAGGTGACCAATCAGAGCTATGTTGCCTACGGCGTCCAGGTCCAGCGGAACGCCCAAGGAGTCTGGGAAACGATGAAGATCAGTTCCGCTCGTGGGGCAGCGTCATGCCAACCCTGAAGCGCGCCAAGCGGGCACTGGCCGTCGGCGCGACCATAAGCGCCTCACTGATGCTTCTCACCGCGCCCGCCCACGCCGACAAAACGCCAGGAGGCGGCGGTGGAAGCGTGGGTAGCGGTTCGGCCTCGGGTGACTCCAGCGGCCACGACGTCTCGGCTCAGGCCACGGGCAGCACGGTTCAGACCGATACGCACAACAATGGCAGTGGACCGTCGGTCGGCCCGCTGGCTCCCGTTGGTAATTGGACTCCCCCACCATGCTGGTACGCCCCGAGATACTCAGCTACGGAGTTCAAGAAGCTTGAAGAACACACGTGGTCACTTGAGTCGACGGGCTACGAATGGGATGCCCAGCAGCGTCGTCACTACGCAGAGGGCCACCCTTACAAGGACTTCAACCTTGCCAAGAAGGACAAGGGTTACTGGTGGGAGTCTGACTCAGACAAGAGTTACCCGCCGGGGTGGGACTCATGCACCAAGCCCACGTTCTGGGTGGACAACGGAGACCCTCCCCCGGCAGATACGCCTCAAGCCGTGACTCCAGAGATCCTCGCGGAGATCGCGTACGCAGCTGTCCGCGTGCCTGACACTCATGTCGCCCTCGCACCCAATGGCGCCTCCAAGGTGAATCTGCCCACCTGGGCCTGGCTGGACAAAACAGACTTCAAACCGGTCTCTGTCCGGGCCTACGTTCCGCTCACCGGGATGAATGCCACCACGACTGCCACTCCGACGTCCCTGAAAATCGAACCTGGCACTCCCGACGCTGAGCTTTACCCCGGCTCGGGTGAGTGCACCTTCAACGGGGACGGTTCGATCGGCACTCCATACGTGAAGGGCGACGCGGACAAGACCCCACCTTGCGGGCTCACTTACCTCCGTGCCTCCGGCTCCGACGGTCCGTACAAGCTGAAGGCCACCATTACCTGGAAAATCAGCTGGACCGGCACCGGCCAGCCCAAGCCAAAGGACCTCCCCGACGGCACCTTCGGCACCACCCAGGACGTAACAGTCGACGAGATCCAGGCCATCAACCGCTGACCACCTCTCAGCTCGCCCGCATCGGCTCCACCGAGGTCCCAGCGGGCGAGCCGCGACAACGATGCAGGTACAAGGCCTACGTCCAGCCGGGCCCGCCCACATCCGCGCTGGCGGAACGGGAGCCCCAGTGGATAGCGTCGTACGGCTGGAGTCGGCGCGGCAGGGCTCCCGGGCCGGGCCGCCCGCCCCGGCGAAATCCGATGTCGTCAACCGCTGAGGCAGACCCGAGAATCATGTATCTGGAAAAGTCCCCCAAGACCTGGTCGGCCATCTGCATTGCCCTCTACCTGGTCGGGATCGCCTATCTGGGCGCGGACACCATTCCGGACGAAATCGGTCTGTGGCTGGGGCTGTCGGCGCTGTTTCTCGTTGTACTGCTGCCATGCCTTGCCATCCCCATCTCCAAGGCCGTCTACCAGCGCATCCGAATCGACGGGGGGACCCTCCGCGTCGGCCGCGAGCGCATCCCGCTCGCCGAAGTGGACCCGGCCTCGGTTCAGGCCGCGCTCCAGGGCGCCGTACCGACACCGATGGAGCGCTACGCAACCTCAACCGCCGCCATCGACGCACCGGCGCCGGGCCTACGGGCAGCCGAGCGCGGCGGCCCTCGCCTGGTCGGTGGCGGCTGGGCTGTCCCGATGGGCATGGACAGCGTGACGATCTCCACCCGCCAGGGGGAATTGCTGCTGATCGCCACCCGGAACCGCACCGCCTTCCTGACAGCCCTGGCGAACGGGACAGCCGGACGCGGCAACTCCTGAGGCAGCCGGCTACGCCTTCCGCCGGCTCGAACCGGACGTCCCGCCGGAAGGCCGTGCCGCTAGGGTCGGACCATCTCGCCCGTCAGTTCGGCCCAGGAGGTAACGGTGGCATTCGGCAAGGGCAAAAAGGCTGGAGAGCCTGCGGTGGAGCCCGTCGAGTGGGCAACCGTCGGGAAGTTCATCGTCAGTACCGTGGAACGTCCCGTGACCCACAAACAGAAGAAGGCCGTCAGCGGCCCGCGCGCGCTGCGCGTACCCCAGGGCGGAACCGAATTCCCGGTCAACGCCCCCTGCGCCTACCTGGCACGCTCGGCCCAGTTCGGTACGGAGTCCCCGGCCGGCGATCACACCCTGTACGAGGACCCGGAGAACCGGCAGCTGCTCTGCTCGGTCGACGCACCCCAAGCCGTGGGCGACGAGCGCCACCACGTCGTACGCGACAGCCAGGGGCAGGTCATCGGCACCCTGCGGCGCATCCCGCCCAAGAAGCCGTTCAGGCACACCTGGTGTCTCGACCAGCCGGGGCACCCGGAGATCACCGGCCGCAACGAGCTCGTCGGCGGCAACTCCAAGACGGAACGGGTCGCGCGGGTCGCCATCAAGGCCACCCTGGGGCTGGTGACATCCGTACTCGACGGTGGCGGGGACGGCAGCGACCAGTCCATGCGGCCCCGCACTCTGGAATGGCGGGTCGGCGACCACGTGGTGATGGTCTCCGAGGGGAGCAACGAGGTGAGGATCGAGGCCGACTGGATCGACCGCCGACTCGCCTTCGCATTTGCGCTCGTGGGCGACAAGTAGGCCTGACTCAGGGCAAAAGCAGCCGGTCAGGAACCGTGGATGTTCCGTCGGTGTCCGATGTGACGAGCAGTTCCACGGATATCCTGGCTGCCCGGACGCGGGCTGTTCCGGGACTGCGGCAGTGAATTCTGAGGGGGACAGAAACCATGAGGATGGCCAATCCGGATGACCTTGACCATCTTGCCAAGCTCATTGATGGCAAAGGCGGCGTACAGGACAAACTTGACGAGGCGTTTACCAGAGCATCGAACCTCGGGGTCACCAGCCATCTGACGACTCTCAAGCCCTTGCGCTCCTGGGCCAAGGACACCGGACCCGATCTCCGAAGGCGCGCTTCGATCGCGCGCCTCGAAAGCGGTGACCCGGAGGCCGGGGCGCGATGGGCCGGCTTCTCCCCCAAGGACCTGGCCAAGTACCTCAAGGACCACGACGGCAAAGGGCTCTCGCCCGACGAGATCCTTTTGGCCAACTCGGTGGCGGCGAGCGACGATCCGAAGGCCGACGCGTTCAAGAGGCAGTCCAACGAGTCCCTGAACGACTGGATCAGCCGTATCAAGGCGCACGCTCTGGAACAGATACCGGGGCTCGCACCGCACGCCGCGACGATCGTCTCCATTCTCGATCTCTACGGTGACTGGAAATCCGTCGGTGGGACCACGGCCGTGGTCACGATGCAGGGTGCGGCACTGACCAAGGTCCTGGTCGGCAACTCCCTGAAATCGGGCGTCCTCGTCCCCTGGAAGAACCGTATCGGCACAGCACTCGCGGGCCGTAACAACAGCCTGCTGAAGTGGTCCGGCAACAAGATCATCAACTACGCCCCGAAGATCCGGTCGCTCGGTGCGCCCGGCAGCTGGTTCCCCAGCAAGCTCAGCCAGTTCGCGCAGAAGATCCCCGGCACCCGGGGCATGGTGGGCGACTGGACCGGCGCGGGCTACGACGCGGCGCGCGGGCTGAAGTTCATGGACTCGCCCATCTGGAAGGGCTTGACGGTCAACAAGGCCATCAACTTCCTCGTGGGTTCCGATGAGTTGGCGGCCAAGTACGGCGGCCTGACCCATGCAGGCCAGGCGGTGTCGCGGGCCGGCAATGCCAACCTGATCCGGGTGGGCGCCAACGCCTTCAAGGACGGCCGACTCGCCAACCTCGGCCGCACCGCGTCACTGACCAAGGGCCTGGGGGCCGCCAGCAAGGTCACCGGCGCCATGCGCGGTCTGGGCATCGCGGGGAGCGCGGCGTCGACCGTGTTCAGTGCGGCGAATGTGATCGCGCAGGGAAATCCGGTCACCGCCTTCAAGAAGAAGGGCGCGGGTTACGTCGCGGACGTCGCCGAGGTGGGCTTCAACGCCTCCATGACAGCCGCCATGATTGCCCCTAACCCGATCACCATCGGCCTCGCCGTCGGTACGGGAATTATTTACGGCGGCGCCAAGGTCGTCGAACACTGGGACGACATCAAAAAGGGCGCGGGGAAGGCCGCGGACTGGGTTGGGGACAAGGCCAAGAAGGTCGGCTCCGGCATCGCGGACGGCGCGAAGAGCATCGCCAAACACGCGAATCCGATGAGCTGGTTCTGATGAGCTGGTTCTGACACTGGGGCGCCGGTTCCCGGGCCGGCGCCCGCTTCGGACCTGTCGGGTCCCGTCCCCCGCATCCACAGGGCATCCGGCCTGTGGACCTCGTCAGACCCGCCGGCGCAACCTGCCGTACAGCATGAATGACTCCATTCCGGCGCAGAGTCCGGCACAGGTCCACAGCATTCCGGCGGAGAGCCCGTTGACCGAACCGGCCAGACGCGGATACAGCCAACCAGTCGGGTCCTCGACCAGCGTGACGCGCTGCCCCGGCCGGCTGTTCTTGGAGCAGCCGCTGTCGTCATCCACGGAATAGACCGCGGACCGCGCCACGTCGATGCGCTTCACTCCGCAGGTGTAGCCGTCGTCGCCGTGCTTGCGGTGATAACTGTCGACGCCGGAGATCACGGCGTCATGCCGGACTCCGCGCTGTCCCATGACGTAGTCGTTGAGAGCGGGACCGAGGAAGAGCATCAGAGCGAACCCGAGGGCGGCGACACATGCGCCCGGGCCCGCGCCACACATGGCCCAGGCGATGCAGAGGACGATCATCGCGAGGAACGCAGAGAGCAGCATGACCAGCGTGCCCTGCCGCTGCGCGAGCCAGCCACAACCGGCGAGGGCGAGCGGCCCGAGGATCATGGTGCCCATGGTTCCGGGCCATCTTCGCGGGCGGGTGGAGGGCGGCGTTGCTACTCGGGCATGCTCCATGCCGCCCGGTTCTGTCTTTGTCACTTCGATTCCGGCCTGTTTCTTCGGCAGCTTATTCTGACGTGCGCCGACCATCACAATTTGGTATCGGAGAGGGTCAGATCGGTTAGTGAGATCCCAGTTCCACAATGCATGGAGAGGCACCCAGGCCCTTCCGTCCTTCCGTCGTTAACACGAAGGTTCGCTACTGTTGTACGTGATAAGCCTGATCGGCACCATCGAAGCTGCACCAGCCAGCGTTAGGGAACTCGTGTCGACTTCTTCGAAGATGACAGCTAGCGCCAGAGAGAGTGCATCTAGACTGCCCGAGGCGACGCCTGCGGTCACTACGCCAGTTCTGCGAATGTGCCTTCCTGGAGTGAGAGTAACTCTGCCAGACTCGCTCTTCAGCTCAGAACCTTTACCCACACCGAAATATGTATAAGAAAACTTTCGCCCCTGATAATCGAGTTGTAGCGCGCGGGACTTCGGTCGCACGCCCAGTAGATTTCGCTCCATAGCGACAGAAGATCCGTCCACATGGAGTGTGGACGCTTGGAGACCAGGCCGCCCCGCCCCACGCCCCCGAAATACTGCATCCGGGACTCCATCGCCCGTCACAAGAGCCCGGCTCACCGTAGGGCCTTCTCTCCGCTTGCGCGATTCGGCCGGGCAAAGAACCGTCACCTCGCCAAAGTCGCCCACCGGACCCTGTCTACCTACACCCCGCTCGTCCCGGAAAGGAACCAATTCAAAGCGAAAATTATCCACCTTCTCCACCATCCTTCGTTTCTGCTTTTCAGAGCCAGCTCAGCGGGTTCGCGTGTTTGCCGATGTTCTTGGCACCGTTCGCGATACCGGAGCCGATCTTCTTTGCCTCACCACCCGCCCAGTCCGCGGCCTTCCCCGCACCATTCTTGATGCCGTCCCAGTGCTGGACGACCTTCGCCCCGCCGTAGATCAGCCCGGTCCCGACAACGAAACCAACCGTGAGGGGGTTCGGGGCGATCATCGCCGCCGTCATCGAGGCATTGAAGCCGGCCTCAGCCACGTCCGCGACGTATCCCGCCCCCTTCTCCTTGAACGCCGTAGCCGGGTTCCCCTGCACGGCCACGTTCGCTGTGCTGAACCCTGCCGATACGGCACTTCCCGCGATCCCCGCCCCACGCAGGAATCCAGCCGTTTTACCTGCCGCCGAAAGGCCCTTGAGGAGCGGGGATGCTGTTTTGCCAGCCGCGATAACAGCAGGCCGGGTGTTGGCTGCCTTTTGGAAGTAGGCCTGGGTCCGAGCAACCTTGAATAAGCTCGCGCTACCTGCCCGGGTCACGAGCTGCCCGGAGTGTGACGCGCCGCCGTACCGCGCGGCCAGTTCATCCGAACCGAGGAAAAGATCGGCGATGCCATTTGCATCGACCCGCCCTACCCCTAAAGCGCGCACTAGCGGGTGGCTGCGGAGCATGTCCCAACCACTGCCCAACAACCCGTCGCGTGCAGTAGAGGTAAACGGGATACGGTTAGCGAAGCGGTACACAGAATTGCCCATGAAGAGTGATCCGATCCTGCTGGGCAGCCATGCACCGGGGGCGGAAAGGGTTCGTAGTACTGGTTTAGCGTCAACGATCTTCGTCCCCAACGCCTGCAGCCTCGCGGACTCACTCTCACTCAACGCCGCGCCTACACCCTCCCTCAGTGAAGCCAACCAGCCGTCCCTGAGCGAGTTTCCTCCCAGGATCTTCACCATGCTGACGCCGTTGACGACGGCTCTTCCGCCGGTGCCCAAGAATCCCGTGACATCTCCGGCGTCCCCGAGGAATTCCTTGATCTCGGACTCGTACGGTGCGAGGCCGGGAACCAGCACGATGATCTTCGCTTTGAGCCGATCCTCCCAGTCCGACAGTGATTCGTTCGATCGGCGTTCGGCATCCGCTCTCCGCAATCCAGCCCAGGTCGCCAGGGCCAGCAGCGGTTGATCGTTCTCCAAATACGCGTAACCCGCGCGCCTGCGCAGATCCACGGCAGTGTCGTCCGACCAGTGGTACAGCGGTTTCAGAACAACTAACTTGTCCGTCACTCCGAGGCGCCGCGCCCGGGTGAAAGCCTCCGTGAGCTTGTCGTTGACCCCGCCCTTGTCGTTGAGGAGCTTGGCAAGCTGGTTCAGTTGGTCCGGGTCGACCTTCCTCAAACCATTCCCCCTCATACGCACTTCATCGGGCGCATCACGCCTCGTCGATCAGATCCGCCTTGTCCGGCAGCAGGTCCGCGAGCTTCTCCCAGATCTCTCCCGCGCTCGAACGGGCCAGTACCAGCACGCTCTCCGGGGTCACCTGGCCCGGCAGGATCGGCTCCTCCGGTTTTTCGCGGATCCAGTAGCCGCGGGGGCCGCAGTCCCAGACCGCGAGAGCGCGGAGCATCGCGGACCGTTCGCCCTCGTGGTTGCCGTCCCAAGCCGTGGTGATGCGCCAGGTCGAGTTCATGGCGAGGACGAGATCCGTGAACTGCGCCAGGTCCGGGTCCTTGAGGTTGCTGTCCGCCTCCACCAGTGCCTTGTGCACCAGGTCGCGGGTGGCCTCCTCGTCGACTCCGTCGCCCTCGCCCAGCGCCACGAAGGCGGCGTCCAGGGCGCCCATCGACGTCTCTATCCGGTCGACCGCCGGCGTCTCGCTGTCGCCGCTGCGGAGGTTGACCTTTCTGGCCAGCTCCCAGACCAGTGTGCTCGGCTCCAGCGGTACGTACTCGGACTCCTCGTCGCCGGGCCAGCCGTCGTGGGAGATGACCGCGTTCTGGCCCACGATGACTCCGTGGTTGACCGGGCCGTGCTCGCCCGTGACCTCCACCGTGATCATGACCATGGGGTCGGCGAGTGCACCCAGCAAGTCGCGCATCAGCGGGGCCAGTTCACCCTCTTCGCCGACCAGGCCGATCTGCTGGAGTTCGACCAGCGAGGGCCACAGCTCGTCCGGCGGGGTCTCGCCGTCCAGCAGGTGGGCGAAGACACCGATGTGGCGGTCGGCCAGGCGCAGGCGGCCTCGGGAACTGTCGTACGAAGGCATGTCTCTCGTTCCTCCCCAGGGCCTGACGGCCGCGCGGCTCACTTCTTGGGATGCTGCAGGTCCTTGGCGGACTGAGAGGCTTTGTGAGCCTCCTCGCGCAGCGACGTGGCGACCGTGGTGCAGGTGGTCCGCCAGCTCTTCAGCTTTCCACGCACCTGATCGGCGTTCGGCCCGGCCCACGTCTTCATCACCGTGGTGCTCTGGGTGTGGGGCGAGTCGACCAGCGAATCGATGTGGTCGGCCAGCGATCTCAGAGACGCGGCGCGCGAATTTAGTTCCTGGATGTCCGGATTACCCATAGCAGCCTCCCCCGCTGTCACACAGATGCCGTCAAGCATAGACGGACTTCAACAGACGGCAAAGTACAGTTCAAGGACGTGCACCACCCGGCGTACGGAACTGCCCCATACGCCCCCGCCGTTGCGCGCACGCCCCATCCGTATGCTTCATTTCGCACATGCCTACTGAGCTGCGGCAACGGTCGCCGGGCTGCTGCCCTTTCTGCCTCACAGCCATGACAGGCATGACATCGACCCTTGGTCTTACGTGGCACCCCTTTGAACTCAGCCTCTTTTGCAGCCTCTTCTCGGCCTCTTTCTCGGCCTCTTTACGGGTCTATTCGCCTGACAATGCGCATGGGCATGGGCGTGGGGTGTGAGAGTGGGGGTGCGTAGGGGCGTGAAAGGGGTGCGGGGCAGCGGAGTGAGCGGCGTTGCCCCGCCCCGAGGCCCCTCCGGGCGGTACGGCTGTGCACTCGCAGGGGCCGGGTCCGCGCCACCGCCGGGTTCTGTTTAATTCTGAACGTCAGCGCCAACACTCGCCCCAATGAAGTCAATCGGGACAAACAGCTCATCCGGCGCGCCAGGTGGCAATCACCCAACTCCCCTCAACCCGAGGCCCGAAGGCCTTTACGGGAACTGCCTGCTGTGCGGTAGCGTCCACTGTTGCAAACGGATAGTCCGTTTACCTCAGTGACAACGGGGAGGATCGCGATGGATCGCGGCGCAGATCTTAGTCAACTCCGGGACTTGGCCAAGAAGTTCCAGCACAGCTCCGGGGATCTCCACACCCTCATCAAGCACCTGAACACGGCGACGTCCGGTAGCACGGGCTACTGGAAGGGCCCCAAGGCCGACAACTTCCGCCATGAGTGGGAGAGCGTTCGTCCCACCTTCGAGAAGTGGGTCCATACGCTGACCACGGCCCACGACTCGGCGAAGACCAGCGCCGACAACATCGAGCGCGCCACCTGATCCCGGTTGGCTGAACGCACGACGCCGGGGCGGCCACCTGATCAGGTGGCCGCCCCGGCGTCCTGTCGTCCGGGAGCCCGGACTCAGCCCCGCATGACGAGCCGGGTGAGCCGGATGAGCCGGACTCAGCCCCGCATCACACCCTGGACCGGCGTCATGGTCCCGCCGGTCACCAGCAGGCCGCTGCCCACCGGCCCGGCGCCCGCGTTCGACGGCAGGCGGACGCTGAAGAGCTCGCCCTCCTGCGGGTTCTGCGGTGTCAGCAGCAGCCCGTTGCGGTTCTTGCGCGCCTCTGTGGCGAAGCCCCGGTACTGCGAGGACAGCGAGTCCGTCGTACCTGCGGCGATCAGCCCGTGGTCGCCGTCCGCGCCCTTCTTGACGACTGTCTCCAGGGCCTCGTCCAGGCTGGTGTCGTAGAGGAGTTCCGCGTCGTCGACGACCACCACGTACGGGCGTCCCGCCGCTTGCTCCAGCAACTCCTCCAGATCGTCCTCGCGGTGATCCCCGTTGAGGAGCCCCAGCACGCCCGGCCGCCCCTCCAGCTCCCGCAGCGGCGAGCGGCGCGGGGTGATGAGGACGAGCGGAGTGCCCCTGGCCAGCAGGGACTCAGCGGCACACACGAGGGTGTTGGAGCGCCCCGACTTCGGCGGGCCCGCGATGATGAAGCCCGGACCCGACTCCACCAGGTCGACGCCCATGGGCCGCAGCTCGTCCCCGCCCACGCAGAGCAGCGCCCACAGGGGCGCCTGCGAGGCTGCTTCCGGGTTGAGGGCCAGCGCCTGTTCCGCGGTGATGCGCGCGGGCAGGGCGTCCACCCGCATCGGGCCGCGCCCGGCCGGGAGCCTGCCGTACTGCGCCTGTACGGCCTCGGCGATCTCCCGCAGTTTGCGGACCTGTGCCTGACCTGCGGGGTCGGCGTCGAGCAGACCGATCTGGGCCTCTTCGACACCGGTGTCCGTGATGCGCAGGGCGCGCCCCGGCGGCATGTTCTTCGGGACCTCACGCGGGTGCAGGCCCGCCATGCTGTAGTCGTTCGGATCGGCGAAGCGCATGACGAGACGGTCCATGAAGGCTGATGCGACATTGCCGGTGAGACCCGTGCGGTCGGCGGTCATGACGACCTTGATCCCGGCCGCCGAGCCCTCCCGGAAGATGCGCTGGACCTGCTCGATCAGCTGGCCGTAGTTGTAGTTCTCGAAGGTGGAGACGAACCCTTCCCAGCTGTCGAGGAGCAGCACCATCCAGGGCAGCCGGTCCTCCGGCTCCGCCGCGGCCCGCTGTTCGGCGGCGCTGGAGGCACCCTCCATGGCGAGCATCTGCTGGCGACGGGCGATCTCGCCGAGCAGCCGGTCGATCAGCCGTCGTACGCGTTCGGGCTCGTCGCGGTTGACGACGGCCCCGACGTGCGGCATCCGCACCAGTGGCAGCAGCGCGTTGGAGCCGCAGTCGATGGCGTACACATGGACGTCGTACGGAGACGTCTGCCGGCCGATGACTCCGCCCAGGGTCCGCAGCGCCGTGGACCGGCCCGACCTGGCGCCGCCGACGAGCAGCGTGTGCTCCCCGTGGACGAGGTCGACGGCGACTGGCTTGCGGGCCTGCTGGGCGGGCAGGTCGGTGAGGCCGTAGCCGATCGGCGGAACGTCCTCGTACACCGCTGACGGGTCCTGGAACTCGGCCAGTTCGTCGACGGTGACGTGTTCCCCGAGCGGCGGCAGCCACGGGCTGCGCGGGGCGGGGAAGCCCATCTTCTCCGAGCCGGCCCGGACCGCGTCGACCAGTACGGCGAGGTCCGTGACCATCGTGCCGTCGTCCTCCGCCCCGGCCGCACCCCTGGGCGCCGGGCGGCTGTACATCGGCCAGGTGAGCGGGGCGAGGGTGGCCTTGGGGCCGCTGCCGCCGGTGGCGGGCCTGCGGCCACCGATACGCGCCGACTGCACGCCGACGAGGGACTGTGCGCCGGAACGCACATAGGCACGGCCCGGGGTGGACTTGGCGATGGCACCGGCGTCCGCAGCGTCGATGACGTCCTGCGACTCGGACCCGTCCGTCACCCGCAGGGCGATCCTGAGGTTGGTGTTGGCCCGGATGTCGGCGCTGACCACACCGGCCGGGCGCTGGGTCGCGAGGATCAGGTGCACACCGAGCGAACGGCCTCGCCTGGCGATGTCGACCAGCCCCGCGATGAAGTCGGGCAGCTCGGCGACCAGCGAGGCGAACTCGTCGATGACCAGCACCAGTCGAGGCATCGGTTCGAGCTCCGGGCGGAGCTTGCGGGTGTCGTTGTAGTCCTCGATGTCCTTGGTGCCGGTGTCGAAGAGGATCGTCTCGCGGCGGTGCAGTTCGGCGGCGAGCGAGGCCAGGGCCCGCTCGGTCAGATGCGCGTCGAGGTCGCTGACCATGCCGACGGTGTGCGGCAGGCGGGCGCAGTCCATGAAGGCGCTGCCGCCCTTGTAGTCGATGAGGACGTAGTTGAGGGCGTCGGGCCGGTTGGCCACCGCGAGCGAGGCGATGATGGTCTGGAGCAGTTCGGACTTACCGGCACCGGTCGTCCCCGCGACGAGCGCGTGCGGTCCGTCGCGCCGGATGTCCAGGACGAAGGGGCCGTCCGCCGCTACCCCGATCGGGGCCGCGGTGGTGGATCCGCCCGCCTGCCAGACCCGTTCGATGGCGTCGCCGGTCGGGTCGGGCATGCCGAGGAGGTGGAGCAGCCTGGCCGCGGTGGGCAGGGCGCTGTCGGCGTCGTCGCGGCTGACATCGCGTACCGGCGCGAGGGAACGGGCCAGCAGTTCGCACCAGTCGGGGGCGACCTGGTCGGCCAGCACCTCACCGGCCAATTCGAGGCCGGAGCCGCGCAGCCGTACGTGCGCCGCGGAATCAGGGGTCCAGGACACCACGGCCCGGCACTCCTCGGGGAGCAGCCGCTCGTCCTCGTCGACGCAGAGCGCGAAGATGCCGAGCGCCGGGCCCTCCTGGAGGAGCTGGGGCACCCCGGCCATCCGGCGCAGCAGCCGTGCGCCGTCCAGTACGAGGAGGATGTGCGGGTCGCTCCCGAGTGCTCCGGCCATACCGCCCGCGTGCTCCCGTACGGCCTTGCGGCGGCCGAGTTCATTGAGCAGTTCGTTGACCCGCCGGGCGACGGCCTCGGAGTCCGATCCGATGAGGGCCACGCAGTCCTGGCCCTGCTGGGGTGCGGTGTGCGGGATCCAGTGCGCCCAGTTCCACTCGGTGGCCGCGTCGGGCGCCGATGACAGGACGACCAGGGAGAGTTCGCGCGGGCTGTGCAGCACCGCCGCCTGTACGGCGAGCCAGCGCGCCGATGACAGAGCGCGCGGGCGGTCGCCCGCGATGCCGACGACGCTCAGCTCGGGGAAGGGCAGCGTGATCGGTACGTCCGGGATGCGGGGTGGTTGCGGGCCCTCGTCGTGGACATCGCTGCGTTCCGCGACGAGTTCGATGTCCGCCGGTGCGGTGCCGACGCCGATCCGCAGCTTGAGGACGTCCGGGTCGGTGATCCTGCGCTCCCAGAGCCGGCGGCGCGGGCCGGTGGCGAAGAGCAGGATCTCGGCCGGGTCGGGGTTCTGGGCGCGCAGCCTGTTCTGCTCGTCCTTGCCTGCCCGGACCAGCTCGGCCTCGTACGCGGCGACGTCCTTCTTGTACTGCTTGACCGAGGTCTTGTTCTTCTTCTTGCCCTCGCGGTTCTCGCTGATCCACTGGCCGAGCATCATCACCGGGCTCATCAGGCAGAACATCAGCATGTAGATCTGCTTGGTGACGAAGTACATGCCGAGGCCGAAGAACAGCGGCATGAGCGCCGCGATCAGCTGGAAGCGCGCGCGTTCGCCCTTGGACGGCGGTGTGGGGACGACGATCCGGGCGCGGGGCCTGAGTGGCGAGAGGCGCGGGGGGCGGTTGTAGGCGAGGCCGCCGTCGCCGGTGTCGGAGAGGTGTGCGTCCGGTTCGCCGACCTCGTCGAGTACGAGGAGCGAGTCCCCTATGCGGACGACTCCGCCCAGCGGCCAGAGCTGTTCGCCCGTGACGGGTGCGTCGTCCAGCTGGACGGACACACCGGGCTGGGGTGTGATGGTCGCCCTGCCCTGTACGTCGATGGCCAACTGGGCCGCGAAGGGCTGAAGTTGTACGTCCGAGACGGACAGGGTGCAGGTGGGGGCCGAGCCTATGGTGGCGGACCCGGCAGCCAGCCGGACCACCCGGCCGGAGGCGGCTCCTGCCGCGACCCGCACTTCGTAGCGTCCTACGGGTTCGCCCCGGCGCAGCAGCGGCCCGATCGAGTCGTCCACGGAGATCCGCATGCCGTCGCGCAGCACGGAGCCCACCGGGGTACGCGGATCACAGCGGTGGCCGTCGGCCCAGAGGGTGGGGGCGGCCGGCGCCTGGCCTGCGTAGCTGAAGCGGGGGTCGAGCGTCGTTCCCGGCATGGGTACGACGACGGACGGGACGGCTTCGTGTGCCTGCTGCGGCACTCCCCGTGTCGCCGCGAGCACTTCTGCCACGTCGCCGGCGGTGGCCCCGTCGTCCGTGTTGACCAGGACATCCTGCGGCTCCTCCCCCTCCCGTACGACTGTCACCAGCACTCGCATGGTCGTCTTCCTCCCTGCCGGCCCTCGGTGGCCTGCCGGCCGTGGGTGGCGCGCTTGTCATATCGGTTCACTGAGGCTAATGCTTGCGCACGCGGGCAGGAACACACGTCCCGTACGGCATCGGACGCGGACCTGCGCAGTTCCGAGCCGATGTCCGCGCAGCCGAGCGGTCACGGCGGCCGAATTCGTGGTGGTGGCAGGTGTGGCCGGAGCCACATGTGGCTACACCGCCGGAAGGGCGTACAGCTCGTCGCCATGTGCGGCCATCAGCCGGGGGCCCGCCGCGGCGACCCGGTAGCGGTCGTCAACGCTGCGGCCGTCGTTGTACGTCCAGCGCAGACGCCCCGTCTTCGCGTCGATGGCATAGACGCCGCCGCTCTCGAAGACCGAGCCCGCGTACAGGGTGTCGCCGACCTTCACCAGGTTGTCCGAGAAGGGCTTGTGGGCGAGGTCGGGGCTCATCCATATCTTCTTGCCGGTCTTCGGGTTGATGGCCCAGACGCCACTGTCGTAGTCGAAGGCATACGCCACACCGTCGAAGACGAACGGGGGCTCGAACCCCCGGCGTCCGTTGGGAGGAAGCGTCCAGAGAAGATCTCCCGAGTTGAGGTCGAAAGCGCGCATTGTCTTTCCGCTGACCATGACAGTGTTCATATGCACCGCGACCTCGTACGCAGTGGAACCGTCGCCGACCTTCTTGCTCCACAGCTGCCTGCCGTCGGCGCTGTTGCGCACGGTGAGGTTCTTCCGGCCGTCCGTATAGACGAGATGGCCCGGGACCACCGTCAGCGCAAAGCCGAAGTCTTCCGTTCCCTCGTCCCGCGGTTTCTGCCAGGCGAGTTTGCGGGTCTTGATGTCGATGGCCACGATCGCGGTGAGGTTCTTCCTGGGGTCACTGTTGTCGATCTCCGCGATGCCGTAGATCCGCTTGTCATCAGCGCCGATGGGGGGCTTCGCGGTCAGCTTCCCTCCGAGGCGGGTGCGCCAGGCCTCCTTGCCGGTCTTCGCATCGATACCGACGAGCGTGCCGTCGTAATCTCCGCTGCCGCAGAAGAACATCCCGCCCGAGGCGACGATCCTCCCGGCGCTCATCGTCGTCTCCAGCTTTCCGGTCTTCCACCGGCGGGCACCCGACTTCACGTCGAAACCCTGCATCTCATCGCCACAGATGAGCGCGACGTCTCCAATGACGCGCGGCACGATGTCGTAATCGAGGTTGTCGTTGCCCGGCGTCTTGTGCCAGAGCGGCTGCGGGGCGACTCCGTTCGGCGGAGTCGTGAAAACCTCGGGCTTCTCCGTCGGCTGCACGTCGGGAGTCGTGCCGCCCCCGCGGGTGGCCAGCCAGGCTCCGCCGCCGCCCACCACTGCGACACCTGCGGCACTGCCCGCCGCTATTCGGAAGAACCGGCGGCGGCTCGGGGCTGCGGGCGCGGTGGTGCCATCCGGGCTGTCCGTCAGGGTCGGGACCGGTCCGAAGCCCTGGGGGGCCGCAGCCGGGTGAGCCGTAGCGGTCGGCAGGTGGGCGGCGGCGCCAGGAGCCCTTGCGGTCTCCGCACCCGCCGACAGTGATGCGTTGCCCTCTGCCGGGGTTTCGAGGTCCAGGATGCGCGAGGCATGTGTGGCGATCGTCGAGGAGACCGCCGAGGGGAGCCAGTCGGCGAAGACCTCGCCCGTGTTTCCCGGATCGAGTGACTGAAGGATCTCGGCCGGGGTCGGGCGCTGCGCCGCCTCCTTGGCCAGGCAGGCGCGGATCAGGCCGGTCAGCATCTGGGGAACACCCGTCAGGTCCGGCTGGGCGTGCACCACCTGGTAGAGCATCGTCGCCGGGGCGACCGCGTCGCCGAACACGTTGCGACCGGTCGCCGCGAAGGCGAGGACCACACCGAGCGAGAACACGTCTCCCGACGTCCCCACGTCCTGCCCCATCGCCTGCTCCGGTGGCATGAAACCGGGTGAGCCGACCACAACTCCCGTCTGCGTCAGCCGGTTTCCGTCCACCGCGCGCGCGATGCCGAAGTCGATGACGCGCGGGCCGCCCGCGGCGAGCAGCACGTTGGACGGCTTGAGGTCGCGGTGTATCAGGCCGGCCGCGTGGACCTCCTGCAGCGCCGCGGCGAGGCCCGCGCCGAGTGCCCGTACGGTGTGCTCGGGCAGGGCTCCATGGGCCTCGACGACATCCGTGAGGTCCGGGCCGAGGACGTACGCCGTGGCCAGCCAGGGCAGTGGCTCGTCGGGGCCGGCGTCGACCACCGGTGCGGTGTAGCGGCCCGAGACCCGGCGGGCCATGTCCACCTCGTGACGGAACCGCTCCCTGAACGCCGGGTCCGCGGCGAGGTCCTGGCGTACCACCTTCACTGCGACGGTGCGCCCGCCGGGTGAGCGAGCCAGGTACACGCGGCCCATTCCGCCCGCACCGAGCCGGCCCAGCAGCCGGTAATTTCCCAGCGTTCGGGGGTCGTCCGGCTGCAACGGGTCCATGTCAGTGATCCTTAGGGTGTCTGCTCGTCAGGCTCGATGCCTCCGACACCATAGAGAGTGCTGCGCGGCGGGGTACGCCGAAGGGTCGGCATGCGGGACGGATTCCAAACGGAAGTGCCCCGTAATCCCTGAGGGGTTCAGGGATTACGGGACAAGGGATTACGGGACATCCTCAGCCGCGGCGGACGGGCGCGGCTGCGCCCGTCTTCCTCTGCTCAGGGGCGCCGCCCGGTCGTCAGTGGCTGTCCACGCCGTCGCCGGGGACGGCGTTCTGGGGCGACTCGTGCCAGTTGGTGACGATCGGCTTGTCGACGGTGATGCTGCCGGTGGGCAGGCTGACCGGGTCGGTGTGGTCGTCCTGGCTCACCGCGGTGATGATCTCGTTGAGTTCCTTGCCACCATCCGTGCTGGTGGTCTTGGGGTTCACTCCGGCGTAGGCGGTGGTGGCGCCGCTCAGCTTCACCGGGTCGCCGACGGACTGCTCGGCCGGTCCCGCTTCCGTGCCGTCGGAGCCGAACGCCACCATCGGGAGCGCGGACGGGAGCGTGCAGGTGATACCCGGCTTCGCCTTCACCGAGATGAGGATGTAGCCGCCGGCCTGGGTCTCGGACTTGGCGCCCCACTTCAGGTCGTTGGCGCCGCAGGCCTGCCCGTAGCCGCCCTTGCCTCCGCTGCCACTGCCACTGCCGCTGCCACTGCCACTGCCACTGCCTTTGGATGCGGTGCCGTTCGATGAGGTGCCGCCGTTGCCGGACGTGGCGCCGTCCGTCGAACTGCCCTTTCCTGCCTCCGCCGAGACGTCCTTGCCGCCTGAACCCCCGGCCTTGCCGCCGGCGTCCTGGCCCTGGGCCGCGGACTGAGCCGCGCCGGTCGGGGATGAGGCGCCGGTCGAGTCGGACCCGCCCTGGCAGGCGGTCAGCGACAGGACTGCGGCTACCGCCATGGCGGCCAGGGTGGACGTGCGGATGAGGTTCTTACGCATGGGTGGGCTCCCCCGTAGTGATCGGACCGCTTCAGCAGAGATCGGACTGCTTCAGCCGGACGCGGCGCCAGGCTCGCGCCCCGCCGACAACAACGAGCTTCGTGGGAGCCGGGCGTACCCGCAATGATCTACCGGAAAGGAGGGACGCTGGAACGATGAAATGGCCTCTGAGCTGCGAGAATGCCACGCTCCTGGAACGGCCGCCTGGGACAGCCACGCCGACGGAACACCCAGCGGCGCAGTACGAGCAGCATGAGCGGTACGAGCAGTACGAGCAGTACGAGCAGTACGCAACGAGAGCGGTCGGGTGAAGGCGGCCGAGGGCAGCCGGGGACCGTCAGGGGCGATCGTGGGCGCCGCGAACGGCGCCCACGGCCCGGAGTCGGGAACCGCTTTCGGCAACAGCCCTCAGGAGCCGAGCAGTTCGACGTGCACGTCCGACGGGAAGCCCGTCGTGGAGCCGACCCGTCGTGCGAACTCCTTGACGCCTTCCAGCTGGTCGGCGCCGAAGCGGAAGTCCAGTGTCGTGAAGTAGCGCTCCAGCAGCTCCGCGTCGAAGACCTCCCAGTGCGATGCCTGCTCGGCGACCTTGGTGACCTCTTCGAGGGACACGTCGCGGGAGGACAGGAACGCCTCGTGGACCGCCTTCACGACCTCGGGCTCGCGCGCGGCGTAGTCCTTGCGGGCGGCCCAGACCGCGAAGACGAACGGCAGCCCCGTCCACTCCTTCCACATCTGGCCCAGGTCGTGGACCTGGAGGCCGAGCTTGGGGGCGTCGTGCAGTGCGGCACGCAGCGCCGCGTCGCCGATGAGGACCGCCGCGTCGGCCTCCTGCATCATCACGCCGAGGTCGGGCGGGCACCGGTAGTAGTCGGGCGTGACCTCGTACCGCTCGGCCAGCAGGAGCTGCGCCAGGCGTACGGAGGTGCGCGAGGTGGAGCCGAGCGCCACCCGCGCCCCGTCGAGCTGCTCCAGCGGCTTCTTGGAGACGATCACGCAGGACATCACGGGACCGTCGCAGCCGACCGCCAGGTCGGGGAAGGCCACGAGGTCGTCGGCGTTCTTGAGGAACTCGACGAGCGTGACGGGCGCGATGTCCAGGTCGCCCCTGACCAGCTGCTCGCTGAGCTTCTCGGGGGTGTCCTTGGTCAGCTCCAGATCGAGCAGGGTGCCCGTGCGGGCCAGCCCCCAGTAGAGCGGGAGACAGTTCAGGAACTGGATGTGCCCGACGCGGGGCCGGCTGCGACGGTGGTCGGCTTCGGCGGCGTGTTCTTCGCCGTGTTCCGCGGTGTGCGCGGGGGCGGTCCCGGTGGCGTGTCCGGTGACGGGTGCGGCGGCCTCTTCGGCGTATGAATTGTCCACATCGTGAGGCTAGACCCGCGTTGTACGCTGGAAAACGCAGGGTGGTCCGTCAGCATGACGCACCGCGGCCAAACGTCCGGGTGAAGTGATCTTCGCCTCTATCGCGGGCGCGCGGGCGCGTGCTAGGCTCGCCGCAAGTTGCAGTTTGGTTTCCCTTGCAGTACAGAGCCTGCGGAGCATGTGACCCGCAGGCTTTTGTAGTTTTCAGACTTCTTAGCAGGTTCTGGAGCAGGGCAACCCTTTGGCCCAAGGAGGGCTTATGGCTACCGGAACCGTCAAGTGGTTCAACGCTGAAAAGGGCTTCGGCTTCATCGCCCAGGACGGCGGCGGCCCGGATGTCTTCGTCCACTATTCCGCGATCAACGCGTCTGGTTTCCGCTCGCTTGAGGAGAACCAGCTCGTGAACTTCGACGTCACGCAGGGCCCGAAGGGTCCGCAGGCGGAGAACGTCACCCCGGCCTAGTTGCCCGGGCCGATCGGATCGCGGTCGGGATAGCACCACCCAAGGAGCCCCTTTCCGTACGTTCGCGTACGGAAAGGGGCTCCTGCCTTTTCCGGCACCCGGCTATGGACCGCCGATTGCCGCCTACCGCTGGCTGTCGCCTATCGCCGGTTGTCGCCTATCCCCGGTTGTCGCCTATCCCCGGTTGTCGCCTACCGCCGGTACATCTCCTCGATCTGCTCGCCGAAGTCCTTGGCTATAACCGCCCGCTTCAGCTTCAGCGACGGTGTCAGATGCCCGCTCTCCTCCGTGAAGTCCACCGGGAGTACCGCGAACTTCCGGATCGACTCGGCTCGCGACACCAGCCGGTTCGCCTCGTCGACCGCCCGCTGCAGTGCTCCCCTCAGCTCCTCGTCGTGGACCAGTTCCCGCATCGGGACACCTGCCTTCTTCCGCATCAGCCGCCAGTGCGCGAGGCCGTCCGGCTCCAGGGTGATCAGCGCCGTGACATAGCTGCGGTTGTCGCCGACGACCATGCACTGGCCGACCAGCGGATGCGCGCGCAGCCAGTCCTCCAGGGGCGCGGGCGCCACGTTCTTGCCGCCCGACGTGATGATGAGGTCCTTCTTGCGGCCGGTGATCGTGAGGTAGCCGTCCTCGTCCAGCTCGCCCACGTCGCCCGTGGCGAACCACTGGCCGGAGCCGAGCCCGGCGCTGCCCGCGTACTGCCCGGCACCCGCGCTCTCGCCGCGCTGCCCGTCCCAGTAGCCGCTGAAGACCTGGCCGCCGCTGAGCAGCACCTCACCGTCGTCCGCGATCCGGACCGCCGTGCCGGGCAGCGGCCAGCCGACCGTGCCGAGCCGCGGCTTCATCGGCGGGGTGACCGTCGCGGCGGCCGTCGTCTCGGTGAGGCCGTACCCCTCGAAGATCTGGATTCCGGCGCCCGCGTAGAACGCCGCCAGCCGGTGGCCGAGCGGGGAACCGCCGCAGATCGCGTACTTCACCCGGCCGCCGAGCGCCGCCCGTATCCGCCGGTAGACCAGCGGGTCATACACGGCATGGGCCAGCCGCAGGCCCGTCCCCGGCCCGGAGCCGGTGCCGTGCTCGGCGGCTTCCAGCGCCTGCCCGTACCGCTGCGCGATCCGCGCCGCGCGGTCGAAGGACGAGGCCCGGCCCATCTTCTCGGCGGTGGCGCGGCCGGTGTTGTAGACCTTCTCCAGGACGTACGGGATCGCCAGCAGGAACGTCGGACGGAACCCGGCGAGGTCCGCCAGCAGGTCCTCCGTACTGATGCTGGGTGCGTGCCCGAGGCGCACCCGGGCCCGCATACAGCCGATCGCCACCATCCGGCCGAAGACATGGGAGAGCGGCAGGAAGAGCAGCGTCGACGGCGGGTCCTTGGTCACCGATCTGAAGACCGGGTGGAGCAGTTCGACCGCGTTGTCCACCTCGGCGAAGAAGTTGGCGTGGGTGAGGACGCAGCCCTTGGGGCGGCCCGTGGTGCCCGAGGTGTAGATCAGGGTGGCGACGGAGGCCGGCGAGCGCCCGGCCCGGCGTTCGGCCACCGCTTCGTCGGGTACGTCCCGGCCCGCGTCCTTCAGGATGCCGATCGCGCCGGTGTCGAACTCCCAGAGGTCCGCCAGGGCGGGCAGCTGGCGGCGCTCCACGCTGACCAGCCGGGCCTGCTCCTTGTTCTCGACGGCGCAGGCCACCGCGCCGGAGTCCTGGAGGATCCAGCGGACCTGGAAGGCGGAGGACGTCGGATAGACCGGGACGGTGACCAGACCCGCCGCCCAGGAGGCGAAGTCGAGGAGCGTCCACTCGTAGGTGGTCCTGGCCATGATCGCGATACGGTCGCCGGCCGCCAGGCCCGCTGCGATCAGCCCCTTGGCAACGGCCTGCACTTCGAGGGCGAACTCCATGGACGAGACATCGGTCCAGCGGCCGTCCGGCTGCTTCCGGCTGAGCACCGGTTCGTCGGGGGCCTGGTGGGCGTTGTCGAAGGGGATGTCGGCGAGCGAACCGTGCTCGACGGGCCGGACCAGTAGCGGTACGGAGACCTCCCGCACCGTCCCGTCCACGCGCCGCTTGCGCGGTTCCAGCTGCTGCACTGACACGGGCACGGTCACTTGCGGCTCCTCATGTCGTGATGTCGTGGTACGTCAGCCAGGGCGCTCTCCCGGGCAGGTGTGTTCTGCCCGGCAGGTGTGTTCTGCCCGGGGGTGTGTTCTGCCCGGGGGTGTGTTCCGCCAGGCAGGTCAGGGGCGTTCGAGGATTGCCGTCACGCCCTGGCCGCCCGCCGCGCAGAGGGAGATCAGCCCCCGCCCGGGAGCCTCCCGCTCCGCGAGCAGCTTGGCCAGGGTGGCGACGATGCGGGCGCCGGTCGCAGCGAAGGGGTGGCCCGTCGCGAGCGAGGAGCCGGCGACGTTGAGCTTCGCCCGGTCCACCGGAGCGAGTCCCTGCTTCTCCCAGGCGGCGAGCGTGGCGAGCACCTGGGACGCGAACGCCTCGTGGATCTCGAAGAGGTCGAAGTCGTCCAGGGTGAGACCGGCGCGCTCCAGCATCCGCGGAACGGCGTACGCGGGCGCCATCAGCAGCCCGTCGGGGCCGTTGACGTAGTCGACGGCCGCCGTCTCGTACAGCGTCAGATACGCCAGCGGTTCGAGTCCGCGCTCGCGCGCCCACTCCTCGCTCGCCAGCAGCACGGTCGCAGCGCCGTCGGTGAGCGGGGTCGAGTTGCCCGCGGTCATGGTCGCGCCGGGCTCTCCGGCGCCGAACACCGGCTTCAGCGTGGCGAGTTTCTCCACGGTGGAGTCCGGGCGGAGGTTCTGGTCCCGGGCCAGGCCGTGGAAGGGAGTCACCAGGTCCTGGAAGAAACCGCGTTCGTACGCGGCGGCCAGCCGCTGGTGGCTGGTGGCGGCCAGCGCGTCCTGGTCGGCGCGGCCGATGTCCCACTCGCGGGCGGTGCGCGCCGCGTGCTCCCCCATCGAAAGCCCGGTGCGGGGCTCGGCGTTGCGCGGAATGTCCGGGACGAGGTGGCCGGGGCGTACGCGGGAGAGAGCCCTGAGGCGCCCGCTCACCGACGTGGCCCGGCGTGCGTCGAGAAGGATCTTCCGCAGCTCGTCGTTGACGCCGAGAGGCGCATCGCTCGCGGTGTCCGAGCCGCCGGCGATCGCCGAGTCGACAGCGCCGAGTGCGATCTTCCTGGAGTCCCGTACCGCAGGCCTGCTGGATGTCGTACGCGGGCGTGCGCGGGTCGAGACGCGAGCCGAGCACGGTCTCCCGGGCGAGGTTGAAGTCGCGGCTGTGCTTGAGGACGGCGCCCGCGACGAACTCGCCGATCCGCTCGCCCTCCAGGCCGAACCGCTCGACCAGTCCGTCCAGCGCCGCTGTCAGCATGGACTGGTTGGACACGGTGGCGTACGGACCGTCCGAGCGGGCGAACGGGATGCGGCTGCCGCCGACCACTGCGACCTTGAGAGGCATCATGCCCGGCGTCATCGCGGCCTCATCTCGGCATCATCTCGACCAGCTCCTGACTCTTGAGTAACCTTACTCAAGAGTAAATCTACGATGCCGTAGGGAGCCTGGACAATGGCCGATCGCTATCTGCACTTCACCAGCACAGCACCCGGCCGTTTCCTCACCAGCAGGCTCGGCCTGCCCCAGCCGGCCGAGCTGCGCCGCTGGTCGGCCGAACGCCCCTGCCTCGAAGGGCCCTTGCTCCATGTGACAGCGGGCGGACCGTCGCTCGCGGGGCTGCCGGGGCTGGCGGAGGTGCTCGCCCGCACCGGCCTGAAGGCCGCGGAGCCCGCAGAGCCCACGGGTCCCGCAGCGGAAGGCGAACGGCCGGCCGGCGTGGTCCTGGACGCCACCGGTGTCGTCACGGTGGCCGGTCTCGCGGAGGTGCACGGCGCGCTGCATCCCGTCGTACGGTCCCTCTCGCCGGGCGGCCGGGTCGTGGTGCTGGGCGCCCCGCTCTCCGACGAGGACCACCACCAGGCTGCGGCGCAGCAGGCGCTGGAGGGTTTCGTACGGTCCCTGGGCAAGGAGATCGGCCGGGGCAGGACCGTCCAACTGGTCAGGACGGTCTCCGCGACGGCGGCCGAGTCGACGCTGCGGTTCCTGCTGTCGCCCAAGTCCGCGTACGTGAGCGGGCAGGTCATCGAGATCGGCGGGCCAGGGACGGACACCGGCACCGCGGCCCCCGCGAACCGGGACCTGCCGCTCGCCGGCCGCACGGCGCTGGTCACCGGCTCCGCACGCGGCATCGGCGCCTCGGTCGCCGCGACTCTCGCCCGCGACGGGGCGAAGGTGTTCTGCCTCGATGTCCCGCAGTCCCAGGCCGAGTTGACCCGTACGGCCGACTCACTCGGCGGAACCGCCCTGCCCCTGGACATCACCGCGGCCGACGCTGCGGACCGGATCGCCGCCGCGCTCCCCGACGGCCTGGACATCCTGGTCCACAACGCGGGCATCACCCGCGACCGCCGCCTCGCCAACATGGCCGCCGACCGCTGGGCGAGCGTGCTCGACGTGAACCTGGACAGCGTGCTGCGGACGACGGACGGCCTGCTCAAGTCCGGCACACTGCGACCGGGCGGCCGCATCGTCGCCACGGCATCGATCGCCGGGATCGCGGGCAACACCGGCCAGACCAACTACGCAGCCAGCAAGGCCGGCATCATCGGCCTGGTCCGGACCCTCGCCCCCCGGCTCGCAGAACAGCACATCACGCTCAACGCCGTGGCCCCCGGCTTCATCGAGACCAGGATGACGGCCGCCGTACCGCTCTTCATCCGCGAAGCGGGACGGCGCATGAACTCGCTGGGACAGGGCGGCCTCCCGGTGGACGTCGCGGAGACGACCGCCTGGTTCGCCCACCCCGCGTCGGACGGCGTCAACGGCCAGGTCGTACGGGTCTGCGGCCAGAGCCTGCTGGGGGCATGAGGGGCACCGACCGCCCGGCCGCCGGCCCCTCGCTTCTGCCCGCCGGGCGAGCCCTCGCTCCACCCTCCGGCCCGCCGCCTCGCTTCACTCTCCGGTCGGCGCCACGGCCCATGCCTCGATCTCGACCCGGAAGGCGGGATGCACCAGCCCGGCGACCTGTACCAGTGAGCAGGCCGGAGGATGTGCCGGATCCTGGTGCTCGTCGCGTACCCGCCGAAAAGCCGGAAGGTCCTGCAAGTCGGTGAGGAACACGGTCAGTTTGACCACCTGCGCCAGGCTCGAACCCGCCGATTCCAGGGCGGTGGCCAGGTTCGCGTACACCTGCCGCACCTGGGCCTCGGCGTCGCCCTCACCCACTGGACGGCCCTCACCGTCCACCGGAACCTGACCCGAGACCGCGACAACCGTCCCCGTGAACGCCACAGCGTGGCTGTATCCGTTCACGGGTGGCGCCCCTTCAGGTCGCACGAAGTGCTGCACCGCTCCCCCATATCAACACCGAAACCGACACCGACAGCAACAGCAACGAGCGGACCCGCCCCCGTCAGTGCGTGATCAGATGCGCACCGCGGCCTGGAAGCTGCCGATGGTGTTCATCGACTCGTAGCGGACATAGGCGCCCGGGTACGGGGCGTGCAGCACGGTGTTGTTGCCCGCGTAGAGCCCCACGTGCTGGGTGTTGTTGAAGAAGACCAGATCGCCCGGCTTCAGCTGGCTGCGCGAGATGCGGGTGCCCTCGTTGATCTGGGTGTACGTGGTGCGGGTGATCTGGGCACCGGCCTGGGCGTACGACCACTGGGTCAGGCCCGAGCAGTCGAAGGCGTTGGGACCGGTGGCGCTGCGGACGTACGGCTTGCCCACCCGGGTCTCGGCGGCCTGGAGGGCGGCGGCGCCGAGGGCGGATGCGGGGGCCTCGTGGTCGAGTTTGACCCGGTCACCCGCGTCGCGGCTGGCGCGCACGTCGTCATCGTGCATCTTCGTACGCTCGGAGACGGTCAGGGTGTTGAGCACTTTCCGCGCCTCGGCGAGCTTGTCCTGCTGCTTCTTCTTGCGCTCCCCGAGCGTCTTGCGGACGTCCGCGAGGTCGCGCAGTTTGCCCTGGGCCTCGGTGCGCTCCTGCGTGAGGGTCCGCTGCTTCTTCTGGATCTTCGCCAGGGCCTCGGCCTGCCTGGCCGTCAACTGGTCCAGGTCGGTGGCCCGGTCGAGGAAGCTGTCCGGGTCCGAGGCGAGGAAGAGCTTCACCGAGGGGTCGATCCCCCCGTCGCGGTACTGCGATGCGGCGATCGAACCGAGGCCGGCGCGGAGCGTGTTGAGCTCCTGCTGACCGCGGGCGACCCTGTCCTGCAGCGCGTCGGTCTGCTTCTCCAGCTTGTCCTGCTGCTCCTTGACCCCGTTGTACTGCTCGGTGGCCACCTCTGCCTCGTCGTAGAGCTTGTCGACCTTCGCCTTCACCTCGCTCTTGGTCGGCTTGGGATCGGCGTGAGCGGCCTGAGAGGTCAGGGCCACGGCCGCAGCGGCGGTCGCGGTCAGCACGGTCACGCGGGCACGGCTCGGCTGCTTGGGACGACGGTGGGACGCCACGAAGGCGAGCTCCTTCTTCCTCAGAGCCGCCTACCGGGTCATGGGGGGAAGTGAATCCCCGGCTCCGTGCACATCACGGACTCGGCGGTACCCCCGCTGACACCCCGGTTGGGTGATCAATCGCGCGAAGGTTCGAGGCCCAACCCTAGTGACCATCTTGTGACCATTACAATCTTCACAGCGAGAAACTCGGCACACGACGCACTTCTTTTACTCACAACGCACGCCGTGTAGCGGCGACTTGACGGCCCGTTGCGTAGCGGAAGTTTTCGATGCCGGGACGTCCCGATGCGCCGATGTCCATCCGGTCTACACCTTGTGTGCGAGAAGCTGGACTTCCTGGAACTGCCGCCGGTCCGTGGGCTTCGGCTCGGTCACCAGGCGGGCCGACTCGGCCAGTCCATGGTCGCGCAGGAGCTGAACGAGGCGATCGGGATACCAGCGGTAGGCCGTCGCGACCACATGGTCGTAGGACTGTGTCTCGTGGTGGGGGCCGTCAGTGGCGGGGAACTCGATCAGCAGGTGCCCGCCGGGGGCCAGGACCCGTGCGATCTCGGCCAGGATGGCGGGCAGGTCCTGCGGCGGAGTGTGGATGACGGACCACCGCGAGAGCACCCCGCCGAGCGCACCGTCCTCGATGTCCAGCGCGGCCATCGAGCCGACCTCGAACCGCATCCCGGGGTTGGCATCGCGGGCCAGCTCGACCATCACAGGGGAGGCGTCGACTCCGAAGGCATTCAGGCCCAGCTCGCGGAGGTGGGCTGTGATGTGGCCCGGTCCGCAGCCGAGGTCCGCGACCCCGCCGCCGTTCGCCCGTACCAGCTCCGCGAAGGCACTCAGGAGGGCGCGCTCCAGAGGGCGGTCACGCAGGGAGTCGTGGAACTGCTCCGCGTAGGTGGTGGCGATGGCGTTGTAGGCCTCACGGGTGGCGCACAGGGTGTCGGGTTCGGTCACCCGGAGACCGTAGCGGCAGAAGGAGGAGAGTGCCTGCGTTTCAAGAGTGCGATCCCCCGGTCCGCCCGGCTTCCGGCCGGTCCCCGGGGAGGGAGCGATGAGTTCCGCCGGCCCGGGGAGTCTCACTCCGACCACCGTTGTCGACGACATGGGAAGAACAAATGGCTCAGCTGCTGAAAGTGCAGAACTTCACCGTCTCAAGTGACGGAATCGGCGCCGGCGAGGATCAGACCCTTGAGCGCCCCTTCGGCCACGTCGATCCCGGGAGGCTGTTCGCCTGGGCCGGCGCCACGGCGAGCTGGCCCATGCGCACCGACTCCGGAGGGAGCCGGGGCCTGGACGACTACCTGACGCGCGACTTCGCACGCAACATCGGTGCCGAGATCATGGGCCGCAACAAGTTCGGCCCCCAGCGCGGACCCTGGCCCAACGAGGAGTGGCGCGGCTGGTGGGGCGACGAACCCCCTTTCCACACACCGGTGTTCGTCATGACCCACCATGAGCGCCCTTCGTTCACGCTCTCCGACACCACGTTCCACTTCGTCGACGGCGACCCGGCCACGGTCCTGGAGCAGGCGCGGGAAGCAGCACAGGGCAAGGACGTCCGGCTCGGCGGCGGGGTCACCACCATCCGGGAGTTCCTCGACGCCGACCTCGTCGACACCATGCATGTGGCGGTCTCACCGGTGAAGCTCGGGTACGGACTGCGACTGTGGGAGTCCCCCGATGAGCTGCTCGACCGGTTCCACCTCGATGTCGTGCCCAGCCCGAGCGGGGTGACCCACCACCTGTTCTGGCGGAAGTGACAGGCCTCGGGTGGGCCACCGTGGCCCACCCGAGCGTCCTGCGGCCAGACCACTTCGTGGTATCAGCCCCCGGCAGGCCCGATGAGCTGGAGGTCCACGTACCCGGAGTGCGGACTGCTCTCGGCGGGGCTGCCGTCACCGACGTCGATGTCCGCCACCTTCCACAGGCGGCCGGCGAATTCGAGAGTGTCGCCCACCCGGGCGTCCCGGTAGGCGGCGTCCCCGCCGTCGCGGCTCGCGATGCCGATGTCGGCGCGCGGGCCCTGGTTGATCTCCGTCACCACCGCGCTGTACTGCCCGCTGTACTCGTTGTTCGGCACGTGCCACCTGAGGCGGAAGCGGCCGTCGACCAGAGACGGCCACGTGGCCTCGGAGCTGGGCTGGGGTGACTCGGTCACGTTCTTCTGGCCCTTCGGTGTGAGTACCACTCGGTACGTGCAGATCTGCGCCACCGTGAACGAGACACCGCCCACGGTGACGGCCTGGCCCGGCTTCACGGTCCATGCCCGGGTACCGGCTTCCGCCGAGCCGAGCCCTGTCCCGTTGGTCAGGACAGCGGAACGGGCCGAGCCGTCCGACCGCGCCTCCTTGTACGACACGTTTCCGGCACCGCCGGGCAGCTTGACGAAACCACCGCGCAGCACGTGGAGCCCCTTCGCGGCGGAATTACCCGCGCACACCGGGCCCTTGTCGCGGGGCGGGGCGGGGCTCGTCGTGGACGCACTGGGGGACGGGGCCTGCTCGGACTGCTTTCCGGACGAGCCGCAGCCCGCCGCGAGCAGCACACAGCCGACGACTGCGGCAAATCGGGCTGCCTTCATGACTTGGGCACCTCCAGAGCCTGCGGATTCCCGAAGAACTCTTTGTACTCGTCGGGGGTGGCCACGATGTCCTTGTTGGGCGGGCCCCATGGGTTGCCGAGCACGATGTTCCCGTTCTCGAACCCCTTGACGAAGTAGACGTGACGGGTGGAGAACGTGGTTCCCCCACTTGTCCTGGCCCTTCTTGTTCACATCGTCCCCGCTGCCTGTGCTGACAATCACCGGATGCCCCGAGTTGAAACTCGTCCGCACCGAATCCACGCTGTTGTCGATGCCCTTGGAATCGTGACCGGTGACATAAGGAGGGGCCTTCTCGTTGTAGTCCCACTCGATCGCCCCGTACGTCCCGTGCTCCGTACGGTCGTAGCGCTTGTCACCCTCATGCCCGTCCGGCGCGCCGCCGTCGTCGCCACCGTAGACGAGAGCGAACGCCTTCTCGTAGTAGGCGGGCCACATGGCTCCCTTGGCATGAGCCGTCATAGGAGTGCCGTCCTTGTCCAGCGGTACGTCCGGGGTGACGGTGACCCATCGCTGATTACCGTCCTTGTCCCAGATGCGGACGTTGACGGTGCCATTGGGATTCTGCTTGATCCCGTCACGGATGAACTGCGGGTTCACCTGAGCCGTCGACGTGAGTGATGCGATGTACCAGCAATCGCCGAACCGTCCTTGGTTGATGTCGGCAGCGTTGATGTCCTGCCCGTTGGAACCAGGGGCGAACAGAGGGTCGGACGGAATACCCCAGTGCATTCCCTTGGCGTCCGCTCCGGACTGGGAATTCTTGCCATCCAGATAAGCGTCTGTCGTGTCGAATCCCGGCTGCATTCCCGGAAAAGCCGCCTGGGCCTTGGCCCAGTGGGCGGGGCCGAGCTTCGCCAGGATCCCGCTGAGATGGTCACGGCGCTCACCCTCAGGCAGGCCGTTCTCGTCCCACCACTTCCAGCCGCTGTCATCCGTGTTGTTGATCAGGTCGTTGTAGCGCTTCAGATCGGCCTCGGGAACACGGTCGAAGAAGGCGTCCAGTTCAGCGGACGTCATCCCGTCCAGCACGCTCTCGACCTTCTTCAGATCGTCTCGGTTCCCGTTGGTGCCGAAGTCCTTGCCGTCGAGTTCCTTGATCTGCTTCAGCGCATCCTTGATGTGCTGCTCGTCGGCAGGGGCCTCGTCCGCGAAGAGGAGAGCCGGGTCGACCGCGTAGCCATGTTCGATGAGCATCTCGCACTCGTCGAGCTGCTTGCTGCGGCGATCCATCGACCCGGCCATGTTGCCCAGTTCGTCGTCCAGCACTCCGGGCATCTGCGCGGGCCCGCCGAACAGCGACGGCATGAAGAAGACCTGGCCGACCAGGGGCTGCAGGAGCGGGTCGGTGGTAGCCGGTTTGCCCTTCATGAGCTGGGTCGCCTCGGTGAGAACGGAGGCCAGGTCCCGGTGCAAGCCACGCGCGTCGCCGCCCAGTTTGCGCAGACTGGCGGCGAGGGCACGTATCTCTGTGCTGTCGAAGCCACGGAATTCGGTCAATGCCCCAGTCCCGTCTTCCGTTTGGCCGAGCCCGTCTTCGCCTCATCGTCGAGCCGGTCCGCCTCGGTGTCCCAGCGGCCCGCATCGTGCATGAGCGCAGACGCCATCTGCCCCAGCGTGCTCTTGCGATTCGCGATCTGCTGCGTCGATCGGGTGGCGAACGGACCACGCCAGAGTGGAGGATCGGTCTGCTGGGCCTTCTTCGCCGCGCCGTCCAGATGGGGCCCGAGCTTCTTGGCGAGCGTACGAGCCCTGCGCGCACAGGCGCGCAGATCGCCTGCGCGCTTTTTCAGCTGCTCCGGTGTTTCCCCCGCCGGTTCGTCCGGTCGTGCCATGGTGCGTCCCCCAGCCCCGTCAACCCTCAGATCGACCGGTAAGGCTAACACCCCGCAATCCGGGCTCACTTGGGTTGCGGCAGACGCTGTGGCTCCGAACTGGCCGGCCTCGGCCAGAAGGAACTGGGCAGGGCCACATGTCGCGCTCGACCTCAGCTCCGCGATGGAACGGAGCGCACGGACCCCGCAGCCGCCGAACCCCGGCCACCTCGACCAACACCCGACCCGCGGGTAACCTTACTTCGGAGTAAATACCTTACGGATCACGGAGCCCGGACCATGAGTGACCGCCTCACGCGCTCCCCCGGCCTGCTGCCCTCCATGGTGCGTGGGGCTGTGGCCTCGCCCTTCAAGCGGGGGGTGTCGGCCGAGGCGCCCCTGCCCGCGACCCGGCTGGTGCGGGGCGGGGTGCGTATCGATCCCGGGCGTCTTGACTCGTACGCGCGGGTATGCGGCTTCGAGCGGGGCGGCCCGCTTCCCCTCACGTATCCGCATGTCCTCGGCTTTCCGCAGGCCATGCGGCTGATGTCCGCGCCGGCCTTCCCGCTGCCGGTTCTCGGGCTCGTCCATACCGGTATCGAGATCACCCGGCGGCGGGCTCTGCATCCGGGCGATGAGCTCGAACTCACCGTCTACGCCGACGGGTTGAGGGCACACCGACGTGGTACCGAAGTCGTCATGGTGACGGAGGCGCGGGGGGCCGGTGAGCCGGTCTGGGAGTCGCGGAGTACGTATCTGGCCCGGCACCCGGCGCCCGAAAGCGTGGCAGCCCGTACGCCGGACGCGCCGCCGCAGGCCGCGCGCCACGCCCTCACCACCGCCACCTGGGAGCTCCCCGCCGGCCTGGGCCGCCGGTACGGTGCCGTCTCCGGTGACCGAAACCCGATCCACCTCCACCCCCTCACCGCGAAGCTCTTCGGCTTCCCGCGCGCCATCGCGCACGGCATGTGGACCGCCGCACGCTGTCTGGCCGCCGTCGGGACCCCCGAAGACGTCCACGTACGCGTCGAGTTCAGGGCGCCGGTGCTGCTGCCGGGGACCGTGACGTACACCGCCGGAGCGGGTGCCTTCCAGGTCCTGAGCCAGGTGCCCGACGGCGCGGAACGGATCCACCTCACGGGCGCGGTGACGGCGCCCAGCGCTCCCCGTTCATAAGGTTCTCCAGGCCCGACCAGGCGAAGTTCATCAGCGTCGACGCGGCTTCCCTGGCCGAGACTCCGGGCATCCCGTTCGCCCATCCGGCGAGGGATTCCGCCGCACCCACCAAGGCCTGCGCGAGGCCCGCCACATCGCCCTCCGGCAGGGCCGGGTCGCGGTGCGCCTCGCGGGCGGCCGCCGCGATCAGGCCCGTCACGAAGTTCGTCATCTCGTCGCGCATCGCGGCGGCTTCGGCGGCGAACGGCTCCCCGTGCGTACGCGCCTGATGGTGCAGGATGTTCCAGCCGTCCTGATGGCCCCGGGTGTGCTCGAAGAAGGCGCCGACGCCGTGCCACAGCTGCTGGTCCGCGGGGTCCGCCGGGTCCACCCCGGCGCGTACCGCGGCGACCAGGGACTGGGCCTCCCGGCGGATGCACGCGGTGAAGAGCTCTTCCTTGGAGTTCAGGTACAGATAGATCAGGGGCTTGGACACGCCCGCCAGTTCGGCGATCTCGTCCATCGAGGCGGCCCGGTATCCGCGCTGCCCGAAGGTCCGCACGGCGGCGTCCATCATCTGCCGCTCGCGCACCGCCCTCGGCATCCGCTTGGCCTTGGCCGCCTTGACTGCACCCACCTCAGAGCCCCTCCAGCCAGTTGGTACACACCAGGCAAGGGTACGGGTCCGGCCCCTCTCCGTCGTACGGAGAGGGGCCGGGTGGCGTGAAGTGAACGATCAAGCAGCGGTCAGATCTGCCGGGCCTGTCAGGTCTGCCGGGACTGCCAGGTCTGTCAGGCCGGTCAGATGTGTCAGGCCTGTCAGGTGAGTCAGGCCGCGACCGGAACGGACTGCTTCTCCTCGACGTCGGCGACGTGCACCTCGCGCTCGTCGACCGGGGAGGCCGAAGCGGAGTTGAACGCGTCGAGGTCCAGGATCTTCTCGCGCGCCGAGACGATGACCGGAATCAGAGCCTGGCCGGCGACGTTCGTCGCGGTGCGCATCATGTCCAGGATCGGGTCGATCGCCATCAGCAGGCCCACACCCTCCAGCGGGAGCCCCAGCGTGGAGAGGGTCAGCGTCAGCATCACGGTCGCGCCGGTCAGTCCGGCGGTGGCCGCCGAGCCGATGACCGAGACGAAGGCGATCAGCACGTAGTCCTGGATTCCGAGGTGTACGTCGAAGATCTGCGCGATGAAGATCGCGGCGATCGCCGGGTAGATCGAGGCGCAGCCGTCCATCTTGGTGGTCGAGCCGAACGGCACCGCGAACGAGGCGTACTCCTTCGGCACCCCGAGGCGCTCGGTGACCCGCTGGGTGACCGGCATGGTGCCGACCGAGGAGCGGGAGACGAACGCCAGCTGGATCGCGGGCCAGGCGCCCTTGAAGAACTGCAGCGGGTTGACCTTGGCGACCGTCGCGAGCAGCACCGGGTAGACCACGAACAGCACGATCGCGCAACCGACGTAGATGTCGGCGGTGAACGTCGCGTACTTGCCGATCAGGTCCCAGCCGTAGTCGGCGATGGCGAAGCCGATCAGGCCGATGGTGCCCAGCGGCGCGAGGCGGATGACCCACCACAGGGCCTTCTGGAGCAGTTCGAGTACGGCCTCGCTGATCTTGAGGATCGGCTCCGCCTTCGCGCCGAGCTGGAGTGCGGCGATACCGGCGACGGCGGCCATGAAGACGATCTGCAGGACGTTCAGCTGGGTGAACGGCGTGACGACGTCCGTCGGCACGATGCCGGTCAGGAAGTCGATCCAGGAGCCGGACCCGTCGGGCGCCTTGCCGTCCTTGGGCGTGAGACCGGTGCCCGCGCCGGGGTTGGTGATCAGGCCGATCGCGAGGCCGATGACGACCGCGATCAGTGACGTGATCATGAACCACATCACCGTGCGGGTGGCCAGCCGGGCCGCGTTGTTGACCTTGCGGAGATTGGTGATCGACACCAGGATCGCGAAGAAGACGAGCGGGGCGACCGCCAGCTTCAGCAGCTGGATGAAGATGCCGCCGACGTGCTCCAGCGTGGACTTGAGCCAGCTGATGTCCTGGCTGCGGGCGAGCCAGCCGAGCAGGACACCCAGGACCAGACCGGCGATGATCTGGGCCCAGAACGGGAACTTGTCGGATATTCGGGACTTCGCCGGACCGGCGCTGGGACTGCCGGTCGAGTCGGCGGTGGAAGGCGCCGTGGGATTCGCGGCGGAATCCTCGGAACTCGCGGGACCTGCGGACATGGGGACACTCCGGTGAGGACGCAGCTGTGTGCTCGGTACGGAGCACGGGGGGACGGGGGCGCGGCGCCTGTCAAGTGGGGGCGCCGCCGCATGAGGCCGATCAGAAGCGGCGACAGGCCGCGGACATGCAGCGGCAGAGATCGACATGCAGGCGCTCCACGAGCGCAGGGCTCCTGGGATGCGGGCGCACGGCTGTCTTCATGTCGAACACGTTAACACTTGAACTTTGAGTGCCTCAAAGCCGTTCTTTGGGGCAGGGGCGCGGCAGTACGCGAAAACGCCGGGACCCCGGCGCTGGAGCGACTCGCTCCGGCCCGGGGTTCCCGGCGTGTGTGACGTAACTTACGGTGCTTGCCCGCGCCTTGGGACGGCTGCGGGGCCGCGGGTGGAACGGAAGCCGACGGCTTACTGGGTGAGGCCGTCCTCCTGCGTACGGTTGGCCTCCAGCTTGACCTTGGCCCGCTCGACCTTGTTGATCAACTGCTCGGACATCTTGTCGCGCTGCTTGCGCAGCAGGACGAAGCTGAGCGGCGCGGAGATGACCAGCGCCAGCAGGATCGTCCAGATGAAGTTGGAGCCGCCGAGTCCCTTGGGGATGATGCCGAAGTGGACGAGGACCGCGCAGAAGACCAGGGATCCCATGAAGATGACGATCCGCATCGCGGTGTAGCGGATCGTGGCGCCCGGGTTGGCTACAGACACGGGTGGGGCCTCTCTCTTCGTACCGATGATCGCTGGTGCTTCAGGACCTGCCCGACAAGTGAAGCACGCCCCACTTGCGATCACCCCGGCCGGGGTAGGGGTGCGGCGCGCCGGGGTCAGAGCAGCGGCAGGTACATGATGATGTCGTCGCGGTCGTCGCCGGGGGCGACCCGGATCGCGTCCGGCACCCGGCCCACTTCCTTGTAGCCGCAGGACTCGTAGAACCGGTCCACCCCGGTGCCGCCCCGGCAGGTGAGGCGGATCGCCTCGATGCCGTCGAGGGTGCGGGCGGCGTCCGCCGCCGCTGTCATCAGGTGGCGGCCGTACCCCTTGCCCTGGTGGGAGGGGTGGACCATCACGGTGTACAGCCAGATCCAGTGGCGCATCAGGCGGTGCGTGTTGAGCGTGAGGAAAGCGGTGGCGGCGACCGTGCCGCTCTCGTCGCGGCCGACCAGCAGCCGGACGCGGCCCTCGGTCATCGCGGTCAGATGCTTGATCAGTTCCGGGCGGACGTCGTCGGACGTGACCGGGGGGACGAAGCCGACGGCGCCGCCGGCGTTCGACACATCCGCCCAGAGCGCGGCCACTTCGTCCCGCAGCCTGGCGTCCATCCGCGGGTCCAGTTCAAACGTGAGGCTCATACAACCAGCGTAGGAAAGCGCGGAACCCCGGCCGTGGCCGGGGTTCCGTCGTCGAGGCGGGGAGAGCGCGACCGTTCAGAAGCGCATCGGCTGCGGGGCGTCGCGGCGGGCCGGGTCCGGTCCGTCGAACTCGCGGACGATCTCGTACTGCGTGTTGCGCTCGACCGGGCGGAAGCCCGCATCACGGATGAGTTCGAGCAGGTCCTCGCGGCCGAGCTTGTTCGGCGTGCCGTAGTTGTCGGCGTCGTGGGTGATCTTGTACTCGACCACCGAGCCGTCCATGTCGTCGGCGCCGTGCTGCAGCGCGAGCTGCGAGGTCTGGACGCCGTGCATGGGCCAGAAGACCTTCACGTGCGGGACGTTGTCGAAGAGCAGCCGGGACACCGCGAAGGTCTTCAGCGCCTCGGCGCCGGTGGCCATCGTGGTCCGCACCTGGAGCTTGTTGCGGACCTTGCCGTCCTTCATGTCCACGAAGTCGTGCTGGTAGCGCAGCGGGATGAAGACCTGGAAGCCGCCGGTCTCGTCCTGGAGTTCACGCAGTCGCAGGACGTGGTCCACGCGGTGGCGCGGCTCCTCGATGTGGCCGTAGAGCATCGTCGCCGGGGTCTTGAGACCCTTCTCGTGGGCGAGGCGGTGGATGCGGGACCAGTCCTCCCAGTGGGTGGCGTGGTCGACGATGTGCTGCCGGACCTCCCAGTCGAAGATCTCGGCGCCGCCACCGGTCAGCGATTCGAGGCCGGCCTCGATCAGCTCGTCCAGGATCTCCGAAGCGGAGAGCCCGGAAATCGTCTCGAAGTGGTGGATCTCCGTCGCGGTGAACGCCTTGAGGGCGACCTGCGGGAGGGCTTCCTTCAGCGCGCTGAGCGAGCGCGGGTAGTACCGCCACGGCAGCGTCGGGTGGAGGCCGTTGACGATGTGCAGCTCGGTGAGGTTGTCGCCCTCCATCGCCTTCGCGAGGCGGACGGCCTCCTCGATACGCATCGTGTACGCGTCCTTCTCGCCCGGCTTGCGCTGGAACGAGCAGTAGGCGCACGAGGCGGTGCACACATTGGTCATGTTGAGGTGCCGGTTGACGTTGAAGTGGACAACGTCGCCGTTCTTGCGCGTACGCACCTCGTGGGCGAGGCCGCCGAGCCAGGCCAGGTCGTCCGTCTCGTAGAGCGCGACGCCGTCCTCACGGGTCAGCCGCTCACCGGCCCGGACCTTTGCCTCGATCTCGCGCTTGAGGCCTACATCGTTGATCGACGCAGTCATGTGCGGCCGCCTCCCATATGCGTACGTAAACAACCAGCCAACCGTACTCCCCCGCCCGCGCGGCTCCGGGACCCGGCTGGCACCCGGCCGGCAACCGCCTCGCTCCCGGTGCCGGGGGGCGGGTCAGCTCGGCTCGGGCAGCTCTCCGACCCGGTTCTCCCACTTGGTGGAGAGGACGATCGTGGTGCGGGTGCGGGAGACGCCCCGGGTGCCGCTGAGCCGGCGGATCGTGCGCTCCAGACCGTCCACGTCGTCCACCCTGACCTTGAGCATGTACGAGTCGTCGCCCGCGATGAACCAGGCGTCCTCGATCTCGGCCAGGTCCTTGAGCCGGTGGGCCACGTCCTCGTGGTCGGCGGCGTCCGAGAGCGAGATACCGATGAGCGCGGTCACCCCGAGGCCGAGGGACTTGGCGTCGACGGTGGCGCGGTAACCGGTGATCACTCCGGCCGCCTCAAGGCGGTTGATGCGGTCGGTGACGCTGGGCCCGGAGAGCCCGACCAGCCGGCCGAGCTCGGCGTAGGAGGCCCTGCCGTTCTCCCGCAGCGCCTGGATGAGCTGCCTGTCCACCGCGTCCATACTGTTGAAGCCTTCCATTGTTCAGCAATATCGCGAGTTTACGTATAGAATCTAAGGCATGCAGGGAAAACGCCCTGCGAATCTTCCATCAGGAGTGATGTTCACCGTGTACACGATCGAGATGGCCTATGCCCGGATGCGCGAGCTTCAGGACCAGGCCAACCGTTCGCGTGACCAGCGGCTCGCCACCGCCGCCCCGGCCCGCCGTACGAAGCGGCACGCCAAGAAGCGCTGACCGCCGGGCGGTTCCATGACCGCCCGAGTACGTCAGTCCTTGCGGGAGCCACCGAGCTCTCCCTCCCAGCGGCGGTACAGCCGGTGCGGCACCCCTGCCGCATCGAGGACCCGCCCCGCGACGAAGTCCACCAGATCCTGGATGTGCGTCGCTCCCGCGTAGAACGCCGGAGAGGCGGGCAGCACCACGGCGCCCGCCTCGTCCAGGGACACCAGGTGGCGCAGGGTCTGACCGCTGAGCGGGGTCTCCCGCACCGCGACCACCAGCGGGCGCCGCTCCTTGAGCGTCACGCTCGCCACCCGCTGGAGCAGGTCCTTCGAGAGCCCGAGCGCGACCCCCGCCACGCAGGCGGTGGAAGCCGGGACGATGATCATGCCCTTGACCGGGTACGAACCGGAGGACGGCCCGGCGGCCAGATCCCCGGCTGCCCAGTGCCGTACCGCTTCGGTCCCCTCCGCGAAGAGGCCCGGGTCCACCGCGAAGGTGTCCGGCTTCCCGTCCGCGCCCCTGGCCAGCCAGGTCCGCAGATCCTCCGGCCAGTGCGCGTCGCGGAAGGCGATCCCGGTCTCGTCCAGCAGCGTCAGCCGCGACGAGCGGCTGACCACCAGGTCCACGGCCTCGCCCGCGTCGAGCAGCCCGCGGAGCACTGCCGCCGCGTAGGGCGTACCGGACGCCCCGGAGACCCCGACGATCCACGGCCGCCGCGGCTGCTGACTGTGTACATTCACGCGCTCCACGTGTCCGAGCCTATCCGGGCCCGTCCGGCCGGCCGGAGACGGGAGGCGGGTCGCCGACGAGGGGCGGCCCGGACGGGTGTCACACCGTCAGGCCCCGCACCAGCAGATCGAGCAGGGCGCACACGAACAGGGCGATCCCGATGAAGCCGTTGACCGAGAAGAAGGCCCGGTTCAGCCGGGACAGGTCGTGCGGCTTCACGACGTTGTGCTCGTAGACGAAGGCCACCGCGACGATCACCAGGCCGGCCCAGAAGAACGCTCCGGCGTCCGTCGCCACCCCGTACCAGACCAGCAGGGCCGTGGTCACCACGTGACAGGCGCGGGCGCCGTACAGCGCGGCCGGGATGCCGAAGCGGGCCGGCACCGACTTCACTCCGTCCGCGCGGTCCGCCTGGACGTCCTGGCAGCCGAAGATCAGGTCGAAGCCGCCGATCCAGATACCGACCGCGAGGCCGAGGATGACCGCGTCCCAGGACCACTGACCGGTGATCGCCAGCCAGGCGCCGACCGGGCCGATGGCCTGCGCGAGGCCGAGGATCGCGTGCGGGAAGTTGGTGAAGCGCTTCCCGTACGGATAGACCACCATCGGGATGACCGCGATGGGCGCGAGCGCCAGGCACAGCGGGTTCAGCGCGGCCGCCGCGACGAGGAAGACGACGACCGCGACCCCCGCCCCCGTCCAGGCCGACTTCACCGAGACCGCGCCGGTGACCAGTTCGCGGGAGGCGGTGCGCGGGTTCCGGGCGTCGATCTCCCGGTCGATGATGCGGTTGCAGGCCATCGCGAAGGTACGCATGCCGACCATCGCGACGGTCACCAGGAGCAGCCGCCCCCAGTGGATGTTGCCGTCCAGCCGGTACATCGCGGTCAGTGCGGCGATGTACGCGAAGGGCAGCGCGAAGACCGAGTGCTCGATCATCACCAGGCGGAGGAACGCCTTGGTCCTGCCGGGTTGCGGCAGCGCGGCGGCGGATGCGCTCACAGGCCGTACTCCTTCCAGCGCTTCGTCACCCGGTCGGCGACAGCAGGGTCGGACCGCACCATCTCAGGCCAGCCGCCGTCCCGGGTGTAGCCCTCCTCGGGCCACTTCCTGGTCGCGTCGATACCGGCCTTGCCACCCCAGAACTGCTGGTAGGAGGCGTGGTCGAGGTGGTCGACCGGGCCTTCGGCGACGGTCAGGTCACGTGCGTAGTCCGTGTTGCCGAGGGCCCGCCAGGACACCTCGTGCAGATCGTGCACATCGCAGTCCGCGTCCACCACGACGATCAGTTTGGTGAGCGACATCATGTGCGCGCCCCAGACGGCGTGCATCACCTTCTGGGCGTGCTTCGGGTACTTCTTGTCGATCGAGACGATCGCGCAGTTGTGGAAGCCGCCCGACTCGGGCAGGTGGTAGTCCACGATGTCCGGAATGATGATCTTGAGCAGCGGCAGGAAGAAGCGTTCCGTCGCCCTCCCCAGCGGGCCGTCCTCGGTCGGCGGGCGGCCGACGACGATCGACTGGAGCAGCGGACGCCGGCGCATCGTGACGCAGTCGATCGTCAGTGCGGGGAACGGTTCCTGCGGGGTGTAGAAGCCGGTGTGGTCGCCGAAGGGGCCCTCGGGCAGCATCTCGCCGGGCTCCAGCCAGCCCTCCAGGACGACTTCGGCCTGGGCGGGGACCTGGAGCGGGACCGTCCTGCAGTCGACCATCTCGATCCGCTTGCCCTGTACGAAGCCGGCGAAGAGGTACTCGTCGATGTCCTCGGGGAGCGGGGCCGTCGAGGCGTACGTCACGGCGGGCGGCGCGCCGAAGGCGATGGCGACGGGCAGCCGCTCGCCCTTCCTGGCGGCGACCGCGTAGTGGTTGCGGCTGTCCTTGTGGATCTGCCAGTGCATCCCGATGGTGCGCTTGTCGTGACGCTGGAGCCGGTAGAGCCCGAGGTTGCGGATGCCGGTCTCGGGGTGCTTGGTGTGCGTGAGCCCGAGGTTGAAGAAGGAGCCGCCGTCCTCGGGCCAGGTGAAGAGCGCCGGGAGCCGGTCGAGGTCCACGTCGTCGCCGGTGAGGACCACTTCCTGGACGGGGGCTGCCTCCGGCTTCACCTTCTTCGGCGGTACGTGGACCATCGTGCCCAGCTTGCCGAAGGCTTCCCGTACGCCGACGAAGCCCTGCGGCAGCTCGGGCTTGAGCAGGCCGCCGATCCGGTCGCTGATCTCGTCGTACGAGCTGAGGCCGAGGGCCTTGAGCAGCCGCCGGTCGGTGCCGAAGACGTTCATCGCCAGGGGCATCGACGCGCCCTTGACGTTCTCGAAGAGCAGCGCCGGGCCGCCCGCCTTGTTGACGCGGTCGACGATCTCCCCGACCTCCAGATGGGGGTCGACCTCGACCTTGATGCGCTTGAGGTCGCCGTCGCGCTCCAGCGCCCTGAGCAGCGAGCGAAGATCGTCGTAAGCCATGCGGTCCAGTCTGTCATCCCCAGCGGTGAAGCCGGAGCCCGCCATGTGCCGGGCGGGACGGGGGCCGGCCGGTGCGCGGCGGCGAGCCGCGCGGCGGCCGGTGTCCGACCGCTACCCTGTGGCCGTCATCGGGGCGTTGCGGACGTCTCGCAGCAATTCCCGGGGGGAACGTTCGCCCATGCTCAGGTATCTGCCCTTCCTGCTGGTCCTGGCGCTCTGGATCTACGCGTTCATCGACTGCCTGAACACGCCCGAGGAGGAGGTCCGCGGTCTGCCCAAGGTCGTGTGGGTCATCGTCATCCTGCTCTTCGGCGAGGTGCTCGTCGGGCCCGTCGCATGGATCGCGGTGGGCCGGACACGGCGCGGGGCGGGCGGCGGGCGGGCCGTCTGGACGGCGCCGGACGACAATCCGGAGTTCCTCAACAGCCTGCGCGAGGGGAACAAGAAGGACAGCGCGAAGGACGAATCGGTGCTCAAGGACTGGGAGGCGGACCTGCGCCGCCGCGAGAACGAGCTGCGCCGCCGCGAGAGCGGCGAGGACGCGACCTGACAGCAGGGCCGGACGGACGGGGCTGACGGACGGGGCTGACGGAGATGGACAGGCGCATGGACATGGATATGGATACGGGCATCGGTCAGGCTGTTCCGGACCGCGCTCTGGCGCGGCGGTGGCTGGCCACGGCGGTCGCCGAGGCGCGGGCCGGGCTCGCGGAGGGCGGCATCCCGATCGGGGCCGCGCTGTACGGGGCGGACGGCACGCTGCTGGGCCGCGGGCACAACCGGCGGGTCCAGGACGGCGATCCGTCGACGCACGCCGAGACGTCCGCCTTCCGCGCCGCGGGGCGGCAGCGGTCGTACCGGGGCACGACCATGGTCACCACGCTCTCGCCCTGCTGGTACTGCAGCGGCCTGGTCCGGCAGTTCGGGATCTCCCGGCTGGTGGTCGGCGAGGCCGCCACCTTCCACGGCGGCCACGACTGGCTGGCGGAGCACGGGGTACGCGTCGTCGTGCTCGACGACGCCGAATGCACCGCGCTGATGCGGGACTTCATCACACGCAGCCCGGAGCTGTGGAACGAGGACATCGGCGCGGAGTGAGGGGCGCCGTCCGCTTCCCGGCGCCCGAAAGCCTATGCCCCTGCCAACCCACCCTCGGTAAGCTGATGTTGACGCAGTGACATCTGCGCACACCGGCGTGGGAGGTGCTGTGGAAAGGGAGTTGTACGCACGGGGCGGTCTCCTCCACGGTCTCGCACCGCGGCTCATCGGTCTGCCGCCGCACGGTTTCCAGCAGACGCCCGTCGAGGCGTTCGGGGGCCGCCGGGACGACCTGCCGGTGACCGTCCTCACCGGTGGGCGCGGCATGGGCAAGACCGTCGTGCTCAAACAGCTCCGCACCAACTACCGCGGCCGTACCCCCGTCGCACTCATCGACTGCGAGCACCCGGACTTCGCGGCGCTCCCGTCAGGGCACCGGCGCGCGCCCTTCTGGTCACCGGCCACCGAGGCGCTCTCCGTCCTCGGCGAGCAGCTGGGTCCGGCCGTGCGGGGCGCCGGAGCCATAGAGTTCCCCCGGCTGGCCGCCGGTCTGATGGCCATCGCCTCCACCGGGTGGGACCCGAACAACAGCCAGCAGGTGCACGACGAGGCGCTGCGGCTCGGCCTGCTCGTGGAGTCGGGGGCGCGGCTCAAGAGCCTGGGCAAAGGCTGGCTCGTCAAGCTCACGGCGAAGTTCGCCGCACTGTGGACGGGCGCGCCGCCCGGCCTCGACGTCATCGTGGAGACCACCGTCGAGTCCCTGCTCGAAGACCTCTTCGACCGGGGCCAGCGCGCCGCGGCCAACTGGTACGGGGACTACCCGGGCGCCGGCGGCCACGCCAAGCGCGGGCTGAGTCTGCTGGCCCTGCAGTTCCACCGGGAGCGCGACAGCGACGCCCGCGCGCTCGCCGAGCGGCATCTCGTGGGGGCGCTCCGCGCCGATCTGCGGGCCGCCTACCAGGGGATGGGGCGGCTGCGCCGGGTCGGCAGGCCGCTGGTGCTGCTCGACAACGTGCAGGCGCCGCTGGGCCGCAGGCTCCTGGAGCCGGTGCTGCGCGACCGTGCGGCGGGCCGTCTTGACCAGGTCGTCTTCATCGCCACGCTGCGCGGTGACGACCATCCGGCGCTGCACTCGGCCGAGCGGTGCCTGCTGCCCGAGGTCACCCACTCCACGCCCTGGACGCGGGGCACCGAGGTCGCGTCCGGCGCGCTCACCGTGGGGCTGACGGAGCTGGGCCCGGAGCATGTGAGCCAGCTGCTCGACCGCGAGGACCCGGGGATGCGGACCCCGCCGCTGCTGGCCCGCTCCATCCACCGGCTGACCGGCGGGCGCCCGCTCGGAGTGGCGCTGCTGACGAAGGCCGCCGGGCAGGCGGCCGCCCAGCTGACCGGACCCACCGTGCCGGTCGACGGCGGCCCCGAGAACCTCACCCCGGGCGAGCTGCTCTCGCTGCCCGTCGCGCTGCGCGAGGACGAACCGGGCCGCCCGACCGCCACCGAGCTGCTCCAGCAGCTGGTGCCCCCGGCCAGGCTCGACCGGCTCGCCGTGCTGGCCGCAGCGCACAGCACGGCGGACGCCGAAGTGCTCGCCGCCGCCCGGCTCGACCACGACGGCGGCCGGGCCGGCGTCCTGCCGATGCGCGATCTGCTGGCCGACGAGTGCTGGCCGGCCGCGCCCGACCACTTCGTCGGCGACCCGTTCCTGCGCACCCTGCTGCTGCACCGGCTGCGCCACCCCACCGGGGAGGCCGCGTCGGCCTCGGAGCTCTGGCGCGAGGTCCAGGAGACGATGCGCGACCACTGCGCGGAGCTGGCCCCGCGCCGCCTCCACCACGAGCTGGCGCTCGGCACCACCGAGAACGCCGTCGCGCATCTGCGGGACACCTTCCGGGCGGCCGACGCCGCCGCCTGGCTCGACGAGCTGCGCTTCATCGCGTCGGCGCCGCACTTCGCGGAGTACGACGTACGGCGCGCGGTGGCGCTGGGACGGACCGACTCCGCCCAGCAGCCGCCGGCCGGCACCGACCGCGTGTTCCATCTGCGTATCCGCCGACTCCTCTACTGCGTATGGCAGTTGACCGACCTGCTGGCGCTGCCCGACGAAGGGCTCACCGAGAAGATGGGCGACGAGCTGGCCCAGCTGTCGGCGCTGCATCCGACCGGCAACGAAGTGCTCTGGCACGCCTCCAGGACCTGGCCGTCGGCCGTCCGGGAGTGGCGGAGCCCGGACCGTACCGCTAGCGACCCAGGGGGCATCACGCCGTGAGCAACAGGTTCCGCGAGTTCTTCTGGTACACGGGTCTGCGCCGCATCCTCACCTCGGCGGTGGTCCTGGTCCTGCTCGCCGGTGCGGGCATCGCCGCGTACGCCCTCTACACCCCGGACCTGCACTGCGCGAAGGGCGTCGACCGCCCCGAGAAGGGGGCGGAGTGCATAGGGGTCAACGGCGACGGTTACGACTTCGGGCGGCCCGCGCTGCACGAGGTGGCGCAGGCCATCGCCCGCGAGAACCGGACGCTCAAGAAGGGCCAGTACGCGACGGTGGCGCTGCTGCTGCCGCTGACCTCCACGGACAGCGACATGGCGAACAAGGTGCTGCACGAGGCGCAGGGCGCGTTCGTGGAGCAGTACCGCGCCAACCACGACGACAACGACCAGGTGCCGAAGATCCGGCTGGTCCTCGCGAACACCGGTATCGGCAGCGACCAGTGGCCCACGACGGTGCGCAAGCTCAAGGGCATGACGGGCGCCCCGGACAATCTGCGCGCCGTCTCCGGCGTGGCGACCAGCAGCGATGCCACCCGCAACGCGGTCAAGGAGCTGACCACCAGCCACATCCCGGTGATCGGCACCACCATCACGGCCGACGACATCTCCAACGGCCCCAACGGCATTCCCTTCCCGGGGCTCGCCCGGGTCTCGCCGACCAACAAGGACGAGGCCGACGCGCTGAAGAACTTCGCGGACATCGACCCGAAGAAGACACTCCTGGTGCGCGACACGCACCCCGGCGACCACTACACGGAGACGCTGCGGGCCGCCTTCAACGGAATGCTGGCGGGCGCCCCGTACGAGGACCGGGTGTACACCTCGCCGCCCGACCAGTCCGAGGACGGCTCGACCGCCAACACCTTCGCGCAGATCACCGACGCGATCTGCTCGGCCCGCAATGTGAACACGATCCTCTTCGCCGGCCGCCACACCCAGCTGCGGCAGTTCGTGAACGCCCTGGGCAACCGGATATGCGTACGGACGAAGTTCACCATCCTCACCGGCGACGAGGGTTCGTACCTCGGCTACGACACCAAGCTCAACAAGAAGGCGCTGAAGCCCAAGAAGGGCGCGGAGCCGGTCATCGTCCAGTACGCCGCGCTCGCGCACCCCGGCGCCTGGTCGAAGGCCACCGACCCGGGCATGCCGGCGACCGGCGGCAGCCCGGCCGACTACACGGCCTTCACCAACGCGGTGGCGACGGCTTCGGGCAAGGGCGTCGGGCCGATCGGCCCCATCGACAACGCCTCACTGGCCGACGGCCAGGCGATCATCGCGTACGACGGGATGGCGACCGCGGTGACCGGGATCCGCAGGGCCAGGGCGAGCAGCAGCGTCCTGCCGGACATCGAGGACGTCGGCGCGGTCTGGTCGAAGCTGCAAGGGCCGCTGCGGGTGAACGGCGCGAGCGGCTGGATCTGCCTGGACAACTACGGGAACCCGTACGACAAGGCCGTGGCCATAGTGCAGTTGACGCAGACGGGGACCCAGGAGTTCGTGAAGCTCGCCTGGCCCGCGAAGACGAAGAAGCCACCGGCTCAGGAGTGCCTGCCGCCGCGCGGCCGGTAGGCGGCCCGCAGTTCCTCGCGTCGCTCGGCGCTCCCGGCGGGCCCGGCCGGTCCGCCCGGCCCGCCCGGCCGCAGGGGGTGGCCCTCCAGGGCCTCGTGCAGCAGCTCGAAGTGCTCGTGCCAGCAGGCCAGCGCGTCCGGCCGCCGGTCGTCGGGGCCGGTGAACTCGTGGGTGAAGCGCACCACGGTCGCCTCGGCCCCGACGGATTCCAGATGGAAGCGGATACGGCCGTGTCCGGCGAAGGTGTACTCGGCGACCCGCTCGCCGTCCCAGGCGGTGACGGTCCCGGCGGCCACCACCGGCACATCGGATCCGCGCAGCGTGACCCGGCCGCCGAGCCGCGACTCGAAGACATCGGCGGTGGCGAGCCACTGCCGCAGGCCCACCGGGGTGGCCACCGCACCCCACACCCGGGCCACCGCGTACGGCAGGAAGAGGGCGAACCGCAGGATGTGGGTGTCCCCGTGACTGGTGCTGGTGCCCTGTGCGATCGCCTCGGTCATGGTTCAAGCCTCGCCCCAAGAGGCGTGTTCCACACCGGAAGAGGGCCGGTTCACCGACGCGTGTCGGGAACCGGCCCTCTGCCGGCTGTCGGACTGGGTGGCTGTCGGACTGGTGGCTGTCGGACTGGTGGCTGTCAGACTCCGGCGTAGGAGTGCATGCCGTTGATGAAGATGTTCACGCCGTAGTAGTTCCAGATCCAGCAGGCGAAGGCGAAGAGCGCCAGATAGGCGGCCTTGCGGCCCTTCCAGCCTGCGGTGGCGCGGGCGTGCAGGTAGCAGGCGTAGACGACCCAGGTGATGAACGACCAGGTCTCCTTGGGGTCCCAGCCCCAGTAGGTGCCCCAGGCGTCGCCGGCCCAGATGGCGCCCGCGATGATCGTGAACGTCCAGAGCGGGAAGACCGCGGCGTTGATGCGGTACGCGAACTTGTCGAGCGACGCGGCGGACGGCAGCCGCGAGAGCACCGAATCGGCGAAGGCGCCCGGCTGCTCACCCCGCGCGAGCTTGGCCTCGTAGCGGTCCCGGAAGAGGTAGAGCGCGGTGCCGACGAAACCCATGTAGAACATGGCGCCGCAGATGATCGCGGTCGAGACGTGGATCCACAGCCAGTACGAGTGCAGCGCCGGGACGAGCTGGTCGCTCTTGGTGTAGAGCACCGTGGTGGCCACACCGAGGTCGAGCAGGACCGTGGTGACCAGGGCGAGCCCCAGCCAGCGGACGTTCTTCTTGGTGACGAGCAGGATCAGGTACGCCGCGACCGCCACCGAGGAGAAGGTGATCGAGAACTCGTACATGTTGCCCCACGGCGCCCGCTGCACCGACATGGCGCGGGCCACCACACCGCCCGCCTCCACGAGGAACCCGAGGACGGTCAGCGAGATCGCCATCCGCCCGTACAGGTCGCCCTTCTCGGTGCCGCCGGCGGCGCCGGGTCCGTCGGGGACATCGCGGGAGCCGGCCGCGGACCGGGTGACGATCTTCGGCCGGTCCAGTACGGCGGTGCCACCGCCCTGCTTCTTGACCTGCACGGCGGGGGCTGCGGCCGTGGTCGTCGTCAGCGCGGCGGCCGTACGGCCCACCTTGCTGCGGGCGCCGAACGTCCACTCCGCGATGTGCGCGAAGAACGCCAGCGTGTAGACGGCCATCGACGAATAGATGAGCACGTTGCTGATGTTCGCCAGGTGCTCGTTGGTTGCGGCGGCGAGATTCACTTCTCGGCCCCTTCGGGAGTCTCTGCGGATGCAGCGGAATCAGGCGCCGACGGCGCCACTGAATGGAGCGTTGCGGCCAGGTCGGCCAGCTCCTCGGGGAGCTTCGCGGATTCACTCCGGCCGAGCCCGGCCATCTCCACGACGGTCACGCCGTCCTCTCCCCGTACGGCGCGGACCCAGACACGGCGGCGCTGGATGAACAGCGATCCGGCGAGGCCCGCGATGGCCGCCAGTGCGCCGGCGAGCGCGTAGTCGGTGCCGGGCTGCTGCGAGATCTTGAAGCTGGCCCACTGCTTGACACCGAGGAACTGGATCGAGCCCTCGCCGTGCGGCAGCTTCATCGTCTCGCCGGGCAGCAGGAGCTTGGCGAGCTTGTTGCCCTTGCTGTCCTTGTACTGCGTCATGTGCTTCGAGTTGAGCTGGTACACGCTCTGCGGCAGCCCGGAGTCGACCCCGAGGTCACCGTGGAAGCCGGAGACGGCCATCACGGGGAAGTCGAGCCCCGGGAAGGTGGAGAACATCGAGCCCTTGCCCTTGCCGGCGTAGGTCGGCACGAACATCGTCTGGAAGCCGAGCTGCTCCTTCTTGCCCGCCGCGTTGCGGTAGCCGTCCATCACCTTGATGGCGCCGGTCGACGTGGCGTTGGAGTCGAGCGGCAGCAGCGGCACCGCGTCGCGGTAGATCTCCTTGCCCTTGGCGTCCTTGACCGCGACGATCGGCGCGTAGCCGTGCGAGACCAGGTAGACCTTCGAGCCCTCGATCTCCAGGGGCGTGTTGACCTTGATGACGCCCTTCTTGTCCTTGCCGTTCGCGCCGTCGGAGTACGTCACCTGGGCTTCGTACTTGCGGGGCGTGCCGCGGTTGGGCCCGTTCTTCTCGTACGTGCCGACGAACTTGTCCAGCGTGAAGCTGAACGGCTTCAGATTGTCGGGGTCGAAGAGCGTGCCGGCCGTGAAGTCGTCGTACTGGGTGAGGGTGTTGGAGAAGCCGTCGCCGTCGACGACGAGCTTGCCGCCCTGGGACTTCCACAGCTGACCGCTGGCGAAGGAGACCAGGAGCACGATCAGCGCGATGTGGAAGAGCAGGTTCCCGGTCTCGCGCAGGAAGCCCTTCTCGGACGCGACGGCATCACCGGTGATGTGCGCGCGGAACCGGCGCTTCTTCATCATCGCGAGCGCGGCGTCGCGGACGGCCTCGGGCTCGGACTCCGTACGCCAGGTCGTGTACGCGGGCAGCCGGGTCAGCCGCTTGGGCGCGGCCGGCGGGCGGCCGCGCAGCTGTCCGACGAACTGCCAGGTGCGGGGCACGATGCAGCCGATGAGGGAGATGAACAGCAGGATGTAGATCGCCGAGAACCAGACCGAGCTGTAGACGTGGAAGAGTCCCAGCTTGTCGTAGATCGGCGCGAGCACATCGTGCTTGGCCTTGAAGTCGGTGACCTTCAGGGCGTCGATGCTCGTCTGCGGGATCAGTGAGCCGGGGATCGCACCCAGCGACAGCAGAAGCAGCAGGAGCAGCGCGACCCGCATCGAGGTCAGCTGCCGCCAGAACCAGCGGATCCATCCGATGACACCCATGGCGGGGAGGCTGGAGACCGGTTCTTCCCTGGGCGCCGTGGAGAGCTGCGACCCGGCTGCGCCGAGGTCGTTCTCGCTCTCCGCGGTGTCGCTCCCGGCGGAGTCCGCGGCCTCTTCCGGAGGGGCGCCTTCCGGGTTCTCGGCCTCCGGGTTCGTGGCGTCCGTCGTTTCAGTCGTCTTGCTCATGTGGAACTCAGATCCCCACCGTGTAGCCGGATGACCAGACCTGCATCTCCTGGATGATGCGGTCCCAGGCGCCGGTGACGAGCAGCAGTCCGGTCACGATCATCATGATCCCGCCGATGCGCATGACCCAGGCGTAGTGCTTCTTGACCCAGCCGAAGGCGCCGAGCGCCTTGCGGAAGGCCACTGCCGCGAGCACGAACGGCACTCCGAGACCGAGGCAGTAGGCCACGGTCAGTATGGCGCCGCGGCCGGCGGTGCCCTGCTGCGAGGCGAGCAGCTCCACGGAGGACAGCGTCGGTCCGAGGCACGGCGTCCAGCCGATGCCGAAGAGCGCACCGAGCAGCGGGGCCCCGGCCAGACCGGTCACCGGCCGCTTGTGCAGCCGGAATTCACGCTGGGTGAGCCAGGGCATCATGCCCATGAAGAAGATCCCGAGCAGGATCATCAGCCCGCCCAGCACCTTGCTGAGGATGTCCTGGTACGCGAGGAGCTTGCTCCCGAAGAAACCGAAGAGCGCACCGCCCGAGACGAAGACGGCGGTGAAGCCGACCACGAACAGCGCGGCGCCAGCCGCCATCCGGCCGCGTCTGGCCTGCGCGAGATCGGATCCGCTGACCCCGGTGACGTAACTCAGATATCCGGGGACCAGTGGCAGGACGCACGGTGAGAAGAAGGAGATCAGCCCGCCCAGTACGGCGATGGGCAGGGCGACCAGGAGGGCGCCGTTGGTGACGGTCCCGCTGATCCCGGATTCGGCGGCGACGGTGACGAGCGCGCTCACCGGATCACTTCTCCGTGAGCAGCGGGTCGATCATCTTGCGCAGCGTGTCCTCCTCGACCCCGCCCGCCTTCCGGGCCGCGATCTTCCCGTTGCGGTCGACGACGACCGTGGAGGGAATGGACTGCGGGTTCAGGCTGCCGGCCGGGAAGCGGAGCAGCAGCTTGCCGCTCGGGTCGTAGAGGCTCGGGTACGGGACGTCGTAGTTCTTCTCGAACGCCTTGGCCGGACCGGTGGAGGTGTCACGGGTGTTGATCCCGACGAACTCGACGCCCTTGGACTTGAGGTCCCTGGAGACCTTCGCCAGGTTCCCGGCCTCGGCGCGGCACGGCGGGCACCAGGAGCCCCAGACGTTGAACACCACGATCTTGCCCTTGTAGGCGCCGGCCACATCGAGTGTCTTGCCGTCGACGGTCTTGCCGGACAGTTCGGGCGCGGTCTGGCGCCCGCTTTTCGCCGCGGTGACAATGCCACTGCTGCTGGTGACGTAGCGGGAGCCCTGGGAACTGCTCACCTTGGCGCCGGATCCGCACGCCGACAGAGCGAGCGCGGAGACCGCGACCACTGCGCCCAGCTGGGCGGCGCGGCGGACGTCGGTGCGGCGGCGGAGAGGGCGCGTAAGAGCCATGTGAAAAGTTTCGCATGGCCGCTTCCCGGATCTCGGGCACCCCCCTCACTGCCCGGAAAGCCCGATGTCAAGCAGCCTTAAGGAAACTGTTCCAACCGCCCTCGGGCCGCTGTCCGACTTCGAGGGTACGCAGCTTGTCGAGCACAGCGGGGTCCTGTACATCGAGCCAGTCACAGAACTGCCGGAAGGAGACGAGCCGTACGTCGGGACGGCCCGCGATCTTCTTCATTGCTTCCTCGACGGCGTCCATGTAGAGGCCGCCGTTCCACTCCTCGAAGTGGTTGCCGATGTACATGGGCGCGCGGTTCGATTCGTACGCCCGCTTGAATCCGGCGAAATAGGAGTCGGCGGCCTGCTTGCGCCAGTACGGATACTGCGACGTCATGCCCTTTGTCGAATTCTTGGACTGGTTGGCCAGCATGTTGTAGTCCATCGAGAGCACCTCGAAGGTGTGCCCGGGGAACGGGATCTGCTGGAGCGGGAGGTCCCAGAGTCCGCCGCGCTTGACCGGCCATGTCTGCATTCCGCCGGGCGAACTGGCGTCGTAGCGCCAGCCGAGCTTCTTCGCCGTGGGCAGCAGATTGTCCTGGCCGAGCAGGCACGGGGTGCGGCTGCCGACGAGTTCCTTCCGGTAGTCGAAAGGCAGCGGGGGCTCGTCGTGCCAGCCGGTGTTCGTACGCCATTCGGTGACGAACGAGACGGCCTGGTCGATCTCGCTCTGCCACTGCTCGGGCGTCCAGTTCCCGACCGAACCCGAAGTGGTGCCGCAGAAATGCCCGTTGAAGTGCGTCCCGATCTCGTGGCCGTCGAGCCAGGCCTGCCGCGTGTACTTCATGGTCGCCTTGATGTGGTCATCGTTGAGATAACCGATGGCGGAGGCGCCGACCGGGTTGTTCGGCGGGTGGTAGAGCGATTTCTTCGACTCGGGGAGCAGATACAGCCCGGAGAGGAAGAACGTCATCCCGGCCTGGTGTTCTTTCGCGAGTTTCAGGAATCGCGGGAAAAGGCCGTTGCCGACCTCTCCCGCGCCGTCCCAGGAGAAAATCACGAACTGCGGCGGGGTCTGCCCCGGCTCCAGCGGGACCGGCTTGTCCGGCTGATTCGGCTGGAGGCCGGTGTCGGCGGTCGACCCGTCCCCGATCAGCCGGACCGGACTCTTCTGCGGGCCGGATCCCGCACCCTGGCTTCCCTTTTGCGCACTTCCGACTGTGGACTTTCCGCCGGCACCGCAGCCCGCCAGGCCGGCCGCGGCCGCAGCCCCGGCTCCCAGCCCCAGCAGGCCCCTCCTGCTCATGTTGCTCATCGCGTCACCCATCTGTTGCGTCGTCCGGCGGCCCATACAAGCGGGCAACCGGTCAGATGATGGGATTAACGTGATGGTTCCGACCAACCGGTACTATTTTTCACCCTATGCGCCGAACGCTTTTGCCTTTCCTTTGGCGGGCTTTGCACCAGCCAGGAGATGGGACGGCACCAGGTCCCTCGCCGGTTCCGTGTAACCGACGGAGACGATCCGGTCACCCTGGTACGTGAAGGTCGTCAGCGAGGCGAGCGTGCACTGCCGCTTGCGCGGGTCGTGCCACAGGCGCCGCCGCTCGACGAAGCTCCGTACGGTCCAGATCGGCAGCTGGTGGCTGATACAGACCGCCTCGTGCCCGCGCGCGGCGTCCCGCGCCGAGTTCAGGGCGCCCATCATCCGGACGACCTGGTCCACGTACGGCTCGCCCCAAGACGGCCGGAACGGGTTGGTGAGGTACTTCCAGTTCGCGGGCCGGCTCAGTGCGCCGTCCCCGACGCCGAACGTCTTGCCCTCGAAGATGTTCTCGGCCTCGATGAGCCGTGCGTCGGTGGCGAGGTCGAGGCCGTGCGAGGTGGCGACCGGGGCCGCGGTCTCCTGCGCGCGCTCCAGCGGGGAGGCCACGACATGGGTGATGTCGCGGCCCGCGAGGTGCTCGGCGACCCGGTCGGCCATCTCCCGGCCCAGCTCGGAGAGGTGGTAGCCGGGGCGGCGCCCGTACAGCACGCCGTCGGGGTTGTGCACCTCACCGTGGCGCATCAGATGCACGACGGTGATCTCGTTGCTTCTGTCGCTGCTGCTGTCGCTCATGCGGACACCTCTGCGGCGGCTCGGGCGGCGGCGGGCAGTGCGGCGGCGATGCGCTCGACCGCCCGCTCGTCGTGCGTGGTCGAAACGAACCAGGACTCGAAGGCCGACGGCGGGAGATAGACACCCTGCTCCAGCATCGAGTGGAAGAAGGGGGTGAAGCGGAAGGCTTCCTGCGCCTTGGCGTCCTCGTAGTCGCGGACGGGGCTGTCGCTGAAGAAGACGGAGAACATGTTGCTCGCCGTCTGGATCGTGTGCGCGACGCCTTCCTTGCTGAGCGCCGCGGTGACCAGGCCCTGGATCTCCAGGGAGACCGCGTCGACCTTCTCGTACGCGGCGTCGTCGAGCAGTCGCAGCTGGGCGAGCCCGGCGGCGGTGGCGACCGGGTTCCCGGAGAGCGTGCCCGCCTGGTAGACGGGGCCGACGGGCGCCAGATACCCCATGACGTCCGCACGTCCGCCGAACGCGGCGGCCGGGAAGCCACCGCCCATGACCTTGCCGAAGGTCATCAGGTCGGGGCGGACCCCGTCGACGCCGTACCAGCCGGCCTTCGAGGTACGGAAACCGGTCATCACCTCGTCGGAGATGTACAGCGCGCCGTCGGCGGAGCAGAGCTCCTTGAGCCCGGCGTTGAACCCGTCGACGGGCGGCACCACACCCATGTTCCCCGCGGACGCCTCAGTGATCACGCAGGCGATCTCACCGGGGTGGGCGGCGAAGGCCTGGCGTACGGCTTCGAGGTCGTTGTACGGCAGGACGATGGTGTCGCCGGTCTGCGCGCCGGTCACCCCCGGGGTGTCGGGGAGCCCGAGGGTCGCGACACCCGATCCGGCGGCGGCCAGCAGCGCGTCCACATGTCCGTGGTAGCAGCCGGCGAACTTCACCACCTTGGCCCGGCCGGTGAACCCGCGGGCGAGCCGGATGGCCGACATGGTCGCCTCGGTGCCCGATGACACCAGGCGCACCTGCTCGACGGGCTCGATTCGGGCGACGATCTCCTCGGCGAGTGCGACCTCGCCCTCCCCCGGCGTACCGAAGGAGGTGCCGCGCGCGACGGCGGCCTGCACGGCGGCGACGACCTCGGGGTGCGAGTGCCCGAGGATCATCGGACCCCACGAGCACACGAGGTCGACGTACTCACGGCCGTCGGCATCGGTCAGGTAGGGACCGGTACCGGACACCATGAACCGGGGCGTACCGCCCACGGCACGGAAGGCGCGTACCGGGGAGTTCACCCCGCCGGGGGTCACAAGGGACGCACGGTCGAAGAGCGTCTGCGAAACTGGGGCTTCGTATTCGTACGGATAGCTCACACAAGCCATGGTGTCAGAGGCGCAGACGGTATTGCGGACAGGTGTTTCACCGCACATCCGTGGGGGAGGTCTCTGACACGATGATCGGGTTGCGCGGCGGGGGCCGCGAGTGGTCGGGTGGAGATATGCATCGCGGTGGCGGACTGGGTGAGGGGACCGATGACCTCGGTCCCGAGCCTGCCCGAAGGGGAAAGCACCGACGAGAGGCAGAGGCGCGGGCGAAGGCACGGAGTACGGGAAGCAGGAGTGGTGGGCTTGTGGGCGTGACCTACAAGTACTTCGGCGCGCCCGACGGGGCGACGGCGGCCCGGGTGCCGGTCACCATGCGCCCCGAGCAGTTGGGCGGCGACGAGCTCGGCATGGGCGGCATGTTCACGAAGATAAAGCCGGAGACGATGGCCGCCATGGTCCTCACCGGCATCCAGGGCATACCGCTGGGCAAGGTGCCCCCACTGGAACTGGTCGTGCTGCACCCCGACTACGCGGTCGTGAAGCTCCCGATGACGGTCGTGGACCCGCTGCGCGGGGTCGGCGAGGAATCGGTAGGAGCCGCGGCCTTCATCTGGTCGACGGTCCCGGACCGCGGCGGCCCCCGGGACGCGTTCAACGCGTACCAACTGCTGCACGAATGGCAGGACTTCTCCCACCGGCTGCACGACGCGGGGCATCAGGCCTACTGCCTGGTGTGGCCGTGAGCGGGGCCGGTCCCGTACCCGGTCGCCGGTGTGCCGTGCCGGACGGACCTGCCGGACGGACGTGTCAGGTGGAGCGGCGCACGGGGGGATCGGACCAGCCGAGCGGATAGAGCACGGCGTCCTTGCCCTGGACCGCGGGCTCACCGCCCGCGTCGCTGAAGGCCGTCAGGGCCTTCACCAGGGCCGACCTCTCTTCCGGCGCGAGCTTCTCCACCACCGTCGCGATCTCCCGGCGGCGGCGGGCGGTGACCTCCTCGACCAGTCGGCGCCCCTCGGCGGTGAGGCGCAGCAGTGTGGCCCGTCGGTCGTCCGGGTCGGCCTGCCGGTCGGCGAGGCCGGCCGAGATGAGGCGGTCGAGCATGCGCATCGCTGTCGACGGGTTCACATCGAGCAGCTCGGCGAGCACCACGAGTTTCGCCGTGTCGTACGTCGACAGCACGACGAGCAGCCGGAACTGAGGCAGCGTGACCCGGTCCTCCACCTCGGCCAGCGACCTGGCCGACACGGCCACCAGCAGACGGGACGCCGTCAGCACCGCGTGGGTCACCGCGTCGACGTCGTCGGCGCCGGTCCTCGGGGCAGCGCCGGGGCCGGTGCCCGGGTCTGCGTCGGTGCCGGAGTCAGTGGGGTGCGGTTGCTCGCTCATGGTTCTTTGTACCGCGCCCCGGTGCGGGTTCCGGCTGCCGGTGCCCCCGCCCCGGCCGGATTCAGGACGTGGCTGCCCCGGCCACCGGGTGCAGCGCCCGCAGTACGCTCTGGTGGGTGATCCAGCCGACCGGGGCGCCCCGGTCCGCGTCGAGTACGGGCAGTCCGGTGCCCGGTGCCGAGACCAGTGCGTGCAGCGCGGCCGACAGCGGCATGTCGGAGCGGAGCCGCGGCGGCAGTTCGGCGAGGTCCCCGGCCGTCGCCGGTGCTCCGGCCCGGCCGTCCGGGGTCTCGGCCAGGGCCTCCGCCACAGCGCGGGCGGTGACCGTCCCGACATACCGGTCGTCGGCGTCGAGCACCGGGAGGCTGCCGTGCTCGGAGTGGGAGAGCAGCAGCGCGGCTGCCGACAACGTGGTCCCGGCGGGCAGCGGATACGGGAGTTCTTCCATGACCTCGTCGACCCGCCGGCTGCCCAGCGGGGCGCCGGGGGCCGCGGCGTCGAGGTCGATGCCCCGGCGCCGGAGTTTCAGGGTGTAGACGGTGTCCTGGCTGAGCAGTTTGCTGACCAGGGTGGCGGTGACCACAGCCAGCATCAGCGGCAGGATGATCGAGTACTCACCCGTCAGCTCGAAGAGAATCACCACCGCGGTGATCGGCGCCCGCGCCGATCCGGCGAACACCGCGCCCATCCCGACCAGCGCGTACGCCCCGACCGCCCCCGCCGTGCCGGGCAGCAGCTGCTGCATGCCGATCCCGTACGCGGAGCCGAGCATCGCGCCGATGAACAGACTCGGCGCGAACACCCCGCCGGAGCCGCCGATCCCGATGGTCAGACTGGTGGCGATGATCTTGCCGACCAGGAGCAGCAGCAGGAACCCGGCGGCGTACCGGCCCTCGGCGGCGTTCTCCAGAACCGGGTAGCCGACCCCGTACATCTCCGGAAGCGCCAGCAGGACGACGCCCAGCAGGAGTCCGCCGGCCGCGGGCCGCAGCCACTCCGGGCCGCGCCACGCCCAGTCGCAGGCGTCCTCGATCCAGTAGAGGGCGCGGGTGAAGCCGATGCCCGCGCATCCGGCCGCGATGCCGAGCAGAGCGAACAGGCCGTACTGGGCGACGTGTTCGACATGGAACGACGGCAGGTTCAGAAACGCGGCGTTCCCGAACGCGGCCCGGCCGATGACGCTCGCGGCCACGCTGGAGAGGACGACAGCGCCGAACGATTCGATGGCGAAGTCCCGCAGAATGAGCTCCATCGCGAAGAACACCCCGGCCAGCGGGGCATTGAAGGTCGCAGCGATACCGCCGGCCGCACCGCAGGCCACCAGCAGCCGCATCCGGCCCTCGGTGACCTTGGCCAGCCGGCCCAGCGTGGAGCCGAGCGCCGAGCCGATCTGCACGATCGGGCCCTCACGCCCCACCGATCCGCCGGACCCGATGGTCAGCGCCGAGGCGAGCGACTTGACGACCGCCACATTCGCGTTGATACGGCCGCCGCGCCGGGCGACCGCGAGCATCACCTCGGGCACCCCGTGGCCGCGGGCCTCTTTGGCGAACCGGTCCACCAGCGGCCCGTACAGCAGCCCGCCGACGACCGGCGCGAGCAGCACGAAGAACGGCCCGAGCCAGGACACGTGCGGGTTCGCGGCGTGCCCGGCGCCCGCGTAGTCCGCGTGTCCGGAGAAGAGCTGGGTGAACGTCTTGATCAGCCAGCGGAAGACTATGGACCCGAGCCCCGCGCCGATGCCGGTCAGCGCGGCGAGCACGGCGAGCTTCCCGTGCTCCTCGCGCACCCTTGCTGCCTGTGCGACGCCTCTGCTCAACATGTTTGCATTATGCAAAAATATACTGCGAGAAGCTACGCATGTGACTCTTTGCACTGGGCAAATGAATGGGGAGGGGCAGTACGGACGGGGCCACCGGGCCCTACTCCCCTACTTCCCCGCCAGCCGCGCCACATCCGCCTCCGTGTAGAGGCGGAACCCTCCCTGGGAGCGGGCCGACGGCCTGACCGTAGAGTTGCCCTGCCCGCGCGAGACCCGTGTGTCCGTGTGTCCTCAAGGCGCCGGGGTGCCGCCCGGCATCTCGTATCTCCCGCATCTCCCGGATCCCTGACCTGCCCGCCTGCCGCACGCCTCGATCCGGGTGGTGCCCGAGCACGACAGGTTCCCTCCCCCTTGCGCTCATCAGTTCTGCCCGACTCCGTCCGGGGACCGCGCCCGGTCTCCGGCGCCCGCCCTCCCTGGCTGAACCCTCGGGTCTTCCGTACGGAGGTGCTGGCCGGCCTGGTGGTCGGTCTTGCGCTGATCCCCGAGGCGATCTCCTTCTCCGTCATCGCCGGTGTCGACCCCAAGGTGGGCCTCTTCGCCGCGTGCACGATGGCCATGGTGATCGCCTTCGTCGGCGGCCGCCCCGCGATGATCTCCGCATCGACCGGCTCGGTGGCTCTTGTCGTCGCCCCGGTAGCCCGGGAGCACGGACTCGCGTACCTCCTGGCGACGGTGATTCTGGCCGGTGCGTTCCAGATCGTCCTCGGCGCCGTGGGCGTGGCGAAGCTGATGCGGTTCGTGCCGCGTTCGGTGATGGTCGGCTTCGTCAACGCCCTGGGCATCCTGCTGTTCACCGCCCAGATACCGAACCTGACCGGTGTGCCCTGGCCGGTCTATCCGCTGACCTGCGCGGGCCTGCTCCTGATGGTGTTCTTCCCGAGGCTGACGAAGGTGGTCCCGGCGCCGCTGGTCTCCATCGCGATCCTCACCGTCATCACCGTTGCCGCCGGCATCGCGGTCCCCACCGTCGGCGACAAGGGCAGGCTCCCCTCGTCGCTGCCGGTGCCGGGCCTGCCGGACGTACCGTTCGACCTCCACACCCTGACCGTCATCGCTCCGTACGCGCTGGCGATGGCCCTGGTCGGGCTGATGGAGTCCCTGATGACGGCGAAGCTGGTGGACGAGATCACCGACACGCGCTCCGACAAGACCCGGGAATCCATCGGACAGGGCATCGCGAACATCGTCACCGGCTTCTTCGGCGGTATGGGCGGCTGCGCGATGATCGGCCAGACGATGATCAACGTCAAGAACGGGGCCCGGACCCGGCTGTCCACCTTCCTGGCCGGGTTCTTCCTGCTCATTCTGTGCATCGTGCTGGGCCCGGTCGTCTCCAGGATCCCCATGGCGGCGCTGGTCGCCGTCATGGTCCTCGTCTCGGTCGGCACCTTCGACTGGCACTCCATCAGACCGGCCACGCTCAGGCGGATGCCGGCCGGCGAGACCGTCGTCATGGTGATCACCGTGATCATCACCGTGGCGACGAGCAACCTGTCCATCGGGGTGGTCGTCGGAAGCGTCATCGCCATGGTGATCTTCGCCCGCCGCGTCGCCCGACTCGCCGGGGTCACCTCCGTCATGGACCCGGATGCCGGCCGGATCACGTACACGGTGACCGGCGCGCTCTTCTTCGCCTCGTCGAACGAGCTGGCAACCCGGTTCGACTACGCCGCCGACCCGGACAGGATCGTCATCGACCTGACGGCCGCCCATATCTGGGACGCGTCGTCGGTCGCCGCACTCGACGCCGTCACCACGAAATACGAGCAGCGCGGCAAGGCCGTCGAGATCGTCGGCCTCAACCGTCCCAGCGCCGAGATCCACGGGAGACTCACCGGCGAACTCACCGGCGGTCACTGACCACGACACCGGCCGGGCAGTCGGCCGTGCAGTCCGGCCAGTCGGGCAGGCAGTCCAGGCAGCCGGCCGGGCAGTCCGGCGGGACGTCTTCACATGCCGGGCACCGGCAGCGGACCCCCAGGACTGCGCCGTGCGGCTGATGTACGGCCCCCGGTCGACCGCGTACACCCGGCCCCCGCGGAATCCGGCCCGAGGATCGGCGGATGGCCAGGCATCTTCGGACGACGGATCCGGCAAGCGATCCGGCAGTGACAGGTTCAGCGGTGACAGGTTCAGGGGTGACCGATCCGGCGGCAGCGGCTCCGGCGGCCGTACGGGCAGGTGGGCGCCGTGGCCGGGAGCAGTGACGGCGGAGCCGACCGCGACCGCGCCCCGCGGCCGGCCGTACCGGCGACCGGGGCCAGCCCCTGGCAGCAGAAGCCGCGGAAGGAGCCGGGACCTGATGCCCGGCGCACCGGCGGGCTGCTCGGCCGGGTGCGGGTGCTGGCCGGCACGGCGCCGCCCGGACCCTTCCGCCCCGCGTTCTGGCGCAGTCCGCTCCGCGGCCCGTGGCTGACGGCGGTCCTCGGCCTGGTCCTGCTGTTCGGCATCACGGTCGTGTTCGTCACCGGACTGCTGTCGTACGCCGCCTACAACCCGGATCTGGGGGCGCTCAACGACAAGACGCCCGGCAAGGGGCTGCTGGGCTTCTACCTGTTCACCTGGCCCACCCACCCCTACTGGCTCTACCGCCTCACCCAGGGCGTCCACGTCACCCTCGGGATCGTCCTCATCCCGGTGGTACTCGCCAAACTCTGGTCGGTCGTCCCGAAGCTCTTCACCTGGCCGCCCGCGCTCAGCCCCGCCCACGCGCTGGAGCGCCTCTCGCTGATTCTGCTGGTCGGCGGAGTCCTCTTCGAACTCGTCACCGGTGTACTCAACATCCAGCTCGACTACATCTTTCCCGGGTCCTTCTACACCCTGCACTTCTACGGCGCCTGGGTGTTCATGGCCGCTTTCGCCGCCCATGCGGTGCTACGGCTGGGGCGGATGTGGCGGGCGGTGCGCTCCCGTACTCTGCGCTCGGTCCTGGCCACCGACGCGGCGCACACCGAACCGGAGCGGCCCGATCCGTACGGTCTGGTCGCCCCCGCGCCCGCCCGGCCGACCATGAGCAGGCGGGGCGCGCTCGGACTGGTCGGCGCCGGATCGCTGGCCCTGCTCGTGGTGACCGCAGGGCAGAGCATCGGAGGCTCCCTGCGGCGCACCGCACTGCTCGCCCCGCACAACCGCGACCCCCGGCCGGGCCCGAACGGCTTCCAGATCAACAAGAGCGCCGGCGCCGTCGGCATCAGGGCGTCCGACATCGGCCCCGGCTGGCGCCTGGAGATCCGCGGGGCCCGGCAACTCACCTTCACCCGAGCGCAGTTGCTCGCCATGGACCAGCACACGGCCCAGCTGCCGATCGCCTGCGTGGAGGGCTGGTCCACCGACGACCAGAGCTGGTCGGGGCTACGCCTCTCCGACCTCGCCGCACTCGCCGGGGCCCCGCACGCCACCAGCGTCCTCGTCGAATCCGTGCAGCGCCAGGGCGCCTTCCGCAAGGTGCTCCTGGCGGGCAACCAGATCAGCAACCCGCTCTCGCTGCTCGCCCTGCACGTCAACGGAGCCCCGCTCTCCACCGACCACGGCTACCCCGCCCGCATCATCGTTCCCGCCAACCCCGGCGTGAACAACACCAAATGGGTCCGCCGCCTCACCTTCCGGACGTGACCATGAGCCTCTTCTCGCGCCGCTACGGCGCCCACCCCGTCCATCTGCTCGTCATGGCCTGCTGCTTCACCGTCGCCGGGTACGCGGCGGTGCAGCTCCTCATGGGCCGTACCGTCGCCGTCGCCGTCTGGTTCATCGGTGCCGCGCTCCTGCACGACCTGGTCCTGGTGCCCCTCTACAGCGCCGCGGACCTCACCGCCCAGGCCGCGCTCCCGCCGCACAAGGGCCGCCCGGGCCATACGGACAGCAAGGGCCGCCAGGGATGTACGGACAGCGAGGGCCACAGGGGCCGTACGGGCCGTTCGGCGGGGCGCCGTGGGCTCAACCACCTGCGCACCCCGGTGGTCCTGTCGCTGCTCCTGCTGCTGGTCTGGTTCCCGCTGATCCTGCGCAGGTCCGCCCCGTACCACCAGGACACCGGGCTCTCGGACAGCGTCTACCTCGACCGGTGGCTGCTGATCACCGCGGGGCTGTTCGTGGCCTCCGCGCTCACCGCCCTGGTCAACACGGCCCGCCGGCGCCACCGTGCCCGGCTGACGGCTGACGGCTGACGGCTGACGGCTGACGGCTAACGGCTCCAGTGCGGATCGCGGCCGGTGAGAGCGAGCACCTGGTCGAACGCGGAGGCCCCGGCCGCGACCGGCACCGGCTCACCGAAGACGCCCCCGGCGCGGGCCATCGGAGCCATGTCCGCGAGCGCGGGCGAGAGCTCACCGACCACGGCCGGCTCGGGCACGAAGTCCTGACCGGTGGCGCGGGCCAGGTCCCAGGCGTGCACGGTCAGGTCACCGAGCACCATGTGGCCGACCGTCCTGGCCGGCAGATTCATGGCGCCCGCCGTGCCCTCCTCCGCACCGGGCGCGGCCCATGCCGTGACCAGAGCCGCGGTCTCCTCGCCGAACCTGCGCCGCCAGTCGCCCACCACGTACTCCGGCTCGGAACTGAAGTCCACGTCCTTGCGGGCGGCCAGCGCCTGGAAGTTGACCAGGACGTGGATGAGGTGGTTGACCAGCGCGCGTACGTCGTATTCGGCGCACGGCGTACGGTCCGCGAGCTGGGCGTCCCCGATGCCCCGGACCACGGGGAGCGCCTGCGCGGCGGCAGCTGCGAGCAGATCGCTGATCGTCGGCGCCTCCGGAGCCTTCGGAACCCCGGAGGCACGGGTTCCGTCCACCTTCGCGTTCACATTCTCGTTCGCGTTCATGGCTCCGACGTTAGGTGTGGCCGAGTGGAGGCGTCTTGAAGAAACGCGACATACGATCACTCGCATGTCAGGCCCACCGCCCGGACCGGCGCAAGGCCCCCGGCGCGATACCAGGGGCATCGTCGACGCCCCCGAGCTCTTCACCCGTGTCCGGTTCCGCCGCCGCGCACCGGCGCCCGCGCTCCGGCCGTATCTGGAGCATTACTGGCTGATCGACTGGGATCTGGCCGACCCGTATGTCTCCCATGTCGTGCCGCACCCCTCGGTGAACATCGTCTTCCAGCACTTCGGCGACTCGCTCGCGTTCGGCGAGGTCGCGGGTGTCGGGCTCGGTCTGTTCACCCAGGAGCTGGCCGGGGTGGGTGCGGTGTGCGGCATCCAGTTCCGGCCCGGCGGGTTCCGTCCCTTCGTACCGGGCCGTGCGGTGGCGGAGTGGACCGGACGCCGCGTCCCGCTGACCGAGGTACTCCCTGATTCCGGCGGCCGGCCTGCGGACATCCTCACACCGCCCGCCGAGGACGCCCGGGTGGCCGCGCTGGACCGCTTCCTGCTGTCGCTGGCTCCCGTGCCGGACCCGCAGGCGACCCGGGCGATGGCCCTGGTGGACCGGGTGCGTACGGACCGTACGATGCGCCGGGTCGAGCAACTGGCCGCCGGGGAAGGCGTATCGGCGCGGTCCCTGCAACGGCTCTTCGCCTCGTACGTCGGCGTGAGCCCCAAGTGGGTGATCCTGCGCTACCGCATCCACGAGGCCCTGGAGCGCGCGGAGACGGACGCGGCGGTCGACTGGGCGGCGCTCGCCGGCGAACTGGGCTACAGCGACCAGGCGCACCTCACACGCGACTTCACCGCGACGATCGGCGTCCCCCCGGCTGCGTACGGCGCCTCGCCCCGGCCGTAGCCGACGACCGGCCACCGCTGCGGGGAGGCGACCGCCGCTCATGGGACTCAGGCCGGTTGTCAGTGCCGCGACCTACAGTCGGAGACATGCGAGACGGAGTGCGGATCGAGCCGTGGTCGGAGGACGACCTGACGCTGCTGCGGCGGATGAACGCGCCGGAGCTGCTGGACCACCTGGGCGGTCCGGAGACGGAGGACCAAGTGCTCGTGCGGCACGAGCGGTACGTCGGCATGAGCGCGGGGACGGACGGCACGGGCACGATGTTCCGGGTGGTGGCCACGGGTACGGGCGAAGCCGTGGGCACCGTCGGGTACTGGGAGAGCAGCCGGGAGGGGGAGCTGATCTACGAGTCCGGGTGGGGCGTACTGAAAGGACACCAGGGGCGGGGCATAGCCACCGCGGCAGTCCGGGCGGTGCTGGAGCGGGCCGGGCAGGAGCGGAAGCACCGCTTCCTCCATGCGTTCCCGTCCGTCGACAACCCTCCGTCGAACGCGGTGTGCAGGAAGTCGGGCTTCTCGCTGCTGGGCGATTGCGACTTCGAGTACCCACCGGGGCGGTCAATGCGCTGCAACGACTGGCGCGTGGAGCTCACGTTCTGAGGTGACCGGTGACGCGGTGACCGGGGTGGCGGCCGGGGCGGAGCCCCCGGGAGCAGGCGCTCCCGGGAACCGGCCATCGGCGGCCCCGGACCTCAAGGGCGGTACCACCTCACGGGCAGCACCAGGGGGATCGTCCGGGGTAGTGCCCGATCAGCTGCTGAGGAGTTCGTTGCCCGCCTTCAGGGCGTCGCCCCCGGCCTTCGCCGCTCCCTTCACGGCGTGCACCTTCTTGCCGACGTTGTTCCCGACGACACTCTTGGCGATGGGCTTGGCCTGCTCGCCGACAGCGGCCGTGGTCTGGGCAGTATCGCTGAGCGTGCCCCCGAGGCTGCTGGCCTGGGCGGCGGGAGCGAAGGCGGCGAGGAGGGCGGATCCGGCGGCGGCGGTGGTGAGAATTCGACGTACGTTCATGGTCGGGGTAACGCACGGAGGCGCCCGAAGGCACGCCCCCGTCAGCGGATCGACCCCGGCTGGCCGCCGATCCCACTCGCACGGGGAGTTCACAGGGGCTGCCGAATGGTGGGCGCCGGGCGGCAGCCATTCGGCAGCCCCGGCATATTTCCGGCACATTTAACTGCGTGACACAGATTCTGTGGCACGCTTAGCATTACGGACCACACGTACCGGACACGCACACCCGGCATACGCGCCGGACACCCGGGCGGCCCGCCCCCGGACCCACCGAAAGGACCCTCACATGACCGTCCTCGTCACCGGAAGCCGTGGCAAAGTCGGCTCCGCCCTCATCCCGCTGCTGCACGGCAAGGGAGTGGACGTGCGGGCCGCGTCGGCCGCCCCCGGGCGCCTCTCCCTCCCCGACGGCGTGGCAGCCGTGCGGTGCGACCTCCACGACCCCGCCACCTTCCCGGCCGCGCTCGACGGGGCCGACGCGGTCTTCCTGTACGCGGAGCCCTCGCAGATCGGCGCGTTCGTCCAGCAGGCCGAGACCGCGGGCGTCCAGCACATCGTGCTGCTCTCCTCCAGCTCCGTGCTGGGCCCGGAGGCATCCGAAAGCGCGATCGCCGCCACCCATCTCGCCGTCGAACAGGCGCTGGCCGCCTCGCCCATCGAGACGACCTTCCTGCGGCCCGGCGCGTTCGCGGGCAACGCCCTCCAGTGGAAGTGGGCCCTGCGGTCCGCGGGCACCATCGACCTTCCCTGCCCCGGCAGTTACTCCGACCCGATCCACGAACGGGACATCGCCGAGTCCGCGTACGCCGCACTCACCGAACCCGCGCTGCGCGGCCAGGCGTACCACCTGACGGGTCCGCAGTCGCTCACCTTCACCGAGCAGCTCGCGGCCCTCGAAGCCGCGACCGGCCGCGCCATCCCGTTCCGGCGCGTCGCCCCCGATGCGTGGAAGGAGTCGGTCAGCCCCTATCTGCCCGCCGCAGCCGCGGACAGCCTGCTGCACTACTGGGCCACGTCCGACGGCGTCCCCACCACCGTCACCGACCAGGTGGAGATACTCACCGGCCACCCGGCACGCACCTTCGCCACCTGGGCCGCCGAGAACGCGGCAGCGTTCACCGCAGCACCCAGCACAGCCGCCGGACCCACAGCCACCGGACCCGCAACCGCCTGACCCCGCCGGCTCTCCCCCGACACAGCGGAAATCTCTGGCCCGGCCCCCCGGCCCGATGACATCCTGACAGCGTGAACGGACCGGAGATCCACCTCGAAGTCGCCCCTGAACTGCGCCTCTTCCTCCCGTCGGAACGCCGCCAGGGACGTACGGACCTGGTCACCGACGGCTCGTCCACGCTCGGCCACGTCGTCGAGTCGGCCGGCATCCCGCTCACCGAGGCCGGCCGGCTGGCCGTGGACGGCCGGACCGTACCGTCCTCGCACATCCCACGCGCGGGGGAGACCGTCGAGGTGTACGCGGTGGAGCGCCCCCAGCAGGTGCCGGGCGCCCCGCTCCGCTTCCTGCTCGACGTCCATCTCGGCACGCTGGCACGGCGGTTGCGGCTGCTCGGCGTGGACACCGCGTACTTCAGTGAGGACATCGGCGACCCCGCCCTCGCCACATACTCGGCGCAGCACCGGCGCGTCCTGCTGTCCCGGGACCGTGGCCTGCTGCGCCGGCGCGAGCTCTGGGCCGGGGCGTACGTCTACAGCGACCAGCCCGACGAGCAACTCCGCGACGTACTGGGCAGGTTCGCCCCCGACCTCGCACCCTGGACCCGGTGCAGCGCCTGCAACGGCGAGCTGGTCCCCGCCTCCAAGGAGAGCGTGCGCGGACGGATCGAGGGCGGCACCGAGCGCTCCCACGACGTCTTCGCCCAGTGCGTCGCGTGCGGGCGGGTGTACTGGCGCGGGGCGCACCACCACCGCCTGGAGGCGATCGTGGCCGATGCGCTGCGCGAGTTCAGCCCAGCTCCCCGCTCCGCAGACGGCTGATCTGTTGCGCGCTCATCGCCACGGTCCGCCGCATGTGGTCGGTGAGCAGGGCGATCTCCCGGTCGTCATAGGCGTCGAACATCGCGAACCAGGCGCCGTTCAGCTGCGCCCAGACCGCCCCGAACTCCGCCATACGCGCGGGCACCGTCACCACGAGCACCTTCCGCCGGTCGTCGGCATCGCGCTGCCGCCGCACATAGCCCGCGCGCTCAAGGCGGTCGACGAGCCGGGTCGCCGACCCGGTGGTGAGCCCGGTCAGCTCCGCGATCCGCCCCGTCGTGACCGGCCCCGGTTCGAGACTCAGCAGATTGAGGCACTGCACATCGGTGGGGTGCAGCCGCAGATGGTCGGCGAGAGCCTGGTTGAACAGCGCGTACGCAGCCATGTACCGGCGCGAGGTGGCCCCCAGCTCGGCCATGAGCGCGCTGCGCGGCCCGGTCTTCTGCGTCATGCAGAAATCGTAGACCTGCCACGCTGTGCCCATGCTGATCCTCCGCTCGGTTGCCCTCTTCGTCCTCGCCGCACTCTTCGAGATCGGCGGCGCCTGGCTGATCTGGCAGGGCGTACGGGAGAGCAGGGGCTGGATCTGGATCGGCGGCGGCGTCATCGCGCTCGGCATCTACGGCTTCGTCGCGACCCTCCAGCCCGACGGCCAGTTCGGCAGGATCCTCGCCGCGTACGGGGGGATCTTCGTCGCCGGGTCGATCCTCTGGGGCATGGTCGCCGACGGCTACCGCCCGGACCGCTGGGACGTGACGGGCGCACTGGTCTGCCTGGCCGGGATGGCCGTGATCATGTACGCACCACGCGGCCGCTGAGACCGGGCATATCCTGGCAGCCCGTCCCGCACCGACCGCCCTGGCCGCACCCGGCCGCCGTCCCGAGGAGCCTCCCCATGACCGCCGCGCCCGCAGCCACCAACCGCATCGCTGTCGTCACCGGAGCGAGCAGCGGCATCGGCGCAGCCACCGCACGGCAGCTCGCCGCAGCCGGCTACCGGGTCGTGCTCACCGCGCGCCGCAAGGACCGCATCGAGGCCGTGGCGGCGGAGATCAACGCAGCGGGCCACCGGGCCACGGCGTACGCCCTGGACGTCACCGACCGCCCGGCCGTCGAGGAGTTCGCCACCGCGTTCCCCACCATCGGTGTCCTGGTCAACAACGCGGGCGGCGCACTCGGCGCCGACCCGGTGGCCACCGGCGACCCGGCGGACTGGCGCCAGATGTACGAGACCAACGTCATCGGCACACTCAACCTCACCCAGACCCTGCTACCCGCCCTGGTCGCGAGCGGCGACGGCACGGTCGTGATCGTCTCGTCCACGGCGGGCCACGGGGCGTACGAGGGCGGCGGCGGTTACGTGGCCGCCAAGAACGGCGCCCGCGTGCTCGCCGAGACCCTCCGCCTGGAGATCGTGGGCCGGCCGGTACGGGTGATCGAGATCGCCCCCGGCATGGTCAGGACCGAGGAGTTCGCCACGACCCGCTTCGGCGGCGACGAGGAGAAGGCCGCCAAGGTCTACGCGGGCGTGGCAGAGCCGCTGGTGGCGGATGACGTGGCGGAGGCCATCACCTGGTCGGTGACCCGCCCCAGCCACGTCAACATCGACCTCCTGGTGGTCCGCCCGCGCGCCCAGGCGTCCAACACCAAGGTGCACCGGGAACTGTGAAACAGCCCGTCCCGGCTGCGGGTCAGCCCTTCACACACACGACCTGCTTGAGCTTGGCCACGACCTCGACCAGGTCGCGCTGACGGTCGATGACCTGCTCGATCGGCTTGTACGCGCCAGGGATCTCGTCCACGACACCGGAGTCCTTCCGGCACTCCACCCCCTGTGTCTGCTCCTCCAGGTCCCGCGTGGTGAAGCGGCGCTTGGCGGCGTTCCGGCTCATCTTCCGACCGGCGCCGTGCGAGGCGGAGTTGAAGGCCTTCTCATTGCCGAGGCCCCGCACGATGTACGAACCCGTGCCCATCGAGCCGGGGATGATCCCGTAGTCACCGGATCCGGCGCGGATGGCGCCCTTCCTGGTGACCAGCAGGTCCATGCCCTCGTACCGCTCCTCGGACACGTAATTGTGGTGGCAGCTGATGACCGGCTCGAAGGTCACCCGGGCCTTCTTGAACTCCTTCCGGACCACGTCCTGGAAGAGGCTCATCATGATGGCCCGGTTGTACTTCGCGTACTCCTGCGCCCAGAACAGGTCGTTCCGGTACGCCCCCATCTGCGGGGTGTCGGCGATGAACACGGCCAGGTCCCGGTCCACCAGCCCCTGGTTGTGCGGGAGTTTCTGTGCGACGCCGATGTGGTGGTCGGCCAGCTCCTTGCCGATGTTCCGGGAGCCCGAGTGCAGCATCAGCCAGACCGAATCGGACTCATCGAGACAGAACTCAATGAAGTGGTTTCCGCTTCCGAGCGAACCCATCTGCTTCGTGGCCCGATCCTGACGGAATTTGACCGCTTCGGCGACCCCGTCGAACCGCTCCCAGAAGTCGTCCCAGCCCGCCGCCGGGAAGCCGTGCAGCCGGCCCGGTTCCACCGGGTCGTCGTGCATCCCCCGGCCCACCGGAATGGCCTGTTCGATCTTGGAGCGCAGCCGCGACAGATCCCCCGGAAGATCGTTCGCCGTCAGTGACGTCTTCACCGCCGACATTCCGCAGCCGATGTCCACACCGACCGCCGCCGGGCAGACCGCCCCGTGCATCGCGATCACCGAGCCGACCGTCGCGCCCTTGCCGTAGTGCACGTCCGGCATGACGGCGAGGCCCTTGATCCAGGGCAGTGTGGCGACGTTCCGCAGCTGCTGCATCGCGCCGTCCTCGACCGACGCCGGGTCGGCCCACATCCGGATGGGGACTTTCGCGCCCGGAACCTCTACATACGACATAGCTCCTCGATTCCCCCGAACAACATGAAAGAGAAAAATACGCATCAAGATCCGCGAAAACGACAGCGGACCGGCGTGTACACCAGTGCGTGCGATAGACATTGTGTCCGGTCACCGTCATCAGGCGGTATCCGTTTTCCGTTCCGAAGGGAGCCTCGGACAGTGCAGCGAAGGGCTTACGTTCCCGGCTTGGTGCTGCTCGCAGCGCTCGTCACCGGCTGCACGACCGGTTCCGGGACCGATGGTTCCGCCGCCGACGCGAAGCCCGGTGAGACCACTCCCGCCGCGGCGCCCGGCAAGTACTCCACCCTGCCCGAACCCTGCCGCGCCGCCGACCACGGCGTGCTGAAGGACATGTTCCCGGAGTTCGCCGACCTGCCGAAGGACCAGCAGGAGCAGGCGTACGCGGGCACCCCCGATGCCACCTTCGACACCGACCGCCAGGTGGGCTGCCGGTGGAAGGCCGACGCGCCCACCGACGCCCACCGGCTGCGTATCTCGATGGAACGCGTCGTGAGTTACGACACCACCGTCAGCGACGACGACCAGGCCAAGACCCTCTACGAGCAGAAGCTCGCCGCCGCCGGCCTCCCGGCGGACGGCTCCTCACCCGCCGCGACCGCGTCCACCGGCGCGGATGGCGGTACGGACACGGGCGCGGACGGGGCCGCGACCGGCGGCACACCGGCCACCGGGAAGCCCGGGAAGAACGGCGGGCAGAAGGGCGGGCAGGAGGACAGCACGCCGGACGCCACGGCCGGCGGGCAGAGCGACGACGACCAGTCGGCGGACGGCCTCCAGTCGCGTACCCTCAGCGGCCTCGGCAGCTCCGCCTTCCTCGCCGACATCCCGGCCAAGGCAGGCGCGGCATCCCCGCAGCACACCGTCAGGGTGGTCTTCCGCGCGTCGAACGTCCTCGTCACCGTGGAGTACAGCGAGGAGCCCGCCGAGGCGGGCACTCCCCCCGACACCAAGACCTTGCAGGACAGGACGCAGACCATGGCCGGCAAACTCGCCGACCAGATCGGCGAATAGTCCGCCGGCCGGCCCTCGGCGTACCGTGGCGGCCCGGACGTACACACAAACGACATATATGACCCGTACGCCCGGTACGCCCCGTACGACACCTGAGCGAAGGAACCATGCACCGATCAGCCCCGCGACTCACCCGCCTTCTCGCCTGTGCAGCCGTCCCCGTGATGCTCGTCGTCGCCGGCTGCTCATCGGACTCCGGCTCCAGCGGCAAGAAGAACTCCAGCTCCTCCCCCGCGCCCAGCGCGTCGGCGTCCCCGACCGTCGCGAAGGCGGTGTACCCGAAGCTGCCCGACGCCTGTAAGTCGATCCCGGCGAAGACCGTCTCGGACCTGGTCCCCAAGGCGAAGGACAAGTCGGGCACCGCGGATAAGTCGACCGACCTGTCGGCCCGCGCCGGCTGTTCCTGGAACGGCCTGGAGAGCAAGGGCACCAAGGGCTCCCAGTACCGCTGGCTCTCCGTCTCGTATCTGCGCTTCGGCTCGGACTCCGTCCTCGGCAGCGGGCAGAAGCGCGCGCAGGACCAGTACGCCAAGACAGTGGCCGACGTGAAGGCGACGGACGGCGCGAAGAGCGTCAAGACGGTGACCACACCGGGCATCGGCAACGAGGCGACCACCGTCACCTACGAACAGCGCAAGACCGACGCGGACTTCATCTACGCCGTGGTCATCACGCGTTCGGAGAACGTCGTCACCGTCGTCAACCACAACGGCGCCGGTTACGAAGGTCTCAAGTCCCCCTCGGCGGACGACATGTCGAAGGGTGCGCAGACGGCGGCCAAGGCTGCGGTCGCCTCGGTGGCCTCGGCCAACAAGTAGCCCCCGCAAGCCTTTTCGGGAATCCGCCTCCGGAGCCCGGCCCCCTCGGGGACCGGGCTCCGGGCGTACCCGCGCAACGCCGTCCGTACACATGTGCCAGGCTGTGCCCGCCGGATGTCGAATTCAGGAGGGGGCCGCGGGTGGCCGCGATGCAGCTGACACGCACGCACCGGATACTCATCGCGCTCGTCGTCGCGGGCGCGGTGATCATCGCCGGGATCGGTTTCGTGGGTTCCTACGCGGCCGTGCGCGAACTCGCCCAGGAGAAGGGCTTCGGCTCCTTCTCGACGGTCTTCCCCATCGGTATCGACGCGGGGATCTGTGTGCTGCTCGCACTGGATCTGCTGCTGACCTGGATCCGTATCCCGTTCCCGCTGCTGCGCCAGACCGCGTGGCTGCTGACGGCCGCGACGATCGCGTTCAACGGCGCCGCGGCCTGGCCCGACCCGCTGGGGACCGGGATGCACGCGGTGATCCCGGTGCTGTTCGTGGTCTGCGTCGAGGCGGCACGCCACGCGGTGGGCCGGATCGCCGACATCACGGCCGACAAGCACATGGAGGGCGTGCGCCTCACCCGCTGGCTGCTCGCACCGGTCCCCACCTTTCTGCTGTGGCGCCGGATGAAGCTGTGGGAGCTGCGCAGGTACGACGAGGTCATCAAGCTCGAACAGGACCGGCTGATCTACCAGGCCCGGCTCCAGGCCCGGTTCGGGCGCGCGTGGCGGCGCAAGGCGCCGATCGAGTCGCTGATGCCGCTGCGGCTGGCGAGGTACGGGGTTCCGCTCGCGGAGACGGCCTCCTCCGGGCTGGCCGCGGCCGGCATCGAACCGGTGCTGCTGTCCCCGGTGCCCGCCCTGGAGGCGGGGACCACTGCTGCGGGTTCCGCCGCCGTGGCGCCCGCGCCGGCCGCGACGGAGGCAGCGGTCCCGCCGGGCCCCACCGGCCAGGCGCGGGAGCAGGAGCCGCCGGCCACGCACGAGAGCCCGTGGTTCGCCGCGCCGCAGGTCTCGCAGGAGGCGTACACAGGCACCTACGACCCGGCGTACGAGCCCGCGTACGACCAGCAGTACCCGCAGGATTACGACCAGGGTTACGAGCCGGGTTATGAGCAGGAGTACCGGCAGGGTTACGAGCAGGGGTACGACGACCCGTACGCGCAGGGCCACGGCCCGCAGCACGACGATCCCCAGCAACCCCAGCAGTACGACCAGACCCAGCAGCCCCAGCAGTACGACCGGCCGGACGCCGCCGGCTCCCCCGACCCCGCACAGGTCATGGTCCCCACCGGCGCGGGCGGTTCGCGCCCCCTCGGTGGGGTGATCCCCGGGCCGCGCGCCGAGTCGCACCCCGCCGACGGGGTCACCGAGACCACCGGCACCACGGATTCCGCCGAGGCGGACAGCCCGGAGGTGCAGGGGCTGCCGGAGGACGTGTCCCGCGAGGACGCGTACTTCGGGGCCTACCGGAAGTTCATCAGCGAGAACAACGAGGTCCCGACGGTGCGTCAGTTCGGCCGGTACCTCAAGGACCTGTACGGCGTCACGGGCCGCAACAGCGAGACCCTGAGCGACAGTTCGCTCCGCCCGTACCTGGCCCGCTTCCAGCACCGTTACGCGGAGGAGCTGGACGCGGAGCACATCGCGTAACCGGGCTGCGCGGAAGGCACGGAAAGCACCAGGGCCGCCGCCCCGGGAAACGTCCCCGGGGCAGCGGCCCTTCGCCGTTCCGTCAGGCAGCGAGCAGCTTGCGCACCCGGTCGGCGCCGACGGCGAGCAGCAGCGTGGGCAGCCTCGGCCCGGTGTCGCGGCCGACCAGCAGCTGGTAGAGCAGGGCGAAGAAGGTGCGCTGCGCGACCTTCAGCTCCGGGGTGGGCTTGGCGTCCGGCTCGAAGCCGGCCTGGACCTTCGGTACGCCGTAGACGAGCGTCGTCAGACCGTCCAGCGACCAGTGCGTGTCGAGGCCCTCGATGAGCAGCCGCAGCGACTCACGGTCCTGGTCGCCGAGGGCGGCCAGGGTCTCCGTGTCCGGCTCCGCGCGCACCAGGGTGCGCTGCTCGGCCGGGACCTGGGTGGTGATCCAGTTCTCGGCGCGGTCGAGCCGGGGGCGTACGTCGTCGAGCGAGGCGATCGGGTTCGCCGGGTCCAGTTCGCTGAGGATGCGCAGCGTCTGGTCCTCGGCCCCGGCCGTGATGTCCGCGACGGATGCGAGCGTGCGGTACGGCAACGGGCGCGGGGTGCGCGGGAGTTCACGCTCCGCCGTGCGGGCCGCGCGGGTGTGCGCGGCCGCGTCGGCAGGGAGCGCCGAGCCGTCGGCGACCTTGGTCTCCAGCTTGTCCCACTCGTCGTAGAGCCGCTGGATCTCCTGGTCGAAGGCGATCTTGAAGGACTGGTTGGGCCGGCGCCGCGCGTACAGCCAGCGCAGCAGCGGTGCCTCCATGATCTTCAGCGCGTCGGACGGGGTGGGCACGCCGCCCTTGGACGACGACATCTTGGCCATGCCGCTGATGCCGACGAACGCGTACATCGGCCCGATCGGCTGCACGCCGTCGAAGATCTCGCGGACGATCTGTCCGCCGACGACGAACGAGGAGCCGGGCGAGGAGTGGTCGACGCCGCTGGGCTCGAAGACGACGCCCTCGTACGCCCAGCGCATCGGCCAGTCGACCTTCCAGACCAGCTTTCCGCGGTTGAACTCGCAGAGCAGGACGGTCTCGGAGTGCCCGCACGCGGTGCAGGTGTAGGACAGCTCGGTCGTGTCGTCGTCGTACGAGGTGACCGTGGTGAGGTCCTTCTCGCACGCGCCGCAGTAGGGCTTGTAGGGGTAGTAGCCGGTGGCGCCGCTGCTGCCGTCGTCCTCGTCGGCGGCGCCGGACCCCTCGGCGGCCTCGATCTCGGCCTCGTCGAGCGGCTTCTGGCCCTGCTTCTGGCCCTGCTGCTTCTTGTTCTTGCCACCGGCGCCGTCGGCAGCGCCCTGCTTCGCCGGGTCCTTCTTGGTGCGGTACCGGTCCAGGATGGCGTCGATGTCGGCGCGGTGCTTCATGGCGTGCAGGATCTGTTCGCGGTAGGTGCCCGCCAGATACTGCTCGGTCTGGCTGATCGGGTCGTACTCCACACCCAGCTCGGCGAGCGCCTCGACCATGGCGGCCTTGAAGTGCTCGGCCCAGTTCGGGTACGCGGACCCGGCCGGGGCGGGCACCGAGGTGAGGGGCTTGCCGATGTGCTCGGCCCAGGACGCGTCGATACCGGGGACGCCGTTCGGCACCTTGCGGTACCGGTCGTAGTCGTCCCAGGAGATGAGGTGGCGCACCGTGTAACCGCGCCGCCTGATCTCGTCGGCGACCAGGTGCGGGGTCATCACCTCGCGCAGGTTGCCCAGGTGGATCGGGCCGGACGGCGAGAGGCCGGACGCGACGACGACCACTGGTGCGTCGGCGCCAGAGTGTTTCGCGCCCGCGGCACGGCGCTCCGATTCGGCGATGACATCGTCCGCGAAACGGGAGACCCAGTCGGTCTCGGTGCTCTGAGCCACGATCGGCACGTCCTTCTTTCTCGTACGCCTTCAAGCAAGGGCGACTGCCATTCTCCCAGGTCCGTCCTGGAGAGCGAAAACGGCTTTCCAGGCCGTGGTACGGCCATGGGATACTTGGCCTGATCCCCTGTACCTCTATGGAAACGGCAGTCGGCCCCATGCCTGAGCCAGTCTCGGTCAATTCCCTCGCTTCGACGCTCCAGCAGCACCTTGCGGACGCCCTGACGGCAGCTCTGCCGGATGCCGGTGCCGCGGACCCGCTGCTGCGCCGAAGTGACCGGGCCGACTTCCAGGCCAACGGGATCCTGGCCCTGGCGAAGAAGCTGAAGGGCAATCCGCGCGAGCTGGCGGCCACGGTCACGGCGGCGCTCCCGGCGAACGACCTGATCAAGGAGATCGAGGTCTCGGGCCCCGGCTTCCTGAACATCACGCTCACCGACCGGGCGATCACCGAGACCCTCGCGGCGCGCGCCGCCGACGCGCGCCTCGGTGTGCCGTACGCCGCACAGGCGGGCACCACGGTCATCGACTACGCCCAGCCGAACGTGGCGAAGGAGATGCACGTCGGGCATCTGCGGTCGGCCGTGATCGGCGACGCGATGGCGAAGATCATGGAGTTCGGCGGCGAGACGGTGATCCGCCGCCACCACATCGGGGACTGGGGCACCCAGTACGGGATGCTCATCCAGTACTTGATCGAGCACCCGCACGAGCTGGACCACGAGGGGGGCGAGGAGGCCGGCGAGGCCGCCATGTCCTCGCTCGACCGGCTCTACAAGGCGTCGCGTGCGGTCTTCGACTCCGACGAGGAGTTCAAGGCGCGCTCGCGGGACCGGGTGGTGGCCCTCCAGGCCGGGGACCCGGAAACGCTGGCGCACTGGCAGCGGTTCGTGGACGAGTCGAAGATCTACTTCTACTCGGTCTTCAACAAGCTGGACATGGAGATCGACGACGCGGACATCGTCGGCGAGTCCGGCTACAACGACGTGCTGGAGGAGACCTGCCGGCTCCTGGAGGAGTCGGGCGTCGCGGTCAGGTCCGAGGGCGCGCTCTGTGTCTTCTTCGACGATGTGAAGGGCCCGGACGGCAACCAGGTCCCGCTCATCGTGAAGAAGACGAACGGCGGCTACGGCTACGCGGCCACCGACCTCTCGGCGGTCCGCAACCGGGTGCAGGACCTCAAGGCGAACACCCTGCTGTACGTGGTGGACGTACGGCAGTCGCTGCACTTCAAGATGGTCTTCGAGACGGCCCGCCGGGCGGGCTGGCTCGACACGGGCGACGGCGAGGCGAAGCCCGTCCACCTGGGGTTCGGCACGGTCCTCGGCAAGGACGGCAAGCCGTTCAAGACCCGGGCGGGCGAGTCGGTGCGGCTGGTGGACCTCCTGGACGAGGCGATCGAGCGCGCCACGGCCGTCGTACGGGAGAAGAACAACGAGAAGGTCGGGCTGACCGAGGCCGAGATCGTCGAGAACGGCGCGCAGATCGGCATCGGCGCGGTGAAGTACGCGGACCTGTCCACGTCGGCGGCCCGCGACTACAAGTTCGACCTGGACCAGATGGTGTCGCTCAACGGCGACACCAGCGTCTACATCCAGTACGCGTACGCCCGTATCCAGTCGATCCTGCGGCTGTCGGGCGAGGCGAAGCCGGCGGCGCACCCGGAGCTCGAACTGGCACCGGCGGAGCGCGCGCTGGGGCTGCACCTGGACCAGTTCGCTGAGGTACTCGCCGAGGTGGCCGCCGCGTACGAGCCGCACAAGCTGGCCGCGTACCTGTACCAACTGGCCTCGCACTACACGACGTTCTACGCCGAGTGCCCGGTCCTCAAGGCCGGGACCCCGGAGCAGGTGGAGAACCGGCTGTTCCTCTGCGAGCTGACCGCGCGCACCCTGCACCAGGGCCTGGCGCTGCTGGGCATCCGGACGCCCGAGCGGCTGTAGCAGCGCGCGGGCCGCGCATCACTGCAGGGCCGGTTCCCAGGTGTCCCCGCCGAGCGGGTGCACATACCGGGGCCGGCCCTGCACGCTGCTCGCGCGGAACGGCTTGCCGTGGTCGTCCAGACGGATGGTCCCGTGCCGGTCGCCGCTGCTCCACTGGAGATCCAGGTACCAGCTGACGTCGTGGGCCGCCGTACTGGCTTTGATCTCCAGGACCTGCGGATCGCTGGATGACACCCTGTACGGGAAGTCGGTGGCCGGGATCTTGCGGTCGCCCTGCACCCCGGCGGCCGGTTCCGTCAGCGGGGTACCGGCGTCCAGGTTCACGTCGAAACCGGCCGGCTTGAGCCCGCCGCCACAGCCGTCACCCATCGCGTACGAGTTCCAGGCGAGCGGCGCGTGACGGCCCACGATCCGCACATGCAGGGCCTGCAGCACCACCGCGTCCGCCGTCTTGCCCTGCACGGACAGCTCGATCCGGGCACCGCCGCTGGAGACACCGCCCAGCGCGGTGGCCCAGCTCGCGGCATCCTGTTCGGCCGGGGGCGGCGGCATCTTCGCGGCCGGCCGGTCCACCAGATACGACTGGCTGCACTGGTCGTCCCATACGTACGGCCGGACGTTCACCGTGAGCGGTACGGCGGGGGTGCTGCGGCCGTCGGCGCCCAGGTCACCGGCGTCCGGTGCGGGATGGGAGGCCGCAGGGGTGGACGAAGCGGTACGGGACGGAGAGGGTGAGGGGGACACCGAGCCGGACGGCCGCGGCGACGGACTCCCGGGCAGGGACTCGCCCGCCGGGGGCACCGGTTTCCCGCCGGCGACCGAGCTGACATGGGACGCGTCGTCGGAGCGCAGCGTCACGGCGACGGGTACGGCCACGGCGGCGACGGCGACCACGGCGGCCCCGATCAGCCAGCGGCGGCGGTTCCCGCGTGACGGGGCGGGCGCCCGGTCCGGCCCGAGCCTGGCAGGGGGAAGCTCCGGCCCCACGGCATCGGGACCCGCCACTTCCGGATTCCGTACGTCTGGATCCCGTACCCCTGGATCCCGTACCTCCGGAACCCCTACGTCCGGGACCCGTCCTTCCGGAACTCCGGCTTCCGAAGTGCCTGCTCCCGAACCCCTCACGTCCGGAGCCGCCGCCTCCGGCTTCACCGCGACCGGGGCCGTGTCCTTGGGCCGTCGTCTCGCCGCGTCGGCCAGCAGCCACCGCCGGTGCAGCGCCAGCAGTTCCTCCGGAGTCGCCGCACACAGCCGTGCGAACCGCTCGACCGGCGCGTACTCGGTCGGGACGGCGTCACCGTTGCAGTACCGGTGCACCGTGGACGTACTCATGTGGAGCTTCCCCGCGATGACGCCGTAGCTGCGTCCGGAGCGTTCCTTCAGCTCCCGGAGGAGCATGGCGAATTCCTCGGTCTCCGAGCCCACAGCCGCTGTTCCCCCTCGTTCCACGTCCCAGGCAAGCGTTCCAGGGGCGTTCCATCCCTCCAGGTCACAGTACGCGCCGGCGTTCCAGTGTCCCCAATGGCCCGGGAACGATTGTGGCCGGAACAGGCCGCCCGCCAAGCTGAGTTCGTGTTCAACCGCCTCCGGCACGGAACCTGCCGCGGCTTGAGCCCCGGTCTCGTCGACGGGCTGGCTCTCGTCGTACTGGCCGCTTCCATCACCACGGTCGTCACTCTCATCGCATACCTCTGAGGGCGCACACCGGCGCTCACCCACACTCCACCCACGGGGAGAACAGTCACCATGAACATGAGCACCCGCATCACCCGGATCACCGCCGCAGCCGCCACCGGCCTGGTCGCCGCACTCGCTCTCACCGGCGTATCGGCCGCCACCGCCAGCGCGGCACCGGCCAAGGCCGCCAAGACCGTGACCTGCACCCCCGCCAACACCAAGATCTCGGTCTCCACGGTCAGCCGCCCCATCAACCACCTGCTGATCAAGGCCACCAACAAGGGCAAGACCCCCTGCTACTCCTACGGCGCCCCGCTCATCGGCTTCGACCACCCGCAGTCGACCGTCTGGACTCTGGACGAGAGCCGGCCGCAGGCCGTCGTCACGCTGAAGCCCGGCCAGTCGGCGTACGCCAGTGTCCTCACCTCCGGCGGTGACGGCGCCGGAAGCGGCGGCCACTTGTCCAAGGAGATGTCGCTCAACTTCGAGGGCCGCGCCATGGCCGGTTCGGTCGGCCCCACGGCCTTCCCCAAGGTGCCCGCCAAGACCTGGGTCGACGACTCCGCCGCCGTCTCGTACTGGCAGTCCACAGCGGCCGACGCGCTCATCTGGTAACCACCCGGCGGACAGCCGCGCAGCAGGCAGTGGCCACCCTCACGCTCCAGTGACCGACCGCTCGACCGGTCCCCGGCCCACTGCTCCGGCACCATGACGCGCCCTGGCCCCCTCTCCCGGCGGCCAGGGCGTTCCGGCGTCCCGGGTCACCTCAGGACGGCTGCTGCCTGCCCAGCGGGAAGTCGGCCCGGCTGCTCCACACCGTGCCGTCGTAGGCGACCAGTTGGACGGAGCGTACGGCTGCGCCGAACGGCAGCTTGTCGCGCACATCGGCCTCGACCGTGTCCAGTACGGCGGGATCCTGCCCCTGTGTCATCGTCACGTGCGGCGCCGGATCACCGAACCTGCCCCGGTACGGCGGTGCTTCGGGCCAGCGTCCGTGCACCGCCCGGGTCAGCGCCCGGATCGGCCCGTCCGGCTCGGGGGCCAGATAGAGCAGCCCGGGGAATCGCCCGCACTCCCGGAAGCTCACGTCGAATGCGCGATGCCCGCCGAACAGCCCGGCCAGGGCGCCGAGTACGTCCTGATCGATGCGGTCCTGCCTCAGGAACGGATAGAGCACGGTCAGGTGCGCCGGAATGCCGTCCGCCGCCATGGGGTCGAACCGCTCGCGCCAGCCACCGACCACGGGCTCGGCCTCGGGCACCGTGATCACCAGAGCTGTGTCGCCCGCCTGGTACATGTCCACTCCATCCTCAGGGAGGACGCCACACTGCCACAGCAGCGGACAGCGCGACATCGGCTCACCCTCGACCGCATTGGTATACCCAGACGGAAAAGACCCTCCGGATCACCCACTCCTCGCTGGAGTAAATGCCATGAACTCCGCATAGCAGACAGGGCCATTCGCATTTGGTATGCCGACTGCTAATGTCGCCTCGTCTCCGCCGCTGACGGCCGTCCGGCTGGGCCCGCTCCGGACACCGCACCCCGCAGGAGGCTCCATGCGCACCCGCCGCCGCGGCACCCGTTCCCAGGGCGCCGTGCCGCAGCGCAGGGCCGCCTCCGGGAGAATGCGCGCGGCGCACCGTGGCCGCGAGACCTGCGCGGCCGTGGCGCCGCCGACCTGTTCCCGCAGCAGCCACGCCGTTCCAGGAGACGCCTTGCCGAACGAATCACCCGAAACCGGTGCGTCGCACGTCACCCACGCCGAGCGGACCATTCGCGCCCGCATCATCTCCGGCCAGTACCCGCCGGGCGCCCGGCTGCGCGAGCGCGAACTCTCCGACGACCTGGGGGTGTCGCGCATCCCCGTCCGTGAGGCGCTCACCCGGCTCACCGCGGAAGGGCTGGTCGAGATCTCCCCCCGCCGTGGCGCATCCGTACGGAATCTCTCGCTGCGCGATGTGGCCGAACTGTTCGACCTGCGGCTCAGCCTGGAGGTGTTCGCCGCCCGCAGGGCCGCCGAGGTATGCGCGGCCGGACGGGGCGGCGGTCGGCTGAGCGAGCTCATGGAGGTGGCAGAGGACGCCACCCGGCGCGGTGACGTGCACGAGATCACGGCCGCCAACACCGCCCTGCACGCCGAGATCGTCGCGATGACCGGCAACCGCCTGCTCCGGACGGCCCTCCAGCCCTCGCTCGGCCTGGTCCAGTGGCTGTTCACCCTCACCGGCGGTCTCGACCCGCGGGTCCAGTGCTCCGAGCACAAGGACATCTGCGCCGCGATCCACGCCGGCAATCCCGACCTGGCCGACGCCCTCGTCTACGCGCACATCGAGAGGGGCCGCGGCCCCTCGCTGGCAACGCTGGCCGGGGTGCTGCCCGCCGAATGACCGGCCGGCAGCACCCGGTACCGAACAAGGAGAGACACCGGATGCTGATCACGAACGTCCGTCCCTGGGGCGGCGCCCCCTGCGACCTGGAGATCCAGGACGGCGCGATCACCGCGCTGACCCCGCACGACCCGGCCCGCCCCACCACGGGCGACGCGGCGGGCGAGGTGGTCGCGGGCCGGGGCAGGCTCGCCGTGCCGTCCTTCTCGGACGTCCACTGCCATCTGGACGCCACCCGCATCGGACTGCCGTTCCGTCCGCACACCGGCGCCCCCGGCGTCTGGGCCATGACGATGAACGACCGCGCCCACTGGCGCGACGACGAGTGGACCGTGGCCGAGCGCGCCACCCACACCCTCGGCCGCATGATCGAGCGCGGCACCACCCGGGTCCGCAGCTACGCGCAGATCGACGCGGACTCCGGCCTTGAGCGCTTCGAGGGCGTTCTCGCCGCCAAGGAGGCCCATGCCGACCGCTGCGAGGTCGAGATCATGGCGTTCCCGCAGGCCGGTCTGCTCCGGGAGAAGGGCGTACCGGAGCTGATGGACCAGGCGCTGTCCTCCGGCGCGGCCGTGGTCGGCGGGATCGACCCGTGCACGCTGGACCGCGACCCGGTACGCCACCTGGACATCGTCTTCGAACTCGCCGAGCGCCACCAGGCCCCCATCGACATGCACCTCCACGAGCCGGGTCCGCTGGGCGTGTTCAGCGTCGACCTGATCCTGGAGCGGGTGCGCGCGCTGGGCATGGCGGGCCAGGTGACCCTGTCCCACGCGTACGACCTGGGGAGCGTCGACGAGGCGACGACCCGGCGTCTCATCGAGGAGTTCGCGGAGCTGGACATCGCGATGGCGACGATCGCCCCGGCCCAGCACCACGCGCTGCCGCTGGCCGACCTGACGGCAGCCGGGGTCCGGGTCGGTCTTGGCGAGGACGGCCAGCGCGACTACTGGTCGCCGTACGGCAACGCGGACATGCTGGACCGCACCTGGCAGCTCGCCTTCACCAACCGCTACCGGGCCGACGACCTGATCGAGCACTGCATGGCCGTCGCGAGCCTGGGCGGCGCCGCGATCCTCGACGGGAGCCTGCCCCGCCTGACGTCGGTCGCCGACCGCCCCGGTCTCGCCGTGGGCGACCGCGCCGATCTGCTCCTCGTGGACGGCGAGACGGTGACGTCCGCCGTCATGGACCGCGGCTCCGACCGTACGGTCCTGCATGACGGCCGGGTCGTCGCGGACGGCCTGGAGCTGGTGGGCTGACCCGGCGCACCCGCGACCGGATACGGGCAGGGCCCGTCCACCAGGTGGTGGACGGGCCCTGCCCGTACCGGCGTACCGGCTGCACGGCTATGTACGGCTGCCCGGCTGCACCGCTGTACGGCTGCCCGGATGTACGGCTACTCCGGATGAACGGCTACGCGGAAGTCCCCGCGGCGGCAGATGCTTTCGCGGCGTCGGGCACGGTGCCGTCGTCCGCGACCAGATGGCAGGCCACCTCCCGTTCGGCCGCACCGAGGCCGGATCCCGCGGGCAGGGTGCGCAGGGCGGGGGCCTCGGTACGGCACCGGTCGGTGACCAGCGGGCACCGGGTGTGGAAGTGGCAGCCGGACGGCGGGTCCAGCGGACTGGGCAGGTCGCCGCCGAGCACGATACGGCTGCGGCCGCGCTGCTCACCGGGGTCGGGCACCGGCGCGGCCGACAGCAGCGCCTGGGTGTAGGGGTGCTTGGGTGCGGCGAACAGGTCGGCGGCCGTGGCCTGTTCGACGATCCGGCCCAGATACATCACGGCGATGCGGTCCGCCAGATACTCCACGGCCGCCAGGTCGTGGGTGATGAACAGGCAGCCGAAGCCCCGCTCGCGCTGGAGATCGGCCAGCAGGTTCAGTACGGACGCCTGGACGGACACATCGAGCGCCGAGGTCGGCTCATCCGCCACCAGAAGCGCCGGATTCACCGACAGGGCGCGGGCGATGGAGATCCGCTGGCGCTGGCCGCCGGAGAGCTCGTGCGGGTTGCGGTCGGCCAGTTCGGGCCGCAGCCCCACCTGGGCGAGGAGCTCGTCCACCCGTTCCGAGGCTTCCTTCCGGTTCGCCATCCTGTGCAGCCGCAGCGGTTCGGCGATGATCTGCCGGATGGTCATCCGGGGGTTGAGGGAGGACGACGGATCCTGGAAGACCAGGTGGAAGTCCTTGCGGAGTGGCCGCAGCGCACGCGGGGAGAGGGTGGTCACATCCGTCCCGTTGATCAGCACGCTGCCGCCGGTCGGCCGGTCGAGCCGGACCACACAGCGCCCCACGGTGGATTTCCCGCTGCCCGACTCGCCCACCAGGCCGAGGACTTCACCGCTCCTGATGGTGAGCGACACACCGTCCACCGCGCGCACGGTGCCGCCGGCGGCGGTGAAGTGCCGCTTCAGGTCGCGTACTTCGAGCGCCGTCATCGGACGGTCCCTTCTGTTGCTTCAGGTGCTACAGGTGGTTCTGGTGCTTCGGCCGCCAGGGGTGCTTCTGGTGCTTCGGTCGCCGCGGGCGCTTCAGGTGCCGGGTGGTAGCAGGCGATCTCATGCGTCCCGGACGCGGTCCGCAGCACCGGACGGCTCGCCAGGCAGTCCGCGTCGGCCGCCGCACAGCGCGGCGCGAAGCTGCACCCGTCGGGCTGCTCGCGCAGGTCAGGCACGAGTCCGGGGATCTCGTTGAGCCTGGCCCGCCCGCCGGCCGTCCGGCTGCCCGGCCGCAGGACGGCGCCGAGCAGCCCCTGGGTGTACGGATGCCTCGGCGCGGCGAACAGTTCGTCCACCGAGGCCTGTTCGGCGGGGCGTCCCGCGTACATCACCAGGACCCGGTCGGCGGCGTCGGCGACGACACCGAGGTCGTGCGTGATCAGCACGATGGCGGTGCCGAGGCGTTCACGCAGGGAGCGCAGCACATCGAGGATGCCCGCCTGCACGGTGACATCGAGGGCGGTCGTCGGCTCGTCCGCGATCAGCACCGCCGGATCGCAGGCCACGGCGATCGCGATCATCACCCGCTGCAGCATCCCGCCGGACAGCTGGTGCGGGTACTCGTCCACCCGGGTACGCGGGGCCGGGATGCCGACGAGTCCGAGCAGTTCGACGGCGCGCTCGGTGGCCGCGCGGCGCCTCAGCCCCTGGTGCCGGACGAGTACTTCGGTGATCTGCCGGCCGATGGTGAGGACCGGGTTGAGTGAGGTCATCGGCTCCTGGAAGATCATCGAAAGCCGTCGGCCGCGCAGCGACCTGAGCTGTTTCTCGGGGGCGCCGACCAGTTCCCGGCCGTCCAGCGTGATCGATCCGCCGACCCGTGCGGTGGGCGGCAGCAGTCCCATCACCGCCATGGAGGTGACGGACTTGCCGCAGCCGGACTCCCCGACCACGGCGAGCATTTCGCCCGGCGCCAGGTCGTAGGAGACACCGTCCACTGCGTGCACGGTGCGTTCCGCGCCGTGGAAGGAGACCGTCAGGTCACGGACGCGCAGGACGGGTTCGGCGTGGGCGGCGCGCGGAGCGCCACCGGCCGCTGTGGCCGCCATGCCCGCCGTGGGTGTGCCGACTCGGGTCACCGGGTACCTCCGCGGGGGTCGAGGATGTCGCGTATGCCGTCGCCGAGCAGGTTGAACGCCAGCGTGGCGAGCACGATGACCAGGCCGGGGAAGACCGCCATCCAGGGGGCGTCCGCGATGAAGGGCTGGGCGCTGGAGAGCATCACACCGAGCGAGGGTGAGGGCGGCTGCACTCCGAGGCCGAGGAAGCTGAGCACCGCCTCGCCGATGATGGCGGCCGGGATACCGACGGTGGCCTGCACGATCAGGGTGGATGTGGCGTTCGGCAGGATGTGCCGGAAGAGGATCACACCGTCGCCCGCGCCGTTCGCGACGGCCGCGCCCACGTAGTCGAGGTGTTTGAGCCGCAGGGTCTCGGCGCGGGTGACCCGCACGATCCCCGGGATCTGCGAGATGCCGATGGCGATCGTGGCGTTCTGCAGCGACGGGCCGAGCACCGCGGCCAGCCCCACGGCGAGCACCAGGAAGGGGAACGCCAGCATGGTGTCGGTCAGCCGCGACACCACCGTGTCCGCGAACCGGCCGTAGTACCCGGCGAGCAGCCCCAGCGGTACGGCGACCACGAAGGCCAGCAGCACGGCCACCACGCCGACCTGCATGGAGGCGGTGACCCCGACCAGCACCCGGGACAGCTGGTCCCGGCCCAGATCGTCCGTGCCGAGCCAGTGGGACCAGCCGGGCGCGGTGAGCGCGGCGTCGAAGTCCGGGCGCGCCGGGTCGTACGGGGCGAGCAGCGGCGCCGCCACGGCCACCAGCACGAAGACGGCGGTCAGTACGGCGCCGACGAGCGCCAGCCGGTTGCGCCGCAGCCGGCGCAGCGCGACGGCGAACCGGCCCTGGCGGGCGGGGGTCCCGGCCCTGACGCGGGCGGTGGGGACGGCCGGCGCCGGTGAGGGGGCGACGGTCATTGGGAACCTCCGAGCCGGATACGCGGGTCGACGACGGAGTAGAGGAAGTCGACCAGCAGATTGATCAGGATGTAGGCGGCCGAGGTGAACAGCACCACGCCCTGGACCATCGCGTAGTCGCGGGTGAAGACCGCGTCGATGGTGAGCTTGCCGAATCCGGGCAGCACGAAGACCTGTTCGGTGACGACGGCTCCGGAGATCAGCAGGCCGAGTTGCAGGCCCAGTACGGTGACCACGGTGACCAGCGAGTTGCGCAGCGCGTGGCGGCCGATCACGGTGCGCGGGGCGAGCCCCTTGGCGCGCGCGGTGCGGACGTAGTCCGACTGCATCGCGTCGATCATCGCGGCCCTGGTCTGGCGCATCACCACGGCGGCGAGACCGGAGCCGAGCACGATGGCGGGCAGCACCATGCGCCGCAGGTTCTCCACCGGGTCGGTGCCGAAGGGGACGAAACCCGAGGCGGCGAACACCGGCATCGCGATGGCGAAGGCCAGCACCAGCACGATGCCGAGCCAGAAGGCGGGGACCGACATCCCGAGCAGCGCGATGCCGTTGGCGATCCACTCCTCCGGCTTCCCGCGCCGTACGGCCGCGAGCACCCCCGCCCCGACACCGACGACGATCGCCATCAGCAGGGCCAGCGCGGCCAGTTCGAGGGTGATGGGGAGGGCCTGGGTGATGGAGTCGAGCACGGGCAGCCCGGTTCTGGCCGATGTGCCGAAGTCCCCGGTGGCGGCGTTGCTGACGTAACGCCAGTACTGGACGGCGATGTTGTCGTTCAGTCCGTACTCGGAGCGGATCGCGGCCAGCACCGCCGGGGAGGTCTGCTCACCGGCCAGCGCCTGCGCGGTGTCGCCGGGCATCGCCCGGACCCCGAGGAACACGGTGATGCTGACCAGCACCATCGTCACGAGCGACATGCCGATCCGTCGGCTCACATAGGACGTGAGCAGTCTGCGGAGTTTCATCACCGGCTCCCCTTCACGTAACCGGCTTCCTTGACCCGGATCAGGCCGTCGCCGGAGAGCTTGATGCCGCTCACGTCGTCCGATGCGGACACGTAGTTGATCGGGCGGTAGAGGTAGATGACCGCGTGCTGCTTGTTGATCGCGGCAGTGAGGTCGCGGTAGACCGCACGGCGCTTCGCGACATCGGACGTGCTCCGGCCCGCCACGATCAGCCGGTCGATCTCCGGGTCGGAGAGCTTGCCCTGGTTGTTGCTGCCCGCTGTGCCGACCAGGCTGTCGATGTTGCCCGCCGGGTCGGGCTGGCCGCCCCAGCCGCCGGTCCTGGCCTGGAAGTCGCCGGCGAGGGTGCGGGTCAGACCGGTGGCGAACTCGGTGGGCCGCAGCCGGACATCGAATCCGGCGTCGGCGGCCATCGCCTGGATGACCTGCCCGAGACGGCTGTCCTCCGGCGTTGTGTTGATCATCAGCTCCAGCGGCACAGGCGTCTTCACCCCGGCCTGCTTCAGCAGCTTCTTCGCCTTCGCCACGTCCCGCCCGGGGCAGCTGACGGGGCTGCTCAGCGGGATCCCGGGAGGCACCGGGCCGCAGGCGGGTTCGTACATGCCCTGGAAGACCAGCTTGTTGATCAGCTCGCGGTCCAGCGAGAGTTCGAACGCCTGCCGGACGCGCACATCGCGGCCGAAGGGGGTGTCGACGGTGCCGGGCTTCTGGTCGATGCCGTGTACGTTGCCGACGTTCAGCGTGACGCCCATATAGCCGAGCGACGGGGTGTTGAGGAGCTGGATCCCCTTCTCCCCCATGGAGTTGCGCACCTCGACCGGGCCCATCTGGTCACCGATCTGCACGTCCCCTGACCGGATGTTGGCCATCCGGATGTTGCCGTCGGTGATGGTCTTGTAGATCACCCGGTCGAGATGGACCTTGTCCGCGTCGTAGTACAGCGGGTCCTTGGCCAGCTCGATCCGGTCGCCGACGACCCGCTTGACGTACTTGAACGGGCCCACGCAGGACGGATGGGTCGCGAACTTGCTGCCGTACTGACGGAGCGCCTTGGGGGACATGATCAGCCCGGCCGTGTTGGCCAGCCGCCCGAGCAGCGGGACATCGGGGTGCTTGAGGGAGAGCTGAACGGTGTACGGGCCGATCGCCGCGACCTTGTCGACCGAGTCGATCTCCGAGGCGCGCCCGGATCCGCGCAGGTGCAGATGGCGGTCGAGTGACGTCTTGACGGCTGCCGCGTCCAGCCGTGCGCCGTCGCTGAACCTGGCGTCCTTGCGCACGGTGAAGGTGAAGGTCCGGCCGCCGTTCGTGATCTTCGGCAGCGAGGCGGCGAGCTGCGGCACGAAGTGGTTGTGCTGGTCGACGTCGTAGAGCTGTTCGCACATGGACGTGAAGACGGTGCGGGCGACCAGCGTCGACGTCAGGCTCGGGTCCAGCATGTCGGGATCGGACTTGAGCCCGATCGTGACCGTGCCGCCGTCGCGGACGGGGCGCAGGTCGGTGAGCCGCGCTTTCGCGGCCGTTGCTTCGCCGGGTGGCGAGAGAGTGCTGCATGCGGTGGTGGCCGCCAGCAATGCGGCCACCGCGAGAGTGGCCGGTATTCGACGCACGGGACCAAGACTCCTTCAGGACAGCACAGAGCTAGAGCGCGGACCGGTAGGGGCACGCGTTGAGGCGCAACGGTATACCAAATAGTGCAATCCCAGAACGGGCCCGAGAAGCCGTATTCACCTGTTTTACGGGGCACTTGAGAGGTTAAAAGCGGGCAAGACACCGCATCTTCATCACGGCCATTTACCCACCCGGGAGCACACTTGGCATACCGGGAGGGATCCCGAAGGAACGACAGCCCGCACAGAACAGAGCCGCCCGCCGTGCGCCGAGAGCGACACGACGGGCGGCAAACCCTCATAAAACGCGCAGCACTGCCTGGCCAACGAACCGCCCGATGGCCCTGATTCGAGCCATCGGCTACGCGGCCAGGGCAGGGCTCACCCCCCGAACCACCCCGCCACATCCACCCGGAAGCCGCCGCCCGGAACCGCCCCCGGCACCAGGGCCCGCAGGTCGGACTCAAGACCGGCCAGCCGTTCCGTGCCCAGGACCCGCGCCCACTGCGCGTACAGCTCGTCGAAGATCTGACCCGACCGCACCAGCACCTCCATCCCGCGCGGGGTGAGCAGCACCAACTTGCGCCGGCCGTCGGCCGGGTCGGCGGCCCGCTCGGCGTACCCCAGCTCCTCCAGGCGCTCCACGGTCTTGCCCGCCGCCTGCTTGGACACCCCGAGCCGCCGGCCGACCTCGCTCGCCGTCGCGCCCCGCACCCCGATCGCCTGGAGCGCGAAGCCGTACGCGGGGCGCACATCCGGGTGCCCCTCCTCGGCGAGGCGTGCGTGCAACTGGTCGATGGCCGAGCGGAACCCGGCGAAGAGCAGCATCGGCAGCTCGTATCCGCGCCCGGCCTCCGCACTCACCGCCGCGTCGTCAGCAGACCCGCGCCCGGCGCCGCGCCCAGCCGCACCCTCAGCCCCGCGCCCAGCCCCGCGCCCAGCCCATGGCTCAGCCCCGGGCTCAGCCATGGGTCGGCCCGCCGTTGCGCATTTCGACAACCTGGTTTACCTTTTCGTCAATCACGTTGTCGAGTTTACTGCGAGAGCGAAGGCCCAGCCATGACCACCACCGTCACGCCCGACCACACCACCCCCTCCAGCCCCACCGCCTCCTCCGACCACAGCGTCTTCCCCGACCACACGGTCGAGTCCGCCCCCGCCGCGGCCCGCCGCGCCATGCAGGCCACCACCGACCGCCTGGGCTACCTGCCGTCCCCCGTCGCCCGGATGGCCACCTCCCCCCAGACCCTCGACGGCTTCCTGAAGCTCAGCGGGATCTTCGAGTCGACCACCCTCTCCCAGCTGGACCGCGAGGTCCTCATCCTCACGATCGCCACCCTCAACGAGTGCCACGTCTGCGTGGCCATGCACACCGCGAAGCTCACCGCGATGGGCGCGGACGCCTGCCTCATCGAGTCCCTGCGCACCCAGAAGCCGCTCATGGACGGGAAGTTGGAGGCGCTGCGCATCTTCACCCTGGAGGTCCTGGCCACCGCCGGGGCCGTGGGAGACCCCGTCCGCCAGGCGTTCCTGGCCCAGGGCTACACCGTCCAGAACGCCCTGGAGGTGGTCCTCGGCATCGGTACGTACACCCTCTCGACCTTCGCCAACCGGCTGACGGGCGCCCCGATCGACCCCCAGCTCGCGGCGTTCGCCCCGCAGGCCGGCTGAACCCGACCGGGGAGCCGCGAGGACGGCTCCCCGGTCGCGGGCGCGCCCCCGCGCCCTGCCCGACGAGCCACCGGGACAGGACGGTCGGCTGTTACACGCCGTTACAGGCTCCGGACAGTCTCGCGAGAACTTCCCCCGCCGGTCGGCACATCTCACCTTCCGTAAGACGCACTCGCCACGGGGGCGCCGGGCCCAACACCGGCGCTGGAAAAGGGGAATCATGACCGCCAAGCTGAACCGAGTCGCTCGCTGCGCCGCCGCCGTGCTGACCGTCGTCGCTGTCGGCGCCGGCGCCGCCGCGTGCGACTCGTCCTCCGGATCGGGCGCCTCCAAGACCAGTGCACAGTCCGGCGCCGGCCAGGACTCGTCCTCCACGGCGCAGGGCGGCTCGCAGGACAAGCCCCGGAGCGGCACCACCGCCGAGGGCTCCGCCCAGCACAAGGTGAAGTCGATGTCCCAGGAGGGCTCGCGGACCGACGCCGTGAACCCCGTCCCCGCCTCAGCCCCCGCCACCGGGAGCAGCCGCTGCCACACCGGCGAACTGGGCTACACCTGGGGCGGCCCGCACGGTGGCGCCCCGGACATGAACGACTCCACCGACCAGCAGATCGCCTCGATCGCGCTCAAGAACCGCAGCGACCGCACCTGCACCCTGCGCGGCTTCCCGGGCGTCCGCCTCATCAGCAAGACCGGTGAGGCATGGGACCTGCGCCGCTCGTCGGACACCCCGTCCACCATGACCCTGCACCCCGGCGAGAGCACGGCCTCGATCAGCATCATGCTGCTGGCCATCCCCGCCGACACCAAGGACACCAAGCCGTTCGTCCCGAGCAAGGTCCTGATCACCCCGCCCAACGAGACCACGCACGTCACCCTCGACTGGCCGTACGGCGGCGCCATCCTGGACCAGTCCGGCGCCACCCACCCCGGCACCTTCGTCAGCCCGGTCGGCATCTGAGCCCACCTGCTTCACGGCCTGCCCGAGCCGCACCGCACACCACGCGGTGCGGCTCAGTCATGCCGGGGGAGGCCGAGCCTCCGGCCTCCCCCGCCCGCCCGCGATCGAGACACCCGCGCCGCCACGGGACGCGACGGCCTCGCAGACACGAGCGGGCATCTTCCGCTGTCTGGGCTAAGGAGGCCGTACCAGCGCGGCGCCGGGCAGGGGACCGGGGTTCAATGCCCGTGAGTCCACCAGGTCATCGGGCGCGCCGGGCACAGGGGCCGCTGGGGTGCCGCACAGGCAGGAGAGGCGTTGTGGCGACGTACGAGAGGGGCGCTCCGGACTACGAAGCCCTGTTCTCGGCGGTACCGGCCGCCTGCGTGGTGCTCGACCGCGACCTGGTGATCGTCGCCGCCAACAAGGCGTACACCGACGTCACCGGGCGCCCAGCGTCGGACCTGCTGGGGCGCGCCTTCTTCGACGCCTTCCCGCCCGAGCCCGCCGAACCCTCCTCCCACGGCGCGGAGGTGCAGCGTCTTTCCCTGGAGGCGGTCCTGGCGTCCGGGGAGGCCAACATGCTGATGTTGCACCGCTTCGCGATCCCCGGGCCGGGCGGGAGCGGCAGGTTCGAGCCCCGGTGGTGGAACGTGGTGAACCAGCCGCTCACCGGGGCCGACGGCCGCGTGGAGCTCATCATCCACCGTGTCGACGACGTGACGGAATTCATCCGTGCCGAGCAAGGGGACAGTGCGGCAGCGCCGGAGGACGCCGAAGCCCGCGCGCCGCGCGCCGAGCTGTTCACCCGTACACAGGAACTCCAGCGGGCCAACGTCCGGTTGCAGGAGTCGACCGTACGTACCCGTGATGTGGCCCTGACCCTTCAGCGGGCCATGCTCGCCACCCCCGACCTGGCCGGGCATCCGGAGATCGCCGTGCGCTACCGGCCGGCGCTGAGGGGCATGAATGCCTGCGGCGACTGGTACGACGTCATCGACCTGCCGGACGGACGTCTGGCACTGACCGTCGGTGACGTGGTGGGGCACGGCGTTGATGCCGCCAGCGTCATGGGCACCTTGCGGAGCGCGCTCAACGCGGCAGTCCGGGTCGCGGACGGGCCCAGCGGTGCGCTGGAAACGCTGGGCCTGTACGCGAGGGCCCAGGAGCGCGCCACGGCCACCACGACGTTCGCCTGCCAGCTCTTCCCCGTCAGCCGACTGCTCACCTACAGCAGCGCCGGCCACCCGCCTCCCGTGCTCATGCACGCCGACGGCACGTCACTGTGGCTGGACGATGCCACCGATCCGCCCCTGGGAGTACGCATCGAGCACGTACCGCGCCCCCAGGCCACGGTCGACTTCCGCAAGGACGACACGCTGGTGCTGTACACCGACGGCCTGATCGAACGGCGCGGCGAGGACCTGGATGCAGGACTCTCGCGCCTCCTCGACGCGGTGCGGGAGATGCGTGAACTGCCGCCTCCCCAGCTCGCGGACGAGCTGCTGCGGACCATGGCCGACCCCGCCGGCCAGCAGGACGACATCTCCCTCCTGGTCATTCGCCTCTGACAACGAGCACCCAACGGCGCCGGGTTCGACGCACAGCGCATCCACCGGCCCCGGCACCGCTCAGTCGAACTCGCACCCGAGCCTGCTCCGAGCTGCCGGGGTATCGCTCTCCAGATCATGCCGTTCGGCCGACAGACCCACACGGCTCTGGCCGGCCCGTTCGTTCTGCCGATGCTGCGAACGCAGGCCCTCAACACCGGTGCCACGAAAGGCCTGTTGGAACGGCTGGGGCCTCTCCGGCCCCACCCTCACCCGCACCCCGCCGCCTGGTCCGCGTTCGCCAGGCTCGCCACCGGCACCGCAACCGCCTGATCCGGCCCGCGCCAGTGGCAGGATGACGGCAGGCCAACGGGAGAGAGACCTGAAGACATGTCTGTGATCCACCGATCCACGCTGACCCCCACCAAGCTGGAGCTGCTGGCCCTCTGGCTGCCCAAGCAGCCCTGGTACCTCGGCGCGAGCGGCGAGCCCGAGCTGGCCAAGGCGGGCGGTTACCGGCTCGACGACCCGACCGGCGCGGTCGGGATCGAGTTCATGCTGGTCACCGACGCGTCCGGGGACGAGGCCGTCACGTACCAGGTGGCGTTCAGCTACCGGGGAGCACCGCTCGAAGGGGCGGGCGACGACGCGCTCATCGGGACCACGGAACACGGGGTGCTCGGCAAGCGCTGGGTGTACGACGGGACCCACGACCCGGTGCTCGTCGCCCAGTTGGTCGCCCTGATGGCCGGGGCGGCCGTGCCGCAGGAGCAGAGCATCAGCAACACCCCGAACCCGACCGTCGAGGGGCACTTCACCGGCACGGAGCACCCCGTGGCGACCGGGATCGCGGCGGTGACCAGCGACGCGGACGGCACCGACGTACGCGTACGGACAGCCAACACCTCCGGTTCCGTGCTGACCCTCCACCTCACCCGGGTGGTCCACCCCGGCCAGGACGCCGCCGCCCAGGACCTGGGCCACGTGAAGGGGAACATGCTGCTTCCGGACGGCACGAAGGCCCGCACCCTGTTCGCGGCCCTGCGCGAGACGGGCTCGGGCCCGACCGCGTAGCCCCGCCCTGGCCGGTACGGGTGGACTCCACGGCACACCGGAGTGTCGGACCGCCCCACCAACCCCGATTCGTAGCATGATCCGACTCGCACTCAGGAGCCGGGCATCGTGGTGTGAACGGGATGGGTAGGGCACGTGTCATTGACTCGTCGGGCTGTCATTGCCGCACTGGTCGGCGCCGGGCTGGCGGGATGTGACGCCAGGTCCGGTTCCGCGGGCGCCTCGCTCTCGACGTCGACGCCGACCACCCCGTCCGACATCGAACGGCCGAGCCGCACCCCGCACGCCGGCCGCAGGGCCGCACCCGAACCGGCGGCGCCCGCGATGACCCGCACGGCGGCGGTCGCCCGGTACGGCTCGGCCCGCCCGACGACCTGGGGCTTCGACGCACCGGGCGTCCTGACCGCACTTCCTCCGTCCCTGCCCCGGTCCCAACGGGCCATCGCGCTGACCTTCGACGCCTGCGGAGGCCCCGGGGGCAGCGGTTACGACAAGGACCTGATCGGCTTCCTCAGATCGAGGAAGGTACCGGCGACCCTGTTCATCAACTCCCGCTGGATCGACGCCCATCCCACGGTCTTCCGCGAGCTCGCGGACGATCCGCTCTTCGAGATCGCCAACCACGGAACCCGGCACCGCCCGCTGTCGGTATCGGGCCGCTCCGCGTACGGCATCCCCGGGACGCGCGACGCGGGCGAGGTCTACGACGAGGTGGCGGGCAACCACACCGAACTCACCCGGCTGCTCGGCAGGGCGCCCCGCTACTTCCGGTCCGGGACGGCGTACTACGACGATGTCGCGTCCCGCATCGTGGGCGCCCTGGGCGAACGCCCGGTGAGTTTCACGGTCAACGGCGACGGCGGCGCGACCTTCACCCCCGAGCAGGTCCACACCACCGTCGTGGCCGCCCGGCCGGGCTCGATCGTGATCGGCCACATGAACCAGCCCACCGGCGGCACAGCCGAGGGCATCGCCACCGCGGTCCCCCAACTCCTCGCGTCCGGGCACCACTTCATCCGGCTCTCCGACGCACGGTGACCCAGGGGCGCCATCCGTAGGCCGGTTCGCCGGAAGCTGGTTCGGCGGCCCGGTCGGCGGGTCAGTCCTCCAGAGCTGCCGCGATGCGGTCGAGGTCGGCGAGGAGCGCGGCGACGCGCTGTGGCGGGATCGCCCCGACCATGCGCTCTTCGACGGCGTACACGGCGGCCTGGACCGCGGCGAGGCGCGCCCGGCCCGCTTCGGTGAGGCGGGCCGGCCTGGCCCGGCCGTGCTCGGCGGTGTCGGGGCGGGCGATCAGTCCCGCTTCCTGGAGGCCCCGCAGGACGACGTTTCCGGACTGCCGGGTGACGAAGGTCGCGCGGGCGAGGTCGGCGTTCGACATGCCGGGGTGCAGGGCCAGCAGTTCGAGAGTGGAGTACTGCGGCACGGTCAGCCCTTGCTCGCGCAGCACCTTGTCCATGGCTCCGCGCAGGGCCGCCTGGGCGCGCTTGAGCAGATATCCCACGTGCCGGGTGACGTCGTCGCCCTCGGGGCGGAACGCGTCCATCGACAGACTCTCATCCATGTCAGCATTTTGACATAGCAATCCAGGGAACCTAACCTCGCCTATGTCAAAGTCCTGACATAGAAAAGTGAGGGAACCCCATGCCTGTTGCCATCGACGGACCCGACTTCGTCGCCCTGCAGGTCCACGATGTGGAAGCCGCGGCGGCCTTCTGCGAGCAGCACCTGGGCCTGCGCCGGGCCGCGGTCTCGCCTCCGCACGCAGTCGTGTTCGACACCTGGCCGACCCCGTTCGCCGTCCGCGCGCTCCTCCCGGGCGTCAGCCTCGCCGACACCGCACGACCGGGACTCGGCGTGGTGATCTGGTTCCGGACCCCGGACGCCCACGCGCTTCACGAGCAGCTCGACACGGCCGGCGTCAAGATCCTCACGCCGATGGCGGACAGCCCCTTCGGGCCGATGTTCTCCTTCGAGGGCCCCGAGGGATACACGCTCACCGCACACGCCGGCTGACCGAGTTCCCCGGGGGAGGGCGGAGGCACCCCGCTGCGAACGGCGGCGCCCGCCGCGCGCCGCCGCCCGCGCGGCTCAGCTCAGTGCCCGAGCCACTCCGCGACCTCGGTCGCCCAGTACGTGAGGATCATGTTCGCGCCCGCCCGCTTGACGCCGGTCAGGGCCTCCAGGATCGCCGCGTCCCGGTCGATCCAGCCCTTCTCCGCGGCCGCCTCGATCATCGCGTACTCACCACTGATCTGGTACGCGGCCACCGGCACGGACACCGACTCCGCGACCTTCGCCAGGATGTCCAGGTACGGTCCGGCCGGCTTGACCATGACCATGTCGGCGCCCTCGGCGAGGTCGAGCTCCAGCTCGCGCAGCGCCTCCCGGGCGTTCGCCGGGTCCTGCTGGTACGTCTTGCGGTCGCCCCGCAGCGAGGAGCCGACGGCCTCGCGGAAAGGACCGTAGAAGGCGGACGAGTACTTCACCGTGTAGGCGAGGATCGACACGTCCTCCTTGTCGATCGTGTCCAGCGCGTCCCGGATCACGCCGACCTGGCCGTCCATCATGCCGCTGGGGCCCACCACATGGGCGCCCGCGTCGGCCTGGACCTGCGCCATCTCGGCGTACCGCTCAAGCGTCGCGTCGTTGTCGATCCGGCCCGACTCGTCCAGGACCCCGCAGTGACCGTGGTCGGTGAACTCGTCGAGGCACAGGTCGGACATGATCACCAGGTCGTCGCCGACCTCGGCGCGCACATCGCGCAGGGCGACCTGGAGGATGCCCTCCGGGTCCGTGCCCGCGGTGCCGATGGCGTCCTTCTTGGAGTCCTCGGGGACTCCGAAGAGCATGATCCCGGCGACCCCGGCGGAGACGGCGTCGACGGCCGCCTTCCGCAGGGTGTCACGGGTGTGCTGGACAACACCGGGCATCGTCGTGATCGGCACCGGCTCCCCGATCCCCTCCCGCACGAAGGCGGGCAGGATCAGATCGGCCGGGTGGACCTGCGTCTCGGCCACCATGCGGCGCATCGCCGGGGTGGTGCGCAGCCGCCGCGGACGGGCGCCGGGGAAAGATCCGTACACAGTCATCCTCAGTTACCTCTTCGAACTCTTCGTTCTTCGGCTCTTCGCGCTGTGGTCCACCCGGCACCCGGACAGGGCCCGAAGACCCTAGGTGGTGCGTCGCCTGCGACCGCCCGGACGGCGCTCGCTGGGACGGGTGACCGCCTCGCCCGCCTCCCGGGCCGCCTCGCGGCGCTGCGCGCCGAACTCGGCGAGCGCCTCCGCGAGTCTGTGCACCGAGGGCTCCGGAGAGAGTACGTCCACCCGCAGCCCGTGCTCCTCGGCCGTCTTGGCCGTGGCGGGACCGATACAGGCGATGACCGTCACGTTGTGCGGCTTGCCCGCGATCCCCACGAGGTTGCGGACCGTACTCGAAGAGGTGAAGAGGACCGCGTCGAAACCGCCGCCCTTGATCGCCTCACGGGTGTCGGCCGGCGGCGGCGACGCACGCACCGTGCGGTACGCGGTGACGTCGTCGACCTCCCAGCCCAGCTCGATGAGCCCGGCCACCAGGGTCTCAGTGGCGATGTCGGCGCGCGGCAGGAAGACACGGTCGATCGGGTCGAAGACCGGGTCGTACGGCGGCCAGTCCTCCAGCAGACCGGCGGCCGACTGCTCACCGCTCGGTACGAGGTCGGGCTTGACGCCGAACTCGACCAGCGAGGCCGCGGTCTGCTCGCCCACGGCGGCGACCTTGATCCCCGCGAAGGCACGGGCGTCGAGCCCGTACTCCTCGAACTTCTCCCGGACCGCCTTGACGGCGTTCACGCTGGTGAAGGCGATCCACTCATAACGTCCCGTGACCAGGCCCTTGACCGCGCGCTCCATCTGCTGCGGGGTGCGCGGCGGTTCGACGGCGATGGTGGGGACCTCGTGCGGCACCGCGCCGTACGAACGAAGCTGGTCGGAGAGCGAGGCCGCCTGCTCCTTCGTACGCGGAACGAGCACCCGCCACCCGAAGAGCGGCTTCGACTCGAACCACGACAACTGGTCGCGCCGGGCGGCCGAGCTGCGCTCGCCGACCACGGCTATGACCGGCTGGTGTCCGTCCGGCGACGGGAGCACCTTGGCCTGCTTGAGCACCTGGGCGACCGTGCCGAGCGTCGCGGACCAGGTGCGCTGGCGGGTGGTGGTGCCGGCGACGGTGACGGACATCGGGGTGTCGGGCTTGCGGCCCGCCGCGACCAGTTCACCGGCGGCGGCGCCGACCGTGTCGAGCGTCGTGGAGACGACCGCGGTCGCGTCGCTCGCGCCGACCTCGCTCCAGCAGCGGTCGGATGCCGTACGGGCGTCGACGAAGCGGACGTCGGTGCCCTGCGCGTCCCGCAGCGGTACACCGGCGTACGCGGAGACGCCCACCGCCGTCGAGACGCCGGGGACGACCTCGAACGGGATGCCCGCCGAGGCGCAGGCGAGCATCTCCTCGCCGGAGTTTCCGTCGAGTCCGGGATCCCCGGTGACAGCACGGACGACCCGCCTGCCACCCCGTGCGGCCTCCATGACAAGATTGCCCGCATCTCGGATGGCCGGGATCCCGGCGGCTGTTGACGCTTCGTCAACAACCGTCAGCTGAGGCGTGCTTACGGTCGCTCTCGCATGGCTGCGTACGACGTCGAGCACATGCGGCTCGGCGATCAGTACGTCCGCACTCGCGAGCGCTTCGACAGCGCGCAGTGTGAGGAGTCCCGGATCCCCGGGTCCGGCACCGAGGAAGGTGACGTGCCCGTGCGCGGGAAGGGCGGCTGGCAGGTTCGAGGTGGGGTTCATCGTGCTCGCTCCCCCATAAGACCGGCCGCACCCTTGGCCAGCATCTCGGACGCGAGTTCGCGTCCGAGCGCCTCGTTGCCTTCGTGCGACGTGGGTACGGGACCGGTGGTGGACAGCTGCACCAGCGAGGAGCCGTCGGTCGAGCCGACGACACCGCGCAGGCGCATCTCGGTGACAGCCTGCCCGTCGGCCAGGACGTCGGCCAGTGCACCAACAGGCGCACTGCAACCGGCCTCCAAGGCGGCGAGCAGGGATCGCTCGGCGGTCACGGCGGCCCGGGTGTACGGGTCGTCGAGCTCTGCGAGCTGGGCGACGAGATCAGCGCGGGATGCCGCGCACTCGACCGCCAGGGCCCCCTGGCCGGGGGCGGGCAAGATGATGTCGACCGGCAGGTACTCGGTCACTTCGCCGGCCCTGCCGACACGGTGGAGCCCGGCCGCGGCGAGAACCACCGCGTCCAGCTCCCCGCTGCGGACGAATCCGATGCGGGTGTCGATGTTGCCGCGGATCGGCACGGTCTCGATGCGTATCCCGTGGTTACGGGCGTACGCGTTGAGCTGCGCCATCCGGCGCGGTGAGCCGGTGCCCACCCGGGCGCCGTCCGGCAGCTGCTCGAAGGTCAGCCCGTCCCGCGCGATCAGCACGTCCCTGGGATCCTCACGGACCGGGATCGCGGCCAGCACCAGATCGTCCGGCTCGGCGGTGGGCAGGTCCTTCAGCGAGTGCACGGCGAAGTCGACCTCGCCGCTCACCAGCGCATCGCGCAGGGCGGTGACGAAGACACCGGTCCCGCCGATCTGCGCGAGGTGCTCACGGGAGGTGTCCCCGTACGTGGTGATCTCGACGAGTTCCACGGGGCGACCGGTGATCTGCCGCACCGCCTCGGCGATTTGTCCTGACTGCGCCATGGCGAGCTTGCTGCGCCTGGTCCCCAGCCTCAAGGCATCGGTCATGCCCGCCCTCGGTTCTTGACGTCTGTGTTGCTCAGGTCGGTCAGATCGGCCCTGCTGACGGCCGCGACCGTCAGCGGGTCGAGGTCGAAGAGTTCCCGCAGCGCGTCCGCGTACCCGGCGCCGCCGGGCTCGCTCGCGAGCTGCTTGACCCGCACGGTGGGCGCGTGCAGGAGCTTGTCGACGACACGGCGCACGGTCTGCGAGATCTCGGCGCGCTCCTTGTCGTCCAGGTCGGGAAGGCGTCCGTCGAGCCGTGCGATCTCACCGGCGACGACGCCGGCGGCCATGGTGCGCAGGGCGACAACGGTCGGAGTGATGTGAGCGGCCCGCTGGGCGGCGCCGAACGCCGCGACCTCGTCGGAGACGATCGTCCGTACGGCGTCGACATCTGCGGCCATCGGGGCGTCGGCGGACGCGTCGGCCAGCGACTCGATGTCCACCAGGCGCGCACCGCTGATGCGGTGGACCGCCGCGTCGATGTCGCGCGGCATGGCCAGGTCGAGCAGGGCGAGCCGCGGCGCGGCTGCGTCGGCGGCGATACGGCGCACCGGACGGGGGACGGCGGCAGTTCCTGCCGTACCGGCCCAGGCGCCGTGCTGCTCCAGCGCGTCGACCGCGCGGGCGGCTGCGGTGGCGGCCGTGGCGTCGGCGGGCACGTCGGGGACGGGTTCAACCACCGGCTCCGCAGGGGTGAACTCCTCGCCGAGTGCCCGGGCCACGGACTCCGCGGTCAGTACGAGACCGGTCGCCCCCGTACAGGAGACGACGAGGTCGGCGCGGGCCAGCTCCCCGTCGACGGCGTCCATGGGAACGGCCGAAGCGGTCACCCCGGCGCCGCCCAGGATCTCCGCGAGCCGCTCCGCACGCGCCTGCGTCCGGTTGGCGACGATGATCTCCCCGGCGCCCGCGCGGGCCAGCGTCGCGGCGGCCAGCGAGGACATGGAGCCCGCGCCGATCACCAGGGCGCGCTTGCCCCGGGCCCAGCCGGCCACATCCGTGCCACCGGCGAGCTGTTCGAGGCCGAAGGTGACGACCGACTGCCCGGCCCGGTCGATGCCGGTCTCACTGTGCGCACGCTTGCCGACCCGCAGGGCCTGCTGGAACAGATCGTTCAACAGCCGCCCTGCGGTGTGCAGTTCCTGGCCGAGCGCGAGAGCGTCCTTGATCTGGCCGAGGATCTGGCCCTCGCCCACGACCATGGAGTCGAGCCCGCACGCCACCGAGAAGAGGTGGTGGACGGCCCGGTCCTCGTAGTGCACATAAAGATAGGGAGTGAGCTCTTCGAGCCCGACGCCGCAGTGCTGCGCGAGCAGCGTGGACAGCTCGGCGACGCCCGCGTGGAACTTGTCCACGTCGGCGTACAGCTCGATGCGGTTGCAGGTGGCGAGCGTCGCGGCCTCGGCAGCGGGCTCGGCGGCCAGCGTGTCCTGCAACAGCTTCGCCTGCGCATCAGCGGAGAGCGCCGCACGCTCCAGCACACTGACGGGCGCGCTGCGGTGGCTGACTCCGACGACCAGAAGACTCATGCCGGCATCACGGCGGGCATGTCCCCGTCGGGTCCCTTCCGGTCGGGGGCGGTGCGGGCGTTCACGGTGTGCGCGGCGGCGGCCGCACTGGCCGCGTGCGCGGCGCCCCGCACCGGGGGTGCGTCGGTGTCGGGGTCGGCGAGCGCGCCCTCACCGGCCTTCCGCTGCTCGTGGAAGGCCAGGATCTGCAGCTCGATGGAGAGGTCCACCTTGCGTACGTCGACGCCTTCCGGCACCGAGAGCACGGTGGGGGCGAAGTTCAGGATCGAGGTGACACCGGCGGCGACGAGCCGCTCACAGACCGGCTGCGCCGCACCCGCGGGGGTGGCGATGACGCCGATGGAGACGCCGTTGTCCGAGATGATCTTTTCGAGGTCGTCGCTGTGCTGGACGGGGATCCCGGCCACCGGCTTTCCGGCCATGGCGGGGTCGGCGTCGATCAGCGCGGCGACCCGGAATCCACGCGAGGCGAATCCGCCGTAGTTGGCGAGCGCGGCGCCGAGGTTACCGATACCGACGATGACGACCGGCCAGTCCTGGGTGAGACCCAGCTCACGCGAGATCTGGTATACGAGATATTCGACGTCGTAGCCGACGCCCCTGGTCCCGTACGAACCCAGGTAGGAGAAGTCCTTGCGCAGCTTCGCGGAGTTGACTCCGGCAGCGGCTGCGAGCTCCTCGGACGAAACCGTGGGTACGGAGCGCTCCGACAGCCCGGTGAGGGCGCGGAGATACAACGGAAGTCGGGCGACGGTGGCCTCGGGGATTCCTCGGCTACGGGTCGCCGGTCGGTGAGTTCGGCCAGTTGCCACGGTGCTCCTGCGGGATGAGCGAGGCTGCAGGCGGCCACATCCAGCAGGACCGCCCCGTCGAATGCAGGCTATGTCTTTGTGAACGCGTGCACAAAGATAGTGTCCGTTTTGTCCGTGCAAAGTGACCGGGGTCACGCACTTCGGCGGCACATTGACGGAACCACTGACCGGTCCGATGCGTTGAGATCCCAAAGGGGACAAAACCGCACACACTCCTCACGCTTACGCCCCCGAGACCGCTCAAATCGCCCACGATGGTAGCTGTCTTTTGCGCGAGAAGCTCCGCGCGGACCGGTCACCCGCCTCCCGGCCCGCCATCCGTCCTGACCCCCTCAGGAACGTCAGGAACGCAGCGCGCGGCGGAGGCGGTCGGGGTCGACCCGCCAGAAGGTGTGCTGCTCCCCGTCGATGAGTACGACCGGAATCTGCTCCCAGTACGCGTCGTTGAGCGCGGAGTCCTGAGTGATGTCCTTCTCCTCCCACGCCGCACCGACCTCTCCGCACACCGCGGAGACCACGGCGCGCGCGTCGTCACAGAGATGACACCCGGGCTTCCCGACCAGAGTGACGACCCGCTCGGCGGGATTTCCTTGACCGGCACTGCGGCGGAACAGAGGACTCATACGCTCATTCTCCGCCTCACCCCCCGCCTCTCCCTGCCGTACGCTCCCCGCCGCCCGCTCTCCCCCACCCGCGCCCACACATTCCGCATCAGCTCCCGCGGGCGGCCCGCCCCCCGGTCCGGCCCCGCCACCGCCACGGGAGCCGTCCGTACACCAGAGTTCACTCCGCCGCATTCCGTCAGGTGAGGAATGCTTCACCGAACTGGCTATGCTCGCAGCATGGCCGCACTGGGATGGCTCACCCCTCGTAGGCGCTCGGCAACAGCACGCAGCGTGCTGGCAGGCGAGGCCGCAGCCGAAGCAGCCCGGAAGTCCTCGCAGGAGCCGGTACCGGCCGGGTCCGGCACAGTCGGCGGGCACGGCGAAGACGGCGAAGGGGCCACCCCGGAGCCCGAGTTCCCCGTCGCGGGCGACAGCCTGGCCGCCGCCTTCTTCGATCTCGACAACACCGTGATGCAGGGCGCCGCGATCTTCCACTTCGGCCGCGGCCTCTACAAGAGGAAGTTCTTCGAGCGCCGCGAGCTGGCCAGGTTCGCCTGGCAGCAGGCCTGGTTCCGGCTGGCCGGCGTCGAGGACCCCGACCATATGCAGGACGCCCGGGAGAGCGCCCTGTCCATCGTCAAGGGCCACCGTGTGTCCGAGCTGATGTCCATCGGCGAGGAGATCTACGACGAGTACATGGCCGACCGCATCTGGCCGGGCACCCGCGCCCTGGCCCAGGCCCACCTGGACGCGGGCCAGCGGGTCTGGCTGGTCACGGCCGCCCCCGTGGAGACCGCGACGATCATCGCCCGGCGCCTCGGCCTGACCGGAGCGCTCGGCACCGTGGCGGAGTCGATGGACGGCGTCTACACCGGCCGCCTCGTCGGCGAGCCGCTGCACGGCCCGGCGAAGGCGGAGGCCGTACGGGCGCTCGCCGCCGCCGAGAATCTCGACCTGGCCCGCTGTGCCGCGTACAGCGACTCGCACAACGACATCCCGATGCTCTCGCTCGTCGGCCACCCGTACGCGATCAACCCCGACGCCAAGCTGGCCCGTTACGCCCGCGAGCGCGAGTGGCGGCTGCGCGACTACCGGACCGGCCGCAAGGCGGCCAGGGTCGGCATCCCGGCCGCTGCCGGGGTCGGCGCACTGGCGGGCGGCACTGCCGCCGCGGTCGCCCTGCACCGCCGCCGCCACTGAGCGGCACGGCACCGGCTCGCGGGCAGATCACCGGCTCGCGCCTCGATCATCAGTACGTCAGGCACCGCTGACCGGAACGTCAACAGCTCTGCACCGCCTCGCCACTCCGAGAAGCGCGGGCGAATCGAACTTCTTACCCCCCTGCGCCCGCCGCCAGTCCCGTTCCGGCGACTCGCGCACAAGTGACCCCTCAATCAAGCGGATCGTGAGGCTATCCGATCAATAAACGGTCACGAAGTGCTACTTGATCCGACGTGTAGACGTAACAGAAGCGACGTAATCGATGATTTGAGCAACTGGGTGTAGCACTGCCTGTACGAAGCGTTATTCTCCTCAGACGCATACCGGACCTCACTCGCCATCACGTCGAGTGAATCATCCAGCACTGCACGTGATGGAAGCTCTGCCTCTGGGAGTCCCGTGTACCCACACGTCGGGGTTGACGCCTCGGGCCTGGCTACGCTGCGCGCAACGGTCTTTGACCAGCTGCGCGGCTTCGTCCCCACCGCGTACGCCGTCCCCGCATTTGCCACAGCCGCGCCCGCCGGCCCCTGCTATGCCCTCGCCGAGAGCGGTGCGGGCGCGGCGGTCGGCAGACGCAGCCGTGGCGGCACCGGCACGTCCACCGCCCGTCGGCCTGCGGCCGACAGCGACAGCGCACGCATGATGGACCTCGTCGAACGAGCTCAGGCCGGCGAGGCCGACGCCTTCGGGCGGCTCTACGACCAGTACAGCGACACGGTCTACCGCTATATCTACTACCGCGTCGGAGGGAAGGCGACGGCGGAGGATCTCACCAGCGAGACCTTCCTGCGCGCTCTGCGCCGTATCTCCACCTTCACCTGGCAGGGGCGCGACTTCGGGGCCTGGCTGGTCACGATCGCCCGGAACCTGGTCGCCGACCACTTCAAGTCGAGCCGTTTCCGGCTCGAAGTGACCACGGGCGAAATGCTCGACGCCAACGAGGTCGAGCGCAGTCCGGAGGACTCCGTCCTGGAGTCCCTCTCCAACGCCGCCCTGCTCGAAGCCGTACGGAAGCTCAATCCACAGCAGCAGGAGTGCGTGACCCTGCGCTTCCTGCAAGGGCTCTCCGTGGCCGAGACGGCACGGGCCATGGGCAAGAACGAGGGCGCCATCAAGACGCTCCAGTACCGGGCCGTGCGCACGCTGGCCCGGCTCCTCCCCGATGACGCGCGCTGATCACAACTCACCGACAGTGCACACCTCACCGTCAGCGCACAACTCACCGTCAGTCATGGGCTCATGACACTGCGGTCCGATCATCCTTCGTCCGTAACCCAAGTGCTGTGCGGCTCGTTGAGTGGGATGCAGGCTCCCTGTGGTCAAGCCACGCCCGCAGGTACTCACCCGATCGAGTGGAAGCACTCAAGGTGGGCAACCTTCCGGACCCCGAGGGGAGTCGATCGTCATGACGAGAGGAGGTGCCGCCAGTGATCGGACAAGTTTCGGCACACCGGCGGGCGAACGCCTTCGCCCAGGCCCTGGAGGAGCAGACACTCCAGGGCTCGGCGGCCGACCAGCCCGAAGCTCCCACCGACCCGAGCGCACAAGGGCAGTTGCTGGCCCTGGTGACCGGGCTCGAAGAGCTACCGAAACCACAGCTGGATCCTGAGGTCAAAGTGGTGCAGCGAGCCCAGCTCGTCGCCGCCATGGAGACGATGCTCGCGGGGGGAGGTGTGTCCGAGGGCCCTCAGGTGCCCGAACAGCGGACCGGCCGAGGCGCCCACCGGGCGTCCCCGCTCCGGAAATTGCGCCCCCGCTCCCGCTGGTCGAAGGGCCTCGCTGCGGGCGGACTCACCGTCGGCGTCGCAGCCGGAGCCTTCAGCGGCGTCGCGGCTGCCAGCTCCGACGCCCTCCCCGGTGATTCGCTGTACGGGCTGAAGCGCGGCATGGAAGATCTCAAGCTGGGAATGGCGAACGACGATGCCGCCCGCGGCCAGATCTACCTCGACCAGGCTTCCACGCGTCTCCAGGAGGCACGCCGCCTCATGGAGCGCGACCGGGCGGGCCGGCTCGACCACGAGCAACTGGGCGAAGTCAGACGCGCACTGAACGGCATGAACCACGACGCCGGAGAAGGACACCGGCTGCTGCACGAGGCGTACGCGAGGAACGGGGCACTCGGCCCGATCCAGACGCTCTCCTCGTTCTCCCGCTCGCACCGGGAGGCCTGGAGCAAGCTCCGGGGCCGGCTGCCCGTCCAGCTCCACGACGTGGGAAACCAGGTGAACTCGGTCTTCGACGCCATAGACCAGGAGGTAGGTCCGCTCCAGTCGCAGCTGCCGCGCACCCCCGGCACACCCGCCGCCCGTACCCCTGGGCACCCGGGCACCTCAAGGCCGGGCACACCCGGGACCGACCGTTCCGGACCCACCTCGGCAGCCCCCGGCCACCACAGCCAGGGCAACGCCCGGCCGGAGCCCTCCGGCTCCGAGAGCGGCAAGGCCGATCAGGGCCTGATCGGCGGCAGCACGGGCGGCCTCCTCGACCCGCCGAAGAGCAGCAGCGGATCGTCCTCATCCGAAGGCACGGGCAAGTCCGGCGACGGCACCAAGCCCGCACCGGACGTCACACTCCCCCCGCTGCTCCCCGGCCTGCTTCCGGGCCTGGGCATCGACGGCGAGGACGCCCAGTAGCACGGAGAGACAGCAGCAGTACCAGTACAGAGCCAGCAGTACCAGTAAGCCGCAGTACCAGTACAGAAAAGTGCCGGGCCCGAAAGATCACGGGCCCGGCACTTTTCTGCTCGGAAGAAGTCAGCGTCAGAAGAAGACCGACCGCCGCTGCACCAGCAGCTTGTACAGCGTGTGCTGGATCTGCTCCCGCACCTGGTCCGTCAGGTTGAACATCAGCATCGGGTCCTCAGCGGCCTCCGCGGGAAACCCGTCCGTCGGGATCGGCTCACCGAACTGGATGGTCCACTTCGTCGGCAGCGGCACGAGACCCAGCGGCCCCAGCCACGGGAACGTCGGTGTGACCGGAAAGTACGGGAAGCCCAGCAGCCGCGCCACCGTCTTCGCGTTGCCGATCATCGGGTAGATCTCCTCCGCCCCGACGATCGAGCACGGCACGATCGGCACCCCGGCCCGCAGCGCGGTCGACACAAAGCCGCCCCGCCCGAAGCGCTGGAGCTTGTACCGGTCGGAGAACGGCTTCCCGATCCCCTTGAACCCCTCGGGCATCACCCCGACGACCTCGCCGCGCTGGAGCAGCCGCTCCGCGTCCTCGGCGCACGCCAGCGTGTGCCCGGCCTTCCTGGCCAGCTCGTTGATGACCGGCAGCATGAAGACCAGATCCGCCGCGAGCAGCCGCAGATGGCGCTCCGCCGGGTGGTGGTCGTGGACGGCGACCTGGAGCATCAGCCCGTCGAGCGGCAGCGTCCCGGAGTGATTGGCGACGACGAGCGCCCCGCCGTCCGACGGGATGTTCTCGATGCCCTTCACCTCGACGCGGAAGTACTTCTCGTACAGCGGCCGCACCGCCGACATCAGCACCTGGTCGGTGAGTTCCTTGTCGTACCCGAACTCGTCGACGTCGTACTCACCGGTGATCCGCCGCCGCAGAAAGGCCAGCCCGCCGGCGATCCGCCGGTCCCAGTCGGTGGTCTCCGCGCGGCCCGCCGGGCCCTGCACAGGAGCGTCCGGCAACGGCTCCCCCTCCCCGGCCGGCTCGGCCGGCCCCGTGGACGCCTCGGGTCCGGTCTGCTGCTCCGGTACGGGCGCGAGCGGTCCCGAGGCACCCCTGCCGCGCGCCCCGGACCGCTTGGCGGTCTTGCCGTTCCTGTTCCGCCTCGCTCTCGGCTCGTCGCCGAAGGGGATGACCTTGGCATCGGCCATGTCAGATGCGCTCCTTGCTGACGGAGTGGGCGGGGATCACGGGCCGGGCGGCGGGTCCGGCAGGTCCGACGGATTCGGCGAAGGCAGCGACCCGGTCGACCGCCCGCGCCAGCGCCCGGGGCGGCAGCAGGCCGTCCCCCCGGCTGAGCGCGAAGTCCTCGAAGGTCTCGGCCGTCGAGTACCTCGGTACAAAGCCCAGCGTCTCGCGCATCTGCGCCGTGCTGACGACCCGGCCGTGGGTGAGCAGCCGGATCTGCTCCGGCGAGAAGTCGGTGACCCCGACGGTCCGCAGCGCGGAGCCGACCCAGTTCACGGCGGGCAGCAGCACAGGCACCGTCGGCCGGCCGAGCCGCCGCGAACACTGTGAGAGCAACAGCACACCGTCGCCCGCGATGTTGAAGGTGCCGCTGTTGAGCGTCCCGCGCGGTGGTTCGCCCAGCGCGAGGCGGAGTACGTCGATGACGTCGTCCTCGTGGACGAACTGGAGCCGTGGGTCGTAACCGAACACGGTCGGCAGCACCGGCAGCGACAGATACTCGGCGAGCGGGTAATCCGTGCTCGGCCCCAGGATGTTCGCGAAGCGCAGGACACAGACCGCCACATCGGGCCTGCGCCGGGCGAAGCCCCGTACGTAGCCCTCGACCTCGACCGCGTCCTTCGCGAAGCCGCCGCTGGGCAGGGACTTGGGGGGCGTCGTCTCGGTGAAGACGGCCGGGTCGCGCGGCGCCGACCCGTACACATTGGTACTGGACTTGACCACCAGGCGCTGGACGGCCGGCGACTTCTGGCAGGCACCGAGCAGCTGCATGGTGCCGATGACGTTGGTCTCCTTGACCGTCGTCCGGCCGCCGGTGCCCAGCGGGGTGCCGGTGACATCCATGTGCACGACGGTGTCGACGTCGTACTCGGCGAGTACCCGGGCGATGGCGGGCTGGCGGATGTCCGCCCGTACGAAGACGGCGTCGCCCAGTCCGTGTGCCGGCTCCACGATGTCCACCGCGATCACCCGGTCCACCTCGGCGTCCCGCAGTATGCGGCGCACGAGCCGGCCTCCGAGCTGCCGGGCCACTCCGGTGACGAGCACGACCTTGCCCAAGATCAGCGCCTTCCCATTCGGACTCCCGTACGGGCCACGGTAGCGGCTCGATATCGCGCTGTACTGATGATGCGCTGCGTGAAGTCATCGGAAATCTACCCGCAGGAACGCGCAGAGGCCCTCCCACCATGCTGGCGGGAGGGCCTCAGAACCACGTACAGCTGCCGCTTACTTCTTGTTGCGACGCTGAACGCGGGTGCGCTTGAGCAGCTTGCGGTGCTTCTTCTTAGCCATCCGCTTGCGCCGCTTCTTGATAACAGAGCCCACGACTACCCTCGCTCACTTCTCTTCACTCGGTGCGGGGCGTCTGGGCCCACACGACCTACGTCGGCCTAGCCTACCTGCCGCCGAGTGAGGGACGTAATCCGAGGGGAACCACCGGACTCGACCGGACCCCACTAGGCGGTCTGGACCCCCACAAAGGACTCGCGAAGGTATGCGTGCACTGCTTGCTCCGGGACCCGGAAGGACCTGCCCACCCGGATCGCCGGCAGATGACCGCTGTGCACCAGCCGGTACACGGTCATCTTGGACACTCGCATCACCGAGGCGACTTCCGCCACGGTCAGGAACCTGACCTCGTTGAGAGGCCTCTCACTCCCAGCAGCCATGACCCACCTGAACCTTCCGCACCCGACGGGGCACCGGCTTCCCCTTCCGGTGACTCTTCGTCGTGGCGCGCTCACTCACCAGACTAGGTGCGGGTGATACGAGTGGGGAAGAGGAGTAACAGCCCCTTCCCTACTGGGGCAGAAGCGCCCGATTGAGTACATAGCGAGTGAGCGGCCGGTAGTAGTCCGGCCGCACGGCATCGTCGAGCGGAACGGCGACGGACACCCGGCCCTCCGCCTCACCCACGAACAGCGCGGGATCGTCGGTGTCGGCGAGCCCGATGGCCTCAACCCCCAGCTGACCTGCCCCGCAGACCCATCCGTGGTCGCCGACTACCAGCCCGGGAAGGCCGTACGAGCCCCCTGCGGCGGCCTCCAGCGCGACCCGGACGGGCAGCGGGGAATGGGTGTGTGCGCCGGGCTCACTTCCCGGCAGCCGCACGCCGGGTTCGCGCATCAGCGCGACTCCCCGTACGTACTCCAGAAGGTGCGTGCGTACGCCGAACCGGGTCGTTATGTCGACACTGCGGCCCTGCGCGGGGGTGAGGACAGTACATCCGGCCGCCGACAAGGCGTCTGCCAGCGCGGCGTAGAAACCGAGCAGCCGATGCGGATGCCCGGTCCCGAACAGCACGTTGGCACCACGCGCCACAGCCTCGCCGAGCCGCACGGCGAACGCGTCGAGCGCGGCCAGCGTCCGCTCCGGGTCGATGACATCGGGCCCCGACACATGGCCCGGGTCCGCGGACACCCCGCACCGCTCGGCCATCAGACCGAGCAACTCCCGCTCGCCCCAGACCCGTTCGGGATGGATGCCGAGAGTCACCCGCGGATCGCGCGCGGCGAAGAGCCGGTAACTGCGCAGACTCACCTCCCGCGGGGTAGCCACGGGCCCGGCCAGCCTGGCCGCCAACAGATGCGCTCGGAGGGCGCCGGTGGTCAACACCCTGCCGATCGTGCCGCAATGACCGCGTGGGCGGGCCGGAACGGGGGATATGCGGCACAGTTGGCGTAACACCCCCACAAGGCCACCACACGGCCGCCGGGGCGCAACCCCACCGCCACCTCCTAAGCCAGCATCCCCCGCAAGGGAAACGCCGCCCGCCGAGTAGCCAGCACCGCCTGGTCCAGCCGGTCCGCCGGGTCGTACCCCGCGTCCCACGACCGCCAGGCCACCGGCCACCGCCCGTCCGTCATCCGCGCGGGCCCCACGCTTCGGGTCCGCGCGTACACCTCGTCCCGCCAGGACGGCGGGATCACCGACTCCGGATCGATCTCGGCGTGCCCCGCGATCGCCACCAGATGCGTCCACGACCGCGGTACGACGTCGGCCACCGCGTAACCGCCCCCGCCGAGCGCCACCCACCGCCCGCCGTCCGCGTACTCGTGCGCCAGCTCGTGGCAGGCGACCTGCACCGCGCGCTGCGCGTCCAGCGAGACCGCCAGGTGAGCCAGCGGGTCCTCGAAGTGTGTGTCGGCCCCGTGCTGCGACACCAGCACCTGCGGCCGGAAGTCCGCGAGCAGCTCGGGCACCACCGCGTGGAACGCCCGCAGCCACCCGGCGTCCCCGGTCCCGGCCGGCAGCGGCAGGTTGACCGCCGACCCCTCCCCCGCGCCCTCGCCCGTCTCGGTCGGAAAGCCCGTACCGGGAAAGAGCGTCCGGGGGTGCTCGTGCAGCGAGACGGTCAGCACCCGCGGATCGTCCCGGAACGCCTCCTGCACCCCGTCCCCGTGGTGCACGTCCACATCGACGTACGCGACCCGCTCCGCCCCCAGTTCGAGCAGCCGGGCGATCGCCAGAGCGGCGTCGTTGTAGATGCAGAACCCGGAGGCCGCACCCGGCATCGCGTGATGCAGCCCGCCCGAGAAGTTCACCGCGTGGTCCGCCTCACCGCGCCACACCGCCTCGGCCGCGCCGACCGACTGCCCGGCGATCAGCGCGGAGACCTCGTGCATCCCGGCGAAGGCCGGGTCGTCAGGGGTCCCCAGACCGTACGAGATGTCCGCGGCACCCGGATCCGCCGACGCCGCCCGCACCGCGTCCAGATAGTCCGCCCGGTGCACCAGGCGCAGGGTCGACTCCCCGGCCGGTCTGGCGGCGACGACGCCGACCGCGCTGTCCAGTCCGTACGCCCGGACCAGCCCCATGGTCAGTGCGAGCCGCACCGGATCCATCGGATGGCCGGGCCCGAAGTCATACCTCGTTACTGCTTCGTCCCACATCAACAGTCGGCGGCCGCTCATGCCGGACACCGTATCGGGCGTCGCCTGCACCGAACGAGCGGGCGTACACGAGGCTCGCCAGTACGAGCACCATCGGGACGAGCATCGCGCCCCGGTAGTTCCACGCGTCACCGATCGCACCCACCAGCGGCGAGCCGACCAGGAACCCCACGTAGTTGAAGATGTTGAGCCGGGCGATGGCCGCGTCGGACGCGTGCGGGAACATCCGCCCGGCGGCCGCGAAGGTCTGCGGCACGATCACACAGAGCCCGAAGCCCAGCACCATGAACCCGAGCAGCCCCACCCAGGGACCGGTCGCCGCGGCGACCACACCGAACCCGACAGCCGCGACGACGGACCCGAACCGCACCACAGCCACCGCACCGAAGCGCCGCACCCCGAAGTCCCCGACCGCACGGCCGATCAGCGTGGTGACCGTATAGACGTTGTACGGGACGGTGGAGAGCTGCTCGGAGCTCCCCAGTACGTCCTGAAGGTACTTGGCGCTCCAGTTGGAGACGGTCGAGTCGCCGATGTAGGTGAAGGCCATCACCAGACAGAGCGGCAGCAGCATCTTGAAGACGACAGACCCACCAGAACTACCGGCACCACCAGCACCACCAACCGCCTCAACGCCCCCACCCGCCGCGGCGGCCGGCCCGTCGGCCTCCCGTGCGTCCGCGTACCACCGGCTCCCCACCAGGCAGAGCGGCAGCAGCACCACGGCCACCGGCCAGTACGAGGTCAGCAGCGACAGATGCCAGTGCGCCCCGACCCAGGCGAGCGAGGCACCGGCGATCCCGCCGAGGCTGTACGCGGCGTGGAACCCCAGCATGATGCTGCGCCCGTAGGCCCGCTGGAGACTCACCCCCAGCATGTTCATGGAGGCGTCCAACGCGCCCACGGCGAGCCCGAACACCCCCAGCGAGACCGCCGCTTGCCACAGCTCGGTGCCGGCCGCGGCACCGAGGAGCGCCAGCAGCACCACGGGCTGCGCCCAGCGCAGCACGGCCGAGGGCCGCACCCGCTTCACCAGCTGCTCGGTGCCGACGCTGCTGACGCCTGCGAGGACCGGAACCGCAGCGAGGAAGACGGGAAGCAGGCCGTCGGATATCCCGTAACGGTCCTGGATGGCGGGGATCCGCGTCACCAGGAGAGCGAATGCGGCGCCCTGTGCGAAGAAGCTGAGCCCCAGAGAGGCCCGGCCGTGCCGCAGGCGAACATCTGTCGTCATGGCGGCACAGTAGGCCCCTCGCCTACCCGTGGGTAGATGGATCAGGCAAGGAGTTGGGGCAGCTGCGACATATTCGAGAAGAAGCCGTTCGCCCCGGCGAGCCGCTCGGCGGGAGTCATCGCCGTAAACCCGTACACATCCATCCCCGCGGCATGGGCGGCCGCCACCCCGAGGGGGCTGTCCTCGATGACGACGCACCGCTCGACAGCCACGCCCATCTGCTGGGCGGCGTGGAGGAACAGGTCCGGTGCCGGCTTGCCCCGGCCGACGTCCTGCGAGCTGAAGATCCACTCGTCCTCGAACCACTCGTCGAGGCCGGTCGCCCGCTGTCCCACCCGGATCCGCTCGTGGGTGCCCGAGGAGGCGACGCAGTACGGGACGCCCTGGGCGACCAGCTCACCGAGCACGTCGGTGACGCCGGCGACCGGCCGCAGTTCGGTCTGGAAGGCGGCGAAGATCCGGGCGTGCAGAACCTCGTCGAAGTCGTCGGGGAGCCGCTGTCCGCTCCGCTCCAGGATGGTGTCGTGCACCCGGTGCACGGCGGCACCCATGTAGTCGCGGACGGACTCGTCGTACGACGTGGGGTGCCCCAGCTCGGTCAGGTACCCCGCGAGGATGGTGTTGGAGATCGGCTCACTGTCCACAAGGACGCCGTCGTTGTCGAAGATGACCAGGTCGTAGCGCATACCCTGACCATAAACGCAAAAATGCCTCAGCCCCGGACCATAACGGTCCGGGGCTGAGGCTAAAAATTGTTCGGCGGCGTCCTACTCTCCCACAGGGTCCCCCCTGCAGTACCATCGGCGCTGAAAGGCTTAGCTTCCGGGTTCGGAATGTAACCGGGCGTTTCCCTAACGCAATGACCACCGAAACACTATGAAATTAACCAACACCGGCCGTATCTAATGAGACACAGCTCACGGTCGTTCGTTATTTCAGAACTAACACAGTGGACGCGAGCAACTGAGGACAAGCCCTCGGCCTATTAGTACCAGTCAGCTCCACCCGTTACCGGGCTTCCACATCTGGCCTATCAACCCAGTCGTCTACTGGGAGCCTTAACCCCTCAAAGGGGGTGGGAATACTCATCTCGAAGCAGGCTTCCCGCTTAGATGCTTTCAGCGGTTATCCTTTCCGAACGTAGCCAACCAGCCATGCCCTTGGCAGGACAACTGGCACACCAGAGGTTCGTCCGTCCCGGTCCTCTCGTACTAGGGACAGCCCTTCTCAATATTCCTACGCGCGCAGAGGATAGGGACCGAACTGTCTCACGACGTTCTAAACCCAGCTCGCGTACCGCTTTAATGGGCGAACAGCCCAACCCTTGGGACCGACTCCAGCCCCAGGATGCGACGAGCCGACATCGAGGTGCCAAACCATCCCGTCGATATGGACTCTTGGGGAAGATCAGCCTGTTATCCCCGGGGTACCTTTTATCCGTTGAGCGACAGCGCTTCCACAAGCCACTGCCGGATCACTAGTCCCGACTTTCGTCCCTGCTCGACCCGTCGGTCTCACAGTCAAGCTCCCTTGTGCACTTACACTCAACACCTGATTGCCAACCAGGCTGAGGGAACCTTTGGGCGCCTCCGTTACTCTTTAGGAGGCAACCGCCCCAGTTAAACTACCCATCAGACACTGTCCCTGATCCGGATCACGGACCGAGGTTAGACATCCAGCACGACCAGAGTGGTATTTCAACGACGACTCCACAACCACTGGCGTGGCCGCTTCAAAGTCTCCCACCTATCCTACACAAGCCGAACCGAACACCAATATCAAACTGTAGTAAAGGTCCCGGGGTCTTTCCGTCCTTCTGCGCGAAACGAGCATCTTTACTCGTAGTGCAATTTCACCGGGCCTATGGTTGAGACAGTCGAGAAGTCGTTACGCCATTCGTGCAGGTCGGAACTTACCCGACAAGGAATTTCGCTACCTTAGGATGGTTATAGTTACCACCGCCGTTTACTGGCGCTTAAGTTCTCAGCTTCGCAACCCCGAAAGGTCACTAACCGGTCCCCTTAACGTTCCAGCACCGGGCAGGCGTCAGTCCGTATACATCGCCTTACGGCTTCGCACGGACCTGTGTTTTTAGTAAACAGTCGCTTCTCGCTGGTCTCTGCGGCCACCCCCAGCTCATGGAGTAAATCCAATC
>NZ_JAPEPC010000001.1:2940000-3825000 GCF_026340465.1 Streptomyces sp. NBC_01306
GTACAAGGAGAAGAGCGCTCAGGCGAAGACGGCCGGGGACAGTGTGCGGCTCTCCCTTCTCACCTATCCGGCGCTGATGGCCGCGGACATCCTGGCGTACTCGGCCGACGAGGTTCCGGTCGGTGAGGACCAGACGCAGCATGTCGAGCTGACCCGGGATCTGGCTGTGCGGTTCAACCAGCGGTACGGACACACCTTTGTGGTGCCGAAGGCCATTGAGCCCGCGGTGGCCGCGCGGGTCATGGACCTTCAGGACCCCACGTCGAAGATGGGGAAGTCGCACGCGTCGGGTGCGGGGATCGTCTATCTCCTGGACGAACCCGCTGTGGTGCACAAGAAGGTCATGCGGGCCATGACCGACAGCGGTTCGGAGGTCGTCTACGACCGGGCCGCGAGTCCCGGGGTCGCCAATCTGCTGGAGGTGCTGGGCGCCTGTACGGGGAAGGAGCCCGGAGCGCTCGCCGGGACGTACGCGTCGTACGGGGCGCTGAAGAAGGACGCGGCCGACGCGGTGGTCGAGCTGCTGCGGCCGCTCCAGAAGAGGCATACGGCGCTGGTCGCCGATCCCGGGTATCTGGAGGAGGTCCTCAGGCGGGGCGCCGCGCGGGCACGGGCGATGGCCCGGCCCACGGTCGATGCCGCGTACCGGGCCATCGGGCTGCTGGAGCCGTAGCCGTCGCCGGCTGGGGGTGGCGGGTCAGCCGTTGCCGGAGGCCAGTTCGCGGCTGCGGTCGCGGGCTGCCTCCAGGGCGGCGATGAGAGCGGCCCGTACGCCGTGGTTCTCCAGCTCGCGGATCGCGTTGATCGTGGTGCCTGCCGGACTGGTGACCGCCTCGCGCAGTTTCACCGGGTGTTCGCCGCTGTCCCTGAGCATCACGGCAGCGCCGATGGCAGCCTGCACGATCAGGTCGTGCGCCTGGGCGCGCGGCAGGCCGAGGAGGATTCCTGCGTCGGTCATCGCCTCGACCAGGTAGTAGAAGTACGCCGGGCCGGAGCCGGAGAGTGCGGTGGCCGCGTCCTGCTGCGTCTCCGGGACGCGGAGGGTCTTGCCCACACCGCCGAAGATCTCGTCGGCGTGGACCAGGTGTGCCTCCGTCGCGTGGCTGCCGGGCGAGATGACGGACATCGCCTCGTCCACCAGGGCGGGGGTGTTCGTCATGACCCGGACGACCGGGGTACCGGCGGCGAGGCGCTCCTCGAAGAAGGAGGTGGGGATGCCGGCGGCGCCGCTGATGACCAGGCGGTCCGCGGGGACGTGGGGGGCGAGCTCGTCCAGGAGCTTGCCCATGTCCTGCGGCTTCACCGTGAGGATGAGGATGTCGGCTCGCTCGGCCGCTTCCTGGTTGGTGACCGGTTCCACGCCGTAGCGGGTGCGGAGTTCTTCCGCTCGGGCGGGGCGGCGGGTGGTGACGAGGAGGTTGGCGGGGGGCCAGCCCGCGCGGAGCATTCCGCTCAGGAGGGCTTCGCCGATCTTGCCTGTGCCTAGGACTGCGACTGTCTGGGCCATGGCTCTGTTCACCTCGCCGGTTGGGGCTTTCTGCCTGTCCGTCTGTCTGTCTCTTCCGTTCCCGGGTCATCCTTGCATCGGGGTGGTGGGTGGGCGCGGGGGTGTCCGACGGGTGGTACGTGGGGGTCACGTCCGGCTTCTCGGACTCCCCCTGTTACGTCGTCCGGCGGCGCAGTGTTGCCGCGCCCAGGGTCAGGACCAGGAGTGCGCAGCCTCCTACGATCCCGATGTCGCGTACGAACGTCGCCGTTACCGCGCTGTGGTGCATCACCTGGTTCATCGCGTCCACCGCATACGACATCGGCAGCACGTTGGAGAGGCCCTCCAGGAGCGGCTGCATCTGGTTCCGTGGGGTGAACAGGCCGCAGAGCAGCAGCTGGGGGAAGATCACCGCCGGCATGAACTGGACTGCCTGGAACTCCGAGGCCGCGAACGCCGAGACGAACAGGCCCAGCGCCGTGCCCAGCAGTGCGTCCAGGAGGGCCACCAGGAGCAGGAGCCAGGGGGAGCCCGTGACGTTCAGGTCCAGGAGCCAGACCGAGAGGGCCGTGGCCAGGGCGGACTGGACGATGGCCAGGAGGCCGAAGGCCAGTGCGTACCCGGCGATGATGTCGGCCTTGCCGATCGGCAGGGACAGCAGGCGCTCCAGGGTGCCGGACGTGCGTTCGCGCAAGGTCGCGATGGAGGTCACCAGGAACATCGTGATCAGCGGGAAGATGCCCAGCAGCGACGCGCCGATCGAGTTGAACGTCTGCGGGGACGCGTCGAATACGTACCGCAGCAGCGTGATCATGACGGCGGGGATCAGCAGCAGGAGCGCGATCGTGCGGGGGTCGTGGCGCAGTTGGCGCAGGACCCGGCTGGTGGTGGCGAGGGTGTGGGTGACGTTCACCGGGCCGTCTTCCGTGCCGCGTCGACCAGGTGGAGGAAGGCCGCCTCGACCGTCGGGGCCTGGGTGCGGGTGCGCAGTTCGTCCGGGGTGCCTTCGGCCAGGATCTCGCCGTCGCGCATGAGGAGCAGGCGGTGGCAGCGCTCCGCCTCGTCCATGACGTGGGAGGACACGAGCAGGGTGGTGCCGTCGTCGGCCAGGCGGTGGAACAGGGCCCAGAGGTCTCTGCGCAGCACCGGGTCCAGTCCTACGGTCGGTTCGTCCAGGACCAGGAGTTCCGGACTGCCGAGCAGGGCCGCGGCCAGGGAGACTCGGCTGCGCTGGCCGCCGGAGAGGCTGCCCGCCAGGGCGGTCGTGTGCGTGGTCAGGTCAACCTGTTCGATGACGCGCGGGACGTTGGCGCGGGCGCCGAGGATCGATGCGAAGTAGTCCAGGTTCTGCTCGACGGTGAGGTCGTCGTAGACGGACGGGGCCTGGGTCACATAGCCGATACGGCTTCGCAGCGGGGCGGCGCCCGCCGGGTGGTCCAGCACCGTGAGGGTGCCGGTGACCTTGGCCTGGGTGCCGACCACCGCCCGCATCAGGGTGGACTTCCCGCAGCCGGACGGGCCGAGCAGACCGGTGATCCGGCCGCGGGGGACGGTGAAGTCCAGGTCGCGCAGGACGGTTCGCGAGCCTCGGACCACGGACAGGCCCCGGGCGTCGATGGGGGGTGGCGGTGCCGCCGGGTGGTCCGGTGCGCAGCTCGGAGATTTATTCATCACGTGGTGAATAATTCTCCCGCCGGGTTGGTTCCGTCAAGGGACGTCGCCTGCCGCGGGTGCATGTCTGCCGGGGTGCGCGTCCGCCGGGTGCGCCGTCGCCGTCAGCGGATCGCCACGCAGAGGTCGACCGCGTACGCCTCGCTCACCATGCCCTGCGGGAAGAGGTCCCTCAGGACGGTGCGCTCCTGGTCGGCGAACTCCCTGGTGGCCTCCTCCCCCGCGACCAGGAACACGGAGTGGCTGGCCAGATTGGCGAGGTGCGTGTCGATGGAGACCTCGCGGGTCCAGTGGACGGTGCGGTCGGCGAAGTCCAGGCCGCCGGTCTGGAGTGTCCGCGCGGCCGTGCCGTGCGCGCCGAGCACGATGTCGGAGCCGCCGAAGAAGCGCTCGATCCTGTTCTTCTGGTCGGCGATCCACTGCACCCCGTGGTCCGCGATGTTCCACCAGAGGGCGAGCGCGCCGCCGGGACGCAGGACGCGCATCGCCTCGGGTGCCGAACGGGCCGGGTCCGTCCAGTGCCAGGCCTGGGCGTACGTGATGAAGTCCGCCGACGCGTCGGCGAGCGGGAGGTTGTTCCCGTCGCCGCGCACCACCGGTACGCCGGGCAGCGTGCGGCGGAACTGTTCCGCCATGCCGTCGCCCGGCTCGACCGCGACGATCCGGGCGCCGCGCTCGTGGAGGAGGGCGCTGGCTATACCCGTGCCCGCGCCGACGTCGGCGACCCGGGCGCCGGCCAGCGGGCGCCCCGCGAGTTCTTCGACGGCGTCGAGGAGAGCGGGCGGATAGGACGGGCGGTTCGCCGCGTAGGCGGCTGCTGCCGCGTTGAAGGAGTGGGCGCGTGAGGTGGTTGTCATACGCCAATTCTGCGCGCGCCTCAGGGTTTTGGCTCCCACGTCGGGGGTGCGTCAGGGGCATCCCCCATAGCCTTCGGCAGGTTGGCGGCGGACCGTTGGGGCATGACGCAGAACCTTGGAAAGTCCGGGTCGGAGATGTCCGGATCCGAGCAGCGCAGCCTGGCCGTCGCCTCCGCGACGCTCGGGCCGTGGCGGTCCGCCGCGGCCGTCGGCGCGATGGGTGGCGCGGTCTCGTTCGGGATCGCGGCGCTCGCCGAGGGGGTGGGGGCGCACGCCGTGACCACCGCGGTCTCGGTCGCGCTCACGCTGTTCTTCATCGTGGGCGGCGCGGGGGCCGCGCTCGGCGGGCGGCAGGCGGCGCGGGTCGACCAGCGGATCAGGCGGTGGTCCGCCGCGCACCCCTGGCGGGTCGCGGCCGTGCCCGCTGTGCTGATGGCTGTCAGTGACGTTGTGGTGCGCCAACTGCTCGGATCGGAAAGCTTTTTCAGCAGTTTGGGGGACGCGGTGTGGCGCGGTGTTGTCGTCGGTGGAGTCGTGGGACTTGTGGGGAGGTTCGGGGGGCGGCGGGGGTGAGAGCCGGTCCGGGGTACGGGTGACTGCGCTGGTTGCCGTTCCGGTTCCGGTGGCTGCTCCGGCTTCGGGGGAGGTCAGTTCGCCGGTTTCCGTACGGCCGTGAGGTTGATGACGTACTCCTCCCGCACTCTGCCCTCCGGGAAGATCCGCAGCAGTTCCGCCCGCTCGTCCGCCAGGGCCCGGGCCGCCTTCTCCTCGGGTGCGGCTGCCACGTACGAGCGGCTGCTCAGCTGGGCGATGTGGGTGTCGATGTCCACCTCGCGCGACCATTGCAGGCGTCGGAAGGCCGGGGTCAGGCCGTCGTACAGGGTCTTGATGATCACGGGGGCCTTCGGCGCCGTCCCGTAGCGGTAGTACTCGGGGAGCCGCTTCTTCAGCCGTGCCTCCTGGTCGGCGGCCCAGCGGACGGACGGGTCCGGGACGTTCCACCAGAGGGCCAGCACCCCGCGCGGCTTCAGGACCCGCAGGGCTTCGGGGACCGAGCGGGTCGGTTCCGTCCAGTGCCAGGCCTGCGCGTATGTGACGAAGTCGGCGCAGCCCGAGGCGAGCGGGAGCGCGTCGCCCACGCCCTGCACCAGCGGCACACCGGGGAGGGCGGAGCGCAGCTGTGCGGCCATGCCGGGGCCCGGTTCGACCGCCACCACCTCGGCGCCGCGGTCCCGCAGCAGTCCGGTGGCGATGCCCGTGCCCGCGCCGACGTCGACCACGTACGCGCCCTTGAGCGGGCGGTGCGCCATCGCTTCCACGGCGTCGAAGAGCTCGGGCGGGTATCCGGGGCGCGCTGCGGCGTACTGGGCGGCGACCGGGTCCGAGGACAGTGCGAGTTCCGTCATGTCTGACATCTTCGTGGCGGACGGCCGCAGGGAACAGAGGCAGGGGCGGGGGGAGACAGGGGGCCGGCCAGGCAGCAGGGCATGGGGCAATGGGGCATGGGGCACAGGTGGGCTCACGCGCCGGGGTGCCCGGATGGCGGGGTGCCCGGATGGCGGGCGGTGTGCGTGCGTCCTCAGCCGCGCTTGGACTTCGGCTTCCTGCGGGCTGCCGGGTTTCCGGCACGGGCTCCCCGGCGCTTCTCGTACGCCGCGGCGGCCGTCTCGTACTCGGTGCGGCGCAGTTTCTCGCCGGGGGCCTCGGTCAGGGAACGGATGAAGTACGCCAGGAGCGAGCCGATGAAGCCGATCGCCTTCAGGCTGCGCAGGGATTCCTCGCGGGCCGGATCGGCGGGGCGGCGGCGGAAGCCGTCCCAGGTGCGGGCGAAGGCGACGGCGCTGCAGACGGCGAAGACGGCCACGAAGAGGGCGGAGGCGAAGCTGCCGATGTCGGCGGTCTGCACACCCTGGTAGGCGAGCCGCATCACGAAGCACGCGGCGACCGTCGTGACCAGCGCGCCGGCCGCGACCGCGGCGCGCCGCAGCCCGTATCCGCTGTCGTGGCCGACCCAGGTCGTACCGAAGAAGCGGATGGTCTCGGGCTGCGGCCCGCCGGGCGTGCGGTCCTGGCCGGTCCGGCCGTGCCCGCCGGTCCGGCCGGCCCTGCCGCCCGGAGCGGCGGTCTTCGCGGTGCCGTCGCCGTTGTCGCCGTTCTCGCCGTTGTCGCTCACGGGCCCGATTATCCCTCGCTGCCGGGCGGCGGACGGCCGCCGGGGTCCAGCGGGTGTGGTTCGAGCCGGTGGAGTCCACGCGGGCCCGGTGCGGTTGTTCAGCCGCAGTGGGTCCATGGGCTGGTGTACGTGTACGTACCGACGCCGGCCTCGATCATGCCGCCCCACTGCACGCAGGAGTGGACGGCCTTGAGCCGCACCGGGCCCGCGTACGAGGAGAACGTGCCCTGGTCCTTGGCCTGGCCCTTGCCGTCGCCCTGGACGTCGATCCAGGCCCCGGTGGGCAGGGCCATGCCCGCGGTGGCGCGGCTGTGGTCGGTGACGACGCAGTTGTAGCCGGTCGTCGCGTTGTAGAGGAGATGGACGCGGGCGAATTCGACCCGCCCGTTGGTGAAGGTGTGGGAATCGATCTCCCGGTAGCCGGAGCCGCAGATGCTCGCGGGTGTGGCGGCGGGTGCCACGGCGGGCACGGCGGCGGGCGCGGCAGCGGGTGCCGCGGTCGCCGGGACGATCCCGAGCGCCGCGAGGCCTCCGACGGCTGCCGCGATGACGGCCGGCCTCTGGATGAACCGGCGGATGAGCCGGGGGACGGACCGGCGGACGGACCGGGCGATGGACTGGTGGGTGGGCTGACGGGTGGGCTGAAGCGTGGGCTGACGGGTGGGCCGGCAGATGGGCTGACGCATGGTGCCCCCAATGGTGACCAAGGCAGGGAAGGGGGCAGCGTAACGCACCGGCCCGGACACACACAGTGATGACAAGGTGTGGGTCCGGGCCGGCAGGCGGGTCGGTGCGGCGGGTCAGCCGAGCTTCGAGACGTCCCTCACGGCGCCGCGGTCGGCGCTGGTCGCCATCGCCGCGTACGCCTTCAGTGCCTGCGAGACCTTGCGTTCGCGGTTCTTCGGGGCGTACACGCCGTTCAGTGCGGCGCGGCGGGTCGCCAGCTCCTCGTCGGAGACCAGCAGCTCGATGGAGCGGTCCGGGATGGCGATGCGGATGCGGTCGCCGTCCTCGACGAGCGCGATGGTGCCGCCCGCTGCCGCCTCGGGCGAGGCGTGTCCGATCGACAGACCCGATGTACCGCCGGAGAAGCGGCCGTCGGTGACCAGGGCGCAGACCTTGCCGAGGCCGCGGCCCTTCAGGAAGGACGTCGGGTAGAGCATCTCCTGCATACCGGGGCCGCCCCTGGGGCCCTCGTAGCGAATGACGACGACGTCGCCCGCGGTGATCTCCTTGCGGAGGATCTTGTCGACGGCCTCCTCCTGGGACTCGCAGACCACGGCCGGGCCCTCGAAGTTCCAGATCGACTCGTCGACGCCGGCCGTCTTCACGACGCAGCCGTCCACGGCCAGGTTGCCCTTGAGGACCGCGAGGCCGCCGTCCTTGGAGTACGCGTGCTCGACGTCGCGGATGCAGCCGCCGGCCGCGTCCGTGTCGAGGGTGTCCCAGCGCTCGGACTGCGAGAAGGCCTCGGCGGAGCGGACGCAGCCGGGGGCCGCGTGCCACAGCTCGACCGCATCGGCCGACGGGGAGCCGCCGCGCACGTCCCAGGTCTTCAGCCAGTCGGCCAGCGACGGCGAGTGGACCGAGTGCACGTCCTCGTTGAGCATCCCGCCCCGGTACAGCTCACCGAGGATGGCGGGGATGCCGCCGGCGCGGTGCACGTCCTCCATGTAGTACGTGCCGCCGGGGGCGACGTTCGGCGCGACCTTGGACAGACACGGGACGCGGCGCGAGACCTCGTCCATCTCGGCCAGGCCGTACGGCAGTTCGGCCTCCTGTGCGGCGGCGAGGAGGTGCAGGATCGTGTTGGTCGAGCCGCCCATGGAGATGTCGAGCGCCATCGCGTTGTCGAAGGCGGCGCGGGTGCCGATGGCGCGCGGCAGGACGGTCTCGTCGTCCTGCTCGTAGTAGCGCTTGGCGATCTCCACGACCGTGCGGCCCGCGTTCTCGTACAGCGCCTTGCGGGCGGTGTGGGTGGCGAGCACCGAGCCGTTGCCGGGGAGCGCCAGGCCGAGGGCCTCGGTCAGGCAGTTCATCGAGTTGGCCGTGAACATGCCCGAGCAGCTGCCACAGGTGGGGCAGGCGTTCTCCTCGATACGGAGGATGTCCTCGTCCGAGACGTTCTCGTCGACCGCGTCGCTGATGGCGTTGATCAGGTCGAGCTTGCGGACCGTGCCGTCGACCAGGGTCGCCTTGCCGGCCTCCATCGGGCCGCCGGAGACGAAGACCGTGGGGATGTTGAGGCGCATGGCGGCCATCAGCATGCCCGGGGTGATCTTGTCGCAGTTGGAGATGCAGATCAGGGCGTCCGCGCAGTGTGCCTCGACCATGTACTCGACGCTGTCCGCGATCAGGTCGCGCGAGGGCAGGCTGTAGAGCATCCCGCCGTGGCCCATCGCGATGCCGTCGTCCACGGCGATCGTGTTGAACTCGCGGGGCACCGCGCCCGCCGCCTTGATCGCCTCGGAGACGATCCGGCCGACCGGCTGGAGGTGGGTGTGGCCCGGGACGAACTCGGTGAACGAGTTGGCGACCGCGATGATCGGCTTGCCGATGTCCTCGCTCGCTACGCCCGAGGCTCGCATGAGGGCACGGGCGCCCGCCATGTTGCGGCCGTGGGTGACTGTGCGGGACCTCAGCTCGGGCATCGTGGCTCGCTCCTTAGGCAGATGTGACTGCCGTCGAGCGTACGCCTGCCCTCCAAGATCCGGACGCCTCGTCCGGATTACGGGACGGACGGGGGGACGGTTCACGGGGCGGGAAGAGCCTGCCACGGGCCGCACGCGGCCTCACTCCGTCAGGTACCTCTGCAGCGTCGGGGCGACCATCGCCACGATGTCGTCCACCTCGGCCGACGCCATCGGCTCCACCTGGATCACGTACCGCATCATCGCGATGCCGATCATGTGGGAGGCCGCCAGCTCCGCCCGGAACTGCGGGTCCGGTACGTCGAGGTCCGCCGCCACCCGGCCGAGTACGCGCTGGAACACGAAGCCGCGCAGCACCTTCCCCGCCGCCTCGTGCGTCAGTGCCGAGCGGATGATCGCCAGCAGCGGGGTGCGGGTCCCCGGGTTCTCCCAGGCGCCGAGGAAGGAGCGGGCCAGCCGCTCACCGATGCCGTCGGGGCCCGCTTCGAGCAGCGAGGTGACGAGCTGGACGGGCTCCATGGTGACCTCGATCGCCGCCTCGAAGACCTCGTCCTTCGTACCGAAGTAGTGGTGGACGAGCGCCGGATCGACCCCGGCCGCCTTCGCGATGGCGCGTACGGAGGTCTTGTCGTATCCCCGCTCGGAGAACTCCCTGCGGGCCGACTCCAGGATGCGTTCCCGCGCACCGCCGCCCTCGGCCGCCCGGTCACGCGGCGGGCGGCCCCTGCGGCGCGCGGGGGCGGGACCGGGCGCGGACTCGGCGCCGGTGGGGGCGCCGCTGTCGCCGCCGGCCGGGCCGGGCCGGGGTGTCATGGGTGGCGGACCCGGGTCGCCAGGTGGAGGCGGGTGAAGGCGAGGGCCTCCGCCAGGTCGGCCTCGCGCTCCGCCGTGGACATCGCGCGGCGGGTGTTGACCTCGATGACGACATGGCCGTCGAAGCCGCTGCCCGCGAGCCCTTCGAGCAGCTCGGCGCAGGGCTGTGTGCCGCGGCCCGGCACCAGGTGCTCGTCCTTGCCGGAGCCCCGGCCGTCCGCGAGGTGCACATGGGCCAGCCGCGGGCCCATCCGGCCGATCATCGCCATCGCGTCGGTACGGGCGGTCGCCGTGTGCGAGAGGTCGGCCGTGAAGTGGCGGTAGTCGTCGCTGGTGACGTCCCAGTCGGGGGCGTACGCGAGCATCTCGCGGTCCCGGTAGCGCCACGGGTACATGTTCTCCACGGCGAACCGCACATCGGTCTCGTCCGCCATCCGCCAGATCCCGTCGACGAAGTCACGGGCGTACGAGCGCTGCCAGCGGAAGGGCGGGTGGACGACGACGGTGGAGGCCCCGAGCCGCTCGGCGGCCGACCTGGCGCGCTGGAGTTTGGTCCAGGGGTCGGTGGACCAGACCCGCTGGGTGATCAGCAGACACGGCGCGTGTACGGCGAGGACCGGCATCCGGTAGTGGTCGGAGAGTCTGCGCAGCGCCTCGATGTCCTGGCTGACGGGGTCCGTCCACACCATGACCTCGACGCCGTCGTAGCCGAGGCGCGCGGCGATCTCGAAGGCCGTCGCCGTCGACTCCGGATACACGGATGCCGTGGACAGCGCGACCTTCGCATCCGGGATGCGCACCACTGGTTCTGCCACGGAAGACAGCGTACGGGCCGCGCCCGGGGACCTCCGTCCGGATCCCGGGCGGATCGGGACGAGGCCCTACCTGACCGGCAGGTGGTCGAGGCGGCGCAGGATGACGCCCTCGCGCAGCGCCCAGGGGCAGACCTCCAGCTCCTCGACCCCGAGCAGGTCCATCGCACCCTCCGCGACCAGCGCTCCGGCGAGGAGCTGGGGGGCTCGGTCGGCGGAGACCCCGGGCAGCCGGGCGCGCTCCGCCGAGGTCATCGCGGCGAGCTTGGGGACCCAGTCCTCAAGTGACTTACGACTCAGTCCGCGCGGCACGTACGGGCCGTCGCCGGAGCGCGCGGCGCCCGCGATGCGGGACAGCTGCTTGAAGGTCTTGGAGGTCGCGACCACCCGGTCCGGCCTGCCGAAGCGGGTGAACTCCCCGACGGTCCTGGCGATCTCCGCGCGGACATGGCGGCGCAGCGCCCTGACGTCCTGCGGGTCGGGTGAGTCGTCCGGCAGCCAGGCGTGGGTCAGCCGGCCGGCGCCGAGCGGCAGCGAGACGGCCGCGTCGGGGTCCTCGTCGATGCCGTACGCGATTTCGAGGGAGCCGCCGCCGATGTCGAGCAGCAGCAGCCGGCCAGCGGACCAGCCGAACCAGCGTCGGGCCGCGAGGAAGGTGAGCCGGGCCTCGTCGGCGCCGGTGAGGACCTGGAGGTCGACGCCGGTCTCGTCGCGCACCCGGGTGAGGACGTGGTCGGCGTTGGTCGCCTCGCGCACGGCGGAGGTCGCGAACGACAGGACGCTCTCGGCGCCCTTGTCCTCGGCGGCCTGGAGCGCGTCGTTGACGGTGGCGACCAGCCGGTCTATGCCCTCGGGGCCGATCGCACCCTCGCTGTCGAGCAGTTCGGCCAGGCGCAGCCCCACCTTGTGCGAGTGCGCGGGCAGCGGTCGGGCGCCGGGGTGGGCGTCGACCACCAGCAGGTGGACCGTGTTCGAACCGACGTCGAGGACTCCGAGTCTCATGGACGGAACGCTACTGGGCGCGGGCAAGCGGGTGGCTGTCCGGGCTGATGGGGGCGGTGTCCCCGCACTGTCCCCGTACGCTGGGTGCGTGCCAAAGACGAAAAAGGCGAAGCCGGGCAAAGCCACCAAGCAGCCGAAGCCGAAGAGTGCCCAGAAGAGTAGCGACGAGCGCAGTAGTGACGAGCGCGTCAATGACGAGCAGGGTCTGGACTTCGCCCGGGCCTGGGTCGAGTTCCCGGACCCCGCCGATGACGAACAGGTCTTCCGCTGCGACCTGACCTGGCTCACCTCGCGGTGGACCTGCATTTTCGGCAGCGGCTGCCAGGGCATCGAGGCGGGCCGCGCCGACGACGGCTGCTGCACGCTGGGGGCGCACTTCTCGGACGAGGAGGACGAGCAGCGGGTGGCCGGTCATGTGGAACGGCTCACGCCGGACCTCTGGCAGTTCCACGACGTCGGTACGGAGACGGGGTGGGTCCAGCTCGACGAGGACGGGGAGCGCCAGACACGGCGCTGGGAGGGTTCCTGCATCTTCCAGAACCGGCCCGGGTTCGCGGGCGGCGCGGGGTGCTCGCTGCACATCCTGGCGCTGCGGGAGGGCAAGGAGCCGCTGGAGACCAAGCCGGACGTCTGCTGGCAGCTGCCGGTCCGCCGGACGTACGACTGGATCGAGCGGCCCGACGATTCGCGGGTGCTGCAGATCTCCATCGGCGAGTACGACCGGCGCGGCTGGGGTCCCGGCGGCCACGACCTGCACTGGTGGTGCACGTCGGCGACGTCCGCGCACGGCGCGGGTGACCCGGTCTATGTGACGTACCGGCCGGAGCTGATCGAGCTGATGGGCGCACCGGCGTACGACCGCCTGGTGGAGCTGTGCGAGGAGCGGGTCGCGGCGCTGCTCCCGATGGCCCCGCACCCGGCCGACCCTCGGTAGGACCGGCGGCGTCCGAGCCAGGGCTGGTCCGCGGGCTGGCCCTGGTTCGCGGCCGGTCCTGGTTTCCGGCCGGTCCTGGTTTCCGGAGCGGCCGGACCGCTGGTCTCCGGGTACGGCTTTCTCGTTACGGGTCTCTCGTGCGGGTCTCTCGTGCGGGTCTCTCGTGGCGGCTTTCCCGTGGCGGCTTTCCCGTTAGGACGCTGAAGGTGTGCCCGGAGTCGACGGCGGTGCTGTCGTCGGGGGGTCCGAGACGGTCGGGGTGGGGGTGGGCGTCGGGGCCGAAGAGGTCGGTGTCGGCGTGGGCGTCGGGCGGCCCGAAGGGGCCGGTCCCGAGGACGGACCGTTCGACGGGGTCGGGCTGCCGTGGCCGTGGTGACCGTGCCCATGGCCGTGGCCCCGGCCGTGGTTTCCGTCGCCCCGGCCGTACCCGTGGATCGACACGACGGCGCCCGACGGGTCCAGGGCGATCCGGGCCGACCAGGCGCCCGACGGTTCGCTGCGGTGGTCCACGTACACCCGGATCGTGATCGAGCCGCCCGGCGACAGGACCCCCGACGAGCTGCTGAGGTAGAGCCACGGCGCGCTCCTGGTGGCCGACCAGGAGAGGGGGCGGTCGCCGCCGTTGGTCAGGGTGATCGAGGTGCGTCCGCCGGACGCGCGGGCCGCGACGGTGAGGCCGCCGGCGGCCAGTGAGCCGTCACCCGCCTTCTGGTCCGCCGCGTCCGGGCTGATGACCTCGACGGACACGTCCGGCGAACTGCCGTCGTCGGCGAACGGGGTGTGCTGGGTGCGGGCGTTGCCCGCGTTCTCGTAGTGGTCGTACGGGCTCGCGCCGTTGCCGCCCTGCCCGTCGGCCTCGCTCGATGTCACCGAACCGCCGTGCCCCTCGCCGGTGGAGGGAGCGTGGCGGTACGCCACCCACAGGGCCAGCACCGGGGCGGCGACAACCGTCGCGACGACGGTGGTCGTCACGGCGCGCGAGCGCAGCCGGTCGCGGCGGGCGGCCCGGTCCTTCGGGTCCAGCGGGAAGCCCGTGCGGCCGAAGCGCGGGGCGTGGCCACGGGGGGCGTGCAGCATCGCCGTGTACGCGGCGGATCGTTCCGCCACGACGAGCGGCAGGGCCGCCGGGGTGGCCGGTGTGACGGTGGAGCCGGGCCAGGGGCCCGTCGCTCCGGCCCGCTCGGCGACCCGGCGGCAGCGCGGGCAGTCGTCCACGTGCCGGACGAGTTCGCGGCGGAGCGCCGTGGAGAGCAGGACCCGGTTGTCGCCGGTGAGCCGGGCGACGCTCGGGCAGTTGCCGGTCTCGACGACGGCGAGTGCCGCGCGGGTCCGCTCCACCTCGCAGGCTCCGGCGGCCAGCAGCTCGCGGGCTGCCGCGTGCTCCAGGCCGAGCACGGCGGCGACTTCGCGCGGGCCGAGGCCGTGGCGTACCGCGAGTTCCAGCGCCTCGCGCTGCTCGGGGGTGGTGCCGGCGGCCTCGGGCCAGGCGAGGGTGGCGAGATCGCGGCGCTGCCGCTCGGCGGCCTCGGCAGCTCCTGGCTGCTCGGGCGCGGGCGCGGGCTTGGGCTCCGGCGTGCGCCCGGTGTGCGCGCCGGGACGCAGCCGCTTCCGCTCGGCGAGCTTGCGCAGACAGGCCCAGCGCGCGAGGGCGTACAGCCAGGCCCGGCGGCTCTGTTCGCCCGAGGGGCAGCGGCTGAACTGGCGTTCCGAGACGGCGAGCACCTCGCCGAGTACGGCGGTGGCCTCCGTGTGGTCGCACAGAACGGAGAGGCAGTAGGTGAAAAGACCGTCCAGATATGCCTCGTAACGGACCGGCGGCCGCTGCTCCGCCGGGTGGGGGGCGCGCCGGTGCGCCCGGTGTGCGCCGGTGGTGTGTGTGGGGTTCTCCAGCCTGCTGCTCGTCACCCGGCGACGGTAGGCCGGTAATAGCCGCCTCCTAGCACCTCTTGAGGGCATTTAATCCTTACGGGTGAACGTATCCCTCAAAAGGGGACAGGAATCCCGGATTCCGGCAGCTGGCTCCCGGCCCCGCGCCCGCTGTCCCTGAGGCGTACGGCCACTGTCGGTGCGGCCGGTTACGGTGGCGCCATGGCCACCCGTGCGAAGACCAGAGAACGGCCGTCCTACCGCTGCACCGAATGCGGGTACACGACGGCCAAGTGGCTGGGCCGCTGCCCCGAGTGCCAGACGTGGGGGACGGTCGAGGAGCAGGGCGGCGGGCCCGCCGTACGGACGACCGCGGCCGGTCCGGTCAGCAGCGCCGCCGTCCCCATCGGCCAGGTCGACAGCCGGACGGCGACGGCCCGTTCGACCGGGGTCAACGAGCTGGACCGGGTGCTCGGCGGCGGTCTGGTGCCCGGCGCGGTCGTGCTGCTCGCGGGCGAGCCGGGCGTCGGCAAGTCCACGCTGCTGCTCGACGTCGCGGCGAAGGCCGCCGGCTCCGACCACCGCACGCTCTATGTGACGGCCGAGGAGTCCGCGAGCCAGGTCAGGCTGCGCGCCGACCGGATCCACGCGATCAATGACCACCTCTATCTGGCCGCCGAGACCGATCTCGCCGCGGTGCTCGGCCACCTCGACGCGGTGAAGCCGTCCCTGCTGGTCCTGGACTCCGTACAGACGGTGGCCTCATCCGAACTGGACGGTGCGCCGGGCGGTATGGCGCAGGTGCGCGAGGTGGCGGGCGCGCTGATCCGCGCATCCAAGGAGCGCGGGATGTCCACGCTGCTCGTCGGGCACGTCACGAAGGACGGCGCCATCGCCGGGCCCCGGCTCCTTGAGCACCTGGTGGACGTCGTGCTGTCCTTCGAGGGCGACCGGCACGCCCGGCTGCGGCTGGTCCGCGGTGTCAAGAACAGATACGGGGCCACCGACGAGGTCGGCTGCTTCGAGCTGCACGACGAGGGCATCACCGGGCTCGCCGACCCGAGCGGGCTGTTCCTGACGCGCCGTGACGAACCGGTGCCCGGGACCTGTCTGACGGTCACCCTGGAGGGCAAGCGCCCCCTGGTCGCCGAGGTCCAGGCGCTCACGGTCGACTCACAGATCCCCTCACCCCGGCGCACCACCTCCGGTCTTGAGACCTCCCGGGTCTCGATGATGCTCGCCGTCCTCGAACAGCGCGGCAGGATCAGCGCGCTCGGCAAGCGCGACATCTACACGGCGACGGTCGGCGGCGTGAAGCTCACCGAACCGGCCGCCGACCTGGCCGTCGCGCTCGCCCTGGCCTCCGCCGCCAGCGACGTCCCGCTCCCGAAGAACCTGGTGGCGATCGGCGAAGTGGGCCTCGCGGGCGAGGTCAGGAGGGTCACCGGCGTCCAGCGCAGGCTTGCCGAGGCCCACCGCCTCGGCTTCACCCACGCCCTCGTACCGACCGATCCGGGGAAGGTCCCCGCAGGGATGAAGGTCATCGAAGTGGCGGACATGGGGGACGCGCTGCGGGCCCTTCCGCGCCGTTCAAGGGCCCGCGCGCCCCAGGACGAGTGAGTGCGCCGGTAGACTTTGCCCTGGTCTCGCCTGTCCGTACGAGCCGGAGGAGTGCAGTGGCAGCCAATGACCGAGCAGCACCCGGGAGATCCGGCGGGAGCTCGTCCGGCAATGAAGCGCTGATGCGTGCCACGCTGAGCGCTGTCGCGCCCGGTACCGCTCTGCGCGACGGCCTGGAGCGGATCCTCCGCGGGAACACCGGCGGCCTGATCGTCCTGGGCATGGACAAGAGCGTCGAAGCGATGTGCACCGGCGGTTTCGTCATGGACGTGGAGTTCGCCGCGACCCGCCTGCGGGAGCTGTGCAAGCTCGACGGCGCGCTGATCCTCGACAAGGATCTGACCAAGATTCTCCGGGCCGGCGTCCAGCTCGTCCCGGACGCGTCGATCCCCACCGAGGAGACCGGCACCCGCCATCGCACGGCGGACCGGGTCTCCAAGCAGTGCGGCTTCCCCGTCGTCTCCGTATCGCAGTCGATGCACCTGATCGCGCTGTACGTGGACGGGGAGCGCCGGGTCCTGGAGGAGTCGGCGGCGATCCTGTCCCGCGCCAACCAGGCCCTGGCCACGCTGGAGCGGTACAAGCTCCGGCTGGACGAGGTGGCGGGTACGCTCTCCGCCCTGGAGATCGAGGACCTGGTGACGGTCCGGGACGTGACGGCTGTCGCGCAGCGTCTTGAGATGGTCCGGCGGATCGCCACCGAGATCGCCGAGTACGTGGTGGAGCTGGGCACCGACGGCCGGCTGCTCTCCCTCCAGCTGGACGAGCTGATCGCGGGGGTCGAGCCGGAGCGGGAGCTGGTGGTCAGGGACTACGTGCCGGAGCCCACCTCCCCCAGAGCTGCCTCCGGGAGGGGCCCCCAGCGTTCGCGTACGGTCGCCGAGGCGCTGGTCGACCTCAACACGCTCAGCCACACGGAGCTGCTCGAACTGCCCGTGGTGGCAAGGGCGCTGGGGTACAGCGGCTCCCCGGAGACGCTCGACTCGGCGGTGTCGCCGCGCGGGTTCCGGCTGCTGGCCAAGGTGCCGAGGCTGCCGGGGGCGATCATCGAACGGCTGGTGGAGCACTTCGGCGGGCTGCAGAAGCTGCTCGCCGCCAGCGTGGATGATCTGCAGGCGGTGGACGGCGTCGGGGAGGCGCGGGCCCGTAGCGTCCGGGAAGGCCTTTCGCGGCTCGCGGAGTCGTCGATTCTGGAGCGGTACGTCTAGGCAGTGGCCCGGGGTGGGTGGGGTGCGGGCCTTTTCGGGGCTCCGCCCCCGGACCCCGCTCCTCAAGCTCCCCCAGGAGGGGGGGCTTGAATTCGCCCGCCAGGACTTGATGTTTCCGGCTGGTCAGTCCTTCGTCAGGACCACCGATGTCTGCTTCACCGGCATTCCCGGGGCCTTCGCCTCGACCAGATAGGTGCCGGCCCCCGCCGTCTGCGGGCCCGGCTTCGTGCACTTCGGGGCCGACTTCTTGCGGTCCCATTCCACCGTGTGCTTGATGGTGCTGTTGGCCGGGACCTGGAGGAGCACGGAACCGCCGTCCTTCGGGCAGTCCTTGGACGACCAGACGGCATGGTCGTCCGTGGTCGAGGTGATCGTGAGCACGGTGGCCTTCGGGCCGAAGTCGACCTTGCAGGCCGTCCCCGAGGTGTTCTTGGCGATCAGGTCGAACTTCAGCTTCTCACCGGGGGGATAGCTGTTCTTGGGGTTGTGCAGCGTCAACTGGACCGATCCCGCAGTGCAGTCGGGGAGGCTGGAGCCCGCAGAGACTCGCCGGCCGTCGACGGCGCCTGCGGCGTCCGCGCCCGAACCGCCGCTTCCGGCCGTGCCGTTGGCACCGTCACCGCTGCCCGGGCCCGTACCGCCGGAGCCGCTGCCCGACCCGCCCGAACCGCCCGAGCCGGAGCCAGAGCCGGAACCCGTATCCGAACCGGAGGACGAGCCCGATCCGCCGGAGCTGCCCGAACCACCGCTCCCGCCGGGCGCTTGACTGATCGCGGGACCCGTTCCGGAGGGGCCCGGGGTGATGGAAGGGGCGGGATTGGCCCCCTTCGCGCCCGAACTGCCCTGCTTTCCTCCGCCGCCCGATGTCACCATCCACACGACCAGCAGGGCGAGCAGCGCAACCAGAGTCGCCGCTACTGCCCTCCGTCGCCAGTAGATGGAGGAGGGAAGCGGCCCGACCGGATTGCGCATAGATCCCACGGCGCAAACTGTACGAGAGATCAGACCCAACTCAGGCCCCACCCGCCGCCGTCCGTACAACTTTTACGGATCATCATTCCGCAGACCGTGCCCGGTGCCCCCGTCACGGGCCGCACAGCGTGAGCAGGATCGCTCGTGGTCACCGCTCCGGGATGATCCATACTGTCCGTCACCATGGACAGTTCTTCCGAGCTCTACCGAAATATCGTCGAATTCGCGCACTCCACGCCCTCCTGGGTGCAGCAGCTCATGGAGCTGTGGACCGAGGGCGGACTGCTGCTCTTCGCCGTGCTGTTCGTCTTCGTGTGGTGGCGGTCGCGTACGGCGTCCGCGCAGGCGATGGCGCTGGCGCTGATCGCTCCGCTGGGGACCGCCATCGCGTACGTCCTCAGCGAAGTGCTCAAGTCGGTGATCCACGAGGAGCGCCCGTGCCGGGCCGTGGCCGGGGCGATGAAACCGCTGATCGACTGCCCGGCGCCCGGCGACTGGTCCTTCCCCAGCAATCACTCGATCATCGCGGCCGCCGCGGCGGTCGGACTCTCCGTCGCCATGGTGCGGCTGGTCTGGCTGACCGTGCCGGTCGCGGTGCTGATGGCCTTCTCGCGGGTCTTCGTCGGTGTGCACTATCCGCATGACGTGATCGTCGGGCTGCTCCTCGGCGCGCTGATCGGGCTGCTCGTCATCGAGGGGCTGACCCGGCCCGTACGGTCGCTGGTGGAGACGGTGCGGTCGAGCGACATCAGCGCGGCGGCCTGGTTCGTGGGGCCGGGAGCCCCGAACTGAGAGGATCGGATGTGCCATGACTACAACCACTGAACCTTCGACGAATCCGACTAATCCCCCGAATCCGCCGACTCAGATGACTCCGACGCCTCAGACGCCCTCGGCGACTCCGGCGTCCGCTCCCGACGCCGCCGGCCTGCCGGACTCCGGCACCGCCGCCGGCCTGCACTCCTCCGTCATCACCTGGTTCGGCGCCAACGCCCGCGATCTGCCCTGGCGCCGCCCCGAGGCGGGCGCCTGGGGGGTCATGGTCAGCGAGTTCATGCTCCAGCAGACCCCTGTCGTACGGGTGCTGCCGGTCTACGAACAGTGGCTGGCCCGCTGGCCGCGCCCGGCCGATCTGGCGGCCGAGGCCCCGGGTGAGGCGGTCCGGGCCTGGGGCAGGCTCGGATATCCGCGCCGCGCCCTGCGCCTGCACGGAGCGGCCCAGGCCATCACGGAGCGGCACGGCGGCGAGGTGCCGTCCGAGCACGGGCAGCTGATCTCGCTGCCCGGTATCGGCGAGTACACGGCTGCGGCGGTCGCCTCCTTCGCGTACGGCCGGCGCCATGCGGTCCTGGACACCAATGTGCGGCGGGTCTTCGCCCGTGCGGTCAGCGGCGTCGAGTACCCGCCGAACGCCACCACGGCCGCCGAACGCAGGCTGGCCCGCACCCTGCTCCCCGACGACGAGACCACCGCGGCGCGCTGGGCCGCGGCCTCCATGGAGCTGGGCGCGCTGGTCTGCACGGCCAAGAACCCCGAGTGCGGGCGCTGCCCCATCGCCGGGCAGTGCGCCTGGCGGCTGGCCGGCAAACCGGCACACGCGGGGGCGGCGCGGCGCGGACAGACGTACGCCGGTACGGACCGCCAGGTACGCGGCAAGCTGCTCGCGGTGCTGCGGGACACGCCGGGTCCCGTACCGCAGTCGCAGCTCGACGCGGTGTGGCACGAGCCGGTGCAGCGGGCCAGGGCGCTGGACGGGCTGGTCTCCGACGGGCTGGTCGAGCCGCTGGCGGGCGGGGTCTACCGGCTGCCGCTGACCTGAACCGATCATCCGGATCTGCCCGTTCCCGTTTTAAACCTGATCGCCGTTACACAATCGATGGGCAGCCGTGCGTCTGCCGACGGCTGGTACGCACAGCTCCGTGACAACGCCTCCGTAGCTTCGTGGACAGACCACAGAGCAGTTTGAACACGGGGAACGACGGAGGCGGTTGGGTATGGCGCACGGTGAGGTGCTCGAATTCGAGGAGTATGTACGCACCAGGCAGGACGCCCTGCTGCGGAGCGCCCGCCGGCTGGTGCCCGACCCCGTCGACGCCCAGGACCTGTTGCAGACCGCGCTGGCGCGCACCTACCGCCGCTGGGAGGGCATCGCCGACAAGTCGCTGGCCGACGCCTACCTCCGCCGCGTCATGATCAACACCCGTACGGAGTGGTGGCGCGCCCGCAGGCTGGAGGAGGTCCCCACCGAGCAGCTGCCCGACGCGAGCGTCGAGGACGGCACGGAGCAGCACGCGGACCGCGCGCTGCTGATGGACATCCTGAAGGTGCTCGCTCCCAAGCAGCGCAGTGTGGTCGTCCTGCGACACTGGGAGCAGATGAGCACCGAGGAGACGGCTGCCGCACTGGGCATGTCGGCCGGTACGGTGAAGAGCACACTGCACCGGGCCCTTGCACGGCTCAGGCAGGAGCTGGAGAGCCGCGACATCGACGCGCGTGCGCTGATCCGTGGGGAACAAGAGATGGGGCGGGAGCGGTGCGCGGCCTGACAGAGGGCCCGGAGGACGGTCCGGGCGGCCCCGGAGACGACGACGGCCGGGGTGCGGTGGCCGGGTCCAGGGTGGCCAGAACCAGAAGAGGGACTCTGGCGGCGAGCGTCACGGCGGTGGCCGGGCTCGCCGTCGTCGGCCTGTTCGTGGCGGGCTGCGACTCGGGTGGTACGGGGACACGCGACGAGGGAGCGGCCCATTCGGTCCCCGCGGTCGCGCCCACCAAGGATCCGGGGTCGGCGGCCGCGACCAAGCCCGGCGAGCGGGTGAACCCGGTGGATCTCCTGAAGCAGGACCCGATGGTCAGCCCGGCGGTCAAGCGCGACCTCAAGCCGTGCTCGGGCAGCGACTACCCGGTCGACGTCTCGTACGCGCGGCTGACCGGCGGCGACGTCGCCGATGTCGTGGTGAACGTGATGACGTGCCGCAGTGCGGTGGGGGTCGCCACGTACGTCTACCGCGCGCACGGCGGCTCGTACAAGAACGTCTTCGGTTCGGAGGCCGCGCCCGTCTACTCCGAGATCGACCGGGGCGATCTCGTGGTGACGAAGCAGCAGTACGCGAAGGGCGACTCGATGTCGTACGCGTCGAGCGAGGACGTCATCACGTACCACTGGACGAACAACAAGTTCGCGCAGACCGACGCCGTGCACACCGACTTCAGCCGGGCGGTCGGTGATGGGGACACCGACGGAGACACCGGCGGGGACACCGCCACCACCAGCCCCAGCAACTGAGAGAGCAGCGGGATGGCCGAGACCCATGTCCTCTTCGTCGAGGACGACGATGTGATCCGCGAGGCGACACAGCTCGCCCTGGAACGGGACGGTTTCCGCGTCACCGCGATGCCCGACGGGCTCTCCGGACTCGACGCGTTCCGCACCAACCAGCCCGACATCGCCCTGCTCGACGTCATGCTGCCGGGGCTTGACGGGGTCTCCCTGTGCCGCCGGATCCGTGACCAGTCGACCGTCCCGGTGATCATGCTGTCGGCCCGCGCCGACTCGATCGACGTGGTGCTGGGGCTGGAGGCCGGAGCCGACGACTACGTGACCAAGCCGTTCGACGGCGCGGTCCTGGTGGCCCGCATCCGGGCCGTTCTCCGCCGGTTCGGACATGCGAGCGGCGCAGGTACGGACAGCGACGCCGAGCCGGACGAGCGCGGCGTGCTGGCCTTCGGCGACATCGAGGTCGACACGGAGGGCATGGAGGTGCGCAGGAGCGGCACCCATGTGGCGCTGACCCCGACCGAGATGCGGCTGCTCCTGGAGTTCTCCTCGGCGCCGGGCACGGTGCTCTCCCGCGACAAGCTCCTGGAGCGGGTCTGGGACTACGGCTGGGGCGGTGACACCCGGGTCGTGGACGTCCATGTGCAACGGCTGCGGACAAAGATCGGACAGGACCGGATCGAAACGGTCCGCGGCTTCGGATACAAGCTGAAGGCATGAAGCACCTCGCCCTGCGCACCGGCGTCCGGTGGCTGCGTCCACCGGGGGACAACCCCCGGACCCCCTGCCGGAGAAGCCCCGTGGTCGGCCCGCGTCGAACAGGAACGCCGACATGAAGCACCTCGCCCTGCGCACCGGCGTCCGGTGGAAGATCAGCATCGCCATCGCCGGGGTCGGCGCGCTCATCGCTGTCGCGCTCAGCCTCGTCGTCCACAACGCGGCCCGCGTCTCCATGCTCGACAACGCACGGGACACTCAGGTCGTCCGGCTCCAGTTCGCCCTGCGGCTCTTCGAGGCGAAGAAGCAACAACAGCAGCAGCCGCAGCTCGGCTCCAAGGTCAATGACCCCAGCCTGCCCAGGGAGCTGCGGCGCCGGGCCGCCGAGAACCGGATCTCCACCCTGGTCGTCGAGCACTCCAACGGGATCCCCGACGTCTGGGCGGCCGCCCCGCTCTCCGACGGCGACGTGCTCTCGCTGCACAGCCGTTACGGCAGCAGCGCCTCCGTCCTGCAGGACCTCGACCGGGCGCTGATCATCGGCTCGGTCTCGGTGGTGCTCGGGGGCAGCGCGCTGGGCGTGCTGATCGGCGGCCAGCTCTCGCGGCGGCTGCGCAAGGCGGCCGCGGCCGCGACCAAGGTGGCACAGGGCGGCACGGACGTCCGGGTGCGGGCCGCCATCGGCGGTTTCGTACGGGACGAGACGGATGAGCTGGCCCGCGCCGTGGACGCGATGACCGACACCCTGCAGGAGCGGGTGGAGGCCGAGCGCCGGGTCACGGCCGATATCGCGCACGAGCTGCGTACGCCGGTGACCGGGCTGCTGACGGCCGCGGAGCTGCTGCCGCCCGGCCGGCCGACCGAGCTGGTACGCAACCGGGCGCAGGCGCTGCGGACCCTGGTCGAGGACGTACTGGAGGTGGCCAGGCTGGACAGCGCGTCCGAGCGGGCCGAGCTCCAGGAGATCGCGCTGGGCGAGTTCGTCAGCCGCCGGGTGTCGATAGTGGCGCCGGACGCGCAGGTCCGGGTGGTGCACGAGTCCTGGGTCAACACCGATCCGCGGCGCCTGGAGCGGATCCTCGGCAATCTCCTCGGCAACGCGGCCAAGCACGGCGGGACGCCGGTGGAGGTCACGGTCGAGGGACGGGTGGTGCGGGTGCGCGACCACGGGCCCGGCTTCCCCGACACGCTGCTGCGGGACGGGCCGAGCCGCTTCCGTACGGGCAGCAGCGACCGGGCGGGTGTCGGGCACGGTCTGGGGCTGACGATCGCGGCCGGGCAGGCCAAGGTGCTCGGGGCGCGGCTGACGTTCCGCAACGCGGCACCGGAGGGGGCGAAGGAGACGGGCGGCGCCATCGCGGTGCTCTGGCTCCCGGAACACGCGCCGACCGTCACGGGAAGCTTCCGCGCCCTGACCCGGCCCTCGTGACCACATAACGGCGGTTCCGGCGCCGGTATATGTACGCGTACGAAGCGGGCCCCGGATGCATCGCGCATCCGGGGCCCGCTCTCGTACACGTACTGCGGCCTACGGCTCCTGCACCGGTGCAGGGACGTCAGGGCCGCCGCGCAGGGCGACTTCCTTGACGAAGACGGCGGCCGCGATGACCGCGAGTCCGGCGACGGCACCCAGCAGGAATCCGCCGTGGGTTCCCGCGGCGACCGCGTACTGGTAGGCGTCCCGGGCCTTCTCCGGCAGCTTCGCCAGGCTCGCCGCGTCCAGCTGCGCCGAGGGGAGCGAGACGCCCTTGCCCATCCGCGCGGTCATCTCGTCCTGCACCTTGCTGGTGAAGAGCGCACCCATGATCGAGACGCCGAAGGAGGAGCCGAGCGTACGGAAGAGGGTGGTCGAGGACGAGGCGACGCCCATGTCCTTCATCTCGACGCTGTTCTGCGCGACCAGCATGGTGATCTGCATCAGGAAGCCCATACCGGCGCCGACCACGGCCATGTAGACACCGGTCGTCAGCCGGGTGGTGTGGACGTCCATCGTGGACAGCAGATACAGCCCGACGATCATCAGGGCGCCGCCCGCGATCGGGAAGACCTTGTACTTGCCGGTGTTGGTGGTGATCCGGCCCGCGACGAGCGAGACGGCCATCATCGCCAGCAGCATGGGCATCAGCAGCAGACCGGAGTTGGTCGCGGACGCGCCCTGCACCGACTGCTGGAACAGCGGCAGGAAGAGCATCGCGCCGAACATCACGAATCCGGTCAGGAAGCCGATGACCGACATCAGTGTGAAGTTGCGGCTGCGGAAGATGTGCAGCGGCACGATCGGTTCGGCGGCCTTGGTCTCCCAGAAGACGAAGCCGATCAGCGCGGCGACGCCGATGAAGATGAGCTCCATGACGATGGCCGAGCCCCAGGCGTACTGCGTACCGCCCCAGGTGGTGACCAGCACGATCGAGACGATGCCGATGGTGAGCAGCGCCGTACCGAGATAGTCGATCCGCCCCCGGGACCGCTTCTTGGGCAGGTGCAGCACGGTCGTGACCATGGCGAGCGCGACCGCGCCCAGCGGCAGGTTGATGTAGAAGGTCCAGCGCCAGCCGAGGTGGTCGGTGATGGCACCGCCGACGAGCGGCCCGCCGATCATCGCGACCGCCATGACGCCGGCCATCATTCCCTGGTATTTGCCGCGCTCACGCGGCGGAATCAGGTCGCCGATGATCGCCATGACGCCGACCATCAGGCCGCCGGCGCCGAGGCCCTGGATGGCCCGGAAACCGATGAGCTGGCTCATGTCCTGCGCCATCCCGCTCAGCGCGGAGCCGATCAGGAAGATCACGATGGAGGCGAGGAAGGCGCCCTTACGCCCGTACATGTCGCCGACCTTGCCCCAGATGGGCGTGGAGGCCGCCGTCGCCAGTGTGTACGCGGTCACCACCCAGGACAGGTGTGCCAGCCCGCCCAGCTCGCCGACGATGGTCGGCATCGCGGTGTTCACGATCATGTTGTCGAGCATCGCGAGCAACATCGCGATCATCAGCGCGAACAGCACCACCCGGACGCTGCGCGGCTGTGGCTCGGTCTTGCCCCCCGCTTCCGATCTCGCCAGTTCTGCGGTTTCCGACACGTACCCCACCACTCCCCTGAACCTGCCGGGCTCGGTCTGTTTACTTACTTGCCGCCCGGCTAGTTTGATTACACCGGGAGAAGGTAGCCTTGTACTAGCCGGGCGTCAAGTAAGTATCGCGGGAGAGCACCAATGGGCAGCAGAGGAAACACCCGCCAGCGGATCCAGGACGTCGCGCTGGACCTCTTCGTCGAGCAGGGATACGAGAAGACCTCGCTCCGGGAGATCGCCGAGAAGCTCGATGTCACCAAGGCGGCGCTGTACTACCACTTCAAGACCAAGGAAGACATCCTCATCAGCCTCTTCCACGACCTCTCGGCACCCATCGACGAGGTCATCGCGTGGGGCCAGGGCCGGCCGCGCAGCCTGGAGACGAAGACGGAGGTCCTGCGGCGCTACAGCGAAGCACTCAGAGGCGCGGCCCCGCTCTTCCGCTTCATGCAGGAGAACCAGGGGACGGTACGGGAGCTGAGCGTCGGCGAGAACTTCAAGGACCGGATGCTGCTCCTGCTCGACCTGGTCAGAGCGCCCGACGCGTCACTGACCGACCAGGTCCGCTGCTTCTCCGCGCTGTTCACCATGCACGCGGGATCGTTCGCGCTGAAAGACGCCGAAGGCGACCCCGAGGACAAGCGCAAGGCTGTCCTCGAAGTCGCCATCGATCTCATGACCCAGGCCCACCTGGAGGCGGGCGCGGGGCGTCAGGATCCGACCGGGCAGGTCAGAACTTCACGCCGTGGGCCTTCAGGAACGGCATCGGGTTGAAGCCCGAGCCGTAGTTCGGTCCCGTGCGGACCTCGAAGTGCAGGTGCGGGCCGGTCACGTTGCCGGTCGCACCGGACTTGGCGATGACCTCACCGGTCTTCACGGTCTGGCCTATGTGGACGTCGATCTCCGACAGGTGCGCGTACTGCGAGTACGTGTTGTCGCTGTGCTTGATCTCGATCGCGTTGCCGTACGCCGGGCCGTCGCCGCCGCCGTTGGGGCCGGCCTTCACGACGGTGCCGCCGTGCGCGGCCATGACCGCGGTGCCGGTCGGGACGACGAAGTCCTGACCCGAGTGCTTGTGGGACCACATGTGGCCGGCCTCGCCGAACGGCTCACCGATCACGGGGTGCGCGACGGGCGAGATCCACTCGTTGGCGGCCTTCTTCGCCTGGGCGGCCTTGGCGGCCTTGGTGTCCTTCGCCGTCTTGGCGGTGTGCTGCGCGGCCTTCGCCTGGGCGCTGGCCTGGTGGGCGAGCGCGGTGGCGACGTTCGGGGTTCCTGCGGCTGCGGTGGCCGGGTGTGCGTCGGCAGCGACCGCGACCCCGGCTCCCAGCGCGACCGACACTCCGAGCCCGGCGGCTACGACCGCAGCGCGGGTGCGAAGCGGGGACCGGCGGGACACGTGGGACGTGGTGTGCTTCTGCATACGTGGGATCTCCGTACGTAAGTGGACCCAACCGAACAGGTCGGGCGGACCACTCATTGGTAACCCATTCCGCGTAGCACCCAAAACGTCCATCTACGACATTGCGTCGTAGGGCAAGCGCGGGAGAAGTCCCCTCGGATCACGGGCCCGGACCGCCCCGCATCCATGGACACCGATCCGCGCGGGGACGTTTAAGCGCAGATCGCCCGGGCAGGGATCGGCCCCGCGCGGTCCGTGCCCGCCGAGGGCCGAAAGTCCCGGGCGGCCCGGTCCGGAAGGCCCGGCAGCCGTCGGCACCGCGCCCCCTAGGCCGGGTAGTAGGCCAAAACACCCCTGTGGTCCATGTCACCGGCGAGGGACCAACGCCTGTCCGTTTCGGGACCTTCGGCGGGGTCTTCCCTGTCGGTCCTGGTGCCATTACCTCCGGCGTAATCGACCCGCGGCGGCGTCTGCAGCAGGCTCTTGGCTTGCAAGCACCGAAGCCCGGACCGACAGGGGAGGCCCCGATGCCGTACTTCACCACCACCACCGATGGCACCCGGCTGCACTACATCGACTACGGGGACCGCGAGGCGGACCGGACCGTCGTCTTCATCAACAGCGCGTACTTCGGTACGGAGATGTGGGAGCGCCAGATGCTTCCGCTGGCCGCCGACGGCTACCGCTGCGTCGGCCTGGACCGGCGCGGCCACGGCCGGTCCGACGACGTGTGGGGCGGGTTCGATCTCGACACGCTCGCCGACGACATCGGGGCGCTCCTGGACCATCTCGGTCTGACGGACGTCACGCTCGTCGGGCACTCGCTCGGCGCGGCGGAGGCCGTCCGGTATCTGACCCGGCACGGCAGCGGGCGGGTGGCACGGCTGGCACTGGTTGCGGGTCTGGTGCCCGGGCTCGTCCGTACCGCCGACCATCCCGGCGGGCTGGACCCGGCGGCCGTGGAAAAAGGCAATGAGGCGATCCGCCGGGACCGGTACGCGTTCTTCGCGGACGGGGTCGATGCCTTCTTCGCTCTGCAACTCCCCGAGAACCAGCGCCGGCTCCCCGATGGCCGGCATCCGGAGAACCGCCTCTCCGACGCGTACATGAGCCATCTGGCAGCTCGCTGCACCGGAGCGACCCTGCGTGCCACGGCTGCCATGTGCGACCTGGTCGTCACGCTGGACCTCGCCCCGGAGATGTCCGCGATCGACGTCCCGGCGCTGGTGGTCCACGGGACGCACGACGCCTCGACGCCCCTCGACCTCACCGGGCGCCGCTCGGCCGCGCTGATCCCGGAGTCCGAGCTGCGGATATACGAGAACGCCGGGCACGGCCTGTTCGCCACTCACGGGGACCGGCTCACCGCGGATCTGCGGGAGTTCGCGAAGGCGTGAGCTGCGGACGGCACCGGCCCGGGCGAGGGCAGGGCTGCCGGTGACGCATAAAGGGCGGCCCCGGAACCGATGACCGGTTCCGGGGCCGCCCTTTCGCTGCTCGGGCCGTTCAACGCATCGGCGTCAGACGTCCTTCGTCATGTTCGGGCCGGAGCCACCGGCCGCCTGCTCGATCGGCGGGGCGTCGGGCAGAGCCGACTTCTCCTCGCCGCGGAAGGTGAACTTCTTCTCCTCACCCTCGCCCTCGACACCGACGACCACGATGTGACCGGGGCGCAGCTCACCGAAGAGGATCTTCTCGGAGAGGATGTCCTCGATCTCCCGCTGGATCGTGCGCCGCAGCGGACGCGCGCCCATGACCGGGTCGTAGCCGTGCTTGGCGAGGAGCGACTTGGCGTCCGGGCTGAGCTCCAGGCCCATGTCCCGGTCCCGCAGCCGCTCGTCGACCTTCTCGATCATGAGGTCGACGATCTGGATGATGTCTTCCTCGGTCAGCTGGTGGAAGACCACCGTGTCGTCGACACGGTTCAGGAACTCGGGGCGGAAGTGCTGCTTCAGCTCCTCGTTGACCTTGGCCTTCATCCGGTCGTATCCGGTCTTGACGTCGCCCTGGGCCGCGAAGCCCAGATTGAAGCCCTTGGAGATGTCCCGGGTCCCGAGGTTGGTCGTCATGATGATGACCGTGTTCTTGAAGTCCACGACCCGGCCCTGGGAGTCGGTCAGACGACCGTCTTCCAGAATCTGGAGCAGGGAATTGAAGATATCGGGGTGGGCCTTCTCGACCTCGTCGAAGAGAACGACCGAGAACGGCTTCCTGCGCACCTTCTCGGTGAGCTGGCCGCCCTCTTCGTAACCCACGTATCCGGGGGGAGAACCGAAGAGACGGGAAACCGTGTGCTTCTCGCTGAACTCCGACATGTCGAGGGAGATCAGTGCGTCCTCGTCGCCGAAGAGGAATTCGGCGAGCGTCTTGGAGAGCTCGGTCTTACCGACACCGGACGGGCCGGCGAAGATGAACGAGCCACCGGGGCGCTTCGGGTCCTTCAGACCCGCACGCGTACGGCGAATCGCCTGCGACAGGGCCTTGATGGCGTCCTTCTGCCCGATGACGCGCTTGTGGAGCTCGTCCTCCATGCGGAGCAGCCGCGAGGACTCCTCCTCGGTGAGCTTGAAGACCGGGATACCGGTGGCCGTGGCCAGGACCTCGGCGATCAGCTCGCCGTCGACCTCGGCGACGACGTCCATGTCGCCGGCCTTCCACTCCTTCTCCCGCTTGGTCTTCGCGGCCAGCAGCTGCTTCTCCTTGTCGCGGAGCGAAGCTGCCTTCTCGAAGTCCTGGGAGTCGATGGCCGACTCCTTGTCGCGGCGGACGTTCGCGATCTTCTCGTCGAACTCGCGGAGGTCCGGCGGCGCGGTCATCCGGCGGATGCGCATCCGGGAGCCGGCCTCGTCGATCAGGTCGATCGCCTTGTCCGGCAGGAAGCGGTCCGAGATGTACCGGTCGGCCAGGGTGGCGGCCTGGACCAGGGCCTCGTCCGTGATGGAGACACGGTGGTGGGCCTCGTAGCGGTCCCGCAGACCCTTGAGGATCTCGATGGTGTGCGGGAGGGAAGGCTCCGCCACCTGGATCGGCTGGAAGCGGCGCTCAAGGGCCGCGTCCTTCTCCAGGTGCTTGCGGTACTCGTCGAGCGTGGTGGCACCGATGGTCTGGAGCTCTCCACGGGCGAGCATCGGCTTCAGGATCGAAGCCGCGTCGATCGCGCCCTCGGCGGCGCCCGCACCCACCAGGGTGTGGAGCTCGTCGATGAACAGGATGATGTCGCCGCGGGTGCGGATCTCCTTGAGGACCTTCTTCAGCCGCTCCTCGAAGTCACCGCGGTAGCGGGAACCGGCGACGAGCGCGCCGAGGTCGAGGGTGTAGAGGTGCTTGTCCTTGAGGGTCTCGGGCACCTCGCCCTTGACGATGGCCTGCGCCAGGCCCTCGACGACCGCCGTCTTTCCGACGCCGGGCTCGCCGATGAGGACCGGGTTGTTCTTGGTACGGCGCGACAGCACCTGCATGACCCGCTCGATCTCCTTCTCGCGCCCGATGACCGGGTCGAGCTTGGATTCGCGGGCGGCCTGGGTGAGGTTGCGACCGAACTGGTCCAGGACGAGCGAGGTCGAGGGCGTGCCCTCGGCGGGACCGCCTGCGGCGGCGGTCTCCTTGCCCTGGTAACCGGAGAGCAGCTGGATGACCTGCTGCCGTACCCGGTTCAGATCGGCGCCCAGCTTCACGAGGACCTGGGCTGCGACGCCCTCGCCCTCGCGGATCAGGCCGAGCAGGATGTGCTCCGTACCGATGTAGTTGTGGCCGAGCTGAAGAGCCTCCCGGAGCGACAGCTCCAGAACCTTCTTGGCACGAGGGGTGAAGGGGATGTGGCCGGACGGGGCCTGCTGCCCCTGACCGATGATCTCCTCCACCTGCTGGCGGACCGCCTCGAGCGAAATCCCGAGGCTCTCCAGGGCCTTAGCGGCGACACCCTCACCCTCATGGATAAGGCCCAGGAGAATGTGCTCGGTGCCGATGTAGTTGTGGTTGAGCATCCGGGCTTCTTCCTGAGCCAGGACGACAACCCGCCGCGCGCGGTCGGTGAACCTCTCGAACATCGTTAATCGCTCCTCAGAGCGGTCGGGCAGCGAGGGGTCGGTCCCCTCCCAGTCCTTCCGCATGCTAGTCCCGCGGGGCGGGACAGCTCATTCCAACTGCCGACACCCGTCCATGGCCTCCGGCCCGAACAGCCGACAACTGCTCCAACCCGATGGTGCGAGACGATGTTCCCGCAGGCCAGGCAGATACCCCTGTCTCCAGTACGCCGATGGCGAACGTGAGACCGCCTGAACCGCGTGTCGCCCCTCCCCACTAGGTATGTCTTACCCGCAGACACTGACAGTCCATGCGGCGCGCGACGGTTCCCCTCAGCTACGGGCGAACATCCGGGCGCCCCTGAACACATCCGCGCGCCTCTTGTTCATCAACAGAACGCAATCAAACGGAAGCACTCCGTAACCCTGGCGCATTCCGGGAGTTGCTCAGTCATGGCCTGTACCGTTCCGTCCCCCCGCGAACCGGCCGACAGCACGCGCACCATCACCGGAAGCGCCAGAACCGGAAGCGGCAGCGGCAGCACCGACAGCACCCTGCACTGGTACGAGTCCCGGCTGGGCTGGGCCGCGGTGGCCGGACCGCCGGTCCGGCTGCTGACCGGGCTGCGTTTCGACGTACTCGACCTGCCGTCCGACGCCGGGTTCGCGCTGCTGCGCAGGACGCCCGTCACGGGACCGGTGGCGCTGGAGGGCTCCCGGGTGCGGCTGCTGGTGGCGGCGGGCAGCGCCGACGAGCTGCCGGGGCTGCTCGACTGGCTGGAGTGGGGCGGGATCGCACTGGATCTGACCGCCATGGGCGCGGGCGGCCTGATCGGGGCTCCCGTGCCTCCCGGACTGCGCGGCGCACAGGGGGCCGCCCGCTGGTTGCGACCCCCCGGGCCGGGGCGCGATGTGGAGCCGGCCCTGCCCGTGTTCAGCCGGTTCGGGGAGCGGGGCGGCGCTCCCGACCTGGTACGGCTCGTGGAAGCGGCGGCGACGGAATGCCACCGGGCCCGGATGGTGCGTATCGCTGCGGCTTTCCGGGGGGCGCCCCCCGGAGCCCGGACTACGGTTGTCCGGGGTGCGAACCCCGGACCTCCCGGAAATCAGCCGTTGGCCTTCTCGTAGGCCTCACGGATGTCCGCGGGCACACGGCCGCGGTCATTCACGTTGTAACCGTTCTCCTTGGCCCACTTACGGATCTCGGCGGTGTCCTTGTTGCCGCCGACCGCGATACGGGCCTTGCCGCGGCCGCCCGCGCCACGGCCACCGGTGCGCCGGCCACCCTTGGCGTACGGCTCAAGCAGCGTGCGGAGCTTGTCCGCGTTCGCCGTGGTGAGGTCGATCTCGTAAGTCTTGCCATCCAGAGCGAACGTCACGGTCTCGTCCGCCTCGCCGCCGTCGAGGTCATCGACAAGAAGGACCTGAACCTTCTGTGCCACTGGATTTCCTTTCATCGAAAAATTCAGTACGCGGAAAGGAAACCGCTTTTCCCTGGAAAACACAAACCCCCGGCAGAGGTTCAGGAGTGCAAGAACACGGGAAACATGCGCGATTCGGACATAGGGTTCCGATGCGAAGTGCCCCTCACAGGTGCAGAAGCATCCGGCTGTTGCCCAAGGTGTTCGGCTTCACCCGTTCGAGACCGAGGAACTCGGCGACTCCCTCGTCATAGGAACGCAGCAGCTCGCTGTAGACATCTCCGTCGACAGGAGTCTCACCGATCTCGGTGAAGCCGTGCTTCGCGAAGAAGTCGACTTCGAAGGTCAGGCAGAATACCCGGCGCACCCCGATCCACCGCGCTGTCTGCAACAGCTTGTCGAGGACCTGGTGGCCCACTCCGGCGCCCTTGAACTCGCGGTCCACCGCGAGAGTGCGCACTTCTGCGAGGTCTTCCCACATCACATGGAGTGCGCCGCAGCCGACGACCCTCGCGTCGTCGTCGCGTTCCGCGACCCAGAACTCCTGGATGGACTCGTAAAGCGTCACCGTCGCTTTGTCGAGCAGGATCCGCTCGCGCACGTACGCGTCCAGGAGTCCGCGCACCGCCGGGACATCGCTGGTCCTGGCTCTGCGGACGGTGAGGGCTTTTGCTCGCGTACCTGGCATGTGCAAGACGTTATCGCCCTGCGTCTCCCTCACGGTCATCGCGGTCCGCATCCCCCTGAACGATGCGCAAAGCATCACGGAGTGCATCGCGCTGCTCGGAGGACATCATGCCGAAGAAGGCGACAAGCGCGGCCGCGGAGTTGTCACTCGTGGACCAGGCTTCGTTCATCAGTGCGGCCGAGTAGGCGGCTCGGGTGGAGACCGCCGTATATCGATAGGCACGGCCGTCCACTTCCCGGCGTACCCAGCCCTTCTGATGGAGATTGTCCAATACGGTCATCACGGTGGTGTAGGCGATGGTCCGGTCGCGTTCGAGGTCTTCCAGGACTTCCCTGACAGTGACCGGACGGTTCCACTCCCAGACCCGTGACATCACGGCGTCTTCCAGCTCTCCCAATTGACGGGGCACATCTGCACCATAGTGCGAGATGTCACGAATAGCTGGTTATTAGCGCAGAAAACACAGAAAAGGGCGTACGGCATGAAATGCCGTACGCCCTCCGAGCACAGACGCGGTCAGGCGGTGCTGCCGCCTGTCGGCTGGACCGCGGCCTCGGCGCGAGCGATGGCCGCGTCCACGGCCGCGTCTTCCTTGGCCTTGTTCGGGCCGCCCTGGGTCTTCACGATCGTTCTCACGACGATCGTGAAGAACACGGCCATCACCACGGGGGGCACAAGCGCGGAAACGTAGTCCATACGGACAGAGTAGCTATCCGGTCAGTGAGTGTTGCGACGGGGGCGCCGCCGGCTTGCGGCGTGGCGGGAAGACCTCGGACGGCTTGGGGGCCGGGCGGGGCTTGACCGGGGCCTTGTCCGGTGCCGGACGCTTCGGCTGTTCGGGGTCGTCCGACGTGCGGCCGCCGGGCAGTGCGAGCAGCCGGGTGCGCGGGCCGGGGGTCACGGCGCGGCCGGCGAGCCGGGCGCGTACCGACTGCTCGGCCAGGGCCCGGCAGCGCCTCAGCAGGGCCTCGCCCGACGGTGCGCCGCGCAGGGCGCGCAGTGCGGCGAGGTCCTCGGGGCGGGGGTCGTAACCGGCGGCCAGGGCGTCCTGGAGCAGCTCCGTGTAGCTGCTCGCCGTGCCGGGGAGTGCGTCGCGGTAGCGGGCGAGGTCGGCGAGGAGGAAGGCGCGCAGTCTGCCCGTCTCGGCGATGGTCTCGTCCACGGACTCGGCGAGACGCAGACAGTCCTGGACGTCCTCTTCTGCGACGGGGGTCGGGTTGAGGGCGATGGCAAGGGCGCGTCGGAGCACACGCAGCTCATCCGCGCTGAAGGCCATGCCGCCTCGGGATCCGTAGGGCGTGGGCATGGAACGACGATACGTACTAAAGGGACAATATCCGCTTAATGGACTGGTGGCGGCGCGGCGGGGGATACGGCGGGGATACGGTCGGCCCCGCCCGCCCCGTGCAGTCGCCCCGCCCCGGCCGCCACCCGCGTCATGGACCGGGGTGGCGGCTGCGTCCGGCTACCGGTTCACAGCCGGGCGACGTTCCGCTCGTACACCAGGCGCAGCCCGATCAGCGTCAGCCACGGCTCGTGCTCGTCGATGACCGTGGCCTCGCTGAGCACCATCGGGGCGAGACCGCCGGTGGCGATGACCGTGACGTCCGCCGGGTCGTCGGCGAGTTCCCTGGCCATCCGGTTCACCACGCCGTCGACCTGTCCGGCGAAGCCGTAGATGATGCCGGACTGCATCGCCTCCACGGTGTTCTTGCCGATCACGCTGCGCGGGCGGGCCAGCTCGATCTTGCGGAGCTGGGCGCCCTTCACGCCGAGCGCCTCGACCGAGATCTCGATGCCGGGGGCGATGACACCGCCGGTGTACTCGCCGCGCGCCGACACCGCGTCGAAGGTCGTCGCCGTACCGAAGTCGACGACGACGGCGGGGCCGCCGTAGAGCTCGACGGCGGCGACCGCGTTGATGATGCGGTCCGCGCCGACCTCCTTCGGGTTGTCCACCAGGATCGGGACGCCCGTCCTGATGCCGGGCTCGACCAGGACGGCCGGGACGTCGCCGTAGTAGCGGCGGGTCACCTCGCGCAGTTCGTGCAGGACGGAGGGGACGGTCGAGCAGACCGCGATCCCCTCGATGCCGTCGCCGAGTCCGCGGCCCAGCAGCGGGTGCATACCCATCAGGCCCTGGAGGAGTACGGCGAGTTCGTCGGCGGTGCGGCGGGCGTCGGTGGAGATGCGCCAGTGCTCCACGATCTCGTCGCCGTCGAACAGGCCGAGGACGGTGTGGGTGTTGCCGACGTCGATGGTGAGCAGCATGGATTACTCCGCCTCGCGCAGGTCGAGACCGATGTCGAGGATCGGCGAGGAGTGCGTGAGCCCGCCGACCGCCAGGTGGTCGACGCCCGTCTCCGCGTAGGCGCGGGCCGACTCCAGGGTGAGCCGCCCCGAGGACTCCAGAAGGGCGCGGCCGCCGACGAGTTCGACGGCCTCCGCGGTCTGCTCCGGGGTGAAGTTGTCCAGCAGGATGAGGTCGGCGCCCGCGTCCAGGACCTCGGTGACCTGGGCGAGGGTGTCCACCTCGACCTCGATGGCGAGGTCGGGGAACTCGGCGCGTACAAGCTTGAACGCCTCGGCGACACCACCGGCCGCGACCACGTGGTTGTCCTTGACCAGGGCCGCGTCGGAGAGCGACATCCGGTGGTTGACACCGCCGCCGCAGCGCACCGCGTACTTCTCCAGGGCGCGCAGCCCCGGTGTGGTCTTGCGGGTGTCGCGGACCTTGGCCTTGGTGCCTTCCAGTACGTCGGCCCAGGCACGGGTCGCGGTCGCGATGCCGGAGAGGCGGCACAGCAGGTTGAGCGCGCTGCGCTCGGCGGTCAGCAGGTCACGGGTGCGGGTGGTGACCGAGAGCAGCTTCTGGCCGGCGGTGACGCGCGCGCCGTCCTCGACGTGCCGCTCGACCTCGAAGGCCTCGGTGCAGACGATGGAGAGCACCGCTTCGGCGACGCGCAGGCCCGCGACCGTACCGGCCTCGCGCGCGGTGAAGTCGCCGGTGGCGACGGCGTCGGCGGGGACGGTCGCGACGCTCGTCACGTCCACGCCCCCGTCGAGGTCCTCGTCGATGGCGAGGTGCGCGATGTCCTCGACCAGCACCGGGTCGAGCCCCGAAGCGGCCAGGAGCTCGGCGAGGGCGGGGTCGAGACCGCACTCCATCGGGTCGGCATCGGCGTCGCCGAAGCCGTCGCCGCAGGCGCACGCGTCGCCGCAGCCGCCCGCCGGCTCGGCGCTCACGGCGTCGTCGCCGATCTGGTGGAGGGGGAGGTCGGGGGTGGTCACGGTCACTGCTCCTGGGGACGGTGAGGGAGGGTCGGTGGGAAGTCGGCGCTGTCCGTGGTGTGCACGGCGAGCGAACGGTCGGGGCGCAGCCGTACGACGAGGTGGCGGCGCCAGGCGTTGTCGTCGCGGTCCGCGTGGTCCTCGCGCCAGTGGCAGCCGCGGGTCTCCTCGCGGCGCTGCGCTGCGGCGGTGAGGACGCGGGCGACACAGAGGAGGTTGGTCGCCTCCCAGGCCTCGACGCCCGGTTCGGCGGGCTTCAGGGCGACGGCGGGCAGCGCTTCCGGGGCTCCCGCCGCTGCCGCGTCCATGGCGGCGCCCGCCGCCGCTTCCGCCACTGCTTCGGCTGCGGCTTCCGCCTCCGCCTCGGCGCGGATCGCCTCCAGCCGGTCCGCCGCACCCGCGAGGCTCTCCCCGGAGCGGAGCACTCCGGCGCCCGCCGTCATGATGCGCTGGATACGGAGGCGGGCCTCGGGCGGCAGGAGCGGGAGCGTAACGGGCTCCGCCGGGAGGACGGCCGCTCCGGCGCGCACGCCCGCGCCCGAGCCGGCCGTGCCCGAGCCGCCCGCGCCCGTACCGGCCGTGCCCGAGGCGGCCGCACCCGTACCGGCCGCGCCTGAGCCGGCCGTGACGATGTCGTCGGCGATGCGCTCCGCGAAGACCAGGCCCTCCAGGAGGGAGTTGGACGCCAGGCGGTTCGCGCCGTGCACGCCGGTGCAGGCGACCTCACCGCAGGCGTACAGACCGGGGACGGTCGTGCGGCCGTGCAGGTCGGTGCGGACACCGCCGGAGGCGTAGTGCGCCGCCGGCGCGACCGGGACCGGCTCGGTCACCGGGTCGATGCCGTGGCTGCGGCAGGCGGCGAGGATCGTCGGGAAGCGCTGCTCCCACATCTCGGCGCCGAAGTGCCGGGCGTCGAGATACATATGCTCGGTGCCGTGCTCCTGCATCCGGCGGGTGATGGCCTTCGCCACGATGTCGCGGGGGGCCAGCTCGGCCAGCTCGTGCTGCCCGGTCATGAAGCGGACGCCGTCGGCGTCGACGAGATGGGCGCCTTCGCCCCGTACCGCCTCGGAGACCAGCGGCTGCTGGCCCTCGGCGCCCGCGCCGAGGAAGAGCACCGTGGGGTGGAACTGGACGAATTCCAGGTCGGAGACCTCCGCGCCCGCCCGGAGCGCCAGGGCCACGCCGTCGCCGGTGGAGACGGCGGGGTTGGTGGTCGCCGAGAAGATCTGGCCCATGCCGCCGGTGGCGAGCACCACCGCGGGTGCCCGGACCGCGCCGACGCCGTCGTGCTGGCCCTCCCCCATGACGTGCAGGGTGACACCCGCCGTACGGCCTTCGGTATCGGTGAGGAGGTCGAGGACCAGGGCGTTCTCCACGGTGCGCAGCGCGGCCGCGCGGACCGCGTCGACCAGGGCGCGGGAGATCTCGGCGCCGGTGGCGTCGCCGCCCGCGTGCGCGATGCGGCGACGGTGGTGGCCGCCCTCCCGGGTGAGTGCGATCCCGCCGGTCTCGTCGGTGTCGAACTGCGCGCCGGTCGCGATCAGCCTGCGTACGGCATCGGGGCCCTCCGTCACCAGGGTGCGGACCGCCGCCTCGTCGCAGAGCCCGGCCCCCGCGACCAGCGTGTCGTCGAGGTGCTGCTGGGGGGTGTCGCCCTCGCCGAGCGCGGCGGCGATACCGCCCTGGGCCCAGCGGGTCGAGCCGTCGTCGAGGCGGGCCTTGGTCACGACGACGGTCCGCAGCCCTGCCGCTGTGCAGCGCAGCGCGGTGGTCAGGCCGGCCACTCCGGATCCGACGATCACGACGTCCGCGTCGATCTCCCAGCCGGGGGCGGGTGCGTGCAGGCGTATTCCGGTTCCGGTCACTGTGGTTCCCCGAAGGTCAGCGGGATGTTGTCGATCAGACGCGTCGTACCGACCCGGGCGGCGACCGCGAGGACCGCTTCGCCCCGGTGGCCGTCGGTGGCCTCGGTGAAGTCGGACGGGTCGATCAGGGACAGGTAGTCCAGGGAGAGCGCCGCCCCGTCGAGGACGGCCTGCGCGGCGGCGCGCACGGCCGCGGGGGTGGCGGAGGCGGCGCCGGTGAGGGCGTCCCGGCCCGCGAACAGGGCGCGGGACAGGGCCAGCGCGGTGGCCCTGTCCCCGGTGGAGAGGAAGCGGTTACGGCTGGACATCGCCAGCCCGTCCGGCTCCCGGACCGTCGGCACGCCGACAATCCCGACCGGGAAGTTGAGGTCGCGCGCCATCCGCCGTACCAGGGCGAGCTGTTGGGCGTCCTTCTGCCCGAACAGCGCGACATCGGGGCGGGTGAGGTGCAGGAGTTTGGCGACGACGGTGAGCATCCCGTCGAAGTGGCCCGGGCGCGCCGCGCCTTCGAAGCGCTCCCCCATCGGGCCCGCCGCGACCCGGACCTGCGGCTCGCCGCCCGGGTAGACCTCGTCGGCCGAGGGAGCGAAGACGGCGTCCGCGCCGGCCAGTTCGGCGATGGCGAGGTCCGCTTCGAGGGTGCGCGGGTAGCGGTCGAGGTCTTCACCCGCGCCGAACTGCAGCGGGTTGACGAAGACCGTCACGACGACCTGCCCGGCCTCGCCCACCTGCTCCCTGGCCGCCCGGACGAGGGTGGCGTGGCCCTCGTGCAGGGCGCCCATGGTCATGACGACGGCGCGGGGGGCGGGGGGCTGCGTTGTGCGGGCTCCGTGGGCTCCGGGTGTGCCGGTGCCGGGCTCGGTCCCCGTCCCGGGCCCGGTGCCTGGCTGCGTACGCCCGGTCCCGGCAAGCCCGGTCCCGGTGCGCCCGCGCGGCAGGGCGTGCAGTTCGGCTGCCGTGTGCAGCAGCGCGGTCGTGGTCATCGCGTCTCTCCGTCCGCGAGGACTCCCAGCAGGTCCTCGGCCAGTTCCGGCTTGAGCAGCCCGTGTGCGAGGGCGCGGTCCGCCGTCGTACGGGCCATCGCGAGATAGCCGGCGACGGCCTGCGGGGCGTGCTTGCGCAACTCCTCGACGTGCGCCGCGACCGTACCCGCGTCGCCCCGGGCGACCGGCCCGGTCAGCGCGGCGTCGCCGGACCTGAGGGCGTTGTCGAGGGCGGCGCCGAGGAGCGGCCCGAGCATCCGGTCGGGGGCCGCCACCCCCGCCTTACGCAGCAGCTCCATCGACTGGGCGACCAGGGTGACCAGGTGATTCGCGCCGAGGGCGAGCGCCGCGTGGTAGAGCGGACGGGACTCCTCCGAGATCCACTCGGGTTCGCCGCCCATCTCGATGACCAGCGCCTCGGCCGCGAGCCGCAGCTCATCGGGTGCGGTCACGCCGAAGGAGCAGCCGGCCAGCCGCTGGACGTCCACGGATGTGCCGGTGAAGGTCATCGCCGGGTGCAGTGCGAGCGGCAGGGCTCCGGCGCGCAGGGCGGGGTCGAGCACTCCGGTGCCGAACCGGCCCGACGTATGGACCAGGAGCTGTCCGGGCCGGACGGCGCCGGTCTCGGCCAGGCCCTCCACCAGCGCGGGAAGCGCGTCGTCCGGCACGGTCAGCAGGACCAGCTCGGCGCGGGCCAGCACCTCGGCCGGGGTGACCAGGGGGACGTCGGGGAGCAGGACGGCTGCCCTGCGGACGGATGCGTCGGAGACACCGGACGCGGCGACCGGGCGGTGCCCGGCGAGCTGGAGCGCGGCGGCGAGCGCGGGGCCCACCCGGCCCGCTCCGACCACGCCGACGGTGAGCCGCGCGGGGCGGGATTCTGCTGATGCGTTCACGTGGGACGGCCTTCCGTTCCAGTCCGCGAGGGGTACCGGACGATTTCCCCGTCATGCTACGCCCAGGATTCGGGGGAACTCGTTGGACTGTCCACAGGCTGCGGACGAGGATCGGCGCATGACGAACGAGGCGGACATCACCGGGACCGACGGCGCCGGGCAGCACAGCAGGACCGGGCACGACAGTGGAAAGAAGCAGGCCGGCGGGGGCGAGCAGCCCCGGCGGGCCGAGCAGAACGAGCAGAACGAGCAGGCCGAGCAGCCCCCGCAGGACGCTGCGCAGCGCAGGGTCGCGGCGATGCGGGGCGCGAAGCGGGTGCTGTCGAGGCCGCACGCGATCGTCACCCTGGGCGAGCAGCTGACCGCACTGGCGGCGGACGCGGGCACGGTGTACGACCTGGACGAGCCGGTGGACATATACGGCGGCGGGGTCGTCGCCGCGCTGGAGGAGCGGGTCGCCGGGCTGCTCGGGTTCCCGGCAGCCGCCTTCTTCCCCACCGGCACGATGGCGCAGCAGGTCGCGCTGCGGTGCTGGGCGGGACGTACCGGCGATCCGGTGGTCGCGCTGCATCCGATGGCCCACCCCGAACTGCACGAGCGGGGCGCTTTCGGAGCCGTGAGCGGGCTGCGTACGGTCCACCCGACGTCCGCGCCCCGCCTCCCCACGGCCGCGGAAGTACGCGACTTCGAGGAGCCGTTCGGCACCCTGATGCTGGAACTCCCCCTGCGCGACGCCGGTTTCGTCCTCCCGACATGGGACGAGCTGGTGGCCGTCGCCGGGGCCGCCAGGGAACGTGATGCGGTGGTGCATCTCGACGGCGCGCGACTCTGGGAGTGCGCCCCGCACTTCGGCCGCGAGCTGGCGGAGATCGCCGGGGTCGCGGACAGTGTGTACGTCTCCCTCTACAAGTCCCTCGACGGCCTTTCGGGCGCCGTGCTCGCGGGACCGGCTTCGCTGATCGACGAGGCCAGGACCTGGCGCCACCGGTACGGGGGCGCGCTCTTCCAGCAGTACCCGGCCGCGCTGTCGGCCCTGCTGGGGCTGGAGCGGGAGCTGCCCCGGCTGCCCTCGTACGTCGCGCACGCGAAGGTCGTCGCCGCGGGGCTCACGGACGGGTTCCGGGCGGCGGGTGTGCCCTGGTTCCGGGTCAATCCCGAGGTGCCGCACACCCATCAGTTCCAGGTGTGGCTGCCGTACGAGGCGGATGTGCTGTCGGAGGCGGCGGTCGTGCAGGCGGAGGAGACGGGGGTGGCGCTGTTCCAGCGGTTCCATCCGGCGCCGGGCGGGGTGCCGGGGGTGTCGCTGGCCGAGGTGACGGTGTCGGCGCCGGGGCTGTCGTGGAGCGCGGCGGATGTGACGGGGGCGGTCGGGGAGTTCGTACGCCGGGTGAGGTGACACAGGGGCGAGGGGGCTGAAGGGGCTGAGGGACGGAGGGGCGGAGGCTCAGCGGGGATCGGATGTGTGCTGTCCGTTGGTGGTCCGCGCCGGGGTCAGCAGCCTCCGCAGCCGGCCGTTCCGCGACAGCCAGTGCGTCCGGGCCTTCCCCCTCGCTCTCTTCTCCGTCGCCCTCTTCTCCGTCGCCCTCTTCTCCGTCCGTCTCGCGCCCGGCCGCCCCGTGCTCAGGTGGTCGCGGATCTCGCCGATGGCCTCCCAGTCGTGCCGGCCCGGCAGGGGCGGCGCCGTCTCTCCCCGCTGGGCGGCACGGTAGGCGTCGAGCATGTGCTGCTGGTTCGCGTTCATGGCCCCACCCTGGGCACCAGCCGGGGCCCAGGGCTCTCCATTTGACGAGCGCAGTCAATCGACGGCCGGACTGTCGGTGGGGGCAGGCACGATGGATCCATGAGCGTGGACATCGACATCACGGGGCTGCCGCCCGGGGGGATCACTTTCGAACTGTCTCCCCTGGCGGAGCTCGGCAATGCCCTGCATGTGCTGTCCGAACCGGGACACCATCCGGGGCTGCACGGCTGGGCCACGGCGACGGCCGCCGGGCTGGAGCCGGACCTCGCCGACCGGCTGCACGAAGCGGACTTCCTGTGGCGCTCCACGTTCTCGGACATCTTCCTGCCGTTCGCGGGCGCCCGGCACGGCGGCGGCAGGCCCGGGGCGACTCTCGCCGAGGATCTGGATCTGCTCGACCTGCTGCCCGACGACGAGTTCGTGAATGTCGCGCTGGAGTTCACCTGCTCCGTCACCTACGACCTCGGCGGCCCCTCACCGCTCACGGACACGGGGGTCCGCAACCGCGCGCTGGATCTCGCGGCGGCCCGCGGGCCCCGGCAGCTCGACTTCACCGGACATCTGCTGAACGACCCGGTCACCGTGCGGGCCTGGATCCGGCGGCTCTTCGAGGACTGCGAGCAGGCGTTCTTCGGCGACACCTGGCGCCGGGTACGGATCCAACTGGCGGCCGACGCCCGGCACAAGACCGAGATCCTGCGGCACAAGGGCCTGGCCGACGCGATGACCGCGGTCTCCGCCGCCCTGTCGCTGGACAGCACCGGGACCAGGATCAGCGCCGACAAGCTCGCGGAGGGCCGTTCGGCCGCGGTGGGCGCGCCCGCCGGGGACGGGCTCACCTTCGTACCGACCAGTTTCGGCTGGCCCCATCTGCTGGTGCTCCACCGCCCGGACTGGCGCCCGGCGATCCAGTACCCGGTCGCCGCACCCGAGTTGCCGTCCCCCGCGTCGGTCGAGCTGCTGAAGCTGCGGCTGGAGGCGCTGGCCCACCCGATGCGGATGCGGATGTGCCGGGGGCTGGCCCGCTCCCCGCGCACCACGGGCGAACTGGCCGACACACACGGCATATCCGCGCCGGAGATCTCCCGCCATCTGGCGGTCCTGAAGCGGGCCGGCCTGATCACCACCAGGCGGCGTGGGCGGTATGTCCTGCACCAGCTGGACCTCACCGTGGTGGCCAGGCTCGGCAGCGACTTCCTGGAGGGGGTGCTGCGCTGACGGCCGCCTCAACGCGCCCGGCTCAACGTGCCCGGCTCTACGCGCCTGCCTGCCCTGCCGGTCTCAGTACCCCGGCCTCACCCTGCCTGTCTCAGCGCGCAGGCCTCACCCTGCCCAGCTTCAGCACGCCCGCCTCACCTGCCGGTCTCAGCGCGCCCCGGAGCCGCCGGCCCGCACCAGACCCGTCTCGTACGCCATCACGACCACCTGCACCCGGTCCCGCAGTTCCAGCTTGGTGAGGATGCGGCCCACATGCGTCTTCACCGTGGCCTCCGACAGCACCAGCAGCGCCGCGATCTCGCCGTTCGACAGGCCCTGCGCGACCAGCAGCATCACCTCGCGCTCCCGGTCCGTGAGCCGCTCGATCTCCTTCTGCTGCGGATCCGCGACCGTGCTCGGCAGCATCGGTGAGAAGCGGTCGAGCAGCCGCCGCGTGGTCGACGGCGCGACCACCGCGTCGCCGCTGTGCACGGACCGGATCGCGCCGAGCAGTTCGGCGGGGGGCACGTCCTTGAGCATGAATCCGCTGGCGCCCGCCTTCAGCCCGGAGAAGGCGTACTCGTCCAGGTCGAAGGTGGTCAGGATCAGCACCTTCGGCGCATCCGGCCGCGCACAGATCTGCCGGGTCGCCTCGACACCGTCCAGCTTCGGCATACGGACGTCCATCAGCACCACGTCGACCGCCGTCGACCGGAGAACGGCGATCGCCTCCGCGCCGTCGCCCGCCTCCGCGACGACCTCCATGTCCGGCTGGGCGGCGAGCACCATCCGGAAGCCGGTGCGCAGCAGCACCTGGTCGTCGACGAGCATCACGCGGATCGCCATCTCGTAAGGATCCCTTCTCATGGGCCGGTGCCGATGGGCACCCGGGACAACGGCAGGCTGGTGGGCTGGTGGCAGGCTGGTGGGCTGGTGGCTGGCTGGTGGGCGGGCTTGTGGCGTGGTGGGCTTGTGGGCTGTGGTGGGCTTGCCTGTGGTCCGGCCAGTGGCCGGCTAGTGGGCCGGTTTGAGCGGCAGCAGCGCGCTGATCCGGAAGCCGCCGCCCGGCCGCGGGCCCGCGTCCAGCGTGCCCCCGACCATGCCGATGCGCTCCCGCATACCGATCAGACCGTGCCCCTGACCGTCCGCCCCGCCGTCCTGGTACAACTCGTGCGCCGCGCCCCGGCCGTCGTCCTCGACCAGCAGGCCGAGCCCGTCGTCGAAGTAGACGAGACGCACGCTGGCGCCCACGTCCGGTCCGCCGTGCTTCCGGGTGTTGGTGAGCGCTTCCTGCACAATGCGGTACGCGGTCAGCTCCACGCCACTGGGCAGCGGCCGCGGCGTCCCCTCGATACGGAAGTCCACGGTCAGCCCGGCGACCCTGACCTGCTCGACGAGGTCCTCGATCTGCTGCACATCGGGCTGCGGCACGTACTCACCGCTCTCCGGCGCGTCACCGGTCCGCAGCACCCCCAGCAGCCTGCGCATCTCGGCCAGCGCCTGGCGGCCGGTGGACGAGATCGTCTCCAGCGCCTGTTTGGCCTGGTCGGGCGAGGCATCCAGGACATAGGCGGCGCCGTCCGCCTGGACGACCATCACCGAGACGTTGTGCGCCACGACATCGTGCAGCTCGCGGGCGATCCGGGCACGCTCACCGGCGACCGCCACCTTCGACTGCGCCTCCCGCTCCCGCTCCAGACGGGCGGCCCGCTCCTCCAGCTGCGCGAAGTAGGCCCGGCGGGTCCGTACCGAGTCACCCAGCACCCAGGCCAGGACGAACGGAACCGTCGCCACGACCGTGAAAACCGCCTGCTGCACCCAGCCGGTGACCCCCGCCTCGTGCCAGCGCAGCTGCGCGAGCGTCCCCGCGCACAGGCCGCCGATCAGGCCGAGCCGGGAGGCCCAGCGCTCCCCGTCGGCGGCGACGGTGTAGATCAACGCCAGCATGGCGAAGTCGGCGGGCCCCGTGCTGACGTCGAAGACCAGCTGCGCCACCCCCAGCACCGTCACGAGCAGCAGCATCTTCTCGGGCGCCCGGCGGCGCAGGGCGACAGCCGTACAGAGACCCAGGAAGACCGGGACGGCCTTGTAGTTCCACCCGTGCTCCATCCGGGACGCGTCCCACTGCATCGCGGAGAGCCCGAGGAGGATGACGGCCCAGAAGCCGTCGACCAGAGTCGGGTGTCTGCGGATGAAGGCGTAGAGACGCTGCACGTAACCCAGCGTAGGGAAGCCGGACAGGTGCAAGGGTCAACCGGAGGACCGATCCGGTCGCCCATGGAGTACTCCCCAAGGTGGAGACTTGACGCCGTGACTGATGAGTGGCGCGGGTGGCGTGAGGCGACGGAGGCCGCTCTGTACGGGGCGGACGGCTTCTATCTGCGGCCGGAGGGCCCCTCGGCCCACTTCCGCACCTCGGTGCACGCCTCCCCCCTGTTCGCAGCGGCCGTCGCCCGGCTGCTGACGGGGCTGGACATCGCGGAGCCGGCCCTGGTCGACATGGGGGCGGGCCGCGGTGAGCTGGTGACGGGGGTCCTGGCCGCGCTGCCCGCGGACTTCCCGGTACGGGCGTACGCCGTCGAGCGCGCGCCCCGTCCGGCCGGGCTCGACGAGCGCGTCGTCTGGTGCGCCGAGCCGCCGGCCGGGGTGCGCGGGCTGCTCTTCGCGAACGAGTGGCTGGACAATGTGCCGGTCGACATCGCGGAGGTGGACCCGGCCGGGACGCCGCGCTATGTGCGGGTCAGGACGGAGGACGGCGCCGAGCGGCTGGGCGAGCCGGTGACCGGGGCGGACGCGGAGTGGCTCGACCGCTGGTGGCCGCCGGACGGCCCGGGCACCCGCGCCGAGATCGGCCGTCCGCGCGACGAGGCGTGGGCGGCGGCGGCCGGAACGCTGGAGGCGGGTCTCGCGGTGGCCGTCGACTACGCCCACCCGCGCACGGCCCGCCCGCCCTTCGGCACGCTCACCGGCTTCCGGGAGGGCCGCGAGGTGCGGCCGGTACCGGACGGGAGCTGCGACATCACCGCCCATGTGGCGCTGGACGCGTGCGCGCTGCCGGGAGCGGAGCTGCGGACCCAGCGGGAGGCCCTGCGCGCCCTGGGGATCAGTGGCGAACGCCCACCCCTGGCGCTGGCGTCGACGGACCCGGCGGCATACGTCAGACGCCTGGCGACGGCGGGCGAGGCCGCGGAACTGGTGGCGCGGGGCGGGCTGGGGGACTTCGGGTGGCTGATGCAACGGGTGGGCGGGCCCGGCCAGGGGCGGTGACGCGGAGAGGCCGGGGCACGGGCAGGAGACGCGGGCAGAAGCCGGGACACGGGCGGCAGCCGGGCAGGGCACCGGACACCGGCGGCAGCCGGGGCACGGGCATGAGCCGGCACCGGCGCACCGGCAGGGCACCGCGCGCGGGCCCCGGTGAGGCCGCAGCCGTCCGCCGGGGATACTGGCCCGTATGACGGAGACGACGGTCGGCATCGGCGGTGCCGCGGAGAGCACCGACATGGTGCTCAACATCGGCCCCCAGCACCCTTCCACCCACGGAGTGCTCCGCCTCCGCCTGATCCTGGACGGCGAACGCATCCAGCAGGCCGAGCCGGTCATCGGCTATATGCACCGGGGCGCCGAGAAGCTCTTCGAGGCCCGCGACTACCGCCAGATCATCATGCTCGCCAACCGCCACGACTGGCTCTCCGCCTTCTCCAACGAGCTGGGCGTCGTGATGGCCGTCGAGCGGATGCTCGGCATGGAGGTCCCCGAGCGCGCGGTCTGGACCCGCACGCTCCTCGCCGAGCTGAACCGGGTGCTCAACCACCTGATGTTCCTCGGCTCGTACCCTCTCGAACTCGGCGGTATCACCCCGGTGTTCCACGCCTTCCGGGAACGCGAGGTGATCCAGGCGGTCATGGAGGAGGTCTCCGGCGGCCGGATGCACTACATGTTCAACCGGGTCGGCGGCCTCAAGGAGGACCTCCCGGCGGGCTGGCTCGGCCGGGCGCGGGACGCCGTCGCCGATGTCCGGTCGCGCATGGACGTGTACGACGACCTCGTCCTCGGCAACGAGATCTTCCGGGGCCGCACCCGGGGCGTGGGGGCCCTCTCCGCCGCCGCCGTGCACGCGTACGGGGTGAGCGGCCCGATCGCGCGCGGCTCGGGCGTCGACTTCGATCTGCGCCGCGACGAGCCGTATCTCGCGTACGGCGATCTCCAGGACACCCTGAAGGTCGTCACCCGCGAGGAGGGCGACTGCCTGGCGCGCTTCGAGGTGCTGCTGGGCCAGACGCACAACTCGCTGGACCTGGCAGACGCCTGTCTGGACCGGCTGGCCGCGCTGGCTCCCGGACCGGTCAACCAGCGGCTCCCGAAGGTGCTGAAGGCCCCGGAGGGTGAGACGTACGCCTGGACCGAGAACCCGCTCGGCATCAACGGCTACTACCTGGTGTCCAAGGGCGAGAAGACCCCGTACCGGCTCAAGCTCCGCTCGGCGTCGTTCAACAACATCCAGGCGCTGACCGAGCTGCTGCCCGGCACTCTGGTCGCCGACATGGTGGCGATCCTGGGCTCGCTCTTCTTCGTGGTCGGCGACATCGACAAGTAGGCCGGCTGCCGGCGGGACAGCTGCCGCAAGCGGTCCGGACGCAGTGCGGCCCGGACCCCGCCGGGGTCCGGGCCGCACACGATCGGTCCGCCGCTACGAGATCGCGGTGCGCAGCACGCCCACGTCGATCTGCTCCGTCTCGTCGTGCTCGGTCAGGTCGATGACCTGGCCCACCCCGCGGTCGGTCTCGTTCCCGAAGCTGTCATCCGCACTGTCGTCCGCGCTGTCCGCCGGGCCCGACCCGGCCGCGGAGACCGACGCGGCGGCGTTGTGTGCCGCGATGGCCTCCGCACCCACCACGTCCGCGAGGTCCTCGTTCTGAACCGAGGCCAGCTGCGCGGGCTCCAGGGCCGAGGCGGACGTCCTGTCCTTCTGCGTGTTCTGCATGTTCTGCATACCGAAGAAGTCGAAGCCGCCCACGGGCCGGGGCGCGCGGCCCTGCTGCGGGGTGTACGGGGTGATGGCGCTCGCCGGAACGCGACGCGGAGCAGGGAGAGCCGACGGCGGGCGCGTGTGCTCGGCGGCGGCCGCCGCCGGCTTCCCCTCCGGATCGGCCGTCTCCCGCTGTTCGCGCTGCTGCCGCTGCTCCCGGTGCTCGCCGTGGTCCCGGCCCTCGCGCTGTTCGCGCTGGGCCGCCGCGTTACGGCTCAGCGCACCGAGTGCCTGGGCGGCCTTCGCGTACGCGGCCGGAGTGGGGGTGGAGCGCGCGGCCGGCAGCGCGGCCCGGGTCGGGGCCGGGGCCGCGGCCTCGATCGCCAGGAGCCTGCGGCCCTCCAGCGCACCGGCCCGCGCGGTCTCGGCGGTCGCGTACCGGCGCAGCAGCGCGGCGTGCTCCCCGCGCAGCCCGGCCAGCTCGGCCCGCTTGGCCCGCAGCTTCGTCTCCAGCTTGACGCGCAGGGCGCGCGACTCCTCCAGATCGCCTTCCAGTTCGGCGGTGCGCTCCTCGGCCCGCCACTCCTCGGCGGCCCGTGAACGGGTCAGTTCGGCGACCCTGCGGCCGGCCACCCGGTCCCAGTTGCGCATCAGGACCGCGCCGGTCACCGCGGCGGCGGCCGCTGCCGCTGCCAGACAGCGGAGGACCAGGGGATCCGCGAACAGCCAGGCGCCGGCGGCGAAGAGAAGCGAAGCACCGGCAACGGCCGAAGGCTGGAGAAGCCGGTGCAGGGGTGGGGAATGGCGGTGGCGTCCACGTGGCATGGCCCGAAATTTACCGTGCGGGTGAGCCGAATGGATGACCGCACCGGGATTTGTTCCCCAGCGGTTACCTCGAACGGTTACCCCGGTGCTCCCGCCATTCCCCCGGGAACCCGCTAGTTGATCAAGCTCTTCGACTTCAGATAGTCCTTCGCGACATCGTCGGGCTTCGCACGCTCGGAGTCGACCTTGCGGTTCAGCTGGACCAGATCGGCGGTCGTCAGCGCGGAGGTGAGCTTGGCGAGAGCGGCCGCGATGTCGGGGCTGCCCGCGTGCTCGGCATTCACGACCGGCAGGACATTGTCCGCGTTCTGGAGCTTCTTGTCGTCCTGGAGCAGCACCAGACCGTAGGTGTCCAGCGTCGCGTCGGTCGTGGTGGTCAGCACCAGCTGGTCGGTGCCGTCCTTGACCGCCTGCTTGGACTGCGGGGTGCCGACGCCCTTGGGGTCGATGCCGGTGACATCAATGCCGTACTTCGACTTCAGGCCCGGTGCGCAGAACGGCCGGACCGTGCATTCGTCACCCGCGGCGATCTTGACCTTCACCTTCGACTTCCCCAGATCCGAAAGGGTCTTGAGCTTGTTCTTGGCGGCGAATTCCTTGGTCACGGCGAAGGCGTTCTGGTCGACCGCAGCGCCGGCCGGAAGCACCTTCAGCCCGCGCGGCCCGGCGAGCTTCTTCAGGGCTGCCACGGTCGCCGCGGCATCACCGGAGGCGACGGGCTTCTTCTCGGCCTGCTTGGCGCCGTTCGTCTTGGCGTTGAGGAATTCGGCGAGGGTGGCCGCGTATTCCGGTACGACGTCGATCTGCCCCTTCTCCAGCGAGGGTTCGTACAGTTCGCGGTTGTTCACCGAGGTGACCGAGGTCTTGTATCCGGCGTTGGCCAGCACCTGGCTGTACAGCGCGGCGAGGACCTTCGACTCGGTGAAGCCGGCCGCGCCGATGACGAGCGAGCCCTTCTTGCCCGAACCGGTCGCGGCACTCGACCCGCCGCCGTCCTTGCCCTTCTCCAGGCTGTCGCCGCCGCACGCCGCGAGGGAGCCCGTCAGAGCCACCACGCCGAGCACCGCGCCCGCTATTCGCGAGGTCTTGATCATGAGGTCCACTCCAAGTGACAGGTGATTGAAGAACGTTCGAGAAATTCAGCGTAGGAAAGCGTAGGAAGCAGAGAAGGCAGCTTGAGCAGAAGCACCAGCGCCGGCAGACGCAGCAGCAACGCAGCGCAGCGGACGCGGGCCGCCCTCAGGCCGCCCTGCGCCGCGGGTCGAGCAGCCGGTCCGCCACCACCAGCAGCCCCTCGACGACGAGGGCCAGCGCGGCGACGAGCAGCGCGCCCGCCACCACCTGCGCGGTGTCGTACGTGTTGAACCCGGCGGTGATGATCCGGCCGAGGCCCCCGCCTCCGGTCATCGCGGCCAGCGTCGCCGTGGCGATCACCTGGACCGCGGCCGACCTGAGCCCGGTCATGATCAGCGGATAGGCGAGCGGCAGCTCGACCCGCAGGAACAGCTGACGCCCCGACATCCCCATCCCCCGGGCCGCCTCCACCACCGACCGGTCCACCTCACGCATCCCGGTGTACGCGTTGGTCAGCAGCGGCGGCACCGCGAACAGCACCAGGGCGATCACGGTCGGCAGATCGCCGTGCGAGCGCAGCGGGGTCAGCAGCAGCAGCGCGAGCACCGCGAACGTCGGTATCGCGCGCCCGGCGTTGGAGATGTTCACGGCCAGCGCGCCGCCCCGGCCGATGTGCCCGAGCCGGAGCGCGACCGGCAGCGCGATGAGGCACGCCAGCGCGAACGCGATCCCGCTGACCGTCAGATGCTCGGCGAGCCGGTGCTCCGCACCGCTCTCCCCCGACCAGTTGGACCCCGTCGTCAGCCAGGTCCAGGCATCGGTCAACTCACCCATGATCAGCCCGCCTCAGCCGTACGGACCGCTCGCGGCGTCCGTATTCGGGTCCAGGGCGTGAGCAGCCGCTGCACGCCGAGCAGCATCAGATCGGCCAGGACGGCCAGCAGTACGCAGAGCACGGACGCGGTCAGCACCTGCGCCTTGAAGAGGGTCGGCAGCGCGTCCGAGATGAGATTGCCGAGCCCGCCCTTGCCGACGATCGAGCCGACCGTCGTCAGCGCGACCGTGGAGACCGTGGCGATTCGCAGACCGGCGAACAACGCGGGCAGCGCCAGCGGCAGTTCGACCTCCCAGAGCAGCCTGACCGGTCCGTACCCCATCCCCCGCGCCGCCTCCCTCGCGTCCTCGGGGACCGCGGCGAGACCGGTCATGATGTTCCGTACGAGGATGGTCAGCGAGTAGAGCACCAGGCCGGTGACCACCAGGGCGGCCGACAGGCCGAACCACGGCAGCAGCAGCGAGAACATCGCCAGCGACGGCACCGTGTAGAGCACGGTCGTCAGCCCGAGCACCGGCCCCGCGAACACCCGTCCGCGGCGCGCAAGCAACGCCAGCGGCAGGGCCACCACCAGCCCTATCGCCACCGACACCGCGGTGATCCAGATGTGCTGGACGGTCGCGTCGGTCAGCTCCTGGCTGCGGGATGTGACGTAGTCCCAGCAGAGCCAATCGTTCCTCGCCATGCAGTTCTGCCCGCTCATCGCGCCCCGCTTCCCGGCCCCCGCCGCGCTCCGGCCCGACAGGACCCGTTGTCCGCCCCCATCGGTTTCCTCAACTCAGTGGCGACCCTATCCCCGGCCACTGACAATGCCGGGATCCGTCGCACTGCAGCAACATGGCCTTCACAACCGGCCCGTCACAATGGGGAATCATGATCCGATTCGAAAACGTCACCAAGCGGTACGCCGACGGCACGACCGCCGTCGACAACCTCTCCTTCGAGGTCGCCGAAGGTGAACTGGTCACGCTCGTCGGCCCGTCCGGCTGCGGGAAGACCACCACGATGAAGATGGTCAACCGGCTCATCGAGCCGACCGGCGGCCGGATATTCGTCGACGGGGACGACATATCCGCCACCAACCCCGTCGAACTCCGCCGCCGTATCGGCTATGTGATCCAGCAGGTCGGCCTCTTCCCGCACAAGACGGTGCTGGACAACACCGCGACGGTCCCGCACCTGCTGGGCATCAAGCGCTCCGCCGCCCGCGCCAGGGCCGCCGAACTCCTCGAACTGGTGGGCCTCGACCCGTCCGTCCACGGCGGCCGCTACCCCGAGCAGCTCTCCGGCGGCCAGCGCCAGCGGGTGGGCGTGGCGAGGGCGCTGGCGGCCGACCCGCCCGTACTGCTGATGGACGAGCCGTTCGGCGCGGTCGACCCGGTCGTGCGCGAACACCTCCAGAACGAATTCCTCGCGCTCCAGAAGTCCGTCCGCAAGACCGTCCTCTTCGTCACCCATGACATCGAGGAGGCGGTTCGGCTCGGCGACCGCATCGCGGTGTACGGGCAGGGCACGATCGAGCAGTTCGACGCCCCGGCCGCCGTGCTCGGCGCCCCCGCCACCCCCTACGTGGCGGACTTCGTCGGCGCCGACCGCGGCCTCAAGCGGCTCTCCGTCACCCCGATCGAGCCCGGCGACCTGGAACAGCCCCCGGTGGTGCACCTCGACGACCCGCTGCCCGCCACGCTCCCGGGCTGGGCGGTCGTCCTGGACCGGGACGAGAATCTGCACGGCTGGATCTCCGCGGGGCAGGCCGCCACCGCCAGGGGGGCGGTGCGTGAACACGCCCGCCGCATGGAGGCCCGGCTGCCCGTCGGGGCCTCGCTCAAGCAGGCGTTCGCCACGATGCTCCAGCACGACGCCGGGTGGATCGCGGTGATCGACGAGGCCGGCGCCGGCCGCTTCCTGGGCGTGCTGACCCCGGCCCGGCTGCACGAGGCGCTGCGCCGCTCCACCGCGGCCGACGCCCGGGACATCCCGCGCGACGAAGTGGAGCTGGACACCGTCAGCGGCCGGTGAGCCGCTGGCTCAGCCACACCATGCCCGCGGGGATCTCGCGGCGCCAGGTGTTGAAGTTGTGCCCACCGCTGGTCAGGGTGATCGACGAGAGCCGGGTGGGCGGCTTCACCTTGTCCATGAACCGCATCGTGCTGCGGTAGTTCCCCTCGCCCTTCTTGCTGGTGGTCACCAGGAGCGAGGTGGCCGGGGCGGGCCGGTGCTCCAGGCTCCACGTCAGATCCGCGCGCCGCCGCTCAAGGCCGTTGCCCTGGAAGAGGTCGCCCGTCGTCGGGTCCTCGGCCGCGCGGTAGTACGCGGAGAGCCCGGCCCCCGCCCCGTACACACCCGGGTGATGGACCGCCAGTTTCAGCGCGCAGTAACCGCCCGTCGAGTCCCCTATGGAGCCCCAGTTCCCGGGCCCGGGCCCGACCCGGTACGCGGCCCTGACGGCGCCCGGCAGGTCCTTCGCGAAGAACGTCTCGCTCTGCGGTCCGCCCTTTATGTCCACGCACTCGGTGTCCCGCGGCGGGGCGACCGTCGGCCGCAGCATCACCAGCACCATCGGCCGCATCTTCCCGGCCTTCAGCTGGTCGAACTCCGTCCTCGGGTAGTGCAGACCGTGGATCAGGTTCTCCGCCGTGCCCGGGTAACCGGTGAGCACCACGGCCGCCGGGAAAGTTCGCTTCATGTACGCCCGCTGGAAATACTGCGGCGGCAGATAGACGTAGGCGGAGCTGGCTATCTTCGACGTACGGCCCTGGATCACGACCTTCTGTATCTGCCCGGCGAGCTCCGGCTTGGTGCCGCCGGGGACGTCCAGGCCCTTCCTCGCCACGACCCGGACGTCACGGCTGCCCGCGTCGTGGTCGACGACCACGCCCGGCGTCTGCTCCTGGCCGAAGAGGTCGGCCCACGACCCGTAGAAGAGGAAGGAGTTGTTGGCGATGAGCCCGACCGTGACGAAGACCGCCAGCTGGGTGGCGAGGAACAGGCCGACCCGTCCGGCCACCGCGCGGCCGCTGCGCCGCGCGAGCCGTGGCCAGAGCCAGATCGTCGCGGCGAACAGGGCGATGGCCAGCAGTGCGGCGAGCGCCAGAACCTTGTGGCTGGTGAGACCCATGAGGAGCCGAGCTTTCTGGGGAGAGATTTTTCCGGGTGACGGATGAACCCGCGCCCCGTAATTGCCGTCCTAGAGGACACAAAATGTCCGGATGCTGCGCCGACTTCGGCGATCGGCGGACACAGAACCTCTTGTGGAGCCGTGGGAAGCGATGTCTGTGCCGGTAGATGGGGAAAAGTCGGTAATGGTTCCGAAGAGTGTCCGACGGATCTTCCGGGGCCCCCGCCCCGAGACCGTCCCCTCCCTGGTCGGGACGGCCTGTGCGGTCGTCGGCCTGCTCGACATCGCCGGCGGGGCGTTCCCCCGGTTCCGGCACAGCCGGATGCATACCGTCGCGGAGGTGCTGCCCGGTGCGCTGGGGCCGTTCACCGCGGCGCTCGCGCTCTGCGTGGGGGTGCTCCTGCTGCTCCTCGCCCATGGCCTCAAACGCCGTAAACGCAGGGCCTGGCGGGCCGCCGTGGTGCTGCTTCCGATCGGCGCCGTGGCGGAGTTCGGCTACCGGCACTCGATCGTCGGGGTGCTGATCTCGCTGGTGCTGCTGACCCTGGTCGTACGCCACCGCTCCGAGTTCGAGGCGCTGCCCGACCCGCGCAGCCGGTGGAAGGCGCTCGCCAACTTCGTACTGCTCGGCGCGGGATCGCTGGGCCTCGGCCTGGTCATCGTCAGCGTCCACCCCGGCCGGGTCGTCGGCAGCCCCAGCATCGCCGACCGCCTCCAGCACGTGCTGTTCGGGCTGTTCGGCTTCGAGGGCCCGGTCGAGTACCAGGGCAACACCTCCTGGACGGTCGCCTACTCGCTCGGCTCCCTGGGGCTGCTCACCGCCGTCACCACCATCTATCTGGCCTTCCGGCCCGAACACCCGGCGGCGCGCCTCACCGACGAGGACGAGAAGCAGCTGCGGGCCCTGCTGGCGAAACACGGCGGACGCGACTCGCTCGGCCACTTCGCGCTCCGCCGCGACAAGGGCGTCGTCTTCTCCCCGAGCGGCAAGGCGGCCGTCTGCTACCGGGTCGTCTCCGGGGTGATGCTCGCCAGCGGTGACCCCATCGGCGACGTCGAGGCGTGGCCCGGAGCGATCGAACGCTTCATGGACGAGGCCAAGCTGCACTCCTGGACCCCCGCGGTGATGGGGTGCAGCGAGACCGGCGGTGAGGTCTGGACCCGTGAGACCGGCCTTGACGCGCTGGAACTCGGGGACGAGGCGGTGGTGGATGTCGTGGATTTCTCCCTCGCCGGGCGGGCGATGCGCAACGTACGCCAGATGGTGAAGCGCATCGAGCGCGGTGGCTACGAGACGCGGGTCCGGCGCGTCCGTGACGTGGGCGAGGTCGAGCTGGAGCGGATCAGGGCGGCCGCGGCGGCCTGGCGCGGTACGGACACCGAACGCGGCTTCTCGATGGCGCTCGGCCGGATCGGCGATCCCGGCGACGGGGACTGCGTCATCGCGACCGCCCACAAGGCCGACGGGCCCGAGTCCCCGTTCGGCGACCTGAAGGCGATCATCCACTTCGTGCCGTGGGGCAAGGACGGCATGTCTCTGGAGCTGATGCGCCGCGACCGCGCCGCCGACCCCGGCATGAACGAGCTGCTGATCGTCGCGGCCCTGGAGGCGTCCCCCGGGCTCGGCGTCGAGCGGGTCTCGCTCAACTTCGCGATGTTCCGCTCTGCGCTGGCCCGCGGCGAGAAGATCGGTGCGGGTCCGGTCCTGCGGGGCTGGCGGGGGCTGCTGGTCTTCCTCTCCCGCTGGTTCCAGATCGAGTCGCTGTACAAGTTCAACGCGAAGTTCCGGCCGCGCTGGGAGCCGCGCTTCGTGGTCTTCCGCAACACCGGCGACCTGCCGCGCATCGGTTTCGCGGCAATGCAGGCCGAGGGCTTCGTCAATCTGGGCCTGCCGTGGCCGTTCGCACGGCGCGGACGGGTGGCGGACCGTCCGTGCACCCACCTCAAGGGCGCGAACGGCGAGAGCGGGGCCCGGGCGGCGTAACGCGGCCCGGGGCCCGCGGCCACCCCCGCGATCACCCGCCCGGAGGCACGCGGCCCGGCCCACCGCCTCGCCCCGGCCCCGCCCCGGTCCCGCAGTCCGCCTCCCCGCCCGTACGGCATCCGGCGTCCAGGCCAGATCTGAGCCGCAAAAAAGGCCCTAGGCTGGGGGTATGAGTACGTTGCACGGGCGGGGCCGGGTGGCAGGGCTGCCGGAGTGGGACCGCTGCGCGGTCATGGGTGTCGTCAATGTGACGCCCGACTCCTTCTCCGACGGCGGTCGCTGGTTCGACACCAACGCCGCCGTCAAGCACGGCCTCGACCTGGTGGCGCAGGGCGCCGACCTGGTCGACGTGGGCGGTGAGTCCACCCGCCCGGGCGCCAGCCGTGTCGACGCCGGTGAAGAGCTGCGCCGGGTCGTCCCGGTCGTACGGGGGCTGGTCTCCGAGGGCGTCACCGTCTCCGTCGACACCATGCGCGCCGCCGTCGCCGAGCAGGCGGTCGAGGCCGGTGCCGTCCTGGTCAACGACGTCAGCGGCGGGCTCGCCGACCCCGCCATGGTCCCGGTGGTCGCCGCGGCCGGAGCGCCGTTCGTGGTGATGCACTGGCGCGGGTTCAGCGAGTCGATGGCCGGACGCGCCGTCTACGCGGACGTGGTCGCCGAGGTCGTCGCCGAGGTGCGCGCCCGGGTGGACGCGGCGGTCGCCGGAGGCATCGCACCCGAGCGGATCGTGGTCGACCCCGGCCTCGGCTTCGCCAAGGACGCCGAGCACGACCTGGCGCTCGTGGCCCACCTGGCGGAGCTCCGCGCGCTCGGCCACCCGCTGCTGGTCGCCGCCTCCCGCAAACGTTTCCTCGGCCGGGTACTGGCCCGGGAGGGCGCGGCCCCGCCGCCCGCCCGCGAGCGGGACGCCGCCACCGCCGCGGTCTCCGCGCTCGCCGCTCACGCCGGTGCCTGGGCCGTCCGGGTCCATGAGGTACGGGCCACGGCCGACGCGGTCCGCGTGGCCCGCGCCATCGAGGGTGCCGCATGACGGCGGCCACCGACGTGGAAGAGGTCGAGCTCGCCAACACGGCCTTCTACGAGACGATGGAGCGGGGCGACTTCGACGTCCTTTCCACGCTCTGGCTGGAGGACGAGATCTCCTGCGTCCACCCGGGCTGGCCGGTGCTCTCGGGGCGCGGTGACGTGCTCAGGTCGTACGCGCTGATCATGGCGAACACCGAGTACATCCAGTTCTTCCTGACCGATGTGGTGGTCAACGTCGCCGACGACACCGCTCTGGTCACCTGCACCGAGAACATCCTCAGCGGCGGTCCGGCCGAGGAGGCCGGTGAGCTGGGCCCGCTGGTCGGACAGCTCGTGGTCGCCACCAACACTTTCCGCAGGACGCCCGACGGCTGGAAGCTCTGGTCCCACCACGGCTCGCCCGTGCTCGCCGATACGGGCGAGGGCGAAGGCGGCGAGGGTACGCCCGAGGGCGACGAGGCACCCGCCTGAGTGGGTTGTGCCCTCCGCAGGGTTCATTCCCGCAGTCGGGGGTAGGGGCGAATATCACCCACCCGGAACCATGACCACAGCCCCCGTGGCGGGGTGCTGTCGGTAGCCGCAGGTAGATTCGAATATGTGGGCCGCGCCGACCGCATTCGGCGCCGGCCCGCCTACCGACGAACAGCAGGAGTGATTCGCGTGGATCGTGTCGCGCTGCGCGGCCTCAAGGCCCGTGGGAACCATGGCGTCTTCCCGAAGGAACGCGCGGAGGGCCAGACCTTCATCGTGGATCTGGTGCTCGGCCTCGACACCCGGCCCGCGGCGGCTGACGACGACCTGACGAAGACCGTGCACTACGGGGTGGTGGCGGAGGAGGTCGTCGATGTCGTCCGGGGTGAACCGGTCGATCTGATCGAGACCCTGGCGGAGCGGATCGCCCAGCAGTGCCTCAAGCACGAAGGCGTCGAGGAGGTCGAGGTGATCGTGCACAAGCCGGATGCCCCGATCACCGTCCCCTTCGACGACGTGACCATCACCATCATCCGGAGCCGAGTATGACCGTGTATCCCAGCGAGCCGCAGAGCGACCCGACCGTACAGCCGGTACCGGCCTCCGTGGTCGCCCAGGTCGATGCGGCCGATGTGACGCTGTCCAATCCGAAACGGGCCGTGATCTCCCTCGGCGCCAACCTCGGCAACCGCCTGGAGACTCTCCAGGGCGCCATCGACGCCCTGGAGGACACCCCGGGTCTGCGGGTCAAGGCTGTCTCCCCGGTGTACGAGACGGAGCCCTGGGGCGTCGACCCCGGCTCGCAGCCCTCGTACTTCAACGCGGTGGTCGTCGTGAAGACGACGCTGCCCCCCGACTCGCTCCTGGAGCGCGGCCAGGCCATCGAGGAGGCCTTCGACCGGGTGCGCGACGAGCGCTGGGGCCCGCGCACCATCGATGTGGACATCCTGTCGTACGCGGACGTGGTCTCCGACGACCCGGTGCTGACGCTCCCGCACCCCCGCGCGCACCAGCGGGCCTTCGTCCTGGTGCCGTGGCACGACGTGGATCCGGCGGCCGAGGTGCCGGGCCGCGGTCCGGTCGCCGAACTGCTGGCGGCGGTCGGCAGCGAAGGTGTGCTGCCCCGCGCCGATCTGGAACTCTGCCTGCCCGAGTAGCCGTTAGCCTCTGGGGGATCGCTCCGGGTGTCCGGCGCGGCAGAGGGACGGGCCCACGGCAGGGCAGACAAGGAACAGCAGAGTGAAGAGCAGAATCACGTGAAGCAACTACGGCTCGGGGTACTGGCCGGCCTGTTCGTCGTCGCCGGAGTGCTCTCCTGGGCGGGCGCGCGGCTCTGGAACTCGGTGGGCACCCTGCCGAGCGTGCCGCTCGCCGCGCCCATCGTGCTGGGCGCCATCGCGGTGGTGCTGCTCGCCACGGCGCTCTCGCTCCGTGCCCGGCTGCGGGCCCAGCGGGAGCGCCGGCCCGGCGCGAAGGGCGTGGACCCGCTGATGGCGGCCCGCGCGGTGGTCTTCGCGCAGGCCAGTGCGCTGGTGGCGTCGCTGGTCTGCGGGATGTACGGCGGCACGGGCGTCTATCTGCTCAGCCACCTCGGCGACCCGGCCCGCCGGGACCAGGCCATCTATGCCGGCTTCTCACTGGTGGCGGGGGTCGCGGTGGTCGCGGCTGCGTTCTTCCTGGAGCGGGTGTGCAAGCTCCCGGACGACGATGACCACAACGGCCGGGACGCAGCCGTCTGACCCGGGGCGCGGCCGAGCCGCCCGAACCAGGGATCTGCTCCGGCTCACCAGGCCTTACCGCTCGTCGGGCTCCACGGCTCAGCGGGCCATGATCAGGCTCATCGCTTCGGCGCGGGTCGCCGCGTCGCGCAGCTGGCCGCGGACCGCCGATGTGATCGTCTTCGCCCCCGGCTTCCGGACCCCGCGCATCGTCATGCACATGTGCTCGCACTCGATGACCACGATCACCCCGCGCGGCTCCAGTATGTCCATCAGCGACTCCGCGACCTGCGTGGTCAGCCGCTCCTGGACCTGGGGGCGCCGGGCGAAGACGTCGACGAGCCGGGCGAGTTTCGACAGGCCGGTGATCTTCCCGTCGGATGACGGGATGTAGCCGACGTGGGCGACCCCGGTGAACGGCACCAGGTGGTGCTCGCAGTGGCTCTGCACCTCGATGTCCTTGACCAGGACCATCTCGTCGTGGCCGAGGTCGAACGTCGTCGTCAGTACGTCCTCGGGCTTCTGCCGCAGACCGGCGAAGATCTCCTTGTACGCGCGCGCCACCCGGGCCGGTGTCTCCAGCAGCCCCTCGCGGTCCGGGTCCTCCCCGACGGCGATGAGCAGCTCCCGTACGGCGTCCTCGGCCCGCTTCTCGTCGAACTCGCGGATCTGGCTCGCGCCGTCCAGCGTTATCGGGTCGGTCATCTGTTCCTCGTTCCTCGTTCTCCAAGAAAAACGCCGCGTCCCCCAGGCTAGAACCTGGGGGACGCGGCATACATTCCGGGGCCTGCCCGGTAGGGAAGGGCTCCGGGTCAGCTCTCCGGCCGGTCCTCGGGGACGGCCTCGATGCCGCCGCCTTCCGAGGGGGTCGTGCCGTTGGCACCCGCGGTGACCGCACCGACGGCGCCGTTGGTGAGCGCCAGCTCCCTCGGGGAGAGCACCGGCGGGCGCGTCGAGGGCGTACGCCGGTTGGAGCCGGTCCACGCGGGGCGGGCCGGACGCTTCACAATGCCGGAGAAGACCTCAGCGATCTGCTCCTTGTTCAGCGTCTCCTTCTCCAGGAGCTGGAGGACCAGGTTGTCGAGAACGTCGCGGTTCTCGACGAGGATCTCCCAGGCCTCGTTGTGCGCGGTCTCGATGAGCTTCTTGACCTCTTCGTCGACCAGCGCCGCGACCTCTTCCGAGTAGTCGCGCTGATGACCCATCTCCCGGCCGACGAACGGCTCGGTGTTGTCGCCACCGAACTTGATCGCGCCCAGGCGCTCGGTCATGCCGTACTGCGTGACCATCGCGCGAGCGGTGGCCGTGGCCTTCTCGATGTCGTTCGCCGCGCCCGTGGTCGGGTCGTGGAAAACGAGCTCCTCGGCCGCGCGCCCGCCCAGCATGTAAGCCAGCTGGTCGAGCATTTCGTTGCGCGTGGTCGAGTACTTGTCCTCGTCGGGCAGGACCATCGTGTAGCCGAGAGCACGGCCTCTGGAGAGGATCGTGATCTTGTGGACCGGGTCCGAGTTGGGAGAAGCCGCCGCGACCAGGGCGTGTCCGCCCTCGTGGTACGCGGTGATCTTCTTCTCCTTGTCGGACATGATCCGGGTCCGCTTCTGCGGGCCCGCCACGACACGGTCGATCGCCTCGTCCAGCGCCTCGTTGTCCACGAGCTTCTGGTTGCCGCGCGCCGTGAGGAGCGCCGCTTCGTTCAGCACGTTGGCCAGGTCGGCACCGGTGAAGCCGGGCGTACGACGGGCAACAGCGCCCAGATCGACGTCCGGGGCGACCGGCTTGCCCTTCTGGTGAACCTTGAGGATCGCAAGACGGCCCTGCATGTCCGGACGGTCGACCGCGATCTGCCGGTCGAAACGGCCGGGACGCAGCAGCGCCGGGTCCAGGATGTCCGGCCGGTTGGTGGCGGCGATCAGGATGACCCCGCCCTTCACGTCGAAGCCGTCCATCTCGACGAGCAGCTGGTTCAGCGTCTGCTCGCGCTCGTCGTGGCCACCGCCGAGGCCCGCACCGCGGTGCCGGCCGACGGCGTCGATCTCGTCGACGAAGACGATCGCCGGAGCGTTCGCCTTGGCCTGCTCGAAGAGGTCACGCACTCGGGAGGCACCGACACCGACGAACATCTCGACGAAGTCGGAACCGGAGATCGAGTAGAACGGCACGCCGGCCTCGCCCGCGACGGCGCGCGCGAGCAGCGTCTTGCCCGTTCCGGGCGGCCCGTACAGCAGGACGCCCTTGGGGATCTTGGCGCCGACGGCCTGGAACTTCGCCGGCTCCTGCAGGAACTCCTTGATCTCATGGAGCTCTTCGACAGCCTCGTCGGACCCCGCCACATCGGAGAAGGTCGTCTTGGGGGTGTCCTTGGTGATCAGCTTGGCCTTTGACTTGCCGAACTGCATGACCTTGGAGCCGCCGCCCTGCATCTGATTCATCAGAAACAGGAAGACCACGACGATGAGTACGAAGGGCAGCAGCGAAAGCAGGATCCCGACGAAGGGGTTCTGCTTCGACGGCGAGACCGTGTAGCCCTTCGCGATGTCGCCGCTGTCGACCTTGCTCTGCAGCTTGGCGGCGAGGGCAGTGCCCTGTGCGTCGCCGATGTAGTTCGCCTGGAACTTGCCGCCCGACTCGCCGCCCAGCTTCTGGCCGTTCTTCAGCTCGATCTTGATGACGTTCTCGTCACCAGTCGTGACCTTGGCCTGCTCGACCTGGTTCTTGTCGATCGCCTGGACGACCTTGGAGGTGTCCACTGACTTGTAGCCGCCCGACGAGCCGACGACCTGCATCAACACGACCACGGCGAGGACGGCCAGCACGATCCACATGACCGGCCCACGGAAGTATCGCTTCACGTCCATCCATACGGGGCGGAACTACGCCCCGTCCCTCCTGCCCGTAGGTAAATGCTGCTGTGAGTAAAGAGTGTTCTTCGGACGGTACCCCAGCATTGCCGCCCGCGACCTCACGGGAGTGCCGACGAACCTGCCTTCCCCTGCTCCAACGGCGGGAAATAGGTGAGGGTTCCCGTTCGGCTCACGGCTGAATGCGGGTCGCCCGGCAGAGCCGGACGGGGAGTCAGCCGCCGTACACGTGCGGAGCCAGCGTGCCGACAAACGGGAGATTGCGGTACTTCTCCGCGTAGTCGAGTCCGTATCCGACGACGAACTCATTCGGAATATCGAACCCGGCCCACTTCACATCGAGGGAGACCTTGGCGGCATCCGGCTTACGGAGCAGCGTGCAGACCTCCAGCGAGGCGGGCTCGCGGGATCCGAGGTTCGACAGCAGCCAGGAGAGAGTCAGACCCGAGTCGATGATGTCCTCGACGATCAGGACGTGCTTGCCCTTGATGTCGGTGTCCAGGTCCTTGAGGATCCGGACGACACCCGACGACTGCGTACCGGCGCCGTACGACGACACCGCCATCCAGTCCATGGTGACCGACGTGGACAGCGCACGGGCCAGGTCGGCCATCACCATCACAGCGCCCTTGAGAACACCGACGAGCAGCAGATCCTTGCCCGCGTACTCCGCGTCGATCTTCGCGGCCAGCTCCGCGAGCTTGGCGTCGATCTCTTCCTTGGTGATGAGCACCGACGCGAGGTCGGTGCCCATGTCTTTCTCGTTCACCCGGGCCACTTTCAGTTGCTTGTGCTTCGGCTTGCGGCGCAGCTTCGCGTCAGCCTTGCCGGATAACCAGTCTGCCACCCTGCCGCTGAGCCTCGACGCGGCCCGGGAGGTTGATGGCACCCTGCCCGCGCCAGCCGGTGATCAGCCGGTCGATCTCCTCGATGTGGCGGGCGAAGAGGGAACCGGCGGGCGAGCCGGCGGCGATGGCGGAGCGGCGCAGCACCCGGCTGCGGACGGCGGGCGGCAGGGCGTAGAGCTTGGCGCACTCCAGCTGCCCTGCCTCGTCCCTGGACGCCTCCTCGGCGTTCGCCGCCCAGGCGTCCAGGGCGTCGGCGTCGTCGCGGGAGAGGCGTGCGGTGCGGGCCAGCGCCTCCACGACCCCTTTGCCGAGTGACTTCTCCAGGGCGGGCAGCCCTTCGTGGCGCAGCCGGGAGCGGGTGTACGAGGGGTCCGTGTTGTGCGGATCGTCCCAGACCGGGAGGTGCTGGACGAGACAGGCCTTGCGGGCCGTCTGGCGGTCGAGCTGGAGGAAGGGCCTGCGGTACCGGCCGGCCGCCCCCGAGACGGCCGCCATACCGGACAGGGAGCGGATCCCGGAGCCCCGTGCGAGGCCGAGGAGGACGGTCTCCGCCTGGTCGTCCCTGGTGTGGCCCAGGAGGACGGCCGCGGCGCCGTGGCGCTCCGCCACGGCGTCGAGCGCGGCGTACCGGGCGTCCCTTGCCGCGGCCTCGGGCCCGCCGGCGCGGCCGACCGTCACGGCGACGGATTCCACGGGGCCGAGTCCGAGGCCCCTGAGCCGGGAGACGACTTCGTCGGCGCGGGAGTCCGAGCCGTCCTGGAGACCGTGGTCGATGGTGACGCCGCCTGCGCGGATGTCGAGTTTGCGGGCCTCGAAGGCCAGGGCCGATGCGAGCGCCATGGAGTCGGCGCCACCGGAGCACGCGACCAGCACCAGTGGCCGGTGCTGCTCGGACGGGGTGCCTCCGGGGCGCGCACCCGGGGAGTGCGGGGCCGCGGGGTGTCCGGGCCCTTCGCCGGGGGCCGGGCGTCCGGCCGGGGTTCCGTCACTGGCCGTGCGACCGCTGAGGTCGATGGCCGTCTGTTCGTTGAGTACGTCGTGGAGTACGCGGCGGACCGCCAGGCGTATCGCTGCGACCGCAGGATGGGGACCCATATCCGGTGCCCTTCGGTGGAGTTGGGGGGGTGCCTCGGAGGACGGCTGCGTCACACAGAGTGCATAGATGGTGACAGAACCAGGCCGTTACCCGAGCATCGCACGCCAACTCCTCGCCGACGGTCCCTCGGATGGGTGATTACCACGGCGTACTTCTGCCGTGGGCCGGGTCAGAGCGCCTTGTCGCCCTTACCGTGCACCCGCGCGATCCAGTCCGCCGGTTTGGCGATCTCCGCCTTGGTGGGCAGCGTGTTCGGCGAAGTCCAGACGCGGTTGAAGCCGTCCATGCCGACCTCTTCGACCACCGCCCGTACGAAGCGCTCGCCGTCGCGGTACTGGCGGAGTTTGGCGTCAAGACCGAGCAGCTTGCGAAGGGCCTGGTCGAGGCGGCCCGCACCCTGTGCCCTGCGCTTCTGGAACTTCTCGCGGATGTCGTCGACCGACGGCACGACCTGGGGGCCGACGCCGTCCATCACGTAGTCCGCGTGCCCTTCGAGGAGCGACATGACCGCGGTGAGCCGGCCGAGGATGTCCCGCTGGGCAGGCGTCTGGACCAGTTCGACCAGTGAGCTGCCGCCGTCGCCCTCGTCGGCCGGACGGTTGCCCGCGAAGGACTGGGCGGCCTCGCGCAGCCGCTCCAGGACGGTCATCGGGTCGACCTCGGTCTCCTCCAGGAACGACTGGATTTCGCCCTCCAGATGGTCGCGGAGCCAGGGCACACCGGTGAACTGGGTGCGGTGGGTCTCCTCGTGCAGGCAGACCCAGAGGCGGAAGTCGTGCGGGTCGACGTCCAGCTCGCGCTCCACATGGACGATGTTCGGCGCGACCAGGAGCAGCCGGCCGCCGCTGCCCGCCCCCGCGGGCAGGTCACGTCCGGCGGGGGCGAACGTCTCGTACTGCCCGAGCACCCGTGAGGAGAGGAACGACAGCAGCATCCCCAGCTCGACACCGGTGACCTTGCCGCCCACCGCGCCGAGCACGGCCCCGCCCGGCGAGTTGCCGCGCCGGTCCTGCATCTTCTCCAGCAGGGGTTTCAGGACCTCACGGAATCCGGCGACGTTGGCCTTGACCCACCCCGCGCGGTCCACCACGAGGACCGGGGTGTCCTCCAGGTCCGTGCCCTCGGGGATCATCCGGGTGAAGGCGCGGACGTGCTCCTCGGCGGACTTGGCGTGCCTGCGCAACTCCGCCACCACCGCTCGGGCCTCGTCCCTGCTGACGTCCGGACCCTGCTTCGCGAAGCGGGTCGCAGTCGCCGTGGCGAGGTTCCAGTCGACCATCTCGGCACCACCGATGCGCGTCATGCGTCAACCGTACGTTCTCGGATCCGCGGACGGTGAGGTGTTGCACCGGCTGCTCACGGCTCACGGGCGGTGCACACGCGGCGCCGTACGGACGGGGGGTGGGCCACCGAAGCCTCCCGGGGGAGCTCCGGGCGGGCTCCCGGAGGGCTTCAGCCGGTGCAGCCGCAGGCCGCCACGGCCGTGCCCAGGCGGTCGAGGGCCGACTGGGCCGCCGTCGGGGACGCGGTGTCCGACGCCATGAACGCGAAGGCCAGCAGCCTGCCCCGGGTGTCCACCACCGTCCCGGCCAGGGTGTTCACCCCGGTCAGGGTGCCGGTCTTGGCGTGGATGAGACCGGCAGCACGGCCGGCGCCCGACGGGTCCGTGAAGCGTCCGTCGAGTGTGCCGGTGAATCCGGCGATCGGCAGCCCGGTGAGGATCGGGCGCAGTTCGGGGTGGGCCGGGTCGCCCGCCCGGGTGAGGAGGGTGGCGAGCAGCGTCGGCGAGACCTTGTCCTGCCTGTTCAGCCCGCTGCCGTCGGCGAAGTGGGCCCCGCCCAGGGGCAGGCCGAGCTTCTTCAGCCGGTCCCGGACCGCCCGGCCCGCGCCCGCGAAGCTCGCTGGTTCGTGCGCGGCGAGCGCGGTCTGCCGGGCGACGGCCTCGGCGATGTCGTTGTCGCTGTTGGTGAGGGCCCGCTCGACCAGCGCCGAGAGCGGCGCCGAGTACGTGCTGGCCACCGTCTTCGCGCCCTTGGGGGACTTGCCGGGCGACGGTGCGCCCTTGCTGTGGACGGACCGGTCGGCCAGCATCGAGGCGAACGTACGGGCGGTGTCGCCCGCCGGGTCGCCGGAGCGCGGGGCCGGTCCGTGGTCCCCTTCCTCCGGGGAGCCGGCCGAGCCGCCGGAGGAACTGGAGTCACTGGAGTCGCTGGGGTCCCCGGAGCCGCCGGAATCCCCGGAGCCGCCGCCCAGCCGCCCCTCGTCCGTCATGAGGGCGCTGACCGGGGCGAGGTTGTCGTTGGGGCCGATGGGGTGCAGCACGGGTCCCGAGTAGAGCGAGGTGTCGTACGAGATACGGACGGAGCTGACGCCCCGGTCGCGCAGCACCTTGGCCGTCGCGTCGGCGAGCGCCCGCAGCCCGTCCCGGTCCAGGGTCGGGTCGCCGCCGCCCCTGAGGGTCACCCGCTTCCCGTCGGGGGTCGCGGTGACGGTGGTGGCGATGCGGTGGCCGGGACCGAGCGCGGAGAGCCCGGCGGCCATCGTCGCCAGCTTCACCGTGGAGGCGGGGGTCATGAGCCGGCCGGCGTCCGATCCGTACAGGGTCCGGCCGGTGACGGTGTCGATCACCACGCCGCCCGCGGTGGGGCCCAGCGCCGGGTCGTCCATCAGGTGGCCGAGCGCATCGCCGAGCCCTTTGCCGGTCGGTGCGGCGCTGCTGCCGAGTGCGGCCAGCACGCCGGGCGCATGGGGCGCGGGCGCCGGGCCGGCCGGACCGCCGGGGTGCGCGGGGCTCCCGTGATGTGCGCCACCTGTCCGGTCCCGGGCAGCGGCCCAGTCCCGCTCGGCCTTACGCTGACCTGAGTCCCAGGGTCCGGTCGCCGCGATCAGCCCGGCCGCGAGCGCGAGACCGATCACGGCGGAGCCCGCCGAGAGTTGCCACGTCGTCACCTTCGGCACCGGCACCTCGGAGCAGCCCCTTTCGCGATCACACATCGTCGTGGGGGACACTTAACCACTGCGTTTGCCGTGCGCGCGGCATCCGGCCGGTCCGGCAGGACGCAGCACCACCCGAAGTTCGTGTTGATCATGGAGGAGCCACCCGTGGAGTTCGACGTCACCATCGAGATTCCGAAGGGTTCGCGGAACAAGTACGAGGTGGACCACGAGACCGGCCGGATCCGTCTGGACCGTCGGCTCTTCACCTCGACCAGCTACCCCGCGGACTACGGATTCGTCGAGAACACCCTCGGCGAGGACGGCGACCCGCTGGACGCCCTTGTCCTGCTGGACGAGCCGACCTTCCCCGGCTGTGTCATCAAGTGCCGCGCGATCGGCATGTTCCGGATGACCGACGAGGCCGGCGGCGACGACAAGCTGCTCTGCGTCCCGGCCTCCGACCCCCGGGTGGAGCACCTGCGCGACATCCACCACGTGTCGGAGTTCGACCGCCTGGAGATCCAGCACTTCTTCGAGGTCTACAAGGACCTGGAGCCCGGCAAGTCCGTCGAGGGCGCCGACTGGGTCGGCCGTGCCGACGCCGAGGCCGAGGTCGAGAACTCGTACAAGCGCCTCCAGGCGCAGGGCGGGTCGCACTGAGCCACAGCTGATGCGGTGCCGGCCGCACAGCCCGGCCCGTGCCGAGACTGCTCCTGCGGGCGGTGTGTCCCTCCGGGGCGCACCGCCCGCAGTGCGTCCGGAGGCGGTACAGGCGGTATCCGTGCGCATACTGGGCAGGCGCTGATCAGGTACGGGAGAGGTGGGAGCGGAGCGAGTGGCTGAGACCGACGGTCCCGAGGACCGCAAGCCGCAGTCGGACGAGGTACGGAGCGCCTTCGTACCGCCGACGGGCACGGGGACCCCGGCCCCCGAGGACTCCTCCACCACCTCGGAGTTCGCCGTGCCGCCCGGGCTGGCCGCCGAGACGCCTTCCGAACCCGAGGGTTCCGCCTTCACCACCCCGCAGACGTACAGCGCCCAGAACTCGCCGCCCGCCTTCACCCCGGCCCATGGCTTCCCCATGATCAAGCTGGCCAAGGAGGCGCCCTGGCAGGACCGGATGCGCACGATGCTGCGGATGCCGGTCCATGAGCGGCCGACGGTGGAAGCGGCGCAGAAGCAGGACGACGAGTCGGGTCCCGCCGTACCGCGCGTGCTCGACCTGACGCTGCGTATCGGCGAGCTGCTGCTCGCGGGCGGCGAGGGCGCCGAGGACGTCGAGGCGGCGATGTTCGGCGTCACCCAGGCGTACGGGCTCGAACGCTGCGAGCCGACCGTCACCTTCACCCTGCTGTCGATCTCGCACCAGCCGTCGCTGGTGGACGACCCGGTGACCGCGAGCCGTACCGTACGCCGCCGCGGCACCGACTACACCCGTCTGGCGGCGGTCTACCACCTCATCGACGACATCACGTCCGAGGACGTCGACGTCTCGCTGGAGGAGGCGTACCGCGGCCTCGCCGGGATCCGCCGTAACCGCCACCCCTATCCGGGCTGGGCGCTGACGACCGCCAACGGGCTGCTGGCCGGTGCGGCCTCCGTGCTCGTCGGCGGTGGCGCGCTGGTCTTCATCGCGGCGATGGTGGGTGCGATGCTCGGCGACCGGCTTGCCTGGTTCCTCGCCGGGCGCGGGCTGCCGGAGTTCTACCAGTTCTCGGTGGCGGCGATGCCGCCGGCCGCGGTGGGGGTGCTGCTCACGATCCTGGACGTGCCCGGCCTGCGCGCCTCAGCGGTGATCACCGGTGGGCTCTTCGCCCTGCTGCCGGGACGGGCGCTCGTCGCGGGTGTCCAGGACGGTCTGACCGGTTACTACATCACCGCGTCCGCGCGGCTCCTCGAAGTCGTCTACTTCTTCATCTCGATCGTCATCGGCGTGCTGATCGTGATCTCGGCGGGGCTCCAGCTCGGCGCCGGCGGGCTCAACGCGGAGGCGGCGCTGCTGAGCGTCAACAGGCCCGTCGTCCAGATCATCGCCGCGATGGTGCTGACCTTCGCCTTCGCGATCCTGCTCCAGCAGGACCGCTCGACGGTGCTGATGGTGACGCTGAACGGCGGGGTGGCCTGGATCGTCTACGGGGCGCTGCACTACGCGGGACGCATCTCGGCGGTGCCGTCCACCGCCATCGCGGCCGGACTCGTGGGTCTGTTCGGGCAGTTGTTCTCGCGCTACCGGTACGCATCGGCGCTGCCGTACGTCACGGCGGCGATCGGGCCGCTGCTGCCCGGTTCCGCGACGTACTTCGGGATGCTGTACTTCGCACACAGCGACGTGAACAAGGGGCTGGCCTCGCTGACCAAGGCGGCCGCCCTGGCGCTGGCCATCGCGGTCGGGGTGAACCTCGGCGGTGAGATCTCCCGGCTCTTCATGCGGGCGCCCGGCGTGGTCGGCGGCCAGCGCCGGGCGGCGAAGCGGACGCGCGGCTTCTGAGCCGTAGCCGTGTTTTGAAAGCGCCGCTACCGCTTGGCGTGCCGGCGGCGCTGTGTGCCGGACCCCTGGCCCTCCGGTGCGTCGCCGCCCGGCGTGCCCTCCCGGGCGGCCTTTCCGCGTGAGCGCAGGTACTCGATCACGATCGGCACCACCGACACCAGCACGATGGCGACGAGGATCAGCTCGATGTGCGCGTTGACGAACGCGACCTTGCCGAGCCCCGCGCCGAGCAGGGTGACGCCCACGCCCCAGAGCGTGCCGCCGATGAGGTTGAAGATCACGAACGAGCGGTAGTTCATCCGGCTCACGCCCGCGATGATCGGCGTGAACGTCCGCACGATGGGCACGAAGCGGGCCAGTACCAGGGACTTCGGGCCGTACTTCTCGAAGAAGTCGTGCGCCTTCTCGACGTTCTCCTGCTTGAAGAGCTTGGAGTCGGGGCGCCGGAAGAGCGAAGGTCCGACCTTGCGGCCGAACAGATAGCCCACCTGGTCGCCCGCGACGGCGGCGAGCGCGACCAGCACGCAGAGCAACCAGAGCGGAGTACCGAGCTTGCCGGTGGTGACGAGCAGACCGCTGGTGAACAGCAGGGAGTCGCCCGGCAGGAAGAAGCCGATCAGCAGCCCGGACTCGGCGAAGATGATCACCAGCAGGCCGGCCACCCCGAAGGTGCTGATCAGGTAGTCCGGGTCCATCCAGCTCGGTCCGAGCGCGAGAGTAGTCACGGGTTCCGGGCTCCTGGGGTCAGTCGGCATGGGTGCCATGCGGGTAATGGCTGGCCAAAGTTATCAACGCCCGCGCGGGGTTACTGGTTCCATCGCCTCGCCACGGGTGCGAGGTGACCTGGTTTTCGGGCAAGGTGATCACCAGGAGGTGATGCCGGATGAGCATCGCGGATTACGGCGGCGGCCAGTCGCCCCAGGCCGACGTACTGGTCGTCACGACGAACGACGTCCCCGGGTACACGGTGCAGCAGGTCGTCGGCGAGGTGTTCGGGCTCACAGTCCGCTCCCGCCATCTGGGCAGCCAGATCGGCGCCGGCCTGAAGTCGATGATCGGCGGCGAGCTCAAGGGGCTGACGAAGACCCTGGTGGAGACCCGCAACCAGGCGATGGAGCGACTGATCGAGCAGGCCCGCGCGCGCGGCGCCAACGGTGTGCTCGCGATGCGGTTCGACGTCACCGAGGCGGCCGACATCGGCACCGAGGTGTGCGCGTACGGCACGGCGGTCGTGATCGCCAAGCAGTGACGGCGGGGCGGTACGGGTACGGGCGCCCCGCCCAGCACCCGTACCGTCTCCCCCGCCGCCCCCGCCTGCCCCACCTCGCACACCGGCACGGCCGGGCGCACCACCCGCACCATTTGTCCGCATCGTCGCGACAGGAGAGCGCGGCTCAGAGGAAGGCGAACGCGAACCATGCCACTGCACCGAGGCGCGAACGGGTCCGACGACTCCGGGAAACCGTCCACCATCGCCGTGAACCCCTTCTTCGGCGACGCGAACCCCGTCGGCGGCATGGACACCGCCCCGCCCAAGCACCGGCTCCCCGACGGCCCGCTGCCGCCGATGAGCGCGTACCAGCTGGTCCATGACGAGCTGATGCTGGACGGCAACTCGCGGCTCAATCTCGCCACGTTCGTCACGACGTGGATGGAGCCGCAGGCCGGGGTGCTCCTGGCGGAGTGCCGCGACAAGAACATGATCGACAAGGACGAGTACCCGCGCACCGCCGAGCTGGAGCGGCGCTGTGTGGCGATGCTCGCCGACCTGTGGAACGCGCCGGATCCCACGACCGCCGTGGGCTGTTCGACGACCGGTTCCAGCGAGGCGTGCATGCTCGCGGGCATGGCGTTCAAGCGGCGCTGGGCGAAGCGGAACGCTGACCGCTATCCGGCCACCGCGCGGCCGAACCTCGTCATGGGGGTCAATGTCCAGGTCTGCTGGGAGAAGTTCTGCACCTTCTGGGAGGTCGAGGCGCGGCAGGTCCCCATGGAGGGCGACCGCTACCACCTGGACCCGCAGGCCGCCGCCGATCTCTGCGACGAGAACACCATCGGTGTCGTGGGCGTGCTCGGCTCCACCTTCGACGGGTCGTACGAGCCGATCGCCGAGCTCTGCGCGGCCCTGGACGCCCTCCAGGAGCGCACCGGCCTGGACATCCCCGTCCATGTCGACGGGGCGTCGGGCGCGATGGTCGCCCCCTTCCTCGACGAGGAGCTGATCTGGGACTTCCGGCTCCCCCGGGTCTCGTCCATCAACACGTCGGGCCACAAGTACGGGCTGGTCTACCCGGGTGTCGGCTGGGCGCTGTGGCGCTCCGCCGAGGAACTGCCCGAGGAGCTGGTCTTCCGGGTCAACTACCTGGGCGGCGACATGCCGACCTTCGCCCTCAACTTCTCCCGGCCGGGCGCGCAGGTGGTGGCGCAGTACTACACGTTCCTCCGGCTCGGCAAGGAGGGATACCGCGCCGTCCAGCAGGCAACACGCGACGTGGCGCAGGGACTTGCCGGCCGGATCGAGGCGCTGGGCGACTTCCGGCTGCTGACCCGGGGCAATGAGCTGCCGGTCTTCGCCTTCACGACGACGCAGGACACCACGAGCTTCGACGTGTTCGACGTGTCACGCCGGCTGCGCGAGCGGGGGTGGCTGGTGCCCGCGTACACCTTCCCCGAGAACCGGCAGGACCTCTCGGTGCTGCGGGTGGTCTGCCGCAACGGGTTCTCCGAGGACCTGTCCGATCTGCTGATGGACGATATGGAGTCGCTCCTGCCCGAACTCCGGCGCCAGTCCGGACCGTTGGAGCGGAGCAAGGCGCAGGCCACGGCGTTCCACCACTAGGTCCTTCCCGACCGGCTTCGGGCCGGCCGCACCCGTCAGGCGCTGTTCCCCGGGTGCGGCCCGCCACTCGCGTACGGGTTCTCCTCGCCATCGGCGAGTACGCCCACGAACGGCTCGCCCTCACCCGCGAAGACATACGCCCCGCCCTCGATCCGCGCGATCAGTCCGCGTGTCCACTCGGCCCCGCCGTCCGCCGTGTGGACCCAGAGGTTCATGATCTCCCCGATGTGGCCGAGCTGCTGCGGGCCGCCCTCGGGGATGTAGTGCTCGGTGACCGAGGCCCGCCAGGTCTCCATCGCCCGGACACGTTCCTTCAGGAGCGCGACGGCCTCGGCCCGCTCCAGGTCGACGATGCAGCCGAGCGCGGCCGACATGACGTCCATCTTCTGGTCGTAGGTGACGAGCGCCTCGCGGAGCAGTCTGAGGTACTCCTCCCGGCCCGCCGACGTCATCTCGTACTCGGTACGCGGCGGGCCGCCCGCCGTGCTCGGAGCGGTCTCGTGAGCCAGCAGCATTCCCTGCTTCGCCAGCTGCTTCAGGGCGTGGTAGATCGACCCCGGCTTGGCGTTGGACCACTCGTGGGCGCCCCAGTACTCCAGGTCGTTGCGGACCTGGTAGCCGTGTGCCCGCCCGTGCTGGCGGACCGCTCCGAGGACGAGCAGACGGATCGCTGACATGGGGCCAGCCTAGATCCTGTCTCAGAACGGGAAGCGGCTGCGCCCGTGCTGGATCGAGATCCACTGCTGGGTGGTGAACACGTCGACCATCGACTCACCGTTCAGCCGCCCGAGCCCGGAACGCTTCTCGCCGCCGAAGGGGACGATCGGCTCGTCGTGCACGGTGCCGTCGTTGATGTGGATCATTCCGGTACGGACCCGCCGGGCGAGCCGGACACCGCGCTCCACGTCCCCGGTGTGCACCGCGCCGCTCAGGCCGTACGGGGTGTCGTTGGCGATACGGACCGCCTCGTCCTCCCCGTCGAACGGGACGAGCAGCGCCACCGGGCCGAAGATCTCCTGCTGGAGCGCCGGGGAGTCGGGGGCCAGACCGGTCAGGACCGAGGGCGAGACCAGGCTGCCATCGGCGCGCCCCTGCACCAGGGCCGTCGCTCCGGCGGCCACCGCCTGCTCGACGACCGAGGTGACGGCCTCGGCCTGCGAGGCGTTGATGAGCGGGCCGATGTGGGTGGCCGGGTCGGCCGGGTCGCCGGTCCTGAGCGTCCGCACCTTGGCGACGAACTTCTCGGTGAACTCCTGCTCCACGCTGCGGTCCAGCAGGATGCGGTTGGCGGCCATACAGACCTGGCCCTGGTGCACGTACCGGCTGAAGACCGCCGCGTCGACCGCGTAGTCGATGTCGGCGTCGTCCAGCACGATCAGCGCGCTGTTGCCGCCGAGCTCCAGGATCGCGTGCTTGAAGTGGGCGGCGCAGACCGTGGCGACGTGCTGGCCGACCTTGTCGGAGCCGGTGAAGGAGATGACCTTGGGCACCGGGTGGGTGAGCAGTGCGTCGCCGATCTCGGCGATGTCGGTGACCACCACGTTCAGCAGGCCGGCGGGCAGTCCCGCCTCCTCGAACACCTTCGCCACCAGGGTGCCGCCGCAGACCGGGGTGTTCTGGTGCGGCTTGAGAACCACGGCGTTGCCGAGCGCAAGTGCCGGGGCGACCGACTTCATGGAGAGCAGGAAGGGGAAGTTGAACGGGCTGATGACACCCACGACGCCGACCGGGACGCGGTAGACGCGGTTCTCCTTGCCGTCGACCGGCGAGGCGAGGATGCGGCCCTCGGGGCGCAGCGCCAGCTGCACGGCCTCGCGCAGGAACTCCTTGGTGAGGTGCAGCTCGAAGGCGGCCTTCAGCCGGGTGCCGCCCAGCTCGGTGACGATCGCATCGGCTATCTCGTCCTCGCGCTCCTCGATGATGCGCAGGGTGCGTTCGAAGACGGTGCGGCGGGTGTAGGGATTCGTCTCGGCCCAGGTCTGCTGGGCGCGTTCGGCGGCGCGGTACGCCTGGTCCACTTCGGCTGCGGTGGCCACCGTGACCGAGGCCAGCTTCGTCCCGTCGTACGGGTTGAAGTCGATGATGTCCCAGGAACCGCTGCCGGGCTTCCACTCACCGTCGATGTACTGAAGAGCCAGCTCGCTGAAGAAGGACATGGAATCCCTAACTGCCGCTGCCGCGCGCGCAGATGCTCATGACGCCAAAGGCCTGATGGCATCTCATCGTACGTGCGTTTCAGGCGGTGCGGAGGATGTCCCTGATGATGGCTCGGGCGTCTTCCGGCGGCGGGCTGTCCTGCTGGAGCTGGCTCATCGCCCGGTCGTACTGGGCGACTTCGTCTCCCTTGTCGAGATAGAGGGAGCCGGTCAGCTGCTCCAGATAGACGAGGTCCGACAGGTCCGACTCGGGGAAGCGCAGCATCGCGAACGATCCGCTCTCGCCGGCGTGCCCGCCGAAGCTGAAGGGCATCACCTGGAGGGTGACGTTCTCCATCTCGGAGATCTCGATGAGGTGCTCCAACTGGGCCCGCATCACGTCCCGTTTACCGTACGGACGCCGCAGGGCGGACTCGTCCAGTACAGCGTGGAACTGCGGCGCGTGCTCGGCGACGAGGACCTTCTGGCGCTCAAGACGCAGCGCGACCCGGCGGTCGATGTCGGAAGCCGACGCCGAGGAGTTGCCCCGGGTGACGACCGCGTGGGCGTACGCCTCGGTCTGCAACAGGCCGTGCACGAACTGCACTTCGTACGCGCGGATCAGCGAAGCGGCGCCTTCGAGGCCGATGTACGTCTGGAACCAGCCCGGCAGTACATCGCCGTAACTGTGCCACCAACCGGCGAGGTTGGCCTCCTTGGCCAGACCCAGCAGCGCTTCGCGCTCGGTCGCATCGAGCACTCCGTAGAGCGTGAGGAGGTCCTCGACGTCCCTGGACTTGAAGCTCACCCGTCCCAACTCCATGCGGCTGATCTTGGATTCCGAGGCCCGGATCGAGTATCCGGCGGCCTCCCGGGTGATCCCGAGTGAATCGCGCAGCCGTCTGAGCTGTGAGCCCAGGAGGATGCGCCGCACGACGGACCCACCTCCGGTGCTCAGCGTCTGGGAAGACCCCCAGGACTCGCCTGCTGACACTTTCCAACCCTCCCCGGTCGTGATGTGGGGGGCAGTCTGCCACTAAAACGCTCCGCCCTGTACTCGATCGATTACAGAAAGAGCAAAGCCCGGCAGGCGGCTGTAAGAAGAGGGCAAGAAGAAATCCGCAAGAACCGGCACGGGGCCGCTCAAGTCCGGCGCGTGCACGTGCATCTGCCCTTGCATCTGCTGTGCGCATTCGGAACCATGGGCCCCGCGCACCTGCGTTCTCGTACCACCGCACGCTGGCCACGGCCGCGAATCCGGGGAGTGCCTCGCATGGGGACGAATGGATCGACCATGCTCAAGCCGTTAAGGCAGGGGCTTCCTCCCATTGACCCCTCGACCGTGTCGAGTTCCGCCTCCTGCGCATTGCCGCCGAAGTTCGAGGCAGTACGGGGTGCACGGCACTTCACCAAGTCGACGCTCACGTCCTGGGGCATCGGCGAGCGGTTCGACGATGTGGCGCTGGTCGTCTCGGAACTCGTCACCAACGCCCTGCGCCACGCTCTGCCGACCGACGCCCCGCGCGACGAGGACGCCCCGGTGCGGCTGCACCTGATGCGGTGGACCACCCGCCTGGTGTGCGCGGTGCGCGACCCGAGCGACAGCGCCCCCGCGGCCCGCCCGACGGACGACTTCGCGGCGGAGTCGGGCCGGGGCCTCTTCCTGGTCGACTCCTTCTCCGACAGCTGGGGCTGGCACCCACTGGCGGGAACACTGCACGGGAAGGTCGTCTGGGCGCTGTTCCGGTTGCAGGCGGAGCAGTAAGGGGCGCGGCGCCCAGGAAGCCGACACGGCCGACGCCGCAGCGTCATGCGCCTGTGCTGGAAGTCCAACCAGGCGTCAAGCAGGGCGCGTTCACCGGCGCAAGGTGATGGGACGAGCCGCCCCTCCGAAGTCGTACTCACACGGGGCACCTTTGCACGGAGTGCCGGGCGCGCGACAGACCACCCGTGGCTGCGCGGGCAGGACAGCCACCGCCGCCACCGGGTGAGCCGGGCCACGAAGTCGTGGGTGCCGCCCGCGGAGTCGGCGCGGATCAGGGCCCGCCGCCCGCGCCGGTACTTCTTCGGCAGCTGGGCCAAGGCCAGTTGGGCGGCGGTCATGTGGTCGGCCGCCGTATTCGATCCCGTGTCGTCACTTGTATGCCCACGCTGAGGGCGGCGGTCGGGCGGGGCGGTCAGTAGGCGCCGAGGTGGGAGCGGTGCCGGTCCACGATTCCCTCGACGATCTTCATCAGTCGGTCTCCCGTCTGATCGATGCTTCCGTTCTGTGTGCTGACCTGCGCCCCTTCGAGTACGAAGGTGATCTCGGCCGCGGCCTGTCCGGGGTCGGGCATCCGGGCTTTGGTGCACATGCCGATCAGCCTGCGGGTCTGGTCGGCCTTGTGCTCCTCGATCACTTGCCGTGCCGGATGGAGGCGGTCGGGCAGCTCGGCAAGGGAGTTGATGAACGGGCAGCCCCTGTATGAGATCGCCGGCAGCCCCTCGGCGATGAAGCGGGCCAGGCCCAGAATCTGCTCCTCGGGTCGGTCGGGGTATTCGGTTTCCACGCGGTCGAAGGCCGCCCGATAATCGGCGGCGACGATCCGCAGCCATTCCGCGACCAGCGCGTCCTTGGTGTCGAAGTGCCGGTAGATCGCCATCTTGGTGGTCTCGGCCTTGTCGGCGATCGCCTGAACCCCCACCTGCCGGATCCCTTCTCTCTGGAAGAGCTCTTCGGCGGCGTCGAGAATGCGCTCACGAGGCGGCAGCTTCGCCACTCTGCTCGGCCTTCTGGGGGTCGATGCCATGACTACTCCGTCACTCCGGCCGGTCGATCGTGGGGTTCGCACCCCTTACGGTACCAGCCCGACCCTTTCGATACCGTAGGGTATCGTCCGGTGCTCGACGGTATCGTTCTTGTCAGGGAGTGACAGTGAGAGTTTCTGAATACGTGAGCTTTGACGCGGTCGGGCTGGCGGAGCTGGTGGCCAGGGGCGAGGTGCTCCCCGCCGAACTGGAGGCAGCCGCACGCGAGGCTGCACAGGCAGTTGATCCGCAGATCAACGCCGTCATAGAGACATGGCCGACCGACGACGAACCTGTCCCCGGCAGCGCACCACTGGCCGGCGTCCCTTTTCTGATCAAAGACATCGCGGTGGCCATGACCGGGAGGCGAATGGAGCTGGGAAGCCGTCTGGCGGCCGGTAACGTCGCCGGCGCCGACTCCTCACTGATGCTGCGCTTCCGTCGCGCCGGCCTCGTGACGTTCGGGCGCACCGCGACACCGGAGATGGCTTACGGCATCTCGACGGAATCAGCGTTGTACGGCGCGACCCGCAACCCGTGGGACCTGGAGCGGAGCGCGGGCGGATCCAGTGGAGGCGCGGCCGCCGCTGTCGCCGCCGGGGTGGTCCCGATCGCCCATGGCACCGACGCCGCCGGATCGGTCCGCATCCCCGCCGCCTACAACGGCCTCTTCGGGATCAAGCCCACCCGTGGCCGGGTCTCCATGGGGCCCGACATGGACGAGGTCTTCAGCGGCCTGGCCGTACACGGTAGCGTCAGCCGCACCGTACGCGACAGTGCGGTACTGCTCGACCAGATACGCGGCCCGGAACCGGGCGACCCCTACTTCGCCCAGCAGCCGTCACGGCCGTACGCGGAGGAAGTCACCCGTCATCCGGGCTCTTTGCGCATCGGTGTCCTCGCCCAAGCGTGGGGCGGACGCCGCACTACCGCACCGGTGACCGACGCCCTCTCCCGCACCGTGCGGTTGCTTGAATCCCTCGGCCACCAGGTGAACGAGGTTGAGGTCGACCTCGGCGCCGACTGGGAGGAATTCGTCCTGGCCAATGCCCGGCTCATGACAGTGAATCTCACCACCCTGGTCGACGGGTTGGCCGCCGCCTTCGGCCGTCCCATCGACTCCTCGACCCTTGAGCCGGCGACCCTCGCCGGCTACCACTACGGGCAGCGGGTCGGCGGCGCGCAATTCCTCACCGCTCTCGCGATGCGGAACCGGGTGGCCCGAAGCCTGGCGCGGTACTTCGACGCGTACGACATCCTCCTCACGCCGACCCTGCCGGAGCCTCCAGTCCCTCTGGGCACCCATACCGAGGGCGCGGAGACACTGGACGGCCTCGGCTGGATCGAGCGCATCAACGACCTGTCGCCGTTCACCATGCCGTTCAACGTGGCGGGCACGCCCGCCATGTCCGTACCCGTGACGGCCGACGCCGGGACGGGGCTCCCGGTCGGTATGCAGTTCGCTGCCGGATACGGCCTTGAAAGCCGGCTCTTCCGCCTCGCCGGACAACTCGAACAGGCAAGCCCGTGGTCAGGCCGAACCCCCACGGTATGGGCTGGGAACCACCCGGGCCGCTGAAGAACGCCGGACCAGCGCTTCCAGCACTCCATCGAGATCAAGTACTACGGATGTCCCACTGTCCGGAGACGGAGCTGCCCTGGCCTTCACCGCACCCAAGTAACCGTCTACTCAAGCCTGTTCCGCGACCAGGTGGTCGAACTCCCCCGCCTTCGCGCCGTGCAGCATCGCCGCTATCTCGGCCGGGGTGTAGACGAGAGCCGGTCCGTCCGGGTGGCGGGAGTTGCGTACCGCCACGTCTCCGCCCGGCAGCCTGGCGAACTCCACGCACGAGCCCTGCGAGTTGCTCAGCTCGCTCTTCTGCCAGATGACCCCGTGAAGTGCCGTTGACGCCATGCCGTTGTACGCGTGGTGCACAGGTCGCTCCCGGGTAGTGCAGATAGTGCAGAAGTACGCGGTACCGGAGTACGGGCGTACAGAAGTACAGGTCTCAACTGTCCTGGATCATAGCTGTGTTCACTTGCATCTGCATGAGCAGATGCACGTGCACGCGGGGTGGTCGCTCCACTACAGCCTTGCCGGTGAAACGTTCCTCATGCACTGGGACGCACCGCGTCCCGATCCGGCTCCCTGGTAGTTTGGCGCGTTCCGTCATCCAGATCAGGGGGAAACGAAGTGAACAGGTTCGTACGTACCACCGGCATAGCGGTCGCCGGGCTTGCGGCGGCGCTCGTGATGAGCGGGTGTTCCAGCAGCGACAGCAAGAGCTCCGACGCGTCGAACGACCAGGGCAAGGGCGCGAACACCGCGGCCCCCGCGCCCTCCTCGTCCAGTGGCGGCGGCGCCGACGGTGCAGGTGCGAAGGCCGGGGCCATCGAGGGCAGCTGGATCGCCATGACCGGCGGCAAGTCCACCGCGCTGGTGATCCAGGGCAAGCAGGCGGCCATCGCCGGGCAGCACGTCTGCACCGGCGTGGTCGCCGCCATGGGCAAGCAGATGCTGACCCTCAAGTGCCCCGACGGCAACAACGACCGCACCATGGGGACGATCGACTCCTCCGACGGCAACATCATGAAGGTGTCGTGGGAGGCCGGGATCAAGGACACCTTCCGGCGGACCGATGGCGCGAAGCTCCCCGACGGGCTGAAGATGCCCAAGCCCTAGCTAGGGGCTGTCGTCCGGATCGGGCCGCGGGCGGGGCGGCTCCTCGTCCAGGGCCGCGGTGAGTTCGTCGAGGGTGTCGAGCAGCAGCCCCGCCCCGCTGCGTACGACCTGGTCGGGTACGCCTTCGCCGTCCCACGCTGCGAGGTTCTCGCGCACCTCGTCCCAGTGCGGTACGCGCCGCTGCCGGATGTCCTTGGCGCCCCGCTCGACCGCGTGCAGCAGCGCCTGCGCGACGTCGCGCGCGTCCGGTACGGGGGTGGTGGAGCGGCTGGGCAGATGGGCCTCCATCAGCATGGCGGCCCGGCCCAGTTGTGCCATCGCCTCCTCCGCGTCGGCGGCTGCCGACCTGGACAGGCCGCGGTGGCGCACCGGTTCGTGGGTGGCCCGCTCCACCGCCTCCTGCCAGGCGATCCTGGCGGTGCGCGCGGCCAGCACCGCGTCCCGGACATCGGTCCTGCGGGCGCCGGCCGGGTCGGCGTAGTGCGCGACGACCGCCGCCGCGTAACGGCCGTCGGCGAGCAGCCAGTCGGCGAGCCGGTTGCGCAGCCTGGGTGTCTCCCAGGCCGGATAGACGGCGTACGCGACCATCGCGAGCAGTCCGCCGATCAGGGTGAGCAGCACCCGGTCCCGGACGGTCTGGCCGACGTCGAGTCCGCTCATGCCGAGCAGGAAGACCACATAGGCGGAGACGCAGGCCGAGCCGGCCGCGTACCCCGTGCGCATCAGGAGGAACATCAGCCCCGCGCAGACCACCGCGAGCGCCCCGGACGGGTACGGCCCGGGATGCGCCAGCTGGACGACCGCGGTGGCGACCGACACTCCGACGAGCGTGCCGCCGAAGCGCGCGACGGCGCGGCCGTACGTCTGGGCGAAGGCCGGGCGCATCACCATCACGGAGGCCAGCGGCACCCAGTAGCCATGCCCGAACGGCAGGGCGACGCCGATGAGATAGCCCACCGCCGCGACCACCGCGGTGCGGATCGCGTGGCGCAGGACCGCTGAGTCGTGGCTGTGCAGTTCCTTGCGCATGGTCCGCAGCACGACCGGGGCCATCCGTACCAGCGTGGGCCGTACCAGCGGCTCGGTGTCGTTCGTGGTGCCCTCGCCCTGCGCCGTCTCGACGACGTCGCGGAGCAGGGTCGCCAGCCGGGCGCCGGCGCGGCGGGCGGGTCCGGTGAGCACGTCGGGGTTGTCGGGGGCCTCCAGTACGGCGAGGGCCGGGGCGGAGATGACCACCGGTTCGCCGTGCCGGACGGCGTGGGCGGCGGAGTCCAGTACGGAGCCTGCGGCGGCCAGGAGTTCGCGTACCCGGTCGCGTTCGGGGCCCTCGGCCGCGGCGCCGACGGCCGGGTCGGCGAGGGAGGCGAGCACCGGCCTGACCCGCTCGGCGAGGCCGCGGGTGCCGTGCAGTTCGGCGGGGCGCCTGCGGGCCTCCCGGCGGGTGACGGCGGCGGCACTGCGGGCCGTCACGAACGGCTCCGGGTCGAAGGGGGCGATCGGGTCCTGGCGCAGCCTGCGTGCGTAGTCGGCCTCGGCGGCCAGCGCGTCGGCGAGGGCGTCGCGCTGGGCTCCCCATCGCCGGACGGGGAAGAGGACGATCAGGCCGGCCTGGACGACCGCGCCGCAGGCGATGATCGCGGCGTGGCCTGCGGCGGCCAGCACGGAGGTGGGGAGGGTGACGGTCACCAGCATCATGGCGACGTTGGAGGCGGCGATGATGCCCGCGGTGGGGCCCACGGCCCAGGCCAGCCCCGCCACGAACGCCCAGAGCGCGATCAGCGTCATGAACAGCGCGGTGTGCACGCCGGAGAGATAGCCGAGGAAGGTCGACACGGCCAGCGTCCCGCCCGAGAACAACGCCAGGACCGGCCGGGCGCGCCAGCTGCGCTGGAAGCTGGCGATGGCGGCCTGGTAGGCGCCGAAGGCGGAACTCGCCGCGACGGCGGGGCCGAAGAGGTCGAGGCTGAGCAGGACGACCAGGGCGAGGCCCGCGGCGCCGCGGAACGCGATGAGCGGTTCCAGGCGCCGCCGTTCGATCGTCAGCCCGGAGCGGGCGGTGGCGTACAGGGCCCGGAGCCAGGTCATGGGTCTGAGAGTAGCGGGATATGGGGGCATATCGGGCGCATGGAAGTACGGGGGGGGGAGGCGGGGGGCGCTGGAGTGTTGGGGCGCTGGAGTGCTGGGCGGGCTCGCCCGCGGGGGAGGGCCGCCCGCACCTGGCCGTTGGGGCCGGGGACGGCCTCCGCCGTCAGGCCCCCGGCTCCAGCCGGGCCTTCGGCCCCAGCCCCGCCGCGTCCGCCGCCGCCGTGCCGTCCAGCCAGCCCGCCTCGTCCGTGACGCCCCGCACCCGGCTCACGGTCGTCTCGGGGAACATCCGGTCCGCCTCCGACACCACCGCCACGTCCCGCTCCGCGAGCACGGGCAGCAGCGAGCCCGCGGCCTCCGCCGTCACCTCGTCCGCCGTCCGGGCGAGCCGGTGGCCGAGCCTGCTGGCGTACGCCGCCAGGAACGACTGCCGGAACGTCTTGGTCCGCTTGCGCCCGCCCGCGCGCTGCGCCGCCTCCGCGCGGGTCATCGCAGCCGTCCCCTGGACCAGGAGTGAGGTGTGGAGCAGTTCGACGACCTCCAGGTCGGGCTCGAAGCCGACGACCGTGGAGAAGCCGAACGCGCTGTTCCACACCGCGCGGCAGCGGTTCGCGGTGGCGACCGCGTCGAGCAGGACCGCCTTGGCCGTCTCGTACGGGGCGTCGACGCCGATGCGGCAGGCCGCCGGGGTGTCCGTACCGTGCCCGTCGGCCGCGAGCCGCGCCTCGTCGATGCTGTGCCGGGCCATCAGCTCCTGCGCCTTCCCGCTGAGCGCCTCGGCCTCCGCCGCGTAGTCCGTCGCCTCGGCCTTGGCGAGCAGCGCCCGGATCCGGCCGAGCGTCCGCGGCTCGGCGTGGTGGTGGGGCGGGAGGAGTACGTCGGCGCCCGGCGCGGGGCCCACCGGTTCGATGGCCGGGAGGCGCAGGAGCAGCCGGTACAGCTCCAGGAGCGCGGTCGCGTACGAGAAGCGGTCGGCCTCCCAGGGCGGTGCGGCCAGTTCGTCCAGCTGGGTCTGCCAGCGCGGCGGCAGCCGCTTGTACGCCCGTACCTCCGCCGTGATCAGCGCCGAGAGCAGCCGGACGTGCCGGTCGGCCAGATCGCGCCGGACGAGCCGTACGACATCGGCGGGCTGCCACCCCCGCTGCCAGGCCCGGCGCAGGAACTCCTCGCCGCGCCGCCCCACCTCCGCGTCGGCGGCCGGGTCGGCGGCGAGCAGGGAGGCTCCGGTGTCCAGGCCCGCGTCACTCTCGCTGTAGAGGGCGGCGGCGAAGGCCCGGTCGGTCACCGATTCCATACGTCGTCCCCGCGCCCGGCATCCCTGCGGCCAGTCTCCATACCGCCAGTCTCCATGCGGCCAAGGGTAGGTCTCGGCCGGCACCGCTGTGGTCTTGACCGGCACCGCCGCAGGGGGCACCCCGGGCCGTGAAGCCCGACGGATTCTCTGTCCACAGCCTGTGGACAGAGAATCCGTCGCCGCCTCACACCCTCAGCACCAGCTTCCCCCGTACATGCCCCTCCTCGCTCAGCGTCTGCGCCTGCGCGGCCTGCTCCAGCGGAAGCACCTTCGCCACCTCCACACGCAGCGTGCCGTCCGCCGCCAGCAGGGCCTGCTCCGCCAGGTTCTCCGCCGCGTCGGCGGACATGGAGCCCCCGCTGAAGACCACACCCAGCTCCCGCGCCGCCGGGTCGGCGATCGTGACGACGCGGTCCGTCGTACCGCCGCGCAGCTCGATCGCGTCCGGGAGCGCCCCCTTGCCCGCGATGTCGAAGACCGCGTCCACCCCCTGCGGGGCGACCGCGCGGACCCGCTCCACGAGCCCTTCGCCGTATGTCACGGGCGTCGCGCCGAGCTCCCGCAGGAAGTCGTGGCTGGCCTCGGACCCGGTGGCGATGACCGTCGCGCCCCGGGCCGCCGCGAGCTGGACGGCGATCGAACCGACCGCCCCCGCACCGCCGTTGACGAGCAGCGTCTCGCCGTTCTTCAGCTCCAGCAGGTTCAGGACGCGCTGCGATGTCTCACCGGCCACCGGCAGCGCGACCGCCGACTCCCAGGGGAGCGCGTCGGGCTTGGGCGCGTAGGTCTCGACGAGTGCGTAGGGCGCGTACCCACCCATGACGCTCCAGCCCACCACCTCGTCGCCGATCGCGGTCCCGGTGACGCCCTCACCGATCTCGTCCACGGTCCCGGCGACCTCCGACCCCGGGATCGCGGGCAGCACGGTCGGGAAGAATTCCTCCGCCCAGCCGCTGCGGATCTTGTAGTCGAGGGCGTTGACCCCGGCGGCGGCCACCTTCAGACGGACCTGGCCGGGCCCCGCGTGCGGCTCGGCGGTCTCCTTGAGCCGGAGCACCTCGGGGCCGCCGAACTCCTCGAACACGATCGCTTTCATGGAATCTCCTCCGTCAGTCGCAAAGTCTCGAAGTCGCAAAGCCGCAAAGCCGCGGGGCCGCGGGGCCGCGAAGCCAGTCGCAGAGTCAGTCGCCCTATCGTTCCCGGCCCCGCCCGTCTTCCACACGGTTCCACCCGTCCGAACGGACCGGGGCCGGTACAAGTGCCGCCCGTACGCAGTCGTTGCCCGGCGGCTGAAGCCCCCTCACCGTGCCCCACCGCGGCATCCGGCCGATTGTCAGTGGTGGCTGCCACACTCGATCGCATGACCGATCGGTGGGCTCTGGCGACGGCGGAGGGCGGCGGGGCACACCTCGCGCCACTCGGCGGAGACGGGCTGCCCGCCGGGGACGTGGTGTTCGAGCCGGACCTGGCCGAGGCGGTGCGGGCCCGGCCGGATGTCGGGCGGTGGGTGTGGCGCTCGACCGCCGAGATCTATCCGCGGCTGCTCGCCGCCGGGGTGCGGGTCGAGCGGTGTTACGACATCGAGGACGCGGAGCTGCTGCTGCTCGGCCACGACGGGCGGTACGGCGAGCCACGGTCCGCTGCGGCGGCCTGGGCCCGGCTGCACCGGGCGCCCGTGCCGCCCGATCCGCGCCCCCGGTCGGCCGAGCCCGGCGCACAGTCCTCCCTCTTCGAACCGGCCCCCGTCCCCATGGAGTTCGGCGCGCTCCTGGAGGTGTACGCGGACCAGCTCGTCCGGTACGGGACCACCACCCACCCGGACCGGATGCGGCTGCTGACCGCGTCGGAGTCGGCGGGGATGCTGGTGGCGGCCGAGATGCACCGGGACGGGCTGCCCTGGCGGGCCGATGTGCACCGGGCCGTTCTGGACGAGCTGCTCGGCGAGCGGTATGCGGGCGGCGGCGAGCCGCGCCGGATGGCGGAGCTGGCGGACGAGGTGTCGGCGGCCTTCGGACGCCGGGTCAGACCGGAGCTGCCCGCCGATGTCATCAAGGCGTTCGCCCAGGCCGGGATCAAGGTGAAGTCGACCCGCCGTTGGGAGATCGAGGGCATCGCACATCCGGCGGTGCGACCCCTCCTCCAGTACAAGAAGCTGTACCGGATCTGGACGGCCAACGGCTGGAGCTGGCTCCAGGACTGGGTGCGGGACGGGCGTTTCCGCCCGGAGTACCAGCCGGGCGGGACGGTCTCCGGGCGGTGGACCACCAATGGCGGCGGGGCACTTCAGATCCCGAAGGTGATCCGGCGGGCGGTCGTCGCGGACCAGGGCTGGCGTCTGGTGGTGGCCGACGCCGACCAGATGGAGCCCCGGGTGCTGGCGGCGGTCTCCCGCGACCGGGGCCTGATGGAGGTGGCAGGACAGGACAGGGATCTGTACTCGGCCCTCTCCGACCGGGCGTTCAGCGGGGACCGCGACCATGCCAAGCTCGCACTGCTCGGCGCGGTCTACGGCCAGACCTCGGGGGACGGCCTGAAGAACCTCGCGGCGCTGCGGCGCCGGTTCCCGGCAGCCGTGGCCTACGTCGACGACGCGGCGAAGGCGGGCGAGGAGGGGCGGCTCGTACGGACCTGGCTGGGGCGGACCAGTCCACCGGCGGCCGGGGCCGAGGACGGCGACGAAGCGGGCATCCCGCAGGAGGACCCGCCCCACGGCCGGTTCCCGGAGGCCGGACCCCGCTCGTCGGACGCCCGCGCCTGGGGCCGGTTCACCCGGAACTTCGTGGTCCAGGGCAGCGCGGCCGACTGGGCGCTGCTGATGCTGGCCGCGCTGCGCCGCGCTCTGCACACCGCGGGGCTCCGCGCCGAGCTGGTCTTCTTCCAGCACGACGAGGTGATCGTGCACTGCCCGCGGGACGAGGCGCCACAGGTGGTCGAGGCGATCCGCGCGGCCGGTGAGCTGGCCGGGCGGATCGCCTTCGGGGAGACGCCGGTGCGGTTCCCGTTCACGACGGCGGTGGTGAAGTGCTACGCCGACGCGAAATGACCGGTTCGCACCGCGACGACTGTTCGCCGGGCCGTCGGGTACGCGGAGGGACGAGCAGACAGCAAGCGAACAGCGAATCGACGCAAGGAGTGCACGCACCATGACTGCCACCGTGAAGAGCACCCTGCCGGACCCGGCACGTGAGACCACCGGGAAGGCGCTCCAGGACGCCCTGGTCGATCTGCTCGGCCTCTCCCTCCTCGCGAAGCAGGCGCACTGGACCGTGGTGGGGCCTCGTTTCCGCTCCATCCACCTCCAGCTGGACGAGGTGGTCACCACGGCCCGCGACTACGCGGACACGGTCGCCGAGCGGTCCTCGGCCATCGGCGTGCCGCCGGACGGGCGCATCACCGCGCTGGCCAAGACGAGTGAGCTGCCCGAGCCCGCCACCGGCTGGACGCCCGACGACGACGTCGTGGCGCTCCTGGTGGACGCGCTGGGTGGCACGATCACCCGGCTGCGCGCCGGGATCGCGGCGACCGAGCAGGCGGACCCGGTGTCGCAGGACCTGCTGATCGGACTGACCGCCGAGCTGGAGAAGCAGCGCTGGATGTTCCAGGCGGAGAACGTCTGACCCGGCCCCGCCCTCCCTCGCCGACTACCGAGCCGCCGCCCTACCCCTGGGCCGTGTTTGAGAAGTCCCGTCTGTCGCGCCCTCCGGGCAGACGACGCTACTTCTCAGACACTCCCTGGGTCCGCCCCGAGCGGATCCGGGACGCGAGGACCGCGATGTCGTCCGTGGCGTCCCGGCCGAACCGGTCGAGCACCTCGTCGAGCAGGCCCTCCAGGGTCCCGCCGACCGGCAGCCGCAGGTCGGCCAGCCGGTTGACGGACACATCGATGTCCTCGTCCCTGCGTTCCACCAGGCCGTCGGTGTACATGAACAGCACGGTTCCCGGGCCGCAGGGCAGCGAGGCGGTCCGGTAGCCGCCGAGCCCCGTGCCGAGCGGCGGCCCGACCGGTATCCCGGCGATCACGGCGCCCGCTCCGTGGTCGATGAACACGGGCGGCAGATGACCGGCGCTGGCCACCTGACACTCCCCCCGGAAGCGGTCCACGACCGCCAGCAGACAGGTGGCGGCCCGGTCGATGCCCGCCTTCTCCACCATCAGGTCGAGCCGTTCCAGGATGACGTGCGGCGGCAGTTCGTCCTGGGCGAGGAGCCTCACCATGGACCGGTAGTGGCTCATCGCCACGGCCGCCTCCACCCCGTGCCCCATCACATCGCCCATGACCTTCAGATGGCGGGCGTCCGACAGGGGTACGACGTCGAACCAGTCGCCGCCGACCTCCGCGCCCTGGCCGACCGGCAGATAGCGGGTGGCGACCTCGATGTGCGGGTGCGGTTCGCGCGGCTCGGAGAGCAGGGCACGCTGCAGTTCCAGGGCGATGCCGTGCTCACGCGTGTAGCGGCGGGCGTGGTCGAGGTCGACGGCGGCCCGGACCGCGAGCTCCCTGGCGACCGCCACGTCCTGGTCGGTGAAGGCCGGCGAGTCCCCGGCCCGTACGAGTGCCAGGCAGCCCAGCGGACGGCCCCGGGAGGTGAGCGGCACGATGCACACGGAGTGGAAGCCGAGCGCGCGGTAGACGGCGACCCGCTCGGGGCTGGGGGCGGACGCGGTCAGCTGGGCGTCGGTGGAGAGGTTCTGCACGACGGGCTGGTTCGTCTCCAGACAGACCGGGATGGCTCCGCCGTCCTGGTAGTCGGCGTACTGCCCCGGCTCCCCGAACTGCCGTACCGCCTCCGCGAGACCCGGTACGGCCGCCAAACCCGCTCTGCGCAGCCGGACCACCCCGGCGGGCGGCGGCCGGACCGGATGGCCGATCTCCGGTACGAACACCTCGACACTCGCCACGTCGGCGAGCTCGGGGACCACGAACTCGGCCAGCTCCCGGCAGGTGGTGTTCATGTCCAGTGTGGTGCCGATCCGGTTCGTCGCCGTGTCGAGCATCGTCAGATGCCGGCTGACCCGTTCGTACTCCACATGCCGGCGGCGCGGCGCCAGGACCTCCAGCATGATCAGGACGAGCCCGCGGACCTCCCCGTCCTGTTCGACGCGGTGACATGCGCCCTGCCAGAACCGCAGCCCAGGATGGTCCGACGAGGGCGTACGGCCGCTCGACGCCACCTCACGGGCCCGGCCGTCGGCCAGCGCCCCGCGCAGCAGGTCCGTGGGCACGTTCAGCTCCGGAAGGATGTCCTCCACGGTGCGGCCGAGATGTTCGGCTGCCGGAATGCCGTGCATCTCTTCGAGTGCCGGGTTGACGTACAGATAGCGCAGCTCGGTATCCAGCACGCAGATACCCGCCGGGGTGCCCCTGAACAGCGATTCCAGGCATTCCACGCCCTCTGGGGGCTCGACAGGCGGAACATCCGGCGCATCGGCGCACACGGGACCTCCTGGGACGGGACGGTGATCGCCCTGACCTCCATGGTCGGCCGCGCCGGCGCCGCGCGCATCTGCCAGGGTCCGTCCGCCGGGGCTCGTCCGCCGGGGCCCGGCGGATGCGCGCGGCGCCGGTGCGGGACCCCGGAGGCAAGACCCCAGAGGCAAGGCCCCGGAGACGGAACCCCTGAGACGGGGCTTGCGCTGGAGCGCGCTCCAGCTCCTAGCGTCGTGCCTCGTGCCCACCACGCCGTGCGTACCACGCCGTACGTATCGCGTCACGCCGATACGTATCGCATCACGCCGTACGTACCGCCACCGTACGTACCACCACCCGACCGAAGGGCAACACCGTGCGCTACACACTGTTCGGCAGGACCGGTCTGCGCGTCAGCGAACTGAGCCTCGGCGCCATGACCATCGGCGACGACTGGGGCTGGGGCGCCGCCGAGGACACGAGCGAACGCATCGTCAACTCCTATGCCGAAGCGGGCGGCAACTTCATCGACACCGCCAACAAGTACACCGACGGCAGCTCGGAGCGCATTCTCGGGAAGCTGCTGGAAGGGCGCAGGGACCGGTTCGTCCTGGCGACCAAGTACACCTGCGCGATCGACCCCGACGATGTCAACTCGGCGGGCAACCACCGAAAGAACCTCGTGCAGTCGGTGGAGGCCAGCCTCGGCCGGCTGCGTACCGACCGGGTCGACGTCCTGTGGGTGCACGCCCGTGACAACTTCACCCCGGTCGACGAGGTGATGCGGGCCCTGGACGATCTGGTCAGGTCCGGAAAGGTGCAGTACATCGGGGTGTCCGACTGGCCCGCGTGGGAGATCGCGCAGGCGAACACCCTGGCCGAGCTGCGCGGCTGGACCTCCTTCGCGGGCTCCCAGCTGCGCTACAACCTTCTGGAGCGGACCCCGGAGCGCGAACTCCTGCCACAGGCCCGCGCGTTCGACCTGGCCGTGCTGGCCTGGGCACCGCTCGCGGCGGGCAAGCTCACCGGCAAGTACCGCAGGGGCGAGACCGGCCGTCTGGACGGCGCCGATCCGGACGACCGGGACCAGAACGAGGACGCGGTGATCACCGCGGTCCTCGACGTGGCCGAACAGGGCGGCTGGACCCCGGCCCAGGTGGCGCTGGCCTGGCTGCGCAGCCGCCCCGGCAACATCATCCCCATCATCGCCGCCACCAAGGAGAGCCAGCTCGCGGACAACCTGGCCTCGGTCGACGTCCGGCTGGACGACGAAGCCCTGGCCCGCCTGAACGAGACGAGCGCCGTCCCGCACGGCTTCCCGCACGACTTCCTGCGGGAGCCGGGCACCACCCGGACGGTGTACGGGGACCACTGGGCGGAGATCGACGACCGCCGCTCCACCTACCGGCGCACCACGGGGGAGGTGCTCTGAGCAGTGGCGGGGCGGCGTCCCCCAGCGAACCTCCCGGGCCCGAAACCCGCGTTCTCCGGGCCTCTCCGCGGCAGTGCAAGGTTTCGTCAAGGCCGCGGCAAGGCTCCTGCGCCGCGCCCCGGGCAGGCCCTCTGTGCACGGATCCCGCTCCGGGGTCCGTGACAGGCGCTCAAAGGCAACGGGGGAACGCATGCCAGTAAGCGAAACCGGAAGGCAAGCAGCGGCGGAGGGAGCCGGGGCGGCGCAGTGGCGCACGCTGCCCGAGCGGAAGAAGGTACTGGTACTCGTCCACACGGAGGTCTACGGCAAAAGGCTCCAGGAGGTACTGCCCCTGCTGGATTCCGATCTGCGCGTCGAAGTCGCTTTCACCGTCGCACCGCACGCGTTCAACGACGGCGCGGCGCACTTCCTGCGCGGCATCGGTGCGACGGTCATGCCCTGGCGCGAGGCGAGGAGGACCCGGTTCGACCTGGCGCTCGCGGCGGGATCACAGGGCATGGAGCAGGTACGGGCCCCGCTGATCCGGATGTCCCACGGCGGCGGTCACATGTCGCTGGCCCGATCGCCGGAGAGCGGCGGCCGGGACACCGAACGGGAGCCGGGCGGGATCACCGGGCGCAAGCATCTGACGTGGAAGGGGAGGGTCGTGCCGCGCGCGGTCGCACTGCCGCACCGTGATGATCTCGGCGCGCTGAGGCGGTGGTGCCCGGAGGCGCTGCCGGTCGCCGAGGTGGTGGGCGACCCCTGCTACGACCGCATCGCGGCGAGTCTGCCGCTGCGGGAACGCTACCGCGCGGCACTCGGCCTGCGGCACGACGAGCGACTCGTGCTCGCGACCTCGACCTGGGGCCCCAAGTCGGCGTTCAACCGGCTCGACGCCCTGCTGCCCCGGCTGCTCACCGAACTGCCCGCCCGCCGCTACCGCACCGCGCTGCTCGTCCACCCCAACGTCTGGTCCCGGCACGGCCACTGGCAGGTACGGGCATGGCTGGCCGACTGCCGCCGGGCGGGCCTCATCCTGATCCCGCCGGACGTCGACTGGCGGGTACCGCTGATCGCGGCCGACTCGGTCATCGGGGACTACGGCTCGGTCACGCTCTACGCGTCGATGACCGGCGCCCCCGTCATCCTGTCCCGCTACCCGCACCACGACGCCAATCCGCTCTCGCCCGGGGTGGGCCTGGCGCTCGCCGCGCCCTCGCTGTCCCCCACCCGGCCGCTCGCGGAGCAGCTCGAATACGCGGCCGCGGAGTATCCGCGGCGGGCCTACCGGCGCATCGCGGCGGGCATCTCGTCCGAACCGGGCCGGTTCAACCGCCGGATGCGGAAGCTGATGTACCGGGTCCTGGGCCTGGGGCGGCCCGCCTGCCTGCCGGCCACCGAGCCCGTACCGCTCCCCGACCGCCAGGTCGCGGCATGACCGGGGTGACGGTCTCGCACGACCACATCCGGGTGGACATCGACAGCGACCCGGGCGACACGTGGCTCTGCTGCGCCGATGTCCTGTACGGAACCGGCAGCGCCGGCCGGGCCGTCGAGACGGCGCGCAGCTACCCCGGCTGCCAACTGGTCGCGCTCCGCGATCCGGCGGACGGCCTGTGCGTGGTGGTGGTGCGCGGTCGCGCCGCCTTCACGGTGGGCCCGCTGTGCGGGGCCGGGGACATGGGGCCGCATCTCTCGGTGCTCTACCGGTGGCTGCTCAGCCCGCGTCCAGGGCCCGAAGCCGCTCCTGGAGACGCCGGGTGTCACCGGGACTGACCGGCGCGTAGCGGGCGAGGGACTGCCGGTACCGTGCCGCGGCGGCCCGCCGGTCGCCGCGGTCCTCCGCGCACTCCCCGAGCATCTCCAGCACCCGCCCCTGCCAGTGCACCGACCCGGTGGCCGCGAACTCATCGAGTGCCAGAAGGAGTTGGCGGTCGGCCGCGGCGAAGTCCGCGATGCCGTCCGCCGCTCTGGCCCGGCCGAGAAAGGCCAGGGCGCGCGCAGCGTCGTAGGGGTCGGGTACCGCGAGCAGGTCGCTCCGCGCGCGGGTCAGCAGTACGACGGCACGGTGCGGGTCCCCGGTGGCGAGCGCGATATCGCCCAGGCACAGCCTGCTCAGGGCCGCGCCCCGCACGTATCCGATCTTCTCGCGCAGAGCGAGGGCCTCAGTGAAGTACCCAGTGGCCCGGTCCAGCCGCCCCGCCAGCCGGTGCGACTGGCCCAGGCCGTGCAGCGCCTGGGCTTCCGCCCGGCGGTCGGCGTCCCGGCGGGCGCCGTGCAGGGCCCGGGTGAACCACCTCACCGCCTCGTCGTAATGGCCCGCGTTGTACAGCCCGCTGCCCCCGGTGGTCAGCATGCGGCTCTCGCCGTCCGGATGACCGGCCAGGCGCGCGGCGGCCAGCCCGTACCGGTGGGCCTCGATCCACAGGTCGTAGGGGCGCAGCCGCAGGAACAACGGCTGCATGCTGTCGGCGAGTTGCCACACCGGAGCGGACCAGCCGTGCTCCACAGCGGCCCGCAGCGCCGTCATGAGGTGCAGCCGCTCGCTGTCCAGCCAGCGCAGGGCGTCCTCCGCGGAGCTGAAGGGCGTCGGCAGCCCGACGGGCTCGTAGGCGTAGTCCCTGCGCAGCGTGCGGTGCGTGGGTGAGAGCAGCGCCCTGGCTTCCGTCGCGGTGCGCAGATACCAGTCGACCGTCCTGCGTACGGTCTCGTCGCGGGTGCCGGGGGTGTCCTCGGCGGCGGCCCGCTGGGCCGCGTGCAGCCGCACCAGATCGTGGAACCGCCAGCGTTCGGAGCCGAGTTCCTCGATGAGGTTGACCTCGATCAGCTCGTCGAGCACCCGTTCCGCTTCCTCGGCGGAAAGGGCGCAGGAAGCGGCTGCCAGGAGCGGTCCGAACTCCCCGACCGGCAGCAGGCCGAGCCGCCGGTAGCCCCGGGCGGCACCGGCGGAGAGCGTCCGGTAGGAGTCGTCGAGCGCGGTCTGCACGGCCCGCTCACCGCCCGCGTTGAGGGCGCCGAGGCGGTCGTCGGACCTGCTCATGGCAGCGGCGAGGGAGGCAAGGGACTGCTGGGGCCTGGCGGCGATACGGGCTGCGGCGACACAGACCGCGAGAGGCAGCCCGGAGCAGGATTCGGCGAGCCGGTGCGCGGCGGCGGGCTCGCCGGCCACCCGTCCACCGCCGAGCCGGTGGCTCAGCAGCTCGACGGCGGAGCCGATGGCCAGGCCGTCCAGCTGGTGGAAGGAGGCGCCGTCCAGGGTGAGCCCGGGCAGCCGCCGTCTGCTGGTCACCACGACGAGCGCGCCGGGACCGGCCGGGAGCAGCGGGCGGACCTGCGCCGCGCTCAGCGCGTTGTCCAGCATGACCGCGACGCGCAGGTCGGCCGTGACCGTACGCCACAGGGCGGCCTGTTCTGCCAGCTCGGCCGGTACGTGATCGATACCGAACGCCCTCAGGAACTGGCCCAGGGCCTCGCCCGGACGGAGCGCCGCGTGCCGGGCGTGGCCGCGGAGGTCCACGTAGAGCTGACCGTCCGGATACTCGCCGGCCACCGCGTTGAGCCAGTGGGCCGCCAGGGCGGTCTTGCCGACTCCGGCCGCGCCGGTGACCACCACGGTCGGCGGCGCGACGCCGGGGTGGCCGGTACGGAGTGCCTCCAGCGCTGCCAGGTCCGGGGTCCGGCCGGTGAAATGGGCGGGCCCGGGGATCAGTTGCCGGGGCCGGCCGGAGCGGTGCGGGGGCGGTGTCAGCTGGTGGACATGGACGTTCTTGATGTCTCTCGCCTGGACGACCGTTCCCTCGACGCGCGCCTCTCCCCCGATGCTGTTGGTCATGGGCACGGCCGTCAGCCAGAGGCGGAGGGCCGCGCCCAGCTCCTGGCGGGCGGCGGCCGCAGCCGCCAGTGCCTCGGCGAGAGCCGCCGTCCCCACGGGATCCGTCGGCGGACGCCGCGGAAGTCCCTGCCCGGGCAGCAGATCCGCCAGTGCCTGCCACGCAGCGTCATCGACCCGGCCGAGAACGGTGGCGAGCCGGGCGGCGGTCACCGGTTCCATGGCCGACCCCCCTGGTGTCGCCGTTTCCTACCCGCGCTGCGACCCGGTGCCCCGGACCGGTGGAATCCAGAACCGGTGGAATCCAGAACTCTCTCCCGACCTTGAAAGACCGAAGGCGGCAACATAAGGAACATTTGAGCCAAGCATGAGAGCCAACTGGTGTATCTATTGACCAGAGTTGACGATCTGTCACCCTTGTTGGTCTACCTGTCGGGCCGGCCGGGGGGAGCTGCTGGTGCACTTCGACATTCTTGTTCTGGGACCGGTCGAACTGCGCGTGGACGGGCGCCGCGAGATGTACGGGTCCGCGAAGGCCGTCCATATGCTGGCCGCGCTCGCCCTCGACGTCGGCACCCCGGTGCCGCTGAGCACACTTGCCGAACGCCTCTGGGACGACGACCCACCCGGTAAACCGAACTCGTCACTGCACTCCTACGCCACCCGGATCCGGAGAAGACTCGGTGCCGACCGATTACCCAACGAGGCACACGCATATGCCCTGGACATAGATCCGGACGTGGTGGACCACCATCGGTTCCTCCGTCTCACCACCCAGGCCCGTTCGCTGTCCGACAGCGGCGACGACACCCAGGCGCTGGCGCTCCTGCGGCAGGCGGAGAGCCTCTGGCGCGGGGAGCCGCTCACCGGTCTCGGCGGCCTGTGGGCAGAACGGATACGCCGCGGCCTCGGCGAACGCCTGCTCGCGGCGACGCTGTTGCGGGCGGAGATCGAACTGGGCATGGGACGGTTCACCGCGCTCGTCCCGGAGCTCACGGCCCTGGTCGAACAGCGGCCCACGGACGAGACAGTGGCGCGCCACTTCATGACCGCCGCCTACGGCTGCGGCCGGCAGACCGACGCCCTGCGCGCGTACGAGACGCTGCGCACGCTCCTGCGCCAGGAGGGCACCGAACCGGGCGAGGCCCTCAACCGCACCTACCGGCTGATACTGGACCGCTCTCCCGTCGGCGAACTGCTCCCGCAACGCGTACCGGGCGCCCCGGCCGCGCCCGCCCCGGACAACCTCCCCGCTCACGCGGAACTGGTGGGCCGCACGAGCGAACTGCGCCACCTGGAAACGGAATCACCCGACATCACCTACGTCCACTCCGTCTCCGGGATGGCGGGGGTGGGTAAGACCCTGCTCGCACTGCACACCGCGCGCCGGCTCTCCCAGCACCATCCGGAAGGTCTCCACTACCTGAACCTCCACGGCCACAGTGCGGGCCGGCAACCGCTCCCGCCGGAGACGGTGATCGCCACGCTGCTGCGTCAGCTCGGCGTCCCGGCCGGAGCCGTTCCGCACGAACTGGACGAACTCAGCGCACTGTGGCGCACCGTGCTCGCCACCCGCCGCGTGGTCGTCGTGCTCGATGACGTCGCGGACCCGCGGCAAGTACGGCCGCTCCTGGCCGGAAGCCCCTCATCCGTGGTGCTCCTCACCAGCCGCCGGCGCCTGAGCGGGCTGCCAGGTGTCCGCCACATCAGTCTGGATGTGCTGCCCGCGAAGGAGTCGGCCGCGCTCTTCGCCGGGCTGGTCGGCCGTGAGCGGGGCGGGACCCCGTCCGAGCGGTCCGCGCTCGCCACTCTCTGCGGCCACCTGCCGCTGGCCCTGGAGCTGGTCGCGGGACGGCTCAACTCCCGTCCCTCGTGGACCGTCGCGCACCTCATCGAGCGCATGTCCCGGCCCAGTGACCGGCTCTCCGAGATCCGCGACGGCGACACCGAGATCGCCTCCGCCTTCGCACTGTCCTACGACACACTGCCGGCCGACCATCAAGAGGTCTTCCGCCTCCTCGGCCTCCACTTCGGCCATGACTTCGGCCCGCACGCCACCGCCGCCCTCACCGGCCGGTCCGTGGGAGCCACCGAGCGCATCCTCGAATCGCTGCTCGACTCGCATCTGCTGCAGGAACCGGCCCCGGACCGTTACCGGTTGCACGACCTCATCGGGGAGTTCGCCCTCGGCCTGACCACCGCGCACGACACAGTGTCCGCCCGGGAGGCCGCGCGGGACCGCCTGGCCGACTTCTCCCTGCACGCGGCGGCGGCAGCCGTGCGGCTCGCCCACCCGCGTCGCTCCCCCGAAGTCCTGCCCGGCCGGCCGGCTGCCCGGGCACTCCCGGGATGGCAGGAGCCCGAAGAAGCCAGAGCCTGGCTCGTCGCGGAGCAGGCCGCCCTGCTGGCCGTGGAGCGCCACTCACGGAGCCACGGCCGGCCGGCCAGGGCCGCGCGCCTCGCGCATGTACTCGCCGACTTCCTCGACGCCGAGGGCTACTGGGAGGCGGCAGAGCTGCACACCCACGCGGTCGGCCACTGGTGTGCGGTCCATGACCGGGCATCCGAAGCCCGCGCCCTGGTCGACCTCACCACCGTTCAGTACCGGACAGGGCGGTACGGGCAGGCCGAAGGGAACGGGCACCGCGCCCTCGAACTGGCCAGGGCCATGGGTGACATCGCCACGGAGGCCGAGTCGCTGCGAATGCTGGGACTGCTGGCCTGGGACGTCGGCCGACTGGACGACTCGCTCGTCCTCCAGCGGGAGGCACTCGACATCAGATCAAAACTCGGAGACCCCTGGCACATCGCGCGGTACCAGAATAATCTTGGTATCACTCTCCTCCAGCTGGGCGACCACGACGGCGCGATGAAGAACTTCCGGCTGTCGCTTTTCGGCTTCGTGCGCGCCAAAGACGAAAGGGGAGAGGCGCAGGCCCTGAACAATCTGGGCGACCTGCACCTCCACCGAGGGGAGAACGAGGCAGCTCGCGCCTCATTCTCCCGGTCCCTCGACCTCGTCATGCGCGTGGGCAGCAGAACGGAACAGGCAATTGCCCAGCTGAACCTCGGGAGCTCACTCCTGACACCGGAGAATTCAAGCCAGGCTCTCACTCTCCACCGCCAGGCTCTTTCCACTTTCCGCCTCATCAATGACAAAAGGTGCGAGGCAATCACCCTGAATGCTGTCGGGAAGAACATGCTCTCGGCGGGCCGCCCGATGGAGGCTTCGGCTCACTATGCGGCGGCACTCGACCTGGCGCGGCGCATAGGTGCGGTGCAGGAAGAGATTCAAGCGCTCCGGGGTGTGGCCATGGCCGAGTTGAGTTATGGCCGCGGCGCCGACGCCGAGGAGCAACTGACCACGGCCCTCTCGCTGGCGGAGCGGATCCACGCGACGGATGAGGAGGCGGGCTCCCACGCGGACCTCGCCACATTCCATCTCGCGGCAGGACGGCAGGGTGAGGCCGCGGCACACCTGGAGGAAGCCATCGCCTTCTTCAGCGGGCACAACGAGAATGAGTCCGACCGCCTCCGGAGACTGCTCCTCGACATCCGTGCCGATCAGTCCGCAGAGGCTCAGGAAGCTGCCGGACACAGCCAGAACGGGCACCCCAAGAACGGTACGTACAAGCGATTTTGAACCCGCGCAGCCCGTGTCGTATGGTCCTCGCGAAAGATCACTGTGAATCACATCACGAGGACACTCCTTGCTCATGTTCGTGCCATACGTGCCGCCTCAGCATTTCCCGGTCACGGTCAATTCGGCCGAATCTTTCATACCCTTCGGGTCGGCCCGGGCGTACGGAACTCCCCGAGCCGACCCTTCGGTTCTGACAGAATTCGACACATCCGTCGTCGTGCCGGTCCTGCCGGTCCACTGCATGTCCTCCCGGGTTTATTCCAGCAGGTAGACATCCCCGATCGCGGACCGAAAACCGAGCGTCTCGGACTTCGGTCCGCATACGCCGCCCCGCCCCCGCTCAGCCCCCCGCAGCGCCCTCCGCGCCCGTCGCCCCCTTCGTTCCCTCCCCGTCCACGACCCCCGTGACAATCCCGCGGATCGTCTCCAGTGGCAGTTTGGGGGTGCCGTCCGGGAAGAGCAGGCCGTTCGTCTCCTGTGCGGTGTCCATGAACTGCGTGTAGCAGAAGCCCGCGACCAGCGGGCTCTTCCGCAGTTCGCCGAAGAGGGCGCCGAGCAGTTCCGCGTACTGGGTGCCCGAACTGGTCTGCGTGTAGAAGAAGTCGTCGTCGCCGCCCCCCAGCGAGAGGCCGCCGAACTCCGTGATCATCAGCGGTGCTTCACCCGCGGCGAAGCGCTCGGTCTGCCGCTCGGAGAGGGAGACCACGCGGCCCTGCGGGCCACCGCCCGCCAGCACCGCCGCGAAGCCCTTCGCATCTCCGTAGCGCTCCTTCAGCAGAGCCGCGTCGCCGGCGTAGTCGTGGACGCCCAGGATGTCGCTGTCGGTGTGCTCCCAGCCCTCGTTGGACAGCACCGGGCGCGTCGGGTCCAGGGCCCGGGTCAGGGCGGCCAGGGCCGTCGAGTACTGCTGCTGCGCCGGGTCGTGCGCGATGTCGGAGAGGCCCCAGCTCTCGTTGAAGGGCACCCAGGTGACGATCGACGGGTGGCTGCGGTCGCGCCGCACCAGGTCCAGCCACTCACGCGTGAGCAGTTCGACGGCGTCCGTGCCGAATTCGTACGCCGCGCCCGTCTCGCCCCAGACGAGCAGGCCGAGCCGGTCGGCCCAGTACAGGAACCTCGGATCCTCGGCCTTCTGGTGCACGCGGACCGCGTTGAAGCCCATCTCCTTGATCAGCTCGACCTCGCGGCGCAGTTCGGCGGTACCGCTGTTCGCGAGCAGGGTCCGCGGCCGGTAGCCCTGGTTCAGTACGGAACGCACGTAACAGGGACGGTCGTTGAGCAGGAAGGCACCGCCCCCGACGCCCGCGCTGCGCAGGCCCAGATAGCTGTCCACGCTGTCGGTGGTGTGGGCGGTGTCGGTGGTGTGGGCGGTGTCGGCGCACTCGGGCGTTCCGGGGTCGCGCACGGTGACCCGGGCGTCCACCAGGGTGGGCGATTCCGGGCTCCACCACAGGGCTTCCCGGTCGATGCCGTTGCGCAGGGCCGGGATCGCGATGTCGATCCGGGTGCGGCGGCCGGTGGTCACGGTGGAGGTCTCGGCCAGCACGCGGTCGCCGACGCGGAGCACGATGTCGACCGTGAGCGGCCGGGGCAGCGGCCGGGCGAGGACGAGCTCGGCCACGACTCCGCGCTGGGGGTCGGGGATCCAGGCGAGGTCGGTGATGTGCTGGTCGGGGACCGTCTCGGTCCAGACGCTCTGCCAGATCCCGGTGGTCCGCTCGTACCAGACGGCGTGCGGCCGCTCCTGCCAGTCCTGCTTGCCGCGCGGTACGGAGAGGTCGGCCGGGTCGTCCTCGGCCCGTACGACGAGTACGTGCTCGGTGGCGCCCGGCCGCATCGCGTCGGTCACGTCGGCGGTGAACGGGGTCTGGCCGCCCACGTGTTCGGCCACCAGCCGGCCGTCCAGCCAGACCCGGGCGCGGTGGTCGACCGCACCGAAGTGGATCAGCGTGCGGCCACTGGAGGAAGCGGCCGGGACCAGCGTCTCGTGGGCGATGCGGCGGCGGTACCAGACGATCGGGTGCGGCGCGGTCTCACCTATCCCGGAAGCGGGCGCCTCGGGCGGGAAGGGGACGGTGATCTCCCGGTCGAATCCGCCGGCGAGGTGACCGGCGTCGCCGGAGAACCACGACTCTCGCTCGCCCGCGTCGGCGTCGTCGTACCCGAAGTCCCAGGTGCCGTCCAGGCTGTTCCACTGCTCACGGCACATGAGCGGCCTCGGATACGTGCCCTCCTGCTCGCTCGCCCTCACGGCTCCTCCTTCTTCTGCCTCACCGGCCATCGGGTTTCGTACAATCGAATTCCGCTCATCATGAGTGAACCTTTGCATCGATGCAAGGAACAGCGGAAAGCCCGAACCAGGCACGAACAGCAGCACAGCAACGAACAGCAGCACAGCAGCACAGCAACGCACGACCGCCGGCCACCACCGGCGGGAACCGACCGAGAGGGACGCGCCGGTGGGCAGGGTACGGATGCGGGACGTGGCCGAGCACGCCGGTGTATCGGTGCGGACCGTGTCCAACGTGGTCAGCGGCTACACACACGTCAGCCCGGAGATGCGCGCCCGCGTGCAGCACTCGCTGGACGCGCTGGGCTACAAGATGGACTACCTGGCCCGCGGCCTGCGTTCGGGCCGCACCGGGTTCGTCGCGCTGGCCGTGCCCTTCCTCGCCGAGCCGTACTTCGCCGAGCTGGCCCAGGCCGTCATCCGCGCCGCGGCCCGGCGGGGCATCACGGTGCTGGTCGAGTCGACGGAGGGCGACACCGAGACGGAGCGGCGCATCCTCGCGGGCGGCCTGACCAATGTGGCCGACGGCGTCCTGTTCAGCGCCCTGACCGTGCCGGCCGCCGACGTCGCAGCCAGCGCTCCGGACTTTCCGCTGGTCATGCTCGGCGAACACGATGTCGGCGCCCGCTTCCCGCGCGTCGGGATCGACAACGTGGCCGCCGCCCGCACCGCCGTGGAACACCTCGTGGAGCAGGGCTGCCGCCGTATCGTCGCGCTCGGCCGGAACGGCAGCGAGAACGGCCGCCAGCGCGTCGAGGGCTACCGGCAGGCCCTGTCGGCAGCCGGGGTGCGGCGGGTGAACTGGCTGGTCGAGCCGGTCAAGGACTGGAACAGGGCCCAGGGTTACGAGGCCGTGCGGCAGCTCCTGGAAGGCAGCGGCCCCCTGCCGGACGCGATCTTCGCCTTCAACGACGCGCTGGCCGTCGGCGCCCTGCACGCGCTGAACGCCTCCGGCGTCCGGGTGCCCGACGACGTCGCCCTGGCGAGCATCGACAACGTCCCGGAGTCGGCGTACACCCACCCGCCGCTCACCTCGGTCGCCCCCGATCTGGACGTCATCGCGGAGCGCGCCCTCACCCTGCTCGACGAGCAGATCAACCGGAAGCCGGACAAGGGAAACACCGGCCCGGATTCAGGTGATGCTCCCGCCCGGCGGGAGTCGACGCCCTTCCGGCTGGTCGTCCGCGAGTCCTCGCAGCGCCTGCGTACGAGCTGACCCCGGCCCTCCACCGCCTTCACCTGTACCGATAGCTGCACCGATAGCTGCACCGATAGCTGCACCAAACAGCCGTACCGATCTATTGCATCGATGCAAATCGTATGCCAAGGTCTCGGCCATCGAGTTCACATCGAATTGACGAGGTGAATACCCTTATGAGCGGAGCGATGGCGCGCCGGCGCTTCCTGGCTCTCGGCGGCGGTCTGGCCCTGGCCGGCGGGCTGTCCGCGTGCTCATCCCCGCTGGCCTCCGGACTGACGGGTTCTCAGCCGAACACCGCCGACGTCATCTTCTGGAACCTGTTCACCGGCGGCGACGGCGCCAACATGACGCTGATGGAGAACTCCTTCCGCAGGACGCATCCCGGAACGACGGTCGAGGCGACCATCCTGGGCTGGGGAAACCCCTACTACACCAAGCTGGCCCTGGCGACGGCGAGCGGTACCCCGCCCGACGTCGGTATCTCCCATCTGTCCCGGCTGCCGCTGCTCGCGGCCTCGGGCCTGCTGGAGCCGGTGGCCGAAACGGGCGTCACCGAACTGGGCGTCACCCCGGACCGGTTCACCCCGGCGGCCTGGAAGAAGGCCACCGTGAACGGCACGGCGTACGCGGTGCCGCTGGACACCCACCCGTTCGTGCTCTTCTACAACGTCGCCCTGGCGAAGAAGGCCGGCCTGCTCAACGACGCTGGTGACGGGCTGAAACCGATGAAGGGCAGGGCCGCCTTCACCGACGCGGTCAAGGCGATGAAGGAGGCGGGCGCGCAGTACGGCGCCGCCATGTCCATCACCGCCGACCCGTCCACCGCCTGGCGCTGGTTCAGCATGATCTACTCCGGCGTCGCGGGCCCCGTCGTCACCGGCTCCGGCACCACGATCGACATCGACGCCGATGCGATGCAGGAGACGTTCGACTTCATGCAGAGCCTGACCGGGCCCGGCCTGATGCCGAGCAGCCTCAACGGGTCGGGCGCGAACGCCCTGTTCAGCACCGGAAAGGCAGGGTTCCTCTTCGACGGGGAGTGGCAGATCCCCTCGTACCGGCTCGTCAAGGGCCTGGACTTCAACGTGGTGCCCTTCCCCGCCCTGCTCGGTCCTGAACCGGTGGCGTACGCGGACTCGCACGCGCTCGTCGTGCCGCGCAACCCGAAGCGCTCCCCCGCACGGACCGCGCACGCGGCGCAGTTCATCAAGAGCCTGCTCGACAACAGCGCCACCTGGGCGCACGGCGGCCATGTGCCGGCCTGGCTCCCCAGCCAGCGCAGCAAGGCGTTTCTCGGGCAGTCCCCGCAACGCAACTACGTACAGGCGGCGTTCAACGCCCAGTACGACCCCGTCGCCTGGTACACCGGCGCCGGTTCGGACTTCCAGAACACCGTGGGTGCGACCGTCATCGAGGTCCTCGCGGGGCGGCTCGGGCCGAAGAAGGCGGTCGCCGCCATGCGGGCGGATCTGAAGCGCTACACCACGGCCCGACCACCGGTGACGATGAAGTAGGAGGCAGTTCCATGACGACCGTCGCCTCGACGCGGCCGGCCCGGCGCCCAGCACCCGTGCGGACGGCGCGCGGCCGGCCGCCCCGCTCCGACCGGCGGGCGGGCCTGCTGCTCAGTACCCCGTTCCTGGTCGTCTACCTGCTGTTCCTGGGCGGCCCACTGCTGATGGGCATCGTGCTGAGCTTCTTCAACACGACCACCGTCAAGGACGGCCTCGGCGACTGGGTGGGGGTGTCCAACTACACCCAGGTGCTGCGGGACTCCCTCTTCTGGGACGCCATGTGGCACTCGGTGCTGTTCACCCTGATCACCACCCCGCTGCTGGTGGTCCTCGCGCTGCTGTTCGCCGTCCTCGCGTCCCGGATCCGGCGCGGCCGGGTCTTCTACCGGCTGGCGTTCTTCGCGCCGTACGTGGTGCCGTCGTCCGTGGTCGCCCTGATCTTCCTGTGGATGTACACACCCCAGGTCGGGCTGCTCCCCAAGCTGTTCGGCGCCGTCGGCCTGCCGGTGCCCGACTTCATCGGCAGCACGTCGGGCGGCTGGACCGCGGTCATCCTGATGACGCTGTGGTGGACGTTCGGCTTCAACTTCGTCCTCTACACGGCCGCGATCCAGGACGTACCGCCGGATGTGTACGAGGCCGCCGCGATCGACGGGGCGAGCCCCTGGCAGCAGATCCGGCTGATCACCGTGCCGCTGCTGCGCCCGACCACCGGGCTGGTGCTGATCCTCCAGATCCTGGCCTCGCTGAAGGTCTTCGACCAGATCTACCTGCTTCTCGGCGGCGGCCCCGACCAGTCGACGCGGCCGGTCATCGAGTACATCTACGACACCGGATTCACCTCCTACCGGGGTGGCTACGGCGCCGCCGCCACCATGGTCTATTTCGTCATCATCGTCGCGATCTCGACAGCCTGGTACGTGCTGCGCCGCCGGTCCGCGACCCCGGCCGCGCCCCGCACCGCGGCCTGAGCGGAGGACACCTTGAGCAGCATCACCCAGCCGCGGCCCGCCGGCGCCGGGGGACCGGCCGCATCGACCGGCTCGCACCCACCGCCCGGCGTCAACGGCGCGAAACTCTTCAACCGGCTCTGCGCCGTCTGTCTCACCCTGTTCGCGCTGATCTGGCTCGTCCCGTTCGCGTGGGCGCTCATCACCTCGCTGCGGCCGGACGGCTCGATCACCGCGAACCCGACGTCGCCCTTCGCCGGGGGCTGGTCCCTGCACGCGTACTCGTACGCCTGGGACACCTATCCGATCGGCTCCTGGTACCTCAACAGCCTGGTCATCGGGGTCCTCGCGGTGGTCTTCACCGTGGCGTTCTGCTCGATGGCGGGCTTCGCCCTGGCCTTCCTCCGCTTCCCCGGCCGGAACGTCCTCCTGGCGCTGGTCACGGCGGGGCTGATGCTGCCGACCGAGGCGCTGATCCTGCCGCAGTTCATCGAGTACCGGTCGCTGCATCTGCTCGGCACCTACTGGGCGCTGGTCCTGCCTTCGGTGGCCGCGCCGGTGTCGGTCTTCATCTTCCAGGCGTTCTTCAAGGGCATCCCGGTCCCGCTGATCGAGGCCGCGCGCATCGACGGGGCGAGCTGGTGGCGGGTCTACTGGACGATCTGTATGCCGATCTGCCGTCCGGCGGTCTCGACGGTGTCGATCCTGACGTTCATCAACTCGTGGAACGCGTTCCTGTGGCCGCTGCTCGTCCTGAACCAGACCAAGTCGCAGACGATCCCGGTGGGTCTGGCGTCCCTGGTCAACAACAGCAACATCCAGTACGCGGAGGTCATGGCGTCGTCGGTGCTCGGATTCCTGCCGCTGATCGCGGTGTTCCTGGTCTTCCAGCGGCGGATCGTGCAGGGCGTGGCGACCACCGGGATCAAGTAGCGGGCGGGGAACCGGGATCCGGGGCCGGCGCCGGCGCCGGGTCTCCGGCTCCGGTGCCGTCGGCGCCCAGGACCAGCTCCGCGAGCCGGAGGTACGCGTTCACGGTGGCCGCCCGCAGCCAGCCGAGCTCCCACCCGGGCGACTGCAGCGCCGTGTCGAAGGGGACGTGCACCACCTGGCCGGGGTCCACGCCGAGCCGCCCGGCGAAGGAGGCGGGCAGCCGCCGGCCGGACGACCCGCCGACCTCGGCGGCCACCACGACCGCCTCGCTCGCCATCCGCTCGTGCCCCGCCTCCCGTACGTCGTCGAGGGTCCGCACCGCAGCGTCGAGGAACCAGTCCGCGGTGCCGCAGCAGAGGACCAGCCGGTCGGTGTGATCCAGGACCACCTGGGCCGAACGGTCGAGCCGCAGCCGGGACCAGTCGGTCAGCACACAGGAGTAGTGCCGAGCGGTCTGCGCCAGCACCCGGGCGTACTCGTGTGCGTGCGCCGGATTCTGGCTGAAGTGCCCCCCGCGGTGGGCCATCACTTCGAGGCCGGACGGCAGCCGGGTGGTGAGGGCGCGGATCTCCGCGTACGAGGGGGTGGGTTCGAGCGCAGCCAGATCACGTACGACGGCCTCGTTGCGCCGGGTGAGGAAGGCGTCGAGCGACCCCTCGGACGCGGCGCCGTCGAGGGCCAGGACCGGCTCGGCGCGTACGGAGGCGAGCAGCGAGCCGAGCACCATCGTCGCCGTGGCCCGCCCGCTGTAGTGGTAGGCGCCGGCCAGGGTCACCCGCCTGCTGTACGGCAGTGGCCTGCGCAGCCGCTCCAGGCGCGCCAGCGTCTCGCGGCGGGCGGACCCGAAGCGCGGCAGTCGCAGCCCGCTCCCCGCCGGCCGCTGTTCGTTCTCGTCCCGGGGCGGGTCGAGCGGCACCCGCGCCGACGGCCGGTGGCTGCCGGTGGCGAGCGGGGCGGGGCCTTCGGCGCCGCCGCGCTGGAGCCGCACCCTGGCGACGTACCGGGCCAGGAGTTCGGCGACCTCGCTCGCCGCGGGACGCCGCGCCGGATCCACGTCGAGGCAGCGCAGCACCAGGTCGCGCAACTGGTCCCAGGCGCCGCCCTGCCACAGGTGCATCCCTTCCGGCAGGCCCGGCAGCTCATAGCCCACCTTGCTGCTGATGAGCTGGAGCAGCTCGCCGAGGGAGCGCATGTTGTCCTCGCGGGTGGGGACCGGTCCCGACCCCGCATACACCCCGTCGACCGCACAGTCCGAGAGATCCGCGAGCACCACGGAGCGGCGCAGGACGAACACACTGTCGGCACTGAGGTCGGCGAGCACGATGCCGTTCACATGGCACACGCTGAGGGCGTTCGCGAGGTAGCAGGCGACGAGCAGCCCGCGCAGGATGTCGAAGGGAGCGGTGTAGCCCCGCACGGCCTGCGCGTAGATGTCCCCGAGGCGCGGGGGCTGCGCGGCCGGCGAGTCCGCGTCCGCGATCGGCGTCATCGCGAGCCAGCGCGGCGAGTCCCGGAGCCCGTCGGCGAGCAGGACGGGTGCGCACTGCCCCTGGAGCCGGCGGAGCACCTCGGCCTCCACGTCGATCAACCGGCCGTTGGACGCGGGGAGATCGGGGCGCGGTATCCGCAGCACGGCCTCCTCGCCCTCTGGATCGACTCCCCGGTAGACGACCGTGCGGCGCCCGCGGCGACGGCCGCGCAGCTCGTACCCGCCGAGCCGGCGCGGGTCGTCGTCGGTGAGCGGTTCCCAGTGGTCGGCGTCGGGGCCTTCGGGCTCGCGCTCAGGGCCCGGGGTGGACGCCGGGTCGCCGAACGAGACACCGAACCGGCTGAGCAGCCGCCGCTCGACGCTGGTGAACGGCTGGTGCGAGCCGGGCAGCTGGGCGGAGCCTTCCGGATGGGCCAGCCAGGCCGGGAAGTCGGGCGAGTTTCCGGCGAGTTCCCCGAGGCGGCGTCCGATCCGGCGGCTGGTGTGCAGGAGTTCGGCCTGCGGGACCGCGTCGAGCAGTACGGCCTTGGTCTCGTCGGAGAAGTCGAAGACCCGGTGCTTGGCGGGCAGCGGACCTGGTACGGGCGCCGGATGCGGGCGTACGAGCCCACCGAGGAACACCTCCGCGAGGTCGGACGTACCGGCCTTCCAGGGCACCGCGCTCTGCACCAGCCGCATCACCGGTACGGACAGCGGGGAGACCGCCGCGAGATGGGCCGCGAGGCGGTACGCCTCCGGGGTGGCCGCGTCGCGGAAGTGCTGGACGCTGCTGAGGTCCCGGGAGGGGGCCACGGCCCCGAACCGGCCGGGCCCGGCCAGCAGCGGCAGCTCCACGGTGGTGCCCGGCGAGGCGAGCAGCCGCGCCCAGTCCCGCAGCGAGCGGGCCGTCGGCTCAAGGACGGGCACCGGCACCCCGTCGAAGTCGGCGAGCCCCGGAGGCAGTACCGGATCCGCGATCTCCCAGGAGGTGTTGGCGCCACCGATGCGCCGGGTGGTGGCCCGCCAGCTCTCGGCGGATATGCCCGACGCCTCCCACATGTCGGGCGGCAGGGTGTGCAGCACCGCGACCGGGCCGCGCGCCGCCCGCACGGCCAGCAGCTCGTGCATCGTGCCGGACCGCCAGGCGGCGCCCATGCCGTCGCTGACGACCAGCAGGAGGGTACGGCCCGACGGGTCGTTCACGATGCTCAGCGGCAGCTCGGCGCCGTCCGTACGGAACGGCCGGGCGTGCAGCCGCGGTTGGTGCGGAGTACGGGTGTCGAGACCGAGTACGCGGATGGTGGCGAAGGCGCCCAGCCGTTCCAGCAGGGCGCGCAGCTCCGCACCGAGGCGGTGCCACAGCAGCATGGACAGACCGTCGTCGACGAGCAGGACGAGGTTCAGCCAGCGCTCGCGCACCGGCCGCTGCACCACGTCGGCGAGCCGGGTCTCGGCGAGTCCGGCCGCCGTGCGCTCCTCGTCGATCTCGGTGCGGTGCCGGCTGTCCCGTCTGCGGCGCAACGGCCGCAGCGCCCGGCCGAGTTCGAGCTCGTCGGCGAGTGCCTTGTCCTCGGGGATCCGCAGCGGCATCGCCCTGCGCGGCCGCGGGCCCGGCTCGGGCGGGCGCGTTCCGGGCGCGGGGCCCTGGCGGGCCGCCGCGTACAGGGCCGGGGTGGTGAGGTCGGGCAGATCCGGGTCGTCGGCCTCCGGTACGGGCTGCCGCGGGCCGCCCGCCTCCGGTCCGGAGTCCGGCGGCTCGGGGGGCGGCGGTGCGGCGGGCTCGTCCCGGTGGAGCGGCGCGTGTTGGCCCGCGGGCAGCCTGCGGGCCAGCCAGAGCACGTCGAGGACCTGGTCCGCGTCCAGGTCGTGACCGCAGGCGGACAGGACCCGCAGCGCGTCGGCGAGCGGGCCGCCGGGGGTGGCTGCCGCCCCCGGACCCGCCGCCGCCTCCGGATCGCCCGCCGTGGTCACATCGCCCCGGTGAGCTGATGCAGTACGGCGTCCAGCAGCCCTTCAGCGTCCAGGTCGATACCGCCCGCTCGCAGGAACACGGCGTTGAGCAGCTGGTCGGTGGCGAGTTCGCCCGGGGCCCGGCGGCGCAGGAAGACCTCGATCAGGTCCTCGGCCTCCCGCAGCGCCTCCTCGCCGAGGTGCGCGGCGACGATGGCACGCAGCCGCTCCTCGTCGGGCACCGGCAGGTCGAGCCGGACGCAGCGGCGCAGGAACGCGGGCGGGAAGTCGCGCTCGCCGTTGCTGGTGATCACCACGACGGGGAACTCGGCGCACTGGACGAGCCCCTGGTGCACCCGGACCGTGCCCCGGTGGTCCAGGTTCTGCACCTCCACGTCGGCCATGTCCTCCGGGAGCCGGGTCAGCTCCGCGATGTCGAAGACGCCCTCCTCGAAGACGGTGAGCAGGTCGTTGGGCAGATCGACGTCGCCCTTGTCCATCTCGTCGATGAGCAGGGCGCGCGGGGTGGACGACGGCACCAGGGCGGTGCCGAGCGGGCCGAGCCGGATGAACGTACCGATGGACGGCTCGCGTTCGCCGCGGTCCCGGCTCAGCGTCGTCTCGCGCAGCCGGCCGATCGCGTCGTACTGGTAGAGGGCGTCCTTCACGGTGGAGCGGCTGTTGACGGGCCAGCGCAGCAGCTCCCCCAGCCGCAGTTCGTGCGCGATGGCGCGGGCCAGCGACGACTTGCCGGTGCCTGCGGGGCCGGTCACCAGCAACGGACGGCGCAGGTGCAGCGCCGCGTTGACGACGTCGGCGTGCCGGGGCTCGATCAGATACGGCAACTCGGGGCGCATCGACCGTACGGGCGTGAAACGCCGCCAGGGCGGGGCCGACGGGAGGGCGATGGCCCGGGGCACGCCGTCGCCGCGGAAGAGCCGCCAGTCCGCGTCGGCACCACCTGCACCACCTGCACCACCTGCACCATCGGCAGGGGCACCGGCATCGGCGTCGGGAGCGGGACCGGGAGCGGATGTCATGTGCTCTCCTGTGGTTCGGTCAGGTGCAGTCGGGGCACGGTGCGGTCGGCGTCGGCCCAGGCGAGGACCGGGCGGCCGGGGAACTCGGGCGGACTGGCCATGGCGTTGGCCCGGTAGCCGCGCACCCCGTCGGGCAGCTCCCGGGTGGCGACGTCCGCCATGTGCTCGACGACATGTGACGCTCCGTCCCCACCGCGGTCCCACACCACCACAGGTATGCCCAGCGCGAGACAGATCTGCACGATGCCGTCACGCGGGCCGGGTGGTACGTCCACGGAGACGCGCACCGTGTCGAGTTGGTTGACAAGGGTGGAGTAGACGGCGTCACGGTCCATGGACTCCGAGACGACAATGGTCTTCCCCGAGTCGAGCCGGTTCCACCGGGTGCGCCAGTGGGACATGAACCGGCCGTGTCTGCGCAGGAGTTCGGGGCAGTGCACGACCAGCGGGTACTCCACGCCGAGCACCCCCGGCACGATCTCGTCCGGGTCCCGCGCCTCCCACTCGTCCACGGGCAGGTTCAGGCTGCCACGGTCCACCAGCACCTCGACCAGGGGCGGCCGTTCGTCCCCGTCCGGTGGCCTGAGCGAGTCCAGTACGCGCAGCACCTCGCGCGCCGCCTCCGACGCCGAGTACGACACGGCGCTGTCCGTCGACACCTGCCGGGGCCCGGCCCCCTCGTCGCACCAGCTCCGCAGGTGGTGGCGGCCCGGCTCCGCCCGTGTCACCTGCACCAGGACGCGCACCCGCGCGGAGCGCTCGCGCACGGAGCGCACCCACTCCTGGGCATCGGCCCGGCGCTCGCCGAGCGCAGGCCGCGGGATACCGAGGCGCTGGGCCACCCCGTCCGCCCACATCCGCAGCTGCGCCCGCCGGGGCCCGGTGCTCAGCGCACCGACGTACTCCATGACGCGCAGCAGCGCCGGGACCCGGCGTTCCCGGCCGGTGGAGTGACCGTCGCCCGGCAGCACCTCCAGATGGTCGAGGAGCTCGTCCAGGGAGTCTCCGCCGGGCTGGGCCGCCAGATGCGGCAGCGCGGCGCGCACCGCCTCCGGGAACCGGTCGAGCACGGCCCGGTCCATGGCCCGCAGATGCTTGCGCAGTGCGGTGTACTCCTGCGGGGACAGCAGCCTGGGCGCGCGCGAGAGGCTGCCCGCCGCGAGCAGCCGGTCGGCGGCTTCCGGGGTGTCGCGGCGCATGATCCCGGAGAGGGCCGCCAGGGCGCGCGGGTGCGTGAGGAGGAACGCCGCGAACTCCTCGGGGGTGGGCGGGGTGACGCCGCTGCCGTTCGGGATGCCGCACGCGGTGGCCAGCCGCTGGGCGCGGTCGATGCGCTCGCTCATCACCGGCAGGAGTTCCACGATCGCCTCCGTCAGCAGCAGGAAGGCGGGGTCCTCCATGTCGAGGGGTGCGGGGAGCACCGCGTCGAGGATGCCCAGGGGGCGCAGTTCGGCCTCGACGCGCTGCCAGGGGACGGCCCAGCTGCGCCGCACGAGATGCTGGGGGCTGTACGGGAGCGGGGCCCCGGTGCCGGGGTCGCGCGGCGGCATGAAGTGCGCGACGACCAGGCCGACGACGGCCCGCTCGTGCCGGCACCAGAGCGGTCCGCCGCTGTAGCCCGGGCCGACCGGCATGCCGCTGAGCTCGCCGTCCAGGTAGCCCAGGGAACGGTGGAGCGAGGCGACGGTGAGGCGGGCGAGGGTGGCGGCCCGGCCGCCGCCGTGCCAGGCCCCCACCTCCTGGCCGACCGCCATGGCGGCCCGGCCGGCGGCGGGCAGGCCCCCGGCGGGCCCGTCGACGCGCAGCACCGCGAGGTCGCCCAGCCACTCGTCGTCGCCCCTGCGCACCGCGCCGCCGTCCCGGCCGCGTGGCGGGATCCAGTGCGCCACCCGCGCGGGGTACCGGTACCACCGCACCGCGTCGCGCAGCTCCACGGGAATCTCACCGGACCCCGGCGACCGGAACTCGAACATGTCGCGTCCCAGGGCGTCGTTGACGACGTGGGCGCAGGTCAGCACGGTGTCGGCGCCGAGTACGAAGCCCGCTCCTGCGGCCTTGTCGCCCTCGGCCCGCAGTACGGACACGACGTGGAGGGACGGGTCGTCGTCGTCCACGTCCCCCGCGGAGCGGAACCACCCCACGCTCACTCCCCGTCGGACGTCGGGGCTGCGGCCGGGGCGGAGTTGGCGGGCGGGGCAGCGGGAGCGGAGTTCGTGGCGGGGGCGGAGTGGGCGGTGGAGTTGGTGGCGGGCTTCCAGCTGGCGGTGACGGTGAGATGGGCCTGCCCGTTGGAGCCCACGATCCCGAACTTGAGGTCCTGGCCGACCTGCACGCCGAAGGTCACGCTCAGCTCCGTGGGCGGCTCGGGCGCTGAGGAGACGGCGTGGTGCACCTCTTGGAGCAGCGGACCCAGCGGCTTGAACACCCCGCGCAGGGCCCCGGCCGCGAAGTTGGCGACGGCCCGGCCGCCCGCGGCCACCGGCACGGCCTGCCCCATGCCTTCCGGGAGGTCACGGTCGGGGGCGGCAGGTGCGGGGTCCGCGCCCTCGACGGGGGTGAGCAGGAAACGGACCGGCGTACCGTCGTCGAGTTCGAGGTCAGGCGTAGTAGACACGTGCACATTGTCGCCAGTCGAACGCGTCCGGGGTGCACCGAACCGGTAACTCGGTTACCTGATCGGTGCATTGGGTGTTGCGCATGATCGAGCCGGCCCCTTCGCGCCGGCGCCAGTCCGCGCCCGGGATCTCCCGCCACCACGGTGTCGTCGCCACGGGACGCGTGCCGCGCATACCGTGGGGCAGGAGCCCCGCGCGAATACGAACGCCGGTTGGCGAGCAGACACTGGGCCTGGGAGACGTGCAGAGGGGGACCTTGCGTACCGGCCCCTCACCGTCGCGGCCTCGCGGCTCGCGGAACAGCACGAACGCTGATGGATCACGCCAGGTTCACCGGTGCGCCGCTCGTGCGGCTGCGGTGGGCGGCCTCGACGATCGCGACGATGTCGAGCACCTCCGCCTCGGGGACATTGGGGGTGCCGGTGCGGCAGGCGTCGACGATCGAGGTGAGCAGCCCGGTGAGCATGGGCGGTCCGGCCTCGATGGTGAACTCCGCTGCTCCGCCGGGACCGCTGACGCGCCCCGTCGTGAGCGGTGACCACCGTTCCTCGCCGCCGAGGGTCGCCGTCCGCCCGTCCGGCCAGGTCAGCGTGACCCTTTCGCCGGTCGAGGCGTCGACTTGTGCGCATCCCGGTCCGAGCGCCGCGACCGCGAGGTCGACCAGGTGCACGCCGTACCAGGCCAGGAACGGATGTCCGGGCTGGGTGGGCAGCGGGCCGGTCAGGTCGACGCGGTCGGGCCGGCCCCGGTTGGCGGCGCGGCGGAACTCGGGCGTGAAGCGCTTCGGCGAGCCCGCCAGCGGCAGACACCCGTGGACACCGGCCGTCGCCAGCATGGCCCTGGCGTCCTCAGAGGTGAGAGCGAAGCGCGTGTCGACGTAGACCGGCTTGCCGAACGGAGCCAGCCGGGTGAAGTGGTCCGCGTGGGTGCGGGCGTCGGAGGCGACGACGAGCAGAGCGTCGCAGCCCTCGGCGACCTGCTCAGGGGTGGCGTACAGCGGGACCCCGAGTTCTGTCACCTCCCGGGCGAAGGAGTCGATGCGGCCCCGGCCGAGCGGGAAGTCCGCGGCCACCATGCCCTTCCAGGCCGCGGCGATCGTGCCGCCCGGCACGTTGCCGTTGACACCGTCGCCGAACAGGCGCGTGAAGGACGGCGCGTGCGGGGAGTCGAGGCCGATGAGTCCGAGGCGCAGCGGCGGTTCCGGCGATCGGGGCGTCATCCCTTCACCCCCGAGGACGTGACGCCGGCGACAATGTGCCGCTGCAGCACGATGAAGATCACGAAGCAGGGGATGAAACTGACGAAGGCGGCGGACATGATGCTCGGCGTCGACACGGTCTCGGTGTGCAGCGTGGCGAGCCCGACGGTCAGCGTGCGGGTCTCGTCGGTCTGGCCCACGACCAGCGGCCACAGCAGGTCGTTCCAGTGCCACAGGAAGACGAAGATGGCGAGCGTGGCCAGCACCGGCCGGATCAGGGGCAGCACGATCCGCGCGAAGGTGCGCCATTCCCCCGCTCCGTCGATGCGTGCCGCGTCGAACAGCTCGTCGGGCAGGTCGCGGACGAACTGCCGGATGAGGAACACGGCCTGTGCGTTGGCGAGGGTGGGCATGATCAGGCCCCAGAGCGTGTTCACCCCGTTCATGCGGGCGACGAGGATGAACGTGGGGATGAGCGTCGCCTGCATCGGCACCATGAGAGTGGCGACGATCGCCCACAGCACGGCGTTGCGGCCCGGGAAGCGCTTGCGTACCAGGGCATAGGCGGCCATCGACGCGGTGAGCAGGATGACCACCACCGAGACGACGGAGTAGATGAAGGAGTTGAGCAGCCAGAGCGGGAAGTCGCCGACCTGGAAGATGCGGGTGATGTTGTCGAGGGTCAGCGAGTCGGGCAGCGCGTCCGGCAGCGTGGGGGCGTCCTCAGGCGAAAGGGCCAGGACGGCAACGGCGAGCAGCGGGCCTACCGTGAACAGCGACATGAGGGTCAGCAGGAGGGCCGCGACGCGCCGGCTGCGGTGCGTGGGGCTCCCGCGTCGCGTGCCGAGGGTGGTGGACGGGGAGGTCACTTGGCGTCCTTCCTTTCGACGAAGTGCCGCTGGATGAGGGAAAGGATCAGCACGATGGCGAAGAGCACCATGCCGATGGCCGCCGCGTAGCCGAAGTCGAGGTACTTGAAGCCCTCGTCGTAGAGGAAGTAGATGAGGCTGTAGCTGGCCCTGTTGGGGCCGCCGCCGGTCATGACGTAGATGGTGTCGAAGACCTGGAAGCCGACGATCGTCTCGATCACGAGGACGAAGAACAGCACGGGCTTGAGCAGCGGCAACGTCACGTGCCAGAAGGCCTGCAGGCTGCTCGCCCCGTCGATGCGGGCCGCCTCGTGCACCTCCGCGGGCTGGGCCTTCAGGCCGGCGAGGAAGACGAGCATGGAGTAGCCGAAGCCCTTCCACACCGACACCATGGCGAGGCAGCCGATCACCAGCCACTGGTCCCCGGACAGGAAGGGCACCGTGCCGGCACCGAGTCCGCGCAGCGCGGCGTTCAGCGGTCCGTCGGTGTCGAAGATCCAGGACCAGATGATGCCGGCCATGACGAAGGAACTCAGGTAGGGCACGAAGAGCAGGGCGCGGAATGTGCCGGTGAAGCGCACCAGCGTGTTCAGCAGCAGCGCGCCGCCCAGGGACACGGCGATGGTCAGCGGCACGAAGATGACGACGTAGACGGCGGTGGCCGTGAGCGACTGCCAGAAGTTCGGGTCGGAGAAGAGGCGTTGGTAGTTCTGCGTCCCGAGCCAGGACACGTCGCCGTTGAGCCGGTACTGCGTCAGGCTCATGGCGCCCGCACCCGCGATGGGGAGGAACTTGAACAGGCCGAAGATGACGAGTGTCGGAAGGACGAACAGGATGCCTGCGACCGCTTCGCGACGGTGGGCCGCACGGCTGCCGGCAGAGGTCTTCACCGCGGCCGGGCGGGACGCCGCTCGGCTGTCGGGTGCTGTTCTGGTGGGTGTGCGCACGGGCATGGCGGCCAATCGACGTGGCGGAGACGGTTCGGGAGCGGTGCGGCCTCTCTCGGGGCCGTGGCCGCATGGCTCGTCTGCTGGGTCAGGAGCGGGCGAGCAGGGCGCGGGCTTCCTTCGCGGCCTTGTCGAGCGCGGCCTTCGCCGAGAGGTCACCGCCGAGCGCGGCCTGGATGCAGGGCGCCAGCGCCGACATCACCTGGCGGGCGGCGGGCGAGGGTTCGCCGGGGTTGGCGTACTTCAGGGCCTTCGTCATCGTCTTGAAGTCCGGTCCGGTTCCGGGGGCCTGAACGTCGGTGCGTGCCGGGAAGTTGCCCGCCGCGGCGTTGAGGGAGGCCTGCGCCTTCGCGGAGGACAGGTAGGACAGCACTTCGTAGGCGGCCTTGCGGTTGCTGTCCTTGTTGATCGAGGTCAGGGAGAGCAGCCCGGGGTTGCCGTAGGTCGCGCGCGCCTGGTCCTTCAGCGGGAGGCCGAGAGTGACGCTGTCCTTGCCGAGGGCGGCGCGCATCTGCTGCAGTTCGGGCAGTGAAGTGACCGGACGCATGGCGACCTTGCCGGCCGCGATGGGGGCACCCTGGACGGCGGGTCCCGCGATGGCGGCGCCGGCCGGCAGTCCGCCCTTCTTCTTCAGGTCGACGAGGAACTGCAGCGCGGAGACGCCGGCGGCGGAGTCGAACGCCACGTCCTTGCCGTCCTTGGTGAAGACCGCACCGCCGGCCTGCCACAGCAGCGGGTAGAAGGAGAGGTTGAGCGTCTGTTCGGTGCTGCCGGCGTAGTCCATGACCGCGATGCCCTTCTTGGCGAGCACGGGAGCCGCCTTGAGAACGTCGGCCCAGGTCCTGGGCAGTTCGAGACCGGCGTCAGCGAAGATCTTCGTGTTGTACGCGGTGGCGTTCACGTTCTGGAAGAGCGGCACCCCGTACAACTTTCCGTCGAAGGTGGCGGCCTTGAGAGTCCCTGGGTAGAAAGCCCCCCGCTGGTTCGCCACGGCGTCGTCCACGGGCAGCAGCCCCTGCACCTTCTGGTACGTGGCGGCTTGGTCGGGGGTGATCAGTACGATGTCCGGGCCGGAGCCCGCCGCGAGTGCGGCGGATATCTGGGCGTCCCGCTTGTCAAAGGTCTGCAGATCGATGTTCAGGTCGATGCCGGGGTGGGTCTTCTCGAAGTCGGCCTCGGTCTTCTCCCAGTACTTCTTGCTCGCCGCCGCGTCCTTGATGACGGGGTACATCCACAGCGTCACCTTGGCCTTGCCGTCGGAGCCGGAGGACGAAGAGCAGGCTGTGAACGCCAGAAGTGCGGCGGCTGCCAGGGCCGCGTAGCGGAGCTGTCGGATACTCATGCGGTCTCTCCCTCTCGTGGTCCTTCTGGTCCTTCGACGGCCTGGGCGAGGGCCGGTCCGTTCGCGGCGGCAGAGAACGGACCGGGGGCCGTGGCCGCGTCGGGCCCCTGCGCGACGGCGGTCAGGGTCGCGAGGGCGTCCCGGTGACGGGCGAGCAGCGGTTCGCCGGTCAGCAGGGGGTCGGCGGTGTCGCGCATCCAGCCGAGCAGCGCGGCGGCGAGCCCGGTCAAGGCGTCCCGGCAGGTGAGGTCGTCGGCTCGGTTGTCCGTCTCGTGCGGGTCTCGCTCCAAGTCGTACAGCTCCAGCAGGGGGCTGGAGCCGATGGTGGGACCGTTGAGATCGGCCGGCAGGCTCCGGTGCACCCAGGACTGCGTGGGGTCCATCGCACGGGGGGCGTTGGCGAGGTTGACGATCAGCTTGTGCGTGGCGGAGCGTGCCGAGCGCTTCGGGTCGTAATACGTGTGGTGGGTGAGCTGGCCGAAGGTGTGCTCACGCGGGGGCCGGCCGTCCGCCGCCAGCGGGACGAGACTCGTGCCGGCGAGGCCTTCGGGCCGGGGCAGACCGACCAGGTCCAGGAGCGTGGGCAGCACGTCGACGTGGCTCACCATCGGGGCGAGACGGCGTCCCGCCCATGGGGCGCGGCCCGGGACCCGCATCATGAGGGCCACTTCCAGGCCGGGGTCGTAGAGGGTGCACTTGGCCCGGGGCAGGGCGAGACCGTGGTCGGTGGTGAAGACGACGATCGTCTCCTCCCGCAGGCCGACCGCGTCGAGGTGGTCCAGGATGCGGCCGACACCTTCGTCCATGTGCCGTACAGCGCCCTGCAGTTCGGCGATCTCCTCGCGGGCACCCAGGTCGTCGCGCAGGTAGGGGGGCACGGTGTGGCCGAGAGAGCTGTCGGGTCGTACGGCGTCACCGAGGAAGCCCATGACGCCGGGCGGGTCGTCTCTGGAGGGTGTGCGGTGCGGTTCGTGGAAGCCGACCTGCAGATAGAACGGGGCGTCGGAGGCCGAAGCCCGGTTCAGAGCGTCGGTGGTGCGCTCGACGACCACGTCGCGGTCGCCGCCGCTGCGCACCCGGTCGAAGCCGAGGCGCGCGGCCACGGTGTCGTCGGGAAGTACGCGGGACTCGTGGTGCACGCCGATGAGTTCGGTCCGGTAGCCGGCTGACTTCAGACGGTGGGCGATGTGGGTGTTCGGCTCGTGCAGGTCCCAGCCGAAGGGGTCGTGGGTGAGGCCGAGCACGCCATTGGTCTGCGGGTAGGTGCCCGTGAACAGCGACGCCCTGGCGGGGCTGCAGTGCGGCGCCGTGGCGAAGGCGGTCTCGAAGACGGCCGACTCCGCGGCCAGTTGATCCAGGCGGGGGGTCACCACGGTGGGAACGGCGTACACGCCGAGGAACCGCCCCAGGTCGTGGCAGTGGACAAGCAGGATGTTGCGCGGCTCGGTCATCCCATCCGCTCCAGGTCCGTGCGCGTGAGCGCGTGCTGCAGAGGCTGCCCGGCGAGGTGCCGGCGGATCTCGTCGACGACAATGTGTCCGGCACGCCGCCGGGAGCCGGCGCTGGCTCCGCCCAGATGCGGGGTGAGCAGGACGTTGGGCAGGCCTCGCCACCGGTCGTCCCCGGGAAGCGGCTCGATGTCGAACACGTCGAGCGCGGCGTCGATCCGGCCGGAGGCGACCGCCTCGAACAGGGCGTCCATGTCCACGAGCGAGGGGCGGGCCGTGTTGACGAACAGGCCCCCGTCGCGGATTGCGGCGATCTCCGCAGCACCGATCATGCCCCGGCTCTCGGCGGTGTCCGGGGCGTGCACGGCGATGACGTCTGCCCAGGACAACAGGTCGGGCAGGTCAACGGCCAGTGATGCCAAGGGATCCGGCGGGATCAGGTAGGGGTCGTACACCCGGACCTCGGCGCCCAGCGCCCGGCAGGTCTCGATGTATGGCCGTCCGGTGCGTGAGGCACCGATGACGGCGATGCGGGCGTCACGGATCTCGCGGGCACGCTCGACCGCGCGGGCTTCCTGCCAGCTCCTGCCCGAGCGCAGAGCGTGGTCGAGGCGGTGGGTGCGGCGCAGCAGGGAGAGCGTGAATGTGAGCGAGAGCTCGGCGACGGAGGACGCCATCGCGGCGCCGGCCTGCGAGATCTGCACACCCGCGGCCCAGAAGTCGTCGCTCACCAACGTCTGTACGGAGGAGGCGGCGTGCATGACGAGACGCAGCTCGGGGGCGAGCGCCAGACGCGTGGCGTCCAGCCGCGGGAACCCCCATGCGGTGACGAAGACGTGCACGCCTGCGGCGGCCGCGCGGAACGCGTCCGGGTCCTGCAGTGCGCTCGGCTGGATCTCGGTGACCTCGCCGAGCTGCTCCAGGGCGCGGACCGTCTCCGGCGGGAAGAACGCGTCCGCCTCGGCAGCGGGGACGCTCAGCAGGATCCGCGTGGGTGAGCGACGGGGAGCGGAGGCTCCCCGGTGGGCTCCGAGGTGATGGTTCATGGCGGCGAAGCTAGTCAGGAGGAGTAACTTCTGTCAATGACCGAAAGAACTACAATGGAGCCCTGTTGCCGTTGAGGAGGCCTGTTTTCATGCCGTCGTCCAGCTCCCCTGATCCCGAGGGCCCGCCCGCGACGAAGCCGCGCGCCGGGAGCAAAGCCCTGATCCGCGAGATCAACGAGGCACTGGTCCTCGATGTCGTGCGCGCGCAACGTCCGGTGGCGAGGGCGAACATCGCGACCACCACCGGACTCAGTCCGGCCACCGTCACCGGGATCACTTCCAAGCTGCTGCGCGCGGGGCTGCTCATCGAGACGGACGTCGTCCGGGGCACCGGAGGCCGGCCGGCCCGCCTGCTCGACCTGGGCAGTGACGCGGTGGTCGCCGCCGGTGTGCGGCTGTCGGACTCGGACGCGTTCGTACTGCTGGTCAACCTGCGCGGCGAAGTGGTCGCCTCGCACCAGGAGCCGCTCGCGTCCACCGACCCGGACGACGTCGGCAAGGCCGTAGCCCGGGCCGTGCGCGCAGCAAAGGCAGGCCGGGCCTCCGCGACGCTCATCGGTGTGGGTATCGCCGTCTCGGGCGTGGTGGACCACGCGGGAGGCGCCGTACGGCACAGCGGTTCGCTCGGCTGGGACGACGTCCCGTTCCAGGCACAGTTGACGTCTCTGCTGGAGGCTCCCGTCGCCATCGACAGCTACGTCAACTGCGTGGCATCGGGCCTGCTGCTCTTCGACGGCCGCCTCGCCGGACGCGACCTGCTGGTGTTCAGCGTCGGAACGAGCCTGGGGGCCTCAGTGGTGGTGCAGGGACGCATCCACCGCGGCTTCAACGGCGCGGCCGGCGGGTTCGCCCACTCCCGCGTCGGCGCGGGCGCCGAACGCCCGTGCCACTGCGGTGCACTGGACTGCCTCGAAACCTGGTCGAGTCACTGGGGCATACAGCGCGAACTCGAACGGCGCGGCCGGCCGGGCGACGGCTTGGCCGAGCGCGACGACGACCTCATCACCGAAGCAGCCGACCGTCTCGGCATCGCCATGGCCAACTCTTCCAAGATGTTCGGTCCCGAACACGTGGTGGTCGCCTTCACCCAGGAGATGAACATGCCCGCACTCACCACCCACGTGGAGAAGGTGTTCCGTCGGCAGTACGAGCACGACAACACACCCGCCCCCGACCTGGAACTGACAGCGACGGACCCCTCCACACATGCCCGTGGCGCCGCCTACACCGTACTCGCGCAGATGTTCACCACCGCCACCCATCACGCTCACGTCACCAGCGGCCGGAACGCGTTCACGGCCGGATGAGTTCGACAACGGCTTCGAGATCCAGTGGGAGCCGTTCCTCGAACGCGTGGCCACCAGCGGCGACCACAGCACCCCGGAAGCGGCGTCCAGTTGCCGCGAATTGTTCTTGGAAAGCACAAAACCCCAGGTCACGGCGAGTGAGTCCTGGGGTTTCGCTGGGCCGCCTTCGGGATTCGAACCCGAGACCTACGCATTACGAGTGCGTTGCTCTGGCCAACTGAGCTAAGGCGGCACGCCGTCCTGACCATGGTGCGGTCAGCAGCGACGCCAAGTCTACACAGTTTCCGGGGGTGCTCCGGACAGCCCCCGGCTGGGCCACTCCGTGCAGGTCAGGAGCACTTCTTGCCGTTCTTCGGCGGCGTGCCGTCCAGGAGGTACTTGTTGATCGCCGTGTCGATGCAGGTGCTGCCGCGGCCGTACGCGGTGTGGCCGTCGCCGTCGTAGGTGAGCAGCGTGCCGGAGTCGAGCTGGGCCGCCAGGGCCTTCGCCCACTTGTACGGGGTCGCCGGGTCGCGGATCGTGCCGACCACCACGATCGGGGCCGCGCCCTTCGCCGTGATGCGGTGGGCGGTGCCGGTGGCGTGGAGCGGCCAGTACGAGCAGTTCAGGGCGGCCCAGGCGAAGCCCCTGCCGAAGACCGGGGACGCCTTCTCGAAGGACGGGAGGGCCTTGGTGACGGCAGCGGGGTCATGGAAGGCGGGGGGCAGGTCCAGGCAGTTCACGGCGGCGTTGGCGAACATCAGGTTCGCGTACTTGCCCTTGCTGTCGCGCTCGTAGTACGAGTCGGACAGGGCGAGCAGGCCGGCACCGTCGCCGGCCATCGCGTGGGTGAGCGCGGTGCGCAGCTGGGGCCAGGACGTCTGGTCGTACATGGCCGAGATCACGCCGGTCGTGGCGAGCGACTCGCCCAGTTTGCGGCTCTGGCCGGTGGGCACCGGTTTGGCGTCCAGGCGCTGGAAGAAGGCCTCCAGCCGGTGTGAGGCGTCAGCGACGGACGTGGTGCCGAGCGGGCAGTCCTTGTGTTTGATGCAGTCGGCCGCAAAGGACTTGAAGGCGGTCTCGAAGCCTGCGGTCTGGTCGCGGTTCATCTGCAGCGACGTCAGCGACGGGTCCATCGCACCGTCCAGGACCAGCCGGCCCACCCGCTTCGGGAAAAGTCCCGCGTACGTCGCGCCGAGGAAGGTGCCGTATGAGGCGCCCACGTAGTTCAGCTTCTTGTCCCCGAGGATTCCGCGCAGGATGTCCATGTCCCGGGCGGCGTCGACCGTGGACACATGCGGAAGGATCTTGGCCGAGTGCTTCTCGCAGCCCTGCGCGAAGTCCTTGAGCGACGTGGTGAGCTTCTTGGTCTCCCCCGAGTTGTCCGGGGTCTGGTCGACCTCCGTGTAGGAGTCCATCTGCTTGCCCGTAAGACATTCGACGGGCTGGCTGCGGGCCACCCCGCGCGGGTCCATGGCCACCATGTCGTAGCGGGCACGGACGGACGCGGGGTAGCCGATTCCCGCGTACCCCTGGAGGTAGTCGATCGCCGAGCCGCCCGGCCCGCCCGGGTTGACCAGCAGGGAGCCGATCCGCTTTCCGGGGCCGGTGGCCTTCTTCCGGGAGACGGCAAGCTTGATGTCGCCGTCCGAGGACTTGGTGTAGTCGAGCGGCACCTTCATCGTGGAGCACTGGAACCCGGGGGCACCGCAGGAGCGCCACGTCAGCTTCTGGTCGTAGTACTTGGTCAGATCCACCGACGGTGCGGACGTCGCAGCCCCGGCCGAACCCGCGCCGGACGCCGAGGCCCCGGCCTGCGACGCGGTGGGGGCCGAGCCCCCCGACGAACAGCCCGAAACAAGCAGGCCGGCCATGGCCAGCACGGTGGCCGGAGCGGAGAGCAGACGCCTGAAGTCCATTCCCGGAGCGTAGTCCGGCCCCAGCCGAAGCCCCTCTTTTCCGGCCCGTACGAGTGAGCCGTCAACCCGCGCAGACCGTTCCGGCCGGGCAGCTCTGCCCGTCTCGGCAGGGTCGTCCCTGCCTGTCTCGGCTAGGTCGGCCCTGCCCGTCTAGGCCCGGATCAGCCCGTGTCATGCCGCCCGTCCGTCAGCCCGCCCGTCCGTCCGTCCGTCAGCCCGCGCGTCCTTCAGCCCGCGCGCAGTGACACCGCCATCGCCTCGACTGCCAGCAGCGGTGCCACGTTCCGGTCGAGGGCCTGGCGGCAGGCGGTGATTGCCTCGATCCGGCGCAGGGTGCTCTCCGGGTTGGAACTCAGCGCGATCCGGTCCAGCGAGTCCCTGACGTCCTCGTTGGCGATGGCCACCTTGGAGCGCAGCTGGAGCGCCAGCACGTCCCGGTAGAAGCCGGTCAGATCGGTCAGCGCGAGGTCGAGCGTGTCGCGCTGGGTACGGGTCGAGCGGCGCTTCTGCCGGTCGGCCAGTTCCTTCATCGCCCCCGCCGTGCCCCGGGGCATCCGCCCGCCGGCCGACGCACCGAGCGCCGCCTTCAGATCCTCGGTCTCCTTGGTGTCCGTCCCCTCCGCGACCTCCTTGGCATCCTCGGTCGCGGCGTCGATCAGCTCCTGCGCCGACTTCAGACAGCCGCCGATGTCCTCGACACGCAGCGGCATCCTGAGCACTGCGGCGCGCCGAGCCCGGGCGCGCTCGTCGGTGGCGAGGCGGCGGGCCCTGCCGATATGGCCCTGTGTCGCACGGGCCGCGTCCATGGCCGCCTGAGGGTCGATGCCGTCCCGTCTGACCAGGATGTCGGCCACCGCCTCCACGGGCGGTGTGCGGAGGGTGAGATTGCGGCAGCGGGAGCGGATGGTCGGCAGCACGTCCTCCAGGGACGGCGCGCAGAGCAGCCACACCGTACGGGGGGCGGGCTCCTCGACGGCCTTCAACAGTACGTTTCCCGCGCCCTCGGTGAGGCGGTCCGCGTCCTCCATGACGATGACCTGCCAGCGGCCGACCGCCGGCGAGAGCTGAGCGCGGCGAACCAGCTCACGGGTCTCCTTCACGCCGATGGAGAGCTGGTCCGTGCGGACGACCTCGACATCCGCGTGCGTACCGACGAGGGCGGTGTGGCAGCCCTCGCAGAAGCCGCAGCCCGGGACTCCACCGAGCGCGCGGTCCGGGCTGACGCACTGGAGGGCCGCCGCGAAGGCACGGGCCGCGGTGGACCGGCCGGATCCGGGCGGGCCCGTGAAGAGCCAGGCGTGCGTCATGGTCGACTTCGACATGGCGTCGGTGGAGGTGCCCTCGGTGTTGGCGGTGACGAGCGCGTCGGCGTCACGGGCGGCGGCGGCGAGCTGCGTCTGGACGCGGTCCTGGCCGACGAGGTCGTCCCATACGGGCATGCGGTCGCCCCCCTCTCTACTTCTTATGGTGCTGCGCGGTTCCTGCCCCGGTGTGGTGCGGATTCCATTGTGGCGCAGGGGTCTGACAGTACGGTCCTGTCCTCGTCCCGTGGACCGGACCTCCGGCCTTCCGGCGGCCGACAACAGCACCGCGGGCCCGGAGGACAGGTGTCCTCCGGGCCCGCGGGGGTGAGTCAGCTGCGGCCCTTGCCCCGGCCTCTGCCCCTGTTGTCGTGGTCCTCGTCCTCACGGTCCGAGCCCAGCAGTTCGTCCGCCAGCGAGGGCAGATCGTCCAGCGGAGTCTCCTCCGCCCAGTCCGAGCGGCGGCGCGGGCGGTCCGGATCGATCTGCGGCAGCTCGCGGGTGCGCTCATTCGCGTTCTCCGGCGGCGACTGGTGCGGCTGCGCGGGGTGCTCGTCCCGGAAGTACCCGGGCGGGACCCGGTCCGCGGGGGTGGCGCCGTGCAGGTGCGCCTGCGGCAGTACCGTCGTCTCCTCCGAGTCCCCGGTGGAGCCCGCGGCCCCGGCCCCGGAAGCGGACCCGTCCGCCGGCTCCGACGGCCTCGCGGCCCACGAAGGACCGGCGGACCGAGCGGACCGCCCAGAGCCTCCCGACTGCGCGGAGCCCTCGGACTGCGAAGGCTGCGAAGGCCGAGCGGACTGCTCACCGCGTGAAGAGCCCGAGCCGCCCGAAGAGCCGGACGTACCGGAGCTGCCGGAAGACCCAGAAGAGCCGGACGTACCAGAAGCACCAGACGTCCCGGATTCCCCAGGAGTCTCCGCGATCTTCGGGATGACCCTCGTCTCGTCCGCGTCGGACTCCGGCGGCGTGGGGTGCACCGCGACCGGCTGGGTCACCTCGTTGGCGCCCATCACCGGCGTCTCGACAGTCGTCTCGTTGTCGGCCGCCGCTGCCGCCTTCGCCGCCTCGGCAGCCTCCGCCTCGGCCTGCCTGCGGGCCTCCTCGGCCCGGAGCAGCGCCTGCTCGGCCTTGCGCTGCTTCTCCTTGCGGCGCTCCTCGGCCTCGGCGCGGAGCCGCGCCTCTTCTTCCTTCTGCTTACGGAGCCGCTCCTGCTCCTGCTCCCGCGCCTGCTCCTCGGCTTCGCGGCGGGCCCGCTCCTCCTCGGCGAGCCGCCTGGCCTCCTCGGCCTGACGGCGCGCTTCCTCGGCCTGGCGCTCCTCCTCGCGCCGCCGCGCCTCTTCGAGTTCGCGGCGCTTGCGCTCCTCTTCCTCGGCCCGGAGCTTCGCGAGCTGCGCCTGGCGCTCGCGCTCCAGCCGCTCCTCCTCCGCCTTGCGGGCCGCTTCCTCCTCGGCCTTCCTGCGGGCCTCCTCCTCGGCGGCCTTCCGCGCCTCCGCCTGAGCCTTGATCTCGGCGTCGGAGAGCGGGAGCAGCTGGTCGAGACGGTGGCGTACGACCGTGGTGATCGCTTCCGGTTCCTGCGCCCCGTCCACCACCAGATACCGGCCGGGGTCCGCGGCGGCGAGCGTCAGGAACCCGGACCGCACCCGCTGGTGGAACTCCGCGGGCTCCGACTCCAGCCGGTCGGGCGCCTCCGTGAAGCGCTCACGTGCGGCCTCCGGGGAGACATCGAGCAGCACCGTCAGATGCGGTACGAGGCCGCCGGTCGCCCAGCGGTTGATACGGCCGATCTCGGTCGGCGCCAGTTCACGGCCCGCGCCCTGGTAGGCGACCGACGAGTCGATGTAGCGGTCGGAGATGACGATCGCGCCGCGCTCCAGGGCGGGCAGGACGACCGAGTCGACGTGCTCGGCGCGGTCGGCCGCGTACAGCAGCGCCTCCGCGCGGTTGGAGAGACCGGCCGACGCGACGTCCAGCAGGATGGAGCGCAGCCGCTTGCCGACCGGCGTCGCACCCGGTTCGCGGGTGACGACGACCTCGTGGCCCTTGGCGCGGATCCACTCCGCGAGCGCCTCGACCTGGGTGGACTTTCCGGCCCCGTCGCCGCCTTCGAGGGCGAGGAAGAAGCCGGTCGCCGCGGGAGCCTGGACCGGGTCGGCGCCGCCGCGCAGCGCGTCGCGCAGATCGTGGCGCAGCGGTACGCCCGTACGGTCGTCCGCCTTGACCAGGACGAGCGCGGCCACCGGCAGCAGCAGCGCCCCGACCAGCATCAGGGTGAAGGCGGCACCGCCGTGGGCGAAGACGAAACTGCCGTTGCCGAGGTGGTGCGGACCGATCAGGGCTGCGACCAGCGGGGCCACGATCGCGCCCAGCGCGACAGCGACCCGTACGACCGCCTGGAGGTGGTCGGTGGTCCGGGCCCGCCTGCTGTCCTCGGTCTCCTGGTCGACCAGCGTGTGCGCGGTGTTCGCCGAAACCCCCGCCGCCCAGCCGGCGACTGCGGCGATCAGTACGACGGTCGCGGTGTCCGGGACCAGGCCCATCACCAGCAGCGCCACACCGGTCAGGGTGATCGCCAGGGCGAGCAGCCTGCGGCGGGAGAGACCCGGGAGGGTCTTGGGCGCCGTACGGATTCCGGCGGCCGTGCCCGCGGTCAGGACGAGGACGAGCAGCGCGAAGGCGAGCGGGCCTCCGTCCAGGTCGGTGGCGTCCAGTACGGCGACGGCAACGGCGGAAGCGATGGCTCCGGCGACTGCGGCGGCCGCCAGGACGAGCAGCGGGACCGTGCCCGTGCGGCCCTTGTCGGGGCCGTTGGCACCCGCCGGACGGCGCAGCCCCTCCAGCGGGGAACGGGCGCGCGGCGTCTGGCCGTCGGGCAGTTCGAGGAAGTACAGCGTCGAAACGGACGCGGCGAACAGACCGGCCGCGGCATAGGAGCCGAGCGCGGCCTGGTGCAGCGAGAACCAGTCGATGCCCGATCCCAGCAGCTTGCTGATCAGCGTGGCGACCAGCAGTGCGGCGGCGGCCGCCGGAATGGCGAGGAAGGCCGTACGCAATGAGAGCCTGCGCAGCGCGTCCAGGTGGTCGGGCAGGCCCCGCACCGCCACGCTCTCTGGCGGCGGCTTCGGCAGCAGCGCGGGCGCGGTGCTCTCCTTGGCGACCGTCCAGAAGCGCTCGGCGACGCCCGCCACGAAGACCGTGGCCAGGAGCGCGGCAGGCGCGTTGGCCGGGGTCCAGTTGACCCACAGCGGGGCGATGATCAGCAGCGCGACCCGCAGGCCGTCCGCGCCGATCATGGTCCAGCGCCGGTCGAGCGGCCCGTTCGGCGCGGTCAGCGCGGCCACCGGGCCGAGCAGTACGGCGCCGAAGAGCAAGGTGGCAAGGGCCCGCGCGCCGAATACGGCTGCTACGGCGAAGGCGGCACCGCGGTACCCGCCCCCGATGGATTCTTGCGAGACCGCCGCCTGCAACGAAAGAAGCAGCAGCACGAGAAGGGCGAGGGCATCGCCGATATTGCCGACGAGCTGGGCGCTCCACAACCGCCGGAGCGGGGGGATGCGCAACAGGGCTCGAACGGCACGCTCGCGTGAGTCTGCGGCTAGTTCGTCGGAGGTGGGGCTCACGACCGTTGGCTGCTCGGCTCGCGTCATCCGACCAGCCTATCCGGAAGGGTCAAACCGCCGCCGGGCCCCCCGAACATTTGGGCGGCCGGTACGCCGCGCCCATTCCGCACGCGCCGTACCGGCCGTTCGCTTCACCGGGCTCCCGCCCACCCGGACTGCGATGAGCCCGGACTCCGGTGCACGGCGCACGGGTTCACCGAATCACGCGGCTCACCTCGGCACACGAATCACCCGCGTCACACGTCACACAGTTCACGGGAGCACATGGCAGCACACGGCTCACCCCGCGCCACACGGCTCATCGCAGCGCACGGATCACCCACACCGCGCCTCACCGCAGTCCACAGCTGACCGCGTCACACGGCTCACCGGCCTCCAGCGATTCCTACTCGTCGGCGGAGGAGGTCGCGCCCGTCTTCTGCGTGGCCTTCTTCGCAGGAGCCTTCTTCGCAGGAGCCTTCTTGGCAGGAGCCTTCTTCGCCGCCGCGGTGGTCTTGTCCGCAGTGGTCTTCTTCGCGGCGGTCTTCTTCGCGGCCGTGGTGGTCTTCTTGGCCGCCGTCTTCTTCGCCGCCGTCTTCTTGGCCGGAGCCTTCTTGGCGGTCTTCTTCTTCACCGGGCCCTTGGCGCGCTTCTCGGCGAGCAGTTCGTAGCCCCGCTCGGGAGTGATGTCCTCGACGCTGTCGCCGGTCCGCAGCGTCGCGTTCGTCTCGCCGTCCGTGACATAGGCGCCGAACCGGCCGTCCTTCACGACGACAGGACGCTCGCTGACCGGGTCCGTGCCCAGCTCCTTGAGCGGCGGCTTGGCTGCGGCGCGCCCGCGCTGCTTGGGCTGGGCGTAGATCGCCAGCGCCTCGTCGAGCGTGATGTTGAAGAGCTGGTCCTCGGTCTCCAGGGAGCGCGAGTCGGTGCCCTTCTTGAGGTACGGGCCGTACCGGCCGTTCTGCGCGGTGATCTCGACACCCTCGGCGTCCGTGCCGACCACCCGGGGCAGCGACATCAGCTTGAGCGCCTCGGCCAGCGTGACCGTGTCGAGGGACATCGACTTGAAGAGCGAGGCGGTCCGCGGCTTCACCGCGTTCTTGCCGGTCTTCGGGGTGCCCTCGGGGAGGATCTCCGTGACATAGGGGCCGTAGCGGCCGTCCTTCGCCACGATCTGGTTGCCCGACTCGGGGTCGGCCCCCAGCTCGAAGTCACCGCTCGGCTTGGCGAGCAGCTCTTCGGCGTACTCGACGGTCAGCTCGTCGGGCGCCATGTCGTCGGGGACATCGGCGCGCTGATGGTTCTCGGAGTCCTTCTCACCGCGCTCGATGTACGGGCCGTACCGGCCGACGCGCAGCACGATGCCCTCACCGACCGGGAAGGACGAGATCTCCCGGGCGTCGATGGCACCCAGGTCGGTGACGAGCTCCTTGAGCCCGCCGAGGTGGTCGCCGTCGCCGTTCCCGGCGGCGGCCGCCGCGCCCGCGTCGCCCTCACCGAAGTAGAACCGCTTCAGCCACGGCACGGACTTGGCCTCGCCCCGCGCGATGCCGTCGAGGTCGTCCTCCATCCGTGCGGTGAAGTCGTAGTCGACGAGCCGCCCGAAGTGCTTCTCCAGCAGGTTGACCACGGCGAAGGAGAGGAAGGAGGGGACCAGCGCGGTGCCCTTCTTGAAGACGTAGCCGCGGTCGAGAATCGTGCCGATGATCGACGCGTAGGTCGACGGACGGCCGATCTCGCGCTCTTCCAGCTCCTTGACCAGCGACGCCTCGGTGTAGCGGGCCGGCGGCTTGGTGGAGTGGCCGTCGACGGTCATCTCCTGGGCGGAGAGCGCGTCGCCCTCGGCGACCTGCGGCAGCCTGCGCTCGCGGTCGTCCAGCTCGGCGTTCGGGTCGTCGGCACCTTCGACGTACGCCTTCATGAAGCCGTGGAAGGTGATCGTCTTGCCGGACGCCGAGAACTCGGCGACCCGGCCGTCGGACGAGGTGCCCGCGATCTTCACGGTGACGGAGTTGCCGACCGCGTCCTTCATCTGGGAGGCGACGGTCCGCTTCCAGATCAGCTCGTACAGCCGGAACTGGTCACCGGAGAGACCGGTCTCGGCAGGCGTACGGAACCGGTCACCCGAGGGGCGGATCGCCTCGTGCGCCTCCTGCGCGTTCTTGACCTTCCCGGCGTACGTGCGCGGCTTGTCCGGCAGGTAGTCGCTGCCGTACAGCTGCGTGACCTGGGCACGGGCCGCGCCGATCGCGGTGTCCGAGAGGGTCGTGGAGTCCGTACGCATATAGGTGATGAAGCCGTTCTCATACAGCTTCTGGGCCACCTGCATGGTCGACTTCGCGCCGAAGCCCAGCTTGCGGCTGGCCTCCTGCTGGAGGGTCGTCGTACGGAACGGGGCGTACGGCGAGCGGCGGTACGGCTTGGACTCGACCGAGCGCACCGCGAAAGCGGAGTCGGTCAGGGCGGCGGCGAGCGCGCGGGCATTGGCTTCGTCCAGGTGCAGGACGTCGCTCTTGAGCTGCCCCGTGGAGTTGAAGTCACGGCCCTGGGCGACCCGGCGGCCGTCCACCGAATTCAGCCGGGCGACGAGGGTCGACGGGTCGGAGGCGTCGCCCTGGCGGCCGGTGGAGAACGTACCGGTCAGGTCCCAGTACTCAGCAGAACGGAAAGCGATGCGCTCGCGTTCCCGCTCGACCACGAGGCGGGTGGCGACGGACTGCACGCGGCCGGCCGAGAGGCGCGGCATGACCTTCTTCCACAGGACCGGGGAGACCTCGTAGCCGTAGAGACGGTCGAGGATCCGGCGGGTTTCCTGGGCGTCGACCATGCGCTTGTTGAGCTCGCGCGGGTTGGCGACGGCGGCCCTGATCGCTTCCTTGGTGATCTCGTGGAAGACCATCCGGTGGACCGGGACCTTGGGCTTCAGGACCTCCTGGAGGTGCCACGCGATGGCTTCGCCCTCGCGGTCCTCATCGGTGGCGAGGAAGAGTTCATCGGACTCCGCGAGGAGATCCTTGAGCTTCCTGACCTGCGCCTTCTTGTCGGCGTTGACGACATAGATGGGCTGGAAGTCGTTGTCGACATCCACTCCGAGGCGGCGCACCTCGCCGGTGTACTTGTCCGGTACCTCAGCGGCACCGTTCGGCAGGTCGCGGATGTGCCCGACGCTCGCCTCGACGACATAACCCGGGCCGAGGTAGCCCTTGATCGTCTTCGCCTTGGCGGGCGACTCGACAATGACGAGTCGGCGGCCGCCGTGTGCGGTCTCGCTGGTCGGGGACAACGTGGCTCTTCTCTCCGGTCGGCACTCGGTGGTCATGCTCGCTGCGGAGTGTGACGGTACATCCCGTCCCCGTGTCAAACGGCAAAAGCCCGCAACGGCCACTGGAACGGTAACCCGACTACCGGCATTTCTGCCGCCCGGATCGGCTCAGTGCCCTCCCCGGGGCTTGCCTCACACCCCTCCAGGACCCCCTTCAGGACTCCGTTGTGGAGTTCTTCCGGCGGCTCGGCGGGTAGGGCGATAAGTGCGTCCATGCGCCGGTACGGCCGATTCCGGATCCAGTACCGGAGGTGGCGCCGGAGCCCGTACGGGAGGTGATGCAGGAGGCGATGCGGAGCCGTGCCGGAGGCGACGAGGGCGGGGCCGTTTCGGCCGCAGCCCCCGACGCGTGACCCAGGCGTGCTCCGAGGCGTGCCCCGGGGTGTGCCCCGAGCCGCATCAGAGGCGGGTGAAGCACCACACTCCCAGGGCGAGGGACACCACGCCGAACGCCACCGCCAGGGTGCGGGCGCGGGCGGGATTCACCCCCGCGGCCACCGGAGCACGACGGCGGGTCCGCGTCCCGGTCCACAGCAGCAGCGCGCCCCCGAACAGTGCGAATGTCGTTCCGGCGAAGACCGCGGGCGCGCTCTCCATGTCCGTACCATCCCGTCCCCCGAGTTCCAGGACGGTGAGGCTGGCACCCCGGGACGACACCGGCACGAACGACGGGTGAACGGTGGGTGCGGAACGCCCGGGGAGACGGGCGCGGGACGCCTGCGGAGGCCGGCCCGAACGCTGCGGGTCAGTGCGCTCCGGCGGGGGTCAGACCGACGCGGGCGGGCGTCAGACCGACGCGGGCGGGCCCACCGGATCGAGGAAGCCCTCCTCGACCAGCGTCCTGATGGACTGCGGGGTGCGGTCCCTGAGCACCACCGGGTCCTCGCCGAGCAGTTGGGCGATGGCATCCAGGATCTGCCCGGCGGAGAGCGTCCCGTCGCACACTCCCGCGAAGCCGGCACCCACCGTGTCGACCTTGGTGGCCCTGCGCATACCGCGGTTCTGCCGGAGGATCACATGCTCGGGATCCTCGGCGCCCGGCATACCCACCTGCTCCTGCACGACCTCGGGCGCGAGCCTGAAGTGGCCGGCCAGCAGGGCGGCGTCGTCGTGGTCGCGCAGATAGTCCCGGCGCTCGAAGTGCGCCCGCACGGTCTCGCCGAGCGGCTGCTCGACCGGGTGCGGCCACTCCTCCACGAGGATCGACGGACGGTCGGATCCCGACTTGTACAGCGTGATCCAGCCGAAGCCGACAGCCTTGGTCCTACGGGCGTCGAACTCGTCGAGCCACGCCTCGTACCGCTCGGCATAGACGTCCGGGTCCGTACGGTGGTCGCCGCTGTCCCGCAGCCACAGCTCCGCGTACTGCGTGATGTCCTGCACCTCGCGCTGCACGATCCACGCGTCGCAGCCGCGCGGCACCCAGGAGCGCAGCCGGTCCTGCCACTCCTCGCCCTCCACGTGCTGCCAGTTGGCCAGGAACTGCGCGTATCCCCCGGCGTTCAGATGGGCGCCCGCCTCCGAGACGAGCGAGCGGCAGAGGTCGTCCCCGCCCATCCCGCCGTCCCGGTAGGTCAGCCTGGCTCCGGGCGAGATGACGAAGGGCGGGTTGGAGACGATCAGGTCGTACGTCTCACCCGCCACCGGCGCGAAGAGCGAGCCCTCACGGAGATCCGCCGCGGGGGCCCCGGAGAGCGCGAGGGTGAGACGGGTGAAGGCGAGTGCCCGCGGGTTGAGGTCGGTGGCCGTCACACCCGTGGCGTGCTGCGCGGCGTGCAGCGCCTGGATACCGGATCCCGTACCGAGGTCGAGCGCTCGTCCGACTGGCGTACGAACGGTGATCCCGGCGAGCGTGGTGGACGCCCCTCCGACCCCCAGCACCACGCCTTCGTCATGGCTGCCGATGCCTCCGGCGCCGCCGACCCCGCACCCCGGATCCGAGACGATGAACCAGTCCTGCCCCTCCGGGCCTCCGTACGGCCGGACATCCACCGTCGCCCGTACTCCACCGTCCGTACGCGCCACCCAGCCGTCGGCCACGCATTCCTCCAACGGCAGCGCGGCCGCCGCCTGCCCGGCGGGAACGGACTGCTGGAGCAGGAAGAGCCGCACCAGCGTCTCCAGCGGTGCCCCACCGCGCGTGGCACGCAGGGCGGGAACCGTCTCGCTGCGGGCCAGCGCGGCGTACGCGGGTGCGCCGAGCAGGTCGAGCAGGCCGTCCGCGGTGAAGGCGGCGGCAAGCAGAGCCTCGCGGATCAGGGGCGAGTGGTCGGGCGCGGGAAGACTGGTCGTACTCACCCGCCCATTGTGGCTGCTCCCACTGACAACGCCCGCACCGAGCGCCCGCGAACACCCGGACACGCGGACGGCGGGGACACGCAGCCCCCCGGACACCGGACACGCAGACAGCGGAAAACCGTCGATGACCGGCGCCCCGACCGCTGTCGGGGCGCCGGTCATCGACGGTCGCCGGCCGGTCCGTCAGTCCCCGCTGTACTACGCCTTGGAGGGCGCGACGGTGGGGGACGGCGAGGACGTCGCGACCTTGCACGCGTCCTGGTTGAGCAGCGCCTTGCCCGTGTCGCCGGAGAAGAGCTTCTTGTAGGCGGTCTCGTTGATCTTCTTCATGTTCTCGCCGACGCTCTTGAGACCGTCGGAGAACTTCTGCTGGTCCTTCACGTCCAACGCGTCGACCTGCTTCTTCAAGTCGGCGTACGCCTTCGAGTTGGTGTTCAGCTCGGTGATGGCGTCCTGCTGGATCTGCTTCCCGTTGTCGACGGGCGGCGGTCCGGCCTTCTTGAGATCGGCGGCGATGGCCGCGTCAGCCGAGGACAGATCCTGGAACGCGGCCGAGTCGGCCTTCTGGATGTCTGCGGGCTTGCCGTCCGCCGCTACGGCGGTGATCTGCTGGTTGGCCTTGTTGATCTTCGTCAGCTGAGGCCCGATGTCGCCGCAGAGCGACTTGGCCCAGTCGTCCGTCTTGTTGCTGCTGTTGTCGCTGCAGCCCGACAACGCCAGTACCAGTACCGCACCGCCGGACAGTGCGGCAGCAAGCTTCTTGTTCACCGGATTGGTCCCTTCCAAGGCTCTCGGCCCCGGAACATACACGCCAAGTGGGCGACATTCGCGTGTCGTAAGCCCGTTTTTTACCGTATTGAAGCCATTTGCACCAAGACGGATGGGAGAGACAAGGCTCACGGGCGCGGAGCCGTGCGACGGCATACGACAGGGGGCGGACGGGCCGTCAGCGCGACCTGTCCACCCCCCGCCTGATGGGGCATTACCGAACTGACCGCCCGCCTCATGGCCTGCCCTGTGCGGCCTGTCGCCAGTGCTATGGCGGCCAGTGCTGCGCGCGGCCGGCTCTGTCGCCGTCCGCCGGCCTGTCCTATGGCCCGTCCTGGGCGACCACCGCCGGGCCCGTCAGCTCGCCGGCCTCTTCCGCCCCGTCCTCGCCGCCCACGGAGATGCCTCGCCGCTTCGACACATACACCGCGCCGACGATGACCAGGATGGCGACCGTCGCCACTACCGCACGCACCGGAGCACTGGCGTTGTCGCCGTAGCTGAACTTCACCACCGCGGGTGCGATCAGCAGCGCCACCAGGTTCATCACCTTGAGCAGTGGGTTGATCGCCGGGCCCGCCGTGTCCTTGAACGGGTCGCCGACCGTATCGCCGATGACGGTCGCCGCATGGGCGTCGCTGCCCTTGCCGCCGTGGTGGCCGTCCTCGACGAGCTTCTTCGCGTTGTCCCACGCGCCACCGGAGTTGGCGAGGAACACAGCCATCAGGGTGCCCGCTCCGATCGCACCCGCCAGGAACGAGCCGAGCGCCCCCACACCGAGGGTGAAACCCACCGCGATGGGTGCCATCACCGCGAGCAGACCCGGCGTGGTCAGCTCGCGCAGGGCGTCCTTGGTGCAGATGTCGACCACCCGGCCGTACTCGGGTTTCTCGGTGTAGTCCATGATCCCCGGATGCTCGCGGAACTGCCGCCTGACCTCGTAGACCACGGATCCGGCCGACCGCGAGACCGCGTTGACGGCCAGTCCGGAGAAGAGGAAGACGACCGCGGCGCCGAACATCAGGCCCACCAGATTGTTGGGCTGGGAGATGTCCATGCTCAGGCCGAGTTCGCCCGCTTTGGCGTGTACGTCGTCGACGGCGGTGGCAAGCGCGTCACGGTACGAGCCGAAGAGCGCCGAGGCCGCGAGCACCGCTGTCGCGATGGCGATGCCCTTGGTGATGGCCTTGGTCGTGTTGCCGACCGCGTCCAGGTCGGTGAGGACCTGGGCGCCCGCGCCCTCGACATCACCGGACATCTCCGCGATGCCCTGCGCGTTGTCCGAGACCGGGCCGAAGGTGTCCATGGCGACGATGACACCGACGGTGGTGAGCAGCCCGGTGCCGGCCAGGGCCACCGCGAAGAGGGCGAGCATGATCGACGTACCGCCGAGCAGGAACGCGCCGTACACACCGAGCCCGATGAGCAGCGCGGTGTAGACGGCGGATTCGAGCCCGATGGCGACACCCGCGAGCACCACCGTGGCGGCGCCGGTGAGCGAGGACTTGCCGATGTCCCGGACCGGACGGCGGCTGGTCTCGGTGAAATACCCGGTCAGCTGCTGGATAAGGGCGGCCAGGACGATACCGATGGCAACCGCCACCAGGGCGAGTGTCCTCGGGTCGCCGCTGTGCGCCCGGATGGTCGCATCGGTGACGCCGTCCAGGTCGCCGTACGACCCGGGCAGATAGCTGTAGACCGCCACGGCCACCAGGACCAGGGAGATCACCGCGGAGATGAAGAATCCGCGGTTGATGGCGGACATCCCGCTGCGGTCGGAGCGCCGCGGGGCGACCGCGAAGATGCCGATCATCGCGGTGACCACGCCGATCGCCGGGACGATCAAGGGGAAGGCGAGCCCGAAATTCCCGAAGGCGGCCTTGCCGAGGATGAGGGCCGCGACGAGCGTGACGGCATAGGACTCGAAGAGGTCGGCGGCCATGCCCGCACAGTCGCCGACGTTGTCACCCACGTTGTCCGCGATGGTCGCCGCGTTGCGCGGGTCGTCCTCCGGAATGCCCTGCTCCACCTTGCCGACCAGGTCGGCGCCGACGTCGGCGGCCTTGGTGAAGATGCCGCCACCGACCCTCATGAACATGGCGATCAGCGCGGCGCCCAGTCCGAAGCCCTCCAGCACCTTGGGCGCGTTGGCCGCGTAGACGAGGACGACGCAGGAGGCACCGAGCAGGCCGAGGCCCACCGTGAACATGCCGACCACACCGCCCGTACGGAATGCGATCTTCATTGCTTTGTGCGAGACAGCGGTGAGATCCTTTTCCGGCTCACCCTCCCCTGGAGTTGCTTCCCGGGCGGCTGCCGCCACGCGCACATTCGCTCTTACGGCCAGCCTCATGCCGATGTATCCGGTGACCGCCGAGAAAAGCGCGCCGACCAGGAAGAAGGCGGAACGCCCCGCACGCTGGGACCAGTCGTCGGCCGGCAGCAGGAAGAGCAGGAAGAACACGACGACGGCGAAGATGCCGAGTGTGCGCAACTGCCTGCCCAGATAGGCATTCGCACCTTCCTGCACGGCTGCCGCGATTTGCTTCATGGAATCGGTGCCCTCGCCGGCGGCCAGCACCTGACGTACCAGCAGCTGGGCGACGAGCAGGGCCGCCAGCGCCACTACGGCGATGACGATCACGATGATCCGGTTGCCGTCGGTGAGGGCCGCGGCTGCGAGGGTTGTGGAGTGTTCGGACTGCTGTGGGTTAAGGAGCCCCGCCATTCGTCCTCCTTGACGCTCAGAGCTCAAGATGTGACGGATTGTAGGGAGCGGACCCTGATCAAAACAGTGCGTGGTAAACGGAATTGAACCTTGCCTGAATAAACCTGTCCGGGGATGCAAAGGAAAAGTAATGGGGCAGAGGCATTCAATGGGATGCATGCCGCGGAACGCATTATGACTCAAAGATCAAGACAAGGATCAAGGAAAACAAAAAGGCCCTGCTCAGCAGGGCCGATAAAGGGATCAGAGATCCGAACGGAGAAGCAGAGATCCGAACGGAGAAGTCAGCAGTCAGGACCCCGGTCGCAGCAGGATCCCGGTCCGGCGGATCTCTGCCAGGGCAGGATCCCGGTCAGGGTCGGGTCCCCGGTCAGGGTGGGATCCCGTCAGGGTCGGAATCTGGGTCAGGGTCGGAATCTGGGGGGGGGCGGGACCTGCGTCAGGGCAGGGCCGTTGCCGATGCCGTCGGCCACGTCATGCGGATGACTCCCCCGTACTCGCCGGAGGTGACCTCCACATCGTCGACGAGACCGCTGATGACCGCGAGGCCCATTTCGTCCTCGCCGTCCGCGGACGCGTCGAGGGACGGATCGGCGCCCCCCACGGCCGGAGCGTCGGGCGCCCCGGAATCCGCGGAGGCCGCACCACCCGCACTCGGCACCTCGTCCCCGACCTCGATGGAGAAGGACTTCTCCTCCTCGATCAGTACGACGCGGACGGGGGCCGCGATGCCATTGCCGCGGTGGAGACCCACCGCACGGGAACACGCCTCGCCGACCGCGAGTCTCACTTCGTCCAGCACAGCCTCATCGACCCCGGCCCGGCGTGCCACGGCGGCCGCCACCAGGCGAGCCGTCCTCACATGTTCGGGCTGGGCGCTGAAACGGAGTTCAACGGTGGCCATGCGATCCCCCTCAGACGTACGGGCGTGCTTCTCGGGGGGACCGGGCTGGAAGCCCGGTACCCCTGCGTTCTTCCTCCGGAGCCGTCAGTCGGTTGCCGCGACGGCTTCATCGACCGTGGTGTGGATCGGGAACACCTTGGTCAGACCGGTGATTCGGAAGATCTTGAGAATGCGCTCCTGGTTGCAGACCAGGCGCAGCGAGCCCTCATGGGCACGCACGCGCTTCAGGCCGCCTACGAGCACGCCGAGTCCGGTGGAGTCGAGGAAGTCCACGCCCTCCATGTCGACGACCAGGTGGTAACTGCCGTCGTTCACCAACTCGACCAACTGCTCGCGCAGCTTGGGCGCGGTATATACATCAATCTCGCCACCGACCTCGACGACCGTACGGTCGCCACCAGGCCCGGACACATTGCGAGTCGACAGGGACAGGTCCACGGATCCTCCAGCACCTTGCTATCGAGCGGCCGCCCACGTGGTCTCCCCGGCGGAGCCAGGGAACGGATCGCCAGCCGCGATGGCATTCAATCACTTACCAGCAGGCGTGCACGACGCCTTGAGCCCATTGTCCGTCATGCCAGTGACACACTCGGTACCGATGGCCAAGAATCACCGCACCGGGCGACCCACTGCGGACACGGGTGCACGACCCGGTCCACGGCAGATACTCGAGCGTCTCTCCGCGGGGCAGAGCCGGGCTTCGCGCATCACTCATACGGAGCACCTGCCCCCGCGTGCGGGGCGTCATGCCGTCTGGCCCGATCGCATCCGGCCTGAAGTGATTGCCGCCATTCGGGCACGTGGCATCGAACATCCATGGGCCCATCAGGCCACAGCTGCCGAGCACGCGCTCGACGGCGAGTCTGTGATCATCGCCACGGGCACCGCTTCGGGCAAGTCGCTCGCCTACCTCGCACCGGTGCTCTCGGCTCTCCTCGACGGGTCGGAGGCGCCCAACGGACGGGGCGCCACGGCCCTCTACCTCGCTCCCACCAAGGCCCTGGCCGCCGACCAGCGGCGCTCCTTCCGGGAGCTCGCCGCACCGCTGGGCCACGGCATCAGACCGGCCGTGTACGACGGGGACACACCCGTCGAAGAGCGTGAATGGGTACGTCAGTTCGCCAACTACGTCCTCACCAACCCGGACATGCTGCATCGCGGGATCCTGCCCTCCCACCCGCGCTGGGCCTCCTTCCTGCGCGCTCTGCGGTACGTGGTCATCGACGAGTGCCACACCTACCGGGGCGTCTTCGGCTCGCATGTGGCCCAGGTGGTGCGCAGACTGCGCCGCCTCTGCGCCCGTTACGGCTCCGACCCCGTCTTCCTGCTCGCGTCCGCCACTGCGGCGGAGCCCGCCGTGACCGCAGGCCGCCTCACCGGCCTCCCCGTGCATGAGGTGGCTGACGACGCCTCTCCCCGCGGCGAACTGGTCTTCGCCCTGTGGGAGCCACCGCTCACCGAACTCCACGGCGAGCAGGGCGCTCCTGTACGCCGTACCGCCACTGCCGAGACCGCCGACCTCCTCACTGATCTGACCGTGCAGGGTGTCCGCTCGGTCGCCTTCGTACGGTCCCGGCGTGGCGCGGAGCTCATCTCCGTCATCGCCCAGGAACGTCTCGCCGAGGTCGACCGCTCGCTGGTCTCCCGGGTCGCCGCCTACCGGGGCGGCTATCTCCCCGAGGAGCGACGCGCCATCGAAGCCGCCCTGCACTCCGGCGAACTGCTCGGCCTCGCTGCCACCACCGCCCTGGAACTCGGCATCGACGTCTCGGGGCTGGACGCCGTTGTCATCGCCGGCTATCCCGGCACCCGGGCGTCCCTGTGGCAGCAGGCGGGCCGTGCCGGCCGGGCCGGCGGCGGCGCCCTCGCCGTCCTGGTGGCCCGTGACGATCCGCTGGACACCTACCTCGTCCATCACCCCGAGGCCCTCTTCCAGCAGCCGGTGGAGTCCACCGTCCTGGACCCGGACAATCCGTACGTCCTCGCCCCCCATCTGTGCGCGGCCGCAGCGGAACTACCGCTGACCGCGTCCGATCTTGAACTCTTCGGTCCGGCGACCGCCGGGCTGATGCCACAGCTGGAGACCGCGAAACTGCTGCGCCGGCGGGGAAAGTCCTGGTACTGGACCCGGCGGGAGCGGGCAGCCGACCTCACCGACATCCGGGGCGAGGGCGGACGACCCGTCCAGATCGTCGAAGCGGGCACAGGGCGGCTGCTCGGCACGGTCGACGAAGCCTCCTCCCACACCACCGTCCACGACGGCGCCGTCCACCTCCACCAGGGACGCACATACGTGGTGAAGCACTTGGATCTGGAGGATTCCGCCGCCCTGGTCGAGGAGGCCGGCCCGCCGTACTCGACCACCGCCCGGGACACCACCGCCATCGCCGTCCTGGAGACCGACACCGAAATCCCCTGGGGCACCGGGCGGCTCTGCTACGGGTCCGTCGAGGTCACCAACCAGGTCGTCTCCTTCCTCCGGCGCAGGCTCATCACGGGGGAGGTACTCGGCGAGACCAAACTCGACCTGCCGCCCCGCACTCTGCGCACCCGAGCCGTGTGGTGGACGGTCACCGAGGACCAGCTCGATGCCGCCCGGATCAATCCGGAACAGCTGGCGGGCGCCCTGCACGCCGCCGAACACGCCTCCATCGGCATGCTGCCGCTCTTCGCCACCTGCGACCGCTGGGACATCGGCGGCGTCTCCATCCCATTGCATCCGGACACCCTGTTGCCGACGGTCTTCGTGTACGACGGCCACCCCGGCGGGGCCGGCTTCGCAGAACGGGCCTTCCACACGGCCCGCGAATGGCTCACCGCGACCCGGGAAGCCATCGCCTCCTGCGAGTGCGAAGCGGGCTGCCCTTCCTGCATCCAGTCCCCGAAATGCGGCAACGGCAACGACCCGCTCCACAAGCGAGGCGCCGTACGCCTCCTCGCAGAACTTCTCAGGGAAGCTCCTGCCAGCGATTCGCCCGAGCGGGGGAGTCGTCCGGAGACGGCAGAGGCAGGAGACCGCCCCGCGGCGGAGGCGTAGGCGACGCAGGCGGAGTCGGAAGCGGAGGTGGACGTGGAGATAGGGGCAGCGGAGGTGCAGGTGACGGCGCCGGGCTTGGAAGGGCTTCGGCCTGACCCGCCCCATCCGGTGGACCGGCCCGCGCCCTGACCTTCGGCGTGTACGGCCCGAACCGCGCCTCGGCCGTCACATCGGCGATCTCACCCCTCACCGCGCACCGCACCACCCTGGCGCCCTGCGCCACGGCCACCCTCCCCGCCGCAGCGCACGCCGTTCCCTGCCCCTGGAGCGCCCGGTCCGCGGCTGCCAGGGCTGCCAGATCCGCCGCACCACCGGCACGGTGACGGGCCGCCACGCTCTGGCCCATCGCGAGCAGAGCCGCGAAGACCACGCAGAGGGAGGTCATCGCCATGGCCACCCACACCGTCGCCGAGCCGCGGTCGTTCAGATGTCCCCCGATCCTCCTCATGTCCGCACCACCCAGCCGTCGGGCCGAGCCCGCGTTTCGCCGTTCGCCGTCCCGGGATTGCCGGGGCTGTTGGGGCTGTTAGGGCTGTTAGGGCTGGGGCTGTTAGGACTGTCAGCGTCGCTAGGGCCGCTGGGGCCGCTGGGCCCACTCACCTCGCCCTCGTCCAGCGCCGCCGCTTCCGCCTTGAGTGTCAGTGTGAGGGGGCCAGGTCCCGGCGTTGGCGCCTCCACCCGAACCCGCCACAGCTCCCCCACGCGGCCCACCGTGACGCGTGCGCCGCGCGGGGCTGCCGAACGGGCGGCGGCGAGCGCAGCCGCCCCTGGCTCCGACCTGGCAGCCGCCCGCGCACCGATCCGCGCCGCATCGACGCACTGGATCTGGGCAGCTGCTGCGGTCAGAGCCCAGACCAACGCCATCGTGAACAGCACCAGCGCCGGAATCACCACCGCAGCCTCAGCCGATACGGACCCCCGGTCGGCCGGCCCCCTACCGGCCGTCCTGCTCAAGACCGGCCCCCTACTGACTGGCCTCTCACCAGTGTCCGAAGTGTCAGAACTTCGCATGGAGCGCCTTCTCGACCACGGATTGCAGCGCCGCAGCCACAGGCCCGCTGGTAACCACCTTGTAGAGCACGGCCGCGAATGCGCAGGCCGCGATGGTGCCCATTGCGTACTCGGACGTGGACATCCCCGCGTCGCCCCTGCCGGCCCCGAACCTCAGCAGATGCCACCGATCCCGCATCCACCTCCATGCTCCTGAGCCACCCGACTCACCCGGCACTCCGGGCTCCACCGGCCGACCCGACCCGTTCGGCCCGCCCGAACCGTTCGACAGATTCCGTTCGTTCACCATGTCAAGCCCCGTTCTTTCCTGTGCTGTTCGCGCGGCCGGGACGGTCACTCACCCGGCTCGCAGTCCTCTTTCGCGCTTCGCACCACTCAGGAGTGATTCAGCCCATTGATCCGATTCAGCCGATCACTTCACTCCAGTCATCCCGTTCGATCGAGGGAGAGTTGGGAGAGTTGGACGAATTTGTCGAGTTAGTCGAGTTGTTCCAGCAATTTCCTCCGCTTTCAGCCGAGTTCGTCAGCTCGCCTTCAGGAGGTGGCCCGCCAGGCCGATCACCACAGGCACCACCCCGACTGCCAGGAACGCGGGCAGGAAGCAGAGACCAACCGGCCCGGTGATCAGAACGCCCGCCCGGCCTGCCCTGTCCTTGGCGGCTCTGGCCCGGCCCGCTCTGAGGCCTGCCGCAAGCCGGGCAACCGGATCGGCGGCCGGGGCCCCCGTCGACGCGGCCCGCTCCAGGCAGCGGGCCAGGGAAGTCGCCCCCGGTATCGAACCGAACCGCCCCCAGGCCTCGGCGGGTTCACTGCCGAGGCGCAACTCCGCCGCAGCCCGGGCCAGGGCGTCACCGACCGGTCCGCCCAGCGATTCCCCGACTGCCTCGGCCGCCTCACGAGGGCCGGCCCCGGCGGCGATGCACGCCGCCAGGAGCTCGGCAGCAAGCGGCAGTTCATGTGCGGCGGCCTTCGCAAGGGCCTCGTCGGCTCCGGACGACGAACGCCGGCGCTGGTAGCGCCGCACTCCGTACCCGGCTGCGAGGCCGAGCGCGCATCCGGCCCATCCACCCATCAGGACGCAACCGGTGGCCACTGCGGCCAGCGGAGCGCCCCACCGGGCGGCCCACGCTCGGTACTCGGGGCGCCATGCCGCCCTGCCCGGTGCCACGGCCAGCAGTGCGGCGGCCCGCTTGCGTGACAACCGGTCGTGCCGCCGCCCGGCCCAGGCAAGGCCCAGGCGGGCTGCAGCCGCCACGGCGCACAGCACTGCCCCCAGCCTGTGGACAACCTCACCCGTCATGACGCCGCCCCCAGCGGCCCCGGTCATACGTCCTCCCCGGCCCGTACGATCCGCGCTGCCCAGAAGAACCCCGCGCTCTCCAGCACCCCGCCCGCGAGCAGGCAGCACAGCCCCGCCGGAGTGTGCAGCAAGGTCCACAGCGGATCGGCCCCAAGGGCAGTGCCCAACAGCAGACCACCGACCGGAAGCAACGCGAGGACCAGCACCGTGGACCGCGCACCGGCCAGTTCTGCCCGGAGGCCGGCTCGTTGGTCACGCTCGGCGCGCAGCGCGCCCTCCAGCCCTTCGAGGCCGGCCGCGAGTCCGGCGCCCCCGTCCACCGACACCCGCCAGCAAGCGGCCGCACCGCGCAGGCCACCCGCTCCTGGCTCCCGCGCCGCACGCCGCAGCGCCTCGGGCACGTCCCCGCCGAACTGCGCCGCCGCCAGTACCGCGGCTCCGGCCGCACCCAGGGCCCCTGAACCCCGTCCGGCAGCCAGCAGCGCCTCTCCTGGCTGTTTCCCGGCCCGCAGTTCGGCAGCCACCGCCCCGCACAGTGCGATCACCGCGTCGGCCCGCGCCAGCCGGTCCCGTGCCGCAGCCGCGGCTCGCAGCCGTCGGCCGAGGAATGGCACGGCCAGCACTCCCACCAGGAGCGGCAGCACCGATCCGCCCAGTACCGCCACGGCTCCGGCCACCACCGGACAGAGCCACTCCGGCCGCAGACGGTCACTCACCCGGCCGCGGAGCGAATCGCCCCACGGCGCGACGCCCTTCCCCGATACCCCGCGCGTGTGGCGCACTGGGCCGCCCGCGAACAGCAGCCGTCCCCTGCGCAGTCCCCGCTCCCACGCGCCCAGCATCCACAGAGCCGTACCCGCGCAGAGCACGGTCAGAAAGACCAGGGCCGTCACAGCGCGCCCCCGATCATGGTCCGCAGCCTGGGCCATCCGCGTCCCTCGGTGAAGCCCTCCGTGCCCCAGCGCAGGGCGGGCACGGTCATCACCAACCCCGTCGCATCCCGCTCCAGCACATGCACCTCGGCGACCCTTCGCCGTCCGCTCCGATCCCGTACGAGATGCACCACCACCGCGAGCGCCGCCGCCAACTGACTGTGCAGGGCTGCCCGGTCGAGCCCTGCGGCCGTCCCGAGTGCCTCAAGGCGGGCCGGAACATCCGATGCGGCATTCGCGTGCACAGTCCCGCACCCTCCTTCGTGTCCGGTGTTCAGCGCAGCCAGCAGCTCGGTGACCTCGGCCCCGCGCACCTCACCCACCACCAGCCGGTCGGGCCGCATCCGCAGGGCCTGACGCACCAGATCCCGCAGAGTCACCCGGCCCGCGCCCTCCTGGTTCGGTGGCCGCGACTCCAGCCGGACCACGTGCGGGTGCTCGGGGCGCAGTTCCGAGGAGTCCTCTGCCAGCACAATCCGCTCGGCGGTCCCCACCAGGCCCAGCAGCGACGACAGGAGCGTGGTCTTGCCCGAGCCGGTGCCACCGCTGACCAGGAAGGACAGCCGGGCGTCGATCAACGCCCGCAGCACCTGGCCGCCGCCCGGCGGGACCGTGCCCGCCGCCACCAGCTCCTCCAGTGAGAAGGCCTTCGGCCGCACCACCCGCAGCGAGAGGCACGTCGACCCGACGGCCACTGGTTCGAGCACCGCATGCATCCGCGTCCCGTCCGGCAGGCGTGCGTCCACCCAGGGCCTGGCATCGTCGAGCCGCCGCCCGGCCACGGCGGCGAGCCGCTGCGCCAGGCGGCGCACCGAAGCCGCGTCCGGGAAGGCCACATCGGTCAGTTCGAGTCCGGCACCACGGTCCACCCAGACCCGGTCGGGCGCGGCGACCAGCACATCGGTCACCGCGGGATCGGCGAGCAGCGCCTCCAGCCTTCCCGAGCCCACCAGTTCGGACCGCAGTTCCTCGGCGTGCCCCAGCACCTCGGCGTCCCCCAGCAGCCGCCCCTGGGCGCGCAGCGCAGCTGCCACCCGTGCCGGGGTGGGCTCGGCCCCGCTCTCCGCGAGCCGCTGGCGTACGGCGTCGAGCAGCGGCGGCGTACCGGCGGGAGACGATGCCCCGACGGACGCGGGTGTCGTGATCATGAGACACCTCGCCCCGACAGCGCCTGGTCCCAGAACGCCGTACAGAACCTGGCCAGTGGCCCCCGGGCCCGACCGCCCGGCGGAGCGCCGCCGCTCTCTGCTGCGAGCAGCCCCTCCTCGGTGGGCAGTTCACCCGCGAGGGGCAGCTCCAGGGCCCGCGCCACCCACTCCTCGTCCAGACCTGGCGCATAGGGCCCGCGAACCACCGCCCGCAGGTCCTGGAGGACCATGCCGGCCATCGAGGCCACCCTGGCTGCGGCAGCGACCGCCCGAAGCTCCCCCGGCACCACCAGGAGACCGAGATCGAGCTGGGCGAGCGCCTCCGCGACGCCCTCGTCGACCCGCCGGGGCAGATCCACGACGACCACTCCGCCGCCCCTGCGTGCGGCTGCCAGAACGGCACGCATCGCCTCTGGTGCGATCACGACGGAGTCCGTCCGGTCCCAGCTGAGGACGCGGAGCCCGTGCAGTTCCGGCAGGGATTCCTCCAGCGCGCTCCCGGCCAACCGCCCCTTGGAACGGGCGAAATCCGGCCACCGCCTGCCCTGCGCGTGTTCGCCCCCGAGCAGCACATCGAGCCCGCCGCCCAGCGGGTCCCCGTCGATGAGCACGGTGCGCTGTCCGCTCCGGGCCGCGGTGACCGCCAGCGCACACGCCAGCGTGGATGCCCCGGCCCCGCCCCGGCCGCCGATCACTCCGACGGTGAGGGCCTGGTCCCCCGCCCCTTCGGCCACGTCCGCGATCCGCTCGACGAGCCAGCTCTCGGCGTCCGGCAGCCGCAGCACATACTCCGCTCCGATCTCGACGGCCCGCTGCCAGACATCCGGGTCGTCCTGGTCCTTTCCCACGAGGTACACCCCTGGTCTGCGGGTGCCTCCGCGCACCCGGGCCGCCGCGTCGTCCCCGACGAGGATCAGCGGCGCGCTCTCCCAGCCGCCCTTGTGCTCGGGCACCCCGTGATGGACCTCCGGCTCGGCGCCGGCCGCGGCGCACAGCCGCAGCAGGTCGTCGAGGAGCACCGCGTCCTCGGTGACGATGAGCGGCCCGCCCCGCCGCTTCCCGGCCGCCGGCAGCCGATCAGGTGTGATGGATCCAGCCACGATCCCGCCTCCTCTGACAGTGATTCCTTCATGCCTCGAAGTCGCAGCGAACGGCCGCTGACTTCGCGATGGGAATCACCGTGCGGGGATCCGGGAAATTAAGTGGATCTTGCTTGAAAACTGTGGACAACTCACCGGTTGTGAATATGTCCCCCACTCTTTTCGGTGACTTCCGGAGAGGAGTGCAACGACTACAGAGCGTCACGCGTATCCAGTGTTGAGGACCACCGCAGCCGACCGGAGGAGAGTGCCGCAGATGACCGCAGAGCCGCTGCTGACACGGGAGCACGCCCGAAAACGTGTCCGGACATGCGACGACCCCAGCCGGGGGGGAGAGCTGGGGTCGTCCCCACGTCCGACTCGGGGGGGGAGGAGCCGGACGGGGATAACACGGTCGCGAACGATCCGTGACTTCCATGGTGTACCCGAGAGCCTTCTCAGGCAAACCCACGCGCCGCCGCGTAAGCCGAATGGCGGGCACCTATGCTCAGAGTTGTGGAAAACCACTCGTCGCCGCGTACCGCCGCCTTCTTTGACCTCGACAAGACAGTCATCGCCAAGTCGTCGACACTGACCTTCAGCAAGTCCTTCTATCAAGGCGGCCTGATCAACCGCAGGGCTGTACTGCGTACGGCGTACGCTCAGTTCGTATTCCTGGCAGGTGGCGCGGATCACGACCAGATGGAGCGGATGCGCGAGTATCTCTCCGCCCTCTGCAAGGGCTGGAACGTCCGGCAGGTCAAGCAGATCGTCGCCGAGACCCTGCACGATCTGATCGACCCGATCATTTACGACGAGGCCGCTTCTCTCATCGAGGAGCACCACACCGCCGGGCGCGATGTGGTGATCGTCTCCACCTCCGGCGCCGAGGTGGTCGAGCCGATCGGCGAGCTTCTCGGCGCCGACCGGGTCGTCGCCACCCGCATGGTGGTGGGTGCCGACGGATGCTTCACCGGCGAGGTGGAGTACTACGCCTACGGCCCCACCAAGGCCGAGGCCGTGAAGGAGCTCGCCGCCTCCGAGGGGTACGACCTGGCGCGCTGTTACGCGTACAGCGACTCGGCGACCGACGTGCCCATGCTGGAGTCGGTCGGCCACCCCCACGCGGTCAACCCGGACCGGGCACTGCGCCGCGAAGCAGGCGCCCGCGAGTGGCCGATTCTCGTCTTCAACCGGCCGGTGCGGCTGAAGCAGCGGCTGCCCGCCCTGCGGATGCCGCCGCGGCCCGCACTGGTCGCCGCAGCAGCGGTCGGCGCCGCGGCAGCCACGGCCGGCCTCGTCTGGTACGTGAACAGGGGCGGCCGGAGCAGCGTCCGACGTGGGCGCTTTGCCCGAGTTTGAGGATAAAAGTAAAGAAGTGGAGCAGAGGGTTCCCCTCGCCCCGTGAAGAGGAGTACAAAGGAGTCAACGGCCCGCGAGACCAAGGACATCCGAGAGGAAGACCTGAAACCGCAGAAGGCCCCACGGACCGAGCACGAAAACTGAGTACCCACGCGACGTCGACCCGTCGATTACGGGCCAGCCGCACCAGGCAACGGGCGAAGCTCCCGGCCTGATGGGCACATATTCGAGGACGCTTGGTAACCCGGTGGACGTGCCAGCGGCGGCACCTTTCGGTGCCGCCGCATTTTCGTGGAACGGGCCCGGACCGCCAGCAGCCGACCCAGGCCTCAGCCCGCTCCGACCCGCCTCGGCGTGATCCAGACGGAAGACCCTGCTAGGCCGCCCCGCGCTGAAGCGCCTCACATACGGCTGTCGACTCCCGGACGCCCAGCTCGACCGCACGGCCGCAGTGCACGATCCACGCCGCCATACCCTCCGGGGTTCCCGATACGTAACCGTCCAGCGCCGCCACGTACGCCGCGCGGCCCAGCTCCGCGTGGCCGACCTCCGCAGGGCAGATGGACTTGGGATCGAGACCGCTGTTGATCAGCACGACCCGCTCGGCGGCCCGCGCGACGAGGCCGTTGCAGGAAGTGAAAGGGCGCAGCGCGAGCAGTTCACCGTGCACCACTGCCGCCGTCACCAGCGCCGGAGCAGCGCTCCCCGCGATGACCAGCTGCGAAAGGCCTTCAAGCCGGGCGGACACCTCGTCGGCACCCGGCAGCGGGAGCTCGATCAGCGGCTCGTCGGCCTTCTCCCCCGCCAGTCGCGGACGGCCGACCGCGTCACCGGAGTCCGCTGCCGCCACCAGATGCAGCCGGGCCAGCACCCGCAGCGGCGACTGCCGCCAGATGGACAGCAGTTGACCCGCCTCCGCGGACAGCCGCAGCGCGGCGCCGACCGTGAGGGCCTCCGGGTCGCCGCCGAAGTCGGTTCGCCGGCGCACCTCCTCCAGAGCCCAGTCCGCGCCCGACAGGGCAGCCGACCCACGCGAGGCACGCAGCGCGGCCTCGCCCGTGACCTCGGTGCTGCGACGTCGCATGACACGGTGCCCGTAGACCCGGTCGACGGCTTTGCGTACGGAGTCGACAGCGGCGCCGACACCCGGCAGCTGGCCCAGTGCGGCAAGAGGATCTGAGTGATCTGGAGGAGTCACCGGGGCTCCGGCGGCCGCCTTCCGGGAGAACGCAGTCATAGGAAGCGAGGCTACGCGTCCATAGCAGCCGCCCCACCTTGGAGTGGTCTTCTTCACTCACCGCACCCACGCACCGCATTCACCCCACTACCCTTTGTGAACATGAAGATCGCTTTCGTAGGGAAGGGCGGCAGCGGCAAGACCACGCTGTCCTCTCTCTTCATCCGCCACCTGACCGCCAACGAGGCCCCCGTCCTCGCTGTGGACGCCGACATCAACCAGCACCTCGGTGCCGCGCTCGGTCTCGACGACGCGGAGTCCGCCGCGCTGCCCGCGATGGGCGCGCACCTTCCACTGATCAAGGAGTACCTGCGCGGCTCCAACCCCCGGATCGCCTCCGCCGAGACGATGATCAAAACGACTCCGCCGGGCACCGGCTCCCGGCTGCTCCGGATCCGCGAGGACAATCCGGTGTACGGCGCGTGCGCCCGTCACGTCGCACTGGACGACGGCGAAATCAGGCTGATGGCGACAGGGCCGTTCACCGAGTCGGATCTCGGCGTCGCCTGCTACCACTCCAAGGTCGGCGCGGTCGAACTCTGCCTGAACCATCTGGTCGACGGACCCGAGGAATTCGTCGTCGTCGACATGACAGCCGGTTCGGACTCGTTCGCCTCCGGCATGTTCACCCGCTTCGACATGACGTTCCTGGTGGCCGAGCCGACCCGCAAGGGGATCTCCGTCTACCGCCAGTACAAGGACTACGCACGGGACTTCGGCGTCGCACTGAAGGTCGTCGGCAACAAGGTGCGCGACGCGGACGATCTGGAGTTCCTGCGCGCCGAGGCCGGTGACGACCTGCTCGTCACCGTCGGCCACTCCGACTGGGTCCGCGCGATGGAGAAGGGCCGCCCGCCGCGCTTCGAGATGCTGGAAGCGGAAAACCGGCTGGCACTCCAGTTCCTGCAGAACGCCGCCGAGGACAGCTACGCGCACCGCGACTGGGAGCGCTACATGCGCCAGATGGTGCACTTCCATCTGAAGAACGCGGCGAGCTGGGGGAACGAGAGGACGGGTGCCGATCTGGCTTCCCAGGTCGACCCCGCCTTCGTCCTCGGTGAGCAGTACGCCGAGGTCAGCACCGCCTCCTGAGGCTCTCTCCGGGGCTGACGCGGAGACCGACCGGACGGACCGGGGAGGGGTTGGGACGGGCGAACAGCCCGCCCCGACCCCTCCCCGACCCATGCCCGGCACCCTCCCGGCGCCTCCACCCGCACCTTCCCGGCACCTTCCCGGCACCTCGCGACTTCGGACCTGCGCGTCTCGATACGAACGGCCTGACCCGCCCCGGAGTAGAACAACGAACCGCAGCGGCTCCTGCCCCGGTTCCATCCGCCTTGGCCCCACCCGTCGCGGCCACATCCGCACCACGCCCTGACGGACCGACAGCGATTCGAACTGACGTCCGGTCAAGCTGCCCAATCACCGGATCGAGTGAACCACTCGACCATTTGCACTGAATGTCCATTCCCGACCTTTACTCTGGATTACGATCTATTTACCGAGAGTTGATAATCCCGCCGCTGCACGCCGTGTCCCACGGCCGCGTCCCCACTTGTTCCGCGACCGCGTCGCCCCGGAAGAGACGGGAACCATGCCTGCCTGCGTCCCCACCCGTACCGAGAACCCTTCCGACTACTCACCCAGCACTCGCGTCCACCCATCGCGCAGGCCGCCCCCAGGCGGAGACGGCCATCGCCCCCGCTTCCGGATTTCGGGAGCCGATCTGTCCGCCTCGATCACGGTCTTCCTGATCGCGGTCCCCATGTCCCTGGGGCTCGCCGTCGCCATCGGCGCCCCCCTCGAAGCCGGGCTGCTCGCAGCGGCCGTCGGCGGCATCGTCGCCGGACTGCTCGGAGGCTCCGCGCTCCAGGTCAGCGGCCCCTCAGCCGGGCTGACCGTAGTAACGGCCGGACTCATCCAGGACTACGGCTGGCGCACGACCTGCGCCATCACCGTCGCCGCGGGCCTGCTCCAGCTGGTCCTGGGCTCGCTGCGCACCGCCCGCAGCGCGCTCGCCGTCTCCCCGGCGATCGTGCACGGCACTCTCGCCGGCATCGGTGTCGCCATCGCGCTCGCCCAACTCCATATCGTGCTCGGCGGTACACCCCAGAGTTCGGCCGTCGCCAATGCCCTTGCCCTGCCCGGGCAATTCGCCCGCGTCGCTCCGGCCGCACCGCTGATCGGCCTGCTCACCATCGCCGTACTGGTGCTGTGGCCGCGGATCCCCGGTCGAGCGGGACGGGCGCTGCGCAGAATCCCCGCAGCCCTTGCCTCGGTCGCGGCGGCCACCGCGCTGGCCGCCGTCGCCGCGCCCGGTATCGCGCGCGTCGATCTCCCGTCCTGGAAGGCGCACGCTCTGCCCGAGCTGCCGCATGGTCCGGTACTCGGCCTGCTCGGTGCCGTGTTCACCGTGATGCTGGTGGCGAGTCTTGAGTCGCTGCTGTCGGCAATGGCCGTGGACAAGCTGACCGCTGACCGCCCCGGAGGTACCGGCAGACGCGCCGACCTCGACCGCGAACTGCGCGGTCAGGGCATCGCCAACACCGTGTCCGGGCTGCTCGGCGGCTTGCCGGTGTCCGGCGGAGCGGTGCGCGGCACCGCGAATGTCCGGGCGGGAGCCACCGGCCGGACCTCCACCGTGCTGCACGGCGTGTGGATGCTGCTCGCCGCAGGACTGCTGGTCGGCGTCCTGGAATGGATGCCGCTGGCCGCGCTGGCCGCTCTCGTCATGGTGGTCGGCCTCCAGATGGTGAGTTACGCGCACATCCGCAACGTCCACCGGCACCGGGAGTTCCCGGCGTACGGGGCAACGGTCGCCGGTGTCGTGGGCTTCGGTGTACTGGAGGGGGTCACGGTCGGAATCGCCGTCGCGGTCGGCACCGCCCTGCACCGGCTGACCAGGACCCGGATCACTCTTCATGACGACAGTGGCACCCATCGGCTGCGGGCACGCGGGCAGTTGACGTTTCTGGCCGTGCCCCGCCTGAGCCGGACACTCGGGCAGATCCCGCCCGGGGCGAACGCGGTGGTGGAGCTGGACGGTTCGTTCATGGACCACGCGGCGTACGAGACGCTCCAGCACTGGCAGGAGGCGCATGTCGCCCAGGGCGGCACAGTCGATGTGACAGGCAGGACAGGCAGGACAGGCAGGACAGGCAGCCGGATCGTCGAGCCGACTTCCGCAGCCCACACCTGCTGCCGCCCCTGGACGCCCTGGCGCAACCACCACTGCGATGACCGCGCGCTCGACTCGGCGGGCACCGGCGGCCCGGCCTCCGTGGCCGGCCCACCCGACTCCGGCTCGCCCGACTCCGGCTCGCCCGACTCCGACTCCGACTCCGACCCCGCCCCTCAGTCCGGCCCCGGGTCTGCCCTTCTCAGTACAACGTCCCGCTCAGCAGCACCGCGTACCGCAGTACATCCAGTCACCACGCCGGAGAAGACGATGCCCCACGCCACCACCCCAATCGCCCATGAACCCCACTCCCCCGCGGTCCAGGACGGCACCTCCGCCACTGCGTCCGCCCCGCCCGTCACGCCCATCGCGCCCGTCACGCCTGTCACGCCCGTCACGCCCGCGGCGTCCGCCGCGTCCCAGCGGCCGGGGAGCCGTCAACTGGCCAGCGGCCTGAGCTCGTTCCAGCGTGATACCGCTCCCCTCGTGCGGGACGAGCTGGCGCGTCTCGCCCGGGAGGGCCAGCAGCCTTCGCAGCTCTTTCTCACCTGCGCCGATTCCCGGCTGGTGACCAGCATGATCACATCGAGCGGTCCCGGGGATCTGTTCACCGTGCGGAACGTGGGCAATTTCGTACCGCTGCCCGGCGCGGAGGCTTCCGACGACTCGGTGGCGGCTGCGATCGAGTACGCGGTCGACATCCTGAGAGTCGAGTCGATCACTGTCTGCGGACACTCCGGCTGCGGTGCCATGACCGCACTCCTGAACGACCCACCAGACGCCCCCTCCAACCCTGCTGGCACCTCCACCTCCACCTCCACCTCCACCTCCACCTCCACCCCTGCTGGCACCTCCACCTCCACCCCCACCTCCACCTCCAGCGCGGCGAGCACACCTCTGCGGCGATGGTTGCGGCATGGGCAGCCCAGTCTGGACCGGATGCTGAGCCGTCATCACTCCTGGGCGCGGATCTCCGGGCGGATGCCGGCCGACGCGGTGGAGCAGCTCTGCCTGACCAATGTGATCCAGCAGCTGGAGCATTTGAGGGCGCACGAATCGGTGGCGCGCCGGCTCGCGGAAGGCACGCTGGAGCTGCACGGCATGTACTTCCACGTCGGCGAGGCTCAGGCGTATCTGCTCACCGACTCTCACGAGCTGGACGGAGTCTTCGCCCAGGTGGCTCCCGCCTGACGGGTTTTGTGTGTGATGTGCCACTGGATCTCCTCCCGGCCCATATGGCCCACAAACACCCGTAACCGTTCCTGATCGCGCACGCCCCGCCGAAGAGCCGCCGCAGAACCCCTCAGAACCGCACCGGAAGGAACCTCTGCCTGCTCCCAGCCATAGAGGTCTAAACCAATTGATTCGCGTGAGCCCTTGTCAGAGTGGCTTACGGGCTGATGAGCTATGAGCTGGGACACAAGGCTTTGTCGAAAGGGCGATCTCGTGAGCAACGAAAGCTTGGCCAACCTGCTCAAGGAGGAGCGACGCTTCGCGCCGCCCACCGAGCTGGCCGCGAACGCCAACGTCACAGCGGCGGCGTACGAGCAGGCGGCAGCGGACCGGCTGGGCTTCTGGGCCGAGCAGGCCCGGCGGCTGACCTGGGCCACCGAGCCCACCGAGACGCTCGACTGGTCGAACCCGCCGTTCGCGAAGTGGTTCGCCGACGGTGAGCTCAACGTCGCGTACAACTGCGTGGACCGGCACGTCGAGGCCGGCAACGGCGACCGCGTCGCCATCCACTTCGAAGGTGAGCCCGGAGACAGCCGGTCGATCACCTACGCGCAGCTCAAGGACGAGGTGTCGCAGGCCGCGAACGCCCTCGCCGAGTTGGGCGTCGTCAAGGGCGACCGGGTCGCCGTCTACATGCCGATGATCGCCGAAGCCGTCGTGGCGATGCTCGCCTGCGCCCGGGTCGGCGCCGCGCACTCGGTGGTCTTCGGCGGCTTCTCCGCCGACGCCGTCGCCTCCCGCATCCAGGACGCCGACGCCAAGCTCGTCATCACCGCCGACGGCGGTTACCGGCGCGGCAAGCCGTCCGCGCTCAAGCCCGCGATCGACGAGGCCGTGGCGAAGTGCCCGCAGGTCGAGCACGTCCTCGTGGTCCGGCGCACCGGCCAGGACACGGCGTGGACCGAGGGCCGGGACGTCTGGTGGGACGAGTTCGTGGGGCGCCAGTCCACCGAGCACACCCCCGAGGCGTTCGGCGCCGAGCACCCGCTGTTCATCCTCTACACCTCGGGCACGACGGGTAAGCCGAAGGGCATCCTGCACACGTCCGGCGGCTATCTCACCCAGGCGGCGTACACCCACCACGCGGTCTTCGACCTCAAGCCGGAGACGGACGTCTACTGGTGCACGGCCGACATCGGCTGGGTGACCGGCCACTCGTACATCACGTACGGACCGCTGGCCAACGGCGCGACCCAGGTGATCTACGAGGGCACCCCGGACACCCCGCACCAGGGCCGGTTCTGGGAGATCGTCCAGAAGTACGGCGTCTCGATCCTCTACACGGCGCCGACCGCGATCCGTACGTTCATGAAGTGGGGAGACGACATCCCCGCCAAGTTCGACCTGTCCTCGCTGCGGGTCCTCGGGTCGGTCGGTGAGCCGATCAACCCCGAGGCCTGGATGTGGTACCGGAAGAACATCGGCGCCGACAAGTGCCCGATCGTGGACACCTGGTGGCAGACCGAGACCGGCGCGATGATGATCTCGCCGCTGCCCGGAGTGACCGAGACCAAGCCGGGATCCGCGCAGCGCGCGCTGCCAGGCATCTCAGCGACGGTCGTCGACGACGAGGCGCGCGAGGTACCGGACGGAGGCGGCGGCTATCTGGTCATCACCGAGCCGTGGCCCTCGATGCTCCGCACGGTCTGGGGCGACGACCAGCGCTTCATCGACACCTACTGGTCGCGTTTCGAGGGCAAGTACTTCGCGGGCGACGGTGCGAAGAAGGACACGGACGGCGACCTCTGGCTGCTCGGCCGGGTGGACGACGTGATGCTGGTGTCCGGGCACAACATCTCGACCACCGAGGTCGAGTCGGCGCTCGTCTCGCACCCGGCCGTCGCCGAAGCAGCGGTCGTGGGCGCAGCCGACGAGACGACAGGTCAGTCGATCGTCGCCTTCGTGATCCTGCGGGGCACGGCGGAGGAGTCGGCGGACCTCTCGGCGGAGCTGCGCAACCACGTGGGCGCGGTGCTGGGGCCGATCGCCAAGCCGAAGCGGGTCCTGCCGGTGGCCGAGCTGCCCAAGACCCGGTCCGGGAAGATCATGCGGCGTCTGCTGCGTGACATCGCGGAGGACCGCGAGCTGGGTGACGTCTCCACGCTCACCGACGCCTCGGTGATGGGCCTGATCCAGACGAAGCTGCCGAGCGCCTCCAGCGAGGACTGAGCCGGAGCCCGGGGACAGAGCCAGTTCGGCGTTGGTTCAACTCAACGTTGGTTCAACGCAACAGGGCCCGGGAGCAGCACAGCAGCAGGACGAGCAGGACAGCAGGACCCTCAGCAGCGCGCGTAGCAGTGTGAGTACGGGCCGGCAGGGGGCAGCGGAGCGCCGGACGGGCTTGATATGCCCGTCCGGCGTTCTGTCCGTAAGGTGACGAAGAGACGATCACCGGATGCTCCCTGCCACCCCGCCGAGCCGCCCCGCCTCTGGGCCTCTGGAACAGACCGCCCTCAGCCCAGCCCCGCCTCGGATAACGTAGAGGCAGACGAAAAAGGTAAACGGGTGCGCCGGGAAGTCTGGTCGGCATGTGTTCTGTGCTGTCCACCTGACCGGAGGTCCCCCGCGTGACCGCGCCCGCCCCGAAGCCCGAGCCCGAGCCCGATTCGAAGAACCAGCCCGAGCCGCAGGACCAGCCAGCGTCGCAGGACCCATCAGCGTCGCAGCGCTCAGGGCCCACGTCGTTCCTGGGGCGGCTCCCGCTCCCCGAACGGACCTATCTCGCTGACGCACTGCGTGCCGAGACGGTCGGAGGCCTGCTCCTCCTCGTCGCCGCCATTGCCGCCCTCGTCTGGGCGAACACCCCGTTGAGCAGCAGTTACGCCACTGTCAGCCACTTCCATCTGGGGCCGGGCGCCATCGGTCTGCACCTCTCCGTCCAGCACTGGGCGGCCGACGGGCTGATCGCCGTCTTCTTCTTCGTCGCCGGGATCGAGCTGAAGCGCGAGATGGTCGCGGGTGAGCTGCGCGATCCGAAAGCCGCCGCGCTGCCGGTCATCGCGGCGGTGTGCGGGATGGCGGTACCGGCGCTGGTGTACGCGCTGGTCAACGTCGTCGGCGGCGGTTCGCTGGGCGGCTGGGCCGTGCCGACCGCCACCGACATCGCCTTCGCGCTCGCCGTCCTCGCGGTCATCGGGACCTCGCTCCCCTCCGCCCTGCGCGCCTTCCTGCTCACGCTGGCCGTCGTCGACGACCTCTTCGCGATTCTGATCATCGCGGTGTTCTTCACCAGCGACATCAACTTCGCGGCGCTCGGCGGTGCGGTGGCCGGGCTGGCCGTCTTCTGGCTGCTGCTGCGCTTCGACGTACACGGCTGGTACATCTACGTCCCGCTCGGACTGGTCATCTGGGGGCTGATGTACAACAGCGGCGTGCACGCCACCATCGCCGGTGTCGCCATGGGGCTGATGCTCCGCTGCACCCGCCGCGAGGGGGAGCGGTACTCCCCGGGAGAGCACATCGAGCATCTGGTGCGGCCGTTCTCGGCGGGCCTCGCCGTACCGCTGTTCGCGCTGTTCTCCGCCGGGGTCTCGGTGTCCGGCCGGGCGCTCGCCGACGTGTTCAGCAGGCCGGAGACGCTGGGCGTCGTCCTGGGCCTGGTCGTCGGCAAGGCGGTCGGCATCTTCGGCGGTACGTGGCTGACCGCCCGCTTCACCAAGGCCGAGCTCAACAAGGACCTGGCATGGGCCGATGTGTTCGCGGTGGCCTCCCTCGCCGGGATCGGCTTCACCGTCTCGCTCCTCATCGGGGAGCTGGCCTTCGCCGGGGACCCCACGACGACCGCCGAGATCAAGGCATCGGTGCTGCTGGGCTCGGTGATCGCCGCCGCCCTCTCGTCCGTACTGCTCAGAATGCGCGACCGCCGGTACCGGGTCCTGTGCGACGAGGAGGAGCGCGACGAGGACCACGACGGGATCCCCGACATCTACGAGGAGGACGAAGCCGCGCACCATCTGCGCATGGCTGCGATCCTTGAGGGGAAGGCGGCCGAGCACCGCCGTCTCGCCGAACGGGCGGGGGCAGCAAGCGAGGATGAGGACCGTCCGGCATGATCTGAAGTCAGATCACTCCGGACAGACCGTTTGTGACGACCGTGCCGACCAGGATGACCGGGACGACCAGGATGACCGGGACGACCGTGCCGACCGGGACGACCGGTATGACACACACGGCGACGCACTCGGCGACGCCCATGACGATGCCGCGCGGATGACCGCTCGTACAGACGAACGCTCGCGCAAGAGAAGAGGGATTCAGCGATGAGCCACCCCAGCAGCCCGGCCGGCACCGCCGACCGCAGTCTCGGTCAGCTGGTTGCCTCGGCGACCGCCGAGATGTCCGCCCTGGTGCACGATGAAATCGCCCTGGCCAAGGCCGAGCTCCGCCAGGACGTCAAGCGGGGCGCCGTCGGCAGCGGCGCGTTCATGGCGGCCGGGATCGTGCTCCTCTTCTCCCTGCCGATGCTGAGCTTCGCCCTCGCCTACGGCATCCGGACCTGGAGCCACTGGAACCTGGCGATCTGCTTCGTCCTGTCCTTCGCCGCGAATGTGCTGGTGGCCCTGATCCTCGGGCTGATCGGGATGGTCTTCTTCAAGAAGGCAAAGAAGGGCAAGGGCCCGCAGAAGGTCGTCGCATCCGCCAAGGAGACGGCGGCTGTCATCCAGGGCGTCAGGCCGCACCCCCGCCCGTCCCTCGACAAGGCGGCCGTGCTGGTCCCCGCGGATGCCCCCCTCGCGGTCATCGGCGAGCCGTCAGCTGTGGCACGCTCGTCGGCATGACCGCTTCTGCCGAAATGGGCTCCGTTGTACGGATCAACGGGCCCTGGACCCACCGCGATGTCGCCGCGAACGGCGCGCGCTTCCACATCACGGAGGCCGGTGACGGGCCACTGGTGCTGCTGTTGCACGGCTTTCCGCAGTTCTGGTGGACCTGGCGTCATCAGCTGACCGCGCTCGCCGACGCCGGTTTCCGGGCCGTCGCGATGGATCTGCGGGGCGTGGGCGGCAGCGACCGCACGCCCAGGGGGTACGACCCCGCCAACCTGGCCCTCGACGTCACCGGAGTGATCCGCTCCCTCGGGGAGCCGGACGCCGCGCTCGTCGGGCACGACCTGGGCGGATATCTGGCGTGGACGGCGGCCGTGATGCGGCCCAAGCTGGTGCGCAGGCTCGCCGTGTCCTCGATGCCGCACCCCCGCCGCTGGCGCTCGGCGATGCTCTCCGACTTCTCGCAGTCCCGGGCCGGTTCATATGTCTGGGGCTTCCAGCGGCCGTGGCTGCCGGAGCGGCAGCTCGTCGCCGACGACGCGGCGCTGGTCGGTGAGCTGGTACGCGAATGGTCCGGGCCCGTCCGGCCGGACGAGGACGCCGTGGAGATGTACCGGCGCGCCATGTCGATCCCGTCCACGGCGCACTGCTCCATCGAGCCGTACCGCTGGATGGTGCGGTCGCTGGCGCGGCCTGACGGCATTCAGTTCAACCGCCGGATGAAGCGTCCGGTGCGGGTGCCGACACTGCATCTGCACGGATCGCTCGACCCGGTAATGCGCACCCGCAGCGCGGCGGGGTCGGGGCAGTACGTCGAAGCGCCGTACCGCTGGCGGCTGTTCGACGGCCTTGGACACTTTCCCCAGGAGGAGGACCCCGAGGCGTTCTCGGCGGAGCTCATCAACTGGCTGAAGGACCCCGAGCCCGACCGCTGACCTCAGCCCGGCCTCGCCCGCGACCGTACGGGAACGCTTGTCCTACGAACAGCCAAATGCCTGACGCATAGGCCAATTGGCCCCGTGGGACGCGATTACCGACCATGAGGCACGGGCAAACACGGTGGTATGGGCTGGACGCACGACTACGGTGACGCAGCACGCAACCGCCGCTCGGCCACAGGCCTGAGCACATACGAGAGGGGCGGATCACACGACGGGGAGGACGACGATCCACGTCTCGGTATTCCGCGCATCATCCGCCGCCGGGCCCGCTGGGTGTCGGCGCGGTTACGCCACTCCAGGCCGTGAGCGGACGCTCAGCGCTCAGCTCTTCGTGAGGTAGCCGAGGCCCGGGTGCACGTCCCGGTAGCCGTCGAGCAGCCTTCCCGCCACATTCACGGAGTCGACCAGCGGATGCAGGGCGAATGCCCGCACCGCGGCCCGCGCCGATCCGCTCTCCGCCGCTTCCAGTACGGAGCGCTCCACCGCCTTCACCGCTGACACCAGAGCCGCCTCATGGCCCGACAGCTGCGAAACCGGCAGCGGGCGGGGGCCGTTCGCGTCGACCTGGCACGGGACTTCGATGACGGCGGCCTCATCGAGCACGGCGAGTGTACGACCGCCACCGGAGGCGCCGGAGCTGCCGATGCCAGTGCCCATGCCGATGCCGATGCCACTACCGCTACCGCTACCGCTGGGTGAGCTTCCAGCGGGTGCGCTGCCGTTGGGTGTGCTGCCGCCAAGTACGTTGCCATTGGGGACGTTCAGGATCAGCGTGGCGCTCTCGTCCCGCGCGATGGCCCGCATCAGAGCCAGTGCGACGTTCTCGTACCCGCCCGACTCCAGGTCGTCGGCCTCCCGTTCGCCCGCCCCTGCGGCCTCGCGGTTCTCCGCCATGTACGTCGCCTCGCGCTCGGCACGGGTACGGTCCCAGGCCGCGAGCGCGGGCGTCGACGGGTGCGCCATCTCGTCGTAGAACCGGGCCTGCTGGTCGTGCAGGAAGGCTCCGCGGGTCTGCTCCGCCTGCTGATAGGCCGCGACCGTCTCGCGGTTGAAGTAGTAGTAGTGCAGATACTCGTTGGGCACCGAGCGGATCGAGCGCAGCCACTCCGCCCCGAACAGCCGGCCCTCCTCGAAGGAGGTCAGCAGCCGCTCGTCGTCGAACAGCCGGGGCAGCACGTCCTGCTCGTCCACGTACAGACCGCGCAGCCAGCCCAGATGGTTCAGCCCCACATAGTCGAGCCGCGCCGACCCGGGGTCCGCCCCGAGGACCCGGGCGACCCTGCGGCCGAGACCGACCGGCGAGTCACAGATCCCGACGACCCGGCGGCCGAGGTGGGCGGCCATCGCCTCGGTGACAAGACCCGCCGGGTTGGTGAAGTTGATGACCCAGGCGTCCGGGGCGAGCCGGGCGACCCTGCGGGCGATGTCGACGGCGACCGGGACCGTACGGAGTCCGTACGCGATACCGCCCGCGCCGACGGTCTCCTGGCCGAGGACGCCCTCGGCCAGCGCCACCCGCTCGTCGGCCGCACGGCCCGCGAGCCCGCCGACCCGGATCGCGGAGAAGACGAAGTCGGCGCCGCGGAGGGCGTCGTCGAGGTCGGTGGTGGTACGGACCTCGGGCGCATCCGGTACGTCCGCCGCCTGGTCGGCGAGAACACGGGCCACGGCCGCCAGCCTGGCGGGGTCGAGGTCGTGGAGCGTGAGGTGGGTGACCCGGCCCGCCGCGTGGTCGCGCAGCAGCGCCCCGTACACCAGCGGCACCCGGAATCCGCCGCCGCCGAGAATCGTGAGCTTCACCGTGCGCCTCCCGCTGTCGTCACCGATTACGCCTTCCCCGCGGTGTACGTCGCTGTGGACGCATTCCCCGCGGTGTACGCCGCTGTGTACGTCACTGGCTGCGTTACTGGGTTCGGCCCCTGTGTGCGGCCGGGTCCAGCCATGTCTCCAGCCCTCGGGCCCGTCGTCACAACGCGCACCCCTGAGTGTCCACCTGCTGGCTCGCGGTGCGGCCCTGGGCGATGTCCTGGCGGATCTCGTCGGCCGAGAGCGCGTACCCGGTCTTGCTGTCGTCGAGCGATTTGGCGAAGACCACCCCGTACACCTTGCCGTCGGGGGTCAGCAGGGGGCCGCCGGAGTTGCCCTGCCGGACGGTCGTGTAGAGGGAGTAGACGTCGCGGGTGACCGTCCCGCGGTGGTAGATGTCCGGGCCGCTGGCGTTGATCCGGGCGCGGACGCGGGCGGAGCGGACGTCGTAGCCGCCGTTCTCGGGGAAGCCGGCGACGATCGCGCTGTCATTGGTGTGGGCGTCGTGGTGGGTGTCGGTGAACTTCAGCGCGGGCGCGCGCAGGTCCGGCACGTCCAGGACGGCGATGTCGCGTGACCAGTCGTAGAGCACGACCTTCGCGTCGTACAGCTTGCCCTCGCCGCCGATCTGCACGGTCGGTTCACTGACGCCGCCGACGACGTGGGCGTTGGTCATCACCCTGTGGTTGCCGAAGACGAAGCCGGAGCCCTCCAGGACCTTGCTGCACCCGGTCGCCGTGCCGACGACCTTGACGATGGACTTCCTGGCGCTCGTCACGACCGGACTGTTGGCCAGGGCCGGGTCGGGCGCCTTGACGTTGGTGATCGGTTCATTGGCGAACGGGCTGAAGACCTGGGGGAAGCCGTTCTGCGCGAGGACGGATGTGAAGTCCGTGAACCAGGTGCTGGCCTGCGACGGCACCACCCGGGAGACCCCGATGAGCACCTTGGAGGTACGGACCTCCTTGCCGAGGGTGGGCAGCGTCGTACCGGCCAGGGCCGATCCGATCAGCCAGGCGACCAGCAGCATGGCCACCACGTTCACCAGGGCGCCGCCGGTGGCATCCAGGGCGCGCGCGGGTGACCAGGTGATGAAGCGGCGCAGTTTGTTGCCCAGGTGGGTGGTGAGAGCCTGGCCGACCGAGGCGCACACGATCACGATGATGACCGCGACGACCGTGGCCGTCGTGGAGACTTCGGACTTCTCCGTGAGCTCGTCCCAGATGATGGGCAGTACGTAGACGGCGACGATGCCGCCCCCGAGAAAGCCGATCACCGACAGGATGCCGACGACGAAACCCTGGCGGTAACCGATGACCGCGAACCACACAGCGGCCAGCAGCAGCAGGATGTCCAGCACGTTCACCGTCGGGAGCCTCGCTTTTCGTCGCCGGTCACGGTCCGCCGGCCGGTGGTGCGGCCCGTCGGGGAGCCACAGTGGTTCGCAGCGTCGCCCGAGTGGCCCAGTACTTCGGCCACCCTGTCATGCGCGCCAGTCGAGCGGGACCTGTCTGGAGCGGTCCCAGGGGCGCTCCCAGCCCGCGAAGTGCAGAATCCGGTCGATCACTCCGGCCGTGAAGCCCCAGACCAGGGCGGATTCGACCAGAAATGCTGGGCCCTGGTGACCGCGCGGGTGGACACTCGTCACCCGGTTGGCCGGGTCAGTGAGATCCGCCACGGGAACCGTGAAGACCCGGGCCGTCTCCCCGCTGTCCATGGCCCGTACGGGAGTGGGCTCGCGCCACCAGCCGAGCACCGGCGTCACGACGAAGCCGCTCACCGGGATGTAGAGCCGGGGCAGCACACCGAAGAGCTGCACGCCCGCTGGTTCGAGGCCGGTCTCCTCCTGGGCCTCGCGCAGCGCCGCCCGCAGCGGGCCGGTGGTCTGCGGATCCCCGTCCCCGGGGTCGAGGGAGCCACCGGGGAAGGAGGGCTGTCCCGCGTGGGAGCGCAGGCTGGAGGCCCGCTCCATCAGCAGCAGTTCGGGCCCGGCCGGGCCCTCGCCGAAGAGGATCAGCACAGCGGACTGCCGCCCGCCACCGCCCTCGGGCGGCAGGAACCGGCTGAGCTGCTCGGGGCGCACCGTATCGGCCGCACGCGCCACGGGCGCCAGCCATCCGGGCAGCCCGGACTGCGTCACGGCGACCGGACTCTCCTGAGTCCGGCCCGTGTGTCTCTCTCCAGCGCGCGTCATCGGCACCCCCGCCTCTTCCAACGCCTGCGGCGGGCCTGATCGTTCCGCACGAACGGGTGGTTCCGCACTTCGACTTCGTCCCGCACGCGGACGGCGGGGTGATCCTGGCCCTGCGGGCCGGTACGGGCCGCCGTCACCCGGCCGCCATCGGTGGGGCCGGCTGCCCGGGATAGTCCGCCGGGGGCTTCAGCCGCTGGCCGGGCCGGCCGCCCTTCTCGTACTTCAGCAGCTTCCGCGCCTTCTCCGGGTCCGTCTCGCCCTCACCGTACGAAGGGCAGAGCGGGGCGATCGGACAGGCACCGCAGGCCGGTTTACGGGCGTGGCAGATCCGGCGGCCGTGGAAGACGACCCGGTGCGAGAGCATCGTCCAGTCGCTCTTCGGGAAGAGCGCGCAGATCTCCGCCTCGACCTTCTCCGGGTCCTGCTGCTCGGTCCATTTCCAGCGGCGCACCAGTCGCCCGAAATGGGTGTCCACGGTAATTCCAGGGACTCCAAAAGCATTACCGAGAACAACATTTGCCGTTTTCCGCCCGACTCCGGGCAGCGACACCAGGTCCTCCAGCCGGCCCGGCACCTCGCCGCCGAAGTTGTCCCTGATGGCGGTGGAAAGCCCCAGGACCGACCTCGCCTTCGCCCGGAAGAACCCGGTCGGCCGCAGGATCTGCTCCAGTTCCTCGGGGTCCGCCGCCGCCATGTCCTCCGGCGTCGGGAACTTCGCGAAGAGCGCGGGCGTCGTCTGGTTGACCCGGAGGTCGGTGGTCTGGGCGGAGAGGACCGTCGCGACCAGCAGCTCGAAGGGGTTCTCGAAGTCGAGCTCGGGATGGGCGTACGGGTAGACCTCGGCCAGCTCACTGTTGATCCGGCGCGCCCGGCGGACCAGGGCGGCGTGGGACTCGGACTTGGGAATCCGGACAGCCGCGGGCGCGGGCCCGGACTTCTTGGCGGGGGCGGCTTTCTTGGCGGGCGCGGACTTCTTGCCGGGCGCGGTCTTCTTCGCTGACGCGGGCTTCTTCGCTGACGCGGGCTTCTTCGCCGCCGGGGCCTTTTTCGCTACCGCCGCCTTCTCAACGGGCGCAGCTTTCTCGGCGAGTACGGCCCTTTTGGCGGGCGCAGCCGTCCTGGCGGGCGCAGCCTTTTTCGCCGGGACGGTTTTCTTCGCCGGGACGGTTTTCTTCGTGGCGACAGCCTTCTTGGCCACCACAGCCTTCTTTGCTGCTGCCGTCGTCTCCTTCGTGGGGGCAGCCATCCCGCCGGGCACAGCCTTCTCCCCGGGCGCAGTCTGTTGCGCGGCCGTGGTCTTCCTTGCGGGTGCGGCCCTCTTCGCGACCGTTCTCGCAACCTGCTTCCCGGCTTCCTTCGCCGGCCGAGCCGCCTCTGCCATCTCGGCCCCTTTCACCGGTTCGCCGGTTTCATCACGTTTGCGGCCTCTTTCGCCCGGGTGGGCGACTGTTCGCCCACAGCGGAATTTCGGCTCGGCGACACCCGTTCAGCCCCCCTGCCCCTCTGCTCTCACCGGCGTTCTGGACACCCGGCCAGCCTAGAGCCAGCCACTGACATCCGCCCCGGTCACAGCTAATTCCGAACCCAATCGGCCCCCTCCCGCACAAGCCGCAGCGCCAGTGCGTCAAACTTGTGACTGATCACACTGATTGACCCGTCCGGCATGATGGGAACCAGCCGGTTCCCTGAGCAGGTCGACAAGGAGAGAACTCGTGGACGACGTTCTGCGGCGCGCCCCGCTCTTCGCGGCGCTCGATGACGAGCAGGCCGCTGAGCTGCGCGCCTCGATGAGTGAGGTGACGCTCGCCCGCGGCGACGCCCTCTTCCACGAGGGCGACCCCGGCGACCGCCTCTATGTGGTCACCGAGGGCAAGGTGAAGCTGCACCGCACTTCCCCCGACGGCCGCGAGAACATGCTGGCCGTTCTCGGCCCCGGCGAGCTGATCGGTGAGCTGTCCCTCTTCGACCCGGGCCCGCGTACCGCCACGGCGTCGGCGCTGACCGAGGTCAAGCTGCTCGGCCTGGGCCACGGCGACCTCCAGCCCTGGCTGAATGTCCGCCCCGAGGTGGCCACGGCGCTGCTGCGCGCGGTCGCCCGCCGTCTGCGCAAGACCAACGACCAGATGTCCGACCTGGTCTTCTCGGACGTTCCCGGCCGGGTCGCCCGCGCGCTCCTCGACCTGTCGCGCCGCTTCGGTGTGCAGTCGGAGGAGGGCATCCACGTGGTCCACGACCTCACCCAGGAAGAGCTGGCCCAGCTGGTCGGCGCCTCCCGCGAGACGGTCAACAAGGCCCTCGCGGACTTCGCAGGCCGCGGCTGGCTGCGGCTGGAGGCCCGTGCGGTGATCCTGCTGGACGTGGAGCGCCTCGCGAAGCGGTCCCGCTAGCCCGGACCCGTTCCTGCCTGTACGTACGTGAAGGGGCGCCCCACCGCGAGTGGGGCGCCCCTTCACGTACGTACAGACACGGACACCTCCGCGTCCTCCCACCGCGCGGCTCGCGGCTAAGCCCAGTCCGAGCGCGTGATGCAAGAGCCCGAGGCGTGATGCAAGAGTCCGAGCGCCTGAGGCAAGCGCGTGGTGCCGACGGGGGATCCGCCGGCGGGGATCCGCAGCCGTTCAGATCAGCCCGTGCTCCCGCAGATACTCCAGCTGCGCCCGCACCGACATCTCAGCCGCGGGCCAGAGCGACCGGTCGACATCCGCGTACACCTGCGCGACGACCTCCGAAGCCGTCGTGAAGCCCTTCTCCGCCGCCGTCTCCACCTGGGCGAGCCGGTGGGCGCGGTGCGCGAGGTAGAAGTCGACGGCCCCCTGCGCGTCCTCCAGCACCGGCCCGTGCCCAGGAAGCACCGTGTGCACCCCGTCGTCCACCGTCAGCGAGCGCAGCCGCCGCAGCGAGTCCAGATAGTCGCCGAGCCGGCCGTCCGGATGCGCGACCACCGTCGTGCCCCGGCCCAGGACCGTGTCGCCCGTCAGCACCGCCCGGTCGGCCGGCAGATGGAAGCAGAGCGAGTCCGCGGTGTGGCCCGGCGTCGGTACGACCCGCAGTTCCAGGCCGCCGGTGGTGATGACGTCCCCGGCGCCCAGTCCCTCGTCGCCGAGGCGCAGCGCGGGGTCCAGCGCCCGTACGGACGTACGCGTCAGCTCGGCGAACCGCGCCGCACCCTCCGCGTGGTCCGGGTGGCCGTGCGTCAGGAGCGTCAGCGCGACGCGCTTGCCCGCCCCTGCCGCCGTCGCGACGACGGCCTTGAGATGGGTGTCGTCGAGCGGTCCCGGGTCGATGACGACGGCCAGGTCGGAGTCCGGCTCGGCGATGATCCAGGTGTTGGTGCCGTCGAGCGTCATCGCGGAGGCGTTCGGCGCCAGGACATTCACCGCCCGTGCGGTGGCGGGCCCGGACAGGACCCCGCCCCTGGGCTGGCCGGGGAGGGCTGCGGCATCACTCACGCGGGGTCTCCTGTCGTCCGGACCGTCACTCGGACCGTCACCGGGGCAGTCACTCGGGCCGTCACTTCGGGGACCCGGCCCGTCATTCCGGCGTCCCGGTCGCCGGAAGCCGCCGGGTGAATTCATCATGACCCGGCCAGCTCAGCACCAGCTCACCGGCCTCCAGCCGGGCCCGTGCCAGCACCGGGGTGAGGTCCTGGGCCGCCGCACCCGCCAGGGTGTCGGCCACGGTCGCGTACGGCTGGAGCGAACGGAGCGTCGAGATCGTCGGGGGCATCATCAGCAGCTCCCCCTTGTCGTACGCCGCTGCCGCCTCCTCCGGCCGGACCCAGACCGTGCGGTCCGCCTCGGTCGAGGCGTTGCGGGTCCGCTGCCCGGCGGGTAGCGCGGCCGCGAAGAACCAGGTGTCGTACCGCTTCGGCTCGAACTCCGGCGTGATCCAGCGCGCCCACGCGCCCAGCAGGTCGGAGCGGAGGACGAGCCCCCGCCGGTCCAGGAAGTCCGCGAAGGAGAGTTCGCGGTCGACGAGCGCGGCGCGGTCCGCCTCCCAGTCGTCGCCGGAGAGGTCGCCGACGACGGTGGAAGCGGTCTCGCCCGCGAGCAGCACACCGGCCTCCTCGTACGTCTCCCGGACGGCTGCGCAGACGATGGCCTGGGCGGATGCCGCGTCGACGCCGAGCCGCGCGGCCCATACATCGCGCGGCGGCCCGGCCCAGCCGACCGGGCGGTCGTCGTCGCGGGGGTCCACCCCGCCGCCCGGATACGCGTACGCGCCTCCGGCGAATGCCATGGAGGCGCGTCTGCGCAGCATGTGCACGGCGGGACCGGCCGCGGTGTCGCGCAGCAGCATGACGGTCGCGGCTCTGCGCGGCGCGACGGCGGTGAGCTCGCCGGCCGCCAGGGCACGGATACGGTCGGGCCATTCCGGCGGGTACGACTGACCTTGGGACATGGCCGGAGGCTAACCGCTCTCGCGCCGATGTTCGAGGGTGTGGGCAGGGGTGCTGCTTGCCCACCGGGTGCCGACGGAGCGGGGGCGCCCGCCCGACCGGCCCCCGCTCACCCCGTCAGCCCTCGTTCCCTCAAGCCTTCAGCTCGACCTGGATCTCCACCTCGACCGGCGCGTCCAGCGGCAGCACCGCGACGCCCACCGCGCTGCGCGCATGGACCCCGCGGTCGCCCAGGACCTCGCCCAGCAGCTCGCTCGCACCGTTGAGCACGCCCGGCTGACCGGTGAAGTCCGGGGCCGACGCCACGAATCCCACGACCTTCACGACCCGCTCGACACGGTCCAGGTCACCGGCGACCGACTTCACCGCCGCCAGCGCGTTCAGCGCGCACGTACGCGCCAGGTCCTTCGCGTCCTCGGCCGTGACCTCGGCGCCGACCTTCCCGACCAGCGGAAGCTTGCCCTCCACCATCGGCAGCTGGCCCGCCGTGTACACGTACACACCGGACTGCACGGCCGGCTGGTACGCGGCCAGCGGCGGTACGACGTCCGGAAGCGTCAGTCCCAGCTCGGTCAGGCGCGCTTCGACGACCCCGCTCATGCGGACTTCTCCCGCTTGAGGTACGCCACGAGCTGCTCGGGGTTGTTCGGTCCGGGCACGACCTGGACGAGCTCCCAGCCGTCCTCGCCCCAGGTGTCCAGAATCTGCTTCGTCGCGTGCACCAGCAGCGGCACAGTCGCGTATTCCCATTTGGCCATACGGCGACTGTAGCTGCCCTCGGGCGTACCACCGTGCCCGACTGGTTAGGCTCGAATACGTGAGCAGGCTTCAGGTCGTGAGTGGCAAGGGCGGGACCGGAAAGACCACGGTCGCCGCCGCGCTGGCGCTTGCCCTCGCGACGGAGGGCAAGCGCACTCTCCTCGTCGAGGTGGAGGGCCGGCAGGGCATCGCCCAGCTCTTCGAGACGGAGGCGTTCCCGTACGAGGAGCGGAAGATCGCCGTGGCACCCGGCGGCGGGGAGGTGTACGCCCTCGCGATCGACGCCGAACGCGCCCTGCTCGACTACCTGCAGATGTTCTACAAGCTGGGCAGCGCGGGCCGGGCCCTGAAGAAGCTCGGCGCGATCGACTTCGCCACGACCATCGCACCCGGCGTACGGGACGTGCTCCTCACCGGCAAGGCCTGCGAGGCCGTACGCCGCAAGAACAAGCAGGGTCGTTTCGCCTACGACCACATCGTCATGGACGCGCCGCCGACGGGCCGCATCACCCGTTTCCTCAACGTCAACGACGAGGTGGCAGGGCTCGCGAAGATCGGGCCCATACACAACCAGGCCCAGGCCGTGATGCGCGTCCTCAAGTCCCCCGAGACTGCGGTGCACTTGGTGACGCTGCTCGAAGAGATGCCGGTGCAGGAGACCACGGACGGCATCGCCGAGCTGCGCGCTGCCGACCTCCCCGTGGGCAACGTCATCGTGAACATGGTCCGCCCGGCGCTCCTGGACGAGCAGACCGTACGGACCGTGTCGGGCGACCGCCGCAAGGAGGTGGCCAAGGCTCTGACCCGCGCGGGCGTCAGCGGCGCGGCGAAGCTGGTGACCCCGCTGCTCGCCGAGGCCGTCGACCACGCGGAGCGGGTGGAGCTGGAGCGCGAACAGCGTGCCGTACTGGCGGAACTGGAGCTCCCCACCTACGAACTCCCGCTGCTCGGCGACGGAATGGACCTGGCCGGGCTCTATCAGCTGGCGACGGAACTGCGGAGGCACACCACGTCATGACCCTGGACAGCGTGCCTCTCCTCGACATCGACCCGCTGCTGGACGACCCGGCCACCCGCATCATCGTGTGCTGCGGCTCCGGCGGCGTGGGCAAGACCACGACCGCGGCCGCGCTGGGGGTGCGGGCGGCCGAGCGCGGGCGCCGGGCCGTCGTGCTGACCATCGATCCGGCGCGCAGGCTCGCCCAGTCCATGGGCATCGACTCGCTCGACAACATCCCGCGCCGGGTGGCGGGCATCAAGGCCACCGGGGACGGTGAACTGCACGCCATGATGCTGGACATGAAGCGGACGTTCGACGAGATCGTCGAGGCGCACGCGGACGGCGAGCGGGCCGCCGCCATCCTGAACAACCCCTTCTACCAGTCGCTCTCCGCGGGCTTCGCCGGTACGCAGGAGTACATGGCGATGGAGAAACTGGGCCAGCTGCGGGCCCGGGACGAGTGGGACCTGATCGTCGTGGACACCCCGCCGTCGCGGTCGGCGCTCGACTTCCTGGACGCGCCGAAGCGGCTCGGGTCGTTCCTCGACGGCAAGTTCATCCGGCTGCTGATGGCCCCGGCGAAGGTCGGAGGCCGGGCCGGGATGAAGTTCCTGAACGTCGGCATGTCGATGATGACCGGCACGCTCGGCAAGCTGCTGGGGGGCCAGTTCCTGCGCGACGTGCAGACCTTCGTCACGGCGATGGACACCATGTTCGGCGGCTTCCGCACCCGCGCCGATGCCACGTACCGGCTGCTCCAGGCACCCGGTACTGCCTTCCTGGTGGTCGCCGCGCCGGAGCGGGACGCGCTGCGGGAGGCCGCGTACTTCGTGGAGCGGCTGGCCGCCGACGGAATGCCGCTGGCCGGGCTCGTACTCAACAGGGTGCACGGCAGCGGGGCCGCGCGGCTCACGGCGGAGCGGGCGCTGGCCGCCGCGGAAAATCTTGACGACAGCGGCATTGTGGATCAGGAGGCCGGGAATGAAGCAGTTCGTGACTCCACGGGCCCCTCCCCCGAGCCCGGAACCGCGGAGCACGCAGAGCTTTCACAGCCCCCTGAGGACACTGAGCACACCGAGAACGCTGAACACACTGAGCACGCTGAGAACCCCGAGAACACAGCGACATTCACAGCGGCACACACCGCGAAAGCCACCGCGAAACCCACCGCGACTTTCACAACGCCGTCCGCAGCGACATCCCCGGAGGCCGACACACCAGAATCCACACCGGAGCCGGCGCAAGCCGTGCCGGAGCCGACGGTCGATGCACTGACCGCCGGCCTGCTCCGACTGCACGCCGAGCGCATGCAGGTGCTCGCCCGTGAGCAGCGCACCCGCGACCGTTTCACCGCGCTCCACCCCGAGGTGGCCGTGGCCGAGGTGGCCGCGCTGCCCGGCGACGTCCATGACCTGGCGGGGCTCCGGGCCATCGGTGACCGCCTCGCGACCGGTCGTTCTCCGGCCTGAGTCCGCCCCAGGCTGTCCGCCCGGCGCCCTACCCCACGGCGGCGTACGTCTCCTCGAACGCTTCGTCGTCCGCGACGATCGCGGGCAGGATGCCCGTGCTGCGCTCGTACTCGGTACGCGCGGTCTCCAGCAGCCGACGCCACGAGGTGACGGTGGGACGCCGACGCAACAGTGCGCGCCGCTCCCGCTCGGTCATGCCGCCCCACACGCCGAATTCGACGCGATTGTCGAGCGCGTCGGCCAGGCACTCCGTACGCACCGGGCATCCGGTGCACACCGCCTTGGCCCTGTTCTGCGCTGCCCCTTGTACAAACAGTTCGTCCGGATCCGTAGTGCGGCAGGCTGCCTGCGCACTCCAGTCAGTTACCCAGCCCATCCCGGCGCCGTCCTCTCCCGAATTCGAGGCTCCCCCACGGCGGTAGCGGCATATTCACCGCTGCCAGTTGAGGACGTTACGGAAGGTGGGCACAGCGCAACACCCCCTTCGGGCCCAATCTTGAATGGTCCGAACGGACTATGCGTACGCGGCAGATCACCCAACGGAGTGAGCGGGGGACATTCTTCATAACCCTGGCAAACCAGGACGGTTCACCCACGCCACATCGGACACCGGGCTACACATGGGGCATATTCGGACGCGCATTCACCCCATTCGGGAAGGGGAACATCGCGCCGGGGGGCTTGATACGGGAGGGCACTGCTGTGACAGTTAGGTGCAGCTTAGGCCAAGGCATGTCCGCGTGTCCGGCGAATGAAGTCGCTCCTTCTCCACAACGTAGGCTGCCCTCATGCCAAAGAATCGCTCCGGCGGGGGTCTCACCAGGACCCAGCAGGCCGCCAAATTCCTCGGTGTCGCCGCGCTCTCCGGAGCTGTACTGGCGGGCATCGCGCTGCCGGCAGCCGGAGCACTCGGGCTCGCGGCCAAGGGCACCGTCAAGGGATTCGACGACATCCCCGCCAGCCTCAAGACGCCGCCGCTCAGCCAGCGGACCACGATTCTGGACGCCGACAACAACCAGATCGCGTCGGTTTACGAGCGGGACCGCACGGTGGTCAAGCTCCAGGACATCTCGCCGTACATGCAGAAGGCGCTCATCGCGATCGAGGACGCGCGCTTCTACCAGCACGGCGCGATCGACGTCAAAGGCGTGGCGCGCGCGCTGAACCGCAACGCGCAGGAAGGCGGCGCGGCCCAGGGTGCGTCGACCCTCACCCAGCAGTACGTCAAGAACGTCTTCGTCGAGGAGGCGGGCGACGACCCGACCAAGGTCGCCGAGGCGCAGCAGAAGAGCCTCGGCCGCAAGGTCCGCGAGCTCAAGTACGCGATCCAGGTCGAGAAGTCGCTCGGCAAGAAGAAGATCCTGGAGAACTACCTCAACATCACCTTCTTCGGTGAGCAGGCGTACGGCGTCGAGGCGGCGGCCCAGCGGTACTTCTCCACGTCCGCGAAGGACCTGACGATCGGTGAGTCAGCGCTGCTGGCCGGTCTCGTGCAGTCGCCGAGCCGGTACGACCCGATCAATGACATGGAGGAGGCCACCAAGCGGCGCAACACCGTGCTGCAGCGGATGGCCGATGTCCATGCCATCTCGCAGCCCCAGGCCGACAAGGCGATGGGCGAGCCGATCAAGCTGAAGGTGACCAGGCCGCAGAGCGGGTGCATCACCGCGGTCAAGGGCGCGGGCTTCTTCTGCGACTACGTCCGCAAGGTGTTCCTGACGGACCCGGCCTTCGGCAAGACCAAGGAGGAGCGCCAGAAGCTCTGGTCGGTCGGCGGTCTGACCGTCAAGACCACCCTGGACCCCAAGGCCCAGGCGTCCTCCAATGTCGCGGCCACCTCCCGGGTCAACAAGAACGACAAGATCGCGGACGCGGTGGTGCAGGTCCAGCCCGGCACCGGGAAGATCCTCGCGATGGCCCAGTCCCGCCCGTACGGCCTGGACCCGTCGAAGCACGAGACGGTGCTGAACCTCTCCGTCGACAACAAGATGGGCGGTACGTACGCGGGCTTCCAGGTGGGCTCGACGTTCAAGCCCATCACCGCGGCCGCCGCGCTGGAGAAGGGCATCAGCCCGGCGCAGAGCTTCACGACGGGCTCGCACATCTCCCTGCCCGGTTCGAGCTTCCGCAACTGCCAGAGCCAGCCGGCCGACAGCAGCCCCTGGCCCGTGGGGAACGAACTCACCACGGAGAAGGGCACCTTCGACATGACCAGCGCGCTGGGCAAGTCGATCAACACGTACTTCGCGAAGCTGGAACAGAAGACCGGCCTCTGCGAGACGATCACCATGGCCAACAAGGTCGGTTACATCCGGGGCAACAACAAGCCGCTCCAGGCGGTGCCCTCCACCACCCTCGGTGGCCAGGAGTCGACCCCGCTGGCGATGGCCTCGGTGTACGCCACCTTCGCCAACCGCGGTACGTACTGCTCCCCGATCGCCGTCGAGTCGGTGACCGCGCCGGGCGGCAAGCAGATCCCGGTGCCGAAGTCGACCTGCGCATCGGCGATGAGCGAGCACACGGCCGACACCATCAACCAGATGCTGAAGGGCGTGGTCGCGGACGGCACCGGTAAGCAGGCCGGGCTGAGCGACCGCGACAACGCGGGCAAGACGGGTACCACCGACGAGCGCAAGAACGCCTGGTTCGTCGGCTACACGCCCAACCTGGCCACGGCCGTCTGGGTCGGCAGCGACGGGGCCCGGCAGATCCCGATGACCAACATCAACATCGGCGGCCACTACTACGACGAGGTCTGCGGTGGCTGTCTCCCCGGCCCCATCTGGAAGACGGCGATGACCGGCGCGCTGTCACCCTCCGAGACGCCCTCCTTCAACAAGGTCGACGTCCCGCGCGGGCACGGAAGCGGCGGCAAGAGCCACGACCACCACCAGACGGGCGGCGGCGACCAGGGCGGCGGCGACCAGGGCAACGGCGGAACCGACGGCAGCACGAACGGCGGCGACGACGGCAACGGCGGCCAGCCCGGAGGCGGCGGCATCTCGTTCCCGCCGGGCTTCATCGGCGGCAACAACGGCCACCACCGGAGATAGCGGGCCGGCGGACGCGGTACGTAGCACTCCGCAGCAGAAAGGGAGGGGCGCCCGGTGAATTCACCGGGCGCCCCTCCCTTTCCGGCTTTGCCGACTTTGCCGACGGGCGGGCTCAGCCGACTTTCCAGACGGGGAAGCTCGACCCGGCTCTTCCGACAGGGAAGCTCAGCCGGCCCGCTCTCAACTCAACTCAACTCAACAGGCGGGCTCAGCCCGCGAGCCGCTTCTTCACCTCGGCGGCCACCCGGCCGCCGTCGGCGAGCCCGGCCACCTTCGGGTTCACGATCTTCATGACGGCACCCATCGCACGCGGCCCCTCGGCGCCCGCGGCCTTCGCTTCCTCGACGGCCTGCGTGACGATCGCGCCCAGCTCGTCGTCGCTCAGCTGCTTCGGCAGATACGTGGCGAGCAGCTCGCCCTCCGCCTTCTCCCGAGCGGCGCTCTCGGTACGGCCGCCCTGCTCGAAGGCCTCCGCCGCCTCGCGGCGCTTCTTCGCCTCCTTGGCGATCACCTTCAGCACCTCGTCATCGGTCAGCTCGCGAGCCGACGTACCCGAGACCTCTTCCTTCGTGATCGCGGAGAGGGTCAGCCGGAGCGTCGAGGAGCGCAGCTCGTCACGCGCCCTGATGGCCTCGGTGAGTTCTGCGTGCAGCTTGGACTTGAGCGTGGTCATACGGCCAAGTGTCGCAGGTACGGTTCCCCCGCCGCCCACAGATTTTGCGGTGACCCGCTGTCTGCGACGATGGAGGTATGCGCGCACGCTATGGGATCCCCCTCAAAGTCACCGCAGGAATCACGGCCGTTGGCGCGGCAGGCATCGCCTATGCCGCCGGATTCGAGGCGCGCTCGTTCCGCCTCCGGCGGGTGACCGTACCGGTGCTGCCACCGGGTGCCCGGCCCGTACGCGTACTCCAGGTCTCGGACATCCACATGGTCGGCGGCCAGCGCAAGAAACAGCGCTGGCTCCAGTCCCTGGCCGGGCTGCGGCCCGACTTCGTGGTCAACACCGGGGACAATCTCTCGGACCCGGAGGGCGTACCGGAGGTCCTGGACGCGCTGGGGCCGCTGATGGAGTTCCCGGGGGTGTACGTGTTCGGGTCGAACGACTACTACGGCCCGAAGTTCCGCAACCCGGCCCGCTACCTCTTCGAGAAGGCGCAGGGCAAGCACGGCCTGAACGGCAAGGCGCCGGCGGTGGGCGTGGTGCACAACCCGTGGGAGGGCCTGCGGGACGGCTTCGATGCGGCGGGCTGGGTGAACCTCACCAATACGCGCGGCCGGCTGAAGGTGGACGGCATGGAGATCGCCTTCACCGGTCTGGACGACCCGCACATCAAGCGGGACAGGTACGCCGAGGTGGCGGGCGGCCCGGAAGCGGGCGCCGACCTCTCGGTCGCGGTGGTACACGCGCCGTACCTGCGCGCCCTGGACGCGTTCACGACGGACGGCTATCCCCTGATCCTCGCGGGCCACACCCACGGCGGCCAGCTGTGCATCCCGTTCTACGGAGCGCTGGTCACCAACTGCGACCTGGACACCGACCGGGTCAAGGGCCTCTCCGCCCACGAGTCCGGCGGCAACCGCTCCTACCTGCATGTTTCGGCGGGCTGCGGCACGAACCGCTACACCCCGGTGCGCTTCGCGTGCGCCCCGGAGGCCACGCTGCTGACGCTCACAGCAAGGCGGTAGAGCCGCCGCCCGGGACAGAATCCGGCCCCACCCGCCCGCCAGGGAAAACCGGATTTCGTCTCAGGCCACGGGTCCGCTAAAGTAAACGATGTCGCCGCCACGCGAGCGACAATCGGGGTGTAGCGCAGCTTGGCAGCGCGCTTCGTTCGGGACGAAGAGGTCGTGGGTTCAAATCCCGCCACCCCGACAGCTGAAACACCAGGTCAAGGGCCTGATCCTCTCTGAGGGTCGGGCCCTTCCTGCGTCTCCGGATCGTTTGGGAGAAATCTGGGAGATGACCTTGGTCTGGGTCTCCCAGCCGCCCTCCCGACCCTGGTCGGCTTCGGCTCGACCGCTCCGCCCATCGGTACCCGCAGCCGCTGCGGGAGAAGGCGGGATCCGTAGCGGCGGCGCAAGATCGGTCCACGTGGCGGATGCGGATCCAGCCCTTGAGCGGTGAGCGCGCTGAGGACCGTTTTGTGTCCTTCAAAGGCGACACCGGGTGCGTGGTGGCTGGGCGGGCGCTTCCGGGGGCAAAGGATGGAGGGCAGTCAGTGTTCAGTGTTCCTTGCCTCTCCTCTCCGGACGACGCCACCTGGCAACACCGATTGCGGAGAGGTAATTTGCCCGTCCCGGACCGGGGCACGGTACTCCACCGCCTGATGGCCAAAAACGCCCCCTGCGCTGCAATGGCTCCCGGGCGGCATGTTTGCATATGTTCATGATCAGTAACGCACACGGGATATCCGAGCCCCGGACGTACGTGGACCACATCCTGGAGCACTGGCACAAGGACGAGGACGCCGAGGCGCTCGTCCAGGGTGCGCAGCGGTTGACCCGGGGGGAAGCTCGGCAGCGGTTGTTCCGTCTGGGGCACGCGCTGCGCCGGCAGGGGCTGGAACCCGGCGACGGAGTGGGGCTGTTCCTGGCCAACCGGGTGGATTCCGTCCTGGTGCAGCTCGCGGTCCACCTCATCGGCTGCCGCGTCGTGTTCCTGCCGCCCGAGCCCGGCCCCGGCGAACTCGCCGCGCTGGTCGAGCAGTCCCGGGCTCGCGCCGTGGTCACCGACCCCCTGTTCGCGGAGCGGGCCGCCGACGCGGCCGGCCGCAGCGTTCACGCCCCCGTGCTGCTCAGCCTCGGGCCCTGTGAGCAGCGGTGTGCGGACCTGCTGGCGCTGGAGGCCGAGTGCCCGGCGGAGCGCCCCGACGGAGTGCCCGCGCCGGGAGCGGACGAGGCCGTCACCGTCCTCTACACCGGCGGCACCCTGGGCCGTCCCAAGCTCGCCGCGCACAGCCACCGGCTCTATGACGCGCTGGTGGGCCTGGTGGAGGGAGCTCTGCAGGGCTCCCGGCCGACGCCCTTCCCGGCCATGGATCCGGGCACGGACCGCGTGCTCGCCTCCACACTGCTCACGCACGGCAGCGGCCACCTCACCACGATTCAGGCGCTGGTGACAGGGTCCACCCTCGTCGTGCTGCCCGAGTTCGAAGCGGGCGCGGCGCTGGCGGTGCTGCGCGAGGAGCGGATCACCGCCACCATGTTCGTACCGCCGATGCTGTACGCGCTTCTCGACCACCCGGAGTGCGTGCCGGGGGCTCTCCCCGCACTGCGGCGGATCGTCGTCGGAGGCGCGGCCTCGTCGCCCAGCCGGCTGCAGCAGGCGGTCGAGGTCTTCGGGCCCGTACTCAGCCAGGGGTACGGGCAGTCCGAGGCGCTGGGGATCGCAGCGTTCAGCGCGGAGGCGCTCGCATCGGAGGGAGCCCAGCGGCCCGAGCTCTGGCGCAGCTGCGGTCGCGCGATTTCCGACACCGAGATCGAGATCCGTGATGAGGGCAGCGCGGTGGCGCTCGCCGTCAGGCAGGTCGGCGAGGTGTGTGTCCGGGGCGAGACGGTGATGCTCGGCTACTACGAGGATCCGGAGCGCACCGCTGAGGCGCTGCACGACGGCTGGCTGCGCACCGGGGACGTGGGCTACCTCGACGCCGAGGGGTACCTCTATCTCGTCGATCGGGCCAAGGACATCATCGTCACCGGCAGCACCAGCGACAACGTCTACTCCCGGGTCCTGGAGGACTTCCTGCTCACGCTGCCCGGTGTGCGCAACGCGGCGGCTCTGGGCATACCCGACGAGGAGTACGGGGAGGCCGTACAGATCTTCCTCGCCACGGCCGAGGGCGCCGACATCGACCCGGATGCGGTCCGTGCCTCGGTGACCGCCGAGTTGGGAGAGCTGTACACGCCCCGGAAGACGGTCCTGCTGGACCGGCTGCCGACGACCAAGGTCGGCAAGGTGGACAAGAAGGCACTGCGCGCCGCGTGGACGAGTGCGGCCTTGGAGGCCACGCCGTAGTCGCCGCGGCGGGAGGGAAAGAGCCGACGCCGCGCGACCGGGCCCCTGGGCTCCGGGCTCTTCCCTCCCGCTGGCCGTCCCGCTTGCGAGCGGAGGTCCAGCCCGTCGGCCACGGGCAGCATGACGGCTTCCACCCGGGTTTCGGGTGGCCGGAGAAGGTGCTGGTGCCCGCGCACTGTCAGGTCGCTCAGGTTCGTGGTCGGCGTCCGGAGGACGGCGAAGCGTCGAGCGACAACTCGCCGCCGTCTCATTTCTGACCGGGCACTACTGACCCCGACCCGCCTGCCCGAAGCGACCGAAGCGACCGAAGCAACCGAAGCAACCGAAGCAACCGCTGGACCTCAGACCCAGCGGTCCACGGATGTGCCGGTGGGCTCGGCGAAGTAGTCGCCCTCTTCCAGGTCCTCCAGCAGGCTCCGGTGTGTCGCTGTCCAGCCGAGGAGTTGGCGGGCGGCTGAGGCGTCGGAGCGGGCCGGGCCGGTGACGGTGTGGCCCGCCCGGATGAGCTCGGAGACGACTTCACCCAGGCTCTGAAGGCCAGCACCGCGGATCTCCTCACGATCACCGCCGGTGTCAGCAGCCCCGTAGAGCTGCCGTAGAACTCCTGTAGAGCTGCCGCTGGAGCTCCCGCAGAGCTGCCTTTACCGCATGCCGTACACGCCGTATACGCCGTACACGCCGTACACGCCGAAGAGGCTGCCCTCTCGTAAGAGGACGGCCTCTTTGTCTGCATACGCCGCGTCGTCCGGCACCGGTCCCTCCCCTCGTGGGGACCGGTGCTGAACGACGCGAGCGGCGTCGATCCGTGCCGTGTCGTCGTACCGGCGTGGATCGAGGTCTGGCTCGACCCGTGTCCGCCGTGGTCGATGTTCGACGTGAGTCGATGTTCGACGTGGTCGGTACGGCAGCCGTCCGGACGGGACGACGGCTCCACGGGTCTCTCGGGCTCAGGCGGCGAGACCGCCGCCGCTCTCTCGTAACTCCGGTGGAATTTGACCGAGAACATGCGGCGTCATGATGCGTCTCTCCGAGCGCTGAGCTGGTCGGCTGGCCGGGCGACGCCCGGTTGATGCGCTGCTGGGACGTGATCCTGCCATCTACGGCGCCCGCCAAGGATGTTCCGGCGCCTGGCCGACGACTAACCCCAGGTCAGCCCTATAAGGTGAGTTTTCCGGTCCGGAAGCCAGGCGTGGGGGGAAGTAAGGAGTGGAGACCTTGAGTTCCGACTCAGGGGCACGCACAGCCTTGGCGGAGCGTCTCGCGCTCCTCTACAAGGAGGCTGGCAACCCTCCCCTCAAGAGCGTGTCCGACGCGGTCGTCCGGCTCCAGCGGGCCGACGAACGAGGGCGGCCCGTACGGGTGTCCGCGCAGCGGATCAGCGACTGGCGACGGGCCAGGAACGTGCCGGCCCAGTTCGTCGCCCTCGCAGCGGTGCTGCACGTCCTGATACCTCAAGCACGGCGCGCGCAGCCCGTGCCGGTCTCCGCCGGCCTGTACGACCTGGCCCAGTGGCAGCGCCTGTGGGAGCGCGCGGTGGCCGACCCGGTCGGCGAGCACCCCGCGGCATCCGCGGAAGAGAAGGGACGCCCGTCGGGTGAAGAGGCCCCGACCGTCCCGGGTGGGGTGTGCCCCTACCGGGGGCTGGCTCCGTACCGCCGGCAGGACGCCAGGTGGTTCTTCGGCCGGGACCGGAGCACGGACGCCCTCGTTACTCAGCTCCGGTCGGCGGAAAGTACGGGCGGCCTGGTCATGCTCGTGGGCGCCTCGGGGTCGGGAAAGTCCTCCCTGCTGAATGCCGGCCTGGTGCCCGCGCTGCGGGACGGCGCGCTGCGCGACGGAGGCGGTCAGGCGGGGGACGTGCTCCAACTGGTGCCGGGAAACGATCCTCTCGCGGAGCTGACCCGCCGGATACCTGAGCTCGCGCACGTCGTTTCGGAGGCGCAGGGGCGGGAGGTGCGGCCCGCCGGGGAGCGGCCGGCCGGAGTGCCCGGTACGCGCCGGTTCGCTCGCGCGGCGCGGGAGGCCGTCACCGCGTGGGCGCATCGCGAGACATCGTCCCCCGGTCGTCCGGTCGTCATCGTCGACCAGTTCGAAGAGGTCTTCACCCTCGGCTCCGACGCCACGAACCAGCGCACTTTCATCCAGCTCCTGCACGCCGCGTGCACGCCGAAGGACACGGGTGAACCCGCCCCCGTGCTCGTAGTCCTCGGGATACGCGCCGACTTCTACGAACAGTGCCTGGGGTACCCCGAACTGGCCGATGCGCTGCAACACCGGCACATGGTGCTCGGACCGCTGACCACCTCGGAGTTGCGCGAAGCGGTGACGAGCCCGGCCAAGGCCGTGGGTCTGGAGCTCGAACCGGGGCTGGCCGAACTGATCGTCCGGGAAGTGAGCGACGACGGCCCCCGCGGTACGCACGCGGGCGTGCTGCCGCTCCTCTCCCACGCCCTGCTCGCCACCTGGCAGCGGCGTAAGGCGGGAAGGCTGACGCTGGCCGGCTACAGCGCGGCGGGCGGAATCCAGGGTGCGGTGGCGGCGTCCGCCGAGCGGGCCTGGTCCAGCCTCGACCCGGCAGCACGCACGGCCACGAGACTGCTCCTCCTCAGGCTGGTACGAGTGGGCGAGGACACCCAGGCCACCCGCAGGCGGGAGACGCGGCGCCAGCTCGCGGAGGAGTCAACAGACCGTCACAAGGCGGAGGAATCGCTCGAAGCACTGGTGAACGCCCGATTGGTGACACTCGACGCGGATACCGTCGAGATCACCCACGAAGCACTGCTCCACGCCTGGCCGCGCCTGCGGGACTGGATCGGCGAGGACAGGAACGGCAACCTGCTCCGCCAGCAGTTGGAGGAGGACGGCAGGGCCTGGGAGGGCACGGACCGGGACAGTTCACTCCTCTACCGGGGTTCGCGTCTGGAGCAGGCCCGCAGCTGGGTGAAGTCCGCCGGTGACCCCTTCCTGACCCGGAGCGCGGTGGAGTTCCTGGCCGCTTCGGTCAGGCTGCGCAAGCGCACCGTCTGGATCAGCCGTGGTGCGGTGGCGGCCCTGGTCGTCCTGGCGATGGTGGCTGCCGGTTCGGCGGTGGTCGCCCGTCAGCAGCGGGACGATGCCGTGTTCGAGCAGGTGGTGGCCGAAGCCGATCGCGTCCAGTTCACGGATCCGTCCTTGTCGGCCCAGCTCGACCTGGTGGCACACCGTCTGCGGCCGCTCGACGAGGCCACCAACAACCGTCTGATCTCGATCGTGAACGCGCCGCTGGCCACGCCGCTGCTCGGCCACACCGGCGCCGTGTACCTCACCTCGTTCAGCCCGAACGGGCGGGTCCTGGCCACCGCCAGCTACGACCGGACCATCCGGCTGTGGGACGTGGCGGACCCGACTCACCCCACACCGCTGGGCAAGCCCCTCACCGGCCACACGAGCTGGGTGAGCAGTGCGGTCTTCAGCCCGGACGGGCACACCCTCGCCAGCACGTCGGACGACGGCACGATCCGGCTGTGGAACGTACGGGATCCCAGCCGGCCGAAGCCGCTGGGCACGCCGCTGACCGGCCATGGCGGCACGTCGTACCTCCTGGCCTTCAGCCCCGACGGGCGCACTCTGGCCTCCGCCGACGAGGACCACACCGTGCGGCTGTGGGACATGGACCACCCGAGCCGGCCGAAGGCGATCGGCACGCTGACGGGCCACACCGCCGCCGTGCGCTCCGTGGCGTTCAGCCCGGACGGACGGACACTGGCAGCGGGCAGTGACGACAGCACGATCCGGCTGTGGAACATGGCCGACAGGCGTCACCCGAAACCGGTCGGCAAGGTCCTGACCGGCCACACGAGCACGGTGCACTCCGTGGCCTTCAGCCCCGACGGCCGCACTCTCGCCAGCGGCAGCGCGGACAACACCATCCGGCTCTGGAACGTGACCGACCCGCGCCATGCCTCCTCGCTCGGCGCGCCCCTCACCGGCCACACCGGCCCCATCTGGTCAGTGGCCTTCAGCCCCGACGGAACCAAGCTCGCCGCCGGCAGCGCGGACAGCACGGCGAGCCTGTGGAACGTCCGTAATCCGGCGTTTCCTTCCCAGGTCGGCGAGCCGCTCTCGGGAAGCAGTGGCGAGATGTACGCCGTCGGCTTCAGCCCCGACGGGCGGACCCTCGCGACCGGGAGCGGTGACAACAAGGTCCGCCTGTGGTCGATACCGACGTCGGACATGATCGGCCGGATCGGAGCGTTCCGCCCGGACGGGCGGCTGCTCGCCACGGCCTCGCGCGACGGGAAGATCCGGCTGTGGAACGTGCAGACGCCCAACTCGCCCGTGCTGCTGAGTGCTCCGTTCATGCCCGGGAAGGGGGACGTGCGTTCGCTGGTGTTCTCGCCCGACGGACACACCCTCGCGGTGCTGACCGGCAGCCGAGCGGTGCAGTTGTGGAACGTCTCGGACCCGGCCCGGCCGGTCCCCTACGGTCCGCCCGTCGCGCTGCGGACCCGCTTCGCGGGCCCCGACGTGCTGGCGTTCAGCCCGGACGGCCACACACTGGCGACCGCCCTCGACGACCGCACCATCCGGTTGTGGAACGTCAGCGACCCGGCCCGTCTCCGTCCGCTCGGCGCACCGCTCAGCGGCCAGACGGGCTGGGTCAACGCCTTCGTCTTCAGCCCCGACGGCCGGACTCTCGCGAGCGGCAGCGCCGACGGCGCCGTCCGGCTCTGGAACGTGGCCGACCCACGTCATGCCACCCGGCTCGGCGCACCGCTGAAGGGGCACCTCGGGCCCGTCAACGCGGTCACCTACAGCCCGGACGGCCGCACACTGGCCAGCGGCAGCGACGACGGCACGGTCAGACTCTGGAACGTCACCGACCCTCGCAGGGCCACACGGCTGGGCCCGTCCCTCACCGGCCATACCGAAGCGGTAGTTTCCCTGACATTCAGTCAGAACGGGCACACCCTGGCGAGCGGCGGCAACGACGACACGGTCCGGCTCTGGCAGGTCACCCACCCGGCCAGGGCCACCCCCATCGGCCAATCGCTGAGCCCTAATGCCAAGACGGGCAATTTCCTGTCGTTCAGCCCCAACACCCACCTGCTCGGAGTGTCCAGCGGCGCCGATAGCGTCCGGCTGTGGAACCTCGATCCCGACAAGGCGATCAGTCGCATTTGCTCGTTCACACGGGGCGTCCTGACACCGCAGAAATGGCACGAGTATCTACCCCGCCTCCCGTACGACCCTCCATGCAATCAGTGACGGAGCCGGGGCTCCGCGTGTACCCCTACTGGTGATCTAGGTCACAACTCCGCTTTGTGGCCGAGCAGTTCTCCCCCTGCGCAGGCAAGCCTTGTTACTGTTGGATACAGCCCGATCGCTGATGCATCCCCCGTCGTCAGCGATCGGGCGTTGTCATGCCGTACGGACACGGGGCACATCGGCGGCCGGGCCACATTGAAGAAAATTCAAGAAGATTGAAGAAAATTCAAGAAAGCGGCATCCCGCGCCTTCCCGCGATATCCGGTCGCGGTTGATCCTCGATTCTCCAGAATTACCAAAGGCCCGCCCTCCTCGGCCAACAGCGCCTCCACAAGGACGGCCCCTTGCCCGTCACTTGCTGCTCATCGCTTACTGCTCATCACTCGCTGCTGATGACTTGCCCCTCCTGACTTGCTGCTCATGACGTGCTGCCCATGACGTGCTGCCGATGGCACCAGCGGGCCGCGGCCCGCCCGCGCCGCCTCCACTCGTCAGGACCTCTTGAGGAGTCGTAGGGTGAGGACGTCGGACCAAGGGAGCGGTGGACACCAGTGGCGAAGGCGTACGAGCGGATCGCGGACGAGCTCCGGCAGTCCATCCGTACGGGCCGGCTGAGGCCCGGCGACCAACTGCCCGCGGAGACAAGGCTCGCGGAGCAGTCGGGGCGGAGCGTGCCGACGGTCCGGGACGCCCTGCGTCTCCTCCAGGCCGAGGGGCTGATCGAGAAGGTGCACGGCCGCGGCAGCTTTGTCCGTCGCGCTCGCACGCGAGTGCAGCGGACGAACGCCCGCCATCAGTGGGAGAAGGACCGGGCACGCCAGCCGCACGAGAAGCGCGCGCAGACCGGGGCGACGGAGCACGACACCGGACTTGAGGTCGACGACCTGGTCTTCCGCGCCGCCTATCGCGAGATCACGGCGGACGAGGACATCGCGGCGGCCATGGGGATCGCCGAGGGGACGGTCCTCGTCGAGCGCACCTACCGGACGCGCTACAGCGCCGAGCGCGCGCCCCTCAGCCTGGTCACGTCCTACCTGGTCCGCGAGCGGATCGAGAGCAACCCCGACCTCCTGGACGAGACCAAGGAGCCCTGGCCCGGCGGCACCTGGAACCAGCTCCACACCGTCGGCGTCGAGATCGACCGCGTCGAGGAACGCGTGAGTGCCCGCCCGCCGACAGCCGAGGAGGCGGAGGAGCTGGACCTGCCGCCCGGGACAGCGGTCCTGGTGCTCCGCAAGACCCTGGTCGACACCGGAGGCCTCATCGCCGAGATGTCGGACGTCACGCTCCCCGGTGACCGTACGGAAACGCTCTTCACCACTCACTTGGAAAGGTGGTGAGCCGTGACCCGGCGCATCATCATCGTCACGGCCGTGCACGCCCCTTCCGCCCGGTTCCTGCGGGACGCGTACGCATCCCTCTGCGCCCAGGAGCTCCCCGGCGGCTGGGAATGGCACTGGCTGATCCAGGAGGACGGCACGACCGACGAAGTCGCCCCGTACGTCCCCGACGACCAGCGGATCACCTTCGGCCAGGGCCGCCACGGTGGCCCCGGAGTCGCGCGCACCATCGCCCTGGCGCGCGCCGACGGCGAGTACGTGAAAGTCCTCGATGCCGACGATCAGCTTCCCCCGGGCGCGCTGGCCCGCGACCTCGCGGCGCTGGAGGCCGACCAGGCCATCGGCTGGGCGACCTCGCGCGTACTCGATCTGCTCCCCGACGGGTCGACCGCCGGCTTCCCAGGCGACCCGGACCACGGGCCGGTCGACCGCGGGGCCGTTCTCGACTACTGGGCGGCGCACGACTTCCGCGCGCAGGTCCACCCGGCGACGCTGTTCGTACGCCGCGATCTCCTCGTTGCCCTCGGCGGCTGGATGGCGCTTCCGGCCTCCGAGGACACCGGCCTGCTGCTCGCCCTGAACTCGGTCGCGCGCGGCTGGTTCTCGTCCGATGTGGGGCTCCTCTACCGAAAGTGGGAGGGCCAGGCCACCGGGCAGGCGGCGCACACCGACACCGCCGAGCGGGACGCCCGCATGGCGATCGTCGAGGCCCGGGCGCGGGCGCTGGGCTCCTTCCAGTGGCGCTATCCGGTCAGCAAGGAGTGACCGGAGGCGCCGGGCAGTTCGGGCCTGGCCCGGCGGTACTTCACGTGTCCGGCTCGGCTTCCGGGCCGGAGCATCGGCTCGGCTTCCCGGCTGGGACATCGGCTGTTGCCGGGGACCGGTCCGCCTCATACCGTCACGACATGCCTCCTGCCGCCCGCCTTCGCGCATCGGACCTCATGGCCACGCTGGTCCGTGGATACGTCCGCAACGCCCCCGGCTCCTTCCTCAAGGGGCCTCTCGTCGCCAACTACCTGAACCCGTACCTCCGTGACCACCCGCGCCGGCGCGTGGTCACGACCCGGTTCGGCGCGCTCATGGCCTGCGATTCGCGGGATCTCATCCAACGGTTCGTCCAGCTGTCCGGCGTGTGGGAACCGCATATGACCCGTTGGCTTGAGGGGCGCCTGACCAGCGGCGATGTCTTGATAGACGTCGGTGCGAATGTCGGCTACTTCGCGTTGCTCGGATCGCGGCTCGTCGGCCCGACGGGCCGGGTGGTCACCGTCGAGGCGTCACCGGCGTTCCACGAGCGGGTGCTCCAGCACGCGGCACTCAACAACTGCGACAACATTCGCGCGGTGAACGCCGCGGTGTCGGACCGGCACGAGACGCTGACGTTCGTGCTCGCCAGCTCGGCCAACATGGGGGCCAACTCCATCGTGCCGTACGACGGACCGGCCGAGTCGGCCTTTGAGGCGAAGGCGTACCCGCTGGCGGAGTTGTTGGAGGCGGACGAGATCTCCCGGGCCCGTGTCGTCAAGATCGATGTCGAGGGCGCCGAGGGCGGTGTGGTCCGCGGGCTGGCCCCGGCACTCGACCGGATGCGTCAGGACGTGGAGATCGCGGTGGAGGTCACACCGGACCGTATGACCCAACTCGGCCACTCCGCCGCGGAGTTGCTGGAGACCATGCGAAGCCGCGGCTTCCACGCGTACCGCCTGCCCAACGACTACCGGCCCGAGAGCTACCCACGCGCCCTGCGCCACCCGGAGCCGCCGCGCCGGTGGAACCGGCCGGTCGTCGGGGAGACTGAGCTGGTCTTCTCCCGCATCGACGCCGACGTGCTGGACTGACGCCGGCGCGGGTCTTCCCTCGACGGGGAAGGGCCGCACCGGCGGGTCTTCCTGCGCCGGGGGAAGGGCGGGCCGCACCGGCGACGATGGTTACCACTGATCGGGGATACGGACCTCCGGGCCGGAGACCGCTTCTCCGCGACCCGCGAAGCAGAGGTCGGATCAGTTGCGCCGCCATACAGACCGGGTGCGTGACGACGCGGCTGGTGCCTACGCGATTCCCCCCGGCTTACGGTCACGGTCGAAGGGGAGATCCAGCATCCGGATGGCGTTGCCCCGCAGAAGCTTGTACGTCACCTCGTCGGACAGCCCGGCCATGTGGTCGGCCGCCACCTGCTTCGTGTGCGGCCAGGTCGAGTCGACGTGCGGATAGTCCGTCTCGAAGGTCGCGTTGTTGACGCCGACCGTCTCGATCGCCTCGATCCCGTGCTTGTCCCGGAAGAAGCAGCAGAAGATCTGCCGGTAGTAGTACGTCGAGGGCGGCTCAGGGATCAGATCCTTGACCCCGCCCCACGCCCGGTGCTCCTCCCATACGTCGTCGGCGCGCTCCAGGGCGTACGGAATCCACCCCATCTGGCCTTCGCTGTACGCCAGTTTGAGGCGCGGGAACTTCACCAGGACCCCGGAGAACAGGAAGTCCATCATCGACGCCATGGCGTTGTTGAAGCTCAGCGACGCCTGCACGGCAGGAGGAGCATCGGGTGACGCCGCAGGCATCTGCGACGACGACCCGATGTGCATGTTCACGACGGTCCCGGTCTCCTCGCAGGCCGCGAAGAACGGGTCCCAGTAGCCGGAGTGGATGGACGGGAGCCCGAGGTACGTCGGGATCTCGGAGAAGGTGACCGCGCGCACGCCGCGCGCGGCGTTGCGCCGGATCTCCGCGACGGCGAGGCCGACGTCCCAGAGCGGGATGAGGCACAGCGGGATCAGCCGGCCGCCGCTGTCACCGCACCACTCCTCAACCATCCAGTCGTTGTAGGCGCGGACGCAGGCGAGGCCCACCTCCTTGTCCTTGGCCTCCGCGAAGGTCTGCCCGCAGAAGCGCGGGAAGGTCGGGAAGCAGAGCGAGGCCTCGACATGGTTCAGCTCCATGTCCTCCAGCCGGGCCTTCGGGTCCCAGCAGCCACGACGCATCTGTTCGCGCGTGATGCCGTCGAGGGTCATCTCGTCCCGGGAGAAGCCGACTGCGGCAATGATCCGCTTGTACGGGAAGATGCTCCCCTCGTACTCCCACCAGTCCGTGATCTGCCCGTCCGGATCGGTGGTGAACTTGTACTTCCCGCCGACGTACTCAAGCTCGCCGATGCCCGCCGTGAACGGCTTCGGTCCCCGGTCCCGGTACTTGCTCGGTAGCCAGGTCTCGAAGAGATGCGCGGGTTCGATCACGTGGTCGTCCACGCTGATGACCCGGGGAAGCTCACTGCTTTCCATTTGCTTGCTGGCCTTGCTGACCACGCCACATACCCCCAACTGCCTGCCGGTTTCACCGACTCGAATCTGACGATCCATCAGATTCAGGGTATGGCGTACACCGAACGACGACAAGCACCCGACCGGAACCGACCCCCGGCGCACCCTTGCGGGATCAGGGCGCATCCGTTGAACTGACGCCCCATCAGTTCGATTCTTCGAGGGAGTGCCGCCGATGCATACGATGTGGATCAGCGGAGCCGAGTGGTTCGCCGTGCTCCGGATCGGTCTTGGCCTCTGGTGGCTGGAGAGCTGGCGCCACAAGGACAAGAAGACCTGGTTCGGCGGCGGCGGAGTCCAGTGGGCGGCCGGCATCGCCGACAAGCACCGCTGGGCCCTGGTCCGTTCGGGCTTCGACGTGGTGGTGAAACCCCGGCCGCGCACGATGGCGTACGTCGTCGCCTACGCGGAACTGGCCCTCGGCCTCGGGCTGATCGCCGGTCTCCTCACGCCGATCGCGCTGGTGGCCGGCCTGGTTCTCAGCCTGATCTATCTCGTCCTGATGATCCACGACGTGTCGGAGCAGGGCCAGAACCTGATGATGGCGCTGATCTCCGCCACCGGGCTGCTCGGCATGTGCTGGCAGGCGTGGTCACTCGATGCCGCGATGGGGCTGTTCGTCTGAGAGGTGGAGCCGGAGCGGCGATTCCCTACCCCGCGCCGACCCGCACTCATAAGATCGTCCAGGCCGATTCAGGAGTGGACCGACTGGGGGAATTCGTGGGTACCGGGGCGCAGTTCGTCACGATCGCCGCTGTGCTGCTGGGTGCGCTGACCACACACGTCACGAACTCCCTCATGGAGCGGCGCCGCATGAAGTACCAGCTCATGACGCGGTGGGACGACAAGAAGCTCGATGCGTACGACGGGTACGTGGACAGAGTCCGTGCCTGCATCTTCCTCGCGGTCCAGCTCTACGAGACGACGGAGGGCCTCCGCGAGCGCGAGCAGACCGATGCCGAGATTCTGGCCGAGATGAAAGAGGCCGGCCGTCTGCGCGGGCGGGCCTTCGAACGGGTCATGCTGCTCGGCGGAGATGACGTGATCGAAGCGGCACATGACCTCAGTTCGGCGTCGGTGAAGATCGACTGGCAGGCGAACGGGAAGGTCACGGGGACTCTGGAGGAGTGGCGCGACCTTCACCGGGCTGTGTTCCGTTCGATCAACGCGTTCCATGAGGCGGCGCGCGCGGACCTCGGTGTCAGCGGAAACGTGACCGGCGAACAGCACCCGCACCGCGACCTCCTCCTGCCACCTCCTCGCACCGATGCGTGACGTACCCGTGGGCCGGCCGGCTCGAAGGACACGGCTCCCCGCACTCACCCTCTCCCCCGCCGCCTGCTCGGTGTTCGCCGCGCAGGCGGGTGTCGGCCAGGGCTGACGGAGGAGCGGGCGGAGGAGCGGGCGGAGGGGTGGGCGGAGCGGGCGGACCGGTCAGAGGGTCAGGAGGCGCTCGACGAGGTGTGCGGCCGAGTCCGGGCCTGCCTTCAGTACGACGCGGCAGTGGGCGCCCTTCTGCGGCGGATAGTTGAGGAACTGGCCGCGCAGGTCGCAGATGGTCTGGCCGCGGCCGGGGCCCTGGGTCGCGTCGACCACGACGTCGACGTTGGGCGCGAGCGTCGGCACCACACCGCCGACGGCGATGGCCGCCGCCAGCGGGTCGTGCACCGCGCAGCAGCGGCGGCCGAACGTCTCCAGGTAGAAGTCGTAGTAGAGGTCCATCATCTCGCCCAGGGCGACGGGCAGCGGGCGGCCCGAGTCCAGCAGGCGCCGGCGGTCCGCCTCTTCGAGGGTGTGGGCGAGGGTGACGTCGAGCGGGACGAGCGTGATGTCCCAGGGCGCGGCGAGGACTTCGGCGGCGGCCTCGGGGTCGTTGTGGATGTTCGCCTCGGCGACCGGCGTGACGTTTCCGCTCTGCTGCGCGGCGCCGCCCATGATGGTGATGTCCTGCACCAGGGAGGGCAGTTCGGGCTCACGGCGGAGGGCCTCGGCCACGTTGGTGAGCGGGCCGGTGGTGAGCAGCCGCAGCTTTCCCCGGTGGGTGCGGGCCAGCTCGATGATCATGTCGGCGGCGTCCTGCGCGACGGCCGACTGGGCCGAGTCGGGCACGGTGATGTCGCCGATGCCGTTGTGGCCGTGGATGTGCGGCACGGAGCCCCCGTACGTACCGGCCTGGGGGTCGGCCGCGCCGACGGCGACGGGGATGGTGGCGCGCCCGGCGAGCTGGGTGAGCGCCAGGGTGTTACGGGCCGCCTGGGTGGAATTGACGTTGCCGCTGACGGTGCCGATGCCGGCTATCTCGATCTCGGGGGATGCCAGCAGATAGGCGAGTGCCATCGAGTCGTCGATGCCGGTGTCGCAGTCGAAGTAGAGCGGCTGGGCTGTCATGGGAGGACGTCCTTCGCGGTCGGGGCAGTGGATGCCGGTGGGGTGGGTGTCGGGGCGGGTGGGTGTCGGGGCGGGTGCGGGGGCCGCGGTGGATGTGGCGGTGTGTGTCGCGCGGCTGGTGCCGGTGCGGCTGTCGGGCCGCTCGCCGGGTGCCTGTGCGGGTGTGCCGGTCAGTCTGCCCGCCGCGTGATGAACAGGCTGGCCACCAGGGCGAGGACGGTGATTCCCACCGAGATCCACAGGGCCGTGCTGTAGCCGGCGTGCGTGGCGCGGGCCGCGTACGGGGCGACGATACCGATGCCGGTACTCGCGCCGATCCCGAAGGCGGCGCTGTTGAGGCCCGGCAGCGCGGCGGGCGCGTCCTTGGGCGAGTTGAGGACGCCCAGGCCGTTCACCGTGGTCAGGACGAGGCCGTTGTACGTGATGCCGAGGAAGGCGACCGCCGCGAAGACGGTCCACTTCTCCAGCGGGTACGAGGCAATGACGCACAGCGCCACGATGCTCAGGACCAGACCCACGCGGAGTGTGATCAGCCAGCCCCGCCGGTCGGCCAGCCGCCCGGCCATCGGCGCGGCGGCCAGCCCGATCAGCGCCGCGGGTGTGAGGAACAGCAGCGACGACTCCGTGGCGGTCATACCGAAGCCGGTCTTCGGGTTCTGGCTGATGACCACAACGGTGAAGTTGATGACCGCGAAGATCCCGGACAGCGCGATCACGGTCGTCGCGATGACCGGCCACACCTGGCGGGACTTGAGGTGCTTGAGCGCGATCAGCGGGGTGGCCCTGCGGCGTTCGACCATTCCGAAGGCGACGGCCGAGACGACCGTGCCTGCCAGGTAGCCGAGGGTGCTCGCGCTGTGCCAGCCGTCGGCGAAACCGTGCGAGACGAGGTACGTGACGCAGTACAGCGCGATCGACAGGGTGGCCGCGCCCCACCAGTCCATCCGGCCCTTGACGGGCTGCCCGTCCTTGGGCAGGACGAACGCCACACAGACCGAAGCGGCGACACCGATGACCAGGATCACGGCGAAGATCGACCGGTATCCGAGGGCGTCGGAGAGCCTGCCGCCCAGGAGCCCGTCCACGCCGCCGACACCGCCGTTGATCGCGGTGATCACTCCGAGGGCGGTGGCGAAGACCTTCTTGCTGAGGCGCTCGTTGAGGACGACGTACGCGATCTGGAAGGCGGCACTCGACGCGCCCTGGAGCACCCGGCCGGTCAGCAGGACCGGCAGGTTCGGGGCGGCGATGCACAGCACCGTGCCCACGGAGGTCACGATCAGGACCGCGATGAGGATCCTGCGGCGTCCCCAGAAGTCGCTGAGGCGGCTCAGGACGACGCCCGTGATCGCTCCGGCCAGGAAGAACAGCGAGGAGACCTGGGCTATCCCGTCCACGCTTCCGTGAAGCTGACGCGCCATTTCCGGCAGCGCCGGGGTGATCATGCTGGCGTTCAACTGGTAGGCGATGACGCTCAGCAACAGCGTCGCCACCAGGACGGCCGCCTTCCTCCCCTGGAGGAGTGGCGTTCCGCCTGGTGTTTCACCCGGCTTTTCACCGTTTTTCGACGGGTTTGGGTCTCTGATTCCTGAGCTGCCGCCCGGACTGCCTGTGTTCACAAGGAACCTCATCGTTACATTGAGTCACACTCTTGGCTGATGTGAGATGTTATACCTCTCCGTCCGACATGCGTCTAGTGTCGATGGATTTCTGGTTAGATGGACCGGATCACCGGCCCGTAGCGAAGCGAGGTACGCCGTGACCGGCACCGCCGTCACCGTCGATGGGTTCCTGGCCGAACCCATGACCGTCTCCGTGGGCCAGCCGCTGCGGGTGGCCGTCTACTCCCGCCTCGCGCAGGGCATCCGGGACCAGGTCTTCCCGCTGGGCTCGGCCCTGCCCAAGGAGGCCGACCTCGGCACCCGGCTCGGGGTGAGCCGCACGGTGGTGCGCGAGGCCCTCATGCTGCTGGAGGAGGACGGGCTCATCCGCACCCGTCGCGGAGTGGGACGGTTCGTCAGCCAGACCCTCCCGCGCCAGGGCCTGGAGCAGTTGCAGCCCTTCGAGGAGACCCTCACCACGCCCGAACAGCCGGTGCGTGCCGAGCGCCTGGAGATGAACCTCCAGCGCACGACGGACTTCGTCCTCCAGGGCCTCGGGCTGGAAGAGGGCAGCAACGCCTGGTTCTGTGAGACCCGGCTGACCCGTGGTACGGAGCAACTGGCCCTCGTCCAGGAGCACATCGCCTGCGGTTCGGAACTCCGCGCGCTCTCCCCCGTGGTGGCCGACCGGGTGCAGGAGCTGCACGACAGTCCGCGCACCCTGCTCGGCGCCATGACCGGCATACTCGGGCCGGTCTTCGGCCCTGGTGAATGCACGATCACCGCCGGCATCGCCGGAGCCACCCGCGGCAGGCTGCTCGGGCTGCGCCCCACCGATCCGCTGCTCATCATCACGCAGACCGCGCAACTGGGCGGCAAGCCCGCCTACCTGGCCAAATACCTCGTCGCCCCCACCGGCGACCCGCTCTCCATCCTCCAGCCGCCCCAGCCGGGCGCGGCTCCGGCCCGCCCCTGACACGTACGGCTGCGGCTGCGGCTGCGGCTGCGGCTGCGGCTGCGGCTGCGGCTGCGGCTGCGGCTGCGGCTGCGGCTGCCTAAGGATTCGTACGACACGGCCGCGTCATCGGCTGCCGCCTCAGCCGATCCGCACCTTCGTCTCCAGTGGCAGGTCCGCCGACGACCGGCCGACCGCCACTGTGTAGGTCCCCGGCACCACCGTCCAGCCGGTCTCGGTCGTCTGCCACACCGCGAACGCCTCGCGGGGCAGGGCGAGTCGTACCGTCCGGCTCTCGCCCGGTTTCAGGGTGACCTTCTCGAACGCCTTCAGCTGCCGGGACGGTTCTCCGGCCGCCGCGGGCGCCGTCAGATACAGCTGGACGACCTCGCTGCCGGTGCGGTGGCCGGTGTTGCGGAGGCCGACGCTCGCCCGGTAGCCGTCCCCGTACCGGTCGAGCCGCAGGTCCGACAGCCTGAACGTGGTGTACGAGAGGCCGTGGCCGAAGGGGAACAGCGGCTTCTCGCCCGAGCTCTGATACCAGCGGTAGCCGACCGCGAGTTCCTCGTCGTAGTAGACCTGCACCCCGTCGCCCGGGTACTGCACGGTCGTCTTCGCCGGGCCCTGCTGCTCGGATGCCGGGAAGGTCTCCGGCAGCCTGCCGCCCGGCTCGGCGTCACCGAACAGCATCGCTGCCAGGGCACTGCCCTGCTCCTGTCCGCCGTACCAGTTGGCGATGACGGCCCCGGCGCCGTCGAGCCACGGCATGAGGACCGCGCCCGATGTGTTCAGGACGACGACCGTCCGGGGGTTCGCGGCGACCACCGCCGCGATCAGCTCGTCCTGGCCGTCCGGCAGGGACAGCGTGGTGCGGTCCGTGCCCTCGCTGGTGTAGTCGCCCGCCACGACGACGGCCACGTCCGCCGCCCGCGCCGCGTCGGCGGCCCCGGCGAGGTCCTTGGTGTACGTCACCGGGATGTCCCCGGCCCGTGCCCTGATCCCGGCGAGCGGGGTGACGACGGTGCCGTTGGCCTTGACGGCGCCCGAACCGCCGCCGTGCGTACGGGCTCCGGCATCGGCCGCGTCGCCGATGACCGCGAGGGAGGCCGGGCGGGCGAAGGGCAGCACCCGCTCGTTCTTGAGCAGCACGCTGCCCCGGACGCTGATGCTGCGGGCGAGCGCGAGATGCGCCTCGGTGCTGACCACCTTGGAGAGCACGGTCGCCGGGTCCGGCAGCCGGTGGTCGAAGAGCCCGGTCCGGTACATCGCGGTGAGGACGTGGACCGCCATCGTGTCCACGGTGGCGGCGCTCACCGTGCCCGCGCCGACGGCGTCCTTCAGCTTGCCACTGAGGTAGGTGGAGCCCGGCATCTCCATGTCGGAGCCCGCCCGGGTGGTGAGCACGGTGCTGTGGGTGCCGCCCCAGTCCGACATCACCAGACCGTCGAAGCCCCAGGCGTCGCGCAGGGTGTCCTGCACCGCGGTGCGGTTCTCGTGCGACCAGTGGCCGTTCACCTTGTTGTACGAGGTCATCACGGCACCGGCGCCGCCCCGCTGGACGGCGGCGCGGAAGCCCGGGTAGTAGATCTCGTGCAGGGCTCGCTGGGAGACCACCACGTCGATCGAACCGCGCAGGGTCTCCTGGTTGTTGGCCGCGAAGTGCTTGACGGTGGCCATCACCGGGTTGCTCTGGATTCCCTCGACCACCCGGGCGGCCAGCTCCGCGTTGAGGCAGGGGTCCTCGGTGAAGGTCTCGAAGGACCGCCCCCAGTACGGGACCCGCAGGATGTTGATGCAGGGCGCCAGGGCGATGTTGTGCCCCTTGGCCGCCTGCTCGGCGCCGTAGGCGGCACCGTAGGTCCGCACCGTGTCCGGGTCCCAGGTCGCCGCCAGGGTCTTGCAGTCGGGCCACTGGGTCACGCCGGTCGAGCCGTTGCCCACGCCGTTCGGCCCGTCGCCGAGGTACAGGGCCGGAATGTCCAGCCGGGTGTTGGCGAGGACCCGGCCCGCGTACCCCACGGTCCCGGTGGACCAGCCCTCACCGTGCAGCAGGGCGATCTTCTCGTCCAGGCTCATCTTCGCGACGAGTGCGGCGGCCCTGGCGGCGGCATCGGACGAGCCGGTCCGCGCCGCCGGGGCCGTACGCACCGCCCCGGGGGCGACGCCCGGTACGGCCGCGGACGCCCCGGTGGCCGAGGCCACCGTGGTGACGCCGGCGGCCACTGTGCCCGCCCCGGCCAGCTTCAGTACCGATCTCCGGTTGACGTTCATGTGCCCTCCCGAGTCGCTGTCATGGATGCGCGCATGGCATGTCATGGGTGAACGAGTGCACGGACGTGGACGCACGGGTGCACGCCCACACGGGTGCAGTGAGCAAGAGCTACAGAAGTGACATGTACATGAGCACAGAGATCGCCCGAGGCGTCAATGGTTCTTACGCGCTTCGCCGAATCCGGCCCCTCTGCGGCCCCTCCGGCCTCGATAGCGGAACACCGAACGCCAACTGGCTCGATTTATGGCCCAGTTGGCTTCAGGGAGTGAACGCGGCACGCCCCTTGACGGGGTCAGCCGCGGTGCTCGACAGTCGTCCGGAAGGCGGTTGAGAGCGCTCTCACACGCGGTCTCACCCGCGCACTCCCGTACGTGCTCTCGCGTACGCGCTCTCTCCTACGTGCTCTCAGACGGCTTCATCCCCCACACCCCCACGAAAGCCCCCACGAAAGCAGCCCCCATGAACAGGATCGCTTTCTCCGGCTCATCCCCCGGCTCCTCCCCCAGCACCTCCCGCGCTCCGGGCCGCCGCCGCGGACACCACCCCCGGCGCCGCCTGCTGACCGTGCTCGCCGCGCTCGCCCTCCCGCTGGCCGGGCTCACCGGTCTGGGCGGTCCCGCCGGACTCTCCGGCTCCGCCGCTGCGAGCGAACCGGCCGCACCGGTCCGTACGGGCGCTGCCGCCGACTGGACCACGGTGTTCAAGGACGACTTCGACGGTGCGGCCGGATCGGGCCTGAACACGGCCGACTGGCTCTACGACAAGGGCACCGGCTACCCGGGCGGCGCCGCCAACTGGGGCACCGGCGAGATCGAGACATCCACCGACTCGACCGACAACGTCTACCAGGACGGCTCGGGCCACCTGGTGATCAAGCCGGTACGCGACGGGTCCGGGCACTGGACGTCCGGCCGGGTGGAGACCCAGCGCACCGACTTCGCCGCACCGGCGGGCGGACAGCTCCAGCTCAGCGCCTCCCTGAAGCAGCCCGACCCGGCGAGCGGGCTGGGCTACTGGCCCGCCTTCTGGGCGATGGGCGCGGACGCCCGGCCGACCGGGGCCACCAACTGGCCCAGCATCGGCGAGCTGGACATCATGGAGGACGTCAACGCGCTCAGCCAGCACTCGACCACGTTCCACTGCGGCCAGTGGGCGGGCGAGTGCCACGATCCGGACGGGATCAGCAGCGGGTTGCAGGCGTGCACGGGCTGCCAGTCCGGCTACCACACGTACTCGGTGGTCGTGGACCGTACGAACGCCTCGGCCGAGCAGCTGCGGTTCTCCCTCGACGGCGTCCAGACCTTCGTGGTCAACCAGAACGAGGTGTCCGACGCGACCTGGAAGGCAGCGGTCGACCATGGGTTCTTCGCGATCTTCGACGTGGCGATCGGCGGCTCGTACCCCAACAAGGTCTGCGGCTGCACCTCTCCTTCGGCCGACATCAGCTCCGGTGCGGGGATGAGCGTGGACTGGTTCTCGGCCGAGGTCAGCCAGTCATGAGCCCGTCGTAAGCCGGTCGTGAGCGGGTCCTGGTCCGGTAGCGGCAGCAGACAGCGCCGTGCCCCGGAAGGCCGGGAGGATGGCCGTCCGGGGCACGGTGCTCACTGATTCACTGCCGGTGCACTACTGGCCCGGTGAAGGTGCTCAGTTCCAGCCGTGGTTACGGCCGTGGTCGCGGCCGTGGTCCCAGCCGTGGTTCCAGCCGCCGTTGTCACGGCCGTGGTCGCGCCCGTGGTCACGGCCGTGGTCGCGGTCGTGGTCACGCCCGTGGTCGCGGCCGCCGTTCACGCAGGTGTTGCCGAACGCCGGGTTGAGCAGGCCGATGACGTTGACGCTGTTGCCGCAGGCGTTGATCTGGGCGTCGATCGGCACCTGGACGACGTTGCCGGAGAGGACACCGGGCGAGCCGATGGCCACGCCCTCGGCCCCGCTGTCCGCGGAGGCGACTGACGCACCCCCCAGCACAGTGGCGGCCGCGATGGCAGACAGCACGGTCATCCGCACGATTCGAGACATGGACACAAACCCTTCCGTTGGAGCACTCCAGGGCCGGTTGCACACGGGCCCTTTTGTGTGGTCCTCCGCAATGCCTGCCCGCTGGGGTGCGTTCCGCATCGTCTCTTCACCCGAAGAGACGCGGTGCTGAACGGGCACACCCGTGGTGGGCTGCGAAAACGCCGGGCTATCCAGGGCCAGTTGCCCGGCTGATCGCCGTCTCGACCGCCGCGATCCGGTCCGCCAGCAGCCCCAGCGCCGCCACCGCGCGCGGCAGCGGATCGTCGCCGGGCCCGCCCCCGAGCGTCCGGGTACGGACGTCGGCCGCCTTGACCTCCGCCCAGCGCGCCGCCTGCGCCTGCGTCAGCGTGCCGCGCAGTTCGGCCAGTTTCAGCAGGTTGGACTCGGCTCCGCCGGCCAGCGTCTGAGCCTCGCCGGTGTAGTGGTCGTCGATCACCGCGGCCAGCTCCGCGCCGTTCATCACCGGGTCGATCCGCGCCGCGATCTTGTTCATGTTGCGGTACGAGCCCTGGAGCTGGAACGGCGGCTCGGTGCGGGCCGCGTCGGACTGGGCGGCCGACGCGATGTACGCGGCGTTGACCGCGAGCACCGTGGTCCTGGCCGCCAGCAGATGGCGCAGCACCGCCACGATCCGGTCCAGCTCTCCGGGTGCGTACGGGTGCTGGAGCCGGTCGCGCTGTGCGGTGGGATCGTCCGCCGCCAGCCGTACGAGCAGCGCCAGGTCGTCGCGGTCCCGGCCCGTGAGCGGGGCGAGCACCGGATTGGCGGTGAGAGCGTTCTCCACGAAGCTCAGCGCGAAGACGTCCTCCTTGCCGGTGAGCACGTCGCCGAGGTTCCAGACGTCGGCGCGGTTGGCCAGCATGTCGGGGATCCGGAAGCGCTGCCCCGACTCCGTGTACGGGTTGCCCGCCATGCAGACCGCGAACCGTTTGCCCCGCAGGTCGTAGCTGCGCGCCTCGCCGTCCCTGACGCCCTCGATCCTGCGCTGGGCGTCGCAGAGCGGGATGAACTTCTGGAGCAGTTCGGGCGAGGTGTGCTGGATGTCGTCCAGATACAGCAGGGTGTTGTTGCCCGCGGCCAGCGCGAAGTTGATCTTCTCGACCTCCTGGCGCGCGGTGGCGTCCGGCGCCTGCGCCGGGTCGAGCGACGTCACCCGGTGGCCGAGCGCCGGGCCGTCGACCTTGACCAGGACCAGGCCGAGCCGGTCGGCGACGTACTCCATGAGCGTGGTCTTGCCGTAGCCGGGCGGCGAGATCAGCAGCAGCAGGCCGTTGCTGTCGGTGCGCTTCGAGTCGCCCGCAGTGCCGATCTGCTTGGCCAGGTTGTCGCCGATCAGCGGGAGGTAGACCTCGTCGATGAGCCGGTTGCGTACGAACGACGACATGACCCGGGGGCGGTAGTCGTCCAGCCGCAGCCGCGCGCGCTCGGCGGCGACCAGGGCGGTGCGCTGCCGCTGGTAGGCGCGGAAGCCGGGCACCTCGGTCCGGTGGAACTCGGCCGCCGCCGAAAGGAGTTCGTCGATACGGACGGTCAGGCGGCGGCGTTCGATGCGCGGGTGCGTGCCGAGCAGGCCTTCTACCGTCTCCGCCAGCGGGGCTGCCGACTCGTAGCGCGTCAGGTCCGGGCAGAGCTCGACGGCGACCGCCTCTGAGAGATCGCCGGGGCGGGTGTTGTCCTGGCCGCCGGAGAGGGTGTACGCGGTCAGCCAGTTCTCCACCAGCTGGCGGCGGGCCGCCGGGTCGTCGTCGCCGATGCCGGCCAGGTCGTCGTCGTACGCCGAACTGCCCACCGCACGGCGGAACTTGTCCAGCAGCGTGCGGGCCGCCGCATGGGTGACGAAGCCGTCGGGGCCGCAGGTCAGCTCCTCGAAGAGGTACGCCGCGGCGTCCGGCGCGTCCGGCCCTCCGATCACTCCCGCCAGCTCGGCCTGCCAGTCCGCGATGGCCGGGGCGAGGCCGAAGGTCTCGCGGGCGCGGGCCATCGAAAGCGCCCTGCGGGTCCAGGCCTGCCGTACCGCGTCCGTCGCGGAGTGCGCCCAGAACAGCTGGGCGGCTGCGCGGGCCTGCGGCGGGAAGCGCAGCAGACCGGCGTCGGAGTGCAGTCGCAGCAGCGCGCCGAGGATCAACGTGGCGTCGTGGTCGTGGACGCCGCGTTCGTACCCCTCGTCGTACGCGGCCTCGGCCGACTGCCGTACCAGCGACGGGAGATCGGCGGCGGCGAGTGCCGCGGCGCCGTGTTCGGCGAGCAGCCGGGCCGCCAGGTACTCCGCCCGGTAGAGCGCGGGTGACTCGGACGGCAGGGTGCGGCCCCAGTACGGGCGGCAGGCGGCGAACGCGGGGTCGGTGACCGGGGAGCGGTAGTCGGTGCCGGTGAGCGCGAAGGCCAGGCCGGCACCGGCGCCGTTCTCGCCCTTGCCGTCGCTGTTCCCCGACCCGCCGTACGGGACCAGGGTCAGGTCGAGCGGCTGGGAGTTGACCGCGAAGCGGTGCCGGCCGAGCCGGATGACGGCGCCGTCGTCCGCGTACAGATCGGTGCGGTCGCGCAGCGCACGGACCGCCTCCTGGCGGGCGGCCGCGATCCGGCCCGCCAGCTCCTCTGCCCGCACCCGGTCGCCCAGTTCGCGCAGTTCGGCAGCGGTGCGGCTGACCTTGGCGACCAGCGGGTCGGATGCGAAGAACGTGCTGATCGCGTCCGCGGAGCCGAGCGAGGCCGCCCGGCGGTCGATGGTCTCCAGGACGCGCGAGGCCGAAGCGCCGAGCCGCTCCGCGCGGCGGGCGCGGTCGTCCTGGAGGGTCTGCTTACGGGCCGAGAACGCCTCGTACACCTCGGTACGCTGCGCGCCCAGCTCGGCCAGGAAGTCGTCGGACCCGGCGAACCGCGACTCCAGGTCCTCCACCCGCAGCAGCAGGCCGGCGAGCTGGTCGTCGCAGGCCTCCGGGGTGCCGGCGGCGGCCAGCGCGCCGGTGACCGACTGCCCCAGCAGGGCCCGCTCGGCGGCGAATTCGGCGCGCCCCTCGTGGTCGAGCAGCTCCCGGCGGCGCGCTTCGAGCGTCGCGCGGGCGCGGTTGACCGCGCCGACGACCTCGGCGATCCGCTCCAGCACCGAGGTGCGGACCGTGGTGTCGCCGATGTCGAGGCCGGTGACGACCTCGGTGACGGTACGCAGCCCCTCCGCCAGCTCGTCAAGACGCCCGGTGACCGGCGCGGCCCCGGCGACCGTCCCGATCGCCTCCGCGTCGGCGGTGAGCTGCTCGGTCTCCGTGTGGTACCCGGCGAAGGCGTCGTCGCGCCGCAGCTGCCCGACGGCGCGCTGGGCGAACGCGGCGATTTCCGCCTCCACTTCGCCCGCGAGCGTGTCGATGCGCGCGGTGTCCGCGTACCGCTGCTCCTTGAGCGTCAGCACATGCCCGTGGGCGCGGCGCAGTTCGGTCAGCCGGGTGACCCACTCGGCGGCCGAGCCGGGCACCTCGCCGCGGATACGGCGCACCAGACCGGCGATCCGCGCCTCGGCGGCGTCCAGTGCCTCGGCGGCCTGCCGGGTCAGCGTCCGGACGGTCTCGAACTCGGCGAGCACCTGCCCGGCCGTGGTCCGCAGCCCGTCGAGCGGTTCCAGCAGGTCACCCGTGCCCTCGTCGCCCAGCCAGTGGTGGGTGTCGGCGGCCCGTACGCAGGAGGCCAGCAGCGTCTCGTACACACCGGTGGTGGGCGCGGTGTTCTCGGTGACCGCGCGGGCGAGCGACAAGCAGTCGGAGATCCCGCGCACCAGGTCGGCGTTGCCGATGCGCGCGAGGGGGCCTTCGCCTGCCGGGGCTGCGTCGGCGTAGGTGTCCGAGACGTACGGTGAGCGCCAGCGCTGGAGCGGGTGGACGCGGGCGGGCTCGTCGGACTCGCCGCGCAGGACGATGAGGGTGCCGTCGTCGAAGAGCGCGTACCCCCGGCAGACGACCGGGGTCCCGGTCTCCTTGCGGATCAGGTTGTACGGCAGGAGCAGGGTGCGGCCGTCGGCGCGGGCGTGGAAGACGTACAGCACGTCCTCGCCGTTCGGGGAACGGATCTGCCGCTCGAACTCCAGCCCGGCCGTGTCGAGTTCGAAGGTCTTGTACGGGCCGGTGGCCAGGCAGTATCCACCGGGGAAGACGATGCCCTGGTCCTCGGGGAGGCTGCGGCAGGCCTGTCCGATGCCGTCGAGGCGGACGACCGCGCGGGTGACCGTGTTGAAGACGAGGTGGCGCCGGTCCTCCTCCTTGTACGGGCGTACGCGCAGCAGGAGCAGCGCGCCGACGCGGGCGTGCTCCACCTCGGCGTCGGCGAGCGACTGGAGCGGTTCGTCGACCGGCTCGGACCAGATGCCGTCGGGCGTCTCGGTGTTGTCCTCGTCCTTGACGGTGAGGGAGCCGCCGACCGTCGTCACGTACACATCGCCGGGCAGGGCGATGTGCGGGTGGCGGCCGAGCACCTGGTCCTGGCGTGTGGTGGCGGTCCACTCGAAGTCGTGTGACGGCGGGAGGACATGGTCGCGGTCGCCGCGCGCGTCCTGGTATGCGGCGCTGCCGTCGGCGGCGAGCGTCCAGCGCAGCACGCGGATGTCGTCGGCGGTCTCGCCGGTACGGAACACGGCGAGCAGCTTGCCGCCGATGTGGCGGAGCTGGAGGAGGCTGGCGTCGCGGTAGTAGCGGTAGAGCTCCGCGAACTCCCTGGTGAAGGCGGGGTCGTCGAGCAGGCCCGGCACGGCGGTGTCGGGGAGCCGGCCGAGTGCGGTGTCGTGCAGGGCGAAGACGTCGGCCGGCCCGGAGGTCCGCTTCTGCCCTGGCGGGATGTTGCAGCCGATGAGCAGGCGATTGCCGATGGCCACGGTGTCGCGGGGGACGCAAGTGGTGTCGGTACGGAGGTGTTCCGTGCCGGTGAGGGCCAGCTCCATCGAGCCGAAGGTCTCGGTCCTGCGGGTGTTGAGGACGGTGGCCCTGCGGGCCAGCTCGGCGGCCTGAACGGTCAGCCGGTCCCGGAGCACCTCGTAGGTGCCGGCGTCTACGGAGGTGGCGGTCATCGGCTGCTTTCTGGGGTGGGGTGGGGTGGGGTGTTGGTGGACTGGGCTGGGCCGGGCCGGGCCGGGGATGGTTGGGTCCGGCACCACCCAACGCATCGCGGCACAATCAAGCCCGTCCTGGGGGCACCTCCCAGCGGTAGCTGGGGAAGATTGAGGACCAGGGGGGCAGCGCCCCCGCTCCTCAGACCTTCGCCGCCCCGTTCAGCGCAGCGACCGGCACATCCGAAAGCCCCAACCGAGCTGCCTGGTCCAGAAGTTGCTGGACCGGGCCCGCCTCCGCACCCCCCGACTTCAGCAGCTGCATCAGCACCGCCGACACCGTCAGATTCCGTACGCCACCGCTCGACACCGACCCGAGCATCTTCGTCAGGTCCTCCGGGAAGCTGGCCGAACCGTCAAGCCACGGCTTGGCGAGCGTCTGGGCCGTCTTGGAGTTCTCCATGAAACCGTCGAAGCCCTTGCCGAGCGAGATCGACGACACCAGGCGGTCGAAGAAGACCGACTCGCCGCCGACGATGCTGATGTCGGCGTTCTCCAGGCCGGTGGCGAGCACCGTGGCCTGTGCCTCCGCGACCTGGCGCTGGACGTCGATCCCGGCCAGCCTGATCTCCTTCTCGGCCGCGACCCGCAGCCGGTACTCCTCGTGTCCGCGTGACGCGTCGTCCAGTGCGGCCATCGCCGTCGCCTTCTCGGTGAGGCCCGCGGCCTCCGCCTTCAGCTTCTCGCCGATCATCGCGGCGTCCGCGGTAGCCTGGGCGCTGGTGCCCTCCGCCGCGGCCAGTGCCTTCAGACGCGCCCCCGACGCCTCGGCCCTGAGCCGGGCCTCGGTGGCCTCCGCCTCGGCGCGGCCCGCCTTCTCGATGACGTCGGCCTCCTTGTCGCGGACCTGGACAGCGGCCAGTCCGGGCGCGGCGGCCTCCGCCTGGATCGCCTCGGCGAGACGCAGCTTGGCCTGCGCGTCGAGGTCGGCGGACTTCAGCCGGGCCTCGGCCAGGGTGAGTTGCTCGGCCGCGTGGTGCGTGGCCGCCGCCTCCGCGGCCTCGGCCGCCTTGATGTCCTTGACCAGCCGTTCCTGCGCCTCCGCCTCGGCCGCGATGATCACGGCCTGCCGGGTGCGCTCGGCCTCCTCGACCATCCGCAGCTTCTTGATCGACTCCTCCTGCTCGGCGACCGTACGGTCCACCGCGATCCGCTCCCGGATCACATCGGCCACCTCGCGGCGCTCCGCCTCGACCTCCTTGTCCCGGGAGATCATCGACAGCTGCGTCTCGCGCTCACGGCCGATGACTTCGAGCAGCCGGTCCTTCTCGATCCGCTCGTTCTCGACGGCGATGACCCGCTCGCGGTTCTTCTGCGCCACGGCGATCTCGCGCGCCTGGTTCTCGCGCTGCACCCCGAGCTGCTCCTCCGTACGCAGGAACGCGGTCTGCGCGCCCAGACGTTCCTCCTCCTGGACCTTGGCCGTCACCGCCTCCTCGCGGGCCCGCAGCGTGTCGACCTCACGCTGCTGCTTGATCTCCGCCTCGGCCTGCCGGCGCTCCAGCTCCAGGATGGTCTCCCGGGCGTCGACGTTCTGCCGGGTGATCTCCTTCTGCTCGGTGCGCTGGAACTCGTTGGTACGGACGTGCTCGACGGCCGTCAGTTCGGTGATCTTGCGGATGCCCTGGGCGTCCAGGATGTTGGCGCCGTCGAGCTGCGCCATCGGCGTCTGCTCCAGGAAGTCGATGGCCGCGTCGTCCAGGTGGTAGCCGTTGAGGTCGGTGCCGATGACCCGGATGATCCGGTCCCGGAACTCCTCGCGCTTCGTGTACAGGTCCACGAAGTCCAGCTGCTTGCCCACGGTCTTGAGCGCCTCGGAGAACTTGGCGGCGAAGAACTCCTGGATGGCCGCCTTGTCGCTGGCCCGCTGGGTGCCGATCGCCTGGGCGACCTTGGCGACGTCCTCGACGGTCTTGTTGACCCGTACGAAGAACGAGATGTGGATGTCGGCCCGGATGTTGTCCTGACAGATCAGGCCCTCGCGCCCGGTCCGCCTGATCTCGATGATCTTCACCGAGATGTCCATGTACTCGGCCTTGTGCAGCACGGGCAGCACCACGGCACCGGTGAAGGTGACGTCGACCTTCTTCGTCTTGGAGATGATCAGTGCCCGGCCCTGCTCCACCTTGCGGAACAGCCTGCTGAGCACCAGGACGAGTGCGACGGCTATGAGCAGGACAACGGCGACGAGCACGCCGATGCCCAGGGAGATGGCATCCATGAACATTCCTCGAAGGGTGTCTTGAACGGTGGCTTGTGGTGCGGCTGCGCGCAGCGCGAGTGGGGCCCCCGGCCGAAGGCTGGGGAGGGAGGGCCGCCGGGCGCGGGCTCAGCCGGTGCCGCGTGGATCGAGCGCGGCGTCGAACGGCGCGATCCAGAAGAACTCGCCCGGTTCGTCGTAGGCGTACAGCAGCGCGGTGTCCCCGGACCGGAGCCCGCGCAGGACGTCGTCGCCCTGGACCCTGACCTGGACCACGGCGGTCGAGCCGTCGTCGGACGCGACCTCGGCCTGCCCGAAGTCGGCCGTCACCGAACCGGTGCGGACGGTGCAGACGAGCCCGACGAAGTCCAGCCGGGAGGGCGGTGGTTGGGCGGGCAGGAGGGCGCGCAGCCGGCGGACGGCGAAACGCGTCACGATCCAGGCGGCCAGCAGCGCGGCGACCAGCACGGCGGCGTCGAGCGCGGTCCGTACCCCGTCCGGTGGCTCGGCCCTGCGCACCAGCACCGAGCCCGCGAGACTCGCGAACCAGGCGAGGAGGGTGAAGAGCGATACCGGCACGGTGACGGGCACGCCGCTGCCCCCCGCAGCGGCCGTGCCCGTGTCCCCCGTGCCGAGGTGCAGATGGAAGGCGTCGTGCTCGGCGGCCCCCACCAGTACGAGCAGCCAGAAGGCGATGACCACCAACAGCGCCGCACCGAAGAGAACCGCCGGAAAACCCAGCACGGCGCCCATGAACTCATCCATCGGGCAGCCCCCTTTTCCCCCGTTGCTCCCCCGTGTTTCCCCCGCGGTTCCCCCGTGCAGAGCGGCCCCGGCGCCGGGCATACGTTTCCGTATCCCGGCACCGGTCCGCTCTCCCCCGTTTCCGCAATGCCCATTCTGGAGGGACTCCGCCCGTCGCCGCATTGCCGTAACCGGGCAATGTTCGCTGTCGCCGGGTGCCGGGGCCGCGCCCTCCGCCCCGGCAGCTTTCCGGCATCCGTCGCGGTCTGTCACTCTTGCCGCTGTGCGGCGGCGCGAACACTGCCGGAGCGGCCGCCGGGCGGCCGTCCGGACCGCCGCCGGGACGCGGACCATCGCCGGGACACGACCCGGCCGTACCGTCGCCGGGACGACAGGCAGAAGCAGGAGAGCGTGTGACAGGGCCCGACATATCCGAGAAGCACCCCGGGACAGACAGGACATACGGGGCATATCTGGAGGGGTATGCCCACCTGCTGGCCGATGTCCTGGCGACCGGCCGGCGCCCGACCCGGCCCGAACTCGACGCGCGCCGCGCCTTCGGCGAGCAGGCGGCGGAGGACGGCCACTCGCTGCGCTCCCTGGTCGCCGCGCATCTCGCGGCCGCCCGTACGGCCTGGCCCACCGGGGCCGCCGCGGTGAGCGGGAGCGCGGCGGGCACGGTGCTCACCGCCGTCGAGCTGGCCGTCGACGCGTTCGCGGAGGGGTACGAGCGGGCCCAGCGCATGGCCGTACGCCAGGAGGAGGCCGTGCGGCGGGAGTTCATCGACGACCTGCTGTACGGGGGCAGCGACCTGGGACGGCTGGCCGAGCGTGCCGAGCGGTTCGGGCTGCGGCTGTCCCGTACCCACGCGGTCGCGGTCGCGCAGTGCGCCGGCGCGTACGACGAGGGCGCCGCCGCCACCCGCACCGTGGAGCTGGCCCTCTTCAGCCGGTTCGGCAACCGCAGCATCCTGCTGACCACGAAGGACGGCCGGCTGATCTGCATCGCCCCCGGCGACCAGGACGACGTCCTGACGTACTTCGCCAAGCAGGCGTACGCGGCCACCGCCGACGACGGCGTGCAGGTCGCGATAGGCCGCCCGCACCCGGGCTCGGGCGGCATCGTGCACAGCTACGAGGAGGCGCTCAACGCCCTGGAACTCGCGGCCAGGATGGACCTGGAGGGCCCGCTGCTGCGCGCCGCCGACCTGCTCGTCTACCCGGTGCTCACCCGTGACCGGGAGGCCCTGGTCGATCTGGTGCACAGCGCGCTCGGCCCGCTCCAGCAGGCCCGGGGCGGCGCGCAGCCGCTCGTCTCGACGCTCAGCCACTACTTCGACGCGGGCTGCGTGGCGGCCGAGGCCGCCCGCCGGATGTCACTGAGCGTACGGGCGCTCACCTACCGGCTGGAGCGGATCCGCCAGCTGACGGGCGCCAACCCGGCCGATCCCGGCCACCGTTACACACTCCAGACCGCGGTCATCGGCGCCCGGCTGCTCAACTGGCCGGCCCAGGAGATCTGACCGCAGGTCCGGCCGCTCAATGCCTGCTCCCGGCAGCGTTCTTCTGTCCCGTTCTGCGGGGCCCGGACCTGTCGTCGCGGCACGGCACGGCCGTAGCGTTCCCCGAGGCACGCCGGGCCGGCCCGGCGCGTGCCTACGCCCCGGACCTGGGGCTGCCGCCGCTGAACGTCCCGCGGGACCGGCCGGTTGGAAAATCCGCGAGCTGCCTGCGAGCTGTCTGTGAGTGAGCTGTGAGTTATCTGTGAGTGACTGGCATGCCTGGGCGGCCGTCGCCGTCTTCGCCGGCACCTATGTGCTGATCATCAGCGAGAAGGTCCACCGGGTCGCCGCCGCGCTCGGCGGTGCCGGGCTCATGCTGGCGCTCGGGGCGACCGACGACGGGGCTGCCTTCTTCTCGCAGGACACCGGCATCGACTGGAACGTCATCTTCCTGCTGCTCGGCATGATGGTGATCGTCGGTGTGCTGAAGCGGACCGGCGTCTTCGAGTACCTGGCGATCTGGTCGGTGAAACGCGCGCGGGGCAGACCGTTCCGGGTGCTGGCCATGCTGGTGGCGATCACCGCGCTGGCCTCGGCGCTGCTGGACAACGTCACCACCGTCCTGCTGATCGCCCCGGTCACCCTGCTGGTCTGCGAACGGCTCGCGCTGGCCGTCGCGCCGTTCCTGATCACCGAGGTCTTCGCGTCCAACATCGGCGGCATCGCCACCCTCGTCGGCGACCCGCCCAACATCATCATCGCCGGGCGGGCCGGGCTGACCTTCAACGACTTCCTGGTCCATCTCGCGCCGCTGGCCGTGCTGTTGACGGCCGTACTGATCGGAGTGTGCCGGTTCCTGTTCCGCGGGGCGTTCACGTACGACGCGGAGCGCGCCGCCCGGGTGATGGAGCTGAACGAGCGGGACGCGATCCGCGACCCGCGCCTGCTCGGCCAGGGTCTGGCCGTACTCACCCTGGTCATCGCGGGATTCATCCTCCATCCGGTGCTGCACTACGCGCCGAGCGTCGTCGCGCTCCTCGGGGCGGGGCTGCTCGTCGCCGTCTCGACGGTCCGCACGGGCGAGGTGCTCGCCGAGGTCGAGTGGCCGACGCTGGCCTTCTTCGCGGGCCTCTTCGTGATGATCGGGGCGCTCATCGGCACCGGTGTCGTCGGCGAGGTCTCCACGGCGCTCTCGCACGCGGTGGGCGGCCGGGAACTCGGCGGCTCGATGCTGCTGCTCGGGGCGTCCGGGGTGCTGTCGGGGGTGGTCGACAACATCCCCTACGTCGCGACGATGGCCCCCATCACCGCGGGCCTCGTGCACAGCGTGGGCGGCGGCAGCGACCACGTGATGTGGTGGGCACTGACACTCGGCGCGGACCTCGGCGGCAACGCCACGGCGATCGGCGCCAGCGCGAACGTCGTGGTCCTCGGCATCGCGGAGCGCAACGGCACCCCCATCTCCTTCTGGCAGTTCACCCGGTACGGCCTGGTGGTCACGGCGGCCACCCTGGCGCTGTCGGCGGGGTACATCTGGCTGCGGTACTTCGTACTGGGGTGAGGGACCGGCGTGAGCGGCCGGTGCTCCGGCCGTCCGGTCCGGTCCGCCGCTGCCGTGCGGGCCACAATGGGGCGCATGACTGACGAACACACCATGCCCGACTGGGAGAAGCGCTTCCGGGCCCCGCGCGTAGGGCTGCCCGACTGGGCCGAGGACGCCCCGGACCGCTCGCTCTTCGTCTCCAACGCGACCGGCACGTACGAGCTGTACGCCTGGGACCGTACGAGCGGCGAGCAGCGCCAGGCCACCGACCGGCCGCAGGGAACGACCGACGGGACTCTCTCGCCCGACGGCGAGTGGCTGTGGTGGTTCAGCGACACCGACGGGGACGAGTTCGGGGTCTGGATGCGCCAGCCCTTCGGCGGCGGGCCCGACGAACCCGCCACCCCCGGCCTCGATCCCTCCTACTCGGGCGGTCTGGGGATCGGCCGGGACGGCACCGCCGTGGTCGGCCGGTCGACGGACGAGGACGGCTCGACGGTCCACGTCGTACGGCCCGGCGCCGATCCGGTCGAGATCTACCGGCACCGGGAGTCCGCCGGGGTCGGCGACCTCTCGTACGACGGGACGCTCATCGCGCTGGAGCACACCGAGCACGGCGACGCGATGCACTCCGCGCTGCGGGTGGTCCGCACCGACGGGTCCACCGTCGCCGATCTAGACGACACCAAGGGCGGCACCGAGGAGCTGGGGCTCCAGGTGCTCGGGTTCGCGCCGGTCGCCGGGGACACCCGGCTGCTCGTCGGGCACCAGCGGCGGGGCCGCTGGGAGCCGATGGTGTGGGACGTGGCGGCCGGCACCGAGACCGCCCCGGCGATCGAGCTGCCCGGCGACGTCAGCGCCGAGTGGTATCCGGACGGGTCCGCGCTGCTGGTCGTGCACAGCTTCGAGGCGCGCAGCGAGATGTGGCGGTACGAACTGGCCACCGGGCAGCTCGTCCGCGTCGAGACCCCGGCGGGTTCGGTGTCCGGCGCGACCGCCAGGCCCGACGGCACGGTCGAGTACCTGTGGTCGTCGGCCGCGCTGCCGCCGGTCGTGCGCTCCACGTCGGGCGCGGTCGTGCTCGACCCGCCGGGCATGAAGGCGCCGGAGTCCGTGCCGGTGCGGGACGTCTGGGTGGAGGGTCCGGGCGGACGGATCCACGCGCTGGTGCAGCAGCCCGCGGGGGGCGGCCCGTTCCCCACGGTCTTCGAGATCCACGGCGGCCCGACCTGGCACGACAGCGACGCGTTCGCCTCGGGCCCGGCGGCCTGGGTCGACCACGGCTACGCGGTCGTACGGGTCAACTACCGGGGCTCGACCGGCTACGGCCGGGCCTGGACCGACGCGCTCAAGCACCGGGTCGGGCTGATCGAGCTGGAGGACATCGGCGCCGTCCGCGCCTGGGCGGTCTCGTCGGGCCTCGCCGACCCGGCCCGGCTGATCCTGGCGGGCGGCTCCTGGGGCGGCTATCTGACGCTGCTCGGGCTCGGCACCCAGCCGGACGCGTGGGCGGCGGGGCTGGCGGCGGTGCCGGTCGCGGACTACGTCACGGCGTACCACGACGAGATGGAGGGGCTGAAGGCGATGGACCGGACGCTGCTCGGCGGCACTCCGGAGACCGTGCCCGAGCGGTTCGCCGCTTCGTCGCCGCTGACGTATGTGGACGCGGTGCGGGCGCCGGTCTACATCTCGGCGGGCGTGAACGACCCGCGCTGCCCGATCCGGCAGGTCGAGAACTACGTGGACCGGCTGGCCGGCCGCGGGGCGGTCCACGAGGTGTACCGGTACGACGCGGGCCACGGCTCGCTTGTGGTGGAGGAGCGGATCAAGCAGGTCCGCCTGGAGCTCGATTTCGCGGAGCGGCATGTGAAGAAGTAGCAGGCCGTACGGGGCGGGGTCCGGGACGGAACGTACGGGGCGGGGTCCGGGGCACCGGCCCTGAACCGCGCCCCGTACCGTAAGAGATGTGTACCGGTTCCTGCTGACACCCCGCTGGCTGGGGATCACCGTCTTCGCCCTGCTCGCCATCCCCTTCTGCATCTTCATGGGGTCCTGGCAGCTGAGCAGGTTCGAGGCCCGGGTGGCCACCCACCGGACAGACGAGCACAAGCCCGACCCGGCCCGTCAGGCGTCGGCGCCGCTCGACTCCCTGCTGCCCGTGAACCTCGACACGTCCGGGCGGCAGGCCGGCGCGACCGGTAAGTACGGCGAGCAGTTCCTGGTGCCGGACCGGGTCGTGGACGGCAAGGAGGGGTCGTACGTCCTGACCCTGCTCCGCACCGACGGCGGCAAGGCACTGCCCGTGGTGCGCGGCTGGCTGCCGCACGGCGCGAAGGCGCCCGCGGCGCCGAAGGGCGATGTCAAGGTCACCGGATCGCTCCAGCCCTCCGAGAACAGCGGGACCGACGGCGCGTACACCGGGGCCGGGCTGCCGGCCGGCCAGATCGGGGTCATCAGCGCGGCCTCTCTGGTGAACGTCGTGTCGTACCCCGTGTACGACGCGTGGATCACCCTGCCGCGCGCCTCCCCTGGTCTGAAGCCCGTGCCGGCGGCGGCGCCGCAGAACAGCGGGCTCGACCTGCAGTCCTTCCAGAACCTCGGCTACACCGGCGAGTGGTTCGTCTTCGCGGGCTTCGTGGTCTTCATGTGGTTCCGGCTGGCCAGGCGCGAGGCCGAGGCACTCAGGGACCTGGAGCTGGGGATCACACCCGAGGACGTGGAGCCGGCCACCGCGGCGGTGACCGCGGAAGCCGGAGTGGCGTCGTCCGACGCGGCGGCCACTCCGGAGGTGTCCGGCCGCCGGTAGGGCCTGGAGCCGGGCTGCTAAGAGGGCGCTACGGAGCCGGGGCAGCGGCCCGTCACGGCGCGGTCAGCAGCCCGGTGCGGTAGATCGTCCCCGCGCACGCGTTGGGGATGGTCGCCTCCGCGGCCGGTACGCCCGGCTCCGCCTCGTGCACCACGGCCACGCTGCCGTCCGACGTGCCCTCACCGCTGCCGAGCTGGGGGGTGCTGTCCGGGCCGCCGCCGTCGGCCGGCGGGCCGCCGTCTCCCGTTCCCGCCGAGCCCGCCGATCCTCCGGTGCCGGCGGAGCCTCCCGACGGGGTCGGGTCGGGGGTGGCGCCGCCTCCGGTGGGACAGGTCTCGGTCGGCACCCAGGCGAACTTCACCTCGTACGCCTGGGACGGGCCGAGGACCAGACCGGTCGCGTCCTGCGAAGGGTCGGGCAGACCGGCCGCCGCGTCACCCGACGTGTGGTCGACCACGGTGATGCGGGCCGCGTCGGCCGCGCCCAGCGCCTGGAAGTTGACGGTGCCGGCGTCGCTGACCGCGCACTGGCTGTGCGAGACGTTGGAGACCCGGAAGGTTCCGTAGACCGTGCCGTCGGCGTTCGGTGCGCCGGTGGCCGCCGATGTGACCCCGAGCTGCTGGGCCGCGCAGGCCGGCAGCGTGTCGAGCGCCTTGCCGGACGGGTCGGTGGCCCCGCCGTCAGAACCGCCGTGGCTGCCGCTCCCGGACCCCTTCGCCGCGCCCTTCTTTCCGTCCCGGCCATCGTGGCCGCTGTCGTCGGACGCCTTGCCCTTGCCCTTCTTGCCGCCGTCGGGGGCCGTGGCGTCCGGGCCGCCGGGCGTGCGGTGACCCTGTCCCGCCATCGCGGGGCTGTTCGTGACCCCGTCACCCGCACCTGCGACATGGATGAAGGCCGGGATCGCGGTCCCGACGAGCAGCGCGGCCGCGGCCGTGCCGACGACGATCTGCCGCCGCCGGGCCCGGCGCGCGGGTACGGCCCTGCGCAACTGGTCGAGCGCGTCATCGGACGGGGTGAGTCCCCGTACGGCGCCGTGCATCATCCTGCGCAGTTCGAGTTCGTCCTCGTCGAGGCCGTCAACAGCGTCGTCGGAACCGTCGTTCTGCATTCCGTTCCCCGCCTGGTTGTCCACGGACCGGATGGGCCCGCCGTACCGCTTGCGCCACTCGGCGGGCATGTCCCACTCGTCGGGCGTGCGAGGGCCCTGGGGCCTGTCGGAGCCGTCCTGCCCGCCGTCTGCGCCGCTTCCGTTGTCCGTGTCGCTTCCGTTGTCCGCGCCGTTCGCGTCGTCCGCGCCGTTCGCGTCGTGGTCCCGGCCGTACCGCCCGAATCGATTCTTCTCGCTCATGCCGGTGCCTCCATGGCCACCCGCAGCGCGGCGATGCCGCGCGAACCGTACGCCTTCACCGAACCCAGCGATATCCCCAGCGCGTCGGCCACCTGCGCCTCCGTCATGTCACCGAAGTAACGGAGCACCAGGACCTCGCGCTGGCGGCGCTGGAGGTTGCGCATGGCCTTCTTGAGCGCGTCGCGCTCCAGGAGGTCGTACGCACCCTCCTCCGCGCTCGCCATGTCCGGCATCGGCTTGGAGAGGAGCTTCAGCCCGAGGATGCGCCTGCGCAGCGCGGACCGGGACAGGTTCACCACGGTCTGGCGCAGATACGCGAGCGTCTTCTCGGGGTCCCTGACCCGTTTGCGTGCCGAGTGGACGCGGATGAATGCCTCCTGGACGACGTCCTCGCAGGAGGCCGTGTCGTCGAGAAGGAGCGCCGCGAGCCCCAGCAGCGACCGGTAGTGGGCGCGGTAGGTCTCGGTGAGGTGATCGACGGTGGTGCCGGCGGCCATGGAGTCGTCAGCGCCCTCGCCGCTCTGGGACGCGACAGCGCTGGGGCGGGTGGTCGGCACGGGCGCGATCACCGGCATACCGCCGGGCACGCGCGGTCGTCGGAGCGGGCGGACCACTCCGCCCCGTCCTGACACCGCTGCAATATCGAGAACCTCTGCCACGCCAGTTGGACACGCTTCCCCCCGCCAGGGTTGTACGCGTATGGCATCGCCTTTGACGATGCGGCCAATGCCCTCATGCGTACCCGATCTCCCCCAATGCCCCTTTTTCCACGGCATCTTGCGCAGTAAGGAGCCTCTCCCCAAAGACGCACCCGCCCCGACTGCGGTTGCAGACGCTCGGGAGACTGAATCGTGTAACAGGCGCGAGCCTCAGTACAAGTGGTTCAGGCACACGTCTTGCTCACAGGGCACACACAGATCCTACAAAGGATCACTGACGGGGTGCGGGGCGCCTGATCCCGGATCAGGCCTCCGGCACCCACAGCTCGGCCGCGACGGCCTCCGCGATCTGAGCGGCGTTGAGCGCGGCCCCCTTGCGGAGGTTGTCGGCGCAGACGAAGAGGTCGAGCGCCTGCGGATCGTCCAGCGACCGCCGTACGCGCCCCACCCAGGCCGGATCCGTGCCCACCGCGTCGGCCGGGGTCGGGAAGTCCCCCGCGTCCGGGTCGTCGAAGAGCACCACACCGGGCGCGGTCGCCAGGATCTCGTGCGCCCGCCCCAGCGTCAGCTCGTTCTCGAAGCGCGCGTGCACGGAGAGGGAGTGCGTGGTGACGACCGGGACCCGTACGCACGTCGCCACCACCGGAAGCGCGGGCCGGTCCAGGATCTTGCGGGTCTCGGCGCGGAGCATCAGCTCCTCGGACGACCAGCCGTCGGCGGCGGGCGAGCCGGACCAGGGCACCACGTTGAGCGCGATGGGGGCCGCGAAGGGCCCGGTGTCGTCGCCCACGGCCCGGCGTACGTCGCCGGGGTGCGTCCCCAGCTCCGTACCGGCGACGAGCGCGGTCTGGCCGCGCAGGGCCTCCACACCGGGGCGCCCCTCGCCGCTCACCGCCTGGTACGTCGAGACGATCAGCTCACGCAGCCCGAACTCGGCGTGCAGCGCACCGACCGCGACAATCATCGCGAGCGTGGTGCAGTGCGGGGACGCGATGATGCCGCGCGGCCTGAGCCGTACGGCGTGCGGATTGACCTCGGGCACCACGAGCGGCACGTCAGGGTCCATCCGGAAGGCACCGGAGCTGTCCACGACCACCACGCCCTTGGACGCGGCGACGGGCGCCCACTCGCGCGCGACGTCGTCGGGGACGACGAAGAGCGCGACCTGGACGCCCTCGAAGGCTTCCTCGGTGAGGGGGAGCACTTCGGACTCCTCCCCGCGCACGACCAGCTTGCGGCCGGCCTTGCGCGGGGAGGCGATGAGTCTGATGTCGCCCCAGATGTCGGCGTGCTGCGACAGCATCTGGAGCAGCACAGTGCCCACGGCCCCGGTCGCTCCCACGACCGCGAGCGCAGGCTTACGGCCTCCTGCCCGGAGGCCGGTGCCGGTCATCGCCCGGTGCCCCCATAGACGACTGCCTCGTCGGAGTCGCTGTCGAGACCGAAGGCGGTGTGCACGGCGCGCACGGCCTCGTTGACCTCATCCGCACGGGTGACCACCGAGATACGGATCTCGGACGTCGAGATCAGCTCGATGTTCACGCCGGCGTCCGAGAGCGCCTCGAAGAAGGTCGCGGTGACGCCGGGGTTGGTCTTCATACCGGCGCCGACCAGGGAGATCTTGGCGATCTGGTCGTCGTAGCGCAGTGAATCGAAGCCGACGACCGGCTTCGACTTCTCCAGCGCGTCGACGGCCTTGCGGCCCTCGTCCTTGGGGAGCGTGAAGGAGATGTCGGTCAGACCGGTCGAGGCCGCGGAGACGTTCTGCACGACCATGTCGATGTTGACCTGGCTGTTCGCGATGGCACGGAAGATCGCGGCGGCCTCACCCGGCTTGTCGGGCACACCGACGACCGTGATCTTCGCCTCGGAGGTGTCGTGCGCGACACCGGAGATGATGGCCTGCTCCACTGTCGGTTCCCCTTGTGCTTCGACTCGTGCTTCGTTGCTGACCCATGTGCCCTGGAGCCCCGAGAACGAGGACCTGACATGGATCGGGATGTCATAGCGGCGTGCGTACTCCACGCAGCGGTGCAGCAGCACCTTGGAACCGGAGCTGGCGAGCTCCAGCATGTCCTCGAAGGAGATCCGGTCGATCTTCCGGGCCTTCTTGACGACCCGGGGGTCGGCGGTGAAGACACCGTCCACGTCCGTGTAGATCTCGCAGACCTCGGCGTCGAGGGCCGCCGCGAGTGCGACGGCAGTCGTGTCCGAACCGCCGCGGCCGAGGGTGGTGATGTCCTTCTTGTCCTGCGACACACCCTGGAAACCGGCGACGATGGCCACGTTGCCCTCGTCGAGAGCGGTACGGATCCGCCCCGGCGTGACATCGATGATCCGCGCTTTGTTGTGGACCGAGTCGGTGATGACACCGGCCTGGCTTCCCGTGAACGACTGGGCGTCGTGGCCCAGGTTTTTGATCGCCATGGCCAGCAGGGCCATGGAGATCCGCTCTCCGGCGGTCAGCAGCATGTCGAACTCCCGCCCGGCAGGAATCGGCGACACCTGCCCGGCAAGATCGATCAACTCGTCCGTCGTGTCGCCCATCGCTGACACCACGACAACCACCTGGTTGCCACTCTTCTTGGCGTCGACGATTCGCTTGGCAACCCGCTTGATGCCTTCGGCATCGGCTACGGAGGAGCCTCCGTACTTCTGCACGACAAGGCCCACGTGCGCTCCTCGATCCAGTCATTTCTGCGGTCGGCTCAGTCTAACGAGCGGCCGCACGACACCCCGTATGTATCAGATCGTGAGATGTCCCGCTCACTCAATGATCACCGTCTGGTGGCACGGCCGCTCGGTGAGAATGCCTGCCCGGGATCAACCAGGACACTCGGAACGTGGGGCGCGTCACACCCGTGCGGGTCACTCCGGGGTGGCGGCCGGGCCGTCGACCGGTGTGTAGACCGTGAGCCGCAGCGCGGGATCGTCGTTCGCCTGGAAGGTCGCGTACTCGAAGCGGAGCAGACCCCGCCGGGGATGGTGCAGAACCTTCTGTCCCGCCTCACCGCCGGTACGGATGTCGTGCTCCTCCCACCAGGCGGCGAACTCCGCACTGCCCCGCCGGAGGCGCTCGGCGAGGCCGAGGAAGGCCGGATCGCCGGCCCATACGTCGTGCGCCGCCCGGAACTGGCCCACCACGCGCCGCGCCTCGTCCGGCCAGGCGGGCCCGAAGAGGCGCCGGGCGTCCGGATCGGTCAGCAGATAGACGAGGACATTGCGGTCCCGGTCGGCCAGCCGGGCGAAATCGGTGAAGGTGTCCGCCGCGGCGGCGTTCCAGGCCAGGACGTCCCAGCGGCGGCCCGTGACATAGGCGGGCTGACCGAGACCGGCGACCAGCCGCCGGATCGCGTCCGGCACGGCCTCACGGGCGAAACCGCGGCGGCCGGACTGTCCGGCCAGGGTGCGCAGATGGGCGTGCTCGGCCGGGCCGAGACGCAGCGCACGGGCCAGCGAGTCGACGGTGGCGGCCGAGGGACTGACGGCCCGCCCCTGCTCCAGCCGGACGTACCAGTCGACGCCGATGTCCGCGAGTTCGGCCACCTCCTCACGCCGCAGCCCGGGTGTCCGGCGCCGCCCCCCGCTCGCGAGCCCCACCGCCTCGGGGCTCAGCCGCTCGCGCCGCGACCGCAGGAAGTCGCCGAGCCCGCCGGGGACCGCATCCGCCATGGACGCCATGGACACACCAATCTCCTCACTGGCGCTGCCCTCGCCGGTGGTTGGCCGGCGAACTCCCAGGAAGTCGCCGGGAAGTTGCCAGGGAGTCGCCAATCCTAGGATCGCGCCGGTCCTGGATACGAACGCGAGGCGCGGTGAGGCTGGCACCGGCACAAGGCCCGCACCACGCGCAGCGCACCACCCGCACCACGCGCACGCACCCCGTGCAGCGCACCGCGCACCCCGTACAAGGACAAGAAGGAGGACGAGGCACATGAAGGCCGCAGTCCTGAAGGCATTCGGATCACCCCTGGCCATCGAGACCCTCCCCGACCCGGTGCTCGGGACCGGCGAGGTGATCGTCGACGTCGTGGCAGCGAGCGTACTGCCCTATGCCGGCGAGGTGTTCAGCGGCGAGCGGGGCTATCTGCTCGACCTGCCGGTGGTACCGGGGGCCGGGGCGATCGGCCGGGTACGTGCGGTGGGACCCGACGCCACCCGGCTCTCCGTGGGCGACTGGGTCCTCTGCGACCCCATCGTCCGCGCACGCGACGGCGTGCCGACCCCCGACATCACGCTGCAGGGACTGAGCGCCCGCGGCGACGGCGGCCTGCTCCTCCAGCGGTACTTCCACGACGGCGCCTTCGCCGAGCAGATCCGCATCCCGACGGAGAACGCCGCCCCCATCGGCCCGCTCGACCCGGCGGACGCCGGACGGTGGGCCGCTCTGCACCTGCTCCTCGTGCCGTACGGCGGTCTCCTCGCGGCGGACCTGCGCGCGGGCGAGACGCTCCTGGTGAGCGGCGCCACCGGGAACTTCGGCAGCGCCGCCGTCGCCGTGGCGCTGGCCATGGGGGCGGGCTGCGTGGTCGCGCCCGGCCGCAACGAGAAGGCCCTGGCCGACCTGGCCGAGCGCTTCGGCCCCCGGGTCCGCCCCGTACGGCTCACCGGCGACGGGGACGAGGACCGCGAACGGATGAAGCGCGCGGCCCCGGGTGCGATCGACTGCGTCATCGACCTGCTGCCGCCCCAGGCCGGGACGGCGCCGGTCCGGGCGGCGGCGATGACGGTTCGCGAGTTCGGCAGGGTCGTCCTGATGGGCGGCGTCGGCATGGGGGGCGGCGACGACCTCGGCCTGCCGTACCCGTGGCTGATGCGCAACAGCATCACGGTCAGGGGCCAGTGGCTGTGCTCCCGCGAAGCAGTCCCCCGGCTGACCGCCCTGATCCACTCGGGCCTCCTGGACCTGAGCCACTTCACGGTCACGGACTTCGCCCTGGACGACGCGAACGAGGCGGTGGCTCATGCGGCGGATGAAAAGGGGCGGTTCCGGCTCACGGTGATCAGGCCGTGAGGGGGTAGCTGACGAGGGGCCGAGAACTGCCATCCGGCTCCGGCACCGCCCCGCTCTTCCGTAAGCTTGCGGACTCGGGGACCAATGGGCGGCGAGCCCAGAAACGGGGCGGGCCACATGGACGAGCGGCTGGAAAGACTCGCGAAGTCGTCACCGAACTTCGGTGTCCTTTTCCCCTTGCAGGCCCTGCTCTCCATCTACGGTGCGCAGGCCGAGGCCACGGTTTTCACGAACCCGAATGCCTCGCTGGTTCAGGCAGGCCAGTTCGGCGAGGTTCTCGCCGAGGAACTGGTCAGCCGCACCGCCCTGCGGGTCGACGGCACCCGCCAGATCGACCGGCTGAACGCCCTGACGAGAACCGGCGTACTCGTCCCCGAGATCCGTGACGACTTCGACCAGCTCCGGCGGGACCGCAACCAGGCGGCTCACAGCCACCTCTTCGATTCCACTCGCGCACTCGCCGCAGTGCGGGTCTGCTACAAGCTCGGGCTCTGGTTCCACGATGCCATTTCCGGCAAGCGGACCGTCGCCGAGTTCGTTCCGCCCACAGAGCCCGAGGCACATGTCTCCGACCCGGCAGAACTCGCCGAGCTGCGCGAGGCCCTGGACGGACATCGTGTATCCCTCGCCCAGTCCCGCGTCCGCCTCACCGAGAACGCCAGCCAGCTGGAGGCCGAACGCCGGGCCCGCGCCGAGGCCGAATCGCTGATCGCGGCCGCCGCCGCCAACAAGGACGCCCTGCTCTCCCAGATCGAGCAGTTGACGTCGCAGGTCGACACGCTGCGGACCACTCAGCGCTCGTCGTACGAAGTACTGCGCAAGACCCCACGCCAGGTCGATGCCGCGGCCCGCGACGCGATCGTCCACCGGGCGCAGCGACCCGCGCCGCTCAACGAGGTGCAGGCACGGGAGACCATCGACGCGATGCTGCACGCGGCGGGCTGGCAGGTGCAGGACCGGGACCAGGTCAATCCGGGGGCCGGAACAGGTGTCGCGGTCCGCGAGTTCACCCTGGCCAACGGCCGGGCCGACTACGTCCTCTACGTCGACGGCAAGATCGTCGGCGTCATTGAGGCCAAGCGGGAGGGTGATCACCTCAGCAGCGCCGTCGAGCAGAACGACCGCTATGCGGCGGGAGTACTCAAGGAACACCGGCTCGCCGTCTGGCAGCAGGACGAGCCCTTCGCCTTCCGCTACGCGACGACCGGCGCCGAGACCTACTTCATCAACCGTCTCGACCCCGACGCCCGCTCCCGCGAGGTCTTCTCCTTCCACCGTCCCGAGACGGTCACGGCCTGGATGCGCCGCGCAGAGGAGAAGCCGACGGCGCCCACTTTCCGGGCGGCCCTGCGCAAGATGCCGCCCCTGGAGCCGAACGGCCTGCGGCTCGCGCAGATCGACGCGGTCACCGGCCTGGAGGATTCCCTGGCGAAGAACCTCCCGCGCGCGCTGATCCAGATGGCCACCGGAGCGGGCAAGACGTACACGGCTGTGGCCGAGACGTACCGGCTCCTCAAGTACACCAAGGCCCGGCGGGTGCTCTTCCTCGTCGACCGCAACAACCTGGGCAAGCAGGCGTACGACGAGTTCCGGCGCTTCACGACACCCGACGACGGCCGCAAGCTGTCCGACATCTACAACGTCGACAGACTCGGGGCTGCCGGGCTCCAGGAGACCTCGTCGGTCGTCATCTGCACGATCCAGAAGATGTACTCGCTGCTGCGCGGCGAGGCTCTCGTCGACGACGACGCGGCGGACGAGGCCGCGGACAGCCTGGCGCACGAGGACACCTACGCCACGTCCCGGCCCATCGAGGTCTCCTACAGCGCCGACGTACCGATCGAGTCCTTCGACCTGATTATCGTTGACGAGTGCCACCGGTCGATCTACGGCCTGTGGCGCGGTGTACTGGAGTACTTCGACACTCATCTCGTGGGCCTCACCGCTACTCCGACGCTCCAGACCCTCGGCTTCTTCGGCCGGAATCTGGTCTCCGAGTACACCTATCCACAGGCTGTGGCTGACGGTGTGAACGTCGACTTCGACATCGTCCGGATGCATACCGATCTGCGGGAAAAGGGCAGCGCCACCATCGACTCCGGTACGACGGTCCGGATCAAGGACCGCAAGACCAGGCGTCAGCGGTACCAAGAGCTGGACGACGACTTCACCTACACCACCCGCCAGATCGGCCGGTCGGTTGTCGCTGTCGACGAGATCCGGGCCGTCCTGACCGCCTACCGGGACAACTGGCAGAGCTGGTTCCCTGGACGGCAGGAGCTCCCCAAGACGCTGATCTTCGCGGTCGGCGAGGATCACGCCGAGGATGTTCTCGCTCAGGTCAAAGAGGTCTTCGGACGGGGTGACGACTTCGCGAAGAAGATCACGTACAAGAGCCGCCAGGCAGGCGAGGACCCGGACGAACTGATCCGCGCGCTGCGCACGTCACCGCGTATGCGGGTCGCCGTCACGGTGGACATGATCGCCACGGGTACGGACGTGAAGGCCCTGGAGTGCGTGCTCTTCCTGCGCGAGGTGCGCAGTGCGGTCCTCTTCGAGCAGATGAAGGGACGCGGCGCCCGGACCATCGACCAGACCGAACTGCGCGAGGTCACCCCGGACGCGGACGCGTCCGTACGCAAGGACCGCTTCGTCCTCATCGACGCGGTCGGCGTGACGGACTCCCCGCTGGTCGACGCCAAGCCGCTGGTGCCGGCGGGCGAGCGGCAGGTCGCGCTGTCGAAACTGCTCGACAAGGCCGGTACGAAATCGATCACCGCCAATGAGGCGGAGATCCTGGCGGGCCGGCTGGCCCGGCTCAACCAGCAGCTGTCGGAGGACGAGCGGGAGCTGCTGACCAACGCTGCCGGCGGCAGGACTCTGTCGGAGATCGCAGGCGCCATCGTGAAGGCGGTCGACCCGGACCGGCAGGAGCGGGTGACCGATGAGCACGGGCTGGCGGAGGCACGGCAGATGGTGGTCGACGCGATCGCGCCCTTGACGGAGAACCCAGAACTGCGGCGCCAGATCATCGAGATCCGCCGTGACAAGGACTACCTGATAGATGAGTACACGGCAGTGCAGGTGACCGACGTCAAGGCCATCCCTCCGGAGGAGCGGGCACACGAGGAGGTCGGCCGCTGGAGCATGCTCCTGAAGGACGAACGTGACCGGCTAGCTGCGGTCGATGTGGCGCTCAGCAGCCCCCGATCCGTCTCGCCCGCAGAGGCGTACGCCGCGCTGAAGGAACTGGCGATAGAGATCCACCGCCCGCAGTACGCATGGACGCCGAAGCTGCTGTGGGAGTACTACGAGGATCTGGGCAAAGCGGCTCACCGGCCGGACACCGGGGCGGGCATCCCGGACCTGATTTCGCTGATCCGCTTCGAGCTGGGCGTCGACGACGAGCTGAAGCCGTACCGTGCGACGGTGGAGGAACGCTTCGAGGCGTGGCTGCTCAAGCAGAGCCAGGCGGGGGCGGACTTCTCGGAGAAGCAGCTGTGGTGGCTGCGGTCGATCCGTGACGTGGTGGCGAGTGACGTGGGTATCAGTACGACGGAAATCAACGCGGAGCCTTTCCGGGGGAAGGGCGGGGGCCGTGGACTCCACCACGCGTTTCCGGGGCGCGATGTGCGGGCCCTTCTGAGTGAGCTGAATCGAGAACTGGCTTGAGTGACGCGGAACTTCCGGCGGGATGGGCGCATGTTCGCCTAGAAGAGATCGCCGAGGTCAGGCTGGGGCGGCAGCGCTCACCGAAGAACCACGCAGGCGACCAGATGCGTCCGTATCTGAGGGCGGCGAATATCAAATGGACCGGCCTTAGCCTCGGCGACGTTAAAGAGATGAATTTCACTGACTCAGAGGCAGAAACTTACCGCCTTCTCCCTGGTGACATCTTGTTGAGCGAGGCATCCGGGAGCGCCAGCGAGGTGGGGAAGTCGGCACTATGGGCCGGCCAAATCACCGAGTGCTGCTTCCAAAACACTTTGATCCGCGTTCGGGCAGCAAGCGGAGTTGATCCAAGTTACCTTCTCCACTTTCTGCGCCACGAAGCTCTTCGTGGATCATTCGCAAAGGGCTCACGGGGTGTCGGGATCCATCACCTCGGTGCCGCAAAGCTGGCCGCGTGGCGAATCCCGCTTCCGTCCCGCGCCGAGCAGCATCGCATCGTCGAGGCCCTCGAAGGTCACCTCTCCCGCCTCGACGCGGCCCTGAACTCCCTCAAAAGAGCCACACAGCGTATCGAGTCACTGCGTGGCTCCCTCATGTTTTCGGCTCTGAGAACAAGCGAAGCAACTGAGGGTTGGGCTTCTACGACTATCGGTGAGCTTGCCACAGTAGGAACCGGCGCCACTCCACTCAAATCCCGCGCTGACTACTACGCCGACGGGGCAGTACCCTGGATCACCAGCACCAGCCTAAATAGTCCCACCATCACGAAGCCGGATAAATTCGTCACCGAACTCGCGGTTGAGCAAACATCAATCAAGCTATACCCGGCTGGCACCATTCTCGTCGCAATGTACGGCGAAGGAAAGACTCGCGGAAAATCATCCGAGCTGACATTTCCTGCGACTACGAACCAAGCATGTGCAGCCATCATCCTGAACAAGGATTCAGAATTCCGCAAACCGTGGATCAAGCTTGTCTTGGAGTCAAAATACCGCGAGCTGCGACGCCTAGCTTCTGGCGGCGTTCAACCCAATCTGAATCTCACCCTGATTAGAAATATCTCGATCCCCCTCCCATCACCAGCCACGCAGGATTCCCTACTGAACACGCTGGACGCCCAGTCGACTGCGCTGCATCGTTTGCAAAATTCTTGCGGCAATGCTCAAAGAGGGTCCCAGCTCCTCCGGCGAGCCATCCTCAGCCAGGCATTCACCGGCAAGCTCGTCCCCCAGGACCCCGCAGACGAGCCCACCTCCGCCCTTCTCAACCGCATCCGCGCCGAGCGCGAAGCCCAACCCAAGCGCACCCGCCGCCCCCGCACCACGCCCCGAACACCCCAAGCGGCTGCTCCCACCCCAACCCCCGCCCCCCGCACCGCCATTCAGCAGGAGTTCGAGCTGTGACCACCGATATCAAGCCGCTCCCCCCGCAGGCGGTCGCGCAGACGAACTCCCTTGTCGCCAAGCTCTGGAACTACTGCAACGTCCTCCGCGACAACGGTCTTTCCACCATCGAGTACGTCGAGCAGCTCTCGTATCTCCTCTTCCTCAAGATGGCCGACGAGATCGCGAGCGACCCCTTCACCGAGTCCGACGCCCACTCCGTCGTACCGTCCGAGTACGACTGGCAGTCGCTCGTCTCCAAGAAGGGCCTGGACCTCGAAGTCCACTACCGCAAGCTCCTCGCCGAACTCGCCAAGAACCCCGGCACCACCCTCGGCACGATCTTCGCCAAGTCCCAGAACCGCATCACCGAGCCCGCCCTCCTCGAAAGGCTCGTCGTCGAGCTCATCGGCAAGGAGGACTGGACGATCCAGGGGACGGACCTCAAGGGCGACGCGTACGAAGGCCTGCTCGCCAAGGGCGCCGAGGACACCAAGACCGGCGCCGGCCAGTACTTCACACCCCGCGCACTCATCGACGCCATGGTCGACGTCATGCAGCCCGGCCCCGAGGACACCATCACCGATCCCGCCTGCGGAACCGGCGGGTTCCTCATCGCCGCACACAGCTACATCCGCCGACACCACATGTCTGACCTCACCCGCGAACAGCGCCTCGCGCTGGGCGAAAACAAGGTCTTCGGCAACGAGCTGGTCACTGGAACCGCCCGCCTCGCCGCGATGAACATGCTCCTCCACGGCATCGGCAACAGCGAGGGCGATAGCCTCATCACGGTCAGCGACGCCCTGGCCGAGAAGCCCCAGCGGCACGCCTCGCTCGTCCTCGCCAACCCGCCATTCGGCAAGAAGTCCGCGATCACCGTCATCGGCACGGACGGCAAGTCCGACCGTGAGGACATGTCGTACGACCGCGAGGACTTCCGCGCGACCACGACCAACAAGCAGCTCAACTTCCTTCAGCACATCATGTCGCTGATGGAGATGGACGGCCGCGCCGCCGTCGTCCTCCCCGACAACGTCCTTTTCGAAGGAGGCGCGGGCGAGAAAATCCGCCGGCGCCTCCTCGAAGAGTTCGACCTCCACACCATCCTCCGCCTGCCCACCGGTATCTTCTACGCGGGCGGGGTCAAGGCGAACGTCCTCTTCATCGAGAAGAAACGTCCGCGCACGGGCGGCAAGCCGAACACGTCAAAGCTATGGGTCTACGATTTCCGCACGGCCAAGCACTTCACGCTCAAGCAACACCCGCTGCGCCGCACGGACCTCGATGAGTTCGTCGCTGCGTACCTTCCGGGCGGGGATCGCTCCGAGCGCGTCGAATCCGAGCGGTTCAAGTGCTTCGACTACGACGAGCTGACCGCCCGCGACAAGGTGAATCTCGACATCATCTGGATGAAGGACCCTGCGCTCGACGACGCCGACAGCCTCCTCGCACCCGAAGTGATCGCCCAGGAGATCGTGGAAGATCTCCAGGCCGCCCTGGACGAATTCGCCGCGATCGCCGAGGCGTTGGGCGGCGAGGTCAAGCCGGACGCCGAGGAATCCACCTCGGAGGACTGAAGCAACCCCTGAGTCACCGGCCCCTCTGCCGCAGCCGGTGCAGTTCGGCGATGGCTCGCAACTGCCGGCGCTCATAAGGGGAAGCAGGGCGCACACAGACGCGGCTGGTCTGCCAGACAAGGCCCGTAGGGCGCTTCAGACGGACCAATACGCCCACAAAGTCGAATACCACGCCGGGCATTTCGTAGTGCGAGTCGTAGACAACCATGCCGAGGCGAAGTCGTTCCGGCGCCGGGAGCGGCGGTGAGTGTGGCTCGGATCCGGAAAGGGTCACTGCCACTCCCCCGCCCTGCTGTCCGTCGCCCGGCGGTGGGGGTGGTTCCGCAGTTCGTCATTGCAGTCCTGAACGGACAGACGAGCGCGCGCCGTCCGCGCTTCCTCCCGCTGCCTGGCCAGCGCGGCACACACATCACACCCCGGCACGGGAACGGGCTCAGGGAACGGGGATGGCGCTGCCACGCTCGTCCCGCAACCACAGTCGCTCACTCCGCGGCCCTTTCCAGCCCGTCACGTACCCGCTCCAGGAGGCCTCTGGTCAGCGGGTCGTACGTCCGGGGGATGCACTCGGGGACCAATCGCCAGAAGCCTCCGTCGTGAATGACTGCCTCCAGCTTGGCCGCGCCCCGCAGCTCTGCCGTCCGAGGGTCGCGATCACACATGACCGCCCCTTTCGTGTTTGCGCGATTACCGTCTGTGCTTCAAGAGTCGGCTTCCGCGCGTACGCTCGACAGGGAGGAAGCTTGGACAGCAGCAACTGTCCATAGGGCATGCGGGGGTTCGTATGACTGTCGAAAACGAGAACGGGCATTCAGTGGGCTCCGCCGTGTCCCCTCTCGCGCACTTCGGGGCAGAGGTACGGCTGGAGCGCGAGCGCCTCGGCATGTCGCGTGCGGAGTTGGGCAAGTCAGCTCATTGCGGATACTCGCTCGTGGCGAAGATCGAGGCGGGGGACCGAGTACCGGCACTGGAGTTCGCGGAGGTCTGTGATCGCGTCTTCCCATATTCCAACGGGCGCTTTGTTCGCCTGTGGCCGCTCGCTCTGCGATATGCGTTCCCACCCTGGTTCCGCAGGTACGCCGAGCTTGAATGGATGGCCACGGGTCTGCGTATGTTCCACCCTCAGCTTGTGCCCGGGATCGCACAGACTGAGGAGTACGCCAGGGCGGTTCTGCGCACGGGCCGCCCGGCGAACCTTGAGGATTTCGTCACAGCGCGTATGGAGCGCCAGCGCATCCTTGAGCGGAACAAGCCGACACGACTCTGGCTCGTTCTCAATGAAGCCGTGCTTCGGAACGTCGTGGGCAGCGAGGCTGTCATGCACGGCCAACTAGCGGTTCTGCGGGATCTGGCACAGAAGCCCCCGCACACAGTGCAGATCGTCCCCAGCACAGGCACCAACCACCGTGTGGCGAGTCCTTTCGGCATGTTGTCATTCAGTGAGGGCAACGATGTGGTCCACGTGGACGGGTTCCCCCGCGGCTACCTTCTGGCTGACGCAGACGACGTATCCACAGCGAACGATGCCTATGATCTGCTCAGAGCAATGGCCGCCCCGCCGGACGAGTCGGCAGACATGATCGACACCATCTCGAAGGACTGCTACTCATGAGCAAGTTCGCGCACGTCGCTGAGCCCAACTGGCGGAGTTCTACGTACAGCCAGAGCAACGGTGGAGAATGCGTACAGGTAGCTGCTGGCACCCCAGGCTTCGTCCCCGTCCGGGACTCCAAGAACCCCACCGGCCCTGCCCTCGCCTTCCCCGCCTCCGCCTTCTCCTCCTTCATCGAGGCCGTGCAGCAGGACACCATCGGCCGGTCCTGACACCCGGAGCAGCGCCCCCAGCCCCTCATTGATCATGTCCGGGAATCCGCTTGCCCCACCGGTGCCCGTTGACGATGGTTACTCGTGAGTGATCACAAGGGGTGGGTACAGGTGAGCATCGCAGAGCCGGACACGCGACAGTTCCTGTCGTTCAAGACGAACCTTGAGTACGCCAGGAACTTGATCACCGCCGGTAATAGCCTCCGTGGGCTCCAGCCCGGAGCCCTGGACATCAACGACCTCTATCGCGCCGCCTGGGTGCAGGGTGTCAGCGCCATAGACCACTGGCTGCACGAGGAACTCTTCCGCCGCGTGGCAGAGATCTCCGCGAACTCCACCGGCGGCGCACTTCCCGCTCAACTGCGCCGGTTCGAGCTCCCGCTCTCGGTCATCGAGGATGTACGGGTCGGACAGCAGGAACTGGCAGATGTGGTCGTGGCGCATGTGCGCGCCAAATGGGCGTACGCACCCCTGCACAATCCGAAGAGGATCACCGAGGCCTACCGGCTGATCACGGACGAAGACCTGTGGGCATCAGCAGCCACGAAGATCAACGCATGGCACCACCACCGTACGCATTACTCGGCCCAGAGTTTGAAGCAGCAATTTTCGGCCATCATCCAGCGCCGCAATCTCATCGCCCACTACGCGGACCTGGAAGACGGCCACCTCAAGCGGCGTCGCCCGATCACAGACGCAGAGGCCAGTGACGCTCTCAACTGGATCGAGCGCATCGCCCTGGCCATCGCCGCTGTACTGGGCTGACGCTCACTCCCGGAAGCTACGAGCTCAGCCCGCGCGTGACGGTGCGCGGTGTAGCGCTGACAGCCGTGCCAGCTCGTCGTCCCTGAAGTCCGCCACCTCCTGGCACAGCCGGCTCATCACGAAGTACCCCAGCGGTACGCAGAGGTCCATCCGCTGGATGCACACGCCGACCATGAACGGACCGTCCTTCGCACGGTAGAGACGCACGCCGTAGTAGCCCTCCTGGCAGTCCCGGTCGTTGTTGAACCGGCAGTCGGCGCAAGTACTCGGGAGTCTCACGGGCCGGATGCTCTTCGCGTACAGGGCGCGGCCATCCGGCAGGCGGTAGCCCTCGCTCCGTGGACAGCCATGGTGGACAGGCGTGAGAACGCCCGGAGGCAGAGCGCCACCTCACTCGGGTTCTTGACGGTGATGTCCGCGGACAGGGTCTCCACCTGCACCTGTTCGTCATCGAACGCGAGGAATCCTTCGAGGGTCCACATGTGGCGGGTGGCCGTTCGCGGGATCACGTCGAGCGACACCGTGGGCAGAGCCATCACCGCCATCAGATACCCGAGCTGGCCGGCCATCGTCTCGGCGTCACCGAAAGGGAAGTGCAGCACGTCTTCTTCCACCAGGAGGGCGAAGCGCTTTGACCCGTCGTACAGCACCTTGGACCGTTCGACACGCGCCGTGGCGGCGGCCGGTGCATCGTTCACCGAGCCTTCGAATTCGGCGATCCTGGCCAGCAGGGCCTCGGCGTAACCCTGCGTCTGCAACAGGCCGGGAATCACGTTCGAGCAGTAGACACGCATGTGCCGGGTGCGCTGGTAGAGCGGAACTGTCGACACCTGGTTGTGCTTCAGGCCCGCGCGCTGGAGGTGCCGCCACTCCCGATACATCAAGTCCGCGGTGCGGGAGGCGGAAATGATCTCGGATGCCTGACCGGCGGCGCCACACGTGCGGCACCAAATGCGGATATCCGCGTCCGAGGGTGTCGTCCTGGCGTTCTCGATACTGACGTCTTCGCGAGGTGCCACCCGCACCGGACGGCCAGCTCACGTCCGCTGAGCCCGGCGTCACGGCGCACATGGCCGAGGCGGACGGCGACAGCCTCGCATGCCTCTTGAACGCTTGAGGAAGGCGAGAGGGGCATGAACGGGCTGTCCAGAGCTTGTTGTTGGGCTCGTTCGTTGAGGCCGTTGGGGGGGGCTCAACGCTGGTTCAGATCTTGTATTCGGTGTGCGCGACAGCCCTGTTCCACACGACATCGAAGGCCGACGCGCACAGCGCCGCGACGGCCGGATCCGTGTTCACCTCCGGCTCCACGGCGTCACCGTCCCCCAAGAAGAGATTGAAACCCACCGCTTGGCCGTCGATCAGCCAGAAATCAGCTGCGGGCAGGGGATATCGAGGTGGCCCGTCTGCGGGCCAGCCAGCGGACCTGCTCGCCTGCCTGCTCGTTCAGGGGCGTGGTGAAGTGCTCGAACGCGACGTAGTCCGACACCGGCTCGGACACGATGCGCGCTCTACGGATCACCACACCGCGATCCACCGTGCGCCGCACGAGGGCGAGCCACTCCCCAAGAGCTTCCCAGCTGTCTTCAAGGGTCCACTTCCCAGCCGCCCAGAGAGCGAGGTCGTCCTGCTCCTCGGCAACCGCGTAGGTGTCTCTCATCTCCAGGTGCACTGCGGAGTGCTGTGCGGAGTCGAGGAGCGCGTCGATGCTAGGAACTTTCGGCTTCATCGCACGCCTTCCCGATCAGTGCGACCATGCGGTACGGGAGACGCACGATGCCTTCGGAGTCAGGGCATGGGCTGTACCTGGCCCAGTCCGCCTCCGTGCCGGCATCGGGATTCCAGCCCTGGAACAGGATTTCCCTCTCCTCGTCGTCAACCTACACAGCAGGGCAGTTGCCACTGTTCGTGTTCGGGTCGAGACCGATGAACTGTAAAGCCATGGTGACCTCATCTGCCGACCGGGGCTTGCATGCGATTGCACGACCCTCACGCTTCGGGGCACATGCGTCAAGAGCGTGATTCCGATCAGGGTGCACCTGGCGGCGGCGTCGTCAACAGGCCGCCCCTCAGGCCCCCTTGAACGAGTCGAGGTGGGCGAAGACGACCACGTTGTCCTCGTAGTCCTGGGCCGCCCTGTTGTACTCGCCGCCGCAGGTGATCAGGCGGAGCTGGGCGTCGGGGGTGTCGCCGTAGACACGTTTGTCGGGGAAGTCGGCCTTGCTGAACGTCTCCACGGAGTCGACCTTGAACGTGGCGACCGTGCCGTCCTTCCTGGCGATGTCCACCTCGTTTCCCCGTTTGAGGGTCCGCAGCAGCAGGAACACCGCCGGGCCGGTCTTCGTGTCGACGTGGCCCGCGACGATCGCCGCGCCGCGCTCTCCGGGGGTGGCGCCGCCCCGGTACCAGCCGACCATGTTGGTGTTGTCCGCGGGCGGCGGGTTGAGCTTGCCGGATGTGTCGAGGTCCAGCGGCGTGAACGGTGCGTCGACCGCGATCGTCGGGATCGTCAGCCTCGTCGGTTCGGAGCGGGGCAGCGGGGCTGCGGCTGCGGGCAGAGGCGTCCGGGGGGTCGCGGAGGCCGCGGCCGCGGACTGCACCTTGGCGTCGCCCGCCGGGTTTCCGAACCCGATTCCGAAGGAGTTGCAGAGCAGGAGAGCGCCCACGCCCGCTGCCGCGACAGGCCACAGCAGTACGCGGTGGAGGGGTCGCACAACGTTCTTCGGGGACGGGACGGAAGGCTTCGGCTGGGGAAGCTTCTCAGCGGCCATCGGGTGATGCCTTTCGGGCGCGGGGGGGGCGGCGGAAAAGGTGGGGCGGGGGGTGTTGTGGTGCGGGTGCGGTGGTGCGGGTGCGGTGTACAACCGTTGCGGCCACCGCCCCTCGGGGCGGTGGCCTCGTCAACGCCGGATCTGCAAGCGGTGTGGCGGTCAGGCCATCGACAGGCCCGAGGCGTTGCGACGGCGGCGGACCAGGTAGATGCCCGCGCCGACGCCGCCGAGGAGCAGCACCGAACCGGCGGCCACTCCGCTGTTGGTCGCGAGGCCGCCACCACCGGTGTGCATACCGCCGTGCGGCCGGTGGTCACGGCCGCCGTCGTCGTTGTTCCAGCCGTCCTGGTCGTTCCAGGAGCCGTCCTTCCAGGAGCCGTCCTCGTCCATGCCGGAGGACGAGCTGCCGTCGTCGCCCGTGGTCAGCGCCGTGTTCATGGCGAGGGCGCCACCGCCGGTGTGCATCCCGCCGTGCGGGCGGCCGTGGTCGTGGTCACCGTGGTGGTCACCGTGGTCGTGGTCACCGTGGTGGTCGCCGTGGTCACCGTGGTCGTGGTCGCCCTGCCCGTGGCCGTCATCCCCGTGCCCGTCGTCCCCGTACGCGTCGCCGCCGTCATCGCCCGTGGTCACCGCCGGAGTCATGGCGAGAGCGCCACCGCCCGTACGCATCCCGCCGTGCGGGCGGCCGTGGTCGTGGTCACCGTGGTGGTCACCGTGGTCGTGGTCGCCCTGCCCGTGGCCGTCATCCCCGTGCCCGTCGTCCCCGTACGCGTCGCCGCCGTCATCGCCCGTGGTCACCGCCGGAGTCATGGCGAGAGCGCCACCGCCCGTACGCATCCCGCCGTGCGGCCGGCCGTGGTCGTGGTCACCGTGGTCGTGGTCACCGTGGTGATCGCCGTGGTCACCGTGGTCGTGGTCACCCTGCCCGTGGCCGTCATCCCCGTGCCCGTCGTCCCCGTACGCGTCGCCACCGTCATCGCCCCTGCTCACCGCCGGAGTCATGGCGAGAGCGCCACCGCCCGTACGCATCCCGCCGTGCGGGCGGCCGTGGTCGTGGTCGCCGTGGTGGTCACCGTGGTCGTGGTCACCGTGGTGATCGCCGTGGTCACCGTGGTCGTGGTCACCCTGCCCGTGGTCATGGCCGTGGTCGCCACGGCCGCTGCCGTCGCTGTTGCCGGGGGTGTCATGGTCGCTACTGGAGGAGGCGCCGCTGTCCGAGGCCGGCGCGCCGGACGTCGTCAGGGCGTACGCGGCGGGAGCGGAGAAGGCAAGGGCGGCAGTCACAGCAGCTGACGCGAGCAAGGTACGGGCAGTGCGCATTGAGACGATTCCTTTCGCCACGACTGCGAAGGCTGACACTCCGTCGGCTCATCGATTCGCAGAAGCGACGTCCTCACCATCAGCAGGAATCTGACGCCCCGCCACTGGAGACCGGGGCATCCGAGTGAAGCCATGGGCTCAATGAGTTCAGGACCGGCCGATATTCACCCGATGGACGGCACGTCGTACCCCAGCAGCGCCGCCGCGATGAGGTAGGGACACGGGTGAGCGAGAGGGAGAGCACCCCTGGAGAGCACCCCCGTGCATCCGGCGCTGATGTTCGCCGAGACCCCCGGCGCCGTGGCCGGGTCGTCAGCGCCCCGCACCGCCCGCGAAATGCGGTCGCCCATGCCGCAAGGGCCGAACTAGCTTGGCCCCCATGCCGGATGACGTACGACTGAGCCAGGCACAGGTGGCCGAGTTCGCGCAGCGCGGTTTCCTGCTGATCCCGCGAGCCGTTCCCGGAGAGCTGGTGGCCGCCGGGACGCGGGTCATCGACGGGATGGCAGAACGCCGTCCGCCCGGCCCCGGTGTACGCGGGCCGCACAACTACTTCCCCGCCGCCGAGCGCGTTCCGGCCCTCGCCGCGCTGCTGACCGGCAGCCCCGCCTGGTCCCTGGCCGAGTCCCTGACCGGCCCCGGCACGCTGGAAGCGCCCGGCCAGGTGCAGGCCGTGCTCAACATCCCGCCGTACCCGCAGCAGCCCGGTATGCACCACCTCGACGGTTTCCCCGCCAAACCGGACGGGCGGCCGGGCACCTTCACGCTGCTCGCCGGGGTGCTGATGTCCGACCAGCTCGACGAGGACGCCGGCAATCTCTGGGTGTGGCCCGGCACCCACCTGACGCATGCGGCGTACTTCCGCGAGCACGGCCCCGACGCGTTCCTCGCGGCGGGCGGCTACCCGCCGATCCCGCTCCCCGAGCCGGAGCAGATCCGGGGCCGGGCCGGGGATCTGCTCCTGGCGCACTATCTGCTGGGCCACAACATCGGCGGCAACACCTCCCGGGCGGTCCGGCGCGCCGTCTACTTCCGGGTGAAGCGCACCGGGCACGACCCCCGCTGGCGGGAGTTCCTGCAGGACCCCTGGCTCGACTACGACGCCGTACGCACCGCCGCCTGATCCGGCCCGGCGGCACGGCAGCCGCACTCGACACTCAGGACTCAGCCCTCAGCACTCAGCGATCACCGCTCAGGACTCACCGCTCAGCCCGGGATCAGACCGACGGAAGCCCCAGCGGAGCCCCGATCTCCTCGGCCATGACCCGGCCCGCCTCCTCGGCCAGCGTCTCCTCGCTCAGGTCCTGGTCCGTGTCCAGTCCGTCGAGAGCCGGGAGCGGCTGGTCGAGACGGACGTGGGCGACCAGGGACTGGAGTGCGCGCAGCGCGGCCGCCGCGGTGGAGCCCCAGTTGGAGAAGTACGAGAACTGCCACCACCACATCGCCTCGGTAGTCCGGCCCGCGCAGTAGTGGGCCATACCGTGGCGGAGGTCCGTGAGGATGTCCGCGAGGTCGTCGCTGATACGGCAGGCCACGGGGGCCTTGCGCGGCTCGTACGGGTCGAACACCTCGGAGTACACGTCGACCGGCTCCAGGAGCTGCGCGAAGCGCTCCCGCAGGTCGTCGGCATCGGGTTCCGGGCCGAGGTCGGGCTCGTACCGGTCGGCCGGGAGGATGTCCTCGTGCGCGCCGAGGCGCCCGCCGGCCAGGAGGAGCTGGGAGATCTCCAGCAGCAGGAAGGGCACCGCGCTGTCCGGCTCGTCGCCCTTGGCCACCTCGGTGACGGCGACGATGAAGGACTCGACCTGGTCGGCGATCTGGACGTCGAAGTCGTTCGGGTCTTCCGTGACCTTGTTCAGCGTTGCGTCAGACATCGAGTAGTCGTCTCCCCTCAAAGGCACGACCGAGCGTGACCTCGTCCGCGTATTCCAGATCTCCACCAACAGGAAGACCACTCGCCAGGCGGGTGACCTTCAAACCCATGGGTTTGATCATGCGCGCGAGGTACGTCGCCGTGGCCTCGCCCTCCAGATTCGGGTCGGTCGCCAGGATCAGCTCAGTGACGGCGCCGTCCGCGAGCCTGGCCAGCAGTTCCCGGATCCGCAGATCGTCCGGGCCGACGCCCTCGATGGGGCTGATGGCGCCGCCGAGCACGTGGTAGCGGCCCCGGAACTCACGGGTCCGCTCGACTGCCACGACATCCTTCGGCTCCTCGACGACACAGATGACCGTCTGATCGCGGCGGGTGTCCCGGCAGATCCCGCAGAGCTCGGCCTGCGCGACATTGCCGCACACCCCGCAGAACCGGACCTTGTCCTTCACTTCGAGCAGCGAGTGCGCCAGGCGGCGCACGTCGGTGGGCTCGGCCTGGAGGATGTGGAAGGCGATCCGCTGCGCGCTCTTGGGACCGACGCCGGGCAGCCTGCCCAATTCGTCGATGAGGTCCTGGACCACGCCTTCGTACAACGGAGCGCCTCTTTCGTTCTGCTGTGGAACGTACGGTAGTTGGTGCGAGGTTCCGTTAGAACCTCGGGAGCGTGAAGACCTTCGGAAGCTCTCGCGTCACGCGACGCCCCGCACGCCTCAGATACCGAGACCCGGCATACCGCCGAGCCCCTGGGCGAGCGGGCCGAGCTTCTGCTGCTGGAGCGCCGAAGCGTTCTCGTTGGCGGCGTGGACCGCGGCGACGATCAGGTCCGCCAGGGTCTCCGTGTCCTCGGGATCGACGGCCTTCGGGTCGATCACCAGGCCGCGCAGCTCACCGGAGCCGGTGACGGTGGCCTTGACCAGACCGCCGCCCGCCTGGCCGTCGACCTCGGTCCGTGCCAGTTCCTCCTGAGCCTGCGCGAGATCCTGCTGCATCTTCTGGGCCTGCTGAAGCAGCTGCTGCATATTGGGCTGGCCACCACCGGGAATCACGGGTCACTCCGAGGCTGTTCGACGACATTCCGACTGCGCCAGGACTGTGCTCCTGCCGCGTTTCCACTGCTTGCTCACTGCGTACCCATGGGGTACTTGCTGCTTTCCGCCGCGTTGCCGCAACGTTCCGGCGGGGGTGCTCCGGGCCTTTCCGATGCTCCTCAGCCGGTAAAACGAGCCTACGTGGTCCCCGGGCGGCCCGCCCTCCGCCGTGAGGACCAACTCTTTCGGGTGAGAGTACGACGGCTCATATACCTGATCACAGCCCGCTTACAGTCGTAAACCCTGGCATAACGGCGCCATCGCCCACCATTCGGCGGTATGAAGGGCACTCGCATCGGCAGCGTTCGGTACGGCCGGTGCCCAGCGGCCGGTGTCCAGCACGGTCCAGCACGGTCCGGCGCGGCCCGGTAGGCACGCGCGCACCGTACGTGACGGAGGGGAGAAGTCTGGTGGGCCAGCCGGAGATGCCGCAGCCCGAGGAGGACGCCGTACGGCCCGGGGGCGGCCCCGGCGCGGGCCCCCGGGCGGATACGGGGCCGGACACGGGGGCCTCCGCCCCGGGGACGGAGCCTGATCACGCGGCCGGTCCGCGCACGGATACGGACACAGCCGCGGATCCGGGCATGGACACGGGCGCGGACACAGCCACGGGCGCCCTCGCCGGTCCGGGTGCGGACCTGACCGGTGAACCGTTTCCGGCGGGCGACTGGGGTGAGCCCGTCGAGCGCCTGGACGAGCTGTACCGGTGGGTGGAGTCGGCCGCGCTGCGGACCGCGGGCTGGTATCTGGCCGACCGGGCCTGGAAGCGCCGGGGGGCGCGGGCCCTCCGGGCGGGATCGGCCGGGGGTGCGCTCGTGGGGGCGTTACTGCCGCTGCTCGACCTGGCGGCCGGTCTGCACGGTGCGGCGGAGTGGGGCTATCCGGCGCTGCTGGCCGGAGTGGCGTGCGCGGCGGGCGACCGCTGGTTCGGGCTGACCGCCGGCTGGATGCGCGACGTGGCGACGGCGCAGGCGGTGCAGCGGCGGCTCCAGGTGCTCCAGTTCGACTGGGCTTCGGAGAGCGTCCGCGAGGTGCTCGGCCCGGCGGAGGGCACGGCGAGCGAGGCGACCGAACGCTGCCTGGGCGTGCTGCGCAGGTTCTCCGACGACGTGACGGATCTCGTACGGGGTGAGACGGCGGAGTGGATGGTCGGATTCCGTACGGGCGGCGCGGTGCCCGTATCGGTGCGGGGCCCCGGAGAAGCACGCGGCGGCGGCGAGCCGATGTCCGTGGGCCGCGCGGTGCCGGCGATGGGCGTACGCCCGAACATGCCGCGCCAGCGCCCACCGGAATCGCCGTCGCGGTAACCACGACGGCGCGGTGCCCGGGTCGCCCGCGCGGTGACCGCGCGTTCGCCGCAGTCGCCCGCGCGCCGTGGTCGGCGCGCGGCGCCCGGAAGATCAGGCGCCGCCGCCGGCCGTGACGGCCCGCACCGCGTCGAGCAGGGGCAGCGCGCCCTGGTCGACGAGCAGAGCGGCCAGGGCGGCTCCGAGCTTCTCCGGTTCGGCGACCGAGCCCGTGAGCGTCGCCGAGATCTGCTCCGTGCCGTCCAGTGACGTCACCTGGCCGGACAGCCCGAGGCTGCCGTCCGGAAGGCGTTCGGCGTACGCGCCCACCGGGACGCTGCAACCCCCGTGCAGCTCGGCGAGCAGGGAGCGCTCCGCCCGTACGGCCGCGTCCACGGTGAGGTCGCCCGCGGTGGCGAGGATCTCGCGCAGAGCCGTGTTGTCCTCACGCACCTGGATCCCCAGCGCTCCCTGGCCGGGGCTCGGCGGAAACCGGTCGAGCGGCAGCAGTTCACCGATCGCGTCCCCGAGGCCGAGCCGGTGGATCCCCGCGGCGGCGAGGACCACGGCGTCCAGGCCCATCGTTTCGATCTTCTTCAGCCGGGGCGGGACGTTCCCCCGGATCGGCACCAGTTCGAGATCGGGCCGCACGGCGAGCAGTTGGGCGATACGGCGCGGCGCACCGGTACCCACGCGGGCCCCCTTCCGGAGCCCCGCGAGGGTGGAGCCGCAGAGCGCGTCCCGCACGTCCTCGCGCGCCGACGGGGGCAGCAGGACGAGTCCGGGCGGATTCGCCGTGGGAAGGTCCTTGAGCGAGTGAACGACGACGTCCACGTCACCCCGGACCAGGGCCGCTTCCTGCTCGGTGCTGAAGGCAGAACCACCGCTGGCGGCGCTCACACTGGACATCCGCGACGTGCGGTCCTTGTCGCCCCCTTCGAGGATCACCCGGTGGGTGAAGGAGACGTCGGGATACCGCTCCCGCAGGGGCTTCAGATATCCGCGGACCTGAGCTTTGGCCAGATTGCTCGCGCGCGAGCCGACGAAGTACTGCGCCACGGTGATCACTCTCCAAGCTGACGGGGTGCCGTCAGGCTAGGACGCGCGGAGGGGCGCTCATACAGACACGGGGTCGGCATGGCACGGCCCGCGAGGCGGTGTGGGAACGGCTGCGGCTGCACCGCAGGCTGACCGGGCCCATACTCGGCCCGCTGGAGACGTATCTGCTGGTGCGCGGGATGCGTACGCTCTTCCCCCGGATGCGCCAGATCTCGGCCACCGCGATGACCGTCGCCGAGCACTTCGACGGCCACCCGCTAATCAGGAGGGTCGCCTACCCGGGCCTTCCGTCGGACCCCGGCCACCGGATCGCGGCCCGCCAGATGACCGGCGGATTCAGCGGGATGCTGTCCCTGCATGTGGCGGGAGAGTGGCAGACCTCGTCGCCGACCTCGAACAGGCCCTGGAACGGGCCGTGAAGGAAGACCATTGAGCCACCCCACCCCCACCCCACGCGACGGCGCGCCACCGGCGGACCTCACGCCGCCCGGGGACGCCGCCGGGCCCGGGTCCGTACCGGAGCAGGAGACGGCCCCGGCACAGGAGACAGCCCCGGAGCAGGAGACCCCGGAGCAGGAAGCGGACGGCGGCACGGGTGAACCCGCCGGTCCCCCGGGCCAGTTCACGGGCCGCCGGTTCACCGGTCTGTTCCGCGACGCCTCGGTGTCCGCCGTGCTGGCCGGACTCGTGGCGGTCGTCGTGTCGTACTCGGGACCGCTGGTCATCGTCCTCTCGGCGGCGTCCAACGGGCATCTGACCGCCGCGCAGACCAGCTCCTGGGTCTGGGCGATCTCCATCGGCAGCGGTGTCACCTGCATCGGCCTGAGCCTGTGGACCAGGATGCCGGTGATCACGGCCTGGTCCACACCGGGTGCGGCGCTGCTGGTCACCAGCCTGGGCTCGTACTCGTACCCGGAGGCCATCGGGGCCTTCCTCGTCAGCGGAGTGGTCATCGCGCTCGTCGGGATGACCGGTGTGTTCGGATGGCTGATGCGGCAGATCCCGGGCGCGGTCGTCTCCGCGATGCTCGCGGGCATCCTGTTCTCGTTCGGCACCGGGGCGTTCAGCTCGCTCAAGTCCGCCCCGTACATCGCCGGTTCGGTCCTCATCGGCTATCTGCTGGCGAAGCGCTGGCTGCCCCGTTACGCGGTTCTGACGGCCCTGGCCGCGGGGGTGATCGCCGCCGCGGCCGGCTCTCGGCTCCATGCCCACCTCGGCGGACTGGAGCTGGCACGGCCGGTGTTCACCACACCGCACTTCTCGGCGGCCTCGCTCGTCGGCATCGCGGTGCCGCTGATCCTGGCGACGCTCGCCTCGCAGAACGCGCCGGGCATGGCGGTGCTCAGCGCCTCCGGGTACGAGCCCGAGGACCGGCTGCTGATCGGCTCGACCGGCGCCGTCTCCACCGTGCTGGCCCCGTTCGGTGCGCACGCGATCAATCTGGCCGCGATCACCGCCGCGATCTGCACCGGCCCCGAGGCCCACCGCGACCCGCGGCGCCGGTATGTGGCGGGCGTGTCGTGCGGGGCGTTCTACCTCATCGTCGGCTCGTTCGGCTCGGCGCTGGTGGCCCTGTTCGCCGGGCTGCCCAAGGAACTGGTGGCGGCGATCGCCGGAGTGGCCCTGCTGGGGGCGCTGGCCGGGAGCCTCACGGGTGCGGTGAAGGAGGAGAAGGACCGCGAGGCGGCCCTGATCACCTTCCTCGCCACGGCTTCAGGCCTCACCCTCTTCGGTATCGGCTCGGCGTTCTGGGGGCTCCTCTTCGGGGTCGTCACCCACCTCGTGCTGACCTACCGGCGGAAGGCGGCAGTGGCGGCCGCGTAACCGGCAGCCGTACGGCGGAGCCCCGTCCGGCAGCCGCCCGGACGGGGTTCTGCCACGCCCGGACGGGGTTCTGGCACGCCCGGACGGGGTTCTGGCACGCCCGGACGGGGTTCTGGCACGCCCGGCTCACGCCGGAGCGGGCACCGGAAGCGGGCACCGGAGCGCACACCGGAGCAGGCGGCGCCGCGGCCTGGCCGGTGCCTCAGACCGGTGCCTCACAGCTGAGCCTCAGACCGGTGCCTCAGGCCGGAGCCACGGCCGACGGCCGCATCGACGCATGGGCGAACTCCGCCACCCCGTCGGCGAACGGCACCGAAGGCAGCCAGCCCAGTTCGGACCGGATCCGCGCGGAGGACGCGGTGATGTGGCGGACGTCCCCCAGCCGGTACTCCCCGGTGACCAGCGGGGCAGGCCCCGGATACGCCGTGGCGAGCTGCTGTGCCATGTCCAGGATCGTGTGCGGTTCCCCGCTGCCCACGTTGTACGCGCGCAGCTCCCCGGCCGCGCGGCCCGGGACTCCTTCCAGCGCCGCCGTGTTGGCGGACGCGATGTCCCGCACATGGACGAAGTCCCGCCGCTGCCCGCCGTCTTCGAACACGACCGGTGCCGTGCCGCGTGCCAGGGCCGAGCGGAAGAAGGACGCCACCCCCGCGTACGGGGTGTCCCGGGGCATTCCGGGCCCGTACACGTTGTGGTAGCGCAGCGCGACCGCCCGGCCGCCGGTCGCCCGCGCCCACGCCGCGGCCAGATGCTCCTGGGCGAGCTTCGTCGTCGCGTACACGTTCCTCGGGTCGACCGGCGCCTCCTCGGTGACCAGGCCCGGCGCCACGTCGTCGCCGCACTGCGGGCAGACGGGCTCGAACCGGCCCGCTTCGAGATCGGCGGGCGAGCGCGGGCCCGGGCGTACGACGCCGTGCCGGGCGCAGTCGTAACGGCCCTCCCCGTACACCACCATGGACCCGGCAAGCACCAGGTCGCGTACGCCCGCGCTCTCCATGGCCGCGAGCAGCACAGCGGTACCGAGGTCGTTGCAGCTCACATAGTCCGGCGCGTCCGCGAAGTGCTTGCCGAGCCCCACCATCGCCGCCTGGTGGCAGACCGCGTCCACACCGCGCAGGGCCTTCTCCACCGCGGCCCTGTCCCGGACGTCGGCCTCGATCCACTCCGCGCCGGTGGGGGACGGCCGCTGGGCGTGCGCAGCGGCCAACAGGGCGTCGAACACCACCGGTTCATGACCCCGGGCGGTCAGGTCGGCGACAATGTGCGAGCCGATGAAACCCGCGCCTCCAGTGACAAGTACACGCATGTCCTGAAGCGTACGTCCGGCCGGGCTGAAGGCGATGGTCAGCCCGGCCGGGTGAAGACGACGGCGGTCCGGACGCCCCGCCGGCGGTGGAGCCGAGCTCCGGTGTGGATGAACTCAGCTGAAGACGATCATCGACCCCTGCGCGAGGCTGCGGGTGGCCGCCGCGTGCAGTCCCAGCCATACGTGCCGTTCCCGGGCGAACGGGCTGTCGTCCGGCGGGACCGGGCCTGCCGGTTCCTCCAGCGATGTCGGACGGGACGGAGCCTGCGGGGTCGCCGGAGGGTTCGCCGCGTCGATACCGATGGACCCGGCCACCACCTCCAGCTCCCGGAGCAGGCCGTGGGCGGAGCCCAGCGGGCCGCCGCCTTCGAGGAGTTCGTCGTTGGACAGCGGTGCGGCGAAGTCGACCGGGACATAGGCCCCCGCGTGGTCGTAGTGCCACACCAGGTGGGACTGCTGCGCCGTGGACTCGAACATCTCCAGGAGCTGTTCGTAGTCGCCGCCCAGGTGATCGACCGGCGCGACCTCCAGGCCGCAGATCTTCAGGAGGTACGCGCGCCGCAGGAAGTGCAGGGCGTCGTAGTCGAAACCGGCCACCGGGGCCACGTCGCCCGAGAGGCCCGGCATATAGGCGTAGACGGGTACGGACGGCAGACCGGCTTCGCCGAGTGCCTTGTCGTAGACGGCTATCTCTTCCGCGAAGGGGTTGTCGGGGCTGTGGCACAGCACATCGACGAGGGGGACCAGCCACAGGTCACAGGCCAACGGGGCTCCTAGCGGGGTTCGGGGGTCACCCCCCGAGCGGGCTTGTCCGGCCAGCGTAATGCGCGGTTCACTCTGCGCGAAGACCCCCGGTCGTCCTGGCCTCTCCCGGCGCGGAAGACCTCAGGTCGTCATGGGCGCTTCCCGCCCGGAAGACCGCCGGTCGTCGCGGACGCTCCCCGCCGGAAGACCCCCGCTCGTCCTGGGCGCCCCCGCCCCGCCGCCGTGCAGGGTCAGCTGCTGCCCTTGCCCACCGGCCAGACCCACGCGCCGCCGATCCGCTGCCCCGGCCGGCCGAGCAGTTTCTCCACCGTGACGTACAGCGCCGCGTCGTTGTCCTCGGGCGGTATGACGACCACGCCGGCCTTCCAGTACGCCAGGTCGTAGCGCGCCTGCGCCTGCCAGTTGGGGCCGATCGCCGGGATCTTCGCGCCGTAGCGGACGTCCCGGAAGAGGTTCGACGTGTAGCGGGGCGGCGCTCCGTAGATGCCGGTGCGGTCCGGCCCGTACGGCCCGTTGAAGTAGCCGCCGGGCACCGGGAAGTGGACGCCGGTGGCCGACTGCCAGTGCAGGGCTTCCGCGCTGCCCGGGTCGGGCAGCGGCACCGGGACCACGGACTCGCCGGGGCCCACGTACTTCTTCCACATACCGTCGGCGATGAACGCCGGGACGTCCGGGCGGCTCTGCACCGGCATCGAGGTGGGCACGATCGGGACCAGCGCCGCCGCGACGGCCAACCCCCCGAAGGCGCGGTACGCGCGAACACGGGTGCGGATCAGCCGGTCGGCCGCCAGCGCGACCAGCACGCCGAGCGCGGGGGCGCAGATCATCGCGACCCGGCCCTCGATCACCGACTCGAAGAGCGGCCGGTGCGCCAGCAGCCGCCACGGGCCGGGGAGCACCACATGCGTGTACGGGATACGGATCTTCTGGCCCAGCGAGAGGACCGCGGCGGCCACCGCGGTGAACGCCAGTGCCTTGACCAGCGGGTGCCGCCACAGCCGTACCGTGATCGCGAAGGCCAGCGCCACCAGCGGCCAGCCGTAGAAGGCGTTCTGCTCGGTCCGGTTGAGCGCCAGTTTGTCGGCCGTCGCGTCGCTGCCGAACAGGGCGCGCCCGGAGAACTCCAGGAGGGCGCGCGGGCTGTTGCCCGCGTTGTTCCCGTGCAGCACGCTGTGGTAGCTCTGCGCGCCGAAGAACTGCCAGCCCAGCGGGTACGCGACCAGCGGCAGCGCGGTCAGCGCGGCGACCCCGAGCCCCTTGAGCAGCGGGCGCCACGCCGCCCGCGCCACGTCCCTGCGCAGCAGCCCGTAGGCGAGCGCGAAGAGCAGCATCCCGAGGGCCGCGAGCAGGAACGGCTCCTCGCCGAGGAAGACCTGGTACGTGGCGAAGAGGCCGAGCAGCACCCCGTCCCGTACGACGTCTTCCCCCTCGCAGAGCCGCAGCGCCCGGTCGATGATGACCGGGATCATGAACAGCACCAGGAAGTTGGGGTGCGCGTTGCCGTGCGAGATCATCGGCGGCGCGAAGGCGGCGAGCGCGGCGCCGAGCGCGGCTGCCCACCGGTTGCGGACCAGCCGCCTGGCGATCAGCCAGTACCAGGCGGCGGCCGTCGCGGCGAGCCCGCCGGTCAGCACCAGCGCCCAGGTCACGGTCGGCCCGAACGCCAGCGTCACCGGGGTGAGCGGGACGGAGAGCCCGAGCATGGGGGTGTTGCCCATGAGGTTCACCCCGGCCGGGAAGTTCTGCGCGGTGGTGAAGAGCGGGTTGTGCAGATGGGCGACGTTGTCCGCGGTGACCGCGAAGAACCACTCCCACTGGTTCTGGTCCTGGAGCGAGTCGCGGAGGTAGCCGTGTCCGAGGTCGGCCCAGAGGTTCTTGTAGAGCAGCACGGACGCCAGCAGGAAGAGGCCGCAGACCGCCAGGTCGGTGCCGCGCACCGCGCGGGCCTTCAGCCGGATCAGCTCGGCGAGGACCCGCAGATAGTCGAGCGGCCCGACCTTGGAGCCCTCCTGGTGCGACCAGCGGACCGGGACCTCGGCGACCGCCCATCCCTGGCGCCGGAAGTACTGGAGGATCTCGACGTCGATGCCCCAGCCGTCGAGCCGCGCGTCGGCGAACGCCTCGCGTGCCTTGTCGCCGTCCAGGAGCTTGAACCCGCACTGGGTGTCGCGGATGCCGGGGACGGCGACGGCCCGTATGAGCCGGTTGCCCATCCGCCCCATCGACTCGCGCAGCCGCCCCTGGTGCACCTCGACGGTGGAATCGGGGTGCGCCCGCGAGCCGACCGCGGCCTCGTACCCGGTCTCCAGTTCCTGGGTGAGCCGGTCCAACTCCTCGATGGGCGTGGCCAGATCGGCATCGGTGACCAGCACCCGTACGCCCTTCGACGCGGCCACACCGAGCCGCAGGGCGTGCCCCTTGCCGCGGTTGCCCGGGCTGCTGACCAGCCGGACCCGGGGGTCGGCTGCGGCGGCCTCGCGGGCGATGCGCGCGGTGCCGTCCGCCGAACCGTCGTCGACGACCACCAGCTCCCAGCTGCCGGACCGCCCGTCCAGATACGTACGGACGGCCTCCAGCGTGGGGCCGAGCCGCCCCTCCTCGTTGTAGGCGGGCACGACGACGGACAGCGCCACCGTCAGCTCCGCCGCCTGCGGCTCCACGACGCTCACCGGGCATCCTCGTCGGTCGTACGGTCACCGTCGGACGGGCTGTCCCCGCCGGACGCGCTGTCCTCGCCGGGGGCCGGGGCGGTGGCGCGCAGCTGCTCCGCCCAGCGGACGGCGTGTGCGTTGTACGCGTCGATCACCGCATGCGCCTGTTCGCCGTCGCCGCTGGTCACAGCATCGACCAGCTCCTCGTGGCCCTGCCACAGCGCGTCGGCCAGTTCTGCGCGGCCGCGCAGGTACGGCACGGCGAACACCCAGCACTGCACGCGCAGCCGGTGCAGGAAGTCGGAGATGTAGCGGTTACCGGTGAGCGCACCGAGCTCACGCCAGAACCGCAGGTCGTACCCGATGAGGATCTCCAGACTGCCGGTCCGCGCCGCCTGCCCGGCCTCCTCGGCCCGGCGGCGCACGGACAGCAGCGCCTCACCCGCCACACCCCGCAGCGTGAGCCGCCGGAAGATCCCGTCGATGATCAGCGACCGGGCCTCGACCATGGAGCAGTAGTCGTCGACCGAGAACTGGTGGACCCGGAACCCCTTGTGCTGGTCCGAGTCGAGCAGCCCCTGCGCGGACATCTCGACGAGCGCCTCACGGACCGGGGTCGCCGAGACCCCGTACCCTTCGGCGATCTGCTTGACGGTGAAGATCTCGCCCGGCTGAAGACGGCCCGCAAGCACTTCGTCACGCAGCGCGTCGGCGATCTGCTGCCGCAGAGTACTGCGGGTCACCGCTCCGCTCGCGGGCATGGTCTTGTTTCCCCTCGTCCGACTCTGGGACACCCTACGGCCGACCGGGCCTTCCGATCGGCTCAGCCCGGATCGGAGACGGGCCCCGGCGGTACTGGCCGACGGGGCCGGCCGGCGGTGCTGCCCCACAGGGTTGTGACGCAGGGTTGTTGAAGAAAGTTCGTTGACGAAAGCTCGTTGACGCAGGTTCGTTGACGCAGGTTTGTTGATCAGGTTTGTTGACGCGGCCGCATCTTCTCTAACCCCTTAACTATCTCTATGCTCGACGCGTCCGTCGCCTCCACGCCCGCCTGCCGAGGACTGGTCCCATGACACCTGATCGAGGCCGCAGCCAAGACCGCCGCCAAGACCGCTCCGATCCGTCCGGCGAGGACCGGCCCCGCACCGCGGACGGGCCCCTCTCCCGACGTCAACTGCTGGGCGCCTCCGCCGCGGTGCTCGCCGCGGGCGGGACCGCCGCGACCGCCCTCGGCACGGAAACGGCTGAGGCGGACACGGCCCGAGCGGCCGAGGTCTCCCCGGCGTCGAACGCGCGCCCCGCGCGGGTCTCCCCCGCCGGAACCGAAGTGTTCCTGCTGGGCACCGCAGGTGGCCCACCACCGGTCACCACCCGGGCCGGAACCGCCTCCGCGCTCTCCGTCCGCGGAAAGGTCTACGTCGTCGACTGCGGGCGCTCCGCCGTCACTCAGTACGGCAGGACCGGACTGAGGTTCCAGGACCTGACGTCGGTCTTCATCACCCACCTGCACATCGACCACATAGCCGACTACGCCAACTTCGTGCTGCTGGCCGCGCACGGAGTCAACGACGTGGGCGACGCCGTCCTGTCCCCGTTCGACGCCTACGGCCCCGGCCCGGCGGGCGCACTGCCGGACGCCTACGGCGGCGGGCAGCCGGGGACCGTCGACCCGGCCGATCCGACGCCCGGTCTCAAGGACCTGACGGAGAAGTCACTCGAAGCCACCGCGTACAGCAGCAACATCTTCATGCGCGAGTCCGGCCGCCCCGACCCGCACACGCATGTCGACGTGCACGAGATCGAACTGCCTCCCGGGACAGGTGCCGACCCGGTCGGGAACACCGCGCCGGACATGGAACCGTTCCTGGTCATGGACGACGGAACGGTTCGCGTCAGCGCGGTCCTGGTCCCGCACGGGCTGGTCTTCCCGTGCTTCGCGTACCGCTTCGACACCCCGGACGGCTCGGTGGTCTTCTCCGGGGACACCGCGCTCTCCGACAACATGGTCCGCCTGGCGCGGGGCGCCGACATCCTCGTACACGAGGTGATCGACCTCGACTTCTACCGCAACAGCACCGGCTACAGCGAAGCGCTGCTGCACCACATGGCGGCGGCACACACCGACGTCACCGAGGTCGGCCCGCTGGCCCGGCGCTGCGGGGTGCACACGCTGGTGCTCACGCACATCACCCCGGCCGACACCTTCCTGGTCCCCCACGACTCCTGGCGGCACAGGGCCCAACAGGGCTTCCACGGCCGGGTACTGGTCGGCAACGACCTCGACCGGATACGGCTGGGCAGGTAGCGCTGCTCAGCAGGTGAAACGCAGGCAGCTCGGACCCGCCCTGCGGTCAGGTGGGCGGGCAGCCTCCGGGACGGGCGTAGACGGTGATCAGGGCCGAGGTGATCTCCCGGCTGCCGCAGCTCACGAAGTACGTGCGCAGCGTGCGGCGCTTCACTGCCTCCCGGGCGTCGGTGTCCAGCGGCTGGCCGGGCAGGTCGGAGACGACCACGATCCGCGGGGCGGCGAGGATCCGGTCGCGGATCCGGTCCGGCGGAAGCTCGGTGCCGGACAGCGTGTGGGAGGAGCGTGGCGCGCGGCCGAGGGAGAGATCGGTCAGCCCGCGGAAGTCGGCGGGCCGCCACAGCGTCCACACCCGGCGCCTCGCGGGGGTGAAGAGCAGCCCGTCCCCGGCGTGCCCGGCAGCTTCGACCGCCGCGGACACCGCCGTCACGTCGTTCTTCCGGCTCTGCGGGGTCCGCAACTCCAGACTCACGGGAAGCAGCGCACCCAGAGCGGCGACGACCGCCACGAGCGCGACCGCCCGCGACCAGCAGTGGTCCAGGACCGCACGGTCCGGGCAGGAACGGTCCAGGAAGGAACGGTCCAGGACCGCACCGGTCAACAGCGCGAGTCCGGCGGAGCAGAAGAGGACATAGCGGTCGACGTACAGCGGGTGGATGTACGACACCGCCAGCAGCAGCCAACTGGGGACGAGCAGCAGCGGAAGCGCGAGTGCCCGTACGCCGGGAGCCGGCCGGAAGCGGCGGCAGACCAGCGCGGCGGCGGTCAGTGCCGCGTACCCGGCGAGCGTGCTGACACCGGGTCTGCCGATCCATTCGACCTGGGCGGACTGCGTGGTGGAGAATACGGCGAGCGGCGCGAGACCGGCCGCCACACCTCCGGCCGCCCAGGTGAACGCCCGCCGCGACAGCGGGAACCCACGCTGCCCGGCCCGCCGCGCGAACACCGTCACACCGTGCGCGACCACCGCCAGCACCGCGAACTCGTGCAGCAGACAGGCCGCCAGCATCACCGCGCCGTATCCGGTCCAGCGTTCCGCGAGCAGCAGCCACGTCGCCCAGACGACCAGGGCGCAGACCAGCGCGTACGAACGGCCCTCCTGCGCGTACCGCTGCACGGCCGGGAGCAGCGGCATGACGAGCCCGGCGAACAGCCCCGCGCGCGGCCCGGCCACCCGGTGCCCGATGAGCCCGACGCCGGCGGCGGCAGCGGACGTGGCGAGCACGGACGGCAGCCGCAGCGTGGTGAGGCCGCCGTCATGGAGCGCGAACAGGGCGTGCATCAGCAGGTAGTAGAGGCCGTGGACGGCGTCCACGGTGCCGAGCGTCCGCCAGATCCCGGCGACGCTGCGGTGCGCCATCTCGTAGGTCACCGCCTCGTCGCCCCAGAGCGTGCCCTCGCGCCTGATCCCCCACAGCCCGACGGCGAGCGCCACCAGCGCCGGGACGACGGCGGCGGCGATGGGCCACCACCGTGACGACGGACGGGGTGCACCCGTGATCGGGGCCGGGGCAGTGGCAGTGGCAGTGGCAGTGGCAGTGGCAGTGGCCGGGCTGACGGCCCGCAGAGCGGTGGCGATGACGGGCTCCGTTGTTCGGGAGGGCTACGTAGTGCCAGCTCAACCCCACCAGCGTTGATGGGCAGCCCCCTCCCGCCACGCACATCAATGACCTGAGCCGGCACCGTCGGCAGTGAACGAAGCCACCGCGGCCCGTGCGGGGATGCGACGCCCGCCCTCCGGAGGGAAAATAGGGGCGTCAGCCCTGTGGCGGCCGGCCGCTGCGCGGTCACGGCACCGGGGCACTGGCGAGCACCTGTACACCCGGTGTCCAGCAGGGGGCAGGCCCGGACGGTCACCGAACCGTTCCGGGCTCCGCGAGGAGTGCACCATGGACAACACCGTGCTGGAGGGGATGCGGGACGCACTGCGTGGCCCGGTCATCACCCCACCGGACGACGAGTACGAGGAGTCCCGGAAGATATACAACGGAATGATCGACCGGCGCCCGGCCGCCTTCGTACGGTGTGCGGACGCCGGGGACGTCATGGACGCGGTGGACTTCGTCCGTGCCCACGGCCTGGCCCCCGCGGTCCGCGGCGGCGGCCACAGCGGCTCCGGTCTGTGCCTGGTGGACAACGGCATCACCATCGACCTGTCACCGATTCACGGAGTGCGGGTGGACCCTGCCGCCAGGACCGCCCAGGTCGGCGGCGGCAGCCTGCTCGGTGAACTCGACCACGCCGCCCACGCCTTCGGCCTCGGTACCCCTTCGGGCATCGTCTCGACGACCGGCGTCGGGGGCCTCACCCTCGGCGGCGGCCACGGCCACCTGACGCGCAAGTACGGGCTGAGCGTGGACAATCTGCTCTCCGCCGATGTGGTGCTGGCCGACGGCAGCTTCGTCACCGCGAATGAGCACGATCACCCGGACCTGTTCTGGGCGCTGCGCGGCGGCGGCGGGAACTTCGGCATCGCCACCTCGTTCACGTTCCGGCTGCACCCGGTACACACCGTGACGCTGGCGATCACCCTCTGGTCGCTGGAACACATCCGTGAAGTGCTGCAGTGGTACCGCGACTTCCTGCCGGACGCTCCCGACGACCTGAACGGCTTCTTCGCGGAACTCACCGTTCCGCCGGCCCCGCCGTTCCCCGAGGAGATCCACGGGCAGCCGATGTGCGGTGTTGTCTGGTGCTGGACGGGGGACCAGGACCGCGCGGAGGACATGTTCGCCCCCGTCGGCGAACCGGCCGCTCCGGCCTTCCACTTCACCGCGCCGATGCCCTACCCCGCGGTGCAGACGATGTTCGACGCACTGCTGCCCTCCGGCCTGCAGTGGTACTGGCGCGGTGACTTCTTCGACCGCATCACCGACGACGCCATCGACGTACACACGAAGTACGCCCAGGCCCTGCCCACCGGCCTGTCGACCATGCACATGTATCCGGTCGACGGCGCCGCCGGCCGGGTGGGCCGGGACGACACCGCGTGGAGCTACCGGGATGCCCACTGGTCGGGCATCGTCGGCGGTATCGACCCCGACCCGGCCAACGCCGGGGCCATCAGGCAGTGGTGTGTCGACTACTGGGAGGAGCTGCACCCGCATTCGATGGGCGGCGGCTACGTGAACTTCATGGGCTCGGGCGAGGGCCAGGACCGGGTCCGGGCCACCTACGGCGACCACTACGACCGGCTGGCCGCCATCAAGAGAACCTACGATCCGCAGAACCTCTTCCGCGCCAATCAGAACATCGCGCCTGCCGCGCTGGCATGACGCAGGGCCGGGTTCTCCGTCGCCGGGCCGGCGCCGGTCAGCGACATGCGGCTGACCGGCCCCCCGCGTCTCCCGTGCGTCAGTTCCAGTTGCACTTGGAGTCAGTGAGCGGGTCCATGGCCTTCACCCATGAAATGTCCGGCCGCCAGGACTCCAAGTCCCACGACGGGCCGCCGAGCCACTGGCCGGGCTTCTTGGGCAACGTGAAGACGGCATGACAGGCGAACTGCTTGTACAGCGAACTGCGTTCGGTGGTGGTCATCGCCCACGGCGTGGGCACCCGGCTCATCATCTGGTCCCAGCCCAGCTTGAAGTCCGCCTTGGAGGCGGCGCGTCCCTTCAGCGTGGGCCATGCGCGGATGACGAACTTGGTGTTCCAGGCGTCCATCGGGATCTCGACGCGAGTTTCGTTGATCAGGTCTGTTGCCTGGTCACCTGAGCTGTCCCCCACCACCCCGTAGTAGCCCGCGCACGCACTTTCGCATCCCTCGATGCCGTTGCCGTTCGGGTTGGAGAAGATCGTCAGGTTCTTGTTCGCGAACCTCTGGTAGTTCTCCTTGTTGTCCTTGTCCCAGGACACGTCGGACGTCGGGTAGCCGAAGTCTCCGGACTCCCAGTTGTACGCCGACCACACCGAGCCGATAGTGCCCGAGACCGCGTGGGCGCCGTGGGACAAGGTGGGGTGCCAGTAGATGGTGCCGTGCTGGAACTGCTGGCGCTTGCCCACCCCGTCGGGGTTGGTCAGCTCGTCTCCGGCGGGAAAGCCGAGGGAGCCGGCCTCCCAGCCCATGGTTCCCCACTTGTCGCCGATGGTCCCCCACACGGGGTGGGCGCCCGTATCGGGGCTCCAGTAGATCGATCCGCCGACGAAGGTGTTGTAGCGGCCGACCCCGTTCGGGGTGGTCAGCTCATCGGTCTTCGGGCAGCCGAGAGGCGACTTCTCCCCTCCCAGCTCCTGGTACTTCGCCAAGATCGCGCCCTGGACGTGGTGCCCGCAGATCACGGCGTCGTGGTCGTCGGCGGCGGCCCGCGGAACCTGGACGGCCAGAGCGAGAAGCATCGAAGTGAACACGGCACCTGCCGCCTTGCGCAGCGCACCCCGCCGGGGTGCGCGCTGCAGCGGTCCCTCTGAATGAGGACTTGTGTGTTGAGTCACAGCCGACACGCTAACGACGCCGCCACAACAGCAAAGAGGCGTGATCCGGCCACGCTGTGTGCAGATCCTGCGTCCAATCGCCCCGCACATTCACGGCTGGGGACACAGTTCCTCCCCCCTGACGGCGGGCAGGCCCGGAGCGTCGCCGAACCGTTCCGTGCGGGGGACGCTGAGACGCCGAGCGCCCCCGCGTCCCCCTCTCTGCTGCCCGCCGGCTAGGTCCTGTCCGGCCCACGAAGACCGGCCGGACAGGACCTACGCGACCACGTGCTCGTCGGCCACCGAGAGCGCCGCGTCCAGGGCCGCCAGGCCCTCCTTCGCCTCCGCGTCGGTGATGTTGCACGGGGGCACCACGTGCGTGCGGTTCATGTTGATGAAGGGCCAGAGGCCGTGCTTCTTCGCCGCCGCGCCGAACGCCGCCATCGGGGCGGCGGCCTCGCCCGTCGCGTTGTACGGGACCAGGGGCTCGTGCGTCTCCCTGTTCCGTACGAGGTCCAGCGCCCAGAAGGCGCCCACACCGCGCACCTCGCCGACCGACGGGTGCCGTGCGGCCAGGTCCGCGAGGGCCGGGGCCAGGACGTCGGTGCCGAGGCGGGCGGCCTGGCCGACGATGTCCTCCTCCTCCATGGCCTTGATCGTCGCGACGGCTGCCGCGCAGGCCAGCGGGTGGCCCGAGTAGGTGAGCCCGCCCGGGTAGGGACGCTTGGCGAAGGTCTCGGCGATCTCGCCGGAGATCGCGACGCCGCCCAGCGGGACGTACCCCGAGTTGACGCCCTTCGCGAAGGTCAGCAGGTCGGGGGTGACGTCGAAGAGGTCGGCGGCGAACCAGGTGCCGGTCCGGCCGAAGCCCGCCATCACCTCGTCGAGGATGAAGACGATGCCGTACCGGTCGCAGATCTCCCGGACGCCCGCGAGGTAGCCGGGCGGCGGGGTCATGATGCCCGCGGTGCCCGGAATGGTTTCGAGGATGATCGCGGCCACCGACTGCGGACCCTCGAAAGCGATGGTGTCCTCAAGGTGCTGGAGGGCGCGGGCGCTCTCCTCGGCCTCGGTGCTCGCATAGAACGGCGAACGGTAGAGGAACGGCGCCCAGAAGTGCACCACACCCGCCGTCGCGGTGTCGGAACCCCAGCGGCGCGGGTCGCCGGTGAGGTTGATCGCGGTGGCGGTGCCGCCGTGGTACGAGCGGTAGGCGCTCAGCACCTTCGCGCGGCCGGTGTGCAGCCGGGCCATCCTGGCGGCGTTCTCGACGGCCTCGGCGCCGCCGTTGGTGAAGAAGATCTTGTCGAGGTCGCCGGGGGTGCGCTCGGCGATGAGGCGTGCGGCCTCGGAGCGCGACTCGACCGCGAAGGCGGGGGCGAAGGTGGTCATCTTCGCCGCCTGCTCCTGGATCGCGGCGACGACCTTCGGGTGCTGGTAGCCGATGTTGGTGAAGACGAGACCGCTGGTGAAGTCGAGGTACCGGTTGCCCTCGTAATCCCAGAAGTACGAACCCTCGGCGCCGGCGACGGCGAGCGGGTCGATCAGGTCCTGGGCGGACCAGGAGTGGAAGACATGCGCACGGTCGGCGGCCTTGACGGCCGCACCTGCACGGGGATCGGGCTGCGGGATCTGAGGGGTCATACATCCCAGCGTAGGGATCCGCAGGTCGGGACGGACATGGCCATCTTGTATGTACTCGGCGGGATTCGTCGGCAGAGTGTCACACTGCCCGGCGAGGTGGCCGCCGGCCGTTACGGAATGGCCGGCAGAACCGGTTCTCCTGGCCATACCGGGCCTCGCACGGGCGCACTATCCTCGCCTCCAGCGGGCCCGCGCGGTGGCGCGGCCACGGGGGAGGCGGCACAGCCATGAAGAAGCTCCAGCCGGGCGATCCACACCACACCGGCGCAGAGAGTGCCGCCGCCGGTACGGGCGACCCCGAACCGGGCCCGCCGTTGCCCGGGTACAGCTACTACACCCCCGCGCCGGCGCCCGGACCACCGGACCGCAGCCGTCGCTGGACGCTCGCGCTGATCCTGGTAGCCCTGATAGTGGCGGTGGGCGCGGGCGGATCGGTGTACGCGGTCATGAACACGGGCAGCGCATCGAAGACCCCGGCACCTCACACCACCACCGTCTCCCCGCACCCGGCCCCGGCCCATCGGGATACAACCAAGCAGGGCTGACCGAGGCCGCCGGACGGGCCGGAGCAACTCCGTAGCGCGACGCATTACGCTGCAATACACTGAAGAGATGAAGACCATCACCCAACGGGAACTCGCCGCGCGTTCCAAGGCAGTGCTCGACGACGTCGAGGCAGGTGAGACGTACCACGTCACTCGTAACGGCAACGAGATCGCCGAGGTGCGGCCGCTCGCCGCCCGACGCCGCTTCGTCCCGGTCGAGGAGCTCCAGCGGAAGTGGCGCCATGCTCCGCAGGTCGACGCCGCTCGGATGCGTGCGGAGGCCGATGAGTTCTTCGGTACCGAGGAACGTGTCGGTGACGATGAGAATCCCTGGGAGCGCGCGTGACCCACAGGCGCCCGCGTGGGCTGCTGGACACGTGTGTGGTCATCGATCTGCCGGTGATCGATCCGGCCTTGCTGCCTGTGGAGGCGGCTGTCTCCTCGATCGTCCTCGCAGAATTGGCCCAGGGCGTGGCGATGACCAAGGACCCGGTGGAGATGATGGCGCGAGCGCAGCGCCTTGCCGACGTCGAGGCAGAGTTCGCGGCCGTTCCCTTCGATCGGGAGGCGGCCCGCAGATTCGGCACGCTGGTCGCTCTCACCATCCGGGCGAAACGCGATGTCCGTCCCCGCCGGATGGACCTGATGATCGCTGCCACAGCCGCAGCACAGGGGCTCCCGCTCTATACGCGGAACACCGACGGCTTCAAGGGGCTGGAAGAGGGCGTCGACGTCATCCCCGTGTGAACGCAGTCCGCACAGTCCGCACTCGCCGGGAAGACGGCCGCCTCGCGCGTACGGCCGTTTTATGTGGCCGACCCGTCGTTCCGTGTGGCCGATCAGTCTCCGGGTAGCCGGTCCCGTGAAGAACGAGCCCACGAACGAAGAGAGGCACGCATGTCGTCATCGCTGATCGAAACTGTGGACATCAACGCCCCGGTCGCCGTGAGCTGGGCCCTGTGGAGCGACGTCACCCGCTGGCCCGCCTTCCTGAGCCACGTACGCCTCGTCGAGCCGATCGACGAAAAGCGCTTCGCCTGGCAGCTCTCGCTGCCCGGCGCCGACAAGAACTTCGTCGCCGAGCTGACCGAGGTCGTACCGGAGGACCGGATCGCCTGGCGGACCATCGAGGGCGTCCACCATGCCGGTGTGGTCACCTTCCACCACCTCACCGACACGACGAGCCGGGTGACGCTCCAGATCGAGTACGACCCCAAGGGCTTCGTCGAGCACCTGGGCGCACTCACCAACCTCGATTCCACCCTGGCACATTACGACCTGGGCGAATTCCAGAAACTGGCCGAGAAGACGGTCGCCTCCTGAGGCGGCTAGCCTGGTCGGCAATGAACCATTTGCCGACGTCATCAGGCTCGCTCGCCCTCACCCGGTTCCCCGAGGACCCCCGCGACCAGCTGCGCGCCTGGGACGCCGCTGACGAATATCTCCTGCGCCATCTTGAGGAGAACGGGACCGCCGCCGCGGGGACCGTCCCGGGAACCACCGTCGTGGCCGGTGACCGGTGGGGCGCCCTCACCACCGCACTGGCCGGGGCGGCGGACCCGGAGGGCGGGGCCGGCGAGGTCGTCCAGATCACCGACTCCTTCCTCGGGCAGGAGGCGACCCGCGCCAATCTGGAGCGGAACCGGACCGGCTCCGGCTCCGGCTCCGTGCGGCTGCTCTCCACGCAGGACGCGCCCCCGGAGCGCATCGATGTGCTGATCGTCCGGGTGCCGAAGAGTCTCGCGCTCCTTGAGGACCAGCTGCACCGGCTCGCGCCCGCCGTGCATGCCGGGACCGTCGTCGTCGGCACCGGCATGGTCAAGGAGATCCACACCTCGACCCTGAAGCTCTTCGAGCAGATCATCGGGCCCACGAAGACGTCCCTCGCGGTGAAGAAGGCCCGGCTGATCTTCTGCACCCCCGACCCGTCACTCACCCCGGGTCCCAGCCCCTGGCCGCGCAGTTACGAACTGCCGTCCGGCATCGGCGCCGCGTCGGGACGGACCGTCGTCAACCACGCCGGAGTCTTCTGCGCCGAACGCCTCGACATCGGCACCCGGTTCTTCCTGCCGCACCTGCCGCAGTACGAGGGCCCGCAGCGGGTGGTGGACCTGGGCTGCGGCAACGGCGTCGTCGGCACGGCCGTCGCGCTGGCGAACCCGCGGGCCGAAGTGGTCTTCACCGACGAGTCGTTCCAGGCGGTCGCATCGGCCGAGGCCACCTTCCGGAAGAACCTGGGCCCGGACGCCCCGGCGGAGTTCCGCATCGGCGACACCTTCGCGGGTGTCGAACCGGGCTCGGTCGACCTCGTACTGAACAACCCGCCGTTCCACACCCACCAGGCGACCAGCGACCAGACGTCCCGGCGGATGTTCCGCGGCGCACGTGAGGCGCTGCGGACCGGGGGCGAACTGTGGGTCGTCGGCAACCGGCACCTCAGCTACCACGTCATGCTCCAGCGCACGTTCGGCAACTGCCGGGTCGTGACGAGCGACCCGAAGTTCGTGATCCTGCGGGCCGTGAAGCGGTAACCGACGCCCACCCGGAAGGCCACTCCCACCCGTGTCCCGCAACTCCCGGGCGGGGCACGGGAGTTGCTCCGGGCCGGTCCCGCCCGCCGGGACGTGCCGGGGCGTGCCGGGGCGTGCCGGGGCGAATCAGTGTGCGTTCGGCTTGGTGAAGAAGTCGACCAGAGCCTTGGGCGCTTCCTCGTTGAACATCATGTCGAGCCCATACGCGGACTGGAGCGCCGATTCGGCACCGCGGGGGAACATGGTCCGCTCGTACGCGGCGACAGCCTGCTCCAGGTCGTCGTTCGCGATGATGGCGCGGGCCAGATCGGCGCCGTCGATGAGGGCGATGTTGGCGCCCTCGCCGGCGAACGGGGACATGAGGTGGGCGGCGTCGCCCACGAGCGTGATCCCCGGGACGCGGTCCCAGGTGTGTCCGGTGGGGAGCGCGTGGATCGGCCGCGGGACGATCGTGTCGTCGCAGTGCCGGATCAGGTCGGTGAGCGAGGGCGCCCAGTCCGCGTACATGCCGAGCAGTGCCTCTCGGCCGGCTGTGGGGTCCTCCGCCCAGTCGACTCCACTCGTGGTCGCCCAGTCCTCGGGGACCCGGAGGCCCAGGCCGAGCCAGATGTGGTCACCGCCGTGTCCGCCGATGAACTTGTTGTCGGACACGGCGAAGAGCGAGCCGCGCCCGACCAGCGCCAGCGCATCCGGGTGCTTGGCCGGAGCGTCGTCGAGGTGGATCTCGACCATGGTGATGCCGGTGTAGAACGGCTTCACCGGGGTCAGTGCGGCACGGGCCTTCGACCACGCACCGTCCGCGCCGACGACCAGGTCCGCCTGCGCGGTGGTTCCGTCCGCGAACTCCAGGACGGGTCCCGATTCCGTGGGGCTGACGCCGACGACCTTGCTGCCCCAGCTGATCGCGCCGGGCTCCAGTGAGTCCACGAGCATCTTCCGCAGCATCGAGCGGTCGATCTCCGGGCGTCCGCCCGAACCCGTGTCACCCTCGTCGATGAAGACCCGTGCCGACTTGTCCAGGACACGCATCGCTTCACCGCCCTCGTGGGTGTGGCGCAGGAACGTCTCGTAGAGGCCCGCCTCTTCGAGCGCGATCTGGCCGGTGTCGTGGTGGATGTCGAGCGAGCCGCCCTGCTGACGGGTCCCGGCATCCGCGTCGCGTTCGTAGACCGTGCACGGGATGCCGTGGAGCTGGAGGATACGGGCGCAGACGAGACCGCTGAGCCCGGCGCCGATGACGGCGATACGGGGTGTGGGCATGGTCAGTTCCTTCCGTCAGTGGTACGCGAAGTCGCGGCGACAAGGCCGTCGATGAGCACGTTGAGGGCCCACTCCGAGCGGGACTCCGGGGTGCCCGAGAAAAGCTGATCGGCGAGGGCGGCAATGTGCGGATACCTGTCCGGGGCCGCCGTAAGGCCCGGCGCTGCCGGCTGTTGGGCGCGGGCCGGGACTGCGGTGTCCGGTGTGGCGCCCCCGTGCTCGGCCGCCACGGCGGCCGGATACTGCAGCAGGATGTCGACGCCCCACGCCGCGGCCTGCCCCGTCACGCCGCCCCGGTCCAGCTGTCGGAGCACCGCCTCGACGAGGGCCACGTAGTGCGGGCCGTCGGGGCGCGTCCGGATCGCCATCCGGGCGATCTCGGCATGCGAGAGCAGGACCCGGCCGTAGTCGAGGAGAAGCGCCACGAGACTTGCGCGCCATGGCCGGGAGTCATCGGGAAGGGCGACGGAGCCCAACTCGACGTCGAGCACCTGAGCGTGCAGGTCCTCGGTGTTCCGGACGTAGACGTACAACGACGCATGGCCGGTGTCCAAGGCCTTCGCCACGCTGCGCATGGTGACCTTGGCCAGGCCTTCCGAGCGGAAGATCGCCGCTGCGGTCGCCACGATCCCGTCACGGGTCAGGGCGGGCTTGGCGGGCCGCTCGCGGCGGCTCCTGCCGGTCTCGGGGGTTCCGATGTCCTCCATGTATTCACGGTAACACGACCACGGTCGTTACGACCATGGTCGTTACGACCATGGTCGTTACGGGGAAGCCGGAGCGCCCGCAGCGTCCTGGTCCGGCGGTATCCGGACGACCGCGGTCCCGCTCTCCAGGTCGATCATCGTCCGGTTCGGCGGCGCACCGTCGTCCTCGTCGTCCCGCATGACCAGCGACGACTGCCGCTCCTTCAGTTCGTTCTGCTTCCCCGCCGAGAGGGTCGCGTGCAGCTGCTCGAACCCGGTGGCCGATATCTGACCCTGCCGGGCCCAGTTGCGCCACGGCAGCACACCGGCCCGCCCGGCGCGCAACAGCAACTGATCGACGAAGGCCACTCCGGTCAGCAGGATGACCAGCCCGGGCAAGGTCATGAAAACGACGAATCCCATACCGGCAGTATGGCGAGACCGCGGAACGCCTGGCGTGCCCCCGTTCGAGATCATGCGGGCCTGCATCCCACTGCCGGCGTACGCCGAAGCAGCCCGGTGGCCGCCGAGGAGCAGTCCGTCCTCGCCAGGAGCTCAGGCCGAGGACAGCTGTTCCGCTATCTCCTTGACCCAAGCGGCGCTCTTCGTCGGGTCGTTGAGGGAATGTGCCCACTCGTCCGGGGTCAGCCGATGGTTGGCGGGGCCTGCTTTGAGAGCGATGAGAAGGGCTCTGGCCGAGTCCCGCATTTCGGCCGTTGTGTCGCCGCTCCCGTTGATGTCCGCGCCCGCGGCGAGTCCGTACAGTTTGCGGGCCATGGCCTGGCGTTCACCGTTCTGCACCTTCTTCCATAACTTCAGGGCCTCCTTCAGCGCGTCCTCGCGGGAGGCGGGCTCCGCCGGGGCCCCGTCGGCCGCCCAGCGTTCGGGGTGGCGGGCCCCCTCGTAGCGCTTCATCCCCGCGCGGCCTGCCTTGTAGGCGGTGACGCCGAGGACGAGACCGGCCGCACCCGCGGCAAGACCCCAGCCGACCGGGTTGCTCGCCAGTCCGGCTCCTCCCGCTGTGGCGGCGACCGCCGTCACGATGCCGCCCGCGGCCTTGGTGGACTCGCCCACGGCGGTGAGAGCCTGCTTGCCCATCTTGTTGCGCTGCTTGCCGAGCGCGTACGTGTGCACCGTGTCCATCGTGTTCCTGTCTTCGGCACGCCTGACGTCTCTGGCGGCGTCACGGGCTTCACCCATCGCCGCCCAGGCCGCGTCGATGGCCTCGGAGACACGCTCCAGCCGGTCATCGCCCTCGTGGTCCCAGTGGGCGTCCAGCGCGACGTATGCCTCGGCCGCTGCCCATTCGGCTGCCTGCCGGCTCTCGTTCAGCCGGGCCAGCGCATCGTCGTCGGTGCGGTCGGGCTTTGTGAGCGCCTTCAGGGCACGGTGTTTACGGGCCGTCATGCCGAAGCGGCCCGCCGCACGGGCGCCCTTCGCCGCGCCGAAAGCGCTGGAGCCGATACCGCTCGCCTCGGCCGTTGTCATGGCGTGCGCCGCCAGCTGGGCTTTAGTCAGCTCCTTGGCGATACCGAGGGCGTAGTTTCCCGCGCCGGCGGCGCTGACGACCGCGTCCGCCGTTTTGGAGTTGGACTTCTTGTCCGCTCCGTGGAAGGCGGCCCCGCTCTTGTACTTCTGGGCGTCCTTCCTGGCTTTGGCCGCCTCCATGCCACTGAGCACGGCGCCGGCGGCCTCCGTGACGAGGTTCTCCGACGCGGCGGCGGCCCCCGATGAGCCGGCGGAGTGTTTGAGGCCGTCGTTGACCGTGGCGGAGGCCTGCTGGGAGAAGCCCGCGTTGGCGGGGACCTGGACGCCCTTGACGAAGGTGTCGATGAATTCGAGATTCTTCTTGAGCCTGTCGAGGACCGCGGCGATCCGGTCGCGGTAACTCTTCCGTCCGGTGGTCGCGTTGCCCTTCTCCGGCGCCTTCTGCGGTGCCTTTTCCTTCGCCGCGCCCCTGGCGCGCTGCACGGCCGCGGTCGCGGCCCGGTTGCCGGCGCTGGACTGGATCTGGAGGAGGGCGCGCTCCGCCGAACTCCGGGCCGGGCTCCCGGCCCGGCTCCGGTCCCGGCTCCGGTCCCGGCGCTGCGTCAGGGCAGCGACGGGCTGCCGAGTTGAGGTGCGGTGGACGGGGGCGCTCATGAACGTGCCTCTCCTGTGCCGGGCCGGGGCGAGTGGAGAGTAGCCAGGCAGGGCGAACAGAAAGGGCACAGCGGGGAAATTCTTCACGGAGCGCACGAAACGGGTCGTGGTCGGTTCAATGGCGGCTCAACCGGGGGGACTCACGCGCGACGGCGGCCGACCCGTCACTACAGGTCGGCCGCCGTCCAGTGCCGCGGTGTCTCTCAGGCCCGTCAGACCTCTCGGGCCTCTCGGGCCTCTGGGGCCTCTCGGGCCTCTCGGGCCTCTCGGGTCTCTCAGATGAACGAGTTGATCTCGATCGTCTCGGTCCGGCCCGGGCCCACGCCGATCGCCGAGATCGGTGCGCCGGACATCTCCTCCAGCGCCTTCACATACGCCTGCGCGTTCTTCGGCAGGTCGGAGAAGGTCTTCGCCTTGGTGATGTCCTCGGTCCAGCCGGGCAGGTACTCGTAGACCGGCTTCGCGTGGTGGAAGTCCGTCTGGCTGAACGGCAGCTCCTCGACGCGCTTGCCGTCGATCTCGTACGCCACACACACCGGGATCTGCTCCCAGCCCGTGAGGATGTCGAGCTTGGTGAGGAAGAAGTCGGTCAGCCCGTTCACCCGCGTCGCATAGCGCGCGATGACCGCGTCGAACCAGCCGCAGCGGCGGTCGCGGCCGGTCGTGACGCCGTACTCGTGGCCGATCGAACGCAGCTTGTCGCCGTCCTCGTCGAAAAGCTCGGTCGGGAAGGGGCCCGCGCCCACCCGCGTGGTGTAGGCCTTGAGGATCCCGATGACCCGGGTGATCTTCGTCGGGCCGACGCCGGTACCGGTGCAGGCGCCGCCGGCGGTCGGGTTGGACGACGTGACGAAGGGGTACGTGCCGTGGTCGACGTCCAGGAGCGTGCCCTGTCCGCCCTCCATGAGGACGACCTTGTTCTCGTCCAGCGCCTTGTTCAGGACGAGCGCGGTGTCCGCGACGTACGGGCGGATCTGCTCGCCGTAGCCGAGCAGCTCCTCGACGATCTGGCCGGCCTCGATCGCGCGCCGGTTGTAGAGCTTGGCGAGGATCTGGTTCTTGCCGTCGAGCGCGGCCTCGACCTTCTGCTCCAGGATCGACTCGTCGTAGAGGTCCTGGATACGGATACCGACACGGTTGATCTTGTCGGCGTAGGCCGGGCCGATGCCCCGGCCGGTGGTGCCGATCTTCCGCTTGCCGAGGAACCGTTCCGTCACCTTGTCGACGGTGGTGTGATACGGCGTGATCAGATGCGCGTTACCGCTGACCAGCAGCTTGGACGTGTCCACGCCGCGGTCGTTCAGCCCGCTCAGCTCGGAGAGCAGGACCGCTGGGTCGACGACGACTCCGTTACCGATCACCGGAGTGCACTCCGGCGAGAGGATTCCGGAAGGGAGGAGGTGGAGCGCGTACTTCTGGTCGCCTACGACGACCGTGTGGCCGGCATTGTTGCCGCCCTGGTAGCGCACCACGTAATCCACGGATCCACCGAGGAGGTCGGTGGCCTTTCCCTTGCCCTCGTCACCCCACTGAGCACCGAGCAGCACAAGTGCGGGCACAGGCGTACACCCCTTCCGGGCGGGGCATGTCCAAGGTCAGGGGGCGCACGTCTGGCGTACGCCGATACCTGAACCGTCGAACCGGCTGCCCCGGAATAGACGAAGCCCCTGGCGCAATAGCGCAAGGGGCTCTTGCACAAAGATGCTACCCGAGGAAGGACCGAGGTGTCGGCTCCAGATCCCCCAGCGAGCACCGAGCATCAGCTGCTGGTGGTCATCGACCCGGTCGCCCGCCGCGCGGACGGCGAATCCGTACGGATCGCGAAGGACGTGCTGTGCGCCGGAGCGCACGCCAAGATCTGCCTGCCCGAGGGGCCGGAGGAGTTCGCGCGGGCGCTCGCGAGACGCGGCCACCGGCGCCTCGTGGTGGTCGGCGACGACCGGGCGCTGCTCAGAGCGGTGACCCTGCTGCACCGGGAGCGTGACCGGGCACGCGGCGCCCTGTCCCTGGTGCCGGTCGGTCCGGCGCCCGCGCTGGAGCTGGCGCGGTCGCTGGGTGTCCCGGTGGGCGCGGTGGCCGCGGCGCGGTCGGTGCTCGACGGCGCGGTGCGCTGGCTGGACCTGCTGGTGGACGACAGCGACGCGGTGGTGCTGGGCGATCTGCGGATCCCGGTGCCGGGCCCGCGTTCCGGGGCGCCGGGCGCGGACGGCGAAGGGCCGCAGTCGGTGTGGGGCACCTGCCGTTCGCTCGTACGGACGCTCGTCGGCCCGGTCCCCACGCCGGGGGCGCCCCGGGTGCAGCGGCTGCGGGTGGAGGCGGACGGCGTCCTGCTGGCCGATCTGGACCGGCCGGTGGCAGGGGTCCGGGTCTCGTCGCGGGGCGGCGCGGGGAAGGCGGAGGTGGCCATCGAGCTGCCGTCCGGCGACCGGCTGACGGCTGAGGCGCTGGCCGTGACGGTCTCCGGGGCGGATTTCCGGTACCGCAGGGACGGCCTGGTGGGCGGTCCGGTGCGGACCCGGACGTGGATGGTGCGGGCGGGGGTGTGGGGGCTGACGCTGCCGGCAGTCGCGGTGTAGGACGGTGCGGGGGCCGCCCGTGGTGCGTCAGCCGAAGCGCTTCTCGCGCTCCACGTTCCAGCGCTCCATCAGCGCCGCCAGCTCCCCGTGCAGGAACTCGAAGAAGGCCAGCGTCTCCCCCAGCCGCTGCCCCTGCGGGGAGTCGGGCCCCAGGTTCGCGACGCCTTCGCGCAGGGCGTCCTCCCAGCGCTTGATGACCATGTCGCGGCTGGTCAGCGCCTCGTACCACTGGTCGCTGTGCACCCGGAAGCGGTCCCGGCGCGATCCCGGTTCGCGTTCGCGGGTGACCATGTTGACCTGCGCGAGGTAGCGGACGGCGCCGGAGATCGCCGCAGGGCTGACCTTGAGCTGTGCGCCCAGTTCGGCCGAGGTCAGCGCGCCGGACTCGGAGGCGAGCAGCGCGGCGAAGATACGGGCCGGCATCCGCTGCATCCCGGCGTCGGCGAGCTGCGCGGCGAACCGCTCGACGAAGCGGGAGACCGCCGCCCCGTCCACAGGCTGTGCGCCGCCCGTGCCGCTTCCGCTCTCCGGGCCGGTGTCTTTCTGCGTCATCCTTGGATCTTCTCCCCAGCGTTCCCGGTCCCTGCCACCCGTAGGAGTTTATACGTTTCCTTAACTTCCTTAAGTTCACAACTTTGTGAAATCACTGTACTTTCAGAAGCATGACCAAGGCACGCACAGCCAAGGCATCCACAGCCAAGGCACTCACAGCCGCCGGACTGCACAAGTCGTTCGGCCGGACACCCGCACTGGACGGCCTCGACCTCACCGTCGAGGCCGGCGAGGTCCACGGCTTCCTCGGGCCCAACGGCTCCGGCAAGTCCACGGCCATCCGGATCCTGCTCGGGCTGCTGCGCGCTGACTCGGGCGCCGCGCAGCTGCTGGGCCGCGACCCGTGGCGCGACGCGGTCGAGCTGCACCGGCGCATCGCCTATGTGCCGGGCGACGTCACCCTCTGGCGGAACCTGAGCGGCGGCGAGGTCATCGATCTGTACGGGCGGCTGCGCGGCGGCGGCCTCGACGCTGCGCGCCGGGCGGAACTGCTCGACCGGTTCGAGCTGGACCCGACGAAGAAGGGCCGTACGTACTCCAAGGGCAACCGGCAGAAGGTGGCCCTGGTCGCCGCGTTCGCGTCCGACGTGGATCTGCTGATCCTCGACGAGCCGACCTCCGGGCTCGACCCGCTGATGGAGGGGGTCTTCCAGCAGTGCGTGGCGGAGCAGCGCGACCGGGGGCGGACGGTGCTGCTCTCCAGCCACATCCTGAGCGAGGTCGAATCGCTCTGCGACCGGGTGAGCATCATCCGCGCCGGGCGCACGGTGGAGACCGGTTCGCTCGCCGAGCTGCGGCATCTGACCCGCACCAGCATCGTCGCCGAACTGGCCTCGGCACCGAGCGGCCTCGACCGGCTGCCCGGCGTGCACGGCCTCGACGTCCAGGGCACCCGGGTGAAGCTCCAGGTCGAGACGGACCGGCTGGACGCGGTGCTCGGATCGCTCGGCGCCTCCGGCGTGCGGTCGCTGACCAGCACACCGCCGACGCTGGAGGAACTCTTCCTGCGCCACTACGCGACACCGGACACGGCTCCGGACGGAACCCGCACGGCAGCGGCCGGACCGGCGCAGACCCCGGCGGTGCCCCGGTGACCGCCACCACGACCGGCCGCCCCGGCACCGGCGGCGGCCCCGCCGCCGGGCCGCCGCGTTCCGCACACCCATGGGCGGGCACCGGCGTCCTGCTGCGGCTCGCCCTGCGCCGCGACCGGCTCATGATGCCGCTCTGGATCCTGCTGCTCGGCGGCTCGTTCGCGTCCGTCGCGCGGTCCTTCGCCGCGCTGTACGGCACGGCGGCCGGCCGCGCGGAGCTGGCCCGCTCGATGAACGGCAACAGCTCGCTGCGGGCGCTGTACGGGCCCGTGTTCAGCGACTCGGTCGGCGGGCTCACCGCCTGGCGCATGAGCGGCTTCGGTGCCGTACTCGCCGCCGTGATGAGCCTGGTCGTCGTCGTACGCCACACCCGCGAGGAGGAGGAGACCGGGCGTCAGGAGCTGCTCTCGTCGGCCGGGGTCGGCCGGCCGGCGCCGCTCACGGCCGCGCTGCTGGCAGCCGGGGCCGCCAACGCCGGGCTGGCCTGCGTGATCGCCGCCGGGCTCACCGCGTCCGGCGAGCCGGGCGGCGGTTCGGTGGCGCTCGCGCTGTCGGTGGCGGGCACCGGGATGCTCTTCGCGTGCACGGCGGCCGTCGCCGCCCAGCTCACCGAGAGCGCCCGCGCGGCGAAGGGGATCGGCGCGGCCGCGATCGGCGCCGCGTACGTCCTGAAAGCGGCGGGCGACGCGGTGTCGGGCGCCGGCTCGTCCGTGCTGACCTGGCTGTCCCCGGTCGGCTGGGCCGAGAACGTACGGCCCTACGCGGCCGAGCGCTGGTGGGTGCTGCTGCTCCTGGCGGCCGCCGTCGCCGCGCAGGCCCTCGTCGCGTACACCCTGGCCGGGCGCCGTGACCTCGGCATGAGCTTTCTGCCCGCCCGGCCGGGACCGGCGCGGGGGCGGATGGGCACGGCGGGCGCGCTCGCCGTGCGGCTCCAGCGGGGCAGCCTGTACGGGTGGATCGCCGGGTTCCTGGTCACCGGGGCGGTCTTCGGCAGCATCACGGACGGCGCGGGGGATCTGGTCGGCGACAACGCGGCCGCCCGGGAGATCTTCCAGCGGATGGGCGGCCACTCCGGCCTCACCGAGGCGTTCCTCGCAGCGATGACCGGGGTGCTCGGTACGGTCGCCGCGCTGTACGTGGTCGCATCGGTGCTGCGGCTGCACGGCGAGGAGACCGCCGGCCGCGCCGAACCCCTGCTGGCGGGCGCGGTCGGCCGGCTGCGCTGGGCGGCCGGTCATCTCACGGTCGCCTTCGCGGGATCGGCGGCTGTCGTACTGGCGGGCGGCGTCGGCCTGGCCCTGGGCTACGGCCACGAACCGGGCCCGGTCATCGGCGCCGCCCTGGCCCAGCTCCCGGCGGTCTGGGTGTTCGGCGGCCTCACGGTCCTGCTGTACGGGGCGGCCCCGAAGGCCGCACCGGCGGCCTGGGCCCTGGCCGGTCTCGCCCTGGCCCTGGGGTGGATCGGCCCGGCACTGAAACTCCCGCAGCCGGTCCTGGGCCTGTCACCCTTCGGCCATCTCGCCAAACTGCCGGGCGCGGAGATGGCCTGGACACCGGTGGTGATCCTGCTGCTGCTCACGGCGGCACTGGTGGCAGCGGGGCTGACGGCACTGCGGCGGAGGGACATGAACGGGTGAGGGGGGTGAGCCCCCTGCCTCACCCGGGGGGGGCTCAGCGCACGTAGTTCTGGAGCACCTCGGTGTCGAGCTCGATACCCACCGGGTCGGGCAGCATGAGCACTTCGCCGAACTTGACGGTGTGACTGTCGCGGTAGCCGCCGCCTTCCGGGTCCGGCGCACTGAACACCGTGACGGCACCGGCCTCGCGGTCGACCAGCAGATAGACCGGGATCCCGGCGCCGGCGTAGGCGACCGGCTTCTCCTTGCGGTCCCGGCGGTCGGTGTCGGAGTCGGAGTCGGAGTCGTACGACGTGACCTCGACGGTCATCAGCACGCCCTGAGGTGAAGCCCAGTCTCCCTGGCCTGCGAAGTTTCCATCCGCCGCAAGGACCGCATCTGGTTTTGCCCGCCCCTTGCGGTATCCCTCAACCTTCAGACCGAGTTCGCCTCCGGCATACAGCCACAGGTCGGCGCGCGTCTGCATGCACCGCTTCTGCAACCACCTGACGATCTCCGAGTGGTCCCCGTCCGTCACGCCTTTGACCTCAATCCGCCCGTCGATGAACTCAAACCCGACGGCATCGGACTCAGCTGCGGCGAACTTGGCGATCTTCTCGAATTCCTCGACCGTCATCTGAGACATGCGCTCTGCCATAACCGTCATCTTGCACCCCCTTCTGTGCGAGCACCAGTGTCGCCAGGCGGACGCCGATCCGGGCCCGAACCCGCGACGATCACCCGTCCGAGTGGTCGCTACCCCGGCCTGACCAGCCCCGTCTCGTACGCGAAGACCGCCGCCTGGGTCCGGTCCCGCAGGCCGAGTTTCACCAGGATCCGGCTCACGTGCGTCTTGATGGTGGACTCGGCGACGATCAGCCGGGAGGCGATCTCCGCGTTCGACAGGCCCTGCGCGATCAGTACGAGCACCTCGCTCTCGCGCTCCGTGAGTTCATCGACGCGGGCGAGCGCGGGCTGCCTCGGGGTGTCCGACAGCCGGGAGAACTCGACGATCAGGCGCTTGGTGATCGTGGGGGCGAGCAGTGCCTCGCCGGCCGCCACCACCCGTACTCCGTCGGCCAGTTGGCGAGCCGACGCGTCCTTCAGCAGGAAGCCCGACGCGCCCGCGCGCAGCGCCTGGTAGACGTACTCGTCCAGGTCGAAAGTGGTCAGGACCAGGACCTTCGCCGCCTCGTCCGCCGCGACGATCTCGCGGGTCGCCTCGATGCCGTTCAGCTCGGGCATCCGGATGTCCATCAGGACGACGTCCGGGCGCAGGGCCGCCACCTGGGCCACCGCCTCGACACCGTTGACCGCCTCGCCGATCACCTCGATGTCCGGCATGGCGTTGAGCAGGACCGAGAACCCCTCACGGACCATCATCTGGTCGTCGACGACCAGGACCCTGATCACCGGTGCGGCCGTCATTCGGACTCCTCCGCGGAACGCGGCACCGGGATGAACGCCGCGATCTCGTAACCGCCGTCCTCCGTGCTGTCCGTGGTGATCTCACCGTTCAGCATGGTGACCCGCTCCCGCATCCCGGTGATGCCGTGCCCGGCACCCGGAATGGGGTATCCCCTGCTCGAACTCGGTTGAGAGCTTGGGGAAGGCTTGGCCAGGCCCTGCGGCGGTCCGTTGACCACGCGCAGACCGAGCCCGCCCAGGACGTAGCTGATCTCCACCCGGGCCTGTGAACCAGGCGCATGGCGCAGGGCGTTGCTCAGCGCCTCCTGGATGATGCGGTACGCCGACAGCTCGACGCCCTGCGGGAGTTCACGCACCGCGCCGGTCACCGTCTTCTCCACGGCCAGGCCCGCCTCCCGGACATTGGTCAGCAGCCCTTCGAGTTCGGCGAGGGTGGGCTGTGGGGCGTCCGGGGCCTCGTAGTCCTCGGCCCGTACGACACCGAGCACCCGGCGCAGCTCCGTGAGGGCCGCCACCGCGTTCTCCCGGATCACCTCGAACGACCGGGTCAGCTCGGGCGGCGGATCCGTCACCCGGTACGGGGCGGCCTCGGCCTGGATGGCGACCACCGACATGTGGTGGGCGACGACGTCGTGCAGCTCACGGGCGATGGTGGTGCGCTCCTCCAGGAGCGTGCGCCGGTCGCGTTCGATGGCGGTGACCGTCTGCTGGGCGGTGACCTCACGGTGCGCCTCCCGGCGGACCTGCACCGTCGTGGTGACGAGGAGGGCGACCGCGGCGAGGAACAGCATCATCGCCATGTCGGAGCCGTACATACCGGGGCCCGCTACCGCTTCCGCGACGAACCCGTACAGCGCCGTACCAGCCCACATCCACGCGGCGGTCCGCGGCCTGGTCCTGGCCGCGACCACGGTCAGCACCACGAGGTGCGCGAGGAAGACGCTGTCGGCCCAGGGCCAGGACCCCCAGCTGCTGCCGAGCAGGCTGACGACGGGGGCGGACACCAGCGACACCCACCAGGCGCCGACCGGCCTGACCAGGGTCATCACGACCGTTCCGGCCGAGATCAGACCGGTCACGAGAGCCAGGGGGCCCTCGAAGTCGACGCTGCCGTGGGCGGCCACCAGCAGTGTGAGCAGCGCGAAGCCCAGCACCACCGCGTGCGGGAACCACCCCGAGCGGGCCCGTATCCGGCCGGGCAACCGCCTGGTCAGCGGTCCGTCCGTCCGCATCGGCTGGAGCGGGCGATAGGCAAAGGCATCGTGGAAGAGGCCCTGGCGCAGGCCCGCCAGAACCCCCTGGGCCAGCCGGAACTCCGGGCTTCGCGTCTCTGTATCGGTCACAGGCACCACGGTAGGCGGCGGCGCTGTCCCGGTCGTCCGTACTGATGTGGAACCTGCGGGGTCCCCCTCAGGTACTACCGGCGGAGTGGAGCCGCCCTGACGAGGGCAGTCGTAAGGCCGGCGGGGCGGTCGGCCCCCACCAGGGCAGTCGTACCGCCGGCGGGGCGGACGGCCCCCACCAGGACAGTCGTCCGCCGTCGGGCGGCGGACCGGCCCTCACCAGGCCAGTTGCTCGATCTCCGCGACGACCACCGCGCAGGCGTCGGCCGCCGGGTCGATCGGCGCGTAGTGCCCGACGCCGTCGAGCAGTGTCACGCCGACCAGTTCGCCCTCCTTGGCCGCCGCGTCCGCGTACGCGTCGGCGAGCTGCGGCGGGACGGTGGCGTCGTCCCGGCCCTGGACGACCGTGATCGCGATGCCGGTGGGGAGCAGGGCGGACGGGTCCGCCCACTGCGCGCGGACCACAGCCGCGGTGTCCACCCCCGCCGTGCCCGCCGCCGCCGTGTCGGCGGACGCCAGGAACTGTTCCACCGCGCCCTCGCACACCCCCAGTTCACGGGCGAGGCCGAAGTGCGCGAGCGGTGCCAGCGCGACCACCCCGCGGAAGGGCGGCGTGGACCGGTGCCACGGCGCCTCGGGCGGCAGCACGTGCCGGGCCGCGGCCCACAGCGCGAGGTGCCCGCCGGCCGAGTGCCCGGTGAGGACCGTCCGCCGCAGGTCGGCGCGCGGAAGGCCGGACGGTACGAGATCGGGCAGTGCGTCCAGGGCGGTGGCGACGTCGTCCAGGGTGTCGGGCCACCGGCCGGCGCTCCCCTCGTCGGCACCGCCCCGCCGGTATTCGACACTGGCGACCGCGAACCCCCGGCGGGCCAGGAAGGCGGCGAACGGAGAGATGTGCGCGCGGTCGTACCGCTGCCGCCAGGAGCCGCCGTGCAGCACGACGACGAGCGGGACCGGCCCCTCGCCGCCGTGCGGGGCGTAGAAGTCCATGGTCTGGTCGGGGTGATCGCCGTACGCAGCGGTGGCATCCGGGGCGACGGCGGGATGCGCGAGGACCGAATCGGCCTCTGCGTCGTCCGACATACGGCTCCAACCTCTCTCTGTGCGGGCCGGGCTGCCCTGACCAGCGGGGACGCTATCAGGCAAGTACCTCCCCCAGAACGCGGGCGGCACGCAGCGCATCACCGAAACCGACGTAGAGCGGGGTGAATCCGAAACGCAGGATGTCCGGCGGCCTGAAGTCCCCGACGACACCGCGGGCGATCAGTTCCTTCATGACGGCCCCGGCGTTCTCGCACCTCAGCGACACCTGGCTGCCCCGCAGTTCGGGTGCGGCCGGAGTCACCGATCCGAGGCTCACGCACTCCAGGAAGAAGTCCGTCAGGACGAGTGACTTGGCCCGGACCGCCTCGACCGACACCCCTTCCCAGACATCGAGCGCCGATTCCAGAGCGAGCATCGAGAGAATGTCGGGGGTGCCGACCCGGCCCCGCGGGGCGCCGTCGGCCGGGGTGTATCCGGGCTCCATGCCGAACGGGTCCACGTGCGAGGTCCAGCCCGGCAGCGGTGAGTCGAAGGAGGCCTGGAGGTCCGGGCGCACATACAGGAAGGCGGGCGAACCCGGCCCGCCGTTCAGGTACTTGTAGGTGCAGCCGACCGCGAAGTCGACCCCGTGGGCCGCCAGCCCGACCGGCAGCGCACCGGCGCTGTGGCAGAGGTCCCAGACGACCACCGCGCCCGCCGCGTGCACGGCTGCGGTCACGGCGGGCAGATCGTGCAGCCGCCCCGTGCGGTAGTCGACATGGTTGACCAGGACGGCGGCGGTACGGGGACCGATCGGGTCGCCCGGTGCGTAGGGGACGATCCGCCGGCCGGTCATCCGGGCCGCCGACCCGGCGATATAGCCGTCCGTCGGGAAGGTCTCGGCGTCGACCAGGATCTCGTCGCGGTCGTCCCCGGCCGTCCGGACCGCGGCCACAAGTGCCTTGAAGACGTTGACGCTTGTCGAGTCGCCGACGACCACCGTGCCGGGCGCCGCACCGACGAGCGGCGCGATCCGGTCACCGATGCGCTCCGGCGCGGTCCACCAGCCGGACTCCTCCCAGGAGCGGATGCCCAGCGCACCCCACTCGTGGGTGATGACCTCCTGCATCCGCGCCGGGACGTGCCGGGGCAGGGCACCGAGGGAGTTGCCGTCGAGGTAGACCGTGCCGGGGGCGACGGTGAACAGCTCCCGGAGCGGCGCCAGTTCGTCGGCGGCGTCCAGCTCGGCGGCCCGGCGGGCCAGGGCGGACCCGTCGGACAGGTCGGGCACGGCGGACGGGCCGGGCCGGCCGGACAGGTCGGGCTCGGACTGCACCGGTGCGGGCTTCATCAGCTGGTCCTCGGTCGTCGGGGATGTCGGGGAATACGGCCCGGCTGAGGCTTCGCCGGGGATGTCCGGGGCTTTCGGGGTCACCCCGGCGGCCGGGTCAGACATGGCTGCGTGCCGTCCACAGCTCGGGGAACACGCTCTTCGCGGCACGCTTCTCCAGCCAGGAGACCCCGGCCGAGCCGCCCGTGCCGGTCTTCGACCCCATCGCCCTGCGGGTCGCGACCAGATGGTCGTTGCGCCAGCGCCACACCAGTTCGCCGACATCGGTCAGCGCCTCGCCGAGCCGGACCAGCGGGGAGTCCTGCTCCCCCGTGTACACCGCGGTCCAGACCGCCTCGACCTGAGGCGACGGCTCGTACTTCGCCGAGAGATCGCGCTCAAGCACGGTGGCGGGCACCGGCTGCCCGTGCCGGGCGATGAACCGCAGCACCTCGTCGTACAGGCTCGGCTCCTGGAGCGCCTTCTCCAGCTCGGCGTGGACCCGCGGCGCTCCGCGGTGCGGGACCAGCATCGAAGCGGACTTCTCACCCAGCAGGAATTCCAGCCTGCGGTACATCGCGGACTGGAAGCCCGACCCCTCGCCGAGCGCGCTGCGGTACGCGTTGAACTGCGCGGGGGTGAGTTGGGCCAGCGGCCGCCAGGAGTCGTTGAGCGACTGCAGTTCGTACGTCGAGCGCTTCAGGGCCGCGAGGGCGGCCGGCAGATCATCACCGCGCAGGGCTGCCGCCGCGGTCTCCCACTCGTGGACGATCACGGTGAACCACAGCTCCATGACCTGGGTGGTCACCAGGAAGACCATCTCGCCCGGATCGTCGGAACGCAGATGCTGGAGGTGGGTGAGGACATCCGCCTGCACGTAGTCCTCGTACGGGGTGGTCCCCGCGAAATCCAGATTCGGGGCGGAGTCGTCATTCGGGGCCGGGGCGTGATTCGGGGCTGAGTCCCGGCGCTGGGCCGGGTCGTGGTGGTTCGGGGCGGGGTCGTGCGAAGGCGTAGACATCGCTGTCTCCTCGGTGGTGCTCCAGGTAGCGGTCCGCCCCTTCCGTCGACAGGTGGGCCCCGGTCCCCGCCTTCATCATTGACGCGGAACCCGCTCCACGGCAAGACAAGCAAGGGCCGGACACGGTGCGTGTCCAGCCCTTGCTCCGCACGGCAGGGTCAGCCCAGCGTGTCCGCCGCGGCCGGCGAGGAGTCACGCAGGAACACCGTGCAGCGCTCGTACTCCTCGTCCTCACCGATCGACTGCGCGGCGCGGGCCAGGGCGTGCAGGGCCCGCAGGAAGCCACGGTTCGGCTCGTGGTCCCACGGCACGGGGCCGTGGCCCTTCCAGCCGGCCCGGCGCAGCGAGTCGAGGCCGCGGTGGTAGCCGGTACGGGCGTACGCGTACGACTCGACGACCCGCCCGTGCTCGAAGGCGTCGTCGGCCAGCTGCGCCCAGGCGAGCGAGGAGGTCGGGTACTTCGCCGCCACATCGGCGGGGGCGGTGCCGCCCGCGAGGAGCTCGCGGGGTTCGGGGTCGTCAGGAAGACGGGTCTCGGGAGGGCCCCCGAGCAGATTCTCGTGAATGGACATGGAAGCCAGTCTGCCTGGCCCCGGTGGATACAGCTGCCACGGGCAGCAGGATCGAGCAGCAGGACGGGCCAGCAGGACCGGGCAGCAGACCCATCCGCCCGTGGACTCTCTGCTACGGCAGCACGGCCCGGACCGCCCGCACCAGCGCGTCGGCGCCCGCCACCGTCTTGTCCCGGGGGCAGCCCACATTGAGCCGGACGAACCCCTCGGCCCGATAGACCGAGCCCGGCATGATCGCCACCTTCTCCACCTCGATCAGCTGCCGCTGGAGCGCCGCGCTGTCGATGCCCAGCGGGCGCAGATCGATCCAGGCGAGATAGCCCGCCTGCGGCGGCGCCCAGCCCAGCTCGGGGAAGGCCGTGTTCAGCCGCTCGGCGAGCACCGACAGATTCGCCGCGGTGTACGCACGCACCGCGTCCAGCCAGGCCGCCCCGTGCCGGTACGCCGCGATGTGCGCCGTCAGCGAGAGCACCGCGGGCGAGGCCAGCCCCTCGGCCGTCTCCATGCGGGTGAGGTACTCCGCCCGGTCGTCCGGGTCGCCGATCATGCCGTACGAACCGGTCAGCGCCGGGAAGTTGAACGCCTTGCTGCCGGAGGTGATGAGCGCCCAGCGGCCGCGCCCGTACCGGGTCCAGGGCAGATGCCGGTGCCCGTCGTGCACGAAGTCGGCGTGGATCTCGTCGCAGATGACCGCGGTGCCGTACCGCTCGGCGAGTGCGGCGAACCGGGTCAGCTCGTCGTGGGTCCACACCCGGCCGGTGGGATTGTGCGGCGAGCAGAGGAGCAGGACCTTGCTGTCCGGCCGGGCGAGCAGGCGCTCCAGCTCCGCGTCGTCGTCCACCGGGCAGCCGCGCAGTTCCCGGCGGAGGCCGGAGACCGCCTTGGTGAAGCCGTCATAGGTGGGGGTGTGGACCACCACACCGTCGCCCTCGCCGGTCCACATCCGCAGCAGCTGCGAGAGCTGGTTGAGCACGGAGGGCCCGTACACGATCCGGCCGGTGTCGATCCGGGTGTCGAAGCGGGTCACGTACCAGTCCCGTACCGCGTCCCGGAACTCCCCGAGCCGCCAGTCGGTGTAGCCGAACACCCCGTGGCCAATGCGCTCGTGGAGGGCCGCGAGGACCTCGGGCGGGCAGCGGAAGTCCATGTCGGAGATGGTGAAGGGCAGCAGCCCGTCCACGCCGAACCGGTCCGCGACCCCGTCCCACTGGACGCTCCAGGAGCCGCGCCGGTCGACAGCGGTGTCGAAGTCGTACTCCGCGTCGTACCCCATGTGCGGCGCCCTCTCTGATCTGACTGATCCGACGGTACGTGCGGATATGACGACGCGGGCCCGGCACCCCTGGTCGGGATACCGGGCCCGGCGTGACGGACGTGCCTGCGTGACGGACGTGCCTACGTGATGCGCGTGCCTGCGAGACGGACGTGCCTACTTGATGCGGGTGCCCGTGGAGCGCAGGTTGGCGCAGGCCTCGGTGACGCGCTTCGCCATGCCGGCCTCGGCGGCCTTGCCCCAGGTGCGCGGGTCGTAGGTCTTCTTGGAGCCGACCTCGCCGTCGACCTTCAGGACACCGTCGTAGTTGCGGAAGACGTGGTCCACCACGGGACGCGTGAAGGCGTACTGGGTGTCGGTGTCGAGGTTCATCTTCACGACGCCGTTCTCCAGCGCGGTGGCGATCTCCTCCGCGGAGGACCCGGAGCCGCCGTGGAAGACGAAGTCGAACGGCTGGCTGCCGGCGGGCTTGCCGTACTTGGCGGAGACGCCCTCCTGGAGGTCCTTGAGGAGCTCGGGGCGGAGGACGACATTGCCCGGCTTGTAGACGCCGTGCACATTGCCGAAGGAAGCAGCCAGCAGGTAGCGGCCCTTCTCACCCAGACCGAGCGCCTCGGCGGTACGCAGCGCGTCGTCGACGGTCGTGTACAGCGAGTCGTTGATCTCGTGGCTGACGCCGTCCTCCTCGCCTCCGGTCGGGGTGATCTCGACCTCAAGAATGATCTTCGCGCCGGTAGCCTGCGCCAGCAGCTCCTGGCCGATGGCCAGGTTGTCGGCGAGGGTCTCGGCGGAGCCATCCCACATGTGCGACTGGAAGAGCGGGTTGAGGCCGGCCTCGACGCGCTTGCGGGAGACCTCAAGCAGCGGACGGACATAGCCGTCGAGCTTGTCCTTGGGGCAGTGGTCGGTGTGCAGCGCGACCGTGACCGGGTACTTCTCGCCGACGATGTGCGCGAACTCGGCGAGCGCGACCGATCCGGTGACCATGTCCTTGGCGTACTGGCCGCCCAGGAACTCCGCACCGCCGGTGGAGATCTGGATGATGCCGTCGCTCTCGGCCTCGGCGAAGCCGCGCAGCGCCGCGTGCAAGGTCTGGGTCGAGGTCACGTTGATGGCCGGGTAGGCGAACTTGCCTGCCTTCGCCCGGTCGAGCATCTCGTTGTAGACCTCGGGGGTTGCGATGGGCATCTGTCCGCTCCTTGGGATGTGCGGGTGTGCGTAACTGGTCCCTGACCTGGGGGCGACGTCATCGTCGCCCCCATCTTTCCAGACTCCTGGCGCGGGTCCACCGGGCGTGGTGCCTTGACCCGGACGACGGGGTGTGGTTTCACGTGAAACCACACCCCGTGCTCAGAGCCTCACAGCCCGAGGTCGTCCTGGTTGTACACGAAGATGTACGGCACCCCCGCCTCGGCGATGATCTCGGCGGCGCCGGTGTCTCGGTCCACGATCGTGGCGACGGCGACCACCTCGCCACCGGCCTCACGTACCGCCGCCACGGCGGTCATCGGAGACCCGCCCGTCGTGGAGGTGTCCTCGACGACGAGGACGCGGCGGCCCTTGATGTCCGGGCCCTCGATGCGGCGCTGCATCCCGTGCGTCTTGGCGGCCTTGCGTACGACGAACGCGTCCAGCGTCTTTCCGCGGGCAGCCGAGGCGTGCAGCATGGCGTCCGCGATCGGGTCGGCGCCCAGCGTTAGGCCGCCGACCGCGTCGAAGTCCAGCCCGGAGGTCAGATCCAGCATCACCTGACCGACCAGGGGCGCGGCCACGCCGTCCAGGGTGATCCGGCGCAGATCGATGTACCAGTCGGCTTCGATCCCCGAGGAGAGCGTCACCTTGCCGTGCACCACGGCCTTGTCCTTGATGTGCTGGAGCAGATCAGCGCGTACGTCAGTCATGCCCCCGAGCTTAATTGCGACGGCGGGCAGTGCCTCGCGGTGGCTCGGGGGCAGCCGGGCGGGGCTCAGAGGCGGCGCCAGCTCCAGGTCGTCGTGATCTCCAGCGGGTCGAGGGCCGTCACCAGGCGGGGCAGCGTGTTCAGACCGTTCGGCGGGCCGGACTGGGGCTCGACGCAGACCGCTTCCGCCTGCTCGTCGTAGATCACGACCCACTCGTCGCGGCTGTGGACCTTCAGCTCCAGCTGCTCGGGCCAGGTGAGCGTCACATCCACACCGTCCGGCATCCCGAAGCAGTCGTCCCAGGGGCCGGGGAGGGGGTCGATCCGCTTGCCCGTGGGCAGGTGGTCGTCGCCGCGCTCCTCCTGCCAGCCGGGCTGGAAGTCGACCTGCGCATCACCACCGGCGCCCAGGTTCCGGTTGAACCAGGGGTGCCAGCCCGCCTGCGCCGGGAACGAGTCGCCGCAGGTCTCCACACCGAGGGTGAGGGTCAGGGCGGACTCGGTCAGCTCGAAGGACTGGGTGACCCGGCCGGGGTACGGCCAGGGGTCGGCCAGCTCGTAGGTGAAGACCGCCACAGCGGTTCCGTCGTTGCTGCCGGGGCGGGAGCGCTGCCAGGCCGTGTTGCGGCCGGTGCCGTGGATGGCGTGCGGCGGGGAGTTCAGCGGCAGCTGGTGCGGGATGCCGCCGCTGCTGAACCGGCCGTTCCCGGTACGGCCGCACCAGGGCACCATCGGGAAGCAGCCGAACTTGTCCCCCTGGCGCAGCAGTTCGGTGCCGCCGATGCGGAGGCTGCGGATACGGCACCCGTTCTCGGGGCTCACGGTCAACTCGACGTCGCCGGCGGCGAGCCGGACCTCTTCGCTACTCACACCCCGACCCTAACGACCCCGGCCGCCCGGTTCAGCGTCGGCGCCGCAGTGCCCGGCCCACTACGACCGCCGATGCCAGCGCCAGTGCCGCCGCAGGGGCCGCCCAGCGCAGGGTCGCTCCCGCCGTGCTCGACGACGGGGCCGGTACCGGGGCGTAGCGACCGCGCGGCGGGGCGTGGTCGACCTCCTCCGCGCTGCGGCCGATCATCGTGCGACGGGCGTGTGCGGCCTCCACGGGCGGGTCGCCCGCCGGGGTGAAGCCCGCTTCGGACACCGGGTCCAGCGACGGCGGCGGCACCTCCGCGTCGAACACCGACGCCCCGGCCTCGTCCCCGGAATCGCCGGTCGCGGACGGCCGCTCGTCAGGCGCGGGGGCCGTATCCGGCACCGCGTCCGCGTCCGCGTCCGGTCCCTGGTCCGCGCCCTGCGGCCCGGGCTGGGTTCCGGTCTGAGCCTGAGCCTCGGCCCGTACGCGGTCCCCGAACCGGTCCAACAGGCGGCGTGCGGCCGTCAGCACCGCGTCGGGGGCAAGGTGCGCCAGCCGGCCATCGGTCGCCTGAACCGTTCCCGTGCACCTCAGGGTCGTACCCGTACGGCCACCCGAATCCGCATCGGCACCCTCACCGGCCTCCGCCGCCAGGCTCAGCCTCAGTGAGAGCTTCACCGAGCCCGGTCCGCGGGCTTCCGTGCCCTCGCCGTCGACCTCGTAGCCACCGTCGCGCTCGGCGATGCGCACGGTGCCGCGGTAGGTGATCGTGTGCCCGTCGATCCGGACCTTGAGCCGGCCCGCGAGCGCGCCCTCCCGGCTGTCGCCACTGTCCGTACGGTCGGCGTCCTGTTGGAGCCCCGGTACACAGCGGGCCACACGGGCGGGGTCCGCCAGGACCCGTCGGACGGACTCTGCCGGAACCGGAACGAACACCTCATGCTCCATGGAAGTCGAGCCTACTCAGCCACGGCCGACTCGTCTGCCTTTCGGTCCCCGCCGGTACAGACCGGCCCCGGCCGGTGCGCCCGCCACCGCCGCCACCCCGTTCACCGCCCGTACCGGGTTCACCGCCCGTACCGCGTTCATCGCCCGTACCGCGGATGCACCAGCGTCGACGGCGGCACACCCGGGGGCCGGCCCGGCACACGTGACCAGGTGCCCGCAGCAGCCGGTCCCAGCCGCGGATCCCTGCGGGCCGCCAGGACGAAGCCCCAGTCGCTGGGTGTCTGCCCGGTGCCCTTCGCCCGGTCGGGGCCCGCGGCGAAGCCCGCACCACGGCCCGACGCCCGGTACGGGAGCGCCCGCAGACCGGCCGCCCGCACCGTCGCGTCGACCGTCCAGAAGCTGCCGGGACGCGTGCCGACCGGACCCGCGTGGACGGCCAGCCGGCCGCCCGGGGCCAGCACCCGGGACACCAGTCCGTAGAACTCCTCCGAGTAGAGCTTGGTGCTCGCGGTGATGCCGGGATCGGGCAGATCCGCGACGACCACGTCGTACTTCGGCCTCGACGACCGCAGCCAGTTGAAGGCGTCGCCCGTGATCACCCGCAGCCGCGGATCGCGGTACGCGTGCCCGTTGAGCGCGGCGAGCCCGGGATCGGTGCGGGCGAGCCGTTCGACGCCGGGGTCCAGCTCAATCAGCGTCACCGACGCCACACCCCGGTGTCGCAGCACCTCACGGGCCGCGAGGCCGTCGCCGCCGCCCAGGATCAGTACGTTCCGGTGCGGGCCGCGCATCGCGGGGTCGACCAGCGCCCGGTGGTACTGCCGCTCGTCCGCGCCGTCGACCCGGAGTCGGCCGTCCAGAAAGAGGTCCAGGGTGCCGTGCGCGGACCGGGTCAGGACGATCTCCTGGACGCGGGTCTGCTCGGCGACCCGCACCTGCGCCCCGTACACCGCCCGCCGCGCCGCCAGTTCGAAGTCGCCCACCAGCGCCGTCGCCGTGGCCAGCACGGCGAGCACCAGCACGTTCACCAGGATCAGCCACCCGCGGGCGCGCCTCGTCAGATCGTGCCTGAAGAGCCACAGCACCAGTGCCCCGCCTGCCACGGCGTTGACCGTGCCGGTGAGCAGCGCCCCGGTGAGCTGGCCGAGCAGGGGCAGGAGCAGGAACGGGAAGGCGAGACCGCCGACCAGCGCGCCCACGTAGTCCGCCGCGAACAGGTCGGCCACGGCGCCGCCCGCGTCCTGTCGCGACACCCGCTGGATCAGCGTCATCAGCAACGGGATCTCGGCGCCCATCAGCACACCGATCGCCAGCGAGAACCCGACCAGGGCATACCGCGAACCGCCGCCGCCCGCCCAGGCGAACGACGCGTACAGCACGAGCGCCGAACCGCCGCCGGTCAGCGCGAGTGCCGCCTCGACCAGCCCGAAGCCCACGGCGGCGCGGACCCGCAGCCGTTTGGCGAGGAGCGAGCCGATCCCCATCGCGAAGACCATGACGGACAGCACGACGGACGCCTGGGTGACGGAGTCCCCGATCAAGTACGAGGCGAGCGCGACCAGTTCGAGCTCGTACACCAGTCCGCAGGCGGCGCAGACGAAGACCGTGGCGAGCACCAGCAGCCTGCCGGTCCTCGGGCGTACGGAGAGCCGCGCGTCCTGGGCTTCGGGGGGCGCGGACTGGTCGATCACGCGACGAACGCTACGTTACGCACCGCACGCAACCTGTAACCCACGAGGGGGCGATCAGGCTTCGACGGGGATACGCACCCCAACGCGTGTACGGGTCACCACGAGTTGCCCCTCCTGTGGGTACGCATGCCAGGTGCGCCAGTGCACCTGGCCCTCGTGCCGCTGCGCGAGCATCGCGGTGAAGGCGTGCGGCGAGCCGGGGAACGTACCGGCGATGCCGTTCGGATGGTCGGCGACCAGCGCGAGCAACTCCTGTGCGCGCCCCGCGAACGAACAAGCCGAGAGCGTCTCGACGCAGGCCGCGAACTCGTACCCCCAGTCGCCGACGCGCTCCGCGATGCCGAGCGGTAAAGGGGTGCTGCTGCCCGGAATGCAGGCGACGGTCTCGGAACAATGGCCGCCCTCCTCCTCCAGAAGCACCTGATGGGAGGCGCCGAGGAGCCTCATCTGGAGCTTGGCGCCGCCGAGTTCGAGATCGAGGACCGCGAGCGCGGGCAGCGGTTCGCGGCCCAGCGCCCAGGCCAGATCGGCGGCACGGGTGTCGGTGTAGGCGGTACTGAGGGTCGTGAGCATGGGTGGGCTCCGCAACACACAATCGGCAGATGGACGGGGTTCTCCCCGGAGCAGGTGTCAGGGAAAGAGACGCCGGCATGGGCCACGGTCAGGTCTCAGGTCCGAGGACTGCTTCTTCTCACATGGAGGGAATCACGAAGTACGCGACGCTCACAGTGTTTTTACCCAACTTGACGGGGTTTCCATCCCCTCGGGGGCTCCGCTGTTCATACGTTCAACAAACCGGTGGTGAGGGGGATACGGGTGAGCCACGAGGTGAGTCGCGGGGCGAGCTGTACGGCCTGCTGCCGAGCGGCTGGGCGACCGCTCCGGCCGGGTGGAGGCACGGGGGCACAGTGGCGGAGCGAGAAAGCCCAAGCAGAGGGCAAGCAGCGGGCATTCAAGCAGCGGGCTCTCAAACAGCGGGCGCCCGCCGGGGATTGACCCGACGGGCGCCCGTGGATGCCGGCCGCAGAACGGAGTTGAGGGGACCGCGCCCGGAGACGGCCGCAGAGCGGAGTTGAGACAGGCCCGCGCCCGGAGACGGCCGCGGAACAGGACGCGGAACAGGACGCGGAGTTACCCGGCGTCAGCTGGAGCCGCAGCCGCCACCGCCGCCGCCGCACGACGAACCGCCCCCGCACGACGACCCGCCGCCGCAGGACGAGTGGCCGCCCCCGCCGCAGGAGTGGTGCCCACCGGAATGCCCGCCCGAGTGGTGACCGCTCGAACCGCTGTCCCCCGCCCACCAGCTGCCGCCCGCCGTACCGCCCGCGGTACCGCCCACGGCGGACGACCGGCCTCGGCCGCCACGGCGCCCGCCGCGCTTCCGGTCTGCGGACACCAGCGCGACCAGCACGATCACCACCACCGCCACGATGAAAATGCCCACGGCCCTCACCTCTCATCCGTCCGGCGGAGCGGGGTCCCCCGTCGGTCCCCGCCCGGCTGCCGGACTTCTCGTGTGACAGGCCAATCCCCGGTACGCGCGGCCTCAAGCAGGAGTTGAGGAAGTCCAGAGGTTCGGCGCAGGATGGCCGCCATGACCACTACGCGAAGCGCCACGGGCCAAGTCGGCGGACGGCCGCTGCTCAACCGAAGGCTGGACGGACTCGGCACGACGATCTTCGCGGAGATGTCGGCGCTGGCCACGGCCACCGGCTCGATCAACCTGGGGCAGGGTTTCCCGGACACCGACGGCCCGGAGGAAGTCCGCGAGGCGGCGGTCCGGGCGCTGCGCGACGGCCGGGGCAATCAGTACCCACCGGGCCCGGGCATCCCGGAACTCCGCTCGGCGATCGCCGACCACCAGCGCCGCTTCTACGGCATCGGCTTCGACCCCGACACGGAGGTGCTGGTCACCGCGGGCGCCACGGAGGCCATCGCCGCATCGATGCTCGCCCTGCTGGAGCCGGGCGACGAGGTCATCGCGTTCGAGCCGTTCTACGACTCGTACGCCGCCTGCATCGCCATGGCGGGCGCCGTCCGCGTACCGCTGACCCTCCGCGCCCCGGACTTCCGCCCCGACCTCGACGCGCTGCGCGACGCCATCACGCCCCGCACCCGGCTGCTGCTGCTCAACTCGCCGCACAACCCCACCGGGATGGTCCTCACCGCCGATGAGCGGGGCGCCATCGCCGCACTCGCCATCGAACACGACCTGCTCGTGGTCACCGACGAGGTGTACGAGCACCTTGTCTACGAAGGCACGCACAGCCCCATCGCGGCGCTGCCCGGGATGCGCGAGCGCACGGTGTCCATCTCGTCGGCGGGCAAGACGTACGCGTTCACGGGCTGGAAGGTCGGCTGGGTCACCGGCTCCCCGGCCCTCGTCGCGGCGGTCCGCACGGCGAAGCAGTTTCTGACCTATGTGAGCGCCGGGCCGTTCCAGTACGCCGTCGCCGAGGCCCTGCGGCTCCCGGACAGCTACTTCACCACCCTGAGGACCGATCTGCTGCGCAAGCGCGACCTGCTCGACGCGGGCCTGCGCGCCGCCGGATTCACCGTGTACGAGCCGCAGGGCACGTACTTCATCACCACCGACATCGCCCCGTTCGGCGAGAAGGACGCACTCGCCTTCTGCCGGGCGCTGCCGGAGCGCTGCGGTGTGGTGGCGGTGCCGAGTTCGGTGTTCTACGACGACCCGGAGGCGGGGCGCAGCCAGGTGCGCTTCACGTTCTGCAAGCGGGACGAGGTGCTCCGGGACGCGAGCGAACGGCTGCGCCGACTGAGCGGCTGATCCGGCTGGGCGGCTGACCCGGTCGGCCGACCCCGGTCGCGCGGGCGCCCGGTGGCGCGGAGAGTCGGAAGGACCGACCGACTCAGCGCGCACCCCGGAGGTGCCCCCTGTCCGCCGACTCGGAAGCGTCCGACGGGGAAGCCACCGACGCCGGGCCCACCGAAGCCAGCCCCGCAGCTCCCACCGCGGCCGTCTCCGAAGCTGTCTCCGCGGCTCTCTCCGCACCGGCCGAGAAGCCCCTCCCCGGGGGCGCCGCTCTGCTGCGCCGGGCCGCCCCGGCCGTCGCGCTCTTCCTCGCCGTGCGGCTCGCCGGGGTCGCGGTGCTGGCGATCTGGGCCGCGTACGAGGGGCGGGACCCGGTGGCGCTGCTCGGGGACTCCTGGGACTCCCGCTGGTACAGCTCGATCGCCGCGCACGGCTACGGCCGCACGGTCCTCGGGCCGAACGGGCGGGTCTTCAGCGACCTGGCCTTCTTCCCGCTGTACCCCGGGCTCGTGGCGGCCGTCTCCGCCGTGCTGCGGATCACCGGCGGCGGCGCCGGGCTGCTGGTCTCCTGGGCCTCGGCCGTGGCGGCTGCCTGCGGGATCCACGCGGTGGGCGAGCGGCTGTACGGGCGCCGGGTGGCGGCTCTGCTGGTGCTGCTGTGGGCGGTGCTGCCGCACTCCGTCGTGCTGTCCATGGCGTACACCGAGCCACTGCTCACGGCGTTCGCCGCCTGGTCGCTCTACGCGCTGCTGACCCGGCGGTGGCTGTGGGCCGCGGCGCTGGCCGTCGGCGCGGGGCTCACCCGGCCCAACGGGTACGCGGTCGCGGCGGCGGTGTGCGCTGCCGCGCTGTACGAGATGGCCCGGGGGCGCGCCCGCGGGAGGGTCCGCGCCGCGGCGGTGATCGCACCGCTCGGCTGGGCCGGGTACGTCCTGTGGGCCGGGGCGCGCACCGGCCATCTGCTCGGCGGGTACTTCACCGTGCAGGACGGCTGGGGATCGCGGTTCGACTTCGGCGCCGGATGGGGGCCGCTCCTGGGGCAGATCGCGCTGGGGACGCGGCCGCCGGCGGTCCTGGTCAGCGTGGTGCTCGTGGGGGCCGCCCTGGTGCTCTTCGTACGGCTCCTGCGGGACCGCTCCAGGCCGCCCCTGCCGGTGCTCGTGTACACGGGCGCGCTGCTGCTGGTGGTCCTGGGCGCCGGCGGGTTCTTCGAGTGCAGACCGCGCTTTCTGCTGCCCGCCTTCCCGCTGCTGCTGCCGGTCGCACGGTCGATGGCGAAAGCCCGGCCCGGAACCGTGATCGTGGTGATCTCGATCCTGGCCGGGCTTTCGCTCGGCTACGGCGCCTATCTCCTGACGGACGCGGACGTACCGCTCTGAGCACCGTCGCAGGCACCGTTGCAGGGGGCCGTTGCAGGCACCGTTGCAGGGGCAGTCGCAGGCGCAGGCCTTGCCGGCGCTCCGCTCAGGCGTTGTCGCCGGGCTCGTCGTCGCCCTTGCCGGACTCCAGGTCCTGCTCAAGACCGAGCTGGTCGACGAGCCACTTGTCGAACTCGATCGAGGCGCGGACCCAGCTGACCGTGGACGACACGAAGTGCTCCAGGGCCACGCCGGTGCCGATGAGCATCTGCGCCTCACCGATGAGCCGGACGCTGCCGTCGTCGTGAGTGTGCGTGTAGACCTTGGGCCACAGCGTGCGGCGGTTCCAGTCGTCGATCAGCTCCAGGAGCTGGACCTTCTCCTCGATGCCGTGCGGGCGGTCGTAGAACGTCCGCACCGAGAAGACCTGCTGGTCGTCCTCACCGCGGAACATGAAGTACGTACGGAATTCCTCCCACGGCGCGGCGAGGTCGCCCTCGTCGTCCAGGACGTACTTCAGCTCCATCTGCTCAAGGAGCTGCTTGACCAGATCCTGGTCGGGAACGACGGGGCCCGCCGGTCCTGAATCCTGCGGATCGGGCTGGCCCCCGAAGTTCGGAATGGAGGACGGGTCGATGGTCATCTTTGAATTGCCCTTCGTACGAGTTCCGCCATCCTCTCCCATAGCGGGCGGGGCGTGGCAAGCCCCGCCGGGTCTTATCCGCCAGGGGCGGACAGGTTTGCCCGATCTTGGGTGTCCGACCGCGCCGTACGGCCGGTGGTGGCGGTTCGTGTCCGCGAACAGGAACGGGTAACAGGAACGGGTAACAGGAACGGGTAACAGGAACGGGTAACAGGAACGGGTAACAGGAACGGGTAACAGGAACGGGCCCGTCACCCCCGGGGGACCCCGGAGGGGTGACGGGCCCGTCACACAGCCGTTCGCCCTACTCCGCACGCCCCACGATCAGCCCGTCGCCGACCCGGTCGACCCGGACCGTGTCGCCGTCGGTGACCTCGCCCGCGAGGATCTCCTTCGCGAGCCGGTCGCCGATCGCCGTCTGGATCAGCCGGCGCAGCGGCCGGGCGCCGTACGCCGGGTCGTTGCCCTCTTCGGCCAGCCAGGCCAGCGCGCCGGGGGTGACGTCCAGGGTCAGCCGCCGGTCGGCGAGGCGCGCGGCCAGGCGGTCGATCTGGAGGCCCGCGATGTGCGCCAGCTCGTCCCCCGACAGCGCCGAGAAGACCACCAGGTCGTCGAGGCGGTTGAGGAACTCGGGCTTGAAGGAGGCCCGTACGACGTCGAGGACCTGCTTCTTCTTCTCCTCGGGCTTGGTCAGCGGGTCGACCAGATACTGGCTGCCCAGGTTCGAGGTCAGGATCAGGATGGTGTTGCGGAAGTCCACCGTGCGGCCCTGACCGTCGGTGAGGCGTCCGTCGTCCAGGACCTGGAGCAGCACGTCGAAGACCTCGGGGTGGGCCTTCTCCACCTCGTCGAGCAGCACCACGCTGTACGGGCGCCGGCGCACCGCCTCGGTGAGCTGGCCGCCCTCCTCGTACCCCACATAGCCGGGAGGCGCGCCGACCAGACGGGCCACCGAGTGCTTCTCGCCGTACTCGCTCATGTCGATGCGGACCATGGCCCGCTCGTCGTCGAAGAGGAAGTCCGCGAGCGCCTTGGCCAGCTCGGTCTTGCCGACGCCGGTCGGGCCCAGGAAGAGGAACGAGCCGGTGGGCCGGTCGGGGTCGGCGATGCCTGCGCGGGTGCGGCGTACGGCGTCGGAGACGGCAGCGACGGCTTCGGTCTGGCCGATCAGGCGCCGGCCCAGCTCGTCCTCCATGCGGAGCAGCTTCTGCGTCTCGCCCTCCAGAAGACGGCCCGCCGGGATACCGGTCCAGGAGCCGACCACATCGGCGATGTCGTCGGAGCCGACCTCCTCCTTGACCATGGTGCTCTTCGTGTCGGCGGTCTTGGCGGCCTCCTCCTCGGCCGCGGTGGCCTCCTCCAGCTCCTGCTCCAGGCCGGGGATCTCCCCGTAGAGCAGCTTGGACGCGGTGTCGAAGTCACCGTCGCGCTGGGCACGCTCGGCCTGGCCGCGGAGCCCGTCGATGCGCTCCTTCAGCTCACCGACGCGGTTGAGGCCCTCCTTCTCCTTCTCCCAGCGTGCGGTGAGTCCGCGCAGCTCCTCCTCGCGGTCGGCGAGGTCGCGGCGCAGCTTCTCCAGGCGCTGCTTGGACGCGGCGTCCGACTCGTTCTTGAGGGCCAGCTCCTCCATCCGCAGCCGGTCGACGGAGCGCTGGAGCTCGTCGATCTCGACGGGGGACGAGTCGATCTCCATCCGCAGCCGGGACGCGGCCTCGTCCACCAGGTCGATGGCCTTGTCGGGCAGGAAGCGGGACGTGATGTAGCGGTCGGAGAGGGTCGCGGCGGCGACCAGGGCCGCGTCCGCGATCTGGACCTTGTGATGGGCCTCGTACCGGCCCTTGAGCCCGCGCAGGATCGCGATGGTGTCCTCGACCGACGGCTCGGCGACCAGCACCTGCTGGAAGCGCCGCTCCAGGGCGGCGTCCTTCTCGATGCGCTCCCGGTACTCGTCCAGGGTCGTCGCGCCGACCATGCGCAGCTCGCCGCGGGCCAGCATCGGCTTGAGCATGTTGCCCGCGTCCATCGCGGAGTCGCCGCCCGCGCCCGCGCCGACGACGGTGTGCAGCTCGTCGATGAAGGTGATGACCTGGCCGTCGCTCTCCTTGATCTCGGCCAGGACGGACTTCAACCGCTCCTCGAACTCGCCGCGGTACTTGGCACCGGCGACCATCGCACCCAGGTCGAGCGAGATCAGCCGCTTGTTCCGGAGGCTCTCCGGCACATCGCCCTTGATGATCCGCTGGGCGAGGCCCTCCACGACGGCCGTCTTGCCGACGCCGGGCTCGCCGATGAGCACCGGGTTGTTCTTGGTGCGCCGGGACAGCACCTGCACCACCCGGCGGATCTCGTGGTCCCGCCCGATGACCGGGTCGAGCTTGCCGTCACGCGCTGCGGCCGTGAAGTCCGTACCGAACTTCTCCAGCGCCTTGTACTGACCCTCGGGGTCGGGTGTGGTCACCCGGCGCCCTCCCCTGCTCGTCTCGAACGCTTCCAGCAGTTCCTTTGCACCGGCGCCCTGCTGCGTCAGCAGCTCGCCGGCGTGGCCGCCCTTGGCGGCGATCCCGATGAGCAGATGCTCGGTCGAGATGTACTCGTCCCCCAGTTCCTTGGCCCGCTTCGAGGCGTCCGCGATGACGGCGAGCACCTCGCGGTCCGGCTGCGGGGGTGCGACCGTCGACCCGGTCACGCTGGGCAGCCCGCCGAGCAGCCGCTCGGCGCCGGACCTGATGACCGCCTGGTCCGCCTCGACAGCCGCCAGCAGGTCGACGACGTTCTCGTTGTCCTGCCCCTCCAGCAGGGCGAGCAGCAGATGTACGGGGGTCAGGTCCGGGTTGCCGTCGGACACGGCGCGGCTGTTCGCCGCGGTGATCGCGTCCCGGCTCTTGTTGGTCAGCTCGGCGTCCACGTGTGCGCTCTCCTCCTCGCGGGGCGGGTCCGTCCCTGCAGTGACTCGGTGCGATGCCTGTGTGGTCCGTGTGGCGTGTGTGGCCTGTGTGCCACGACCCGGCGCAGCGACTCAGCCTGCCTAGACTCAGGCACCGTACATAAAGTTGAGTCTATGCCACTCAACATACATTTGACAGGGCCGCCACCCCCTGACCGACAGGATCTCTGCCACACCGGGGGCGGCCGGGGTCCGGGGGCCGGATAGGTTCGCGCCCATGGCCATTGACCCACGGAACCCCGATCCGCCCTACCTCAGCTTCTGGCGCGAATTCCATCGCTGCACCTTGACGACCCCGCGCCCGGACGGTTCACCGCATCTGGTGCCGGTCGGCGTGACGTGGGAACCGGAGGCCGGGATCGCCAGGGTCATCGCCAACAAGAAGTCACGGAAGGTCGCCAACATCCTGGCCGCGGGGCCCGAGGGCGCACGGGTCGCGGTCTGCCAGGTGGCGCCGGGCCGCTGGGCGACGCTGGAGGGGCGCGCGAGGATCCGTACGGAGCCGGACGCGGTCGCCGACGCGGTACGGCGCTACGCGGAGCGCTACGGGCGCACGCCGACCGAGAACCCGGACCGGGTCCTGATCGAGATCATCGTCGAGCGGGCGATGGGCCGCGCCTGACCGGCGGCGGAACCTCACGCGCGCAGCACAGCGGCGCCACCGTGTTCAGGTCACGGTGGCGCCGCTGTGTGGGGGAAGCACCTGAGCGATCTGTTACGCCGGGGGAATCGCGTCAGGCACTGCGGGGGATAGCTGTGGTCGGCTCGACGTCGAACAACTGGTGGTCACGCCGGTCGAGGTTCACGAACACCATGCCGTAGCGAACGGCACAGCGAACAGGCTGTGGGGCGCCCCGGGGCTTGCGCAGGCACCGGTAGGCGCGGACGTCACCATCGTCACCGTCGTCCTCGCGTACGACGAGGATCGGCTCACCGAACAGGGTGACCATCAACGAATCACCACGGTGCGGAATCGCCGTGACGAGGTCGATGAAATGCCACCCGGAGCGGTAAGCGACAGCCATCTCGCGCTGGAAGACTCTGTCGTCCGGTGGGACGGTCATGCTGCTGCCTGAACAGTAGTAGCCGATACCGCGCCCCAACCGCTGTCAGTGGAAGCGGCGACCCGAGAGGAGCGCCAGCCACCGTCCGCAGGAAGGATGCCCCAGCCACTATCAAGAGGGGCCGCCGCGTGCACGCTTCCCCATCCGCTGTCGGACTGCGTCGCCTTGGACGCACCGCTCGAGGCAAGGGTCACACCGACCAGGCCGCCGAACGCGACAGCAGCGGTCAGGGCTGCGGTAAGCACCGAGCGAAGCATTTTCTTGCGCATAGTCGGCTTCGTCCTCACTTGATGGTGTCTTCTCCCCCGCATGACAAGACGATGGCTCATTCCGGCACGTCAGCGCTACACGGGCGATGCATCATGTTCTTGCACGTTCAGGACCCTGGGGGGTGGAGATTTGCCGAAAAACGACACAGAACCGACGCATCCCCATGACATTAGGGAGTTGTGTGCCGAGGGGGCCCGGCTATACGCCGGCGCCCTGAGCGCCGGACGCATCGCCCGTGCCGAGGTGGAACCCGCACCCTGTCTGGTGGAATTCGCGCTGCTCCACCCCGATCCCGACGACGCCAACTGGCTGCGCCCGGTTCCGCCGTCCGTAGCACTGGCCCAGCGTCTCCACCCCATCGAACGCGACATCCAGGACCGTAGACGGCTCTCGATCGAACTGACCGAATCTTTCGAGCCGTTCATGACAATCAGTGCCCAGAATCCGGCACTGACCCACGCCATCACCGTGCTCGAAGGTGTCGAGCGGATCAATGCCGCACTCAATCTCGCCACTGCCGAGTGTCATACGGAGATGCTCACCGTCCAGCCCGGGGGCGGGCGCCGGGAGCATGTTCTCAACCAGGCCCTGGAGCGCGACAGGCCGCTGGTCGACCGGGGCGTCAGCATGCGCACGCTCTACCAGCACACCGTCAGGCACAGTCCGGGAACCCTCGCCTATGTGGACCGGGTCGCCACCGGGAAGGTCGAGATCCGCACCCTCGAGGAGCTCATCGGGAGGCTCATCATCTGCGACCGCACGGTCGCCTTCATCCCCGCCAGGGACGACCAACAGGTCGCTCTCGAACTCCGGCACCCGGGGCTGGTCAGCTATCTGGTCAAGGTGTTCGAGCAACTCTGGCAGCGCGCGATCCCACTGCTGGACGAGATCCCCTACAACCCCACGCTCGAGGGCGTCAGCGGTGTCCAGCGGTCGATAGCCCAGCTCCTCGTCGAGGGCCACGTGGACGAGGCGATAGCCCGTCGACTCGGGATGAACGTACGCACCTGCCGGGCTCACGTCGCCAAACTCTCCACCATTCTCGGCAGCGGTAGCCGGGCGCAGTTGGGCTACCTCATTGCACGGTCCGGCATCCTGGAGCACTGACTTCTGCCTTCGCGCAAAGACCCCCTCCGTGTTGGTCATCCACTGGGCACACCCATTACAAGCAATGATTCTGGTGTGTCCAAGGCGGGCCGACCACCCTCAACTTTCTGTTCTGCAACTTGATGAGGGGGGTACCTTCAAGATCCGAGAGTTACCCGCAGCAGTAGAGCGCTCCGGGGCTCGGGGAGGGGCGGAAGTGACGGCACTACAGCACACACATGGCGTGGAAGAGCTGTGCGAGACCGGCAGCCTCACATACGCGACAGCTCTGAGACAGGGATACATCGAGCGCAAGGCCGCAGACTCGACACCCTGCCTCATCGACCTGGGCCTCCTGCATCCGGACCCCGACGACACGGAACGCATGCTCCCCACTCCTCCCTCACTGGCTCTCCACGCCATGCTCTTGGACATCGAGTCAGAGATCCACAACCGCCGTTCGCGGGAAGTGAGGATCGTGGAGTCCTTGGAACGATTCATGGCGCTCGACACCGCGGGTCCATCGGACCGCGCACCCGGAGTCGTGGTGCTGGAAGGCCTCCCCCGCATCAACACCGCCATTAGTCGTGCCAGTAACGACTGTCGCACCGAGGCGTTGTGTGTCCAGCCTGGCCCGCGCAGCGAGTTCGAACTACGCACTGCCCTGCCCAGAGGCCTGCTGCTGCGTGAGCGCGGAGCCCACATGCGCACCCTCTACCAACGTGCATCGCTCCACAGCCCGGGGCTGCGCAACTACCTGGAGAAGATGGGCCATTCCCTGGAGATCCGCAGCCTGGACGACATCCCCGAGCGCCTGATGATCTTCGACCGCTCGGTCGCGTTCATCCCCGCCAGCGCGGACCGCACCACCGCCCTGGAACTGCGCCACCCCGCAATGATCGAATACCTCGCCACCGTCTTCGAACGGTTCTGGCGCCAGGGGATCCCCCTGCACGAACCCGCCCCACCCGTACCGGCCGAGGCAGGGATCTCCGAGCGCCAGTACGCCGTCGCCCGGCTCCTCAGCGAAGGACACCCCGACGAAGCCGTCGCCAAACGGCTCGGGATCAGCGTCCGCACCTGCCGCACCCACATCGCACACCTCTCCACCGTGCTCGGCACCACGAACCGGGTGCAACTGGGCGTCCGCATCGCGCAGTCCGGGATGCTCGACAGCCACAACCGCCGTGAACACGCCTGAGGGCCGCCACCCTCCGGGTAGCGGCCCTCGGACCTCACTCACACGAACTGCCCTACTCCGGCGACCGCTTCGGCTTCGGTCGCCAGACCACCAGTGCGCTGGTCTGCTGCATGTCCTGGTACGGGACCAGGTCGCGCCGGTACGAGGCGTGGACCTGTGCCTCGCGCTGCTGCATGGCCACCGCCGCGCCGTCCACCGCCGCCGAGAGTTCGGCGACCCTGGACTGGAGCGCGGCGACCTGGTGCTCCAGCTCGATGATGCGCTTGATGCCCGCGAGGTTGATGCCCTCGTCCTGGGACAGCTGCTGCACCGTACGGAGCAGCTCGATGTCCTGGGCCGAGTACCGCCGGCCCCGGCCGGCCGTCCGGCCCGGTGAAACCAGGCCGAGACGGTCGTACTGGCGCAGGGTCTGCGGGTGCAGGCCGGAGAGCTGAGCGGCGACCGAGATGACGTACACGGGGGTCTCGTCGGTCAGTTCGTAACCCATGGCAGGGTCACGTCGTCCTCGGCGGCCATTCATCTCAAGCTCCCTTCACGGCCTGGAAAAGCTCCGCGCGCGGGTCCTGCCCCGCGGTCGCTTCGCGGTACGTCTCCAGCGACTCACGTGCCTTGTCGCTGAGATCCGCCGGTACGGCGACCTCGACGGTGACCAGCAGGTCCCCCCGGGTGCCGTCCTTGCGTACGGCGCCCTTGCCCCGGGCCCGCATCGTACGGCCGTTGGGCGTACCCGCGGGCAGTTTCAGCGTGACCGGGGGCCCGCCGAGCGTCGGTACCTTGACCTCGCCGCCGAGTGCCGCCTCCGTGAAGGTGACGGGCACGGTGAGCGTGAGGTTGTCGCCCCTGCGGCCGAAGACCGGGTGGGCGTCGACATGGACGATCACATAGAGGTCACCGGCCGGGCCGCCCTGCTCGCCCGGGGTGCCCTTGCCGCGCAGCCTGATCCGCTGGCCGTCGGAGACGCCCGCCGGGATCCTTACCTGCATGGTCCGGGAGGACTTCGCCCGCCCGGAACCCTTGCAGACCTCGCAGGGGTTCTCGGCGATGAGCCCACGGCCCTTGCAGTCCACGCAGGGGTCGGTCAGTGAGAAGCCGCCGCCGCTGCCGCGCGACACCTGGCCGGTGCCGACGCAGGTCGGGCAGACCCGGGGGGTGCCGTTCTTGTCGCCGGTACCCGAACAGGCCTTGCACGGCGCCTGGCTGGACATCCGCAGCGGGACCGTGGCCCCGTCGACCGCCTCGGTGAAGCTGAGCGTCACCTCGGACTCGATGTCCTGGCCGCGGCGCGGCTGGGTGCGGGTGGTACCGGGACCGCCCCGGTTGAACAGCCCGCCGAACACGTCCCCGAGTCCGCCGCCGAAACCGCCCGCGCCGCCCGGCTGCCCCGCTCCCCCGCCCGGGGTGCCTCCGAAGAGGTCCCCCAGGTCGAAGTTGAAGGAGCCGCCGCCGGCGCCGGGCCCTGGCCGGTAGCCGCCGTTGCCGAAGAGAGCACGCGCTTCGTCGTACTCCTTGCGCTTCTTGGGGTCGCCGAGGACGTCGTTCGCCTCGGAGACCTCCTTGAACCGCTCTTCGGCTTTGGCGTCACTCTTGTTGGCGTCCGGGTGCAGCTCGCGGGCGAGCTTCCGGTACGCCTTCTTGATCTCGGCCTCGGTGGCGTCCTTCGGGACGCCGAGAACCTTGTAGTAGTCCTTCTCGACGAAGTCCTTGGTGCTCATCCCCGACGTCCCTCCTTCCGGTCGCTACTGATACTGATGCCAGCCCCTACTGATGTCAGCCTTCACTGATGTCAGCCCTCGTCCGGGCCACCGCTGTCCTCGTCCGGCGCGTCGTCCTTGGACTGCGCGCCCGGCTGGGGCTCGGCCACCGCGACCCGTGCGGGACGGATGGTGCGCTCGCCGAACCGGTACCCCGGCTGCAGGATCGCCACGCACGTGTCCTCGGTGATGTCCGGCGCGTACGAGTGCATCAGGGCCTCGTGGATCGTCGGGTCGAAGGGCTCGCCCTCTTTGCCGAACTGCTGGAGGCCCATCTTCGCCGCGACCGTCTCCAGCGACTCGGCCACCGACTTGAAGCCGCCGACCAGCTCGCCGTGCTCCCGGGCGCGACCGATGTCGTCGAGGGTCGGGAGGAGTTCGGACAGCAGGTTCGCGATGGCGACCTCCTTGACCTGGACCCGGTCCCGCTCCACCCGGCGGCGGTAGTTCTGGTACTCCGCCTGGAGCCGCTGGAGGTCCCCGGTGCGCTCACTGAGCGCGGTACGGACCTGGTCCAGCTGGGCGGTGAGTGCTGTTTCCTGACTGTTCTGACCGCTGCTCTGTGCGTCCCCTGCCGGGGCCGCCGGCTCCGACTCCTTCCCGGAGTCGGGCCCGGCGGCCTTCGACGCGGCGTCTTCGGAGGTCGCGCCGGGCTCCTCCTCGAAGCCCGGAGTCTCCTCCGTCATGCGGCGCCTCCCTGACGGCCGTCCTTCTCGTCGTCCACGATCTCGGCGTCGACCACGTCGTCAGGAGCATCGGTGGCCTGCTCCGTACCCTCGGCACCCGGCGCACCGCCTGCGGCAGCGGCGCCCTCGGCGTTCGCGTACATCGCCTGGCCGAGCTTCTGCGAGACCGCGGCGACCTTCTCGGTGGCCGTACGGATCTCGGCGGTGTCCTCACCCTTGAGCTTCTCCTTCAGCTCGGTGAGGGCCTCCTCGACCTCGGTCTTGACGTCGCCCGGGACCTTGTCCTCGTTGTCCTTGAGGAACTTCTCGGTCTGGTAGACGAGCTGCTCGCCCTGATTGCGCGACTCGGCGGCCTCGCGGCGCTTGTGGTCCTCGTCCGCGTACTGCTCGGCCTCTTCGCGCATCCGGTTGACCTCGTCCTTCGGCAGCGAGGAGCCACCGGTGACGGTCATCTTCTGCTCCTTGCCGGTGCCGAGGTCCTTGGCAGCGACGTGCATGATGCCGTTGGCGTCGATGTCGAAGGCGACCTCGATCTGCGGCACACCGCGCGGGGCCGGCGGCAGACCGGTCAGCTCGAACATCCCGAGCTTCTTGTTGTACGCCGCGATCTCGCGCTCGCCCTGGTAGACCTGGATCTGCACGGACGGCTGGTTGTCCTCGGCCGTCGTGAAGATCTCGGAACGCTTGGTCGGGATCGTGGTGTTGCGCTCGATGAGCTTCGTCATGATCCCTCCCTTGGTCTCGATACCGAGGGACAGCGGCGTCACGTCGAGGAGCAGGACGTCCTTGACCTCACCCTTGAGGACACCGGCCTGGAGCGAGGCGCCGATCGCGACGACCTCGTCCGGGTTCACACCCTTGTTGGCGTCCTGGCCACCTGTGAGCTCCTTGACGAGCTCCGCGACGGCCGGCATGCGGGTCGAGCCACCGACGAGAACGACGTGGTCGATCTCGGAGAGCTGGATGCCCGCGTCCTTGATGACGTTGTGGAAGGGGCTCTTGCAGCGGTCCAGCAGATCGGCGGTGAGCTGCTGGAACTGCGAGCGCGTGAGCTTCTCGTCCAGGTGCAGCGGGCCCTCGGCCGACGCCGTGATGTACGGCAGGTTGATCGTGGTCTCGGTCGAGGACGACAGCTCGATCTTCGCCTTCTCCGCGGCCTCGCGGAGACGCTGGAGAGCCATCTTGTCCTTGGCCAGGTCCACGCCGTGACCGTTGGCGAACTGCTTCACCAGGTAGTCGACGACGCGCTGGTCCCAGTCGTCACCACCGAGGTGGTTGTCACCGTTGGTGGCCTTGACCTCGACCACGCCGTCACCGATCTCCAGGAGCGACACGTCGAAGGTGCCGCCGCCGAGGTCGAAGACGAGGATGGTCTGGTCGTCCTTGTCGAGCCCGTACGCCAGAGCGGCGGCCGTCGGCTCGTTGACGATGCGCAGGACGTTCAGGCCCGCGATCTCGCCGGCCTCCTTCGTCGCCTGGCGCTCGGAGTCGTTGAAGTACGCCGGGACAGTGATCACCGCGTCGGTGACCTTCTCCCCCAGGTACGACTCGGCGTCACGCTTCAGCTTCTGCAGGATGAAGGCGCTCATCTGCTGCGGGTTGAAGCTCTTGCCGTCCAGGTCGATCTTCCAGTCGGTGCCCATGTGGCGCTTGACCGACCGGATGGTCCTGTCGACGTTCGTGACTGCCTGGCGCTTGGCGACCTCGCCGACGAGCACCTCGCCGTTCTTGGCGAAGGCGACGACGGACGGCGTGGTCCTGGCGCCTTCGGCGTTGGTGATGACGGTGGGCTCGCCGCCTTCGAGAACGCTGACGACGGAGTTAGTCGTGCCCAGGTCGATGCCGACCGCACGTGCCATGGTGAATCCTCCAGCTGACTACTTGAGTGGAACTGGCTCAAGAGTGCACGACAGATCCCGCGGAGTCAACCGACCTGAGCCGAGGACGCTCAACTTTTATCCCGGTCTTATGCGCAACGCAGGAAAAGCCCTGGTGGGAGTGGGTGCGGCCGGGTCCGGCCGGGGCTCACAGGGGCCCAGCGCGGGAAGCGTGGCACCGCAGAATGCCACGGCAGATGCCACGAATGAGCCTATCGCCCCGAATAGGTCATCGCCCGGCGCGATTCCGCTTCCGCGGGAACCGCCGGCCCTTCGCCCGAACCCCGGTGACTTTGATCGTGATCCGTTACCGCCGGTGCGCTGCGGCGTTGAACGACACGTCAGACCGTGAAATCGCTGCGGCTGACCCTGAATGTTCCTGTTCCAATGTTCCAAGGAGAACGCAATGTCGCGTATCGCGAAGGCCGCTGCCGTACTCGCGGGCACCGGCGCCGTCCTGGCCGGCTCCGCCGGTCTGGCCGCCGCCGACGCCGGAGCCCACGGTGCCGCTGTCGGCTCCCCGGGTGTCATCTCCGGCAACCAGGTCCAGGTCCCGGTGCACATCCCGGTGAACCTCTGCGGCAACACCGTCAACGTCATCGGTCTGCTGAACCCGGCGTTCGGCAACACCTGCGTCAACGCCGACCGCGGCCACGACCACGACCACGGTGGCTACGGCCACGACGGCTACGGCAACTGAGAGACCGGCCCACCGGTCCGACCCAGCTGAAACGGCGGGAGGCAGCGCCTCCCGCGACCTGCGGCCATCCCCTCCGAGGGGATGGCCGCAGCCGTGTCCGCAGGGTCCGCGTGTCCGCAGGGTCCCGGCTGTACCGCTCTCTCAGGCGTACCGGTAGAGCGACGCATGGCTCAGCAGCGACGACGGCTTGACGCCCCACGGCTCCATCGGCTCGTCCAGGCTGAAGATCCGGCCGCTCTGCGGATCGTTCGGGGAGAGCTTCCTGGCGGGGACGAACCCGGCGTGCGGATGCGCCTTCTGCCAGCGGTCCCACACCAGGTCGCAGAAGGAGTGGTGCAGCCAGAAGACCGGGTCGTTGGGCGAGGTCGCGGTGTTCATCGCGCCGCCCACCCAGCGGTGCACCAGGTTGTGGTTGCGCCAGGGCGGGCCGTTGCCGACCGACCAGCCCTCGAAGGTGTTGCGGAACCCGTTCGGCACGGTGGAGTCCCACGGGGCCGCGTCGTACAGCGGTTCCCTCATCGCGCGGGCCAGATCGGCCCGGCTCGGCAGCGAAACGGGGCGGGCGGGGCGGCCGAAGTTGCGGGTCAGGAACCGGTTGTCGGTCACGCCGACCGTGACCTCCCAGTTCCCCTCGCGGTACGCGAAGGGCCCGGTCATCACCTGCTCGTCCGACCTCCTGCCGTCGCCGCCGAGGAAGTCGTCTCCCCAGAGCCCGGCAGCCGGGGTGTTGTCGACCGTCCAGTCCCAGTAGGGCACGGTGACACTGGGGTCGACCGCCTGGAGGGCGCGCTCGAATTCCAGCACGAAGCGCCGGTGCCAGGGGAAGAAGGTGGGCGCCATGTGGGCGACCCGCTTCCCCCGCGAACCGTCCGGCACGTAGTACTCGCCGTGCGTGCGGACGAAGTCGTCGTACTGGCCGGAGCGCTTGACCTCCAGGACGGCGGAGACGAACCGCCTCTTCTCGGTGGCCGTGAGGTCCTTCTGGTTCTTGCGGGTGTACACGAGTCAGGAACCTCCCCGGTCAGAGCTGGTGCATGAGTGTCAACGACAGCTGAGCCGCGCCCAGTTCATCGACCGCGGCGCGCGCCGCCGCGAGGGGCGTCGGGTACGACTCGTAGTGGTCGACCATGCTGAGATAGCTGCCGTCGGCCCGCCGCATGAGGTGCAGCGGCCTGCCGTCGACGGTCACCTCGGTGTAGCCGCCCTCCGCGCGGCCCCGGATGCGCCGGCCCCGGTACATCTCGTCGAACACGTTCCGCAGCTCCTGCGGCGGCCCCGGTGACAGGACGTTCTTCCCGTCGTCGCCCTCCTGGCCCTTGGCGGCCGTTCGCACGATCGGGGCCAGCGCCACCGCCGTACCGCCGACCGCGCCCGCCGCGAACAGGGCGCGCAGCGCACCGCGACGGGACAGCAGCTCCGGCTGCTTCGTGGGTCCCTGACGACCTGTCGGGTCGGCCGGTCCTGCCTGACCCGACTGCCCTCGCGATCCCGCCCGCTCCCTCCCCGCCGTGCCGCGCGTGGACGTTCTCATCCTGGCTCCTTCCGGTTCACCCCGCTGGTCAGTGCGGTCCGCCGCGCACGCTGCACACGGGGCCGCGCCTTCGGTGACAACGACGGCACGAGGAAACAGTTATTCAGACAAGTCACAACATCGGCGCGCCGACCAGCAGCTGCGGCTCACTCCGCTGCTCCCGGCCCGGCGGCCGTTCGGCCGTACGAGGGGAATGTCCCGCGCCGGGGCGGGAACTTGTCCGCCCGGCCGGGCGGGGACGGCCGGCGCCGCCGTGGATGCGCCACGATGACGGCCGGACCAGGGCTGTTCGGCCCGGCGGGAAGGACATCGACGGATGAGGGTCCCGGCACGGCCGGCCGTGCGGCACACGGTTCACCCGGCGGAGGCGGATCTCGCCGACCCGTTGTTCTGGCAACTGCCGTGCGCCGTAAGGCTGGACGCCTTCGCCGCGCTCCGTAAGCTCGGCCGCCCCGTGTACTTCACCGAGCGTCCCGCCACCTGGCGCAGGCCCGAGCAGGGGTTCTACGCACTGGTCAGCCACGCCGACGTGGTGCGGGCCAGCCGGCTGCCCGAGGTGTTCGCCAGCGCCCCCGGTGTCACCACGCCGGAGCCCGCCCGCTGGGTCAGGTTCCTGTTCGGCGATTCCATGGTCAACCTGGACGCCCCGCACCACACCCAGCTCCGCCGGGTGGTCTCCCGGGCCTTCACACCGCGGCTGCTCGCCGCTGCCGATGAGGACATCCGCCGGGTCGCCGGGCGGATCGTGGACGACATGATCGCGCAGCGGCCCGGCGAGTTCGTGGCGTCGGTGGCTTCGCGGATGCCGTTCGAGGTCATCTGCAACCTCATGGGCATCCCGGAGCGCTACCGCGCCGACATCGCGGGCCGTGTCGACCACGCGTCGGAGAACGCGGGCGTGCGGCGCGGCATCGGCGCCCGGCTGCGCGACCCCGGGCGCGGGCTGCGGGCGCTGGCCCGGATGCATCTGATGATGGTGGCACTCGGCCGCGAGCGGCGGCGCCGGCCCACCGGTGACCTGATCTCCGCGCTGGTGCGCGCCGACGTCGACGGGCAGGGGCTCGGCGCCCGCAGCCTGGGCTCGTTCTTCTCGCTGCTGATGGTGGCCGGGGTGGAGACCACCCGGAACGCGATCACCCACGCGCTGACGCTGCTGACCGAGAACCCGGAGCAGCGTGCCCTGCTCACGTCGGACTTCGAGCGGTACGCCGACGGGGCGGTCGACGAGGTCGTACGGCACTCGACGCCGATCATCCAGTTCCGCAGGACGGTACGGACCGAGTACACGCTGGGCGGGCACCTCTTCCGGCCGGGCGACAAGGTGGTCCTCTACTACGCGTCGGCCAACCGCGACGAGGCGGTCTTCACCGACCCGGACGCCTTCGACATCACCCGCAGCCCGAACCCGCATCTGGGGTACGGCGGCGGCGGTCCGCACTTCTGCCTGGGCTCGCACCTGGCGCGGCAGGAGATCAAGGCGCTCTTCCGGGAGCTGCTGAGCCGCCCGCAGGCGCTCCGTGCGGTGGGTCTGCCCGAGCTGGCCGGCTCGAACTTCGACAACAGGGTGCGGGCGCTGCGGTTCGCCTTCGACCCGCCCGCGCAGTGACAGCGGGCGGGCCGGAGGCCACCGCGTGACAGGGCGGGGCGGGGCTACTTCCGCAGCTTGGTGACCGGCAGCATGCAGTGTGCGGAGGTGGCGAGCATGCCCTCGTCGCCGACGAAGGCGCTGAGGACCTCCTCGGAGACGGGCCTGCCCGGCACCGCCTCCGGCCACGGCTTGCTCGCGAACATGAAGTGCACCTCGCCGCGGTCGGCCACGGCCTGGAGCCACTCCGGCGGGACCGGGCACTGAGCGCTCAGATACGGCATGTTGATGGCGGCCTGGCCGCCCTCGACGAGCAGCTTGACCGGGAAGCCGGGCCGGGAGCCGTCGGCCAGCGAGCTGCCCAGCGGGATGCCGAGCTCGCCGAAGAGCGTGCGTACGGCGGCCTCGCCCGCCTCGGCACCGTCCTTGCCGTCACCGAGTGAATAGGCCAGCAGATAGGGCGTGTTGTTCGTTTCGGGGTCGCCGGACCAGGCGAGCACGGAGAGGGTGCCCAAATGGTCGCGCTGGACACTGCTTGTGGCGGTGTGGGATGCGGTCATGGCTCGGCACCCTAGTGGCGGGCCGGGACGCCCAGGGTGGCCGTTCACCCGGATGGCGGAACCGCGGGCCGCAAACCACCGGTCAGGGCGTACGCGTGTGTCACCGGCCCCCGAGCCACGGCGTGGCGTCGCGCCCTTCACCTGGATGGAGCTGACTGAGGGTCACGGAACCCACCGATGGCCCAGCGCAGCGCGCCCATGCGGCCCGTCGGGTGGACGGTTTGACCAATAGCTCACGGTTCCGAGGATTCAGATTCCGTCACCTTCACCAGTGCACGAGTTCGAAGTTCACGAGTACACGAGTTCACCGGTACACGAGTTCACGAGGAGAAGCCCATGCCGCATTCACGCCGTCGGTTGAGGGGCGCTTGCATCGCTGGTGTGGCCACCGGTCTTCTCCTGACCGGTGCGGGCGGCGCGCACGGAGCACTCAAGCCGCCGCCCCCTCCGGCCCCGTCCCCCTCCGGATCCGCTCCTGTGGCGCCGAAGGATGCGGCACCCGCGGCGAAGGACTCCGTACCCACTGCGCCGAAGGGCCCCCTGCCCGCCGTGCCGAAGGACTCCGTGCCCGCGGTGGGCGCCTACCTGGACTACGGGCCGGAGGGCATCGCACGGATGGCGGACCTCTCGCACTGGCTGGGCGGTGCGGAGCTGCGGGTGGGGCACACCTACCTGCCGGGCGACGTCTGGTCGAACATCGAGGGGCAGCCCGACTTCCTCAGCCCCTGGGCGAAGTGGCGGCGCGCCAAGCCCGACCGGATGTTCGTGCTCAACGTGCCCATGCAGGAGCACAACGAGGACAACCTGTCGGACGACGAGGTCCGGGACCTCATCGGTCAGGGAGCCCGGGGCGACTTCGACGACCACTACCGCAAGCTGGCCACCCGGCTGGTGCGGCTGGGGGTCCCCGACACGGTGATCGTGCTGGGCTGGGAGATGAACGGCACGACCTACACCCAGCGCTGCGGCCCCGACCCGCAGGGCTGGAAGACGTACTGGAACCGGATCGTCACCGCGATGCGCTCCGTCCCCGGCCAGAAGTTCAAGTTCGACTTCACGCCCAACCGCGGCCCGGACGACATCCCCTGGACGCAGTGCTACCCGGGCGACCGCACGGTGGACATCGTGGGGATGGACTCGTACGACCAGCCGCCGGGCGACACCTTCGAGGACCAGGTGAAGGGGCCGTACGGACTCCAGGCGCAGGTCGACTTCGCGACCGCGCACAAGAAGCAGATCTCCTACCCCGAGTGGGGGCTCTACAGGAACGGCGACGACACCGACTACATGCGCGGGATGCTGGCCTGGTTCGACGCGCACAGACCGCTCTACCAGACCATCACGGACTACTGCCCGCACGGTGTATGGCAGTGCGACGAGAACCCCGACGCGTCGAAGATCTTCCGGACCGCGGTGTCCCAGGAGACCGAGCAGGAGCCGGGCACCGAACCGAGCACCGAACCGAGCACGGAGCCGAAGCCGACCGGGCCGGAGCCGACGGAGCCGGAGCCGATGGGTGGGAAGCGGTGGTGCGTCCGGATCGACCTGGGCAAGTGGGCCAACCCCTGGTTCAAGCCCCGGAAGATCTGCTGGACCCTGCCGAAGGACTGACGGGCTAAGGGTTGACGGGACGGCCGGCAGGACGGCGGGCGGCGGGACGGCGGGCGATCACCGCCCGCCGTCGGGTGACCTGCCCGCCCGCCGGCCGCCGATCCGGATGCGCCACTCGCGTGCCACGGGCCCGAGGGAGCGCACCGCGTCGGCCGCCCGGTCCCGGCCCGCCAGCTGGGCCGCGTACAGGTTCAGCGCCGGGGCGAGCGCTGCCGGTGCGAGCAGCAGCCGCTGGTTGGTCACCACGGCCGGGCGCCAGTGGCTCTTGTACGGCTCGGTGCCGCGCAGCAGGCTGATGACGGTCCGGCCGCTGTCCGCCGCGTGCCGGGCGTCGCGGCGCAGCAGCATCGTCGCCACGTCGACCTTCTTCGTACGGAGCTCGGGGTCGGCGCCGTACAGATAGCCGCCGCTGAGCTGTGCGGACTGGAGCGTGACATTGGCGGCGACCACCGCGCCGTCCAGCCGGTACTCGGTGAGCGCCGCGTCGCCGTCCCTGACCATGCGCTGGGTGGCGCGTGTCAGGTGTTCGGCGAACCGGGGCCTGAGGTGCTCGGGTGTGACCCCGCGCCCGCGCCACTGGAGCTCGTGCAGCCGCAGCAACTCCCTGATGGTGCACGGCACTTCGTGCTCGGCGACGGCGCGCTCCTCGATCCGCAGCGCGTCGAGCTTGCGCAGCTTGGCCCGGACCCGCTGGGCCCGTGCGGAGGCCAGCCGCTTCACCAGCTGGTCGATGGGTTCGGCGGGCAGTTCGAGGCAGACCGAGTCACTGAGCCTGCGCCGGGCCCCCGTCCAGCGGGCGTACAGCTGCTCGGCAGCGGCTCCCGGCCGCACCTCGCGCAGGTCGATCACCGCGTACCGGGCGGCCCGGCGCAGCCCCTCGGCGAGCGCGGCGAGCGTACGGGGCGGCTGCGAGCCGTCGATGAGGACATCCGAGAAGTCGGAGATGCCGCCGCCCAACGGGACCAGCAGCGGCAGCGGGCGGTGCACGAGCATCAGCGGGGCGGCTCCCACCAGCCGTCCGCCACGCCGTACGAGCACCACCCGCAGCCGGCCCGGTGTGCCGTACGAGAGCCACCAGGAGTGCAGCCAGGGGTGGCTCTGGAACGGGGTGGCGGTGGCGCAGCCGCGGTGCAGCGCCATCCACTGGGTCTCCAGCGCCGCGAACTGCCGCTCGTCGCGGCACAACGTCACGGACAGGCCGGCACCGGCACCGGTTCCGGTCGCGGTCCCAGTTCCGGTTCCAGCCCCGGTCCCGGCCCCGGTGGCCACCGCCATCAGACGTGTTCCTTCTGCTGGGCGGGCTCGGCGAGCGCGTCGGACCCGGTGGCCTGGGCGGGCGCCGGGACCGCGGTGCCGGTGCTCCCCTGCTTGCGGCGCGGGCGGACCAGCAGCGCGAGGGCGCCGACGAGGCCGCCCGCGCAGCCGCCGACGGCGATACTGACCGGCAACGAGGGCGAGACGGCGGCCGACGGCGGGACGGCCTTGGAGAACAGGACGAGGCGGACGCCGGTGCTGTCCGAGGCGCCGTTGGCACCGGCGGTGAGCGCTCCGGCCACCGCGTTGGCGATGTGGGCGGCCGTGCCGGGGCGCGTCGCGCTGCCGGTGATGCCGATCATCGGGGACTCGGGTGAGGTCTCCGTCCTGACGTGCCGCCCCAGCGTCCGCGCCGGGACGCCCGCCGCCGGCTGCGCCGCGGCGAGGGTCGACGCACTGGTGGAGATACGGCCGTACGCCTGGGCGAAGCCGAGGGCGGTGGCCGGATCGGAGCCCTTGGCGGGCGCGGCGACGACATAGCTGGTGGCGGCGTAGTCGGGCGCCGCGAGCGCTCCGTACGACGCACCGCCGACCACACCGACGAGTGCGCAGAGCGGCAGCGGCCACCAGGCCGGCAGCGCGGCAGCGCGGCGGCGGACGGCCCGTCCGATGGTGCGGGGGATGGCGCGGTGCTCTTCGCGGGGCGAATCAGGCATGGGGCTCACTTCTCCGTCGGGATCTGCGTCGGGGGTCTGCGTCGGGGGTCTGCGTCGGCACGGGGTTACGGAACGGACCTGGGCTTACGGAACGGGCGTCACGAACGGAGGGCGTACGCGCGGAACGGCCGGGGCGGCCTCGGCGGCGCGGGCGTACACCCCGAGCAGGCTGCCGGCGCTGCGCGCGATGTCGTAGTGGCCGACCACCGCAGGCGGCTCCAGCCTCCGCACACCCAGCTCCAGTTGGTGACGGAGCGCCGCCTCGAACGCCCCGGCGCCGCCCGGCACCCGTACCGCGCCCGGCACCGGCTCCGCCGGCAGGTCGTCGAGCGCGGGGCAGGCGGCGTGCAGCACCGGAAGACCGGCGGCCAGTGCCTCGACCACCGCGAGCCCGAAGGACTCCTCCTCGGACGCGGAGACGAAGACGTCCACCGCGTCCAGGACAGCGGGGACGGTCGGCCCGGTGTGCGGCCCGTCGGGCAGCGCGTCGCACTCGCCGAGGAAGTGGACGCGGTCACCGGCCCCCAGCCGCCCGGCGAGCGCCCGCAGCGGCTCCCGCTCGGGCCCGTCCCCGGCCAGCACCAGCCGGACCCCGGGCAGTGCGGCAACCGCCCGTACCAGCAGGTCGAACCGCTTGCCCGGCACCAGCCTGCCGACACCGCCCACCACGAAGTCGCCGGCCGGGATGTCGAGCAGGGCCCGGGTGGCGGCCCGTACCTGCGGGTCGTGCCGGAACCGCGCCCCGTCGATGCCGTTCGGTACGACATGGATGCGCCGCGCCGGGACGCCCCAGCGGCGCAGCCGGTCGGCGACGGTCGACGACACCGCGACGGTCGCGGACCCCAGCCGCTCGGTGCGCAGATACAGCGCGCGGGTGGACGGGGTGAGCGGGCGGCCCTCGATGTACCGCTCGCCCAGCGAGTGTTCGGTGGCGATCGTGGTGCGGACCCCGGCCAGCCGGGCGGCGATCCTGCCGTACACACAGGCGCGGTACAGATGGGTGTGGACCAGGTCGTACCGGCCGCGCCGGATCAGCCGGGTCAGCCGGGGGAGCGCGGTGAGGTCGCGGTTGCCGCCCATCCCCAGATGGGTGACGGAGACCCCGTCGGCGCGCAGCCCGTCGGCGACCGGGCCGGGGTTGGTGAGGGTGACCACGTCGCACTCGACGGGCAACCGGCGCAGCAGCAGCCGCAGTTGCTGCTCGGCGCCGCCGACGCCGAGCCCGGTGATGATGTGCAGGACCCTCACCGGCTGCCTCCGGGCGCCGGCTGCCGCAGTTGGCGCAATTGACGCAGCTGGTGCAGCTGGTGCAGCGCCCGTTTGGTGTCCAGTCGCAGGCCTCGGTCGGCGTGGCTGATGTGGGTGCGGGCCAGCGCGTGGTCGCCGGCGAGCGGCCCGGGGGCGATGGCACAGCCGTAGGAGTATCCGGCGTCGCGCACGGCGTCGACGGTCCGCCGGTCGAGGGTGCCGTACGGGTAGCAGAAGCCCTCCGGTGCGACCCCGGTGATCCGGCGGAGCAGCTCGCGGCTCCCCCGGGTCTCCTGGCGCAGCTCGTCGTCGACCAGCTCGGTGAGGTCCTGGTGGTACAGGCCGTGCGAGCCGATCTCCATGCCGGCCGCGGCGGCGGCCCGGATGCCGTCCTCGGTGAGGAGCGGCTTGCGCGGGCCGAGCGCGTCCCAGGCGTTCTCGCCGCCCGGCCTGCCGGGCAGCACGAACAGGGTGGCCGTGCACCCGTGGAGCTTCAGCAGCGGCAGCGCGTGGTCGGTGAAGTCGCGGTAGCCGTCGTCGAAGGTGAGCCCGACAAGACCGCGCCCGCGCCCCTCGGCGCGGGCCCGCAGCAGGGCCCCGACGCCGACGCCGGTCAGCCCGCGCCGTCTGAGCCGGCGCAGCTGGTGGCCGAGGCGCTCGGGCGAGACGGTGATGCCGTACGGGTCGTCGGCCGGGTCGGCCACCGAGTGGTACATCAGGATCCACGGCTGGATACGGGACCGGGGCGCGGGCGGAGCGGCGTCACGTGACGCCGTATCAGCGGACATGGCGGAACCTTCGCTTGGTGAGATCGAGCAGGCCGACGATTTCGGGGGCGCGCAGCGCCAGTGCCGCCGCCGCGAACACACCGGGCACCAGCAGGCAGCCGGCCGCCAGGCTCGCCACCGCGCCGGGGATCAGCGGTGCGGCGAACAGGCCCACCGCGCAGGCGGCGACGGCTGCGGCGGACAGCCTGGCGAGCGTCAGGGCGACCCCGCGTACATGGATGGAGACGACCCGCGAGCCGAGCCCGCGGAGCAGCAGCACAGCGGTGACGGTGATCCCCAGGGCGTTGGACGCGGTGATGCCGTAGACCCCCCACGGGCCGACGGCGAGCGCGCCGGCGACCCCGTTGACGAGGAGTCCTGCGGCCATCGCGGCGGCCGGGAACCAGGTGGGGCGCACCGTCGAGAAGAACGGTCTGCCCAGCGCGCCCACCAGACACTGCCCGAGCAGCCCGAGGGCGTAGACCCGCATGATGGAAGCGGTGGTCGCGGTGTCGGCTGCGCTGAACGCACCGCGCTGGAAGAGGACTTCGATGATCTGCGGCGCGTAGGCGACGACGACCGCCGTACCGGCCAGCACGACGACCCCGGCCAGCGCCAGATCGCGTTCGACCCGGCGCCGCGCCTGGTCGCCCTCGCCGTCGGCGACGGCCTTGGCGACCACCGGGAAGGTGACCGTGCAGATCATCAGCGACAGCATCATCGGCACCTGCGCGACCTTCTGCGCGTAGTTCAGGTGCGAGATGGACCCGGCGGGCAGCGAAGCGGCCAGGAACCGCTCGACGAGGACCTGGGACTGACGGCAGACGGTGAAGATGAGGACGGGCGCCAGCACCCCGAGACCGAGCAGAGCGGGCCGCGCGGCGGGGACCGCGCCGATGAGCGGAGCCTCGCCGTTGAGCAGGGTCTGGCCAGTGAGTACGGTCTCGCCGCCGGACGGCCGTACGGCCAGGTGCCTGACGAAGGCGGGCAGTTGGGCCAGCACCATCAGGACGCTGCCCGCGGCGACCCCGGCCGCGGCGGCGCGTACCCCCCACAGGGAGTGCAGCACCAGCATGGTGACGATGATGCCGACGTTGTACGCGACGTAGATCGTGGCGGGCGGCAGATAGCTGCGGTGCGCCCGCAGCGCCGCGCTGAGATAGCCGGTGACCCCGAACGAGAGCACGGTGAGCGCGGTCAACCGCGTGCACTGGACGGCGACTTGCGGCTCGGCGAGGCCGGGTGCGAGCAGCTCCACGATCACCGGGGCGCCCAGCACGAGGAGCCCGGTGGTGCAGCCGAGCAGGACGAGCAGCCGCGGCAGGGTGGCCGAGACCAGACTCCGTACGGGGTCCGGGTGCTCCCCCGCGGCGCGGCGGGCCAGCGCGTGGCTGAAGGCCGGTACGAGCACCAGCGCCATCGCGTCCTCGATGAGCAGCGTGGACGCCATCTCCGGCACGGTCCAGGAGATCAGGAAGGCGTCGCTGTCGCTGCCCGCGCCGAAGAGATGCGCGATGCTCTGGTCCCGGACCAGACCGAGCACCGACCCGGCGACGGTCAGCGCCGCGGTGATCGCGGCGGCCCTGGCCAGTACCTTCCCGAGCCGTGGCGGTCCCTGCTGCGGCACGGGCGGCGTGTGGACCGCGACGGGCGGCGGCGGCACGGCGGTACGGGCCGTAGCGCGCGGGCCGGTGCCGGTGGCCGTCTCGTTCATCCGGTTCATACGGCGCCCGGCCGTACGGAGGCGGGCGTCAGGGCGGCGCCGGGGGACGCCGGGCCCGGAGTGACGGCGCCGGGAAGCGCCGGGCCCCGGGTGACAGCGCCGGGCTCCGGTCCCGTCAGTGCCCACCAGGCGATGAGGCCGAAGACGATGCCGGTGAGCGCGGTGGCGGGGCCGCCGATGTCCGCGTACAGGAAGTCGACCGTCTGCCAGAGCATCAGACCCACCGCCATGAGCCCGCAGTCGGCGGCCGCTCCGCTCCGTCTGCGCGCGGAGAAGAGGCGGCGTGCCCCGCCCGCCAGGAGAGCGGCCCAGCTGCCGGCCAGCGCGGTGATCCCGACGAGGCCCTGTTCGCTGAGGACCAGCAGATACATGTTGTGCGGCGAGAGCAGCGGCTGGCGCTGGAAGGCGTGGCCCGCGCCCGCCGTGTCGGAGCCCGACGAGAGCCCCAGTGAGGCGTGTCCGTCGCGGTAGGCGGGGAATCCCTTCAAGCCGACACCCGTCGCGGGCTCGTCGTGCCACATGCCGACCGCCGCCGCCCACATCGTGTACCGGTCGGTGACCGACTGGTCGGGGGCCGCGGTGACCTGGGTGATCGAGCCCAGCCGCTCGGTGATGAGCTGCGAGCCGACCCCGAATCCGCCGACGAGCACCACGGCGACCGCGACCGCGGCGGTCAGTGCGCGCACCGCCGTACGCAACCCGGCGAGCAGCACGACGGCGAGCACCGCGACCGCCGTGGCGATCCACGAGCCGCGGCTGAAGGAGAACGCGAGGGGCAGCACCAGCGCCACCGCGGCGGCGGTCGCGGCCGGGCGCACCCAGCGGGGCGCGCCGGGCGGCGGTCGCAGCGCGAGCCCGGTGGCCACGACCATCCCGAACGCCACGATGGTGGCCATCCCCATGACGTCGGTGGGGCCGAAGGTGCCGACGGCCCGGATGTCGGAGCCCATGTAGGAGGCGCCGCTGCGGGTCGCGTACTGCCAGACGCCGAACCCGCCCTGGACCAGGGCGAGTACGACGAAGAACCCGGCCACGAACCGGAAGTCGCGGGCGTCCCTGAGCAGCAGTACCACGGCCGCCGGCACCAGCACGAACACCTGGAGGTAGCGCACGAAGCCGGGGAGCGCGGCCACCGGGTCGGCGGCGGTCACGGTGGCGACGGCCAGCCCCACCACCGGAACGCCCAGCACGACAGCGGCGGCCGGGCTCAGCGGACGCGACCCCGGTCCCGTCCCGCGCAGCAGCCGTACCGCGCAGAACAGCACCAGGAACGCCGAAGCCATGTCGGACACGGAGATGTTGGTGGAGGTGCTCGCCCCGTTCCCGTACTCGAAGGGGACGGCCAGCAGCACGACGGGCGCGGCCACGGGCAGCACCGGCCACCAGCGGGCGAGCCGCCCGGAGAGCGGTGGGGCGGGCGGTCCGGTACGTGGCCGGGGCAGCACGGGGGCCGGGGTGAGGACCGTCACGGTCAGCTGCCCCCCAGCCGGAAGAGCGAGCCCGCGGTCCTGACCAGGATGCAGATGTCCTGCCAGAGCGACCAGCTGTCGATGTAGTGGTTGTCGAAGCGGGCCCGGTCCTCGATGGAGGTGTCCCCGCGCAATCCGCTGACCTGGGCGAGCCCGGTGATCCCGACGGGCATCCGGTGTCTGGAGCGGTAGCCGGGGTGACTGCCGGAGAACTGGGTGACGAAGTAGGGGCGTTCGGGCCGCGGCCCGACCAGGCTCATGTCCCCGCGCAGGACGTTCCACAGCTGCGGCAGCTCATCGAGCGAGGTCCGGCGCAGCAGGTTGCCGACCCCGCTCATCCGGTGGTCCCTGGCGACGCTCCACCGGGTCGCCGACTCGTGGTCGTCGGCCGGGCGCAGCGTACGGAACTTGAGCAGCGTGAAGACGCGTCCGTCCATGCCGATCCGTTCCTGCCGGAAGACGACACCCGGCCCGTCGGAGACCCGTACGGCCAGCGCGCACAGCCCCATCACGGGCGCGGCGGCGAGCAGCGCGAGGCAGGCGAGGGAGGCGTCGAGGGCGCGCTTGCCCCAGCGGCCCGTACGGTGTCCGGGCACGGCCAGCGGCCGGACGGCGAACCCCCACAGATGGTCGGCCGAGACCCTGCGGTACCCGGGCCCCGACGTCTCGACGAGCCACAGCCGCACGCCGTATCCGCCGAGCAGCCGGACCAGCGCGTGGTCGTCGGCCGCTGCCCTGCCGGGGCCGACGAACAGCGCGTGGCGGACCGTGGTCTGGATGACGGCCCGGCCGATCTCCTCATGGGTCGCGAGCACGGGCAGTGCGGAGCTCCCGTCCCCGGCAGCGGATCCGTCCTCGGCAGGGGTGCCGGGGCCGGTCTCCACCAGGCCCACCGGCCGCATCCCGTACGCCGGGTGCGCGTACAGCGCGGCACTGATCTGCTGGGCGGCGGCGCCACCGCCGACGATCAGCGCCGACTGGCTGCGCCGTGCGCCGACGGTACGCACCAGCTGGTGGACCGCGCCGCGGACCGTGCAGCCGGTGAGCGTCTGCGCGGTGACCGCGGTGGCGAGCACCGTCCAGTCGAGGACGTGCCAGGGCCCGACGGCCGCGAGGCACGCGGCCGCCGTGCACCACAGGACCAGCGCATGGCCGAGCAGCGCGGGCAGTTCGAGCAGCGCCGATGGGGAGAGCCTGCGCCGGTAGAGGCCGCCGCGGAGGTGCAGGGCCAGATGCAGCGCGAGCAGCGGTACGAGGACCAGCGGCGCCAGCCGCAGCCCCGGCACCAGCGCGCCGGTGGCGACCAGGGCGAGGGTGTCACCCGCGATGAGCGGGGCCGCGGTGCGACCCCGCCGCAGCCCGGCAGGCCGTACCGGCTCCGGCCGCGTACCGTCCGCGCTCCGCGGCGGGTGGATCGCGGGCACGGGCCGCTGCACGGCCGTGGCGGGGCCACCGCCGTGGCCCGTCCGGGAAGCAGGTGCGCTGTCCATCGTCATCGGCTGATGCGCTCCCTCGTCGTGGATTGGGGCAGACCGAGGAGCCGGCGGTACAGCTCCGAGACCCTGGTGGCCGTGTGCCGCACATCGAAGTTCGCCCGTGCGTGGGCTCCGGCCTCGCGGCCGAGCGCCTCCCGCAACGGGGCGTCGGCCAGCAGCTTCCCGACCGCGCGCGCCAGCGCGCGCGGGTCGTCCGGCGGGACGAGCCCGTGCCGGTCGTGGCCCGGCGGCAGGCTCTCCCGGGCGCCGTTCACATCGGTGAGGACGACGGGCCGCCCGCAGGCCATCGCTTCGAGCGGCGCCAGCGCCATGCCCTCCCAGCGGGACGGCAGGACGACGAGGTCGGCGGCCCACAGCCAGTCGCGCGGCCCGTCGACCGCTCCGGCGAACAGCACTCCCGGCGGCGCGGTCCTGGCCAGCGCCTCCCGGTCGGGACCGTCCCCGACCAGTACGAGCCGGGCCCCGGGCACCGCACGGAGAATCTCGGGCCAGGCCCGCAGGAGTACGTCCTGCCCCTTCTGCCGGCAGAGCCGGCCGACACAGACGACGACAGGGCCGGTGCCGGCTGCCAACGGCCCTGCGGCGGAGCCCGGTTCGGCGCCGGAACCGCCGTCGGCGCTGAACTCGCCGAGGTCGACGCCGTTACGGATCACCGCCCAGCGGGCGGCGATCCCGGCCGCCTCACCGGCCCGCCGTTCGGCCTCGCTGACGCACAGGACGCGCTCGGCCCACCGGGCCGCGTACCGCTCCCAGGCCAGCGCGAGCCGTGCGGTGCCGCCGCCGACCGCCTCGAACGACCAGGCGTGCGGCTGGAAGACCGTCGGCACGCGCCCGCGCACGGCGAGCCGCGCGGCCAGCCCGGCCTTGGAGCTGTGCGCGTGCACCACGTCCGGGCGGCAGGCGCGGATCAGCCGGGCGGCGGCAGCGGTCTCGGCGGCCAGCCCCGGCCCCGGCGCCCGCCCGGCCGGCCAGGGACGGACATGGGCGCCGGACCCGGCGAGCGCCCATGTCAGACCGGCGCCGGGGGGACAGGCCACAACTGTTCTGATTCCTTCGGCGATTTGCGCCCGCACCAGGTCGGTGACCACGCGGGCGACTCCGCCTTCCACCGGCTGCACGAGGTGAAATACCGTCAGCCGGTGTCCGGGGGAAATGTTTTCTGGCAGCACGTGTGCGGCTCTCTTAGTACCTGACCCGGAGATCGGTTTCCCCGGGGTGCGCGGAGCGGATGGCTCAGCGGCGCGAATCCGTCTGCACGAGGAGCACGCCGGGAAAAGACCCGCTGCTTTCGGCGGAGAAGTGGAAGTCCGGACGGCCGGCGCCGCAGGGGAGAACGGGCTGCGGACCGAATGCGCCGGATCCATTGCCCGTCGGACGGGAGACGGCGGAACGCGCCTCGTCCGGCGGTGCGCCCAAGCCGTACGGCACAGCGAGACCCGTCGTTTTTCGCATGACTGCTCTCCCGTCTCGACAATTGCAACCAAGCAGCCCAAGCGGCCCAAGCAGGAGTGCACTTTGTCAGAAAGCGGGGTGGAAAATCAGCCAGTACTTGCACATACCGCCGTACGGCGGATCAACCGAATGCACTGAATTCCCTTGTGGCAGTGGGCAATAGACCCCGCGTGGACCCGCGAAGCTCCCCAACGGGTGACGGCGCGTACCCCGCTGAAGAAGCATTCGTTAAACGCGTGCGGGAAACGACGGGGAAATACGGGACCACGCGAATACAGAAGACGAACTGATGGATGAGCGGCCCGTTTCCCCGCTGCCACCGCCGGCGGAACCCGCGCAGCACGGCGCACCCCGCGCACAGGGGGCTCGCTCCGACGGACCGCCGCACTCGTGCGCTACGGCAAACGAGTGAACGGGCGGAACCAAACTCGGCCCCTGGAGTTGATCAGGGTGCTCCACTTCCGGGCAAAAATGCAGAAAAGGGACCACAGTGATCAAGAAGATTCTGGCCACCGCAGCCGTCACCGCCTCGATCGTCGGCGCCGGCGCGACCCTGGCCCCGCAGGCCCTGGCCGTCGGTAACGACAACGGCACCACCTCCGCCAGCGGCAACGGCGCCGAGCAGGCCTTCGGCAACTCGGCCACCAAGGGCAGCCAGAGCCCGCAGCTCAGCCTGGTCCAGGGCTCGCTGAACAAGCCCTGCCTCGGTGTGCCGGTCAAGGCCAACGTGGGCTCCCTCATCGGCCTCATCCCGATCGCCGTTCAGGACATCCCGGTCCTGTCCTCGCCGCAGAACCAGCAGTGCACCGAGAACTCCACCCAGGCGAAGGGCGACGAGGCCCTGTCGCACATCCTGGACAACATCCCGGTCCTCTCGGGCAACGGTGCGGCGAACCGGGGCTGATCTCCTCGCTGCTCCCACGTGGCCGCCGCAGACAGGACGTTGCGGCGGCCACGCGTGTGTCCGCACGCCGCCCCGACCGGATCCCGGAGAGCATTCGGGTTGAGTTGACGCCGGGCACCCTGCACAGAGTTTCCCCAGGGCGCACCGATCGTTAGCAGTCCTGCAGTGGTGTTCATGAAAAGGCAACTGGACACGCGTCGCGATGGTCGTGGCTGCGGGAGACACCGCTGCAGGAAGGATCGACATGAAGTTCAAGAAGGCTGCTGTTCTCGCCGCCGGCGTCATGATGGCCCTGGGCGCCGCTGCGCCCGCCATGGCGGACGCGGGCGCGGAGGGTGCGGCCATCGGCTCGCCCGGTGTCCTCTCCGGCAACGTCATCCAGGTTCCGATTCACATTCCGGTGAACGTCTGCGGTAACAGCATCAACGTCATCGCGCTGCTGAACCCGGCGTTCGGCAACACCTGCGTCAACAAGTGACGTACGGCTCTCCCGCAAGGGCGAGTCGCTGAAGTGGCCCCGCCGGGTCTCCCAGGACCCGGCGGGGCCACTTCGCCGTACGCGGCTGAACAGGTGCAGAAACGTTCGCCGTCCCGGGGTTTCCCCTGCGGGCAGGGATCGTTAGCCACGGTGAAGGCGGCGTACCGGCACCCCTCCTGGACGGTGTCGTGGCGCGAGAGTCGCAGCTGTGAACAGCGCCGCCGGAGAAAGGTATTCGACATGAAGTACGCAAAGGCCGCCGCAGTCGTCGCCGGTTCCATGATGGCGATCGGCGCGGGCGCGGCCACCCCCGCGTTCGCCGCGGCGCCCCCGGCCATGCCCCCGATGAGCCTCAACGGCGGACTCGACCAGGCCACGCAGTCACTTCAGACGGGGGCAGCGGTCCCGGTGGCCGCGCTCGCCGACACCGCGACCAGCGTGGTTTCGGGCAAGGCCGACGCCCCCGAGAAGGTCATGGGCCTCGCCCGCCAGGCCACCCCGATGCTGGGTGGCGTGCAGCTGGGCAGCCAGTAGCAGCCCCGGTCCCGGCATCCTGCCGCGACACGAAAGTGGCGGTACCCGCGTCGTCCGCGGATACCGCCACTTCTGCTGTCCGGTCCGGGGACCGGGCTTCACCGGACGAGCCGGATCAGAACGTCAGCTGTTGACGCAGGTGTTGCCGAACGCCGGGTTCAGCAGACCGATGACGTTCACGGTGTTGCCGCAGACGTTGACCGGAACGTGGACGGGGACCTGGACCAGGTTGCCCGAGAGGACACCCGGCGAGCCCACGGCCGCACCCTCGGCGCCGGCGTCGGCGAACGCGGAGCCGGCGGCGCCGCCGGCGGCGAGGCCCGCGGTGGCAAGGACGAGAGCTGCCTTCTTGGCAGTGTTCATGGGAGTTGCACCTTCTCTTCGATGTTGTGCCCTGAATCAGGACTCACTCGATTCGCAACGAATAGTTGGGGGCAGCGACACGGCCGGGCGACCTACGGAACCTGTTCGGCCCAATGGGGAAGACCCCTGGCCACCGGCTGCGTCAACCCACTTGCCGCGCGCCAGCGACATGGAAGCCATATGAGTGAAGCGCCGGAACCAATCGCCGATCCGGCAGTTGATCAGAGCGCTCCGGAAGCGGGCACTCGTGCGACAACAGAAGGACGCGATATGATCAAGAAGGCTGTGGCCACTGCGGCGGCCACCCTCACGATGGCAGGCGCGGGCGCGATGATGGCGTCGCCGGCCATGGCAGTCGGCCACGACGGCGGCACCACGTCGCTGAGTGGCAACGGAGCCCAGCAGGCGTTCGGCAACTCCGCCACGTACGGCAACATGAGCCCGCAGATCGGCCTCATCCAGGGCTCGCTGAACAAGCCCTGCATCGCCCTGCCGGCCAAGGCCAACGTCGGTTCGCTCATCGGCGTGGTCCCGATCTCCGTCCAGGACATCCCGATCCTGTCCTCGCCGCAGACCCAGCAGTGCACCGAGAACTCCACCCAGGCCAAGGGTGACGAGGCGCTGTCGCACCTTCTGGACAACATCCCGATCCTCTCGGGCAACGGCGCCGGGAACGGCCGCTGATCACCGCCGCTCCTCCGACCTCCGGACACTGACGTCCTGGTGGAGCACTGAAGTGGCCCCGGTAGCAGCGCGAGCTGCCACCGGGGCTTCTTCATGTCCGTCGTCGAGTCCGTCCTCGGCCGGGGCGCCGGCGCCGCCTCACCCGCGCCGGAACAGCACCACGTCGCCGGGCACAGTCGGCGGCACCGCCGTGTACCCGGGCAGCGGGTCGCCCCGCTCGCCCCGTGTCTGGAGGCCGACGCACTCCGAGGCGTACAGCCCGGCGCCGTCGAGCAGCCGCTCCTCGTGGCCGGGTGCCCGCAGCCGTACGAACAGCCGCTCGCCCGGCGCGGTCACCGCGTCCCACAGCGCGTCGAGCCGGTGGCCCCCGTCGGGTCCGTTGCCGTCGCCCAGCGCGTACGGCAGGACGGACCACCCGGGGTCGCCCGCGGCACACCGCAGCAGTTGCTCGCGCGGCCCGGGCAGCACCTCGAACGAGACCACCCGCCCGCGGTACCCGGCACGGCGCAGCCCCGCCACATACGCGCCGGCGTCCGCGCCCGCGTCCAGGACGAGATCGATCTCGGCGTCGGCCAGCAGCTGGGCGAGTTCGCGGTACGGGCCGCGGCCCCGGTGCCGCTCCCGCGCCGCGGCCCGCAGGAAGCGTGCGTAGCTCCGCACCCCCGCCGGCCACCGCTTCCACCGCCCGCTGCCGGCGCGTTCGTGGAGGAGGGCGAAGGCCGGGCCCGCCGCGACGTACACCGCGGGGTGCAGAGCGGCGAGGCGGGCGGCCGCGCTGTGCTGCCGGGCGGCGCCGGACCCGCCGATCCAGACCAGCCGGGCGCCGCTCTCCCGGATGCGGGCCGCCAGCGCCGCCCACTCCTCGGCGGTGGCCGCCCGGCCGGGCAGCGGCTCGGCGCCCGCGACCCGCGCGTCGGGATAGCGCACCAGCAGTTCAGCGGTCGGCAGTTCGGCCACTTCGCCGGTCGGCACTTCGGCTGTCAGCAGATAGTGACTGAGCCCCGCACGCTGTGCGGCCCGGACGGTGTCGAGCAGCAGGTCGGGTCCGTACACCTGCGCCGCCGGCCGTCCGCCGGACCGCGCCGCCCGGGCCGGGCCGCGCCCGGCAGGGAGGTTGAGCGCCGCCGAGCGCAGCAGCCGCTGGAGGCCCGGGGCGCGGCCGGCGTCCGCGAGGGTGTCCGTGCCGCAGAGGTGGACATCCGCCGCCGCGCCCCGCAGCGCGAGGCGTACGAGCTCCTCAGCGGCCGGCGCGGGGGCGAGCGGGGTGAGCGGGATACCGGCGCAGCGGACCGTGCGGGGCGGGCCGCCGGCGGACGGTTCCTGGTGGCCTTCGGTACGGGGGATCGCGTGGCTCATGCGCCGCCCATCGGTTGCGGTATCGGGGTGATGCCACCGGGGCATCCAGCTCGAACGATCCACAAGCTAGTTCGTTATGCCCCACTATGCGCTGAGTAACACGATTGGACGGAAGACATCCGATGAGGAGACCCTGAGCGACGCAGATCACCACTTGATCTGGTACATCGCAGTGGGATAAGTGGGTACTCTCAGCACGGACTGCATTAAGTTACTGCTTAGTAATCACTTGAGAATCACTGTCACCACTGGATCCCCACCTCGCAGGCCCGAGGAGCCCCCATGCAACTCGCCGCGATCATTGTGTCGCTGGTACTCACCGTGGTCGGTGTCGCACTGTTCGCCCGAGCCATCGGCCAGATCTACCGCTATGTGCGGCTCGGTCAGAACGTGCCCGCGGGCACCCGTACCGCCGAGCCCGCCCAGCGGACGATCACGGTGGTCAAGGAGTTCCTCGGCCACACCCGGATGAACCGATGGGGCATCGTCGGGTTCGCGCACTGGTTCGTCGCGGTCGGCTTCTTCTCGCTGATCCTGACCCTGATCAACGCCCTCGGCCAGCTCTTCAAGGCCGACTGGGTCCTGCCGGTCATCGGCCACTGGCTGCCGTACGAGATGTTCGTCGAGTTCATCGGTGTGATGACGACGCTCGGCATCCTCGTCCTGATCGTGATCCGCCAGCTGTCGAAGCCGGACCGGCCGGGCCGCAAGTCCCGCTTCGCGGGCTCCAACTTCGGCCAGGCGTACTTCGTCGAGGCCGTCATCCTCATCATCGGCCTGGCGATCTACTCGCTGCGCGGACTTGAGGGCGCACTGGCAGGCGTGCACAGCTACGACGCCGCGTACTTCCTCTCGTACCCGCTCGTCGCGGCGTTCCGCGGGGCCGGCACCGGCACGCTGCAGAACATGATCTACCTGACCGCGATGGTCAAGATCGGGACGTCCTTCATCTGGATGATCGTGGTCGGGCTCAAGACGGACATGGGTGTCGCCTGGCACCGCTTCCTCGCCTTCCCCAACATCTGGTTCAAGCGCGACGCGCAGGGCGGTACGGCGCTCGGCGCGCTGCTGCCGATGACATCGGGCGGCAAGGAGATCGACTTCGAGGACCCGGGCGAGGACGACGTGTTCGGCGTCTCGCAGGTCGAACACTTCTCCTGGAAGGGCCTGCTGGACTTCTCCACCTGCACCGAGTGCGGCCGCTGCCAGTCGCAGTGCCCCGCCTGGAACACCGGCAAGCCCCTCTCGCCGAAGCTCCTGATCATGTCGCTGCGCGACCACGCGCACGCCAAGGCCCCGTATCTGCTCGCCGGCGGCGGCAAGAACATGGAGGGCGAGGAGCAGGCCACCGAGGAGCAGCTCAAGGACGTGCCCGCCGCGGCTCTCGCCGAGGCCGAGCGCCCGCTGATCGGCACGCTCGAAGAGAACGGCGTGATCGACCCGGACGTGCTGTGGTCCTGCACCACCTGCGGTGCGTGCGTGGAGCAGTGCCCGGTCGACATCGAGCACATCGACCACATCGTCGACATGCGCCGCTACCAGGTGATGATCGAGTCCGCGTTCCCGTCCGAGGCGGGCACGATGCTCAAGAACCTGGAGAAGAAGGGCAACCCCTGGGGGCTGGCCAAGAAGCAGCGCGTCGAGTGGACCAAGGAGGTCGACTTCGAGGTCCCGATCGTCGGCAAGGACGTCGAGGACCTCACCGAGGTCGACTACCTCTACTGGGTCGGCTGCGCGGGCGCCCTGGAGGACCGGGCGAAGAAGACCACCAAGGCCTTCGCGGAACTGCTGCACATCGCGGGCGTCAACTTCGCCATCATGGGCGGCGACGAGAAGTGCACCGGTGACTCCGCCCGCCGCCTGGGCAACGAGCCGCTCTTCCAGCAGCTCGGCCAGGAGAACGTCGCGATGCTGAACATGGCGTACGGCGAGGACGACGAGGACGAGTCGACCAAGAAGCCGAAGGCGACGAAGAAGATCGTCGCCACCTGCCCGCACTGCTTCAACACCATCGCCAACGAGTACCCCCAGCTCGGCGGCGAGTACGAAGTCATCCACCACACCCAGCTGCTCCAGCACCTCATCGACGAGGGCAAGCTCATCCCCGTCACCCCGGTCGAGGGTCTGATCACCTATCACGACCCCTGCTACCTGGGCCGCCACAACAAGGTCTACACACCGCCGCGCGAGATCATCGCCAAGGTGCCCGGCCTGCGCAGCGAGGAGATGCACCGGCACAAGGAACGCGGCTTCTGCTGCGGCGCCGGCGGCGCACGGATGTGGATGGAAGAGCGCATCGGCAAGCGCATCAACAACGAACGCGTCGACGAAGCCCTCTCCCTCAACCCCGACATCGTCTCCACCGCCTGCCCGTTCTGTCTCGTGATGCTGACCGACTCGGTCAACGGCAAGAAGAACGACGGCAAGGCCAAGGAATCGCTCCAGGTTGTCGATGTCGCGCAGCTGCTGCTCGACTCGGTGAAGCTCCCCGCCGACCCGGCGGACGACCCGGCCGACGAGGACGCACCGGAGCCCGAGCCGGTGAAGTAGCGCGAGCAGGCAGTACGCAGAGCAGTACGCAGAAAGGGCCGGGACCGCCGTTGGGCGGTCCCGGCCCTTTGCCGTGCCCCGGCTCTTCTCCTGCCGCACCCGCTCGCCCGGCATTCACCATTGGGTCACCCCGGCATCACATTTCCCTCGCATCCCGTACAACCATGCGACCCCACCGGCGGTCTCCCCTCTGCCGAACACCCGTACTCACCGCGGCCATTGCCGCATTTCCGACTCGGTGCACACCGCACCCCGTATGGCGCAGGAGAAGACGATCCGCATGCACAGACAGCTCCGTACCGCCCTTGCCACCGCCGCGGCCGCCGCCCTCACCGGCGGGCTCCTCGTGGTCACGGCGAGCACCGCCACCGCTGCCACGCCCTCGGGCACCCGGGGCGACTTCAACGGCGACGGTTACCGGGACATCGCCGTGACCGCCCCGCTCGCCACCGTGAACGGCAAGTCGGGTGCGGGCTCCGTCTCCATCCTGTACGGCTCGAAGTCCGGCGCGGGCGCCGCCAAGATCCAGACGGTCAGCCAGAACAGTGCCGGTGTCCCCGGCACGGCCGAGAAGGACGACACCTTCGGCGGGATGGTCTCCGCCGGTGACTTCAACGGCGACGGGTACGCGGACCTCGCGGTCGGCGCGCACGGCGAGGACGTGGGCTCGGACGCCGACGGCGGCTCGGTCACCATCCTCTGGGGTACGAGCAGCGGTCTCTCCGGCGGCACCAACGTCAAGGACCCGTCGGCCGGCAGCCACGACCACTTCGGGCTGCTCGTCGCTGCGGGCGACTACAACGGCGACGGCCGGGCCGACCTCGCCATCGGGTCCGACCAGAACACCGTCGACATCTACCGCGGCGGCTTCACCAAGACGGGCGGCACCGGCGGCCACTACGCCGTCACCGCGCCGGTCCAGAAGGTCCCGGGCCCGGACTTCCAGAACCTCACCCCCGGCGACGTCAACCACGACGGCCGCACGGATCTCGTCGCCAACGGCTACGAGACCGACAGCCAGGAGGGGTGGAACGCCAACTTCTACCTTCCCGGCAGCACGTCCGGGCTGACGAGCACCGGCGCCCAGAAGCTTCCGGCGGGCGTCATCTCGGACATCGGTGACGTCAACGGTGACGGCTACGGCGACATCGTGATCGGCGCCCACTGGGACAAGGACATCGCCGGTGCGCACAAGGGCGGCGTCGTCAAGGTCGTCTACGGCACACAGGCCGGCCCCGATGGCGGCCAGGACTCGGTCAACCAGGACTCCCCGGGCGTTCCCGGCTCGGGTGAGACCGCCGACGACTTCGGCTACGAACTCTCGCTCGGCGACGTCAACGGCGACGGCAAGGACGACGTCGTGGTGGGCGCCCCCGGCGAGGACCTGAACGGCATCGCCGACGCCGGCATGGTGACCGTCCTCTACGGCTCCACGGGCGGCTTCGCCTCCACCGGCGCCCAGTCCTTCGCCCAGGACAGCCCCGGCGTCCCGGGCGACAACGAGAAGGGTGACGGCTTCGGCGCGGAGGTCTACCTCGCCGACACCAACAACGACGGCAAGGCGGACCTGACGGTCGGCATCCCGCACGAGAACAACGGGGACGGCTACCTCGTGACGTTCAACTCGGACGGCTCGAAGCTGGCCGCCACCGGCAAGGGCTACGGCCTGACCGCGACCAAGGTGTCGGCGGCGGGCACCCCGCTGCTGGGCTTCGGAATGGCGGGCTGACCCCACTCGCCCGCCGGAGGCGGCCCCGCCGGGATTCCCCTGGATTCCCCTTAGGGGATGTCACAGGTCGGCCGCAAAGACCGGCCTGTTCTCCCAGGTCCGGCACCCCGCCCTCCGGAAGCAGGTACGTTCGAAAGCGTGGCTGGATTCAGGATCGGACGCGGCCGGGACAACCGCACGTCGCAACAGAACCCGCAGCGGCAGCAGCAGCGGGGACCGCAGCAGCAGCCGTACGGCAGGCAGGCACCGCCTCCGCCGTACGGCGGCTCAGCGGCGCCCCAGCCGTCGCCTCAGCGTGCGCAGCAGCACCAGTGGCCCCCGCAGGCCCAGCAGCAGCCCTACGGGGAGCCGGAGTACTTCGGGGACCCGTACCAGGGGCAGGGGCCGGGCGACCCGTACCAGGGCCGGCAGGCCGGGTACGGCGGGCCGCCGGCGGATCCGTATGCGAACAGCGCGGACAACCCCGGTCACACGCAGGCCTTCAGCATCGGCGAGGACCCGTACGGCGACGGCAACACCTACCGGGCCGGGCAGACCGCTGCCCCGCCCGTGGGACCGCGCCTGCACTGGAAGGAGCTGCTGCGGGGCATCGTGATGCGCCCGGGGCCGACCTTCTGGCAGATGCGCGACCACAAGGTGTGGGGCCCCGCTCTGACGGTCACGTTCATCTACGGGCTGCTCGCGCTCTTCGGGTTCGACCAGGCCCGTGACGACGCCGTCCACGCGACGCTGTCCAACGCCGTCCCGTACGTCCTGACGACCGCCGTCGCCTTCGTCATCGGCGGTCTGATCCTGGGCGCGGTGACCCATACGCTGGCCCGTCAGCTCGGTGGCGACGGCGCGTGGCAGCCGACCGTCGGCCTCTCCATGCTGATCATGTCGATCACGGACGCGCCGCGGCTGCTCTTCGCGGTCTTCCTGGGCGGCGAGAACGGTTTCGTCCAGGTGCTCGGCTGGGCGACCTGGATCGCGGCGGGCGCCCTGTTCACGTCGATGGTGAGCAAGTCGCACGACCTGCCGTGGCCGAAGGCGCTGGCCGCCTCGTCGATCCAGCTGATCGCGCTGCTGTCACTGCTGAAGCTCGGCACTCTCTGAGGGCTTCCCCCTGAGGGCTCTCCGAGTGCTCTCCCCCGTGCCCGCCGCTCAGCACTGAGGCCACCCGGTGTCACTCCGGGTGGCCTCAGTGCTGTGCTGGTGATGTGTCAGTGCTGTCAGGGCAGTTGCAGGACGTTTCAGGAAGCGGAGTCGGAGGAGTTGGAGCGTCCGAAGAACTCGACCTCGGCGATCGCCACCTGCTTCTTGTTCGAGATCCCGTAGCCGGTGCGCAGGACGAAGCGGACCGAGGAGACCGTCCCGACGCGGAAGTCGAGGTGCTGCGGGCCGCTGCCCTGGTCGAGGTTGAGGTGCCGCACGACCTGCTTGCCGTTCGCCTGGGTGATGACCGCGTCCATACGGTGCGGCCGGGCGGTCTTCGCGAGGTCGGTGGCCTGGATGGAGATGCCGGGGGTGACGATGATGTCGAGCAGCCGGACCGGGTCCTGGAAGCCGGCCTGGAGCCACTCGCCCCGGCCGTCCTCCGAGACACCCGGCTCCCAGTAGGTGTTGTTGAGCTCGTCGAAGGCCTTGCCCGCGCCGTGGTCGGGGAATGCCTTGGACGCGCTCCAGGTGTCGGGGGTGATGGGAGCGCGCTTCGCGAAGTGGTCGCCGATCGCCTGGATCGCCGTACCGGTGTTGAGCGCGCCCCAGATGATCAGCCCGAGGGCGGCGGCGCCCGCCACCCAGCGCACGATCCAGCCGAACCCGCTGCGCAGCCGGGGCCGGTCACCGGCCCACGGCACCTCGCCGTTCCGCGAGAACAGCCTGCGCCACCAGGGAAGCCTGGCCGGGCCCTCGGGGCGCTCCGCCATGCTCATGCCGCAGCGGCGGCAGAAGTGCCGGTCGGGCCGGTTGCCGGTGGCGCACCACGGGCAGGCGTAGCCGCCGTCGCCGTCGGGCGCGGCGGCCGGGCCCTGGACGAGCGGGCGCGCGGTCTCCGGGCGGCCCGGCAGCACGGGCGAGACGGAGGGTGCGGCCGGTGTACGCCGTTCCGGGTCGGCGACCGGGATCAGCAGGGCGCGGGCGCGTTCGTTCGCGGCCGCCTCCGCGGCGGCACGGGCCGCCTCGTCCTGCGCGGCGTGCGGGTCCCAGACGGGGGCCTGCGCGTCGGGTCCGGGCGCCGATCCACCCTGGCCCGCGTTGGCCGGACCCGAGTTGGCGGGACCCGCGTAGTCCGGGGTTCCCCGGGACGGGGTTCCCTGGGCCGGGGCGCCCTGGGACGGGATCCCGCCGGCCGGGGCCACGTAGTCCGGGCCCGGGGCTGCCGGGCCGCTGCCGCCCTGTCCCGGGGCGCCGGCGTCGCCCGCGGACCCGGCCGCCGCGTCCTGCCGCGCACTGCCGCCGTCCCGTACGACCGGGGTCGGCAGGGTGCTCGGCTCGTCGTCATCGTCGGCCGGGGCCGGGGGCGGCTCCGCAGCGGCGGCGGCCCGTTCGCCCGGGGACCAGCTGAGGACGGCGCCGCAGCCCTCGCAGAAGGAGTGGCCGGGCGTCGAAGGCGTACCGCACTCTGCGCAGGTACGGGTCCGCTCCCGCATCTGTCCAGGGTCGGCTCCTGGGGGCTGAGTGGTCATTTGCCGGGGGTCCTTTCGGCCGCGGTCACCTGGACCGTGAAGGGCATGTGGGCGGGGCGTGCGGCTTCTACGAGGCTCTCCAGCCGGTGCTGGTCGCCGGGGGCCGGGTCGGGGAGCACCAACGACACGTGCAGGCTCGGCCGCCGTCCGCCGGGGACGGGCCCGAGCGGGCGGGCGTCCCAGTCGGCCGCGCCGCTCTCGGCGATCACCGGCTCGACGCCGAACGTCAGCCGGACCGCCTCGGCGAGACCACGCCGGGTGCCGCGGATGCGGTGCAGATGGGCGGCGGCGGCCACGGCGGCCCGGAGTACGGCTTCGCCCTCCGGTCCGCCGACGCGGTCGGCGCCGTCCGTCTCGGCGCCGACCCACTCCGCGAGCCAGTGGGTGAAGTCGACGGGCGCCAGCGACGGGGTGAAGTAGGAGTCGAGGCAGTCGAGCACGTTGTGGATCGGGGCGAGCACCTCGTCGAGACCGGCGACGAAGCGCTGCGCGAGGTCGTCGTCGGCGAAGACCGCGGGGAGCATCAGGCCCAGCGGCGACGATGAGCCCAGGCCGTCGACGGAGCCCCTCATGATCCGTCCCCGATGACCCGGACCCGGTGGTCGAACGAGAAGACCAGCGCGGGGGCTTCGAGGTCGATCCGCTCGGTCGCGTCGCCGCGCTTGCCGGTCAGCGGGTCGGCCGGGTGCAGCAGCACCTGGTCCACCAGCTCCACGCCCGGCACCCGCTGGAGGACCGCGAAGATCTCGCCGGACTGCACCGGGCGCCCGAACGGCCACCCCGTGCCGTGGGCACCGCCGGTCAGCGGGTCGAGGTGCCGGTAGAGCGCCTCGTGCGCCTGCCGCCTGACCTTGTCGGTGTCGGCGCCGCGGAACGCGTGCACGGTCGCGACCACGGTGATGCCCTGGTAGTAGGGCGGACCCACGGCCAGCCGGGTGCCCAGCAGCCGCCGCTCGTCCAGGTAGCGGGTGATCCGCTCCAGCAGCGCGTCACCGGGCACGAGCTGCTCGAAGCGCAGCCAGCCGCCGGGGTCCGGCACCGCCTGCGGAACGACCAGGACGCGTACGGCATGGGCGCCGTGCTCGTCGGAGTCGCCTTCGAGGCAGGTGATACGGGCGGTCTCCGGGGCCGCGCGCCGGGCCAGCTCCTCGTAGTCCCGCAGGGTCACCGCGCGGTCCTGGGCGCGCAACGTGATCGGGGCGCGGGCCTTGGCCTCGTCGACGGTCTCCCCGTCGACGCCACCCCTGGCGGCCTCGCGGTTGATGACCTCGGAGACGTACGGGACGGAGTTGCGCAGCACCTGCACGGCGCCGCGTGCGACGTTGCCGGCCCGTCCGCCGCCGGTGCGGTAGGCGCGGGCGCGGATCACGGCACCCTTCGGCGGCACCGCACCGTACTGGCGCAGGGTGCCGTCGGCCTCGCGTACGGAGGGGCCGAAGGCGATCTCGCCGGTGGCCGCGTCGAGGGTCAGGTGCCGGTCGTCCGGGCCGGACGCGGCGAAGTGCGGGACGACGTCCCAGTCGGTCCAGCCGTCGCGTTCGGCGATCTGGAGGTTCAGCGGCGGTATGTCACCGACGACCGGGGCGGCGGCGAGCCGCAGCCGCTGGCCGGGCAGTCCGGTGGACTCCCCCAGCGCCTCGTCACGCACGGTCTCCGCGTGCACGGTGCCGGTGGTGCCGCCCATGGTGAACGCCTCGGCCGACCGCACGGTGGGCGACGTCGTGTAGAAGGGCTGCCCGGTGGCGGGTTCGGTGACCCGGCAGCGCAGCCAGCCGGCCTCGCGGCGCCCGCTGCGGGACCTGGTGTGGCCGCCGGGGATGTGCAGGACGACCTCGCCGGGGCGGTTGAGACCGCCGGTGCCGTCCCGGTCCACCTCGCAGGCGGTCCAGCCGTCCTCGGTCCACGCCTCCCAGACCAGCGGGGGCTGCCGGGGGTCGACACCGACACCGTCGACGCGGCTGTCGAGGGTCAGCGCCACGGCGCAGTGCGGCACGGCCGCGGTGAGCCCGAACATCAGGCAGTCGCCGGGCTGCGGCGACTCGGAGAAGCAGAGCAGGTCCTTGCCCTCGGCCAGCTCGGCCGTACGGTCGGCGGCGGTCTCACCACTGCGCTGGATCACCAGGTACGCCAACTCGCACGAGAATATGGTGAGTTCGCGCTCGGTGGCGAAGACGACCGCCTCCTCGCTCTCCGTACGGGCGGTGGCGACCTCGGTGCCCACGGGCAGCCGCACCGCCTCGTCCAGCGGCGCCGACAGCCAGAAGGTGACGTCGGTGCGCGCCGCCGACGGCGGGAAGAGGGTGATCCCGATCAGGTCCAGGAAGGCGAGGTGGTTCTTCTCGGGGACGCGGTTGAGCCGGTACACGATCTGGTCGGCCATGTGGGCGACCGTCTCGACGAGCGTCACCCCCGGGTCGGACACGTTGTGGTCCGTCCACTCCGGGGCGCGCTGCTGGATGTAGCGCTTGGCGTCGTCGACGAACTGCTGGAAGCGGCGGTCGTCGAGGTGGGGAGAGGGCAGTGCCATCAGCGTTCGCTTTCGGTGGCCGGTCCCGCATCCGAGGACGGCTCGTCGTGGGAGGGAATCGTGTAGAACGGGAAGACCAGGCTGCGGGGGTTGTTGGTACCGCGGATCGAGTACCGGACGTCGATGAAGAGCACGCCCTGCTGGTCCCCGGCGCTGACCTCCACATCCTCCACCTCGATGCGCGGCTCCCAGCGGTCGAGGCTCACATACACCTCGTGCTGGATCCGGCCGGCCGTCGCCTCGTTGACCGGGGCGAAGACCATGTCGTGGATGGCGCAGCCGAAGTCGGGGCGCATCGGCCGTTCGCCGGGGGCGGTGGCGAGGACGAGCCGGATGGCCTCCTCGACCTCGCGCTCCCCGCTGACCATGGCGATGCCACCGGTGGGGCCGATACGGAGCGGGAACGCCCAGCCGGTGCCGACGAATTGCTCTGCCATGTCAGACCACCGGGATGTCGTTGGCGAAGACGAGGCCCAGCAGGTCCACCCTGACGGCCTTGATGCCGATGTCCGCGATCGCGTTGATCTGGACGGTGCCCTCGCCGGAGATGGTGGTCAGACCGACGGCGTTCAGGCCCAGTTCGCCACCGGCCTCGACGTTGTACGCACCGATGGCCTTGGTGTTGATGATCGACCCCTGCATGTCGAGGACCCCGCCGCTCCTGATCGAGATCTTGCCGCCCGCCTTCAACGAAAGGTCCTTGCCCGCCTCGATGGACACCGACCGGGTGCCCTTGATGGTGACGGAGCCCTTGCTGTCGACGGTGATCTCGGTCTTGGTGCGGTCCAGGTTGATGGTCAGCCGGTCGTCGCCGCTGCTGATGCGAACGCCGCGCTTGCCGCCCACCCGTTCGTCGAGCAGGTCGACCCGGTTGCGGTTGCGGTCGCCCAGCGTGTGGCGGGTGGCCCGGCCGCTGGTGCGGTCGTACGGCTGGACGTCGTTGCTGCTGGGCTTGTCCTTGCCGTTGTAGAGGCCGCCGATCACGAATGGGTGGTCGAGGGCGCCGCGGTCGAAGCCCACCAGTACCTCGTCCCCGGCGTCGGGCGCGATGATGCCGCCGCCCTTGAACCCGCCGAACTGCACGGTACGGGTCCAGTCGCTGGTGTACATGTCGTCGAGCCACGGGAAGCGCAGCTTGACCCGGCCCTGCTTCAACGGGTCCTTGATGTCGGTGACCAGCGCGTTGGCGACGCTGGGCATCCGGGCCGACGGGCTCTGCCCGCCCGATGTGAGCCCGTACAGCGAACGCCACTGGCGGCCGCTGACCGTCAGGAACGTCTCGTAGTGCCGGCCGTCACCGAACGAGTGGCGGGCGGCGGTCACCGTGTACTTGCCTTCGAACGGGTCGCCCACATCGGCGAGCGCGACCGGGACGCCGGGCCGCAGCTTGGGGTTGCCGCGGACCGTCACCTCCAGCTCGGCGAAGGCCGCGGTGACATCGTCGGCGAGGGCCGAAGCGGCGTTCTTCACCTCGCTCTGCTTGTCGTACGGGGTGTCCGTCTCGACGATCGTCGCGGGCCCGAACTTGCTGCTGGCCTTCGCGGGCGTGGTGCCGATGGATATCCCCGGGTTGGACGTGGCGGGCGACTTGCCGACGATGTCGCGCTTGGCCGTCACGTCCCAGCCGCGCGCCTCGGCGGTGGCCACCTGGTCGGCGGAGGTGACCGCGGCGCGGCAGCGCAGGATGTCGACCCCGGCCTCCAGGACGTACGGGCTCTTCTCGCTCGGCGTGCTGACCGGCGGGGCGCCGGACGCCTTGTCGGCCTTGGCGAACTGGAACTCGCCCTCGGAGTCGACGGACAGCACCCGCTCGTTCTCGTCGGCGAGCCGGCACAGGAAGTCCCAGTCGGTGACGTTGGCCTGGGTGATGTACTCGTAGATGCTCTTGGTGGCGTCGATCTTGCCGATCTTCAGCTTGTCCTGCCCCGCGAGCTTGCGGGCGATGTCGGACGCCGTCATGTTCCGGTACCCGACCACCCGCCGCTGCCGCAGCATCCGGTGGCCGCCGTCGTAGCCGCGGATGACCGTCATGGTGCCGGTGCCGTCGTAGTCGATCTCCAGGCCGGTGATCTCACCGGTGATCAGCGGGGACTGGGCCCCCTGGCCGTCGGCGACCGGCGCGATGACGATCTTCTTGCCGATGTCGGCGCCGGAGTCGGAGAGCACCTTCTTCTTGGGGTCGCGGAAGGTGAGCTGGAAGGAACCGGGCACACCCGCACCGAAATCGATCCACCCGGCGACGAGCAGCGATGCGAGCTCCTTCGTCAACGGCGCCCCGCCGATGGTGACATGGAGGACATTGGAGTAGCCGATCTTGGTCATCAGTGGCCGACCTCTTCGGCGGCAGGGAGCATGAGTTCGGTGCCCGGGCTCAACTGCCCCGGGTTGTCGATGCCGTTGGCCTCGGCGATGGTGCGCCAGACCGTGGCATCACCGTACTCGCGCCAGGCGAGGAACTGGAGCGAGTCACCCGCGACGACCCGGTGCACCCGGCGTGCGGTGAGCGCGCCCGACGTGGGGTTCTGCCCGGCGGTCTTGCTCGGGATCTCGTGCAGATGCACCTGACAGGTGGCGCGGATCGGGACGCCCGTGGTGCTGAAGAGGCTGTACGTGGCGTCGACCGAGCTGACGTACGCGGTGAAGCGCGCGGTGGAGAACGCACCCCACTGGAAGACCACCCACGGTGTCGACGGCTGCTTCGCCGCGATGCTGGCCGAGGTCACCTCGCAGCAGGAGAAGAGCGCTTCGACGTTCTTCCGGACGTCGTTGCTGTCCGGCTCGTCGGAGGTGTCCAGGAACACCTCGACGGTCATCTCACGGGGTTCGGGCCCCATGAACTCCGGCACCGCGCCGTCGCGCACCGCCGCCGTGGGCGTCGTCTTCCACTGGGCGCGGCGGCTCAGCGCCAGCTGGGACGGGTTGAAGTCGAAGTTGAACGTGCGGATCAGCCCGCCGGGCGTCGTGCTGTAGCCGACGGGCGGCTGGTGGATCGCGAGCGTCGCACGCACCAGGCTCTTGCCCGCGCCGCCCTTACCGCCCTTGCCTCCGGTGCTCGCCATCTGCGCTGCCCCCTAGTCCGTGAATCCGTGGTGGGTGATCTCCAGGGTCTCGACGGCCACGGAGGGGTTCGACGGGTTCAGCGAAGGACCCCGCCAGCTCACCGGCAGCACATCGATGAGCCCCCAGCGTGCGACCAGCGAACCGTCGGCGCGCAGCGCGGAGATCTGCGCCGTGGGCCGGGTGACCCCGGTGGTGATGGAGGAGATCCAGGCCGCGACCTTCGAGGTGTCCGGGGTGAGCGGGCGCGTCAGCGTGATGTTGGAGAACGTGACCCGGGACGGCAGCTGCCAGACGAAGCCGTTGTTGCCGCCCTCCTGCCGCTGCTCGATCTCCACCTGGGAGGAGAGCCCTTCGCAGCCGTTGAACGTGCCCAGGCTCTCTCCGTCGATGGACAGGCTGAAGAAGATGGTGGAGCCGGGATCCTGGTCCTGGGGCATCGGGTGCGGCTTTCCTTCCTGCGGGTCGGTGCGGGTGGTGCGGTACTGCGGTGGCCGGGTGGTGCGGGCCCGGCCGGTGGTGCGGTGCTGTGCGGTTGTTGCGCGGTGGTGCGGTGCTGTGCGGTTGTTGCGCGGTGGTGCGGTGCTGTGCGGTTGTTGCGCGGTGGTGCGGTGCTGTGCGGTTGCTCGCCGTCAGCGTCGGCGGTTGCCGTCGCCGTCAGCGCCGGGGGTCCCGGAGTCTGCCGATCCGTTCGCGGTCCATGCGCAGCTCCGTCCTCAGCAGCCGGGTGAGCGGGCCCATCAGCCGGTGGGTGAGCTCATCCACCTGGCCGTCGGACAGTTCCCTGGCATCGAACCTGTTCCCGGTCGCCTCGGTGGAACCGTCGCAGCGGGGACCATTGTTGAGGTTCGGCGCTACCGCACTGTACGGCGGGGGGCTGTCGGCGTGCTCGGTGTACGGAGGCGGGGGTGCGCCCCCACCGCCGTTGCCGCTGCCACCGCCGCCCGGTGTGCTGTGGGACGTGACGTTGACGGTCGAGAGCTGCGGGGCCGCGGGGGTCGGCGGCTTGACCAGCAGGGGAGGCTTCGACCCCGGCGGGTTGGCCCGCTGCACCACCGGTAGCGCCGCGGACGCGGGCCCGGAAGCCGCGCGGCCGAGAGCGACGACGGGTGCGGTCGAGCGCCCTGCGGTGTCCGGCGCCGGTGCGGCCCCCGGGACCGGCAGCGTGGTCCGGGCCGTGAGCGGGGCCGGCGGTGCGGGCGTGACCGGGGCCGTGGGTGCGGACGGTGCGCCCTGTGGAGCGGCCGAGAGCTGCACCGGCAGGGCCGAAAAGGCCTGCGTGACACCGCTGGACGGGAGACCGCTGGACGGGAGGCCGTCGCCCCGCACCGACGCACCATCCTGGCGGAGGGAGGCCGGAGTACCGGTGACGGCTGCCGGGCCCTGCGGCACGGGAGCCACGGAGCCCGGGACCGACGCACGCTGAATGTGCAGCGGCACCGGGGGCGCGGCAGCCTGCTGGGCGGCCGGACCACCGGGAAGAGCCGCCGAAGGCACCGGCCCCGACAGGTCGGCCGAGCGCTGAACGGGGCGCGCCACCGGGGTCGTAGCGGGCACATCGGCCGATCCGGCCGTACCGGCACCGCTCGCCGGTAGTGCGGCCCCACCGGGTCCAGGCAGGGACACGGCGCGACGCTGGACCACCGGCTCACCCGAACCGGCGGGCCGGACCACGGGACGCACCGCCGCGGAACTCCCGGGCGCGGAGGCGCGGTTCGGCCCCGGCGCCGGAGCGCTGCTCGCCTCCGGAACGGCGTGCGGTACGGGCATGCCGGGCGCGGCGGAACGCTGGATGACCGGCGCGCTGCCTGCCATGGGGCGCATTGGCCGGTCGTCCGACACCAGGAGAGCCGGGGCGGGAAGAGCCGGGGCAGGGAGATCCGGAACCGTGCTGCCCGGAGCTGTGCTGCCTGGAGCTGTGCTGCCCGGAACTGTGCTGGCCGGGGCTGGGCGGTCCGTGGCTGTGCGGCCCGGAACCGGGAGGTCCGGGACTCGCGTTTCTGGCGCGACGGAGCGGAGCGGAGCGGCCGCACCCGGAGCACTCTTCCGCTGCACGGCACCCGACGCCTCGGCCGACGGCCGTACGGCGCGCGCGGGGGCCAGGGGCCGTGCGGCGGGAGCGGACGCGCGGGGGGCCCGCCGCTCCGGCGGCGCGGTGGCGGCGGGAGCCGGCCCGCCGGGGGCGCGCTGCACGGCCGGAGTAGCCGCTACGGGACCGACATCGTTGCCAGGCCCGGAAGTTGACGATGCATCAGCACTGGTCGGCCCGACCGGCATCGCGATGGACGGGGGCGTGGAAGCGGGCGTCGGTGCAGACGTGGGCGTCGGTGCAGATGCAGGTGCCGGTGCCGGTGCAGACATGGGTGCCGGTGCTGGTGCCGACGCTGCGGTGACGTCCGAGCGCCCCATACCGCTCCCGGCGGATCCGGCATCCTGGCGACCCGGAGCCGGGGCAGCCGAGGACGTGGCCGACCGCTGTACGGGCGCCGGGGCAGCCTTGCCGCCCGGAGCGCCTTCCTTCTTACGCTGCAACGGAGTTGGCCCCTTCGCCTCTCCGGCGACCGGCCGCGCCCCGTCCGGCGGCCCGGCCATCGGCGCGCCGAGCAGCGGCCTGCGACGGGGGGCGGAGGAGGACGGCGAGGCGGGAGCGGCCGTACTGCCGGTTCCGGTCCCGCTGCCGGTCGCACGCTTCTGTACGGGGGCGGACGGGGACGGCGAGCCGGCCGGGGCCTGAGCCTTCGACCCGGACTGGGACTGGGAAGCCTCACCGGACGAGCCGGATGAACCGGACGGCACCGTGGAGCCCGACCCCGTACCACCAGACGGAGAAGTACCGCTCCCCGCAGCCCGGTTGGCCGGGGTTTCGGACGGCGTCGGGCGCTGCGGCTGCGGAGCCGACGCGGGCGGTCCGAGCCTGCTGGAGCGGACCGGCTGCGGCGTCTCGGGCGCTGCGGAGCCTGCCCCCGCACTACTCCGTACCGGCGCACCGAGCGCGGACGCCCGGCCGGTTCCCTGTGTCGCCGCGCGCTGAACGGAAGCGGGGTCGTTCTGCGCCCGTACCGCACGCTCAGGAGCCATGGACCGCTGAACACCCCGGTCCGGCACGGCACTTCCGGCTGCGGGGTTCCCGGTCACCGGCGTGTTCCCGGCAGGGGAACTCCCGCCTGCGGGAGACTCCGTCACGGCACGTTCCACGGCTGCGCGCTCCGGCTCCGTACCACTGACCGATTCCGTACCACTGGCCCCGGACCCACCGGGCGTGGACACACTCCGCTGCACCGCGCCCCCGGCAACCGGCCCGACAGGACCAACCGGCGGCACAGACGGCACAGACGGCGCGGCCGACGACACAGGCCCCACAGGACCCGCCGGCGCCGCAGCAGGAGCCGAACCAGCAGCCCGGGACGACGACTTCGACGGCGACTTCGACAGCTGCACGGGAGTCTGCCGTACGGGAGCCTGCTGCGGGGGAGTCTGCGCAGGCGCGGGCCGCGCGCCCGCCGACCGCCGTACCGGTGCTCCCGGCGCTGCCGCGCTTCCCGGAACGCTCCCGGACCGCCCGGGGGCGGCGGCACCCCGAGGAGTCACAGCAGACGCAGAGGACCCAGAGGGCACAGCAGCCCTGGAAGGCACAGCACGCGAAGACTCAGACACGGCCGGAGCCGGAGATTCCGCCTCCCTGGCGGGAGGCTCACCCGCCTGTGCCGGACGGGCCGAAGCGGGCAGCACCCGTCGCTGCACCGCAGGCGGAGCCGCCTTGGTCAGCGGAGCCCGGCGGCTCGCCGCCTGCTGTACGGGTGCGACGCGGGGACCGGCCGGGCGTGCGGCGGCGACCGCCCGCTGGACCGGCGAGCCCGGCAGCAGGCCGGAGCCCTCGTACGGGCCGGGGCCCGCGTCCGCGAGGTCGGCGGCGTCGTCGGCCGGGGCAACCGGCAGCGACAGCGCGGGCAGCCCGAAGCCGGCCCCGGAGGGAGCGGCTGCGGGCGTCAGGGCGTCACGGAGCAGCCCGCCGGGGGCGCCGTCGAGCACGGCGTGCGAGAGCGACCCGGAGAAGGACGGGTTCTGCCAAGTGGCCAGCCGGGAGGCGAAGTCGGCGGTAGCCACGGCGTGCCCCGCCGTGCGGCCGGTCGCCCGCTGGATCTCGGGCAGTCCGTTCCAGTCACGCCCGGAAGCCGCCACCACGGCCGGCGCGGGGGCAGAAGAAGTGGGCGCAGAAGATGTGGGCGCAGAAGAAGCCTGCGCGGCAGGCGCCGGGCCCGAGGGCGCCGGAGCGTTATGCGCAGACGTGCCCGAGCCCGTGTCCGTACGGCCCCGGAACCTGTCGAGGAATCCCATGACGGTGCCCCCGCCCCCTTACCGCTCTGCCGACGCGCGGGTCACGAGCGCGGCGATCTGCTCCGCATACTGGCGCCGGTCGCGGTGTTCGAGGTCCAGGATGTCCTCCAGGCTCCAGTGGAAGTGGTAAGCGATGTACGCGATCTCCTCGTGGACACGTTCGGTCGCGTACGTCACGATTCCCCCAGGCGGCTCCCGCCGAGTTCGACCTCGAACGGCTGCTCACAGTGCGGACAGGTCACGCCGGCCCTGGTGTGGCCCTCGGCGTTGACCTGACGGTAGAAGTCCTGCAGGAAGGCGAGGTCGGAGGCGAACATGTTCTCCACCACGCCGTCGTGCATATGCGTCACACTGCCCAGCCGGGTGATGACCCGGCCGAGCAGGACGACCGACAGATATGCGGGGTTCTCCTGCACCCGTATGTCCCGCAACGGGATCAGCTCGTCCCGTGCGGTGGCCAGGCGCATGACACCTTCACGGTGCACGTTCCCCGCTTCGTCCACGTAGCCGCGCGGCAGCTCGAAGGCGAACTCGGTGCGCAACTCCCGCCGTGCGGGAGGTGGTTCGGCGGCCGGTACCGCGACCGGAGCCGCCGCCTCGGGGGTGACCGTGGCGGCGGCCGGTGCGGGCTGGGCAACTGCTCCCCTGCGCATTACTCCATGATCATTTCTTCGTAGGTGATCGTGACGGTCTCGGTGAGGGCCGAGGCTTCGCCGGCCTTCACCGTGCTGGCCGCGACCTTGCTGCACCAGGCGTTGCGGAGGTGGTAACGCTTCACGGGGCTGTTCTGGTAGTCCATCACGATGATGGAGGCGTTCTTACGGGCCGAGCCCATGTCGCCGCGTACGGAGGCGTTGATCCAGTCGTTGAAGGACTTGGACTGGGTCATGCCGCGGACGACCGTGGCTTCCCCCGCCTTCTTCACGCCGGGCAGCTTCTTGGTGATGGGCTGGCCGTTCGAAGAGACCTGCTGGAACTCGATGACGTCCTGCGTCATGTCCAGGCCGTTGACCTCCTGGAGGTACTCGACCATGACGCCGTCGATCTGGAGACCGAAATTATGTGAAGTGAGCGAATCGCCGGGCATGAGGCTCATGGACGCTGTTCCTTCTGTTCGCGCTGTCCGAGGTGTCGATAGTGCCGGTGGTGCCGGTACCGGGGCCGCCCGCACCGGCCGTGATGGCCGTGGCGGGCGGACGCCCGGTGGTGCGCGGGCCGGACCCGGCGGCCAGGTCCTGGCCGCCGGGTCCGGGCGCTGCTACTCCTCCAGCTCTCCGCCACCGCTGGAGAACTGGGCCAGCCTGAAGATGACGAACTCGGCCGGCTTGACCGGTGAAACACCGATCTCACAGATCACACGGCCGAGGTCCACCGACTCCGGCGGGTTGGTCTCGGCGTCGCACTTCACGTAGTAGGCGTCCTCCGGCGTAGCGCCGAAGAGTGCGCCGTTGCGCCACTCGGTCACCATGAAGGCCGAGATGTTCCGCCGGATCCTGGCCCAGAGAGCCTGGTCGTTCGGCTCGAAGACGACCCACTGGGTACCTGTGAGGATCGACTCCTCCAGGTAGTTGAAGTACCGGCGGACGTTCAGGTAGCGCCAGGCCGGGTCGGAGGAGAGGGTGCGCGCACCCCAGATCCGGATACCGCGGCCGGGGAACGCCCGGATGCAGTTGATGCCGAGCGGGTTGAGCAGGTCCTGCTCACCGCGGGTGATCTGCATCTCCAGGTCCACGGCGCCGCGTACGACCTCGTTGGCCGGCGCCTTGTGCACACCGCGCTCGAAGTCGTTACGGGCCCAGATGCCGGAGACGTGGCCGCTCGGCGGGATCAGCCTGGTCTGGCCGCCCGCCGGGTCGAAGACCTTGATCCACGGGTAGTACAGGGCCGCGTACTTGGAGTCGTAACCAGCGGTGTCCTGGCGCCAGACACGGATCTCGCGGGCGTTGAGACCGGGCGGCGGGTCGATGACGGCCAGCCGGTCGCCCATCAGCTCGCAGTGCGCGATCAGACCGAGCTGGACGGCCTTGACGGCCTCCAGGTCGATGGCGCCGCGCTGGTAGGCGGCCATCAGGTCGGGGACCGCGACCATCGAGATCTCGTCGACCGCTTCCAGACCGCCGAAGCCGGTCCGGTCGGCGGAGTCGCCGAGGTAGTCACCGATGCGGACCTGCTCGGGCTGCTGCTGCTCCACCGGGGCCGGGGTGGCCGGGGCGGCGGGCGGCGCGGCGAGCGCGACCGTCTGGTTCTCCGGCCTCGCGACCTGCGCGGCAGCGGCGTCCTCCTGGAGGAGGATCAGCTTCGAGCGCTCCTTGACCTGCGTGACAACGTAGTTGCGGTTGCCCTTCTTGGCCGAGACGTCGAAGGTCTCCGCGACCTTCTCGCCGTCCTTGACGACCAGCTTGAAGCGGTCTGCGGGCCCCTCGGAGTCCGCGACCTCGACGCTGATGGAGCCACTCTCGCCGGGCGCGATCGCCGACACCGCGAAGGTGCCGAGCTGCTTCGGCTCGCCGGGCGGCAGCGCGGCCGGCGCACGGCGGCCGGTGACGGCCGCGGGGCTCTGCTCCTCCTCGCCGGGAACCCCACCGGGGACTCCACCGACGCGGACCACATAGGCGGCCGAGCCGCCGTTGTTGAAGAAACCGTAGACCGAGTGCGCCAGGAAATAGCCGTCGGTGAACTCACCGAACGACGCGACGTACTGCGTCCAGTTGGTCACCAGTGTCGGCTCATTCAGCGGCCCAACGGGCGCGAGACCGACAAAGGCGGCGACCGAGGTGCCCACCCCCTCGATCGGACGGGAGCCGCTGGCCACCTCCTCCACGTACACACCTGGTGACAGGTAAGACGGCATTCTCAGCTCTCCTCGGGGTACGAGACACGACCTGCTCTCCACCCTGCGACACCGGAAGCGGCGGCGAAACGTCCGCCGGTACCTATTCGAGGGCATGGCGAATGCCCCGATGGGCAGCCGGGTGCTCGCGGGGCCGCCGCCGATCCGTGGCGCGGTCCCGCACGGTGACGGTGCGGCAACGGGTGAACGGCCAGATGATTACAGGCAGATGCCGTGTTGTCACCCGTTGCTGTCCCGGTGACCCGTCGGCCGGCCGTACGGACCGCGGACGTCCGCCCGGACACCGGCACGTGCCCAGCACGGGTGCCCCCGGGAGCCTCGACCGGTGCCCGTGGAGCCCCGGCCGGTGCCCGTGACCGACACGAAGGGCAGCCGGAAAGGCCGCCCGGGGCAACCGCCCTGCCCCCCAGCCTGGTGACACGACGTCATGACGCTGACTAGTGTCCGGCGCGTGAGCATCTGGACATCTCTGGAGCCGGCGTCCACCACAGTGGATCCCGGCAGTACGGCCACCGTGCGGCTACGGCTGCGCAACACGGGCGACGTCGTCGACGAGTACCGGTGCGTACCCGTCGGTGACCTCGCCCCGTACGTGACCGTCGAACCACCGACCATCCGACTCTTCCCCGGCACCACCGGCACCGTGGACCTCACGTTCGCCCCGCCGCGCACCCCCGACGCCATCGCCGGACCCAACCCGTACGGCGTCCAGGTCATCCCCACCGAACACCCCGAGGCGACCACCGTCCCCGAGGGCAACGTCACCATCACCCCGTTCTCCGAAGTCCGCGCAGAACTCGTACCCCACACCGTCAAGGGACGCTTCCGCGGACGCCCCAAGCTCGCGATCGACAACCTCGGCAACACCAAGCTCACCGCATCGATCAACGGCAGCGAGAACGGCGACCAGCTCTCGTACGAGATCCTCCCGGCCAACGTCCAGATCGAACCCGGCCGCGCCGCCTTCGTACGCGCCACCCTCCGCCCCCGCCAGATCATCTGGTTCGGCCGCAAACAGGACCGCCCGTACAAACTCGCCATCCAGCGCTCCGGCACCAAACCCCTCGACGTCGACGGCACCTACGTCCAACGCGGAGTACTCCCCCGCTGGCTCGCCACCGTCTTCGCCATCTTCATGGCCATCGCCATCGTCTTCATCATGGCCTGGTTCACCCACAAACCCACCGTCGCCACCCGCGCCACCGCCAAGGTCGCACAAGCCGGCGACATCCCCGCCCCCACCCCCACACAGAGCCTCCCGACGCCCGCGGCCAGCGTGCCCCCGCCGCCCACGCCGTCAGCTCCGAACCCGGACGCCGGCAACAGCGGCGGCGGCAGTGGAGGCGGTGGAGGCGGCGGCGGCGCGCCCAAGAAGAAGCCCGACCCGGCGAACGCCAAGCACGTGCTGATCAAGAACGATGGGACCAAGCTCTGCGCCGAACTCCCCGGGCGGGACAAGGGCCAGATCAACGGCTGGGTCATCGAGAACGACTGCAACCCCACGGACGCGGACAACCAGATCTGGGACCTGGAGGTGCGCTACCCGCACGGCGGCCCGAACAACAACAGCCTGTTCCAGATGCGCAACATCAAGGACCGCCTCTGCATGGACCTGGGGGACATGGGCCCCAGGCCGGCCGGAACCGGGCTCGCCGAGTTCACCTGCGACGGCACCAAGGCCGACAACCAGCTGTGGTGGCTCGACAAGCAGCGCGACGATCACTACTTGATCCGCAACTACGCGAGCAACGACCTCTGCCTGAAGACGACTCAGAACGGCCCGGACAACCAGCAGGGCACCAACGACGACAACGAGCTCATGATCGGGCAGTGCGACATCCAGGACGCCCACGAATGGTCCTTCATCCAGATCCCCAAGGACTCGTGATCCCGTCCATTCCTGCCCGGTTCCATCCGGTTCCGTCCGGTCCTGTCCGGAGCCGGGCGGCACCGTGAGCGGCGGGTGACGAAAGAGCGGGCGGCTGGTGAGAACCCGCCGCCCGCCACCGTTCACCGCTTCACCAGCCGCCGTCGTCCAGGACCAGCCGCCCGGCCTTGCGGTACTCGCGCTGCGCGCCGGCCAGCAGATCGTCCGAGGTGACCGGCGAGTTCCGGCCCGCGGCCGCATACGCGGCGGTGACCACGGCGCTGCGGATCGAACCGCCCGCCAGCTCGAACTCCTTGGCGCAGGGGTCCGGATCGATGTCGTCCGCGCACGGCACATGCGTCAGGCTGTGCTGCCACAGCGCCAGCCGCTGGGCGGCGTCCGGGAACGGGAAATCGACGATCAGGTCCAGGCGCCGGGTGAACGCCTCGTCGATGTTGCCCCGCAGATTGGTGGTGAGCAGCACGATCCCGTCGAAGGACTCCAGGCGCTGGAGCAGATAGGCGCTCTCCAGGTTCGCGTAGCGGTCGTTCGAACTGGTCACCTGCGAGCGCTTACCGAAGACGGCGTCGGCCTCGTCGAAGAGCAGCACGGCGTCCGTACGGTCCGCCTCGGCGAAGATCCGTTCCAGGTTCTTCTCGGTCTCACCGATGTACTTGTCGACCACCGACGAGAGCTGCACGACGTAGAGATCGAGGCCGAGTTCGGCGGCGACCACCTCCGCGGACAGCGTCTTGCCGGTCCCCGACTCACCCGCGAACAGCGCCAGCGCGCCCCGCCCGCGCCCGCCGCCGGCACTCAGCCGCCAGTCGCCGAGGACCCGGTCGCGGTGGCGTGCCCGCAGGGCCAGCTCATGCAGCTGCGCCAGCGGCCGGTCGGGCAGCACCAGATCGTCCCAGCCCACGTCGGGCCTGATCCGGCGGGCGTGCTGCTCAAGCCCCGAAGCGGACTGCTGCCGGGCGGCGAGCCGCAGATGCGCGGCGGACAACTCCGTTCCGTCGAAGGCGGCGAGGTCCAGCGCGGCGCGCGCGGTACGGCGGATACGGTCGCCGCCCAGCCGGTACGGGGCGACGACGGGCGCCAGATCGAAGCCGAGTGAGCCCGGCCCGTCCGCCAGCCCGAGCGCCGCCGACCAGACATCGAGATCGCCGGAGCGCTGCCGGGGGGCGTCGACGACCAGCGGGTCGCGGCCGCACCAGTCAGGATCGTACGGACGCCCGCCGGCCACCAGCACGGAGACCCCTTGTGAGGTGCTGCCTTGTGAGGTGCCGCCTTGTGAAGTGCTGCCTTGTGAAGTGCCTTGTGCCATCAGCGCCCGGAGCAGCGGCCCCGGTCTCTCCGGTACCGGTGCCACCACGATGGGGCACCCACGCAGCCGCGCCTCGCGCAGCAGATCGGAGAGGAACTCCGGTGTGCCGTGCTCGCCCGGGGCCGGGTACGGAGCTGCCGGATCCGCCGCAGCGGTGTCCCCGGAGGAGCCCTGGCCCGGGTTGAAGTGCAGGGCCTCCAGACCGGCGGCGGCCAGTGCGGCGGTGGCGCAGGAGAGGCCGTCGCCGTCCCGCTGCTCGCGGAGGTACACCGTCAGCCGCCCGGCGGTCAGCCGCTCGGCCAGCTGCTCGACGAGCGGGCCGCCCGGCGGGGCGGATTCCACGGGGCGGGGCGCCAGCAGCGTGACCTGTCCGGCGAGCGCGGCGTCCGGGGTGTCGTCGCCGAGCAGATGCGCGGTGACCCGGTCCGGTACCCGCAACGACCGGCTGAGGAAGGGGCGTTCGGCCTCCTCGACCTGTATGAGTCCCAGGGCGGGCAGCGGCGCGGAGGGGTGGAAACGGGCACGGGCACCGGCATCGTGCACGGGCAGGCCGCACAGTTCGATGGCCGTCCCGACGGTCGCCCGGCGACGGCTGACGTCGTCGTTGAGGTAGCCGAACAACGGCTCGAAGGTGCGGTCGAGGTCGGGGGCGAGGGCCAACAGCAGGATCGCCTCGTCCAGCGGGCCGAGCCCGAGCCTGCGGGTGAGGCGGCGCAGCCGGTCGACGCCACCGGAGGCGCGGGGGCCGGGGGTGCTGCCCTCGCCGGCCCTCTCGTCACCGCCCCCGTCTCCGCTCTCGTCACCGCTCGCATCAGTACCAACGCCGGTACCCACGCGGGGAACGGCCCCGGTCCTGTCACGGGACCCGAGGAGATGCTGGACGGCCTCGTCGGAGAGATACAGCCCGCGCAGCGGATCGGCGGCGGTCGGGTCGGTGGCGCTGCGCGACTCCACCAGCTCCGCGACCCGCTCACGCAGCAGCCCCAGCCGGGCGATCAGCGCGTCGGCCGTCCCATCGGTGCCGTTGCCGTTGCCGTTGCCGGTGCTGGTGCCGGTGCCGGTGCTGGTGCCGGTGCCGGTGCTGGTGCCGGTGCCGGTGCCGCGACGCAGCCCGGCTGCACGGCCGCCGGCTTCCGGTCCGGCTTCGCGGCCGAGTTCGGTGTCCGACGTCACTCCGCCTGCGCTCCCGTGGCCGTACCCGTATCGGTGGCCGTGCCCGTGGCCGTACCCGTGGCCCCGCCTGCGGCGCCTGCTACGCCCGGTCGGCGGCGTGCGCTGGTCCGGGCGAAGTGGCGCGGCTGGTGATCCCGTTGCTGCGAGTCGTCGAGGGTGCCGTCCGTACCGCGGACCCGTACCCCGGCGCCCTCGGTGACCGGCGGCCCGACCTCGTACTCGGGGAACGCCGGGAAGGGCGCGGTCACGACCAGGTCCAGTGACGGCTTGAGCTCGCCGCCCAGCGCGGACCAGATCTCGGCGAACGACCGCGCGTCGGTCTGCAGCCCGGCGATCGTCATGGGCACGGTGAGCCCGAGCTCGGCCAGCGCCCCGGTCAGCTCCTCCGGCGGCAGCACCTCGCGGGGCAGCAGCGTGGCCAGTACGGCGGAGAGCATCCGGTGCTCGTCCTGGGGCTGCTTGGTCCAGGCCGTGACGAGATACGAGAGCCGGAACCAGCGCGGCGGCTGGCGCCGCTTCAGCACCACGCCGCGCTCGTCCTTGATCGCGATGGCGCCGCGTTCACGCCGCTTGACGTCCTCGCGGATGTCGTACAGATAGGCGTCGATCGTCGGTGAGTTGCGCCGGGCCGCCCAGTCGCGGGTCGGCGCCTCGAAGGCGATGTCGACTCCGGTCCCCGCCAGGGCGCCGCCGGACAGCAGCCCCTTCAGGACCTCGTCCACCTCGTGGATCACTGTCGCGCCCTTCACTGGTGCCGGTGTCACAGGCGTCACCCGCTCCGGGTCGCGGGTCCGCACCGCCATCCTGCACCTGGGGTGCATCAACACCCCAGGCGTGGGAGGGACGGTCCGGGTACAACGCCGCCGGCCCTCAGGGGCAGTACGGCGTGCCCTTGAGGACCGGCGGAATGACCGGCAGGGCACCCGGCCGGCTGAGTGCCGGAACCGGGACCCGTCCCGACATGGTCAGATATAGCCCTCCCTGAAGGCATAAGCGACGGCATGGGCCCGATTGCGAAGGTGCAGCCGGGTCGTGAGGCCGTGCATCACGTTCTTGACAGTGCGTTCCGAGTACGAGAGCTTGCGCGCGACCTCAGCCGTGTCCATGCCTTCGGCCACCAGTTGCAGCACCTCCAGCTCACGCGAGGAGAGCCCCGAAGCGGGGGCCCCCGGTGAACTGGTGGCTTTGCGCTGAAGGGCACCGACCTGGGATATCAACCGTCCGAGCAGATCGGACGGGAGGTCTCCCTCGCCCCTTGAGGCAGCGATGACTGCCTGCAGGAGCCGGTGCCCGGTGGCCTCGTGCCGCCAGACTATGGCCGCGACGCCGCTCTCAATGACCTGAAGCAGTTCAGCCTCGCGGATCAGACCGGCCACGAGGACCGCCCGGGTGCCGTCGATCCGTACCAGCCGCCGCAACTGCGACAGGGTCGGCTCGTCCAGCGCGTCCGCCAGCAGGACCGCCACCGTTCCCGGCCGTCCGCTCGCCTCGTCGACCAGCTCGATGGCCGGCTGCTGGCGTAGCTGAGTGGTAGCTCCTGCCAGCGAGAGCGGGTCGGACGCGTGAATGGCGACCGGGATCCTGGCTTCAGGTCCCGTCGAATCTAATGACGTCCGCATGGCCAACCCCTCACGTTCTCGCAGAACACCATGATGCGTCACACCGTGATCCGGCGGAATCAACGGAGTCCGCACTCCTGTGGCTGATGGTGTGTCCGCATTCGTGGGCCTACACGAGATCGGCACGAGACGGACAGCCCGGTATTAAGGCGACCACCGACCGGAAAGCCTCTCACACGTCTCTAACCGACCCGTTACACACCCGGGGCGATCGGAGACGACAGTCCGATGAACTCCCGGACCGATGGGGCGTATTCCCTCCGCGAACCGCACGGCATCCCGGCCGCATCAAGCCAGAAAGCCGGACAAACCCCGCGCAACTCGGAGCCCGGAGCGGCCCGCCGGTGGAATAGCGAGTCCATTGCGCAACGAGCAACAGGTACAGAACGGAGACAGAACAGAGACGGAGAGGGGCTCGGAGAGCCCCACCGAGAGGATTCGAGTGCCGGTCAGCACCCGAATCCTTCACCGTTCCCCCGCATTTACGATTGCGGCATCAGGCGTCCAGCACCTGGCCCTCGCGCCGCACGACGGGCGGCTCGACGCTCCAGGGGAAGTTGATCCACTCGTCGGTGCGCTTCCACACGTACTCGCATTTCACCAGCGAGTGCGACTTCTCGTAGATCACGGCACTGCGCACCTCGGCGACGGCGCCGACACAGAAGTCGTGGACCAGTTTGAGGGTCTTCCCGGTGTCGGCGACATCATCGGTGATGAGCACCTTTTTGGCCGAGAAATCGATTGCGTTGGGCACGGGCGCCAGCATGACCGGCATCTCCAACGTGGTCCCTACACCGGTGTAGAACTCGACGTTCACCAGATGAATGTTCTTACAGTCCAGGGCATAGGCGAGCGCGCCGGCCACGAATACGCCGCCGCGCGCGATGCTGAGCACGATGTCCGGCTCATAGCCGTCGTCGGCGATGGTCTGCGCGAGCTCGCGCACCGCGTTCCCGAAGCCGTCGTATGTCAGGTTCTCGCGTACGTCACTCATGGCTGGATATCACACCTGGGTCCGATGGAAATTGAGGAAGGACCGCGAGGCGGTCGGCCCGCGCTGCCCCTGGTAGCGCGACCCGTACCGCTCACTGCCGTACGGGTGCTCGGCCGGCGAGGTGAGCCGGAACATGCAGAGCTGCCCGATCTTCATCCCGGGCCAGAGCTTCATGGGAAGCGTCGCGACGTTCGACAGTTCGAGCGTGACATGCCCCGAGAAACCCGGGTCGATGAACCCGGCGGTCGAGTGCGTGACGAGCCCGAGCCGCCCGAGGCTGGACTTGCCTTCGAGACGGGACGCGAGATCGTCGGGCAGCGTGACGACCTCGTAGGTGGAGGCGAGCACGAACTCACCGGGGTGCAGGATGAACGCCTCGTCCCCGTCCGGCTCGACCTTGCGCGTCAGATCCGCCTGCTCGACCGCAGGGTCGATGTGCGGATACCTGTGGTTCTCGAACACCCGGAAGTAGCGGTCGAGCCGCACGTCGATGCTGGAGGGCTGCACCATGTATTCGTCGTACGGATCGATGCGCACGCGCCCGGCGTCGATCTCGGCCCGGATGTCCTTGTCTGAGAGAAGCACGCCCCGAGGATACGGGGACCGTGCGGCCCCGCCCCAATCGGCCGACCCGCACACCCCGCACCACGGACGACGCACCCGCCCGAAACGGCGACCGGGGCCACTCCTCCCGCCCCAGCTGATCTTGTCGCTACTACTCCCGCAGCGGGCCGGCTCCTGCCTCTGCCCCTGCTGCCGATCCTGCTGCTACTGCTGCTCCAGCCCCACCGGCACGGCATGCCGCAACCGCGCACAGCGCGGACACCGAATGAGCCGCCCGGGCCCGATCCGGTCGGTCCCGAGCTGCTGCAACGGGAACGAGGCAGTACTGAACACGTGCCCTTCGGCACAGCGGACGACGGTGCGCTCCATCGGATCCATCAAGTCCCTTCCCCATCAAGCGCGGACGAGAGAAAACACCACATTAGGGGATGTACAGGACACCGCTCCAACCGGCACTCCGATTGGCCACGGTACGCCCCAACTTCCGCACCGGGCAGCGGGATCCCCACCCGAAAGCAAGCCCGAAACCACCCAAACCGGACGACTGTACGGACGGCCACCCACCCCCCAACACGGCGTAACCGGGAAGGGCGGGGCGGGGGGTGGGGGCAACACATGGGGCAAGCCGGAAACACCCGGGGAGACGGCGGGAGCCGGCACGGCTCACAGCTCCGGGACGCGGCACCGGGTGCGGCTGGTCATGAGGTAGAGTAAGCGCGATGCGATTCCCTCCGGGAAGATCGCTGCGCGAGTGTAGTTTAATGGTAGAACATGAGCTTCCCAAGCTCAGAGCGCGGGTTCGATTCCCGTCACTCGCTCCATTACATAGCCCCAGGTCAGCGGCCTGGGGCTTCTTTGTTGTCTAGACCACTCAAGGGGCGTCGTGCCCTCAGCGTGCCCCAACTGCGGGAAATGCACTGGCCAATGGCGTTCCATCGGACCCCTCGGGCGACTCGACGGCGACACGTCTCATATATCGATACGCACTTTTCGTGACCTGCATCACTCAACACCAGTGCGGTCGTTCCGTTCCATCTGCAAATCCCAGCGTCGGCCGACTGAGACTCGTCCGGCCGGTCATGCCTCGGAGGTTCGGCGGCCAAAGCGAGACGGTGGGCGGCCGGGATGGCTGGCCGCCTCCCCCACGCTCTGTCTGTCGATGCCCGGCCCCACACGGCACTGGAACAGAAGCGGCTGGGGCCAGCCCCAAGCCGGATCCTCGGCACCGCGACGCCGCGGCTGCCCCTTGGCGCACAGGTTGAGGTGCCAGCGCCGCTGGGCTGGCCGGAAGCCGATCCTGCGGGGTTGTAGGAACGCTGCGGTGCCCTCCAGGATGGCAGGGCGGTTCGGGGTTTCTGGCTCCGAACATACTTCAAAGGTCTTCCGGTGGTCGGGGAGCCGGGCTCGGCACGTTCCGATCGGCGAGCGCACAGGAGGACATGGGTGATATCGCACATGCAGTTGCCGGGGCATGCGGCCGGCTGGACTTCGAAGGACCGGGCGGCAGTCGCTGCTGGTCTCGGCGGTCGCTTCCGGCTCCAGGGGTTCCTCTTCGTTCACAACCACGGCGTTCGCGCCGAGTTGATCAAGGACGTCTATGAGGAAACACGGCGGTTCTATCAGCTGTCCCCGACGGAGAAGAGCCGGTACGACGCCACCGAGCAGTCCCAGTTCTTGGGGTACCGCGGGCTCGGAAGGGAGCGGAGCCGCACCCACAGCGGCACGGAGGCGTGCGAGCAGTACCGGGTCGGCAACACCACCGACGAACTTCCCCCGCCCGCGTCCGTGGACTTCTACCACGCGCCGTTCCCGAAGTCCCTGGAACTCTTCGGCCACTTGACCCGGCTGGGCGACGGAATCCTCGCCGCGTGTGCCCTGGACCTCGGGCTGGAGGAGGACTCGTTCACCCCCTACCTGGCGGGCGGTCCGCTGCACCGGTTGGGCCTCAACCACTACGGCGCGAGCCACCTCACCGACACCGGCGCCACCGCGGGCTATGCGATGTCGCCGCACATCGACCTGTCCGTACTGACCATCCTGGACCAGGACGAACCGGGCCTGGAGGTCCGTGACGCGGATGGGCAGTGGCTGCAGGTTCCCACCGTTCCCGGCGCGCTGTTCCTCTTCCTCGGCGACTACGTCCAGCGGTGGTCCAACGGGCGCCATCGGGCAGCACCGCACCGGGTCAGGACGGTGCATCGCGACCGGATGTCGATCCAGTACAAACACCGGCCCGACTACGGCGTTGCCGTCCGGCCACTGGACGCGCTCACCAGCCCTGCCGATCCGCCCGCATATGGACCGTTCAATACCGGCCCCGAATACGTGGCCGTGCTGAAGTCCATTCTCGGCAAGTGACCTTGCCGGTCACTATCGATGAACTTGGTGCGGCTTCACGCTATAGCGCAGGTACGCCTAGCAAGCCAGTCGGGCCGGCACCGCAGAAGGCGGGTCGGGCACCTACCCGACCCGCCTTCGAGGGATCCACTACGCGTCGCGGGTGGCCTTCTCCTCGTCCGCACGCCGCCGCTGCTCACGCACCCTGACGTCGATGCCGTCGGCCACCTCCTGCTGACGTTCGTCGTCGGAGTGCTGGTAGATCATGGCGGCCTTCTCCGAGGACTGCCCCGCGCGAACCATCGTGTCCTTCAGGGTGGCTCCGGACTGCGTTGACAAGGTGTGCCCTGTGTGGCGCAGGTCGTAGAAGCGGAAGCCCTCCGGCAGACCGACCTTCGTGCGGGCCTTTGCCCACTTGCGGCCAAAGGTCGAGCGCCGGAACGGTGCTCCCTTCTCCCCTACAAACAGGAGCCCGGCGGGCTCCTTCTCCGCGAACCAGTCGAGGTGGTGCTTGACCTCGGCGTACAGGAACTCAGGGAGGTGGACGACCCTCACGCCAGCCGCCGACTTGGTGTCTCCCTCGGCCCGGCGGCCCGTGGTCAGCTCAGGTGCGGCTTCGGTGATCTTCACTGCGAGCGGGGCCAGCGAGACGGAGCCCCGGCGCAGAGCCGCCAACTCCTCCGGGCGCATCGGCCCGTAGGCGCCGAAGTAGACCATCAGCCGCCAGCGCGGTCCCATCGCCTCGGCGAGCGCATCGACCTGGGCGACGGTCGCCGTCGAGCGTTCCTTGGCCTGCTCGGTGCCCGCGCCCTTGATCCTGCAGGGGTTCCGGCGGATCAGTTCATCATCAGTTGCTGTCCCCATGATGGCCTTGAGTAGCCGGTAGGACTTGGCGACCGTGGTGGCACCCGTGGCCGACAGGCGTTCCGTCCGCCAGGTCCGCACCGCCGGCGCGGTGATCTCGTCCAGGTCCAGGCCGCCGAAGGCGGGCAGGACGTGCAGTCGCAACAGGCGACGGTACAGCTCGTCCGTGGTAGCGGAGAGTCCGCGTTCGTCGATCCATTTCACGGCGTACGACTCGAAGTTGACCGCGCCCACGTTGGGGTCGACCCAGTGATTGCGCTGGATGTCGGCCTTGGTGAGGGTCAGCCAGTCCTGCGCGTCGGTCTTCGTCGCGAAGGTCTCCGGGGCGGTTCGACGGCTGCCATCCGGAGCCCAATACCGTGCCTGCCAACGGCCCGAGGGAAGCTGTCGGGTGGTGCCGAACTCGCGCCGCCGCTGCGGCTTGCGGGCCGCCATCAGGCAGCCCGCCTGAAGTCGGAACGGACTTCGCGCAACGTGGGAACCGTTCGCTCGGCTATGTACGCGGCGATGGCGCTCTCGGGGATACGAACGGGCTTGCCGAGCTTGACGTAGCGGATGCGGCGCTCAGAGATGAGGCGGCGGATGAAGCGGACGCCGGTGCCGAGGCGTTCGGCGGCCTGATCCACGGTGAGGAGGATGTCGGGGGTGGTCACCTCCCGTGCCGACCGGGGGCTTGAGGTGATGGCATGTGTTATCGCCGTATGGCGCAAGTGGGGGCTCCTGGTCCGGACCGGCGAACGGGGCGGCAACCCCGGCCTGGCCGGTTGATCTGGGATGGGTGCGGTGCGTATCCCGTGCCTGGGGGTTTGCGGTCCCAGGCCGGGCGATAAGACGAGCTATGCGTCAGGGGCGGCGTCGGGGTGATCGGCGTCGGCTGACGCGCCGGGCGGGGGTCCGAACATCTGCGCGTTCATCTGCGTGACGCTTTCGTGGATGGCGTTGGAGACCATCGCCTCCGCCTCTTCGCTGATGTCGGGGTGCTCTGCGATGTAGGCGTCGAAGGTGTCGCGAGCGCGGGCGAAGGCGTGCTGGGCGCGCATGGTTTCTTGCTGGGCTGCGACGACGTTGTCGATGAGTTCCATGGCCCGGCCCTTCGCTGCGAGCTGCGGGGGGCCGGCGAAGTTCCGGAGGCCGACGCCGAAGACCTCGGCGAACCCGATGGCCTCGTCGAGGTTGATGCGGCGCTTGCGGTTCTCGATGCGCCACACCGCGGACGGGTTCATGTCGAAGCCTGCCTCGTTCAGGCGTTCCGACAGCGTGGTCGTGCTCCATCCGCGCTTGTCGCGTTCCAGCTTGATGCGTACAGCGGCGTTCTCCTCGCCGCTGAGCAGGATTCCCTCGGGAGTCTCGTCGTCCGCCATCCGCCCCTTCTTCCTGTCGCAGGGCTCTCCTGCGGTTTGCAGTCGAGCTAAAACCATAGCATGGAATCTGCGAAACGCAGAAGGGTACTGCCAATCGCACAGAACGAAGTCACCGCCTCACGCTCTGCGCATTGCAGAATGGCATTGCCTTTTGCAGATCATGTGGCATACTTGTAGTCCACCCCGACACCGACCCGGAGCCCCGCATACAAAAAACCCCTCGGTGTGCACCGAGGGGTTCAAAGCGCAAACCTCTGCAACCGCCATCCCTAGCGATCAACCTGACTGGCCGGGATTGCCGTCCCATATGGCCCGCAGGAGAGGAGCTTCGTGAATCAGGGTACGCCCCTGCCCCCGTACTCGCCATCCCCCGCCGCAGCCGCCGAGCCACCCGATACCCCGCACGCCCCGTTCAACGCCGAATGCGCGGTCCTCGGCGCCTGCATGCACGACGGAGCCATCATCGACACGGTCCGGCCCGTGCTGGGCGACGACGCCTTCTACCGGCCCGCGCACGAGACCATCTGGCGCGCGCTGCTGACCCAGCGCCGCGAGGACAAACCGACCGACCCGATCGTCCTCACCGAGCTGCTCCAGCAGCAGGGCGACCTCCAGCGCGTCGGCGGCCCTGTCTACCTGCACCAGCTCGCCAACGTGCTCTACGGCACCGGCAACGCGGAACACCACGCGGCGATCATCCGCGAGAAGGCCGACCTCCGACGCCTGCACGCCTCCGCGGTGCGCACCCTCCAGCGCGCCCAGGAACCGGGTGCCGATCCCGAGGCGATACGCAGCGAGATCGAAGCGGAAGTGCGCGCCGAGCGCGAGCGGGCGCTCGCCTCGGGCCAAGGGCGCCTGAACCGCTTCGCAAAGGACGGGTGGACCTTCGTCCAGGAGACCGGCGCGGATACCGAACCCCTGTGGGGAACCCGCGAGAAGACGGCCTGGGCCTCCGGCGAGAGCCTGATGATCGTCGGCGCTCCGGGCGTCGGAAAGACCACCCTGGCCCACCAGGTGATCTTCGCCCGCCTGGGCCTGCAGGAGACCGTCCTGGAGATGCCCGTCGCCCCCAGCAGGCGCGTGCTCTACCTGGCCATGGACCGGCCCAAGCAGATCGCCAAGGCCATGAAACGCCGCGTCTTCTCCACCGACGAAACGATCCTGCGCGAGCGGCTCGTGGTCTGGGAGGGGCCCCTGCCCGCCACCCTGGACAAGGAGCCCGACCTCCTCGCCGACCTCGCCGCAGCCCACCAGGCCGACACCATCGTGATCGACAGCCTCAAGGACTCGGTCAGCACCATGGTCGACGACGGCCTCGCCGTCGCCTTCCACAACGCCCGCAACCGGGCCCTGCGAGGCGGCGTGGAGATCCTGGAGCTGCACCACCAGCGCAAGGCCACCGCCGACACCCCACGCGGCCAACGCCCCACCCTGGACCAGGTCTACGGCTCCACCTGGTACGTCTCCGGCGCAGGCAGCGTCCTGTTCGTCACCGGCAAGGCCGGCGACCCAGCCGTCACCCTGCACCACCTCAAGACCCCCACCGGCGAGATCGGCCCGCTCGACGTCACCCACGACCACGTGCGCGGCACCACCACAGTCGACCCGACCAAGGACCCCGCCGTCCTCCTGCGCAACGCACCAGGCGGGATGACCGCCCGCGACCTGGCGACCGTCCTGATCGGCGGCGGCGATCCCGAACGCGCCGACGTGGAGAAAGCCCGACGCCACCTGGCCCGCCTCGTCGACAAGGGCCTGGCGACCAGGGCCGACGGTATCGCCGGAGGAGCAGGTGGCGGGCAGCAGACCCGTTTCTACGCCTCCGCCCGCCACCTCACCTCCGTCGGCTGAACCCCCACGCCACCCGCGCGGAGCGTTCACGCGACCGTTCACGCCACCCTCGCCTGCGCACACCACCACGGACCGCTCACAGCGCACACGCGCAGCGCGAAACCGCAGGTCAAACGATCACGGAAGCGTCCACGCCGTACACGCGCCCCACCGTTCACGCGCGGGCCCCTCTTTAGAAGGGGGCCCGCGTGAACGCCCCTGCGTGAACACCCTTTCCCTCCACCACTCCCTGCACAGAAAGGCCCCCCGTATGCCCCCTGCCGACACCCCGCACTTCACCGCTGACGGCACCGCCACGCCGCTTCTGCCGCCTTGGGCCGCCTCCCCCGCACTGACGGCAGTGCTGCTCGCAGTCATCGTGCTCCTCGCCCTGTTCGCCGCATGGATGATCCGCCAGCAGCGCCGGCAGCCGACCGGCGCCAACCAGTGGCGCGCAACCACCGCTGTGCAGGTCGCCGCCGTGGCCGCGGTCGGCTGCACCGCCTACAGCGCAGACACCAGCTGGCGATTCGCCGGCGACTACCTCGCCATGACCAGCTCCGTCGAACGCACCTTCATGTTCGCCATCGCCGAACTGGCGCTGTTCTCCACCGCCCTGATGGCACGGCAGAACCTCAACGGGCCCGCGCGGGCACCGGGCCTGCCCGGCGTCCTGGTCTGGGTGATCACCGCAGTACAGCTCATCCCCCCATACGCCGAATTCGGGCCGGTCGGCGGCACCGTCCGGGCGCTGATCGGCCCGGTCATGGCCGCGATGCTGTGGCACCTGGCCATGGGCATCGAACTGCGTCACCACACTCCGGACGCCGCCTCCCGCAGCCTGGCCGCCGTCCTCGCCCGACAAGCCCGCGAACACCTCCTGGCCCGGTTGAGCATCGCCGACCAGGACGCGGACGCCGCCCGGATCATCCGCGAACGCGCCCTAAGCGATGCCGTCACCCTGATCCTGCGAGCCGAGGCCATACCCGACAAGAAGCGCGGCAAGCGACGAGCGCGGCGCCTGTCGAAGCGTCTGCACGAGGCCATGGAGCGGGCCGACATCGACAGCGATCCTCTCCAGGACGATCTGCTGCTGCGCAAGATCGCCACCCGCAAACAGGCCCTCGGCCTCGCCTCCATCCCCCTGCCCCCGCGCTGGCACACCCCGGCCTCCTATACCGCCAGCAGCTCCGGGCAGAACCGCCCGCCCGCCTCGCCTTCGAAACGGACGAAGGCGAAAGGCACGAAGCGAGCGTCGGATGCGGGCAGCGAGGTCGCGCACCGGGCGGCTCGCCCGCAATCCGCCCGCCCGGAACCTGACGGCCGCACCGGCCCGCGCCCTGAGCCGTCGGAGCCCTTCACCGTGCCGGAGCAGATTGCGGGCGACGGAACCGTCATAGAGCCGGGCAGTGCTGCGGACACGAATTCGAAGCGACCGGGCCGTAAGCCCGATGCATCGTTGGACGCCCTCATCGGCTACGCCCGCCGCATCCACCAGGAAACCGGGCGCCTCTCCCGCGATCTGCTCGAAGAGACCGTACGCGCCGACAGCTACAGCATCGCCAGCGACCGCGCCGGCCAAGCCGTCCGCACCGTCAAGGCCGAGCTGAAGACCGCTCGCGCCAGCCACCCCCACTGAGGCAGCCCGCACCGGCCAGTGCCGCCTCACACCACGTCCACGCCACCCGCCACGGAGAACACATGCACGTCCCAGACCGCACAGCCCCCAGCCTCACTAGTGATGCCGGAGAGACGATGCCCGCCACAGGAGGAGCAAGGTATCCCGCTGGACCGTCCGCAGGCCGACCCCGCGAGGGAGCCTCCGCCCCGGGGGTGGCGGAGGCGGACGGGCACCAGGGGGCGCCCGAGGAGGAACAGCCCGCCGACGCTGACACCACCACTGCGATGCCGTTGTCGCGTGCCGCCGACGAAGCTGCCCTGCACCGCGTCGCTCGTCGCCGCAAGCCAGACCCCAACGGCCAGCGCAAGAAGCGCGTCGACGCCCGCTACAGCGTCGAAGAAAAGGCCGAAATCCTCGCCAAGGCCAGGTCTCTGAACGTCAGTGGCGCCCACTACGTCGCCATCGTTGCCCTGGCTCACGTCCACGGTGACTTCACCCTCTCCGGCCAGCGCACCGAGCTCGACGACTACATCGACGAGCTCAACGCACTGCGCCAGCAGGTCGCCGCCATCGGCCGCAACGTCAACCAGATCGCCAAGAGGCTCAACTCCGGAGACCATCCACACCCTGGGGACAACGCCCTGCTGGCCCAGACCGACCGCACCCTGGCTTCGGTCGGCACAGCGATTGGCCACATCTCAGAAGCCGCGAACCGGGCCGTTGGCAAGAGGGCGGGCCGATGATCGCGAAGATCAGCAGCGGCGTAAGCACCGCGGGCCTGATCCGCTACCTGTTCGATACGAAGAAGGCCATCGACCACGCCGCCCCCCACCTGGTGGCCTCTTGGGACGGCTTTGCCCCCGACCCCGGCCGCGCCGAGGACTTCGCCGCCACCAAGAAGCTCCTCGTCGCCGACCTCGATCTGCACGTCAAGCAGGCCGGGCGGCTCGACCGTGCACCTGAGAAGCACGTGTGGCACTGCTCGATCCGCGCGGCCGAGAGCGACCGCCACCTCGCCGATGAGGAGTGGGCCGACATCGCCCGCCGCGTCGTGGCCGCCACCGGTATCGCACCCGCTGGCGACCCGGACGGCTGCCGCTGGGTTGCCGTCCGGCATGCGACCGACCACATCCACATCGCCGCCACCAAGGTCCGGGCCGATCTGCGTACCGCCCGGTACTGGAACGACTACCTCACCGCCGACCGCGAACTCGCCGCCATCGAGAAGGAATACGGCCTCTTCGCCGTCGTGCGCGGGGACCGCACAGCCGCCAAACGCCCCACCCGCGCCGAACAGGAAAAAGCCCGCCGCACCGGCCACGCCAGCACCGCCCGCGAGACCCTGCGCACCACGGTGCGTATCGCCGTGGCCGCCTCCACCAGCACCGAGGAGTTCTTCCGCCTGCTGGAGCAAACCAACGGCATCCTCGTCGACGTCAAGCACTTCCCTTCAGGGGACGTCCGCGGCTACACCGTCGCCCTCCAAGGCGACACCAACGGCCAGAAGGAGCCCATCTGGTACTCCGGCTCCGCCCTCTCCCCCGACCTGTCCCTGCCAAAAATCCGGAAGCGCCTCGAAGCCACCACCGATCCCCAGCCCGGGGGCCCGGCTGTCCGTCGCAGGGCGAATCCGTGGCACCAGGCCACCGCTGCCGTGGAACGGACCCCCCATCGCCTTGACGACAGTGACGAGGCGGCAGCCCAGGCGCACCTGGCCGCCTTCGGCGAAGCCCTCGACACGCTCCCCCTCCTCGCACCCCAGGCTCTCCGCCCCCACCTCCGGCAAGCGGCAGAGGCGTTCGAGCGAGCCACTCGATCCCGCATCCAGGCCGAATACCAGCATGCCCGCGCCCTGCGCGGCGCCGTGCGGGCTATGGTCCGCGAGCCCGCCCCCTCCAACGGCGCGGTGCTGGCCATGTTCCTCGACGCAGCCGTCCTCGTTGTCATCGCCGCCGCCCGCTGGCACCAGCTCCGCCATCACGACCAGCAGGTAGCCGCCGCCCACCAAAGCCTCATACACCTCCAAGCCGCATACGACCAAGCGGCAGCCGCGCCCCTGGCAGCACTCGCCCAGCACCGACCGCCCCAACACAACGTCGACCGGCACATCCGCCATATCCGGCAAGCCGTGTCCGATCACGCAGCACAGGTGCTGCAGGACCCGGCCTTCGACGCCCTCGCAGCCACACTGGCTGCGGCCGAGGAGGCGGGGCACGACCCGCATCAGCTCCTCCAACAAGCAGCCGACCAGCGTGCCCTGGACGACGCACGACACCCCGCACGAGTTCTGACCTGGCGCATCCAACGCCTCAGCGCATGGCCGGCACCCAGCGCACACGCCCGCGTGGCCCAAGCCCGCAGCACGGCACAGCGCCCCAACGAACCCGTGCAGACAGCGACAGTCGCCCCACCCCCGCAGCAGCAGCAGCAGCAGCAGCAGCAGCAAATGGTACGAAGGCGCTGATCAGGGCCACGCGGCCAGCGCGGACGTGAGTCTTTACCAGTACTCCTCCAGCAGGAGTGGCGGCCCCGGTCGTCGTTCCATTTTCACGGCTCTGTGACCAGGCAGAACGCAGGTCGTGGGCCGACGCCGACCAGATGGAGCCGCGCGTGTTGGCGGCAACTCCTGCGACCCCGAGTTCAGGCGACCATGTCCAGGCCAAACTCGCCGTGTCCGGCGCGGTGTACGGGCAGACCTCCGGCGACTCCCTGAAGACCCCCGCCGCGCTCAGACGCCGCTTCCCGAAGCCGGGCGGGTGCGTCAACGACGCGGCCCGCGGGTGAGGAGGGTCGGCTGGGGCAAGCCTGGCTGAGCCGCGTCTGCCCACCCAAGGCGGGCGCGGTCGACGGCGCCGAGGAGGCGGGCCTGCCGCAGGACGGTCCCGCCAGCTCGTTTAACGGTCGGTGAGCAGTCCCGGGTCGCGTGCGAGCAGACGGCCTGTACGCGGTCGGCGCAGCCGGCGCGGGTGAGGAGGCTCCCCCCGGCCAACGTCGGCATGAGGGGAATGACGGTCCCGCCTGGCGGTGGCACACACCCGTGGGCGACCATCCTCCTCCACGTTTTCGCAGGTCATTGGGTATGTGGCAGGGGCTCATCCCAGTCAGGTATTGCACCAGGAATGGTTTAGGAACGCCCCCCGGCACGATGCGTGCTGTCCCGAAGACTTCCGGGGCGACACAAAGGATTGGGGCGGGACATGCGGCACAAGCTGACTGGACTGATTGGGATCTTCAGCGCTCTGCTCGTCATCGGCGTCGGTGCGATCGAGGGACAACACCAGGGCGACAAACCTGCGGGACTCCACGTGGTCGCGGAGGACAAAGGCCCGACGGCCATCGAGCCGTGATCCGGGCGCCGCGGATGCCCGGGGATCCACCGGATCACTCCGGGAGGGGGCGCCCTGGGAACGGAGTCAGTGGCGGGATGGACCCAGGAAACGGAGAGACCGATGAACACCGACGTCTGGACGCCGGGGCTCGGAGCGATGCTGCGGAACGCTCGCAGGAGGGCCCGGCTCACCCAGGAGCAGCTTGCTGGCCTGTCCACGGTCAGTGTGCGGGCCATCCGCGACCTTGAGCAGGAACGTGTGACCCGCCCCCGTAAGGAGACCTTGGCGCTGCTCGCCGATGCCATGCGTCTGGACAGCACGCAGCGCGCGACACTCGAACTGGCCGTCGACGGTGTCGCCGGGGAGTCCTTGCTCGGCAACGTGTACGGTGCGGACGTCGCTCCGCCGCCGACCGCCCTGCACCCGCTGGCCGGCCGCCGCAGTGAACTGCACACCCTGCTGACTCTGCTGGGCACCGAGAAGGAACGGCTGCTGACCGTTGTCGGGGTACCGGGCGTCGGTAAGTCTCGGCTCGTGCAGGAGGCAGCGGCCGTCATCCACGACCGGGACCGCACCCCCGTACTGTGGGTGGCCGACGACCGGCTGTCGGCCACCAGCGCCGCCCGGGTCGTGGTGCCGAGGCCAACCAGGCCGCAGGCCACCCTCGTGCGCTGGGTGCGCTCCGCCTTGGCCCAGCGACCGGGTCCGGGTCCGGGTCCGGGTCCGGGTCCGGGTCCGGACGATGGAAGCCACGAGGAACTGGTCTCCGTCATCCGGGACCGGCCCACCCTCCTCGTGTTGGACGGACATGAGGACTCGGCGGCCACCGCACCGGCCCTGCTCGGCCTGCTGCGCTCCTGCCCGCGGCTGGTGGTGCTGGTCACCGCTCGGTCTCCGAGCGCCGTGCCCGGCAGCCGACTCTTCCCACTGGCCCCGCTGCCGGTGACCGACCCGAAAGACGAGTCGGCACTCGGCCTCATGCTCCTTCACGCCAGCCACATGCGTCCCGACCTGGCGCCGGACGACGATCTCGTGCAGACATTGGCAGAGATCTGCTACACGCTGGACGGACTGCCGGGAGCGCTGGAGGCGGCTGCTTCCTGGCTGCTGCTGTACTCGCCCGAACAGTTGCTGCGCGTCGCGCGGGAGGATCCGCTCGCACTCGTTGACCCGCCCGCCTCCGCGCCCGCCGGTGACGATTCCTGCCTGTCGGCGGCGCTAAGGGACGCGGTCCGTGACCTGCCGGCGCGGCTGTTGCCGCTGCTGGAGACGGTCGCCGCTCTGCCGCGGCCGTGGACTACGGACGAGGTGTCGGCACCGCTGGACGCCCGGCCGCCGAGCGTTCACGACCTGCACGCCCTGCTGCTCCGCGGCCTGATCCGACAGGTGCCCGGCGCTCCCGGGCAGCCCAAGTTCTGCGTGCTGAACGTCGTGCGCCGACTCGCCGGGAGTACCCCGATCCCGCGCGTCTCGCGGCGGCAGCCACCTCCAATTCTCGACATCCAGGCGGCTTGAGACATCCGACGGCTCTTGATGAGAGTCGACGCGACCGTCCCAGCACGTCTGCATCCGACCAAGTCGGCCGCTCCCGAGCGCCATGATCATGCCAATCACCAGACGCAACCTAGGATTTGCGAGGAAGCCATGACCACCTTTCAGCGCGGCATCCCTGAACTACCGTTCCGTACCCCCGTCGAGATTCTCGACTGCACCCTTCGCGACGGCAGCTACTCCGTGGACTTCCAATTCAGTGAGGAGGTCATCACGAATGTGCTGTCCGGGCTGGAGAAATCGGGCGTCCAATATGTCGAACTGGGACATGGGCTCGGTCTGAATGCCGGCACCGCGCTCAACAAGCCGGCGCTGGTGTCCGACGAGAGCTGCTTCGAGATCGCTGCGTCCACCCTTCGCGAAGCCTGGTGGGGGATGTTCTGTATCCCGGGCATCGCCCGTACCGAGCATCTGCGGCAGGCCGCTGCCGCGGGCATGCAGTTCGTGCGGGTCGGCGTCGACATCACGGACGTGGCTCCGGCACAGGAGTTCATCGAACTGGCCCGCGAACTCGGTCTCATCGCGTTCGCCAACCTGATGAAGACCAACGTGCTGGACACCGACGGAGTGGCTGCCGCCGTCGCGCAGTGTGCGGACTTCGGAGCCTGCGGTGTCTATCTCGTGGACTCCGTCGGCGGCTTCCTGCCGACGGAAGTCGAGACCCTGTTCCGTCGCGTCACAGGAACCGTTGACGTGCCATTGGGCTTTCACGGCCACGACAACCTCGGCCTGGCCAATGCCAACGCCAACGCCGCGATGGAAGGGGGCGCGCATTTCGTTGACACCACTCTGGACGGCATCGGTCGCGGTGCCGGCAACGCCAACACCGAGGTCTTCGCGGCGATCCTGCACAGCCGCGGGTCAGGCTGCTATGACTACCGGGCCCTCGGCCAGCTGAGCGAGACCAGGGTGCGCCCCCTGGCCCGGCTGCACGACGATCGCATCTACCAACTGGTGGGTGCTCTGACCCAGACGCACTCGAGCTTCTTCCCGCTGATCACACGGTGCGCCGAGTCCATGGACATCGACGTGTTCGAGCTGATGGAGGCAGTCGCCGACATCAACCGGGTCAACCCGACGGAGGAACTCGTCATGCGGGCCGCGAGCGATCTCGCCTGCGCAGCATGACCGCCCCGTACGGCCACCGGCCGCCTTCTTCGCCTCACCTCGACCGTCGAAAGGACTCGGCAGGCATGGACACGCTGGCGGCCTCCCCGGCCGACCTGACCGACACTCTCCTGGCAGTGCTCCGCGAGGCGCTGGCCGTCCCTGACATCGATCTCGACAGCGGCTTCTACGCACTCGGCGGGGACTCGCTGACCGCGGTGAAGGTGGTCGGGGCGGCTCGCGCGCGGGGGATCCCCCTGACGCTCAGGGACCTGATGGTCCACCAGACGCCGCGAGCCATTCTCGGGTCTTCTAGTCTGCGGGCGGTGCCGACCGCCACTGCCGAGGCGGACCTCGCCGCCGCCCTACCGCCGTTGACCGCGCAGGATCTCGCCCTGGTGCCGGAGGGTGTGCAGGAGTTGCTGCCTGCGTCCGCGTTGCAGACCGGAATGCTCTACCTGTGCCAGACCAGCGGCGACCCGCGGCTTTACCACACGCTGGAAGGCTGGGAGGTCTGCGCCCCGTTCGACGAGGACGTCTTCCGAGGTGCGGTCGCCGCCCTAGGCCGCAGGTACGCCGCTCTGCGCACCTCCTTCGACCTCGGGAACTTCTCCGCCCCGGCACAACTGATATGGGAGGAGGCCGACATCACAGTGACCGTCGACCGTGCCCGGACACCTGTCCAGGCACGGGAACTGGTCGACGACTGGTGCGAGAACCGGGCGGGCCTCCCGTTCGACTGGATGATTGCCCCGCTGTTGCGCTGCCACGTGGTGACTGAGCCGGATTCCTTCCATGTGGTCCTCGCCTGCCACCACGCCGTCCTCGACGGATGGAGCCTCAGTCGTCTGACCGTCGACCTGATGGTCCTGTACTGGGCGGCCTCGGCCGGCCGGGAGGCCCGTCTACCCGCGGTCTCCCGACAGCCCCAGCGGGACTTCCTCATCAACGAATACGTGGCCGCCTCGTCCTCCGGTGCCGCCGCCCACTGGCTTGCACAGGTCGAGGACGCCGTCCCGCTATTCGATGGCCCCAGGCCCGGCACGGTCGCCAACGTGGAAGGGAGGCACGTCCTGGCGCTGGGGTCAGCGCTGGTGACAGCGATGCGCTCGACTGCCCGGATACTCAGTGTCTCCGTCAAGGCCATCGCGCTGGCTGCCCATGCCCGTGCACTGGGTACCTGGTCCGGACGGGAGCGGGACATCGTGACCGGAGTAGTCTTCCCCACCCGCCCCGAGACCGCAGGCGCGGATCTGGCCGTCGGCCTTTTCCTCAACACCCTGCCGGTACGCTTCACCACCGTCGACGACACCTGGACCGGCCTCGCCAGAGCCGCCGCCGCGGCCGAGCAGGAGGGCGCCCAACACGCGGCCTACCCACAGGCCCTGCTGGTGGAACAACTCGGACGTCCTGCCTTCGACGTCTCCTTCAACTTCATGGACTTCCGCGCCTACGAGGAACTCGACCGGGCGGACTCCGCCCGCGGACGAGGCCGGTGGGTGAAGGGCAAGCTGAGCTTCCCGTTCTGCGTCAACGTCGACATCACCGGCGAGGAGGGGCAAATCCGTGTCTCCCACGACGCCTCGCTGGTCCCGTCGGAGGCCGTCCGGCGGTACGCGGACCTGCTGCGTCAGGCCCTTACCAGCCTGGTCGCCCACCCCGTCAGTCCTGCGGCCGAGTACCTGCGGACCATCTCGGAGGCCGCCCGATGACCCGACAGCGTCCGGTGTTCGCCGTGCTCTACGACCTCGGCGCGGTCCCGGCCGGCGAGATTGGTGGCGGCCTCGCCGACCTCGGCGACGTGGTCTTCCTCGTGCCCCGGGACTCCGCGCACGTGGCGCAACTGCGGCCCGTCATGGAGATGCTCGGCGACGTGCGCACCCTCACCGGGGACACCGCCGCCGACGTACGTCTGCTGCGGGAGATATCACCTGACGCGGTGCTGAACTTCTGTGAGCACCTGGTCCGGCAGGCCGCCGAATTCGCCGCCGCTCTGGGCCTGCCCGGAAACTCCCCTCACACAGCACGTTTGTTCACCGACAAGGCCCTGCAGCGCCGCACATTGTGGGAGAAGGGCGTGGAGAAGACCATCGCTCACCCGCTGGAAACCCTCAGCGACTGGGATGCTGCGCTGGCGGCGGTCGGCCTGCCCGCTGTGGTCAAGCCCGTCGCCGGGGCGCTCAGCCGCCAGGTGCACGCGCTGCGCGACAAGGAAGAGGCAGCCGCCGCGCATACACGGCTGGCCGCCCTGGAGGCCGAGGGTGAATGGGTCCCATTCGTCGTCGAGGAGTATCTGGAGGGCCGCCCCTGTGCGCCCTTCGGTGACTTCGTGTCCGTGGAGAGCCTGTGCCTGCCCACCGGCATCACCCACCTGGCGGTGACCGGGAAGACGCCGGTCATGCCGCCGTTCCGCAGCACGGGCCGGATCTGGCCCAGCCCGCTGCCGCAGGATGAGGAGCGTGAGGTCGCCGACCTGGTCACCCGTGCTCTGGAGGCCATCGGCGCCGAGCGCGGATTCGCCCACACTGAGGTGAAGCTGACCCCCGACGGACCTCGTATCATCGAACTCAACGGCAGACTCTCTGGATTCGTGAACATGATGTCGCGTGAGTCCTGCGACCTGGACCTCGTGCGCATCGGCGCTCTCGCGGCCCTCGGTGAACCTGTGGCCCTGGCGCCGTTCTCCTTCGGTGGTCGGGTGCACTTCCAGTACAACAACCTGGCTCCGCTGCGGTCATGCCGACTGGAGGCCGTCCACGGTGCCGAAGCGGTCCGAGCGCTTCCCGGGGTCACCACCTACCGCCCCTTCGCCCACCCCGGCGACGAACTGCCCGGCGGCACCATGACCTCGTTCCTCGACGCGGTATCGGGGGTGTGTGACAGCCACGATGCCGTGGTGCGCACCATCGAGACGGTCCGCTCGGCGCTCACCTTCGACCTGCGCTTCGACGACGGCACCCGCGGGGTCAACGGCATGGAACTGTCCCACTACTGACGATCCACCACCACCGACGGCCGGACGGGCCGTACCGGACCAGACAATGAAGGAGAGAGCATCGTGCGGCTGTGCACAGTACGTTCCGCGGACGGGGACGACGTGGGAATCGCGACCAGGCAGGGGCTGGTCCTGCTGAGCCGCGTCAACGAGGTCTGCGGCACCGCCTACGGCCCGACGCTGCTGGATGTCGTCGTCAAGGGGCAGCGGACCGCCCTGGAGGAGGCACTGGCCGATCCGAAGGTGTTGGCGACCTCGGTCCACACCGAAGAAGCGGTCCTTGGCCCGGTCCTGCGTGTTCCGCCTAAGCTGTGGGGCGTGGGTCTGAACTACGCGGGGCACGCCGGTGACCTAGATGTCCGGCAGCCCACCGGCGCGCCCGGCTCTTACCTCAGGCCGAGCTCCACGGTGATCGGGCACGGTGACGACATCCTACTGCCGGCCCAGTCGCAGCGGGTCACTGCCGAAGCGGAACTGGGTGTGGTGATCGGGACCACCTGCAAGAACGTGGACCCCGTCGACGCACCTTCGGTCATCTTCGGCTTCACCACGGTCCTCGACATGACGGCCGAGGACGCCATCCGCGTCAACCCGCGCTACATCCCCTGGGCCAAGGCGTTCGATACGTTCTGCAGCCTCGGTCCGTGGATTGTGACACCGGACGAGGTGGCGGACCTGTCGTCCGTGCGGATCTCGACCGTCGTCAACGACGAGGTCATCGCCACCAACGAGGTGTCTGCGATGATGCGCGACCCCTATTGGATCGTCGGGTACTTCTCAGGGGGCATGTCTCTGGAGGCGGGTAGCGTCATCGCCACCGGGACGCCGGGCGCGGGAGTCATCCGCGACGGAGACCGGGTGGAGGCCCGCGTCACCGGTGTCGGTGACCTGTGCAACAGGGTGCGTCTGGCGGCCGCGGCCCCCTGGGAGACCGCCGTAGACCGCCCGCAGGACGGGCCTGTCCGGATGAATTCGTGAGAGACATGGAAGACAGCGCTATGACACCAGAGTCTGTGATCGGCCTTCTAGCCGAGCCCATGCGGTTGCGTGTGTTCTCGGCCGTCGCCCTGGGTGCGGCCACTCTGCCCGAGATCGTCGAGACCGCTGGCGCCTCCCCGAAGGAGGCGGCGGCGGCACTGCGGCGTCTGACCGACGGCGGCCTAGTCGAGGAGACGAGTGACGGGCTGCGGTCCCGGCACGAAGAGTTCAAGGAGATCGCCCGTGCGGCCCGGCCCGAGCGCTCCTCCGAGGAGTACGGTTCCGGTGACGAGCGGACGGAGGCACTGCTGCGTACTTTCGTACGCGACGGCCGGTTGGTCCGCCTGCCAGCCCAGTTCCGCCGCCGGGAGGTACTGCTGCGGTACTTCGTCGAGCGTTCCTTCGATCCGGGTGTCACCTACCCAGAGAAGGCCGTCAACGACAAGCTGCGCGAGTGGTGCAAAGGGGCGGAGATCGACCACGTGACGATCCGGCGCTACCTCATCGACCTGTGCCTGCTCGGCCGCGAGGACAACCACTACTGGCTGCGCGAGGACGTGAAGCCCACGGTGTGAACCCCTGCCGGTCGGGGGCCGTGCCGGACACCCGGCACGGCCCCCGACCGGTGTCCGGCAGCAGGCAGCGGCGGACCGGCCTTCAACGTCCCGCGTCGAGCAAAGCCAGCAGCGCTCGGCTGTCCACCTTGCCATTGCCGGTAACCGGGAAGCGGTCGACCCGGCTGACCACGTCGGGCACCGCATACGCCGGTAGTCGGCGGCTGAGGAGCGCCCGGATCTCGCTGCATTCCCCGTCGTCGGCGACCGCCCGTGGGCTGTCACCACCGGTGTAGAACAGGGCGATTCCGTCGTAGGTGCCCAGTTCTCCGGGAATGGGGACAACGGTGCTGCGCGTGACCGGCGCGAGCGTCGCCGCGCAGCTCTCGATCTCCTCCGGCTCCAGACGGTGCCCGCGTACCTTGAACTGGCGGTCGGCGCGCCCGGTGAAGCGCACGCTCCCCCGTTCATCGGCGTACCCCAGATCGCCTGTGCGGTAGACCCGCACCTGCTCCCCGTCGCGCAGCCGCACCCGAGGGAAACGGGCCTCGGTGAGGGAGTCGTCGGCCAGGTAGCCGACGGCTAGTCCGTCACCACTGACGCACAGCTCCCCCACCTCGCCGGGCGCGGCCTCCACGACGCCGTCAAGCACGTGCACCGCGGTCGCCGGCACCGGGCTGCCGAGGGGAATGCCGTCCGGGGCGAGGCAGTCCTCCTCGCGAATGTGGTGGACGGTAGCGAACACACAGCTCTCTACCGGCCCGTACCCGTTGTACAGGGCGATGTCCGGGTGAGCCTGCAGGAACCGGGAGACGTGGGAAGGGGAGAGCCGCTCGCCGCCGATGTAAAGGCGTTCCAGGCCAATGAAGCTCTCCGGGGCGTCGTCCACAAACAGGTTGAACAACGAGGCCGTCAGCCATGCGGTGTTGGCCCCGTGGCAAGCGGTCAGCTCCTCCAGCGTCGACGGCAGCAGGTAGTCAGACTCGACCAGGATTCCGGTGCCACCCGTGGTCAGGGCGCCCCACAGCTCCAGCGAGAAGGCGTCCCAGGGGATGGCCGCGGCAACCGGCACCACGGTCCCCGGCCCGAAGGCCAGCGGCCCGCCCGGGGCGAACAGCCGCGTGGTGGCGCGGTGCGGCGAGAGAACTCCCTTCGGAGTGCCCGAGGTGCCGGAGGTGAAGAACACGCAGGCTGGCGACCCCCCGTGCAGTTGCGACGGCTCCGGGTCGTCATCTCCGGGGTGGGCTGCGGACGGCTGGGGGAGCCGGTCCTGTGTGACGACCCGTACGGGGGCGAGCCGCTCCAGTACCGCCGCGGTGCGCTCTGCTGGCCAGCGCGGGTCCAGGGCCGCATAGGCGGCGCCCGTGGTGAGCACCGCGAGGAGGGCGGTTACCAGGTCAGGAGAGCGTGGCAGGCACACCGCCACGTACTGACCGGGCCCGGCGCCCTCCTCCCGCAGGGCCCTCGCCCACTGTTTTGTCCGGTCGGCCAACTCCCGGTAGGTGACGGTGCCGCCACGGTGGACCAGCGCCGTGGCGTCGGGCTGGGTCGCCGCGTGGCGGGCGACCGCCCGGTGGATGAGTTCTTCCGCCATGGGTGGCGTTCCCTTCGATGAGGCGGTGCGGTGCCGTGGCCGGCCGAGTGCGGCCCTGGAGAGACGGACGGGCAAGAGGCTTCGCCTCTCGGGACAGGTCACGCTGAGCGGCACCCGGGGGTCAGGTCGGTCCAGTGCTCCTCGACGTGGTCCAGACAGCCGCGGCGAGTGTCTGGTCCGTGGGCGGTGCGCCATCCGGCCGGTACGGTTGTGTCCGCGGGCCACAAGGAGTACTGGCCGAGGTGGTTCATGAGCACCAGGAACGTGCCCTCGTCGTCGAACGGGTTGCCGGTCATTACGGCCTCCTGCAGGTGGTGGTGTCGGGGTGGGCGGCAAGGGCTGCGTCGGGAGCGAGCAGCGGTTCGGGCAGATACGATTCGGGCACCGGCCACAAGTCCTCCGGGCCGAGCTCGGTGGTGCGGTACTTGCCCAGAGCACTTGTCAGCAGGCTGATCTCCAGTGCCAGGCAGTCCACCAGGCGCTCCAGCCCGTGTTCGGGGTCCTCGTCGGCAGCCAGGAACGCGGCACGCCCGAGCCCGACGGCGCGGGCACCCGAGGCGATGGCCTTGACAATGCGGCTCCCCTCCCACATCCGGCCGGACGCAAGCAGGCAGGAGTCACCGGGAGCCACCCGGCGCAGGCACTCGGCGAGCGGCAGGCCGACGTGGTTGAGGAAGGAGGTGGGAGCCCAGCCTGAGCCGCCTTCGGCGCCGTCTACGGTGACAGCGTCCGCGCCCGCCGCCCAGGCGGTGGCGGCCGCCAGGCCCACGTCCCGGCCGGGGTGGAGCTTCACCCAGACCCTGGCACGAGGGTAGTTGTTGCGCATCAGCCGGATCTGCTGACGCAGGATCTCCTCGGTGAACGTACCGGCACTCGCGCACCGCAGCACCTGCTCGTCCGCCTCCCCGAACAACGGGACGGCGGTGAAGGGCTGCCGGTCCGCATCGTCCCGGGCGGTGAGCGCCATACCCCCCAGGCCGGGCTTGGCGCCCTGGCCCACCTTGAGTTCGAACGCCAGCCGGTCACTGTCCAGCAGCAGCCGCGCCGCAGGGTCGCTGTAGACGGCGTTCCACACCTCGGCGTCGGCGTCCTCGGTGCTCTGCTGCACGACGACGCCGCCGCTCCCCTCCGGCAAGTGGGTGCAGTAGGCGCTGATACGGGCCCGCAGCGATCGTTCGACGTTCGTATCGAAGGGGCCGTAGCCGTGCGAGGGGACGACGTTCTCCCCGATCACCATGGGCAGGCCGAGCCGTCCGGCCTGCCGGCTCAGCGCTTCCGCGAGACCCCCGGCGGACACCTGCGTGGACCCGAGCGCGGAGACGTACAAGGGCAGGGGTGAGGAGAAGCCTCCGATGGCGCAGGCCAGCCGGACGTCGCCCGGTTGCGGTTCGCGGCCGAGATCGATGAGCGTCTCCAGCCGCCCGGGCATGAACACCGGTGGCACCAGGCGCAGGCGGTCGATTGCATCGCCTTCGGGTGCGACCCCGGACCCATAGACGAAGTGTCCGTACTCCTGACGGGGCGGGAATGCGCGGGCCGCGCCATGGCGGGCACGTTCCCGCACCTCCCGTTCGGGGAACCCAGGGGCACGCAGAGCCGTGCTCACGGCGAGACCACCCCCGGCAGCTTCGGGAAGGCGGATGCCTGCCACACCTCGTCCAGACCGGCGAGATATCGAGTGAAGCGCTCCAGGCCGAGGCCGAATCCAGCGCTGGCCGGCAGGCCCTGCCGCATGAGGCTCAGGTACCAGGCGTACTTCGCTGGGTTCTCGCCGGTCTCCCGCATGCGGGAGACGACGGTGGCGTAATCGTTCTCCCGCTCGCTGCCACTACACAGCTCCCCGTAGCCCTCAGGGGCCAGCAGGTCGAAGCTGCGCAGTGCACCTGGCTGTTGCGGGTCCTCCTTGTCGTAGAAGCCGCGGGAACCCTTGGGATAGCCGGTGACGAAGAACGGCTGCTCGTGGTCGCGGGACAGCCGGGCCTCGGCCTCCCAGTCGATCTCGGCATCGGCGCTCTGGTCGTGTCCGAGGTCGCGCAGGCGCTCACCGGCCCGCCGGTGGGTGGTGTGACCGAACGCGCCGCGCAGCGCGGCGACCAGGGCAGTGGTATCCCGACCCACCAACGCCAGTTCGGCGGGGAAAGTATCGAGCACGTGCTGGATCACGTGCTTGACCAGGTCCTCGATGACTCGCAGGATCTCCTGCCGGTCGGCCCCGGCGACCTCGACGTCGATCTGGTGGAACTCCACCAGGTGGCGGCTGGTGGAGGAGGTCGCGGGCGGTTCGAGCCGCACGTTGGGGGCAACGTAGAAGAATCGGTCAAAGGCGAGCAGCGATGCCTGCTTGTAGAGGATGGCGGAAGACATCAGCTTGAAGCGGTGCCCGTAGAAGTCAACGTCGACTTGCTTCGAGCCACGCGCACCGGGGTCGGTGACCGGTCCGATGACCGGTGGCAGTAGTTCGGTGAAACCCCGCCCGGCCAGGTGGGCACGGGCAGCGGTCAGCATGCCGTTCTGGATGCGCAGCACCGCGCGGGTACGGGGCGAGGTCAGGTGCTCGCGCGGGTCGGCGGGCGGCAGCCCGGACGGCGGGACGACGATGGGTTCGGTCAGTACGGTCATCTGGTGAGCTCCAATGGGTCCGAGGTGCGAGCGGTGTGGGCTGCTGGGCTGAGAACAGGGGCGTCGAACCGCGCGGCCATGTATGACAGGGACGCGAGCAGCTGGGAGGCGGAGGGCCGGTCGACCGAAGGGCGGCGAGCGCTGCGCGGCAGCGGCAGCGCGCCGAGGTCGGCCCACTGCAGCCGGCCGTCTCCGTCTACGAATCCGCGGGCCCGCCCGGCGTTGTCGGGATGCAGGCAGTAGGGGACGTCAAGGTAGCCGCGGGCAAAAGCCCGCTCCAGCGCCGTCCCGATGTCCGCGTGTAGTTCCAGAACGGCCTCGACGAGGGCGCGGGCCTCCTCCAGCACACCGGTCTCCTGGACCGCGGCGGGCCGGCCGGCGGCCCGTTCCCGGGCCGCCGCCTCGCTCGCAACCTCCAGCGCCGTCACGTTCTCCGCAACACTGGGGATGCGGTGGGCCTCGGCGGTCGTCTTGACGATGAGCCGGGCGGCCCCGGTGCGCACCGCTAGCCGGGCACTGTGCGCGAGCAGTTCGGTCGCGCCCTCCCGGGTGCGGGGGAATAGGCCCATGTAGGTGTACAGGACGATGTGCCAGTCGGTGTCGGGGAGCAATTGCGTCGCCAGACGCCTCAGCGCGGCCACCGCCTCGGCGTCCTGCCCCGGACTGGTCTGCTGGGCGTAGCTGAGCGAGATGCTGCGCAGGCCGTGCTGGTGGAAGAACATTGCCTCCAGCACGCTGATGGCCACCAGCAGGCTCGGCGGGCACAGTTGTCCAAGCATGCAGCCGCCGAAGGTCTCCAGGTGCGGATCTGCGCCTGTAGCCCGGGTCTGTGCGAGGAGGCGGCAGCAGCGAGCCCAGTCGCGGACCGAGTCGCGTAGCGGCCGCCGGCTGTAGGGCAGGCAGTAGGAGACCGGTCCGCCCTCGGTGGCGACCAGACCCAGGTCGATCGCCGACCGAACGATGCCGAGGGGGGACGCGGAGCCGTGGCGCACCTGGACGGGGAATGACTCGTCCCACACCCCGTCCAGCACGGCGCGAGTGGTGGCGCCTGGGTGTGTCAGCAACGGGTATCCGTTGAGGTCCTGGCCCCGGTCGAGGGCAGCGCGGGCCGCGTCGTGCCGACCCACCCGCGTATAGCTGTCGATGGTCAGCGTGCCGACTGTGTCTGCCGCGGCCTGTTTGACCGCCAGCAGGCCGGCCCGCATGGCCGCGGCGTCGCCCACGCCCATGCGGGGCTGAACCACGAGTCGTCCTCGCGCCCGCATCCGGTCGACGGCCGCGCCGAAGGACGGGCTCACGTCCGGCCGCGAGGTCTCAAGGGCGGTGCGGTGCGCCGCCTGCCCGGTCACCGGGCCACCTGCACCGGCAGTGCACATACCGACAGGGCTCGCACGAACGTCTGGAAAGCCGGCACGCTCCCGGCGCTGTCGTCGAAGACGGCGTCGAACCCGACGGCCAGCAAGGCGTCGTGCGCGTCGTCCTTGAGGCCAGCGCTGATGCCGAGCTTCCCGCCGATTACCACGGCGGTGCCGCGCAGTGCGTGCTCGGCGCGCAGGGCGCGCACGGCACGCGTCCCGTCCTGGTGCCCGTGGCCATTGACGCTGGAAATGACCACCAGGTCGGGTCGGTGCTGCAGGCACTGGCCCACCAGCAGTTCCTCGGGGACGCAGGCGCCGATGTTGGTAACCCGGTGGCCCGCTTCTTCCAGCAGCAGTTGCAGGAAGACGAGGTTCCAGGTGTGGGCGTCGGAGACGGTTCCGGACACCAGCACGCGGAGCCGGGCCCGCTCTCCGGAAGGACCGGGGCGTCGCAGGGAGCCGGGTGTGCCCGCCGTCACCATCGCCGGGTCTCCCCGAAGAAGTCCGGCAGGTGAGTCAGCCGACCCTCGGCCTCGGCCCGCCGGTAGAGGTGGTGTCCGACGGCGAGGTCAAGAACGCCCAGGCCGAACGGGGAGAAAACGGTGGGGCGCGCTGGGTCGGTCCGTACGTCGCCTCGCATCACCTGGGCGAGTGTCCCCGTGACGAAGTCCCTGTGGCCGACAAGTTGTTCGGCCAGGTGAGGTGAGGTGCCAGCTTTCAGACAGTGGTCGACGTCGTCGAGGACGTTGTTGGCGGTCAACAGCAGCTCGGGGGCCATATCCCGCAGGGAAATATTGAGAATCAGCTGCCCCGGGCGGAAGGTCCGGGCTGCCGGTATGTGCGGGCTGAGCGCGGTAGTCGCCAGGACGACCAGGTCGCTGTCGAGGGCCTCGTCCGCCCCAGTGCTGCGGGCCTCCGCGCCGCAATCCTCCCTCAGCCACGCGCGCAGCGCGGAGGACGAGGCGCCGTCGATGTCGTGGCAGCGCACGTCGGTGAGCGGCGTCGCCGTGGCGTGCAGGTATCGGGCGACGGTGCGGGCGATGACTCCTCCGCCGAGGAAGCCGACGGACGCCGGGGGGCTTGGGGCCAGAACGGTGGTGGCCAGGGCGGCGGAGGCGGCGGTGCGTGCGGCGCTGATTCCGGCCGCCTCCATCAGCGCAAAGGGGTAGCCGGTGGTGTAGTCGTTAAGCACCAGCACGGCCGAGGCCCGGGGGAGGCCGGAGCGGACGTTGCCGGGGAAGCTGGATATCCACTTGATACCGGCGATGTCCGCGTGGCCGCCGAGGTAGGCGGGCAACGCGATGATCCGTGAGTCCGGTTTATCGGGAAAACGCAGGAAGTAGCTGTCTGGGTTTACGCTTTCGCCGGACTCGTGGGTCAGGTAGGCGTCGCGCACGCACTCCACGACGTCCTTCTCATGGCCCGCCAGCAGTGCGGTGATGTCCTTGCCGCTCAGGGTCGAGAAATCAGGCATGTTCCGTCCAGGAGAGTAGGGAGGTATTCGGCCCCGTCGAGGTCCGGACCGGCCGTCAGGACCGATGCGTCGTAACGTTCGGCGACCCATTGGTCGTTGTAGATCGTGTCGAGGTACGCGTCTCCCATGTCGGGTGAGATCGCGAGGACCCGGCTGCCCGGCGCGATCGTGTGGCGCATCGCGGACACCGCGGAAAGCACGCTGCCCGACGAACCGCCGAGCAGCAGCCCGTACTCGCGGGCGACCCTGCGGCAGGTGCGGATAGTGTCGGGTTCGGTGACCAGCGACTTGAGGAACGAGCCGTCGTCGACGCAGAGTTCGGGACGACGGCTAGCGCCGATCCCTGGGATGCGGCGCTGCCCCGGCGGGAAGCCGAAGGTCACCGACCCGGCCGCGTCGACTGCGACCACCGTGGTGGGTGCGCCCAGCTCGCGCAGCCCCCGCACACAGCCCATCAGAGTGCCCGACGTGCCGGTGCCGACGAACAGCCAGTCGGGAAACCCGAATCCGTCGACGATCTCCCGCACGGTGTACTTGCGGTGGGCGTCGGCGTTGCCCGGGTTCGCGTACTGGTTGAGCCACAACAGCCGCGGGTCGGCGGCCGTGCGCTTCCTGATGTAGTCGATCCGTGTGTTGAGGTAGCCACCGATGCTGTCGCGTTCGGTGACGGTGACCACTTCGGCGCCGAGGGCCCGGATGAAGCGCACCGTCCGCGCGTTGGTGTTGGGGTCGATCACCAGGGTGATGTGGTATCCGCGGGTCGCGCAGATCGACGCGAGGGCCACCCCTAGGTTCCCCGACGTGGATTCGATGATCCTGCTGCCCGGGCCGATTCTGCCCTGGGCTTCGGCGTTGCGGATCATCTCCCGTGCGGGCTTGACCTTGATCGACCCAGCTGGATTCAGGCCCTCCAGTTTGAGGTAGGTGGTGAACGTCGGCTGGTATCCCGGCAGCTCCAGGAACTGGTCACTGGCCAGGACGTCACAGGCCCGGTCGTAGATCATTCGGCCTCCATTCGTGTGCGGCGTACGCCGCGATGTCGCTAAGGGGTGCGGGCGCCGCCCACCACCCGCTGCGGTTCACAGCGCGTTCAGCCGATGGGGGGCAGGAAACCGCTGTCAACAAAGTGACGGAAATAGCGGTCCAGGAGGTCCGCGTCCACCGGCGGGCAGACGATGCCGGAACCGGCCAGGCGGCGCTCGGTTTGCTCCCGGGAGAACTCGGGGCCGACCGACCCGGCGGACTCGCTCATCCCGCTGTTGAGCACTGCCACCGCCGGCACGGAACTGTCGGCGCCCGGCAGAGTGTCCGCGGCTCGCTCGTGGAGCAAGGCCGTCCACTGCGGGTACGGCACCGGCCGCACCCGGTACCCAAGGGCCCGAGCACGGTCCAGGACCGCGTGAATGTGAGTGGTGCGCGGGTTGAGCAGGCTGAACGCCCTGCCGTCCGATTCCCCGCGGAAGGCCAGGTGCAGCAGCGCGTCGACCACGTGGTCGACCGGTACCAGGTTCTCCTCCAGGCCGGACCAGGCACCCGTGGCCGCGTCCGGCGCCGCCCCCAGTTCGATGCATGCCCGCACGTAGTGCCAGAAGGCGTCCTGCGGGCCGACCGCACCGGTACGGGAGTGGCCAGCGATCCGTCCCGGTCGATAGACGGACGTCGGGATACCCCTGCGCAGCGCCTCCTGCGCCATCTGCTCCGCCACCCACTTGGTGCGCACATAGCCGCTGTTGCCGAGCTCCGACGCAGGGGTCTGCCAGTCCTCCGGCAGAACGTCCGGCCCACCGGGCTGCGGCACCAGGGTGGAGATGGTCGACACGTAATGCACGGGCACCACCCGGCGTCGGGCGGCAAGCCGGTACACCTCGTGGGTACCACCGACATTGGCGGCCTTCAGCCGCTCGTACGGATCCATCAGGTTAACCCGCGCGCCGTTGTGGACGACGGCGTCGACCTGCTCGGCCAGCACGTCGAACGTCTGCGGGGTCAGCCCCAGCAACGGCCGTTCCAGGTCACCGGGCAGCGCCGTGACGCGCTCGCCGAGGTCGTCGAACCGCAGGCCGTAGCCGGCCAGAGCGTCGCACAGCCGCTGCCGGGCTCCGGCTTCGTCGTCTGCCCGCACCAGGCACGACACATGGATGTCGTCGCTGCGATCCAGCAGGCCCCGCAATAGGAACGAGCCCAGGAAACCGGTGGCGCCTGTGAGCAGCACGTGCCGGGGCGGCGCAGGTTCGTATGGCTTGCTGTCGGTGGTCACGACCGCCGCATCCAGCCGGGCGTCGTCCGCCAGGACATCGGTCCCGTCCGGCTCCGGCTCCGGCTCCTCGGCCACCCGATCCAGCGCGGCACACAGTCCTGCGACGGTGCGCCGTTCGAAGACTGCCGCGAGCGGCAGATCCACGCCGAGTCGCTGCCGCACGCCACGGACCAGACGGATTGTGAGCAGGGAGTGGCCGCCCAACTCGAAGAAATTATCGTCGATTCCGACGCCGCTCGCCCCGAGGACCTCTTCGAACAGGGCGCACAGGGCTTTCTCACGCTCGGTGCGCGGGAGCCGTCCGACCGGCTTGACGGTGAAGTCGGGAGCCGGCAGTGCCTTGCGGTCCAGCTTCCCGTTTGCGCTGAGCGGGAAGGCGTCCAGTGGGATCAGTACGGCCGGCACCATGGCCTCGGTGAGGACCTCCGCCAGCTGTGCCCGCACCGCCGCGGGGTCGGCACCGCCGACGTAGTGGGCCACCAGCACTTTGTGGCGACCGGGCCCCGTCACAGCGGTGACCACGGCGTCGCGGACTCCGTCTAGGTTACGCAGCGTGTGCTCGACTTCGCCCGGTTCGATGCGCTGCCCACGGATCTTGACCTGGTGGTCGCGGCGGCCGAGGAACTCCAGCATCCCGTCACGCCGGTGTCTGACCACGTCGCCGGTGCGGTACATGCGGCATCCCGGCTCGGCGGTGAACGGGTCAGCGACGAACGTGCTGGCAGTACGCCCCGGGTCACCCAGATAGCCGTCGCCGACGACCAGGCCGCCGACGTACAGTTCGCCGGGAATTCCGGAGGGCGCCGACTGCAGGTGGTCGTCGAGGACGTAGAGCCTGCTGCCCCGCACGGCCCGGCCGATCGGTGTGCGTGAGGTGGTCGGCAGGGTGTCCGGCCCTATCAGAGCATGGGTGACGTCGTCGGAGCACTCAGTGGGCCCGTAGCAGTTCACCAGGGGAATGCCGGGGAACCGGGCGAGCCACCGCTCGCACAGCGCGGCCGGCAGGGCCTCCCCGGTGACCGCGAGGCGGCGTAGCGGCAGGTCGCGAGGGACGTCGCCGCCCGCGTCCCAATCATCGAGTGCGGCCTGCAGCAGGCTGGGCACGATCTGCAGCACCGTGACCTGTTCGTCCCGGATCAGCCGGAACAGCGCACGGGGGTCCTTGGCCACGGCGTCGGGCACGGCGCGCACGGTACCGCCGAAGACTAGTGGGACGAACATCTGCCAGATGGAGATGTCGAAGACCAGGGGCGCGGTGGAGGCCACGGTGTCGGCGCCGGTCACGCCGAGCGCCTCGGCTTCGCAGAACAGATTGTTCAGCATGCCACGCCGGTTGACGAGGGCGCCCTTGGGGCGGCCGGTCGAACCGGAGGTGAAGATAACGTAGGCGCGGTCGTCTGGTCCCCCGGCGACCGGCACAAGGTCGTGCGGGTCGTCCGCCTCCTCGTCCATCACCAGGACCTGCACGGCATGCGGACAGGCGGCGGCCAGCTGCCGAGCAGCCTGCTCGTGGGAGGCATCGGCCAGCAGGTGGCGGGCGCGGGTGTCTGCCAGTAGGGCGCTGCTGCGCGCCAGTGGGGCGTGGGCGTCCAGCGGCAGGTAGACGCTGCCGCTGGTGAGGCTGGCCAGGACGGCGCTCACCACTCCGGCTCCTCGGTCCGCCAGGACTGCAAGGGTGTCGCCATGCCCTGCCCCGTGCGCGGTGAGGGTGCGTGCGAGCCTGCTGGCCCGGCCGACGAGCGTCCGGTAGTCGGTGGACCGGCCGTTCTCGACGACCGCTGTCGCCAGCGGGTCGGCGGTGGCGTGCCTCCTGATCCGCTCGACGACGCCAAGGTCGAGGTCGGCGGGTTGGGGCCTGTGGTCCCCGGCGGCGAGCCGGCGGTGTTCGTCGTCGGTGAGGAGCGGCAGCCGGCTGACAGGCGTGTCGGGCGAGGCCGCGGCTGCCGACAGGAGGCACGTCAACCATCCGCCGATGCGCTCCACGGTGTCGTGATCAAAGAGGTCGCTGGCGTAGACGAGTTGCGCCGTCAGTCCGGCCTCCGCACCGGGCTCGCCGACCGGGACGAACTCGAAGTCCAGGTCGACCTTGGCGGTACCGGTCTCGTAGGGCTCGAAAGTCCACTCCAGACCTTCGGGGTTGCGGTTGGCCTCGTTGTTGTGCAGTTCCACCATGACTTGGAAGAGGGGGTGGCGGGACAGCGACCGGGTGGGGTTGAGGTGTTCCACAAGACGCTCGAAGGGCAGGTCCTGGTGGGCGAATGCGGCCACGTCCGTCTCCCGCACGCGCGCGACCACCTCACGGAACGAAGGCTCACCCGACACGTCGGTGCGCAGCACCAGCGTGTTCACGAAGAACCCGACCAGCTCGTCCAGAGCATCATCCGTACGACCAGCGACGACGGTCCCCAACGGAATGTCCGAGCCCGCCCCCAGCCGTGAGAGAAGAACTGCGACCGCCGACTGCAGCACCATGAACAACGTCGCCCCGGACGCCCGGGCCACCTCCAGCAGCCCCGCATGAACCCCCGCAGGTATCTCCAACTCCACACAGCCCCCACGGAAATCGGCAACCGCCGACCGTACCCGGTCCGTCGGGAGACTCAATTCCTCCGGCGCATCCCGCAGCACCCGTGACCAGAACGCCAGCTGCTGGCCCGCCAGGCTCTCCGGGTCCGACGCCTCGCCCAGCAACTCCCGCTGCCAGACGGCATAGTCCGCATACTGAACCGCCAACTCTGCCCACTGCGGAGCATTCCCCGCCACTCGCGCCCCGTACGCCGCACCTACATCCCGCAACAACGGGGCCAACGACCAACCATCGGAGGCGATGTGATGCAAAACCAACACCAACACCGACTCATCCGGACCCGTCACCAGCAACCGCGCCCGAACCGGAATCTCACGCGAGAGATCGAAACACCGGCCCGCCACCTCACCCACCAGTCCACCGACATCGTCCGGCCCGCACTCCCTCACCTCCCAATCGAAACGAAACTCCCCCATACCCAAAACCCGCTGCACCGGTACCCCGCTCACCTCCGGGAACACTGTCCGCAGACTCTCGTGCCGCCCCACCACATCAACCAGCGCACACTCCAGCGCACCCACATCCACCCGCCCCGAAAGACGCAGCACCAGCGGCGCGTTATACGCACCCCCGGTGGACTCCACACCATTCAAAAACCACAAACGCTGCTGAGCGAAAGAAAGCGGAACGTTCTTGGGGCGGCTGAGGGCCCGTAGCGGCGTGCGGGCTCGGCCGGCGGCCACGAGGCAGAGGGAGAGCTGGGCGACACTGGGCGCGTCGAACAGGTCGGCCAGTCCGACCTCGGCCCCCATGACGGTCCGGATGCGGCTGACCAGGCGGGTAGCGAGCAGGGAGTGCCCGCCTAGTGCGAAGAAGTCGTCGTCGACGGTGACCATGGGCACGCCCAGCACCTCGGCGAAGAGCGAGCACAGAACCTCCTCGCGGGCGTCGCGGGGGGCGCGGCCGCCTGCGGAGGCGTAGACGGGGGCAGGCAGGGCGCGCCAGTCGAGTTTGCCGTTGGCCGTGAGCGGCACGGTGTCGATCACGACGCAGGCGGCCGGGACCATGTGGTCCGGGAGAGTGGTGGCGAGGTCCGCGCGCACCTCGGCGGGGACTGGCGGGGACGTGTCCTTCGCGGGGGTGATGTAGGCGACCAGACGCCCCCCACCGGGGTGGTCCTCGCGCACCATGACAACCGCGCGGGCCACATCCGGCCTACGCGTGAGGACTGCCTCCACCTCACCGGGCTCGACACGGAAGCCCCGCAGTTTGACCTGGTCGTCGGCTCGGCCGACGAATTCGAGGGCGCCGCGGGCATTCCAGCGCACCAGATCGCCGGTACGGTACATTCGGTCGCCCGGTTCCCCGAACGGGCATGCGACGAAACGCTCTGCGGTCAGTGCAGGGCGGCCGCTGTAGCCGTGCGCCAGGCCGGTACCTGCCAGGTACAACTCGCCGACCGACCCACGGGGCAGCAGGCGCAGTCGTTCGTCGAGGACGTAGGCACGCTTGCCCGCCAGCGGAACGCCAATCGGGATGGACGCGCTCTCGGCGTCGGTCGGGGTGATCTCGTGCACGGTGGTGAAGCCCATGCTCTCCACTGGCCCGTAACCGTTGGTGAGGGCGGGGGCGCCGGGCATGCGCAGGGCGGCGGCGGCGTGTCGCGGTGAGGCGGCCTCCCCGCCGGGCATGCAGCGACGGACTGCAGCGACGACCTCGGGGAACTCGTCGACGAGATGGTTGAAGAGACTGGAGGAAATCTCCAGCACGGTGACTCCGTGTTCGGCGACGAGGGCGGACACCGTGGCGGGGTCGGGCTTCTGCCCCGGGTGGAGCACACAAACGGAGCCGGTCAGCAGGGGGTAGAACACTTCCGTGTTGAAGGCGTCCCAGGACACGGGAGCGCACTGCAGCCACACCTGTTCGTCGTCGAACTCGGCGAAGTGCTGTTCTAGGACGGTGGTGGTGAGCGCACGGTGCGGAGCGGTGACGCCCTTGGGTGCCCCGGTGGAGCCCGAGGTGAACATCACGCACAGCGTGTCCTCAGGGTCCGAGGGCAGGTCGAGGTTGGTAGCCAGGAGGGTGGCGACGGCCGGGGCAGCCTCATCAAGGATGATCTCGGTTCCGGTGTGGGTGAGACTTCCGCCGGCCGTGGTGAGCACGCAGGCGGCATCGGCCTGCGCGAGGATGCCGTCGAGCCGCGCGGTGGGGTGGTCGACGTCGAGCATGGTGTAAGCGGCGCCTGCCTTGGTGACGGAGAGCAGGGCCACGACCATGTCCACGCTGCGTTCGACGTGGACACCGACGACGTCGCCGCGGCGCACCCCTCGGTCGCGTAGGTGGCGGGCGAGGCGGTTGGCCCGCTCGTTGAGCTCCGCGTAGCTGACAGTGCGGTCCCCGAAGACCAGAGCGGTGCGGTGAGGGGTGTCAGCGGCTTGCCGCTCGAAGGCGTGGTGAACGCAGCGGGCGGCGGGCTGTCCGGCGGAGGCGCCACTCAGTTCGTTCAGCAGCTCGTGGCGTTCGGCTGGGGAGAGCAGGTCGATGGTGCCCACGGAGGCGCCCGGCTCCGTGGCTACGGCCGCCAGCAGGCGGACCAGACGCTGTGCGAGCAGGTCGACGCTTGCGTGGTTGAAGAGGCTGACAAGGTACTCGACTTCGAGGGCTAGCCCGGCGGGTGTGCCGTCGGAGTCTGTGTGCTCGTGGAAGGCGAACATGAGGTCGTTCTTCGCGACGCCGGTGACGACCTTCTCCTGGCGGGCCTCGACATCGGGCAGGTCCAAGTGGGCACGGGCGTTGTTCTGGAGGAGCACCATGACTTGGAAGAGGGGGTGGCGGGACAGCGACCGGGTGGGGTTGAGGTGTTCCACAAGACGCTCGAAGGGCAGGTCCTGGTGGGCGAATGCGGCCACGTCCGTCTCCCGCACGCGCGCGACCACCTCACGGAACGAAGGCTCACCCGACACGTCGGTGCGCAGCACCAGCGTGTTCACGAAGAACCCGACCAGCTCGTCCAGAGCATCATCCGTACGACCAGCGACGACGGTCCCCAACGGAATGTCCGAGCCCGCCCCCAGCCGTGAGAGAAGAACTGCGACCGCCGACTGCAGCACCATGAACAACGTCGCCCCGGACGCCCGGGCCACCTCCAGCAGCCCCGCATGAACCCCCGCAGGTATCTCCAACTCCACACAGCCCCCACGGAAATCGGCAACCGCCGACCGTACCCGGTCCGTCGGGAGACTCAATTCCTCCGGCGCATCCCGCAGCACCCGTGACCAGAACGCCAGCTGCTGGCCCGCCAGGCTCTCCGGGTCCGACGCCTCGCCCAGCAACTCCCGCTGCCAGACGGCATAGTCCGCATACTGAACCGCCAACTCTGCCCACTGCGGAGCATTCCCCGCCACTCGCGCCCCGTACGCCGCACCTACATCCCGCAACAACGGGGCCAACGACCAACCATCGGAGGCGATGTGATGCAAAACCAACACCAACACCGACTCATCCGGACCCGTCACCAGCAACCGCGCCCGAACCGGAATCTCACGCGAGAGATCGAAACACCGGCCCGCCACCTCACCCACCAGTCCACCGACATCGTCCGGCCCGCACTCCCTCACCTCCCAATCGAAACGAAACTCCCCCATACCCAAAACCCGCTGCACCGGTACCCCGCTCACCTCCGGGAACACTGTCCGCAGACTCTCGTGCCGCCCCACCACATCAACCAGCGCACACTCCAGCGCACCCACATCCACCCGCCCCGAAAGACGCAGCACCAGCGGCGCGTTATACGCACCCCCGGTGGACTCCACACCATTCAAAAACCACAAACGCTGCTGAGCGAAAGAAAGCGCGACCATGGGTACCGATACTCCAATTCCAGCGAGCGGGATGACTACGGGCGACGGGCGAGCTTCGGGCGGGCCGGGACGGCCGGGGCCCGGTGAATACGAGCCTGCAGACCTTCCACCGTGGGGTGATCGAAGATGTCGGACATCTCGACGGCACGGCCGAAGGTGCTCCTGATACGACCCCACAGCCGGATGGCGAGCAGCGACTGACCGCCCATGTCGAAGAAGCTGTCATCGTCCGCCACCGTCGGGCGGTTCAGAACCTCGGCGAACAGTGCTCGCAGGGTCTCCCTGCGGGACGGCGGGGCGGGCACGGCGGCCAGGTCAATGTCGGCGTCGGCGGTCAGCGGCAGCGCCGGCAGCCGGACGAACACCGGCGGCTCCGCGTCACCGGGGAGTGCGGCTGCGGTGCGCCGCAGAAGCTCGGCGTCGGTGACGTCGGGGCCATTCGTGTCGGGCACCATATATCCGACGATCCGGTGCCCGCCGTCCGGGTCCGGGTATTCGAGTGCGGCGGCCGCGGCAACACCCGGGCATTCCCTCAATACCTTTTTCATATCCGAGAGACTCATTTCCCTCCCTCTCCACGATTCATTTTTCGACCATAGGCGAGGGCGACACCACAGTTCGGCAATCACTCCAGCAGTCGGCAGGCAGTTCCCCGGCATTAGACATCGAAGGGCGCCGGAAGGGCCGCATACTGAGGCCAAGACGGAACAGCAGGCGACGAATTCGAGTGGAGCCCCCGTGAGTGATGTGATCGCGCCGCAAGGAACACCTCCGCAGCGGCGGCCGAAGCCGATCTGGACGCACCGGAACTTCATGCTGCTGTGGGGCGGTCAGACGGCCAGTGAGATGGGCACACGCGTATCGAACATCGCGTTGCCGCTCCTCGCTGTCACCACACTGCAGGCATCGGCATTCCAGGTGTCGCTGATCACCGCGTTCACCTGGCTGCCATACGTGTTCTTCGCCCTGCCCGCCGGGGTGATATCCGACCGAGTCCGCAAACGTCGTCTGATGGTCTGGTGCGACATCCTGCGCACCGTACTGATCGCGTCAATCCCAGCGAGCGCCCTGTGGTGGCGGCCTTCGCTCGGCTATCTCTACGTGGTGGTGGCAGCCTGCGGTGTTCTGACGGTGTTCTTCAATGTCGCCTACCGGGCCCTGCTGCCCTCACTCGTCGACGAGGACCAACTGATCTCGGCCAATAGTAAGATGGGCATGTCCCAGTCGCTGGCTGAGCTGGCGGGGCCTGCCCTGGGCGGTCTGCTGACCGGGGTGCTGGGGGCGCTGCGGACGATATGGGTGGACGCCTCGTCGTTCCTGTTTAGCGCGGCCACCCTGGTGATGCTCAAGACCCCGGAACCGCGAACCGAACCGGACCCTCAGGCGGAGCGGCAGTCGTTCCGCAACGAGGTGAGCGAGGGACTGCGGTACGTTCTGAAACACCCGATCCTGTCCCGACTGCTGCTGTGCAGCAGCACCTCCAACTTCTTCGTCATGGGGATGACGGGCATCGAGATCGTGTACCTGGTGGAAGGGCTGCATGCTTCACCACTGGTGGTCGGCTTGGTCTTCAGCGTCGGCACAGTCGGCGGCCTGATTACTGGGATGCTGGCGTCGCGGATATCCGAGCGGGTTGGTACTGCCCGAGTGATCTGGCTCTCCATGGTCGTCCCAGGGCCGCTGTATCTGTTGATCCCGCTCGCCTTTCCTGGGTGGGGCATCGTGCTGTACGCGCTCGGCCTTACCGCCTTCTCCGCGAACGCGGTGCTCTACAACGCGGCGGAGTCCTCGTACCGACAGCGGGTCTGCCCGCCGGAGATGCGCGGCCGGATGAGTGCCTCGATGTTGTGGATTGCCTACGGGATCATCCCGCTCGGTGCCCTGTTCGGCGGCGCCCTGGCGTCCTGGATCGGCATGCGGCCGGCGTTGGTGGTCTTCGTCCTTGGAATGTGGGCCGCCTCGCTGTTCGTGGTCTTCTCCCCTCTGCGCGGTCTGCGCGACATCCCGACGACCTGAGCACCATGCGGTCCCGCTGACGCGAGACTCCGCGCTGCGGCGTCCGGCTCGGCGGCCCAGACGGCCCTCGGACACCGGCGCTGAGGCGCCAGAAAGGTCCACTATGAACCTCACCACCACCTTGGTCTGCCTTCCGTTCGCCGGCGCCGGGGCGTCCTTCTTCCGCAAATGGGCTCCGCTGGCGCCCGAGGGGCTGACCCTGCTGCCGGTACAACTGCCCGGTCGTGAAGAGCGTTTCAGCGAGACACCGTTCACCGAAGTCGGCGCCGCGATGGACGAGGCGTGCCCCTGGGTGTGCGAGCGGCTTGACGACGACGCGCGGGTCGCTCTGTTCGGTCACAGCCTCGGCGCAGAACTCGCCCATGAACTGACACGTCGCCTGGTGGCACGCGGGGTACGCGTCACCAGGCTGTTCGTCAGCGGTGCCCACGCACCTCGAGACCGCTCGGTAGAACGGATCAGCGCGCTGGACGACGCGGGGTTCGTCGCCGGGCTGCGCAGGGTCGCTGGCTTCAGCCACCCGGCCATGAACGACCCCGAGCTGCTGGAGATCATGCTGCCCCTCCTGCGTGCGGACTCCCGGATGCACGAGGAATACCGCTCCCGCCACCCCGACCGGCTTAACGTGCCGGTCACCTCCCTGCGCGGTCGCGACGACACTCTGATCAGCGCCGCGGAGGCCGTTCGGTGGGCCGGCGAGACCAGCGCGGGATTCGACTACGCGGAGATCGACGGCAGCCACATGTACCTGACGGACCACACCGCCAGCCTGCTCGCGGCAATCGCCACCGCCCTCCAGCCAGCCGACAGCGGATCACCTGTCCGCTGAGCACCGCAGGACCGCACCGGCGCCCACTACGTACGGCGTCGGCACCCCGACGAAAGGATGGGTCATGCTCGTACAAGAGGCGGCCATCTCCCGCTGCCCGTTCCGCCCCACGGCGACGGACCTGGTGGACCCGACGCTCTACAGCAGCGGCGCGGCCCCCGCTGTCTGGCGCGAAATGAGCGCTCTGGACGGCCTGCACTGGCAGCAGGTGGACGCCGACCGGGGTTTCTGGTCGGTCGTCACCTACGCCGAGGCCGATCAAGTTCTGCGGGACACCGACACGTTCACGTCGGAGCGCGGCACCCTGATCGACCTGCTCGGCACCGACGACCCTGCCGGGGGCCAGCAGCTGGCTGTCACCGACCCACCGCTACACACCCGTCGGCAGGCCCGGCTGAAACGTGCGCTGACCAACAAGGCGGTGGTCCGGCAGCGAGAGACCATCCGGTCGTTGGTACTGGAACTGCTGGAGCCGCTGGGCGAAGGCGGAGTGTTCGACTTCGGCCGGGCAATGATGGCCATGCCGATGTGGGTCACCGGCACCATGATGGGTCTGCCGCGTTCCGACTGGGAGTGGCTTACCCGGATCACCACGATGTGCATCGCCGCCGATGACTCGGAGTACCAGGAGCCCAACGGAAGGGATGTCACCCTGAAGAAGGCGCATCTGGAGCTGTTCTGCTACTTCCAGGACATAGTCAGCCACCGCCGCGGCCATCTCGGCGACGATCTACTGAGCGTGCTGATGTCAACTCGGTTCGAGGGCCGCACGATGTCGCCAGGTGAGGTCATCTCCAACTGTTACAGCCTCCTGCTGGGTGCCAACGTCACCACGCCGCACGCTCCGACGTTCGTGATGGCCGAACTGCCCGGCAGTGGGGTGCTGGAGGACTGGGCGCGTCATCCGGAACTGAGCAAAAGCGCGTACGAGGAGGCACTGCGCTGGTCGTCGCCGGTCAATCACGTCATGCGCTACGCGACGACCGACACCATCCTGCGCGGCACGCTGGTCGCCGCAGGTGACGCCGTCGTGGTGTGGCTGGGCGGAGTCAACCGGGACGAGCGGGTCTTCGCCGACCCTCAGACCTTCGACATCCGCCGCCGGCCCAACAAGCACCTGGCCTTCGGCATCGGACCGCACTACTGCGTGGGCCACAGCGTCGCCCGGGTGACGCTGGGCATTCTCTTTGAGGAACTGCTCGGGCGCTACGAGGACTTCGCACTCGCAGGCCAGCCCGAGCGGCTGGTCTCCACGTTCGCCTCCGGATACAAGCACGTCCCCGTCACCGCCCGCCGTCGGCCAAACCCGGCGCGCTGAGCGGCACGTCTCACCGGCGCCGTAGCCCACCCCTCTTTTCCTCACGTCCACTGCTGGGCATCCCGCCTTGCGCGGGAACAACTTGTTCCTTGGAGAAAACTCATGCCAGACAACGCCCTTACCGCCCCGGCCGACCTCGAACTCCTTCGCACGCTGTGGCGGGAGGTCTTGGAGATCAAGGAGGTGGCCGACGACGTCAACTTCTTCGACGCGGGCGGCGACTCCCTGCGCCTGGTCGCGCTCGTGGAACGCATCCGCCTGGGGACCGGACTGCGGGTGCGCACCATGGACGTTCTCCAGGCCGCCACTGTCCGTGGTCAGGCGGATCTGCTCGCGGGCCTGGAGAGGGGCTGACCGATGGCTACCCACAGCGACAGCGCCTTGCCCCTGCTGCGAGTGCCCTTCGACATCGGCCCCGACACCGGAGCCCTGCTGGCGGAACGCGCCGACAAGCTCGGCGTCGGGACGCTCGCTCCGGTGCTGGCCGCCGCCGCCCTCGCCCTGGGCCGATGGACGGGCTTCACCGTTCTGCAGGCCCGGGTATCGGCCGCCGGCGCGCAGGGCCCGGGGGCGGGCGAGACGTTGGACGTCGAGATCAACGACCTCGTGAACACGGATGACTTCCTGTTGTCCCTGAACGCCCCGGCCGTCCGTCTTCCCGACCTGGCGGGTGGCCCTGTCTGCCTGGCGTTCGCACCACAGGGCGGAGTCGGCCTGCGCCTGACCATCGATCTGGCCGACCCGGCGCTGACCGGCACCGCCGAGGGCAGCGGACCGCAGTGGAGCGGCGGGGACCTGGCCGACCTCATCGACGACATCCGCTGCGCCGCCGCAGACCTGGCTGTCTCCTCCGGCCGGCTGGAGGACGTACGGTGTATCGCCCCCGCACGGCGTGATCGGCTGGCCGCCGCCGACCGCTCCGGTATGCGGTTTCCGAGTGTCTCCCTCGACGCACTCTTCCGCGACGTGGCGGCCCGCACTCCGGACGCCCCAGCCGTGCGGGACGAGGTGGCGCAGCTGACGTACGCCCAGCTCTCTGCGGCCGCCGCCCAGCAGGCACAGCGACTGCGAGAGGCAGGGGTCGGGCCCGGGGACCGGGTGCTGATCGGTCTGGACCGGTCGGTCGCCGAGGTGGTGGCGGTGTTGGGCACGGTATGGGCTGGCGCCACATACGTGGGCGTCGACCTGGAACTACCCGCCGCGCACCTGGCCCGCATCACGGGCCGGTGCGCACCCGCCGCCGTCCTGGCTGGGCCCGGAGCCGCCGCGCACCCAGCTCTGGAGGATGTGCCGGCGGTGGAGACCTGGAGTCCGCTGTGGGAGTCCGCACCGGTTCCCGGGGTCAAACCCGCTGCCTCCGATCCGGAACGGCTCGCCTACATCGCCTTCACCTCCGGCTCTACCGGTGAACCGAAAGGGGTGTGCATCCCGCACCGTGCGGTGATCCGCCTCGTGCAGGACGGAGAAGTCGCGCTCCTCGGCTCGGGCGACCGGATGCTGCGCCTGGCGCCGCTGGCCTTCGATGCCTCCACCCTGGAATTGTGGGCCGCGCTTCTGTCAGGGGCTGCTCTGGAGGTGTACCCCCCGGGCATCCCCGCACCGTCCGACCTGGGTGACTTCCTGTTGGAGCGGGGCGCAACTGTCGCCTGGCTGACCGCCGGGCTCTTCCGACTGGTCGTGGAGTTCGCCCCCGACGGTCTGGGCGGGCTGCGGCAGTTGCTGACCGGCGGGGACGTGGTACCGCACGAACACGTGGCCCGCCTGCTGGCCAAGTACCCGGGCCTGACGGTCACCAACGGATACGGGCCGACCGAGAACACCACTTTCACTACCACCTTCTCGTTGACGCGGCCGCAGGAAGCCGTCGGGCCGCTGCCGATCGGTGCCCCGGTGCCCGGTACCAGCGTCCACGTGCTCGGCCCGGACGGACGGCCGGTGCCGCCCGGCGCAGTCGGCGAACTACACACCGGAGGTGCGGGACTGGCCGTAGGTTATCTGGGGGACGAGGCGGAGACGGCCCGCCGCTTCGGGTACTTCTGCCCCGGGTTGCCCGAGCGTCTCTACCGCACTGGGGATCTGGTTCGCCTCGACTCGTGCGGCCGCCTGTTGTTCCTGGGCCGGAGCGACGATCAGGTGAAACTGCGCGGCCACCGGGTGGAGCCGGGGGAGGTCGGGGCGGCCGCGGCAGCCCACCCCGGGGTGCAGGACGCATTCGTGTTCGCCACCGCGACCGCCACCGACGCTGCAGACCGGCGTCTGGTCGCCGCCCTGGTGCCTATGGATGGCGCCCGGGTGGATCCCCGCCGGGTGCGGGCAACGCTCGTGGAACGGTTGCCCGGCTACATGGTCCCGGCACTGTGGGCAGTCGTTGACCGGCTGCCGGTGACACCCAACGGAAAGGTGGACCGGGCTGCTCTCACCGCGCTCGCCGTCCCGGTGGGATGACCTCGCTCCTGGCGCCGACACCTCTCGAGACGGGCGCCAGGAGCTTGGCGATGGTGGTTCCGCACCCCGGCAGCCGTCCATCGTCCATTCCGTGAAGCGCCGGGCCTCCCGTTGCCGCGAGGCTTGAAGGTATGGTTGCCGCATTGTGAAGGAACGAGTACCGTGTTGCGGCGGAATCGTTAAGTGATCACGCGCGGAAATCCAGGGGCGGCAGGGGGGATGAACGATTCTTCGGTTCAATGTCCTCGGGTCCCTGGAGGTATGGGCGGATGACACCCGGTTCGACCTGGCCGGACCGCTTCAACGCCGGGTCCTTGGCACCCTCCTGCTGGAGGCCGGCAAGGTCATCCCGGTCTCCCGCCTGGTCGAGGCCGGTTGGCCCGGGGACCCTCCGGCGACAGCGGCGCACCAGGTACGCAAGACCGTGGCCGACCTACGCCACCGCGTCCCCGGCATCGGCCCGCTTCTGGTCACCGACGGCCCGGCCTATGCGCTGGTCATCGACGACGACCAACTCGATCTGGGACGATTCGACGCCCAGGTGCACGATGCCAGAAAAGCGTTCGAGACGTACGGGCCGCGCGAGGCGGTAGAACTGCTGCACGCTGCACTGGAATTGTGGCGTGGTCCCGTCCTGTCTGGTTTGGGAGGGGCCGTCCTCGACGCCGCCGCCGTGGCTGTCGAGGACCGTCGGCTGACTGCCCTGGAGAAGTATTACGACCTGCGGCTTGCCCTCAGCGAAGCCGCCGAGCTCGTGAGCGACCTGCGCAGATACGTCAGCCTGTACCCCTACCAGGAGGGCTTTCGGGGCCAGCTGATGCTCGCGCTGTACCGCTCTGGGCGGCGCGCCGAGGCACTGGAGGAGTACGGCAGGGTACGCGAGCAGCTCGCCGAGGAACTCGGCATCGATCCCGGGCCGCAGCTGGTACGCGTATACGAAGCGATCCTTGTGGAGACCCCGGAAGCGGCCGGCCCTGCTCCCACCGGGCGGGCCGCGCCCGCGCCACCCGCTCCCAAGCCGGTGTCGACACCAGGCGTCCCCCGTACCCTGCCGTGCGACGTCGCCGACTTCGTCGGCCGGGACGCGGAACTTCAGCTGCTGCTTGCCGGCGCCCAGTGCGAAGACCAGGGCACCCGCGTAGTCGCCATCGACGGCATGGGTGGTGTCGGCAAGACTTCGATGGCGGTACGCGCCGCTTACCAGCTGTGCCCGGCCTATCCGGACGGACAGCTCTACATCGACCTGCGCGGCTACTCCCCGCAGGAGCGCCCCGTCGGGGTCGGAACCGCCCTGGAAGTCCTTCTGTGCGCCCTTGGCCTGCCCCGCGACCGCATCCCCGACGACGTGGCCGACCGCATCGCCCTGTGGCGCGCCACCCTGGCTGGGAAGCGCGTGCTACTCCTGTTCGACAACGCTGTCGACCACTCGGTGGTCAGCCAGTTGCTGCCTAACTCCCGCGGCTGTCTGGTGCTGGTTACTAGTCGGGCCCGGTTGACGGATCTCGATGGCGCCGAGTGGGTCCACATCGACGTGATGCCTCCCGGCGAGAGTGAAACCCTCGTCGCGGAACTTCTGGGCGCTCAGCGCATCGACGCCGATCCGGAGGCCGCCGGGGAATTCGCCAGACTCTGCGGCCACCTACCGCTGGCCATCCGCATAGCGACGGCCCGCCTGAGCAACCGCCCTCGCTGGTCCGTGCGTTATCTGATGGAACGGCTGTGCGACGAGGACCGCAAACTCGACGAGCTCAGCTCCGGTGAGCGAGGCGTCGCCGGTACCCTGCGGCTGTCCTACCAGGTGCTGTCCGCCGACTGCCGCGCGACGTTTCGCACGCTTTCCCTGCATCCGGGCCGCGACCTCGACATTCACTCCACGGCGGCTCTGCTCGGTCTGAGCACCCGGGAGGCCGAGACTCACCTGGAGACGCTGCTCGACGCCCATCTCGTACAGCAGCCCGACGTCGACCTGTACTCATTCCACGATCTTGTGCGCAGCTACGCGCGCAGCCTGTGCGCCCAGCAGTCCAGGGAGAGCAGGACCGCCGCGGTGGAACAGCTGCTCACTTACTACCTGACGGCCACGGAGGCCGCCTGCGAAGCGATTTTCCCCGGGCGTAGCCCCCGCCCCACCGGACTGCAGGCTTCCCCGGCCCGCCTGCCGCGCCTGACCGGGGTCGACGAGGCACACTCCTGGTTCTCCCGCGAGCTGATCACCCTCTTGTCCACCGTCGAACTGGCTGCGGGGACGGGGTATGACCGGCACGCCGTGTGGCTGGCCCGCAACGTCGCCTTCTATTCCAATGCCCGTGGGAACCTGCACGAGTTCGCAGCGTTGAGCCGTACCGCGGTCGCCGCTGCCCGCCGTCTGGACGACGCGGCGCTGATCGGCGTGAGCCTGTCCAACCTCAGCGTGGCCTGCTGGAAGCTCGGCCTGCAGGACGAGGGCATCGCGGCAGCCGAGGAGGCGCTGGAGTTGGCCGTCGCGCATGCCGACCGGCACACCCAGGCACACTGTGAGGCGACCCTCGGCCTCTACGGCAGCCTGCAGGGACGCTTCGAGAAAGCCCTGGCCCACCTCCGGGCGGCCATCGCCCTGGAACGCGACCTGGGCTCCCCACGTGCCGAGGCCGAGAGCCTCACCGTCCTGAGCGCCCTCTACGAGAAGTGGGGGATGTTCACAGAGGCAGCCGAGAGCGCCGAGCGGGCTGTGTCGCTTGTACGCAGGCTGGGCCGGCACGAGACGGCTCTGGTGGCGCTGACCGACCTCGCCCTCGCTCACACCGGGCTACGGCGGTACGCCACGGCCGAGCACCACCTTGTCGAGGCGCGCGGCCTTTGCGGCGATGACAGGGAACCGGGCCAGGTCGCCCTCACTCTGGCCCTGTCAGCGGAGCTCGCCTACCGGCGTGGCGAAACCGAACGTGCCTCGGCCTTCGCCGACAGAGCGTTGGCCCTGAGCGGGCTGAGCGCTTCACCGCTGCGCCGGGCCAGAGTGGAGAACATGCTGGGCGCGGTGTGGGAGCACAGGCAGGACCATGCCACGGCTCTGCGGCTACACACCCAAGCCCTTGAGACGGCTCGCTCCTTCGGGTACCGGGTGGAGGAGACATACGCGCTGGCAAGCATGGCGCGAGTCGCCGCACTCCTCGGCGATGTCGAGGCCGCCGCCGGTCACCGCTCGGCCGCCGAGGACCTGTTTGCGGAGCTAAGAATACCGGTCGACCGACACCCCTCCGCCGAACCGGCTGCGATCCACGTCCTCAGTACGGCGTCGTGCCCTGCGGCGGCGCCACCCACCTCCGACGCGCTGCCCGGCGCCGGTGCCATTGTCGGCCACGGCACCGGGCGGGGCGCGGCTTATGAGGTGGGGGCCGCACCGCAATAGCCGAGTCACGCACCCCTCTGCCCGCCGAGGCCGAATTCCTCGTCTCCATGCACTCGACAGGACATGATCCGGGGCCCGGCAGTTGTCAAGGCAATCTCGGTGGTGGTGTGCCCGGACTCGTGCCCCATCAGGTCCAGTAGAGCGCGGACGGCCGACCGCACGCAGGCCGCCTGCTCCTCGGAGTACGCCGGCGGGTCGTCCCCGCCGCGCACGGTGACCGCGGTGACCTCGTGTATGCCGTCCGTGGTCCGGGCGTCGACCCGTAGCGGCTCTGCTGAGAGGGTGGGTGGAGGGCTGTAAGCCGCGGACCACCCAGGACAGTTGGCGAGCGCGTGCACCTCATCGAGGAGGCTGTGCCATGTTTCCGCTTCGCTCATGGGATCGAAAGGAGTTCCCACCGGGTACTGCTCCTCACTGGTGACGGGACGTGGTGGACCGGGGGCGGTCCAGGACCCGCTGGGCGGCGGCGAGTAAGGCGTCGGGGTCGGAGTGCGGGAAGGAGTGGCCACCCGGCAACACCGTCACCGTGAACTCCCCGGTGGTGCAACGCGCCCAGAGCGGCAACTGCTCCGGCGGGGTGATCTCGTCCTCGGCTCCGCCGAAAACGTGCAGCGGGCAGTTCAGCGGCACCAGATCAGGCACGTAGTACGACTCGGCCCAGCGCAGGTCCATGCGCACGACACGCAGGATCTCCCCGAGGAACCATTCGTCGTTGAGTAGCACCTTTGGCAACCCCCCGTTCCTGGCCAGCCATACGCTCAGGGTGTCGTCGTCGCGGTCGGACATGGTCCGCAACGTGGGCGTCTGGGGGGCGCGGGAGCCAGAGATCAGGGTGGCGAGGGGGGCACGCAGCCGATGCTGCTGCACCCGGACGGCCAGCTCGTAGGCGAGGGAGCCTCCGAAGCTGTGGCCGAACAGCACGTATGGCATGGTGAGTTCGGGGCGCACGGCCTGGAACAGGGCATCGGCGAGGGCGTGCACGTCCGCTGGTGTCGGTTCGTGCGCACGGGTACCGCGTCCCGGCAGCTGCACCGGTGCCAGTTCAACACCGGCGGGGAGCCTCCCCCGCCAGCCGGCGAACGCACCGGCTCCGGCACCCGCCTGGGGCAGGGCAATCAGTCGCACCCGGGGGGTACCCACGGCGTGACGGCCCGTGATCCACTCGTTGTCGGAAGACCCCATGCCTCCACCTCCTGCCGCTGCGTGTCCCGCCCTGAGGCGGCCGATATCGTGCTTGAGCCTGTCAGCCATGCTTCTCTCCGGCCAGGCACCCCCAGCGGTGCTTTTCCGGCGGTTCACCGGCAGGGATACCGTGGGTGCAGCGTGCGGGGTGTGTACAACGGACGGTGAACTGCCGTTCATGGCTTGACACCGGATCACTGAGTCTTTTCAGCGTTGCCTCTCCAAGGTGAGGACCGCCTTGGCGATTGACGTCATGCGGTTCGGGCTGATTTGGGGTCTTCGGAAGATTCGCCAGGGCTTTAGCCGCGCCATCCCTCGTTCGACGGGTGCCCGGGATGCGGTCAGTGCTCGGTTGATCGTCAGTTGTGTCGGGGGCAGTTGTCCGCCGGGCGATCGTCGGCGTCCGGTGGTGACCCAGGGGCCGGCGCCCGTGTAGGCGCGGTCGGCCAGGATGGGGACGCCCTGGCGTTCGCAGATCCGGATGATGCGGTGCATGCGGGCTGCGGTCAGGTCGTGGCACCGGCCGGGCAAGGACGGCGAAATCCATAGCACCCGGCCGGCTGGAGTCGGTCACGACCTGCACGCTCGCTCCATAGCGGCGGTCCTTGTGGGAATAGTCGGCCGGGAAGTCGCCCACCCGGTCGCACTCGGCGAGCTCCCGTCGAGCAGAACATACTGCGGGTCGGTCTCATGCAGGACCTTCAGCAGGCAGGGTGACCGGTCGGCTAGGAGGTCGATGACCGCGGCAGTGTAGGCGTGGACGGTGCCGACCGATATACCGAAGGGGGCGGGCGATCTGGGCCAGGATATCGTGCTTGAGCGGGTACACCAGAGCGACCAGCGCGTGTTGGTGCGGCGGAAGCTTACAGCGGCGGTCACCCTCGCGGGTGACGATGAGCGGCTGCCAGGACGCGACTCCGCCAGTGAACGAGCAGTCAGTGCGCGACGACCGCCAAGCCCAGCAGAGCGCCACCGAGGACGATAGCTCCTACACCTCGGTACGCAATGCCTTCCCCGGCATCGTCACCAGGATCAAACTCGGCGACATCGCTGCCCAGGTCGAGATTCAGGCCGGACCCCACAGGCTCGTCTCCCTCCTCACCCGCGAAGCGGTCGAGGAGCTGGGCCTGGAGGTCGGCAAGCGGGCCACCGCCCATGTGAAGTCCACCAACGTCCACATCGACATCTCGTAACCACCGCGCCGGGTAGGTGAGAAACCGGAGAACACACCACAGGTCCGTGACGTGTGAGGCTCCAATTGCGCGGCGCAATCTCACTCACCGTGGGTAGGGTCCGGTCCCCGAAGGCCCTGACCGCCGCTGGTCGGTCCTGCGGGAATGTCAATCCAGCGGGCAGCTGCATCGAAGGTATCCGCAGGGGTGCTGTTGAACGCGATCGCCGCGTCGGGGGCGTGTTGGCGGACAAGATTGAGCACTCGTTCGAAAAGCGCAAGCTGATCTTCAGGCGCCCGCGCACCGCCGCCGACAATGACGCACTCCCAAGGACGGGCAGCAAGGGCAGCGACGACGACTGTCTCCATGTCGTCGCTGCCATCGAGGACGAAAAGGCAAGTATCAACGCCGACGCCGTGCTCAGCGAATCGAGCGATTCCCACCTCGGTTGCGTCGGCCACCGGCTTGGGATCCCAAGGTCCGGGAACCCGATACGGGTCGAGACCGATCACGAGGACGCGGGGTGTCGGGGCCGTTGTCTCCATCCCTGGACCAACGTCGCAGTGACCGGAAGGACGTGGAGCGTCGCCTGTCGAACCGCGTACCGGGGCCGCTCCGTCCCCCGCCCCAGCTGTGGCGACCGACCGGGAAGCCAGGAGTCAGCCGAAGAGCAGAGTGGGTTCGGCGAGGATGTCCCTGTCTCGCTCGCTCTTGTAGATCAGGTCGATGCTGCCGAAGCGGGCCTCGGTGTAGTCGAGTCCGAGTGAGGCCACCGCCTTGCGTACGGCCTCTTCGGAGGTGCTCTCGATCTCCAGGAAGGTGGGGAGGTCCGGCCAGGTGTCGAAGTCGTAGGTGACGCCGTCGAGCTGCCATTCCTCGCGGTAGTTCTGCTGGTACCGCACCTGGCGCAGGCCCAGGGCCGCGAGGAGTTCCGCGGTCTGTTCCAGGTCGTTCACCTCGATCTCGATCTCGGTGGTGCCGTTGATGTGAGTGGCGTCGGTGACCTGCTTGAGCGTGAGGGTGGTCTTGCCGCCCTCGTCACGCAGGCGCAGCCACTGCTCGCCCTGGACGGCGTCGTTCTCGAAGATGAGCCGGGTGAACATGGTCTTGTCGAAGGCCCGCTCGGCCCCGGCCGTTCGCAGGCGGTCGCGTACGGTGTCCGCGTCGATCTCCAGGAACTTGGCTTCGTATTCGTGCTGGGCCACAGCGTCCTCGCTCTCGTTTGTTTCGCTATCTACGCGGTCAGGTCGTGCAGGTCCTGCTCGCGCATCTTCCTGATCTCGGCGCACGCGTCGCTGCCCACGAACTCTTCCACGGGCAGACACAGGTCCATGCGCTGAATACACACGCCGACGTGGAAGGTGCCGTCCGGGTCTCGGTAGAGCCGCACCCCGTAGTAACCCTCCTGACAGTCAACGCTGTTGTTGAACCTGCAGCCGGCACACGTATCAGGCAGCCGCAGGGAACGGATGTGCTTCACCACGAGCTGCCGGCCCGACGGAAGCCGATAGGCGATGCGGAAGCCTGACGTACCTGCGATCAGCCGGATCTCCTGCGGAACGGCACCAAGCTCGGCCAAGAGAAGATCAACGGCGTCAAGAGAGGCATCACCATCAGCCAGCGACGTCAGTATCCGCACGGATAACCTCGGCGAGTACTTCTGCAGCAGCCGGTGGACCCTCTGCACATGGGTGTGATCGGGGATGACGACGTTCGCCCGCACTCCGATACCGAGCGACACAGCGACGCGGATCGAGTCCTCCAGCGCTTCGATCTTCCGCGTTGCCAGCGCCCGGACCCTGAACCGTGTGCTCTGAACCTGCGCGAGCTCGTCGGGGGTAGTGCCGAAGATCGAGAAGTTGACGTGCCGAAGTCCGGCGTCCGCACAGCCGGGCAAGGACCTCACACCGTTCTCGCCGTTCGAGGTGACACTGGCCGAGTAGCCCGCCCGCCGTGCGAGGGCGACGATCTGTGGCAGCTTGGGGTGCAGGGTCGGTTCCCCGCCGGTGAGGTGGACCTCGTCGAAGTCCAGTGCGTCGCGAAGTTGCGTGAGGGCAGCGCGGAACGCCTCGTCCGGGATGATGGGGGCGCTGGTGAAGCGGGCGCCGTTGGTGGCAACGTAAAGGGAGGTCCTCCCCGAGGGGCCAGTGGGGGTGAAACGTTCGGGCCAGCGGGGATGGTTGTCGGCGCTGACCGGAGTTCCCTCGTTATGGCAGAACGTGCACGTCATGCCGCATGCGTCGATGACTTTGACGCGCAGTGTCCGGTCCATCGAGACATGGATGGGAACGTCATCGCTGACGTTTCGTAAAGCGCGGTTCTGGAACATGTGACGTTGCTCCTTCGGCATGGCAAGCCGGTGGCCTGGAGGGAGAGATCTGGCTGAGGTGGGCCCGGTCGACTGGCCCCTGTACTGACCGGGTCAGGAACTGATAGCCGAGTCAGGGGCGGACGCGGCTGCGCTGCCCGTCTGCACCGGCGCCGGGCTGTGCTGGGTCAGGTAGGCAAGCCCGCACACGGCGACGATCGAGCCGAGGGCCCATATGACGCCGAGAACCATGCCGAGAAGGTCACGGCCCGCAGGCGGTGCCGCGGCCGACGCGCCGAAGCGCTGCCGCGCGGGGCCCGAGTACAGGGAAGTGGTCATGCCGACTCCGTAACTGGTGCTCGGGGAGGAGCTGTTACGCCTTCAACTGCCGCGTGAAGCACCTGGGCGTCCGTCAGCATCTGGCCGTCCCCGGGACTGATCCGCCAGTGGGGACCCGGCCCGCGCACGCGATGCGGCGGAGGGACGACAAGGTGCTGGTTCGGGCCGAGTGGTCGCGTGTCAGGCACATTCCAGACGGCCGCGGTGCCCGTCCGTACGAACCAGTAGAGGGCCGGTTCACGCGGATCTTCGATCACGGCACCGCTACGAGAACCGAGTGCGACCAGCACACGCACCCCGACGCTTCGTGGCACGCGTACGGCGTCCCAGCGGAATCCGGCGCCCTGGATCTCGCAGCTTCCTACCGTGCGCATCGTGGGTGGTTCCGAGGTCTCTTGTGACACGAAGGGACAACTCCTCACTGAGCACTAAGGCTTGAATGTGCGGAGGTGTCATCCTCGCGAGACCTTACGTCCCATTCGAGGACTTCAAAGGGTCACCCAGAGGACTCAAAGAGGGCTTCCATTCACCTGTTTGATGAGTTGGTGCCGCGAAGGGGACGTAGCGTGAGAGCCTCAGGTGAGGTTCCGATACCACGGAGGAGTCATGTCCCGTCCCATAGGCAACACTCGCCTCAAAGCCGCCCGAGTGGCGGCGGGTTACAACTCGCAGCAGGCCCTCGCGGACGCCATCACGAGGGACGCGCCGCAGCTCGGCATCCGGGGACTGGCCGTTGGTGTCCGCCAGGTCCGGCGGTGGGAGTCCGACAATCCGCCGTGGCCCCAGCCGGACATCCGTCGCGTACTCACCCATCTGCTGGGTCAGGAGGCCGAAGATCTCGGCTTCTCCGCTCCCTGGGGCTCAGGACAGCATCGGGATAGTCAGCCCCGCCCGATCTCGACGGCCCGTTCCATGCCCGGCACGCGCCTGGCCACGGTGCCCACCCAATCCGTCGCGATCACACAACCGATCAGCGTCGGAGCCAACTTCGAAGCCGTGACCCGTTCCCATCGGCACTTGTACTGGTCCGTCGCGCCGGCCACTCTCCACCCTGCGATTCTGGAGCACGCGCGGCTGGGCTGCGCGCTGCTGCCCGAGACAGTCGAACCTGCCCGGCACCGGCTCGCAGCCGCACTCGCCGAGTCCTACCTGCTGGCAGGCCGCATTGAGTTCTTCGACCTCCGCCAACCCGACCAGGCCGGTGACACGTTGCTCCGCGCTCTCCAGGCCGCCGGCGAGGCGGATAATCCGCTTCTGGGATCCGCGATCCTCGCGCATACGGCCTTCATCCCGGGCTGGGCAGGCGAACGCGAGACGGCAGTAGAGCGAATGGTGGCGGCCCGCACCTACGCCCGCCGCGGCCCCGCATCCGCCGAGTTCCACGCCTGGCTGGACGCCGTCGAAGCCGAATGCGAAACCCGCTGCGGCAACACCCGCACCGCCCTGAACCTCATCAGCCACGCCGAAGACACCCTCGCCGCCGGTTCCGAGCACACCACGCCCGTATGGATGGACTGGTTCGGCCCCGCTCGGCTAGCAGCCTTCAAGGGCAACACCCAGCTCAAAGCGGGCCACCTCCCTCAAGCCCGCGAGACCCTTCAGCAGGTCCTCGAAGACCTGCCGCCCGAGTCCGACAAACAACGCACCGTCGTCCTCGGAGACCTGGCCGCGGTGGCAGCAGCCGACGGCAATCCGCAGGAGGCATGCCACTACGCCGGCCAGGCCCTCGACCAGCTCGCCGCCACCTGGTACGCCACAGGCATGGACCGCGTACGCGAAGTGCGGCGCACGCTCGCTCCGTGGCAGAACGAGCAGTGCGTCCGGGACTTCGACGACCGGCTCTACGACTGGGGGACGACGGTCAGCGCGCTCCAGCGTTGAACCTGGCGATCCTCCCCGGCAGCTCCGCCAGCGAGTCGATCCGCATCGTGGTGATCGCGTCGGCCTCCGGATCACGCTGCTGGATCGTGCCCCAGGGGCCCCGACGGATCAGCGCCGTCAGCAGCCCCGCCTGCACGGCCGGGCGGATGTCGTTGTCGAGCCGGTCACCGACGTACAGAATCTCGCCCGGCTCGGCAGGCGTCGCCTCGATGACGTGCTCGAAAAACTTAACGTCCGGCTTCGACGCACCCCAGTCGTCACTGGTGGCGATGAGATCGGACGGCAGATCCAACCCACGCAACAGGCCGCCAGCCCGCACGGTCTGATTGCCGGCGATACCGACCCAGAGACCGGCCTCGCGCAGCCCAGCCAGCGTCGGCCGTACATCCGGATAGAGGTCGTCCTCGCCGAACCACTCCGGCTTGCCGGCCTCGGCACGCCTGTCCCGCTCCTCGGCCAGATCGAACCCCGGCCGGAACTCCTGGAACGTCTCCCGGTAATCCCGCCCCTGCGCGATGACCGCCCCGAACATCGCCGCGAAAGTATGCCGCGGCACCCCCAGCCAGTCCGCCCAGGTCCCGTACTCACGGGTCTCGTCCACAAGGCACTCACCGACATCGAACACCACAGCGCGAATCATGCTCGGCAGGTTAGACGGTTCCGCGCTGACCGAGAAGATTGCCCTCGCTGAAGCGGCAGCACACCCCTGTAGGGCCTCGTAACAGCAACCATTTACACGTCTTGTAGTGTCGTGGTTTCTTTCCGTAACGCCATGGCCAAACGGGGGCTCGCGTGTCGATCATCATGGTTGCGGCAGCTATCTACGGAGTGCTGCAACTCGCCGTGATCGCATCGCCGATGAGGTCCCTGCGGTTGTCGACCGTGGTGCTTACGGTCGCAGTCGGCGTCTATGGCAGCGGAGTTGTAGCCGCACTCATCGAGCTCGGCTACGCGCATGCCGCGGCATCGAGCGCCACGCAACCACTGGTCGAAGCCATGGGACGGGGCAGTTACACCGTCGTCCCTGTCGTGGAGGAGCTCGCCAAGCTCACACCGCTACTGCTCGCCGGTGTCAACATCAAGATCCGCTACCAACTCGGCCTGACCGACTACGTGATCCTCGGCGCGGCAACGGGCGCGGGACTCGGCTTGTACGAGGTACTCCTGAGTCATCTCCTCGACGCCCAGCGCGCTGCCCCGTATCCGTACGGCGGCTGGATGCTGTCAGGGGGCCTGAGTCTCAGCTCCACGTACATACCCGACTGGCACACCGTACTGACCACCTGGCTGCCGGCCTCGCTGGGCAGCCTGGACCTCAGCTTCACCCAACCCAGCCTGGACACCAACCTCCACCTGGCCTGGGGTGCCATCGGAGCACTCGGCGCCGGGCTGCTCCTGCGCGGCCGCGGCTGGCGACGCCTGCTCGGACTGCTGCCGATCGCCTACGCGTTGGGCCACCACACCCTGGTCAACTACACCGGCAGCCGCGACGCCCACCCGCCCGGCTGGACAGCCTCCCTGCTCGGCACAGCCAACGATCTGGTGACGTACACGCCGCTGATCTGCCTCGCTATCGCCATGGCCCTCGACTTCGCCCACCTGCAACGCGGCAAACAGGCCATGCTCGCCATCCTCCTGAACGCAGAGCGAACCGGGAACGCAGCCATCGGTCCCCTCACCACATTCGGTGTCCGGTGCCTGCCATGGACAGCTCTCATCGCCCTGCGCTTCGCCCGCATGCGCAGATCTCTCCTCTACGCCGCCGGACGCACCGACCCCGATCGGCTTGAAGCGCTGCACCAGGCAGTCGCCAGCATCGCCGGGCGCATCGACGCCGCCAACCACGCCGGCGCCTGGGACACAGCGCGAATACGTACTCAGCTCAAGGCGATCCGTCCCAGCGCCCCCTGGCGTCGCCGCTGGCCTCTCCTGGCCATCCCGTTCGTCCTCATGGCGCCCTCCCTGCTCTTCCTGGTCATCGGCTCGTTCACGGCGACCAAAGCTCTCCAGAAGCACTTCACCACCGGCGACGGGCCACGCCTGCTCATGTGGTTCGGCATAGCTGGACTGGCCTGGGCCATCATCCAGCTGGTCCTGATGCTCCGCGCTTGGCGCACCACCGCCCGCCAGCCTCTGGCAGAGCCCCAAGCCGTGTTGCGGCTGCGGGTGTTCACCGCCGTCGGCGCATCCGCAACCACCGGCCTGCTGCTCTTCGCCCGTTACCAGGGCCGCCCATTGAACGGGGCTGTCACCGGCTCCTTCTCGATGCTTCTCGCGGCCCTGCAAAACCTTGAGCTGTACGCAGGCATCGCCCTCACCATCCTCGCGCTGGCCGCCCTGATCATGATCTTCCCGCCCGGCGGCCTGGCCCTCGCTGGTGGCGGCGTCATCGCGGGTGCAGCCGGCGCTTCATCCGTCGCGGCTGTCGAGGCCGCCGGTCTGGGCACAGCCGGCGTCCTCCTTGCGGTCCAGGGTGGCAATGGAGGTGCGGGTGAGGGCGGTTCCAACGGAAGCAAGGACGGCTCGGCAAACTCCGGTGATGCAGCAGATCCGGACTTGGTTTTCAAGCCTTCGCCGAAGCACGGTCAGAACCAGAGAGGGACAGCCGCTCCGGAACCAACACACCCACAGGAAACCCTGGATAATTCCATCAGCTTCAATCCGAACACTACTCGCAGGGTCGGAACCGATCCGGAAACCGGAGAATTCGCCGTATTCGACGAAACCCACAATGGTACCGGGATATATCATGGCCATGTTCGACAGTGGGGTGAGCTGAGCCAGCAGATGCAGAGCGCCCTACGTAAGGCCGGGCGAGTAACAGCAAAGGGAAAAATTAAGTAACCGTGAGGGATTCGCTTCACTGCAGCAGATGGAGCGGGATCGTGAGGAATTATGCAGTACGAAGCCCCCCGCAGGATTACAGCAGAAGAAGCAGGTCAGGCGTTTCAGACGGGACAGCCGTACGAAATTTCCGAGGCTCTGGTAGCTGCAGCGTTGTATGTACCTGACAGAATCTGGGTCGAGCAGTGGCTCGTGCACTTCGCCGGTCACCCAATTCCGGATGTCAGGAGGGCCTCAGCCCTCGCGCTGGGACACCTTGCCAGACTCCACAAAGAGGTGTCACCACAGGCAATTTCCGCTATCCGGAACTTGCTTGACGACAGAGAACTCGTCGGCGCTGCGACAGACGCTCTCGAAGACGTCGAAATTTTCACCAAGCTTAATTGAATAACTGGCACTGACGTGAATCCTGCCCCATACCCCTTGGATGGAAACCCAGTCGACGTCGGCGTCAGACATGCCGTTCACTCAGCACATTCGCAAAGCTGTCTCACAGCAGGCTGTATCAGCTGCCGTGGTGCCGTGGCGCAACCCGCGGGCGAGTCACTCGACCCGAAGGGGTCCACCGCTTGCGGGGGACCCCTTCGGCGTTGGTGGGTGCAGTTGCATCCAGCAGACCGCCGTCGTCTACCGACCGTTCAAGAGCGCACGGCACACGCCGCAGAACATGGCCGCGTCGCTCCCGTACCGGCGCATCAGCTGGCCGCACTCGGCGCACGGCCCCAACTCCTTTGCTGCTGTGCCGCTGTCGAATGCGTAATTTCGAGTGGCACCACAACAACCTGAACGTCATCTTCATAGATGATCCGTCCGGGCGATGGTGACTCGATGCGCTCGCACGGCACTCCGTGGGCGTCCAGAATCTCCAAGTATCCAGACACCCGGTCAATCAGGTGGGCAGCAGTGCTCTTGAACCAAGCGACTGCGCCGGGGTGTAGTTCGTAGTCGTACACGGTTGGGTCGGTAGTCGACGGATCCGGATAGGCGGCGTTGTACCAGTCGTTATTGGCTCGCCAGAACCTGTACTCGTCCTCGTTGAGCTTCCCGTCACGAGCAAGGCCATTGGCCAGAGCGAACACGCCGGGGAAATGGCCACGCCGACTCCGGACCACTCCTTGGAAACGTATATATAGGCGTTCCTGCACGGGTCTCCTCTTCTCTGGCCCACGGCCTGACTGCTGCTGGTTCTCGCGCGAAGCGCCACCGTAGCCAGCGCCCACCCCGGCTTCCATCCCGTCTGCCTTCGCCCCACACACCGTGGAGCGGGCGTGGTTCAGGGCGTCAAGGTGGAGCGCGCCACTGTACGAACGACCTTGACGCCTTGGGCCGCGACTGCTCCGCTCTGCCTGGGGCGGAGGTGATCGGGATGGAAGCCCCACAACCCTCGCCCCGATGCTCCAGCGGCGCCCCCTCCGTCCCGGAGTCCGAGCGCCCCCGCCGGAGGCATCTCTTTTGACTGCTCGGGCTCTGTCGGCTCGGCCTCAGCGGGGTTCCCCCACCCTCGGGTTGGCCGATTCCTCCCGGGTTGGTGCCACGGTAGGTGCGCCCCCGGCCGGGGGCTGCGGCGCGTGCCGCGCTTGCGCGACGCCCTTGAACCCGTAGATCTGTGGTCTCAGTTCTGGTCTCATTCACCTACGTACGGGCCCGTCAGAAGGTCGCCCGCGAGGTACTCCACCGCAGGTCAGGACGTTCCCGCACACCCCGGACCCCAGGACGAACATTTGGAAAGCGTGTTAAAGGCGCCCCCTCCCGAGTTCTGCTCTGTCCGTGGGGGGCTGCCTATCGGCCGTCCAGGATGCGCCCGGGAGACACCACAGCACATGGCCCGGGTTTCGCCCGTAGCGGCGCATCAGTTGTCCGCACTCGCCGCATGGCTCCCGTGGCGGGGCATTCCAGCGCGGCTGAGGCCGCTGCGCCGACAGTCGGGCAGGCGTGAAGCCTCCAGTCGACTGCCCCAGATCACGAATCGGCTGGCCACCACTGCCGAACCAGCGAGCGGGGGTAGTACACCGGTCGAAGAGTCGCATGCGCAATGTCGTCAGCGACTGCTCAGAAAGCTGACCCCGAGCAGCCGTAGAATCACCGCTCACATCGCTCTCGTGCGGCCCGTGCCCCATGTGTGCCCTTCGGAGCGGTAATCAGCGGTAAACACAGGCACAGAAACTCTCGGCCAATCCCTGACCTGCGAGAGGCACTCCCAGGTCAGGGGGTATTTGACTGCTTCCCACACCTTGATTCCCAAGCTCAGAGCGCGGGTTCGATTCCCGTCACTCGCTCCACCAGCCAAGGCCCAGGTCAGGGACGTGATCCCCAGCCCGGGCCTTTGTGTTGTCCAGACCAGTCTAAGACTCTCGTGCCCGTTGCGTGCCCGATCGATGATCCTCGGTACCGGTAGCGCCCTTCTGGCGTTCCCGCCTGACCATCGAGTCCAGGCCCGAGGCCACCTCTTTCTGCCGCTCCTGGTCGGAATGCTGATAGATCAGCGCGGCCCGTTCCGAGGACTGACCGGCACGCACCATCGTGTCCTTCAGCGTTGCCCCCGACCGGGTCGTCAGGGTATGCCCGGTGTGACGCAGATCGTAGAACCGGAAATCATCCGGGAGACCAACATGAGCACGCGCCTTGCGCCACTTCCGCCCGAAGGTGGAGCGCCGGAACGGCTTGCCCTTCTCCCCGACGAACAGCAGCCCGTCCGGTCCTTTCTCGGCGTACCAGTCGAGATGCCGCCGCAGCACCACGAGGCGCTTACCCGCTTGCGACTTGGTGCCCCCAAGCGCACGGTGCCCTGTGGTCAGCTCAGGCGCAGCCAAACGAATACGGATGGCTACTCCATCCACGTCCACATCCTTGCGACGCAGTTCCTCTTGTTCCTCTGGCCGCATCGGTCCATAGGCACCGAGGAAGACCATCAGCCGCCAACGGGGCCCAGCTCGTTCGCCAAGCCGTCTACCTGAGCAACGAGGGGAGCCGTCCGCGAGTGCCGGTATGTCGTGGCGAGTGGTGAAGGCTTCCATCCCGACCACCTCCGACCCAGGCAAAGCCGAGCAGCCGCGCCCAGGGCGTCAAGGTCGTTCGTACGGTGGTGGGCTCAGCGCCTGCTCTACCCATGCCACCACGCAGGTCCGCCTATGGGCTGCAAACTCATCTGTCCCAGCCTGCTTCGCATCATTCTGATGTCCGCATCTGTCAACACTGCGTCCCCCAGCTCAGCAAGCGCCCGAGCAGAGTCGCCGTCATGGATCTTGCCCACTTTCGTCTCCAGGGCCTGCTTGATCGCGGGCAAGTCTTCGGACCAGTTCCGCACGTGCCACCCCAGCATGCTCGCGAACTCTTTGTCTGTCCCGAGGCCAAGCACACGGTCGCGGTTAATCACCTGGTAACCATGCCAAATTCGCTCGAAGCACCACAGCAAGACGAAGTAGTGATGTCGCAACTCCGCCGCGTCCACACCGCTCCGGATCAGCACCTGCCCAGGGTTCGCGTCATCCTCGGCTTCCCAGTCACTTCTGACTGCGAACGCGAGTTCACCAAGGGGCCTGCGCGCTTCCGCCACAACACCCGAGGTCAAGTCAACGTGGAGTGCACGAGCAATCTCCATGTTGGCCCTCCGCCTCTGAGCCAGCGTGGCGACCAACGACAGCCCGAATGCCACAATCGACACAGCTAGCGCTGCTTCGGATAGAACGTTGCCAGACATACATCCCCCAGAACGGTTGAGTGACTTGCCGAGTACAGGGTCTCGGCTCGCACGGGCACACGAAGGCCATTCCCCGAGACTGGGATAACTTCGGATCGCAGAAGCCCCTGTGCCACAACCGCGCCATATCGGGCGGGAACTCGCGGGAAACCGTAGCGATCAGCAACGGCCATAGCCAGTGGACGCCGAAGTAGGCATCCGCAGGTCAGCCCCCAACTCACCCCACCTCGCTGCTAAAGCGGTGGCTCTCTGGCAACCAGTGGCAGCGGCCAGCCGGCGCAGGCCACTAGTGCGCTGCCGTCCTCGGTGAGGAAGAACAGCGCGGTCCATGTCCGATCGGCAGAATCGATCAGCCCTGTGCGCACTGGCCGGCCATGCTCGCGGACGAGCTGAACTGCTCGTTCCAGCCAAAGAGGTTCGAGTCCGTGTTTCCGCATGCGCTGAAGTCGGCCCTTGAAGACTCCGGCATGCTGGCCTGCGGGTTGTGTTCGGTCTCCCACCCAGTAGGTGGCGCCGCCGCGGAGGGTGGCAAGAACTATCGCTGACGCCTCGTCATCACCGACCAACAGCGATTCGAGCTCATGCCGTTCCATGGTCACACCCCCGTCTGGATCCTGCGATACAGCAGCCAGATACCACAACCCGGCAATCGCCCGCGTCCGGTAGTGCCCCTCCAGGGCTCGGTAGCAGCCGAAATAGCCATCCCCGACCGATCCGGCTAGATCTACGGACCAGAAGTGTCCGTGCCCGATCCGTGCCCGACTGGGCGGGGAACACGGGTGCCAGGGTGAGCCCTTAGGGTTCTCCTTGGCATCTGTCTCTCCTGGTCAGCTTGCCGGTGCAAGCAAAGGGCCGGTGATTCCCAAGCCCAGAGCGCGGGTTCGATTGCCGTCACTCACTCCCTTACTTAGCCCCAGGTCAGCGCCCCGGGGCTTCTCTGTCGTCCAGACCGCTCAAGGGGCCAGGTTGCTCGATGCCTGGCAGCGCTTAGTGCCGCAAGCCCCGACTCTGCTGGGGCCATGGACATCGCGGAGTACGGACAGGAGCCGCAAGATCTGAGCCCGTGATCCTGCGAACGGTGTATCCGGAGGCGCCGATCCGCGTGGAGTACGCGTTGACGCCGCCGCTCGGCCAGACGCTGCGAGGCTCCCTGAAAGCGCTCACGGAGTGGTCCGTGCAGCACATCGAGGATGTCCGCACCACCCGCGAGGAGTACGACGGCCGGCCCGAAAAGCGTTAGTACACACGCGTGCCGACAAAATCGGGGACGGCTCCAGGAGTTGGAGGCTCCGCATGAAGACTGGTGATCGCACGGAGGCCGGCCCCTCGCCTCGGGCGCGCTGGACCTGGCCCCCGAACGCGTCCGGACCTTCCACCTCGATGCTGACGCACTCCGTCCCAGGGACGACGCGTGGTGGAATGCAGGGGGGTGGTGGCCCCGGTTCCGACGGGGCCACCACCCTCTGTCATGCCTCTGTCCTGCCTCTTTCCGGTCGGCCCGGCTCGGTCAAGCCGGTTCCGCCGGGGTCAGCGGTAGCAGGTGGTTACGAGGACCGTGTCGCCCGCGTGCACGACCGTCGGGGCATGCGGCGAGAGCGAGACCACTGCGTCCTCCGGCTTCGTGCAGTCGGCCTTCTGGACCCGGGTGAACTTGGGTGTGAGGCCGAAGTGGACGAGCGCCACCCTGGCCCTCGCCGAACTCACGCCGGCCAGCCGCTCCGTGGCGGTCCCGCCGTCGCTGGTGCGGACAAGCAAGGTCGTGCTTTCCGCGGCGGCAGCGGCGGCCGGCCGCGCGGTGTCCGAACCGCTGCCGACGGCGCCGACCGCCAGGGCGGTGCCCGCACCGGCCACGACGAGGGCGGTGGCGATGCCCGCGATGGCCGTGGCCCGCTTGCGACGAGCCCCGCGCGCGATGGTGGCCGTATCGAAGTGCGGCGTCGGGGTGGTGTTCACGAAGTCGTTCATGGCATTCACCAGTTCCATCTCGAAGGATGTGCAGCCGGACGTCGGCGAATCGTGTGAACTCATTGGATTCCCTCCGTCGGCTGCGGTGTTGAAGGTCTGGAGAGTGCGGGGAACTGGCCTCTGAGCTTGTCCATACCGCGAGCGAGCTGGGACCGCACGGTGCCTGGCGAGATCTTCAGGTCGGCCGCTATCTCGTCATCCGACAGGTCATGGAAGTACCGCAGCACCACGACCGTCCGCATGCGCATCGGCAGACCCTGGAGCGCCCGGACCAACTGGTCCCTCGTGTCGACTCGCCCGTACTGGTCCCCGGGGGCGGCACGGTCGCCGCCGTCCTGATGCGGGACCATGCGGCGGAACCTCCGCCACCGGTCGTTGGCCAGGTTCACCATGATCCGCCGCACGTACGCCTCCGGAGAGTCCTTGGCGGCGATGGTGCGCCACTTGCGGCAGGCCCGCTCCAGGGTCTCCTGGACCAGGTCCTCCGCGGCCTCATGATTCCCCGTCAGGACGAGGGCGCCTCGGAACAGTACGGCCGACCGGGCGACGACAAAGCCGTGGAAGTCGTACTGCGACTCCGCCGGTCCGGACTTGCTGATACCGATACGGACATCGTGCTCGGTTGCCAGGTCCACATCCCCATCCCTTCCTGTCACCCCTCCTCGACGGAAAAGCGGTCCCGTTTGCTGCACGCACATCATGAGACCTGCGTCACACTGCGGGCGCCCAGGGCGAGCTCTTGCAGCAGCCGGCCAAGCGGCTGCTGGACTCGTCCCTGGGGGGGCGAGATCGCCGATCAGCTCGGATATGACCGGCACGATCCGGCGGGGAAGAACGGCGGCAACAGCCGCAACGGCACCCGCTGCAAGGAGTTCCTGGCCGAGGTCGGCGCGGGGCGAAACCCGTTCCCTGCGACGGCGAGGGGTCGTTCGAGCTGAAGACCGTGCGCACGCGACAGAGGTGCGCCCCTGTCAACTGCTCTACAGACAACGGCTCTACAGAACCGAAGCTGCAAGCCCTCGCCTCCTTGTGCCGCTCACTTCATCTCGGCTGCGGGCGCGTCGGCGGCATACGGATGGACGTACCGGCGGTCGTTGAAGGGCATGAACCACGGTCCGACCGGCATGGGCGCGATGCCGAGATCCGCCGCGCGATGCCGAGATCCTCCGCGACGGGATTTTCATCGATCCCGTCCATCGCATCGTCGTAGAGCCACTCCTGGTCCGCGTTCTCGCGCACGTTCCCCGCCAAGGAATCGCGGCGGGAGAGGACAGGACCAGGTGGGGAAGGTAAATGGCCTGGCGCCCGAAGGGGTGGCGTGCGGCTGGGGCGTTCGTGACCCGGTGCAGAGACGTGTGTCCTGTGGCACTGCACAGGTAATCGGGTGCGCACTTCCGGCTGCGAAGGGCCTGTGTCCGGCGGGCTGCCGCCCCGTGACCCGGCCCGTAAGTGACTACGGGCGGTCATTTGATGCCCGGAACAACGAAGGCGACAAGTACTCGTCGCAGTCTTGGATCGTGTCCTACGAGGGGACCGGCCCGGCGGGGCATTGTCCACGTGCTGCGTAGGGGCGTGAGCCGGCGGGACGTTGCCGCAGAGCTGGCTGCTTGCCGCTGGCCGCTGGCACTACCTCTAGTTGGTCGTGTGCGTGGGGTAGACCTCGACGTCGGCGTAGCTGCCCTTGATCTGCCCCGCGCCCGCAGGCCACTTCAGGCTCACGGTGTGGGTCTCGTTCGGGGGCGTCACTTCGATGTTGGTCGGGTGCGTGAGGCTGTTGCCGCTGGGGTCGATGGTGTAGGAGAGGTTGAAGACAGCGGCATCGCCGGGCTTCAGGGTGGTGATACGCGGCACGGCGTGGCCGCGCGGTATGGGCTCCGAGGTGTGGTCGGAGTCCTTGATGTCGACGCCGGCGAAGCCCGACGCCGAGCAGGTGGTCGAACCCCGGTTCATCATGGTGATGTCGATCGTGCCGGTGGTCGCGTCGGGCGAGGAGTCCTGGGCGTCGATGGCCAGATCCTCCGTCTTGCAGAACGTGACCTTGCTGCCGGTCGTCGTCGCGCCGTTCGCGGCGCCGGCCTTGGTGTCCTCACCGGAGCCCGAGCCGCCCTCCGACTTCGAGCTGCCGCCCGAGGAGGAAGAAGACGAAGAGGTCGAAGAGGACGAGCCCGTGCCGCTCTCCGACTTCGAGCCACCGTCCGAGGAGGAAGCCGAGGACGAGGAACCCTGGGACGACGCGTTCTTCCCGGAGGCGTCGTTGCCGCAGGCGGTGAGCGAGAGGGTGGCGGCGAGGCTGATGGCGGCGAGAGCAGTGATGCGGGTGTACTTCACGGTGTTCCCCCAGAAAGAGTGCGGTCGGTGCGTGCGGACTGAAGTATTTCTATCTCGCACCGGGTTACAGGCCGTCCTCCGCGACGTCTTCGTTCTGTCACAGGCGTATTGACCTCACGGATGAGGGCGGCGGCCCTGGCGTCGGTCCTCGCCCCGCCCGGGCAGATGGCTCCGACAGGAGGCACCCTGACTCCGACACCCCGACCCTGTCCCCGGTGCGGTCGCGCGCCTCGGGGCGCGCTGTCCGAGCCGCTGAGGGCAGGCGCCTTGAGGCTGAGCGCGGCCGCTGTCGCCGACCGGCCGTGTCGACCGGGCGTTCGCTGCGCCTTTCGACGAATGCGCCGTGCCGTTCGGGTGACAACCATTCGCGCCGCCCGTCTCCGGCGCCCATCGGGGTCCATACCTGACGCCATGGACAGGAAACCATCGGGACGAACAGTGCGTATCGCAGTGCGTGGAGAGAATTCCGGGTCCCTTCGGCATCGCTTTGGCGCCGGATGTTGTGCCCTGCTGCTCCTGGCCCTGACTTCGGGCGGGGCAGCCCAGGCGGCCTCGTCGCCCGACCACGGCGGTTCCGGCCGGCTCGATCCGCGGATCACGGAGATCATGCGGAAGCCGGACTACCCCAACGCCCAGTGGGGACTGCTCCAGCAGGACCCGGACAACGGACGGGTCGTCCACAGCCGGTTCGCCGATCAGTACTTCATCCCCGGGTCGGTGGCCAAGCTGTTCGGCACCTCCGGAGAGTGGGACACCCTCGGCGGCGGCCACCGCTTCAAGACGCCGGTCTACGCGGTCGGCGAGCGCCGCGGAACCACGCTGAACGGCAACCTCGGCCTCGTCGCCCAGGGCGACCTGACCATGGGCGGCAGGACCCGCCCCGACGGCACGGTCGACTACACCGACCTCGACCACACGTACGCCAACGACTTCCCCGGCGCCACGCTCACTCCGGAGAACCCGCTCGCCGGGATCAACAAGCTCGCGCAGCAGGTACGGAAATCCGGCATCACCCGCGTCAACGGGAACGTGGTCGTCGACGACCGGCTCTTCCAGCCCGAGCCGACCTTCATCCCCGAACCGACGCCGCTGATGGTCAACGACAATCTCATCGACCTGCTGACCACCCCCGGGGCCCACCCCGGCGCGCCCGCACAACTGGACTGGCGGCCGAAAGTCGCCCCGTACCGCGTCACGTCGTCGGTGAAGACCGTGGCGGCGGGGCAGCCGACGGACATCCAGGTGACGACCTCCGACAACGGCACCCGGATCCGGCTTTCCGGCACCGTCGCGGCCGGCTCCGAACCAGCTCTGAAGGTGTCGCCCATCGCCGATCCGGCGGCCTTCGGACGCACCGCGCTGATCGAGGCGCTGGGGCGGGCCGGGGTGAAGGTGACGGCGAAGCCGACCGGTGCCAACCGGGTCGGGCAACTCCCCGGCTCGTACAAGGGCCGCCCGCGCGTGGCTCTGTACACCTCGCCGCCGTTCTCCCAGTACGCCAAGCTCATCTTCAAGGTCAGCCACAACCTGGGCGGCAACCTCGCCATCTGTCTGATGGCGGTCGCGACCGGCAGCAAGCACTGCATGGACGGCTTCCCGGTGCTGGCCGGCTTCCTGGATCGCGCGGGCGTCGACCGCAAACAGGTCCAGCTCCTGGACGGCCGGGGCGGAAACCCCGCCGACCGGACCACGCCCAAGGCCGTGGTGCAGTTGCTGACGTACTGGCAGCACACCCCCGAGGCCAAGGTCTTCCGGAATGCGCTGCCCATCCTCGGCGTCGACGGCCTGCTGGCCGACAACTGCACCCACTGCGCTGCCCGCGGGAAGGTGTTCGCCAAGACCGGCGCCGCCGTCGGGCTGGATGCGCTCAACAACCGCCTGGCCGTCGGCGCCATCACGATCGCCGGCTACCTGGACAAGGGCAACGGCCGCTTCGACGTCTTCTTCGCGGGCGTGAACGGCGCCTCCACCCCGACAACCGACGTCAACGGTGTGCTGGATATCGGCAATGACCTCGCCATGATCTCCGCGTACTTGCAGGAGGCGGCGGCGCGAGGAGAAGGCTGAGAGCGCTGAGAGCGCTGAGAGCATTGCATCGCGGCCAGGAGGCCCGGGCCGTCGGCCCGGGCCTCCTGGCCGTCCAGATCTGTCAGGGCGGCCCATCCCCTCCGTACGCCGTTGTCAGGCGACAGCCGGCATCCGTATGACCTGAACCGGATCGCGGGGAGGCGGTCCGGCGGGATCGTCGGACTCGGTGATCAGCTGAAGCAGGGTGCTGCGGGCGCGAGCCACCCGGGAGCGCACCGTTCCGATCGGGCAGCCGATGACGAGGGCGGCTTCGGCATAGGGCAGTCCGACCAGTTGGGTGAGCACGAACGCTCTGCGGCCGTCCTCCGGGACTGTCGCCAGCAGTTCCGCCAGCGCGATGCCGTCGTCGAATCCCGGCAGTCCACCCGGCTGGGACTGCTCAGCCGCGGACTGCCAGTCCTCGCGGCGGGAGACCGCCGGCCGGGCGGCGGCGCGGCGGAAGCTGTCCACGACGGTGCGCCGGGCGATGGACAGCAGCCAGGTACGCGCGGACGAGCGGCCCTCAAATCCGGGCAGGCTACGCAGGGCGCGCAGGAAGGTCTCCTGGGTCAGATCGTCGGCCGACTGGGGCTCCGCGCTGAGGTAGGCCACGTAGCGCCAGACATCGAGGCGCAGTGCGCGGACGAACTCCTCCACGGAATCGGGGTCTCCGTCGCGGGCCGCGAGAGCGAGCCGGGTCGTGGTCTCGTCGGTCGCGACGGATTGCAGCGCCCGGCGCGGACGGATGGGTGGGGGCAGGGCAGGGGTCATCGCCTCATGTCCTTCACGGGATAAGGGATACGGGATACGGGATCGTCCGGCGCGGCACACTGCGGCACGCCGGTGAGCTGGTACGGCCCTGTCGAGGGCCGATGCCCGGGAGGCGGCATGTCCGCGCCGCCGTCGGGAAGCCGGCTGTCAGATGACAGCGATCCCGCGAGGCGGTCCTCTGGACGTGATGACGTGGGAGAGCAGCAGCTGTCGCGGGGTGCGGACTTCGCTGCCGCAGCAGATCCGCGGCCATCCCGGTACCGGTACCGGGATGGCCAGGACGAGGGGCCGGAGAGGTGCTGCGAGCCAGCCGGCCACAACTCGTCCGGTACGGAAGGCCGCACGTTCTCCGTGGGCGAGCCACAGGCCGCTCAGCAGGGCGGCCAGCAGGTGGGCTGCCAGCATTCCGGACGGCGACATGTTCCCCATGTGGTGCCCGGCGGGCATGCCGGCGCCGTGGGTCATGGTCTGCATGACGTGGTGTACGTGGCTCCGGGCGCCGGGCACGACCACGCCAGGCATGTCCATGTGGCCCATCCTGGGGGGCGGTTGACGCAGGTGCCCGCCCAGCCCCGCGGCCCTCACCATGCGGGTGGCCGCGGACTCGGAGAGATCCCCGGTGTTCCCGCACAGCAGGAACGCGCTCCATTCGCGGGCGAAGGAGGCTCCGCCCGCCATGGCGGGGTGAGTGGCGGCCTGGGCCAGGGAGAAACCGGCATGGAGTGCGGCCTGCATACCGACCGCCGCCGAGGTGACTGCCGTGATGCCACGCTCTTTGCGGGCAAGGGCCCAGGAACCGACGGCCGTTCCGGCGAACCCGCCGGCAACCGTCCACCAGGCCAACGGGACGCCGGACATGAGGACGTGACCGGTGACCGCACACAGCAGGCAGACAGCAGCGAACATCGCGGCCCGCACCGCGCGTCCCAGTACGTCCCCAGTCATGGTGGGCTCATCCTCGCATCCAGCCGTGGCACTCGCTCCGGTCAAGTCCGACATGTTCGCCGTCTTCTCGTGCCCGACGGATGCTGTCGGATGGCATCCCCAACAAGGCGCGGAGCACCTGGTGGCAGATGCCTCCAGAGGTAGTCGGCCGGCTGCGCCGTTCGGTTCCGGCGGGTTCCGCCCGGGCGGGAGCATCGGGCGCACGGGGTGGCCGGCCCGTGCCTCCGAGCGGGGTGCCACGACCGCTTCCAGGTGTCCGGCCCCGGGTATTCCACCTGCGTGGGAACGGGAGACCGTCCCGGTAGCCCCCCTACAGCGATCCACCGAGAGGAGAGTGAGGACCGATGACCGGAAACAGTTCTCCGGAGCCCGTGGCGACGTTCTGCGGCAACTGCAACTGCGGCTGTCCCCAGTTGTTCGTCGACGAGACGGCAGCCGTGGAGCGCAGGGTCGTGATCACGGACGACTTCGGGCAGCGGGTGGAAATGAGCGCGGATCAGTTCGGCTCCCTGCTGGAGGAGGCAAAGGCGGGAAAACTGGATGCCGTCGCAACGGCGTAGGACCCGCGCCGATTCTCCGGTCCGGTCCGCACCCGTGCCGATTCTCCGGTCTGATCCGCACCCGTGCCGATTCTCCGGTCTGATCCGCAGAGGAACACTCTCGCCGGTCCGGTCCGGTCCCCGTAGGACCTACACCGGTCCGGTCTGCTCCGCGTAAGACCTGCGCCGGCCCGGTCTGGTCCGCGCAGGGCCTGCGCCGGTACGGTGTGGTCCGCCCCGTCGGCCGCCTCAGGTGCCGGGGCGGACCAGGGCCCGCCTGCGCGTCCGGGGCAGCTTCGACCGGCAGACACTGATCCGCGTGAACGCGCCCGCCGGTGACGTGTCTGTTCGAGAAGGGTGATACCAGGTGAGTTCCACTCCCATGGACGTCGCCGATGAAGCCGGTGAGATCCGTCGTTTCTGGGGCGGGCTCGGTCTTCCCGGGTTGATCGACGTCCATACCCACTTCATGCCTGAGCGTGTCCTGCACAAGGTCTGGGACTACTTCGACACCAGCGGGCCGATGATCGGCGGATTGGCATGGCCCATCGCCTACCGCAAGCAGGAGGCGGAACGTGTGGCCGTCCTGCGGGACTTCGGGGTGCGGGCCTTCACCGCGATGGTCTATCCCCACAAGCCCGCCATGGCCCAGTGGCTGAACGAGTGGGCGGCCGGCTTCGCCCACCGCACCCCTGACTGCCTGCACACGGCCACCTTGTATCCCGAGCCGGGCGTCGAGGCGTACGTCCGCGAGGCCGTCGAAGCGGGGGCCCGCGTGTTCAAGGCTCACATACAGGTGGGCGCCTATGACCCGGCCGATGAACGTCTCGGGCCGGTCTGGGGGCTGCTGGCCGAGGCAGGCATCCCGGTGGTCATGCACTGCGGTTCCGGACCCGCGCCCGGCAAGTACACCGGTCCTGAACCGGTCGCGCGCGTCCTGGAACGCCATCCGGGACTCCGGCTGATCGTCGCGCACATGGGCATGCCCGAGTACGCGGAGTTCCTCGATCTCGCCGAGCGGTACGACCAGGTACGGCTGGACACGACGATGACGTTCACCGACTTCACCGAAGGATTCATGCCGTTTCCGCCGCGGGACCTGGCGCGTCTCGCCGACCTGGGCGACCGCATCCTGCTCGGCACCGACTTCCCCAACGTGCCCTACCCCTACCTGCACCAGCTCCACGCCCTGGAGCGGCTGGACCTGGGGCGCGACTGGCTGCGGGCGGTCTGCCACGACAACGCGGCCGGACTCTTCGAGCTGTGAGGGACGCCTGGGACGGTGACGAGCTCGCTCCCCGGCGTGGCCGCCGGTATCGGCACTCGCGACCGCGCCAGCGCCCCGAGCTGCTTCGGCTCAGCCCAGCGCATCCATCAGGGCGGTGACATAGGCGTTCAGCCGCTCCTCGACGAGCCGCGTCGTCAGCTCTGTCCTCCCTGACTCACGCCATGACTGCGACACCTGCCGCACTTCTTCCGAGAACGCCAGCCCGTCCCGTACCAGCCAGTACAGCCGCTCGCCCGCAGCCGCTGCCAGCGCCCCACCGGCCTCCTCGTACGCCTCGGCGAACCGCAGACCCCACGCCGGGCCGTGCAGCAGCGCGAGATTGGTGGAACAGTGCGCCACATCGAGATCGGCCGGGCCCCAGGAGGCCCCTGCCCAGTCGACGACCCCCGTGATCCGGGCAGCTGCCGGCCTTGAGGGCAAGGCGTCGAACAGCACGTTGCCGGGCTGGAAGTCCCGGTGCAGGAAGCGCCCTTGATAGGCGGGCACAGGTTTGCGGATCACGTCGATCGCCGCGGCCCATGCCGCCGCGTCGGCGCCCTTCGGAGTCACAACGGTGCCCGCGGTCGTCAACGCCACATACGTGGGGGGCCGTTCGGCGGGTCGCAGCGTATGGATCGCTGCGAGTTGACGGGCCAGCAGCGGGACGCGCGTCTCCACTCCCTCATCATCGAGGACTGTCCGTCCCGGCAGATGGGTCCTGAGGAGCGACGGAAACTCGCAATGCGCGGCGGTCGGGTCAACCGCGACCAGTCCAGGAACCGGCACGCTGCTCCCCGCGAGCAGAGCCAGGGCTCCGGCCTCCCTGTTCAGCCAGTCCTCCGCGTGCTCCACGTTGACGAAGGTCCGCAGCACCAGGTCGCGGGTGCCTCCGTCCCGCGTACCGATGGTCAGCTTCCGTACGTCGGCAGTGATGCCCCCGTGCAGCGCTTCGGCTCTGACGATGCGCTCGCCGGCCTCCAGGTGCCGTCTCACCCACGCGAGGGTTGACGGTCGGACAGCCTCCGCTTCATGGTGATTGGTCACTGTGCCAGCTCATCATCCGGACGACGGCACGTGCAAAAGGTTTCCTCGGAGGCGATGGCGACGCCGCTTCGCTCCTCCCGCCCGCTGTGCCACCGCGTCGTGTGAACAATTCGCTGTGCCGGGGGAAAGGGTGTCCGTAGGGTCCCCCCATGGACGACCCCGTACTCACCGCCCGTGAACTCGTGCGGGAACGGTTCCCCGGCGCCCGGGCAGCCTTCCTCGCCGGCAGTGTGCTGACCGACCGCCGGACACCCACCTCCGACCTGGACATCGTCGTCCTCCTGGACGGACCGCCCGCACCCCTCCGCGAGAACCTGCTGTACCGCGGCTGGCCGGTGGAGCTGTTCGTACAGACCCGGGCCGACTGGCAGCGCTTCGCCGATCAGGAGACCGCGAAGCGGAGTTCACCGCTGCTCGCCATGTGTTCCGACGGGATGCTTCTCGTCGACAGGGACGGGCTGGGCGCTTCGCTCCAGGCCGAGGCGCGAAAGCGCTGGGCTGCGGGACCGCCACCGCTCTCGGACCGTGAACGGGACTACCAGCGGTACATCCTGACCGACCTGCTCGACGACCTGCGCGGCTGCGCGGACCCTGCCGAGCAGGTGCACCTGGTCGCGCACATGTTGCAGCGCGCGTCCGAGCTGGTCCTGCTGGCCGGCGGGCACTGGCTCGGCGGGGGCAAGTGGCTGTCGCGGCGGCTGGCCGCGGCCGACCCCGGACTGCACCGAGCGCTGACCGAGGCCGCCGCGCAGGCGGTCACCGGGGACACGAACGCCTTCGCCGCGACCGTGACAGAGGTGCTCGACCGGGCCGGCGGCCCGCTCTGGGACGGGTACGCCATCCGATGAGGCGGTGGGGGCGCGACAACCCCACCTCGTAGCCTCCGCGTTCACGTGGATCGCTGCTCACCGAGCGGGATAACTCACCTGGCACGGCGCTTGCTTGCGCAGGGTGAACCGGCTTCCCGCGGACACCCGCCCCTCAGCCCCCACCGGCTGATGCCGGCGCCGGTCGTTCAGGTCCCACCGGAAAGCCCCGGGCCACAGGCCCGGGGCTTTCCGTGGAACTCGGCCTTTCCCGCATTCACCGAGCAGGCGCCCTTCCGTGGTGGTGGTCCGTCAGGAGGGACCAGATCACGAAAACGCCGATCGCGATGGCGATGAACGCCCAGATCGGCTGGTACGGCAGCCACATGAAGTTCGCGATGACGCTGATCCCGGCCATGAAGACGCCGAGCCAGCGGGCCCAGGGGGCACCCCGGAGAATGCCCAGGCCGGTGAGGATGAGGAGCACGCCGATGGCCAGATGGATCCAGCCCCAGGCGGTCAGGTTGAACTCGTACGCGTAGTGGCCGACCCGTGTGTAGACGCTGTCCTTCGCGATGCCGACCACGCCGTTGAGCACACCCAGCACGCCGTCCACGAACAGCAGCACACCGGCGAACAGGGTTCCACCACTCGCCCAGGCACTGCCGCTGCCCCTGCCGGGCTGCGTGTGGTGAGGTGTGGGCCCCCCGGAGGGGGCTGCGGACTGAGCCATGAGAGCCTCCTTCGCCGGGTAGTCGGGCGTTCCGGCGTGGCCCCGACACTCCGCCTCCACGGCTTCCGCCACCAGCCGGGCAGGGCCATTCGGGTGAATCGATCCGTAATCCCGTCGTCCCGTAATCGCGTGGTTACGTACGGCCAACCGCCGTCACACCCCGGCCAGCCCCCGGTCCACCGGTGACCCCGCCCACGGCCCTCCGGCCGCTGAGCTGAGGTTGTCGAGGCACAGGTCGATCAGGTGCAGCAGGGTGTCGAGGTCGCGGCTGCCGCTCGCCTGCCAGGTGCGGGCGGCGACCGTCATGGCGCAGGCGTGCATCGACACCAGGAGCTGGGGCCGCGGGTCGGCCGGGTCCGCGAGGTGCTCCCGCGCGGCGAGGATCCCGGCGAGTGCGTCCTGCTCGCTCAGCAGGACGCGGTGGAGGGAGACGAGCAGGCCGGGTGTGACGGCCACGAGGTGCAGTACGGCGAGGCAGGCCGGCGTGGAGCGGTACTCGGGACCGGCCCGCGTCACCTCGGTCAGGGCGCGGCGCGTGGCTTCGCGCAGCGCGGCCAGCGGCGGCTCCTCCGGGGGCCTGCGGTCCAGCTCGCGCAGGGTGAGTACGGCCAGCTCCCGGAACACCGCGAGCAGCACGTCCTCCTTGCCCGTGAAGTACCGCAGCAACGTGCGTTTGGACACATCGGCCGCGGCCGCGATGTCGTCCAGCGTGGTGCCGTCGAAGCCGCGGGAGCCGAACAGGTCGAGGGCCGCGTGGCAGAGCGCGTCGCGGGTCCGGAGCTTCTTGCGGGCGCGCAGGCCGGCGGACGCGGTGCGTTCGGCCGGGCTGGGTTGCATACGGGTTCCTCCTGGGCGGGACGGCTTACCGGCGGACCGTACCGTGGGCAGCCAGGGGATTCTGTCACCTGGTGCCATATGCTTTCGGACGACACGCCTGGCGGGCCTGTCGACCCGTCTGTCCGCGTTGCCTGGAGGAACGTCCCGTATGTCTCGTCCCATCCGAGTCGCGATCGTCGGTGCCGGCCCGGCCGGTATCTACGCCGCCGACGCCCTGCTGAAGTCCGACGCCGCCCAGACCCCGGGCGTCTCCATCGACCTGTTCGAGCGGATGCCCGCACCGTTCGGGCTGATCCGCTACGGGGTCGCCCCGGACCACCCGCGGATCAAGGGCATCATCACCGCGCTGCACAAGGTGCTGGACAAGCCTCAGATACGGCTCTTCGGCAATGTGGACTACCCCAACGACCTCACGCTGGACGACCTGCACCGCTTCTACGACGCCGTGGTCTTCTCCACCGGCGCGATGGCGGACCGGGCCCTGGACATTCCCGGGATAGCCCTGGACGGCTCGTTCGGCGCCGCGGACTTCGTCTCCTGGTACGACGGCCACCCCGACGTCCCGCGCACCTGGCCGCTGGAGGCCGGGAAGGTCGCCGTGCTCGGGGTGGGCAACGTCGCCCTGGACGTGGCACGGATCCTGGCCAAGACCGCCGACGAGCTGCTGCCCACCGAGATCCCGCCGAACGTGCACGCCGGGCTCCAGCAGAACAAGGCCGCCGAGGTCCATGTCTTCGGCCGCCGCGGACCCGCGCAGGCCAAGTTCAGCCCGATGGAGCTGCGCGAGCTCGACCACTCGCCGAACATCGAGGTCGTGGTCAACCCCGAGGACATCGACTACGACGAGGGCTCGATCGCCACCCGCCGCGGTGACAAGCAGGCCAACATGGTCGCCTCCACCCTGGAGAACTGGGCCATCCGCGACGCCGGGGACCGCCCGCACAAGCTCTTCCTCCACTTCTTCGAGTCCCCGGAGGAGATCATCGGCGAGGACGGGCGCGTGGTCGGGCTGCGTACGGAGCGCACCGAGCTGGACGGCACCGGCAACGTCCGCGGCACCGGCCGCTTCACCGACTGGGATGTCCAGGCCGTCTACCGCGCGGTGGGTTACCGCTCGGACGAGCTGCCCAAGCTGCCCTTCGACGTGGCCTCCGGCACCGTCCCCCACGAGGCCGGGCGCGTGCTGGCCGCCGACGGCAGCCACCAGACCGCCGTCTATGTCACCGGCTGGATCAAGCGCGGCCCGATCGGGCTCATCGGCCACACCAAGGGCGACGCCAACGAGACCGTGGCCTGCCTCCTCGACGACCACGCCGCCGGGCGCCTCCCCGGCGCCGGCCTGCCGGACCCGGATGCCGTCACCGCCTTCCTGGCGGAGCGCGGCGTCCGCTACACCACGTGGGACGGCTGGCACCAGCTCGACAGCCACGAGCGGAGCCTGGGCGACGCGGAGGGCCGCGAGCGCGTGAAGGTCGTCGAGCGCGAGGACATGCTCCGCCACAGCGGCGCCTGACAGACAGCGCGCGCCCTGACAGCACCCGCGGGCGGCCGGGTGCCACGTGTCGTGAACGAATACCGACGCGGTGGCACCCGGCCGCCCGCTGCTGTCCGGTCCGCCGGACCGGCAGGCCCCAAGAGGCTCTGCGCACAACGCGCTTGCTTCAAGTGCACTGGAACGTTCTAGCGTGGCCGTCATGACGGTGACCGAGAGCACCCCCGTGAAGGCCCCACCCGTGGACCACTGCCTGTCCGTCGGACCGGCCCACCCGCTCCCCGACGGCCAGGACCGCTACACGATCAGCGAAGTCGTCGCGTACACCGGGCTCAGCGCGCCCACCCTGCGCTGGTACGAGCAGATCGGTCTGATGCCGCGCGTGGAGCGGTCGCACACCGGCCAGCGCCGCTTCGACAACAGGGACCTGGACTGGCTCGCCTTCGTGAGCAAACTGCGGCTGACCGGCATGCCGGTCGCCGACATGGTCCGCTTCGCGGAGCTGGTCCTCCGGGGCGAGGTCACCTACCAGGAACGGCAGCGGATTCTGGAGCAGACCCGGCAGGAAGTCGTCGCGCGCATCGCGGACTTGCAAGGCGCCCTCGCCGTACTGGACTCCAAGATCCGATTTTATGCGGGCGCCGGCACGGCGTCGGAAAGGGCCTGAGCATCATCATGAGCAACGCCATCGGGACAAACACCACCGCCACCGCCACCGAACCGGTCCGCGAGATACGCAAGGTCGAGCTGGGCACCGGCGGCCCCCTCGTCGGCGTCCAGGGTTTCGGCGCCATGGGCATCAGCGCCGTCTACGGGGAGACGGACGCCGCGGCGGCCCGCGACGCCCTGGAGGCCACCGTCGAGGCGGGCGTCACCCTCATCGACACCGCCGACATGTACGGCACCGGCACCAACGAGGAGTTCCTCGCGCCGTTCGTCGCCGCGCACCGTGACGAGATCACCCTGGCCACCAAGTTCGCCTTCGAGTACCGCGCCGACGACCCGGCCTACCGGGCCATCCGGAACGATCCGGTGTACATCAGGAAGGCCGTCGAGGCGAGCCTGCGCCGCCTGGACGTCGATGTCATCGACCTCTACTACATGCACCGCCGCGACCCCGCCGTCCCGTTCGCCGATTCCGTCGGCGCCATGGCCGAACTGGTACAGGAGGGCAAGGTCAGGCACCTCGGCCTGAGCGAGGTCACCGGCGCCGAGCTGCGCGAGGCGCACGCCGTGCACCCGATCGCCGCCCTCCAGTCGGAGTGGTCGGTCTTCAGCCGGGACGTCGAGCGCAGCGCGGTGGGCGCGGCCGCCGAGCTGGGGGTGGCCTTCGTGCCGTACTCGCCGCTCGGCAGGGGGCTGCTGACCGGTGCCATCACCGGTTCGGACAAGGACCTCTCCGGCAGCGACTTCCGGCAGCTGCTGCCGCGTTTCACGGGCGACAACGCCAAGGCGAACGCCGCTCTCCTGGCACCGCTGCACGAGATCGCGGCCGCCCGCGGCGCCACCACGGCGCAGATCGCGCTGGCCTGGGTGCAGCAGCGGGCCCGGGCGCACGGCCTGACCGTCGTGCCGATCCCCGGGACCCGCAAGCGCAGCCGCCTCCTGGAGAACGCCGCGGCCACCCGGATCACGCTGACGGACGACGAGTTGGCGCGCCTTGAGCCGATCGCCGGCCAGGTGGCGGGCGACCGCTACGCGGACATGTCCATCACGTCCGTGGGCCGGGAGGCGTAGGCCCGGTCCCGACGTGGTCGGCCACGGCCACGAGCAGCACCCGCGTGCCCTCCTCCCGTGCCCGCCAGCGGTGCCGCACTCCGCCGGTGAGGAAGAGCGTGTCGCCCCGGCCCAGTTGGTACGTACGGCCTTCGGCCTCGACTTCGGCCGTGCCGTCGGCGACGTACATCAACTCGTCGTTGCGGTGCTCGAATTCGCGGCTCTCGTCGTGGTCACCGGTGAACTCCAGTGCGTGCATCTGCTGGTGGCCGCGCACCAGCGGGCGGACGCGCGCCGTCGCGTCGAGGCCGGGGTCTGCGTCGGCCCGTACGACGTCCACCCGGCGCGGGGAGTCGGCGGCCGACAGGAGCTGTACGGCAGTCGTCTCCAGCGCGTCCGCGATGAGTTGCAGCGAACGCATGCTGGGGCGGGCCCGGTTGTTCTCGATCTGGCTGAGGAAAGGCGACGACAGACCGCTGAGAGCGGCGACCTCGGCGAGCGTGAGGTCCAGAGCCCTGCGCCGCCTGCGGATGCCCGGTCCGATCCGGAGGGCGGGCGATTCGGCTGTCACGTCGTGCTCCCTCGTCTCCGGTCCGCTGTGCCGCTTCTCATCATCTCGCAGCCTGCCGATGACTTCGTACGCCCTTCACAGCGCCGCAACACTCCGGCTCTAGCTTCTAAGGAGATTGACCACATCAAAGAAAGTTTCATGGAGGGGTCCTATGTCAACGGCTCGTACGCGTACGTCACCGGTCGACCAGAACACCCGCCGCCGCCGCGGCACCGGCCTGATCGCTCTCGACCCCGACGCCTCCGCGGGCGGCTACACCCTCTTCGCCCCGCTCACCGGCACCGGCGAGGTGTACCTGATCGACCTGCACGGCACGGTCGTCCACGAGTGGAAGCTGCCCTACCGGCCCGGCCGGCACGCGCGCGTCCTGGCCAACGGGAACCTCGCCTACAACGGCGTGCTCCCCGGCGAGCCGGCGCTCTTCCCCATGTGGCACAAGTACCGGGGCGGCGTGATGCTCGAAGCCGCCCCGGACGGCACCGTGCTGCGCGAGTACCGGGACCCGCTCCAGCACCACGACGCCCACCACATCGGCGACGGCCGCATCCTCTACACCGCGCTCGAACCCCTGCGGGGCGCGGACGCGGACGCCGTACGGGGCGGAGTGCCCGGTTCGGAGGCGGCCGACGGCACGGTCTGGGCGGACACGATCCGGGAAGTCGGCGCGGACGGCTCCGTACGCTGGTCGTGGCGGGCCTCCGAGCACCTCGACCGCGAGGAGTACCCGCTGCACCCCGACTACGCGCGCGAGCACTGGCCCCTGATCAACAGCGTCGCCCCGCTCGCCGACGGCACCATCCTGGCCAGTCTGCGCAGCGTCTCGGCCGTCGTCGTCATCAGCCGCGAGACCGGCGAGATCCTGTGGCGGACCGCCCCCGGCACCGTCTCGCAGCAGCACGCGCCCACCGAGCTGGCCAACGGCGGTCTGCTGGTGTTCGACAACGGAGTCTTCCGGCCCGGATCGGACGTGCCGTACTCCCGTGTCATCGAGATCGAGCGGTCGTCGGGAAAGATCGTGTGGGAGTACCACGACCCGGCCCGGGAGTCGTTCTTCGCGCCGTTCATGGGCAGTGCGCAGCGCCTCGCGGGCGGCAACACCCTGGTCACGGACTCCCCTTCGGGCCGGCTCTTCGAGGTGACGCCCGACGGATACCTGTGCTGGGAGTACGTCGTCCCGTACTTCGGCGGATACCGGGAGTCCGAGGTGCGCGGCCTGTTCCCGTCCGAGCCCAACGCCGTCTTCCGCGCGTACCGTTACTCCGCCGACGAGCTGCCCTGGCTGGACGCGGGGGCCACCCCGTGACGACCGCCGGTCTCCCGCCCGGCCGCCTCGACGCCGTCGACGAACGGCTGCCGCTGCGCCGGCTGGCCCCGCTGTCCGCGCAGCACGTCCTGGCCATGGTGGCCTCGCCCGTGTCGACGGTGTTCCTGACCGGCCAGGCCCTCGGCCTCGGCCCCGGGCGCACCGCGTCCCTGCTCAGCGCCACTCTCGTGCTGTGCGGCGCGGGGACCCTTCTGCAGTCGCTCGGGGTGTGGAAGGCCGGGGCGCGGCTGCCGTTCGTGATGCTGCCCGGCGGGGCGGCGACGGCGCTGTTCCTCCAGACCGCCAAGGACCACGGCCCGGCCACCGCGACCGGGGCGGTCCTCCTCGCGGCTGCGCTGCTGGGTGCCGTGCTGCCGTTCTACGCCAGGATCGTGCGCCTCTTCCCGCCGCTGGTCATGGGCGTCACCGTGCTACTGATCGGCATCGGCATGATCAGGGTCGGCGCCCAGCTGATCACCGGCCTGCCCGGGACCGCCGGGTACGCCGCACCGTCGGCGGTCGTACTGGCCGCCGCGACGATCGGCTGCACACTGCTGCTCCTGCTGCTGCTCCGCGGGGTCTGGCGGCAGACCGCGGTGCTGCTCGGGATGGGGGCCGGCACCGTCATCGCCGTCACGACCGGCCTGGGCCACTTCGCACCCCCCGGCGGAGGCGGCGGCGGTCTGTCCCTCCCGCGCCTCCTTCCGTACGGAGCACCGCACTTCGACGTGGTGGCCGCGCTGCCGCTGCTCGTCTTCAGCCTCACGACCCTCGCGGAGATCACCGGCCAGACCGTCCTGAACAGCGAGACGGTGGGCCGGGTCTCCGACCCAGGACGCGATGTACCGCGCGTCGCATCGACCGATGCGCTGGTCTCGCTCCTCGGCGGGCTGTTCGGTACGTCGCTGCTGGTGACCAGCTCGGAGAACATCGGAATCGTCCGGCTGACCGGAGTCCGCAGCCGCTTCGTCACGGCGGGGGCGGGTGCCCTGCTCGTCGTGGTCGGCCTGTTCGCGCCTCTGTCGCGGCTGCCGGCCGGGATACCGGCGCCGGTCGTCGGGGGATCATCGCTGGTGATCTACGGGATCATCGCGGCGATGGGCATCGCCATGCTGGGACGCACGGCCCCCGGCGCGACGGCCGACTCCACGGTGATCGCCCTGTCCCTCACCGCTGGCCTGCTGCCGGTGGTCGCACCGGACATCTACCAGGGCTTCCCCGGCTGGGCCCGGACGATCCTGGGCAGCGGCGTGGTGGCGGGCACACTCACCGCCGTACTGCTCCACCCGCTCTTCCGGCGCTTCGCCGCACGGGAGGGCGGTACGGGGGAACGGGTACGGGGGCCGGACGCTGATCCGGGCCCGGCCCTGCGGCGTGGCGCCCGCTGACACAGGGTCCGTGGCCTTGACATGGTGCGTACGGAGAGACAGACGGGCCGTACGCCTCGGGAGAGGCGTCCCGGGCAGAGGAGCGTTGCGCATGAGCCTTCGGCTGAAGAGCATCACCCGCGAAGAACACCTGGCTTTCATCAGGGCCCGGCCTTCTGCGAGCCATATGCAGGTGCCGTCGTGGGGGGACGTGAAGCCGGACTGGCGGGCGGAGAGCCTGGGTTGGTTCGAGACGGACGGCTGGACGGACGAGCGGGCGGACGACGGGACGGACGAGCGGGCGGACAGCCGGCTCGTCGGAGTGGGGCTGGTGCTGTTCAGACCGCTGCCCAGACTCAGGCGCTACCTCGCCTATCTGCCCGAGGGCCCGGTCATCGACTGGCACGCGGCCGATCTGGAGCGGTGGCTGAAGCCGATGCTGTCGCATCTGAAGCGGCAGGGGGCGTTCTCGGTGAAGATGGGGCCGCCCGTGGTCGCCCGGCTCTGGGACACCGATGCGGTCAAGGCCGCCATCGCCGATCCGGCGGCCGGGCGGCTGCGGGACGCCGCCCCGACCTGGCACGATCCCCGGGCCCTCGACGTCGCCGACCGGCTGCGCGGGATGGGGTGGCAGCAGACCGAGCCGGGCGGCGAGGACGGTTTCGCGGCGGGCCAGCCGCGCTACGTGTTCCAGGTGCCTTTCGCGGGGCGCTCGCTGGACGAGGTGCACAAGGGCCTCAACCAGCAGTGGCGGCGCAACATCAAGAAGGCCGAGAAGGCCGGAGTCACGGTCGTACGGGGTGAGTACGCAGACCTGTCCGCCTTCTACGACCTCTACGTCGAGACGGCCGCCCGGGACCGGTTCATCCCCCGTCCGCTCGCGTACTTCCAGCGGATGTGGACCGTACTGACCGCCGAGGACCCCGACCGGATGCGGCTCTACCTGGCCCACCACGAGGGTGAAGTCCTCGCGGCCGCCACGATGCTGACGGTCGGCGAGCACGTCTGGTACTCCTACGGCGCGTCCACCGGCAGAAAGCGCGAAGTCCAGCCGAACAACGCCATCCAGTGGCGCATGATGTCCGACGCACACGCACTCGGTGCCGGCGTCTACGACCTGCGGGGCATCACCGACACCCTGGAGGAGAGCAACCACCTGCTCGGCCTGCTCCGCTTCAAGGTCGGCACCGGCGGTCACGCTGCCGAGTACCTGGGCGAGTGGGACTTCCCCCTCAACCGCTTCCTGCACAAGGCCCTCGACCTGTACATGTCCCGGCGCTGAGGCCGGGTGCGCCCGGTTCCGGAACAGCCCGGAACCGCCCAGAACGGGCGATCGGGCGGCGCGCGGACGATGATGGAAGCACGCGGGAAAGCAAACGCGACCTCCGAGGGCTTGATCATGGGCGGCTGGCACGTACGGGACTTCACTCCGGACGATCTGGAAGCCGTGGTGCGCCTCGACGGGGACAGCACGACCAGCGATCAGCAGCCCGTCTTCCGTCTGTCGGAGACCGTCGCCGCGCTGCAGGCGCAGAATCCCAGCGTCGTCGCGGTGGCCGACGGGCATCTCGTGGGGGCCGCCGTGGGCCGCGTGGACGGGGACCGGGCGTGGGTGCTGCGCATCGCACTGCATCCGGGCTGGCGCAATCTGGGGCTCGGCACCGCGCTGCTCACCGCCCTGGAGCAGCGGTTGCAGGCTGCCGGATCCAGGATCATCGCAGCGGTGCTGCCCGATGAGGAGACCGGTGCCACGGCGCTCGGCAACTCGGGGTTCCGCCCGCACCGCGGGCTGACGTACTTCGAGAAGGTGCGCTCGGCGACGGCGCAGGGCTCCGCTGCCCTGTCCTCGCTCGGCGCGACGACTCCCGCGACCGGGCTGTGGGAACAGCTCACGGGCATGGTGGACGAGAAACGGCTCATCGAGCGCCGGCTGGTGCTCCCGCTGGCCAACCCCGACGTGGCCGAGCAGCACGGCGTCGAACCCCCGCAGGCCGTTGTGCTGTTCGGGCCGCCGGGCACCGGAAAGAGCACCTTCGCCAAGGCCGTGGCGGGCCGGCTCGGCTGGCCGTTCGTGGAGCTCTTTCCCTCCCGGCTCGCGCTGGAGGACGGGCTGGCGAACGGGCTGGGCCGCCGCTTCGACGAGATCGGCCGGCTCGACCATGCGCTGGTCTTCATCGACGAGGTGGAGGAGGTCGCCAGTGCGCGCAATCGCGCCGACCCCGCAGCGATCGGCGTCGTCAACGAACTCCTCAAGGCGATCGTGCGCTTCCGCCGGCGCGAGGGCAGGCTGCTCATCTGCGCCACCAACGCCGTCGCCGCTCTCGATCCGGCGTTCCTGCGCCATGGGCGGTTCGATTACGTCCTGCCCGTCGGACCGCCCGACCATGAGGCCCGCAAGGCGCTGTGGGCCGGGTACACCGCCAAGGCCGGGGGCGAGACCGACATGTCCGTGCTGGCCGACGCCAGCGACGGATTCACTCCGGCCGACATCAAGCAGGCCGCCCGTACGGTCGCCCAGGCCGTCTTCGAGCGCACCCTCGACACCGGAGAGAGGGCCCGGCCCACCACCGACGACTACCTCCGCACCATCAGCCGCACCCGGCCCACCGTCACTGCGGACATGGCCCTGGAGTTCGCCGACCACACCGTCCGTTACGGCCGCACCTGACCCGCCACCGCATGGCGCGCTCCGGCGGCAGCGCTTCAGGGACCGCCGAGCAGCTCCAGGGCCTCGGTCCAGCGGAACCCGGAGGTGGCTTTCGTGGCCCCGGGCGGACCCGGATCGTACGCACTGAACAGGACGCCCATGTCACGCAGTGCGTCGACGCTCCGGCGGTACGCGGGGTGGGCGGCCTGGGCCGCGTTCAGGCAGGGCAGTACGACGGTGGGGATGCCCGCGCCGTAGGCCTCGCAGAGGATGCCGAGCGCCAGGGTGTCCGAGATACCGGCCGCCCATTTGTTGATCGTGTTGAACGTGGCGGGCGCCACCGCGACGGCGTCCGCCGGCGGCAGCGGGCGCGGGTCGCCGGGAGCGCGCCAGGCGGACCTGATCGGGTAGCCGGTCTGTGCCACCACCGCGTCCGCGTCGATGAAGCCGAGCCCCTGCGGGGTGGCGACGACGCCGACGTCCCAACCCCGCTCCTGCGCGGCCGTGATCAGTCGGCCCACCCCGCCCGCGATGCCGGACGCGCAGACCACCACGTACAGGAAGGGCCTCTTCGGCCGGTCGGGCTGTTGCGTCCCGTCGGGCGGGGGCGTCCCGCCGGGCTGTGCGGGCTGTTCTCTCATGTGGTCCCCCTCGTCAATGCGCTGCGGGACCAGTCTGCGTGACTCCGGTGGTGTCGGGCCGGGTGGGCAGGACCACCCGGAACGTGGTGTCACCGGGGCTGCTGCTGACGTCGACCGTGCCGCCGTGTGCGGTGACCACCGCATGGACGATGGCCAGGCCGAGGCCGGTGCTGCCGGTCGTGCTTCCCGTCGTGCGGGAGCGGCTGTGGTCGGCGCGGACGAAGCGGCCGAACACCTCGGGCCTGAGCTCTTCGGGAATGCCCGGGCCGGTGTCGTGCACGCTCAGCTCGATGCCCGCCTCCACCGTGCTGAGCCGTACGGTCACCTCGGTGCCCGGCGGGGTGTGCGTGCGCGCGTTGGCCAGGAGGTTGCCGAACGCCTGCTGGAGCCGGTGGGTGTCGCCGGTGAGCGTGACGGGCTCCTCCGGCAGGTCGAGCAGCCAGCGGTGGCCGGGGCCCGCGGCCCGTGCGTCGTCCGTCGCGTCGAGTACCAGCCGGGTGAGATCGACCTGTTCGCGCTCCAGCGGGCGGCCCGCGTCCAGCCGGGCGAGGAGCAGCAGGTCGTCGACGAGGCGGGTCATCCGGTGGGACTCGGAGTGGATGCGCTCCAGTGCGTGCCGCACCTCGGGGGGTACGGGGCCCCGGTGCCGGAGGGCGAGTTCGGAGTGGCCGCGTACGTTGGCGACCGGGGTGCGCAGTTCGTGGCTCGCGTCCGCCGCGAAGTGCCGCAGCCGTTCCTCGCCCGCCTGGCGCTGGGCGAGCGCGTTCCCGATGTGCCCGAGCATCTGGTTGAGCGCGGTCTTGACCTGGCCGACCTCGGTACGCGGATCGGTGACGGCCAGCGGCTCGGGCATGGCCACCTCGCCGCTGGCGAGCGGCAGCCGGGCGACCGCGGCGGCGCGGGTGGTCACCCGGCGCAGGGGGCGCAGCGAGACCCGCACCCACAGGGCGCCCGCCACGCCCGTCGCCAGCAGGGCGGCCACGAACACGGCGGCCTCCACGGCTTCGAGCCGGTGGACCGTCTCCTCGACGGGGTGCAGCGGCAGCCCGGTGACCAGGACGTCCCCGTCGTCGCCGCGGGTGGCGGCGGCCCGGTAGCGGTGGAGGGTGTGCAGACGGATGCTGTGGCCGGTGCCGTCGGCGGGCAGGGCCGCGAGCGTACGGCGGTCGGCGGCGGTCAGCGGGACCGGGCGGTCGGCCTCGTCGTGCACCACGGCCGCGCTGGTGGCCGTCCCCTTCAGCAGCCGCGCGCCGAACGTGCCCTCGGCCTGGCCCCGGGTGTCGGGGCGGTTGTCCGCGTCGGGGTGCTTCTCGTGTTCGAGGCTGGCCGCGAACCGGCCCCCGGACGCGGTGAGCTGCTGGTCGAGCCGGCCCACGAGGAAACCCTGCAGTGCGAGGGCGGTGGTGATGCCGACGGCCGCGCAGGCCACCGCGAGCAGGACGACGAGCCCGGCGGTGAGCTGGCCGCGCAGGGTGTGCGGGGGCAGCCGTCTCACGACTGGTCCGGCTTGAGTACGTAGCCGACTCCCCGCACCGTGTGGATCATCGGGGCCCGGCCCGCGTCGATCTTCTTGCGCAGATAGCTGATGTACAGCTCGACGATGTGCGCACGGCCGCCGAAGTCGTACGCCCAGACGCGGTCGAGGATCTGCTCCTTGGACAGCACCCTGCGCGGATTGCGCAGCAGGAACCGCAGCAGCTCGAACTCGGTGCGTGAGAGGTCGATGCTGTCGTGGCCGCGCCTGACCTCCCTGGCGTCCTCGTCCATCCTGAGGTCTCCGACCGTCAGCCAGTTCCCCTCGGGCTCCGCGGCCATTCCCGCGCGGCGCAGCAGCCCGCGCAGCCTGGCCAGCACCTCTTCCAGGCTGAACGGTTTGGTGACGTAGTCGTCGCCGCCCGCCGTGAGGCCCGCGATCCGGTCCTCGACCGCGTCGCGTGCGGTCAGGAAGAGCACACAGACCCCGGTGAGACGGGCGCGCAGCTCATGCAGGACGTGCAGTCCGTCCATGTCGGGGAGCATCCAGTCGAGGACCACCGCGTCGGGGCGGAAGTCATCGGCCGCGGCGAGCGCGGACGCGCCGTCGGCGGCGCTGCGCACGTCCCACCCCTCCGAGCCCAGGGCCCCGGTCAGCACGTCGGTCAGGTCCGGCTCGTCGTCCACGACCAGGACGCGGACCGCCGCTCCGTCCGGGCGCCGCAGTACCGGCTGGTCGGGGCCGTGCGGTGCGGACCCGGCGGGGGTGGCCGGGCCGGTCCGCGGGACGTCGTCGCTGTTCATGGTCCTCCCAGGATGCCCCGCAGCCGGGCCGCGCGCGGGGCGGGTTCCCTCTGTGTTCCCTATGAATCCGGCTCCGTGTCCCCAGGGATTCCGGCTCCGCCGCCCGCCTCGGGGGCCGCTTCAGAAGGTACGCAGAGAATCCGCTGCCAGTCTGGCCCGTCCGACCGGCCTACGCGTCCGGCGACCGGAGCGAACCGACCGAGGAGGGACATGGCCACCACCTTCGACGACACCCATACCGGCACCGGCACCGCCACCGCCGACGGCGGCGTGCGCCACGGTCTGCGCCACCGGCGCGCACGGCGCAGCGTCCTCCCCGTCCTGGCGCCCCTGCTGATCTGGGCCGGAGCCGCCGGCGTGCTCGCCATGTGGTGGAGCGACACGAACGCCGTCGTCGGGCTGTCGGGGTGGCTGACCAACGCGGGCCGGATCACCGGCCTGCTCGCCGGGTACGCCCTGGCTGTCCTGCTGGCCCTGATGGCCCGGATACCCGCCCTGGACCGCAGCATCGGCACGGACAGGCTGGCCCGCTGGCACGCCACGGGCGGGCGGTTCACGGTGTCGCTCGCACTCACCCACACCCTGATGATCATCTGGGGTTACTCGCTGGCCTCCCACACGGACGTCGTGAGCCAGACGTCCACCCTGGTCCTGCACTACCCCGATCTCCTCAAGGGCACCGCCGGATTCCTGCTCTTCGTGGTGACCGGCATCCTCTCCGCCCGCGCCGCCCGGCGCAGGATGAGCTACGAGACCTGGCACTACCTCCACTTCGCCACCTATCTGGCCGTCTTCCTCACCTTCGGCCACCAGCTCTCCAACGGCGCCGACTTCGTCGCCAACCGCCCGGCACAGATCGCCTGGTACGCCCTGTACCTCGGTGTCGCCGCGCTGCTCGTCTGGTTCCGGTTCGCCGTGCCCGTACGCCGTGGGCTCCGGCACCGGCTGCGCGTCACCGCCGTGCGGCCCGAGGCGCCGGGCGTCGTCTCCGTCTACCTGACCGGTGCCCGGCTGGACGAACTCGCCGCTCAGCCAGGCCAGTTCCTCCGCTGGCGGTTCCTCACGCCGGGCCTGTGGTGGACGGCCAACCCGTACTCCCTCTCCGCACCCGCCCACTCCGGCTCGCTGCGCATCACCGTGAAGGCCGCGGGCGGACACAGCGCCGCCCTCGCGCGGCTGGCACCCGGCACCCGGGTCTGGGCGGAGGGCCCGTACGGCGCTTTCACCGCGGACCGCCGCACCAGCGCGAAGGTGCTGCTCCTGGGGGCGGGCGTGGGCATCACCCCGCTGCGGACCCTGTTCGAGACGCTGCCGGGCCGGGTGACCCTCGTCTATCTCGCCCGGCGGGCCGAGGATCTGGCCCTGCGCTCCGAGCTCGACGCGATAGCCGCGCACCGGCACGCCGTCGTCCACTACGTCGTCGACGAGCCCGCCCACCTTTCCGTCCCGCTCACCGCGGAGGCGCTGGCCCGGCTGGTCCCCGGTCTGGCCGAGCACGACGTGTATCTGTGCGGGCCGCCCGGAATGACGGAGACCGCGGTCCGGTCGCTGCGGGAAGCGGGGGTCCCGGGGCGCCGCATCCACCACGAATCGTTCGCCTTCTGAGGGGATCAGGATCAATGAGGAGAACTGCCATGCGCCGGACCCTCCTGGTCAGCGCCGGGTCCTGCGCCCTGGTCGTCGCGCTGCTGTCACTCAAGCCGCACCAGTCACCCGCCCTGGCGGGCGTCGCACCACGCACCTCCAAGAGCGCGGCCCCACAGGCCAGTTCGCCGAGCACGGCAGGTACGACGGGCGGGACGGCCAAGACCGGTGGGACGGCCAAGACCGGCGGGACGGCCAAGACGGGCGCCACCGGTACGTACACCGGTGACCCGGTCGACACGCAGTACGGCACCGTCCAGGTGGCTGCCACCGTCACCGGGGGCCGCCTGACCGGGGTACGGATCCTCCGGGCGCCCGACCAGAACGGCAGGGACCAGCAGATCGCCTCGTACGCCCTGCCCCGCCTCACGCAGGAGGCCGTGGGCGCCAACAGCGCGCACATCGACGCCGTATCGGGGGCCAGTTACACCAGCCAGGGCTATATGCAGTCCCTGCAGAGCGCACTGGACAAGTCCGGTGCCTGACAACGACATGGCTGACGACGACATACCCGGCAACAACATGCCCGGCAGCAGCCGCCGCCCGGTACTGCGCCATGTCGTCCACGTCATGGGCACGGTGTTCTCCTTCGACATCCGCGACCCGGCCACCACCGCGATCCACCGGGCGCTGGCGCGGGCGGTCCGCGGACTGCACGAGGTCGACGAGGTCTTCTCCACCTACCGCCCGGACAGTGCCATCAGCCGGCTGGGCCGCGGTGAGACCACGGTCGCGGACTGCCCGCCCGACGTCCTTGAGGTCTTCCAACTGTGCTCGAAGGCCTTCCGGTTGAGCGAAGGCTGGTTCAGCACCGTGGCGGACGGCACGCTCGACCCCTCCGGCCTGGTCAAGGGCTGGGCTGCCGAGGCCGCCTCACGGACCCTGTGGGAGGCGGGCGCGTACAACACCTGCGTCAACGGCGGCGGCGACATCCGGCTGCGCGGCGAGTCCTCTCCCGGCACCCCGTGGCGCATCGGCATCGCCGACCCGCTGCGCCCCGGCCGGCCGGCGGCCACGGTCACCGGCCGCGACCTGGCCGTCGCCACCTCCGGCACGGCCGAGCGCGGCGTCCACATCCTCGACCCGTACACCGGCGCACCGGTGACCGGCCCCTACGCGTCGGTCACCGTGACCGGACCGGGTCTGGCCCTGACCGACGCGTACGCGACGGCCGCCTTCGCCATGGGCGAGGCGGCGCCCGCCTGGCTGGCGGGCCTCGACGGATACGAGGCGCTCACCGTCACCACCGACGGCCGCACGCACACCACACCGGGCTTCCCCGGCAGAGCGGACCCCCGTTACTAAGCCTCCGTATCGCTGTCCCTGCGCCCCACATAGACCGTGTTGGTCGACGTTCCCCCCTGGAGGGGGTTGCCGAAGGTGACCACGTGCGCCTCCGTATGCGCGAAGACCTCGGCGAGTACGGCGCCGAACTCCGCGTCCGGCGGGTCGTTCGACCACAGGGCGAAAGCACCGCCGGGGTGCAGCAGGCCGGCGAGGGCGCGCAGCCCGGACGGGCCGTAGAGCGCCGCGTGGCTGGGGTGCAGGACATGGCGCGGTGAGTGGTCGACGTCCAGCAGGATGGCGTGGAAGCGGCGGCCCGGCGCCTCGGGGTCCAGGCCGTCCGGGCCGGCGGCCAGCGCGAAGAAGTCGCCCCTGACCAGTCGGCAGCGGTCGTCCGACGCCAGCCCGGCGCCCAGCGGGACCAGACCGCGCCGGTGCCAGTCGATGACCTCGCCCAGAGTGTCGACCACCAGCAGCGAAGCCACCCGTGGGTCGTCCAGCGCGGCCCGCGCCGTGTATCCGAGGCCGAGACCGCCCACGGCGACATCCAGCGGTGTGCCGGGCAGGTCCGCCAGGCCGAGCCGGGTGAGCTCGGTCTCACCCAGGGTGAAGAGGCTGGACATCAGGAACTCGTCCCCGAGCTTCACCTCGTACACGTCGTCGCCCGACGCCGGGTCCCGCCTACGCCGCAGACTGATGTCGCCCATGGGCGTGGGCTGCCAGTCGATTTCCTCGAAACGTGCGCTCATCCCGCTGTCCTTGCTCATATCGCGCATGACGTTCATGTCCACGGCCAGGGGGGCCACGGCCCTTCCAGGCGCCCCTGGAGGGTCCCACAGCGGGCGGCCCCGGCCGTCCCGCACCGGACTCCGGTCCCGGCCGGGTGGCGGCTTGCCGCACACTGGTGGTTCGGACGGACGAGGGACTGGTGGCGAGGGTGCAGACGTACGGGACTTCCGCGGGCAATGGGGACTCCCCCGGCGGAGCCGGTGTGAGCGGGGTGGCGGGCGAGGCCGCCAGGCGGCGGACCTTCGCGGTCATCAGCCACCCCGACGCGGGCAAGTCGACGATCACCGAGGCCCTGGCCCTGCACGCGCACGCCATCACCGAGGCGGGCGCCGTGCACGGAAAGTCGGGGCGGCGCGCGGTCGCGTCCGACTGGATGGAGATGGAGAAGGCGCGCGGTATCTCCGTGACGTCGGCGGTGCTCCAGTTCGACCACCGCGGCCATGTGCTCAACCTCCTCGACACCCCCGGCCACGCGGACTTCTCCGAGGACACCTACCGGGTGCTCGCGGCGGTCGACTGCGCGGTGATGCTCATCGACGCGGCCAAGGGGCTCGAAGAGCAGACCCGTAAGCTCTTCGACGTCTGCCGGCACCGCCGTATCCCGGTGATCACCTTCGTCAACAAGTGGGACCGGCCGGGCCGGGAGGCCCTGGAGCTGCTGGACGAGATCGAGCGCGAGCTGCGCGTCCGGCCCACCCCGGTGACCTGGCCGGTCGGCGAGGCCGGTGAGATGCGCGGCCTGATCGACGCGCGCTCGCCCGAGCAGATGCTGCGCTACACCCGCACGCCCGGCGGCGCCCACCAGGCCGAGGAGGAGCTCATCACGGCCGAGCAGGCGGCCACCGAGGAGGGCGACCGCTGGGAGCAGGCCACCGAGGAGCTCCAGCTGCTCCAGGCCGAGGGCGCCGAGTTCGACGCGGAGTCGTTCCTGGGCGCCACGTCGACGCCGGTCTTCTTCGGTGCTGCGGTCTCCAACATCGGTGTACGGCTGCTCCTCGACGCCATCGTCGATCTCGCCCCGGCACCGCACGCCCGCGAGACGGAGGGCGGCGGCGCCCGCCCGGTCGACGCGCCCTTCTCCGGGCTCGTCTTCAAGGTCCAGGCGAACATGGACCCCTCGCACCGGGACCGCATCGCGTTCCTGCGGGTGTGCTCGGGGGTCTTCGAGCGGGGGGAGACCGTCACCCGGGCCGCGACCGGGAAGCCCTTCGCGACCAAGTACGCGCACAGCATCTTCGGCCAGGACCGCTCCATGGTCGACACCGCCTACCCGGGCGACGTCGTCGGCCTGGGCAACGCGGCGGCGCTCCGGGTGGGCGACACCCTGTACGACGGGCCGCCCGCCATGTTCCCGCCGATGCCGACCTTCGCGCCGGAGCACTTCGCCGCCGTACGCCCGGTCGACATCAGCCGCTCCAAGCAGTTCCGGCGCGGGATCGCCCAGCTCGACGAGGAGGGCGTGGTCCAGGTGCTGGTGTCGGACCGGCGCGGGGACCAGTCGCCGGTGCTCGCGGCGGTGGGGCCCATGCAGTTCGACGTGGTGACACACCGGATGGCGGGCGAGTTCTCCTCTCCCGTACGGCTGGAGTTCCTGCCGTACCACCTGGCCAGGTCCACGGACGCGGCCGGCGGCGAGGCCCTGAACAGCGCACGGCTGGTCCAGGGCGAGGCGCTGACCCGGGTCCGCGACAAGGAGGTGCTGGCGCTGTTCCCGGACAAGTGGCAGGCCAACTCCTTCCAGCGGGCCTTCCCGGACGCCCGCCTCGACCACCTGCTGGCCGCGCACGACTGACGCACACGGCTGCCAGGCGCGACCGGGGCAGGCGACAGGGGCGGCGATCCTCAGTCCGCGCACTCCGTGTCGTGCTCCGGCCGCTGCCCGGTGGTGAGGAACCGCGTCACGGTGCGGTCCCCGCAGGCGTTCCCGGTGCCCAGATAGGAGCCGTGCCCGCCGCTGTCGACCGTCACCAGCCGGGCCCGGCCGCCGAGCGCGGCGCGCATCTTCAGGGCGCCGGAGTACGGGGTGTCGGGGTCCCGGCGGTTCTGGATCATCAGGATGTCCGACGGACCCCGGTCGGTGATCCGGGCGGGCGGCGCGGCCGGTGCGTCCTTCCAGAAGGTGCAGGGCGTGATGTTCACCGGCATCCCCGCCGTGAGCGGGTGCGCGGCGCGGTCGGCGGCCACCGCGGGCCCGTACGAGGAGACCGGGTCCGGCCAGCGCACGTCGTTGCAGATCACCCCGATCGCCACCGCCGCGTCCTCGTCGGGTATGGCCTGGGAGAGACCGGGCGTCAGGACGGGCGTCGCGGCCGGGTCCTGCGCGGCCTTGATCAGCTGGGCCAGCTGCGGAAACCCGTCGTCGCTTTCGACCGCGGTCTGCAACGCCTGCCGCAGCAGGGTGCCGGTGAGCGGGACACCCGGGCTGGTCGTCTCCTTCGGCTCCCGGTCCAGCTTCGCGGCCAGCGCGAGGAACAACGGCCTTACCTCATCGGGCTGTTGGGCCAGTCGCAGCCCGTCGCCATCCCTGGCGGGATCGGCGGCCCAGGCCGCGAAGTCGGGCATCCGGTCCTCCACGCCGACCGCCATGTTGGCCAGCCAGCCACGGGCGACGCGCGACGGGTCGGGGTCGTCGTTGCTGTCGAGGACCCAGCGGTCGGTGTGCTGCGGGTACTTCTGCGCGTACTCGGCGCCCACGTACGTCCCGTACGACTCCCCCCACGCCGACAGCTTCTCCTCGCCCAGCGCCTGCCGGAAGCGGTCGATGTCGCGCACCTCGTTGGCCGTGGTCAGGCTGCGCAGGACAGCGCCGCCGTTGCGGGCACACGCCTCGGCGGTCCGCCGGGCTCTCGCGGTGTTCTCGGCGATCCCGCCGTCCGCCGCGGGCCAGGACCGGACCGTCACCAGATGCCGGTCGGCCGCGTCGAGCCCGCAGCTCGCCCGCGTACTGCCGCCCACCCCGCGCGGATCGAGGCTGACGAGGTCGTACGCGCCGCCCAACTGCCCGCGCAGCGCCGTCCCCTTCTCCGTCAGCCGCTGCGCCCCGGACCCGCCGGGCCCCCCGGGGATCACGATGAGCGTCCCGCGTCGCTCGGACGGCCGGTCGCTGCGCAGCCGGGACACCGCGAGGGTGAGCTGCGGCCCGTCCGGACGGTGGTAGTCGAGCGGTACGGGCAGCTCGGCGCACTCCTGGCCGGCGGGGCCACCGGGCTGGGCGCAGGCCCGCCAGGTGAGTGCGGGGACCGGCGCGGACTTGGCGGTGGACGCCGTCCCGGCGTGCGCGGCGGGGACGGCGGTGGCGGTGAGAGCGGCGGCCACGGCGGTCGCGGACAGTGTGCGGAAGAGGCCCTGATGGGCGTAACTGGTCATGGGACAAGGGTTGTTGAACCTGATCACTGTGCCCATACGACTGGCACGACGCCGCGAGTGGGGGTAACCCCCGGCTGGCAACCCCCGGCTCCGAAGCCGTAACGGGACGCGCCCAGGCGCCGTACGGGACGGGCTCAGGCCGGCGCCGGGCCGCCGAAGCACTCCTCGGCCCGGCTCAGCACCAGGTCGATGAAGTCGCTGACGACCGGGGTGGGGTTGCGGGCCGTCACCCGGGTCAGGCCGACCGTGCGGGAGGCCCCCGGGTCGTCGAGCGGCAGGTCCACGAGGCCGGAGACCCGGACCGGTGACGGAGGCAGCACCGCGACCCCGAGGCCCGCCGCGACGAAGCCGCGGATGGTGGCGATCTCGGCGCCCTCGAACGCGACGCGCGGCGGGAAACCGGCGGCGGCACAGAGGCTGTTGACCAGGCGGCGCAGACCGTAGCCGGATGCGGCCATCACGAAGTCCTCGTGCTCCGCCTCGGCCAGCCGGACCCTGCCCCGCCCGGCCAGCCGGTGGCCGGCCGGGACGACGAGACTCAGCGGTTCGGCGGCGGCAGGCAGGGTGGTGATGCCCGGTTCGTCGGGCAGCGGCGAGGTCAGGCAGAGATCGACCTCGCCCGCCCGCAGCCGGTCGAGCAGCCCCTGCGCATTGTCCTGGACCAGCTGGAAACGGACCTGCGGGTGCCGGTCCCGGAACCAGCTGACCAGCAGCGGCACCGGGGCCGAACCGAGCGCGGGCAGGAAGCCCAGGGCGACGGTGCCCGGCATGTCGGTGGCCAGCCGCAGTTCCTCGCAGCCCGTCGCGATCTCCTCCAGGCCCCGCTGCACCCGGGCCAGGAAGGCGCGGCCCTGCCGGGTCAGCCGCAACCCCCGGCCCTCCCGGTCGAAGAGCGGGGTGCCGACGGCCGCCTCCAGCCGGGCGACGCTGCGGCTGACGGTCGACTGCGGGGTGCCCAGCTCGCTCGCCGCGGCGGAGAGATGCTCAAGCCCGGCCACCGTCACGAACCGTACGAGATCGGGGCACATCCCCAGCAGCGGAGCCGGCAGGTGCTGCACAGCGGCCCGTTCCATGCGGTCAATGCGTTCCATACGGCCCATGCGGTCCATGCGGTCCATGCGTTCCCCGGATACCTTGCGTTCCATATACGGAACATATATCGGGCATCCATGCATTGGACGCATGAACGGCGCCCGGCCTACCGTCGTCCGGTGACTGACCCGCTCATATCGCCTGCCGCGCACACGCGGGGGACACCCGGTTTCCGCCGGGCCACCGGAGCGCTCTTCGCCGCCGGGATGACCACGTTCATGACGCTGTACTGCGTCCAGGCCCTGCTGCCCGCCCTGTCCTCCCACTTCAGCCTGTCCCCCGCGGCCTCGTCGCTGACCATCTCGGTCTCCACCGCGGCCATGGCCATCGCCGTGGTGCCGCTGACCGCCCTCTCCGACGCGTGGAGCAGGACCGGGATGATGAGCCTGTCGCTGGGCGCGGCCGCGCTGCTCGGTATCGCGGCGGCCTTCGCGCCCAACTACCCGACGCTGCTGGTCTTCCGGGTGCTCCAGGGCCTCGCGCTCGCCGGGCTCCAGGCGACGGCGATGTCGTATCTGTCCGAGGAAGTGCACCGCGAGTCGCTCGGCCAGGCCATGGGGCTCTATGTGGCGGGCAACGGGATCGGCGGAATGGCGGGCCGGCTCGTCGCGGACGGGGTGCTGGATCTGACCGGCAGCTGGCGCTGGGCGATCGGCGCGGTGGGCGCGGTGGCCGCGGTCTCCGCCGTGGTCTTCCATCTGACGGTGCCCGCGTCCGTACGCTTCGTACGCCGGGAGGCCCGGCCGCGCGCGCTCGCGTCCGCGATCGGCCGCGCGCTGCCGGACAGCGCCCTGCTCAGGCTGTATCTGATCGGCTTCGTAGCGATGGCCGCGTTCGTCACCGTCTACAACTACCTGGGATTCCGGCTGATCGACGCGCCGTTCAACCTGTCCCAGACGACGGCGGGGCTGCTCTTCATCGCGTACACCGCGGGTTCGTTCTCGTCGGCCGCCGCGGGCCGGCTGGTCGACCGGTTCGGCCGGCCCCGTGTGCTGCTGCCCGCGCTGCTCGTGACGCTCGTGGGGCTCGCGGTGATGCTCGTACCGCAGCTCGGCGCCGTCATCCCCGGCCTGGTGATCTTCACCGTGGGCTTCTTCGCGGCCCACGCGGTGGCCAGCGGCTGGGTCGGCGGGCGGTCCACCGTGCTGGGGGTGCAGGGCGCCGCGGTCTATCTGTTCTTCTACTACATCGGCAGCGCGGTCGGCGGTTCCGTGGGCGGTATCGCGTACTCCGCGGGGGCGTGGAACGGCCTCACGCTCTACTGCGGCTGCCTGGTCGCGGTGGCGCTGCTCAGCGCGGTGACACTGCGCTGGGTACGGACCGCGGCCCGGCCGGGACCGTCGGCCGCGCAGCCCCCGCGGCCCGCCGAAGCGTCCGCGCGATCCGCAGAACCGGCGGCCGAGCCGTCCGCTGTCACTCGACCCGGCGACGGGTCCGGCGGCGTGCGGTGAAGCGGCGCCGGTAGGAGCCGGTGAGCAGCAGCAGGCTGGTCGCCACGATGGTCACGGCCTGCGCGATCACCACGAGCTTCTTGTCCCAGAACCAGACCGGCTCGTACATGTTCGGCACCGGTCCGAGCTTGCCGACGTTGATGTACCGGTAGACGAGCAGCAGCGCCAGACCGCCCGCGGCGACCAGCCAGGCGAACGCGTCGGACACGGCGCGGCGCCAGACCAGCACGAGCAGCGCCGCGAGACCGGCCACCCCGGCCTCGATACGGAACAGCGTGCCCTGGCTGATGCTCGCCGAAATGGGGTCGTAGCGGTCGGCGAGCTTCGCGTGCACATAGGCGTCGACGGCCAGCCCGGCGGCGGCCAGCACACAGAGCAGCACCCGCAGGGGCCGGCGGGCCGGACTGCCGGTGTCCGGCGGCGCGGCGAGTGAGGGATCGGACGGCATGGGGGGTCCCTTCCCGGCACGGTGAGCGGGTACGTGAGGGCGAGGCGGATGTGTGACGGCGTACGGGGCAGATATCGCTGTCGGGTCAGCTGACCGTCAGCGTGCCCTTCATGTACTGGTGGATCGTGCAGATATAGGGGTAATTGCCCTTGGCGGACGGCGCCTTGAAGGTGACCGTCTTCCCTGCGGCGATGTCACCCGTGTCGAACGCCTTCTTGCCGGTGGCCGTCAGGGTGTGGGTCGTCGAGTCCTTGTTCGTCACCGTGATCTTCGTCCCCGGGGCGACGGTCAGGGCGGCGGGCGTGAACTTGAAGTTCTTGATCGTGATCTGGGTGCCACTGCCGCTCGCCGTGGACGCCGCGGTCGTGGGCTTGGTGGACGTCGACGACGAGGACTTCGATCCGCTGTCCGAGCAACTGGTGACAGCGGTCAGCATGCACAGCGCGGCTACGGCGACCGCCACACGCGGCCTGCGATTTCGGGTGAGCATGGTGCCTCCGGTGTTCGTCGGGGCGGCCGCCCCGGCCCCGGCCAGGCGCGTGGGGGGAGTTTACGCACCTGGCCGGGGAGCCGGAAGGGGACGGGCGGACCGTGGTCGGACGGGCTGCGGGCCGTCGGGCGGACGGCGTCAGACGGTCAGCAGGCTGGGGCTGGCGGCCTTCTTCGTACCGATGAAGGCGTCCGGCACCGGGTACTGGCCCAGCACGTAGTGCAGGATCGCCGCGTGCATGGCCTCGACCGGAGCGATGGTCGCCGCCGTGTTGACCCCGCCCAGGCTCTTGACGTTGTACGTCGCGAACACATAGGTCTCCGTGGCCTGGTCCTCCAGCTGGAGCGCCAGTTTGGCCACCCCCGTGACGTCCTTGACCTGGCCGAGCGCCTTGGTGACAGCGGGCTGGTCGGAGAGCGGCACATCGGTGATCTTGGGCTTGCCCGCGCTGGAGAGCACGCCGTTCCACGCGTCGGCGTGGTCCTTGTGCTGCGCCATCGCGGTCTGGATGAACGTCGCGATCGCCGGCGGCACCTTGCCGAGCTTGCCCGCGTTGGCCGCCTTGAGAGCCGCCTGGTAGGCGGCGACGGCCTGGTTCTCCAGGGCCACCGACAGCGCGACGACCTTCAGGTCGCCGGTGTACTTGGAGGCCCCGCCCGACGAGGACGCCGAAGCACTGGCCGACGTGGACGCGGAAGCGCCCGCCCCGGTCGGCGTGGTGGACGTCTTCCCGCCGCACGCGGCGAGCGCCAGCATGGCCGCCGACGCACCTGCGCCGGTCAGGAAGCGGCGGCGCGCCAGGTGCGAACGCTCTTCCTGGACCGGATCGGGACCGGAGGTCCCCAGGTCCTTGAGCTCCGCCGACAGGTCACGGGCGGACGCGGCCATGACGGGCAGGGTCGCCCGGTGGGCCTCGTCCATCTCGCTCGTCAGACGGGACAACTCGCCCTCGCTGATCGGCAGCTCCCAGCTGCCCTTGGTGCTGCTCATTTCACGGCCCCTTCACTGACCGGAGAAGCCATCTTGGTGGGGTAGAAGGCGTCCGGGAAGCCGACACTGCCGATGCTGGCGGGAAGCTTCGCGACGTCCGTGGGGATCGCGATGAGGTTCGTGTCCCCGTCGGCCAGCAGGGCCTGCACGGCGAGCAGCGTGGCGCGGTGCTGGGCCTCCACCGGCGCGACCGAGGCGAAGAGCTGACGCAGGCTGGTGTCGTGGACCTGCCCGATGTTCTTGGTGTACGTCTGCGCCGCGACGTCCTCCAGCGTGATGGCCAGCTTGACCACGTCCGCCGAGTTCTTGATCGTCGGCAGGGTCTTCTTGACGACCGCCGCGTACTTCGGGTCCGTACCCGTCTGCTCCTTGCCGCCCGCCTTCTGGGCGGCGGCGTTGAACGCCTGGGCGTGCGCCGTGTGCTGCTGCGCCGTCTTCGTGATGAAGGCCAGCACGGTCTTGTTGCCGGTCTTGATGAACGGCAGCCCGGCGGCGGTGTGATAGACGCTCACCGCCAGGTTCTCGATCGAAGCGGCCGTCTGGAGTGCCATGACGTCGGTGCTCGACGCTGCCGCCGCGCGTCCGGCGCCCAGCAGGGTCGCCGCACCCGCGGCCCCCAGCAGAGTGCCCCGGCGCTGCCACCAGCGGCGGCTCGAAGATTCGGCCGTTTCGGCGAAATCCGCCAGAGCGGAGTTCGTCACCCGGAGCGCGTCGCTGTTCAAATCCTGCGACTGCTCGGTCAGCTCCTTCAGCAACCCGGTGTCGATGTGATCGGTACCCATCGCGTCCCATCTCCTTCCCCGCGCCGGACAGCACGGGTGTCCCCCCGAGCCTTGGGCAAGAGGTGTGCGCAGGCCCCGTCCGCTGCGACCGAATGCCACAACGCGTACCCGAACGAATGAGGAACCGTTGCCCGAGGCGTGCATTCCGGTCCGAACGGGAACCGGGAGGCCGCCCTCCTTTGGGGACATGCAAATACTTGAACGGCCTTCCGAACCCAACCGAGGAGCATCCGTGCAGCCCACCGAGAAGCCCGCCGAAGCCGTCGCCAGGCTGCGTGCCACCTTCCGTACCGGCCGGACCAAGACCCTGTCCTGGCGCACCGAACAGCTGCACGGCCTGCGGGCGATGCTGACCGGACACCGCCAGGAGCTGGCCGCCGCGCTCCACGCCGACCTGGGCAAGAGCGAGCGTGAAGCGTTCCGTACGGAGATCGACTTCACCGTGCGCGAGATCGACCACACCCTGGAGCGGCTGGAGGGCTGGCTGCGGCCCGAGCCCGTCGACGTACCGGAGCACCTCGGTACGGCAAGCGCCTGGACCGTGCTGGATCCGCTGGGCGTCGTCCTGGTGATCGCCCCGTGGAACTACCCGCTTCAGCTGCTCCTCGCCCCGGTCGCCGGGGCGCTCGCCGCGGGCAACTGCGTCGTCGCCAAGCCCAGTGAGGTGGCCCCCGCCACCTCGCGGGCGGTCGCCGAGCTGCTGCCGCGCTATCTCGACCGCGACGCGGTGACCGTGGTCGAGGGCGCCGTGCCGGAGACCACCGCCCTGCTCGCCGAGCACTTCGACCACATCTTCTACACCGGCAACGGCGCCGTGGGCCGCATCGTGATGCGGGCCGCCGCCGAGCATCTGACGCCGGTCTCCCTGGAACTGGGCGGCAAGTCACCGGCGTTCGTCGACCGGGGCACGGACCTCGCGGCGGTGGCCGCCCGGCTCGCGTCGACCAAGTTCCTCAACGCGGGCCAGACCTGCGTCGCCCCGGACTACGTCCTCACCGACCCCGCGACCGCCCGCGAGCTGGAGCCCGCGCTGACCTCGGCCGTACGGGAGCTGTTCGGCGCCGACCCGGCCACATCCGACGACTACGGCAGGATCATCAACGAACGCCACTTCGACCGGCTGACCGGTCTGCTCGGCTCGGGCCGGGTCGTGGTCGGCGGCGACAGCGACCGTGCGCAGCGCTACCTCGCGCCCACCGTGCTCGCCGAAGTCCTGCCGGAGTCACCGGTCATGGGCGAGGAGATCTTCGGCCCGATCCTGCCCATCGTGGAGGTCGACGGGCTCGACGAGGCCATCACGTTCATCAACGACCGGGACAAGCCGCTGGCGCTGTACGCGTTCACGGACTCGGTGCTGACCCGCGACCGGCTCACCACGGAGACCTCGTCGGGCGGCCTCGGCTTCGGCCTGCCGGTGGCCCATCTCACCGTGCCCGAGCTGCCGTTCGGCGGGGTGGGGGAGAGCGGGATGGGCCGCTACCACGGCCGGTACTCGCTGGAGACGTTCAGCCACCGCAAGGCGGTCCTGGACAAGCCGCTCGGCTGAGGCGCGGCGGCCGGGGGAGGAAGGCGGGGGCGTACGGTGCCGTCCCTGTACGCCCCCGCCCCCGGCCCCCGGCCCGTACCTCAGTCGGCGAGGCCGCGGTCGGCGAGGCTGCGGTCGGCGAGGAACCTCATGTACTCCTCCCGGTTCAGGGGATTTCCGTCGGTGCGCGGCCGGTTCGGCACCGGGCCGCGTACCGGTCGGTCCTGCCCCGGGCGGGACCACACCGCTCCCTCCCCGCGGGTCAGTCCCGGCAGCGCCCTCTGGAACTCCTGCACCCGCCTGACCGGCAGTTCCGCCGTGACCAGCCAGGACGGGCCGGCCTCGGTGGAGCCCGTGACCTCGGCCCCGAGCGGGACGAGACAGCCGACGACAGCGTTGAGCGTGTCCCCCGGAATCTCCGCCTCCAGCGTCTGGCACGGCTCGAAGACCCGGCTGCCCGCGCGTTTCAGCGCCCGCATCAGGACCAGCGGCGTGAGCTGCCGGAAGTGCGCGGCGACGGTGAGCGGCGCCACATAACCGGTCCGGGTGAGCGTGACCGTGCAGTCGGTCACCTCCCAGCCGTACAGGCCCTGTTGCAGGGTCCGCAGCGCGGACTCCTCGATGGCGCGGTGGAAGGCGCGGGGCAGCACACCCCACTCGGTCTCGCGCGCGAAGATGACACCGGCGCCGCGCGGGGCCGGTTCGACGCGCAGGCCCACCGTCGCCAGGAAGTCGTTGGCGCCGTGCGGGTCGATCTCGGTGACCGCCTCACCCCGGCCGGCCGGCCGCTCGAAGTACACCGGGCGGACCGGCTCGAACACCACCTCCAGGCCGAAGTCCCGCTCCAGCCGCGCCGCGAGCACCTCCTGCTGCACCGCCCCGTAGAGCAGCACAGAGGTCGCGCCGCCGCCCGCAGCCCGGGTACGGATCAGCGGGTCCTCGTCCGCCAGCGCCAGCAGGGCCGCGTGCAGCCGCGCCTCCTGCCCGGGGCCACCCGCCCGTACGACCGTCTCCAGGCTCGGCGGCGAGAAGTGGTACTGCTCCGGCCGGTCACCGGGCGCGCCCACCCTGTCCCCGACCCGGATGCCGGGCAGACCGCGCACCCGGCCGATGCTGCCCGCCGTCAGCCGCCGGCCGGGCTTCCCGCCCGCGGCGCCGTGCGCACGAGGGGCACCGGGGACGCCGGGGACGCCAGGGACGCCGGGGACGCCCGGGACGGACACGACGGGGGCGGTTACGACGTCGAGTCCGGTGATCCGGCCGCTGAACTCGGTCTGTTTCCCGCCGGGTTCACGCTGCCAGTAGGTGATGCGCTGCCGTTCGCGTACCTCTCCCGAGAACAGCCTGAGGTAGGCGACCTTCTCGCCTGCGCCCGTGCGCTCGACGGCGAAGACCGTGCCGCGCGGGGCGGCTGCGGGGGCCTCCGGGGTGGTCCGCTGCGGGCGCAGCAGCGTGGTGATGCCGTCCGTGAGTGCGGCGATGCCCTCGCCGGTCAGGGCCGAGCCGAAGAAGACCGGGTGCAGCAGCCCGGCCCCGCACTGCCGGGTCAGCCGGGCGCGTACGTCGTCGGCCTGCGGCAGCTCGCCCGCCACCAGCCGGGCCAGCAGGGCGTCGTCGTGTTCGGCCAGCGCCTCGGCGGCCGCCCTGCGGAACCCGGGCTGTTCCAGGGGCAGTACGGCCGTACGGGCGGCTGCCGTTCCCGCGTCCCGTACCGCACTCATGGCGAGGATGTCCGGGGTGAGCCGGGCACGGATGTCGGCCAGCAGGCTGTCGGAGCGCGCACCCGTGCGGTCGATCTTGTTGACGAAGAGCAGCGTCGGCAGCCGCAGCCGGCGCAGCGACCTCAGCAGGACACGGGTCTGCGCCTGTACGCCTTCGACGGCGGACAGCACGAGAACCGCGCCGTCGAGCACGGACAGCGCCCGCTCGACCTCGGCGATGAAGTCGGGGTGGCCCGGGGTGTCCACCAGGTTGATCTGCATCCCACCGGCGCCTCTGACGGCGAAGGGCGCCACCGCCGAACGGATGGTGATGCCACGCTCGCGCTCGATCTCGCCGGTGTCGGTCTGCGTACTGCCGGCGTCGACGCTGCCGAGTTCGGAGATGGCGCCGTTGTCGAGCAGCAGCCGTTCGGTGAGGCTGGTCTTACCGGCGTCGATGTGGGCGAGCACGCCCAGGTTCAGGGTCGTTCCGGGATTCAGGATGGCGTCGTGCACAGAGGTCCTCAGTGGGGGTGGAAGAGAGGGACGGCCTGATGAATCCGTGGAACTGCCGCATCGTCTTCCTCTTCCTCTTTCGCTGATTTCTCTGAGCTGCTCTGAACTCTTCCGGGCCCGTTGCTTCCGGGCCCGTTGATTGGGGCTTCGCGAGGGTATCGGCGCGCGTCCCGGCCGGGCGACAGGTTTTCCGCGCCGCCGGGAGCGTTGTGCGTCCGCCCCGTACCGTGGCCGGATGGCCGAGTCACCGGAGTCCAGCGCGTCGTCGCAGCCCAGGGCGTCGTCCGAGTCCAGGAAGCCGTCGCAGCCCGGGAAACCGTCGCAGTCCAGGGCTTCAGAGCCGCAGCCGGGGGCCGACGACCGGTCCTTCCCTGCCCGCCGGGCGCCCGGCTGCGCCACACTCGGCGCGCTGGACGCCCAGGTGGTCGACTGCCGCGCCTGTCCCCGGCTGGTGACCTGGCGGGAGCAGGTGGCCGTGGAGAAGCGGGCCGCGTACCGGGACCAGGAGTACTGGGGGCGGCCCGTTCCCGGCTTCGGCCCCGCCGATGCCGCGCTGGCCGTGGTGGGGCTGGCACCCGCGGCGCACGGCGGGAACCGGACCGGGCGGATGTTCACCGGCGACCCGGCGGGCGACTTCCTGGTCGCGGGGCTGCACGCCGTCGGCCTCGCATCGCAGCCGACCGCCACCGCCGCCGACGACGGGCTCACCCTGCGCGGAGTACGGATGGCCGCCCCGGTACACTGTGCGCCGCCGCAGAACAAGCCCACCACCGAGGAGCGCGACACCTGCCGGCCCTGGCTGGCCGCGGAGCTGGCGCTGCTGCGCCCCGGGCTGCGCGCGGTGGTGGTGCTCGGCGGCTTCGGCTGGCAGGCCCTGCTGCCCGTACTCGCCGATGCGGGCTGGCGGCTGCCCCGGCCGCGGCCGGTGTTCGGCCACGGCGCGCAGGTGGTGCTCGCCGGTACGGTCGGCCGCGACGAGCTGCGGCTCTTCGGCTGCTACCACCCGAGCCGGCGCAATGTGAACACCGGGCTGCTGACGCGGCCGATGCTGGAGGCGGTGTTCCGCGAGGCGGCCGCCGCAGCAGGGTTGTAGCTCTTCCCTGAGCGGTACCGGCCCTCAGCTGCGCGGACCGGCGGTGGCACACTGGCCCGCGGTCCGCCGAAGGAGCAGCCCCCATGCCGATGTTCCGCACCCTGAGCCGTGCCGTGCGGCGTCCCCACCACCCCACGGTCGATCTCAGCCACCCCGCCCGCTCCCCGCTCGGCAGCGCGGTCGTGAACTGCGTGGTCTACCGCGACGGTGTCCGGCAGCCGGGCGACTGCCCGGCGGACGAGGCACTGCGCCGGGTCAGAGCGGAGGGCAGCGGCTTCGTCTGGATCGGGCTGCACGAGCCGGAGCAGACGGAACTCGCCACGCTCGGGGAACTGTTCGGGCTGCACCGGCTCGCCATCGAGGACGCGCTGCGCCCGCATCCGCGCCCGAAGATCGACACCTATGGCGACACACTCTTCACCGTGCTCAAGACCGTCGGTTACGTCGAGCACCAGGAGCTGACCACCACCAGCGAGATCGTCGACACCGGAGAGCTGGTCGTCTTCACGGGCGCCGACTTCGTCCTCACCGTCAGGCGCGGCCGGCACGGCTCGCTCGGCCCGCTGCGCGAGGCCCTGGAGGCGGACCCCGGTCAGCTCGCCAAGGGCCCGGCCGCCGTGCTGCACGCCATCGCCGACCGCGTCGTCGAGCAGTACGCCTGTGTCGCCGACGCCGTGCAGGACGACATCGACGCCGTCGAGTCCACGGTCTTCTCGCAGCAGGCCGCGAGCGGTGACGCCGGGCGGATCTACGTGCTCAAGCGGGAGCTGATGGAGTTCAGGCGGGCGGTGGTCCCGCTCTGCCGCCCGCTGGAGAAGCTGCTCACCCGGCAGCCGCTGCCGCTGATGACCCAGGACATCAGGACGTACTTCCGCGACGTGGCGGGCCGGCTCACCCGGATCGCGGAGCAGACCACCGCGTACGACGCACTGCTCGACTCCATACTCCAGGCGCATCTGGCGCAGGTGGGCATCGAGCAGAACGAGGACATGCGGAAGATCACCGCGTGGGCGTCCATAGTCGCCGTGCCGACCATGGTGTGCGGGGTGTACGGCATGAACTTCGACCACATGCCGGAGAAGCACTGGGAGTACGGCTATCCCCTGGCCATGGCGGTGATCGCGGCCGCCTGCCTGATCATGTACCGGGGGTTCCGCCGCAACGGCTGGCTCTAGGGTCTCTCACCTGCTCGAATCCCCTTCCCCACTCTCCTTCGCCCGCCCCCTACCCCGCGCTGCCCGCGTGCACGATGGCGCGGCTCCATGCCTCGTACGTGTGCTCCGGCTGCAACTGCGACGGCTCCGGCAGCTCCAGTGGGTCCTGCTGCTCACGCGGCCGCACGTCGCCGAAGCGGGTCCAGCCCCATCCCCGCATCGCGCCCCTGGCCGGTTCGTTCGAAGGTTCCACCAGGGCCGCGATCAGCGCCGCCCGCGAACGCACCAGCAACTGGTCGACGAGGCGGGTGGCGATCCGCTGCCGCCGGTAGGACGGCTGCACCATCAGCTCGGCCAGCACGAACACCTGCCCCGACGCGGTCAGTTCCTCGATGTCCACCGGGAGTCCGCCGCGGAAGCCCTGCCAGAGGCCGCCGTCGCGCTCCAGGACGTATCCGTACGCACATCCGGCCAGCGACGGGCCGTCGGCGACCATCATGTCGAAGCCCGGGCGCTGCATGTCCTCGGCGAAGCGCTCCAGGAAGTGCTGACGGTCGTGGAACTCCTCCCCACGCGGCCCCCGGTATGCCTCGACATAGGTGTCCGCGACGGCCTCCCGCTGCTGTTCGGCCTGCCATCTGGTCAGGCGGCGCATGAAGACCTCTGCCATGTGTTCCTCCCGTTTTCCGGCCATCGTCTCAGCGCTCGGCGACCAAGGAAACGGCTAGTGCAGGATCCGGCCTGATCCGGACGAGAGGGCTCCAGGCCTGGTAGCGCGGGGCGTACCGGACGTGCGGCGGAAATGGCCGAATGGCGCCGTCCGGAGTGCGGGCTCCCGGCCGGTGGCATCCCCTGGATACGTGACGGACGACGGCGCGGGCGGACTCGGCGGGCTACGGCCCGGGCCCGCCGCGCCGGAGGGACCACGGCCGGAGGGGCGTCCGCCGGAGAGGTACCCGCCCGGCCGCCGGGTGCGGTCGTTCTTCGCCGTCCTGCTGATCGTGGTCGCCGGGATCCTCACCCCGGTCTCCGCCGTCGCCGTCTGGACGCGCGACGTGGTGGGTGACACCGACCGGTATGTCGCGCTGATGCGGCCGCTGGCCTCCGACCCGGCCGTGCAGTCCGCCGTGACCGACCGGGCGACGGAGGCCATCGTGAAGTACGTCAGTGTCGACGCGCTGCTCAAGTCGGTCGGGCCCGCCGAGCGGGCCGAGATCGAGCTGGCCATCGGCGCGCTGAACAAGCCGATCGCCTCCGGACTCAAGGAGCTCGTGCACAGCGCGGTCGCGGGGTTCGTCGACAGCGACGCGTTCACGGATGTCTGGGCCCAGCTCAACAGGACCGCGCACACGGCCGCCGAGAAGGCCCTGACCAGCGACCGGGGCAGCGCGCTCACGATCGATCTGGCGCCCGTGACGGACGCCGCGAAGAAGCAGCTCACGGACAGCGGGCTGACCATCGCGTCGAAGATCCCGACGGTGCACACCCGGTACACGGTGCTGGACTCGCAGGCCGTCGGCCGGGCGCGCACCGCCTTCCGGCTGCTGCGGATCGGCGGGCTCTGGCTGCCGATGGTGACCGTGCTGCTGGCGGCGGGCGGCGTTCTCCTCGCGGTGCGCAGACGGCGCGCCCTGGTCACCGCGGGCCTGGCGGTGGCTGCCGGTGCCCTGCTGCTCGGCCTGGCGCTCGCCGTCTTCCGCAGCCTGTATCTGGACCGGCTGCCGGCCGACATCCCGGAACCCGCGGCGGCCGCTGTCATCAACGCGCTGACGGCCTTCCTGCGAACGGCGGTGCGCATGATCGCCGTCGTCGGCGCCGTGCTGGCGCTCGCCGCCTGGCTGGGCGGCTCCGGACGGGTCGCGGTGCGGGTGCGGACGGTGTGGCGGGGCACCATCGGCGCCGTACGCGACGCCATGGGCCTGCGCACCGGGCGCGCCGGGCTCTGGGTGCTGCGCGCCAGGACCTGGCTGAACGCGACGGTGGTGACCGTCGCGCTCGCCGTCTACCTGGTCTGGGACCGGCCCACCGCGGGCGTCGCGGTGGGGATCGCCCTGTCCGTGCTCGTCGCGCTGGCGCTGGTGGAGCTGGCCGCGGACGACGGGACCCCGCGCCGGCCCGCCGAGGTGTAGGACGTACGGACCGGGGACGCCCAGGACGTACGGGCCGGGCTCAGTCCTCGTGCGTGTAGAAGAGGTAGAACGTCGTGACCAGGGCGCCGATGCCGAACCCCGCGCCGATGAACGACGACGACAGCACGCTCGACCCGGTCATCGAGTACAGGAACCCCATCGCTCCGCCGATGAGTACGCCGTACCCGGCGGCCCTCGCCTCGCGCGGCAGCGCGTGCTGGATGCGGCCGAACCCGAAGGCCAGCACGGCGAGCACCAGGCCCGAGACGATGCTGAGCACGATCTTGGCGGTGCTGAAGGGGTGGCCGGGCGAGGTGGAGCTGAGGATGAACGCCGTGTAGAGGGCGTAGACGATACCGAGGACGACGGGCACCGCCACGGCCGCTGCCGGGAGGCGCCGGTGCGCCGCCGGGCGCCGGTGGGCCGGCCGGTGTCCGCGGAGTGTCGTGGGTGTGGCCATGGCAGATTCCTTCCGCTCGCCTCCTCCCAGCGCACACCCGAAGCCGCGTCCCGGCAACTCGTACGGCGTAACAGGACGCCGCACCGGGCACCGGCATCAGCACGGACACACGCACGGGCATGAGCAGAGGCATGGGCGCAGGCACAGGCGCCGGCATGGGCGCAGGCGTACGCGGCGGGGGAAATCCGCACACCAGGCCGTATTTTGTTGGCATGGGTGACACGGTCGGCGGCAGCGCAGACGCACAGAGGAAGCAGCCGCTGATCTCGCCACCGGAGTGGCTGATCCGGGGGCTGCGCCCGCAGTCGGCGCCGATCCCCTGGGCCGCCGTGGTCCGCGCGAGCATCGCCCTGGCCGCGCCGCTGGCCGTCGGCCTCGCCGTCGGACAGCCCGGGTACGGGGCGCTGGTCGCCATGGGGGCGCTCTCGGGCGTCATCGGCGACACCGCCGACGCGTACCGGATGCGGATCCTCAACATCGCCGTGCCGCAGTGTTTCGGCGCGATCGGCGTCATGCTCGGCACCCTCGTGTACGGCGACGGCTGGATCGCGGTGGCCGTCCTCACGCTGGTCGCGCTGGTCTCCGGGATGATCTCCACGATCGGCGCGGTGGCGTCCGTCTCGGGGCTGCTGCTCCTGCTCAACTCCGTGGTCGGCGCGGGCCTCCCGATGCCGGGGCCCTGGTGGAAGGCTCCGCTGCTGCTCTCGCTCGGCGGGCTCTTCGTGCTGATGCTCGCCCTGCTCGGCTGGCCGCTGCGGGCGCGGACCCCGGAACGGACCGCGGTCGCCGCGACCTACCGTGCGGCCGCCGAGCTGCTCGCGGCCGCGGGCACGACCGCGTACGACATCAGACGCCAGGCCGTGACCGCCTCGCTCAACGCCTCGTACGACCTGATCCTCGCCCGGCGCGCCCACTACCACGGCCGCAGCGCATCGATGGTGCGGCTGCTCGCCCAGCTCAATGTGCTCGTCCCGCTGATCGAGGCGGCCGCAGCGGCCCATCTGCACGGCCGCGCCTCGCGCCGCCCGGAAATCGCCGCCGCTGTCCGGGACTTGGCCGATGTGGTCGCCACGGGCCGGTCGGGTGCGGTGCCCGACCTGGAGCTCCCCGGGCCCGAGGGGCCCGCCGACCACGCCATGAACGCGGCGCTGCGGCACGCGGCCGCCGTCGTCAACCACGCGGACTCCGACCATCCGGACCACTACGGCGCGGACGACCGGCTCGGCCGCCCCGCCGCACTCGGTGTCCGGGCCCGCCGGGCCGCCGTCACCGTCCTGCTCTCGCCCACCTCCTGGCGCTACGGCCTGCGGCTCGCGCTCTGCATCGGCCTCGCGCAGGTGCTGGTGTCGGTGGTGAGCGTCCCCCGTTCGTACTGGGTCGCGCTCACCGTCACCTTCGTACTCAAGCCGGACTTCGGCTCGGTCTTCTCCCGCGCGGTCCTGCGCGCCCTCGGCACCGCGGTGGGGGTGCTCACCGCCGCTCTGGTCCTGGGGGTCGTACCGCGCGGCTGGTGGGACGTCCCGGTGATGGTGGTCCTCGCGGCGCTGATCCCGGCGGTCTCCGCCAAGGGGTACGCCTTCCAGACCGCGGCCATCACCCCGGTGATCCTGCTGATCTCCGACCAGCTCAACCACCTGGGGTTCCATCTGGTGCTGCCCCGGCTGCTCGACAGCCTGATCGGCTGCGGGATCACCCTGGTCGCGGGCTATCTGCTCTGGCCGGAGAGCTGGCACAGCCGGATCGGCGACCGGCTGGCCATCGCCGTCGAGGAGAGCGCGCGCTATGTCGAGTGCGCCTTCGGCGGGGGAAGCAGGCCGGGGCCTGCGGGCGAAGCCACCGGGACACCGGCCGCACCGGGCGATCACGGCGACCGGGCGCGGCTGCGGCGGCGGATCTACCGCGATCTGTCGGTCGTGCGGACGGAGTTCCAGCGGGCCCTGACCGAACCGCCGCCGACCGGCACGCGGGCCGCCGCCTGGTGGCCGCTGGTCGTCGCGGCGGAACGGATCGTGGACGCGACGACAGCCGCGCGGGTACGCGTCGACCACGGCGCCCGGACGCCCGCTCCGGAGGAAGTCGGCGAGGTGACCAAGCAGTTGCGGGAGCTGGCGCAGGGGCTGCGGTCCAGCGCGACCCTGGTGGAGGTACCGACCCGGATCGAGGGCGACGACGAAGGCGTCCTCGCCCCGCTGCGCCAGGAGGTCGCCGCGGCACGGGAGATCGCCTCACCGCAGCGCTGAACCGGGGGGACACGGGCAGCATCGCTTCAGGCCCCGGCCCGGACATGGCGGAGCCGGGCCGGGCGTGGCCCGGCCCGGCTTGTTCCACCCCGGCAGGTCACCCGCACCCGACATCGTCAACGACGCCGGGTGCGGGGGTGGGGGGCCGACGCCGGGGAGGTGGCGTCAGGGCCTAGGTGTCGGATCAGATCCTGGCTGCTGTCAGTCGGACAGTGGCCGCTGTCAGCCGGATCCTGGCTGCTGTCAGGACTTGCGCGCCGCGTTCACCTTGGCCAGGGCCTTGGCGAAGCCGTTCGCCCACAGCGAGTCGACCTGGGCGCGCTCCTGCGCGTCCGGCTGCCGGTTGGTGCAGGACGGGCCGGGGCCGCCGCCCGACATCAGCTCGCTGCACGGGCCGCTGTAGTCGTCGGGAAGGCCGAGCACATGGCCGGTCTCGTGGGCGGTGACGCGGATGGAGTCGTACTCCTGGGTCTGCGCGTGGTCCAGGAAGATGAAGCCGCTGCCGTGTCCGTCCGTCGAGGCGTACGAACCCTGCGGGTCGTCGCCCTCGCGGTAGGAGAAGTCGGCGCCGGACGATCCCGACTGGAGCTGGACGTTGGTCTCCGCGGCGTTCCATATCTGGGCGCTGGCCGCTATCTGGCTCTGGTAACTGGGCGCGGCCGAGGCGTCGTAGGTGATGGTGACGGACTTCAGCCCGGGGTGGGCCGCCTGCTTCTTCGCGACCGACTTCATGACGGCGTCGAAGAAGGCCTTGTTGCCCGCCTCCTGCTTCGCACTCGCGTAGTGCTGGGCGCCGAGCTGGGCCGTGTGCGGTACGGGGGCCTGCGTGGAGGTGGCCGCCTGGACGGGGGACACGGTACCGAGGGCGGCGGCGATGCCGAGGCCGAGGATCGCGGACAACGCGGTATTACGGTGCTTCATGTGGGGGGCTCCTACTCGTCCGGTGTGGGGGTGAACGGGTGGTACCGGAGAGTGTGCTGTGCGGGCGCCCCGCCGGGATGATGGCAACTGGCGATAACTTGGTGCTATCGGTGGGGGTTTGATGGTCTGGTGCCGCCCCGGGCGCACCCCTACTCTCGGGTTCCATGGACCTTGAAGTGCGGCATCTCCGCGCACTGTGCGCCATAGCGGACACCGGCAGCCTGCACCGGGCGGCGCGTGAGCTCGGCATGAGCCAGCCCTCGCTCACCACGCAGCTCCGCCGGATCGAGAACTCACTGGGCGGGCAGCTCTTCTCCCGTGCGCGCACGGGCTGTCGGCCCACCCCGCTGGGGCGCACCGTGCTCAGCCGGGCGAGGCCGCTGATCGACGAGATGCGCTCGCTGGTCACCGAGGCGAAGGCCGCCGCCGCGCGTGCGGCCGGGCCCCGGCTGCGGATCGGTGCGACGGCGAGCCGCGCCATCCCCGGCTGGCTGCGCCGGCTGCGCACCCGGCTGCCGGACACCGAGACCTCGCTCCACATGGACGTGTCGGCCAACGCGCTGCTGCGTCTGGTGGCCTCGGGCCAGCTGGACGTGGCGTTCGTGCACGAGGTCGAGGGGTGTCCGCTGCGCGTACCGGACGGCCTGGAGATCCGCGTCCTGGTCGAGCGCGAACCGCAGTCCGTGACGCTGGCGGTGGACCATCCGGCGGCCGCCGACCCGGTGGTGAAGCTGGCCGACCTGGCGACGGACCAGTGGATGGTCGACCCGACCGTGGACGGCGAATGGGACGGGATGCGCCGGATGCTGCGCGAGGCGGGCCTCAATCCCCGGGTGCTGCACGGCGATTACCTCACGGCGTTCGCCCTGGTCGCGTCCGGCGAGGTGGTCACGGTCTGCCAGCCGACCACCAGACCCAGACCCGACCTGGTGATAAGACCCCTGCACGGGGATCCCCTGGGCGTACGGCTGCTGCTCGCGGCGCGGCCCGGGACGGACGGGGCGGAGCTGGACGTCGTGTACGAGGAGCTGGCGGCGGCCTACGGGGAGTTGCTCTGAGCCGCGCCGTCACTTCTGAGCCGCGCCGTCACTAAGGGTGAAGTCGTGTTCCCCGTGGAGCCACCGGGGAGTCCGGGTGGCGTCGGCCCGGCACACCTGTCGTACCTTCCGCGTACCATCCGCTGCCATGGGCTCCGAACTGGTCGTGGATCTGCGCACGCTGCCGCTCGTCTCACTCGACGACTTCTGGGACGCGGTGTCCCGGCCGTGCGGACTGCCCGACTGGTTCGGCCGCAACTTGGATGCCTGGTGGGACGTGGTGGAGACGCGGGGCGTCTCGGAAACGGTGGACGCGCACGGCCTGCTGGTCGTACGGGCCAGGGCGGCCGGTCTTTTCGCTCCGGGACAGCCGGACGGCGCACGGCTGTCGGCACTGTTCGCCGACACGACCCGCGCACGGCTCGACCTGGAGCCCGGCACGGCGGCGTGAGTCCTACCCTCTCCTGAGACCGGCCCTTCAGGGGCCAGTCGGTCCAAGATCGCCCAAGGCGGTCGCTAACCTTACGTGTCCGCCCTGGCCAGGGATCGACTCCCGTCGGCGCGGACTTGTCTCGTACTCGACTCATTGCGAATCATTGCGAAAGGTCTCGCCCATGGGCATTCGGAGCTTGCTGCGCAAGGTGTTTGGACGCGACCGCGTGGAGTCCGGTGAGCCGTCGGCGGCCACTACCGTTCCGGCGCAGGCCGAGCGTACGACGACGCCCGCGAAGGCGGCCCACACCGGGACGGCGGCAACGACCTCTGCGGGGTCCTCGCCGGAGGTGACATCGTCGGACTCGGCACCGGAGAAGGCGTCGTCGGAAGCGGTGTCATCGGAAACGGTGTCGTCGGAACGGGTGTCATCCGCGGGCACGTCGTCGGAGAAGCCCCGCACGGTGTCGCTGCCCGCCCAGGCCGACAAGGCGTCGACCGCCGTCCCCGCTGCCGAGAAGCCGGCCCCGAAGCCGGCCCGCAGGTCCGGGATCGCGTCCGACCTGGTGGCGGAGGCCTTCGACAACCCGAAGCGGAGGCCGGCGGAGCCGACTGTCCCGGCCCAGGGGAAGGCGTCGGACGAGGCCGCACCGGAACGGAAGCCCAAGCCGGAGCCCGAGCTTGAGCCGAAGGCCGAGCAGGAGCCCGCTCCGGCCGCCTCCGAGGACGCACCAGTCGCCGCTGAGGCGGAGGCTGTTGAGGCGGAGGCGGTCGAGGTACCGGCGGTCGAGGCGGAGGCGGTCGCGGGCGAGCCTGAGCCCGTCGCCGCGGAGCCGGAAGCCGCTGCCGAATCGGAGCCGGTTGCCGCCGAGGCGAAGGCTGTTGAGGCGGATGCCCCTGAGCCTGAGGCTGTTGAGCCGGAGAAGGCCGAGGCTGAGAAGGCTGAGGCTGAGAAGGCTGAGGCTGTTGAGTCCGAGGCTGACACGGCCGAGACGGCCGAGACGGCCGGTACAGAGGCGAAGGCCGGGACCGAGTCCGAGGCGAAGGCCGCAGAGCCGACGGCGGAGCCGGTCACCATCGCCGAGCCCGAACCGGCCGTGACGGAACCCGCGACCGCCGAGGCCGAGCCGGTCACCGCCGACGCGACGCCCGAACCGGCCGTGACCGAGCCCGCGACCGCCGAGGCCGAGCCGGAAGCAGCCGCAGAGGCAGCGACAGAAGCACCGGCCGAAACAGACCCCGAGGCGGCCGAGGCGGACGAGGCAACCGAGCCGGCCGCACCCGTGTCCCCGGCGGCGACCGCCACACCCTCCCCCGCCCCCGCCGACCTCACGACCCGCGCGCCCCAGCTCGCCAGCGCCTACCAGGCCGCCGGTGCCGAGATCGGCAAGGCCGGACTGACCGGCGCCAGGGCGGCCGTCTATCTCGTGCTCGACCGGTCGGGTTCCATGCGGCCGTACTACAAGGACGGCAGCGCGCAGGCCCTCGGCGAGCAGACCCTCGCCCTCGCCGCGCACCTCGACGAGCAGGCCACCGTCCGCGTCGTCTTCTTCTCGACGGACATCGACGGCACCGGAGAGCTGACGCTCGACGCGTACGAAGGCCGCGTCGACGAGCTGCACGCCGGACTCGGACGGCTGGGCCGCACCAGCTACCACCGGGCCGTCGAAGAGGTCGCGGCTCTGCACGAGAAGTCCGCCGACCCCACCGCCCCGGCCCTGGTGATCTTCCAGACGGACGGCGCCCCGGACGCCAAGGTCGTGGCCAAGCAGGCCATCGCCGAGGTCGCGGACAAGCCGCTGTTCTGGCAGTTCGTGGCCTTCGGCGACCACGAGTCGAAGGCGTTCGACTTCCTGCGGAAGCTGGACGTCCCGCACGCCGCGTTCTTCCACGCGGGACCCACACCGCGCGAGCTGGCCGACTCCGAGGTGTACGAGCAGCTGCTCGCGGCCTTCCCGGCCTGGCTGGCGGCGCGCAGCTGACACCGGACAGCACCGTCCTGCCGACCGGGCCCCCGTCCACGTGGACGGGGGCCCGGCGCATAATCCGGTCGGAGGCCCGCCGTGAGGAAGTTAGGATTTCGACCATGGCGGCCACTGGATCTGAGAAGCAGGGGACGAACGCGTACTACGTATCGACCCCCATTTACTACGTCAACGACGCTCCTCACCTGGGCCACGCCTACACGACCGTTGCAGGGGACGTGCTCACGCGCTGGCACCGTCAGCGCGGCGAGAAGGTGTGGTACCTCACCGGCACGGACGAGCACGGTCAGAAGATCATGCGCACGGCCGAGGCGAACAACGTCACACCGCAGGAGTGGTGCGACAAGCTCGTCGAGGAGTCCTGGAAGCCCCTCTGGGAGCATCTGAACATCGCGAATGACGACTTCATCCGGACGACGGAGAAGCGGCACACGGACCGTGTGCAGGAGTTCGTGCAGGACCTGTTCGACAAGGACGAGATCTACAAGGGCGGGTACGAAGGCCCGTACTGCGTGGGCTGCGAGGAGTACAAGCTCCCCGGCGACCTGATCGAGGGCGAGCCCGACTTCCCCGGTCAGAAGCTGTGCCCGATCCACAAGAAGCCGGTGGAGATCCTCAAGGAGGAGAACTACTTCTTCAAGCTGAGCGAGTACGGCCCGAAGCTGCTGGAGTTCTACGAGGCCAACCCGGGCTTCATCCAGCCCGAGTCGGCGCGCAACGAGGTCGTGAACTTCGTACGGCAGGGGCTTCAGGACCTGTCCATCTCACGCTCGACCTTCGACTGGGGCGTCCCGGTGCCGTGGGACGAGAAGCACGTCATCTACGTCTGGGTGGACGCGCTCCTCAACTACGCCACGGCCGTCGGCTACGGCGCGAACCAGCAGAAGTTCGACGAGACGTTCCCGGCCGACGTGCACCTGGTCGGCAAGGACATCCTGCGCTTCCACGCGGTGATCTGGCCCGCGATGCTGATGGCCCAGGGCCTGCCGGTGCCCGGCAGGGTCGCGGCGAACGGCTGGCTGATGGTCGGCGGCGAGAAGATGTCGAAGTCGAACCTGACCGGCATCAAGCCGCAGGATCTGACCTCGCACTTCGGCGTGGACGCCTACCGCTGGTACTTCCTGCGGGCCATCGCCTTCGGCAGCGACGGATCGTTCTCCTGGGAGGACTTCTCCGCCCGCTACACCTCCGAGCTGGCGAACGACTACGGCAACCTCGCCTCGCGCGTGGCCGCGATGGTCGGCAAGTACTACGGCGGAACCCTGCCGGCCGCTGAGGCCCCGGGCGCTGCCGAGCAGGCCGTCCAGGAGGGTCTGGCCAAGGCGGTCACCGAGTCCGACCGGCTGATCGGCGAGGAGCTGGACTTCCAGGGCGGCATCCTGGCGGTCTTCGACTTCGTGAAGCAGGTCAACGGCTACATCACGGAGCAGGAGCCGTGGAAGGTCGCCAAGGACGAGTCGCCGGAGGGCCGGGCCCGCCTCGCGACCATCCTCTACACGGCGGCCGAGTCGCTGCGCGGTGTCGCGGTCCTGCTCAACGCGGTGATGCCGGAGACCTCGCAGAGCCTGTGGGATTCGCTGGGCGCCGAGGCGGGCCTCGGCGCGCTGGCCGACCAGAAGCTCCAGGAGTCGGGCGTCTGGGGGCAGCTCCCGGCCGGCGCGACGGTGACGAAGGGCGCGGTGCTGTTCCCGCGCCTGGAGGAGAAGCCGGCGTAGCCGGACCGAGCGACAGAAGGAGGGCCCGGAACCGCCATCGGTTCCGGGCCCTCCTTCTGCGCCGTGGGTCAGCGCACCCAGGCCGTCAACGGCGCCGTGTCCAGCTCGATCCCGACCGGAGCGGGCAGCTCGACGCTCTTCCCGAACGGGACCGTGGCCACCTGCTCGTACCGCACACCGTCCGGCAGCGAGTGGACCTTGACCTCGCCCGCGTCGCGGTCGATCAGCAGATAGACAGGGATCCCGGTCTCGGCGTAGGCACGCGGCTTCTCCACCCGGTCCCGGTGGTCGGTGTCGGCGTCGTTCGAGGTGACCTCGACCACCATCAGCACACCGTCCGCGCCGGCCCACTCACCCTGGCCGACGAACGTGCCGCTGGGGGCGAGAGCTCCATCGGGGCGGGCGTTGCCCTTGCGATAGGTCTCTACCCGCAGACCCTGTTCCGGGTAGAGCCACAGCCCCGGGTCGGCCTGCATGCACAGGCGTGTCAGCCATTCGATGATCCGCCCGTGGTCCCCGTCCGGCACAGCTTTGACCCCCAACTTCCCGTTCACGAACTCCAGACGCACCGCTTCGTCGGTTCGTATGGCATGCCGGGCCAGTTCCTCGAACACTTCCTGGGTCAGGACGGTGTACCGCTCTTCCACGACGCTCACCACGGTCTTCTCAGGGGCAGGTGACTGTCCAGCCTACGGGGCGCCACACCGCCCCCGCGCGGCTTCACTCCCCCAGCATCGAGGCGTCCCCCATGGCGACCACGGGGTCCTTCTTCGGGTCCAGCCAGCGCAGCAGCTCCTTCATCCGGTCCTCCGGCAGGGAGACGCAGCCGTGTGTGGGGCCGCCGTGGTCGACGTGGAACCAGACGCCGCCGCCCCGGTCCGCGCCCATCGGGCGGGTCCAGTCGAGCGGGGTGGTGCCCGGCTTGTGGTTGTAGTTGATCGCCACCACGTAGTCGAAGGCGCCCGCCAGGGACTCCCCGTCGAAGCCGGTGCCCGCGGCGACGAAGGAGGACCCGTGGTCGTACGGCAGGCGGGTGCCGGGGTCCGCCTTGCGGCCGCCCGCGTCGGTCAGGCCGAAGACCCCGGCGGGTGAGTGGAGATCGCCCTGGTAGTGCTCCTCGGTCCAGCCGTGCAGGGCGTTGTGAGCGGGCCACGGGTCGGAGACCGGCTCCCAGCCCTTGGCCGGGTCGCGCACGTAGAGGAGGACGGTGGAACTGCTGGAGTCCGCTGCGTCGCCGGTGACGACGACGGCCTGCCGGGCGGACTGCGGGATCTTGGCCAGGGTCTTGGGGCCGAGCGCGGGGATCTCCTTGACCTCCTGAAGCTCCGCGGCCCGGCGGAGCTGCGGGTGGGCCGCGGGCGTCGCGGGCGCTGCGGCCGCCCCGGGCGGCCCGCCGTGACCGCTGTTGTCCTCGACCGCCCGGGCCGGGACTGCCGTGTGTCCCGGGAACCCCGAACACCCGGAGAGCACCAACCCACCGGTGACCAGGGCGGTCGCGACGAGCGCACCTCTGGGAAGTCGGCGAAGAGACATGTACGAGCCTTTCATTTCACGTCGGGTACGTCGGGTCACGTCGGATCACATCGGGTGCACGCCGTTAACGACTGGTGGGTGCCGTAGGCGTCGTTCATTTCGAGGAACCGTGCGAGGTTCCCCCCGGGGTTGGCCCCTTTGTGGAAGTTGGTGTGACGTTCGATGGCGGTTTCGACACCGTTGTCGCGCATTGCGTCCCGTCCAGGGCAAGCCGTACGACCGGGGCAAGCCGTGGCGCGTCGCCGCGCACCCACAGACTTGCCAGAATCAGATTGCCCCCGTCATTGGCCCCGGTCCCGACCGGCACGCCGATCAGTACGTCGTACTGGTCCGTCCCGTGCAGCCCAATTCGGCCGCCCACGCCTGTGAGACGAGAGAGGACACCGGCGGGTTGCCGTGTCGGAGAAGGAAACTGACGGCACAGAACAGCCCCCGGTCGGTCGACCGGGGGCTGTTGCGCTGTTTCACGTGAAACCGGCAGGCGCTACTTCTCCTGCTTGTCCTGCTTGTCCTTGACCGGGGCCACGGGCTTGCGCAGCTGGATGTTCAGCTCGCGCAGCCGGGTCTCGTCGAGCACCGTTGGCGCGCCCATCATCAGGTCCTGCGCGTTGCCGTTGAGCGGGAACGCGATCGTCTCGCGGATGTTCGGCTCGTCGGCGAGCAGCATCACGATGCGGTCCACACCCGGGGCGATGCCGCCGTGCGGCGGGGCGCCGAGGCGGAAGGCGCGCAGCATTCCGGCGAACTCGTGCTCCACGGTCTCCCGGTCGTAGCCGGCGATCTCGAACGCCTTGAGCATCAGCTCGGGCTCGTGGTTACGGATGGCGCCCGAGGAGAGCTCGATGCCGTTGCAGACGATGTCGTACTGGTACGCCAGGATGGCGAGCGGGTCCTTCTCCTCCAGGTCTGCGTAGCCGCCCTGGGGCATCGAGAAGGGGTTGTGCGAGAAGTCGATCTTGCCGGTCTCCTCGTCCCTCTCGTACATCGGGAAGTCGACGATCCAGCAGAACCGGAACACGTCCTCCTCGAAGTGGCCGGCGCGCTTGGCCGCCTCCACTCGGACCCCGGACATGATCTTGGAGACCTCGTCGAACTCGCCCGCGCCGAAGAAGACCGCGTGGCCGGGCTTGAGCTCCAGGCGCTCGGTGAGCGCCGTGATGTCGCCCTCGGAGAGGAACTTGGCGATCGGTCCGGCGATCGCGCCGTCGTCGCCGACGCGCACCCAGGCCAGACCCTTGGCGCCCTGCTCGACGGCGTACGCACCGAGTCCGTCGAAGAACTTGCGGGACTGGCCCGCCGTGTCCGGGACGGGCAGCGCGCGGACGTGCTTGCCCGCGAACGCCTTGAAGCCGGAGTCGGCGAAGACGTCGGAGACATCGACGAGTTCGAGCCGGGCGCGCAGGTCGGGCTTGTCGTTGCCGTACTTCAGCATCGACTCGCGGAACGGGATGCGCGGGAACGGCGAGGTGACGTGGCGGCCGTTGCCGAACTCCTCGAAGAGTTCGGTCATCAGCTTCTCGATCGGGCGGAAGACGTCCTCCTGCTCGACGAAGCTCATCTCGACGTCGAGCTGGTAGAACTCACCCGGCGAGCGGTCCGCGCGGGCGTCCTCGTCGCGGAAGCAGGGCGCGATCTGGAAGTAGCGGTCGAAGCCCGAGATCATCAGCAGCTGCTTGAACTGCTGCGGGGCCTGCGGGAGCGCGTAGAACTTACCCGGGTTGAGCCGGGACGGCACCACGAAGTCACGGGCGCCCTCGGGGGAGGTCGCGGTGAGGATCGGGGTCGCCATCTCGTTGAAGCCGAGCGCGACCATCTTCGAGCGGATCGAGGCGATCACCGAGGAGCGCAGCATGATGTTGCGGTGCATCCGCTCGCGGCGCAGGTCGAGGAAGCGGTACTCCAGTCGCCGCTCCTCGTTGACGCCGTCCTCGGCGTTGATGGTGAAGGGGAGCGGGGCGGCGGCGCCGAGCACCTCGACCGCGCCGACCTCGATCTCGACCTCGCCGGTCGGCAGTTCCTCGTTGACGTTCTCGGTGCCGCGTGCGGAGACCTTGCCGTCGATACGGACGACCGTCTCCTTGGTGACCTTGGAGAGCGCCTCGTTGGCGGGGGTGCCGGGGCGGGCGACGAGCTGCGTGATGCCGTAGTGGTCGCGCAGATCGATGAAGAGGATGCCGCCCAGGTCTCGGCGATTGTGCAGCCAGCCGCTCAGCCGGACATCGGAGCCGACGTCAGAGGCGCGCAGTTCACCGCACGTGTGGGACCTGTACCGATGCATCGTTCATCCAGTTCTTCGCGAGACAGGCGGGAAGGGTGTACTTCGCACCAGGGTACCGCCGGGCACACCGTGCCTTTACGCCTTTATCGGCCCGGGCCCGCGGCCCGGGAACGGCCGCATGGACGCACCCTGTGTGGCGGCTGCCGGTCCCACCTTCTTAAAGTGGGTCAATGCGCACCGAGGACGTCCTGGCCGCCATCGCGACCGGCCTGTGGCGATGGGACAACACCGCCGGGATCGTCACACTCGACGCTGAAGCCGCCCGGCTCCTCGGTCTGCCCGCCGAAGCGACCGCCCTGTCCGAGGCCGCTGCCCGCTCCCGCTTCCACCCCGTCGACTGGAACGAGGTCAACGGGACGGTGAATCTGGCGGTCGCCGAGGACACCCTCGCCGAGGCCCGGCTGCGCATCGTCGACGAGACGGGCCGGGTGCTGCGTACCGTACGCAGCCGCTCCAAGCCGGTGATCAGCCCGCACGGCTATATCCTCGTCGGCACTCTGCAGGAGGTGGCGGAGCCGCAGCCCGGCGACGCGGTCCACACCCCGATCACCGGTGACTGGCGCCGCTCCCGCGAGGCGTTCCTGCTGGACGCGGGACGCGCGCTCGCCGAGGCCAGGTCCACCGAGGAGGTGCTGCGGGTCGCCGCCTCGCTCTCCATGCCGGGGTTCGAGCCGGACGGCCTCGCGGTCTTCGGGATCACCGGCGACTGGCTGACGGTCATCGGTCACCACGGTCACAACCCCGGCCAGGACAGCCTGATGGCCGAATTCCCGATGAGCACGGAGACGGAATATCCCGCCGCCGAGGTCGCCAGGACGGGGCGGGCCATCTATCTGCCGACGCCCGCCACCTACCGGGAGCGCTACCCCCGGTTCTGGCCCGCCGTGGCACCCCTCAACCGGCAGTCCTGGGCGTTCGTCCCGCTGGTCGACGCGGGGGTGACGATCGGCGCCTGGATGGCGGCCTTCGCCTACCCGGTCAGCTTCTCGCCCGACGAACGCTCGGTGCTGACGACGGTCGCCCGGATGCTGGCGCAGGCCCTCGCCCGCGCCGGGGTCGCCGACAACGAGCGTGAGCTGTCGCTCGGGCTCCAGCGTTCGATGCTGCCGATGCTGGGCCCCCGTATCCCGGGGATGACGGTCGCCGCACGCTATGTACCGACCGGCGGCGGGCTCCAGGTCGGCGGCGACTGGTACGACGTGATCGCGCTGCCGGGGAGCACCGCACAGGAGAACGGCAAGGGCGGCGGCCGGGTGGCGCTGGTGATCGGCGACGTCCAGGGCCATGACGTACGGGCCGCCGGGATGATGGGCCAGCTGCGGATCGCCCTGCGCGCGTACGCGGCCGAGGGCCATCCGCCCGACGCCGTGCTCTCCCGGGCCTCCCGGTTCCTGTACGGCCTCACGGACACCTACGACCAGCGCGACTCCGACGAGCCGCCCACCCCACGCTTCGCGACCTGTCTGTACATCGAGGTCGACCCGGCCACCGGCACGCTCGACGTGGCCCGCGCGGGCCACCCCGACCCGACGGTGCGCACGACCGACGGCACGGTGCTGATGCGGCCCGCGGAGGGCGGGCTGCCACTGGGTATCCATCCGGACACCGACTACCCGACGACCCGGCTGGTGCTCCAGCCCGGCGAGACGCTGATGATGTGCACGGACGGGCTCATAGAGACCGGCGGCCACGATCTCGACACGGGCTGGGAGCGGATCCGCGAAACCCTGGAACGGCACACCGGGGACAATCTGGAAATCCTCGCCGACGCACTGGTGCAGGCCGCGCACGGTCCGCCGGAGCACCATCACACCGGGCCGTTCTCCGACCGCCGCGAGGACGACATCGCCGTCCTGCTGATGTCCCGCGCGGGCGAGCCCGTACGGGCGGGCGCCACCCGGCACATCGCCCTGGCGATCGCGCAGGCCCAGCCGGAGCGCGTCTCGGCGGCCCGCAGCCAGCTGCGGCAGCTGCTGCACGACTGGGCGGACAGCGAACAGGTCGACTCGGCCGCGCTGATGGTCTCCGAGATGGCGACGAACGTCCTCATCCACACCGACGGCGACGCGACGCTGACCGCGGACGTCACCGGTGAGCCCGGCAGCCGGCGGCTGCGGGTCGAGGTCTCCGACGACAGCGACGAACTGCCGCACAAGCGGCGCCCGGGCGAGATGGCCTCGTCGGGGCGCGGGCTGCTGCTGATGGAGATGCTCGCGGACATGTGGGGAGTGGATCCGCGGGGCTCCGGCAAGTCGATCTGGTTCGAACTCTACGAGTCACGCGGCGGATCGAAGGACCGATCCGCCGGGTCCGGCGAGCCGGGCGACGACGCCGAGGGGCCGTCGTCCGATCTGCTGTCCGACTTCCTGGCCGACCTCGCACCGGACGAGCTGCTGGAGCCGGACGGCCCGCAGGCCGATGGCGCGCAGGGTGACGGAACACGGAATGACAGCGCGCAGGGTGACGGCGCGCGGAATGACAGCCCGCGGAGTGACGGCGCGCGGAATGACAGCCCGCGGAGTGACAGCCCGGGTGACGGAACACGGAATGACAGCGCGCAGGGTGACGGCGCGCGGAATGACAGCCCGCGGAGTGACGGCGCGCGGAATGACAGCCCGCGGAGTGACAGCCCGGGTGACGGCACACGGAGTGGGGACCGGCCGGGAGACATCCCGCCGGGAACGGAGTCCGGATCGGCTCACGCGTCCCCGTCGGGTGCCGGGCCGGGCGCAGGACCGGGGCCGGCTCCCGGGTCCGGGTCCGACTCCGGGTCCGACTCCGGCGGGTAGCGCTTCCGCAGTTCGCCGATCACCCCGAAGGCCGCAGCCGCCACCGGCACGGCGAGCAGCATCCCGAGGAGCCCCGCGATGCTCGCACCGGCCGTCAGCGAGATCATCACCATCGCCGGGTGCATCTGGACCGTACGGCTCTGGATCACCGGCTGAAGCACATGCCCCTCCAGCACCTGCACCAGCAGCACCACGCCCAGCGCCCAGAGCGCGATCGCGAACCCCCGGTCGGCGAGGGCCACCAGCACGGCGACAGCACCGGAGATGAACGCGCCGAGGTACGGGATGTAGGCCCCGACGAACACCAGCGCACCGAGCCCGACCGCACCCGGCACCCCCAGGATCAGCAGCCCGACCGTGATGCAGAGGGCGTCGATGAGCGCGATCAGTGTCGTGCCGCGCATGAACCCTTCGACGGCCTCGAAAGCCCGGCGGGCCATGGCCTCGATGGTGGCTCCGGCCTTGCCCGGAGCGATGGCGTACGCCAGCCCGCGGGCGTGGTCCGAGTCGCGGAGGAAGAAGAAGGTGAGCAGCAGCGCCAGCACGCTGGTCGCGATGAGCGTGCCGATCAGGCTCAGTCCGTTGAGCAGCCCGCCGGCGGCGTTCGCGCCGAACTTGCCGAGCAGACTCTTGGCGTTGTCGGCGATGTTGGTGATGCCGTCGCCGGTCGCCACCCCGAAGTGGTCGGCGATCCACTTCCCGGCGTCCTTCAGCGACGCCACGATCTGGTCGCCGGTGTCGATGAGCGCGGTGATGACGATGTACGCGGCCCCGCCGACGACGGCGACGAGCACGGCGCAGGTGAGCCCGGCCGCGAGCGACCTGTTCAGCCGCATCCGGACCAGCCACCGGTGGACGGGGCCGAGGAGCGCCGTACCGAGCAGGGCGAGCATCACGGGGGTGACGGCGGTCTTGAGCGTGACACAGAGCCAGACCCCGACCGCTGCCACGCCCGTGACGAGCAGCGCGACGACACACCAGGCAGCCAGCCGGCGGGCGTGGGCGGGGAGAAGCGGCTTCTGGGTATGCACGCCCCCAGCCGATCACGGGAGCCCGGCGACGGCTCGTTCGCCGGGGCCGGGCGGGTGGTTGGGGGAATCGCCCCCCCAACCAGAACCCGCGCATGCACTACATCCCGTGCACCGCCGGCACCGTCCCCAGCCGGCCGCGCTGGAAGTCCTCGAAGGCCTGCTTCAGTTCGGCCTCGCTGTTCATGACGAACGGCCCGTAGTGCGCCATCGGCTCCCGTATCGGACGCCCGCCCAGCAGGACGACCTCCAGGTCCGGGCTCTTCGCGTCCTGGTCCTCGTCCGCGCGGACGGTCAGCGAGGAGCCGGTGCCGAAGACGGCGGTCTGGCCGGTGCGGACCGGGCGGCGGTCCGTACCGACGGAGCCGCGCCCGGCCATGACGTACGCCAGGCCGTTGAAGTCCTCGCGCCACGGCAGCGTGACCTCGGCGCCCGGCCGTACCGTCGCGTGGATCATGGTGATCGGGGTGTGGGTGATGCCGGGGCCGTCGTGGCCGTCCAGCTCGCCCGCGATGACCCGCAGCAGCGCACCGCCGTCGGCCGATGTGAGCAGCTGGACCTGGCCGCCGCCGATGTCCTGGTAGCGCGGGGCCATCATCTTGTCGCTCGCCGGGAGGTTCACCCAGAGCTGGAGCCCGTGGAAGAGCCCGCCGCTCACGACCAGCGACTCCGGCGGCGCCTCGATGTGCAGCAGGCCGGAGCCCGCCGTCATCCACTGGGTGTCGCCGTCGTTGATCGTGCCGCCGCCGCCGTTGGAGTCCTGGTGGACGAAGGTTCCGTCGATCAGATAGGTCACGGTCTCGAAGCCGCGGTGCGGGTGCCAGGGCGTGCCCTTGGGCTCTCCGGGTGCGTACTCCACCTCGCCCATCTGGTCCATCATGATGAACGGGTCGAGGTACTGGTAGTTGATCCCGGCGAACGCGCGGCGTACCGGGAACCCCTCACCCTCGAAGCCACCCGGCGCGGTCGTCACCGCCAGCACGGGTCGCGGCACGGCGCCCTCCGGCGCGTGGACGCGCGGCAGGGTCAGTGGATTCTCGACGGTGATGGCAGGCATGACGGCCCTCCTGGCAGGATGCTCGGCATTCAAAGTAGTTGAATGGTGAACATCTAGCAAGCCATGCGCATTCCCGGAGCGGGCCGGAGCCCGTGGTTCAGCGTGGTTCAAGCCAGAGATTGACCGGATCGCCCCGGGTGCGACGAGCCCTCAGCCGTACATCCGCCGCATCGCGAAGTCGACCATCTGCTCCACGGCCTTCGCGTCGAAGACCATCCGGTGCTCGCCCTCCATGTCGAGGACGAAGCCGTACCCGGTGGGCAGCAGGTCGATGACCTCGGCGCCGGTGATCACGAAGTACTTGGACTCCTTGCCGGCGTACCTGCGGAGTTCCTTGAGCGAGGTGAACATGGGGATCACCGGCTGCTGGGTGTTGTGCAGGGCGAGGAATCCGGGGTTGTCGCCGCGCGGGCAGTAGACCTTCGACGTGGCGAAGATCTGCTGGAAGTCCTCGGCGGCCATCGAACCGGTGGTGAAGGCCCGCACGCCGTCGGCGAGCGAGGGCGGCGACGGCTCGGGGTACAGCGGCTGGTCACCGTAGCCGGGCTGCGGCGCGGTGTACTGCTGCTGGGCGCCCTGGTTCGGGTTCGAGTCGTAGCCGTACATGCGCGCAAGAGTACTGAGTAAAGGGGCCCCGCCGCAGGGGCGGTCTCGTCACACTTGCCCGATAGGGGTTGCGTCTTATTACTGGCGGGTAGCATCATCGTAGCTACTTGCTGGTATTCGTTACAGGTACGCGTTACGAGAGGGCTGTCGCCATGGGGCACTACAAGTCGAATCTCCGCGACATCGAGTTCAACCTCTTCGAGGTCCTCGGCCGCGACAAGCAGTACGGCGCCGGGCCGTTCGCAGAGATGGACGTCGACACCGCGAAGAGCATCCTCGACGAGGTGGCCCGGCTCGCGGAGAACGAGCTCGCCGAGTCCTATGCCGACGCCGACCGCAACCCGCCGGTCTTCGACCCGGAGACCAACACGGCACCCGTGCCTGACACGTTCAAGAAGTCCTACCAGGCCTTCATGGAGTCCGAGTACTGGCGTCTCGGCCTGCCCGAGGAGATCGGCGGCACCACCGCGCCGCGCTCCCTGATCTGGGCGTACGCGGAACTGCTGCTCGGCGCGAACCCGGCGATCTGGATGTACTCCTCCGGTCCGGCCTTCGCCGGGATCCTCTTCGAGGAGGGCACCGAGGAGCAGAAGAAGATCGCGGAGATCGCGGTCGAGAAGCAGTGGGGCTCCACGATGGTCCTCACCGAGCCGGACGCCGGCTCGGACGTGGGCGCCGGCCGGACGAAGGCCGTGCAGCAGGACGACGGCTCCTGGCACATCGAGGGCGTGAAGCGCTTCATCACCTCGGGCGAGCACGACATGTCCGACAACATCATCCACTACGTGCTGGCGCGCCCCGAGGGTGCGGGCCCCGGCACCAAGGGCCTCTCGCTCTTCATGGTGCCGAAGTTCGAGTTCGACTGGACCACCGGCGAACTGGGCGAGCGCAACGGCGTGTACGCGACGAACGTCGAGCACAAGATGGGCCTCAAGGCGTCCAACACCTGCGAGATGACGTTCGGCGACCGCCACCCGGCCAAGGGCTGGCTGATCGGTGACAAGCACGAGGGCATCCGCCAGATGTTCCGCATCATCGAGTTCGCCCGGATGATGGTCGGCACCAAGGCCATCGCGACGCTCTCGACCGGCTACCTGAACGCCCTGGAGTACGCCAAGGAGCGCGTGCAGGGCCCCGACCTCGCGCAGTTCATGGACAAGTCCGCGCCGAAGGTCACCATCACGCACCACCCCGACGTGCGCCGCTCGCTGATGACGCAGAAGGCGTACGCCGAGGGCATGCGCACCCTGGTCCTCTACACGGCATCCGTCCAGGACGCGATCCAGGAGAAGGAAGCCGCGGGCGAGGACGCCAAGGCGCTGCACGGCCTCAACGACCTGCTGCTGCCGATCGTGAAGGGATACGGCTCGGAGAAGTCGTACGAGCAGCTGGCCCAGTCGCTCCAGACCTTCGGCGGCTCCGGCTACCTCCAGGAGTACCCGGTCGAGCAGTACATCCGGGACGCCAAGATCGACACCCTCTACGAGGGCACGACGGCGATCCAGGGCCAGGACTTCTTCTTCCGGAAGATCGTCCGCGACCAGGGCGCCGCGCTGAACACCCTCTCCGAGGAGATCAAGAAGTTCCTCGCGGGCGGCAGCGGCGGCGAGGAGCTGACCGGAGCCCGTGAGCAGCTGGCCAAGGCCGCGGTGGACCTGGAGGCGATCGTCGGCGCGATGATCACCGACCTGACCTCGACCGGCGAGGACGTCAAGAACATCTACAAGGTGGGGCTCAACACCACCCGCCTGCTGCTGGCTTCGGGCGATGTCGTCGTCGCGTACCTGCTGCTCAAGGGTGCGGCGGTGGCCGCCGAGAAGCTGCCGACCGCCTCCGCGAAGGACGTCGCCTTCTACCAGGGCAAGATCGCGGCCGCGAAGTTCTTCGCCGCCAACGTCCTGCCCGGCGTGAGCGCGGAGCGCGCCCTCGCCGAGACCGTCGACACCTCGCTGATGGACCTGGACGAGGCTGCGTTCTGAGCAGTACTGGCTGAGCAGCAGTACTCGCTGAGCAGGTCAGGCCGAGCAGCGGTCCGGCTGAGCCGTTCTGGGCAGCCCAGCGGCGGCGTGGTCCCCGGTCTCCGGGGGCGCGCCGCCGCTGTGTGTTCTCGCGGGCGTCCACTCCGGGCGCGGGGGCTTGCGGGAGCGGGCAGTTGCGGCGATCAGCACATGCTGCAGGATCTCGCCCAGCAGCACGGGCTCCCTGGTGTCGGCACCGTATTCGACCATGCGCCGATAGTCGCACCCACCACTGACAGCGGCCGGAATCCGTCCCGCATGTCCCCTGCGCCCACCGGCCCCACGGCCCCGTTCCGTTCCGGCGGGCGGGGCCGCCGCCGCGGTCGTTATGGTGGCTGCCATGAGCACATCCGCCCGCTTCGACCGCGGCCACACCGACGACCTGATGTCCTTCCTCACGGCCAGCCCGTCGCCCTACCACGCCGTGGCGAACGCCGCCGGGCGGCTGGACAAGGCAGGCTTCAGGCAGGTGTCGGAGACCGACGCCTGGGACGCGTCCGCGGGCGGCAAATACGTGCTGCGGGGCGGGGCGATCATCGCCTGGTACGTGCCGGAGAACGCGGCGGCGCACACCCCGTTCCGGATCGTCGGCGCCCACACCGACTCCCCGAACCTGCGCGTCAAGCCCCTCCCGGACAGCGGCAGCGACGGCTGGCGCCAGGTGGCCGTCGAGGTCTACGGCGGCACCCTGCTCAACACCTGGCTCGACCGGGACCTGGGCCTCGCCGGACGGCTCACCCTGCGCGACGGCAGCCACCGGCTGGTCGACGTGGACCGGGCGCTGCTGCGCGTACCGCAGCTCGCCATCCACCTGGACCGCTCGGTCCACACCGATGGACTCAAGCTCGACAAGCAGCGCCACATGCAGCCGGTCTGGGGCCTCGGGGAGGTCCGCGAGGGCGACCTGATGCGGTTCGTCGCCGATGAGGCCGGGGTCGCGGCCGACGACGTGACCGGCTGGGACCTCATGGTGAGCCCCGTCGAGGCGCCCTCCTACCTGGGCCGTGACCGGGAACTCGTCGCGGGCCCCCGGATGGACAACCTGCTCTCCGTGCACGCCGCCACCGCCGCGCTGGCCGCCGTCGCTTCCTCCGACAACGAACTGACGCACATCCCGGTGCTGGCCGCCTTCGACCACGAGGAGAACGGCTCCCAGTCCGACACCGGCGCCGACGGGCCGCTGCTCGGCACCGTCCTGGAGCGCTCCGTCATGGCCCGCGGCGGCACGTACGAGGACCGGGCCCGCGCGTTCGCCGGGTCGGTCTGCCTCTCGTCCGACACCGGTCACGCCGTACACCCCAACTACAGCGAGCGCCACGACCCGACGCACCACCCGCGCGCCAACGGCGGACCGATCCTCAAGGTCAACGTCAATATGCGGTACGCGACGGACGGCAGCGGCCGGGCGGTGTTCGCCGCCGCGTGCGAGAAGGCGGGGGTGCCCATGCAGCACTTCGTGTCGAACAACTCCATGCCGTGCGGTACGACCATCGGCCCGATCACCGCGGCCCGGCACGGCATCAGCACCGTGGACATCGGCGTCGCGATCCTCTCCATGCACAGCGCGCGCGAGCTGTGCGGGGCCGACGACCCGTATCTGCTCGCCAACTCCCTGACGGCGTTCCTGGAGGGCTGAACCCCGCGCCGCCGCCCCCGCTCCCCACTGAATTCCGTTGCTCCGAAGCTGCGTTGATTGGCCGTACAGGTCCCGGGTACGCGACCTGTACGGACCCAACAGCCCCAACAGTTCGGAGGCGAACACCGATGGGCCTTGGCGGCTGCATCATCCTTCTCGTGGTGGGGGGCATCCTCACCTTCGCGACCAACTGGCACATGAACGGTGTCAACCTGGACATGGTCGGCATCATCATGATGCTCGTCGGTGTCATCGGCATCGCGGTCTACACCAGCGTCCTGCGCCGTCGCCGCCCGACGGTGCCGACATCGACCACCGTCGTCGAGGACGACCACCACCACCTGGGCTGACGACCGGGGCCTTCCATCTGGATCAGGCCAGGCCCGGCCCGGCCCACGTATCCTCGCTGTCCCGGGGAGAGACGCGGGACAGCGAGGATCGGGGTGGGCACACCGTGGAGTTCCGACTGCTCGGAGCGGTCGCCGTGGCGACGGAGAACGGCGACCTCTCCCTCGGCCCCGCCAAACGGGCCGGTGTCCTGACCACCCTGCTGCTGCGGCCCAACGCAGCGGTGTCCGTGGAGCAGTTGACCGCCGCGCTCTGGGACGAGGCGCCGCCCACCCACTCCAGGACCGTGCTGCACGGCCATGTCTCACGGCTGCGCGCCCTGCTCACCGCGCACGGCGCCCAGGCGTACGGGGTCGAACTCGCCACCCAGGGCTCCGCCTACGTCCTGCGGACGCCGGAGTCCCTCATCGACGCGCACCGCTTCGACGAGCTGGTCTCGCTCTCGCGCGTGCAGCGCAGGCCCGCCGACGCCGTCCTCATGCTCCGCGAGGCCCTGTCCCTGTGGCGGGGGCCCGCGCTCACCGGCACGGTCGCCAGCCCGCCGCTCGAAGCGGCCGCCCACGCCCTGGAAGAGCTGCGGCTCGCCTCGGTGGAGGCGCTCGCCGACGCGTACGGGCAGCTCGGCGAGCACGAGCGGGCTGCGGCCGTCCTGCGGACCGAGGCGGTCACCCACCCGCTGCGGGAGTCGCTGGCCGCCGCGCTGATGGTCGCGCTCAGCCGCTCGGGGCGGCAGTCCGACGCACTGGACTGGTACCACCGCACCCGCAGGCTCCTCGCCGACGAGCTGGGCGTCGACCCGGGGGCCACCCTCACCGGTGCCTACACCGCGATCCTGCGGGCGAAGGAACCGGCGCGGGTGCCGCAGGCGGCCGCACCTGCCGCGCCGGAGCGGGTGCCGGATCTGCTGCCCCGGGCGCCCCGGGGATTCACCGGGCGCGGCGACGAACGGTCCGCCCTGGCCAGGGCGGTGGCATCCGGCGACGGCCCCGTCTGTCTGGTGACCGGCCCCGCCGGGGTCGGCAAGACGGCCCTGACCGTGCACTGGGCGCACGAGCGGCGCGACGACTTCCCCGACGGGCGGCTCTTCGCCGACCTGCGCGGCTTCAGCGACACCCCGGCACCCGAAACCCACGCCGTACTGCGGGAGTTCCTGCTCGCACTGGGTGTGCCCGTGCGGGGCATCCCGGAGACGGCCGCGTCGATGGGCGCGCTGTACCGCTCGCTGACGAGTGGTCTGCGGCTGCTCGTCGTCTTGGACAACGCGCTCAACTCCGAGCAGGTGCGCCCGCTGCTGCCCGGCGGCGACCAGTGCGTCACCCTGGTCACCAGCCGCGACCGGCTCGGCGGTCTCGTCGCGTCCGACGCGGCCCGCCCGGTGCCCCTGGCGCAGCTGCCTGCGGCGGACGCCGCCGCGCTCCTCTCGGCCGTACTGGGCGCGGAGCGGATCGCGGCGGAACCGGCCGCCGCCGCCCGGATCGCCGCCCTCTGCGACGGGCTTCCGCTCGCCCTGCGCGTGACCGCCGCCCGGCTGGCCGGCAGCCCGCAGTGGACGCTGGACACCATGGCCGGTGAACTGGCCGACGAGCAGAACCGGTTGAGCCTGCTCGCCGTCGACGACACCGGCGTCGCGGCGTCCCTGCGCCTCACCGTGCAGCAGCTGCACCCGAAGGCCGGCCGGATGTTCCGCTGTCTCGGCCTGCACACCGGCCCCGACCTGGACCGCTACACGGCGGGCGCGCTCGCCGGGACCTCCCCCGCACAGGCCGCGGCCGCCCTCGACCTGCTGGCCTGCGCCCACCTGGTCACCGAGTCACCGCGCGGCCGCTACGCAGCGCACGACCTCGTACGCCTCTACGCCCGCACGACGACGGCCCCGGAGGCCGGGGCAGAGGCCGAGCCAGGAGCCGGGCCGGAGGCTGACCCGAAAGCCGGGGCGGGAGCCGGACCGGAAGCCGAGCCCGGAGCCGGGCCGGACGGCCTGCGCCGCCTCCTCGACCACTATCTGCACACCGCGCTCGCCGCGGGGGCCGCGGCCGAACCGGGCAGCCAGCCCTGCTGCACACTGCCCGCCGACGCCCTGCGGCCGCCCGCGGTAAGGGAGTTCGCCGACCGGGAGGCGGCGCTCGACTGGTACGCGGCCGAGCGGGCCGCGCTGCGGGGCGCCGTCGAGGCGGCGGCCGCCGCGGGGCTGCACGACCGGGCCTGGCGGCTGGTGCTGCTCCAGTGGCCGCTGATCCTCTGGCGGATCAGGGACGGCTGGGTGCCCCTCCTGGAGCAGGCACTGATATCGGCCCGCCACGAGGACCACGCCGACGCGCAGGCCAGGGCGCTGGCCCTGCTCGGCTGGGTGCTGCACAGGGAGGGCCGGGACACCGAGGCCCTGGCCCATCTGGAGCAGGCTCCGGCGCTGGCGGTGCGCGCGGGCGACGTGATCAGCGAGGCCATCGCCCTGCTCAATCTGGCGGTCGTCCTGGACGGCGCGCAGGACGGCGCGGCCGACAGCGCACGCGCCGGTGAGCTCCTCTCGTACGCCCTGACGCTGGCGACCGGCGCGCACCATCCGCCGACCGAGATCCTCGCCCTCCAGCATCTGGCCGACCACTGCCTGACCACCGGTGCGTACGCGGTGGCCGGGGAGCACGCGGTACGGGCGCTCGGTCTCGCCACCTCGCCCGAGGCGGCGGCCTGCCGGGTCCAGCTGCGCACCACGTACGGCGCGGCGCTGGCCGCGCTGGGCCGGGCGGACGAGGCGGCGGAGCAGCTGGGCCGGGCGGAGCGGGAGGCCGCGGCGGCGGGCTTCCTCGACGGTGCGGTCCTGGCGCGGCAGCGGCTGGCGGAGCTGTCAGCGAAGCGTTAGCGATACGCAAGCGGGACGACAGGGCGTGGCCGGAGACTTGGAGCTGCCGGGGACGGAGCTGCCACGGACGGAGCTGCCAGGGACACCGGGGCAGACCGGCCGCGCCGAGCATCTGCGGCCGCTTCTGCGGCACGTGCCGCACGGCCCCCGCCCCGGGCACCCCGGGCACCCCTGAACCGGACGGCTGGCCAGCCCACCCCTTGTTTCCGGCCGGTCAGCCGTCCATCCCCGCCAGCACCAGCGGCAGCCGGGCCGTCCCCTCGTCCGTCACGCGGACGGGGACGCCCCAGTCCTGCTGGTGCACATGGCACGCGGGATATTCGTTGGCCGGGTCGTCGTCGCAGGAGGCGGCCATCGCCGACACATGGAGTACGCCCTCGGTGACCCCGGGGTTCAGCGCCACGTCCCGGAAGAGGTCCGTACCGGCCCCGTCCCCGTCGAGCAGCAGCTCGGGCGGGGTCGCGGAGACCAGCAGCCGGGTGGACGGGCCGTACCGCAGGTCCAGCTTCTGCCCCGCGGGCGCCTGGAAGATCACGTCCACCCGGAGCGTGCCCGGCGCGACATCGGTGGCGGCCCGCTGCGTGCGGTGGGCCACGCTCTCCACCCGTACCGCCTCGTCCGGCAGCCGCAGCCGGGTCAGCCGGTGCCGCGCGGACTCGACCACCACGATGTCGTCCCCGACGAGCACCGCGTCGCTCGGCTCCCGCAAGTCCGTGGCCAGCGTGGTCACTTCACCGGTGGCCGGGTCGTAGCGGCGCAGCGCGTGGTTGTACGTGTCGGACACCGCGACCGAACCGTCGGGCAGCGCCGTCACGCCCAACGGGTGCTGGAGCAGGGCCTGTCCGGCGTCGCCGTCCCGGTGGCCGAAGTCGAAGAGCCCGGTGCCGACGGCGGTGTGCACCACCGCGCCCCCGGTGGCGTCCCGGTCGATCCAGCGCAGCGCGGACGTCTCGGAGTCGGCGATCCACAGCCGGTCCCCGGCGGCCGAGAGACCGGACGGCTGCGCGAACCACGCGTCGGCGGCCGGCCCGTCGACCAGCCCCTCGTTGGTGGTCCCGGCCGCCACCTCGACGGTGCCGCTCTCCGGGTCGTACGTCCACAGCTGGTGGACACCCGCCATGGCGATCCACAGCCGCCCGCCGAACCAGGCGAGGTCCCAGGGCGAGGAGAGCGCCACACCGAGAGCGGGCCCGCTGGTCGGCGACCCCTGCCACCACTGCTTCCCGGTCCCCGCGACGAGCGCGATCTCGCCGCTCTCCGGGTCGTACGTGCGGATGGCGTGGTGGACGGTGTCGGCGACCGCGACCTTCCCGTCGGGCAGCAGCGCGAGCCCCTGCGGCTCGTTGAACACGCCGTCGCCGCCGATCCGCCGTACGACGGTCTCGCCGTCCGGCTCCAGCTCGACCAGCTGGTGGCGGGTGGTGTCCGACACCAGCAGATTGCCGCCGGGCAGCGCGATCGCCTTGCCCGGGAACCGCAGATCGGTGGCGACCGGCTCGGGCGCGACGTACGGACCGTCACCGCGCCGCAGCGTGCCCTTCGCGGCGTGCTCGGCCTCCAGCTCGCTGACCAGCGCCTCGATGGCGTGGGCATGTCCCTCACCGGCGTGCTGGGCGACGATGTACCCCTCGGGGTCGATCACCACGAGCGTCGGCCAGGCCCGGACGGCGTACTGCTTCCAGGTGGCCAGCTCGGGATCGTCGAGGACGGGGTGGTGCACCCCGTACCGCTCGACGGCGTCGACCACGGCCTGGTGCTCGGCCTCGTGCACGAACTTCGGGGAGTGCACCCCGACGATCACGACGGTGTCGCTGTGCCGCTGCTCCAGCTCGCGCAGCTCGTCGAGGACGTGCAGACAGTTGATGCAGCAGAAGGTCCAGAAGTCGAGGATCAGTGTGCGACCACGGAAGTCGGCGAGCTTCAGATCCTTCCCACCGGTGTTGAGCCAGCCGCCCTTGCCGATCAGCTCGGGGGCACGGAGACGGGCACGGCGGGGCGCGGGGGTGGGCGCCGGAGCGGCATCGTTCATACGGTCAAGGGTGCCACCTAAACCCGTGTGACCTGCGGCACAGCACCCTGTGGATGCTCCTGGGAAGGGTTCCGGCGCACCGCGCACCTCTCTCATAGAAGTTTTGTTAGAGTGCGGGATGTGAGCGAACCGAGCAGGGGCGAACCGGCCTACCCGCCGGGCGAGGGGCCGACGACGTCCGTCTCCGTCTCCGTCCATGAAGGCACCATCTCCGCCGTCCGCGCCCGCGTCGGCAAGCGCGGGGTCTCCCCCTATATCGAGGCCGCCATACAGCGCCAGATCGAACGGGACAGCCTCGCTGAACTGATCGCGGCGAACGAGGAGATCCACGGCGCGCTGACGCCGGAGGAGATCGAGGCCGCCGAGCGGGAGATGTTCGGCTCCGCGCAGCCGGGCACCGAGCACGCCGCGTGAGCGGTACCTGGGTGCTGGACAGTCAGGCCCTGTCGCTCTACCTCCGCGCCGACCGCACCATGACGGCCAGGCTGGCTGCGGCCCTGCGCCACGACGTCCGGGTGGTGACGAGCGCGGTCACCCTTGTCGAGGCCGACCCGCAGGGGGCGCACCGGGCCCGCATGGACTGGGCGCTGTCACGGCTGACGGTGGAGCCGGTGACCAAGGAGACAGCCGCGCAAGCCGTCGGCCTCCTCCGCGAGACGGGCAGCGGCGGCGGCCACAAGTACGCCCTGGACGCGATCGTCGCCGCCACCGCGCGGGCCGCGTCCGGGCCGGTGACCGTCCTGGCGTCCGACGTGGACGACCTGGTGCCGCTGTGCGGCAAGGGCATCACGGTGCTCAAGGTCTGACATTCTCCCGGGAGTTCGCCCCACGGGTCCGCCCGGTCCTGATCCGGTCCGCCGTCCGGCGGTAACGTCATCCGCATGAAATTCCTTGTGCGCGACCGAATCTTCGACATCGGCGACGACTACTGGATCGAGAACGAGAACGGCCACAAGGCCTACCTCGTCGACGGCAAGGTGATGCGCATCCGCGACACCCTTGAGCTCAAGGACCTCGACGGGCAGGTGCTGATCACGCTCAAGGAGAAGCTGATCGCGATCAGCGACACGATGACCCTGAAGCGGGACGGCGAGGAACTGGCCACCGTCAGGAAGAAGAAGCTCACCCTGATGCACGACCACTACCGGGTGAAGCTGGTGGACGGCACCGAGCTGGAGGTCAGCGGGAACATCCTGGACCGCGAGTTCGCGGTCGAGTACGAGAACGAGCTGCTGGCCGACATCTCGAAGAAGTGGTTCAGCGTGCGCGACGCGTACGCGGTGAACGTGGTCCGTGAGGACTCCGACCCGGCGCTGATGATCGCCATCGCGGTCTCCGTGATCCACATGCACGAGAAGGAACACGAGAAGGAGCACGCGGGCTGAGCAGTGCGGGCCCTCTCGACGGGGTCATGCCCCGGCCGCCGCACCCGGCCGGGGCCTCGCTGTCAGGCCGTACGGCGCTTCAGGACCCAGAAGGCGACGCCGACGGCGAGCGCGGTCAGGGCGAGGAGTACGCCGCTCTCCAGCAGCTGGCGGGGCCAGAAGTCGGAGGACGGGAGATAGGTGCGGGTGAAGCCGGTCACGTCGTGCTGGGCGAGGCAGCGCACCTTGTCGTAGCACTCGGGGTCGGTGATCCGGGCGCCGGTGGACGTGATCGCCCGGCTGTGTACGGAGAGTTCGGGCACCTGGTACGCGCGCTGGAACGGCCACAGGCCGCTGCGGACCGCCGTGACCGCGTACTGGATGACTGCGGCGGCGAGCATGGCGGGCAGGGTGCGGCGCAGCAGCATTCCGCAGAGCGCGCCGAGGGCCAGCGCGAAGAGCGGGGCGACGACGGCGGCGGGTCCGATCGAGTAGTACAGCTGCCGGGGCTGGTAGCCGGCGACCAGCAGACCGCTGTGGGCGGACCACAGCAGCCGGTAGAGCACGATGAGCACACCGGTGCTCACGACCAGGACGACGGCCGGTACGGCGAGTTTGGCGGCGAGCCAGCGCGCCGGGGAGACGGACTGGGACCAGGCGAGCCTGGTGGTGCCGCTCTCCAGCTCGCGGGCGATCAGCGGGCCTGCCGCGAAGACGGCCACACAGAACGTGGCAGCGCTGATCAGGGTGGCCGGGTCGTAGAAGAAGCTGTTGAAGCCGGAGAAGTAGGTCCTGGCAGCCAGGTCGTGCCAGGCGGCCTGTTGCACTCCGGCGTAGCCGAACTTGTCGAACAGCTTCTGGGTGGCGTTCGCGCCGGGCCCGTACAGCCAGAGCAGCAGCCCCGCGGTGACGACCACGTAAGCGGTCCAGGACCACAGCGCCGCACGGTGCAGGCGCAGTTCGGCGCGGAACAGGTCGAGGCCCGAGGGGCGGAGCGAGGGCGCGGGTTTGTCCAGGGATGCGGTGGTCATGAGACGTCCTTGTGGGCAGTAGTGCGGCGGTGGGGGAACGCGAGACGGGGAACGGGCGTGGTGGGGGGATCGGGGAACGGGCGTGGTGCGGCCGGTCCCGGGCTGCGGGCTGCGGGCTGCGGGCTGCGGGCTGCGAGGGGAGGGGGCGGGGCGGTGGTCAGGCCGCGGCCGTGGTGTCCCCGTTCATGTCCGGGGTGAGGAACGCCGGGGACGTCGGCGTGCGGAGGTGGGCCAACAGCAGCTCCTCCAGGGTCGGTTCCGCTGTCTGCCAGGTGCCGGCGAGCGGGCCCCGGGGGCGGATCAGGGCGCTGAGGCCGCGGCCGGTGGGGTGCGACTCGATGACCGTGTGCGGGGACAGGTCGGTACCCCGGCCGGTGACCACGGTGTGCGCGGCGAGCAGCGCCTCGACGGAGCCGCCCAGCTGGACACGGCCGCCGTTGAGGAGCAGCACGTGGTCGCAGGAGTAGGTGAGTTCGGAGACGATGTGTGAGGAGAGCAGGATGCTGGTGCCGTTCTCGGCGGCGTCGGCGAGGAGCAGGCCCATCAGCTGCTGACGGGCCAGTGGATCGAGGTCCGCCATCGGTTCGTCCAGCAGCAGCAGGTCGGGCCGCTTGCCCAGGGTGAGGGCGAGTGCCACGCGGGTGCGCTCGCCGCCGGAGAGCCCGCGGATCCTGCGCCGGGGGTCGAGGCCGCCCTGTTCCACGATCCGGGCGGCGTAAGCGGTGTCCCAGCGGCCCGCGTTGAGGCGGGCGCCCATGCCGAGGGTGTCGGCGATGGAGAGATGCCCGTAGAGCGGCTGGTCCTGGTCCAGATAGCCGACCCGGTCGCGGTGGGTGCCGGGAGCGGCGCCCAGGACGTTCACGGCTCCGGCGTCCGGCCGGATCAGGCCGGCGGCGATCCGCAGGAGCGTGGACTTGCCCGCACCGTTGGGGCCGACCAGCGCGCAGACGCTGCCCGCCGGGACGCGGAAGGAGCAGTCCTCCAGGGCGAGGGACGTACGGCGGCCGCGCCCATAGCGCTGGGTGACCCCGGTCACCTCTATCGCGGCCGGGGCGCCGCTGCTGGTGCTCACTGGTTCTCCTTCGGGAAATGCTCGTCCAGTACCGAGGTCAGCAGTGCGGCGGCGCTCTCCCGGCCGACACCGGCGGCGCGGGCCCGCAGGGCCCAGCCGTCGAGTTCTGCCCGCAGAGGGGATTCGGCGCCGTTGCCGTCGAGCGTTCTGAGCACGAACGTGCCCACGCCCCGCCGCGCCTCGACCAGGCCCGAGCGCTCCAGCTCGCGGTAGGCCTTGAGCACGGTGTTCGGATTGATGGCCGTGGCCTCGACGACCTCTCGCGCCGTGGGGAGCTTGTCCCCCGGTTCGAGGAGGCTCATCCGCAGCGCCTGCTGGGTCTGCTGAACGATCTGGAGGTAGGCGGGGATGCCGCTGTGCCGGTCGATGCGGTACTCGACATGGTGATCGGCCACCGGCGCACCCTCTTTCACTAATTGACTAGTGAAACTTTGCACAGCGGTGCGAGAAGCGTCAAGTCCGGGGTGCGTGACGCCACGAGGGCCGGGCCCGCGATCGGACCCGGCCCTCGTGGCGCGATGGCGCGGTGGTGGCTTGGTGGCGCGGTGGTGCGATGGCGCGGTGGTGGCGGGCGTCGTGGCCCCGGCTCAGTGGCCCCTGGTCGCCTGGAGGTACGCCTGCGGCTGCTTCTCCTGCGGGTCCGGCTCGCGCAGCAACTGGGCCCGTACGTCGAACCCGGCGTCGGCCAGCCACCCGGCGACCCGGTCCGGCGGCAGCCAGTGGACATCGAGCGAGAGGTCGTGGCCGTAGGCGTGGTCGAGGTGGCGGCGTTCGTCACCGGCCTTGAAGGCGAGCAGCAGCCGGCCGCCCGGCGCGAGCACCCGGTGGAACCCGGCGAACACCGACGGCAGCAGCTCCGGCGGCAGATGGATGATCGAGTACCAGGCGACCAGGCCGCCCAGCGAGCCGTCCGCCAGGTCGAGTGCGGTCATCGACCCGACGTCGAACCGCAGGCCCGGATACGTCCGGCGGGCCACATCGACCATCCCCGGCGAGAGGTCGACGCCGAAGGCCTCCACCCCCAGCCCGGCCAGATGCGCCGTCACCCGGCCGGGACCGCAGCCGATGTCGGCCACCGGGCCACCGCCGTCCATCCGCACCTGGTCGGCGAACGCGGCGAGCATCGCGCGGTCGTAGGGGCTGACCGCGAGGTGGCCGCGGACGAGTTCCTCGTAGGCGACCGCGACGGTGTCGTAGGACGCGCGGATGGCACTCAGGCAGCCGGGTTCGGTCATGGCGGTGCTTCCTGCTCCGTAACTTCGCGTTCGGCCGTACTGTCAGCGCGGTGGGGCCGGCACTGTCAGCGCGGCGGGGCCAGCCCGAGTCGCCGGTCCTTCAGTGCGGGGAACTGCTCGCGGGTCCTGGTGACGAGCTCCGGGTCGAGTTCGACCGTCAGGACCTCCTCGCCCCGGCCCGCCTCGGCGAGCACCTCGCCCCAGGGGTCGACCACGATGCTGTGGCCCGCCTGCTCCACGCCGGCGTGCGTACCGGCGGATCCGCAGGCCAGGACGTACGCCTGGTTCTCCACCGCGCGCGCCTGCGCGAGCAGTGTCCAGTGCGAGCGACGGCGCTCCGGCCAGCCCGCGGGGACGACCAGGAGACGGGCGCCCGCGTCGGTCAGGCCGCGGAACAGCTCGGGGAAGCGGAGGTCGTAACAGGTGGCCAGGCCGAGCGTGGTCGCCGGCAGGTCCACCGTCACCAGCTCGTCGCCCGCTCCCATCAGGACCGCCTCGCCCTTGTCGAAGCCGAAGCGGTGGATCTTGCGGTAGACGGCGGCCCGTTCGCCCTCGGGCGTGAAGACCAGCGAGGTGTTGTAGAGGGCTCCTTCGGGGTCCCGCTCCACGATCGAGCCGGCGTGCAGCCAGACTCCGGCGTCGCGGGCCGCCTCCGCCATCGCCTGGTGCGTGGGTCCTTCCAGCGGTTCGGCCTCGGCCGCGAAGGACTGGTACGCGAAGGCCCCCACGGGCCACAGTTCGGGCAGTACAACGAGATCCGCACCGGACTGTTCACGTACGAGATCCGCTACGCGCAACCGGCGCGAAACGGGCGATTCCGCAGGATTCACTGCGATCTGGAGGAGAGAGGCGCGCACAGTACCACCGTCCTGGCATTCGGGCCGTCAACGCGGGCCTACGATCGTCACACGAAAGCACTGCCGGGGTGCCACTGGGCAGCGTACTGTGCCTTCCGGGGGGATGCCCCCAGACCCCCAGCAGCGCCTCGAACACCAGCAGGTCTATGCCCGCCGTACCGCAGAACACCGCTCCGAGGGGTCCCGTGACAGTCCATCCAAGCCTTCAGACCTACGCCGACGCCTGGACCCACTCCGCAGACGCCATATCCGAGTTGGTCAAGCCGCTCGTCGAGGGCGAGTGGAACCGTGGGACGCCGTGCCCCAACTGGTCGGTGCGCGACATCATCTCCCACATCATCGGCATGGAGAACGAACAGCTCGGGGACCCCCGGCCGATCCACACCCTGCCGCGCGACCTCTTCCATGTGAAGACGGACCACCAGCGGTACATGGAGATGCAGGTCGATGTGCGGCGCCACCACACCTCGCCGGAGATGACCGCGGACCTGGAGTACACGATCATCCGGCGCTCGCGGCAGCTGCGGAACGAGACCCGGCAGCCGGACACCATGGTGCGCGCGCCGCTCTCCGCGGAGCAGACGCTGGAACAGGCGCTGCGGATGCGCGCGTTCGACGTCTGGGTGCATGAGCAGGATCTCCGCACCACCCTGGGCAAGCCGGGCAATCTGGACTCGCAGGGGGCCTATGTGGCCCGCGACGTCCTGGTGCAGGCGCTGCCGAAGGTCGTCGCCAAGGAGGCGGGCGCGCCGCCGAACACCGCGGTCGTCTTCGACATCACCGGCGCCGTCGAGTTCATGCGGACGGTCCGGGTGGACGCCGAGGGCCGGGGCACGGTCGACGGCTCGCCCTCGCTGGGGCCCGCCGTGACGATCGCGATGGACTGGGACACGTACTTCCGGCTGGCCTGCGGGCGGGTACGGCTCGCGTCGGTCTCGGACCAGATCAAGGCCGAGGGCGACCAGGAACTGGCCGCGGCGATCCTCCAGTCGTTCGCCGTGACGCCGTGAGCCCCGCGACGCCGTAGAGCCTTACGGAGTCACGGACTCACGGGCTTACGGAGTCACGGGCTTACGGAGTCACGGGCCCACGCCGCCGAAACAGGCTCACGCCGGGACGTGTACGGCCTCCACCCGGCTGGTCACCAGCCGCTCGCTCTCGCGGCGCGCGCTGCGCCGCCGCAGCCGGAGGATCTGGGTGACGCCCAGCGCCTCCAGGACGAACACGGAGCAGAAGGCGATCCGGTAGTTGTCGTCCGTCGCGTCCAGCAGGACCCCGACCGCGAGCAGCGTCGTCATCGACGCGATGAACCCGCCCATGTTGACGATGCCGGACGCGGTGCCCTGGCGCTCCGGAGGGTTGGCGGGGCGCGCGAAGTCGAAGCCGATCATCGAGGCGGGACCGCAGGCGCCGAGCACCGTGCAGAGCGTCAGCAGCAGCCACATCGGCGCGTGATCGCCCGGGTAGGCGAGGGTGCACGCCCAGAGCAGCGCGGTCGCACCCACCGTGGACAGCGCGATGGGGGCGCGGGCGCCCTGGTGCCGGGCGATGATCTGCCCGTAGACCAGGCCGACGACCATGTTCGAGAGCACGATCAGGGTGAGCAGTTCGCCCGCCGTGGCGCGGGACAGGCCCTCCGCCTCGACGAGGAACGGCATCCCCCACAGCAGCAGGAAGAACATCGCGGGGAACTGCGTGGTGAAGTGCACCCACATCCCGAGCCGGGTGCCGGGCTCGCGCCACGCGGCGGCGATCTGCCGGCGCACGGATGCGGCCCCCGGGTGCGGGGCGGGCGGCGGTTCGAACCCCTCGGGGTGGTCCTTCAGGAAGAGCAGCATCACGACCAGCACCAGCACCCCGGCCAGCGAGCTGCCCGCGAAGGTGGCGGTCCAGCCGAGGCCGTGCAGCGTACGGGAGATGACGATGGTCGAGACGAGGTTGCCGGCCATCCCGACGAGCCCCGCGAGCTGCGCGACCATCGGCCCGCGCCGGGCCGGGAACCAGCGGCTGCCGAGCCGGAGCACGCTGATGAAGGTCATCGCGTCACCGCAGCCGAGCAGCGCGCGGGAGGCGAGGGCCGTGCCGTACGTGGGGGAGAACGCGAAGCCGAGCTGCCCCAGCGTGAACAGCACCACGCCGAGGGTCAGCACCTTCTTGGTGCCGAACCGGTCCACGAGCAGGCCGACGGGTATCTGCATCCCGGCGTAGACGAGCAGCTGGAGTATGGAGAAGGTGGAGAGGGCGGAGGCGTCGATGTGGAAGCGGTCGGCGGCGTCCAGACCGGCCACGCCCAGGCTGGTACGGAAGACGATCGCCACGAAGTAGACGGCGACGCCGATCGACCACACGGTGACCGCGCGCCTGCCTCCCGGCGGATCGCCGGGCAGCGCGACGCCGCTCATCGGACCTCCCCCCGGGCCAGGTCACGGACCCTGCTGACGTGCCGGCGGACGACCGCGACGGCGCCTTCGGTGTTCCCGTCCCGCAGCGCCTCCAGGATCTCGCCGTGCTCGGCGAGGGTGGTGGCGGTGCGGTCGGGGTGGGCCTGGAGCACGGCGACGCCCATCCGCAGCTGCCGGTCGCGCAGCTGGTCGTAGAGGCGGGAGAGGATCTCGTTCCCGGCGCTGCGGACGATCTCCGCGTGGAAGCAGCGGTCGCTGACGGCGGCTCCGGCCAGGTCACCGGCCGCCACCTGCGCGGTCTGCTCGGCCAGCAGCTCCGTCAGCCGCTCGATGAGCTGGGGAGCGGCGGGCACGGCCTTGCGCGCGGCGAACTCCTCGACCAGCAGCCGGGTCTCCACCACGTCGTGAATCTCCTGCGCGGAGACGGCGAGAACCAGGGCGCCCTTCTTCGGGTAGAGCTTGATGAGCCCCTCCACCTCCAGCTTGAGCAGCGCCTCCCGCACGGGCGTCCGGGAGACGCCCACGGCATCGGCCAGCTCGCCCTCGGTGAGGAGCGTCCCGCCCTCGTAGCGGCGGTCGAGTACGGCCTGCTTGACGTGTGCGTACACGCGGTCGGCGGCGGGGGGCTGTTTCAGCGGGGCGACTGGCATGCGCACAGCATAGATACAACAGGTATGCGTAGGGGAGAGATGTCCGCATGGCGGGACGTGGCGTGGGCAGATGAGTGACTTTCCGGGCATTCGGCCCCGACCCGGCCGTCCGGAATCCCCTCCCGGCTTCTGCCGCACGGGCAGGTCGGAACACCTGGTACCTTGTTATGCATGGAACGCGGTAAAGCAAGTCACCAGACCCCGGGGAAGGTCGAGAGCCAGCTCCGTAAAGGGGTTCTGGAGTACTGCGTTCTCGCGCTGATGCGTGACGGGCCCAAGTACGGGGTCGAACTGCTCAGCGCGTTGCAGGACACCACGGCCCTGACGACCAGCCAGGGCACCGTCTATCCGCTGCTGTCACGGCTGCGGCGGGACGCGCTCGTGGACACCGCCTGGCAGGAGTCGGCCTCCGGCCCGCCCCGGCGGTACTACTCGCTGACCGAGGCCGGACACGCCGCACTCGAAGAGTTCGCCGGGATATGGCCCGGATTCCGTGACGCCGTCGACCACCTCCTCCAGCCGAACACCAGCCCTCGGCCCCACCCGGGAAAGGCACACCCATGAAGACCGACGACACCCTGGTCCAGGACTACATCGCCGCAGTTGAGCGGGAGACCTCGACCTTGCCGCCGGCCGCACGCCAGGAGCTCATAGCCGACCTGAACGAGCACATCCAGGTCGCGCTCGCCGAACGCCCCGGCAGCACCCGCGAGATCCTGCACGAGATCGGCGACCCCCGCACGATCGCCGCCACCGCCCTCCAGGAACTGGGCCCCACCGCCGGCTCTCAGGGCAGCAGGCCCGGTCGCCGCCGCTCCCCGGCCTGGCTGCCGATCGTGCTCCTGATAGTCGCCAACGTGCTGCCCTACGCCGGAGGCTTCGCGTTCCTCGCCATTCTCGCCTTCGCCGCCGAGATCACCGCCGTCGTCATGGTCATCCGCTCCAGCCACTGGACAACGACCCACAAGCGCAACGGCCTCATCATGACCCCCGTCATCCCCGTGGTCGCCCACCTCATCTGGTACGCCGCCTTCATCGTCCCCGACGGCAAGATCGCCGGATTCGACGTGATCCGCTGGACACTCGTCGTCCTGCTGTTCATCCTGACCCTGATCGGCGCCAACTACCTGTGGCGCACCAAGCGCGCCTGACGCAGGACGGCGGCCCGCACCGACGGCGGCCCACACCGGTGGATGACCTTCACTGTGCGACGCCGGGCAACAGCCAGCGCCGCACGGGGACCTGAAGCAGTACGCGTCCCCCGTCCGGGCGGTGGGGAACCGTGACATCCCAGGCGTACTTCGCCGCGAACGCGGCCGTCACCTCTTCGGGGAACCCGTCATGGCGGAGCTGAACATCTCCCTCCGCGACGACGGGGACCCGGCCGTCCTCCAGCGCCAGGGACACCCGGGGGTTCTCCCGGAGAACGCGCACCTTGACCGAAGCGCTGTCCACCCCGATCCACCAGCTGCCCCGGAGGAAGACGAACCACACGGGCGTCACATGGGGTGACCCGTCGGGACGGACACCGCACAGCCAGACGGTGCGCTCGGTGGCCAGACGGTCCAGGACGGCGGGGTCGGCCGGATGCGCGGCAGTGCTCATCCGCCCATCCCAGCCCACACGGCCGCCGCCCCGCTTCGGTCCACAGCCCCTGGCGCCCCGGACTTTCGGCGTACGCCCGGTCATGTCACATCTCGCCGCCCCGCTCCGTCGTACTCATGCAGGCATCGAAAACGACAGAGGAGTCCATCATGGGTGGCCGTATCAACATGTTCGAGAACCCGGTCGCGGGCAAGGTCTGGAAGCACATCATCGCGGCGAACAAGGCCATCGTCGACTCGTCACTGCTTCCTGTCGCGACACAGGAGCTGGTGAAGATCCGCGCGAGTCAGATCAACGGGTGCGGCGGCTGCCTCGACATGCACACCAAGGACGCAGCCGCGGCCGGTGAGACCGCGGTACGCCTCAACCTGGTCGCCGCGTGGCGCGAGGCCACGGTCTTCACCGAGGCCGAACGCGCGGCGCTGGAGCTGACGGAGCAGGGCACCCGCCTCGCCGACGCGGCCGGCGGTGTCACGGACGAGGCCTGGGCGAACGCCGCCAAGCACTACAACGAGGACCAGCTCGCCGCCCTGGTGTCCCAGATCGCCGTCATCAACGCCTTCAACCGTGGCAACGTCATGATCCAGACACCGGCCGGCAGCTACGAGCCCGGCATGCTCGGATAAAAAGGGAGACCATCCCGGCCGGGCCCCGGAGGCGTTCCTCCGGCCCGGTCGGCTCCCTTCCGTTCGCACCCGCACGCCCGCCCGCGGAGGCGGTACGCACCTGAACGAAGCCGCCGCGGGTACAGCAACTCTCGGATGGCCCTTCTGGGGTCACGTCCCAGAACATCGGCCTACAGCGGGCTCGTCCTGCTGGTCAACCCGTTGATGGCTGCCCGAGGATCTCCGCCCCGGGCCGCTGCGGGTCGTAGGGAGCCCAGCCCGGGTTCCCGGTGCCGGCGAACGCCACCCACGCGCCGTGTACTTGGGCCGCGAGTCCTGCTGGAGCGGGGTCGGGGCCGAGCAGGCTGGTGTCCCCGTGCAGCCAGGGCTTGTCCGCCATGTCGAACACGAAGGGCAGTTCGACGGTGTGGGCAGCGCCGAGCCGACCGCCCAGAGCCGTCGAGCGATACCCGAACGAGTAGAGGTGCGTGCGGCCGCCCGAGATCCGCGCGTGGGCCCGTGCCATGCGGGTCGTACCGTCCGCGAACAGGGCCTGCCCGAGCACGGCGGAGCGCAGCTCGCCCGGTGTCGCGCCCGGCCGTGCCGTGCGGTGCGCGGCGAGGGCGCTTTCCGGATCTGCATGGACCCGGGTCGCGACGGTCAGCACATCGGCTTCCGTGGTGGACTCCAGATCACCCTGCGGTACGAGGTACAGGTGCCCCTCTTCGGTGTTGGTGCCGATGAGCAGGTCGACGTCGGCGGCCGGGCCGTCGGCGAGACCGTCGGCGGGCTGGACCGGAAGGACCAGGCTGAACGGGCTGAGCCCGGCCAGCGGGTCCCGGGCGGTGCTGGTGCGGAGGTCGAGACCGGCCAGTGCGGGCAGGATCGCCAGGAAGCGCTCGTCCGGGATCGGGGCGAACGCCTCGGCGGTCGGTTCGACGCCCAGCGCGGCGGCCGCCGCGGAGGTGACCCGCTGCGCCTGCTCCGGGGTGAACGCGCCGGTGCCGCTGCCGCTTTGGACGATCGCCCGGCGGAACAGGCCCTTGGCCTGCGGTGTCGCGAGCAGCCCGCCGGTGAGCGTGGCGCCCGCGGACTGGCCGAAGAGCGTGACGTTGCCGGGGTCGCCGCCGAATGCCGCGACGGTGTCCTGTACCCAGCTGAGGGCGGCGAGCACGTCCAGCAGTCCGCGGTTGGCCGGAGCGCCCGCCAGATCGAGGAACCCGGGGATGCCGAGGCGGTAGTTCACCGTCACGAGCACGACGTCGTCGCGGGCGAACGCGCTGCCGTCGTAGAGCGCGGCGCGGCGCGATCCGGTGACGAACCCGCCGCCGTGCACGAAGACCATGACGGGGCGTCTGCCGTCGTCGGCGGCAGGCGTGTGGACATCGACGGTCAGGTACTCCTCGCCGGGCACCCAGCCCGGCCCGAAGTAGGGGGCCATGTCGAGCCGGCCGAAGTCGCGGGCCGGCTGGGGAGCCGTGGGTCCGGGCTGTGTGCCGTCGCGGACACCGGACCAGCCCGGGTGCGGTACGGGTGGCGCGAAACGGCCGGCGCCGGCCGGCGCCGCCGCGTAGGGGATGGCGCGGTAGCGCTCGCCGGATCCGTCACGGACGCCGCGCACGGCGCCCGCGGGGGTTTCGACTACCGGATCTTCCTGTCGGGACACGGGAGACTCTTCCTGTGTGGAGCGGGCATCGGGAGATGCGGCTCTTCCTGTGTGCAGCGGGCGTCAGGCGAGGCGGGAGAGGGGCGCCCACTCCTTGATCGCGAACTTCGCCCCGCGGCGGGTGACCTCCGCGGCGCCTCGGCCGCCGAAGTGCGCCGGGAACACCAGCGCGTTGTCCTCGGCGGCGCGGCCGAGCAGCTTGTGCCGGGTGGCGCGGGATTCCAACGGGTCCTCGCAGAAGCAGGAGTTGGTCTCGGGCTCGGCGATCTGTAGCGCGGTGTGCACCAGGTCCCCGACGAACAACGCCCGGTCGCCGCCGGATTCCAGGGTGAGCACGGACGAGCCGGGGGTGTGCCCGGGAGCGAGTTCGAGACGAAGGTTCTTGTCGATCCGGTACGTGTCCTCCCACAGGTGGGTGAGTCCCGCCTGGTGAACCGGCGTGACGCTGTCCTCGAAGACGTTCTGGTTCCCGCGGCCCAGTACGGACTTGTTCTCGTTGGCCGGGTCCCAGAAGTCGAAGTCCCGCCGGTTCATCAGGTACGTGGCGTTGGGGAAGGTCGGGACCCAGTCCCGGCCTTCGAGGCGGGTGTTCCAGCCGACATGATCGATGTGCAGATGGGTGTTGACCACGATGTCGATGTCCTCGGGCCGCACCCCGGCGGCGGCGAGGTTGTCGAGGTAGTTGGTGTCCAGGCGGCTCCACACCGGTGCGTAGGGCCGCTCCTTGTGGTTGCCCACACCGGTGTCGATGAGGATCGTGCGTCCCTCGCTGCGCAGCAGCCAGGACTGGAGCGCCGAATGGCACTCGTCCGTCTCCGGGTTCCAGAAGTCGGGCGCCAGCCAGGCGCGGTGCTCGTCCCACGAGCCGTTCTGGCTGTCCGGAAAGAACTGGGCCGGGGGCATCCCGACCGAGCCGTAGAACTCTTTGATGCGGGTGACGGTGACGTCGCCAAGGGTGAGCTGATCCGGGTTCTGCTCCGGGCTCTGCTCCGGGTTCTGATCCATGCGTCCGCTCCTCGGGTCCGGGGTGTGTGGCCGAATGAGACCAAGCCTGGGCAGGCGGACGGGTACGCACCACTCCCGGGTTGTCCTACCCCTGGCAGGGTGTGGCTGGGATCCGGTCGCGCACCGAATACTGGGGTGATGACCGAACCCGGACCGCTCGGCACCTTCCTCCAAGCCCGACGCGCGCGGCTGCGACCCGCGGACGTCGGCCTGCGCGACCTCGGGCCCCGCAGGCGGGTGGCCGGGCTCCGCCGCGAGGAAGTGGCCCAGCTGGCGGGCGTTAGCGTCTCGTACTACGCACGGCTCGAACAGGGCCTGTCCCGCGGGGCGTCGGCCGAGGTGCTCGGCGCGATCGCCCGCGCTCTCCAGCTCGACGCCCCCGAGCGCGAGCACCTCGACCGCCTCGCCGGCGCCGCCCGCCACACGCCCCGGCTGCGCCGCCCGCGCCCCGAGAAGCTCGCCGACGAAACCCGCGACCTCCTCCGCGCCGTCGACGGCGTCCCGGCGATAGTGCTCGGCCGCCGTACGGACGTACTGGCCTGGAACGCCCTCGGGCACGCTCTGCTTGCGGGCCACCTGGACCTGCTCGGCCCGGACGACCCGGCGCGACGCCCGAACATGACCCGGATCCTGTTCCTGGACCCGCACTGCCGGGAGCTGTACACGAACTGGACGCGCAAGGCCCGCGCCGTGGTCGGCAATCTGCGCATCGCCGTCGGCAGGCACCCGGACGACCCGCTGCTCGCCGAACTGATCGGTGAACTGACGATGAAGAGCCCGGAGTTCGTCGCGCTGTGGGCGGACCACCGCGTGGAGCCGTGCGACGCCGCCTCCTACGAGCTGCACCACCCCGTCGTCGGCAGCGTGACGGTGACCCAGCAGACTCTGTCCGTCGCCCGCTCACCGGACCAGGCGCTCATCGTGTGCACCACCCCCGCCGGTTCCTCTTCCGAAGAGGCCCTCGCGCTCCTCCGGCAGGTGACCGACGACCGGACGCCGCACGCGAACAGCGCCGGCGTTTCCAAGGAGCCAACTCGACACTTCTGAGGCGGTCCCGGCCGACCGCCTGTAGTGGCCGACCGCCCGTGGTCCACGAAGCGCGCTGGGACCAGGCCGGTTCACGGATCGCCCCTCACGCGCGCCCCAGGACAGGCCCTCCTTCGTCAATTGTCAGACTGCACCGACTGGGGCAACGCTTTACAGAAGGATGGCAAGATCGTCGCCTACGGCTCGCCCGTCAGGCCTGCCCGGAAGGCGGTCCAGGCGGCGGGCGAGAGCTGGACGACGGGGCCTGCGGTGTCCTTGGAGTCGCGTACAGCCACGGTGCCGGGGACGTTCAACGCGACCTCAACGCACTCTTGCCCAGAGTTCCCCCCGGTGTAGGTGGACTTGACGAACTCGAACGGGGTCACGCGCTACAGCTCCTTGAGAATGCTCTCTACCAATCTGACCGAATTGCGCTGAGCCAGCCCCAACCGGGTGATCCGTTCGAACAGTTGGCCGTGGTGCGCGGCATCAGTATCGTCCTCCAACCACAGAGTGGTCGACGTGGTATCCATGTGCACCACGTCGAGAGCACCTGGTTCGGCGAACGAAACGATCGTGAAGGCGCTGGTCATCCCCGGATGAGCACCAGCGAGGTACGGCACCACCTGCAACTTCACGTGGGGCCGGCGCGTCATGTCCAGCAAATGACCAAGCTGCTCGCGCATGACCTCCCGGCCGCCAACGAGTTGCCGCAAACAGCCTTCGCCGACGACCGCCCACAGTTCCAGCGGGTGATCTCCTACAAGTCGCGCCTTGCGTGCCATGCGGGACTCGACGAACGGGTCGATCTCATCAAGGTCGGACCAGGAGCCGTTGCCTACCGCGAGGGCGCGTGCGTAGTCCGCAGTCTGAAGCAGCCCCGGGACGATATTCGGCTGCCAAGTGCGTACGAGGGTCGCGATGTCCTCCAGCGCCACGTACTCGCCCATCGCCTGGAGTTGCGGGTACTGGTTCCACCACCCATGCGCCTTGCGTCGTTCCCGGTCCGTCTTGGCGAGGGCCAGCAGACGGTTGATGGAGCCCGGGTCTTCATTGCCGTACAGGTGGCACAGTGCGCGGACATCCGGATCACGCACCGGCACAAGTCCGCGCTCTATCTTCGCGACCTTGGCAACGGATGCCGTCAACGCGTCAGCCGCGTGCGACTGGCGCAGGTCACTCGCCTCGCGCATACGTAGCAGTTCGCCCCCGAGGCGTCGTCCCAGGACGGTGGAGACCGTCCTGCCTCGGTCAGGACTCGTACCGGCCATGTGCCGCCCCTTCCCCGCAATTCGCTTCAGTTTGCTGTCGCCCCAGGCGCAGCACAACAAGGACAGAGAAATTTCTGCCCGAACAACTTGCTGCCCAGCAAGTCGCACCGCTACGGTCAGTACTCAACCGCTTGCACAGCGGCGCCAGTTGGCGGAAGTGCACCGCTCCGGCCTGCCCGGCCGGCGCGGCGATGCCACCGCCGCACTCGCATGAGGAGGCACGTGTCATGACCGTCCGGCACGACAAGGTCAGCTACCCCCCGTACCCGCGCAGCGTCCCTCTGGCCCGCAGACGCGTCGCCTCGCTCGTCGCCGACTGGGGGCACCCCGAACTCGCCGGTGACGCCGCACTCGTGGCCGGTGAGCTCTGCGGGAACGCCGTGCTGCACGGGTGTCTGCGGGACCGGCTCTTCCGGGTCGACGTCACGCTCGGCGGGAACACCCTCCGGATCGCGGTGACGGACCCTCGCGGGGAACGGCTGCCAGTGCCACGGGTCGCCGACCCCGACGACCAGTTCGGGCGCGGGCTGCTCATCGTCGATACGGTCGCGGCCCGCTGGGACGTACAGACCCTGACCGTGGGCAAGGCCGTCTGGGCCGAACTGGACGTGCAGCCCGTAGCGTTGCTCTGCCCGTAGCGCCTCTCACACGGCCGGGACAGCGGACCGCACTTCACTGAGGGCGTGCCGGGCGATGTCGCCGAACTCATCGGTGTTGCCCGGGTCGCTCCACCGCTCGTAGGCCATCTTCATGGCGAGCTCTTGGCGAGTCCGGCGCGCTTCGCGATGTCGAGCACGGTTGTGTTCTCGTACCCGCGCTCCGCGAACAGTTCGAGAGCGGCGTCAGCGAGTCGTTGCGATGCGCTCTCGGTGGCGGGGACGACCGCCTCGGCGGCGCTCGCAGCGGCCGATGTGAAGGCTGGCGACACCGTCTTGATCGGGGGCGCCGCCGGTGGTGTGGGCGTGCTCGCCGTCCAGCTCGCCGGGCTCAAGGGTGCCCGGGACCAGGAAGCCACAGCCGACGTCGCGGCACAGCGCGGCCCCCGGACGCACCGCGCGTCCGGGGGCCGTTCAGCTGCTCGGGCCACTGCGCCCGGCTACGCCCAGGTGATCAGCCGCTTCGGCTGCTCCAGGATCGCCGCGACATCCGCGAGCACCTTCGAGCCGAGTTCACCGTCGACCAGACGGTGGTCGAAGGAGAGCGCCAGCGTGGTGACCTGGCGGGGCTTCACCTTGCCCTTGTGGACCCACGGCTGGAGCTTGATCGCGCCGACCGCGAGGATCGCGGACTCGCCCGGGTTGAGGATCGGCGTACCGGTGTCGACGCCGAAGACGCCGACGTTGGTGATGGTCACCGTCCCGCCCTGCATCGCCGCCGGGGACGTCTTGCCCTCGCGGGCCGTGGCGACCAGTTCGCCCAGCGCACCGGCCAGTTCGGGCAGCGTCTTGGCGTGCGCGTCCTTGATGTTCGGGACGAGCAGGCCGCGCGGGGTCGCCGCCGCGATGCCCAGGTTGACGTAGTGCTTCTGGACGATCTCCTGGTTGTCCTCGTCCCAGGCGGAGTTGACCTCCGGGTTCCGCTTGATCGCGACCAGCAGCGCCTTGGCGATCAGGAGCAGCGGGTTGGCCCGCAGCCCCTCGAAGGCCTTGTCGGTCTTCAGTTCGGCGACGAGCTTCATCGTGCGGGTGACGTCGACCGTGACGAACTCGGTGACGTGCGGCGCGGTGAAGGCGCTGCCGACCATCGCCTGCGCGGTGGCCTTCCGTACGCCCTTGACGGGGATACGGGTCTCCCGGGCATCGGACGGGACGGACGGGGCAGGGGCCGCGACGGCCGCCTGCTCCGGGGCCGCGGCCTGCGCCGGTTCCTGCGCCGCCGGGGCCACGGCCGCGTGGACGTCCTCGCGGGTGATGATCCCGTCCGGGCCCGAAGGCGTGACCGTGGTCAGGTCGATGCCGAGGTCCTTGGCCAGCTTGCGGACCGGCGGCTTGGCCAGCGGGCGGGACACGGTGTGGCCGTTGACCGGCACTGCGACCGGTGCGGCGGCGGGCGGTGTGGCAGCGACCGGCGCAGCGGCGGCGGGCGGCGCGTAGTACGTGCCCTCCGGCGCGGCCTCCGGCTCCGGCGCCGCGCTCTTGCGCGCCCGGCGCTTGGTCGACGCCTCCGAGACCCCGTACCCGACCAGGACCGGCTGGCGGGCGGCGGGCTGCGCCTCCTGCCCGGAATCCTGCCCTGCCTCCTGTGCGGCGTCCTGTTCGGCGGGCTGCTCGATCTGCTGCGGGACGGCGGCCGGCTCCTGCTCCGAACCCGGTGCCCCCACCGTGATGATCACCTGGCCGACATCGACCGTGGTGCCCTCCGGAAAGCGCAGCTCGCGCACCACACCGTCGAACGGAATGGGCAGCTCCACGGCCGCCTTCGCCGTCTCGACCTCGCACACGACCTGGCCGTCGGTGACCGTGTCACCGGGCGCGACGTACCACTTGAGGATCTCCGCCTCGGTGAGTCCCTCGCCCACGTCGGGCATCTTGAACTCCCGGACCGGGATCGCGATATCAGTCATGGTCACGGCGCTCCTCAGTACGCAAGCGAGCGGTCGACGGCGTCGAGCACCCTGTCCAGGCCCGGCAGGTACTCGTCCTCCAGGCGCGCCGGCGGGTACGGCACGTGGTATCCGCCGACCCGCAGCACCGGTGCCTCCAGATGGTAGAAGCACCGCTCGGTGATCCGGGCGGCGATCTCCGCGCCCGTACCGAGGAAGACCGGGGCCTCGTGCACCACGACCAGCCTGCGCGTCTTCTCCACCGAGGTCTGCACACTGTCGAAGTCGATCGGGGACATCGACCGCAGGTCCACGACCTCGACGGACTTGCCCTCCTCGGCCGCCGCTGCCGCAGCCTCCAGGCAGACCTTCACCATCGGGCCGTACGCGGCGAGCGTCAGGTCGGTGCCCTCACGGGTCACTCGCGCCTTGTGCAGCGGGTGCGGGATCGCGTCGGTGTCGACCTCCCCCTTGTCCCAGTATCGCCGCTTCGGCTCGAAGAAGATGACGGGGTCGTCGCTCTGGATGGCCTGCTGCATCATCCAGTACGCGTCCGACGCGTTGGACGGCGAGACGACCTTCAGGCCCGCCACGTGCGCGAAGAGCGCCTCGGGCGACTCGCTGTGGTGCTCGACCGCGCCGATGCCGCCGCCGTACGGGATACGGACGACGACCGGCAGCTTGATCTTGCCGAGCGCACGCGCGTACATCTTCGCCAGCTGCGTGACGATCTGGTCGTACGCGGGGAAGACGAAGCCGTCGAACTGGATCTCCACGACCGGCCGGTAGCCACGCAGGGCCAGCCCGATCGCGGTGCCGACGATGCCGGACTCGGCGAGCGGGGTGTCGATCACCCGGTCCTCGCCGAAGTCCTTGTGCAGCCCGTCCGTGACCCGGAAGACGCCGCCGAGCTTGCCGACGTCCTCTCCCATGATGAGGACCTTGGGGTCGGTGTCGAGCGCCGTGCGCAGCGACTCGTTGAGCGCCTTCGCGATGCTCATGTTCTTTCCGGCCATGATCAGTTGCCCTCCTCGGCGGAGTCCGCGAAGGACGCCTGGTAGGCGGCGAACTGCGCGCGCTCCTCGTCGACGAGCGCGTGGCCGTCGGCGTGGGTGTTCTCGAACATGGCCATCGGGTCCGGGTCGGGCATCGCCCGTACAGCCTCCCGCACCCGCTTGCCGAGCGTCTCGCTCTCGCTCTCCAGGCCGGTGAAGAAGGCCTCGTCGGCGAACTTCTGCTTCTCCAGGTACGTCTTCAGCCGCTGGATCGGGTCCTTGGCCTCCCACGCCTGCCGCTCGTCGTCCGTGCGGTACTTGGTGGGGTCGTCGGACGTGGTGTGGGCGCCCATCCGGTAGGTGTACGCCTCGACCAGCGTGGGGCCCTCGCCCCGGCGGGCGCGCTCAAGCGCCGACTTGGTGACGGCCAGACAGGCCAGTACGTCGTTGCCGTCGACCCGGACGCCGGGGAAGCCGAAGCCCTGGGCGCGCTGGTAGAGCGGCACCCGCATCTGCTTCTCGGTGGGCTCGGAGATCGCCCACTGGTTGTTCTGGCAGAAGAAGACCACCGGGGCGTTGTAGACCGCCGAGAAGGTGAACGCCTCGGCCACGTCGCCCTGGCTGGACGCGCCGTCGCCGAAGTAGGCGACGACCGCGGAGTCCGCGCCGTCCTTGACGATCCCCATCGCGTACCCGGTCGCGTGCAGCGTCTGCGAGCCGATGACGATGGTGTACAGGTGGAAGTTGTTGCTGTTGGGGTCCCAGCCGCCGTGGTTCACACCGCGGAACATGCCCAGCAGATTGGTCGGGTCGACGCCGCGGCACCAGGCCACGCCGTGCTCCCGGTAGGTCGGGAAGACGTAGTCGTCGTCCCGCAGGGCCCGGCCCGATCCGATCTGGGCGGCCTCCTGGCCGAGCAGCGAGGCCCACAGGCCCAGCTCGCCCTGGCGCTGGAGTGCGGTGGCCTCGGCGTCGAAACGGCGGGTCAGGACCATGTCCCGGTACAGACCGCGCAGCTCTTCGGGCGTGAGATCCACTTCGTACTCGGGGTGCTCGATGCGCTCGCCATCGGGCGTCAGCAGCTGTACGAGCTGCGGCTCGTCGGGCGCCTTCGGCGTCCGTGCGGCGCCGGCTCGCTTGCTGCTGCGTCGCGGCTTGCGCGTCGCGGCAGTGCTCTCCACGGTCACGTGCGTGCTCCTCCGTCGGTCCGGCCCCCGGGGTTGCCGGTAAAGGCCAGTGCGGCTCGCCCGAATCCGGATCCCCCGCACGGGGTGGGTGCGATGCGAACCGGGAACAGGCGTGACAGGTGCCCCGGCGAGCACCCTCTCAAAGGCACGTTACCCAGTGCGTCGCAGAACTGCGAAACCCCATTTGACCTGCGATTTTGCTTGGATTTCCAAGTAAATCGAGAAATGGGCGAACAATCACTGGTCACAGCCTTGCAGGCCGCCGGAACAGGGGCACGTTATACCGGGCACCCCGGGCACGGGAAGAGTTCATGTGTGAAACTGATTCCGTGCCCGAAGATGGAAAAATCAGCGTTTTTCTCCTTGACGACCATGAAGTGGTACGACGCGGAGTTCATGAACTTCTGGCGATGGAGGACGACATCGAGATCGTCGGCGAGGCGGGTACCGCCGCCGACGCCCTCGCCAGGATCCCGGCCACCCGGCCGGACGTCGCGGTCCTGGACGTCCGGCTGCCGGACGGCAGCGGGGTCGAGGTCTGCCGGGAGATCCGCTCGGCCGACGAGCACATCAAGTGCCTCATGCTCACCTCGTTCTCCGACGACGAGGCGCTCTTCGACGCGATCATGGCGGGCGCCTCCGGCTATGTGCTGAAGGCGATCCGCGGCAATGAGCTGCTGTCGGCCGTACGGGATGTCGCGGCCGGCAAATCGCTGCTCGACCCGGCGGCCACGGCGCGCGTTCTGGAGCGGCTGCGCGACGGTGGCACCAGCAAAGGCGATGCCCGTCTCGCGAGTCTCACCGATCAGGAACGGAAGATTCTCGACCTGATCGGCGAGGGTCTGACCAACCGCGTCATCGGCGAACGGCTGCATCTGGCCGAGAAAACGATCAAGAACTATGTCTCCAGCCTGCTCGCCAAACTGGGCATGGAGAGGCGCTCGCAGGCGGCCGCGTACGTGGCCCGGATCCAGGCCGGACAGGAGCGGAGCGAGAACTGATCCGGGGCGCGCGACGGCCCGGGACCAGTGCCCGCCGGCCCGGTCCGCCGGTCGCCGCTCCGGTCCGTCGGTCCGACCCCTCGGCACCCCGGAAGTCCGGTCCGATTGATCGGCTGGAATGGTTTGAAATAGCTCTGAATGGGTTTGTTCGGCCTTATTCGGGACCTACGTCCTCAATGATCGGGCAGCTGTCCCCTTACCGGCACGGCGCCCGGCGCGGACAGTGGAAGCCATGCCCATCGAGGAACAGCGCGCCATCGCCCTGCTCAGCGGAGTGTCGTACGGCCGAGTCGCCGCCAGTATGCGCGCGCTCCCCTTCCTGGCCATCGCCCGGCACATCGTCTCGGACGGCTGCGTCATCCTGCGGATGCACGCGGGCCACGGGCACCACGAAGCCTGCGCGGGCAGCGTCGTCGCCTACGCGGCAGACAACCTGGCCTCCGGGGACGAACACTTCTGGTCGGTCCAGTTCACCGGAACCGCCGAGCTGACCGTCCCGGCCCCCGAAGAGGTCGCACAGTTCGAAACGGCCCCGGCCCAGGTGAACGGCGAACCGTACGAAGCGGTCTATCTGCGCATCAGGCCGCAATTCGCCACGCTGGACCGGATGGAGTACACCGCTCCGGAATCAGCCGGTGCCTCCCGGTGATCTAACATCTGGCGAGTGCCGCGCTCATATGCAACACCGCCTGTCGGGGAGCTGCTGCGCCGCTACCGGTCCACCGGTGCCGCGCTCTCCTGCGAGCCCGTCGCCCAGGGGCTGCTCAACCGCGGCTACCGGCTCGCCACCACCCACGGCGACTACTTCCTCAAACACCACCTCGACGGCGACCCTGCCTCGATCAGCCGCCAGCACCGCGCCACCCAGCGCCTCCAGGTGCTCGGGGTCCCGGTCGCGCCGCCGCTGGCCGACACGGACGGCGACACCGTCACGGTGATCGGCGGCCGCTGCTACGCGCTGCACCCCTGGATCGACGGCCGGCACCGGGAGGGCGCCCAGCTCAGCACGGCGTGCTCGCGGCGGCTCGGCGCGCTGCTCGGGCTCGTCCACACCGGTCTGGAGCGGGTGATGGAGGCCGAGTCGGCGCCGCCCGAGCACGAGAGCGCCGACCCCGCCGACACCTTCGCGGTCATCGAGGAACTGCTCTCCAGGCTGGCCTGCCGGCAGTCCGGCCGCGACACCTTCGACGAGCTCGCCGAACACCGGCTGCGCGAGCGCCGCCGCCTCCTGGAACGCCATGCGCACCGGCGCCCGCCGCCGGGCACGGCGGGCGGCTGGGTGCACGGCGACTTCCATCCGCTGAACCTGCTGTACCGGGGCGCCGAGCCGGCCGCGATCATCGACTGGGACCGGCTGGGCGTGAAGCCGCGCGCCGAGGAGGCGGTCAGGGCCGCGGTGATCTTCTTCGTGCAGCCCACGGGCGAGCTGGAGCTGGCGAAGGTACGGGCCTACGCGCGCGCGTACCGGCGGGCCGCTTCGGCGGGGCCGGCGGAGCTGGCCGCCGCGGTCCACCGGGTGTGGTGGGAGCGGCTCAACGACTTCTGGACGCTGCGCTGGCGCTACCAGCTGCACGACCGCAGGGCCGACCCGCTGTTTCCCGCGGCGTCGGCCCTGGTGGTGTGGTGGACCCGTGAGTACGAGGCGGTCTGCGAGGCGTTCTCGGGGTGAGGCGCCGGGGCGCGGGCTCCTGAACTCCCGGCCGCACGCACCCTTTTCCGGGGCTCAGCCGCCCGCCGCGGCCTTTCCTCCGGCTGTCAGCCGCCCGTCGCGCCCGCAGCCGCGTCGCCCGCGGTGGTCCCCGCCGCGGTGCCGGCCGTGCTCGATCCGTCCGTGGTGCTGCCGCCGTCCGGGCTGCCGCCCGCGGTCGTCGAACCGGACGACGTACCGCCGTTGTCGCTGCCGCCGTCCGTCTTGCCACCCGTGGACGAGGAACCGCCGTCCGACGACGTACCGCCGTTGTCGCTGCCGCCGTCCGTCTTGCCGCCCGTGGACGAGGAACCGCCGTTCGACGACGTACCGCCACCGCCCGATGTGGACGGGGACGGCGGGGGCGTCGAGGGCGTGTCGTTGCTCGGGGTGTCCGACGGGGTGAACGAAGGCTGCTCGGTGTACTGACCGCCACTGGACGCGCCCGGGTCGGTGCTGGTGTCCGGCGACGAGTCGTCCGTCGGGGTGTCGCTCGGCCTGTCGCTCTTCGAGTGGGCGGGCGCGGGCGAGTGGTCGGTGGACGTACCGCCGGAGTTCCCGCTGCCCGGCAAGCCGTTCGCCAGGACGAAGCCCGCGCCGATGGCGACCACCGCGAGCACGGCGACCACCCACATCCAGCCACGGCCGCCACGGCTCCGGCCTCCGCCGTCGTACGAACCGTCGTCCGGGTTCATCGGCGGCAGGATCGGGCCCTGCGAGGTGTCACCGTGCTGCGGGTGGCCGAGCGCCGTGGTGGCCGCTGTGCCCATCGCGGGGGTGGAGCCGCCCTCGTGCATCACGACCGGGCCGGTGTTCCACGTACCCGTGTGACCGCCCTGCTGCTGGAGCATCTGCAGCGAGTAGGCGACCAGCCCCCGCATCTCCTCGGCGCTCTGGAACCGGTCGTCCGGGTCCTTCGCCAGGGAACGCATCACGAGCCCGTCGAGCTCCGGCGGCACCGCTTCCGACACCTGCGACGGCGGGATGGGCATGTCCTGGACATGCTGGTAGACCACCGAGAGCGGGGTCTCCCCGGTGAACGGGGGCCGCATCGCGAGCAGTTCGTACAGCAGGCAGCCGGTCGCGTACAGGTCGGAGCGGTGGTCGACGGCCTTGCCGAGCGCCTGCTCCGGGGAGAGGTACTGGGGCGTGCCCATGACCATGCCGGTCTGGGTCATCGTCGACTGCGCGCCGTGCAGGGCGCGGGCGATCCCGAAGTCCATCACCTTGACCGCGCCGCCGTCCGTGATGATCACGTTGGCCGGCTTGATGTCACGGTGCACGATGCCGTGCTGGTGCGAGTAGGCGAGCGCCTCCAGCACACCGGAGACGATGATCAGCGCCTGCTCGGGCGGCGGGGCCTCGGCGTTGATCAGCAGATCGCGGATGGTGCGGCCCTCGACCAGCTCCATCACGATGTAGGGGACGGTGTTGCCGCCCCAGTAGTCCTCGCCCGAGTCGTACACGGCGACCACGGCGTGGTGGTTCAGGCCCGCGACCGACTGTGCCTCGCGGGTGAACCGGGCCTTGGAGACCGGGTCCTCGGCGAGGTCGGACCTGAGGAGCTTGACGGCGACGGTGCGGCCGAGCCGCACGTCCTCGGCGGCGAACACCTCGGCCATGCCGCCACGGCCGAGACGGTGGGTCAGCCGGTAGCGGCCGTCGCCGACGAGTCCGCCGACGCCCCACGACTCCGGCACGTCCGACACCCCGCCGCCGCCTGCCTCGGATTCGGGTGCCATCAGTCCTCGCCGTCGTGTAGGTCCGCGTCAGCGGTGGTACGCGGGTGATGCTCGGTGGTCCTCGCGGCCCAGTGCCACGCCACGCTACAGGCTCAGGGAGAGGGCCCGGTCCGGCAATGACCGGCTATCAAACCCGGAATCGCGTCGCCCATGCAAATCCTGCGTCCTTCCTGTAACGCTTACGAGACGCTTGGTACGCGTACGGTCACGGAACGGGCCCCCTGGCTTGACGTGTCAGTGGCCTCGGGCAGACTTTGCCCCGTGGGGCCGGGGTCACAGCAGACCGGCGCCACATCAGTACGCAGAGCGCCATATCAGTGCGCCATAGGGGGAGCCACGCCATGAGCCAGGACGGCGCGCAGGGGCGCTACGCGGGAGACTCGGTCGCCGGGGGGCGCTATCAGCTCCGTGACCTGCTCGGCGAGGGTGGTATGGCGTCGGTGTACCTGGCGTACGACCAGGCGCTGGACCGGCAGGTCGCCATCAAGACGCTCCACACGGAGCTGGGGCGCGAGCAGTCGTTCCGCGAGCGGTTCCGGCGCGAGGCGCAGGCGGTCGCCAAGCTGTCGCACACCAACATCGTCTCGGTCTTCGACACCGGCGAGGACACCCTCGGCGACGCGCTGATGCCGTACATCGTCATGGAGTACGTGGAGGGGCAGCCGCTCGGCTCCGTACTCCAGGCGGACATCGCGCAGTACGGCGCGATGCCGGCCGACAAGGCGCTGAAGATCACCGCCGATGTGCTGGCCGCGCTGGACACCAGCCATGAAATGGGCCTGGTCCACCGGGACATCAAGCCCGGCAACGTGATGATGACCAAGCGCAACATCGTGAAGGTCATGGACTTCGGCATCGCCCGCGCCATGCAGTCGGGCGTCACGTCGATGACACAGACCGGCATGGTCGTGGGCACTCCGCAGTACCTCTCGCCCGAGCAGGCGCTGGGCCGCGGGGTGGACGCGCGCTCCGACCTCTACTCGGTCGGCATCATGCTGTTCCAGCTGCTGACGGGCCGGCTGCCGTTCGACGCTGACTCGCCGCTCGCGATCGCGTACGCCCATGTACAGGAGGAGCCGGTCGCTCCTTCCGCGATCAACCGCTCCATCACACCGGCCGTCGACGCGCTGGTCGCCCGCGCGCTGAAGAAGAACCCGAACGAGCGGTTCCCGTCGGCCGAGTCCATGCGCGACGAGTGCCTGCGGGTCATGACGTCGGGGCACACCGGCGGCGCCCCGATGGTCGTCGGGGGCGCGGCGCCGAACAGCGGCGCGGGCGTCGGCTCGGCGGTCTTCCCGCCGGTGGACTCCTCGATGCCGCAGAGCGGCCAGGTCCAGACGCCCTACCAGCCGGGCCCGTACGGCACGACGGCCCCAGCGCCGTCGTACGGCTACCCGCAGCAGGGCGGCTACCAGACCCCGCCGCCGCAGAACGGGTACCAGACGCCCGCCGCCCAGCCGTACGCCGCGCAGCAGTACGGGGCGCAGCAGTACGGGGCGCAGACCCCGCCGCCGTACGGTGTCCAGCCCGCCGCTCCGTCCTCCCCGGCCCCGCAGAGCGGCTCCGGCGGGCGGCGGACGCCGATGCTCGTGGGCGCTGTCGTGGTGGTGCTGGCGATCGGCGGGGTGATAGCGGCGCTGCACTTCAGCGGCTCGGGCGACAACACGGCGGGCAGCGCGACGGACTCCAGCACCACGGACTCCACGTCGGTGAAGGCCGGGCACAAGGGTCCCGAGCGGGACCGGACGATGGAGACCACGGAGTGCTCGGGCGCGCAGCCGGGCGTCACGGACCCGAACAAGATCGAGCTGCCGAATTTCGCCTACAAGGACATCCTGTCGGTGAAGGCGTGTGCCCAGGCGGCCGGCTGGCACATCACGACGAAGGATGAGCCCAGCGGGCAGTGGGGCCAGGACGTCGTTCTCGACCAGTACCCGCTGGCGAAGACGGACGTCAGCCCCAAGAACCTCACCATCACGCTCGGGGTCTCGACGGGCGATCCGAACTAACGGCCCGCGCCCTTGCGTGGGTTCATAGGATTGTGCACATCCATCGGCTTGCGTACCCAAGTCTCCAGCCGCAACGGCGACGCGATGGCAGGCGGTACGTCGAATTCCTGACGGCTTGCGACCAGGGCAGCAGGGTGCCCCATCGACACGAAGGATGCCCTGGTGGCGCGCGGGGACAGCGCGTTACCCTTTCATAATTACCTTTGGTAAACACGGATGCCTACCCAGGGAATTCATACCTGACACTAGGCACCTCCACCGGAGATGAGGAATGAACCGGCCTCATTAATAACCTAATAAACGTTGACCCAGGAGCCTCCCCTTCGCTACAGTACGCAAGCAGTTCACAGCGAACCATGGGGGGAATTTAGTTGAGAAATCGTGGAATGCTCATGCTCGCAGGAGCATTGGCGGCAGGTCTGCTCACCATCACGAGTGCAACTTCCGCTTCCGCAGCAGGAGCGGTTCTGATCGCCGACCGACCAGGCGCGCATGGGAATGCTACTGTGAAGTTCGCCAGTAAAACCTATGCCAACAGCGTCTACCTCCGCGTAGTGGACCTCAAAGCGGATGGTCATCACGTTGAGATCAGGCTCATCACCAAGCACAGCGATGGTTCAATAGCATTCTGGCCTTGGCACGCCAACTACGGCGGAAGCACCACGGAGAAAGAGTGGAATTCGAGTCTGACAGATGCAAAGGGCATCGTTCAGGCTCGAATCCAGGTCTGCGTTTACGAAGGCAGCCAAGTTCTCGATTGCGCCTTCTCGCCGTTCAGCAAGAACACGTACTGGAACTAATCAAATACAGAACAACCTTCCCTCTTGCGGTAGCCCTTGCATCTCGGTTTAGCTAGATTTGCAACTGCTAGCCAGCAATGAGGCACATAATTCTTTGAATTATGGATGTGGTGCACACTAAAGGCCCCCGCTACTCAGCGGGGGCCTTCCCGCTCCAGCCCCAATCGCTTACACGACAGGCCGAAGACTGCAATATCGGAGACCCCTCCGAGGCGGCACTCACTGCATCCGGGGCAGCGCCGCCGTGACCATCCGAGCATCGATCCCACATGCCGGAACGTGATCATCGTCGTCCAATAACGATCCCCTCAGCACGGACCACTCGACCGCGAGACCATCCCTTTGCCCCTCCCGGGATGCCGGACTTGCGGGGAGATGTGACGCTTGGTCCGTCGTTCTTCTGCTTTCTGCTGCCGGTGGGTCCGGCAGGAATGAGGGGGCATTCAGTGATCGGTCTGGTGGCGCTTGCGGTGATGCTGTCCCCGATTTCGGTGGACACGGAGGCGCCGCCACCGGCAGTCGGCGTCACGGTCACCCAGGGCGCGCCCCCGGGCGCCGCCCCGGGCGATGCGGCGGGCACGGTCACGGACCCACCGGGAACGGCGGCGGGCGTGGTCGGCGGAGCCGCCGACGGGAGCACGGCCGGAGTCGCGGGCGGCGAGCCTGGTGCGGCGGGCATGGCGGGCATGGCGGATGTAGCGGGTGTTACGGGTGATTCGGTCGGCGCAGCCACAGGGGACGGCGGGGCGCGCGGCGGGCCGGGCACGGCCGGGCAGCCGGACAGCGGGGACGCCGGGGGTGTGACCGCCGGCAGCGGGGGCGGCGGCACCGCGGGAACGGCCCTCGGCGCAGGCGGACCGAAACCGTCCGTTACCGCATCCGGTGCCGCCGCATCCCGCCCCCCATCCGGCAGCAGCCCCTCCGCGCACCCTTCACCGCGCACCTCACTGGCGGGCGACCCGGCGGGTCAAGGCCGTCCGCGGCCGGGCAGGAACTCGGGCGCCTCGCTCTCCCCCTCGGGCGTACCGAGCCTCCCCGCCCACCCGCGCACCTCCGCCCGGGTGATCCGCCCCTCCCTGCCCATGCGGGCGCCCCACCCACCGGCCGCCCGGCACCGGCACTCCTGGGCGCCGCGCAACGACGAGGGCACCGGGCGGGCGACGGAGCCCGCTCCCGACACCCCGGCGCCCAGGGGCAGGGACATGGAAGCGGCAGGCAGGCACTCCACGCAGCAGACCGCTTCGCGCGCAGCCGACCTTCCGCTGCAAGTGGGGGCGATGGGCGCCGGACTTGCCCTGATCGGTCTCGGTCTGGGCTTCCTGGGACTGCGGCTGCGCCGGACGCAGTAGCTTGCGCTGGGCGACATACTCGGTATACATACTGAGTATGTCGATCCGTCACGGGCTACTGGCCCTCCTGGAACACGGCCCCCGCTACGGCTCTCAGCTCCGTACCGATTTCGAGTCCCGGACCGGTGCCACCTGGCCGCTCAACGTCGGGCAGGTCTACACGACGCTCGCCCGCCTGGAGCGCGACGGCCTGGTGGCGCAGGACTCCGAGGACGGCGCGGGCCACGCGCTGTACGCCATCACCGACGAGGGCCGCGAGGAACTCCGCAGCTGGTACGGGGCCCCGGTCGACCGCACCAGCCCGGCCCGCGACGAGCTGGCCATCAAGCTGGCGATGGCCGTCGGAGCGCCCGGCGTGGACATCCGCGCGGTGATCCAGGCGCAGCGCCACCACACGGTGAAGGCGATGCAGGACTACACACGGCTGAAGGCACAGGCCCTGGACACCGCCCCGGCCAACCGCGACGAGGTCGCCTGGCTGCTCGTACTGGAACAGCTGATCTTCCAGGCGGAGGCCGAGGCCCGCTGGCTCGACCACTGCGAATCCCGCCTGGTCCGCCTGGCGGCCGCGGCCCGGACGGACCCCGCTCCGGCCGCAGCGGGAAAACCCCGCACGAAGACCCGCCGCTGAACCGTCACTCTCACCGCACCGCCGCTGACGGCCCGTTCGGGCATCCGTCCCGTCCGTTCGGGAACGCGGCAAGCCCGTTCGGGCACCCGCTGAGTCCGTCCGGGAACGCCACAGGCCCGTTCGGGCACCGGACGGGCCCCAACCGGGCACCGCACCGAGCACAACCGGGCACCCGCCCGGCCCGTACAGCCACTTGCCCGCCCGGTCCGGACAACTGCCCGGCCTCCACCGCCACTTGACCACCGGCGGCGGGCCGGGCCGCCACCGGACACCCAGCCGACCGATCACCCGTACCCAGGGGGACCCATGCCCGCGCAGTCCACCGCACCACCCGTACTGGAACTCAGGAGCCTCACCCGTACCCACGGCACCGGAATCGCCGAGGTGCACGCCCTCCGCGGTGTGAACCTCACCGTCCGGGCGGGTGAACTGGTCGCCGTCATGGGCCCGTCGGGCTCCGGCAAGTCCACCCTGCTCACCCTGGCCGGCGGCCTGGACACCGCGAGCACCGGGCAGGTGATCATCGAGGGTCAGGACATCGCCACCCTCACCCGCAAGCAGCTCGCTGCCCTGCGCCGCCGCAGCGTCGGGTACGTCTTCCAGGACTACAACCTCATCCCCGCGCTCACCGCCGCCGAGAACATCGCCCTGCCCCGCGAGCTGGACGGCATATCCGTACGCAAGGCCCGCAAGGAGGCCAGGGAGGCGCTCAGCGGGATGAAGCTGGCCGAGGTCGCCGACCGCTTCCCGGACGAGATGTCCGGCGGGCAGCAGCAGCGCGTGGCCATCGCCCGCGCCCTCGTCGGCGACCGGCGGCTCGTACTGGCCGACGAACCGACCGGCGCCCTGGACTCCGAGACCGGTGAGGCCGTACTGGCCCTGCTGCGTACCCGCTGCGACGCGGGCGCGGCAGGGGTCATGGTCACCCACGAACCCCGGTACGCGGCCTGGGCCGACCGGGTGGTGTTCCTGCGGGACGGTTCCGTCGTCGACCAGACGCTCAGCACGGACGCCGGTTCGCTGCTCGCCGCCGAGGGCGCCCAGTGAACGTGTTCACGGGCTGGCGCGCCGCCCTCCGTATCGCCCGCAGGGACGCACTGCGCGCCAAGGGCCGCAGCGCCCTGGTCGTCGCCATGATCGCGCTGCCGGTGCTGGGCGTCACGGCGGCGGACATCACGTACCGCAGTTCGGTCCCGACGCGGGCGGAGAAGCTGACCTCCGCGATGGGCGCGGCCGACGCGCTGTTCAGGGATCCGGGCATGGGCGGCGGCCCGATCGAGCAGATGCCGGACGCCGAGTCGTACCAGCAGGCCGACGGCGAGCACGGCGGCGCATCCGGCAGGACGGCGGCCCAGCGCACCGTGCCGACGGACCTGAAAACCGCGCTCCCCGAGGGGGCGCGCGCCATCACCCGGCAGACCGTGCTGTCGACCCTCACCACCAAATACGGCATCACGACCACCGATGTCACCGAACTGGACACCTCGGACCCGCTGGTCAGCGGGATGATCAAGCTGGTGCGCGGCGCGTACCCGAAGACGGACAGCGACATCGTCGTCAACGACGCCTTCCTCAAGTCGGCCGGGCTGCACGTCGGTTCGCACACCACGGTCCGGGGCGTCGGCAAGACCTTCACGATCACCGGCGCCGTCGAGGTGCCCGCGAGCCTGAAGGACAGCTTCCTGTACGTGCGGCCGGGCGCCCTCATCAAGCCCTGGCAGCGGGCGGCCGCCGCCGACCACACCATCACGCAGCCCAGCCCCGGTGACCGGTCCCTGTTCGTCAAGGCGGCCGGAACCTCGGGGATCAGCTGGCAGGACGTCCTCGCGGCCAATAAGCACGGCGTACTGGTCGAGTCCCGCAGCGTCGATCTCGACCCGCCGCCCAACTCCCAGGTGCCCATGGCGTCCCACATCAGCGGCACCGGAACGAGCCCCGGGTTCAAACTGACCGCGGCGCTCGCGACCGTCGTCGCCATGGCGATGCTGGAGATCGTGCTGCTGGCGGGCCCCGCCTTCGCGGTCGGTGCGCGCCGCTCACGCCGCCAGCTCGGCCTGGTCGGCACCTGCGGCGGCGACCGGCGGCACATCCGCGCCGTGGTGCTCGCCGGGGGAGCGGTGCTGGGCGGTGCGGGCGCGGTCGCCGGTACCGCTGCGGGTCTTGCCCTGACGGTCGCGCTGCGCCCCGTGATCGAGGGATGGGCGGGCCAGCGGTTCGGAAGCATCGCGATCCGCCCTGTGGACCTGGTGGGTATCGCGGCGATCGGCCTGGTCACCGGTGTCCTGGCGGCGCTCGCACCGGCCGTCGTGGCGGGCCGGCAGCCGGTCGTCGAATCGCTCACGGGCCGGCGCGGGGTGCGCCGCTCCTCACGGGTGATGCCGCTGCTCGGGACCGTCGCCATCGTGCTCGGGGGCGCCGTGGCCGTCATGGGCGGGCTCAAGGGCCGCGCGGTGCCCGTCGCCGTGGGCTCGGTCGTCGCCGAACTCGGCGTCCTCGCCTGCATCCCGGTGATCGTGGGCTCCCTCGGGCGGCTGGGACGCTTCCTCCCGCTGGCCCCGCGGCTCGCCCTGCGCGACGCGGCCCGCAACCGGGGCCGTACGGCACCCGCCGTCGCCGCGGTGATGGCAGCGGTCGCGGGCACCGTCGCCGTCGCCACGTACACCGCGAGCACCCAGGCGGAGCAGGCGTACAACGTCCATCTCTCGCTGCCGCCCGGCGTCGTCGCCATCAACGCCGACACCTATTCGGAGCACGCGGACCCGGCGAAGGCGCTGGAACTGGCCCGCGGGCTCGCCCGGCGCGACCTGCCGGTGCAGGGCGCCCCCGCGACCATCAGCCGGGTGTGGGCGGGCAGCGACTGCAACAAGTTCAGCGAAGCGGAGGCCGGCGCCTGCGGCTCGCTCACCATGCCCAAGCCGGACGCCAACATCTGCCCGCTGCAGGCGCCGGGCGGCAAGGACCTCGCGGCCAGGCTCTCCCCCGCCGGGCACAAGCGGCTGATGAACTCGCCGAAGTGCAAGGACGCGGAGTACGCCGCGAACTACTTCGGCAATGAGTCGGAGATCGTCGTCGGTGACAGCGCGATGCTGCGCGTCTACGCCGGGCTGAACGACCCGGCCGCCGCCAGGGCGCTGGCCGCCGGCACCCCCGTACTGCTCAACAACGCGTACACCGGGGCGGACGGCAAAGTCACCCTGAAAGCCGTCCACCGCTACGTCGCCGCGGACAAGGCGAACCGCGAACGGCACCCCGGAAAGGCCAGGACGACCGTCAGCCACCTCACGGTCTACCGGGCTGCCGACCGGTACGCCGCCACCCCCGGGGTCCGCATGATCATGCCGCAGGCCACCGCCGACCGCCTCGGGCTGCACACGGGCCCGGTGGCTGCCGTCTACCGGACCGCACACGCGCCGACCGAAGCGGAGAAGCAGCGCTTCAACGACGGGATGTCGCAGGCCGGGAACGGTGCCTACCTCTGGCAGAACGAGAAGCCGGACGGCAGCGACACCACCATGCTGATCCTCGCGCTGTTCTCGGGCATGGTGACGCTCGGCGCGGCCGCCATCACCACGGGCCTGGCGAAGGCCGACGCGGAAGCCGACCTGACGACCCTGAGCGCGATCGGCGCGCCGCCCGGTGTACGGCGCACGCTCAGCGGCTTCCAGTGCGCGGTGGTCGCGGGAACGGGCGTCCTGCTCGGGACCGCGGCGGGTGCGATGCCCGCGGTCGCGGTGCGGCTCACGGACCTCAAGAGGGCGCTGGACCAGATGCGCGCGCACCCGATGGACTCCGCGTACACACCGATCGTGCTGCCGTGGGAGACCATCGGCATCCTCGCCGTGGCCGTACCGGTCCTGGCCGGTCTGCTGGCCGCGGGCTTCACCCGGTCCCGTCTGGTCCTGGCCCGGCGGGCAGGCTGACGCGGCGCGCGCGGTGGATCAAGCCGGATCGGGGGCACAACCCCTCATGAAGTACGTGTGCGAGACAATGGCGGCATGGAGATGCCGAGGAGTGAACGGTCGGAACAGCCGGAGGAGCACCCCAAGGTCCTCATCGTGGGACAGGACGGGATGGCGCTCGGCGGCGGGGCCGGCGGTGACGACGAGTCGCGCGAGGTCCCAGTGACAGAAATGGTGGAACAGCCCGCCAAGGTCATGCGCATCGGCAGCATGATCAAACAGCTTCTGGAGGAGGTCAGGGCAGCTCCTCTCGACGAGGCGAGCCGGGTCCGGCTCAAGGACATCCATGCCTCGTCCGTGAAGGAGCTGGAGGACGGACTGGCCCCTGAGCTGGTGGAGGAGCTGGAACGCCTCTCGCTGCCGTTCACCAACGAGGCCATCCCGTCGGAGGCGGAACTGCGCATCGCGCAGGCCCAGTTGGTCGGGTGGCTGGAAGGTCTGTTCCACGGCATCCAGACGGCGCTTTTCGCCCAGCAGATGGCCGCGAGGGCCCAGTTGGAGCAGATGCGCCGGGCGCTTCCCCCGGGCGCGGGCGGCCAGGAGGAAGAGGACGGGGACGGCGGCCACGGAGCGATCCGCTCAGGCCCGTACCTCTGACCCCGTACCTCTGACCCCGTACCTCTGACTTCTGACCCGGTCAGCGCCACTTCTGGTTCTGCCGGCAGCTCTTGACCTGTTCGACCTTCACCGAAACGAACCCCCGAGGCCCGGCCTCCCGCAGCGACAGCGAGCGGGGGCCGGGCCTCGGGGGTGATGGCGGGCGTTTCAGTCGGCCGGGGGGCCTCGGGGTGTGAACCTTTCAGGGACCGTACGCCCGCAGGCGGCCAGGAGGCCAGGAGGCCCAGGAGGTCGGGAGCCGCCAGGCGGCCGGGCGGCCGGGAGAGAAGAACGGGAGAACTCTGGCGGGGTACTACGCCTGCAGCAGGACCTTCCCCACGTGCACACCGGAATCCAGCACCCGGTGCCCCTCCGCCGCGAGAGCCATCGGCAGCACCTGATCCACCACGGGCCGCACCCGGCCGCCGGAAATCAGCGGCCAGACATGCTCACGGACCGCGGCGACGATCGCCGCCTTCTCCCCCAGCGGCCGTGCCCGCAACGACGTGGCCGTAACGGCGCCCCGCTTCCCCAGCAGAACCGCGAGGTTCAACTCGCCCTTCACACCGCCCTGCATACCGATCACCGCGAGCCGCCCGCTGGTCGCCAGCGCTTCCACGTTCGGGTCCAGGTACTTCGCGCCGACGATGTCGAGGATGACGTCGGCCCCGGCCCCGCCGGTCGCCTTCCGGATCTCCTCGACGAAGTCCTGCTCGCGGTAGTTGATCAGTACATCGGCGCCCAACTCCGCACAGCGGGCCAGCTTCTCGGCGCTGCCCGCGGTCACGGCGACCCGTGCGCCCACCGCCTTGCCCAGCTGGATCGCCATCGTGCCGATCCCGCTCGACCCGCCATGCACCAGCAGCATCTCGCCGGGCCGCAGATGGGCGACCATGAACACGTTCGACCAGACGGTGCAGGTGACTTCCGGCAGCCCCGCCGCGGTGACGAGATCGATCCCGTCCGGCACCGGCAGCAACTGCCCCACCGGTACGGCGACCCTCTCCGCGTAACCGCCGCCGCCCAGCAGCGCACACACCTCGTCGCCGACGGCCCACCCGGACACCCCGGGCCCCAGGGCCGTGATCCGACCGGAGCATTCCAGGCCGGGATACGGCGATGCCCCGGGAGGCGGGTTGTAGAAGCCCTGACGTTGCAGTAGATCGGCGCGGTTGACTGCGGACGCCACTACCTCGACGAGGACTTCGCCCTCGCCGGGGACAGGGTCGGGCACTTCGGCCCAGACAAGCGCCTCGGGACCGCCGGGTTCGGGGATCGTGATCGCATGCATGATCGCGAGGCTACTCCGCACCGGCTCCGGCTGCCTTGGGGGAGACCCGGACAATCGCGATCACCCGGTCGGTGAGCTGAAGCGGACTGGCGTCGGGGTCGTCGTATCCGATCAGCCGGTGACCGCGCTTCACGCTGACGACCAGATCGTCCGCGTCCCGGACGCTCCGTCCCACCTCGGCCTTTATGACCGGCCGCTCGACCAGGTCGAGCCCGCTGCCCTGCTGGATCAGATCCTCCATCACGGTTCCCGCGCTCGGGCTGAGCACGGAGAGGCCGAGCAGCCGCCCCGCCGCACTGGCGCTCGTGATCACCGCGTCAGCCCCGGACTGGCGCAGCAGCTGAGCGTTCTCCTCCTCACGCACGGCGGCGACGATCTTCGCCCCGCGGTTGAGCTGCCGCGCGGTCAGGGTCACCAGTACGGCGGTGTCGTCGCGCTGGGTGGCGATGACGATCTGCCGGGCACGCTGCACCTCGGCGCGGAGCAGTACGTCACTGCGGGTCGCATCCCCGATGACGCCCGCGAATCCCTCCGCATTGGCGGCCTCGATGACCTTGCTGTTGGGGTCGACGACGACGATCTGCTCCCGCTTCAGGCCGGTCGCACACAGCGTCTGCATCGCGGAGCGGCCCTTCGTACCGAATCCGACGACGACGGTGTGGTCACGCAAGCGGAGCCTCCAGCGGTTCAGCCGCCACTCCTCCCGGGTGCGCTCGGTGAGCACTTCGAGAGTGGTGCCGACCAGGATGATCAGGAAGAGCACGCGCAGCGGCGTGACGACAAGGATGTTGGTGAGCCTGGCACCGTCGCTGTACGGGACGATGTCGCCGTAACCCGTGGTGGAGAGGGTGACCGTGGCGTAGTAGAAGGAGTCGAGCAGGTCGACCTTGCTGTCGGCGTTGTCGTGGTAGCCATCGCGGTCGAACCAGACGATGAGCGCCGTCACCGCCAGCACCAGCAGTGCGATCAGGACCCGTCTGCCGACCTGCCGGAGAGGCCGCTCGACCACCCGGCGGGGCAGTTTCACCCGGCGGGTGACCAGCTTCTCCCCCACCTGCCGGTCGAGGGCATCATGACCGGGCAGTTTCACGTGAAACACTCCTCCGCCCACGGCAGATCGAGGATCTCCAGCAGCTGACCGGGCCGCGCGCCTCCGGACGGTACGACGGCGAGCCCGTCCGCGGCAGCGATACCCCGGAGCATCGCCGGTCCATGGAAGTGCAGCGGAACCACCTCATCGGTCCGGCGCACGACTGGCACGAGCCGGGTGTCGTACGGGTGGCCGTGCACCTCTTCGCTCACGGGCATGGCGTAAGCCTCAACGACGGCGCGGCCGGCGAGCCCGCGGATCAACGGTTCGGCGAGCGTCAGCAGCCCGGATACGGCGGCCAGCGGGTTTCCGGGAAGTCCGACGAGATGGCGTCCGTCGGCGAGCCGGGCGAGCAGCATCGGGTGGCCGGGGCGCACGGCGACGCTGTCGACCAGTAGCTCGGCGCCGAGCTTGTGGAGGATCGGATGGACATGGTCGACGGGCCCGGCGGCGGTGCCCCCGGTGGTGATGACCAGATCGGCCTCGGAGCCCGCGACGGCTTGCCGGAGAGCATCGGCGTCGTCACCGAGACGCCGCGTGGTCAGGACCTCGGCGCCGAGCGTCCGCAGCCAGGGGCCGATCATCGGTCCCAGAGCGTCCCGGATCAGTCCATCGTGCGGGAGCCCGTCGGCCAGCAACTCATCGCCGAGGACCAGGACTTCCACCCGGGGACGGGGAAGGACCGGCAGCTCGTCGTAGCCTGCCGCGGCTGCCAGACCGAGCACCGCGGGGGTCACCAGCCCCCCGGTCGGCAGCAGCTGGTCGCCGGTGCGGCACTCCTGCCCCCGGGGCCTGATGTCCTGCCCGGTGACGACGTGGCGCCGCGCGTGCAGCTGCTCGGTGCGGTCATCCGTCCGGGCATGTTCGGTGCGGACGACGGCGGTCGCGTCGCGCGGGATCCGAGCGCCGGTGGCGATCCGTACGGCATCTCCGTCGGCGAGCTGTCCGGGTCCGGCCTGACCGGCGAGGATGTCGTCCCGGTCGCTGATCCGCCAGGGCCCCGGCCCGGAGACCGCCCAGCCGTCCATGGCCGAGGTGTCGAAGGACGGCAGATCGGTGAGCGCGGTCAGCGGCCCGGCGAGGGTCAGACCCAGCGCCCGGTCCAGCGGCGCCCGCCGCGCGGACACCGGCACCGCACGTCCGGCCCGCGCCGCACCCGCGCGGGCATCGGCCCAGGGTGCTGCGCGGTGCTTCTCCGATGCGCCGGACGGCTTCCCGTGCTGCGCCCCGGTCTGCGTCCCTGTCTGCTTCCCGTGCTGCGCCCTGGTCTGCTTCCCGGTCCGCCTCTCGGTCTCGGCACAGCTGTTCTCGGATACGGCGGCGGGCGGCGGCACGGCCGGTGGCTCCCTGCGGACCAGCGCCAGCGCTTCGTCGAGGTCGCGGTCCTCCGCCTCGTCGAGGTCGCGGTCCTGCTGCCCGGTCATCCGGCGTCGGTCCCCTTGGCCTCTCCGGCCTCGTCAGCCCACCGGTTGGCGAGCGCGGCGGCCTTGCGTGCGGCCGTGGCGACAGCCTCGGGCCCGTCCATTTCCGCCTTCGCCGCTGCATAGCCGACGAGGAAGGTCGTCAGCGGCGCGGCCGGCCTGGCCACGCCGTGTGCGGCATCGCGGGCCAGGTCGAGGAGGACGCCGGTGTCGACATCCAGCTCGATGCCCAGCTCGGCCTTTACTGCGGTGATCCATTCATCAAGCACGTACCCATGCTCCCTGATGTGGGCCCGCGCCGATGCCACGGCCTGCCAGGTGTCGCAGTCGAACGAGGCCAGGGGGTCCGCAGCGATCCGGGCGAGGTCGAGTCCGGCGGTGAGCAGCCGCAGGGGCAGCCCCGCGAGCGAACCGTGCTCGGCGGCGAGCAGCGCGAGTCCGCGACACAGTGCGTCGGTGCGGTAGGCGGCGACGAGAGGCTGGTCCCGGCCGCCCGGATCGGTGAGCAGCACCCCTTCGTGGGGCCCCGTTTCGAGGGCGCCGATCAGCGCCGGCACGGTGGCCTCCCCGAGAAACGGCAGGTCCGCGGAGAGTACGAGCACCACTCCGGCCGACACTCCGCGCACCCCGGCTCCGAGCGCCGCCAGCGGCCCGCCACCGGGCGGCTCCTCCCGCGCCCAGACCACGGGCCGTACGGTCTCCCGCCGTCCCCCGACGACAACGGTGGTCCCGGCCCCTCGGCAGGCCCCGAGCACCCGGTCGAGCAGCGTCAGCCCTCCGACCGTGAGGCCGGGCTTGTCAGCACCACCGAGCCGCTTGGCGGCCCCTCCGGCGAGCACCACGGCGTCATACAAGGTCATCCCGCGAGTATGGGCCGCGGCAGAGCTCTACGGAATGGCGCCGCGACATCCAGCCCGGACAGCAGCCCCGACAGCCACATGGGACATCCGCATGGGACATCCACCCGCGACAGCCACCGGTGACAGCCACACGGCGGTCGCGCAGGCCGACGAGCGGTGCGGCGGTCGCGCAAGCCGACGAGCGGTGCGGCGGACACCAGCGCGCACCCGGGATCCGCCACAGCGGCAGCGACAGCGACAGCGACGACCTGAGTCCACCGCGGTGGCGCCCCAGAATCCGCCACGCCACCTGCCGTCCACTGCCCGGCAGGCCGACCGGCCCGTCCCGGCCCCGGCCCGGCCCGCCGCGATGACCACCGGAGCCTTGCCGCCCCGCCCGTCGGGCCGTGCCGCCCCACCCGCCAGGCCGTGGCTCCCCGCCCGCCGGGGCCGTGGCCGCAGGCGGGACTTTCACATCGCGGCCTAGACCCCGCGCAGCAGCACCGCCGGCTGCTCCACGCAGTCCGCCACGTAACGGAGGAAGCCTCCGGCCGTCCCGCCATCGCACACCCTGTGGTCGAACGTGAGGGACAGCTGCACCACCTGCCGTACAGCGAGCTCCCCCTCGTGGACCCAGGGCTTGGGCACGATCCTGCCGACGCCCAGCATCGCAGCCTCGGGGTGGTTGATGATCGGTGTGGAGCCGTCGACCCCGAACACCCCGTAGTTGTTCAGCGTGAACGTGCCGCCCGTCAGCTCCGCCGGGGTCAGTGCCCCGTTCCTGGCCGCCTCCGTCAGCCGTATGAACTCCTCGTTGAGCGACTCGGTCGTGCGCCCGCCGGCCTCGCGTACCACCGGCACCACCAGCCCGCGGTCCGTCTGCGCGGCGAAGCCCAGGTTGACGGACGGCAGGCGCACGATCTCCCGCGCCTCCATGTCCACCGTCGAGTTCAGCTCGGGGAAACGCGCCAGGGCCGCCGTGCAGACCCGGGCAAGCAGTGCCAGTACCGAGATCTTCGGAACCGTCGGACCGGCCGCCGCGTTCATGGCCGCCCGCGCGGCCATCAGCTCCGTGGCGTCCGCGTCGACCCAGCACGTCGCATCGGGTATCTCGCGACGGCTGCGTGCGAGCTTGTCCGCGACGGCACCACGCATCCCCCGCAGCGGAACCCGGCTCCCCGCCACCGCAGTCGAAGTCTCCGTCGCAGTCGTAGCCCCTGGCGCAGCCACGGCCGCGGCCGCCACCGGTTCCGGGGCCGGGCCCGCGTCCACCCGCGCGGCCTGGTCGGTCCCTTCGGCCGCGGGCGTACGTATCGCCTGCTCCACATCGGAGCGCAGAATCAGTCCGTCCGGCCCGCTGCCCGCCAGCCCCCGCAGATCCACGCCGTGTTCGCGCGCCAGCCGCCGCACAAGCGGAGAGATCACCGGAACAGGACCGGCCCGGAGCGCGGACGGCGGAACAGAACCCGGCCGGGTGCCACCGGTCACCCGCACACGCCGCCGCCGCGCGGCCACCGCGCCGCCCGTCCCGTACCCCACGAGCACGTTCCCCGACGAGTCGTCATCAGCCCCCGAAGCCCCCGTGGAGTCGCCGGCACCGGCACCGGCAGCACCCGTACGACTGGCACCACTCCCACGGCTGACACCACGGGCGTCATGGCCGGCACCCGCACCCACCTCCGGGCCCACCGTCACCGTCAGCAGCGGGGAACCGACCGGCAGTTCGGCGCCCTCCTCGCCGAACCGGGCCGTCACCATGCCCGCGTACGGACACGGCACCTCCACCAGCGCCTTCGCGGTCTCGACCTCCACCACCGGCTGGTCGACGACGACGACATCGCCGATCTCCACCAACCACCGCACGATCTCGGCCTCGGTCAGCCCTTCCCCAAGGTCCGGCAGCTTGAATTCCAGGCAGTTCACATCAGAAGCATCAGGGGCAATGGACATCAGCTCTGCGCCTCCCACTGCAATCGTGCGACCGCGTCCAGCACCCGGTCCACACCGGGCAGATGGTGCCGCTCCAGCATGGGCGGTGGATACGGGAGGTCGAACCCGGCGACCCGCAGCACCGGAGCCTCCAGATGGTGGAAGCAGCGCTCCGTCACCCGGGCGGCGATCTCCCCGCCGGGCCCGCCGAATCCGGCCGACTCATGGACGACGACCGCCCGGCCCGTGCGCCGCACCGAATCGCACACCGTCGCATCGTCGAACGGCACCAGCGAGCGCAGATCCACGACCTCCAGGTCCCAGCCCTCGTCACGAGCCGCCTCCGCCGCCTCCAGACAGACCGGCACCGAGGGCCCGTACGTCAGGAGAGTGGCGCTGCTGCCCGCACGCCGGACCACGGCCCGGCCTATCGGCTCCACGGTGGCAGGCGCGTCCGGCGACCACTCGGCCTTCGACCAGTAGAGCCGCTTCGGCTCCAGGAAGATGACCGGGTCGTCGGACGCGATGGCGGCGCGCAGCAGCCCGTACGCGTCGGGGACCGTGGCCGGCGTGACGACATGGAGCCCCGGAGTCGCCATGTAGTACGCCTCCGACGAGTCGCTGTGGTGCTCCACCCCGCCGATCCCGCCGCCGTACGGCACCCGCACCACGATCGGCATGGGCAGCGCGCCCCGGGTGCGGTTGCGCATGCGCGACACATGGCTGACGAGCTGCTCGAACGCCGGATAGGCGAAGGCGTCGAACTGCATCTCCACCACCGGCCGCAGCCCGTACATCGCCATACCGACCGCCGCCCCGAGAATGCCTGCCTCGGCGAGCGGTGTGTCCGTACAGCGGTCTTCCCCGAACTCCTTCGCGAGCCCGTCGGTGACCCGGAACACCCCGCCGAGTGTCCCGACGTCCTCCCCCATGACATGCACGGTGGGGTCCTCGGCCATCGCGTCGCGCATCGCCCTCTGCAGTGCCTGCGCCATCGTGGCCGGCTTCACCGCGACTGTGGTCACCGCCCGGCCTCCGCTTCCAGCTCGGCGCGCAGTTGCTCCGACTGCTCGCGCAGCTGCGGCGTCGGCGCGGCATAGACCTGCGCGAAGAGGTCCATGGGGTCGAGCAGCGGATCGGCGTTCATCCGTCCGCGGAGGTCCGCCGCCATCGACTCGGCGGCCTCGGTGGCCGCGTCCCTGCGCTCCTCGTCGAGCAGCCCCCGCCCGGTCAGCTCACGCTCCAGGAGCCGGACCGGATCGTGTGCCCTCCAGGCCTCCACTTCGGCGTCCGCGCGGTAGCGGGTGGCGTCGTCGGCGTTCGTATGCGCGTCCATCCGGTAGGTCACCGCTTCGATCAGCGTCGGGCCGCCGCCGGTACGGGCCCGCCGGACCGCTTCGGAGAGCACCTGGTGCATGGCCGCCGCGTCGTTCCCGTCGACGAGTCGGCCCGGCATTCCGTATCCCACGGCCTTGTGGGCCAGGGAAGGGGCCGCGGTCTGCTTGGCGAGGGGCACGGAGATCGCGAACCCGTTGTTCTGCACGAGGAAGAGGACAGGAGCCCGCCACACAGCGGCGAAGTTCAGTGCCTCGTGGAAGTCGCCCTCGCTAGTCCCCCCGTCACCGACCATCGCCAGCGCGACCACGTCGTCCCCGGCCAGACGGGCGGCGTGTGCCAGGCCGACCGCGTGCGGAAGCTGGGTGGCGAGCGGTGTGGACAGCGGGGCGATACGGCGCTCACGCGGGTCGTACCCGGTGTGCCAGTCACCGCGCAGCAGCGTCAGAGCCTCCACCGGGTCCAGTCCGCGCGCCACGGCCGCGAGGGTGTCCCGGTAGCTGGGGAAGAGCCAGTCCCGTTCCTCCAGGACCAGCGCCGCGGCCACCTCGGACGCCTCCTGACCGGTGGACGACGGGTAGACGGCGAGCCTGCCCTGCTTGGTGAGGGCCGTCGCCTGTGTGTTGAACCGCCGACCGTGCACCAGGGCGTCGTACAGCCGGAGCAGCAGCTCCCTGTCGAGCCCGGCGGCGGCCTCCGAACCGAGCACCCGGTACGGCTCCGGGTCCGGGAGCAGCGGCGCGGGGTCGGTACGGAGCCTCCATGCCGGGTAGGCAGTAGCACCGGGCAGCTCTTGGACCGTCATGCCAGACACCTCCTCATGGGAGCGGGAGGGGCGCACCGTCGTGTGATGCGCCTCACCTACCGATTGTTCGGTCGAAAGCGCATTTTGGCTACTGACCCCTTCAGCCTGTGGACAAACGGTTCTCCACAGCCTGGGATAGGAGCAGGTCGTCCATGGTAGAGAGGCGGGGGCAGGTGGCAGCTGAACAAATGGCCGACGAGGGCGAGCGTCCGCCAGCGCGCCCGTTGGACGCCATCGACCGCGACATCCTGCGGATCCTCCAGCAGGACGGCCGCGCCTCGATACGGTCCGTCTCCGACCGCGTCCATGTGTCGCGCGCCAATGCGTACGCCCGTATCAACCGGCTGATCGAGGACGGCGTCATCCGCGGGTTCAGCGCCCGGGTCGACCACGAGCGCGCCGGCCAGGGGTCGTCCGCCTACATCACGCTCAAGATCGTCCAGAACTCCTGGCGCACAGTCCGCAAGCAGCTCACCGAGCTGCCGGGCACCGCTCATATCGCGCTGGTCAGCGGCGATTTCGATGTGCTTCTGCTGGTGCACAGCGCCGACAACAGGGCACTGCGTGAGCTCGTACTGACGAAGATCCAGGCGATCCCCGAAGTGCTCTCGACCCGGACTCTGCTGGTTTTCGAGGAGACCGACCTGGATCCGGACAAACCGTCGGACGGGTGAGACCGGGTCACGGAGCCGGTGCGGTCGCACGACCTCAGGACCACCCGGAACCGGGGGGCAACGCGCGGCCGTCGCCTCAGCGGGAGGGCACTGTACGCAGCCCTTCGAACGCGAGCTGTACGACGGTCTCGGCCAGCTGGTCCGCGTCGGGGCCCGCGCCCTGTGCCGGGCGGACCCACTCGACCAGCGAGTTGATCATCCCGAAGAGCAGCCGGGTCGCCAGCCGGATGTCCACGTCGGAGCGGAGATCGCCCTCGGACACCGCCGCCTTCAGCAGATCGGCCACCCGCTGGTCGAATTCCCGGCGCCGTTCCATCGCCCAGCGCTCGGTCTTCGTGTTGCCGCGCACCCGCAGCAGGAGCGTCACATAGGGGAGTTCCGCCATCAGCACGTCGACCGTACGGCGCGTGACGTACTCGACCTGCTGGATCGCGCGCCCCCGCGCCGCCCCCGGCTCGTCCAGGACACCGAAGAGCCCGTCTATGGCGCGGCTGACCGCACGCCGCAACAGCTCCTCCTTGCCCGCGACATGGTGGTAGATCGAGGACTTGGAGATGCCCGCGGCCCGGGAGAGGTGCTCCATGGACGTGCCGTCGTAGCCGCGCTCGTTGAAGATCCGCACGGCGACCGTCAGCAGGGTCTCGGGTGTGTACGTGTCCCGCTTGGGGGTAGTCATCAGACCGTCCCGCCCTTCTCCGGATGGACGTACGACTGCCGGTACAGCGCCAGCGAGGGCGCATAGCGGCCGCTGGGCACGCGCGCATGGAGCTCGTCGAGCAGTTCGTGCGCCCAGGCACGGCCGAGCCTGCGGCCCCATTCGACCGGCCCCAGCGGGTAGTTCACGCCGAGCCGCATCGCCGTGTCGATGTCCTGCGCGGATGCGACGCCCCTGGCCAGGGCGTCCGCCGCGAGGTCGACCATCATCGCGACCGTACGCGCGACGATCATGCCGGGGACGTCACCGATGACGCTGACTTTCTTGCCGAGGCTCTGGAAGAGGCCGATCGACTGGCGCAGCGTCTCCCAGCCGGTGACCTCGGACGCCGACAGCGCGATGCGGGTGGCGGACCGGTAGTCGAGCGCCAGGTCGAAGTAGACGACGTCGCGGAACTCGGCGGACGTCTGCCCGTCGGCGAGCACCAGCTGTCCCCCGCTGGGCAGCACGATCCTGCACCCAGCGTCCTCCTCGTCCTCGCGCACCGCGATCCCCGCCTCGCGGGCCATCGCGATCAGTTCGGCCGCCGGCCCGAGATCGCCCTCCACCGTGATCCCGGACGGGGCCTCGGTGGCCGGGGCGGTGTGCGGCTCGGGGTGGACTGCGCCCTCCCCGTACGCGTACCAGCCGCGGCCGCTCTTCCTGCCCAGCCGCCCGGACTCGACGAGCCGCTGCTGGGCCAGCGAAGGACGGAATTTGGGGTCCTGGAAGAACGACTCCCAGACCGAGCGGGTGACCGCTTCGTTGACGTCCTGCCCGATCAGGTCGGTCAGCTCGAAGGGGCCCATCCGGAAGCCGCCGGACTCCCTGAGCACCGCGTCGATGGTGGCCGGGTCGGCGCCTCGCTCCTCGTGCACCGCGAAGGCCTCGGCGTAGAAGGGGCGGGCGATGCGGTTGACGATGAAGCCGGGGGTGTCGGTACAGCGGACCGGGGTCTTGCCCCAGGCCTTGGCCGTCGCCGACGCACGCGCGGCGCTCGATTCGTCAGTGGCGAAGCCGCTGACGACCTCGACGAGAGGGAGCAGCGGCGCCGGGTTGAAGAAGTGCATCCCGACGAAACGGCCGGGGTACCTCAGCGCGCCCGCGATGGCGGTCACGGAGAGGGACGAGGTGTTGGTCGCGAGCAGGCAGTCCTCGGCGACGATCTCCTCAAGACTGGTGAAGAGTTCCTGTTTGACCGGGAGTTGTTCGAGGATCGCCTCGATCACGAGCGCGGCGTCGGCGAGTTCGGCCGGATCCGCGGCGGGCAGCAGCCGGTCCCGCGCGGCGTCCCGCTGCGGGGCGTCCATGCGCCCCTTCTCGACCAGCCTGTCCAGCCGGGCGGTGATGGCTTCGGCGGCCTTCTCCGCGCGGCCCGGCAGTGCGTCGTAGAGGCGCACGGGGTGTCCGGCGACCAGGGCGACCTGGGCTATGCCCTGGCCCATGGTGCCGGTGCCGACGACTGCGACGGTACGGCTCGGCGCCAGGGGGGGAAGGTGTGCGGTGGCGGTCATGGGGCGATCTTCCCGTACTGAGTTATCCACAGTCTGCGCGGACCCCCTTGTCCCGACCGATCGTTCGGTTACTCTAACTCTGTCCACCTGTCCTGCGCAGCTCGACGAGGAGTTGTCCCGCGATGCAGCTGACCGAGCTGTCCCAGACCCATCGGCCCACGCTCGACCAGGCCCTCGAAGCGATCCGTACGCGTGAGTACTGGACGCCCCACCCCGAGCACCCCAAGGCATACAGCGGTGACGGCAAAGCGGCTTTCGACGCCCTGCTGGGCGGGCGTATCGAGCTGAATCAGCCAGGCACCGACGACTGGACGGGCGGCGAAGTATCGCCGTACGGAGTCGAGTTGGGCATCACCTATCCGCACCCCGACCTGGACGTCCTGCTGCCCGCGATGAGTGCGGGAACGGCGGCGTGGCGCGCGGCCGGTCCCGAGGCCAGGGCCGTGGTCTGCCTGGAGATTCTGGCGCGGATCAGCGCCCGGACACCGGAATTCGCGCACGCGGTCATGCACACCAGTGGCCAGGCGTTCATGATGGCCTTCCAGGCGGGCGGCCCGCACGCCCAGGACCGCGGCCTGGAGGCCGTGGCATACGCCTATGCCGAGCAGGTCAGGACGCCGTCGTCGGCCGACTGGTCCAAGCCGCAGGGCAAGCGCGACCCCCTGGAGCTGCGGAAGTCCTTCACTGCGGTGGGCCGCGGCATCTCCCTGCTGATCGGCTGCAACACCTTCCCCACCTGGAACGGCTATCCGGGCCTGTTCGCCTCCCTGGCCACCGGAAACCCGGTCCTGGTGAAGCCGCACCCCCGCGCGGTGCTGCCGCTCGCCCTCACCGTCCAGGTGGCCCGCGAAGTGCTCTCCGAGGCCGGGTTCGACGCCAATCTGGTCGCGCTGGCCGCCGAACGGCCCGGCGAAGGGATCGCCAAGTCCCTCGCTGTCCGCCCGGAGATCAGGATCATCGACTACACCGGTTCGACCACCTTCGGCGACTGGCTGGAGGCCAACGCCCGCCAGGCGCAGGTCTACACGGAGAAGGCCGGGGTCAACACGGTCGTCGTCGATTCCACGGACAACTACAAGGGCATGCTCTCCAACCTGGCCTTCTCGCTCTCCCTGTACAGCGGCCAGATGTGCACCACCCCGCAGAACCTGCTGATCCCGGCCGACGGCATCACCACGGACGCGGGCCACAAGACGTACGACGAGGTGGTCGCCGACCTCGCAGCGGCGGTGGGAGGGCTCCTCGGCGACGACGCCCGGGCGAACGCGCTGCTGGGCGCGCTGGTCAACCCTGATGTACGGGACCGCCTCGAAGCGGCTGCGGGTCTCGGCGAAGTGGCCCTCGCATCACGGGAGATCGCCCACCCCGACTTCCCGGACGCCGTGGTCCGTACGCCCGCGATCGTCAAGCTGGACGGCGCACGGAAGCACTGGGACACGGCGGGCTCCGACGCGGCCTACCTCTCCGAGTGCTTCGGGCCGGTCTCGTTCGCGGTGGCCGTCGAATCGACCAGGTCCGCTCTCGACCTGCTCCGCCACACGATCCGCGACAAGGGTGCGATGACGGTGGGCGCATACACCACATCGACTGAGGTGGAGCAGGCCGTGGAGGAGGTCTGCCTGGAGGAGTGCGCCCAGCTCTCGCTGAATCTGACGGGCGGCGTCTACGTCAACCAGACGGCGGCCTTCTCGGACTTCCACGGCTCGGGCGGTAATCCGGCGGCGAACGCGGCGCTGTGTGACGGGGCATTCGTGGCCAACAGGTTCCGGATGGTGGAGGTCCGCCGCCAGGCGTGATCCCAACGAAAGGCCTGGCCCTGCGGCCCGGGGTCTCCGACGCGGGACCCGGGCCGTGAGGGGCTTGGGCCGTGTGGGGCTGGGCGGGCCGTAGGCAGGCGGCTCGGGGCCGCCCGCTTCACTGCGGGGTGGGCCCGCCCGGTCAGTCGATCTGTGCGTACCGCTGCACCCAGGCGTGCATGGCGATCGCCGCGGCCGCACCCGCGTTGATCGACCGCGTCGAGCCGAACTGCGCGATCGAGCACACCCGCTGCGCGTGCTTCCGTGCCTCTTCGGTGAGCCCGGGGCCCTCCTGCCCGAACAGCAGCACACACCGTCGCGGCAACTCGGTCCGCTCCAATGGCACCGCGCCCGGCAGGTTGTCGATCCCGATGATCGGCAGGCCCTCGGCCGCGGCCCACGCGGTGAGCGACTCCGTATCCGGGTGATGACGCACATGCTGGTAGCGGTCGGTCACCATGGCCCCGCGCCGGTTCCAGCGGCGCCGCCCCACGATGTGGATCTCCTTGGCGAGAAAGGCGTTGGCGGTACGAACGACGGATCCGATGTTGAAGTCGTGACCCCAGTTCTCGACGGCGACATGGAAGTCGTGGCGCCTGGTGTCCAGGTCCGCGACGATCGCCTCCCGCGTCCAGTACCGGTAGGCGTCGACCACGTTGCGGCGGTCCCCTGCGGCGAGCAGTTCCTTGTCGTACTGCGCGCCCTCCGGCCACGGCAGGGGGTGCGGCCCGACGCCGATTTCGGACGCGAAGGCATCGTCGTACTGAGCCGGCTCGCCGGAATGCGCCGACTGGGCGGGCGCATCCGGCGTTTCGGGCTCCACAGGTACTCCCGACGCTCCGGGATCGGGCTCTGAACGTGCTTCGGGTCCGTGTACTTCGGGGGAGGGCTCGCTGGTCACCCCACGAGCGTACGGGGCTGCTCGCCCTGCTCCCCCTCGGCCGGACGCCGGCTGCCCGTCGGCCCCTTCCGCGCACCCGCTCGCGTGCGGGCGGTCAGCATCGCCGCGCGGCCGCCCAGCCAGAGCAGAAAGCCGGTCGGCAGGAAGACCGCGTCCGCCGCGACCATCGCCATCGAGAAGAACGGCAGCCCCAGCAGTACCGCGATACCGACGTGCTCCAGGATCATCGCGACCAGCAGCACGTTCTTGACGCGCCGGTTGAAGAGGGTGAAGGGGAAGGCCACCTGAACGATGACCGTGCCGTACGTCAGCAGCATCACCATGACGCCGCTGGTGGCGAGCAGCGAGGACAGTCCGGGCCAGGGCGAGAAGTAGTGCAGATTGAGCGGGTAGTAGAGGGCCGTGCCGTCCTCCCAGCGGGAGCCCTGGATCTTGTACCAGCCGGCGGTCGAGTAGATCAGACAGACCTCGGCCATGATCACGACGAGACCGGCGTTGTGCGCGAGGTTGGCGACCACGTCGAGGAAGGTGCGGGGCTCACCCGGCGCCGTCCGGCACACCACCCACCACAGGCCCTGGACCAGCCACATCGCCCAGAAGATCAGTTCCCAGCCGCCACTCGTCTTCCCGAGCAGGGTGATGGCGACGAGTGCGATGCCGAGCGCGGACCAGAGCAGAGGGCCGACCCGGTCCCGGGACGGCTCGGGGCCGGACGGGCTACTGGTGCCGGCAGCCTGCGCGGCGCGGGCCGCGCGGCGCGCGTCCAGCGACCAGACCTGAGAACAGCGCGTCACCAGCAGGTAGATCGCCATGATGTGGACGACATTGTCACCGCCGTCGCCCACGAAGATGGACCGGTTCTGCAGCGACAGCACGCCGATCATGAACAGCGCGGAGGCGAAGCGCGTGTGCCAGCCGAGCAGCAGCAGCACGCTGGACAGCACGGCAACGGCGTAGACCACCTCGAACCACGCCGTGGAGTCCGACCACATCAGCACCGTGAACGCGTGGTTGCCGGCGATGAGCTGCTTCGCCATGCCCCAGTCCCATGGGGCGTGCGGCCCGTACAGCTCACGTCGGTGCGGCAGCTCCCGCAGGAGGAAGAGCAGCCAGGTGGCGGAGAACCCGATCCTGACCACGGCGCTCTGGTAGCGGCCCAACGAGGCTTCGGTGATGCGCTGGATGCCGCGCGCGATCATGCTGCTGACGTTGCTGAGGTTGGGGGTGTTGTTGCTGCTACCGGCGTTGCTGGTGGTGTTGCTGGCACTGGTGTTGCTGCTGGTGCTGGTGCTGGTGCTGGTGCTGGCTGAGCTCACCGGTCGGCCTCCGTACGGTCCGCGGGGACAACCGACCACCAGGGCAGGACCCGGTAGGAGGCCCGTGTGTCGATCTTCTCCTGACTCCACGGAGGAGCCTTCACCGAAGACGTCGCCGAGCGGACCTGTATCCGCTCAACCGAGGAACCGCTCGGCTGCCCCTCGCTCATCCGCATCACGACGATGCGGCGGATATACCGCTCGGACAGGTCGCCCCGCAGCCCGATCGGCTGGTTGTCGTTGTTGTGCGCGCCGGTGAAGAAGTCCCAGGCGCGACGCAGTTCGTTCTGGTCGACGTGGCTGGGGAGAACGTTGTGGTGGAGGGACGCCCCGTCCTCGGCCGACAGATCGGTCCAGCCGGTGGTGGTGATTCCGCCGCCCTTCGTCCGTATATCGGCACGCGCCTGAACGTCGATGTTCTGCTGGAGCGGATTAGGGGCGAAGAGCTTCCAGTTCTGCTCGAACTCGGGATAGATCCAGTCGTCCACCGCCTTGCCGTACTGCTTGCTCACGGTGTTCGACGGCGTGACATGGAGAAAGACCATCGAGAGGTGGACGGCGGTGAACACCCCGATCAGCCCGAGCGCGATGGCTGCGGCCACCTGGTAGGGAAAGGAAAGCGCGAGGATCCCCCGGGACGCCCCGGCAGCTCCATGGGACTCGGGAGTGTCGAGGGTCTCAGGGGCCTCGTGGGTCCCAGGGGCCTCGTGGGGTTCGGGAGCCTCGCTGGGCCCGGGAGTGTCCAGGGGCTCTCGTGGCGGAGGTGGTGCTCCTGGCCCGCTCGCTCCGGGCTCCCCACTGTCGTACGAATCCATCCCGCCCCGATCCCCTTTGGTGCCCGCCGGTCTTCAGGCCAGTTATCCACAGGGTTGACACCCTAAGGGCCCTCGCCCCACCATTGAAGTCCATGAACCGAACGATCGGTCGGTAGGGGGCACGCGATGGCGACAGTGGCGTACGGGACGGACGGGGCATCACACCCCTCCGCAGCCTCAGGGCCTTCAGGGGCGCCCGGGGGACCCGAGGAGACGAGGCAGGCCGCCTTCGACGCCGCTGTGGCCGCGGACGAGCGGATCGAGCCGCGGGACTGGATGCCTGACGAGTACCGCGCCTCACTCGTCCGCCAGATGGCCCAGCACGCCCACTCCGAAATCATCGGGATGCAGCCCGAGGCGAACTGGATCTCCCGGGCCCCCTCTCTGCGCCGTAAAGCGATCCTGATGGCGAAGGTCCAGGACGAGGCAGGACACGGCCTCTATCTGTACAGCGCGGCCGAGACCCTCGGCACGGGCCGCGAAGAGCTGCTCGACAAGCTCCACTCCGGGCGCCAGAAATACTCGTCGATCTTCAACTACCCCACGCTGACCTGGGCCGACGTCGGCGCGGTCGGCTGGCTGGTGGACGGCGCGGCGATCACCAACCAGGTGCCGCTCTGCCGCTGCTCCTACGGCCCGTACGCCCGGGCCATGGTCCGGGTCTGCAAGGAGGAGTCCTTCCACCAGCGCCAGGGCTTCGAGCTGCTGCTCGCCCTCAGCCGCGGCACGCAGGAGCAGCACGCGATGGCCCAGGACGCCGTGGACCGCTGGTGGTGGCCGTCGCTGATGATGTTCGGCCCGCCGGACGACGAGTCGGCGCACTCCGCGCAGTCCATGGCCTGGAAGATCAAGCGGCACTCGAACGACGAGCTGCGCCAGCGCTTCGTGGACATCTGCGTCCCCCAGGCCGAGGCCTTGGGGCTCACCCTTCCCGACCCCGACATCCGGTGGAACGAGGAGCGGGGCCAGCACGACTTCGGCAGCATCGACTGGACCGAGTTCAAGGAAATCCTCAAGGGCAACGGTCCCTGCAACGAGCAGCGGATCACCCAGCGGCGCCGGGCCCATGAGGAGGGCGCCTGGGTCAGGGAGGCGGCGACCGCGTACGCCGCGAAAACGGCAGCCGGTGCGGCGAAGAGCGCCGACGCCGCAGAGCGAGGGAAGGCGCGCGCATGACCGCCACATCCGAGAACAGCCCGGCCGCCGGGGACTGGCCGCTGTGGGAAGTGTTCGTGCGCTCACGGCGCGGGCTGGCCCACACGCACTGCGGCAGCCTGCACGCTCCGGACGCGGAGATGGCCCTGCACCACGCCCGCGACCTCTACACCCGCCGGAACGAGGGCGTTTCGATCTGGGTGGTTCCCTCCACCGCGGTAACCGCCTCTTCGCCCGACGAGAAGGACTCGTTCTTCGAACCGGCCGGCGACAAGCCCTACCGACACCCCACGTTCTACGAGATCCCGGAAGGGGTGCGGCACCTATGACAGCGGCTCTCGCCCTCGGCGACGACGCACTGGTCCTCTCGCACCGGCTGGGGGAGTGGGCGGGTCACGCGCCGGTGCTGGAGGAGGAGGTGGCCCTCGCCAACATCGCCCTCGACCTGCTGGGGCAGGCGCGGGTGCTGTTCTCCCTGGTGGGGGACGAGGACGAGCTGGCCTACCTCCGCGAGGAACGCGCCTTCCGCAACCTTCAGCTCGTCGAGCAGGAGAACGGCGACTTCGCGCACACCATCGCCCGCCAGCTCTTCTTCTCCACCTACCAACACCTCCTGTACGACCGGCTGGCCGGCGGAAACGGGCCGCTCGCGCCGCTCGCCGCGAAGGCGGTCAAGGAGGTCGCCTACCACCAGGACCATGCCGAGCAGTGGACGCTGCGCCTCGGCGACGGGACAGCCGAGAGCCATGAACGAATGCAGCGGGGGGTGGACGCGTTGTGGCGCTTCACCGGCGAGATGTTCGAGCCGGTCGAAGGGGTGGACGTCGACTGGGCGGGCCTGGCCGACAGTTGGTCCCGCTCCGTGACGGAACTGCTGTCGCGGGCCACGCTGTCCGTGCCGACCGGGGCGCAGACCGGGGCGTGGTCGGCGGGGGCTGGCAGGCAGGGCCTGCACACCGAACCCTTCGGGCGGATGCTCGCCGAGATGCAGCATCTGCACCGCAGCCATCCGGGGGCGACATGGTGACCACCACACCTCTCGAAGCGGAACTGCGCCGGCTCGCCGGAGCCGTCCCCGACCCCGAACTCCCGGTCGTGACACTGGAAGAGCTCGGAGTGCTGCGCGGCGTGGAAGTCCTCGGCCCCGGCCGGGTCGCGGTCGAACTCACCCCGACCTACACGGGCTGTCCTGCCATCGAGTCGATGTCCTCCGACATCGAGCGGGTTCTCCACGAACACGGCATACCCGATGTTTCGGTGCGCACAGTGCTGTCACCGGCCTGGTCGACGGACGACATCAGCGCGGAGGGCCGGCGCAAACTGGCCGAGTTCGGGATAGCTCCCCCGCGCCCGACCGGCCCGGTCGCCCTTGCGCTGGCCATCCGCTGCCCCCACTGCGGTTCGACCGACACCGAGCTGCTGAGCCGGTTCTCCTCCACGGCCTGCAAGGCGCTGCGGCGCTGCGCCTCGTGCCATGAACCCTTCGACCACTTCAAGGAGTTGTAGATGTTCCATCCGCTCCGGGTCAGCGCGGTCGAACAGCTCACGGACGACGCCGTGGCCATCACCTTCGCCATCCCCGCTGAGCTGCGTGAGACGTTCCGGCACACACCTGGCCAGCATGTGGCCCTGCGCCGCATCGTGGGCGGTGCGGAGATCCGCCGTACGTACTCGATCTGCACCCCGGCGGCCGAAGCCCCCGACGAACCGGTCGTGCGGGTGGGGGTGCGGCTGGTGGAGGGCGGCGAGTTCTCCACGTACGCGCTCAAGGAGCTGAGCGTCGGGGACACCGTCGAAGTCATGGAGCCGATGGGCCGCTTCTCCTTCGAACCGCGCGCGGGCAGGTTCGCGGCGATCGTTGGGGGCAGCGGGATCACACCGGTGCTCTCCATCGCTGCGACGCTGCTGGCCCGCGAACCGGATGCCCGGTTCTGTCTGATACGCGGCGACCGCACGGCGGCCTCCACGATGTTCCTCGACGAGGTCGCCGATCTGAAGGACCGCTGGCCGGACCGCTTCCAGTTGGTGACCGTGCTCTCCCGGGAGGAGCAGCAGTCCGGTCTGCCCTCGGGCAGGCTCGACCAGGAGCGGCTGACGGGACTGCTGCCGGAGCTTCTGCCGGTCGCGGATGTGGACGGCTGGTTCCTGTGCGGCCCGTTCGGTCTGGTGCAGGGCGCGGAACGTGCGCTGCACGGGCTCGGGGTGGCCAGGTCCCGTATCCATCAGGAGATCTTCCATGTCGACGACGGAAACCCCACCACCGCGGCACCCGCCGGGCCCGGACCTGCGTCGGCGGCTGTTCCGGCGCACAGCACGCTGACCGCCACCTTGGACGGCCGCTCGGGTACCTGGCCGGTGCGAGACGGGGATTCGCTTCTCGAAACGGTCCTGCGGAGCCGTTCCGACGCCCCGTATGCGTGCAAGGGCGGAGTGTGCGGGACGTGCAGGGCGTTCCTGGTCTCGGGTGAGGTACGGATGGACCGCAACTACGCGCTGGAGCCGGAGGAGACCGAAGCGGGTTATGTGCTGGCCTGCCAGTCCCACCCGCTGACGCCGGAGGTGGAGCTGGATTTCGACCGCTGAGAGCAATCCCGATCCCTGCGTCGCCGGTGTTCCGCATCGCGGCCCGTTGCCCTAATCTGACGCCGCATCAGAAATGCGGGACAGGCTGAGCAGGTCGGCGCGGGAGGACAGGGCTGTGGACTTCACCTTCACCGAGGAGCAGCAGGCGGCCGTAGAGGCGGCAAAGGCGGTCTTCTCGGGCGTCGCGCCCGACGGAGTACCCAGCCCGGCACTCACCGCGGGCGCGGTGGCCGAGGACTTCGACCGGGCCCTGTGGGGCAAGCTGGCGGATGCGGATCTGCTGAGCCTGGTCCTGGCACCCGAGCACGGTGGGGCCGGGCTCGGGCCGATCGCGCTCTGTCTGGTCCTGCGCGAGTCCGCCCGCGTGCTGGCCCGGGTGCCGCTGCTGGAGACCAGCGCGGTGGCGATGGCCGTGCAGCGTTACGGCAGCGCGGAGTTGAGCGAAGCGATCCTGCCGGCTGTGGGCCGCGGCGAGCTGGTCCTCACCGTCGGCGCCAACGGGCGTACCGGCCACGATCCCGCCGAACTCGCTGTCACCGCACGGCGGGACGGGGGCGGCTGGGTGCTCGCCGGAATGCAGACCGGAGTGCCCTGGGCCCAGACGGCGGACCGGATCGCGGTACCGGCCCACACGCCCACGGGGAGTTCCGTACTCGCACTGATCCCCCGCGAGCAGCAGGAGCGCGCTGGGATGGGTGACAGTGGGAGCAGTAGCAGTGGGAGCAGTAGCAGTGGGACCGCCGGCACTGCTGGAACCGCTGGGGTCACCCTGGCTGAGCAGATCTCCACCAGCGGAGAGCGCTTCGCGGAGGTACGTCTCGACTCCGTCCGCCTCGCCGACCACGATGTCATCGAGGCCGACGGCGCCTGGGAGTTCCTGCGTGATCTGCTGACCACCGGGACCTGCGCGCTCGCGCTGGGCCTGGGCGAGGGGGTGCTGACCATGACCAGCGCCTACACCAGCAAGCGGGAGCAGTTCGGCTTCCCGGTCGCCACCTTCCAGTCGGTCGCCGTCCAGGCTGCCGACCGCTATATCGACCTACGCGCCATGGAAGTGACGCTCTGGCAGGCGGCCTGGCGCCTCTCCACCAGCGCGGGGGGCCCGCTTCCCGCTGCCGGGGACATCGCCGTGGCCAAGATCTGGGCCTCCGAGGGCGTACGCCGGGTCGTCCAGACCGCACAACATCTGCACGGCGGCTTCGGGGCGGACACCGACTACCCGCTGCACCGATACCACGCCTGGGCCAAGCAGTTGGAGCTCTCACTCGGCCCGGCCGCAGCCCACGAGGAGGCACTGGGCGACCTGCTGGCCACCCACCCACTGGGCTGAACCGGCACCTGTCGGCTCGCCCGGGGGGCGTGGCCAGGGAGAGATTCAGGACAGATCCCCAGCGGCAGGCCCAGGGGAGGAGCAGCGGGGGACCCAGGGGCCCAGGGGGGACCAGCGGGGTGTCGGTGTCAGTCAGACGACGTGCGCCGGGTGGTCGCCGTCCGCCACCATCGGGCGCCCCGCGCCCTCCCAGGCGAGCATGCCGCCGTCGACGTTCACCGCGTCGATGCCCTGCTGCACCAGGTACTGGGTGACCTGGGCGGAACGGCCGCCGACCCGGCAGATCACGAACGCCCGCCCGCCCTCGGCCACCGCCTCGGTCACCTCACCGAAGCGCGCCACGAACTCGCTCATCGGAATGTGCAGCGCCCCCTCGGCATGTCCGGCCTCCCATTCGTTGTCCTCCCGGACGTCGAGCAGCAGACCGTCGGCCGGTACCGCCGCGATATCCACCTGGGGCAGCGGGGCGAAATTCATGGATCATGCCTTCTCTCGTACATACACGGTGGGGGCCACGGGGCCACCGGGAACGCTACTGCACCATCTCCGCCAGCTCGGCCTCACGCTCGGAGACCTGGGCGAGCAGCTGCTCCGCGATCTCCTCCAGCAGCCGGTCGGGGTCGTCGGGCGCCATCCGGAGCATCGCGCCGATCGCGCTCTCCTCCAGCTCGTGAGCGACCAGGGACAGCAGCTCCTTGCGCTGGGAGAGCCACTCCAGCCTGGCGTAGAGCTCGTCGCTCTCGCTGGGCTCGGCGGCCTCCTGGACCGGGCCGGCGGCCCACTCCTCGCCCAGCTCCCGCAGCCCGGCCTCGTCCCCACGCGCATAGGCGGCGTTGACGCGCGTGATGAACTCGTCACGCCGGTCCCGTTCCGCATCGTCCTGCGCCAGGTCGGGGTGCGCCTCCCGGACCAGCTCGCGGTAGAGCTTGCGGGCCTCCTCGCTGGGACGTACCCGCTTCGGCGGCTGCACCGGCTGCTCGTTCAGCATGGCCTGCGCCTCTGGCGGCAGCCCCTCCGAGTCGATCCAGTCGTGGAACAGCTCGTCGACACCGGGCATGGGCAGCACCATGGCCCGTGCCTCGTGGGCCTTGGCCAGGTCCTCCGGGTCCCCACTGCGTGCGGCTCTGGCCTCGGCGAGCTGCGCGTCGAGCTCGTCCAGGCGCGCGTACATCGGGCCGAGTCTCTGGTGGTGCAGCCGGGAGAAGTTCTCCACCTCCACCCGGAAGGTCTCCACCGCGATCTCGAACTCGATCAGTGCCTGCTCGGCGGCGCGTACAGCTTTCTCCAGCCGCGCCTCCGGCCGCTGCTCGCCCATGGGCTGCCCGCTCTGGTCGTCGTCGTTCCGGGTGGTCGTGCCCCCGGTGGCATCCTCCGTCACCCGTCCAGCCTACGGGCGCCCCGGACCTCCCTGGTCACACTCCCGGCTCGGCGGCCATCCGCCCGCACCGCACCGCTGCCACCAGATCCGCGTGATCCGCCTCCGTACGGTCCGCGTAGGCCACGGCGAACGCGGCCACCGCCTCGTCCAGCTCCTCGTTCCTTCCGCAGTACCCGGCTATCAGCCGCGGATCCGCGCTGTGCGCATGGGCCCGCGCAAGCAGCGCGCCGGTCATCCGGCCGTAGTCGTCCACCTGGTCGGCCGCGAGAGCAGCCGGGTCCACGCTGCCCTTGCGGTTCCTGAACTGCCGCACCTGGTACGGCCTCCCCTCCACCGTCGTCCACCCCAGCAGGCTGTCGCTGACCACCTGCATCCGCTGCTGTCCGAGCACCACCCGGCGCCCGTGGTGCTCCGGCCGCCCGGACGGAAAACCGGCCGCGGGCAGGTACGGCAGCAGCGCCGAGGCCCGAGCCTCCTTCACCTGGAGCACCAGCGGCTCGTCCCGGTGATCGAGCAGCAGCACCACATACGAGCGGGTGCCCACGCTGCCGGTGCCCACCACCCGGAAAGCCACGTCATGGATCGCGTACCGCGCAAGCAGCGGAAGCCGGTCGTGCGGCAAGGTTCCGAGGTACTCAGCGAGCGACCCGGCCACCGTTGCCGCCTCCACGTCCGGAACCCGGCGCAGCACCGGGGGAGCGTCCACGAAGCGCCGACTGCCGTCGCCGCACTCCTCCGTCGCCTTGGCGGCGAAACGCGCACTGGTGTTGCTGCGGGCCTTTTCGGAGACCCGCTCCAGCGTCCCGGCAAGATCGTGCGCGTCCGCGTGCGAGACCAGTTCCTCGTCGGCTATCGCGTTCCATGCGTCGAGCACCGGCAGCTTCGCCAGCAGCCGCATGGTGCGCCGATAGGCCCCCACCGTGTCGAAAGCCGCCGCCCGGCAGGTGTCCTCATCGGCTCCGGCCTGGCGTCCGGCCAGCACCAGGGAGGCCGCCAGCCTCTTGAGGTCCCACTCCCACGGGCCGGTCTCGGTCTCGTCGAAATCGTTCAAGTCGATGACGAGGCGCCCCCGCGCATCGCCGTAAAGGCCGAAGTTGGCCGCGTGCGCGTCACCGCATATCTGCGCGGCCACCCCCGTGACCGGCGTACCCGCGAGGTCGTACGCCATCAGCCCCGCCGCACCGCGCAGAAAGGCGAAGGGGGTGGCGGACATCCGTGCCACCCGTATCGGCACCAGATCGGGCACCCGGCCCCGGTTCGACTCCTCGACCGCCTGGACCGCGTCAGGGCGTCTCCTGCCCGGGGCCAGTGCACCGTGGGAGGTCCGGGGGACGCGGGCCCGCAACTCCTTGCCCACACCTTTCGGTGAACGCGGCTGCGGCGGCGGATGCGGGCCGGGCTGAGCACCGGCCGCGCGCCGCGCGAATCCGGCCACCGCCGGGATACGTACCTGGTCGTCCATGGAGCCCCCGCTCTCGATCAGCACCGGCGCTTTCGATCAACACCGACTGCCGACGACCGTACCGCCGTCAGCCGGAACCCGTTCAAGCCTGTGGACAACTGCCCGGTTGTGGACAACTCAGCTGTACAGCAGTGCGGTTCAGCGCGGGAGGGGATGCAGTTCGGTGCGGGCAGAGGTGCGGTTCAGCGCGGACTAGGTGCGGGTTCGGTGCGGGTTCAGCGCGGGCGGAGGTGCTCCCCAGTCGACTCACACTCCCACCGCTTCTTCCAACTCCTCCTCTTCGGCTTCCTCTTCGGCTTCCTCTTCGGCTTCCTCTTCGGCTTCCTCTTCGGCTTCCTCTTCGGCTCCCGCTTCGACTCCCACTTCGGCCTTCTCTTCGGCCGCCTCTGCTGCTGCCCCCTGCGGGGTCTCCACTGCCGGGACCGTCCACGCGACGTTCCGCGCGGCCGACCTCCGGCGGCCTGCCTCGACCAGCCCCGCAACACCCATCACGACCAGTCCCGCCAGCAGCCAGAAGGCCAGGACCAGCACGTTGCCGCCCAGGCCGTGGCCACCGAAGTACACATGGCTGCGCACACCCTCCACAAAGCCCGCGCCGTTCCAGAAGGCGTGCAGCGCACCGAAGAATCCGGGCTGCAGCTCGGGCCGGAAGATCCCGCCGGAACTCGTGAAGTTGAGCATCACGAACAGCACCATCACACCGAGCGTCGTCCACCGCTTCAGGAAGGTGTGCAGACCCACACCGACGAGCAGGATGCCTGCCGAGTAGATCCACGCCATGGCCCAGACCCCGAGGAGTCCATGGTCGACCAGATGGAACACCGGCCCGGCGAAGGCGGCACCGATCGCGCTGACCACCAGTGAGGTCCCGAGCGCCAGCAGCGCCCTGATCCGCAGCGGAAGCACCCCTCCGGCTCCGCCGATCACCGCGACCGAGGCGTACGAGCCGATGCTCAGCGCGACCAGCAGGAAGAAGATGCCCTGTCCCGTCGGGTCACCGCTCGCTGTCGGCGCCACGTCGGTCACCTTGAGCGGCTCACCCTGCTGGGCCGCGACCTGCGTGAACACCTTCTCCACCGCCGTGGCCGTGGTGTCGGACGATGCCGAGGCGACGACCAGTTCGGGGCTCGTGCGGTTCGGCACGAAGGCGCCGTACACGTCCTGGTCCTTCAGCTGCTGGACCGCACTGCCGCGGTCCGGGACGGTACGGACATCCAGCGCACCGTCACCCTTGTCGTGCAGCGTCTGCGCCAGCACCTGAGCGCTCGGCCCGGAGCCGACGACAGCGACCCGCAGTTCATGCGGCTGCGGAGAGTGGAACGCCCCCAGATACGCCAGGCCCATCCCGATGCACATCAGCAGGGGCGTGACGAGATGGCCGAGGACATGGCGCAGAGCAGCCCCCGTACTGACGGCACCGTTCGTGGGGCCTGCGGACATCGGACACCTCTCCTGCTACGTGAGGACACTAGTTGGCTTTTACAACTTCTATTTGAGTTGTACTATACAACTAATACCTAGGAGGGCAAAACATGACCGGCAAAGACCCCCGGGACCACGACGCGTCCGTCGACACGATCCAACGCGAGCTGACGGCGTTCGCCCGGCGCGCCCGCGCTACGGCCGCCCGCCTCCACCCCGAGCTGCCCCTGGTCTCGTACACCCTGCTCGCGCACATCGACGACAGCCAGGGCTGCCGTGCGACCGATCTCGCGGCGCATTACATGCTGGACAAATCCACGGTCAGCCGCCAGCTCGCGGTGCTGGAGAAACTCGGCCTGGTCGAGCGGCGCCCCGCCGCCGACGACCAGCGGGTGCAGGTACTCCACCCCACCGAAGCCGGTACGAGAAAACTCGCCTCGTCCCAGGGCAGCCGGCGCGCGGCCGTTCGCGACCGGCTGGCGGACTGGAGTGAAGAGGACCTCGACCGCTTCGCGACCTATCTACTGCGTTACAACTCGGCGGAGTTGAGCTGAGAACCGTCCCGCGCCTCCTGCCCGCGCCGGGCCACACCAGGTTGGAGCGGTCGACACGTCGGGCCGGGGTGGGGTGGGGTGGGGTGGGGTGGGCCTGGTCAGAACTTGATCAGAAGGGCCCGATCAGCAGGGGCCGCCCCCACCCGGGAGGTGCGCCTCCGCCCACAGCCCGAGCTCCTTGAGAGCGGGCTCCAGCGCCTTGCCCGCCTCGGTCAGCCGGTAGGAGACGCGCAGCGGGGGGCCTTCGTCCACCTCGCGCACGAGCAGTCCTGCCGCCGCGAGCTCGGTCAGTCGGTCGGAGAGCATCCGCTCGCTGATACCGGGAATGGCCCGCCGGAGATCCGCGAAGTACACCGGCTGCTGCATCAGTACGGCCACGATCAGCCCGGTCCAGCGCTTGCCCAGCAGCTCGAAGACGCGCGTGATCGCTCCGCCGACCTGCTTGCACGCCCGCTCGCTGTGTTCCGCCATGCCCCCAGAGTACTGAGTACGGACCACTCCTGTGAGTAACTGCGGAAAAGTAAGGGACTATGCTTATGATAGGTACGCATGGATTTCAGGATCACGCCCCACTCACGCTTCACGCTTACTGGAGAACGACATGGCCACCCTTCTGCACATCGACTCCGCCGTCTTCCCGCAGGGCTCCGCGTCACGTGACGTCACCGCCGTCTTCGTGAACGCCTGGCGGGAACAGCACCCCGAGGGCGTGGTCGTCTACCGCGATCTCGCCGCTCACCCGCTGCCGCACCTGGACGCCGCCGCCGCGGCCGCGGGCGCCGATTCCCCCCTCCGCGCCGAACTCGCCAACGAGCTCGCCGAGGCGGACGCCGTGCTGATCGGCGCCCCGATGTACAACTTCTCGATCCCCTCGACCCTCAAGGCCTGGCTCGATCACGCGATCATCGCCGGCCACAACGGCGGCGGCGCGGACAGCCCGCTGGCCGGTACCCCGTTCACGGTCGTAGCCAGCCGCGGTGGCTCCTACGCTCCCGGAACTCCCCGGGAGGGCTTCGAGTTCGTCCAGAACTACCTGGAGAAGCTCCTCACGGCGATGTTCGGTGCCGAGGTCGACTTCATAGTCCCCGAGCTGACCCTGGCCGCTTCGCAGCCCGCCATGGCCGAACTCGTCCCGCTCGCCGAGACCTCTCGCGCCAGGGCACTCGACGAGGCGGCGTCGAAGGCCAAGGCACTTGCCGCGCGTTTCGCGGCCTGACGGACGGCACCGCCGGTCCGGCATGCACAGAGGCGGTACCCCACAGAAGCGGTGCCCCACAAAAGCAGTACGTACAGAGGCCGTACGCACCGGAACGGCAGACTCAGAACCCCCGCGCAGCTCACATCAGCCGCGCGGGGGTTTCACGTGAAACCCGAAGCCCCCCTGAGCCCCCGAGCCCCGAGCCCCTGAGCCCCCGACTCCGCGGAGTCGACTCAGATCACCTTCGGCGCCTGCTGAACGCCTGAAGTCGCCGACTCCGACGCCAGAGTCACACCCGAAGGCTCCACCGACTCCACCAAATGTGCCGCACCCGCGGCCGCTTCCGGCTCGGAGGCGGGAGCGGTGCGAGCAGCCGGAGAAGCCGGCGAGGCCGTCCCGCCGCTCCCGTCGCTCCCGTCCTCCTTCATCGCCTTCGCCTCGCTCTTGAGAATGCGCATCGACTTGCCCAGCGCGCGGGCGGTGTCGGGCAGCTTCTTCGAGCCGAACATCACCATGACCACGATCGCCACGATGAGCAGGTGCCAGGGCTCCAGACCATTGCGGAGCATGTCCACCCCACCCTTCTTCTCGTCGGTCGACGGTTCGTACCGCCGGAAGCATCTTCAGGAAAGCTTGCTACATTGCGCAACTGTACAACCATGGGATGGGGCCGTTCGTCCCCTCTTGTACGGACGGACGAATGAAAGCGCGCAGATGAAAACGAGCGATCGGACCACACGCAGCAACGAGCGGATCCCCCGGCCCACACGCAGAGGGGCGAGGAACGGCGAGAAGAACACTGCCAACGACCACGCGAACCACGGGACGACGGGCCACGGAACAACGGGTCATGGGACAACAGGCCACGGACCGCCCCACCGAGGTGGCGCCCACGGCACAGTCCGGGGAACCAAACGCCGGAAGCGCCAGAAGCGCAGTCGCGCACGGCTCCTGATCGCCATAGCCGTGGCCCTTCTGGTGCTGGCCACCGCGGGCGCCGGGTGGGTCTACCTCCGGCTGAACGGAAACATCAACTCCTTCAGTTCGGACGGAATCTCCGCCGACCGCCCCGCATCCTCGACCAAGGGCCAGAACGTGCTGGTCATCGGCTCGGACTCGCGCACCGGCGGCAACAGCGCCCTGGGCGGCGGCGACAAGAACGACGTGGGCCGCTCCGACACGGCGTTCGTCCTGCACGTCTACGCCGACCACAAACACGCAATCGCCGTCTCCATCCCCCGCGACACCCTCGTCACCATCCCGTCCTGCAAGCTGCCCGACGGCAGTTGGACCAAGCCGCAGCCCAACACGATGTTCAACGCGGCCTACTCCGTCGGCCAGACCCTCAAGGGCAACCCCGCCTGCACCCAGAACACGGTGGAGAAGCTCACCGGTCTGCGCATCGACCACACCGTCGTCGTCGACTTCGAGGGCTTCTCGAAACTGACCGGCGTCGTCGGCGGCGTCCAGGTGTGCCTGCCGCAGAACATCTACCAGGGGGATCTCGACCCGAACCGCACCACCCGCGGCAAGCTCCTCTTCGCCAAGGGCGAGCAGAGCGTGTCCGGACAGAAGGCGCTCGACTACGTACGGATCAGGCACGGAATCGGTGACGGCTCCGACATCGGACGGATCAAACGCCAGCAGGCCTTCGTCTCCTCCTTGATCAAGAAGGTGAAGGACGACGGGTTCACGCCCACCAAGCTGCTGCCCCTCGCCGATGCTGCCACCCACTCGCTGACCGTCGACCCGGGACTCTCGACCGCCGACAAGCTGCTCTCGTTCGTGATGTCGCTGAAGAGCATCGATCTGCACAACACCAAGTTCGTCACCATCCCCTGGCGGTACCAGGGTGCGCGCGTCGCCATGGTCGAACCGGCCGCGAGCGCCCTCTGGTCCGATCTGCGGGCCGACCGGACGATCGACGGCAAGGACGCCAGCGGCAAGGACCACAAGAACGGCAAGAGCCCCTCCCCCGCCCCCTCGACGACACCGAGCCCCGCAGGGCCCGTCTCCGGCGCCGGAATCGCCGTCACCGTCCAGAACGGCACCACCGTCACCGGCCTCGCGGCCCGCGCCGCCCAGACCCTCAGGGACCACGGCTTCACCATCGACGGGACGGCGACGGCCGGCACCCAGGACCACACATCCACCGTCATCACCTACGGGCCCGGCCGGCGGAGCGGAGCCGAGACCGTGGCGAGGCTCTTCGTGGGGGCGACGGTCCAGGAGGCGGACGCCGCCGCCGGTACGCAGAGCGCCGGGATCACCGTGACGCTGGGCCAGGTCTACGCCGACAACCCCTCAGCAACGCCGAGCAGCGACCCCGCAACGGCGTCCGGAGCGTCCTCCCCCTCTTCGCTGCCCTCCTCCGTGGCATCCGGCGCCCGCTCCGCGGCCGACGGACCGTGCAGCAACGTGTCCTACGGATGAGACACGGCCTGCGGATGAAAGACGTCCCGCGGACGAGCGGCCCAGGCCGCCGGCACGGGGCCCAGCCGGTGACGGGCAGCCGACCAGCACCGTGAACCGTCAACTCGCGTACGTGCGGCGGCTGTCCTGCCGGCAGCCGTCGTACCGCCGGCCGTCGTACCGGCGCCTGGCCGTCCCGAGCCCCCATGCGTACAGGCCGAGCACCACCACGAGCAGCGGATAGTAGAGCGCGGGCAGCGCCGCCATGCCCAGCAGCGGCCCCAGCGGCGAGAGCGGGAGCAGCAGTCCGGCGGTGGCGAGAGCGGCCGCCGCCCAGCGGACCGGACTGGTCCCGCCGCGTTCGGCGGCCCGGCGCCCCGTACGCAGCAGGAGCATCACCAGCGACTGGGTCAGCAGGTTCTCCACGAACCAGCCGGAGTGGAACACCGTCTCGCTGTCCGGGCCTCCGGGGCCGTGCACAGCCAGCGCCAGCACACCGAACGTCGCGAGGTCGGCGACCGCGTTGAGCGCGCCGAACCCGGTGATGAAGCGGAGGAAGTCCCGGGAGCGCAGGGTGGCGGGGCGGCTCAGCACCCCGGGGGCCGGCCGGTCGTAGGCGAACGCGAGCTGCGCCGCGTCGAAGCAGAGGTTCTGCACCAGCACCTGCGCCGGAAGCATCGGCAGGAACGGCAGCAGCAGACCGGCGGCGAGCATCGCGATGACGTTGCCGAGGTTGGACGAGAGCGTGATGCGCAGATACGTCGCGATGTTGCCGCTGCTGTGGCGTCCGGCCGTCAGCGCGTGTTCGACGGCCGAGAGGTCCTTCGCGTGCTCGGCGAGCACCACATCCGCGCCCTCCCGCGCCACGTCGACCGCGTCGCGCGGGCAGATCCCGACATCCGCCGCGTGCAGGGCGGGCAGATCGTTGACCCCGTCACCGAGGAATCCGCAGACGCGGCCGTCGGCCCGGAGCGCGCGGACGATCCGCGCCTTGTGCTCGGGGGTGCAGCGGGCGAAGACGGCCGTGTCACGTACCGCCGAGGCCAGTTGGCCGTCCGTCAGCGCGTCCACGTCCCTGGCGGTGAGCACGGTCCCCGGTTCGAGCCCCAGTTCCTGGCAGGCACGGGCAGCGGTACCGGGGTGGTCGCCCGTGACGACCTTCACCGTCACGCCCATCCCGGCGAGCGCGGGCAGCGCGTCAGCGGCGCTCGGCACCAGCGCGTCGCGCAGGGTCACAAAGCCGCGGAAGCTGAGGCCGCGCTCGTCGGCAGCGGTGTACGCCCGCTTGCGCGCCGGGCGCTCGGCGGTCGCGACGGCCAGCAGCCGGGCCCCGTTCCGTACGTGCTCGCCGGCCGCCGCGAGCAGCCGCTCCCGCTCCGCCGCGTCGAGCGCGCACCGCTCCAGTACGTTCTCGACGGCGCCCTTCACCACGAGGGTGTCGACGCCCAGCCGGCCGGGACGGCGTACGACGGCGGTCGCCATGCGCCGCACCGGATCGAACGGCAGCGCGGCGATCCCCTCGTACGGCAGGAACTCCTCGCCGCCGGAGCCTCCGGAACCACTGGAGCCACTGGAGCCACCTGAACCATCTGAACCACCGAAGCCACCTGAATCGCCGGAACCACCGGACGCATCGAGCAGCGCCTCGTCGAGCGGGTCGGGGGCGGGCAGGTCGGCCAGTTGGAGGGTCCACCAGGCATTGACCGCGGCCCAGTGCAGCACGTCGCGGTCGTCCGCGCCGTCCGCGTCCAGCGCCCGGTCGACAACGGGCAGGTCCTGGGTGAGCGTTCCCGTCTTGTCCAGGCACAGCACATCCACCGCGCCCAGATCGTGCAGCGCCGGCAGCCGTTTGACGATCACCCCGTGGTCGCGGGCGAGCAGGGAGGCGCCGCGCGTCAGACAGCTCGTGACGATCACCGGGAGCATCTCGGGCGTCAGCCCGACCGCCACCGCGACCGCGAACGGCAGCGTCTCCAGCCCCCGCCCGCGCAGCGCCGCGTTCGCCATCAGCACCAGCGGCGGAGTGAGCAGCATGAACCGGATCAGGATCCACGAAATACCGTGCACCGACCGGTCGAAGGCGCTCGGCCCGCGCGGCCCGGCCGCCCCGTGCCCGGCGGCGAACCTCGTCAGCGCCCCCGTCGCCACCACGACGCCGCTGCCGCTGCCCGAGACGACGCTGCTGCCCTGGAAGCAGAGATGCGCACGGTCGAACCCGGTGTCGCCGGACGCCTGCACGGGGACAGATGCGGGGACAGATGCGGGGACAGAAACAGACACGGGGCCGGACACCGGGACAGATACGGGGCCGGGCGGGGGGACAGGCAGGCGGCCGGATACGGGAACATCGGCGGCCGACTTGGCGACCGCGGCCGACTCCCCCGTGAGCACCGCCTGGTTCACGCTCAGACCGACGGCCCGCAGCAGCCGCAGATCGGCGGGCACCAGATCGCCGGGGCCCAGCCGGACCACGTCGCCTGGCACCAGCTGGTCGACCGGTACCTCACGGGCCACCGGAGCCGCGTCGTCCGATGAGCGCCGCAGCACCGTCGCCGTACTGGCCACCAGCTCCCGCAGCGCACCCATCGAACGGTCGGCGCGGTGCTCCCCCGCGGAGCGCAGCGCACAGCTCACCACCACGAGCGCGGTGATCACACAGGCGGTACCCCACGCCGCGACCAGCGACGACACCACACCGAGGCAGAGCAGCACAGCCGTGAAGGGGTCCCGGACGCTGCGCAGGAACCGTACGAACCACGGAACCGGCCGCCGGGCCGGCAGGGTGTTCTCGCCGAACTGCCGCAGCCGTGCGTCGGCCACCGCGTCCGTCAGCCCGCGCGGGCCGCTGTCCAGGGCGCGCAGCACCTGGAGCGAGGTCAGCGCGCCCAGATCCGGTACGGCGCCGTCGGCCGCCGGAACGCCGTCCGCCACCCGCACGGCCCGGACGGAGACCCCGGAACCGGGCTCCGGGGCCGCGGCGGCCTCAGGTGCCTGTCCCACGGAGGTGACCCACCCCGGGAATCCCGCCACCGGCACGGTCGGCCAGCTGGCCGACCACGAGCCGTACGACGGTCACGACGTCGGGGTCGTCGACGAAGTACACCTGCCGCCGCCCCTCCCGCCGGGAACGCACCAGACCGGCCAGTTTCAGTTTCGTCAGATGCTGGCTCACCGCGGGGAGCGCACCGCCCACCCGCTCGGCCAGGCCGCTCACATCGCTCTCGCCCTGCGCCAGCGCCCAGACGATGTGCAGCCGCGCCGACGAGGCGAGCAGACCGAACGCGGCGGCCGCTTCCGCGAGCACCTCGGCGGAAGGATCCGGGAACCTCTCGACGCCTGCCGCCACTTCGCCTTCCCCCACCGCTGGACCACCTTGCGTACCGCACCAGTCTAGGTCGCGGGGAACCGCAGCATTTGCGTCCGGGCCCCGGCACCACTTAGCTTATCGGTACGAAACTGTTTCGTTTTAATAGAGCTTTGCTGGAGTGGGTATGCCGCAGCCCGAATCCCGAAGAACACGGCTGTCGCCCGAGCGGGAGGCAGAGATCTTCACCGCCACCCTCGACCTGATCCGCGAAGTCGGCTACGAAGCCGCCCGCCTCGACACCGTGGCGCAGCGCTCCCAGTGCAGCAAGGCCACGCTCTACCGGCGCTGGCAGGGAAAGCCCCGGCTGGTGTCGGAAGCGCTCCGGCACGGCAAGCCGTTCACCCTGGCCGGGCTGGACACCGGATCCCTGCGGGGGGATCTGTACGAGATGACCTCCCGCATCGGGAAGGCCAGAAAGGACCACGCCCTGATGCGCGGCATCGCCCTGGCCGTCCGGCAGGACTCCGCCCTGGCGGACGCGATGCACGAGACGCTGGTGCGGCCCGACCTGGAGGCCGCCCGGGGGATCGTGGACCGCGCCATCGCCCGCGGAGAGGTCGACCCGGCGAATCCGGCCCTCGCCTTCTTCCCCCACCTCATCCAAGGTGCGGGCTTCGCCCGGCTGGTCTTCGACCAGCGCGAGCCCGACGCCGACTACCTGCGCCGCTACGTCGACGCCGTCGCCCTCCCCGTGCTGCTCCGGGAGATCGACAGCAGCGCCACAGATACCTCTTGAGGAGTACCACATGAGTTCCGCACCCGCCGACGTGGCCGTCGGCACCATATCCCCACCGGCCGCGCCACCAGCCCCATCGGCGTCGCCACCCCCGGCGCACCGCTGGTGGGCCCTCGTGGTCATCGGCCTCGCGCAGCTGATGGTGGTGCTGGACGCCACCATCGTGAACATCGCACTGCCCTCGGCCCAGCAGGACCTGGGATTCTCCAACGACGACCGCCAGTGGGTCGTCACCGCCTACTCGCTGGCCTTCGGCAGTCTGCTGCTGCTCGGCGGACGGCTGGCCGACCTCTTCGGCCGCAAGACCACCCTGCTGATCGGGCTGATCGGTTTCGCCGCCTCCTCCGCGCTGGCCGGAGCCGCGGGCGGCTTCACCATGCTGGTAGTGGGGCGTGCGCTCCAGGGCGCGTTCGGCGCGATGCTCGCGCCGTCGGCGCTGTCACTGCTGACGACGACCTTCACCGATCCGAAGGAACGCGGCCGCGCCTTCGGGGTGTTCGGGGCGATCGCCGGATCCGGCGGCGCGGTGGGACTGCTGCTCGGCGGGGTGCTCACCGAGCACCTGAACTGGCGCTGGACGCTGTACGTCAACCTCGCCATCGCCGTACTCGCGGTGGCCGGGGCGCTGCTGTTCATCCGGCGGCCCGCACCCGCCCAGCGCCCCAAGCTGGACCTGCTGGGCACCCTGCTGGTCTCCAGCGGGCTCTTCTGCATCGTCTACGGCTTCTCGAACGCGGAGACGTACGCCTGGAGCGACCCGATGTGCTGGGGCTTCCTGGCGGGCGGTGTCGTCCTGCTGCTGGGCTTCATCGGCTGGCAGACCAAGGCCGTACACCCGTTGCTGCCGCTGCGGGTCTTCGCCGACCGCAACCGCAGCGCGTCGTATCTGATGGTGTTCGCCACCGGCGCCGGAATGTTCGGGATCTTCCTCTTCCTGACCTACTACCTCCAGCAGATCCTGCATTACACACCGGTGAAGACCGGGCTCGCCTTCCTGCCGATGATCCTGATGCTCATGCTGCTGGCGCAGCTGTCCATCAACCTGCTCATGCCGAAGATCGGCCCCAAGATCATGGTGCCGATCGGCACCCTGTTCGCCGCGGGCGGCCTGGCCTGGCTGACCAGGATCGACCTGTCCAGCAGTTACAGCGCGGACATCCTGCCGCCGCTGCTGCTGATCGGCGCCGGTATCGGCATGGTGATGCCCCCGGCCATGTCGCTGGCGACACTCGGCATCGCACCCGCCGACCAGGGGGTCGCGTCCGCGACCGTCAACACCATGCAGCAGGTGGGCGGTTCCATCGGCACCGCGCTGTTCTCCACCATGGCGACGACCGCGGCCGGCGACTATGTGAAGGACCACGGCACCTCCAAGCCGGCCCTCGCCGAAGCCGCCGTGCACAGCTACGCCACCGTCTACTGGTGGGCCGCCGGCCTGTTCGCGATCGCCTTCCTGATCGCGATCTTCCTCTACCGCAAGGGCCGTCCGATGGCGGCCGCACCGGCACCCGCAGGCGCGAAGGCCCCCGGGTCCCCGCACTCCCTCGAAAAGGCCGCCGTGACGCCGCAGGACCGGCCGACCGCGGAAATCCCGGTCGCCGACGTGCCCGCGGGCCCCGCGCAGACGAGCGTGCGGGGACGGGTACTGGGTGAGCACGGCGCTCCGGTGGCGTCGGCGGTGACGCTCATCGACCAGACCGGCCGCCAGGTCGCACGGGCCGTACCGGCCCCGGACGGCTCGTACGCCCTGTCCGCCCCGCCCGGCAGGTACGTCCTGGTCGCATCGGCGCCGGACTGCCGGCCCAGGATCAGCGAACTCGTCGTGGGCACGGAGCCCGTCGACCACAACGTCCAGCTCGCCGGGACCGGCGGACTCTTCGGCACGGTCAGCGGGGCGTCCGGGCCCATCGAAGGCGCACTGCTCGTCGTGACGGACGCGGAAGGCAGTGTGGTCGACTCCACCATCTCGGCCCCGGACGGCGGCTACCGGCTGCCCGCGCTGCCCCCGGCCGCGTACACCCTCACCGCAGGGGCTGAGGGCCACCAGCCCTACGCCGCCCTGATCACGGTGACCGGCTCCGCGCCCACCCGCCACGACGCGGTCCTCACGGCCGCCGCGACGGTACGGGGCACGGTGCTCGGGCCGCAGGGTGCACCGGTGAACGACGCCCTGGTCACCCTGCTCGACGCGGCTGGCAACGTCGTCGGACGGCACACCACGGGCCCGGACGGCGTCTACACGTTCACGGGTCTCACCGGCCTCGACTACACCGTGATCGCCGCGGGCTACCCGCCCGCCGCGTCCCAGGTCACCGTCCCCTCCGAGTCCCAGGACGGCTTCGACGTTCTGCTGGGGCACTCGGACTGACCCGGAATCCGGGGCGGCGGCACGGCCTCCGAGCCGCCGCCCCGGCCATCGGCCATCGGCCGTCATTCCTGAGACATATGACATGCGAAAAGCGGAACGGCCCGCATCATGATCATGATGCGGGCCGTTCCGTTGGTGATACTGAACACCTTCACCGGTGTCCGATGATGGTGCGCGAGGGGGGATTTGAACCCCCACGTCCCTAAGGACACTGGCACCTGAAGCCAGCGCGTCTGCCGTTCCGCCACTCGCGCAAGTGGTGTATCCGAGGCTCTCTCACTGGTTTGTGCGAGCGCCTGGCGACATCCGGAAGATTAGCACGCTGGACAGGGTGGATTCACATCCGTTCTCCGGGGGAGACGACCGGCGCCCCACCCGTGGAACGAGTCCCCTCTCCCCCCACTCCTCCTCAGTGCGCGCCGAGTGCGGGACACTGTTCGGGGGCCACCTCTACGATCCGTGTGAGAGGTGACACTTATCCACAGGGGAGACAAGGGGAACCAGCCGATTTCCCCGTGCGTGGATACGATCAGTAAGCAGTACCAGGACGACAACGTCGGAGGAGGTGCCTCATGGGAGTCATGAAGAAGTTCGAGCAGCGTCTCGAAGGTCTGGTCAACGGCACCTTCGCGAAGGTGTTCAAGTCCGAGGTCCAGCCCGTCGAGATCGCCGGTGCGCTCCAGCGCGAATGCGACAACAACGCGACGATCTGGAACCGCGAGCGGACGGTCGTCCCCAACGACTTCATCGTCGAACTGAGCACACCGGACTACGAGCGCCTCAGCCCGTACTCGGGGCAGCTGGGCGACGAACTCTCCGGTCTGGTCCGGGACTACGCCAAGCAGCAGCGGTACGCCTTCATGGGTCCGATCAAGGTCCATCTGGAGAAGGCCGAGGACCTGGACACCGGTCTCTACCGCGTCCGCAGCCGCACCCTCGCGTCGAGCACCAGCCAGCAGGGCGCAGACCACGGACCCGCCGCACCGGCTCCCCAGCGGAACGCCGGCGGTTACGGCTACCCGCCGGCCGCGGCCCCGCCCATGCCCGCCGCACCTCCGCCCGGAGGCCACCGCCCGGCAGCCGGCCGGGCGCCCTCTCCCGGGCCCATGCCGAGCACCCAGATCCGGCGCTGGATCGAGGTCAACGGCACCCGCCATCAGATCTCGCGCGCCACTTTGGTCCTCGGCCGCAGCACCGAAGCCGACGTGCGTATCGACGACCCCGGCGTATCCCGCCGGCACTGTGAGATCCGCGCCGGTTCCCCCTCGACGATCCAGGATCTCGGTTCCACCAACGGCATCGTGGTAGACGGACAGCACACCACCCGCGCTACGCTCCGCGACGGCTCGCGGATCGTCGTGGGCAATTCCACCATCGTTTACCGGCAAGCCGAAGGGTGAAGCGGGGGCAATGTCAGAGCTGACCCTGACGGTCATGCGGCTAGGTTTCCTAGCTGTTCTGTGGCTGTTCGTGATCGTGGCCGTCCAGGTCATCCGTAGCGATCTGTTCGGAACGCGCGTCACGCAACGCGGCTCACGCCGCAACGCGGACGCCCGTCCTCCGCAGACCGCGCGGCAGGCCGCCGCGCCGCCGCAACAGCGTCAGCAGCCGGCCGCCGGCCGCCAGCGCCGGGGCGCACCCACCAAACTCGTCGTCTCCGAGGGGTCCCTCACGGGCACCACGGTCGCCCTCCAGGGCCAGACCGTCACCCTCGGCCGGGCACATGATTCAACGATCGTGCTGGACGACGACTACGCGTCGAGCAGGCATGCCAGGATCTACCCCGACCGTGACGGCCAGTGGATCGTCGAGGATCTCGGGTCCACCAACGGCACGTATCTCGACCGGACCCGGCTGACCACCCCGACGCCGATCCCGCTGGGCGCACCGATCCGCATCGGCAAGACCGTCATCGAACTGCGGAAGTAGTCACGACAATGAGCGAGCGGAGCGAGCGAGCCGCAGCGGTTCCGGCAACGGACCGGGGCGCGCTCCCGACCGGAGGGTGGGCAGTGTGGCTCGAGACCGGTTGTACCCGGAGCCGACAGGCGAGGTGCGCATGAGTCTGTCCCTGCGCTTCGCCGCCGGATCGCACAAGGGCATGATCCGCGAGGGGAACGAGGACTCCGGCTACGCCGGCCCCCGGCTCCTCGCCATCGCCGACGGAATGGGCGGCCAGGCCGCCGGCGAGGTCGCCAGTTCCGAGGTCATCTCCACGCTCGTCACCCTCGACGACGACGTCCCCGGTTCCGACATCCTGACCTCGCTCGGCACGGCCGTACAACGGGCCAACGACCAGCTCCGCATGATGGTCGAGGAGGACCCCCAGCTCGAAGGCATGGGCACCACGCTCACCGCCCTCCTCTGGACCGGTCAGCGCCTCGGCCTCGTGCATGTCGGCGACTCCCGCGCCTACCTCCTGCGGGACGGCGTCCTGACGCAGATCACCCAGGACCACACCTGGGTGCAGCGCCTCGTCGACGAGGGCCGCATCACCGAGGAGGAAGCCACCACCCACCCGCAGCGCTCCCTGCTGATGCGCGCGCTGGGCAGTGGTGAACACGTCGAGCCCGACCTCTCCATCCGGGAGGTACGGGCAGGCGACCGCTACATGATCTGTTCCGACGGGCTCTCCGGCGTCGTCTCCCACCAGACGATGGAAGAGACGCTCGCCAGCTACCAGGGCCCCACGGAGACGATCCAGGAGCTGATCCAGCTCGCCCTGCGCGGCGGCGGCCCCGACAACATCACCTGCATCGTGGCCGACGTCCTCGACGTCGACTCCAACGACTCCCTGGCCGAGCAGCTCAACGACACCCCGGTCGTGGTCGGCGCGGTCGCCGAGAACCAGGCGGCCCAGCACGACGGCGGGGCCATGCAGACCCCGGCGGGCCGGGCGTCCGGCCTCGGCCGCCAGGTGCCGCCGCCCGCGCCGGGAGGCTTCGGCCCGCCCGGAAGCGGCGACGGATACGGCGCGGCCCCCGAAGGCACGTTCGGCGCGTACAGCGACGAGGACTTCACCAAGCCGTCCGGCGGCCGCAAGTGGATCAAGCGGTCGCTGTTCATCGTGCTCGCCCTCGCCGTCATCGGCGGCGGCCTCTACGGCGGTTACCGCTGGACCCAGACCCAGTACTACGTCGGGTCCAACAACCAGAACGTCGCGCTCTACCAGGGCATCAGCCAGGACCTCGCCTGGGTCAAGCTCTCGAAGGTCGAGACGGACCACCCCGAGATCGAACTCAAGTACCTCCCGCCGTACCAGCGCAAGCAGGTCGACGCGACGATCACCGAAGGCAGCCTCAGCGAGGCGAAGGTCAAGATCGGCGAACTCGCCCAGCAGGCCGACGTCTGCAAGAAGGACGCGGAGCGCCGCAAGATCGCGGACGAGAAGAAGCCGTCGAAGACGGACACCGGCAAGACGACCGGCACCTCAAGCACACTCTCCTCCTCCAAGAGCAGTACGACCTCCCAGAGCGGTACGACAGGGAAACCCAAGCCCAGCGCCAAACCCACGCCCGGCCCCAGCCTCTCGGAGGACGAGCAGAAGCTGGTCCCGCTGTGCGGTCAGCAGTAGAGCCGTAGGGGGCCTTTCACCACCATGAGCGTTGTCACCAACACGACCACCATTGGCGCGATCGAAGCACCGAGCCGTCGCAATACCGAACTGATGATGCTGGTATTCGCCGTCGCCATCTCGGTGTTCGCGTACGCCAATGTCGGCCTCGCGATCAACGGTTCGCTGCCGGCGGGCATCCTCGGCTACGGAACGGGCCTCACGCTGCTCGCGGCCGTCGGCCACATCGTGGTGCGCAAGTTCGCGCCGTACGCCGATCCGCTGCTGCTGCCCGTGGCGACCCTCCTGAACGGCATCGGGCTGGCTCTCGTCTGGCGCCTGGACCAGTCACCGCGGCTGATCCAGCTCCAGAAGCTCTCCTACGGCGCCTTCCACCCCGCCGCACCGAAGCAGTTGCTCTACTCGGCGATGGGCGTCGCGCTCTTCGTCGTCGTCCTGATGTTCCTCAAGGACCACCGAATCCTTCAGCGCTACACCTATATCTCCATGGTGGTGGCGCTGGTTCTGCTGATCCTGCCGGTGTTCTTCCACCCGGTGAACGGCGCCAAGATCTGGGTCAACCTCGCAGGCTTCACCATCCAGCCCGGTGAGTTCGCCAAGATCGTCATCGCGATCTTCTTCTCCGGCTATCTCATGGTGAAACGCGACGCGCTGGCCCTGGCCAGCCGCCGCTTCATGGGGCTGTACCTGCCGCGCGGCCGTGACCTCGGGCCGATCCTCGTCATCTGGGCCATGTCGATCCTCATCCTGGTCTTCGAGACGGACCTCGGGACCTCGTTGCTGTTCTTCGGCCTCTTCGTCGTCATGCTGTACGTCGCGACCGAGCGCACCAGCTGGATCGTCTTCGGACTGATCATGTCCGGCGCGGGCGCGGTCGGCGTGGCCACGTTCGAACCCCATGTCCAGCAGCGTGTGGACGCCTGGCTCGCGCCCTTCTCCAAGGCGACGCTGGCGCAGAGCGACCAGGTCGCCCAGTCCCTGATGGCCTTCGGATCGGGCGGCACTCTCGGCACCGGGCTCGGCCAGGGTCACTCCGACCTCATCGGCTTCGCGGCGAACTCCGACTTCATCTTCGCCACCGTCGGCGAAGAGTTCGGTCTGGCCGGAATGATGGCCGTCCTGCTGCTCTACGGTCTGATCGTCGAGCGTGGCGTGCGTACCGCACTGGCAGCCCGTGACCCGTTCGGCAAGCTCCTCGCCGTCGGCCTCTCCAGCGCCTTCGCCATCCAGGTCTTCGTCGTAGCCGGCGGTGTGATGGGCCTCATCCCGCTGACCGGTATGACCATGCCGTTCATCGCGTACGGCGGATCCTCCGTACTGGCCAACTGGGCCCTGATCGGCATCCTGATCCGGATCAGCGACACCGCACGGCGCCCCGCCCCGGCCCCCGCCCCGTCACCCGACGCCGAGATGACCCAGGTGGTCCGACCGTGAACAAGCCCCTGCGCCGAATCGCGATCTTCTGCGGTCTGCTCGTCCTCGCCCTGCTGCTGCGGGACAACTGGATCCAGTACATCAAGGCGGACAGCCTCAACGCCCGCAAGGAGAACCGCCGCGTCGAGATCGAGCGCTACGCCCACGAGCGCGGCGACATCATCGTCGACGGCAAGGCCGTCACCGGCTCGACCGTGACCCAGGGCAGCATGTACAAGTACAAGCGCACCTGGAAGGACGGCCCCATGTGGGCGCCCGTCACCGGGTACGCCTCGCAGGCCTTCGGCGCGACACAGCTGGAGAACCTGAACGACTCCATCCTGACCGGCAACGACGACCGGCTCTTCTTCGACCGGACGCTCTCCATGTTTACCGGCGAGAAGAAGCAGGGCGGCAACGTCGTCACCACGCTGAACGCCGACGCCCAGAAGGCCGCGTACAAGGGGCTCGGCGACAAGAAGGGCGCCGTGGCCGCCCTCGACCCGAAGACCGGCGCGATCCTCGCCATGGCGTCGACGCCCTCGTACGACCCCTCGACGTTCGCGGGCAACTCCACGAGCACCGACTCGAAGAACTACACCGCGCTCAAGAACGACAAGAACGAGCCGCTGCTCAACCGGGCGCTGCGCCAGACGTATCCGCCCGGCTCCGCCTTCAAGGTGGTCACCGCGTCGGCCGCCCTGGAGAACGGCCTGTACGACAGCGTCGACACCCCGACCAGGTCCCCGCTGCCCTGGCGACTGCCGCTCTCCTCCAAGGACCTGCCCAACGAGGGCAATCTGCCCTGCAAGAACGCCACGCTGGTTGAAGCCCTGCGGGTGTCCTGCAACACGGTCTTCGGCAAGATCGGCGCCGACCTCGGTGAGGACAAGATGCGCGCCGAGGCCGAGAAGTTCGGCTTCAACAGCGAGCAGTTCACGCCCACCCGCTCCAACGCCAGTGTCTTCTCCAAGGACATGGACAAGGCGCAGACCGCGCTCTCCTCGATCGGCCAGTTCAACACCTCGGCAACTCCGCTGCAGATGGCCATGGTCGCTTCCGCGGTCGCCAACGACGGCACGCTGATGAAGCCGTACATGGTCGACCGTCTCACCGCTCCCAACCTGGACACCGTCGCCAAGACCGACCCGGAGAAGCAGAGCGAGCCCCTGACGAAGGAGCACGCGCAGATGGTCCAGAAGATGATGGAAGCGGTGGTCGAGAGGGGCACCGGCGACAAGGCGCGGATCCCCGGTGTCACCGTCGGCGGTAAGACCGGTACCGCGCAGAACGGCATCAACAACAGCGGCAACCCGTACGCCTGGTTCATCTCGTACGCCAAGACCGACCAGGGTTCGCCGGTCGCCGTGGCCGTCGTCGTCGAGGACTCCAACGCCTCCCGCCAGGACATCTCCGGTGGCGGTCTCGCCGCTCCGATCGCCAAGGACGTCATGTCCGCCGTCATCAACAGCAAGAAGTGACGACCGTGACGGAAGGCACACGGCACCTGCGCGATACCGGTCCGATATCAGCTGACGGTTGCGGGCTGATCATCCATCCGTGGCCGGTAGCGTATCCGCGAACAGCACACCGCCGGACCACCCCAGGGTGCGGTCGGGACATACGGAGAGGGCTGGATTAGCTATGGAAGAGCCGCGTCGCCTCGGCGGCCGGTACGAGCTGGGCTCGGTGCTCGGCCGTGGTGGCATGGCCGAGGTCTACCTCGCGCATGACACCCGGCTCGGCCGCACCGTCGCCGTGAAGACGCTGCGGGCGGATCTCGCCCGCGACCCGTCCTTCCAGGCCCGGTTCCGCCGTGAGGCCCAGTCGGCCGCCTCGCTCAACCACCCCGCGATCGTCGCTGTCTACGACACCGGCGAGGACTATGTGGACAACATCTCCATCCCGTACATCGTGATGGAGTACGTCGACGGGTCCACGCTCAGGGAGCTCCTGCACTCCGGCCGGAAGCTGCTGCCCGAGCGCACCCTGGAGATGACCATCGGCATCCTCCAGGCGCTGGAGTACTCGCACCGCAACGGCATCGTCCACCGTGACATCAAACCGGCCAACGTCATGCTGACGCGCACCGGCCAGGTCAAGGTCATGGACTTCGGCATCGCCCGCGCCATGGGCGACTCCGGGATGACGATGACGCAGACGTCCGCGGTGATCGGCACGGCCCAGTACCTCTCCCCCGAGCAGGCCAAGGGGGAGCAGGTCGACGCCCGCTCCGACCTGTACTCGACGGGCTGTCTGCTCTACGAGCTGCTGACGGTCCGGCCGCCGTTCATCGGGGACTCCCCGGTCGCGGTGGCCTATCAGCACGTACGCGAAGAGCCGCAGTCGCCCAGCAACTTCGACGCCGAGATCACGCCCGAGATGGACGCCATCGTCCTCAAGGCCCTGGTCAAGGACCCCGACTACCGTTACCAGTCGGCCGACGAGATGCGCGCCGACATCGAGGCGTGCCTCGACGGCCAGCCGGTCGCCGCGACCGCGGCGATGGGCATGCCCGGCTACGGCGGTTACGACGCGGAGCAGCCCACCACCGCCATACGGCAGCAGGACCAGGGCGACGGCCAGACGTCCATGATGCCCCCGGTCCCCCCGGACGAAGGTGGCTACGACGACCGCCCCGACCGGCGGCGGGGCCGCCCCCAGAAGAAGTCCAACACATCGACGATCCTGCTCATCGTCGCGGGCGTCCTGGTGCTGGTCGGCGCGATCCTCATCGGGAAGTCGCTGTTCACCAGCAACGACAGCAACTCCGGCAAGGTCGCTGTGCCGCAGCTCGTCGGCCAGTCCCTGGACAGGGCGAAGGAATCGGTCGCCAACTCGAAGCTGAAGCTGACCGTGGCGCAGCGGAAGCCCTGCGACAACGCGGCCAAGGGCGATGTCTGCAGCCAGGACCCGAAGTTCGGCGGCGCCACGCTCCAGCAGGGCGAGACCATCTCGGTCGTCGTGTCCACCGGCGCCCCCAAGATCGATGTGCCCAACGTCAACGGAGACACCGAGGACGAAGCCACGCAGCTCCTTGAGGGCAAGGGCTTCAAGGTGAACCCGCAGCAGGTCGAGTCCAACCAGGAGGAAGGCAAGGTCTTCGACCAGTCCCCGAAGGGCAACACCACGGCCCAGAAGGGTTCCGAGGTCACGATCAAGATCGCGAAGTCGACCAAGATCCCGGTACCGGACGTCAAGGGCCGCACCTTCGAGGACGCCTCCAAGCAGCTGACCGACGCGGGCTTCCAGGTCTCCCGGGCCGCCGACCAGGAGTCGGAGCAGCCGGTCGGCACGGTGATCAGCCAGGACCCGGGCGGCGGCGAGGCCGCGAAGGGCGCGACGATCACGCTGACGGTCGCCAAGGCCAAGGCGACGCCTTCGCAGACGGCGGTCCCCGAGATCAGGGGCAAGAAGCTGTCCGAGGCGAAGCAGATCCTCAACGGGGCCGGCTTCACCAACATCCAGATCGCGGGCGGCAGTAACGGCGACGACAACGCGATCGTCACCGGCTCCGACCCCGCGGTGGGTACCCAGGAGGCCGACCCGGGCAGCACCACCGTCACGCTCACGACGATGGGCGGCGGCGGTGGCGGCGGCGGTCACAACAACGGTGGTGGCAACGGCGGCGACGGCGGCATCTTCGACGGCTGGAACTAGCCACCAGCCACCGCAGTACCAGGCACGGGCGAAGCCCCGGCCCCCGGCAGGACTCCTGAGGAGTCCAGCCCCTGGGGGGCCGGGGCTTCGCCCGTGGTTCAGGTCTGTACGTGGCCGGTTGTGAGGCCGGTCCGGCCGGGTGTCAGCGCAGCTCGGCCGGCGGGGTGCGCTTCGCGTCGACCTTCACCGTGCGCTCCAGCTCGCCCCACACGATGTACCGGTAGCGCGACGTGTAGACGGGGGTGCAGGTCGTCAGCGTGATGTAGCGGCCCGGCTTCTTCTTTCCCGACTCCTTGGGCACCGACTGGAGCACGTCGACGTTGTACTTCGACGTCTGCCGGAGCTCCTTGAACACCTTGTACACGTACCAGGTGTCCTTGGTCTCGAAGACGACCGGATCGCCGGTCTTCACCTTGTCGATGTTGTGGAACTTCGCGCCGTGCCCGTCGCGGTGCGCGGCCAGCGCGAAGTTGCCCGTCTTGTCGGACGGGAGTCCCGCCTTGACCGGCTTCACGTAGTAGCCGGCGACGCCCTCGTTCAGGACGCTGGTGCTGGTGCCCCGCCTGACCAGGACCTCGCCGTTCTTCATCGACGGCACATGCAGGAAGCCGATGCCGTCCTTGGTGTCGAGGGCGCCCGGACCGGTGCTGGGGTGCGACCAGTTGTCGCGGATCTTGTCGCCCTGTTTCGCCGCGTGCCGGTCGGCCACGACGTTCGTCCACCACAGCGAGTAGACGACGAAGAGTCCGAGCACAAGCCCCGCTGTGATGAGCAGTTCGCCGAATACGCTGACCGCGGTCGCGACCGGGCCCCGTCGGCCGCGGCGGGCGCGGGGCGTGATTGTCTGCTCGTCCTGCTCGGTCGTCGATGCCACCGCACCTGTCCCCTGTAGTCCGTAACCGTCAGCCTGCGGTCAGGGCTTCAGGCATCCCCTTGCTCCGTGGCCGTTCATCAACCATCTTGCCCCAGACGACCATTCGGTACGTACTGGTGAACTCGGGGGTGCACGTCGTCAGGGTGATGTAGCGGCCCGGCCGGGTAAAGCCGGACCCCACCGGCACCGGCTGGATCACCGATACGTTCGACGGAGACGTCTGAGCCAGACGGCTCGTCACCTCGTACGTGTAGTAGTCGTCCTGCGTCTCCACGACGACCTTGTCGCCGTCCTTGAGCTTGTTGATGTAGCGGAACGGCTCACCGTGGGTGTTGCGGTGGCCCGCCAGCGCGAAGTTGCCCGTCTTCGCCGACGGCATCGCCGTCTTGAGCTTGCCCTCGCTGTAGTGGCCGACCATCCCGCGGTCGAGCACCTTGGTCTTGCTGACGCCCTCCGCGATCGGCACGACCACGTCCAGCTTGGGGATGTGGATGATCGCGAACCCCTGTCCGGGCTCGAAAGCACCGGGCGCGCTGTTCTTGCCGCCCTTCGCCCAGTTGTCCTGGAGGCTGTGGGCCGTACCGCTGGCCTCCTGGTGGGCGCGTACGTTCGTCCACCAGAGCTGGTACGTGACGAACAGCAGCATCAGCACACCCAGGCTGATGAAGATCTCACCGATCGCCCGGCTGGCGATGACGGCGGGGCTGTCCTTGAGGGCACGTGCCGCGAGGCGCGCTTCCATCCGGGTGCGGGGGATGGCCGGGATGACGGGTTCGGCGGGCGTGGCGCTCTTGCGCCCCCGCCCCCTGGCGGCCTTACGGCGCTCGGCGCGGCCGCCGAGCGGCGCGGGTGCCCGGTCCGCGTCCGTGGGCGCGGACGAGGCGGGTGAGGACGGAGCGGTTGCGGACGAGGCGGCTGCGGCCTCGGCGATGCGGAGCCCCACGGTCTCGTCGTCCCGTACGACGGGAAAAACGGCCGTGCTCCGCTCCGGGTCCGGGCCTGGTTCCGGGAACGGCTCCGCGATCGGCCCGGGGATCGGCTCCGCGATCGGCCCGGGGATCGGCCCCGTGATCGGCTCGGGGATCGGCTCCCGGGCCGTGGCCGTCTCCGGTGGCACGGCGGGCGTGACTATGGGCTCGTACACCGCCTCCCGCCCGTACCAGTCCCGCGGCGGATCCTGCACGGCCGGCTGCGGCGCCGTGCCCCCCGAGTGCTCCGCCCGGAACCACGGCGAACTGTGGCTGCCCGTCGGCAGCGGGTCCGTCAGCGGGTCGTACTCCCGGTCGGCGCGACCGGGGCCGGTGGCCCCGGCAGGCTGTCCGGCAGGCGGCCCCGCGGGCCCTGACCCTCTCGGTGGTTCCGGTGCCGCCGCCTCCGAGCCGTCCTGTTCGGGGCGCAGTGCCGTCACGCCGCGGCCTTGCCCACCACCGGCGCGAGCCCCGCCGACCGTCCGACCGCGCCCGCGTCGCCGCACTGGACGAGCCAGTTGGCGAGCATCAGATGGCCGTGCTCGGTGAGCACCGACTCGGGGTGGAACTGCACGCCCTCGACCGGCAGTTCCCGGTGGCGCAGGCCCATGATGATGCCGTCGGCGGTCCACGCGGTGACGGCGAGCTCGGGCGGCACCGTCCGGGGCTCGGCGGCCAGCGAGTGGTAGCGGGTCGCGGTGAAGGGCGAGGGCAGCCCGGCGAAGACACCGGCCCCCTCGTGCGTCACCGGGGACGTCTTGCCGTGCAGCAGCTCGGGCGCCCGGTCCACCACACCGCCGTACGCCACTGCCATCGACTGCATGCCAAGACAGACCCCGAAGACGGGGACCCCGGTGTCGGCGCAGTGCCGCACCATGTCCACGCAGACACCGGCGTGTTCGGGCGTTCCGGGCCCGGGGGAGAGCAGTACGCCGTCGAAGCCGTCCTGCGCGTGCGCGAGGGTGACCTCGTCGTTCCGCACGACTTCGCACTCGGCGCCGAGCTGGTACAGGTACTGGACCAGGTTGAACACGAAGCTGTCGTAGTTGTCGACGACGAGGATGCGGGCACTCATCGCACGGCCCCCATCCCCTGGTCGACCGTCACGTCATTGAACGGAAGCAGCGGCTCCGCCCACGGGAAGACGTACTGGAAGAGCAGGTAGACGAGAGCGAGCACGAGCACGAGCGAGATGACCGCCCGGAGCCATACGTTGCCCGGCAGATGCCGCCAGATCCAGCCGTACATGCTGTCCCTTCCGTTCGTGGTACGGCACCAGAGTAGAGGGCTGTGGCAGGCGCCCGTGGGTCACCCGCGCAAAGCGGCCGGCTTGCCCTGCGTCACAGGCTGCGTGGAGTCGAGATGTCCCCAGGCGATGAGCCGGTGGCTGCTGCCCCATTCCGGGTCGCACGTGGTGAGCGTCAGATAGCGTCCGGCCCCCTGAAAACCCGACTTCACCGGCACCGGATCGATGACCCCGGTGTCGGACGGCACGGTCAGATAGGGCTTGTTGTCGATGCGGTACGTGAACCAGGTCGTCCCGTCCGTGAGCACCACCGCGTCGCCGGGCCTGAGCTTCGGGAAGTCCTTGAACGGGTCGCCGTACGTACGCCGGTGGCCCGCGACCGCGAAGTTTCCCGTGGCGCCGAGGCGTGCGGTCCCCGCGTAGTGGCCCAGGCCCCGCTGGAGCGTCCCGACGGCTGTGTTCTGCAGCACGGGCCTGCTCCAGTCCCGGCCGAGGCGCGGGACGTACATCACGGCGAAGGCCTTGCCCGCGTGGTACGCGACGGGGGCGGGGGTGGCGGCCGGCTTCGGTTTCGACGGTGACGAGGCGCTGGAACCGGCTGCGGGGCCGGGGGTGGCGGCCGCGCTGCGGGCCCACTGGTGGTGGAGGTCGTCGATCTGGTGATCCGCGGCGTTGTCCGCTTTCACGCCCGTCCAGAACAGCAGATACGCGACGAACAGCACGATCAACGCACCTACGGTGATACAGAGTTCGCTGAAGCTCCTGACGATCAGTCGCACCGTCACAGCCGTCCGCCTCCCTGGAACTACCCCACAGGTCCTGCGTAATGGAGATCCACTGTGCCCGAGTAACCGGGAAGAGTCACCGCCTGGTCGTCATCTACTTTCCAGCCGAGCCCGTACGCCTTCACGTACTGCAGGTAGTTCTGGATCGCCGGGGAGGCCGTGAGCGCCTTCTTCAGCTTGTCGGGGTTGCCGACGGCCGTCACCTTGTACGGGGGCGAGTAGACGCGGCCCTGGAGGAGCAGGGTGTTGCCCACGCAGCGCACCGCGCTGGTGGTGATCAGCCGCTGGTCCATGACTTTGATGCCCTTGGCACCGCCCTGCCACAGGGCGTTCACCACCGCTTGCAGGTCCTGCTGGTGGATGACCAGGTCGTTGGGCTGCGGTTCGGGGTAGCCGGGGTTCGCGGTGGTGTTCGGCGGGGCGTCGTCGAGCGTGACCGAGACGGCGGAGCCGCTGAGCTTCTGCGTACCGGCGGACTTCTCCAGCGCCTTGAGGCCGGCGTCCTCCTTCTTCGTGACGCCTCCGTCACGCTGGGCGAGCGCGTCTACATCGCGGCGGACGGCGGCGGTGGAGTCGCCGAGTTCCTTGTTCTTGCCGTTGCGCTCCTGGATGAGGTCCGAGAGTTTCAGCATCGACGCATCGCTGCGGATATCGGTGCCCTTGGCGGTGTTGAAGCTGGTCACGAAGATGAGTCCGGCGAGCGCGAAAACGGCGGCGGTGAGGACCCGGACCGGCCTCCAGTCGCGGCGGCGGGCGGCCCCTGTGGGAGAGTCGTCAGAATTGCTCAACGTACCCTTATCTCCTTCCCAACCCCGGAAGCACTACGCTAACGGACGCCCGGGGGAGGCAATGCGCCCCGTCGCATCCCGCGCTCCCGGCACTTCCTCAACAGTTCCCCCTGCGCGGTCACGCAGCGCATCGACAGGAGAGCCCCTCGTGCCGAAGTCACGTATCCGCAAGAAGGCCGATTTCACGCCGCCGCCCGCGACGAAGCAGGCGACTGCCATAAAGCTGACCAATCGCAGCTGGGTGGCCCCCGTGATGCTGGCCTTCTTCTTGATCGGTCTCGCCTGGATCGTTGTCTTTTACGTCACGGACGGCAGTATGCCCATCAAGCCGCTCGGGAACTGGAACATCGTGGTCGGCTTCGGCTTCATCGCGGGTGGCTTCGGCGTCTCGACCCAGTGGAAGTAGCCCTGCGGGCTCTCACATGTCCAGGTGACCGTCAAGCCCTGCCCTGAGTTATCCACAGCGCTATCCACAACCGGGGAAAACTCAGAAGATCTGTGGATAACTTTCGGGCGTTGACGCCGGTGTGACTACTCGGCGCCATACCACAACAGTGGTCGGCCCCTTGCCCTTCCTGGGGAAACCCAGGTCAGCGGCAAGGGGCACTGCTGTTCCCCACAGGATGCACAAGATCCGCCACTCGCTGTGGACAACTGGGTCCTGCCGTTCGGATCAGGCCCCTCAGGTCAGCATCGCGGTTCTGGCCAGCACCATGCCGATGGTCGCCACCAGGACGAGCGCACAGGTCCCGAACTGCAGCAGCGTCCGCCGCTCGCGCGGGGCGTGCACCATCCCGATCGCGATGACGATCCCGGCGACGAAGCCGCCCAGATGCGCCTGCCAGGCGATCCCGCCGGTGAAGGTGAAGATCACATTGACCACGAGCAGGCCGAGGAGCGGCCGCATGTCGTAGTTCATGCGCTTCATCAGGACACCGGTGGCACCCAGCAGCCCGAAGATGGCGCCGGACGCCCCGAGCGACGCCTCGGTCGGCGAGGCGATGAGATAGGTGAGCGCGCTGCCGGCCAGCCCGGAGAGCAGATACAGCGCGATGTAGCGGGCCCGGCCGAGCGCCGCCTCCAGCGGCCCGCCGATCCACCAGAGGCTCAGCATGTTGAACCCGATGTGCGCGTAGTTGGCGTGCATGAACATCGCGGTGAACAGCCGGTACCACTGCCCCTGGGCGACGCCCACCAGCGGCCCGAACGGCGTGGTCTGCGCCTGGCCCACCAGCTCGAAACTGGAGTCGAAGCTGTTGTTGTTCGCCACCTGCATGATGAACACCAGGACGTTGATCCCGATGAGGATCTTGGTGAGCAGGCGCGGGTCGGCGGTGACCGCACCGCCCGCCACGGTGCGCGGGCGACTCGCCGCGGCCGGGGTGCTGCCCGTACCCGACCCGCGTACGCACTCCGGGCACTGGAAGCCGACGGAGGCGCTGATCATGCACTGCGGACAGATCGGCCGCTCGCAGCGGACACAGCTGATGCCCGTCTCCACGCCGGGGTGGCGGTAGCAGTGGGGCAGACCGCCCGCTCCGGACTGCCGCTCCGGGCCTCCTGGCAACTCTTCCATCGGGTTCCCTCGTCTCGTACGGGTCGCGTACGCACTGCACCCGCCCCGCTCGTCATACGGACGAACGGGGCGGGTGGTTCCCGTACCGGATGAGGCAACGGGCTCTCTGCTCCCACCGCTCCCGCGCCCGCGGGATCGGGCGGCCTCCACCGGCCGCCGCGCGGTTCAGCTCTTCCGGGTCGCGACGCCGTCGCGGGTCTCGACGACCACCGTCTCGATGACGACGTCCTGCACCGGCCGGTCGGTGCGCGGGTTGGTCGGGGTGGTGATGATCTCGTCGATGACCTTCTGGCTCGCCGCGTCGGTGACCTCGCCGAAGATGCTGTGCTTACGCGTCAGCCAGGTCGTCGGCTGCACCGTGATGAAGAACTGCGAGCCGTTGGTGCCCGGTCCCGCGTTGGCCATGGCGAGCAGGTACGGCTTGTCGAAGGACAGGTCCGGGTGGAACTCGTCACCGAACTCGTAGCCGGGGCCACCCGTGCCGTTGCCCAGCGGGTCGCCGCCCTGGATCATGAAGCCACTGATCACGCGGTGGAAGACGGTGCCGTCGTAGAGCCGGTCCGTGGACTTCTTGCCGGTGGCCGGGTGGGTCCACTCCCGCTCTCCCTGAGCGAGCTCGACAAAGTTCCTGACCGTCTTCGGCGCGTGGTTCGGCAGCAGCCGAATCTCGATGTCGCCGTGGTTGGTCTTCAGGGTGGCGTAAAGCTGCTCGGCCACGGTGTGCCTTCCGTAAGTCTTCTCTGACGTTCACCGATCCTCGCACGGACGCGGAGCGCCGAGCCGCCACGCAGGGGAAAAGCACTCAGGTGACTGCCGAACCGGCGCGCACCGGGCCGAACCATGGCATTGTCGGCCGCAGAACTCCCCCTTGCACCACAATGACGGATTACGCCTTTCCTGACCCGGATGCCTGATCTCGCGTGCCGCGAAGGTCCCGGACAGGCATGATTTCGAAAAGGGTGGACAGGCGAATGACAGAACGCCACCGATGAGGAGGAACCCGTGACCCGCATGGACAGCGTGCGCGCCGCGACCGGTACGGCGAAGGAGAACGTGCTGCACGCCGCGGAAGTGGTGGCGCCCTACGCCGGAACGGCCAAGGAACAGGCCACGCATTACGCCAACGAAGCTCGTGTACGGCTGGCCCCGAAGGTCTCGCTGGCAGCGCAGCAGGCCCGCACTCAGTACGACGCGCGGCTCGCACCCCACGTCGACCAGGCCCTCACTCATGTACCGCCGAAGGTCGACGCGGCGGCGCAGCGTGCGGCCAAGGCGGCCCGGCAGGCGCAGTGCCAGCTCGCACCGAGGGTGGAACAGGCCGTGGCAGCGGCCCAGCCCGTCCGCGAGGAGGCCGCGGCCCGCAGTGCGGCCGCCGTGGCGGCGCTGCGCGGTCAGGTCTCGGCGAAGCAGATCCAGAAGCTGGTCAGAAAGCAGCAGCGGTGCGCGAAGGCGAGCCGGCTGGCCAAGGGCGTCATCGTGCTCGGCGTCGTCGCCGGAGGCGCGTTCGCAGCCTGGAAGTGGTGGGACAAGCAGGCGAACCCCGACTGGCTGGTCGAGCCGCCCGCGCCCACCGAGGTCGGGGACCGGCGGCCGCCGCTCACCTCGGTCGACGGCAGCCCCGACGCACTGGACCCCGAGGTCAAGGCCAAGCAGGCCGAGGCCGAAGAGGCAGACCAGGAGCGTGACGATCCCCGGGGCTGATCCCGTGGACTGATCCGGCGGACTGGTCCGCGGGACCGATCCGCCGGGCGGCGCCGTCATCGGGCCGGCAGACGCGAAGGGCGTCAGGAGACTCAGCTCTCCTGGCGCCCTTCCATGCTGAGCAGGCCGGTGCTGAGAGGCGGCTCCGCAGTGCTCCCGCCGGTCAGTCGGGCAGCGTGGAGGCGCCCTTCTCGTACGCCTCCATGGTGCGTACGAACATCGCGCGCTCCTGTGGGGTCAGCGGTTCGAGTGCCTTCTCCCAGGCCCCGGCGCCCCGGGCCAGCCAGCCGTTGATCGCGTCGCGGGTCGCCGGGTCCTCCGTGATGGCGACGACCGTGCGCCTGCGGTCGGCGGGGTCGGAGTTCCGCTCCACGACTCCCTGGCGGCTGAGGTCGGCGACCATCAGGCTCACCGTCGTCGGGGCGACCTCAAGACGCGCGGCGAGTTCACTGACGAGGGCCGGCCCGTCGAAGACGAGGTGGGACAGGAGCGAGAGGTGCCGGGGGGCCGGATTCATCGACCGGAGCTGCTCCGGAACGGTGGTGCGCTTGATCCGCTGGGCCACCCGGGGCATCAGCACGAGCATCGCCCTGATCGCGTCGTCCCTGGTCAGGCCGGTCGCCTGTGACGTCTCCGGCTCGTGCTCCGTTGACATCCGCGCCAACCTCCTCATGGCTTTGCTTTCAAAGCAAACCTTCTCTTGGCTCGTCCACGAGACCCGACACGTGTGCCTCGGGCCGTTCACGAAGGGGATGACCCATGTCATCAGCCTCGGCCTCCCCCCAGCGCCACCGACGGGTTCAACCCGAGGCGGTGGGCGGCGTTCGTCGTCACGCTGTCCGCGACCTTCATGGACCTGGTCGACACCACCGTCATCAATGTGGCGTTACCCTCCCTGCGGCGCGAACTGCACGCGTCGAGCACCCAGTTGGAGTGGTCGATCGCCGGCTATGTGTTCGCCTTCGCCTCCGGCATGATCACCGCATCCCGCCTGGGCGACCGGTTCGGCCGGCTCCGCGTCTTCCAGCTCGGGCTGCTCGCCTTCACCATCACCTCGGCGCTGACCGGCCTCGCCGTCGATCCGGAGATGCTGATCGCCGCCCGCATCGCACAGGGCGCCTCCGCCGCCCTCATGGTGCCGCAGGTGCTGTCCATGCTCCGGGTGGAGTTCCCGCCGGGCGAGCAGTCGAAAGCCGCAGCCCCGGGGATCGAACCGGACGAAGCGGGCGGCGCCGTCCGCGCCGAACCCGACCGCGCCACGGTACGGAAGGACCCGCGCCCGGCGCTCGGACAGCGGCGGATACCCGGGCAGCGGCGCGGTGAGCCATCCCTCGCGCAGCAGTTCCGTCGAAAGCTGCGCGTAGGACTCCGCACCGTGCGGGATCAGCAGGAGGAGCCGCTGCCGTGGGACCCGGGTCAGTGCCTGCTCCAGTTCCCGGCGCAGCCCGGCCCCGCCACCGCCGGTCGACATCAGGAGCAGCGTCGCCTCCCCCATCAGCCGCAGGACCGGACCGTGCCAGTCGTCCGCGGGCATGGTGGCGCGCCACGCACCCGCGTGGTGCAGCCGGGCGCCTGGACGGCCGAAGGCGATGAGCGGGCCGATGAAACGGACGGCTCTGGCGAGTTGCTCCTCCTCACTGAGGGGGGGGCGGCCCGGGTCACCGAGCACCGTACGTACCGCGGGTGCGAGCCTGGCCCGGACGGGGTCCTCGGTGAACCCCCGCAGGTAGAGCACATACGGGCGGCCGGGCGGCTCCGTGTCCGCGGGGGCGGGCCACTCGGCGGCGCCCGGCGCGGCGTACCGCGGCGGCGAGCTAGTACATCGGGACAGGCAGCAGGAAGGAGGCGACGAGCACCGCGACTGCCCATTCACCATTCACCGTGCTGCATAAGGCGGTTGTGCAGATGCCGGGCGAGACGGAAGGCCAAGAGCGACAGCCGCAACGGTGCGCTCGCCAGCACGGCCACACCGCCCAGCAGCCACGACATCCGGGGCCCGATGACCCGTAACTGTGCTTCCTGGGCGGCCTCTTCGGCTCCTGCCCCTGCGCGGCCGGTACCGTCGTCCGCCGTCATCCCGTCAGCGTGCCGGAGCAGCGTGCCAAAGCAGCGCGCCGGAGCAGGTGGCCGGTGACAAGGAACCGCTGACAAGGGACACACGCCTTCGTCATGCTGAAGGCATGAGTGACATCGGGGATGCACTGTGGAACACCGACATCGACGCCTCTCACTACTCCAGGTCAGGGGACCGGTATCAGCTGGCGATACTCGAACAGTACAAACTCTGCGTGGAGATGGCAGACCGCGTCAGCGCCCGGCGCAACCTCACCAACACCTTCTTCCTGTCACTCAACAGTGCCGTCGTGGCCGTGGTGGCCGCGCTCTCGGGCCACGCACTGACCGGCACCTCCGTCTGGATACTGACGTCGGGGCTGCTGATCCTGTTCGCGCAGTGCGCGGCGTGGTGGATGATGGTGCGCTCGTACCGCCAGCTCAACACAGCCAAGTACGAGGTGATCGGCGCTCTGGAAGCGAGGCTGCCGGCTTTCGCCTACTCCCGGGCTGAGTGGGGAGCGCTGGGCCAGGGGCTGGACTGGCGCAGATATCTGCCGCTGACGCATGTCGAGCAGTGGGTGCCGGTCATCTTCGCGGTCTCCTACCTCATGGCCTTCGTGGCCGGTATCGCGATGTGACATGTTCATGGACTGTAGTCGCGCGAGTGCACTACGTTCGTCTCCATGCGGGGGCACAAGTTATGGCGCGGCGTGCGCGGTGGCGGGGTGGTCATCCTCCTGGGTGTCGGCGTCCTCATGGCCCTCGGTCTGAAACTGCTGTCCCTGCACCGGCAGTACGGCGGCTACTTCGATCCGCTGACGTTCGTGCGGCCCCTGGTCTACGTCGCTGTGATCGCCCTTCCCATCGCCCTCACCTGGGGGCGCTACCGGCGGACCACGCGGACGCGGATGTATCAGGAGGTACTCGGCCCGCTGGTCGGGTCCCAGGAGGAGTACTGCCTGATCCTGCGGCCGTTCGGCAGTGACGGCGAAGTCGCCCTGTCCCACGCCTGGTTCGGCGCCTCCACCATGGAACAGGCGATCGCCCGAAGCGCCCGGAAGGCTCTCGGGCTGAAGACCTACGCGCTGGTCGACCAGGACCGCAGGCTCGCGCCACCGGGGCCGGTCTGGATGCGCTCGCCCCACGACCAGTGGCAGGGGGCCGTCCGGACCCTGATCCGCCGCGCCCATTCCATCGTCCTGATCCTGCCGCCGGGACAGGGGATCCGCGATGCCCTGAAATGGGAGATCGACCAGATCACCCAGCACGGGCTCCAGACGCGGCTGGTACTGGTCCTGCCACCGGCCCAGGTGTACAGGGCGGAGTACCCGCGGGCATTCCTTGACGCCTGCGTGATCACGGCTGCTCTGGAAGGTTTCGCGGGCTCCGTCGACGACGTCAGCACCCTCCTCGTCCACCAGTTGGAGCTGACGCTCCACGAGCGGACCCAGGTGGTGAAGTACTGCCGGACGCGCCCGGGGGAGACTCCGGTGCTGCGCTGGTGGTACGTCAAGCGCAAACTGGGCCGGAAAGGCTCCGCGCGCTTCTTCCATGGAGCGCTCACCGCCGCCCTCCGCACAACCGAACAGGAACTCGCGGGCCACAGCTTCCCGGCACGCTACCCCTGGCCGCTGCCACCGTGACGCGGCCGCGGCCGAGCGGCTTACCGGACGGGGTGGCCGCGCTGGAGGGCCGGGGGGCCGGGGGCCGTCCGGGACAGGACCCGCCGCCTGCTGTCGAATACACGGGGACGGGTAGGCGTACGGACACGGGCACGGCACGGCTCGGCACGGTTAGACGTACGGGAGTGAAGCTGTGGCAGTAACGGTGATCGCGGTGACCGGGCACATGGACCTGACCGAGGACACCGTGCCCCTGGTCCGTACCGCTCTGAAGGAACTGCTCCACTCCTACACCGCGGACGGCCCACTCATCGGGGTCTCCTGCATCGCGGAGGGCTCCGACGCCCTGTTCGCCGAGGCCGTACTGGCCACCGGCGGCCGGTTGACCGTCGTCATCCCCTCCAGGGACTACCGCCGGAAAACCGTCCGTCCCGGCCATGCCGCCCTCTTCGACCGCCTCGTGGACGCGTCCGACGACGTTGTCGTCATCCCCGTGGATTCCGCCGGCCGAGCGGCCTACGCCGCCGCCAACGCACTGCTCCTGGAACGCGCCGACCGCCTCGTAGCCGTCTGGAACGGCGAACCCCCGAGCGGCAAGGGCGGCGGCACCGCCGACGTGGTCCTCGCGGCACGGGCGAGGGGAATCCCGGTGGACGTCGTCTGGCCCGACGGAGCCCGACGAAAGGGCTGAGCCGTAGCCGTACGTCCGGACGCCGACGACCACCGCAACGCCCGTATCAACGGCAACACCGCACCGGCCACACCAACAAGCAAAGCCCCTCTGACCAGCAGTTTCGCAGGTCAGAGGGGCTTTCAGGATGTGGAGCCTAGGGGAGTCGAACCCCTGACATCTGCCATGCAAAGACAGCGCTCTACCAACTGAGCTAAGGCCCCGTAACGGGTTGGTGCGAGAACAAGAGTACCGGGTCACAGGGGTGATCTCACAAAAGGATTGGGACTCCCGGTCAGTGACCACTCTCCGTAGGATGCACCAGGAGGTTCGCGGCAGCGAAGCCGCCGCCTGGGGAAGCGATGGGGAGACGCAATGGACGCAGCACAACAAGAGGCAACCGCGAGAGCGAGAGAGCTCCAGCGCAGTTGGTACGGGGAGCCGCTGGGGGCGCTCTTCCGTCGCCTCATCGATGACCTGGGCCTCAATCAAGCCCGTCTCGCGGCAGTGCTCGGGCTGTCCGCGCCCATGCTCTCCCAGCTGATGAGCGGCCAGCGCGCCAAGATCGGAAACCCGGCCGTGGTCCAGCGGGTCCAGGCACTTCAGGAGCTTTCGGGCCTGGTCGCCGACGGGAGCGTCAGCGCGGGCGAGGCAACGGATCGGATGGAAGAGATCAAGAAGTCCCAGGGCGGCTCCGTCCTCTCCACCACGGGTCAGACCACATCCACCACGGGCGCGCCGACCGTGCGCCGGGTGGTCCGTGAGATCCAGTCTCTGCTGCGCTCCGTATCGGCTGCCGGCGACATCATCGACGCGGCGAACGCCCTCGCCCCGACCCACCCCGAACTGGCAGAGTTCCTCAGGGTGTACGGCGCCGGGCGCACCGCGGAAGCGGTCTCGCACTACGAGGCACACCAGAGCTGAAGCCGGGGCGCGGCTGACTGAGCCCCGGCCGACTGCGCGCGGCTGACTGCGCGCGGCCGACTGGACGCGGCTTGCTCAGCGCGGCTGGCTGAGGCGCAGCTGACAGGGGGGCGGGTGCAGAGCATGGGTACAGCGCATGGGTGAGGTCTTCGCCGGGCGGTACGAACTGGTCGACCCGATCGGGCGCGGGGGCGTCGGAGCGGTCTGGCGTGCGTGGGACCACCGCAGGCGTCGTTATGTGGCGGCCAAGGTGCTCCAGCAGAGCGATGCACACACCCTGCTGCGCTTCGTGCGCGAACAGGCACTGCGCATAGACCACCCTCATGTGCTCGCCCCCGCCAGCTGGGCCGCGGACGACGACCAGGTGTTGTTCACCATGGAACTCGTGAGCGGAGGTTCGCTCGTCCAAGTCATCAGTGACTACGGCCCGCTGCCACCACGGTTTGTCTGTACGCTGCTCGATCAACTGCTGGCCGGGCTTGCCGCCGTCCACGCGGAAGGCGTCGTACACCGCGACATCAAGCCGGCGAACATCCTGATGGAAGCCACCGGGGCCGGACGGCCGCATCTGCGGCTGTCCGACTTCGGCATCTCGATGCGCAAGGGCGAGCCCCGCCTCACCGAGAACAACTATGTGGTGGGGACGCCCGGCTACTTCGCACCGGAGCAGATGCTGGGTGCCGAACCGGACTTCACAGCCGACCTGTTCGCGGTCGGCCTGGTCGCGCTCTATCTGCTCCAGGGCGCCCGGCCCGACTCCAGAGCCCTCGTGGAGTACTTCGCGGCCCACGGCACGCCCGGCGCACCCCAGGGCATCCCCGAGCCGCTGTGGCAGGTGCTCGCCGGACTGCTTCAGCCGGACCCCCAGGCGCGGTTCCGTACGGCGAACGGCACCCGCAAGGCGCTGGCCACGGCAGCGGAACTGCTGGCCGAACCACGCCCCGGCGAGGAGCCCGTCGAGGTCTCCGACCAGATCGGCCCACTGCCCAGCGGATTCGGCCCCGAAGGCCCTGTCCGGGAACAGAACAGCTCGTCTCACCGGCTCGGGGCTCAGCAAGCACCCGGGCCGCAGCCCGGAACCGCGCCCCAGTCCCCCGTACGGCAGACGCCAACGCAGCAAGGGATACCGGCCCACCCCCCGACCGAACAGCAGCCCGTACCCCACCAGCAGCAGCCACAGCACCCTGCGATGTCCGAAACAGGCAGCTTCCACCTGGCCCCACCTCCCGGATCGGCAGCCGCCCCAGCACCGGCACCGCCGCCCGCAGCCCACCCCGCGGTCCCGCATACGACCTCCCCCCTCCCTGGTCGGGCCCTGCACGAACAACCCCACACTGATAGGTACACCGCTCGGCCCTCGCAGGTTCCCACCCAGTCGGTGCCGGTCCCTCGCACACGTCCGGGACCGCCCCCCAAGGTGACGGTCCCGGTCCTGGTGATCGCGCTGATCTGCTTCGCCGTGGGCATCTGGGCGCTGACACAGAGCTGACCCGGAGCCGAGGGGACCGGCCCCGGGACCCACTGCCGCCCGCAGCACCGCAGGCACCGCATTGTCGAATTACCAGGCGGAAGGCGGCCCGTACTGCGGCGGGGACTGCCGTCCCGGCTGCTGGACCGGCACCGTTCCCGCGCGCCGCCTCGCGAGCAGCGACCACACGCCGAGTCCCAGTACCAGCACCGTGCCCGCACTGATCCCGGCGATCCCCACCAGCCTCATGGCGCCGTGGCCCGCGCTCTCACCGGCCGATGTTCCGTAGTGGGGCACCGCGCCCGCGTACGCCGGTGGCGGCCCCTCCGTGCCCTTGACGCTCATCCTCAGCGTCAGCCCGTACTCCTTCTCCCCGAAACTCTTCGCGACGTCCGGGCTGAGGGTGACCGCGAAATAGTAGTCACCGGCCATCCGTGCCCCGCTGACCTCGTCACGCACGCTGTACCGGTTCCGGTACGCCACCGGTGGCAGCGGGTCCGGTGCTGCCGACTTCGGCTTCCCGTCGTACAGCGTGTAGCCCGTGGAGACCGCGGACCGGACCGGGTTGTACAACTGCACGTTCAGGGCGCTGGCGACGAAGCCGCTGCCGGTGGAGCTACCGAGATCGGCGCTGGCGAAGAGCTGCTGACCCCAGCCGACCGGCACCCGGTAGAAACGGGTCTGACCGGGCTTGATCCGGTCGTCCCACACACCGGGCTTCAGCGCGGCAGCATCATTGAACCCTGTACCACCCTCGGCCCGCTGTGCCGTGCCCGCCGGCGGAGCGGGCGATGCGGACGGCCAGCTGGACGGTGCCTCCGTCGGGCCCGCCGAGCCGGACTTCAGTCCGGGCTCCGAATCGACGCGGATCTCCAGCCCCCACTCGTCCTGGGCGGAGGTGGCCTTGGTGGTCCTCTCGATCAGCACGTAGTACGGCCCTGCCGACTGGCAGAAGATGCCGTCCTTCTTGACTGTGCGTGTGGCATGAGCCGCGATCGGCCGCGGGTAGCCGGCGGAGCCGAACACCGCATCGTTGTCATTCCCGCAGGAGTTCCCCTTGAGGTCCTGGAGGGACACCTTGATGCCGTCGGCGTAGTCGACCTTCTCTTGCGGCCCGCGCCTGGGTACGGCCACGGCGGAGACATAGGCGTCGGAGGCAGCGTCCAGCTCGACCTGGTAGTAGAGCTGGCCGCCCGGTTCGATCGAGGAGCGGTAGGTCGAACCTGCCTTGAGCTGCTTCGCATCGGTGCTGGCCACAGCCCCCGCCACCGTCGTCGCATGGTGGTCGAAGGCGTACGGCCCGGGCTCACCCACAGCCGCCGCCTGCCCCGGAAAAGCCCCCACCGAGCACACCGCCGCCACTGCGGCCAGCGCGACCCGGCCCAAGCTGCGCCGCCTCTTCACCTGATTCCCCCCGTTGTCCGCCCGTCAGCCGGGCGCCGCCCCGCCCAATGACCACCCCCGAGATCACCAGCATCACGCGGGCCGCACCAGTGACCGCGGCAACGAACGCGGTCCCGGCCCATCCTGCCCGGTCCGTCATCACGTTGTCTGCGTGCACAGCTGGATGGTCCTTACCGTTCCCGTCCGGCCGTCCGGCCGTCCGTCGTCGGCCGAAGGATGTTCCACGTGAAACATCAGCGCCAGGAGCCAGCACCCGAGCCCGGGCCAGCACCTCCGCAGGAGCCAGGAGAAGGGCACCTGGCGGCGCGCCCCGCAAGGAGCCGCCACAAGGCCGAGAGAGGGCCCACCTCGGCTCACACGGCCCGCACAGCGCCCCTGATTGCGAGGGTGAACCCGAATCCGGAGTCACAGCGCGAACGTCACAGGGCCCCGGCCGCAAAAAGCGACCGGGGCCCTGCATTCAAGACGCTGTGTCTCACACACCCGAACCTGCGGGCACGGAGTCAGTCGCCTCCGTCCACAGATCCTGCTCGGCGCGATCCGCCTGGATCTGGCGGTACACGAGGAGCCCGCCAATGGCGGCCAGTGCGACCAGGAGAAGCTTCTTCACCGCGCGACCTCGTCTTTCCTTGACGTAAGGGACTTCTGGCGCCCGACTATACACACCGGCCGATACCGATCGGTGACCTAGTTCCCGTCCAACTATCGGGCCCCGTAATGCAGTCGGCCCGGACAGAAAAACTGTCCGGGCCGACGTTCGCGGTGGGGCTAACAGGATTTGAACCTGTGGCCTCATCCTTATCAGGGATGCGCTCTAACCAACTGAGCTATAGCCCCGCGCTGCCCCTGAAGATTAGCGCACTCCAGGGCCAGTCCCAAAATCGATAGCTGAGCCTCTACTCGTCCTCGGCGAGGGTCAGCTCGACACCGCCGACAAACCCGGCCGACAGGTTGTAGATGAAGGCACCCAGCGTCGCCAGTGCTGTGGCCAGCACCACATCGATCACCGCGATGACCGATGTGAACAGCAGCACCCGCGGCAGCGAGAGGAACGACTGAAGATCGAAGCCGCTGCCGTCAGTTGAGCCGGTGGCCTCGCTGATGGTCCCGCCCACTGTCGAGAAGACGCCCATGGCGTCCATGACCATCCACAGCACCGCGGCCGCCACAATGGTGCAGACGCCCAGCGCGATGGACAGCAGGAAGCTGACCTTCATCACCGACCACGGATCGGCCTTGGCCACCCGCAGCCGGGCCTTCCGCGTGCGGGGAGTCGTTCGCGCCCCGGTCCGCGGCCGGCGCACTCCTGCCTGCGTACCGCCGCCGCCCGTACGCTGACCACCCTGCGCACCGCCGGCCGACGGCGACGGGTAGGCCTGCGGCGGCTGGTACGGCTGCGACTCGTACTGCGGCTGCGCCCCACGCGTGTCCGTCACCGTTCCCCCTTGAGAGTCCGCGGCAGGGCCACGGGCACTGCGTGCTCCGGCTCCGGAAGCGGCCGCTCCGTCGCCCGTGGCTCCACTCACGTTCTACTCCTCGTGCTCCCCTGCCGAAGGCTCGGTGCCTTCGACTACCGCTTCGACCGTGTCAGCGTCGACCGAACCACTGTCGACCGCATCCGCATCGCCGTCGACCGCGTCAATCTCTTCGGCCTCTCGGCCGGCCTCGGCATTGCGAGCGATACCGACCACGGCATCGCGCTTGCCCAGGTTGATCAGTTGGACGCCCATGGTGTCACGGCCCGTCTCCCTGACTTCATTGACTCGCGTACGAATCACACCACCGCCGAGCGTGATGGCGAGGATTTCATCCGTACTCTCGACCACCAGCGCGCCGACCAGCGAGCCCCGGTCCTCCACGATCTTGGCAGCCTTGATACCCAGACCGCCGCGGCCCTGGACGCGGTACTCGTCGACGGGGGTCCGCTTGGCGTACCCGCCGTCAGTGGCAGTGAACACGAAAGTACCCGGCCTGACGACATTCATCGAGAGCAGCTCGTCGCCCTCGCGGAAACTCATGCCCTTCACACCGGATGTCGCGCGTCCCATGGGCCGCAGGGCGTCGTCCGTCGCCGTGAACCGGATCGACTGAGCCTTCCTGCTGACCAGCAGCAGATCGTCCTCGGCCGACACCAGCTCGGCGCCGATCAGCTCGTCGTCGCTGCCGTCCGGGGTCTCCCGCAGGTTGATCGCGATGACGCCGCCCGAACGAGGCGAGTCATAGTCCTTGAGCGGTGTCTTCTTCACCAGGCCACCCTTGGTGGCGAGGATCAGATACGGCGCCGCGTCGTAGTCACGGATCGCCAGGATCTGTGCGATCTGCTCGTCCGGCTGGAACGCCAGCAGGTTGGCGACGTGCTGGCCGCGCGCGTCGCGGCCCGCGTCCGGGAGTTCGTAGGCCTTAGCCCGGTACACCCGGCCCTTGTTCGTGAAGAACAGCAGCCAGTGGTGGGTCGTGGAGACGAAGAAGTGGTCGACGATGTCGTCCTGCTTCAGCTTGGTGCCCCGCACGCCCTTACCGCCGCGCTTCTGCGAGCGGTAGTCCTCGGTCTTGGTGCGCTTGACGTAACCACCGTTCGTGATGGTGACGACAATGTCCTCCTCGGCGATCAGGTCCTCGATGGACATGTCACCGTCGAAGGGCACGAGTTTCGAGCGCCGGTCGTCGCCGAACTTGTCGACGATGACCGCCAGCTCCTCGCTGACGATCTGCCGCTGGCGCTCGGGCGAGACCAGGATCGCGTTGTACTCGTTGATCTTCGCCTGGAGCTCGTTGAACTCGGCCGTGATCTTCTGGTGCTCCAGCGCGGCCAGTCGGCGCAGCTGCATCTCCAGGATCGCGTTCGCCTGAATCTCGTCGATCTCCAGCAGGCCCATCAGGCCCTCGCGCGCGACATCGACCGTCTGGCTGCGCCGGATCAGCGCGATGACCTCGTCGATCGCGTCCAGCGCCTTGAGCAGACCACGCAGAATGTGGGCGCGCTCCTCGGCCTTGCGCAACCGGAACTTGGTGCGCCGGACGATGACCTCGATCTGGTGCGTCACCCAGTGCCGGATGAACGCGTCGATCGACAGGGTGCGCGGTACACCGTCGACCAGCGCCAGCATGTTGGCGCTGAAGTTCGACTGGAGATCGGTGTGCTTGTAGAGGTTGTTCAGCACGACCTTGGCAACCGCGTCACGCTTCAGCACGACGACAAGTCGCTGCCCCGTGCGCGACGAGGTCTCGTCCCGCACGTCGGCGATCCCGCCGACCTTGCCGTCCTTCACCAGGTCGGCGATCTTCTGCGCGAGGTTGTCGGGGTTGGTCTGGTACGGAAGCTCCGTGACCACCAGGCACTGGCGGTTCTGGATCTCCTCGACCGCGACCACAGCACGCATCGTGATGGAGCCGCGCCCGGTGCGGTACGCCTCCTCGATGCCCTTGCGCCCCACAACCAGTGCGCCGGTCGGGAAGTCCGGGCCCTTGATGCGCTCCAGCAGGGCGTCCAGAAGATCCTCGTGCGAGGCCTCCGGGTTCTCCAGATACCACTGGGCTCCGGCCGCCACCTCGCGCAGGTTGTGCGGAGGAATGTTGGTGGCCATGCCGACCGCGATGCCGGCGGAGCCGTTGACCAGCAGGTTCGGGAACCTGGCCGGGAGAACCACCGGCTCCTGGTTACGGCCGTCGTAGTTGTCCTGGAGGTCGACGGTCTCCTCGTCGATGTCCCTGACCATCTCCATGGACAGGGGCATCATCTTGCACTCGGTGTACCGCATCGCGGCGGCCGGGTCGTTGCCGGGAGAGCCGAAGTTCCCGTTCGAGTCCACCAGCGGCATACGCATCGACCAGTGCTGGGCCAGCCGGACCAGGGCGTCGTAAATCGAGGAGTCGCCGTGCGGGTGGTAGGTGCCCATGACGTCACCGACGACACGGGCGCACTTGTAGAAGCCCTTCTCGGGCCGGTAGCCGCCGTCGTACATCGCGTACAGCACCCGGCGATGGACGGGCTTCAGACCGTCCCGCACGTCCGGCAGCGCACGAGACACGATGACGGACATCGCGTAGTCGAGATACGAACGCTGCATCTCCGTTTCGAGCCCCACCGGCTCGACACGCATACCGATGCCGGGGACAGCAGGCGGCTGTTCGGGCATCACAGGGGAATTCTCGTCGGCCATTGCTGGTCAAAGTCCTTTCAGTGCGGTCAGCCGAGACCGACTCAGATGTCGAGGAACCGAACGTCCTTGGCGTTGCGCTGAATGAACGAGCGCCGCGCTTCGACGTCCTCACCCATCAGCACCGAGAACAGATCGTCGGCCTGCGCCGCGTCGTCGAGCGTGACCTGGCCGAGCACACGGTGGTCCACGTCCATCGTGGTGATGCGCAGTTCCTCGGCGTTCATCTCACCGAGACCCTTGAAGCGCTGGATCGAGTCGTCCCTGACGCGCTTGCCGCTCTGCTTGCCGAGCTCGACCAGAGCGTCCCGCTCCGTGTCCGAGTACGCGTACTCGAAGTCGTCCCGACCCCACTTGATCTTGAACAGCGGCGGGCGCGACAGATACACGTGCCCGGCCTCGACCAGCGGCCGCATGAACCGGAAGAGGAACGTCAGAAGCAGCGTGTTGATGTGCTGACCGTCGACGTCGGCGTCCGCCATCAGAATGATCTTGTGATAGCGGAGCTTCTCGATGTCGAAGTCCTCGTGGACCCCGGTACCGAACGCTGAGATCAGGGCCTGGACCTCGGTGTTCTGGAGGATCTTGTCGATCCGCGCCTTCTCGACGTTCAGGATCTTGCCTCGGATCGGCAGGATCGCCTGGTACATCGGGTTACGCCCGGACTTCGCCGAACCACCGGCGGAGTCACCCTCGACGATGAAGATCTCGCACTTCGTCGGGTCGTTCGACTGGCAGTCGCTGAGCTTGCCCGGCAACGAGGCACTCTCCAGCAGGCCCTTCCGCCGGGTCAGGTCACGTGCCTTACGCGCCGCCACCCGTGCCGTCTGCGCCTGGATGGCCTTGCGGATGATGTCGACGGCCTCGTTCGGGTTCCGGTCGAACCAGTCCGTGAGGTGCTCGTAGACGACCTTCTGCACGAAGGTCTTCGCCTCCGTGTTGCCCAGCTTGGTCTTCGTCTGGCCCTCGAACTGCGGCTCGCCCAGCTTCACCGAGATGATCGCCGTCAGACCCTCGCGGATGTCCTCACCGGAGAGGTTGTCGTCCTTCTCGCGCAGCAGCTTCTTCTCGCGCGCGTACCGGTTGACCAGGCCCGTCAGAGCGGCCCGGAAGCCCTCCTCGTGGGTGCCGCCCTCATGCGTGTGGATCGTGTTCGCGAAGGAGTACACGCCCTCGCTGTACTGCGAGTTCCACTGCATCGCGATCTCGGCCGAGAGGAGGCGCTCCTTGTCCTCGGCCTCGACGTCGATCACGGTCGGGTGGATGAGCTCACCCTTGCGCGAGTTGAGGTACTTCACGAAGTCGACGATGCCGCCCTCGTAGTGGTACGTGACGGTGCGGACCTGCTCTTCCTCCGCGACCTCGCCCACCGTGTCCGCGCCCGCGGTGGCCTTCGCCGACTCGCGCTCGTCGGTCAGCGTCAGGGTGAGGCCCTTGTTGAGGAACGCCATCTCCTGGAAACGCCTCGACAGCGTCTCGAAGGAGTAGTCGGTCGTCTCGAAGATGTCCCCGTCGGCCCAGAAGGTGACGGTGGTGCCGCTCTCCTCGGTTGCCCCGTTACGGGCCAGCGGCGCCGTCGGGACACCGAGCTTGTAGTCCTGCGTCCAGCGGTAGCCGTCACGCTTGACATCCACCGCGACCTTGGCGGAGAGGGCGTTGACGACGGACACACCCACACCGTGCAGACCACCGGAGACGGCATAACCGCCGCCGCCGAACTTGCCACCGGCGTGCAGCACGGTCAGGACGACCTCGACGGCCGGCTTGTTCTCCGAGGGCACGATGTCGACCGGGATACCGCGGCCGTTGTCGACCACGCGTACCCCGCCATCGGCGAGGATCGTGACATCAATGGTGTCCGCGTGCCCGGCCAGGGCCTCGTCGACCGAGTTGTCGACGACCTCGTACACCAGATGATGGAGTCCGCGCTCACCGGTCGAGCCGATGTACATGCCGGGCCGCTTGCGGACCGCGTCCAGCCCCTCAAGGACAGTGATCGCGCTGGCGTCGTACGAGGCGGTTACCTCGCCGTGCTCACCGACAGTGGACGGGGGGATCTCATTGGGGTTGCCGGAATCGGCCACGAAGCGCCCTTTCTGGCACAGCACAGGCCTCTCCAGGGCAGGCAGGAGCGGCTGCGTCGTTCGACATGTTCCGCGAGTGGCGGGATTGTCTCTCAGTCTACCGGTAGCGCAGACATCAATGGGGGTTTGCCGGTACCTGAGTCCACATGTGCCGCCCTGAACCGGCGCCGAACGACTCCCCATATCAAGGAAGGGGCTCCAAGAGGCTCACACGGGCTTTCAGCGCCTCGGGCTGTCAACCTCCCGCTACGGTGAGGGACACCCTCCGAGTAGCGCTCCATCCTGCACAGTCCCACTGTGTGCTGTTTCACGTGAAACAGCACACATTTCGGACGAGATCACAGAGGCCGCCCGTGCGGAAACGACACCAGGGGCAGGCATCGCCGGCCTCAGCCGTACGTATCGCCCGGGCCCTTGCTCCCTGGTGCCCGCAGTGGTCCGAACCGCCGTGGCGGCCCGCCCGGGCCAAGAACCTTCAGCAGCTTCACCGTGCCATGGCCCAGATCCGCGTTCAGCCGGGCCACCAGTTGCGGCGCCAGCAGCCTCAGCTGCGTCGCCCAGGCAGTCGAATCGCACTGCACGGTCAGCACCCGGGCATCCTCGTCGTAGCGCTGGGGGACACAGTGGTTCGCGAGGTCCTCGCCCACGATCTGCGGCCAGCGGCCCATCACCCCGCCCACCGCGGCCGGTGTCTCCCAGCCACGCTCAGTGATCAGCCGGTTGATGGCGGCGCCCAGCGGCAGAGGGTCGCGCCCGTCGGCCCGCGCGCCCGAGCGCAGTCCACCGCGCTTCGCCTGCTTCTTCTGCTGCGCGGCCGCCCCCCGCGCCTTCGCCTGCTCCTTGGCCGCCCGCAACGCGACCCGTGCCAGGTCGATCCCCGAGGACTCCGGAACCTTCGCCACCTCAGGTCCGGGTGGAAGGGCGGAGCCGGAACCGCGCGGTTCCCCGCCGTCCTCGCCCGGAAGGGAGGATCCGCTCATACCCGGTCCACCGCCCCGTCCGAGACCGCGAACCGCACACCCGCCAGGACACCCGGCACATCGTCGTCCACCGCAGCCGTCACCAGCACCTGTTCCCCCGGCGCCACCAGCTCGGCAAGTCTCTCCCTGCGCCGTACGTCCAGCTCCGCGAAGACATCGTCGAGCACCAGCACCGGCTCATTGCCCTCGGTCCGCAGCAAGTCGTACGAGGCCAGCCGCAGCGCCAGCGCATACGACCAGGACTCACCGTGGCTCGCGTACCCCTTGGCCGGCAGCCTGCCGAGCTTCAGCACCAGGTCGTCACGGTGCGGACCGACCAGGGTCACCCCGCGCTCGATCTCCTGCTTACGGACCCCCACCAGCGCGGCGATCAACTGCTCGTACAGCTCGTCCTTCGACTGAGCTGCCTCGATCCCCTCACCCAGCGAGCTCCGGTACTCCAGCACAACCGGCCCGCCACCGGGCGCCACCTGCTCGTACGCCTTGTCGGCCAGCGGCTGCAACGTGGCGATCAGGTCCAGCCGCTGCGCCAGCAACTCGGCGCCCACCCGCCCCAGATGCTGGTCCCAGACGTCGAGTGTGGACATGTCCATGGACTTGCCGCCGTGTCTGCGGGCCATCGCCGCGGACTTCAGCAGCGTGTTGCGCTGTTTCAGCACCCGCTCGTAGTCGGAGCGCACACCGGCCATCCGCGGCGAACGCGCCGTGATCAGTTCATCCAGGAACCGGCGGCGCTCACCCGGATCGCCCTTGATCAGGGCCAGATCCTCGGGCGCGAAGAGCACAGTCCGGACGATCCCCAGGACATCGCGCGGCCTGACTTGCGAAGACCGGTTGATCCGGGCCCTGTTGGCCCGTCCCGGGTTGAGTTCCAGCTCGACCAGCTGAGACCGCTCGCCCTGGGTCACCGCAGCCCGGATCACCGCGCGGTCGGCCCCCATCCGCACCAGCGGCGCATCGGAGGAGACCCGGTGGCTGCCGAGCGTAGCCAGATAGCCGACCGCCTCGACGAGGTTCGTCTTGCCCTGGCCGTTGGCACCCACGAACGCAGTGACGCCCGGATCGAGAGGCACCTCGACCCGGGCGTACGAGCGGAAGTCGGCCAGCGACAGATGCGTGACGTGCATGACCGTGCGCCGACCTTCCCTGCTGCTGGCTTACTTCTTGTTCTCGACCGCGTGGCCACCGAACTGGTTACGCAGTGCGGCGATCATCTTCATCTGCGGAGAGTCGTCCTGGCGCGAGGCGAAGCGGGCGAAGAGCGACGCGGTGATCGCGGGCAGCGGCACCGCGTTGTCGATCGCGGCCTCGACCGTCCAGCGTCCTTCGCCCGAATCAGCGGCGAAACCACGGAGCTGGTCGAGGTGCTCGTCGTCGTCCAGTGCGTTGACCGCGAGGTCGAGCAGCCAGGAACGGATGACCGTGCCCTCCTGCCAGGAGCGGAAGACCTCGCGCACGTCGGTGACGGAGTCGACCTTCTCCAGGAGCTCCCAGCCCTCGGCGTACGCCTGCATCATGGCGTACTCGATGCCGTTGTGGACCATCTTGGCGAAGTGGCCGGCGCCGACCTTGCCCGCGTGGACCGAGCCGAACTCCCCTTCGGGCTTGAGCGCGTCGAAGACCGGCTGGACCTTCGCGACGTTCTCGGCGTCGCCGCCGTACATCAGCGCGTAGCCGTTCTCCAGGCCCCAGACGCCACCGGAGACACCGCAGTCGACGAAGCCGATGCCCTTGATGCCCAGCTCGACCGCGTGCTTCTCGTCGTCCGTCCAGCGCGAGTTGCCGCCGTCCACCACAACATCGCCCGGGGAGAGCAGGTCGGCCAGCTCGTCGACTGTGGACTGGGTCGCGGCACCTGCCGGAACCATGACCCACACGACGCGGGGGCCCTTGAGCTTGCCCACAAGCTCTTCCAGGCTGTGGACATCGGCTACGTCCGGGTTGCGGTCGTAACCGATGACGGTGTGACCAGCGCGGCGGATGCGCTCGCGCATGTTCCCGCCCATCTTGCCGAGGCCGACGAGACCGAGCTCCATCAGAAGATCCTTAGTGACGTGGTGGCGTTTCGTACCCGCGTCCGAGCGTACGCCGGGACACGGGTACACACCTGCGGGGTAAGCCGCTCAGACGTACGGCCTCGAACCGGCTCAGCCCGACAGCCGCACAGGCATGATCAGGTACTTGTAGGCGTCGTCCGCCTCGGCATCGAGAGCAGGCCGGCCGCTGAGCAGTGCGGGCTTGGTCGACGTCGTGAAGGAGAGCTGGGCGACGGGGGAGTCGATCGCACTGAGACCGTCCAGCAGGAAGGTCGGGTTGAAGGCGATCGAGATGTCGTCGCCGTCGAGCTTGGCGTCCACCCGCTCCACAGCCTGTGCGTCGTCGCTCGACCCGGCCTCCAGGATCAGCACACCCTGCTCGAAGCTGAGCCGCACCGGAGTGTTCCGCTCGGCGACGAGGGAGACACGCTTGACGGCCTCGACGAACGCGGGCGTCTCGATCACGGCGATCGAGTTGAACTCGGTCGGGAAGAGCGTCCGGTACTTCGGCAGGTCGCCTTCGAGAAGCCGTGTGGTCGTACGCCGGCCCGCACCCTCGAAACCGATCAGGCCCTCGCCTGCGCCGGACCCGGACAGCGCGAGCGTCACGGTGTCACCGCTGGTCAGCGACTTGGCGGTGTCCAGGAGCGTCTTGGCGGGCACCAGCGCGACCGCGGATGCCTCCGGGTCCTCCGGCTTCCACAGGAACTCACGGACCGCGAAGCGGTAGCGGTCGGTGGACGCCAGGGTGACCCGGTCACCCTCGATCTCGATCCGTACGCCGGTGAGAACGGGCAGCGTGTCGTCACGGCCCGCGGCGATGGCCACCTGGGCCGCGGCGGAGGCGAAGACCTCACCGGGGACGGTGCCCGTCGCGGTCGGCATCTGCGGCAGCGCCGGGTACTCCTCCACAGGAAGGGTGTGGAGGGTGAACCGGGAGGAGCCGCAGACCACGGTCGCCCTGACCCCGTCGGTGGAGATCTCCACCGGGCGGTTGGGGAGGGCACGGCAGATGTCGGCGAGCAGCCGGCCGGAGACGAGCACGGTGCCGTGCTCCTCGATCTCCGCGTCGACCGAGACCCGCGCCGAGACCTCGTAGTCGAAGCCGGAGAGGCTCAGCGTGCCTTCCTCGGCCTTGAGCAGCAGGCCCGCAAGAACGGGCACCGGCGGACGGGCCGGAAGGCTGCGGGCCGCCCAGGCCACCGCCTCCGCGAGTACATCGCGCTCCACCCGGATCTTCACCGGAACCGCCTCCTGCTGTTGCTCGCTCGCCCTGCTGGCCTTCGTCGTCGGCTTCTCGCCGGGGACCAGTCTGACGTACGCCGCCGACAGTCGGTGCGCGTCGGGGTCAAGTCGTGCCGAGCCGCACCAGGGGCTCCGGCGGCAAGTTGTGCACAGCGCCCACTTCGAAGCCAATTCCCCGGTAACTCCAGGGGGTAGTAGTAGTAGGTGCTGTGGAAACCGTGGATAACCGCGTTTGCGCAGCTCAGAGACGGTTTTTTGTCCACCGTGCCTGTGGGTGGAGCCGGTGGAAAAGTGCCCGGCTCTGTGGACGGCGAAAAGTTCTGCACACTCGGTACACAGGGGAGGGGGACTTCTCCCCAGCTCCGTCCCCAGCTTTACCCACCTTGCCCACAGCCCAACCAACCACCTTGGTGTGACGGCTTTCACTCGACCCGGTGACCACGGGTGTTTCGTTGCCGAACAGTGGACAAGGGTGTGGAGAAGCTGGGGACAACAGGGCCCTGCCTGTGGGCCGCCGGTGGACAACGAATGCCCGGGGCTGTGGAAGAAAAATCCGTCCACAGGCTGTGGACAGGGGTTGGCCACAAATCCACAACCGCCTGACCTGGACTGATGGAGTCTCAGGCGCTGTCCCTGTGGACACAATCTGGACAACTGATCAGTCCCCAGGGTGTGGACGGCCTATCGCCCCCAATGCTGTGGAGAACATACGCGTGCAGCCCCGTATTCGAACACCGTCGGTGCGAGGAACATGCGGAGAACGGCGGGGAACAGCGAAGGGCGCCCCCGGACTCAAGTCCCGGGGGCGCCCTTCGGAGGTTCTGGAAGCCGCTCGGTCAGCCGTTCTTGATGCGGTTGGTGAGCTCCGTGACCTGGTTGTAGATGGAACGCCGCTCGGCCATCAGCGCACGGATCTTCCGGTCCGCGTGCATCACGGTCGTGTGGTCACGGCCGCCGAACTGCGCCCCGATCTTGGGCAGTGAGAGGTCCGTGAGCTCACGGCAGAGGTACATCGCGATCTGCCGGGCCGTCACCAGCACGCGGCTGCGCGAGGATCCGCAGAGGTCCTCGATGGTCAGACCGAAGTAGTCGGCCGTCGCCGCCATGATGGCGCTCGCGGTGATCTCCGGGGCCGCGTCCTCCCCACCGGGGATCAGATCCTTCAGAACGATCTCGGTGAGCCCGAGATCCACCGGCTGGCGGTTGAGCGAGGCGAACGCCGTCACCCGGATCAGCGCCCCCTCCAGCTCGCGGATGTTGCGCGAGATACGGGAGGCGATGAACTCCAGTACCTCCGGCGGGGCGTTGAGCTGCTCCTGGACCGCCTTCTTGCGGAGGATCGCGATCCGCGTCTCCAGTTCCGGCGGCTGCACGTCGGTGGTGAGGCCCCACTCGAACCGGTTGCGCAGCCGGTCCTCCAGGGTCACCAGCTGCTTGGGCGGGCGGTCGGAGGAGAGCACGATCTGCTTGTTCGCGTTGTGCAGCGTGTTGAAGGTGTGGAAGAACTCCTCCTGCGTCGACTCCTTGCTCGCCAGAAACTGGATGTCGTCGACGAGGAGGATGTCGACATCGCGGTAGCGCTTGCGGAAGGTGTCGCCCTTGCCGTCGCGGATCGAGTTGATGAACTCGTTGGTGAACTCCTCGGAGCTCACGTAGCGCACCCGGGTTCCCGGATAGAGGCTCCGGGCGTAGTGGCCGATGGCATGGAGCAGGTGTGTCTTGCCGAGCCCGGACTCCCCGTAGATGAACAGCGGGTTGTACGCCTTGGCCGGCGCTTCGGCGACAGCGACTGCGGCCGCGTGCGCGAAGCGGTTGGACGCGCCGATGACGAACGTGTCGAAGAGGTACTTGGGGTTCAGCCGTGCCTGCGGCTCCCCCGGGCCGGGCGCCGGAGCGGGCTGGGCGGCCAGCGGCCCGGGAGCTCCGCTGGGGGCGGGCAGGTGACGCTGTGAGGACTGCGGGTCGCGGAGGTCGTGGCGCTCGGGCCGCTGCTGCTCGTACTGCTGGCGGTCCGGCTGCTGCCTGTAGTCGTGCTGTGACTGGGAGCGCGGACCGGTGTAGGGGTCCCGCTCCTGGAAGCCGCCGAGCCTGGGCTGCTGCCAGGAGAGGTCCTCCTGGGTGCGCGGCCAGGCTCCCGGGTCGGGCCGCTGTTGCTGGTAGTCCGGGTATGCGGGCCGGGCCGTCGGCATACCGTCGTCCGACGGGCGGTGGCCGTATCCGTCATACGTGTCGCTGTGCCGGGGCTCGTCGTGCTGCGGGTGCTGGTAGCGGGGCTGCTGTTGCTGCTGGGACTGCTGCATCGGCGGGGCCGGCGGGGAGGGATCACCGATGGTGTCGTCCACCGTGATGGCGATCCGGATCGGGCGGCCGCATTCGTGACTCAGCGTCTCGCTGATGAGGGGGGCCAGCCGTCCTTCGAGGACCCGCTTGCCCCATTCATTGGGGACGGCGAGAAGAGCGGTGTCCGCCACGAGAGCCAGAGGCTGGCAGCGCTCGATCCACTGCTTGTCCTTCGGCTCGATATTTTGCTGGCCCTCGCCGAGGAGACGTTCGAGGACTCGTGGCCACACTGCGGCAAGATCGGCAGGTACGTCAGCCACAGGGCACGCTCTCTCGCAGGTCCCACGAATGTGTGGTTCTCGGGACGGGGGGTGAAGACAGGCAGGAAAAAGACTTGGGAGTTCCGCCAAGGTAGTCAGGGCGACCCGCACGGTTCAAGTTGTTGTCCACAGCCTGTGCACAGTGGGGCCAGCCTAAGGGCCGGTTTGACCGGATGGCGTAGCCGCGCGTACCGTGACCAGGTCGAGTTGTCGATGGCTGCTGCCGCCTGCCTCCGATGGGCAATGATCACGATCTGTGGTCGTGAAGCGGTGCACACGGGCGTATTCGCGAGCTACTCGTGGGCGCACGGTGACAGCCAGGCGATGTCCCGCCATCACCCGATTCATTTCTGGAGCCCCCGAGTGAGCAAGCGCACCTTCCAGCCGAACAACCGTCGTCGCGCGAAGACCCACGGTTTCCGTCTCCGTATGCGTACGCGCGCCGGTCGCGCCATTCTGGCGACCCGCCGTGGCAAGGGTCGCTCCCGCCTGTCCGCCTGATCTCGTACAGGTCATGACGTGCTGCCTACCGAGAATCGGCTGAGGCGGCGCGAGGACTTCGCAGCCGCAGTACGACGAGGGCGCCGAGCCGGTCGCCCGTTGCTCGTCGTCCATCTACGCAGCGGTACAACGGACCCGCATGTGCCTGGGGAGAGCACTCCCCCGACACGTGCGGGTTTCGTCGTGAGCAAGGCAGTGGGCGGAGCGGTCGTCCGCACCGCCGTGAAGCGGAAGCTTCGCCATCTGGTGCGCGATCGGCTCCCCCAGCTGCCCCCCGGTAGCCTGGTTGTCGTACGGGCGCTGCCCGGCGCGGGCACCGCCGACCATGCACAGCTGGCCCGAGACCTGGACGCCGCCCTGGCGCGGCTACTGGGAGGGGGCGCGCGATGAAATACCCGCTGCTGGCGCTCATCAAGTTGTACCAGTGGACGATCAGCCCGCTTCTGGGGCCTGTCTGCAGGTACTACCCGTCGTGTTCCCACTACGGATATACGGCTATCGACCGGCACGGTGCGGTGAAGGGAACGGCACTGACGGCCTGGCGCATCCTGCGATGCAACCCCTGGTCGCCGGGTGGCGTGGACCACGTTCCGCCGCGCAAACGTCCGCGTTGGCACGAACTGCTGCGCAATGCGTGGCGGACAAGCAAGGGCGGGCACTCCGGCCAGGAGACCGGCCCGGCCGCAGAGACCTCGCCCAATGCTCAAGGAGCCTGATTAGTGGACACGATTGCCAGTCTGTTCAGTTTTATCACCACCCCAGTTTCGTGGGTCATCGTCCAGTTCCACTCGCTGTACGGAGCCATCTTCGGCCCTGACACCGGCTGGGCCTGGGGCCTGTCCATCGTGTCCCTGGTGGTTCTGATCCGGATCTGCCTGATCCCGCTCTTCGTGAAGCAGATCAAGTCGACCCGTGGCATGCAGGCGCTCCAGCCGAAGATGAAGGCGATCCAGGAGCGCTACAAGAGCGACAAGCAGCGTCAGTCCGAAGAGATGATGAAGCTGTACAAGGAGACGGGTACCAACCCGCTCTCCTCGTGCCTGCCGATCATCGCGCAGTCGCCGTTCTTCTTTGCGCTGTACCACGTGCTTTCTGCCATCGCCAATGGGCAGACGAAGGGGTACATCGACAAGCCGCTCCTGGAGAGCGCGCAGAAGGCGCACATCTTCGGTGCCCCGCTGGCCGCGAAGTTCTTGGACAGCTCGGACAAGGTGGCGGCGCTCGGCGCCTCGCTGACCGACGTCCGGATCGTCACCGCGGTCATGATCGTCATGATGTCGGCGTCGCAGTTCTACACGCAGCGCCAGCTGATGACGAAGAACGTCGACATGTCCGTCAAGACGCCGTTCATGCAGCAGCAGAAGATGCTGATGTACGTCTTCCCGGTGATGTTCGCCGTGATGGGCGTCAACTTCCCCGTCGGTGTCCTCGTGTACTGGCTCACCACCAACGTGTGGACCATGGGACAGCAGATGTTCGTGATCCACCGGAACCCGACGCCGGGCAGCCAGGCACAGTCCGGCCTGCTGGAGCGGATGCAGAAGCACCTGGTCGCGCACGGTGCGACGCGGACGCGTCACCAGCGCAACATCATCAAGGGCATCGCGTCCAAGGAGACGAAGGACCGGAACGACGCCGAGCGTAAGTTCATCACCACGCTGAGCAAGGCCGGCCTCGTGGCCCAGGCCGATGGCACGGTGGAGAAGAGTGACGCGGCCGTGGCTGCCGAGGCCGAAGGCATCACCCTGGCTGAGGCCGCGCCGAAGCGTCAGCAGCCCAAGCGCCAGACCAAGGCGAAGCGCCAGACGGGTGCTGCCCCGGCAGGCCAGGCGCAGACCGGTGGGGCGAAGGCCTCGGAGAAGCCCGCCGACGCCAAGACGGCCGATGCTCCCTCCGAGAAGACCTCGCTGGACAAGGACGAGCCGAAGGCTGAATCCGAGCCGGACTCCAAGCCCGCTTCTCGTAATGCACGCCAAGCCAAGTCCGGGCAGCGCAAGGGCCAGCAGCGCCCCAAGCACCCGTCCAAGAAGTAAGAAGGAGTCCATCCCGTGACGGAAGGCACCACCACCTCCGCCGCCGCTGAGGGCGACACGCTGAGCAGGCTGGAGCAGGAAGGCGAGATCGCGGCTGACTACCTCGAGGGCCTGCTCGACATCGCTGACCTCGACGGTGACATCGATATGGACGTCGAGGCCGACCGTGCTGCGGTCTCGATCATCAGTGATGCGAGCAGTCGCGATCTTCAGAAGCTCGTGGGACGCGACGGTGAGGTGCTGGAGGCCCTCCAGGAGCTCACCAGGCTCGCGGTGCACCGGGAGACCGGGGACCGCAGCCGGCTGATGCTGGACATCGCGGGTTTCCGGGCCAAGAAGCGTGAGGAGCTCGCCGCGCTGGGCGCCAAGGCAGCCGACGAGGTGAAGAGCTCCGGCGAGCCGGTCAAGCTCGACCCGATGACGCCGTTCGAGCGCAAGGTAGTGCACGACGCGATCGCTGCAGCCGGGCTGCGCAGTGAGTCCGAGGGCGAGGAGCCGCAGCGCTTCGTCGTTGTGCTTCCGGCCTGACCGGTGCATTGTTCTGTCGGCCCCGTCTGTTCGCAGGCGGGGCCGATCTTTGTCAGCCTGTTGTCAGCCATCCATGCGGTATCGCGCGGTAAGGAAGGACGGTCCCCGTGACCGAGTCAGCGGAGCTCCCCCAGGCGCCGGAAGTGGCGCATGAGGTTTTCGGCGAGTTCTTCCCGGAAGTCGTTCGGTACGCGGAGCTGCTGGCGGACGCGGGGGTCAAGCGCGGGCTGATCGGACCGCGTGAGGTGCCCAGGCTCTGGGAGCGGCACCTGCTGAACTGCGCGGTGCTGTCCGAGGTGGTTCCTCAGGGAGTGACCATCTGCGATGTGGGCTCCGGTGCCGGGCTGCCGGGTATCCCACTGGCTCTGGTGCGCAGGGATCTGAAGATCACGTTGCTGGAACCCCTGCTGCGGCGAACCAATTTCCTGCAAGAGGTGGTGGAGCTGCTGGGGCTCGACCATGTGACGGTTGTTCGCGGCCGGGCAGAAGAGGTTCTGGGCAAGCTGCCGCCGGTCCATGTGGTGACGGCCCGCGCGGTGGCTCCGCTGGACCGGCTAGCCGGGTGGGGCGTGCCGCTGCTGCGTCCGTACGGGGAGATGCTGGCTCTCAAGGGCGATACCGCTGAAGAGGAGATTCAGGGCGCGCGGGCAGCACTGAGCAAGCTGGGCGTAGTCGAGACTTCGGTGCTTCAGGTCGGCGAGGGGATCGTCGATCCGCTATCCACGGTGGTGCGAGTCGAGGTGGGGGAGAGTCCCGGGGGCGTGCGCTTCGCCGCGAAGCGGGCGAAGGCGGCTCGGGTGAGCCGGACCCGGCGACGCCGTTAGGCGAGCGTGATGTCACGAACGCCGTAAAAGCTGCCAAATAGACTCAATTCGGAGTGTCGTGACGTTGTGACGTGGCGGCGAGGGCATCTTGTTTCACGTGAAACGTCGCTCTCTGCTGCATGGGATCATCAGTCGCAGTCGCGCGGCCTCTACGCCGCGGGATCGTAGACCCTTCGGGGTTACAGAGTTGTCCACAAAGGTGGATTCATCCACAGAAGAACATGCCTCGCTGGTTCACAACCCCGAAAGCATGGCAGGCTCTGTGCATTGTGAGCCTGAAGTCGAGGAGAGTGAATCCTTGCGGTCCGACGCCAACATCGCGGGACCGATGACCGATCCGGTCCCCGGTCCCCGTACCGAGTCGGCGGCAGAAGATGTTTCACGTGAAACACCGCCGCCGATGGACGACACCCCTATTGGTCGCGCTGCCCAACTGGCTGTAGAAGCTCTCGGCCGTGCCGGAGAGGGCCTGCCCCGGCCCGAGCAGACGCGCGTCATGGTGGTCGCCAACCAGAAGGGCGGCGTCGGTAAGACCACAACAACGGTCAACCTCGCCGCCTCGCTCGCGCTGCATGGCGCGCGTGTGCTGGTGATTGACCTGGATCCTCAGGGAAACGCCTCCACGGCACTGGGGATCGACCATCACTCCGAAGTTCCATCGATCTACGACGTCCTGGTAGAGAGCCGGCCGCTCTCCGAAGTGGTCCAGCCCGTTCCTGACGTCGAGGGTCTCTTCTGCGCTCCGGCCACCATCGATCTCGCAGGCGCTGAGATCGAGTTGGTGTCCCTCGTGGCTCGGGAGAGTCGCCTCCAGCGAGCGCTCCAAGCGTATGAACAGCCACTGGACTACATCCTCATCGACTGTCCACCCTCCTTGGGCCTGCTGACCGTCAACGCGATGGTGGCGGGCGCTGAGGTGCTGATCCCGATTCAGTGTGAGTACTACGCACTTGAGGGCCTGGGGCAGTTGCTGCGGAATGTCGACCTGGTCCGCGGGCATCTCAACCCCGAGCTTCATGTGTCGACGATTCTGCTCACCATGTACGACGGCAGAACTCGCCTTGCCTCGCAAGTGGCAGATGAGGTGCGCAGCCACTTCGTCCGCGAGGTCCTGAAGACCAGTATTCCGCGGTCGGTTCGTATCTCTGAGGCCCCGAGCTATGGGCAGACAGTCCTCACCTATGACCCCGGATCCAGCGGTTCGCTGTCGTACCTTGAAGCGGCCCGTGAGATCGCGCTTCGCGGCGTTGACGTGCACTACGACGGCCGGCACGCACAAACAGGCAGTCACAACAGTCAGCAGAGCATCTCGGAGGGGATCCAGTGAGTGAGCGACGCAGGGGGTTGGGACGTGGACTCGGTGCGCTGATCCCTGCCGCACCACAGGAGAAGGTGGGTCTCGCAGGCGCCGAGGCATCGTCCACTCCCGGGGCTGCACCAGTGATGACAGCAGAGCGGGGTGTGGCGGCAGCGAAGCTGGCGGCGCTGCCTACCGGAGCTGTTTCACGGGAATCGATTGTTCCTGCGCAGGAGTCGGCACCCGTAGCTGTGGCAGAGCAAGTGGAGCCTGCGGGCGCCTACTTCGCCGAGCTGCCGATCGACGCGATCACCCCCAACCCGCGCCAGCCGCGTGAGGTGTTCGACGACGACGCTCTCGCTGAGCTTGTCTCCTCCATCAAGGAGGTAGGCCTCCTGCAGCCTGTCGTGGTACGTCAGGCAGGCCCCGAACGCTTCGAGCTCATCATGGGCGAGCGGCGTTGGCGGGCCTGCCGTGCGGCAGACCTGGAGCGCATCCCGGCGATCGTCCGGGCCACGGACGACGAGAAGCTCCTTCTGGACGCGCTGCTGGAGAACCTTCACCGTTCTCAGCTGAACCCGCTTGAAGAGGCCGCGGCTTACGATCAGTTGCTCAAGGACTTCAATTGCACACACGATCAGCTCGCTGACCGGATCGGTCGCTCGCGGCCGCAGGTGTCCAATACCTTGCGGCTGTTGAGGCTCTCGCCCCCGGTGCAGCGCAGGGTTGCTGCCGGAGTCCTGTCCGCAGGACATGCGCGGGCGCTCCTGTCGGTGGACGACTCCGAGGAGCAGGACCGGTTGGCGCACCGCATTGTGGCGGAAGGGCTCTCGGTACGTGCGGTCGAGGAGATCGTCACGCTGATGCAGTCGCGTCCGCAGAGCGCTCCGAAGGCCAAGGGGCCGCGTGCTGGAGGGCGGGTGTCGCCGGCGCTCTCCGACCTTGCCTCACGGCTCTCGGATCGCTTCGAGACGCGGGTGAAGGTCGATCTGGGACAGAAGAAGGGGAAGATCGTCGTCGAGTTCGCTTCGATGGATGATCTGGACCGGATTCTTGGTTCGCTCGCTCCCGGCGAAGGACGAGTCCTGGAGAAGCGGCTCGCAGCCGAAGCCGAAGCTGTCGAGGGAGACGAGAACTGAGTCTGCGGCTGGCATCTGTTCAGAGGGCGGGGCGTGTCCGGTAGGCCGGAACACGCCCCGCCCTTTGCTTTCTCACGGTATCCGTCCGATCGCCGGGATGGATACGATGCGTTTTGGTATGGCGCATCCACCTTGATCCATCGCGGAGGGAGGGCAGGGGCCCATGCGAACGGTGAACCGCAGCCGACTGGTGACTGCTGGACTGGGGCTGGGAGTGGTCGGCGGATTCGTCGGCAGCCTGCTCAGGGAGTGGAGCGAGCTGAGCGCCGCTTGCGAAGCAGCGGGTGAGAGAAGTGAGGAACACCGTTCATGGGGCGTCGGCTTGTACCGCTCACGCTGGACAACCTTCCGGACCTTCCCAAGCGTTGCCGTTCATGTGTCTTCTGGGAACTCGACCCGGTCAGCGGGGAAGCCGCGATAGAGGCTGGTACGCCGGAGCTGGAGAAGGAAGCATGGATCTCGGCCGTGCTACTGGAGTGGGGTTCCTGCGGCCGGGTCGTCTACGTCGATGACGTGCCGGTGGGCTTCGTTCTCTATGCTCCGCCTGCGTACGTACCACGCTCGCTGGCTTTTCCCACGAGTCCCGTCTCTCCCGACGCCGTGCAGCTGATAACGGCGTGGATCACGCCGGGGTACCAGGGGCAGGGACTGGGGCGGGTGCTGGTGCAGACGGTAGCGAAGGATCTGCTCCGGAGGAACTTCAAGGCGATCGAGGTATTCGGCGATGCTCGGTGGAAGGAACCCGCCTGTCTGCTCCCCGCGGATCATCTGCTGGCGGTCGGGTTCAAGACGGTACGGCCGCATCCGAACTACCCCAGGCTACGGCTTGAGTTGCGTACAACTCTGTCCTGGAAGGAAGACGTGGAGCTTGCGCTGGACCGACTCTTGGGCGCAGTGAAGAAGGACCCAGTGCTGCGTCCGTTGTGAGGATCGCTCCCACAGAAGCCACCCGGAGCATCAAAACAGGGGCCGCCCTCAGGGGCGGCCCCTGTTTCACGTGAAACATGGGGGACGTCAGGCCTTGGTGGCCTCGTCGCCGATGAAGCCCTCAAGGTCGCGAATGATCGCGGCCTTCGGCTTGGCGCCGACGATGGTCTTGGCCACCTCGCCGCCCTGGTAGACGTTGAGCGTCGGAATGGACATCACGCCGTACTTTGCGGCAGTGCCCGGGTTCTCGTCGATGTTGAGCTTGACGACCTCGATCTGCTCACCGTACTCGGCTGCGATGGCCTCGAGAGACGGAGCGATCTGGCGGCACGGACCGCACCAGGCGGCCCAGAAGTCGACCAGTACGGGCTTGCCGCTCTTGAGGACATCCTGTTCGAAGGAGTCATCAGTTACGTTCTTCAGGGTGCCGGCCACGGCGGGCTCCTCTTTCTTCACGGGGTGTTCGGGATGGGGAATGCGGTGATCAGATGCTGGCGATCTTCTCGGGCTCTGCGGCCTTCTCGCTGTCGGCCAGGGCCGACAGGAAGCGCTCGGCGTCGAGGGCGGCGGAGCAGCCCGTCCCAGCAGCTGTGATGGCCTGCCGGTAGGTGTGGTCAACGACGTCACCAGCGCCGAAGACACCAGTGAGGTTGGTCCGGGTGGAAGGTGCGTCGACCTTCAGATAGCCCTCGTCGTCCAGGTCCAGCTGGCCCTTGAACAGCTCGGTGCGCGGATCGTGGCCGACGGCGATGAACAGGCCCGTCACCGGCAGCTCGGAGGTCTCCCCGGTCTTGGTGTTGCGCAGCGTCAGGCTGGAGAGCTTCTGCTCGCCGTGGATCACAGCCACCTCGCTGTCCCAGGCGAACTTGATCTTCGGGTCGGCGACGGCACGCTCCTGCATGGCCTTGGAGGCGCGCAGGGTGTCCCGGCGGTGCACGATGGTGACGGACTTGGCGAACCGGGAGAGGAAGGTGGCTTCCTCCATTGCGGTGTCGCCACCGCCGACGACAGCGATGTCCTGGTCCTTGAAGAAGAAGCCGTCGCAGGTGGCACACCAGGAGACGCCGCGTCCGGAGAGGGCATCCTCGTTCGGCAGGCCGAGCTTGCGGTGCTGCGAGCCAGTCGTGACGATGACCGCCTTGGCCCGGTGCACAGTGCCGGCCGTGTCGGTGACGGTCTTGATCTCGCCGGTCAGATCGACGGCCACGATGTCGTCAGGAACCAGCTCGGCACCGAAGCGCTCCGCCTGGGCACGCATGCTGTCCATCAGGTCGGGTCCCATGATGCCGTCCTGGAATCCGGGGAAGTTCTCCACCTCGGTGGTGTTCATAAGCGCACCACCGGCGGTGACTGCACCTTCGAAGACCAGCGGCTGCAGTGACGCGCGCGCGGTATAGAGCGCGGCGGTGTAGCCGGCGGGCCCGGAGCCGATAATGATCACGTTACGGACGTCGCTCACGGGTTTCTTCCTCGTCTCTGCGGACTGCTTGCTGCCTACTGGGGCCAGGTCCAGCGGACTCTCACCCCACCCAACGGATCCTACGGGGCGTGCATTCCCGTGAGGGTCAGCCGCGGGGGTAGACGTGGGTCAGGAGCACCTTGCCGCGAGTGGACGGCGTGGCATGGACGCATGCCGCGTCCACGACATACACCTGGACGCGGGTGCTGTCAGTGGGGTGCGGCAGCACGACGAGGAAGGCATCGGAACCCTTGTAGATGCCCTTCTGCGCGGCGATCGGACCTTCCTCGCGTCCTATGCCCTTCTCGACACAGGGCGGCACGGCCACGTCGGGCCCGTTCTTGAGCGTCGTCGGGCCGGAGTCCATATGGACCGATGGAGCCTTCTTCTCCTGTGGGGAGACTGTGCTCGCCGTGGTGTCCGAGGCGAGCAGGGAATGCACCTGGTCCTGCAGAGCGGCATCAATGAATACGGGTGTCCCTGCGCGCTTCGATGTCTTTCCCGCAGCGCTGGTGTCACCGCTCGACGCGGTGGGCGACGACTGCAGAAAGAACACACCGATACCGATGACCGCTGCCCCCAAGACCGCGCTAAGAGCAGCGACGTGACGTCGTCGCCGCGCCGTACGGCTTCTGCCGGGGCCTGTAGTGGCACGTGGACGCCCTGACGGGCGCTTGCCGTGAACGGGTTCCGCGCTGCGGGGCGGGAGTGATGTTTCACGTGAAACATGAGCCGCGCCTTCGCGCGGGGTGGCTTCGAGCAGGGACTCCGCAGCCAGAGCTACGTCCATACGCTCAGCGATATCGGCCGGCATGACAACCGGCCCGGGCGCGGTTGCGAGCAGCTCCTGAATCTCCTGGAGGGAGCCTCTGACATCGGAACAGAGTGAGCAGGCGTCGATATGCTGCTGCATTTCCACTGCGCGGGATGGCGCAAGGAGACCTTCAGCGAGATCGGCGATCTCCGAGACATCGGGATGCTGAGACGTATCAGCCGTCGATGTCATGCGCGTCCACCTCCGCCCTTCACTGCAGCAGGATTCTGTGGTCCCGCGTCCTTCGGCCTCGACGCAGGTGGGACGGATGCTCCAGGCATCCGGTTCCTTGCTGCGTCGGCCGGGGTGTCGTTTCCTGTCTCCGCCGACTGCGGGCGCAGGTGCTTGAGGAGTGGGAGGAGTCTCGCCCGGCCGCGTGCACAGCGACTCTTCACGGTGCCTGTAGGCACATCAAGGATCTGCGCAGCCTCCGCCACGGGGTAGCCCTGCATGTCGACGAGGACGAGGGCGGCGCGCTGTTCCGCAGGGAGGGAGCTCATGGCTTTGATCAGTTCGCGGTGCAGGTCCTGGCGCTCTGCTGGTGCCTCGGCGGACTCATGAGGTTCGAGGAGCTGATCGAGGCGCTCCGCGTCGTCGACGGGCGAGGTCTTCCGTGTCGCTGCCTTACGGGCTCGGTCGAGGCAGGCGTTGACCGTGATGCGATGCAGCCAGGTGGTGACGGCGGACTGGCCGCGAAAGGTGTGGGCGGCGCGGTAGGCGGAGACCAGTGCATCCTGGACGGCGTCGGCAGCCTCCTCGCGGTCGCCGAGCGTGCGCAGGGCGACGGCCCAGAGCCGGTCTCGGTAGCGCCGTACCAGCTCACCGAAGGCATCGGCGTCGCCAGCGACGTGGGCAGCCAGCAGCTCCTGGTCGCCGGCGGTACCGAGCGCGGTGTCGTCCAACGGTGAGCCCCCTCCCCTGTCCCTGATCAGCCGGAGAACTTCACATCCGTTATGGCCTGCTTGTAACCCGCTTCGCTGTACTGATCTCCGGGTGAATCCGGCATGGCCGTGATCCAGACCAGTACATAGCGCGTGTTCACCGGTTTGTCTGCCTTGAAACGCGCTGTGGTGCCGTTGGTGCTCGTAGAAGTGATCTTCTTCATCGAGCTCAGTGACGCCGAGGAGGACATTGAATCTGCTGCGTACAGGGAGATCGCGGTCTCGTTGCCCGAGTAGCGCAGCCCTATGGAGGCAGCCGATACGTCCTTCGCGGAACCCAGGTCGTAGACGATCCCCACCCCTCGCTTGAAGGGGGCCAGCTGGGGGCCGTCCTTGAAGGAGTAGGTGCGCCAGTACGTCGAGCTGTCACCGTCGTAGGTCTTCCCGACATCGGCGGGGTGCTGGGGCTTGCCGTCCGGGTAGTACTCGGCTGCGTCCTTTACCGGGAGCGGCTGAAGAGCCTTCTGCTCGGCGGTGCCATTGTTGTTGCCGTTGTTGGTCTGGTTGGTGCCCGTACCGGTGGAGTCCTTGCCCCGGTCCAGAAGTGTGTCGGCGAGCTGCCAGCTGCCCAGACCCAGCGCGGCGATCAGCAGTGCGGAGACGGCCCACTTGAGCACCTTGCCGGTGCGGCCCTGGAGCGGCGGTGGAGGAGCGGCCACCGGCTGGGTGGGTGCCACCCTGGCGCCGGTCGCCGGACGGCCGTAGGTGCCCTGCTGGTAGTTCGTGCGCTGGTACTCGGGCGGCGGGGTGTAGGCGGGCTCCGGTGGGCGGATCCGAGGCATGGCGGCGACGGCCTTGGCGAGCTCGTCGGGGGTGGTGCAGGGCGGTTCCTGACGGGATGCGGTGGCACCGTCATTGGCCAGGGCGCGCATCGCGATCTCCGCGAGATCGCGGTTGACGCCGGCCCGTACCTGGTCCGGGGGGATCAGACCGACACCCTTGGGCAGGCCGGAGAGACCGTAGGCATCGGTTTCGTAGGGCCAGCGCTGCGTCAGCGCGGCATACAGCAGGGCGCCGACGGCCTCTGTGTCGGTCCGCTGCGGAGTGTCAGAGGTGATGCCGCGCAGGGCTGCGTTCACCGCGAGCCCGCGGATGCGGTACTGGCCGGAAGAGGTCCGCAGGACCGCGCTGGGCGTGAGCCTGAGGTGGGACAGGCCCTCGCGGTGTGCGGCGGCCATGGCTTGCGAGACCTGGCTGACGAGCTGGTAGGCGTCGTGGGCCTCCAGGGGGCCGGAAGCGAGCAGCGCGGTGATTTCTGTCGCGTCGGGCAGCCATTCGTGCACGACATAGACGAGATCGTTCTCCTCGACGGCATCCAGGACCTGCACGAAGCGCGGGTCGCCGAGAAGGGCCGAGGACCGGGCGGCCGCGAGGACGGCACGTGCCCGGGCGTGATCAGCGGGAAGCAGATGCACACCGACAGCGCGCCTGAGCTTCTCGTCGACCGCACGCCAACTGCTGAAACCGTCCAGACGGGTGACGCACTCCTCCAGTCGGTAGCGTCTGGCGAGTTTGTGCCCGCTGTGGAGCTCGGGCGCTGCCGCGGCCTCCGTCGGCTTCTTCTCGCTCTCCTCGTCCCGGGTGCCTTCACCGGCCGTGGTATCAGCCGTTTCCTGAGGTTCCACCGTGCCGTCGGCCGTGGCCTTGTCCGCCTTGGCGGCCAGCGGCTTGTCGCCACTGTTGTCGGCCACGTCGACGGCAGCCGTGCTACGTTCCGCCACCGTCGTTCCTGCCTCCCCATCCGTTGCGCGCTGTCGGCCAGTCTGCAAAGCCATGCCAATTGTGCCCACAGTCCGGCGCTATGCACGACACACGGCGTCGGACGATGGTTGTGCGATCCCGTCGGCGCCTAGCGGCCGAGGCGACCGCGCACCATGGCAACCATTGAGTTGAGCTCGGCGATCCGCATGCGCTTCGCCGCGATGAAGAACACACCGAGAAGTACGGCGCCGCCGACGACCAGCGCTGCCAGCGAGCCCAGCACTCCCTCTCCGAGTACCCGGATGATGCCGAATCCGACAGCTCCGCCGACAACGGCTCCCGGGATGGAAGCCAGCGCCAGGCGGGCGTACGTCCGGAGGATGTGCGTCCCGTCCAGGTCCCCGCCCAGCCGCTTGCGCAGCCTTCGCCAGGCGATCCCGACACCGACCGCGTAGGCCAGACCGTAGGAGGCGGCCATACCGACCACCGCCCACTGTGAGGGGAGGACGACGTAGCAGAGTGCGGAGGCCGCAGCGTTCACTGCGGCGACGATGACCGTGTTGTAGAAGGGGGTGCGGGTGTCCTCGTACGCATAGAAGCCACGCAGGACGACGTACTGCACCGAGTAGGGGATCAGGCCGAGGGCGAAGGCCATCAGGACATAGCCCATGGACTCCGATGCCTGTACGCCGCTGGAGGCGAACAGCAGGGTGCAGACCGGTACGCCCAGGGCGAGGAATGCGAAGGAGACCGGAACGATCGCCACAGCGGAGTTCCGCAGTCCCTGTGAGATGTCGTCGCGGACCGCACCGACATCTCCGTCATTGGCGGCGCGGGAGATCCGCGGCAGCAGGGCGGCCATGACCGAGACGGTGATGATGGCCTGGGGCATCCCCCAGATCAGCTGCGCGTTCGAGTAGGCCATGATCCCCGCGCCGGACCGTCCGGAGGCCTTGCCCGCGGCGGTGGCGAGCTGGGTGACCACCAGGACACCCGCCTGGTTGGCGAGGACGAACAGGACCGTCCATTTGGCGAGCTTCACGGCCTTGCCGAGACCGTGTCCGCGCCAGTCGAAGCGCGGGCGGAAGCGGAAACCGGCTTCTCGCAGGTACGGGATCATCGACAGGGCCTGGACAGTCAGACCCAGCAGGGTGCCGATTCCGAGCAGCCGCACCCCGTCCGCAGGGATGGTCGTCACCTTCATGTGGGAGTCGGCGGAGGTGCCGTAGACCCAGATGAACAGTCCGAAGGTGAAGATCATGACGATGTTGTTGAGGACCGGAGTCCACATCATCGCGCCGAACTTTCCGCGGGCGTTCAGGATCTGCCCCATCACGACGTGCACACCCATGAAGAAGATGGTGGGCAGGCAGTAGCGCGCGAAGGTGACAGCGACGTTGTTGGCTGCCGGATCGTCGGCGATCGGCAGGGACATCAGCCGGATCAGCAGCGGCGCCGCGAAGACCGCGATACCGACGATGACGCCGAGGGCCACCATGACGACGGTGAGCAGACGGTTGGCGTAGGCCTCGCCGCCGTCGTCGTCCTCCTTCATCGAGCGCACGAGCTGCGGCACGAACACGGAGTTGAGCCCGCCGCCCACGGTCAGGATGTAGATCATGGTGGGCAGCGTGTAGGCCACGGTGAAGGAGTCGCCGAGCGTCGCCGCACCCAGCGCGGCAGTGATCACCATGGTGCGTACAAAGCCGGTGAGGCGGGAGACCAGGGTCCCCGCGGCCATCACCGCGCTCGACTTCAGCAGGCCGGATGCCCCGCCCGACTTCTCGGGGGGAGGGGCGGGAGCGGGCTCCTGCGGGCCACCGGGCGGCGGAACGGGCGCGGCGCCCTGCTGGTCCCGGAAGAGATGGGCGAACGCGTCCTGCTGTTCCGGTTCGTCGGCTGCCTGGGTCACCAGATCGTCGACCCCGACGAACTGGGTCGTCGCGTCATCCCCGTACGGAAGGTAGCGGGACGGGCCCTCCGGCTCGGGTGCTGGGGTCTGTGCCCAGACCCGGGGGTCCGGCGGGTACTGCGCCGCAGGCGGCTGCTGGTACATCGGCTGCGGCTCGGTGTAGGTGCCCGGGGGAGGCGGGGGGTGAGACGCACGGTCGTAGAGCGCATCCGCCACCGGGTCCTGGGCACCGAGATCATGTGCCCCGTACGGGTCGTAGCTGTAGGTGTCCTGGACATACGGATCCGGGGCAGGCTGATTCTGGCCCGCCGCGGGGTGCTCGGGGGGCGTCCCACCGGAATACGCAGCCCCGCCCCCAGAACCCTGGTCACGGTCACCGTCGTACGGCGCGTTCATTGGTTACCCCACCTCATCGTCCCCGGCCGGCCGGCCACGACATCGCTCAACGGTCCACTTTCTCACCCGTGCCCGGCGGGTTGCCGTTTTCCGCCCCGGTGTCCGCCCCCGGGTCACTCGGCTGCTCCGGGTCCTCGCCCCCGGCAGCGGCCGCACGAGCGGCGGCCCGCTTGCGATGCGTGTACATCCTGATTCCGGCGAGTACCAGGAGCAGAAGACCTCCGGCGATCACCAGCATGACCGTCAGCGTCATCTCCGAGACTGTCACTGTGAAGGGCATTGCCTTCGCACTGCCGTACGGCGTGCCGTCCTCGGTGAAGAGCTGGGCGTACACCCTGACGGGCCCGTTGGCGTTGATCGACGTCGTGAACTTCACCGTCTGGCTGTGCCCGCCCGCGATCTCCAGGGGCTGCTCGGCGACGGCCGCCTTGTCGTCTCCGAGCTGCAGACGGTTGGGGCTGGTCGAGCGCAGCTTCAGCACCAGGTGCTTGACGGGCTGAAGCAACTTGTTCTGCACGGTCACCGGGATCGTCGCACTGCGTCCGGACAGCGTCATGTCGGACTTCTGGACGATCTGCACCTCGCCGGTGAGGCTCTGCAGATAGGACTGGACCCCGCTCCGGTAGGCGCTTGCCCCCTTGGCATCGCCACGCCACGAGGTCGCCATGGACCGGTCCATGGCGTTGCTGAACGGCGTCACCACCCGGTCCGGCTGGCTCAGGATGATCTTGAAGTTGTCGAGCGTCGACTGCGTGGTCCTGACGTCCTGGAACGCCTTGACCGGCAGCTCCTGGCGGCGCAGTGACGACGGGTACGCCGATGAGCTCGGCACCGTCGTCGTCGCGTTGGGATCCGCCTTGGCCTTGGCCGCGTCGATGAGGTTGAGGGGCTCGGTCCAGCGGTTCTCGTCCAGAGTGCGTAGCGCGCTCGCCATCGACTGTGCCTGGCTGACGGAGGGCATCCGCTGGGGGGCGACGACGATGCTGCGCTGCTTGGACGGCTCCTGCAGGTTCAGAGCCAGGGTCTGGGCGAGGTAGTTCTGCACTGCGAGAGTGGAGGCACCTGCCTGGGCCATGTCGCCCTGGAAGGCATTGGAGAGCCGGGAGTCGGAAACCACTGCCGTGGTGCCGCCGCCGATGGGCCGGGCCGCTGTGGGGGTGTACGGCAGTCCGGCCGTCTCTTGCAGACTGTCGCTGCTGGCGATCACATTGTGGGCCCCGGCAGAGGTGGCCACATCAACGATCGAAGGGTCGATCGCGCCACTGGCCGGCCAGGCGAAATCGGTGGACGCCTTCACATGCAGGATCGTCTGCACGGTCTTGCCGGCGATCTCGGTGGCCGACTGCAGATGGCTCAGCGCGCCGGGAACGTTCTTGCCGTGGTGGGCCAGAGAGGCAAGATCGGGATCCGCGAACGGCAGAGCGACGACCTTCTGGCCCTTTACCGCGTCTTCCAGGTCACTCAGCCATTTCTTGGCGACGGCCTGGTTCTTGCCTGCGACCTGGGTGTCTCCGACCTGGATCTGATAGTTCCGGGTCATCGCGTCGACGCTCGCCAGCAGATCCGGGTCGATGACCCAGGTGACCGGCAGGGAGCGGCCCAGCGAAACCATCTGCTCCAGGCGGCCGCCGGGCGCGAGCTCCTCCGCCAGGTCGTCGTTCTCGAAGACCGGCGTCTGCTGAGCGTCGGCGCTGGTCTCGGCTCGCAGATGGATCTTCGAGATGAGGGGCCACACCGAGGTGATCTGTGTCTTCTTGCTCTGCGCAGTGGGCTGCCAGGGCAGGAAGGTCCGCTGGATGCCGAGCACCTGCTCGTACGGGGCACCGGCTGTCTGTCCGGAGAGGGAGACGCCGAGCTGGTACACGCCGTCCGCACCGAGATTCATCTTGCTCACCGGGACCGAGATCGAGAAGTTCTCGCTGATCCCCGAGGGCAGCTTCGCGAATTTCGCCGTGTACTTGCCGCCGACCTCCTGAGGGTCTGCACCCGTGAGGTCGGAGGAGTGCTTTGCCGCGTCATCGATGGCGGATCTGCCGGCAAGGCGCGGCCCCACGCGAACACCGACGTGGGCGTCAGTGACGGTCTCCTTGCGCTTGTTCGTCACCGTGCCCGTGATGGTGACGCTGTCGCCCTTCACCGGTGCGCTGGGTGACAGCGCATCGAGACTGACGGCTACGGCGCCGGTGTTCCGTGCGGTGACGGCGGCCTGTGCAGGGGCCGCTGCCGGGCCGTAGAAAAGGCCCGCCATGAGCGTTCCACCGGCGAGCAGCGACGCAGTGCGCCGCAGCCACCGGCGGGCAGGAGAAGGAGTCATCTCCTGGAAGTGTGCCGCCTCGGCCACGCGCTTGCCCGTCCCTCGTCTTCGTCAGCTGATTCGGTGGTTCTCGGTTGCTGCGTCCACGCATGGTAACGATGTGCCCTGGGCCTAAGTGCCGCGGACTGGTCCACATGATCAGAAGGGTGGGCACAGCTGCCGGGAAATCGGGACGCTCCGGTCGGCACGGGCACGTACCCTTTTCTGTTGTGCCGAACGCCAATGATGACAATCCCAGTGCACTGAGTCAGGTGCAGCACCGCGCGGTCACAGAACTGCTGCGGGTTTCCCCGGTCGCCGACGACCTAGCCCGCCGTTTCCAGGATGCCGGGCACCGCCTCGCGCTGGTCGGAGGTTCGGTCAGGGACGCGCTGCTCGGCCGGCTCGGGAACGATCTGGACTTCACCACCGACGCTCGACCCGACGACGTACTGAAGATTGTCCGGCCCTGGGCCGATGCGGTGTGGGAAGTCGGAATTGCCTTCGGGACGGTCGGCTGCCAGAAGGACGGCTACCTGATCGAGGTCACGACGTACCGCTCCGAGGCGTACGACAGGACCTCGCGCAAGCCTGAGGTGTCCTACGGCGACTCCATCGAGGAAGACCTCCTGCGTCGCGATTTCACAGTCAATGCGATGGCAGTCGCTCTTCCCGAGAAGGCATTCATCGATCCGCACGGCGGTCTTGAGGATCTTGCCGGACGGATGCTGCGTACCCCTGGTAGGCCGGAGGATTCGTTCTCCGACGATCCGCTGCGCATGATGCGGGCCGCCCGGTTCGCGGCTCAGCTGGACTTCGAGGTTGCGCCTGAGGTTGTCGCCGCGATGACGGCCATGTCCGAGCGCATCGGGATCGTCTCGGCGGAGCGCGTACGTGACGAGCTCAACAAACTGCTGTTGTCCGCGAGCCCGCGTAAGGGCCTCGCTCTCCTTGTCGACACCGGTCTTGCCGAATGGGTGCTCCCTGAACTTCCCGCGCTGCGTCTGGAGAGTGATGAGCACCACCGGCACAAGGATGTGTACGAGCACTCGCTGACCGTGCTGGAGCAGGCCATCGATCTGGAGCAGGACGGTCCTGATCTGGTGCTCCGGCTGGCGGCCCTGCTCCATGACATCGGTAAGCCCAAGACGAGGCGCTTCGAGAAGGACGGTGGCGTCTCCTTCCATCACCACGAGGTGGTGGGCGCGAAGCTGACGAAGAAGCGTCTGACCGCACTCAAGTACTCCAATGACATGGTGAAGGACGTCACGAAGCTGGTGGAGCTCCACCTGCGCTTCCACGGCTACGGGACCGGGGAGTGGACCGACTCGGCTGTGCGGCGCTATGTGCGTGATGCCGGACCACTGCTGGAGCGGCTGCACAAGCTCACGCGATCGGACTGCACCACACGTAACAAGCGCAAGGCCAACGCCCTTTCGCGTGCGTACGACGGCCTGGAAGAGCGCATTGCGCATCTGCAGGAGCAGGAAGAACTCGACTCCATCCGTCCAGACCTGGATGGCAACCAGATCATGGAGATCCTGGGTGTCGGTCCGGGTCCTGTGATCGGTAACGCCTACAAGTTCCTGCTTGAGCTGCGGCTGGAGAACGGGCCGATGGAGCACGGCGCCGCGGTGGCAGCGCTCAAGGAGTGGTGGGCCGCGCAGAACTGAGGTCGATGTTTCACGTGAAACATGACGGCCGGCACGGCAAAGGGGCGGTGTTTCACGTGAAACACCGCCCCTTCGTGACTCAGCTGCAGCGGGCTACTTCTTGTAGTCCGTCAGGCAGAGAGTGAAGTCCTTGCTGCCACCGGTCTCGGTGTACGAGTTGTACTTGGTGCGGTCGCAGGTCTCGTCGCCATCCTTCTTCTCGGCGACCTTGTACTGGGCCTTCGCGTCATTGCAGTCCACGACCTCGAGTTTCGGGTCGGTGTCGCTGGAGCTGCCTCGGTGCATGCAGTCGCCGACCTTGGCCGTATCGGCGTCGTCCTGGCTGGAGTACCAGGTGAAGGCCGCCACGCCGATAACGACCACGGCGATGACGATCCGGAGGATCTTCTTGCCGTTGCCGGGACGCGGCGCCACCGGGGCCATCGGTATCTGGCCGCCGCCCTGGTTGAAGTACGGAGATGGCTGCTGCGGGACGCCCGGCTGCCCCGGCTGTCCATACGGGCCCGGCTGCTGCGGCTGCTGTCCGTACGGTCCGGGCTGCTGCGGCGGCTGACCGTACGGATTGCCGCCCTGGGGCTGTCCATAGGGAGTATTGGGCTGCTGGGCGTATGGGTTCTGGCCCTGGGGCGGCGGAGTAGACATGGTTGGGATCCCCCTTGAAGCGGTACGCGTATGCGCGGTTGTCAACGCCCGTAAAATAGCGGGCCGCTCCGAGATTTCTGTCACTGAGATGGAGTCTGTGGCTCTGATGTGACACATACGTGCGTCCATAACGGGCCATAGCCGCAGTAAATGCTGCTCAGTCGAAGGTGACTGCGCCAAAGTGCGGCTCGGGGGCGAGCTCCGCACGGTGCATCACGGGCCCCCGGTGGCCGGACATGGGAAGAGCCCCGGACAGGCTGTCCGGGGCTCTCAACGGTCAGCGGTCGACCGTTCTCAGACCGAGCTTCAGCGCTCGACCTCGCCCTTGATGAACTTCTCGACGTTCTCGTAGGCCTCGTCGTCGAAGTACTGCACCGGCGGCGACTTCATGAAGTACGAGGAGGCGGAGAGGATCGGGCCGCCGATACCGCGGTCCTTGGCGATCTTCGCGGCACGCACGGCGTCGATGATGACACCGGCGGAGTTCGGGGAGTCCCACACCTCGAGCTTGTACTCAAGGTTCAGCGGGACGTCACCGAAGGCACGACCCTCAAGGCGCACGTACGCCCACTTGCGGTCGTCCAGCCAGGCCACGTAGTCCGAGGGGCCGATGTGGACGTTGTCGGCGCCCAGGTCACGGTCGCGGATCTGCGAGGTGACCGACTGCGTCTTGGAGATCTTCTTGGACTCCAGGCGGTCGCGCTCCAGCATGTTCTTGAAGTCCATGTTGCCGCCGACGTTCAGCTGCATGGTGCGCTCGAGGCGCACACCGCGGTCTTCGAAGAGCTTGGCCATGACGCGGTGCGTGATGGTGGCGCCCACCTGCGACTTGATGTCGTCGCCGACGATCGGCACGCCCGCCTCGGTGAACTTGTCCGCCCACTCCTTGGTGCCGGCGATGAAGACCGGGAGAGCGTTGACGAACGCGACCTTGGCGTCGATGGCGCACTGCGCGTAGAACTTCGCGGCGACCTCGGAACCGACGGGCAGGTAGCAGACGAGGACGTCCACCTGCTTGTCCTTGAGGACCTGGACGATGTCGACCGGAGCCTCGTCCGACTCCTCGATGGTCTCGCGGTAGTACTTGCCGAGACCGTCGTGGGTGTGGCCGCGCTGGACCTTCACACCGGTGTTCGGTACATCGGCGATCTTGATGGTGTTGTTCTCACTGGCGCCGATGGCATCCGCGAGGTCGAGGCCGACCTTCTTCGCATCGACATCGAAGGCGGCGACGAACTCGACGTCACCTACGTGGTAGTCGCCGAACTGGACGTGCATCAGACCGGGCACCTTGCCGGCCGGATCTGCGTCCTTGTAGTACTCGACGCCCTGCACCAGCGAGGCGGCGCAGTTGCCCACGCCGACGATGGCTACGCGAACCGAACCCATTCCGGTTGCTCCCTGTGTGTTCTCGACGAAACCCTGCGGACGCAGAGCTTCACTTAGCGATGTCCTCGGACGGATCCGGCGGGGTGGTACCCCGATGCCGGGGCAGGCCGCCCGTATCTCCTGATATGTCCTGCTGAGCGGCGTCGGCGTCGGGGGATCGTCGCTGATCCCGGCCCGCACGCTCGCTCTCGATGAGCTCGTTCAGCCAGCGCACTTCGCGCTCCACGGACTCCATGCCGTGCCGCTGCAGCTCAAGCGTGTAGTCGTCCAGCCGCTCGCGCGTCCGGACCAGAGAGGCGCGCATCTTCTCCAGGCGCTCCTCCAGCCGGCTGCGGCGGCCTTCCAGCACCCGCATCCGCACCTCGCGCTCCGTCTGCCCGAAGAAGGCGAAACGGGCAGCGAAATGCTCGTCCTCCCAGGTGTCCGGCCCGGTGTGCGAGAGGAGCTCTTCGAAGTGCTCCTTACCGTCCGCAGTCAACCTGTAGACGATCTTGGCGCGGCGTCCTGCGAGTGAAGCCGCTACTGCGTCCTCCGGGGCGCTGCCCGGCTCCTCGATCAACCAGCCGCTGGCGACCAGCGTCTTGAGGCAGGGGTAGAGGGTCCCGTAACTGAAGGCCCTGAAGATCCCCAGTGAGGTGTTCAGACGTTTGCGCAGCTCATAGCCGTGCATTGGAGACTCTCGGAGCAGACCGAGTACGGCGAATTCGAGGATGCCGGAGCGCCTGCTCAACCTTCGCCTCCTCTGTAGTCCGGGTCACTTATGCCGTGCTGATGTATCGAGTCGATACATCAGCACGATAGAACGACCTTGCGTTTGCGACAAGCGGAGTCATCGTGAGCGGCGTCACATCATCGATTCACAGGCATCAACTTGCCTGATTTGAGCGGAACCTCGGCACTGAGAAGGTTTTGCGCGTGCGTAGTCTGTGCGGCATGCAGACCGCCGGGGACCGAGTGACACCAGGGGACGTCAGCCGTCTCGGTCCACGGAATGCAACGTGTACGGGCCCGGCCGAGGGCCTGTGCACACTGCGGATGCGCCCTTCCGAGGGGCTGTCCGCGGATCGGGGGGACCGGAACTCAACTGCCGTTTCCAGGCGTTAGTGCCTGCCCGAGGAGTAGTCGTTCGATGAGCGAGCACCGTCGCAAACCGCCACAGCCGCAGAGTGGTGGACGTGCCGCGGCCAGGCGAGACGCCCAGCAGCCTTCCGGCCGCCGCGCAGCTCCCCCGCGAACCACCACCGGGTCGCCTTCAGGTTCCCAGGACGAGGAGGAGCGCCCCTACGGCGGCCGTGCCGAAGCCAGACGGGCTGCCCAGCGCAGCGGGGGCGGGCGCCGTCGTGCTGCTGAAGCAGGCGGCCGCGGCGGTCGGCGCGGCGGCCGCGGCAGCGGCCCGGAAGGCGGCGGTGGCCGGGGTCCGAACAAGAAGAGGTTCATCGACTACCCGCGGGCGAACCAGTACGGCTGGCGTCACTGGGTGCCGTCCTGGCGGCTCGTGACCGGGCTCTTCGTTGGCTTCGTCGGCAGCATCCTGGCCGCGGGCACCATCGCGTACGCCATGGTCGGCATCCCGGACGCCACCAAGACCTCGCAGGCGCAGAACAACGTCTACTACTGGTCCGACGGCAGCCAGATGGTCGCCACGGGTGGCGAGATCAACCGGCAGATCGTGCCGCTCTCGCAGATTCCCAGCGCGATGCAGAACTCAGTGGTCTCGGCCGAGAACAAGTCCTTCTACAAGGACAAGGGCGTCGACCCCATGGGTATCGCGCGCGCCGTGTTCAACATGGCCAAGGGCGGTGAGACCCAGGGCGGCTCGACGATCACCCAGCAGTACGTGAAGAACTCGCGGCTCGGCCAGGAGCAGACGCTCAGCCGTAAGTTCAAGGAACTGTTCATCTCCATCAAGGTCGGCGCCAAGATGCACAAGAGTGACATCATGAGCGACTACCTCAACACGTCGTACTACGGGCGGGGTGCCTACGGGATCCAGGCCGCGGCCCGTACGTACTTCGGGGTGGACTCCGAAAAGCTCAACCCGAGCCAGTGCGCGTTCCTCGCCACGCTGCTCAAGGGCGCCAGCTACTTCGACCCGGCGGGCGCCGTCGAGATCGACCCCGCGGCGACGCCGAAGGCCAACCTTCAGCGGGCCACCAACCGCTGGAGGTGGATCCTCGACGAGATGGTCAAGGACGGTCGCCTTCCCGCAGCGGAGCGGGCGAAGTACAAGACGTTCCCGAAGGTCGACCCGCCGAAGAAGGACGCCCAGCTGGGCGGTCAGACCGGCTACCTCGTCGACCTCGCGAAGTCGTATTTCGTCAACAACAACAAGCAGGGCATCACGTCCGAGGACCTCGCCAAGGGCGGCTACCAGATCCACACGACCTTCGACAAGAAGAAGGTCAAGGAGCTGGAGACGTCCGTCGAGAAGGTTCGCAAGGCGAAGATCAAGCCCGGCCAGCGGCCGAAGACGGACACCCACGTCCAGTTCGGCGGAGCGTCGGTGAACGCGCAGACCGGCGCCATCGCCGCCATCTACGGCGGCGAGGACGCGACGAAGCACTACACGAACAACGCCGACTACACCGGCGCGCAGGTCGGGTCGACCTTCAAGCCCTTCGTGCTGGCAGCCGCCCTGGAGTACGGCAAGCGCAATCCGACCCTCGGCAAGGACCAGCCCGATTCGGATCGCACGCTCGTCTCGCCCAAGAGTCTCTACAGCGGCCAGAACGACCTGAAGATCAGGAACTTCGACGGCAGTGTGTGGAAGAACAAGGCGGACAAGGAGTGGCTCCAGCAGAACGACGGAAAGGAATCTGTCGGTAAGGCTCCGGACTACGCCATCGATCTGCGGGAGGCCATGAGGGAGTCCGTGAACTCCGCATACGTCCAGCTCGGCATGGATGTCGGCACTGACAAGGTGCGTCAGGCGGCCATCGACGCCGGTCTGCGCGACGACAAGCAGAGCATGGCCAGCTCCGACTACCCCTCCTTCTCCATCGGTACCTCCAGCCCCAGCGCGATCCGGATGGCCGGTGCGTACGCCACCTTCGCCAACAACGGCCGGCAGAACGAGCCGTTCTCGGTCACCAAGGTCACCAGCGAGGGCAGGACGGTCTACCAGCACAGTCAGGTGGAGAAGTCGGCGTTCTCGACGGCCATCGCCAGCAATGTCACCGATGTGCTGAAGACCGTGGTCGACAAGGGCACCGGTACCGCCGCCAGGATTCCCGGCCGGCAGGTCGCGGGCAAGACCGGAACCACTGACGGCAACAAGTCCGCCTGGTTCATCGGCTACACCCCGCAGCTCTCCACAGCCATCGACATGTACCGCTTCGACGACAACGCGAAGGGGCAGAACCGCCAGTTCGAGGAGATGTACGGCACCGGCGGCGAGGAGAAGATCCACGGTGCCTCGTTCCCGGCCCAGATCTGGCACAGCTACATGACGCAGGCGCTCAACAACACACCTTCCACGGACTTCCCGGCGCCCGAGCCGATCGGGAAGGTCGTCTACGGCGGCGGCGTCGCGAGCCCGAAGCCGACGCCGGTCAATACGCCTTCGCCCACTCCGTCGCCGTCCAGCCCGTCGCCCTCTCCGTCCGACACGCCCTCCCCGACGCCCTCCCCGACCGAGTCCTGCAACAAGTGGAAGGACTGGACCTGCGGAAACGACGGCGGGACCGACGCGGGAACGGACAGCGGAACCGACGGCGGCCCCACTCCCAGTCCCTCCGACACCTCCGACACCGGCGGACAACAGGGTGGCGGCGGAGGTGGTGGCGGTCTGTTCGGCGGCGGGGGCTGATGACCGCCCCATGAGCCCGGTCACCTGATCCGGGCCCCGTCCGTACCCGAGGGCCGTCACAGCTCGTCCGCTGTGGCGGCCCTCGGGCCGTGGGCCTCCCGGCTGTGGCGGTCCTCCCCGCGGGCACAGCCGCGTACGGCAGGATGTGCGCCATGACGAGCGCGCACGAGGACCGGCCCGCACTGAAGACCGCAGAGCCCGTGGTGCGGCCCACTCAGCAGGACGAGACCGCCGCGGTGGGCAGTGAGGTGATCGGGGGCCCAGCCGGGCGCTGGGCCCGCGGTGGCGCCGGCAGGCTCACACCTGTCCGCGTCATCGCCCTGGTCGCGATCGGCATGTTCGCTCTCGGCATGGTGCAGAAGATGCCGTGCTACGACTGGGCGTGGTTCCAGGGGGCAACATCCCAGTACGACCACGCCTGCTACTCGGACATCCCCCACCTCTACGTCGGACGCGGTTTCGCCGACGACCTCGTCCCGTACTTCGACCGCATCAACGGCGACATGCCGTACCTCGAATACCCGGTGCTCACCGGCCTGTTCATGGAGGTCGCCTCCTGGCTCACCCCGCACGGGGGCGCCATCCAGCACCGCGAGCAGATCTACTGGATGGTCAACGCGGGCATGCTGATGGTCTGCACTGCCGTCATCGCGGTCTGTGTCACCCGCACCCATCGGCGTCGCCCCTGGGACGGCCTGCTGGTGGCCCTCGCACCCGCCTTCGCGCTCACCGCCACCATCAACTGGGACCTGTTCGCGGTCGCTCTCACCGCTGCGGCGATGCTGATGTGGTCGCGGGGGCGCGCGCTCGCCTTCGGTGTCCTGATCGGCCTCGCGACCGCCGCCAAGCTCTATCCGGTGCTGATCCTCGGCCCGCTCCTCGTCCTGTGCTGGCGTGCCGGAAAGTGGCGTGAGTACGGATGGGCCGTGTTCGGGGCAGTGGCGTCCTGGCTGGTCGTGAACCTGCCCGTCATGCTGCTCGCTCCCGAGGGGTGGAAGAAGTTCTACACGTTCAGCCAGGAACGGAACGTCGACTTCGGTTCCTTCTGGCTGATCATCACCCAGCGCACCGGCAAGCCTCTCGACGTGGCCAACGTCAACACCTGGGCGATACTGCTGGTGCTCTTGGCGTGCGGCGGGATCGCGGCCCTCACCCTGACCGCCCCGCGCCGTCCTCGGTTCGCGCAGCTCGCCTTCCTGGTCATCGCGGCTTTCATCCTCACCAACAAGGTCTACTCGCCGCAGTACGTCCTGTGGCTGATCCCGCTCGCGGCCCTGGCCCGGCCGCGCTGGCGTGACTTCCTCATCTGGCAGGCCTGCGAAGTCATGTACTTCCTGGGTATCTGGCTGTACCTCGCGTACACGATGGGCGGCGACAAACCCAAGGGGCTGCCGCCCGAGGGCTACCAGTTGGCCATCGCCCTGCACCTGATCGGAACGCTCTACATCTGCGCGGTGATCGTGCGGGACATCCTGATGCCGGAGCGCGACGGTGTACGCACGGACGGCTCGGACGATCCGTCGGGAGGTGTGCTGGACGGCGCGGCGGACGTGTTCGTGCTCGGCGCGGCCGCCCATCCGGCGCGGCATGCCGCGCACCACTACGAAGGCCCGCAGGTCGAGTGGGGCAGCGGCTCGGTACGCGAGTAGCCGGCCGGCCGCCGCCGGCCGGGCGTACAGCGGAGGGCGGGTACCGGTGTGCCGGTACCCGCCCTCCGCTGTACTGCCGTGCTGCTCCGCCAGGCCTGCTGCTGCGGCCCGGAGGTGGAGTGGTGCTGGTCGGTTGCCCGTCCGTTGCTGCTCCGTCGCCGGGCCGTTGCTGGGCCGTTTCTGGTCCGGACCGAGTGGGTCAGTGATCGACGAGACGGTCGAACTGTGTCGTCGTGTGCCGCAGATGGGCCACCAGCTCGTCTCCCACCCTCGGTTCCTGTGCGTCGGAGGGGACGAAAAGGATCGACACCTGCATGTGTGGCGGCTCCGCGAACCAGCGCTGCTTGCCCGCCCACACGAACGGCGACAGGTTCCGGTTCACCGTGGCCAGGCCCGCACGCGCGACGCCCTTCGCCCGCGGCATCATCCCGTGCAGCGCCTTCGGCGCTTCCAGGCCCACCCCGTGCGACGTACCGCCGGCGACCACGACCAGCCAGCCGTCCGAAGCGGTCTTCTGCTGCCGATAGCCGAAACGGTCACCCTTCACGACCTGGGTGACGTCCAGGACGGAGCCGCGATACTGCGTCGCCTCGTGGTCGCCCAGCCACAGCCGCGTACCGATCCTGGCGCGGAAGCGGGTCTGCGGGAACTGCTGCTGCAGCCGCGCCAGTTCCTCCGCCTTCAGATGGCTCACGAACATGGTGTGGAGAGGCAGCCGCGCGTTGCGCAGCCTGTCCATCCAGGCGATGACTTCCTCGACCGCGTCGGAACCGTCCATGCGGTCCAGCGGGAGGTGGAGTGCGAACCCTTCCAGGCGTACATCGTCTATGGCCGCGTGGAGCCGGCCGAGGTCCGCCTCGGAGACGCCGTGGCGCTTCATCGAGCTCATGCACTCGATGACCACACGGGCGCCCACCAGGGCGTGTACGCCGTCGACCGATGAGACGGAGCGGATCACCCGGTCCGGCAGGGGTACGGGTTCCTCGCCGCGGCGGAACGGTGTGAGGACGAGCAGATCACCGCCGAAGGAGTCCTTCATCCGGGCGGCTTCATACGTGGTGCCGACCGCGATGATCTCGGAACCGAAGCGCGTCACCTCGTCCGCGAGCCGGCCGTGGCCGAAGCCGTAGCCGTTGCCCTTGCAGACCGGAACGATCCCCGGGAACTGGTCGAGCACGGACTTCTGGTGCGCCCGCCAGCGCGCGGTGTCGACATAGAGGGTCAGCGCCATGGCCGGACCGGAACCTTTCTCGGAGCTGCGGTGTATCAGAGGTATGAACGGAACGAGCGGAACGAGCGGAACGAGCGGATCTAACGGGGCTAACGGATCTCACGGATTTAACGGGACCGACTTGCCGGACAACGGGTCTGTACGAAGCCCCGCGATCCCACCGGACGGAATGCCCCCGGACGGTACGGCGCCGAACGGGATGACGGAACCATCATCACCCTTAACGGCGCGACATATAGATGTCGAGCGCCTTGTGCAGCAGCTTGTTGAGCGGGAAGTCCCACTCACCGATGTACTCCACGGCCTCGCCGCCGGTGCCCACCTTGAACTGGATCAGACCGAAGAGGTGGTCTGTCTCGTCCAGCGAGTCGGAGATGCCTCGCAGGTCGTAGACGGTGGCGCCCATGGCGTAGGCGTCCCGCAGCATCCGCCACTGCATGGCGTTCGACGGCCGTACTTCCCGCTTGTGGTTGGCGGAGGCGCCATAGGAGTACCAGACATGTCCGCCGACGATCAGCATGGTGGCCGCGGCGACGTTCTCACCGTCGTGGCGGGCGAAGTACAGCCGCATCCGGTTCGGGTCCTCGGTGTTGAGGACCGACCACATGCGCTGGAAGTACGAGAGCGGGCGCGGCCGGAAGTGATCGCGCTCAGCGGTGATCTCGTACAGCCGCTGCCACTCCGCCAGGTCCTCGTAGGAGCCCTGGACGACCTCGACGCCGGCCTTCTCGGCCTTCTTGATGTTGCGCCGCCACAGCTGGTTGAAGCCCTTGAGGACGTCGTCGAGCGAGCGGTTGGCCAGCGGGACCTGGAAAACGTAGCGGGGCTGCACGTCACCGAAGCCGGCGCCGCCGTCCTCACCCTGCTGCCAGCCCATCTTCCGCAGCCGGTCGGACACCTCGAACGCGCGAGGCTCGATATGTGTGGCCTCGACGTCGCGCAGCCGCTTGACGTCCGGGTCCTGGATACCCGACTTGATCGCCGCCGCGTTCCACCGGCGGATGACCACCGGCGGCCCCATCTTCACCGAGAACGCGCCCTGCTCCTTGAGATGGGCCAGCATCGGCTGGAGCCACTCGTTGAGATTCGGGGCGTACCAGTTGAGGACCGGCCCCTCCGGGAGGTAGGCCAGATAACGCTTGATCTTGGGGAGCTGCCGGTAGAGCACCAGGCCCGCTCCGACCATCTGGCCGTCCTTGTCGAACCAGCCGAGGCTCTCCGAGCGCCACTCCGTCTTCACTTCCGCCCATGCGGGGACCTGGCAGTGACTCGCCGCCGGCAGGCTCTGGATGTACGCCAGATGCTGCTCGCGGCTGATGGTCCTCAGGGTCAGGCTCATGCGGGGCGCTCCTCGGCAGGCGTGTCCCCATGGGTACAGGGGCGTCGGCTCTCCCGCCGAAGCCTACTGCTGCCGTGGAGCGCCCCGACTGGCCGTATCGGACAAGTAGCGCGGCGGCCCTCAGCCGCCCAGCACCCCACCGAAGAGGCCGCCGTGCGCCATGCCGATGTAGAAGCCCACCGCAGAGGCGCCGATCCCGAGGATCACGATGAACCGCTCACGCGTCGTGATCGAGATGAACATCCCGTAGGCGCCGACCAGGATCCCCACCAGCCCTGCCCAGGAGCTCAGCAGATGCAGATTGTTGAACCCGGCCGCGACGAGCGCCAGCACACCGAGTACGAGTGCCACCACGCCCAGGCTGTCTTCCAGCGGGTGCGGCTTGCCGTCCGAGGCGAAGAGAGAGGTGACGGCGTTGTGTCGCGTAGAAGGGTTGTGTCGCGCTGCCTGAGACATCAGGCACCTCCTGGCATCAGGCGGCGTACTGTAACGCCGCTCACATCCCACACCTAGAGAGTCTGCCCTGTGACCGCCGGATTTCAACCGGAAGCGGGTGTGCAGGTAGTCTGTACGGTCTGCACCGGTGTCTGCCCAGTCCAGTGAACAATCCCTTTCTCCGCGAAAGTGGATTGTCAGTGGCTGTCGATACCGTTGCGTACGCATCACGACCCTCCTGCCACGGAACGACCGTGGCCGCTGAGTCCAAAGGAGGTGGGTTCCACATGCGTCACTACGAAGTGATGGTCATCCTCGACCCCGAACTCGAGGAGCGCGCTGTCTCCCCGCTGATCGAGACTTTCCTCTCCGTCGTCCGTGAGGGCGAAGGAAAGGTTGAGAAGGTCGACACCTGGGGCCGTCGTCGTCTCGCTTACGAGATCAAGAAGAAGCCCGAGGGCATCTACTCGGTCATCGACCTGCAGGCCGAGCCTGCGGTCGTCAAGGAGCTCGACCGGCAGATGAACCTGAACGAGTCGGTCCTCCGGACCAAGGTCCTCCGCCCCGAGACCCACTGAGCATCTAGCTCAGCAGTCATCGGGTCCGAGTAGCACCAAGCAGCCAAGCAATACCCGCCGAGAGGTTCACCCATGGCAGGCGAGACCGTCATCACGGTCGTCGGCAATCTCGTCGACGACCCCGAGCTGCGCTTCACCCCGTCCGGTGCGGCGGTCGCGAAGTTCCGTGTCGCGTCCACCCCCCGCATCTTCGACAAGCAGACCAATGAGTGGAAGGACGGCGAAGGCCTTTTCCTCACCTGCTCGGTCTGGCGTCAGGCGGCGGAGAACGTCGCGGAATCGCTTCAGCGAGGCATGCGCGTCGTCGTGCAGGGCCGGCTGAAGCAGCGGTCCTACGAGGACCGTGAGGGCGTCAAGCGCACGGTCTACGAGCTGGACGTCGAGGAAGTCGGCCCCAGCCTCAAGACGGCCACGGCCAAGGTCACCAAGACCACCGGTCGAGGCGGTCAGGGCGGCCAGGGTGGTTACGGCGGCGGTGGCCAGCAGCAGGGCGGCGGCAACTGGGGCGGAGCCCCCAGCGGAGGCCAGCAGGGCGGTGGCGGTGCACCCGCCGACGACCCGTGGGCCTCCAACGCGCCGGCCGGCGGTGGCCAGCAGCAGGGCGGGGGCAGCTGGGGCGGAAGCTCCGGCGGTTCCGGCTCCGGCGGTGGCTACTCGGACGAGCCGCCCTTCTAGGGCAGCCCGTACCCCACTTCTTGATCACACAGGAGAAACACCATGGCGAAGCCGCCTGTGCGCAAGCCTAAGAAGAAGGTCTGCGCTTTCTGCAAGGACAAGACCCAGTACGTGGACTACAAGGACACGAACATGCTGCGGAAGTTCATTTCCGACCGTGGCAAGATCCGTGCCCGCCGCGTTACCGGCAACTGCACGCAGCACCAGCGTGACGTCGCCACGGCTGTCAAGAACAGCCGTGAGATGGCGCTGCTGCCCTACACGTCCACTGCGCGATAAGGGAAGGGTGACCGAAAAATGAAGATCATCCTCACCCACGAGGTCGCTGGCCTCGGTTCCGCCGGCGACGTCGTTGACGTCAAGGACGGCTACGCCCGCAACTACCTGGTCCCGCGTGGTTTCGCGATCCGCTGGACCAAGGGTGGCGAGCAGGACGTGGCGCAGATTCGCCGCGCCCGCAAGATCCACGAGATCGCGACCATCGAGCAGGCCAATGAGGTCAAGGCCAAGCTCGAGGGCGTGAAGGTCCGTCTGGCCGTTCGCTCCGGCGACGCCGGTCGCCTCTTCGGTTCCGTCACCCCGGCCGACATCGCCTCGGCGATCAAGGCTGCCGGTGGCCCCGTGGTCGACAAGCGTCGCGTCGAGCTCGGTGCGCCGATCAAGACCCTGGGTGCCCACCAGGTGTCCGTGCGTCTGCACGCCGACGTTGCCGCACAGCTCGGCATCGAGGTCGTCGCCGCGTAACTGCTGCGCTCGGCAGAGCATGGAAAGGGCCGTCTCCTTCGGGAGGCGGCCCTTTCGCCGTTTCACGTGAAACCCCCGGCGGCCGAAACCCCCGGCGGCCGCTCTGTTGCGCAAGGCCTGCCGTTGGGTTTGGCCGGGTCAGCGGGTGGCGCCCGTTACGATCCAGCGGCCGGAGCGGGCCCGGAGCCAGAGAGTCACCGTCCGGACCGCCATCATCAGGGCCATCGCCCACCACAGCGCGGTCAGTCCGCCGCCCAGTCTCGGCACCAGCAGGGCCACGGGGGTGAAGACGGCCAGGGTGACGACCATGGCCCAGGCCAGATATCGGCCGTCGCCCGCGCCCATCAGCACACCGTCCAGGACGAAGACGATGCCGCAGATCGGCTGGGCGACCGCCACGACCAGCAGGGCCGGCAGCAGTACATCCCGTACCGCCTGGTCGCCGGTGAACAGCGGGACGAACAGTGGGCGGGTCACCACGACCAGCGCGCCGAGTACCACTCCTGAGGCGATGCCCCACTGCACCATGCGGCGGCAGGCCTCCTTCGCACCTTCGGCGTCGCCTGCCCCCAGGTAGCGGCCGATGATTGCCTGACCAGCGATGGCAATGGCGTCCAGGGCGAACGCCAGCAGGCTCCAGAGGGAGAGCACGATCTGGTGTGCGGCCACATCGGTGTCGCCCAGATGGGCCGCCACGGCGGTCGCTGTCATCAGAACGGCCCGCAGCGAGAGCGTACGGATCAGCAGGGGGACCCCGGCTTGGGCACAGGCCCGTACCCCGGCGGCGTCCGGGAGCAGGGAGGCGCCGTGCTTCCTTGCCCCTCGTACGACCACCACCAGATAGACGGCGACCATCCCGAACTGGGCGATCACCGTGCCCCAGGCGGATCCGGCGATGCCGAGTCCGGCTGCGTAGACGAGCGTCACGTTGAGTGCGGCGTTGGCTGCGAAGCCTCCGATCGCGACGTACAGCGGAGTCCTGGTGTCCTGGAGTCCACGCAGTACCCCGGTGGCCGCCAGCACCACCAGCATCGCGGGGATGCCGATGCTGGAGATCCGCAGATAGGTGACCGCGTACGGGGAGGCGTCCGCCGAGGCTCCGAAGAGGCCGACCAGCCAGGGGGCGGTGGGAAGGACGACAGCGATGACGAGAGCGCCGAGCAGCAGGGCGAGCCAGATCCCGTCCATGCCCTGGCGGATGGCGGCCTGTAGATCTCCCGCGCCCACCCGCCGTGCCACAGCGGCCGTCGTGGCGTACGCGAGGAAGACGAAGATGCTCACGGCTGTGCTCAGCAGGGCTGCCGCAACCCCCAGCCCCGCCAGCTGACGGGTTCCGAGATGGCCGACGATGGCGCTGTCGGCCATGACGAAGAGCGGCTCGGCGACCAGGGCCCCGAAGGCGGGCACGGCGAGCGCGATGATCTCCCGGTCGTGTCGTCGGCGGCTGGGGTTCGGTGCCAGGGAGGCCTGTGTCATGCGGGACAATCTAATCTTCCACAGGTAAGAGATGCAATAGGTCTGAGACCCTTACGGGCCACGTCATTCCGGCTTGGGCTGTGCGCTGTTTGTCGTGATCTTGGTCCAGTCGGAAAAGTTTTTCTCCCCCACAGCCAGTGGATGGCGAACGTGCAGGTCAGGTGGGTGGTTGGGGTGGCGCTATGAGTTTGTCCACAGCACTGTCCCCCGACCCGTGCACAGGTTTTGGCGAGTTACCCACAGGCTGCGGTCCGTCACCCACAGGGCCTGTGGATAACAAGATTGGCTGACGGTGTCTGCGGGCCTACCGTGGACCGGCGCCCGACGCGCCGTTCGCGGAGTCGGGCCCCTTGTTTGTCGGTGCCGTGCCGTAAGAAAGAGTCGCACGGCTAGGTCCGCGGAGCGGACGGGAGGAGGTGGCCCGGTGAGCATTCCCGAGCCCTTGGACGACCCCTGGACCGAGAGCAGTCCGGGTGACCGTCTGCCCGTCTCCCGCCAGCGCCGCGGTGACGGTGCCGGGGGCCGGGAACAGCACGACCGGGGCCGGGAGAGCGGTTCCTGGGAGGGTGGATCGCCTGCGTTCGAGCGCGTACCCCCGCAGGACATCGATGCGGAGCAGTCCGTCCTGGGCGGCATGCTGCTTTCCAAGGACGCCATCGCCGACGTTGTCGAGGTCATCAAGGGCCAGGACTTCTACCGCCCCGCACACGAGACCGTCTACCAGGCCATCCTCGACCTCTACGCGAAGGGCGAGCCGGCCGACCCGATCACGGTCGCCGCCGAACTGGTCAAGCGCGGTGAGATCAAGAAGGTCGGTGGGGCGCCCTACCTGCACACACTCGTCCAGTCGGTCCCGACAGCCGCCAACGCCGAGTACTACGCCGAGATCGTCCATGAGCGGGCGGTGCTGCGCAGGCTCGTCGAGGCCGGCACGAAGATCACGCAGATGGGATACGCGGCCGACGGCGACGTCGACGAGATCGTCAACTCGGCCCAGGCCGAGATCTACGCCGTCACCGAGCAGCGCACCTCGGAGGACTATCTGCCGCTGGGCGACATCATGGAGGGCGCCCTCGACGAGATCGAGGCGATCGGCTCGCGCAGCGGCCAGATGTCCGGGGTGCCGACCGGCTTCACGGACCTGGACGCGCTGACGAACGGGCTGCACCCGGGACAGATGATCGTTATCGCGGCCCGTCCGGCCATGGGTAAGTCGACGCTGGCGCTGGACTTCGCACGGGCCTGTTCCATCAAGGCCGCGCTGCCGAGCGTGATTTTCTCGCTCGAAATGGGCCGCAACGAGATCGCGATGCGTTTGCTGTCGGCGGAAGCGCGGGTGGCGCTGCACCACATGCGGTCGGGCTCCATGACCGATGAGGACTGGACGCGGCTGGCACGGCGGATGCCGGATGTCACCGCCGCGCCGCTCTTCATCGACGACTCCCCGAACCTGTCGATGATGGAGATCCGGGCGAAGTGCCGGCGGCTCAAGCAGCGACAGGACCTGAAGCTGGTCGTGATCGACTATCTGCAGCTGATGCAGTCCGGTGGTTCCCGACGCCCCGAGAGTCGCCAGCAGGAGGTCTCGGACATGTCGCGAAACCTCAAGCTGCTGGCGAAGGAGCTCGAAGTCCCGGTTATCGCGCTCTCGCAGCTGAACCGTGGCCCCGAGCAGCGTACGGACAAGAAGCCGATGGTGTCCGACCTGCGTGAATCGGGCTCGATCGAGCAGGACGCGGACATGGTGATCCTGCTCCACCGAGAGGACGCGTACGAGAAGGAGTCCCCGCGTGCCGGCGAGGCCGACCTGATCGTGGCCAAGCACCGTAACGGTCCGACGGCGACGATCACCGTCGCGTTCCAGGGCCACTACTCGCGGTTCGTGGACATGGCGCAGACCTGATCCCGCCCAAGCCGTGAGACAGCGGGAAGCTGCTCAGCGCCTCGTCTCGTACCTGGTCAGGACCACGCCGCCGGGAATCGTCCGCGTCTCCACCTGGTTCAGGTTCACCCAGCTGTCCAGCGCGATGAAGAACGGCGTGCCGCCGCCCACCAGGACCGGATGGGCGGCGATCACGTACTCGTCGATCAGCCCGGCGCGCATGGCCGCCCCGGCAAGCGTTGCGCCGCCGATGTTCATGGGGCCGCCGTCCTCGGCCTTGAGCCGGGTGATCTCGGCGATCGCGTCGCCGGTGACCAGTCGGGTGTTCCAGTCGACCTTGTCGATCGTCGAGGAGAACACCACCTTCGGCGTGTCCCGCCAGTTCCGCGCGAACTCGATCTCCGCCGGGGTGGCGTTGGGCTGCTGGTCGCCGGTCGGCCAGTAGGAGCTCATCGTCTCCCATAGCTTGCGCCCGTACAGCGACAGGCCACTCGCCTGCTCGTGGTCGAGCCACCACTGGAACAGCTCCTGGCTCGGCGGTCCGCTCCAGCCGATGTCGTCGCCGGCCGCGGCGATGTAGCCGTCCAGGGTCAGGTTCATGCCGTAGATCAGTTTCCGCATGGCGCAGCCTTCCGTCCGTGGGTTCCGGCGGTGATTCCGGTCCGTCCCCGCGCCGATCAGCCAGTCATTCGTCACCGACTGTCGCCCGCATCCCACGCCAAGCAGGTCTGCGCTCAAACGGCGGTGGCGGGACGTGAGGGGGAGGCCGAGTCGACTTGGTCCGTTTTGGACTCTTGGAATTCCACCACGGCCGCGCCGTGCCCGTGAGCCCATCCAGTCAGCGCGGCGATCGGCTTCACCAGCGTTCGGCCCAGGTCTGTCAGCACGTACTCGACCTTCCCGGCCTCGGCGTAGCGGTCGACCAGGCCGTATCCCTGCAACGGCCGCAGCGTCCGGGTCAGCATTTTCCGCGAGATTCCGCGAGATTCCGCGAGATTCCGCCGATCAGGTCGACCAGCTCGCCGTGCCTGGAGCTGTGGTCACCAGGGCACTGGCCCGCCTACGCGCCGATGGCCGCGGCGTGGCCGCTGCCCGGCATCGACGACACGCACAGCACCTCCTGGACGGACTACGGCGTCACCACCGGTATCTGGCGGCTGCTCGACGTCCTCGCCGAGGCCGGCTACCGCTGGACCGGCGACCACAGCGACCACGACCTCCCTCAGCTCCTGTCCACCGCTCACGGCCTTCTGGTCTCCCTCATGCACAGCGACTACTCCGACGTCCGCGACGCTGCGGCCGGCCCGTACGCCTACCGCGACCTGCACCGTGAGTTACAGGACTAGCTGCTCGCGGCCCCCTGCCCAGGCGTCTTCCGCCTGACCGTCCACGCCCACGTCGGGGGCCGACCGCTCCTCGCGGGCATGGCCGGCCAGATCCTCGACCACATCCGTGAGTCCGGCGACGTCTGGGTTGCCACCCACACCCAGGTGGCCCACGGCGTCGCCCGCTACGCACGCCCTCGACCCCGACAGCGCCGAGCGCCTGTGGCCCCTCTCCGAGAACCTCCTCACCACCTGGTGGGTGATCCCGGCAGCGCGGCAGGGCGGCAGCGTCCCGGTGGCGCGGCCTTGCTGTCACCGGTCCGTGCTGGGGGTACGAATGAACCCTTCCGCCGCCACGGTCAGTGTTCGTCCGGTGTTCGTCGTCGAGATGGTGGAGCTGCTGGGGGCCTGGGGCGGCCGGCTGCTTCGCTTGAGTTGTTGCGCTCAGCGCCTCGTGGCGGACGTTCCGCCGGGCGCAAGCCGCTGTGTGATCCGGTCGAACAAGTCGGTCAGTGGCTCACCGAGGTCCTGACCGAACTCGGTCAGCCCGTAGGTGACTTGGGGCGGAGTCGTCGGCTCGACCTCCCGCCGGACCAGCCCGTCCTGGACCAGTGCGCGCAGTGTCTGAGCGAGCATCTTCTCGCTGATGCCCCGGATGCTGTCGCGCAGCTCGAAAAACCGGAGGTCGTTGCTCCGCAAGGAGATCAGCACCCAGATGCCCCACCTGCTGGTCACGTGGTCGACCACGTCCCGCGCAGGGCAGTCGGTGTGAAACACGTCATACCGAGCGCCCTCATCGGTCTGCGTCACCTGCGCGCCTTCCTTCATGTTCGGAGCTTACCCTTAGGTATGTACTTACGAAAAATAAGTTTGCCTCCTAGCGTCAACAGCCGCAGTGCACAACGGACTAGGAGCTGAACATGATCGTGGTGACCGGAGCTACCGGAAATGTGGGCCGGCCTTTGACGCAGACCCTGGCCGAGGCGGGCGAGCAGGTGACGGCGGTGTCACGGCACGCGGCGGCGATGCCGTACGGAGTCCGGCATGTGGCGGCCGACCTGGCCGAGCCGGCAAGCCTCACCCCCGCGTTGGACGGGGCGAAGGCGCTGTTCTTCCTGCTCTCCGGCGACCTGCACGCGCCCGAAGCCAGGCCGACCGACATCATCGACCTGGCCGCGGCCAGTGGGGTCCGCCGGGTCGTCCTGCTGTCTTCGCAGGGCGTGGCGACCAGGTCGCTCGGCCCGTCGCGGATCGCGGTGCGCGCGGTGGAGGACGCGTTGAGAGAGTCCGGCCTGGACTGGGCCGTCCTGCGACCGGGCGGCTTCGCCTCCAACGCTTTGGCCTGGGCGGAGTCCGTCCGCACACAAGGGACGGTCGCCGCACCCTTCGGCGACGTCGGGGTTCCGGTCGTCGACCCGGTGGACATCGCCGAGGTCGCGGCGGCCGGCCTGCTGGACGACCGGCACACCGGGGGAGTCTTCGAGCTGACCGGGCCCGAGGTGATCACGCCGCGTCAGCAGGCGGAGGCCATCGCCGCCGCGCTCGGCTCGCCGGTGCGGTTCCATGAACTCACCCGCGAGGAGGCCAAGGCCGCGATGACCCGGTTCGTGCCGCCGGAGCTCGCCGACGACACCCTGGACATCATCGCCGCCCCGAACCCGGCCGAACTGCGGATCAGCCCGGACGTGGAGCGCGTACTCGGCCGCGCCCCGAGCCCCTTCAACGACTGGGTCGCCCGGAACATCGCTGCTTTTCGCTAGAACCCGCGGGCGGGAGGCGTGCGTCGGTCGAGTGGCGCCCGTTGCCGATCCGAGGCGCACGGAACAGGTCGGGGCCCGATGTCCCCGCGCGGCAGGTCGGCTTGGCGGCGCGCCAAGGGGGAAGCCAGGGCGCCAAGGCGTCAGAGCTCCACCAGGACCGCGCCCACGTGGCGGCCCTCGACCAGTTCGCGCAGGGCCCGTGGGGCGTTGTCGAGGCCGTGCAGCCTGGAGTTCGGGAAGGTCAGCGTGCCGTTGCGCAGTCCGGCGCCGAACCGGTGGTGCCACTCGGGGATCAGGTCGAGGTGGTCCGCGTGGAGGACGGTGCCGCGCAGGGTGATGCCCCGGGTCAGCAGGGAGAAGGTGTCGATGGCTGTCGTCGGGGCGCCGGAGCCCGTGAGCTGGGCGCCCAGCGCGCCGACGAGGGCGATGCGTGCGCCTCGGTTGGCGACGGCGATGGACGCCCGCAGCTGTTCGCCGCCGACGGTGTCGATCACCGCGTCGACGCCTTCCGGAGCCGCGGTGCGCAGCTGCTCCTCGATCGGTCCCGCGCCGCGGAGCACGACGGTGTCGTAGCCGAGTTCCTCGCGGAGGATGTCCGCCTTCCGTTGCGAGCCGACGCTGCCGATGACCCGCCGGGCCCCGCGGAGTCGGGCCGCCTGCCCTGCGAGGGAGCCCACGCCGCCCCCCGCACCGGTCACGAAGACAGTGTCCCCTGGGCGCACCTCGGCTCCCCGGGTGACGGCCATCCAGGCCGTGGGCCCTTGTGACAGGTAGGCGGCCGGGTCAGGCAGCAGGCCGGGGTCGACGCGCTGGGCGTCGGAGGGGTCCAGCACGGCGAACTCGCGCCAGCCAAGATCGTGCCGGACGAGGTCACCGGGGGTGAAGCCGGTGCCGGGAGCGGCCACGACCTCGCCGATCGCCGGACCGTACAGCGGATCACCGAGTGCGAAGGGGCGCATCGGTACGTCCGTGGCCTCGTCCATGAGCGTCCGCATGACGGCGGCCACGCTCATCACCTTGGTGCGGACGAGGAGTCGGCCGGGCTCGGGAGACGGAGTCCGCACCTCGGCGAGCTCGAAGAGATCCTCCGTCAGCGGTGTTCCCGGCCCGGGACGGGCGGCCAGCCGGACCTCGCGGTGGGTGCGCGGACCATGGTGGTCGCGGGGAGCGTGGCGGCTGTCGGAGGGTGCAGCGGTCATGGCGGTCGTCTCCCGGGAAAGCGCGCTTCGTGTGCCATCCACGCTCCGCCCCTCCGGTCGATCATGTCCAACGAATGGTTTTGCTCGCAGCCATCGTCCAACGAGATGCTTGGGGGATGGAGTTGCGTCAGCTGGAGTGCTTTGTCGCCGTGGCGGAGGAGTCGAGTTTCACCCGCGCCGCGGCCCGGTTGCATGTCGTGCAGTCGGCTGTGTCGGCGACGATCGCCTCCCTGGAGCGGGAGTTGCACGTCAGACTGCTGGAGCGCACCTCCAGACGCGTCGAACTCTCGGACGCCGGGCACGTGCTGCTGCCGAAGGCCCGGGCGGCCCTCGACGCCGCGCGTGACGCGCGTGACGCGGTCGACGACGTCAACGGTGGCGTCCGGGGAACACTGCGCATAGGAACGATGAGTTCACTCGGGCTGATCGATCTCCCCGCGCTGCTCGGCCGCTTCCACCACGAGCACCCCGCTGTCTCCGTGCGCCTGGCCACTGCGGCGTCGTGCGGCGGTTCGCCCGGGCTCGTCGAGGCGCTCACGGAGGGGAGGCTCGACCTCGCGTTCGTCTCGGTTCCCGGTCCGCCGCCGGTCGGCGTGCAGTGGAAAGACATCACCACGACGCCGTTGGACCTCGTCGTTCCCCGGGGCCACCGGCTTGCCGACCGGAGCCGGGTGGCACTGGGGGAACTGGCCGGTGAGGCGTTCATCGACTTCCCGGCCGGTTACGGCAACCGCGCTGTCACGGATCGCGCGTTCACCACGGCCGGGCTTCAGCGCCACGTCACCATCGAGATCACCGCCATTGCGGCCGGGGCGGACTACATCCGTCACGGCTTGGGCGTCGCTCTGCTGCCCCGGGGCACCGCAGAGCCCGACGAGGACCTCGTCCCGCTGCCTGTCACCGGGGCGGACCTCGACTGGCCCATATCCCTGGCCACGCCCAGGGACCGGACCCCGAGCGCGGCGGCCCGTGCTTTCCAGCGCCTGATCGACAAGCACCTGCGGTGATTCGGCGGGCGCGTACGGAACCGCGTGGGGCCGGACCAAGACAGCTGGACGATCTCGGCGCCGGTCCGGTGCTGCTCAGAGACAGCGTCATCGAGCCGGCAGGCCCGCGCTACCGCACGAACGACGAACTCCTGAACCTCGACCCGCGCCTCAACTGACCTGGGTCCACGGGGCGTTGTCCGGCCCCCCCTCGTGGAGTGGCCACGGCGGGGTAGCCGGGCTGTGTCAACGGCAGCCCAGGCCGGCGGCCTTGAGCGCGCGGCGGGCGAAGACGTCTTCGCTTCCGTCCGCCATCTGCCGCAGGGCGTCCTTGCGGTCCCGGCTGGAGAGCCGGTCGACATACGTGTGGCCGAGGAGGTGGTCGGTCTCGTGCTGCAGGCACCGCGCGAAGTACCCCGTTCCCTCGATGACGAGGGGGTTTCCGTCCTTGTCCTGCCCGCGGGCGACGGTGCGGTCGGTACGGGGTACGGCCATGGCGGCGCCGGGCACGGACAGACAGCCCTCGAAGTCGTCGACGAGCCGGCGGCTGCCCGGATCGGGCAGGTCCAGAACCGGGTTGACGATGTGGCCGACATGCCGGACCCCGTGGTCGTCCGGGCAGTCGTACACGAACAACCGCAGATCGACACCCACCTGGTTCGCGGCGAGACCGGCGCCGTCGGCCACGTACATCGTCAGGAACATGTCGTCGATCAGGCGCGAGAGCCCGGGGGAGCCGAACCGGGTCACGTCGCGGCACGGGCGGCTCAGGATCTCTTCGCCCACCACCGTGATCCGGCGCACCGAACCCCGTTCCGCCTCCCCCGGCAGAGCCGGATACGAGTCGACCGGGCGGCCTTGCACACGGACCCGCCGGTCGACGAGGTGGGACCGCTCGTGACGGACTGACATCGCTGACTCCCCTTCTGCCGTTCTGCCCATCTGCGTACGCCACAGAGGCCACAGAGGCCACGGACGCACCGGAGGCCGCTTGCCAAGTGCTTTGCAAACTAGCAGACTTTGCAAAGTGACTGAAGATGACCTCCACTCTCCACGCAGCTCTCCGCACGGCTCTCCGCACAGCGCGGGGCCGGCAGGGCTGCGGCCGCACGAGGTCCGCACCGCCCTGCTGGCCCTGCTCGCCGAAGTCGGCGCCGTCACGGCCACCGAAGCGGCCGCCCGGCTCGGGTACAGCTCGGGTCTCTGCTCGTTCCATCTGCGGCAGCTCGCTCGCCACGGATACATCGAGGAGGCCCCGCACAGCGGGGGCCGTGTACGTCCCTGGCGTCTGAGGCAGCCCGCTTCCGAGGCCGGCGGGTCCGCGGACGAGCAGTTCACCGACCTGGCCCGGGGGCTGGAGGACGAGAGCTGGCAGCGATGGCTGACCCAGCGGGACGAGGCGCCGCCCGCCTGGCGCCACGACGATGCCTTCAGTGCCGTCGCCTACCTGACGCCCGAGGAGATGACCCGGGTGGCGGACGCGATCCGGCAGGCGCTCGCGCCCTACCGGGACCGCGAGCAGCGGCCCCTGGCCCGGCCCGACGGCGCGCTGCCGGTGGCCCTCATCACCCGGCTGTTCCCCCTGCTCCCCCACCCGGCGGGCGAAGGAGACCAGGACTGATGTGGAACCGATGCGGCCTGCGGACGCGACAGTGCCCCGGAGCCCATGGGGCACCGGGGCACTGCAGGAGGGGAGGCTCGCTGATCAGCGCACGGTCACGTTGAAGACCGGGGAGGCCGTGCTTCCGCTGACGATGCGCAGCTGGTTCTTGCCCTTGATGCCGAGCTTGACGCCCAGCGAGTAGGAGCCGTTGTGGTTCACGGGCGCGGAGGCGGGGAGCGTGACCCACTTGCTGCCCTGCTTCTGCTGCAGGGTCACCTTGGTGCCCGCCTTGAGGCCGGTCGTGGTGCCGGTGACCCGGAAGAGCTGCCAGGCCTTCACCGTGCTCACCGACGACTTCGCCGTGATGGAGGCCTTGGCGGCGACGACCGTCTGCGCGACGGGGGTGCTGGGCGCGGTCGGGGCATCGGCCATCGCGGCGGTACCTGCCAGCGCAACGGTCGCGGCGGCGAGCGTGCTGACGGCGGCGAGACGCAGGGAGCGGCGCTTGGTGACGATCATGAGTGTCCCTTTCGGTGAGGATCTCTGATTTCACACAAAGGTGAGACAAATACTGTTGGTGTCGGTCTCACATGAAAAGACGACGGGTTGCCCGGATGCGTTGTTGGCTCTGTGTCACCGTCCTGTAACAGGCTCACTCCCACTCGCCCTCCCCCGCCTTCGCCCCTCCCCGCCCACGTCCCCTCCCTTCTCACTCTGCTCCCTGTGCTGCCCGCCCGCCCCCTCGGACCTGCCCGCCCCTCGGACCCGCTCGCCCCTCGGAGCAGTGGCCCGCTCCCGGAATCCCATCGACGGGCCGGGGTCCGTCTGGTAGGTCTCGGGCCATGACTTCTTCAGACCCCGTGCCGGATTCGTTCGCGGAACTCCTCCCCGCCACCAGGCGGGCGCTGCTGCACCGCATCGCCGTCGCGCAGTCCGACGGCCGAGTGCCGTCGCTGGTTGCGGCGGTGATGCGGGACAGGCGGATGGTGTGGTCCGGGGCGCGCAGCTGCGTCGACGGCCATGCGCCGGACGCGAACACGCAGTACCGGATCGGCTCGATCACCAAGCCCTTCACCGCGGTTGCGGTGCTGCGCCTGCGGGACGAGGGCCTGCTCGATCTGGCGGACCCGCTGGAGAAGTACGTTCCGGGCACCGGGGTCGGCGAGGTGACGATCGCTCAACTGCTCAGCCACACCGCGGGTCTGGCGGCGGAGACTCCCGGCGCATGGTGGGAGCGGTCGTCGGCCGCGCTGCGTCCCGGTCTTCCGGATCTGCTCGGTGAGCGGCCGCAGCTGCATCCGGCCGGGCGGCGCCACCACTACTCCAACCCCGGATACGCCCTGCTCGGCGCGGTGGTGGAGGCGCTGCGCGGGGCCGCGTGGGCGGACGTGGTGCAGCGCGAGATCTGCGTACCGCTGGGAATGGACCGTACGAGCGCCCAGCCGCAGGCACCGTATGCCGGTGCGTGGGCGGTTCATCCGTGGGCGGACGCGCTGCTGCCGGAGCCCGCCGAGGACCTGGGGCTGATGGCACCCGCGGGACAACTCTGGTCGACGGCCGCCGATCTGTGCCGCTTCGCCGCCTTCCTGGCGGAGGGCGACGACCGGGTGCTCGGCGCGGAGACCGTACGGGAGATGCGCGCGCCCGCGGCCGCGCCGGAAGCGGGTGAGTGGGACGGCGGGTACGGCCTCGGCATCCAGCTCGCACAGCGCGACGGCCGGACGCTGGCGGGGCACACCGGATCGCTGCCGGGGTTCGTGGCCGGACTGTGGGTGAGCGTGGCGGACGGGGTGGCCGCGGTGGCGCTCTCGAACAGCACGTCGGGGGTCGGGCCGCGGGTGGCCGCCGATCTGATCCGGATCGTGGCGGACGCGGAACCCGCCATTCCGAAGCCCTGGCGCCCGCTGCCGGAGGTCGATCCCGGGCTGCTCGAACTGGCGGGCCCCTGGTACTGGGGGACGTCGGTGAGTGGTCTGCGTCTTACGGCGGACGGCGGGATGGAGTTCGGTCCGCTGTCCGGCGGCGGGCGGAGTTCCCGGTTCCGCGCGGAACGGGACGGCAGTTGGACCGGGCTCGACGGCTACTTCGCGGGGGAGACACTGCGGGTCGTACGGCAGGCCGGCGAGGTGAGCCATCTGGATCTGGGCTCGTTCGTCTTCACCCGGCAGCCGTACGACCCGGGGGCGCCGGTGCCGGGAGGCGTGGACGAGGGCGGCTGGCGCGGGCTGCCGTAGCGGGCGAGGGGCCGGCGTACGGAGGACCGCACGGACCGCCGGCCTTCCGCTTCCTCAGCCCGACAGTTCCCGCTCCAGCGGGGTCCGGAACCGTGGTGTGATCCGCGCGTCCCCCACCCACTCCGCGAGCCGCGCGGCCTCCGCCCCGACCGCCTCGGCGGCGGCCCGCCCCGGATCTGTCAGCAGGCGCCACACCACCTCGCCGTCCGCGCGCTGTGCCCAGCCGCCGACGATCCGTCCGTTCCACCAGACGGTCGGGCCGATATTGCCCGCGCGGTCGAAGAGCGCCGGGCGGTGGCCGGCGTCGAGGTGGAAGGTGCGGTCGGCCCAGCCCATGGCGCTGGGGTCGAGGGAGGGGAGCAGGGCCGCCCACGGTTCGGTGGGCGGCTCGGGAGCGGTGTCGCCCGGCGCGACGAATCCGCGTGCCCCGTCGTCCATGCACACCTCCTCCGCGCCGACCGCCGTGAGTGCCCTGCGGGTGTCCGTCAGGGTCCACCCCGTCCACCACTTGAGGTCGGCCTCGGTCGCGGGACCGTAGGAGAGCAGCCAGCGGCGGGCCAGCTCGGCCTTGGCCTCGGGGACCGGCAGGGCGGGCCAGGACGTCCCGGCAGTCCAGCGGAACTGGCTCGACGTCCAGGAGCCGCGCGGCCGGTCGCGGCGGATGCGGCCGTCGGCGGCCAGCAGCCGGATGACCCGGGTGGCGACGCCCTGGACGGCCTCCCACTTCTTTCCCGGGAAGACCGTGATCTTCGTACGGAGAGCGGGAACTGCGGCGGAGAGTTCGCTGCCGGTGCAGGCACCGCGTTCGGCGAGCGTGGCCAGGGTGGCGGCCTCGGTCTCGGCCAGCCAGCGTTCGTCCAGGCCGCCGCCGTCCTCCGCGAGGTGTTTGAGGAACGTCCTGCGCTCCTTGACCGCGATGGCGCGGGCGGTGGACGCGTCGACGCAGGGGGCCACCTCCCGCGACATCGCGAAGAGCGTGTTGCGCAGGGAGAGCAGCCGGACCAGGGAGACGTCGTCGTACAGGGCGTGTTCGACGGCGGCGGTGCTCGCCTCGGCCAGCCGTGCGCAGACGGAGAGACTGAGGGTCGCCGCGTCGGTGGCGTGGAGGGCGACGACGGCGTCGGACGCCTCGACGGGGTCGGCGGCCCGGACGGAGGGCGCGAGGCGGTGGCGCCGGCCGAGGCGGATACGGCGCTGCTCGTTGCTGATCCGGTGCATGGCCGGGGCCTTCCCGTTCCGTGGGTCTCCCGCTGGGTGCTGTCTCCCGCTGGGTACTGGCTTCTCTCGCGGTGCCGGTCTTCTGCTGCTGTCGTGTCCGTCCGGCGCTGCCGGGTCAGAGCTGGAGCTTGAAGCCGAGGTGGCTCGCGGTGAAACCGAGCCTCTCGTAGAAGCGGTGGGCATCGGTCCGGGTGGCGTCCGATGTCAGCTGGACCAACTGGCAGCCCTGGCTGCGGGATGTGTCGACGGCCCACTCGATGAGCCGGGTGCCGAGACCGCTGCCGCGCTCGTCGCTGTGGATGCGTACACCCTCGATGATGGAGCGGGTGCTGCCCCGCCGGGAGAGCCCTGGGACGACGGTGAGCTGGAGGGTGCCGACGACCCGGTCCTCGCGCACCGCGACGACCAGGTGCTGCTGCGGGTCGGCGGCGATCCGCCGGTGCGCCGCGGTGTACGGATCGAGGTCGTCCGGCGACTCACGCCGGGCGCCGAGCGGGTCGTCGGCCAGCATCGCCACGATGGCGGGGATGTCGGTCTCGTGCGCGGGGCGGATCTCCAGGTCGCTCATGGTGCGCAGAGTACGCGGGCCCGGGTGGCGGCAGAGCGCCCGGCCGGATCAGGCCGGCTGGTTGAGTTCTTCGACCGCGCGCACGAGCGGGGCCAGCTCCGGGTCGGTAGCGGCTTCGTCGAGAGCCTCGCGCAGTGCGGCGGCGTTGGTGGGACGGGCCTCCTCCAGGAGCGCGAGACCGGCTTCGGTGACATCGGTGTAGATGCCGCGGCGGTCGGTGTCGCAGAGGTAGCGCGTGAGCAGTCCGCGGTCCTCCTGGCGGGTGACGAGGCGGGTGGTGGCGCTCTGGCTGAGGACCACGGCGTCGGCGACCTGCTTCATCTGGAGATGGCCACCGGGGCCGTCGTGCTGACGGCTGAGGGTGTCGAGGAGTGAGTACTCGCGCACGCTGAGCCCGTGGCCCCGCTGGAGGGCCTTTTCCACCTGGGCCTCGATGCGGCCGTGCAGCAGGGAGAGCGCGCACCAGCCCTGGGAGAGAGCGGTGAGCGCGGGGTCGGTCGCTGCCATGAGTGGTCTCCTCCGTCGTCCGCACCGCCGTCTGCTGCTGAACCAGGCACCAGGATAGGGCACGATCCGAGATAGTCCGCGCTTGCAATTAATCAGCGTGCGCAATTATTGTCTCTGTATGTAAGGCGCTCATGCAAGCAAATGACTCATGCAAGCAGAGGGACATCTCTTGCTTCGTCCCGGAAGGTGAAACCTCATGCCACTCGCGCTCCTCGCCCTGGCCATTGGGGCGTTCGGCATCGGAACAACCGAGTTCGTGATCATGGGGCTGCTGCCGCAGGTCGCGGACTCCTTCCAGGTCTCGATCCCCACGGCCGGGTTCCTGGTCACCGGTTACGCGCTGGGGGTGGTCGCCGGAGCCCCGCTCATGACCGTCCTCGGCACCCGCGTGCCTCGCAAGAAGATGCTGATGCTGCTGATGGGGCTGTTCATCATCGGCAATGTGGTCTCCGCGACCGCCCCGGTGTTCGGCGTGATGCTCGCCGGGCGGATCGTCGCCTCGTTCGCACACGGCGCGTTCTTCGGCATCGGCTCGGTCGTGGCCGCAGGTCTGGTGGCACCGCAGAAGAAGGCGGGCGCCATCGCGATGATGTTCACCGGGCTGACCCTGGCCAATGTCATCGGTGTGCCGCTGGGCACTCTCATCGGCCAGGACATCGGCTGGCGGCTGACGTTCCTGCTCGTCGCCGGGCTCGGCATCGTCGGACTGCTGGGCGTCGCCAAGCTCGTACCGGAGCAACCCAGGCCTACGGGTGTCCGGCTGCGGCATGAGGTCGCCGCCTTCCGCAATGTGCAGGTACTGCTCGCGATGGCGATGACGGTTCTCGGCTTCGGCGGGGTTTTCGCCGCGATCACCTACATCTCGCCGATGATGACCTCCGTCGCCGGATTCTCCGAGGCCGGTGTCACCTGGCTACTGGTGCTCTTCGGCCTCGGTATGGTCAGCGGCAACCTGATCGGCGGCCGCTTCGCCGACCGCGCGCTGATGCCGATGCTGTACGTGTCGCTGGGCGGGCTGGCCCTGGTTCTGGCGCTGTTCACGCTCACCGCGCACGACCGGATCGCCGCGGCGGTCACGATCTTCCTGATCGGCGGGCTCGGGTTCGCGACCGTTCCGCCGCTGCAGAAGAGGGTGCTCGACCATGCGTCGGGGGCGCCGACGCTGGCCTCCGCCGTCAACATCGGAGCCTTCAACCTCGGTAACGCGCTCTCCGCGTGGCTCGGCGGGATCGTCATCGCCGCGGGGCTCGGCTACACCGCCCCCAACTGGGTGGGAGCTGTCCTTGCCGCGTCCGCGCTGGTCCTCGCTCTGGTCTCCAGCGCGCTGGAGCGGCGGAGCGGGTCGACGGGCCCGGCCGGGCCGGTGGGCCGGATCGTGACGGGGACGCCGTCAGCCGAACCGACGCCGTCAGCCGAACCGACGCCGCAGGCCGAACCGGTGCCGCAGGCTGAATCGACGCCGTCAGCCGAACCGACGTCGTCAGCCGCAGAGGCACCGCGGGCCGGGCGGGCCCCGGAAGTGCCTGCGATCCGCTGAACGGCGCCCCGATCCGCCCGGCGCAAACGCTGCCGGCGGTCAGCCCGCCGCGACCGTCAGGGGCGTGAAGCGGCGGGTCCAGTCGCCCGGCAGGTCCGGGATCTCCCGCGTCATCACGGTGTTGAAGCTCGCCGACTCCATCCCGCCGGCCTTGGCCCAGTCCAGGAGTTCCGCATGGCGTACGTCGATGTCGGCGCGCAGCGGGCGGTCGGTGCCCGCCGCGAGTGAGGCGATCAGGGCTTGCGCGGACGCGGTGTCTCGGGCGATCAGCGGTCCGACCACCTGGCTGTCCGTGCTGGGCCAGGCTGCCGCATAACCGGTGATGCCATCGGTGTCCTCCACGACGCGCAGTTGGTCGGCGAAGGCGGGCAACCGCGTGATCATGTGGGTGCGGTCCTCGCCGAACACCTCGTGGTCGATGCGCAGCATCGCGGGCAGATCACCGGCCGTGGCCGGACGGGTGGCCACCGCGGGTGCCGGGCCCCGGGGGCGGAAGCGGCCGCGGACCATCTCGGCCCGGCCCACGGCACGGAAGCCGAGCTTCTCGTAGAGCGGCCGGCCGAGTTCGGTGGCGTGCAGAGTCAGCGGCGTGCCGTCGTACTCGGCGATGACATGGCGCATCATCCGCGCCCCGGCACCCTGCCGCGCGTACTCGTCGGCGACCAGGAGCATGCCGATGGCGGCCAGCCCCGATCCGTACGCGGTGACGACACACGCGGTCGCCAGCCCCTTGCCTCCGGGGGCGTCGATTCCGTACCCCGTCCCGGCTGCGAGCAGCAGCCCCCACTTGTGATCGTCGCGCGGCCAGCCGCGGTTCTCCGAGAGATCGGCGCAGGAGGTGAGGTCACCGATGGTCAGGCGGCGGATGGGCAGCTCGTCGAGGGGTGAGGGCATGGTGGTCAGGCTCGCTGATGGGTGCGTACGCCGTCCACCGGTTTCCGGGATGTTTGCCGCTTGTTCCGGTACGCCCGGCCGCGTGCGGTCAGGCCCCACGGTTTCAGTACTGAGATGGCTGTCATGAAGAAGTACGCCGTGGAGGCGACAGTGGGGGCGGCGACCAGACTCAGATCGGGATGCCCGGCTGCGGCAGCCCCGTTGATCTGCGGGCGGAGCGCCAGGGCGGAGGCGGTCAGGGTGACGAGGGTCAGCCAGAACTTGATCCACACCCAGCGGTAGCGGGCCAGACCCCAGTGAGTGCCGAGGGAGAGCACCACTCCGCTGATCAGAGTGAGCAGGCCGATCGGGATGACCACCCAGTCGCCGAAGACCTTCATCGACCGGTACGCGGCCTCCGTCATGGGTGCGTCGGCGCAGATGTACGCGGTGACCCCGAGCGCGAGCAGCCCGATGGTCAGGCCCAACCAGCCCACCGAGACGGCGACATGGACCACGAGGACACCCCGGCGTACGGAGCGGGTCAGAGGTTTCACGTGAAACACGGTGCCGCGTATCCGGGGCCAGGGCGTCGGACAGGGGGAGTAAGCGGCTGTACTAGCCTCGGCGTACATGGCGCGCTTGCATCTCTTCGACCTTGACGGAACCCTCATCCGTGGCTCGGCCGCACCGGTGGAGATATCCCGCCAGCTGGGGCTGCTGGAGGAGATCGGCGTACTGGAGCGGGACCTGGTCTCGGGGCGGATCGGCCCGCCGGAGTACGCGGTGGAGGTGCATGCCCTCTGGTCCGGGCTCACCGCGGACCACGTGGCGGCCGCTTTCGACGCCGCGCCGTGGCTCGCAGGGATCCAGGAGGTCTGGCGGGACATCCGAGAGCGCGGTGACTACTGCGCGGTCATCTCACTTTCGCCCTCGTTCTTCGTGGAGCGGCTGCTCGGCTGGGGCGCACATGCGGCGTACGGCTCACGCTTCCCGGAGGTGCCGTTCAGCCGGCCGGTGGACCCCTCGGGCATTCTCAGCGCAGCCGCGAAGGTCCGGATCGCGGACCGGCTCTGCACGGAGTTCGCCGTCGGGCGAGCGGACTGCATCGCCTATGGGGACTCGATGTCGGACGTGGAACTCTTCGGAGCGGTGGCCCGGTCGGTCGCGGTGAACGCGGACAGCCATCTGGCCGGACTCGCCACGCACCACTACGCGGGCGGCGATCTGCGCGAGGCCTACGGGCTCGTTGCCGGGACCGACGGGAACTGACCGACCCGGCCCCAGCAGCCGGACTCATCCAAGGTCTGCGGCCTGGAGCGCCCGGACCCCTTCGATGTTGCCGTCGAGATAGTGCCGCAGTGACAGCGGAACCAGATGGACGACCGCGATCCCGACCCGGCTGAAGGGGACCCTGACGATTTCGTACTCGCCGCAGGGTTCCTCCATCTCGGGCCCGTGCCGCAGAGCGGGATCCATCGACGCCAGCCGGCAGACGAAGAAGTGCTGCACCTTCACGCCCGCCACCCCGCCGCCTTCCGGGATGTGCTCGACGGTGTCGACGAAGCAGGGCACCACATCGGTGATCTTGGCGCCGAGTTCCTCGTCGACCTCCCGGTGCAGCGCTTCGACCACGGTGGAGTCCTCGGCCTCCACCCCGCCGCCGGGTGTGACCCAGTACGGCTCCACGCCGGGCTTGGTCCGCTTGATGAGGATCATGTCGTCGCCGTCGAGGAGCACGGCGCGGGCGGTGCGCTTGACCACTGGACGTTCGGTCATGGAAGGAGATTGGCCCGTGAAACCGGTTCCGAAACGCATCACCTGCCCCGGAACTCCCCCTCAGGACCAGTCGGAGGCCGCCCGCAGCAGCCACTCCTGGGCCCGCGCGATGTGCGGGAGCGCCAGAGTGCCGGTGCGTACGGCGAGGAAATAGGTGCGCAGCGGCGGTACCGGCGGATCCAGCAGCGCCACCACCTCACCCCGCTCCAGGGCGTCCTGGCAGAGATAGCGCGGCAGTACGGCGAGCCCGGCGCCCGCCACCACCGCCTGCTGGACGGCCCGCAGATCGGGCGCGACGACCGCGCCGGTCTCGACGGGGCGTGCGTCGAAGACGGTGCTCCAGTAGCGGGAGACGAACGGCAGCGACTCATGGACCTCCACCACGGGCAGGTCCTTCAGTACGGAGGGTCCCTGGCGCCGCAGTGTCCCGGGGCCGATCCGGGCAGCCCAGCGGGGAGAGGCGACCAGGACGTGTTCCTCGTCGCAGAGCGTCGTCGCGGTCAGGAGTTCACCGCGTGGCCGTGCCGTGGTGATGGCGAGGTCGTGGTGTCCGGCGCCGAGCCCGTCCAAGGTCTCCTCGGTGTTGCCGAACGAGGCTCGCAGCGCGACGCCCTGCGGAATCAGCGAGGTGAGCGCGGGCAGAGCGCGCATCGCGGTGAACTCCGGCGGACCGGCCAGATGCAGGGTCCGGCTGCCGCTCTCCTCGTCGATGCCCGTCTCGGCGATCTCCATGAGGGCGTCCAGATGCGGTGCCGCGCGGTGGGCGAGTTCGTCCCCGATGGTGGTCGGGGTGACACCACGGGCCCGGCGCAGGAACAGCGGCCGCCCCAACTGCCGTTCCAGCGTGCGTATCTGGCTGGTCACTGCGGGCTGGGAGAGCCCGAGGAGTGCGGCGGCGCGGGTGAAGGACCCGGCCCGGTGCACGGTGACGAAGGTGCGGAGCAGGGCCAGATCCATGTCCGTACCGTCCCGTTCTGACTGCGGCTGAAGTGTCCCGGCCCCCGGCAGAACTATAAATAAGTCGATAGGTCGCTGCCGCTACTGTGATTGGACACTGACGCAGAGTCAACTAGCCTTGTACAGGCGGTTCTTCGCGCGTTGACCGGGGGACCGCGACGGTCCGAGCCATGAGGGGGGAGGCTCGGACCGTCCGCAGCGCAGTCACGGGAAAGCCCGCGCGGTCCACGTACCGTTGCTGGTGCTGCCTGCTGCCGGTGCCGCCCGCTGTCGGCGCCGAACGCGCTGCCGCTGCCGACCGCTACCCCTGCCGCGCAGCCTCGTCCAGGGCCCGCAGGACGTCCGCCACCAGATCACGGGTGTCCTCGACGCCTGCGGAGAAGCGGATGAACCCCTCCGGCACGGCGTCGCCGCCCCACCGACCGCGCCGCTCGGCGGTGGAGCGGACGCTGCCGAAACTGGTCGCGTCGTCGGCCAGCTCCAGTGCGTCGAGAAAGCGTTCCGCGTGGTCGCGGTCCGGCAGTACGAACGAGACAACGCAGCCGAAGCGGCGCATCTGGCCGGCCGCCGTGGCGTGCGAGGGGTCCGACGGCAGCCCGGGATGGCGCAGGCCCGCGACCTCCGCGCGTCCGGCCAGCGCCTCCGCGAGCGCCAGGGCGTTCGCGGACTGCCGGTCGGCACGCAGCTGGATCGTGGCGAGCGAGCGGTGCGCGAGCCAGGCCTCCATCGGCCCGGGGATCGCGCCGACCACCTTGCGCCACTTCCGTACTCGCGCGGCGAGCTCCGCGTCACGGCAGGTGACATAGCCGAGCAGGATGTCGCCGTGCCCGGTCAGCCCCTTGGTGCCGCTCGCCACGGAGAAGTCCGCGCCGAGGTCGAGGGGCCGCTGTCCGAGCGGGGTCGCGAGGGTGTTGTCGACCGCTACCAGCGTCCCGCCGGCGTGTGCGGCCGCCGCGAGCCGCCGTACGTCGCAGACGTCCAGACCGGGATTGGACGGGGTCTCGATCCACAGCAGCCGGGCACCGGTCAGGGCGTCCAGCTGTGCGTCGCCACCGGTCGGCGCGGTCCGCACCTCGACGCCGTACGCCTCCAGCTGCTCCCGTACGAGTGGCAGCGCCTGGTATCCGTCGTCGGGGAGCACCACCGTGTCGCCCGCGCGCGCCTGGGAGAGCAGGACCGCCGATACGGCCGCCATACCGGAGGCGAAGGTGACCGTCTCGGCCGGCTCGTCAGGTGACTCCAGTTCGCTGATGGCCGCTTCGAGGTGCGTCCAGGTCGGGTTGGTGTCGCGACCGTAGGTGTAGGGCCCGGTGGGCTCGCCCGGCAGGTGGTAGTGGGCGGCGAAGACCGGCCCCGGCAGGGTGGGTTCGTACTTCACCGGTGCGGGCAGCCCGGCCCGTACCGCTCGTGTTCCGTCTCCGGGGCCGGTGGCGGGTGTGTTCATGGCATGGGTGCTCATCCGGGCCTCAGTCCTCGTCGGGCAGAACGACGTTCATCGCCCACGAGACGACCGAAATGATCAGGCCGCCGAGTACAGCGGTCCAGAAGCCGTGGACATGGAAGGAGAGGTCGAGCTTCCCGGACAGCCAGGAAGTCAGCAGCAGCATCAGGGCGTTGATCACCAGAGTGATCAGCCCCAGTGTGAGGATGAACAGGGGAAAGGCGATCAGCTTCACGATCGGCTTGACGACGAAGTTCACCAGACCGAAGACCACGGCCACGATGATCAGGGTGAGAACTTTGCGGCCGGTGGAGTCGCCGCTGAGCGTGATGTCCTGAAGGAGCCAGATGGCTACGAAGAGTGCTGCTGCGTTGGCAACTGTCTTGACTACGAAATTCTTCATGTGTCTGATCGTGGCAGACACGATCGGTACGAGTGCAGGGGCTGACAAGCGATGAAAGCATTCCGGCTGGATGAACTGGAGGCGGAGCGTGCTGCCAACGACGGTGCGTATCTGCAGTTCCTGCGCGAACGGAACATGTCGGTCGGGCTCTACGCGCTGGACGCGGGAGCGACCGACCGCCAGCAGCCGCACGGCCAGGACGAGGTGTACTTCGTGGTGAGCGGCCGGGCTTCGATCACGGTCGGTACGGAGACGACCGAGGTGGCGCGGGGCGGGGTGGTGTACGTACCGGCCGGGGTGACGCACAAGTTCCACCACATCTCCGAGGACCTGCGGGTTCTGGTGGTCTTCTCGCCGCCCGAGAGCTGATCCGGCGGACCCGGATGCTGCTGTCCCGTAGGGGGCGGATCAGGGGATTCCAAGGGCTGCGTGGCCTCCGCCGAACCCCCGGGCGCCTTTAGCATCGAAAGCAGAGCACCCGGAGTGGCCGGTGTGGTCCAGGAAGATCCAGGAAGAGGTAGGACGATGGCGGTCCGAGAGATTTTCGCGGGAATGCCGTGGTGGGTGAAGTGGGTAGCGGTGCCCGTCCTCGTGCTGATCGTGTTCGGCGGTCTCATCGCGACCGTCATCGGCTTTGTGATCGGGCTGCTCTTCAAGGCCCTGCTCCTGGTGGCGCTCGTCGCCGGACTGATCTACGTCGTACGGAAGTTCACCTCTTCGTCGTCCTCGCGGAACGACTGGTAGAACGGCGCGACTGGCCGGCGCGAGGGGTTGGAACAGCGCGACTGGCCGGCGCGACGGATGGGAACGACGGAGGACCCGGGCTGGTGTACCCGTACGGTCGTTAGCCCGGCTGAGGGACGGGGGCAGCGAATCCCCACGCCCGGACGGAGGCTGTGGCTACAGTGAGAAATCCCTGCCGCCTCCTCGGGAAGCTGGCCTGAAGAAGGCGCTGACCAGCGGATTGTGCGCGGCGGGACCCACGGGGGAAGCCTCGCGGGCACGCGATCCGCCGTCGGCATCCTGGGGGTGACCCTTTGGCCACAGCACCTCACACCGCTGCACCTCACACCGCTGCGCCGACACTGATCGGCTCGGTGCAGCGCGCGCTCAGACTGCTGGAGGCGGTCAGCTCCCACAGCGGCGGAGCGCCCGCGAAACAGCTCGCCAGGGAGGCGGGACTCCCCCTCCCGACCGCCTACCACCTGCTGCGCACCCTGGCCCACGACGGCTATGTGCGCCGGGAGAACGGCGTATTCGTGCCCGGAGCCGCCGCCGAGCGGCTGGCCGACCGGTGCGCCGTGCGGAACCGGCGCGCGGCGCTGGTCGAATCGCTCAACTCCTGGCGGGACGCGCTCGGGGTACCGATTTATTTTGCGGCCTACCGCGAGGGTGAGATCGAGCTCGTCGCGGTCGCCGACACTCCCGCCGCGCCCGCCGTCGAGGAGTGGGCGGACTTCCGGGAAACCGGTCATGCACACGCCCTCGGACAGTGCCTGCTGAGCCAGCTCGACGAAGCCTCTCGCAGAGATCATCTGGACCGCCATCCGGTGCGTCCGCTGACCCGCTATTCGGTGCGTGACCGGTGCGTCCTGCTGCGGAGACTGGCTGCGACGGAACGGATACAACCGGTTGTCGAGCGGCAGGAGTACGCACTCGGAACCGTCTGCGCGGCCATCCCGATCACGGTCGGTTCAGGTGTTGCCGCGATGGCTGTTTCAGGCCCCGTGCACCAGCAAGTACGGTTGCTCTCCGCTGCTAAAACGTTACGGTCCGAGGCTGGGGCTTTGCTCGATTCGCTTGCGTTCTCTATCAGTATCTGAAATATCACTCCTTGTGATCTGTTTGCGCTTACAGCACGATTACGTCAAGAGGGCCTGGAGGTACATTCCCGGCCATCCGGTGAACCAACACGGCGTCTACTGCGGGGTAGGGACATGAGCGAATCGGTCCAGGCAGAGGTCATGATGAGCTTCCTCGTCTCCGAGGAGCTCTCTTTCCGTATCCCGGTGGAGCTGTGCTACGAGGTGAGCGATCCGTACGCGGTCCGGATGACCTTCCACCTTCCCGGGGATGCGCCGGTGACCTGGACGTTCGGTCGTGAGCTGCTTCTCGACGGGATCAACGCCCCCACGGGGGACGGCGACGTGCACATCGCTCCCAGCGATCCGGCAGGGCTGTCCGACGTCCATCTGCGCCTCCAGGTCGGGGCCGACCGCGCGCTGTTCCGCGCGGGCAGCGCCCCGCTGATCGCCTTCCTGGACCGCACCGACAAGATCGTGCCCCTCGGCGAGGAGCGCAGCCTGGGCGACTTCGACGGACATCTGGAGGCAGCACTCGGCCGGATTCTCGCGGAGGAGAACGCGGGCTGAGGGGTGAGGGCTGAGGGGTGAGGGCTGAGAACTGGGCCTGGGAGCTTCGGCCTGAGCGAGCGCCGAGCGCCGAGCCCGACGGCTCAGTGCTTGCGACGGCGGCCCCCACCACCCCGCGCGATGCCCCTTCCGGGGAGCGCCCAGCCCGTCCCACGGCCCGCACCGCCGGTCCCCTGGCCCGGGCGGTCGGCCGAGACCACGAGCGCGGCGAGCGCCGTGGTCACCGGCACCGAGGCGACCAGGCCGATCGAGCCCACCAGGGTTCGTACGATCTCCTCCGCGACCAGTTCGGAGTTGGCCACCGTCCCCACACTGCTCTGCGCGATGGAGAAGAGCAGCAGCAGGGGCAGCGCCGCACCCGCGTAGGCCAGGACGAGCGTGTTGACGACGGACGCGATGTGGTCGCGGCCGATCCGGATGCCCGCCCGGTAGAGCCCGCGGGCCCCCATCGTGGGGTCGGCCTGGTGCAGTTCCCAGACGGCTGAGGTCTGTGTGACCGTCACGTCGTCCAGCACTCCGAGCGATCCGATGATGACGCTCGCCAGCAGCAGCCCGCTCATGTCGATGTGCGGGTAGAGGCCGTGGATCAGTCCGGTGCTGTCGTCGGTGTTGCCCGTCAGGCCGGCCCAGCCGATGAAGAGCGAACCGAGCAGCCCGATCAGCATCAGCGAGATCAGCGTGCCGATGACGGCGACCGAGGTCCGGGCCGTCGGACCGTGGCAGGTGTAGAGCGCGATCAGCATGATGGCGCTCGCCCCGATCACCGCCACGACCAGCGGATTCGACCCATGCAGGATCGCGGGCAGGATGAACAGCGACAGCACGGCGAAGCTGACGGCCAGCGCGACCAGCGCCATCAGCCCGCGCAGCCGGCCCACGGCGACCACCACCAGCGCGAAGATCCCGGCGAGCAGCGCCAGCGGGAACTTCCGGTCCACGTCGGACACCGAGTACTGCAGGTCGCGGGGCGCGTCGGGGGCGTACGCCACGATCACGCCCTGCCCCTGGTGCAACTGGCGCGGGGAGTCCGGCTGAACGATCTCGGTGAAGGTACGTCCCTTGTCCTTGCCGCTCGTCACCTCGATCCTGGCCTTCTTGCACTGGGTGCCCTGCGGGGCCGCACCGGCGCCGGCCTGCTGTTCCGCCGCGTCGGCGCCTCCGCCGTCGCCCCCGCTCGCGCTCCCGCCCCCGTCGGCCGCCGACGACTGACTCGCGTGCAGGTCCTTGCAGTTGACCGAAGTGATGTCCACCACGTCGCCCTGCTGCGTCTGCCGGTCGAACCCGACACCGCTGCGGGCATGGTGCGGCGCACCGCCCGGCCAGAAGACCGCGAGACCGACAACAACCGCCGCCGCGAAGGGAATCAGCACCGCCGCGATGACCTTGCGCAGATGCTTGGACACGGGCGCCGCAGGGCCGTGGCTGTGCGAGTGGCCGTGCCCGCCGGGAGGCGGTTCGGGGTGTGGGGTCACCAGCGGATCATCGCAAGAAAGGGGAGGCCCTCTGTTCAGTGTGCGGCTGATGGCGTTAGCGTGGGGGCACCTTTGCACACGCGGGAGCTCGGAGCACCGGGCTGAGAGGGCGCTGACCAGCAGACTGCTGTGAGCTGCGCCGACCGCCGAACCTGTTACCGGGTAATGCCGGCGTAGGGAGTAGGTCTCATGACCACAGTGGATGCACGCACGCCTGCCACCGACCAGGACGAGCGCAAGCCGGGCTGGCACAAGGGATATGTCGCGGGCCCGGAGGGCTCGCGCGCGGATCTCAGGGTGCCCGTCAGGCAGGTGCACCTCACCAATGGGCAGGACGTGACGCTGTACGACACGTCAGGCCCGTACACCGATCCCACCGTCGAGACCGATGTACGGCGCGGGCTCGCCCCGCTCCGGGAGAACTGGATCATCGGTCGCGGCGACACCGAGGAGTACGCGGGCCGCCCGGCCCGTCCCGAGGACGACGGGATCAAGCACACATCGCCGCGCGGAGGACTCCGTAACCTCGACGCGGTCTTCCCCGGCCGTCCCCGCCAGCCCAGAAGGGGGCGTGAGGGGCGCGCGGTGAGCCAGCTCGCGTACGCCCTGCGCGGGGAGATCACCCCGGAGATGGAGTACGTCGCGATCCGGGAGAACGTCTCCCCCGAGGTCGTACGGGAGGAGATCGCCGCGGGCCGGGCGGTCCTGCCGGCCAACGTGAACCACCCGGAGATCGAGCCGATGATCATCGGTAAGCGGTTCCTGGTGAAGGTCAACGCCAACATCGGTAACTCCGCGGTCACTTCCTCCATCGAGGAGGAGGTGGACAAGATGACCTGGGCCACCAAGTGGGGCGCGGACACGGTCATGGACCTGTCCACCGGGCGCAATATCCACACCACCCGCGAGTGGGTGCTGCGCAACTCCCCGGTCCCGATCGGCACGGTCCCGCTCTACCAGGCCCTGGAGAAGGTCGACGGCCAGGCCGAGGAGCTGACCTGGGAGATCTACAAGGACACGGTCATCGAGCAGGCCGAACAGGGCGTCGACTACATGACGGTGCACGCCGGGGTGCTCCTGCGGTACGTGCCGCTCACCGCACGCCGTAAGACCGGCATCGTCTCGCGCGGCGGCTCGATCATGGCCGCCTGGTGCCTGGCGCACCACAAGGAGTCGTTCCTGTACGAGAACTTCGAGGAGCTCTCGGACATCCTCGCTTCCTACGACGTCACCTACTCGCTGGGCGACGGGCTGCGGCCGGGTTCGATCGCGGACGCCAACGACGAGGCGCAGTTCGCGGAGTTGCGCACCCTCGGGGAACTCAACACGATCGCCAAACGTCATGGTGTACAGACGATGATCGAAGGTCCCGGTCACGTCCCGATGCACAAGATCAAGGAGAACATCGACCTCCAGCAGGAGATCTGCGAGGAGGCCCCCTTCTATACGCTCGGCCCGCTCACCACGGACGTGGCCCCGGCGTATGACCACATCACCTCCGGCATCGGGGCGGCGATGATCGCCTGGTGGGGCACGGCCATGCTCTGCTACGTCACGCCCAAGGAGCACCTGGGGCTGCCCAACAGGGACGACGTGAAGACCGGCGTGATCACGTACAAGATCGCGGCCCATGCGGCGGATCTCGCCAAGGGGCACCCGGACGCGCAGAAGTGGGACGACGCGCTCTCGGACGCGCGCTTCGAGTTCCGCTGGGAGGACCAGTTCAATCTGGCTCTCGACCCCGACACGGCAAGGGAGTTCCATGACGAGACGCTGCCGGCCGAGCCGGCCAAGACCGCGCATTTCTGTTCCATGTGCGGGCCGAAGTTCTGCTCGATGAAGATCTCCCAGGACATCCGCCGCGAACACGGCGGAAGCCAGGAGGAGATCGAGTCGGGCATGGCGGAGAAGTCGAAGGAGTTCGCGGCGAGCGGCAACCGGGTGTACCTGCCGATCGCCGACTGACCACGCCCCTCCATACCGGGTCCGCTCCTGTGTCACACCGGCCGGTCCCACAGCGGCCCGGCCGGTGTCACCAGGGTGGTGCCACTACGGCCGGTGCCACTGCGGCTGTCACTGCGGCCGCTGTCCCAATGGCCGCTGTCCCAACGGGTGCTGTCCCAAAGGATGCTGGCCCAACGGGTGCTGTCCCAACGGGTGCTGTCACTCCGGCTGATGGTCGGGGCCGCCGAAGTCCGGGCTCGTGAAGTCCGGGCTGGTGAAACTGGGGCGGTCATGGGCTGCCGTCTCGCCCGCGTCCGGACTGGCGAAGTCGGGGCGGCTGTACCCGAGGTTGGGTATGCGCCCCGCCGGCCGGTACGGGGCGGGTGCCGCCGGGTCCACGCTCGGGTCGGCCAGCGCGGCGCTCAGGAACGGGACGATGCCCCGTTCCAGCAGGGCGTGGCGCCAGGCGTCCCGGGCGCGGGCGACCTCTTCGGAGAGCTCGTCGTCCCCCTCCTCCGGCTCGGGGTGCACCTCGGTCGAGCCGTTGCGCAGCGCCGTCAGGAGGAGCCCGATCGCTGCGACCAGGATGGCCGCGGCGGTGAGGGCCGCGAAGAACCAGCCCGCGGTGACCATGGTGTTGCCGAAGGCGGGCGCGGGATTGAGCGCCTTGAGCAGGTAGCCCACCAGCAGGAAAATCACGGCGGCGGTGCCCGCGAGCACCGGGGCCAGTACGGCCAGTACGGCGGCGAGCCCCGCGCCCGCGTTGGGGCCGCCTCTGACGGGCGCGAGGACGGAGGCGCGCACCGAATCCGCGGCGGGCGCGCGCAGTTCGGCGCGCACCTTCACGAAGTGGTCGTACTCGGCTGCCGCGGCCGAGGTGACCAGGCTGTCGGCATCGAGCACCATGGTGCGCAGCTGCTCGCTGTTGAGCCGCTGCCCCAGCTCGGCCAGATCCGGTCGGTCGGGCGCGGTGCGCAGTGCGTCGTCGAGGAGCCGCTCGAACTCCGGACGGTCCTCTGTCAGCAGGTGCGAAGCGCTGTTCATGTGCATCCCCCGATGCTCCGTCGGGCCGTGCCGCCCGCCTTCTGACGGGCAGTCGGGCGTAAACGGAGGAGAGCCTGCTACGGATAACCCGATGGTAGAGCTGTTATGGCACGGGGTAACAGAGGGTTTCCGGAAATCGCCTTCAGGTGCGCTGTTCAGTTCGGCAGCGGCAGCTGCACCACGAGCAGCTTTCCGGCCATGGTCACGCCGCCGTCCATGGCGACGGCGAGCCCGTCCGCGTACACGTGCGGGCCCTCGATGACGGTGCGCGGACCGTCATCGCCGTCCTCGCCCCCGACCTCGCCCAGCAGGTACGGGATGGGGCTGTGGCCGTGGACGATCCGGTGGCCGCCGAAGACTTCGAGGAGCTCCTGCACGGCCTGCGGTCCCGACTCGTCGCGGAACGCGAAGCGCTTGGTGAACTTGCGGAAGAGGTCCCAGCATTCGTCGGCGTCGTTGCGGGTGAGCGTCTCGCGGACGGTGTCATTGACCGCTTCGAGCGAATCGCCGTAGTCGAGATAGGCGGTCGTGTCGGAGTGCACCAGGAGGTGGTCGTCCTCCAGCTCCATGGCGTCGAGCCGCGACATCCACTGGAGGTGGACGTCCTGCAGCCGGTCCATGTCGGCCTTCTGGCCGCCGTTGAGCAGCCACGCGGCCTGGAAGGTCGCGGTACCCGCACCGGAGTTGACCGGGGTGTCCCCGAAGCGCTTGGCGCCGATGAGCAGCAGTTCGTGGTTGCCCATGAGGGCCTTGCAGTAGCCGCCGGCGGCCGCGGCCTCGGCGGACAGCCGCATCACCAGGTCGATGACACCGATGCCGTCGGGCCCGCGGTCGGTGAAGTCGCCGAGGAACCAGAGGCGGGCGTTGCCGGCGGCCCAGTTGCCCTCGGTGTCGATGAGCCCCTGGGCGCACAGGGCGGCCAGGAGTTCGTCGAGGTACCCGTGGACGTCGCCGACGACATAGAGCGGCCCGAGCCCTCCCTCGCCCTCGGAAGGGGCGGGGAGGGGCTGGGGTTCGGGCACGATCGGTACGACGACCGTGTCACCGGGGCCGCCGCGGCTGATCACGGGCAGGTCCCGCTGGGTTGCCGTATACCCGTCCGGCTCCTCACCGGCGGCGTACCGCGGCGTCTTCCCGGCATCGCGGGCGTGCTCGGACGCGGGCAGGGGCGGTACGCGGAAGTCCCGCACTGTCGCCGTCCGCATCGCGGGTTCCAGACCGGCCCCCTGAGTCATCGACCCCTCCACCACCGTCGCGCGCCGTGCACCGGTCGGACCTGCCTGGTCGGGGGGTCCGCGGTGTCGTGCGCCCATCATAGGAATGCGACTAGCACTCTGTGACGCACCAGGGGTGCTGAATCCGGATGGTCTGCCGCCCCGCCGCCCTTTTCGCACCTATTGAGGCGGTCAGTCCGGCGCCGGAGAGCGGGGTGCGCTGACCGTGGTGCGCGGCGGGCGGCGCTGCGAGGAGGTCCGGACGATGAGTTCGGTCGGTATCACCTGCTCGACCGGGTGGTCCTCATTGATGCCTTCGATGGCATCGATGAGTAACTGGATGACCGCCGTACCGATCCGGCGTGGCTTGAGCGAGAGGGTCGTGATGGGCGGCTCGGTGCTCGCGTACACGGTGGATTCGCTGCAGCAGACCAGCAGCAGGTCCTCCGGGACGCGCAGTCCGTACCGCCGTGCTGCCGCGAGCAGATCGGTGCCGTTGGGGTCGAAGAGCCCGTAGACGGCGTCCGGGCGGTCGGGGCGGGCGAGCAGGCGGTCCGCGGCGACGGCTCCCGCACACGGGTCGTGGGCGGGGTAGGACTCGTACACCGGATCCTGCCCGACCCGCTCGCACCAGCGCAGATACGCGGTGGTGGAGAGCCGGGTGTACGTGTCGGTCGTGGTGCCGGTGAGCAGCCCGATACGGCGGGCCCCGGCCGCGGCGAGATGGTCGAGCAGATCGAGGACCGCTGCCTCGTGGTCGTTGTCGACCCAGGCCGTGACGGGCAGGGTGCCCGCCGGGCGGCCGTCGGAGACGACGGGGAGACCCTGGCGTACGAGTTCGGTGACGACCGGATCGTGGTCGGAGGGGTCGATGACGACGGTGCCGTCGAGGGCGACGTTCGACCAGACGTCGACCGCGCTGTGGCGCGAGGTCGCGGGGAGGATGACGAGTGCATAGCCGCGTGCGAGCGCGGCGGAGGTGGCGGCTCTGGCCATCTCGGCGAAGTACGCGAATTCGGTGAAGGTGAAAGGTTCATCCCCGTACGTGGTGACGGTCAGGCCGATGAGGCCGGACTTTCCGGTACGGAGGGTTCGGGCCGCGGCGGAAGGGCGGTAGCCCAGCCGGTCGGCGACCTCGCGGACATGGCGGCGGGTGGCGTCCGGGAGCCTGCCCTTGCCGTTGAGCGCGTCGGAGACGGTCGTGATGGAGACACCGGCTGCGGCGGCCACGTCCCGGATGCCCGCTCGTCCTTGCCGGTTGGCCCTGCGGGGAGTCTCCGCCCGGCTCACCTGGTGCTTCCCTGCTGCTGTCATGGCGAGCCGATAGTAGGGCGATGAGGGGCGGTTGGGCTGAGCGCATATGCATGCGTTGACAGGCACGTTTCTGCATGATCATTTAGCATCAATCACCTTTGAATACAGGGGATTTGGGGGTCGTGTCAAAAGAGTCTCGGGTGTCGGCGGGTGTGTACCTGGCCCATGGCTGATGTTGCGATGAGGTCTCAACTCACCTCTTCGGGGGACGCGCGCCACGGCGCAAGCCATGGGCGCGCGCCAGGTCCGGCAGTACGCCCCCCATCGGCGCCCGGCATTCGCAGGGGGCGGCGCTCCTCATAGGGTGGGTTCATCCGAGTCGAGGAGGACCCGCTGTGAGCCAGAAGAGCCCCAAGCTGCGCGCCGCGCTGGACGGCATTCCCGCGTATGTTCCGGGCAGGCCGGCCGCCGCGGGCGGCCCGGTCGCCTACAAGCTGTCCTCCAACGAGAACCCGTATCCGCCGCTGCCGGGTGTGATGGAGACCGCAGTCGCCGCGGCCGGAAGCTTCAACCGGTACCCGGACCTGGCCTGCACCGTCCTGATGCACGAACTGGCCGAGCGCTTCGGGGTGCCGGTCTCGCATCTGGCGGCCGGCACCGGATCGGTCGGCGTCGCCCAGTCGCTGCTCCAGATCACCTCGGGCCCCGGCGACGAGGTGATCTACGCCTGGCGGTCGTTCGAGGCGTACCCGATCGTCACGCGGATCAGCGGGGCGACCGCGGTGCAGGTGCCGCTGGACTCCGGCGATGTGCACGACCTGGACGCGATGGCGGACGCGATCACCGAGCGGACCCGGATGATCTTTGTCTGCAACCCCAACAACCCGACCGGGACCGTGGTCCGCAGGGCCGCGCTGGAGCGCTTCCTCGACCGGGTGCCCTCCGACATCCTGGTGGTTCTGGACGAGGCGTACCGGGAGTTCAACCGGGACACCGATGTGCCCGACGGCATCGAGCTGTACCGGGACCGGCCCAATGTGGCGGTGCTGCGGACCTTCTCCAAGGCGTACGGGCTGGCCGGGCTGCGGGTCGGCTTCGCCATCGCCCACGAGCCGGTCGCGGCCGCGCTGCGCAAGACCGCGGTGCCGTTCGGGGTGAGCCAGCTGGCGCAGGACGCGGCGGTCGCGTCCCTGCAGGCCGAGGACGAACTGCTGGGCCGGGTGGGATCCCTGGTCGCCGAGCGGACGCGCGTGTACGAGGGTCTGGTCGGCCAGGGCTGGACGGTGCCGGAGACGCAGGCCAACTTCGTATGGCTCCGGCTGGGCGACCGCACCGTCGACTTCGCCGCAGCCTGTGAGAAGGCGGGGGTGGTGGTGCGTCCCTTCGCCGGCGAGGGCGTACGGGTCACCATCGGCGAGACCGAGGGCAACGACCTCTTCCTCCAGGCGGCGGCGGCCTACCGCAAGGAGCTGTAGCGGCAGGAGTCGCAGCGGCAGAGAGCTGTAGCGGAAGGGGCTGTAACCCCCTTCCGGGCTGGGTTCGAACAGGGCGGGGTGTCATTGGGGCACCCCGCCTTCGTCATGCCCGGAGTGCTTTCGTAGTATTGCTTGTGAATGTGAACGCTTTCACAAGCGCGTCCTTTTTCTTCCGGGCTGTGTGGGATCAAAGGGACGGAAACCCGCTGTGACCCCGGCCACGTAAGGAGAGTGACGACGTGGAACTAGCTCTGTCGCCGGATACCCTGGCGCGTTGGCAGTTCGGGCTGACCACCGTCTACCACTACCTGTTCGTCCCCCTCACGATCTCCCTGGCGGCGATCACCGCGGGCTTCGAGACCGCCTGGGTGCGGAAGGGCGCGGAGAAGTACTTCCACGCCTCGAAGTTCTGGGGGAAGCTCCTGCTGATCAACCTGGCTATCGGGGTCGCCACCGGCCTCGTCCAGGAGTTCCAGTTCGGGATGAACTGGTCGGACTACTCGAAGTTCGTCGGTGACGTCTTCGGGGCGCCGCTCGCGATGGAGGCGCTGATCGCCTTCTTCTTCGAATCGACCTTCATCGGGCTGTGGATCTTCGGCTGGGACAAGCTGCCCAAGAAGATCCACTGTGCCTGTATCTGGATGGTGGCGATCGGGACGACCCTCTCGGCGTACTTCATCCTGGCGGCCAACTCCTGGATGCAGCACCCGGTCGGGTACTCCATCGACCGGGCCACCGGTGTCGCGCACCTCAACGACATCTGGGGCGTGCTCACCCAGAAGACCGCACTGGTGGTCTTCACCCACACCATGACCTCGGCGTTCCTCACCGGCGGCGCCTTCGTCGTCGGCATCGCCAGCTACCACCTGTGGAAGATCAGGCGGGCCAGGGCCGCGGGTACCAGCACCGACACCAAGCGCACCCGCGTGATGCGCACCTCGCTGCGGATGGGCCTGGTGATGACGGTGACCGCCGGCATCCTCACCGCGCTCTCCGGTGACCAGCTGGGCAAGGTGATGTTCGAGCAGCAGCCCATGAAGATGGCCGCGGCCGAGGCGCTCTGGGAGACCCAGGCACCGGCGCCGTTCTCCGTCTTCGCGGTGGGCAATGTGGCGGCGGGCCACAACTCCGTCGAGCTGTCGATCCCGGGGATACTGTCCTTCCTCGCCCACGACGACTTCCACACCGCGGTACCCGGCATCCACCAGACCGCGAAGGCCGAGGCTGCCAAGTACGGCGGCAGCCCCGACGACTACGTACCCAACATCTTCGTCACCTTCTGGGGATTCCGGCTCATGATCGGGATCGGGCTCACGGCGTCGGTGGCCGCGGCTGCCGGACTCTGGCTGACCCGGAAGAAGAAGTGGCTGCTGCCGGAGCACCGGACCGGCGACGACGAGGCGCCCAAGCTGATGCTCACGGCGGGCCGGGAGCTGAACCCCTTCTTCACGAAGTGGGGCTGGCGCGTGGGGATGGCCTCCCTGGTCTTCCCGCTGATCGCCAACTCCATCGGCTGGGTCTTCACCGAGATGGGCCGGCAGCCCTGGGCCGTCTTCGGTCTCTTCAAGACCGCCGACTCCGTCTCCCCCGGTGTCTCCCAGACGGAGATGCTGATCTCGCTGATCGTCCTGGTCACGCTCTACGCGATTCTCGGCTGGATCAACGTCCGGCTGATGAAGAAGTACGCGGTGATGGGTCCGGACACCGACGAACAGCCGCCCGCCAAGGACCCGCGGCTGCGCGGCCCCTTCTCAGGGCCCGGTGGGCCGGGAGGCCGAGACGATGACGATGACGCCGACAAACCCCTGACCTTCGCGTACTGAGAGGAGAGACGTCATGGGCCTCAACGACTTCTGGTTTCTGCTGATCGCCGTGCTGTGGACCGGGTACTTCTTCCTCGAAGGCTTCGACTTCGGGGTCGGTATCCTCACCCGGCTGCTGGCCAGGGACCGGCGCGAGCGCCGGGTGCTGATCAACATCATCGGTCCTGTCTGGGACGGGAACGAGGTGTGGCTGATCACCGCGGCAGGCGCGATGTTCGCGGCCTTCCCGGTCTGGTACGCCACCTTCTTCAGCGGCTTCTATCTGCTGCTGGTACTGATCCTGGTGCTGCTGATCGTGCGGGTGCTGTCCTTCGAGTACCGCCACAAGCGGGCCGAGGAGAGCTGGCAGCGCAACTGGGAGTGGGTGCTCTTCACCACCTCTCTGCTGCTGCCGTTCCTCTGGGGGCTGATCTTCGCCAACATGGTCCACGGGGTGCCGGTCAACAGCCACCAGGACTACGCCGGTTCGTTCGGGGACCTGCTGAACGGTTACGGGGTCCTCGGCGGGCTCGCCTTCACCGCGCTGTGCACCCTGCACGGGGCTGTCTTCACGGCGCTCAAGACGGTGGGCGACATCCGCGTGCGGGCCAGGGCCTTCGCGGCCAAGGCCGCTGTCGTCACGGCGGCTCTCGCCGCGGCCTTCCTGATCTGGCTGCAGGCGGACCGCGGCGACGGGTCCACGCTGACGGCGCTCTGTGTGGCGCTGGCCGCGCTCGTCGCGGCGTTCGTGATGAACGCCCGGACCCGGGAGGGCTGGGCCTTCGCCTTCACGGGGGTGGCCATCGCGGCCACGGTGGCCGCACTGTTCCTCTCGCTGGCGCCGGATGTGATGCCGTCCTCGCTCAACGCCGCCTGGAGTCTGACGATCGACAACTCGGCGTCCGGCCATTACACGCTCAAGGTCATGACCTGGGTGGCGGGCATCATGACGCCGCTGGTCCTGCTCTACCAGGGCTGGACGTACTGGGTGTTCCGCAAGCGGCTGGGCACTCAGCACATCGCCGACGCTCACTAGCCCATGCCCACCAGGAGAGGGTGTTTCACGTGAAACCGATCGACCCGCGTCTGCTCCGGTACGCCGGTGCCACTCGTCTCTTCCTGGGCGCCGTGGTGGTCCTCGGACTGGCCGGCGCGGGTCTGGTCGTGGCCCAGGCCATGCTGATCGCCGATGTGGTGGTGGGGGCGTTCCAGCACGGCCTGGACGGATCAGGGCTGCGAACCTCGCTGCTGCTGCTTGTGGCGGTGGCACTGGGCCGGGGGCTGGTGGCCTGGCTGACCGAGCTGGCCGCGCACCGGGCCAGCGCCGCGGTCAAGTCCGAGCTGCGGCGGCGGCTGCTTGAGAGGTCCGCTGAGCTGGGGCCGCAGTGGCTGACCGGTCAGCGGACCGGGTCGCTGGTCGCTCTCGCCACCCGGGGCGTCGACGCTCTGGACGACTACTTCTCGCGCTATCTCCCGCAGTTGGGGCTCGCGGTGGTGGTGCCGGTGGCGGTGCTGGTTCGGGTCGTCACCGAGGACTGGGTGTCGGCGGCCATCATCGTCGGGACACTGCCGCTGATCCCGGTCTTCATGATGCTCATCGGCTGGGCCACCCAGGCCCGCATGGACCGTCAGTGGAGGCTGCTCTCCAGGCTGTCGGGGCACTTCCTCGACGTGGTGGCCGGACTGCCGACGCTGAAGGTGTTCGGTCGGGCCAAGGCGCAGGCCGAGTCGATCAGGACCATCACGGACGAGTACCGGAAGGCGACGCTGCGGACGCTGCGGATCGCCTTCCTCTCGTCGTTCGCGCTGGAGCTGCTGGCGACCCTGTCGGTGGCGCTGGTCGCCGTCGGTATCGGGCTCCGGCTCGTCAAGGGAGAACTGGACCTGTACACGGGCCTGGTGATCCTGGTGCTGGTGCCCGAGGCCTATCTGCCGCTGCGGCAGGTCGGGGCGCAGTACCACGCGGCGGCCGAGGGGCTTTCGGCCGCCGAGGAGATCTTCGCGGTGCTGGAGACTCCGCTGCCGACGGGAGGGACCAGCGAGGTCCCCGGCTCGCTCCGGCTGGAGCTGGACCGGGTGACGGTGCGCCATCCCGGCCGTACGGAACCGTCGCTGGAGTCGGCTTCACTGGTCGTCGGGGCCGGAGAGACGGTCGCGATCACCGGACCGAGCGGGGTCGGGAAGTCGACGCTGCTCAATGTCCTGCTGGGCTTCGTGGCGCCCGACGAGGGACGGGTTCTCGTCGGGCCGGTGGGACCGGCCCCGACGGCGTCCGGAGGGGCGGCCGGAGCGGGCCGGGACACCGCTGTCGATCTGGCCTCGCTCTCCCCCGAGCGGTGGCGCGAGCAGATCGCCTGGGTGCCGCAGCAGCCGTATCTGTTCGCGGGCACGATCGCGGAGAACGTACGGCTCGCGCGCCCCGACGCCGATGCGTCCGCGGTGCACGGAGCTCTGCGCGATGCCGGGGCGTACGACTTCGTCGCCGCACTGCCGGACGGGGCGGACACGGTCCTCGGTGAGGGCGGTGCGGGGCTCTCGGCCGGACAGCGGCAACGACTCGCGCTGGCCAGGGCGTTCCTCGCCGACCGGCCGCTGCTGCTGCTCGACGAGCCGACGGCGGCGCTGGACGGCGAGACGGAGGCCGGCATCGTCGACGCGGTACGGCGTCTCGCGCTGGGCCGCACCGTGGTGCTCGTGGTGCACCGGCCGGCCCTGCTCGCTGTGGCCGACCGTGTGGTCGCGCTGGCGCCCGGCACATCGCAGGCTGCCCCGGCGGCCGGTGGTGACGCTCCCGTGCCGCAGGCCGCTGCCGTGCCCGTACCGCGGACGGAGCAGGTGACGGACCGGGAGACGGTGGCGACCGACGCCGTCTCGGCTGCCCGGCCCGGACGGCGGAACCCGCTGGCGCGGGTGCGGGAGGCCGCTGGTGCGCTGCGGGGGCGGCTGCTGCTGGCCCTGCTGCTGGGAAGCCTCGCGCTGGGCTCGGCCATCGGGCTCATGGCGACATCGGGCTGGCTCATCTCACGGGCTTCGCAGGAGCCGCCCGTGCTCTATCTGATGGTCGCTGTCACGGCGACCCGGGCCTTCGGGACCGGGCGGGCCGTCTTCCGCTATGCCGAGCGGCTGGTGTCGCACGACGCGGTGCTGCGGATGCTCGCCGATCTGCGCGTGGCCGTCTACCGCAGGCTGGAGCGGATCGCGCCCGCCGGGCTGAGCAGGGTCAGGCGCGGCGACCTGCTGTCGCGGCTGGTCGCCGATGTGGACGCGCTGCAGGACTACTGGCTGCGCTGGCTGCTTCCGGCCGCGGTCGCCGTGGTGGTGGGAGCGGCCACCGTCGGGTTCACGGCCTGGCTGCTGCCCGCAGCCGGCGCGGTGCTCGCGGCTGGACTGCTGATCGCCGGGGTCGGGGTGCCCGCGCTGAGCGGTCTCTGCGCCCGGCGGGCCGAGCGCCAACTGGCCCCCGCACGCGGGGCACTGGCCACCCGGGTTGTTGATCTCCTCATGGGGACCGCCGAGCTGACGGTCGCCGGTGCGCTGCGCGGGCGGCTGCACAGCACCAGGGACGCGGACCGGACGCTGACCCGGATCGCCTCACGGGGTGCCACCGCCACCGCGCTCGGTGGTGGGCTGACCGCTCTCGTCTGCGGGCTGACCGTCGCCGCCGCCGCTTTCGTCGGTGTACCGGCCGTCCACGACGGCAGGCTCGCCGGCGTGGAGCTCGCGGTGGTGGTGCTGACTCCGCTGGCGGCTTTCGAGGCGGTCACCGGACTGCCGCTCGCCGTGCAGTACCGGCAGCGGGTCAGGAGGAGCGCCGAGCGGGTGTACGAGGTGCTGGACGCGCCCGTCCCCGTACAGGAGCCGGTACGCCCGGTAGCGGAGCCCCGGTCGCCGTTCCCGCTGGAGGTGCGGGGGCTGACCGCGCGTTACGCGGGGCAGCGGGGGCAGGCGCTCGACGGGGTGGACCTCAGGCTCGAAGCGGGGCGCCGGGTTGCCGTCGTCGGTCCCTCCGGGTCCGGCAAGACGACGCTCGCCCAGGTGCTGCTGCGCTTTCTGGACCCGGAGTCGGGGACTTACACGCTCGGCGGAGCGGCTGCCGACGCGCTGGACGGTGACACGGTGCGCGGACTCGTCGGGCTGTGTGCCCAGGACGCGCACATCTTCGACAGTTCCCTGCGGGAGAACCTCAGGCTGGCCCGTTCCGGTGCCTCGGACGGCGAACTGCGCGGGGCGCTCGCCGGGGCCCGGCTGCTGGACTGGGTGGACGGGCTGCCCGACGGTCTCGACACTCCGGTGGGGGAGCACGGTGCGAGGCTCTCCGGCGGGCAGCGCCAGCGGCTGGCACTGGCCCGCGCACTCCTCGCCGACTTTCCCGTCCTCGTCCTGGACGAGCCGGCGGAACACCTCGACCTGGCGACCGCCGACGCGCTCACCGCGGATCTGCTGACCGCCACCGAGGGGCGTACGACCCTGCTCATCACCCACCGGCTCCGCGGGCTCGACGCCGTCGACGAGGTGCTTGTGCTGGACGGTGGGCGGGTCGTGCAGCGTGGACCTTACGCGGAGCTGGCAGTGCTGGAGGGGCCGTTGCGGCGGATGCTGGAGCGTGAGCGGGCGGGCGATCTGCTCGGCAGCCAATGGAATCCGACTTTCCAGGCCATATAGGACTTACTAGGCTCTGGGGTATGTCAGCTCCGGACCCCACCGATCCCGCGGAGCACCCTGCCGCGGAAGACGCTTCCGGGGAGGACTCTCCCGCGGAGGACTTCGGTCGGCACGGGCTCTCCGCCGAGTTCACCGCGCGCGTACCGCAGCTGCTGGAGGCCATGCGCTCCATCGGTACGGGCCTCGAACTGCACGCGACGCTGAACAGGATCTGCGAGACCGCCGCAGGGCTGGCCGGTGCGCGCTATGCCGCGATCGGTGTCGTGGACGAGGAGCGTGGCGGCCTCAGCGAATTCGTCACCCATGGCGTGCCGGAGGAGGTGGCCGCACGGATCGGCCATATCCCGGACGGGCACACCGGGATCCTGGGCGCGCTGATCGAGGATGCCCGCGTCGTGCGGCTCGCGGATCTGACGACCGACCCGGGATTCGCCGGATTCCCTCCGCACCATCCGCGGATGCGGACGTTCCTGGGGGCCCCCGTGCAGGTGCAGGGAGAGACCTTCGGCAATCTCTACGTCGCGGAGAAGACCGACGGCAGCCGGTTCACCGACGGTGATCTGCACATGGTGCAGGTCCTGGCCACCGAGGCCGGTATCGCGATCAACAACGCCCGGCTGTACGAGGCGGCCCGGCAGCGCGAGCGGTGGATCGACGGTTCGGTGGCTGTCACCACGGCACTGCTGGCCGGCGGCGACGCGGATGAGGCGCTCACGGTGGTCGCCGAACAGGCGCGCCACCTGGCGGACGCTGCCGCCGGAGTGGTCATGCTGCCTGCCGCGGAGGGCGGACTTGAGGTCGTCGCCGTCTCCGGCGACCACCCCAGTCAGGTCCTCGGGCTGATCATTCCGCCGGAGAGCGGGGTCGTGGCGACACTGCTCTCGGGCGCTCCGGTGTTCGTGGACGACTCGGCGTCCGATCCGCGGATGATCACTGAGATGGGCAGGCGGTTCGGGCCGAGCATGTTGCTGCCGCTGCACAGCGGCGGCCGTCTGCTGGGCGCACTGGCCACGCCGCGCGAACGCGGCGCCCGGCCCTTCACGGCGGCCGAACGTTCCCTGGCCTCACGGTTCGCCTCACAGGCCGCGCTGGCGCTGATGATGGCGGACGCCCAGCGCGACAGAGAGCGCCTCGCGGTTTTCGAGGACCGCGACCGGATCGCCCGTGACCTCCATGACCTGGTCATCCAGCGGCTGTTCGCCACCGGGATGATGTTGGAGGGCGCCCACCGTCAGTCGGCGGCGCCAGGGGTGCGCGACGGTGTGGGCAAGGCCGTCGGCGAGCTGGATGTGACGATCCAGGAGATCCGTAGCGCCATCTTCGCGTTGCAGCAGGGGCCCGCCGAAGCTCCGTCGGGGCTGTGCAGACGGGTGCTGCGCGAGATCAACATGGCGGCCGTACCGCTGGGGTTCAAACCCACGCACCGCTTCGTGGGCCCGGTCGACTCAGGGGTCGGTGAGCTGACGGGGAAGAACCTGATCGCGGCGCTGCGGGAGGCGCTCTCCAACGCGTTCCGGCATGCCGCCGCCTCCCGGATCCAGGTGGACGTCGACGCCACGGCGCAGCTGGACGACGGTCGCCCTGCGGTACGCCTCACGGTCTCCGACGACGGGGTCGGCATCCCCGAGGGCGGCCGTCGCAGCGGGCTGCGCAATCTCAGCCGGCGCGCGGAGGCGCTGGGCGGATCCAGTTCCTACGGGCCGGGGCTCGGCGATGAGGGCGGTGGCACGGCAGTGGTGTGGGAGGCACCGCTGTAGGTGTGCGGGCGGCCTCCCGGTCAGTGGGCCTTCAGGATCTGCTCGATGACGACCGCGACGCCGTCGTCGTTGTTCGCGACCGTGCGCCCCGAAGCGGCGGCCACCGCTTCCGGATGCGCGTTGCCCATCGCGTACGAGGTGCCCGCCCACCGCAGCATCTCGACGTCGTTCGGCATGTCCCCGAAGGCGACGACCTCTGCGGGCGAGATGCCGCGCTCAGCACAGCACAGCGCCAGCGTGCCGGCCTTGGAGACGCCGGGGCCGCTGATCTCCAGCAGTGCGGTCGGGCTGGAACGGGTGATCGAGGCGCGGACGCCGACAGCTTCACGGGCCAGGACGAGGAAGTCGTCGGGTGTCAGCTCCGGGTGGTAGGCCAGCACCTTCAGTACGGGCTGGTCCGCGAGGTCGGAGTCCGTGGCGAGCAGTTTCTCGGCGGGCGCGACGCATGACGCGGCGTCGAACATCAGGGGCGGGTAGCCCGGCTCGTGGTGGATGCCGCCGGTCCGCTCGACGGCGAAGGACGTGCCCGGGGCGGCGGCCCGCAGGATGGCGACCACGTCGAGGGCGTCGGTGCGCTCCAGCGGGAGGACCCTGACGAAAATGTGCCCGCCCTCGTCGCCGTGGAGGTCGACCACGGCGGCGCCGTTGCCACAGATGGCCAGGCCGTGGCCGTGCACATGGTCGCTGACGACGTCCATCCAGCGGGCCGGGCGGCCGGTGACGAAGAAGACGTCGATGCCGGCCTCCTCGGCGGCTGCGAGCGCCGCGATGGTGCGGGCCGAGACGGTTTTGTCGTCGCGGAGCAGCGTGCCGTCCAGGTCGGTGGCGATCAGCCGGGGCGGGAGGGGGGCGGCGGGGCCGTTAGCTGAGGTCACCCGGTCATTCTCCCGTACGGAGTGCGTGGAGCGCACGGGAGTGCGAGGAGGCGCGCAGATGAGTACGCACGCCGCCGGGCGGTGACCGGATCAGGGCGGGATCCGGGGCAGGGAGGGTTCCGGGGCACGGTGGTGGCGGGACCCCGTCGGCGACCGACCCGGCCAGGCGGCGACAGCTGCGGTCCGGGAGCGGGCACCCGTACGACGTAGGGTCGTGGCCATGCGTCTGAGTACCGTGATTCTTCCCGTCCGCCGGTGGAGCGAGGGTGGCCGTGCGCAGTGGGTGCGCGCCGAGGAGCTGGGCTTCCACACCGCGTACACCTACGACCACCTCTCCTGGCGGGTGCCGTTCCGCGACGGGCCCTGGTTCGGGGCTGTCCCGACGCTGACCGCGGCGGCCGCGGCCACCACGCGCGTCCGGCTCGGCACGCTGGTCACCTCGCCGAACTTCCGGCACCCCGTCACGCTCGCGAAGGATCTGCTCTCGCTGGACGACATCTCGGACGGCCGGGTCACCCTGGGCATCGGTGCCGGAGGCACCGGCTTCGACGCCACCGCGCTCGGCCAGGAGCCGTGGACGCCGCGCGAACGGGCCGACCGGTTCGGCGAGTTCGTCCCGCTCATGGACCGGCTGCTGACCGAGGACTCGGTCTCCCACCGGGGCACCCACTACTCCGCCGACGAGGCCCGCAACATCCCGGGCTGTGTGCAGCGGCCGAGGCTCCCCTTCGCCGTCGCGGCGACCGGACCGCGGGGGATGAAGATCGCCGCGCGGTACGGGCAGAGCTGGGTGACGACGGGTGATCCGAAGATCTTCGAGACGGGTACGCCGGAAGAATCGGTCGAAGCCGTACGCGGCCAGATCGGCAGGCTCGGCACGGCGTGCGAAGAGATCGGCAGGGATGCGGCCGAGGTGGAGAAGATCCTGCTCACCGGCTTCACGCCCGAGGAGAGCCGCCCGATGGAGTCCCTGGACGCCTTCGTCGACTTCGCGGGGAAGTACTTCGCGCTCGGCATCGACGAGATCGTGATCCACGCGCCGATCCCCGGCACCATCTTCGCCGCCGACGAGAAGGTCTTCGAGCAGATCGCGACCGACGCACTGGCGCAGCTCGGACCGAACAGCTAGGGCCTCCCGTTTGCATCAGGCCGGGGCGAGAGCCGGGGGCGGGGCGAGAGCCGGGGGCGCGTGCGCCGGTGTGCATCCGAATTATCTTTTGCGCCCCCTGAGTTAGGCATGATCCACAGGCAAGGGGACTTATCCACAGGCTATTTGGCGATTCTGTGGACAAGGGGATGGGGATTTACGTTCTTTGGTCGTTTTGCCGGACTTCCTGCTGTGGAAGAGTCAGCGCGTCCAACGCCCTTGCCTGAAGCTCCCGTTCAGTGGCGCCGGTGATGAACGCGGCGGCGTTCTCCCGGCCCACCAGCCTCTCCACCGCAGCGAGCGTGGCCGCCGGAACCGGTACGGACGAGGGGCCTCCGGGTTGAGTCGGTGGGCTCTCGGGGCCGAGGTGCTGCTGGAGATGGCGGGTGGCGAACAGCCTCATGGCCCGGGCCAGTTCGGCGTCGACACTCTGCTGGGCCAGCGGGCGCAGCCGCCGTACCAGTGAGGCGGCCTCCGCCACATGCGCGTCGGTGGGCCGGGCGGGGGTCAGATAGCGCGCGAAGACGTGCTCCGTCGTGAACTCCAGGAAGCGTGAGGCGATGTGCTCGACCTGGCCGCGCAACTCCCGCAGATGGACCGAGATGGCCTTGAGCGGGACGCCGGCCGCGTGCAGCTCCACAGCCACAGCCAGTTCCTGCGGGCTCGGCACCAGGAACTCGTCGTCGCTGCCGGACACCCGTTCCAGCACGCCCAGCGCCACCGCGTCGGCGACCGCCTCGTCGTCGGGCACCCCGCCGAACCGCGCGTCCAGCTCGGCACGGGAGATCCGGTCCGCTTCCTCATCGGTCCACGGGCCGCTGACCTCGGCGACCAGCCCCAGCACCCCGCCGAGACCGCGCCCGGCGTCCCATGCCTCAAGCAGTTCCTTGATGGAGGCGAGGGTGTAGCCGCGGTCGAGCAGCTCGGCGATCTGGCGGAGCCTGGCCAGATGGCTGTCCCCGTACACATTGGACCGGCCGCGCCGCTGCGGTTTGGGCAGCAGGCCGCGGTCCTGGTACGCGCGGATCGTACGGACAGTGGCGCCGCTGCGGTGCGCCAGATCCTCGATCCGGTACTCGGGCCCGGCCTCCGAGGCCCGCACCTCCGACGCTCGCACTTCTGGCGTCGGCACTTCTGCTTCGAGCGTCGGCACCTCTGACGTCGGCACCTCTGGCGTCGGCACCTCTGGCGTCGGCACTTCTGCTTCGTGCGCCGGCACCTCCGAGGCCCGCACTTCTGGCGCCGGTACCTCCGACGTTCCCGTCTCCGACGCCGGCACCTCCGACGCTCTCACCCCGGCCACGCTGCCTCCCTCTGCTTTCTTCCCCTCTGCCTTCTCCCCTGGCAGGGCTACGGCAGGGCCGCGCGGCCTATCGCGCCTGCCGCCGCGCGGGCGGCCGGCGAGGCTGCGAGGTACTCGACCGCCCTGCGCAGCGAGCCCTCCTGGGAGGGATGGTACGACCGCCTGAAGTAGCGGGGTATCGCCGAGCCCAGCTCGCCCCAGGTGGGCAGCAGCCCTTTGGCGACCGCCCGGTTGTGCTCGCGCATCGAGTACCGCGTCCTGCCCGCGCGCCCGGGGCCCCGGCGCAGGAGAGCGGGGTCGTGGCGCATGAGATACGAGGCACCCCACACCCACAGGTACAGCAGTACCGGAGTGACGACGGCCATGCCCTCGATCCGCCGGGCATAGCGCGGCACCCCTTCGCCGCCGCAGTGCTGGTACATGTCGAAGGCCACGGCCCGGTGTTCCACCTCCTCCGCGCCATGCCAGCGCAGCAGATCGAGCATGACGGCGTCGGACCCTGCCCTGTCGAGTGCGTCGGCGCCCAGCACCCAGTCCCCGAGGACCGCGGTGAACTGCTCGATCGCGGCGACCAGCGACAGCCGGAAGCGGAGCCACTCCCGCGCCGGGACCGGTATGCCGAGCGGTGGCTGCTCGCCGAGCAGTTTCTCGAAGAGGAAGTCGACGTGCCGGGTGTACGCCGCGGTGTCGAGCCGCTGGGCGGCAAGGTGGTCCAGGACATGGGAGTGCTGCACGCTGTGCGTGGCCTCCTGGCCCATGAACCCCTTGACGTCCTTGAGCAGTCCGGGGTCGTCGACGAGCGGCAGAGCCTCCTTGAAGACCTTCACGAACCACCGCTCGCCCGCCGGGAGCAGCAGATGCAGCACATTGATCACATGGGTGGCGGTGGGCTCGTTTGGTATCCAGTGCAGCGGCGTGTTCTCCCAGTCGAAGGAGACCCGGCGCGGCGCGATGACATGGGGTCCCGGCTCCGGGTGCGGCCCCATGTCCGCTTCCGGGGCCTGTCCGTTGCTCACAGCGGCGGCTCCATCCGGGCGACGGCGCGCAGGGCCCTCGGCGCGAACCGGGACATGAAGCGGGCGCCGCGTGCCTCCGGTGTCACCGGCACCACCGCCCGGTTGTTCACCACGGCGGAGAGGATCGCTTCGGCCACTTTCTCCGGCGGGTAGTTGCGCAGCCCGTACAGCCGGGACGACTTCTTCTGCCGGCGCTTCTCCTCCTCCGCCGATACGCCCGCGAACCGCGCGGTGGAGGTGATGTTGGTGTTCACGAGGCCCGGGCATATCGCGGTGACCCCGATGTCCTGTCCGGCCAGCTCGGCACGGAGGCACTCGCTCAGCATGAGTACGGCGGCCTTGGACGTGGAGTACGCGGGGAGTGCCTTCGACGGCTGGTACGCCGCTGCCGAAGCGGTGTTGACGATGTGCCCGCCCTGGCCGCGGTCCGCCATTTGCTTTCCGAAGAGCCGGCAGCCGTGGATGACACCCCACAGATTGACGTCGAGGACCTGCTTCCAGTCCTCGCTCGTGGTGTCCAGGAAGGAGCCGGAGAGACCGATGCCCGCGTTGTTGACCAGGATGTCGACCGTCCCGTACTCGGCGGCGACCTTCTCGGCGAGCTTCTCCATCGCCTGCTCGTCGCTGACGTCCACCGCCTCACCCCAGGCATCGGGGGAGCCGATCAGCCGTGACATCTCCGCGGTGCGCGCGGCCCCTTCCGCGTCCCGGTCGACGGCCACGACACGCGCTCCCGATTCGGCGAACGCGAAGGCGGTGGCCCGGCCGATCCCGCTCGCCGCGCCCGTCACCAGGACGAGCTTGCCGCTGAAACGGTCGGCGTACGCGCCGGTCGCCGCCGTCTGCGGGGCAGGCCCCGGACTCTCGTTGGCGGTGACGAAGTCCCCGATCCAGGCGGCGACCTGGTCCGGCCTGGTGCGTGGCACCCAGTGCTTGGCAGGCAGGGTACGACGGGTCAACTGCGGTGCCCAGTGCTCCAGTTCGTCGTAGAGGTGCTCGGAGAGGAAGGCGTCGCCGGTGGGCGTGATCAGCTGGACGGGGGCGTGGGCGTACGCGTCGGTGCGCGGCCTGCGCAGCCGGGACCGGACGTTGTCACGGTAGAGCCAGGCGCCGTGCGCGGCGTCCGACGGCAGCGAGGCCGTCGGATAGTCGCCGGACGGCACCTTCTCGGCCCGTTCCAGGATCTTCGGCCACCGTTTGCCGAGCGGTCCGCGCCAGGCCAGCTCCGGCAGTACCGGCGTATGCAGCAGGTACACATACCAGGACTTGGCACCCTGGCCGAGGAGTTGGGCCGTCCTGCGGGGGGTCGGCCGGGACATCCGCTTCTTGATCCACTGCCCGAAGTGGTCGAGCGAAGGACCGGAGATCGAGGTGAACGACGCGATCCGGCCCTCGGTGCGCGGCACGGTCACGAATTCCCAGGACTGCACGGATCCCCAGTCGTGGCCGACGAGGTGCACCGGCTCGTCCGGGCTGACCGCGTCCGCCACGGCCAGGAAGTCGTCGGTCAGCTTCTCCAGGGTGAAGCCGCCGCGCAGCGGTACCGGCGCCGATGACCTGCCGTGGCCCCGGACGTCGTACAGCACCACGTGGAAGCGTTCGGCCAGTCGGGCCGCGACCTCGGTCCAGACCTCCTTGCTGTCCGGATAGCCGTGCACCAGCAGTACGGTCGGCCGGTCCGGGTCGCCCAGTTCGGCGACGCACAGCTCGATGCCTCCGGTCCGCACCCAGCGCTCGCGCGCTTCTTCGATGCCCTTGATGATTCCCTTGCTCATGCGGCCCTCTCCTCTGCCCAGCGCCGCACGTGCGGCAGATCGTCGTCCAGCCAGAAGGCGCTCTGCTCGGGGTCGGCCGAGTCGGTGACGACCAGGATTTCCTCGAACTTCGCGCCCGTGCCCCGGAATCCGAGGTGCGGCTCGACCGCCCACAGCCCCGGCCGGGGCGGATGGTCGGAGAACTTGTACGGGCTCCACAACGGCGACCAGCCGTCCCGGTGGCCGTGCAGCGCATCGCTCGCCAAGCCCTTGAGGGACTGGGTGCCGAACCCGAACACATGAGGCGACCAGCGGCGTTCCTTGACCTCGTCGACCTTGTGCGCGATCACGCCGAACGGATAGGCGCGGTGCCGGTTCGCGTACCCCTGAGTGGTCATCAGCCGCTCCACGTCCTCGTAGATCGTGCGCAGCGGGTGTCTTTCGCGGACCTCCCGAAGGATGAGGTCGCGGTGCGCTTCCAGGTCGGCGAGCAGCTTGTCGTGCACGGGGTTGAGGCCGAGGCAGCCGGAGTAGCCGATATCGGCGGTGAAGCCGCGGAAGACAGGGGCCATGTCGAGAATGAACGGCATCCCGGCTTCGAGCCGCCGGTTCGTCGGGAAGAACTGGAGCGGCACCCTGAACCCCGCGAAGGCGGTGCGGTCACCGAACCAGGCGAACGGCAGGTGGAACCAGTCCCGTACACCCCGCCGGTAGAGCCACTCGCGCTGCATCCGCGCCGCTTCGCGCTCGGTCACACCCGGTCTGAGCTGTGCGGCGACAGCCTCCGCGCAGGCGTAGGCGAGGGTCTGCACCTCTCTGAACCCCCGCAGCCGCGCGGGCTCCCCGCTGCCCTGCGCGACCGGCCGTGCGGCCGGGCCACCTGCCCACCGCGCTGCTGCTTTCACCCCTGAGGCCATGCCACCTGACCGTCCCGTCCGTGTGCGGTACGTGCTCGTAACTTGACACTGATGAATGTGACAATGCCTGGCGGCTACGTCAAGGGCCCCGCCTTACCTGTGGACAACCACCTGTGGACAACCACCTGTGGACAACTCCTCTGGCCAACTCCTCCCGAGATGCCGCCCGTACCGCCCCTGCGCCCCTGCGCCCCTGCGCCTTGGCCTCCGCCCCTGCGCCGGAGACCCTTCCCCTCTTCCCTCCTCCCCTCCCTCTCCCGTATCGGGCCCCTACGGGTCCGTACCTCTGGAGGGGGACAGGGATCCAGCCGTCTGGGCTGACGCCCGGGGTGAGCCGCGCCACTACCTTCGGAGTGTGACTGTGATCGCGACCGAAAGCCTGAGCAAGCGGTTCCCGAGGGTGACCGCGCTTGACCGGCTCTCCCTGGACATCGGACCCGGTGTGACCGGACTGGTGGGATCCAACGGAGCCGGCAAGTCCACGTTGATCAAGATCCTGCTGGGTCTGTCCCCCGCCACGGAGGGCCGGGCCGCCGTGCTCGGGCTCGATGTCGCCACCAGTGGCGCCGAAATCCGTGAGCGCGTCGGGTACATGCCCGAGCACGACTGCCTGCCGCCCGACGTCTCGGCCACCGAGTTCGTCGTCCACATGGCGCGCATGTCCGGACTGCCACCCACCGCCGCACGGGAGCGCACCGCCGACACGCTGCGCCACGTCGGCCTCTACGAAGAGCGCTACCGCCCCATCGGCGGCTACTCGACCGGTATGAAACAGCGCGTGAAGCTGGCCCAGGCGCTGGTCCACGACCCGCAGCTGGTGCTGCTCGACGAGCCGACGAACGGCCTGGACCCGGTCGGCCGCGACGACATGCTCGGGCTGATCCGCCGGGTGCACACCGACTTCGGCATCTCGGTCCTGGTCACCTCGCACCTGCTCGGCGAGCTGGAGCGGACCTGCGACCACGTCGTCGTCATCGACGGCGGCTCGCTGCTGCGCTCCAGCTCCACCAGCGACTTCACCCAGACCACCACGACGCTGGCGGTCGAGGTCACCGACTCCGACACCCATCCCGACGGGACGCGGGCGCTCCGCGAGTCGCTGACCGCGGCAGGCGTGACACTGCACGAGGGCACGGAGGAGGGGCTGCCGGGCGCGGGCCACATCCTGCTGGTCGAGGCGGCGGGCGAGGAGACGTACGACCTGGTCCGCGACACGGTCACCGACCTGGGGCTCGGCCTCGTACGGATGGAACAGCGCCGCCACCACATCGCGGAGGTCTTCCACCCCGACCAGCAGAGCCAGTCGCGGGACCAGCAGCAGAACCGTCCGCCGGCCCAGCCCGGCCAGCAGAAGCAGGAGGTGCAGGCGCGATGAGTACCGAGACCAGTCAGATCCACAACATCGGATACCGGAACTACGACGGACAGCGCCTGGGCCGCGCCTACGCCCGCCGTTCGCTCTTCGCGCAGTCGCTGCGCGGCGCCTACGGTCTGGGCCGATCGGCCAAGTCCAAGGTGCTGCCGATGATCCTCTTCGCGGTGATGTGCGTGCCCGCGGCGATCGTCGTCGCGGTGGCCGTGGCGACGAAGGCCAAGGACCTGCCGCTCGACTACACCCGCTACGCCATCCTCACGCAGGCCGTCATCGGGCTGTACCTCGCCGCACAGGCCCCGCAGGCGGTCTCCCGCGATCTGCGCTTCAAGTCGATCCCGCTGTACTTCTCCCGGCCCATCGAGCGCGTCGACTACGTCATCGCCAAGTACGCGGCGATGGCCTCGGCCCTCTTCATCCTGACCGGGGCGCCGCTGGTGATCCTCTACATCGGTTCGCTGCTCGCCAAACTCGACTTCGCCGACCAGACCGAGGGGTTCGGCCAGGGACTGGTCTCCGTCGCGCTGCTCTCGGTGCTGTTCTCCGGCATCGCACTGGTGGTCGCCGCGCTCACCCCGCGCCGCGGCTTCGGCGTCGCCGCGGTCATCGCCGTACTGACCATCACGTACGGAGCGGTCTCCACGGTGCAGGCCATCGCCTTCAACCAGGACGCCGCAGGCGCCGTCAGCTGGCTCGGGCTCTTCTCCCCGATCACGCTGATCGACGGCGTCCAGACCGCGTTCCTCGGCGCCACCTCGGCCTTCCCGGGCGGGACCGGCCCCGGAGCGGGGACCGGCGTGGTCTATGTGCTCGTCGTTCTCGCGCTCATCGCCGGCTCGTACGCCGTCCTGATGCGCCGCTACCGGAAGGTCGGGCTGTGACCACGATCAACATCGACCACACCTCGCGCTGGTTCGGCAACGTGGTGGCGGTCAACGACATCACCATGACGGTCGGCCCCGGGGTGACCGGACTTCTCGGCCCCAACGGCGCCGGCAAGTCCACTCTCATCAACATGATGGGCGGATTCCTCGCCCCGTCGACGGGCACGGTGACCCTCGACGGCGCGCCGATCTGGCGGAACGAGAGCGTCTACCGGCAGATCGGGATCGTGCCGGAGCGGGAGGGGATGTACGACTTCCTCACCGGCCGCGAATTCGTCGTCGCCAACGCCGAACTGCACGGCCTCGACGAACGCGCCGCACAACAGGCGCTCGCCACCGTCGAGATGGAGCCCGCGCAGGACCGCAAGATCGCGACGTACAGCAAGGGCATGCGGCAGCGCGTGAAGATGGCGTCCGCCCTCGTCCACAACCCCAGCGTGCTGCTGCTCGACGAGCCCTTCAACGGCATGGACCCCCGCCAGCGCATGCAGCTGATGGAACTGCTGCGGCGGATGGGCGCGGAGGGCCGCACGGTGCTCTTCTCCTCGCACATCCTGGAGGAGGTCGAGCAACTCGCCTCGCACATCGAGGTGATCGTGGCGGGCCGCCATGCCGCGTCCGGTGACTTCCGCCGGATCCGCCGTCTGATGACGGACCGGCCGCACCGCTATCTCGTACGGTCCAGCGACGACCGGGCCCTCGCCGCCGCGCTGATCGCCGACCCGTCGACCGCCGGTATCGAGGTGGACGTCACGGAGGGCGCGCTGCGCATCCAGGCGGTCGACTTCGGCCGGTTCACGGCGCTGCTGCCGCGCGTCGCCCGTGAACACGGCATCCGGCTCCTCACCGTCTCGCCGTCGGACGAGTCCCTGGAATCGGTCTTCTCGTACCTCGTAGCGGCCTGAAAGGAGCTGTGACGCCCATGTACAACCCCACAGTCGCCCGGCTCACCTACCGGGCCCTGCTCGGCCGCCGCCGGGCCGCGATCCTGTTCGTGCTGCCCGCACTGCTGATCGTGATCGCCGCCGCGGTACGCACCTTCAGCGGCGCCGACGACCAGGTCGCCGCCGATGTGCTCGGCGGGTTCGCCATGGCCACGATGGTGCCGCTGATCGGTGTCATCGCGGGTACGGGTGCGATCGGCCCGGAGATCGACGACGGTTCGATCGTCTATCTGCTGGCCAAACCGGTGAAGCGCCCCACGATCATCTTCACCAAGCTCATCGTGGCGATCGCCGTGACGATGGCGTTCTCCGCGATTCCGACCCTGATCGCGGGCCTGATCCTCAACGGCAACGGCCAGCAGATCGCGATCGCCTACACGGTCGCCGCGCTGGTCGCGTCCATCGCGTACGCCTCGGTCTTCCTGCTCCTGGGCACGGTCACCCGGCACGCGGTGGTCGCAGGTCTTGTCTACGCGCTGGTCTGGGAGGGTCTGTTCGGCAACCTGGTACCGGGTGCGCGCACCCTGAGCATCCAGCAGTGGTCGCTCGCCCTGGCGGAGAAGATCGGCGCGCCGGGTGCGATCAGCTCGGATGTCGGACTGCCCCTGGCCGTGGTGCTGCTGGCGGGGGTCACTGTGCTCGCCACCTGGTACGCGGGACAGAAACTGCGACGGCTGACGCTGGCCGGCGAGGAGTGAGACCGGGGCCGGGGGCGGGAGCGACGGGCACCCCGTCGCTCCCGCCCCCCGGCTCTTTGCCGGGCTTCTCTCGGGCTTCCCTCGGGTTTCTGCCGGGTTTCTTTCGGGCTTGCTGTGCGGGGCTCTTCCTTTCAGCGCCGGCGACGACGTCGGCGCTGCCGGCATTGCTGTGGTGCCTGGTCTGCCGGGTGCGGCAGATGGCGCTTGATCTCAGCTGTGTCCTCGCTGAGATCAGACAGCCGTACGCTCATGGCGCCGACGACGCGGTTCGTGGCGTCGAGCCGTCGGTCCAGCGACTCCAGGCGGTCCGACACGACCTCCAGGCGATCCGACATCCGGGCCAGCACGGGGCCCAGCTCCTGTAGCGCGTGGCCGGCCTCGGTCATCGCGGACTCCAGCTGGGTGACGCGGCGGTCGAGCCCGTCGAAACGGGGGTCCGACGCCGGCGCCCGGTGCTGCTCCTCGGTGTCGAGGAGGTAGCTCCGCACGCGACGGGCGACTTCGCTGTCGCGCAGCAGCATGGCGATGTTGAGGACAGTCCGCCGGGTGTGAACCGTGAGGCCCGACCGGGGCTGTGGATAACTCAGGCCGTGCCAGGGCAAGGGGGACAGGTTGTCCCCCTTGAATTCTTCGAGGTCAGAGCCTTGCAGGACGCGCAGTCCGTTTGAGGCGAGCTCCTCACGGTGCCGTTGGGTCACCTTCTTGATGACCTCTGTGGATACGTCGAAGTACCGCGCCACATCCTGGGTACGGAGATGAATCCCGTCCGGCAGCAGTGCGAGCGCCTTGACCTTGTCCAGGACGTCGACGCGCCCCAGATGGTCCGCGCGCAGCGCGCGCGATTCGAGCAGGGCGATTTCGGTTGGCATGGATGAGCCTGCCGTTCATGGTCATTCGTGCATGACAGTGACGGCCCTCTCCCCGGGCTTCAGGGGTGGAGATCCGCTCATCTACGTCACGTACTCAATGACCGGCCCGGCTTCCGCCTCGGCACCGGCACTCCCCGACTTCACGCGCTCTCGTCGCCTCGAACCCCAGTTGCCTCCACGCGCACTGACCAACGACCTGACAGTCGTACAAGTCACGCGCCCACCCTCACCCGACGGTCTGGACCTTCCTGTCCCGGGCCGCGAACAGGCCCACCACCAGGGCCGCCGCGCACACCCCGAGCACCAGCGCGATCGGCAGGGTCCAACTGCCCGTCGCCTGGTACACGGCGCCGGCCGTGAGCGGGCCGACCGCGGCGAGGAGGTAGCCGATCGTCTGCGCCATCCCGGACAGCCGCGCCGCCGTCTGCGCGTCGCCGGACCGCAGCACGATCAGCGTCAGGGCCAGCCCCACCGCGCCGCCCTGCCCGACACCCAGCACGGCCGACCACAGCCAGGCACCCGACACCGGGGCGATCATCAGGCCCGCGTAGCCGACCGCCACCATCGAGGTGACCAGCACGATCAGCGGGCGCTGACGGCGCATACGGCCGGCCAGCAGCGGTACGCCGAAGGCCCCGGCTACCTGGATCAGGTTGTTGAACGCGAAGATCACGCCCGCTGTCGAGCGGCTCATCCCGTGGTCCGTGAAGATCGTCGGCATCCAGGCGATCAGCACGTACGACCAGAGCGACTGGAGGCCCATGAACAGCGTGACCTGCCAGGCCAGCGCCGACCGCCAGATGCTCCTGGCCGGTCCCGTGTGCGCCGGCGTGACGCGTACCTCGTGGCCGGTACGGCCGCGGGCGATCAGCACCTGCGGCAGCCATGCCACCGCGGCGACCACGGCCAGCAGCGACCAGAAGGCCAGCGACGCCTGCCAGCTGTTTCCGAACGCCTTCTCCAGCGGGACCGAGGCCGCGGCGCAGAGGGTGGCGCCGCCGATCATCGCGCCGGTGTAGACGGAGGTCATCGACGCGGCCCGGTCCGGGAAGTCCCGCTTGATCAGCCCCGGCATCAGGACGTTCAGCAGGGCTATCGCGGTGCCGGCCAGCACTCCGCCGCCGTACAGGGCGAACACGGACGGCAGGACCCGGACCAGAATGCCGACGCCGAGCAGGACCAGCGCGCACAGCAGAACCACCTCGGTACCGAACCGGCGGGCCAGCCACGGGGCGATCATCGCGCCCACTCCGAGGAACAGCACCGGCACGGAGGTGACCAGGCTCGACGCCGTCGACGAGAGGCCGAACGTGCTGCTGATCTCGCCGATGAGAGGTGACACGCTCGCCAGCGCCGCCCGCATGTTGAGCGAGGCCAGCACGATGCCGATGAAGAGCACCGCGGGGTGGGCGATCAGGGCGCGCCGTGCGGCGGCCCCCTCGCGGGACGGCCGGACGTCGGCCTCGGCGTCGGGAAGCAGTTGATCCAGGTCCGGGCGGGGCACGTCAGGCACCTCTCAGCGTTTCTCTTCGTGTGTCGGTGGTGCTGCGGGTGGCAGGGCGGGGCGGGTGGGGCGCCTGGTCAGCGGCCCACCAGTCGGCGGACGACATCCATCGGTACCTGGAGCAGTGCGCGGGCAGCCTGTTCCGCCGCTGCCGGGTCACCGCTCTCGATCGCGTCCACCAGGGCCTCGTGGGCGGTGATGTCGATCGGCGGCATCTGCTGGTCGCCGAGGGCGGCGACCAGGGATTCGTGCATCTGGGTCGAGAAGAAGCGGTAGACCTCGGCGAACGTGGTGTTGTGCGTGGCCTCCACCACCCCCAGGTGGAAGGCGAGGTCGGCGTCGGCCGCCCGGTCGCCGTGCTCGTGGAGGGTGCCGAGGGCTTCGCGCAGCCAGTCGAGGTCCGCCGCGTCCCTGCGGACGGCTGCCAGCCTGGCGGCCTCCGTCTCCAGGGCGACCCGCAGCTCCAGGATGTCCAGCACGCCCGCGTGGCTCATCGTGCGGAGAACGGCGGAGGGGTCGGCGGTGGAGCGTACGAAGGTGCCGTTGCCCTGGCGGGACTCCAGGAGCCCGGCGTGCACCAGGACGCGTACCGCCTCGCGGACGGTGTTACGTCCCACGCCGAGCTGCTCGGCGAGGTCGTGCTCGGTGGGAATGCGGTCGCCCACGGACCACTCCCCGTCGGTCAGCTGGTCCCGCAGTTGTTGGACGACGGTGTCCACGAGGGAGTGCCGTCCTGCCGCACGCAGTGCCATCTCGTCGCCCCTTGTTCGTTGAGCCTTGTTCATCGAGCGTGGTATCCGGGTCACCCGGTTGCCCAGTCATCCTACAACTGACCCAAGGGGTCGGAGGTCGACCGGACCAGCCGCCCATGTGTTCTACCGATCACCCGGCCGGTCGGGCACCCGGCCGGCTGGCTACCCGGCCACCGGATCACCCCGCCACCGGATCACCCGGCCACCGGTCACCCGCGCCACCCACCGGATGTCCGGGCCAGCCGAACCCCCGGGCGCCCCCCAGCCGTTCAGCCCTGGAGCAGCCGTTCCAGTACCACAGCGATGCCGTCGTCCTCGTTGGACGTGGTGACCTCGTCCGCCACGGCCTTCAGGGAGTGATGGGCGTTGGCCATCGCCACCCCGTGCGCCGCCCAGCCGAACATCGGGATGTCGTTGGGCATGTCCCCGAAGGCGATCGTGTCCGCGGCCGTGAGCTTCAGGCGCCGGGCTGCCAGCGACAGGCCCTTCGCCTTGCTCAGCCCGAGCGGCAGGATCTCGACCACGCCCTCACCCGCCATGACCACGTCCACCAGGTTCCCGACGGACTGCCGCACGATCTCCGCCAGCGCGTCGTCGCTCAGCTCCGGGTGCTGTATGTAGACCTTGTTGATCGGCGCGGACCACAGCTCGTCCCGGTCCTCGAACCGCGCCACGGCCAGCAGACCCTCACTCGTCCGGTAGCCGGCGCCCACCAGCACTTCGCCGTCGAGGCCGTCCTGGCTCACGGCCAGCGCCAGCGGACCGGTCTCCGTCTCGATCTTGGCGAGCGCGACGGCGGCCAGCTTGCGGTCCAGGGTGACGGAGGTGAGCAGCCGGTGCTCACCCGCGTGATAGACCTGCGCCCCCTGCGCACACACCGCGAGGCCCTCGTAACCGAGGCTGTCGAGGATGTGCCGGGTCCATGGAGCCGCCCGGCCCGTGACGATGATGTGCGCCGCCCCCGCCGCCGTCACCGCGGTCAGTGCGGCGCGGGTGCGCTCGGAGACCGAACCGTCGTCACGCAGCAGCGTGCCGTCGAGGTCGGTCGCGATCAACCGGTAGGGCAGAGCGGGGGTCGTCACTTGGACGTGGGCTCCAGAGTCTCTCGTCCGCCGAGGTAGGGCCGCAGCACCGGCGGGACCCGGACCGAGCCGTCGGCGAGCTGGTGGTTCTCCAGGATCGCCACGATGGTGCGCGGTACGGCGCAGAGCGTGCCGTTGAGCGTCGCCAGCGGCTGGACCTTCTTGCCGTCGCGCATCCGGACCGACAGGCGCCGCGCCTGGAAGCCGTCGCAGTTGGACGCCGACGTCAGCTCGCGGTACTTGCCCTGCGTCGGGATCCACGCTTCACAGTCGAACTTCCTGGAGGCCGAAGAGCCCAGGTCGCCGGTCGCCACGTCGATCACCTGGAAGGGCAGCTCAAGGCTGGTCAGCCACTGCTTCTCCCACTCCAGGAGCCGCTGGTGCTCGGCGGCCGCGTCGTCGGGGTGCACGTACGAGAACATCTCGACCTTGTTGAACTGGTGCACCCGGAAAATGCCCCGGGTGTCCTTCCCGTACGTGCCGGCCTCGCGGCGGTAGCAGGGCGAGAACCCCGCGTACCGCAGCGGCAGTTCACCGGCGTCGATGATCTCGTCCATGTGGTACGCGGCGAGGGGGACCTCGGAGGTGCCCACCAGGTAGTAGTCGTCCTTCTCCAGGTGGTAGACGTTCTCGGCTGCCTGGCCGAGGAAGCCGGTGCCCTCCATGGCGCGCGGGCGGACCAGCGCCGGTGTCAGCATCGGGATGAACCCGGCCTCGGTGGCCTGCGCGACCGCCGCGTTGACCAGGGCCAGTTCGAGCAGCGCGCCGATGCCCGTCATGTAGTAGAAGCGCGAGCCCGACACCTTCGCGCCGCGCTCCGTGTCGATGGCCCGCAGGGCCTCGCCGAGCTCCAGGTGGTCCTTGGGCTCGAAGCCCTCGGCCGCGAAGTCGCGGATGGTCCCGTGTGTCTCCAGGACGGTGAAGTCCTCCTCGCCGCCGACCGGGACGTCGGGGTGGACCAGGTTGCCGAGCTGGAGCAGCAGGCGCTTGGTCTCCTCGTCGGCCTCGTTCTGCTCGGCGTCGGCCGCCTTGACGGAGGCTGCGAGCTGCCCCGTCTTCTTGAGCAGCTCGGCCTTCTCGTCACCCGAGGCCTTGGGGATCAGCTTGCCGAGCGTCTTCTGCTCGGAGCGGAGTTCGTCGAACCGGAGTCCGGACGACCTGCGCCGCTCGTCGGCGGAGAGCAGGGCGTCGACAAGAGCGACGTCCTCTCCACGGGCGCGCTGGGAGGCGCGAACACGGTCGGGGTCCTCACGGAGCAGGCGAAGGTCAATCACCCCACCAGGCTACCGTTGCCCGCTTCCCGCACTCGACTTGATATTCACTGTGCTGCATCTCCAGTGCCGCTTTGTCCGTATTGATCCACTATCTATGGAATGGTGGAGCGGGGTGGGATATCCCGGCGGCGGCGCCGCGTGCCCCTCGTCGGCCGGAGGTCAATAAAGGTGACCGATTCCCCGGAACGAAGCATTCCGGGTGAAACCGTTGACTCATTTCCCTTGCGCCGGGCGGGACTTGGGCTCGCTTGTCCACAGGAATCCACAGCCTGGATTAGTTATCCACAGGCTGTGTGGGAAATCTGTGGATGGCGAAGGAGATGGTTCCGAAAGCCCCACGGTCAACCGACTGTTCGCTGGAATTTCCCCTTCAAACCCCCTGCGCATCCTCATTCAGGGGGGAATTGATCGCTCTAAAGGGTTGATCAGTGGAATTGGGGTGACAGTGCCCCACCTGCGGAGCTGTGGACGGAAGTGCCGTCACTAGGGCGATTTGTCGACCATGTCGACTTGGCCTGTCGACTTGTCCCCAGGTCGAGACGGAGCCTGTGGATAACTTTTCCGGAGTGCGGAAATCGGGACGTACGACGATTACGCGCGGCGATTACGCGGTTCACGTACGCCGACGTCAGGCCCGGGCCGGTCCCCGGCCGGGCTCCCGGTCGGACCCGGCCGCCTCCCCCCCCCAGCAGGCTCCCGGGTCAGGCCCGGCCGTCCTCGCTGCGTGCCAGCCAGTCCGACGCCGCCACGAACTCCGCGTCCGATGTGCCGGACCGCAGCGCCCGTACGTCCTGAGGCGTCACCCCGGCCCGCGGGTACGAACCGAGGAACCGCACCTCGGGGCAGCTCCGCTTGAGCCCCATGAGCGCCTCGCCCACCCGGCGGTCCGAGATATGGCCCTCCGCGTCGATGGCGAAGCAGTAGTTGCCGATGCCCTCGCCCGTCGGCCGCGACTGGAGGAGCATCAGGTTGACCCCCCGCACCGCGAACTCCTGAAGGATTTCGAGCAGTGCGCCGGGATGGTCCTCGCGCTGCCAGACGACCACCGACGTCTTGTCGGCGCCGGTCGGTGCCGCGGGCCGGGCGGGGCGCCCCACCAGGACGAAGCGCGTCTCCGCGTTCTGCGCGTCGTGGATCTCGGTGATCAGCGGTTCGAGCCCGTACGTGGCGGCGGCGAACTCACCGGCGAAGGCCGCGTCGTACCGGCCTTCCTGTACGAGCCGTGCGCCGTCCGCATTGGACGCGGACGACTCCCACACGGCCTCCGGGAGGTTGGCCCGCAGCCAGTTCCGTACCTGGGGCTGGGCGACGGGGTGCCCCGTCACCGTCTTCACATCGGACAGCTTCGTGCCGGGCCGCACCAGCAGCGCGAAGGCGATCGGCAGCAGCACCTCGCGGTAGATCATCAGCGGCTCGCCGCCCGACAGCTCGTCGAGGGTCGCCGTGACGCCGCCCTCGACGGAGTTCTCGATCGGTACGAGCGCCGCTGCGGCCTCCCCGGTCCGTACCGCGTCGAGCGCGGCCGGTACGGACACCATCGGGACGAGTTCGCGGGTGGCGGCCTCGGGGAGCGTGCGCAGGGCCGCCTCGGTGAACGTGCCTTCGGGGCCCAGATAGGTGAAGCGAGTGGCTGACATACGGTCACCCTAATGGGCCGAACGCCCCGCGTCCGGGGGCGCCGGACAGGAGCGATCGCGTACCGGCCGGTCGGCGCCCGGCCCCGCCTGCCGCCTGCCGATCAGCGTCCGGGTACCGCGTACCGTTCACCGCCGACCGCTCACCGCCCGGCCGCAGGCCTCGTGGTCAGTGGCCTTCGAGGAGGCGCTGGCCCACGTACTCGCCGGGCCCGGCAGCCCCCGGCACCGCGAAGAGTCCGCTGGACTCGTGCCGGATGAACGTGGACAGCGCGTCGCCGCGGTCCAGCTTCCGCTGCACCGGTACGAAGCCCTGTGCCGGATCGGCCTGCCAGCAGACGAAGAGCAGCCCGGCGTCCGGTGTGCCGTCCTGGCCGATTCCGTCGTGGTACGAGAAGGTGCGCCGCAGCAGCGCCGCACCGCCGTTCTGTTCGGGGGCCGAGATCCGGGCATGGGCGTTGTCGGGGATGACGAACTTGCCGTCCGGGCCGACCTTGGTCAGATCCATGGCGGTCGTCTCGGTGCCTCCTGTCAGCGGGGCGCCGTCCTTCTTCCGCCGCCCGATGACCTGCTCCTGCTTCCCCAGCGGAAGCTTCTCCCAGTCGTCGAGGAGCATCCGGATCCGGCGTACGACGGCGTACGAGCCGCCCGCCATCCACTCCGGCTGCGCGCCCGCGCCCTTGCCGCCACCCGCCGGGACGAAGATGCGCCGGTCGAAGTTGCTGTCCGAGGGTTTGGGGTTCCCCGTCCCGTCGATCTGGCCCATCAGATTGCGGACGGTCATCGGCTTGGCGGTCGCGCCGGGCGAGCGGTTGAAACCGTTCATCTGCCAGCGGACCCGGGCCGCTGAACCCGCCTCGTTCTGGAGTGCGCGCAGAGCGTGGAAGGCGACGAGCGGGTCGTCGGCGCCGATCTGCACCCACAGATCGCCGTTGCTGCGCTTGGCGTCCAGGTGGTCGGAGGCGAAGTCCGGCAGCGGGTCGAGCTGGGTGGGGCGCTGCGCGGTCAGTCCCGTACGGCTGAAGAAGGACCGTCCGAAGCCGAAGGTGACCGTGAGGGAGGACGGGCCCGCGTCGAGCGCGATCCCGGTGTCGTCGCCGGTCGGCTCGCCCGCCATCATCCGCTCTGTACTCGCCGACCAGCGGCGCAGCAGCGCCGTGGCCTGGGTGCGGCCGGCGCCGGCCGCCAGGTCGAAGGCGATCAGATACCCGGTGGACTGGGCGGGTGTGGTGATGCCCGCCTGGTGCGCGGCCCCGGTGGAACCGCCGCTCTTCCCCGAGCTGTGGAAGGCCACCTCGGTTGAGCCGACAGTCGTCAGCGCGGTCGCCGGAGCCGCCTCGGTCGCCGCGTGCGCTGCTGCTCCGCCGGCGGCGCCCACCACGAGGCCGCCTGCGCCCACAGCGCCCGCGGTCCCGAGCAGCCGCCTCCTGGAGATGTCGTTCATTGCTGGTCAGCCGATCTCCACCGTCTTGTTCACGGTGGTCTCGTCGATGTCGGAGGTCCGCACGGTCACTGCGATGTCCCACTTGCCCGCCATCGGGATCTGGACGCCGTCCGCGCTCCAGTGTCCGGTGAACAGGTGGTCGGGGACGACGGGCAGCGGCCCGATCTTCTTCGCCTTGAGGGTGAGGGCGATCCTCACCTCGGGGACGTCGTACGGCTTGCCTGCCGGGTTGTTCACGAAGAGGTGCAGTTCGTTGTCGCCGCTGCGGCCCGGGGTGAGTTCGAGGGCCGCTGTCCCCTTGCCCTTGGGGCCGCCCGTGTCGAACGGGAGCGTGATGTCGACCGGCCCCGAAGGCACCGCCGCCGCGGCGGACGAGGAGGCGCCCCGTCCGGCCTCCTCCTCGGTCCTGCCCGGCTCGGTGGTCGTCAGGACCGTCGTTACGGCGAGCAGCGCCACGGCGACCACGGTCTCGGCGAGCACCGACTTCCGGAGCCCGGTGCGGTGCGGGTCGGCGTCCCGTACCCGCTTCTCGCGCACCACGGTCCTGGCGGCCTGCTGCCGGGCGAGCTGGGCGGCGCGCTGCGGATCGGCGGGGACGGTGACCTGTTCCTGGTCCTGTTCTTTGTCCTGTTCTTGTTCCTGCGCTGCGGTGCCGGTGACGCCGCCCTCGGCAGCGTCAACAGCCTCACCCACAGCCGTCTCCGAGAGCCGCGCCGTCCAGCGCCGCGAGAAGAACGCGATGCAGACGACCACCGCGACGAGCCCCACCTTGACCATGAGCAGCTGCCCGTACCCCGTACCGAACAGCGCGTGCCAGGAGCCGACCTGCCGCCACGACTGGTAGAGGCCGGTCGCCGCCAGGGTGCAGACAGCTGTGAAGGCGATACGGGAGAACCGCTGCACAGCGGCGCGTTCGATGGACGGAGTACGGAACAGGGCGACGAGCAGCGCGGCAAGACCGCCGAGCCAGACGGCGACCGCGAGCAGGTGCACGATGTCGACCGGCATCGCGATCCCGGGCTGGAGGCCGACCGACGCGTGCTCGGTGAGCGCCCAGGTGGCGGCGATCCCGGCGGCGACGACGCTCCCCCCGAGGCCCAGACCGAAGGCGAGGTCCTTCCGCTCCTTCGCCGCTTCCGGCTCCGTAGAGGCCGTGCGCCGGGCGTACGCCCCGAAGAGGACGGCGATGAAGACCGCGGAAGCGCCGAGCAGCAGCAGTCTGGAGACGAGTGCGGCGCCGGGTTTGGTCTGGAGTACGCCCTTGAGCGCGCTCAGGTCGAAGACGTCCGCGAGGTGCCCGGAGCCGGTGTACGGGGCCCTGAGCAGCAGCAGGACGAGGGTGGCAGCGGTCAGCGTCAGCCAGCCGCGTACGACGAGCCGCTGCAACGGCCGTTCGTTCGCCCCGCGCTGCCAGCAGGCGACGACGAAGGCGGCGCCGCCGACCAGGACGATGAATCCGGCGTACGAGGCATAGCGCGCGGCGCCGTAGAGGACGCCGACGAGCCCGCCGCCGACGTTCTCGCCGGTGGCGGACACCGTGGTCCTGGACGGGGCGCCGATGGAGAAGGTGAAGGCCCCCGACACGGGGTGGCTGTCGGCGGAGATGGCCTGCCAGGCGACGGTGTACGTGCCCTTCGCGAGGCCGGGGCGCAGGTCGACACCGTAGGTGACGGTGCTGCCCTTGGAGAGGTTGCGGAGTCTGGCGGTGTCGGAGCGCTTGCCCTTCGGGTCGAGGACGCGGATGGACTTGTTGTCCATGGCGACCTGTTCGGAGAAGGTGAGCGCGACGTCCGCCGGAGCCTTGGCGACCACCGTTCCGGCTTTCGGATTGCTTCCGAGCAGCGCGGCGTGCGCGGAGGCGGGGGCGGCCGCGGCGAACAGTGCGCCGAGGACCGCCGCCGCGACGAGCAGCAGCCGGGTGAGCGGAAGACCGGAGCGCGGTGGGGCGGTGGTCGCCGTCATGGTGTGTCAGCTCCTCAACTGTGCTGCGGGTTGTAGGTGGGCTGCTTGACGGGAAGTTCGGCCTTGAGCACGCCGCCCTTCGCGAAGTGCAGTTCCACGGCCACCTTCTGGCCACGCTTGGGCTGCTTCTTGAGGTGCATGAACATGAGGTGGTTGCCGCCGCGCTCCAGATCCAGTTCGCCGTGGGCGGGGACCGGGAGCGACTTCACCGCGAGCATCTGCTGGTTCTTGGTGGTGTGCATGGTGACGTCGTCGGAGAGTGCGCTGGTGACGGACGTGAGCCGGTCCGCGGTGGCACTGCTGTTGGTCACGGTCACGAACCCCGCGGCCATCCCGCTGCCGCCGACCGGCTCGGGCATGAAGGACTCGGTGACCTTCAGCTCGGGCTTGCCGCCGGCCCGGATGTCGGCCGAGCCGGAACCCGACCCCGAGCCGGAACCAGAACCGGACCCCGACCCCGAGCCGGACGAGGAACACCCGGCCAGCGCCAGGGCCGCAGCGGCGGCTATGGCGCAGACGGCGGTAGCCCGCGTGCCCCGGCTCACGGCTTCTCACCCTTGACGATCTTCGGGAGATCCTTCGTGTAGTCCTTGACGGTGGTGTCCTCGCCGTACAGGAGGTAGCCCTTGTCCGTCTTCGGCGAGAAGGCGATGACCTGCGCCCCGTGCATCGAGACGATCGTGCCGTCCTTCTCCTTCTTGGTCGGGGAGATGCCGATCCCGATCGAGCGGGCGCCCGCCTGGATCGTCTTGAAGTTGCCGGTGAGCCCGATGAACGACGGGTCCTGCGCCTTCAGCCACTTGCCGAGCTCGGACGGGGTGTCGCGGCCCGGGTCGGTGGTGACGAAGACGACCTGGAGCTTCTTCTGCTCGTCCTTGGGCAGGGCCTTCTTGGCCACGGCGATGTTGCCCATGGTCAGCGGGCAGATGTCGGGGCAGTGCGTGTAGCCGAAGTAGATCAGCGTCGGCTTGCCCTTCGTCTCCTTGCGGAAGTCGAACTTCTTGCCGTGCGTGTCCGTGAGGACGAAGTCCGGCTTCGTGAACGGGGTGTCGAGCACCGTCGCTGCCTGCGTCTTCTGCCCACCGGAGACATCGGCCACCGGGTTCTTGCCGCCGCTGCTGCTGCCGCTGTCGGTGCTGCAGGCCGCGAGGGAGAAGGCGGCCGCCACCGCGAGGGCGGCGGCCGTCAGCGACTTCTTGTATGTGCTGCGTGTCGTGCTGTGCATGGAGGAACGTCCCAAGTGCTGTGGGTGGTAGGGGCCCGTCAGGCGGTACGGCGGCGGCCGGCGAGGACACCGAAGGCGACGCCCGCGATGCCGATGACGATGCCGATGACCCCGAGGATCCTGGCGGTGTTGTCACTGCCGTCCGAAGACGAGGCGGTGGCAGTCTTGGCGGGCGTGCCGCTGTCGCCCGATGCGGATGTATCGCCGGACGCGCTGCCCGCTGTGGCGCCGGCCGTGTCGGCGGCCGGGGTCAGCTTGAGCACGGGCGCCGGGTTCTGCGGCTCGTCGGCGCCCGGCTTCTGCTCCTCGATCCAGCGCACGACCTCCTTGTCGGAGTACGTCTGCAGAGCCTTGAAGGTCAGCTGGTCGGTGTTGGTGGGCAGCTGGCCGACGGAGAGCGGGAACTGCTCGAACTGTCCGGCCGCGATCTTCCCGCCGGTCCAGGTGACCTTGGTGACGGCCTTGTCGATCTGCTTGCCCTCGATGGTCAGCGGCTTGGCCAGCTTCGACGTGGTGACGTCGACCTTCCAGCCCGGCACGGGCTCCGGCATCACGGACGCGAGCGGGTGGTCGGTCGGGAAGTTGACCTCAAGCTTGGTGGTCGACGCGTTGTCACGCTCGTTGGGAACCTTGAACGCGATCGTCGCGTAACCGCCCTTGGCCGCGTCGCCCTGCGGCTGGACGGTGACGTGCGCGAAGGCCGTACCCGACAGGGCCAGGACGGACGCGGCGGCGATGCCACCGACCACGGCGATACGGCGGGTGCGCCCCGGGCGGCGGCCGGCGCCCTCATGGCCGGTGCCCTCACGGGTGTTGCCCAGCAGGTCGGCGTTCAGCGGGTTGACGCTCATACGGAACACACTCCACGGTGCGGAAGGAAGGGTGGCAGCCCGCGCGCCGGTGCGCGCGGACAGCACGGCACCCGCTCCCGTCGCTTCTCGCGTGGGGAGGTGCCGCGTCAGGCTGCGAACGCGTATATGGCGGGCGGACCGCGCCTGATCACCGTGTGCTGGAGTGCTTCGCCCGCTGTCCACAAGGGCGCGGGGAGAGGTGCGTACCCGGCGCGCGGCCCATGGGCGGGTGCTCCCGGAAGCCCGGCACGCAAGGCGCGTACCAGCGCGAGCGCGGCGCGCAGATTGCGTACGAGCGCCCCCTCGGCGACACCGTGCGACTGCCGGGTCAGCCGGAACAGGGCGATCTCGCCGCGTCGCAGCACCCAGCCGGTCGCCAGGGCCGCCAGCAGATGGCCGAGCACCATGGGAAGGCTCGGCAGCATGAAGAGGCACGTCGAGGCCGTGGCGCCCGCCATGTGATGCGGTGCGGCCTGGGCGGCACTCGTCGACGGGTCGATGCCCGCCGCGCTGACGATGCTGTGGGCCTTGGCCGCGCTGAGCGGGGCAGCCCCGGCGCCGCAGACCAGTTTTCCCGCGAGCTGAACCACCGCGGAAGTGTTGCCGGCGGCCCCGCCCGTCGCGGCGGTCGTGCCCATGGCGCCCATCGTCATGGCGCCGTGCTGGCCGAGCCCGAACAGGGTGTGCAGTGCGAGCTGGCCCGCGGTCAGTGCCGCGGCGATGCCGGGCAGCGAGCGCTCCCGCCCGGCGAAGGGCGCGGCCACGACGAACAGCCCGGCGAACCCGAGGACCAGCGGCCACCACGGGACGGCCGCACCGGAGGCCAGTGCGTGTCCCACCCCGGCCAGCACGACGCAGACCGCGGTGAAGACCGCGGTCCTCAGGAGCCGTGGAACGACTCCGGCGCGTACGGCTGAGGTAAGCATGGCCGGGCCATCATCGCACTGGGCCCGGGGCCCGCATACGGCAGGTCCGGAAGGTCCGCATCCGTCCCGGTGAGCCGCCCGCACGCCGTTCGAGATCCCGCGAAACGTCTGCCACAGGCGCCCGCGATACACCTGCGCACGGGGTATGCGCGTCCGCCGAATGAGCGGTATCACGTCAACTGCGTGCTTACGCCCCCCGTACCGCGGCAATACGTAACCGTAATGTCGAGCCGCAGCCAGGAGGCTGGAGCATGAGCATCTGGTGGTCTCTGCATTTGCGGCGCGAAGCCGCGAGCGTTCCGCTCGCCCGCCGTCTTCTGCTCGGTGCCATGGAGACCGCGGGCGTTGACCCCGACATCTCCTTCGATCTGTCGCTGGCACTCAGCGAGGCCTGTGCGAACGCGGTGGAGCACGGCGGAACCGGAGGGCCGGGCGCCACTTCTCCGGGGTACCGGGTGACGGCGTTCCTGGACGGTGAGCGGTGCCGGATCGAGGTCACCGACTCCGGTCCGGGCTTTCCCGTCCGGCAGAAGCGCCGCACCGCGCCGCAGAACGTGCTGGCACATCCGACGGCGCCGACCTGCGCCGAGAGCGGCCGCGGCCTGGGTCTGATCGCGGAACTCTCCGACCACGCCGACTTCCGTAACCGGCCGGGCCGTGGCGCGATGGTGCGCTTCGACAAGGTCCTGAAATGGCGCGAGGACGCGCTGCTCAGGGCGTCGTGACTGTACTGCCCTCAACGGCGGTACTGCCCTGAACGGCGCGCCCCCTGCTCTCGCGGGCTTACCGGGTTCTGCGGGTGCGGCCGGTTCTGCCGGGAAGGTCAGCCCTGCTTGACCGAGGCCATCCACGCCTCGACCTCGTCCGCCTGGCGCGGCAGCCCCGCGGACAGGTTCCGGTTGCCGTCGGCGGTGACGAGGATGTCGTCCTCGATCCGGACCCCGATGCCGCGGTACTCCTCGGGCACCGTCAGGTCGTCCGCCTGGAAGTACAGACCGGGCTCGACCGTGAGGCACATGCCGGGCTCCAGCGTGCCGTTGACGTACGCCTCGGTGCGCGCGGCCGCGCAGTCGTGGACGTCGAGCCCGAGCATGTGACCGGTGCCGTGCAGGGTCCAGCGGCGCTGGAGACCCAGTTCGAGCACCCGCTCCACGGGTCCCTCGACGAGGCCCCACTCGACGAGCTTCTCGGTGAGTACGCGCTGGGACGCGTCGTGGAAGTCGCGGTAGGCGGCGCCGGGCTTGACGGCGGCGATACCGGCTTCCTGGGCCTCGTACACCGCGTCGTAGATCTTGCGCTGGAGCGCGTTGAAGCGGCCGTCGATGGGGAGCGTGCGGGTCACGTCGGCCGTGTAGAGGGAGTGCGTCTCCACGCCGGCGTCCAGCAGCAGCAGCTCGCCGGAGCGTACGTCGCCGTCGTTGCGCACCCAGTGGAGGGTGGTCGCGTGCGGACCGGCGGCGCAGATCGAGCCGTAGCCGATGTCGTTGCCCTCGACGCGGGCGCGCAGGAAGAAGGTGCCCTCGATGTAGCGCTCGGAGGTGGCCTCGGCCTTGTCGAGGATCTTCACGACATCCTCGAAGCCGTGCACCGTCGCGTCGACGGCCTTCTGCAGCTCGCCGATCTCGAAGTCGTCCTTCACCGCGCGGGCCTCGGAGAGGTGGACGCGCAGCTCTTCGTCGCGCTCGGCGGTGACCTTGTCGGTCAGCGCCGACTCGATGCCCGCGTCGTAACCGCGGACGGCGCGGACCGGCCCGGTGGCCGCGGTCAGCGCGGCGGGCAGCTCGCGGACGTCCTTCGCCGGGATCCCGAGCAGCTGCTCGGCCTCGGCGAGCGAGTGCCTGCGGCCGACCCACAGCTCGCCCTGGCCGCTCAGCCAGAACTCGCCGTTCTCACGGTCGGAGCGGGGCAGCAGGTAGATCGTGGCGGTGTGCCCGCCGCCCGCGGCCGGTTCCAGTACCAGGACGCCGTCCTGCGTCTGGTCGCCGGTGAGGTACGCGTACTCGCTCGCGGCACGGAAGGCGTACTCGGTGTCGTTGGAGCGGGTCTTGAGACGGCCCGCCGGGACCACCAGGCGCTCACCCGGGAAGCGCGCGGAGAGCGCGGCGCGGCGGGCGGCGGTGTGTGCTGCCTGGGCGATCGGCTCCAGGCCGTGCAGCTCGGTGTCGGCCCAGCCGGACTTCATGTTCTCGGCGAGCTCGTCGGACACGGCCGGGTAGAGGCCGTTCTTCCGCGGCTTGACGGCCTCCGCTGCCGGGGTCTCCAGGGATTCCGGGGTCTCGGTCTCCGGGGTCTCCGGTGTGAGCTCCTCAGACACGTTTCTGTCTCCTCGATACGACGCTGGGCCCCTTGATACGACGCAGGCCCCCTCCATCGTACGGGTGTACGGAAGGGGGCACAGTGCCGAAAGGCCTCTTACCCGGACTGCCCTGCACCTGAGGGGAGATCAGTCGAAACGGGCGGCCAGAATCACCACGTCCTCGGCGCATTCCTGCTGGTCGAGGCCTTCGGGCAGCAGGGTTCGCAGGACGTGGTCCGCGATCGCGGCGGGGTCGTCGCGCAGCAGCCGGGGCAGGTTCGCCGCCACCGAGTGGAGCCGGGCGAACGCACGGTCCGTGGAGTCCCCGGTGCGGCGCAGCAGCCCGTCGGTGCAGAGCAGAACCGTCTCTCCTGGCGCAAGCGAGAACTCCACACTCGGCGCTTCCCAGCAGGAGAGCATCCCCAGCGGCGCCGACAGCGAGGTCTCGATGAACTCGGTGCGCCGGTCGCCGATGATCAGCGGCGGGGTGTGGCCGGCGCCGGCCAGCACGATCTTGCGCTGTGCCGGTTCGCAGTAGGCGAAGAGCGCGGTCGCCGAGCGGGCGGGTTCGGTGAGCCGCAGCAGCAGTTCGAGGTCGGAGAGGACCGCGACCGGGTCCTCGCCCTCCATGACGGCGTACGCCCGCAGCCCGGCCCGCAGCCGTCCCATCGCGGCGGTGGCACCGGGGCCCGAGCCGGTGACCGATCCGACGGTGAGGCCGAGCGCGTCGTCGGCCAGCGGCAGCGCGTCGTACCAGTCGCCGCCGCCGCGCGGTCCGGTGCGGTGGCAGGCGGCGAGCTGCACTCCGGGCACCCTGGGCAGCCGGCGGGGCAGCAGTTCGTCGGTGAGGGTGGTCACCCGGGCGCGGGCTCGGGTCAGTTCGACCAGCCGGGCCAGGTGCTCGCTCGCGTACCGGGTGTAGAGGCCGACGAGACGGCGGTGGCGTTCCACGGGTTCGGCGGGTTCGTCGTAGAGCCAGACGGCCGCGCCGAGCGGCCCGGCCGTCGCGGCCGACAGCGGGACGGCGAAGCTGGCCGCGTAGCCGACGCGGGTGGCGACCTCGCGGTGGCGCGGGTCGAGTTGCTTGTCGCCGAGGATGTCGGGGGTGGCGACACCGTCGACGGGGGCGGTGTCGGCACCGCTCTCGCCACTGTTGCCTGTGCTGCTCTGCGCGCGGCTCTCGCCACTGTTGCCCGTGCTGCTCTGTGTGCTGCTCCCGGTGTCGTGCTCCGTGCTGTTCTTCGCGCCGGAGCGCGCGCCGGGGGGCGTGCCCGTACTGCCGGCTTCGAGGATGCGTCCGTACGCGGTGAGGCTGCGAGGAATCGTTTCGATGTGGCCGAGTTCGGCGTGGGTGAGTCCGAGTCCGACGGTGCGGGCAGGGCAGGGGCCGTACGCCGCTGCGCCCTGCGCCGAGGTGCCCGCGGGCTCCAGTACGACCAGGCCGCGGCGGGCACCCACCAGGGAGGCGCCCGCTCGCAGGAACTCCTGGAGCGCGTCGTCCAGGGTGTTGGTGGCGGCCAGCCGTTCGGTGAGTTCGTGCAGCGTGGTGAGGTCGAAGACCCAGCCGGCCAGCCGGTCCTGGATGAGGGCGCCGGGGGCGGCGGCGGGAACGGGGGCGGGGAGTGGTGCGGCAGTGTGCGCGGGGGCCGGAACTGTGGAGTCGATTCCAGCCACTTTCGGCAGGTGAGGTGCGCTCATGGCAGCCGGCTTTCTGACTGGTGTGTTTCGCTCAATAGCATCGCAAACCCCCATACCATTCTGCGTAGCTATCAATGGATCCACATGTACACGCAGAAGCGAGGAGATGTCCAGCATTGTCCCCTTGGGGCCCCTGGTGTCCACGGGAGGAAACTGTCTCCCTCCAGTAGATAGCCAACTTGGCCGGAAAGTGCCCCCCTGTGCGGCTATTTGATGTCGACTGAGGTCGTTCGGCAGAGCGTCACACCGACTGCGGTGGGTACGTAACCGGTGATGACCAGGGGCAGTTGACACGGCCCCGGAACCTGGCGGCAGGCCTGGGCGTCTAAACCGCTGTGGGTCACGCCCCAACCCCGAACGGCGGGGTTCGCGCAAGCGGCACAGTGACACAGCGATTCAGCGGCACGGCGATTCACCGGCACAGCGCACAGCACAGACAGCAAGCACAGACAGCACGGGACAAGTACGCGCCACGCACGCGCCACTCCTGGCCATGCTTGAGCAGTGAACTCGGACCAGCTCCGCCCTGCCGGTCATCAACACCGCAGGCCAGCAGCGTGTGTACGTACAGCGACGCGACATATCCATGGCGCGATGCGGACCTCGGCGTTCAACGGAAAGGAACGAGCGCTCATGCGCGAGATCCTCGGAAGGCGACGCGGACTCCGGTTCCGGCGCAGCGGGAGGCACGCCCAGCTCGATGCGGCGCTGACCTGCGCAACCGGCTGGCAGTGGCCCGTCGTTCCCGGCGTGGGGCACACCGCCTCCGCCGGCCGGGAGCGCAGCTGCGGCTGCCCCGACCCCGAGTGCGTCGTACCCGGCGCACACCCCTTCGACCCAGGGCTGCTCACGGCGACCACGGACGAGCGCATGGTGCGCTGGTGGTGGACCAGCCGTCCCGACGCCCCGGTGATCATGGCGACGGGCGGCCGCGCGCCGTGCGCGCTCAGTCTGCCCGCCGTCGCGGGCGCACGCGCCCTGGTGGCGCTCGACCGGATGGACATGCGGATCGGACCGGTCGTGGCGACGCCCACACGCTGGTCGCTGCTGGTCGCCCCGTACTCACTGGAACGGCTCGGCGAACTGCTGCACGCCAAGGACTGGGTACCCAGCTCGCTGCGGTTCCACGGCGAGGGGGGCTATCTGGTGCTGCCGCCGTCCGAGACGGGCAAGGGCCCGGTCTGGTGGGAGCGGGCTCCTTCCCCGGCCGCACGGCCGCTGCCGGGCGCGGGAGGCTCCGCAGGCGCTCGCGGTACTGCCGGCGCTCGCGGTACTGCCGGCGCTCGCGGTACTGCCGGCGCTCGCGGTACTGCGGCGGCACCCTGGCTACCGGATGTCGAAGCGGTGGTGGACGCGCTGGTCGAGGCGAGCACCGGCGCTCCCGGCGGCGGCAGCAAGCTCGCCTACTGACGGCCTGCCCGCCTGCTGCTGACGGCCGAGCGGCACCCGGATGCGTACACACCGTGAGGGTGCCGGACGGCCGGACCGTGGCGTCGGGTCGCGCGGCCGGCTCCGTGGACGGGACTCGCGCCCTGCGTGAACCGGCGTGCGGGACGCGCAGGGAGTACGAGGGCCGGCGGCTTGTGTCGCGGGGGCGGACGGTGCCGGGGCGGCGCGCTGCGCCTGTGCTCCGGAAGCAACTCCGCGCCCCCTGCCGGGCATTGACAACCCGGGCATGGAAGGGCCCGGCCGTTGGCGACGGGGGATGCACCAACGACCGGGCTACTAGAACGGTAACAAGAGATCGGCGGTTCGCAAATTCGATCTCATGTATTCGGACAGCGACTTACCCGCGCGTACGGGCACTTGTGACTGGAGTCACCTGCTGTTCCGTCCGGGTCGTCACTCTCAGCTGAGCGTCACCTGGCGGTTGGTGAGACCGCCGCGGGCCCGGCGCTCCTCCGGAGTGAGCGGAGCGTCGGCGGCCAGAGCCTCGGCGAGCCGCTCCGCGAACTCGGCCGCGGGCTTCTCGCACTCCTCGGCGTTCATCGCGCTCGGCAGGTCCCAGACCGGCACCGTGAGCCCGTGCGCCCGGAAGGAGCCGACCAGCCTGGTGCCGACGCCGAGCGATGAGGTGCCCGCGGCGTGCAGCCGGGCCAGGGCGTCAAGGAGCTGCTCCTCGGGGTGGAGCATCACCCAGCGCAGATGGTTCTTGTCGGGGGTCTCGCACCAGTAGGCGGAGTCCACCGATGCGAGCTTCACGGTGGGGATGACCGCCTCGTTCGCGCGCTCCAGCGAGGCGGAGACCTCCGGGGTGGCGTTCTCCGAGTCGGGCACCCAGAACTCGAACCCGGGGTGCACCACCGGCGCGAAGGGGGCGCCCGGGTCCAACAGGTCCTGGAGCCGGGGCCCGTCGGGTGCGGCCTGCTGACCGGCGACCGGCGTGCCGGGCTCGGCGGTCAGGGCCCGCTGGAGGGTGTCGGCCAGGTCGCGGCTGAGGTCGCCGGACGGGGTGTCGTTCTGCAGGCCGACCAGGACGGAGCCGTCGTCACGCCGCAGCGCGGGCCAGGCCATCGGCAGGACGGTCGCGAGCGTCACGGACGGCACACCGTCGGGCAGCCCGCCCTTGAGGGTGAGTTCCACGGTCGCCGCGGGCACCAGCTCGCGCAGCGCGACCCAGTCGCCCTCGCCGGGCAGTCCCTCGAAGGGGCGCTGGACCAGCTCGGCCACGGCGTGCGCTGCGGCCCGGCCGTGGCAGGCCTTGTAGCGGCGGCCGGAGCCGCAGGGGCAGGGCTCACGGGCCCCGACCACGGGGACATGCTCAGCGGCGCCTGCGGAGCGGGCCCCGTTGGTTCCGTGAGGGGCCTTCGTCTGAGGACGCTTCTTCGCCATGGTGCGGCTCTCTCCCGACTGCGCTGGTCCTGTGTGTGGCGCGAGCCTATGGGATGTCCGCCCGTTCGTGCGGGGGCTCACGGAGACCGGACCGCAGCTCCCCACCCGTCCGGTACCGGATCAGTCGACTCCGTCGAAGACGTCCGGGACCGAGACATCAGGGAAGTCGGCGACCTCGGCGAATTCCGGGAAGCCCGCGACGGCCGACACGGCCGGGGCGGCCGGCGCCGGGAAATCCGGTCCACCGGCGGGCCCGGCGGCGGTGAAGTCCTCGCGGCGCGCCTCGGTGACGAGCACCCAGACGGTCACTTCGCCCGACGCGTTGTCCCGTACGCCCCACTCCTGGGCCAGCGCACTGATGATGTTGAGCCCGCGGCCGCCCCGTGCCGTGACCGATGGAGTGGCCGGAACCGGTCGGGTCGGACCGCCTCCGTCCGTCACTTCCACGGTCAGTCTGCCTGCCTTGTCCACGCGCCAAGCAGCCCGTACGTCGCCGTCGCCGATCTCCGTCCGGCCCAGCGGCCTGCCATGCCGGCAGGCGTTGCTGAGCAGTTCGGAAAGGATCAGTACGGCGTCGTCGACGACCGAGTCGGACACCCCGGTCCTGCGCAGCTGATCACGCATCCGGTGTCTCGCTTCGCCCACGCCCGCAGGGCCATGGGGTACGGCCATGCTCGACGACGCGGGCACTTCCTGTGCCACCACCAACGCCACCCCCGAGACCTCCTTTGCCCCCACGCCACCGATTGGATGCCCCGGGTTACTGGACCGGAAACCGGCCAAAGGGGGCCCGGTGACGCACTCAACATGCTCGAATACGAACCGAACGCGCCGGTGCACTCCCTGTGACCGCATTAATAGGGATTGAACTGGATTGAAAGGGACTAATCGGCATCAGGGTGCTAATCGGGACTAAGTGGGGCTAAGGGCGGCCCAGTTGGGACAGGACCTGCTTCGGGCGGTTGGTGATGATCGCGTCCACGCCCAGCTCGGCGCAGAGCGCGACGTCCTCGGGCTCGTTCACGGTCCACACATGCACCTGGTGCCCGGCCCGGTGCAGCCGCTCGACGTAGCCGGGGTGGTTGCGCACGATCCGCATGCCGGGGCCGGCGATCCCGGCACCGGCGGGCAGTCGGCCGTCGCGCAGCCGCGGCGAGAGGAACTGCAGCAGATAGACGGTGGGGATGGCGGGCGCGGCGGCGGCGATCCGGTGCAGCGAACGGGCCGAGAAGCTCATGATCCGCACCGGCGACGAGTCACCCTGCGACGGCGAGTCCAGGCCGAAACGGGCCAGCGCCGCGAGCAGCTTCTCCTCCACCTGGCCGGCCCACCGGGTGGGGTGCTTGGTCTCGATGGCCAGCTCCACCCGGCGGCCCGAGTCGTGGACCAGCTCCAGGAGCCGGTCCAGGGTGAGTACGGACGTACTCTCCCGGTCCCAGTCCGGGGACTCCTCCGGGTCCTTCCAGTCCCGCCAGGACCCGAAGTCGAGGGTGGCCAGATCGGACAGCTCCAGAGTGGAGACCGCGCCACGGCCGTCGGATGTGCGGTTCACCCGGCGGTCGTGCACACAGACGAGATGGCCGTCGGCGGTGAGCCGTACATCGCATTCGAGAGCGTCGGCGCCGTCCTCGATGGCACGCGTGTACGCGGCGAGGGTGTGCTCGGGGGCGTCCTCGGATGCCCCTCGGTGAGCGACGACCTGGATGCTGTGCTGTCGTACGTGGGTCACCGCGTCATGGTGCCACCGTGGCGGGGTAGGAGGACGCAGAAGGGCGCGGGCAGGTGTGTGAAGGTGCGGGCTTCTCACCCCTCTCATCCTTCTCATCCGAAATAAAGGATGTGCGGGGAGCGGGCGGGGAGAAGTTCAGTGGGACGACCGAGCAGGACAACCCCGTAGTACGACCCCGTAGGACAACCGCAGGACATCGCAGTAGGACAACGCAGCAGGACAACCCACTGAGAAGACGAAGACGCACAGCTCCCGTTTACAGTGCCCCGACGTGCTGTGGGAAAAGCTGTCCGCAGACACTTGCACAGCGGGACTCTGACCGAGACGACGTGGAACCGAGGAGAAAGAGCTGTGAGCACCGAGAACGAGGGCACCGAGGGCACGGCGGCCGAGACCGCACCACCCGCCCCGTCCGCACCTCCCGTACCGGTTGCCGCTCCTGAGGGCACGCCCGCTTCCGCCACCGAAGCCACTGCGCAGCTCCCTGGGCCGGTGCCCGCCGGCGCGCCCGAGCCCGTCCGGGCCGCGGACGCCGGCTGGCCTCCGCCGCCGCCGTCAGTTCCTGCGTACGGGGGCGGCGGCAACGGCGGATACGGGGAGGGCGGCGGCCCCGTATGGGGTGCGCCCGTACCGGCTCCGCCCGCCGCGCCGAAGAAGCGCGCGGGCGGTCTGATCGCAGCGGTGGTCGTCGCGGCGCTGGTCGCGGGCGGTATCGGCGGCGGCATCGGGTACTTCGCCGCCGAGCACAGCGACAACGCGACGGGCTCGACGACCGTGTCGGCGCCCGGCAAGGCGCAGGACGTCAAGCGCTCCCCGAACACCGTGGCGGGGATCGCTGCCAAGGCGCTTCCGAGCGTGGTGACCATAGAGGCCAAGAGCGGCAACGGCGACGGCGGCACGGGCACCGGCTTCATCTATGACACCCAGGGCCACATCCTCACCAACAACCACGTAGTGGCGGAGGCGGCCGACGGGGGCACCCTGACGGCGACGTTCTCCAACGGCAAGAAGTACGACGCCGAGGTGGTCGGCCGGGCGCAGGGTTACGACGTGGCCGTCGTCAAGCTCAAGAACGCCCCCTCCGGGCTGACCCCGCTGGAGCTCGGCAACTCGGACCAGGTGGCGGTCGGCGACTCGACCATCGCGATCGGTGCGCCGTTCGGCCTGTCCAACACGGTGACGACCGGCATCATCAGCGCCAAGAACCGCCCGGTCGCCTCGGGCGACGGCTCGGGCAGCAAGGCCTCGTACATGAGCGCCCTGCAGACCGACGCCTCGATCAACCCGGGCAACTCGGGCGGCCCGCTGCTCGACGACCGCGGGGCGGTCATCGGCATCAACTCGGCCATCCAGTCGGCCAGCAGCGGCAGCCTCGGCGGTGACTCGCAGGCCGGCTCGATCGGCCTGGGCTTCGCCATCCCGATCAGCCAGGCGAAGAACGTCGCCCAGCAGCTGATCAAGACCGGCCAGCCGGTGTACCCGGTGATCGGCGCCACGGTCGCCATGGACGAGCAGGGCAACGGCGCCAAGATCTCCGACCAGGGCGCGAGCGGCACGGCCTCGGTCGTGGCCAACGGCCCGGCGGCCAAGGCCGGCCTCAAGCCCGGTGACGTGATCACCAAGCTGGACGGCACGGCGATCGACAGCGGCCCGACCCTGATCGGCACGATCTGGACGCACAAGCCGGGCGACAAGGTCCAGCTCACCTACAAGCGCGACGGCAAGGAGCACACGGTCGAGGTCACCCTGGGCCAGCGCAAGGGCGACAGCTGACGCGCTAGTCTGTTTCCCGCATCACCCCGGCGGGGTGGTGCGGGGTGGGTTGCCCGAGCGGCCTAAGGGAACGGTCTTGAAAACCGTCGTGGCGAGAGTCACCGTGGGTTCAAATCCCACACCCACCGCAGCAGGTCAGAGAACATGCTGATCAGAGAAGGGGCGCCCCCGTTCGCGGGGGCGCCCCTTCCGTGTGACCGCTGTCCGGCCGTCAGGGTGCGTGCGGGCCGGAGATCTGCGGGGCCGTCCGGTGCGAAGGCGCCGGGTGGGGCGTGCGGAAGGTGAACGCCTCGGCGCTCTCGCCGTGTTCGCGCAACAGCGCGATGCGGTCCATCGCCTCGGTGACGGTGGGCCGGTGGCCGGCCGGGACCCACCACATGGCCTGATGGTGCTCGGACATCCGCTCGAACCACTCCCGGCGGCGGCTCAGCAGCCGCAGGTGGTCGCTGCGGTAGATGAACTCCTTGAGGGCCTCGACGGACTCCCAGACCGAGCAGTTGATCAGCAGCATGTCGTCATGCCCGTCCGGCCGCAGGCTCGTCGAGTCCGCGCCGTCGTCGTCGACCAGCCGCCAGACGAAGCCGTCGGCGTTGTCGGCCAGTGCGTTGATCTCGGGGAGCTGGGCCACGAAGTCGGCCAGGACGGGCCCGTCGAGCGGGCCGACGATACGTCCGACATTGACCTGGGCCAGCTGAAAGGTCGTCATGACGACAGCATGGCGGTCCCGGCCTTCTATCGTCAAGCTTTATTAGTTTTAGAAGTGAGGGCGACACAGCACCCCTCCGGAACCGGGTCCATCGCGGCTGTCCAGCCCTCGCCGCCGGCGCAGCCGGGAAGCAGGCCCTCGATGTAAGCCAGGTTCATCCCACAAGTGAGCGCCGGGAATTCGTCCGCCAAGGCGTGGAACGGGCAGTTGTTCAGGCGGACGGTCGTCCCGTCCAGGTAGGGCTCGTAACCGCGCGAGCGCAGCACCGCCACGGGATCGCCCTCCACCGCGACGGGACCGTCCCCGTCGACCGGAACCTCCGCGGCGCCGGCCGCCCGCGCAGCCGACTGCAACTCGCGGTCCAGTCCGGCACCGTCGACCACCGCGGCGAGCAGCCGGCCCGCGGAGCCGTATGAACGGGGCGGCAGCGACACCGCCCGCTCGCCCGGCGCTCGCAGGTACAGCTTCGACGGGCGGCCGGCGCCCGGTCCGGCGCGCCCGGACAGCCGCCGGTAGGTGACGGCCAGCAGCCCGGCCTCGACCAGCTTGTCCAGGTGGAAGGCGGCGAGGGAGCGGGAGATCCCGGCCGCCTCGGCTGCCGCGTCGCGACCGATCGCGTCCGGCGTCGCGACCACGTACCGGTACAGCCTGCGTCGCACCGGCTCCGCCAGCGCGCCCACGGCTTCCAGGACCTCGTCCTCGCCGGCGTCGCTGTGTTCGTTCTCGCCCTTGCTGCTCACGTCGCGAGTCTAGGGTGACGCCCGGTTCGCGCCGCCCGGCCGCCGGTCCGTGCGTGAACCGGGCGCGCGCCTTCCCCCTGCGCCGGCGCGCTTTCCCCTCCCCCCGCTCAGCGCGAGTACACCGCCACGAAGTCCCGCGTCGCCTGGTTGTAGTAGCGCTCCGGCGGGTTCTCGAAGTCGAGGATGTTCGTCGGCTTCGGGTTGGCGGGGTCGGCCTTGCCGTCGTAGCTCATGAAGGACGGCCAGGCGCGGTTCATGTCGAGCGGCATCGCGCGTACGGCGCCGGCGCGCTGCATCAGGTCCGCGAGCGTGTGGGCGGTCAGCGCCTGGCCGACCACCATGATGACGTCGCCCTTGGCGGTGACGCCCACACCCGAGCGCTCCACGAACATCTTGCTCTGGTCGGTGGCGCCCCACTTGGAGTCGCTGTCGATGTCCGGGACGACCTTCCCGCCGTCGACCATCAGCTCCAGGCACTGGCGTACGCCGACGACGTCCGGTGTCATCCGCACGTCGCGGCCCCAGACGCCGATCTTGATCGAGCCGTCGCGGTAGAAGACCTCGGAAGCGGCGCCGTCGCGGAGCGATCCGGCGGTACGGCCGTTGAGGTAGAAGCCGCCGTTGGAGCCGCCATCGGTGATCTTGAAGCCGCCGTTCCAGGTGGCGATCAGCCCGGTGCGCCGGCCCTTGGGGATGTTCGGCGGCACCGAGAAGGTGCCGCCGGGCTCCCGTACACCCGGGTGGAGCTGGAAGCGCGCGTGCGCGGTGCTGATCCAGGCGACGGCGGCCTCGTACGACGTGTGCTCCGCGTCCGGCCGTACGTACGTCCCCTGCACGATCGGCCGCCCCTTGCTGTCGCTGACCAGCGTGCGGTAAACGCCCTCGCCCTTGAGCGCCGGTGAGACGAGGGGGCGCATCGGGGTGCGCAGTGGTACTTCGGGGTGGGCGCCGCGCGGTGGCGCCTGGGCGGCCGCGGTCTGGTTCATGCGGGCCTGGGCGTCGGCCGACAGGGCGCCGCCGACCTTCGGTGGGTCGAGGTCGTACCTGATGTTCTCCAGCTTGTCGACCACAACGCCCAGAGAGTGCTCGCGGGCCCAGCCCGCGAGCCGTGCCGCCGTGCTGTCGTCGCCCGGGTAGGTCAGGGCGCCACTCACGGACCAGCCGAGGGCTCCGACGCAGACCAGGAGGGCCGCGAGCACCGCACGGGTGGCCTTCCTGCGGGGGCGCAGGCGGCGCTTCCGGGGGCCGGGATCCGTTGCCTGTGACATGACGCTCCTTCACCTGACACACACGCATCTGACGTTCCATCGGAACCCGTCAGCGGAAATCCGCCCAGTCGGGAGGGGCCAACCGGGTGGTGTTCATCCGAAGAACACCACTTCCTGTGCGTTGGTCCCTGTCTGTCCGGAGCCCATCCGCATCATGTGAAAAGTACGTAGAACGTCCCACCGTAAAAACGCTTCGGATCACAGAAATGAGGGGTCGTCATGACCAGCCAGGCCAAGAAGGTGTGGGCCGCCTTCACCACCGCGTTCTTCGCGCTCGTCGCGATGCTCGGATTCTCCACTTCGGCTCGCGCGACCACCGCTGCCGTCCCTTCCGGGGCCCCCACCCCGGTTCCCGCCGACCTGGCGGGCCGCACCGTCCGTACGACGGGTGTTCCGGCCGTACGAACGGCTCCGGAGGCCGCAGAGCCGGCACCCGCGCCGACGCCCGCACCGGCGCCGGTCACCGTCGAACCGGCACAGGTCGCCTGGTGGGCGCTGCCCAAGGACCGTGCGCTGCCCCCGACCATCAAGCAGCGCATCCGGGCAGAAGCACACGGATCCACGCCCAGCACGCGGCACCTCCCGCTCGACACCGACACTTCGTCGGACGACGCGGTCACGGACGCGGCGGTCGGCGAAGCGGTTCTTCAGCCGGCCTGATCGTGCAACCGATGCTGTGGGTCCGACCGAGCCGCACAGGCTGCCGGGACCGCACGGATCGACACGAAGGCCGCGCTGATGGCGGAGGCTGCACTGATGACAGAGTCCGTACTGATCACGCAGGTCACGCAGGCCGCACAGATCACACGGGCCGAGGTCACACAGGCCGCGCAGGTCACACAGGCCGCACAGGCTGCCGGACCGCACGGACCGCACGGACCGCACGGATCGCGAAGGCCGTACGGAACAGGTTGGCCGCGCAGATCAGGCAGGCCGAACAGATCAGAGAAGACCGCACAGGTCAGACAGACCGCACCGATCGCGGTGCGGGCATCGTCAGGCGGGCTGCCGAGGCGATGGTGGCACGGGCTTCATGCTCGGTGAGTCCGGTACGGACAGCCGCACGGGTGAGCCGGTCGGCGAGTTGGTCGCCGAAACCGTTCTCGTAGGCGCGGCAGGCAGCCCAGAACAGACGGGTGTTGCGCTGTCCCTCATGGGCGGCGAGTACGAAGTGCACCAGGCCATGGCCTTGAGCGGGCCGGCCGGTTGAGTGCGGGGAACGCGCAGGAGGCGTGAGCAGACGGAGCAGAGCACGAGGACAGGGCGCGGGCGCGAGATGTGCCGTGCCGGGCGCGAGGCGGTAGACCCCGTGGGCCGTGAGTGAACCGGGCCCCACGAGATAGCCGCCGGCGCCCCGGACGTCGATGCCGGGAGCGAGCCGGCTCACCGAGTTGGGGACGGCCCTGTCGGGTGGTCCGGTCAGCCAGAGGTGGCTGCCGCCGCTCGGGGTGAGCACGGTGACGGTCTCCGGGATCGTGAACAGATGCTTGAGTGCGAGGCGTTGCAGAGCGGCTGTGGAGTCGGTCTCCGCCTTGGTGTCGAGGTCGATGCCGATCAGATGGTGCGGCGGCCGGCCGCAAGCGATGCCGTAGCCGGTGGCCCAGGGGGCGGCGGCGAACAGCGCGCGCACGGCTGCGGGGTCGGCCGTGGCGTCGTGGACGCCGTGACCCGCACGGCCGCAGGCGCCGCGGCAGCGGACCGGGTCGGCCTCCCCGTGGTGCGGCGAGGGGATCGCCGGGAGCTTGGTGCGGGACAGGGGGATGACGGGGAGTCCGAGCTCGGCGGCGGAGAGCGCGTGGGCGAGGGCCAGGGTGGCGGAGTGCCTGTCGGTGGCGGCCATGCGTTCATTATCGTTCAAGCGTTCGAATCAGGAAAGTGGGGCGGAAAGCTCTTTCGCGCCCCGTCCGGAAGAAGTGCAGGAACGCTTCACCTCCTGGGGTGCCCGGGTTCTGAGCGTGGTGGGCGGCCGTTGCGCAGGTTCGTGACGTGATGGGGGTTTATCGACTTAACGTCACGCTTGCGAGGGAATCAGGTCTTCCAGGCTGGTTCAGCGGGGGTCTCGTGGGCAACTCTGATCTCGCGACAGTCGTGAATCACTTCACCGGGGCGGTCGGCCAACTGCCCCGGAAACAGCCGCACTTCTGGTTCCTGGAGGAAATGACATGGCACACATCCGTACCGTTCGCGTCCTTGCCGCCGTCGCCGCCCTGCCGCTGGCAGCGGCCCTCTTCACGGGTGTGGCAACCGCGGACAACGGCGCCATCGCGGGCAGCGGATCCAACGCCAGTGTTGCCGGGGTCGTCGGCAGTGGCGTCGGGCACAACAACAACGGCAACTCGACCACCACGCAGCAGGTCGCCACCGGCTCCGGCGCGTCGAACCAGAACAGCACGGCCAGTGTGAACGGTTCGGCGTTCACGTCGATCGACCAGGCCCACTACACGGTGAACTTCACCCGGCTCTGGTGACATACGGCCCGATGGGGGGCGGGATCGTGGGGGCCGTGCGGGAACCGCACGAGTACTGCAGGGGTGAATGACGGTCCGGGCGACGGTGCTGAGGCATCGCCGCCCGGACTGTTTTGCGCGTGCTGCGGCGGCAGTTGCGGTCGGGCTCCGGGGTTGACACCGGACAGGTATCTGACGGACAGTCAGAAACCCTGATCCGGATGCCCGGGAGGCCGCCGACGTGCACCTCGCCCCTACGGAACGGCAGTTGGAACTCCGCGCCGAACTCCGTTCCTATTTCAGTGAAGTGATGCGCCAGGGGCCTGGCGGCGACTCCCCTCCGGGCGCCGGCGCACGCCCTGCGGAACAGCGGGCGCTGCTGCGGCGCATCGGCGCCGACGGAATGCTGGGGCTCGGCTGGCCCGTCGAGTACGGAGGCAAGGGGCGCGGGCCCGATGAGCAGTTCGTCTTCTTCGACGAGGCGTACCGCGCGGGCGCGCCCGTCTCGATGGTCACACTGAACACCGTCGGGCCGACCCTGATGAAGTACGGGACGCCTGAGCAGAAGGATTACTTCCTGCCGCGCATCCTGACCGGCGACGTCGTCTTCGCGATCGGCTACAGCGAGCCGTCGGCCGGCACCGATCTCGCCTCGCTGCGCACGCGCGCGGTGCGGGACGGCGACACATGGGTGATCGACGGCCAGAAGATCTTCACGTCCAACGCCCAGAACGCCGACTGGATCTGGCTCGCCTGCCGGACCGATCCGGATGCGCCCAAGCATCGCGGCATCTCGATCATCCTGGTGCCGACCGACGCCCCCGGCTTCTCCTGGACCCCGATCGAGACGGTGGGCGGGCAGACCACGACCGCCACGTACTACGACGGGATCCGGGTGCCTGCGGGGAACCTGGTAGGTGCCGAGAACGCCGGCTGGAAGCTGATCACCAACCAGCTCAACCATGAGCGGGTGGCGCTGGCCGCGATCGGAATGCAGGCGGAGGACGCCTACGCGGAGGTCCTGGCGTACGCCCGCACACCCGACCCGGACACCGGCGCACGACCGGCCGACCGCGCGTGGGTCAGGGCGCGGCTCGCGGAGGTGCACGCCCGGCTCGCGGCGGTCAGATTGCTCAACTGGCGGCTGGTCGGGGACGTCGGGGCCGGGACTCTCGCACCGGGTGATGCGAGTGGGGTCAAGTTTCTGGGAACCGAAAGCGCCGTAGAGGTGTATCGAATGTGTCAGGAAATTGCGGGGGAGACGGCGTTGATCCGGGCGGGGGCTCCGGGGGCTTTCGGGGACGGGGAGCTGGAGCGCATGAACCGGGCCGCGCAGATCAACACGTTCGGGGGCGGGGTGAGCGAGGTGCAGCGGGAGATCGTCGCGACGATGCGACTCGGGATGAGGAGCCGGAAGAGGTGAGCGGTGAGGTGGTGAGGGACACGGTCGGTGATGGGGCGGTCAATGGTGACGAGCCGAGCGGGAAGGATCTGCTGTACGAGCAGTTGAAGGCCTACGAGGGGCGCCCCGCCGCGACCTCGGGGGTGGGCAAGGACACCGTCAACGAGCCGATGATCAGGCACTGGTGCGAGGCGATGGGGGACGCGAACCCGGCCTATCCGGCCGTCGCTCCGCCGACCATGCTCCAGGCCTGGACGATGGGCGGGCTCTCCGGGCACACGGGCAGGACCGCCGCTTACGACGAGCTGTTCGCCCTGCTGGACGGCGCGGGGTGCACGGCGGTCGTCGCGACCGACTGCGAGCAGGAGTATCTGCGGGATCTGCGTCCCGGCGACCGGATCACCTTCGACGCGGTGATCGAGTCGGTCTCGGAGCGCAAGAAGACCGCGCTGGGGACCGGGTATTTCGTCACCACACGGATGGACGTCAGGGGCGGGGGCGAGCTGGCGGGGACGCATCGGTTCCGGATCCTCAAGTACGCACCTGGGGCGAGGACGAAGACACCGGCCGGGGGGACGGGCGCGCGGGCGGCCGAGGTCGGGAGGCCGGGGGCGAGGCGACCGCGCCCGGTGGTCAACCGGGACAACGCCGGGTTCTGGGACGGAGTGGCCCGGCATCAGCTGCTGATCCAGCGGTGCACGTCCTGTTCGGCGCTGCGGTTCCCCTGGCTGCCGGGCTGCAACGCGTGCGGATCGCCCGAGTGGGACACGGTCGCGGCGAGCGGAGCCGGGACGGTCTATTCGTATGTGGTCATGCACCATCCCGCCTTTCCGGCCTTCGACCCGCCCTATGCGGTGGGCCTGATCGAGCTGGCCGAGGGAGTGCGCATGGTGAGCAATGTGATCGGGGTGCCGTACGACAAGGTGCGGGTCGGTCTGCCGGTGAGCCTGGAGTTCCTCCGCGTGGACGAGGACCTGGAGCTGCCGGTGTTCAGGGGAAGCGGGGGCTGACATGGAGTTCACACCGACGGAGGAGCAGGAAGCCGCGAGGGACCTGGCCGCACATATCTTCGCGGACCTCTCCACACACGAGCGGCTGACGGAGGCCGGCACCGGGACGGACGCCGGGTTGTGGAAGGCGCTGGGCGCGGCGGGGCTGGTGGCGGCGGTCGAGGAGACGGGGCTGCTCGGTCTGGTGCTGCTCCTGGAGGAGCAGGGACGGACCACGGCCCAGGTCCCCTACACCGCGACCTGTGTGTACGGGCTGCTGGCGGTGGCCGCCCATGGCACGGCCGAGCAGCGCGCGAGGCTGCTGCCCGCGCTGCGGGAGGGGACGGTGGTCGCGACAGGTGCGCTCCCGGCGCGGGGAGGCGTACGGGCCGACGCGGACGGGAGGCTGAGCGGGAGTGTGCCGTTCGTGCCGTGGCTGCGGGACGCCACGTTGGTGCTGGTCGTCGACCAGGACCTCGGGCTCTGGCTGGTACGGGTGGCGGACGCGCGGACGGAGCCGGTGGAGAGCACCGCGCCCTGGTCGGGAGGGCGGCTGACCCTGTCCGGGACACCGGCCGAGGCGCTGGGCGGCCCGGGTGCGTACCAGCAGGTGCTGGCTGTGGCGCGGATCGCGTTCGCGGGGCTCCAGGCCGGTGTGTGCGCGGGTTCGCTCGCGCGCGCCGTCTCGTACACCTCGGAGCGTGAGCAGTTCGGGCGGCCGCTCTCCACCAACCAGGGAGTGCTGCTGCGGGCGGCGGACGCATACATGGACACCGAGGCGATACGGGTCACGGCGTACGAGGCGGCTTGGCGGCACGACGAGGGACTGCCGTTCGCCACCCATGCGCTCACCGCGGCGTGGTGGGCGTCGGAGGCGGGCAAGCGGGTCGTGCACGCGGGCCAGCATCTGCACGGCGGGCTGGGCTCCGACCTCGACCACCCCGTGCACCGGCACTTTCTCTGGGGGCGGCAGCTGGACGCGTATCTGGGCTGCGGCAGCGAAGTGCTGGACGAGTTGGGCACGTTGCTCGCGGACGGCGATGCGGGAACCGCAGAGATGGAGGAGCCGGTATGAGAGTCGGCGATGAACTGGCGCCGTTGGAGATCCCGATCACCCGCACTCTGATCGTCGCGGGCGCCGTTGCCTCCCGCGACTACCAGGACGTGCATCACGATGCCGAGGCCGCCAAGGAGAAGGGCTCCCCCGACATCTTCATGAACATCCTGACGACCAATGGGCTGGTCGGCAGATTCGTCACCGACTACTTCGGCCCCGGATACAGACTGCGCAAGGTCGCGATCCGGCTCGGGGCTCCCAACTATCCGGGAGACACGATGGTGTTGACGGGCACGGTCACCGCGGTCGAGGGGGACGACGCGGAGGTCCGGATCACCGGCACCAACGGGAAGGGCCGCCACGTCACGGGCAGCGTGACAGTCACGGCTCAGGGCGCGGAGGGGGGCGTGGATGCGGAGGCCGACCCCGTTGCGGTTGCGGTTGCGGACGATGCCGTGCACACCGGCTCCGGGACCCGCTCCGGGTCCGGCACCGGTGCCCGCTCCGACTCCGGTGCCCGCTCCGACTCCGGCGCCCGCTCCGACTCCGGCACCCGCTCCGACTCCGGCACCCGCGCCGGCTCAGGTGCGGAATCCGGGAGCGGGGTGGCCGCATGAGCAGGCGCAGGGGCGACTCGCTCGGTGGGAAGGCTGCCATCGCCGGGATCGGGGCGACCGAGTTCTCCAAGGACTCCGGGCGCAGCGAGCTCAAACTCGCCGTGGAAGCGGTCCGCGCAGCCCTCGACGACGCGGGACTCACCCCGGCCGACGTGGACGGTCTGGTCACCTTCACCATGGACACCAGCCCCGAGATCACGGTCGCCCAGGCGGCCGGGATCGGGGAGCTCTCCTTCTTCTCCCGCATCCACTACGGAGGCGGTGCCGCCTGTGCCACCGTGCAGCAGGCCGCACTCGCCGTCGCTGCGGGAGTGGCCGACGTGGTCGTCTGTTACCGGGCGTTCAACGAGCGCTCCGGGCGGCGGTTCGGCTCGGGGGTCCAGCACAGGGAGCCGTCGGCCGAGGGAGCCGCGCTGGGCTGGGCGCTGCCGTTCGGGCTGCTCACACCGGCATCCTGGGTAGCGATGGCCGCCCAGCGGTATCTGCACACGTACGGCCTCTCGTCCGAGGTGTTCGGCCATGTCGCGGTGACCGACCGCCGGTATGCGGCGCGCAATCCGGCGGCGTACTTCTACGAGAAGCCGATCACCCTCGCCGATCACGCCGCCTCACGGTGGATCGTGGACCCGTTGCGGCTGCTCGACTGCTGCCAGGAGACCGACGGGGGGCAGGCGATCGTGGTCACCAGCGCCGAGCGCGCCCGTGATCTGCGCCGTCCGCCGGCGGTGATCGTGGCCGCGGCGCAGGGAGCGGGCCGGGCACAGGAGCAGATGACCAGTTTCTACCGGGACGATCTCAGCGGGCTGCCCGAGATGAACGTGGTGGCCCGGCAGCTCTGGCAGACCTCAGGGCTGCGGCCGTCCGACATCGATGTGGGCATCCTCTACGACCACTTCACTCCGTTCGTGCTGATGCAACTGGAGGAGTTCGGCTTCTGCAAGCCGGGTGAAGCAGCGGCCTTCGTCGCGGAGGACGCGCTTCCGCTGAACACTCATGGGGGCCAGCTGGGGGAGGCGTATCTGCACGGCATGAACGGCATAGCGGAAGCCGTACGGCAGGTGCGTGGCACATCGGTGAACCAGATACCCGGGGCGGCCACGACCCTCGTCACCGCGGGTACCGGCGTACCCACATCCGGGCTCATCCTCGGCACGGACGGCTGACACTGCGGCGTGGGCACTGGGTGGTGCGGCCCGGCGGGCCGTTCACTGCGCCCTATGCAACGACAAAAGATGTTCTTGTCCCATCTTCTGGGCGCGGCTGTCCTCCTGGCGCTCGGGTCTCCGGCCGCCGACGCCGCACCGGACGTCACGGCCCCCCCGCCCGGAACGCAGGCCGGTAGAGCAACTGGTGCCCAGATTGGTGGCGCCCAGGCCGGTGGTGCACAGACCGGTAGCGCAGAGACCGGTTCGCAGATCAATACGGGGGCTGCTGCCCCGACCAGTACCGGGGCGGACCCGGTGCCCGGCACTCAGGGGGCCGGTGAGGCGCAGGCCAGCGCGTCCGGAGAAGCAGGCGTCGGAGAATCAGCCGCCGGGGAAACAGGCGCCGGAGACGCAGGTGCCGGCAGGGCAGGTGCGGGCAAGGCTGGCGCCGTAACACCGGCGTCGGTCGCCGCCGCTGACACCGACCGGTTCGACGGCTGGGGGTTCGACACCTGTGTCACCCCGTCCCTGGAGACGATGCGTGCCTGGAAGTCGTCCCGGTACCGGAGCATCGGTGTCTACTACGGCGGCCGGGGCCGGGGCTGCCCGAACCAGCCCGAGCTCAGCAAGGATTGGGTGTCCAGCGTGTACGGGATGGGATGGAAGGTCCTGCCGGTGTTCGTCGGCTCGCAGTCGCCGTGTGTGGCGGCCGAGGGCAAACGGAAGGTCATGATGAGCGACGACGACCCGGCCGGCCAGGGAGCGGATGAGGCGAACGAAGCGGTCGAGCGGGCCCGAGCGCTCGGCATGGTGAAGGGCTCACCGCTCTATCTGGACATGGAGGCATACGACCAGGGCGACAGCGACTGCGCCGCCACCACGCTCTCCTTCATCCGTTCCTGGGACCGCGAGGTGGAGCGCCTCGGATACGTCTCCGGCTTCTACAGCAGCGCGGACTCCGGAGTGGAGCAGCTCGGCGCGGAGCGCAGGGCGGGTACGTCGGACCTGCCATCGGTGATGTGGTTCGCCCGCTGGAACGACCAGCCCTCGGTGACCGGGGAGCCGTCCCTGCGGAGCCAGGACTGGTCGCCGCATCTGCGGATCCACCAGTACGCGGGCGATGTGACGGAGGAGCACGGCGGTTACGAGCTCAGCATCGACCGGAACCGCGTAGACGCCCCGGTGGCCCGGATCGCCGACTAGCGAACGTGCCGGACCGGACCGCCCCTCCTGGCGCCCTCCCCGGAATCTTCCGGAATCGTCCAGGGACCCTTCCCCGGTCCAGCACCGGAACCCCGACGAGGGGATGGGCGCCCTCCACCTTCAGGAGGTGGGGGTACCACCACTCCTACAACCTGAGGGGGATTCGCCTTCGGCACCTCTGGGCGATCTGCTCAAGGGGGTTCGGCTCCTAGCGTGGAGCTATGACCACGCCAGTCTGTACCAACGCAGCGAAGGTGGCGACGCCGTACTCGTCGTTCGCCACCTACATGCGGGCCCGGGGGCCCGTTCTGCTGCGTACCGCCCGTTCGCTGACTGCCAATCCGAGTGATGCCGAGGATCTGCTCCAGACCGCGCTGACCAAGACCTACGTCGCGTGGGAACGGATCGAGGACCATGGCGCCCTGGACGGTTATGTCCGGCGGGCGCTGGTGAACACCCGTACGTCGCAGTGGCGCAAGCGCAAGGTCGACGAGTTCGTCTGCGACGACCTGCCCGAGCCGGAGACCGAGCCCGCGCCCGATGCGGCCGAGCAGCAGGCGCTGCGCGATGCGATGTGGCACGCGGTGATGAAGCTCCCCGACCGGCAGCGGGCCATGCTGGTGCTCCGTTACTACGAGGATCTCAGCGAGCAGCAGACCGCCGAGGTGCTCGGGGTCTCGGTCGGTACGGTCAAAAGCGCGGTCTCCCGCGCCCTCGGCAAACTGCGCGAGGACCCTGAGCTGTCCCTCGCCCACTGACCGGCGCACTCCCACGCAGGGCAGGGCGGGACAGGACACGGCGGTACGGGAAGCGGTACGGGAGCCGGAGCGGGAGGCGTCGGTGGATTTCCTGAGGACGGGTAGTGACATACCGCTTGGTATGTGCGCAGAATTGCGGCACATTACCCATGCGTAGGCAACGCTGCCCCACCAGGAGGACGCCGTGCTGAGCACGATGCAGGACGTACCGCTGACAGTGACCCGCATTCTCGTCCACGGAACGCTGGTGCACGGGGCCTCCCGGATCACCACCTGGACCGGCGACGCCGACGCGCCGCAGCGCCGCACCTTCGCCGAGACCGGCGTACGTGCCGTACAGCTCGCCAACGCGCTCCGCGACGAGCTGGGGATCGACGGCGACCAGCGGGTCGGAACGCTCATGTGGAACAACGCCGAGCATGTCGAGGCGTACTTCGCCGTTCCCTCCATGGGTGCCGTTCTGCACACCCTCAACATCCGGCTCCCCGCCGAGCAGCTGATCTGGATCGTCAACCACGCGGCCGACCGCGTGATCATCGTCAACGGCTCCCTGCTGCCGCTGCTCGCACCGCTGCTGCCGGACCTGCCGACCGTCGAGCACGTGGTGGTGAGCGGCCCCGGGGACCGCTCGCTGCTCGCCGGGGCCACGGCGACCGTGCACGAGTACGAGGAACTGATCGCGGGCCGCCCGACACGGTTCGACTGGCCCGAAATCGACGAACGCCAGGCCGCCGCCCTCTGCTACACCTCGGGCACCACCGGTGAGCCCAAGGGCGTCGTCTACTCGCACCGTTCGGTCTATCTGCACTCCATGCAGGTCAACTCGGCCCAGTCGATGGGGCTCACGGATCAGGACACGACACTTGTGGTCGTGCCGCAGTTTCACGTCAATGCCTGGGGGCTGCCGCACGCGACCTTCATGTCCGGCATCAACATGCTCATGCCCGACCGTTTCCTGCAGCCCGCGCCGCTCGCCGAGATGATCGAGCAGGAGAAGCCGACGCACGCTGCGGCCGTGCCCACCATCTGGCAGGGGCTGCTGGCCGAGGTGACGGCCCATCCGCGGGATCTGAGCTCGATGAAGCGGGTCACCATCGGCGGCGCCGCCTGCCCGCCGGCGCTGATGGAGGCGTACGACAAGCTGGGCGTCCGGCTCTGCCACGCCTGGGGCATGACGGAGACCTCGCCGCTGGGGACGACGTCCAACCCGCCCGCCGGGCTGACCCCGGAGGAGGAGTGGCCGTACCGCGTCACCCAGGGCCGTTTTCCTGTCGGCATCGAGGCGCGTCTGGCCGGTCCGGGCGGCGACATCCTGCCCTGGGACGGCGAGTCGGCCGGTGAGCTGGAGGTGCGCGGGCCCTGGATCGCGGGTGCGTACTACGGCGGCGCGGGCGGCGAGAACTTCCGGCCCGCCGACAAGTTCAGCGCCGACGGCTGGCTGAAGACCGGCGATGTCGGTGTCATCAGCCAGGACGGCTTCCTGACGCTCACCGACCGCGCCAAGGACGTCATCAAGTCCGGCGGGGAGTGGATTTCGAGTGTCGACCTGGAGAACGCGATCATGGCGCATCCGGCGGTCGCCGAGGCCGCGGTGGTTGCCGTCCCGGACGAGAAGTGGGGCGAACGGCCGCTCGCGACGGTCGTGCTGAAGGAGGGCGAGAGCGTCGGGTACGAGGAGCTCAGGGCCTTCCTCGCGCGGTCCTTCGCCAAGTGGCAGCTGCCCGAGCGGTGGGCGATCGTGCCGTCCGTGCCGAAGACGTCGGTCGGGAAGTTCGACAAGAAGGTGCTCAGGAGGCAGTACGCGGACGGCGAGTTGGACACGACCCAGCTCTGATCCCCGATCCCTGATCCCGGCACCGGCACCCGCACCCGCACCCGCTCCGTCCGGCGGGGGCGGGGACGGCGGCGGACCGGCCCTGATCCGGTCCCACATGATCAGGGCCGGTCCGGAGCGAGCCGGGCCAGAACGAGCCGGGCCAGAACGAACTGGCTCGGAGCGAGCTGGCGCCGGCTCCGTTTCAGTTGGTGCCGATCTTCGCCAGCAGGTCGACGATCCGGCCCTGTACCTCGGTGCTGGTGGAGCGTTCCGCCAGGAACAGCACGGTCTCGCCCGAGGCGAGCCCGGACAGTTCGGACGCATTCATCCCGGCCGACGTGTAGACCACCAGCGGGGTGCGGTTGAGCTGCCCGTTCGCGCGGAGCCAGTCGACGATCCCGGCGCGTCGGCGGCGTACCTGCATCAGGTCCATCACCACCAGGTTCGGCCGCATCTGGGCGGCCAGCGTGACGGCCTCCGCGTCCGTGCCGGCCCGGGCCACCTGCATCCCGCGCCGCTCCAGCGTCTCCGTCAGGGCGAGCGCGATCTCCTCCTGCTCCTCGATCAGCAGGACGCGCGGCGGGTGCTGTTCGGTGTCGCGCGGGGCCAGCGCCTTCAGCAGGACGGCCGGATCGGCCCCGTAGGCCGCCTCCCGTGTCGCCTGCCCGAGCCCTGCCGTCACCAGGACGGGCACCTCGGCAGCCACTGCCGCCTGGCGCAGTGACTGCAGCGCCTTACGGGTGATCGGTCCGGTCAGCGGGTCGACGAAGAGCGCTGCGGGGAACGCGGCGATCTGGGCGTCGACCTCCTCCCGGGAGTGCACGATCACCGGGCGGTAGCCGCGGTCGCTCAGGGCCTGCTGGGTGGAGACGTCGGGCGCGGGCCAGACGAGCAGCCGGCGCGGGTTGTCGAGCGGCTCGGGAGGCAACTCGTCGTCGACGGGCTGCGGCTGCGGCCGGTTGGCCACCTCCACGGCGCCACCGGGACCGTCCAGCGGTTCGGGCCCCTCCGCCCCCTCGTCGGGGGCGCCTATGGCGTACGAGCGGCCCTCCGACTGGCGCGAGAGGCGCTGCTGAGCCTGCTGGGAGGCCTGAGCCTGCGGGGGAAGCGGGACCTGCTGGGAGGCCTGCGCTTGTTGAGGAAGCTGCGCCTGCTGTGACGTTTGAGCCGACGGGGACATCTGGCCCTGCTGGTTCGCCCCGTGCTCTGTCGCCCCCTGCGGCGTGTGGCCCTGCGGGAGGTGATGGCTCGGCTGCTGCGGTGTGCCCTGCTCGCCGGCGGTCTGCGGATGGGGCCGGGCCGCCGGTTCGGGGCGTTCGCCCTCCGGCGGGGCCGCGAGCTTGCGCCGTCGGCCGGAACCCAGCGAGTGCGGCTGGTTCTGCTGTGCCGCGATCTGTTCGGCGAACGGCACGCCCTGGCCGAGCGTTCGCACGCTTATGGCACGTCCCTGTGCGCCGTCCGCGAGCATCGGCTCCTCGGCGGGCAGCGGCTGGGCCGCGGCCTCGTCGGCTGTCGCCCGCTCGGTGACGGCGGCCCAGCCCTCGGGCGACGCATACAGCGTGCCGTCCTTCGGCAGCTCCTCGTCCGCCCCCGGATGGTGCTGCGGCGCGAGCGGGTCGGTGCCGGGGTGACCGGCCGTCCGTACGGCGTCCTGGCGGCCCGGCATCGAACCGATCGCACCGAGCGAACCCGTCGCGCCCGTCGAACCGATCGAACCGTCGGACGGCACCGGCGCCGCTTGCGGCTGCCCCTGTACCTGCCCGTGCCCCTGCCCCCGGTCGGCGTCCGCGGGGGGAAGCGCGAACGGCGTACGCGGGCGCTCGGCCTCCGCGGCCGCCGAGGCCGAAGCGGTTGCCAGAGCCCGGCGCGCCCGGCGGCCGGGAGGCGGTGTCTGCCCTGCCTGTGTCTGCCCTGTCTGTCCCGGCTGGCCGGGTGCTGTGCCCCCCGGCTGCGGGGCGGCAGGCGCGGGCCCCAGGGCGGGGCGGGCGCTCTCGATCTCGCGCACGCCCTCCGCGCGCCGGGCGCGCCGTCCGGTGGGCACCGGCGCATCCGCCGGTACACCCTGCGGAGGCACGGTCGCCCCGCGCTGCGGGTGCCCCGCACCGGGAGCGTTCGCCCGGGCGTTCTCGGCGGAGGTCACCACGGAGCCCTCTGACGGCAGCCCTCCTGGCGGTACCGCGCCGCCGGAACCTGCGGCCCCACCGGCCGGCTCCGTACGTCCGCGCCTCCGGCCCGACCCGCCGTCACCGGCGCCGTTCTCCTGCGCGGGAATCGCCGGACCGGGGCGGCCTGCGGCTGGTCCGCCCGCGGTACCGGCCACACCCTGCCCCCGGCCACCCGCGCCGGAAGCACCCATGCCAGACCCGTCCGTACCGCCCGCACCCGCGGCGCCGCTCCCCGGAGCAGGAGCCGACGACTGAGCAGGAATTGGCGCAGGAACAGCCGGAGAAACGGCTCCAGGACCGGCTCCGGGAACAGCTCCTGAAACAGGTGCAGGTACCGGCGCCGCACCAGGACCGGCGTGACCGGCTTCCCCACGGCGCGCCCTGCGGCGCCCTGTGGGCGGCTCCGGCGCACCGGCACCCGTGGCGTCTCCCGGGCTCGTGCCCCCGTCGCCGCCGGAGCCCTCCAGGAAGGCATCGGTGGACGAGCGCCTGCCCCGGCGCCGCCCGCCGCCCGATGTGGCGTTCGGCTGGTTCGTCGCGCCGGGCGCCGGACCGTCGGCCTCCGACGCCGCGGCGGCCGGATCCACCGTCCCCGAACCGCCCCCGAGAGGCAGCTCCAGAACGTACGCACTGCCGGTCGTCCCCGGCACCTCATGGGTCTGGAGCACGCCGTCGTGCGCCCGGACGATCCCGCGCACGATCGGTTCGTGCACCGGGTCGCCGCCGCTGAACGGCCCCCGCACCTCGATCCGTACGACCTTGCCGCGCTGCGCGGCGGCCACCACGATCGTCGAGTCCACATAGGCGCCGCCCGGTGTGACCCGCGCCTTGCCCGTGGCGTCGACGCCGGCCACATCGGCGATCAGATGCGCGAGAGCGGTCGCCAGCCGCCCCCCGTCGACCTCGGCCTCTATGGGCGGCGCGTGCACCGCGAACTGCACCCGGCCGGGGCCGATCAGCTCGACCGCACCCTCCACACCCGCTGCCACCACGGTGTCGACCATGACCTTCGTCCTGGTCAGCTCCTCCGTTCCCGCGGCGAGCCGCTGGAAGCCGAGCACGCTGTCGACGAGCGTGGTCATCCGGGCGTAACCGGCGGCCAGATGGTGCAGGATCTGGTTGGCCTCGGGCCACAGCTGGCCGGCCGGGTCGGCGGCGAGCGTGCCCAGCTCGGCCCGCAGCTCCTCCAGCGGTCCGCGCAGGGCGTCCCCGAGCACCGCGGTCAGCTGCTGCTGCCGCTCTTCGAGCGACTCGTACTGTTCCGTCCGCGCCGCCAGTTCGGCCGCGTGCTGCTTGTCCCGGGCGGCGAGCTCGTCCGTGTGCCGCGTCTCGGCGGCGGCGTTCCGCTCGTCCTTGGCCCGGAGTTCGGCGGCGTGCTGCTTCGCCTGCTTCTCGTACGGGCGGCGGTCGGCGAAGGTCAGCACCGCGCCGACGAGCTGTTCGCCGTCCCGGACCGGCGCCGTGGTCAGGTCGACCGGCACCGGGCTGCCGTCCTTCGCCCACAGCACCTGCCCGCGCACCCGGTGCTTGCGCCCGGACCTGAGCGTGTCGGCGAGGGCGCTCTCGTCGTACGGGAAGGGCTCACCGTCGGCGCGTGAGTGCTGCACCAGCGGGTGCAGTTCCTTGCCGCCGAGGTCGCTCGCCCGGAAGCCGAGGATCTGCGCGACGGAGGGGTTGACGAGCACGACGCGCCCGTCGGTGTCGGTCCCCACGACGCCCTCGGACGCCGCGCGCAGAATCATCTCGGTCTGCCGCTGCGAACGCGCCAGTTCGGCTTCGGTGTCGACGGCACCCGACAGGTCCCGTACGACGAGCATCAGCAGCTCGTCCCCGGTGAACCCGCCGCTGTAGGAGTCATAGGCCTCCCGGCCGTCCTCCAGATTCGCGCTGGTCACCTCGACGGGGAACTCCGCGCCGTCGGTGCGCCGCGCGAGCATCCGCGTCGGTTTGGTCCTGCCCTGCTCGTCCGCGCCTTCGGGCCGTCGCATCGAGCCCGGGATCAGCCGGGAGTCGAACTCCGGCAGCAGATCGAGCAACCCCCGGCCGACGAGCGCCGTGCCCGGCGTCTCAAAGGCTTCGAGGGCGATGGAGTTGGCGTTGACGACCGTTCCGTTGCAATTGACGAGCAACAGCCCGTCCGGGAGGGCGTCAAGTATGGCTGCGAGGCGAGCAGCGCCTCGGGATGGCCTGCTGCTCACGACGACGCTTCCTCCCTGAACTACTGCACCTTGCTGACAACCCGGCCCATCTTGCCCCTCGGGCCATGGCGTGTCACTGCTGGAAGTCTAAAGGCAGGCGCTCCGGACATGCGGCGGATGAGGGGGGCTCTCACCAAGGTTGTGTGGAAGAACGGCTGGGCCGGCCTCAGCCGACGGTGTGCGGAAGGACGGGTTCGAGGGCGCCCCAGCGGGAGATCTCGCACCCGTTGGTACGCCGGAACGTCGCGTCGACGGGCTGTCCCCGCCAGACCCCGGTGATGTGCGCGGTGGCCGGGCCGCCGTACTGCATCGTGCACATCATGGTGGCGGGAACGGGCGCGAACGGCGTCCGCCGGTCGGCGGCGAGCTGGTCCAGCCGGTCGCAGGCCTGCTGCGGCGAGGCGTGTGTCCCCCCGGCGGGGGCGCAGTACAGGCGGTGCGTGCCGTCGGCGGCGGGGCTGCCGGAATCGGCGACGGTGATGGTGAGCCGGTCGCGGACCCGCGACCCGGGAAGCCGGTGACCGGGCTGTCCTCCGGGGGCGGGGAGCGGGGTGATGGCACGAGCGGTGGTGCCCGCGACGGGACCGGCGGGGGCGGCGGTCGCGGCGGGGGCGGCGGCCAGCGCGGAAAGACAGGCAGCGGCGGCGGTGAGAGCGAGGCGGCGCAGCATGACGTAACTCCTCATGACAAAACTCCTCGATACGGCTCAGGGGCGGCGCCCCTGCCTCCCTAACGCTCCTGCGCGCCGGGCGTTGCGCGACACGAACGACTTTGCTCTGCCACCCCGCGGCCTAGTACCGTGGGCCGCGATTGGTGACGGCCCGCAAGGCTGTGTCATCATCTGCACGCACCACTTCGCGCTCGCGCGACTGTGTTCGGTGTGCTGGAGGCGTCGCCTAGTCCGGTCTATGGCGCCGCACTGCTAATGCGGTTTGGGTTTTACGGCCCATCGAGGGTTCAAATCCCTCCGCCTCCGCCAGCTGGATCACTGAAGCCCCGTCCGTGATGGACGGGGCTTCAGTCGTCCCGCGGCGGCGCCCACAAGGGCGCAGGAGGGTGTGTCTTCGCAGCTCAGCGGGGATGCGGTCAATGGATTTCACCTGACGCCGCAGGTCATGTAATGTTGTTCTCGCAACGCCGACGGGGCAGTAAACAGCCCGGAACGCCAAGCACTCGTAGCTTAACGGATAGAGCATCTGACTACGGATCAGAAGGTTGCAGGTTCGAATCCTGCCGAGTGCACAGCAGGCCAGAGGCCCTCAGGAGAAATCCTGGGGGCCTCTGGCGTTGTCGTGCAGCAGTGGAGTGCGGACTGCGGCGAGCGGTTGGACTCGTATCAGCCGACCTCGGCCTTGCCTTCGCGGTAGATCTTTGCCGACGCGATCCGCCGGTTGTGGAGCAGGTAGAAACCAGCGAGGGAGAAGGTCTGCTCGTCACCGTGGACCGTCAGCGTCTCGGTCAGCTGGCAGGCGGCCTCGCTTCCCTCGGTGACGAGGCTCTGCACCGTCAGCGTGGGAAGCAGTCCCTGCATGGCGTCCTGGAAGAACTCGGCGAGCGCGGCACGGCCTCGCACAGCAGTCGTCCCGGTAACCCATAGGGCGTCTTCGGTGAAGCCTGCCAGGAGGGCGTCGAGGTCGCGGGCGTTGAAGGCTCGCACGTGCTCGTGGATCACCGCAGCTGTATCCGTTGTCTTCGTCGCTGTCACGCTTGCAGTGTCGCAGCTGCCCGGCCGCTGTGGAGTCAGAGGTTCCTGTCGCCTATCGAGTGAACTTGCCTTCTTTCGGGGGGAGTTGCATATGCCCACGGCTAGGTTCCGGGGCGGAGGTGGTGCTCGATGCGCGAGCAGGACATGCCGGAGGACGAGCCGATGGCCCACGCTCGGGACGCGGTCGATGTCGGCGACTTCGTGTACGCGGCCACGGGCGCGCGGGTGCGGCGGTTGACGTTGCCCGATGGGGCGCACTGGTTTCCGGCGGTGGATGTTGCGGGGAATCTTGGCTATGCGAACACCCGGCAGGCTCTGCTGTGGCATGTCTCCCCGGACTGCCGGCAGAGCCTCGGTGATATTGCGAGAGGTGTCTATGGGACAGACGCTTCGCGCAGGATCGCTGGTCACGGCCTCAAGAAGTCCATGAAGATGGTGACGCTCGCCGGGCTCGTCCAACTCGTCAACGGCTGTACGAAGCACGAGTGTGCGCCCTTCAGGAGATGGGTGGCCGAGGTGGTGGCCACGGTGCAGCGTGATGGTGCGTACGAACTCGTCCCGGCCCCCGTTCAGCCAGGGGACGATCTGCGTACCGCCTATGTGATGCCGGAGGAGATCGTCGACGCGATCGTGCGGCTGGAGGAGCGGAGCATCCGGGCTGAGGAGGCGTGTGCGGCCAGGGAGGCGGAGGGGCATCTGCTGCTGCGTGAGGTCAGTCGGGGGCAGGATCTGCTGACCCAGGCCTTCCACCGGATCGCCGATTCGCTGGACCGGCTTGCCGAGCGGGCGCAGCCGGGTGGGGCCACGGCTGCGGTGTCGGCCGGCACGCCTCAGGAGCTGCTCGCGAGCTGGCAGGACAGGAACCTGGTCATCACCGAGGACATCCGTACGGTCGCTGCCGTGCTGGCGCCCGGTCTGGTCGAGGGCGCTGCCCGCTGCAGCGCGGAGGAGATCGCCACGCGTACCGGGCTGTCCCCGGCCCGGGTCCAGGACTGTGTCCGGCATCTGCTGCGGCGTGGATGCATACGGCACTCGGGGCGCGCTCCGGACGGTTCGCCGGTCTACGTCCTTGTCTGAGACGTTCCGAGGTGTGCGGGCCGCCTCCGCCGTATGGGCTCGGGGCCACTGTCAGTGGTGGGTGTCATGCTGCGAGTGACGCGGATTCGCCGTCCGCGCACCGGCGGATCAGGGAAGGGGGCGCGGGACCATGTGGCGTTCCGGTGGGCTGCGGTGGGGGGACGAGGGCCCCCGGCTCGCGTGGGAAGGGCGGGCGCGGGCCAGTCCGCTGGTGTACGGGACCGACGTCGGCTTCCGGGTCGAGGCGGCGGGGGAGCGTACGTGTGTGGGGGCGCGTGGTCATGCCTGCCCGGTGCGGGCGCGGGTGCCGGGGCGCGGTACGCAGGCGCGCTGCGGGGAGTGCGCGCGGCTCGACCGGGCGCACTCGGTGGCGGCCGACACGATCGCCGACGATCCCCGGGTCTACCGCGTCTACCTCGCCTGGTTCGGGGCCGGGATGGTCAAGGTGGGGATCACGGCGGAGGAGCGCGGTCCGGCGCGGCTGAGGGAGCAGGGGGCGGTGGCTTTCAGCTGGCTGGGGCGGGGGCCGTTGATGGCGGCCCGGCGGACCGAGGAGCTGTTGCGTACGGCGCTGGGTGTGCCGGACCGGATTCCGTACGCGGACAAGCGGGCGGTGCGGGCCCGGCTGCCCGGACGGGAGGAGCGGGCGGCCGAGGTACGTGCGGTGCACGCACGGGCCGTCGCGCTGGCCGGGTGGCCGGATTCGCTGGAGCGGCTGGTGTGCGAAGTGGCCGATCACGGGGAGGTGTTCGGGCTGGCGGGACTCGGTGACCCCGCGGGGGTGGTGAGCGAGCTCGTGGCGGGCGGGGCCGTCGCGGGGCGGCTGGTGGCTGCCGCAGGGCCTGACCTGCATCTCGCCGGGGACGACGGTGCGGTGATCGTCCTCGATACGCGGTTGATGGCCGGCTGGGGGCTGACGGGCGCGGAACCCGGTGCGGGGGTGACCGTGCCGGTGCGGGTGGCCCCGGCGGAACCGGAGGTGGAGCAGCCTGGGTTGTTCTGAGGGTGGGTGCCCCCTCGTGTGGCCCTCTCTGCGTGTGGCCTGATCTCGTGTGGTTGTTGTGCGATGAGGTGTCCGAGAGTGGGATGGGCGGGGTATGAGTGGTGTGATAGGTAGTGGTTTGAGGTGATTTGGCCCGTTATTTTGGTCTGGTCTGGTCTGGTCTGGGCTGGGTGGGTCCGGTCGCGGCGTTGCTGCTCGGGTTGTTCTGTTGCAGGTGGGGGCGGGAGCGCTTGGTCAGGGCGTCGTCAGTGCCTTCAGTGCTGCCTTGAGCTGTGTCGTGAGTTCCGGGTCCGTGATCTCGCCCGTGTCCCGGTCGAGCCTGGTGGTGACTGTTCCGACCATCAGGCAGGCCTCATCGACCACGGTGCCGGTCATCATCCGCAGTGTCTCGCGCAGTTGGGTGTTGGCGTAGTCGCCGCCCGTCGGGCTGGGTGACGCGGTGATCACGCCGACCCTGCGGTCGATGAGCTCGCCGCTGCTGACCAGCCAGTCCAGGGCGTTCTTCAGTACGCCGGGCACGCCGTGCGCGTACTCGGGGCTCACGACCAGCACCGCGTCCGCCTCGGCCACGGACTTCCGCAGGGCCGCCACCGGGGCCGGGGGCACGGCGCCCTCGCCGTCGAGGTCCGGGTTGAAGTGGGGCAGTCCGCCGATGTCGGCCGTCGTGACGGCCGCCCCGTCGGCCGTGGCCAGGGACCCGGCCGCATGCAGCAGGGCGCCGTTGGTGGAACGGGCGCGCAGGCTGCCCGACAGGGTGAGGATCCGCATGGGGCGACCGTACGTGAGGGCCGGAGCGACCGTACGTCAGGCCGGGAGTGACCGTATGTACAGCCCCGGAGGGTGGGCCGTTCGGGGGCCGGGCAGCGCCGGGCATCGGGGCAGCCCGGCCCGAGGTGGACAGCCCCGGCTGGGATAGGGACAGCCCCGCCCGTGGTGGGGCGGCCCCGGCTGGGGAGGGGATGAGGGGATGAGGGAGGAGGGGAGCGAAGGAGGAGGGGGGCGCCGGACAGGGCTGTGTGTGGTGGGGCCGTTCGGCCGGGGGCGTGCCGTCTGCGGGTGCGGGCGTTTCTCAGGAATTTCACAGGTTGGGGAAAGGGGTCTCTCAGAGGTAGCTCGGAGGCTGGGCCCATGACTACGACCTCGCCCCAGGGGCGTACCGAAATGTGCAGGCCCGACGGCACCGCGGTGCGCGTTCTCGTCGTGGACGACGAAGCCTCGCTCGCGGAGCTGCTCTCCATGGCGCTGCGCTATGAGGGCTGGCAGGTGCGCAGCGCCGGTGACGGGGCCGGAGCCGTGCGGACCGCGCGGGAGTTCCGGCCCGATGCCGTGGTGCTCGATGTGATGCTCCCCGACATGGACGGTATCGCCGTGCTCGGCCGGATGCGCCGCGAGCTGCCCGATGTGCCGGTGCTCTTCCTGACCGCCAAGGATGCCGTGGCGGACCGGATCGCGGGTCTGACGGCGGGCGGCGACGACTATGTGACCAAGCCGTTCAGCCTGGAGGAGGTCGTGGCCAGACTGCGCGGGCTGATCCGCAGGTCAGGTACGGGCGCACAGCGCAGCGAGTCGGTGCTCGCCGTCGGTGACCTGACCCTCGACGAGGACAGCCACGACGTCACCAGGGGCGGGACCAACATCCATCTGACCGCGACCGAGTTCGAGTTGCTGCGCTTCCTGATGCGCAACCCGCGCCGGGTGCTCTCCAAGGCGCAGATCCTCGACCGGGTCTGGTCGTACGACTTCGGCGGCCAGGCCAACGTCGTCGAGCTCTACATCTCGTACCTCCGGCGCAAGATCGACGCGGGGCGTACGCCGATGATCCACACCCGGCGCGGGGCCGGATATCTGATCAAGCCCGGGGAGTAGCCGGTGTCGGTGCGGCGGCGCTGGTCGCTGCGTACGAGGCTCGTCGTCTCGGCCGTGGCGCTGATCGCCGTGGTGGTGGCCGTGATCGGTACGGTCACCACGATAGCCATGCACTCCAATCTGGAGCGGCAGCTGGACAAGCAGCTGCTGGCGGCGGCCCAGCGGCCCGACCACGATCCGATGGGCGGCGACCGTTCCATCGTCCAGCAGCCCGGGCTGCCGATAGGATCCGTCGGCGGCCACACCGTCGTCGACAGCGACGACCTGGTGGACGGGGTGAAGAGCGTCGCCACACCGGGCGCCCGGCCCGACAGCTCGCCACTCGGCGACGACCAGCTCGACGCACTGGAATCGGTCCCCAGGGACGGGTATCCGCACACCGTCTCGCTCCCCGGCCTCGGGGACTTCCGGGCTATCTCCTCCAGCAGCGGCACGTTTGTGCTCGGCTTCCCGCTGACCGGTGTCCAGTCCACCGTCACCACCCTGATCGTGGTCGAGGTCTGTGTCACAGCGGCCGGGCTGCTCGCGGCCGCCATCACCGGGACCGCGCTGGTCGGAATAGCGCTGCGCCCGCTCAGGCGGGTCGCGGCGACCGCGACCCGGGTCTCCGAACTCCCGCTGCACAGCGGTGAGGTGGCCCCGCTGGAACACGTCCCCGACGCCGAGGCCGATCCCCGGACGGAGGTCGGGCAGGTCGGCGCGGCGCTCAACCGGATGCTGGGCCATGTGGGTTCGGCGCTGGCCGCCCGGCAGGAGAGCGAGACACGGGTACGGCAGTTCGTCGCCGATGCCAGTCATGAGCTGCGGACCCCGCTGGCCTCCATCCGCGGCTATGCCGAGCTCACCCGGCGCGGCGGCGAGGAGACCGGACCGGACACCCGGCACGCGCTGGGCCGCATCGAGTCGGAGGCCGGGCGGATGACCGGTCTGGTGGAGGATCTGCTGCTGCTCGCACGGCTGGACGCGGGACGCCCGCTCGCGTACGAGGGCACTGGACTGTCCCCGCTCGCGTACGAGAGCACTGATCTCTCCCCGCTCGTGGTCGACGCGGTGAGCGATGCGCGCGCGGCGGGCCAGGACCACACCTGGCGGCTCGAACTGCCCGACGACCCCGCCCTGGTGCCGGCCGACGGACCCCGCATCCAGCAGGTTCTGGTGAATCTGCTGGCCAATGCCCGTACGCACACCCCGCCCGGCACCACTGTCACCGCACGGGTACGGCGGGACGGGGGCTGGGTGCTGGTGGAGGTGCTGGACGACGGCCCTGGCATTCCGGTCGAGTTGCTCCCGCACGTCTTCGAACGGTTCGCCCGCGGGGATGCCTCACGGTCGCGGAACGCCGGTTCGACCGGGCTCGGTCTCGCGATCGTGCAGGCGGTCGTGGTGGCGCACGGCGGGGCGGTGACCGTACGGAGTGTGCCGGGCCGCACGGAGTTCGCGGTCAGGCTGCCGGGGGTTCCGGGGGTCCGGGAGAGTCTGGGGGATCCGGTGGTTCCTACGGCTCCGGTGGTTCCTACGGCTCCGGTGGTTCCCACGGCTCCGGTGGTTCCTACGGCTCCCGCTGCTCCCACTGCCCCGGCCATCCCGGCGATTCCGGGGACCCCGTCGGTTCCGGCGCCCCCCGCCGCCCCCGCGATTCCGGCGCATCCACCCACCGTCCCCGCCCCGCACCCCCCGACTCACAGCCCCACCACAGGTTGACCACACAGGGGTGACAGCGCCGCTGGCGAGTGTCGTCGGTATGCGAACCGACACTTCTCCGGGCACCCTGCCGGCACGGGAGCATCTCCCCGTGACAGCGGCCGACGCCCCGGTGCTCGATGTGGTGATCCCCGTGTACAACGAGGAGAAGGACCTCGAACCGTGTGTGCTGCGGCTCCGCGACCATCTCGCCGGGACCTTCCCGTACAGCTTCCGGATCACGATCGCCGACAACGCGAGCACCGACCGGACCCCCGAGGTGGCCGCGGGGCTTGAGGACATGCTGGACGAGGTACGGGCCGTCCGGCTCGACCAGAAGGGGCGCGGGCGGGCGCTGCGGAGTGTGTGGTCCGCATCCGACTCCCCCGTTCTCGCCTATATGGACGTCGATCTCTCCACCGGCCTCAACGCGCTGCTGCCCCTGGTGGCCCCGCTGATCTCCGGGCACTCCGATCTGGCCATCGGCTCCCGGCTGGCGCGGAGTTCGAGAGTGGTGCGCGGTCCCAAGCGCGAGTTCATCTCGCGCGCGTACAACCTGATCCTGCGCTCGTCGCTCTCCGCCCGGTTCAGCGACGCCCAGTGCGGATTCAAGGCCATCCGCCGGGATGTCGCGCAGCGGCTGCTGCCGATGGTCGAGGACACCGGATGGTTCTTCGACACCGAGATGCTGGTGGTCGCCGAACGCGCCGGGTTGCGGATCCATGAGGTGCCGGTCGACTGGGTCGACGACCCGGAGTCCACCGTGCACATCGTGCGGACGGCCGTCGACGACCTCAAGGGCGTCTGGCGGGTGGGGCGCGCGCTGGGGGTCGGCGCGCTCCCGCTGGACCGGCTCGCGCGCCCCTTCGGGGACGACCCGCGCGACCGCGAACTGACCGGCGTGCCCGGGGGACTGGCCCGGCAGCTGGTCGGTTTCTGTGTCGTCGGTGCGCTCTCCACGCTGCTCTATCTGCTGCTGTACTCCCTGTTCCGTACGGAGGTGAGCCCCCAACTGGCCAACGCGGGCGCCCTGCTGGTCTCGGCGCTGATCAACACCGCCGCCAACCGGAGACTCACCTTCGGGGTGAGCGGGCGCGACAGCGCGGTACGCCACCAGGCCCAGGGGCTGGTCGTGTTCGCGATCGGCCTCGCCCTCACCAGCGGGTCCCTCGCCGCGCTCGGCGCGGCGTCCGACGACCCCTCGCACGGCACCGAGCTCGCGGTGCTGATCGCGGCCAACCTCGCAGCGACGGTGCTGCGTTTCCTGCTCTTCCGCGCCTGGGTGTTCCCCGAGCGGCGCACCGACGACCCGAGGACTGCACGATGACCACCGCCGATATCCCTACCCATCAGATCCCGGAGGCTGTTTCGCCGCCGTCCGGGCAGGCGCGCATCGCCCGGCTGTGGCGCGGACGCGCCGAGGACCCGCGCTGGGTGCGGCCCGCGTTCCTCGGGCTGCTGCTGCTCACCTTCGTGGCGTACCTCTGGGACCTCAGCGCCTCCGGTTACGCCAACTCCTTCTACTCCGCGGCGGCCCAGGCCGGCGGGGTGAGCTGGAAGGCCCTCTTCTTCGGCTCGCTCGACTCGGCCAACGCCATCACCGTCGACAAACCCCCGGCCGCCCTCTGGCCGATGGCGCTCTCGGTACGGATCTTCGGGCTGAGTTCGTGGGCGATCCTCGTCCCGCAGGTGCTGATGGGCGTCGGCACGGTCGCGGTGCTGTACGCGGCGGTGCGGCGGCGGTTCAGCGCGGCTGCGGGGCTCATCGCCGGCGTGGTGCTGGCGACGACTCCGGTCGCCGCGCTGATGTTCCGCTTCAACAACCCCGACGCGCTGCTCGCGCTGCTGATGACGGTCACCATCTACTTCGTGCTGCGTGCGCTGGAGGACGGCCGGACCAAGTGGCTGGTGTGGGCGGGCGTGGCGATCGGCTTCGCCTTCCTGACCAAGACGCTCCAGGCGTTCCTGATCCTGCCGCCGCTGGCTGTCGTGTACGGGGTGTTCGCACCCACGACGGTACGCAGGCGGCTGGGCCAGATCGGCCTGTCCGCAGGGGCGATGGTGGTCGCGGGCGGCTGGTGGACGGCGATCGTCGAACTGTGGCCCGCGTCCTCCCGCCCGTACATCGGCGGCTCGCAGAACAACTCGTTCCTGGAGCTGACCTTCGGCTACAACGGGCTCGGCCGGATCAGCGGCGATGAGACCGGCAGCGTCGGCGGTGGCGGTGGCGGTGGCGGCCGGGGTATGGGGGGCGGCGGCTGGGGTGAGACCGGTCTCGACCGGATGTTCAACTCCGAGATCGGCAGCCAGATTTCGTGGCTGCTGCCCGCCGCGCTCATCCTGCTCGTCGCGGGAATCGTCATCACCTGGCGGGCGAAGCGTACGGAGACCGCGCGCGGGGCGTTCCTGGTGTGGGGCAGCGCGCTGCTGATGACCCTGCTGATCTTCAGCTTCATGGCCGGGATCTTCCACCAGTACTACACGGTGGCGCTGGCGCCGTACCTCGCCGCCCTCGTCGGGATGGGCGTCACGGTCCTCTGGGAGGAGCGCGGCCGGTTCGTGTGGTCGGCGGTGCTGGGTGTGGTGGTCGCGGCGACCGCGGTCTGGGCGTATGTGCTGCTCGGCCGGACGCCGGACTATCTGCCCTGGCTGCGCTGGGCGGTGCTGGTCGTGGGGCTCGTTGCGGCGGTCGGCCTGGCGGTGGCCGGCCGGTGGAACCGCAGGTTCGCGCTGAGCGCCGCGGGCGTGGGCCTGGTGGCTTCGCTGGCCGCGCCGTTCGCGTACACGGTGTCCACGCTGAACACCGGGCACACCGGGTCGATCGTGACCGCGGGTCCGGCGGGCGCGAGCCGGATGGGCGGCATGGGCGGCTTCCCCGGCCGGGGCGGCCGGGACGGCGGTGGCTGGGGCGGCCCGAGGATGGGACAGACACCCACCGGGAAGGCCGGTCAGGCCGGGCAGGCCGGTCGGACAGGAATGAACGGTCAGACCGGGGCGAATGGTCAGGCCCCGGGTAATGGCTCGGGCGGCCGGACGGGTCAGCCGCCGATGGGCCGGCTGGGGAACGGTCAGCAGGGCCAGGGTCAGTCGCAGACCGGCCAGGGCCGGTTCGGCGGCGCGCCGGGCGGCTGGATGGCCGAGCGCGGCTTCGGTGGCCGGGGCGGTGGCGGTATGGGCGGTCTGCTCGACGGCCAGCAGGTCAGCGCCAAGGTCAAGACCAAGATCAGTGCGCACGCCGACGATTACACCTGGATGGCCGCAGCGATCGGCTCGCAGAACGCCGCGAGTTACCAGCTCGCGACCCAGAAGCCGGTCATGGCGATCGGCGGCTTCAACGGCAGCGATCCCTCCCCCACGCTCACGCAGTTCAAGAAGGACGTGACGGACGGGAAGATCCACTACTTCGTCGCAGGCGGCGGAATGGGTGGCGGAATGGGCCGCGGCGGATCCGGCAGCGGCGCCGCTTCGAAGATCACGTCCTGGGTCGAGGGACGGTTCGTGAAGGTGACGGTGGGGTCGGTGACGCTGTACGACCTGACGCAGGTGAAGGCGAGCACCGGCAGCTCCGGCACCTCCGGCAGCTCCGGAACCTCGGGCAGCTGACGGACGGGAAACCGGAAGGGGTGGGGCGGGGAGATCTTCTCCCCCGTCCCACCCCTTTGCGTGCTTCCGCTTTAGCCTCTGCTTCCTCTCCCGCTTCGCTTCGCCTACCGCCGCAGCGACAGGTCCGCCACGATCGGCCGATGGTCGGACGCGAGCGTGTCGGGCACCTCCGCGCCGCGCACCCCCACCCCGTGCGACACCGCCACGTAGTCGATCCGCTTCACCGGCTTCAGCGCCGGGAACGTCGGTGCGCCCGGCTCCACATCCGTCAGTTCGCGCCACAGCGGCGCCAGCTCGGGCGCGTCCGGGGTCGCGTTGAAGTCGCCCAGGAGGATCTTCCGGTTCCGGTCACGGCCCATGATGCGGCGGGTGTCGGCGACCTGGCTCACCCGTACGGAGGGGTCGACGCGGTAGTCCAGATGCGTCACGTACACATGCAGCGGTACGCCCTTCACCCGTAGCTCGACCTCACCGAAGCCGGGGGCCGGCGCCGGAACCGGGTTCGGGTCCTGGGTGGAGAGGCGGGTGATCTTGTGGTTCACGGCTTTCAGGATGCGGTACTTCGAGAGCACCGCCACCCCGAACTCCCGCCCGTCGATGCTGTATATCGGGGCGAAGGACATCTGCATCCCGAGCCGCTTCGCCAGCTCGCCCGCCACGTCCCGCCACTCGCTGCGAGCGGCCCAGTGGACGTCGACCTCCTCAAGCCCGATCACGTCGGCGTGCATCGCGCGCAGGGCCGCCGCCTGCCGGTCGAGGTCGAAGACGTTGTCCATCCCGGCGCCCGCATGGATGTTGTACGAGGCGACCCGCAGCGGGACGTCGCGGGCGTGGGCGCGAGCGGGGGCAGGTGCCTGCGCCTGCGCCGGGGGCGCGATCGTCGCGGCGAGGACACCTGAGACCAGAAGCACTTCAGCAACACGAGCAGTCAGCTTCATCGGACGTAGCTACCCGGAAGCGGCTCGGCGCAAAACGAATTTACACCGTAGAAGACCGTCCTCTACGGTGTACGACTCCAGGGTCTCGCGACTTCGCGCCCCCTGCCCCGCGACTCCATGCCGTCGCGACCACACGACCCCACGCCCCCCGATCCGACCACCACGTCGCGACTTCGCGGCCCCACGAATCAGGAGCCCGGCATGACGGCCACCGCCGCCGAGCACGAGAGCGCCACCACCCGGCACCCCCAGCGCTGGGTGATCCTCGGAGTGATCTGTCTCGCCGAGCTCACCGTGCTGCTCGACAACACCGTCCTCAACGTCGCGATCCCCTCGCTCACCCGCGATCTGCACGCGTCCACCGCCGACATCCAGTGGATGATCAACGCGTACTCGCTGGTGCAGTCCGGTCTGCTGCTCACCGCGGGCAGCTCCGCGGACCGGTACGGCCGCAAGAAGATGCTGATCGCGGGCCTCACGCTCTTCGGGGCCGGGTCGCTCGTCGCCGGGCTCGCCCAGTCCACCGGTCAGCTGATCGCGGCCCGCGCGGGCATGGGCATCGGCGGCGCCCTGCTGATGACCACCACCCTCGCCGTCGTCGTCCAGATCTTCGACAACACCGAGCGCGTCAGGGCCATCGGCCTCTGGTCCACGGTCAACTCACTCGGCTTCGCCGCCGGACCGCTCATCGGCGGGGCGCTGCTCGACCACTTCTGGTGGGGCGCGATCTTCCTGGTCAACATCCCGGTGGCCGTCATCGCGCTCGCCGCGGTCGTCGGCCTCGTACCGGAGTCCAAGAACCCGGCCGGTGACCGCCCCGACCTGCTCGGCGCGCTGCTCTCCACGGTGGGCATGACCGCGGTCGTGTACGCGATCATCTCGGGCCCCGCGCACGGCTGGGCCTCCACTCATGTCCTCGTCGCGGCCGCCGTCGGCATCGTCTTCCTGGCCGGGTTCGTTGCCTGGGAGCTGCACATCCCGTTCCCCATGCTGGACATGCACTTCTTCCGTAACCAGCGCTTCGTCGGCGCCGTCGCCGGGGCGGTCCTCGTCGCCTTCGGCATGGGCGGCTCGCTCTTCCTGCTCACCCAGCACCTGCAGTTCGTGCTCGGGTACGGGCCGTTGGACGCGGGGCTGCGGACCGCACCCCTGGCCCTCACCATCGTGGCGCTGAACCTCACCGGGGTCTCGGCCAAGCTGCTGCCCCGGCTGGGTACGCCCGGCACCATCGCCACCGGGATGACCGCGCTCGCCGCCGGTCTGGTGGCCATCGCGCTGCTCGGCGGGGACAGTTATCCGGGAATGCTGCTCGGTCTCGTGGTCATGGGCGCGGGTATCGCGTTCGCCATGCCCGCGATGGCCAACGCGATCATGAGCGCGATCCCGCCGGAGAAGGCCGGGGTCGGCGCGGGCGTCAACGGCACCTTGGCCGAATTCGGCAACGGTCTCGGTGTCGCGGTGCTCGGCGCCGTACTCAACTCCCGTTTCGCCGCCCTGCTGCCGGCGGCGCTGGGCGCGGCCTCGCTGCCCGCGGCTCTCGCCGCCGCCGACGGTCCGGGCGAGCGCAGCCGGGTCGCGGACGCTTTTGCCTCAGGTTTGCAGACCAGCCAACTGGTGGGCGCCGCAGCGGTACTTGCGGGCGGGCTGCTGGCCGCGGTGCTCCTCCGGCGGGCCGAGCGGGCGGATGCACCGGGAGCGGCGGCCTAACATCGGTATCGGTACCGGTGGATCCACACGTTCCGGAGGAGGCGCGCCATGGTGACTGCGGCCGACCGCGCGAAGGGTCCCGCGCGGGCCAGTGTCTGGCTGGGCGGAAAGGCGACACGCACCCGCAGAACGGATCAGCCGGCCGGGCTCGACCTGGACAAGATCACCGCGGCGACGGTCCGGCTGCTGGACTCCGAGGGCCTCGCGAAGTTCTCCATGCGCCGTCTCGCCGCCGAGCTGGGCGTCACAGCGATGTCGGTCTACTGGTACGTGGACACCAAGGACGACCTCCTCGAACTGGCCCTGGACGCGGTGATGGGCGAACTGGTGCTGCCAGGAACGGTGGACGGCACCGAGACCGGCACCGGCACCGGCACTGAGACCGAGACCGGCACCGAGACCGAGACCGGCACCGGCACCGAGACCGGCACCGAGACCGAGCCTGACGGAACGGAGACCGGGCCTGACGGAACGGAGACCGGGCCTGACGGAACGGAGGGCGGGGCCGACTGGCGCATTCAGCTGCGGCGCCTCGCCGCCGGATACCGGAGCGTTCTGGTGCGCCACCCGTGGGTCTCCCCGCTCGTCGGCGTGTTCCTCAACATCGGCCCGCACGCGCTGAAGTTCGCCGCGGTGTCCCAAGAAGTGATGCGCAGCGCCGATCTGCCGCTGCGCGGCCAGACCGGCGGCCTGGCCGCGGTCTTCCAGTTCGTGTACGGGTTCGGCACCGTCGAGGGCCACTTCAGGGACCGGTGTGCGCGGGCCGGGATGACTCAGGACGAGTACCACCAGCACGCCATGGGCGGCATGAGCGAACAGCCCTCCCTGCGCCGGACGTTCGAGCAGGCCCAGGACCTGATGGCGGCGCGCGGCGGTGACACGGTCGAGGAGATGCGGGAGCGCGACTTCGACTTCGCCCTCGACCTGCTGATCGCGGGCATCGAGGCCAAACGCGGAGCATAAGAGGAAAGGGTCCCGGCTCCGCGGCCTCCCGGGGGACACTGAGCGGACGGTGAGCCGCCCGCCCCGCCGTCCAAGGGCGCGGGCCACAGGGGGAGTTGGCACATGCAGAGCACGAACGGCGGGACCGCGCCCGTCATAGCCGTGGTGGTCGTCGGCCTGGTGATATTCCGGCAGCTGCGCACCCGCCGGATGACGCGCTACGGCTCGCTGATCGCCCCGGCCGTCCTCGGCGTCCTGGGCGTTGCGGGGATCGCCTTCGGTATCGCCACGGTCATCGAGGACCACCACCAGCTGACCGTGCTGCCCGTGGTCCTTCTGGCGGTGAGCCTGGCCGTCGCGGCGGGTCTCGGCATGGTCAGATCACGGACCGTGCGGCTGTGGCACGACCCCACGGGCCAGGTGCTGCGCAAGGGGACACCGGCCACGACGGGCCTCTGGCTGACCTCGGTGGCCGCGCACATCGGGCTGGGGCTGTGGATCGACCATGCGGCCGGTGCCGGGGCGCTGGGGGTCGCGTCGCTGTACGCGTACCTGGCGATCGGGCTGGGAACGCAGAACCTCCTGCTGCGCGGCCGGGCCGCCGCGCTGTGATCCCGGCCCGGCGGCCCGGTACCGGCTGAAGAGCGGGTCCGGGGGCCGGCCCCGACGCCGCCGCCGACCGAGGAGCCGCCCCCTCGGGCCACCCCGTCGCAGCTGGCAGCGGTCAGCTGTCCTCGGCCAGCCGTGCCGGGAAGCCGCCGGTCGCGATCGGGCTCCACCGCTCCGGGGTGATCCGGATGATCGACTTGCCCTGCTTGACCATGGCCGCCCGGTACTCGTCCCAGTCCGGGTGCTCACCGGAGATGTTGCGGAAGTACTCCACCAGCGGCTCCACCGAGTCCGGTGAGTCGATGACCTCGCCCGCTCCGTCGACCTGGACCCACGGGCCGTTCCACTCGTCCGACAGCACGATGACGCTCACCCGTGCGTCACGGCGGACATTGCGGGTCTTGGCGCGCTCGGGGTAGGTCGACAGGACGATCCGGCCCGCGTCGTCGACCCCGCAGGTCAGCGGAGAGCCCTGGGGGCGGCCGTCGGAGCGGGTGGTGAGCAGGATCGCCCGGTGCCTGGGGCGTACGAAGTCGAGCAGTTCGGGCAGTTCCACGGGGGTGTTGGTCGCGATGTTGGGTGCCATGGCTGCACGATACGTCGCACCGCACGGACGGGTCCGGCAGCACACGGGCTCCTCCCCCAGCACCCCAGCACCCCAGCACCCCAGCACCCCAGCACTCCAGCACCCGTCCCGGGCAGCAGAACGCCCGGCCCCCGCAGCGCACACTGAGGAGTGCGGCGCCGAGGGGGCCGGGCGGGGTCCGCGAAGACCGGTGCGGGCCGGTGCGGCCGTTACGCGGTGGGCAGTGAGTCGCCCTGCACGGCCTGGATGTCCAGCTCGACCTTGAGCGTGGTGCCGATGGCCGAGATACCCGCCTGGACGACCTGGTTGTAGTTCATCTTGAAGTCCTCGCGGCGCAGTTCGGCCGTCGCGTGGAAGGCCGCGCGCACGCCGCCCCACGGGTCGGGACCCGTACCCAGGTAGCTGAGGTTCAGGTCGACCTCGCGGGCGACGCCGTGCAGCTGGAGTTCGCCGTGGACCGTCCAGCGGTCCGGGCCCGCGGGGGTGATCCCGGTGCTGCTGTAGGTGATCTGCGGGTAGCTCTCGACGTCCAGGAAGTCCGCGGACTTCAGATGGCCGTCGCGCATGCCGTTGCCCGTGTCGATCGAGGCCGTGGCGATGACCGCCTCGACCCGCGACTTCTCGACGTCCTCGGCGATCTCGATGCGGCCCACGAACTCCGTGAACCGGCCGTGCACGCTGGAGATGCCCAGGTGCTGGGCGACCGCGCCCACCGACGAGTGTGCCGGGTCCAGCGTCCAGGTGCCGGGCGGCGGGAGTTCCACGCCGCCCTGCCTGGCCAGTACCACCGTGCCGACATCGGCACGGCCGCTCGCCGTGACGAAGGCCGTGGACGCGGCGGGCGCGTAGCCGACGGCCGTCACGATCACGGTGTGCGGGCCGGGGGCCAGAGCCGCGTCGGCGCTCACCGTGCCGTCCTCGCCCACCTGCGCCCGCAGTACCTGGGCACCGGTCATGTCGGTCACGGTCACCACGGCGTGCTGGACCGCCCAGCCGTCGCGCGTCCGTACCTGTGCGCGAAGTCCCATTCCCGTTCTCTCTCCTTCAAAAAAGTGGGCCCCGGGCGGTGGTGGCGGGCCGTCCCCTGCCCGCCACCACCACGTCCGGGGCTTGGAGGGGGGCCGGTCCTGCCGGGCCCCTCCGCGCCCCGCATCCGCTGGGGCAGCCTGGACTACTCGCCCGGGTGGGCCAGTTGGATGTCGTGTCCGTCGATGCCGCTTCCCGCGACGGTCAACGAGCCCGCCACCGGCGGGTAACCCGTCGCGATGACCGTGTACTCGCCGGAGTTGAGGTCGGCGAAACCGTAGGCTCCGTCGGTCCCGGTGGTCGCCGTGGCGACAACGTTGCCCGCGGCGTCCACGAGCGTCACCCGGGCGTCGGGCAGCGGGCGCCGGTCGGCTCCACCGCGTACGACACCCTGGACCAGCGAACCGGACTCCAGCGTGACCTCGACACGGGTCACACCCTGGCCGCCGACGTCGACCGGCAGGGCCATCGGCCGGAAGCCGGTCGCGTTCACCGCGACGGTCACCGAACCGGGGATCATCTCGCTGAAGGTGAACTCGCCCTGCGCACCGGACGTGCCGGTGGCCAGCACGTCGCCGCGCACATCGGTGACGACGACCATCGCGCCCTCGACGGCCTTGCCGCCGTCGGCGGACCGCACGGATCCTGCGAGACCGCTCGTACCGGAGAGGAGGATGTCGTACGACAGCGCCTCGTCCCCGACGGACACGGTGGAGGCCTGCGGCTGGAAGCCGTCGGCGGACGCGATCAGGACGTACGAGCCGGAGCTCGGCGCGTCCACCGCGTAAGCCCCGTCGCCCTGCGCCATCGCGCGGCCCAGCTGGCGCCCGGCCAGCGAGATCAGCGTGACGGCCGCCTGGCCGACCGGTGCGCCCTCGGCGCCCCTGACGACACCGTGGATCGTGATACCTGGGGTGGGGGCGGGCTGCATCGGCATCGTCTCCTCAGTGGTCGGGCCACTTCCGTACGGAGTGGCGGGGGCCGGCAGAGTGCCGGCCGGAACGGCGTTGACAGGGACAGTCTCCGCCACCGCTGCCGGGACGGCTGCGGCGGGTGCCTCCTGGTCGGGTGCGCCCACGGCGCGGGTACGCAGAGGTACCTCCTTGATGAAGAGCGTCACCAGGAACGCGAGCAGTGCGCAGGCGGCGGCGTACAGGAAGACGTTGGCGACGCCGTGGCCGTACGCGCTTTCCATGATGGTGCGCAGCGGCTGCGGCAGGGCACCGATGTCGGGAACCGATCCGTCGGACATGCCCTTTCCGGCCAGCGCCGCGCCCTTCGGGCCGAGGTCGTGGAGCCCGTCGGTGACGAAGTGGGTGACCCGGTTGGCGAGCACCGCGCCCAGCGCCGAGACGCCGACCGCACCGCCGAGGGAGCGGAAGAACGAGACGGTGGAGGACGCCGAGCCGAGGTCCTTCTGGGAGACCTGGTTCTGCGTGCAGAGCACCAGGTTCTGCATCATCATGCCGATGCCGAGACCCATCAGGGCCATGAAGACCGCCATGTGCCAGTACGTGGTGTCGTACCGGATGGTGGAGAGCAGGCCGAGCCCGGCGGTCACCAGCACACCACCGCTGACCAGCCAGATCTTCCACTTGCCCGTCCGGGTGATGAACTGCCCCGAGACGGTCGACGAGATGAACAGACCACCGATCATCGGGATCGTCATCACACCCGACATCGTCGGCGACTGGCCGCGCGCCAGCTGGAAGTACTGGCTGAAGAAGACGGTGCCGGAGAACATCGCGACACCGACGAACAGCGAGCCGATGGAGGCGAGGGTGATCGTCGGGTTGCGGAAGAGCCGCAGCGGGATGATCGGCTCGCTCGCCTTGGACTCGACGAGCATGAAGAGCAGTCCCAGGACGACCGAGCCGCCGACCATGGCGGCCGTCTGCCAGGACATCCAGTCGTACTTGTCACCGGCGAAGGTGATCCAGACCATCAGCAGCGACACGGCGGCGGCGATGAAGAACGCGCCGCCCCAGTCGACCTTGACCTCGCGCTTGATGACGGGAAGCTTCAGGGTCTTCTGCAGAACGATCAGCGCGATGATCGCGAAGGGCACACCGACGTAGAAGCACCAGCGCCAGCCGAGCCAGCTGGTGTCCGTGATGACACCGCCGAGGAGCGGCCCCGCGACGGTCGCGACCGCGAAGGTGGCGCCGAGGTAACCGCTGTACCGGCCCCGCTCACGGGGGGAGATCATCGCGGCCATGACGATCTGCGCGAGTGCGGAGAGACCGCCGACGCCGATGCCCTGGACGACGCGGAAGATGATCAGCGTCGACGAGTTCTGCGAGAGCCCGGCGGCGGCCGAGCCCAGGACGTAGATGATCAGGGCTATCTGGACGAGCAGCTTCTTGCTGAACAGGTCGGAGAGCTTGCCCCAGAGCGGGGTGGTCGCCGTCATCGCCAGCAGGGACGCGGTCACGACCCAGGTGTACGAGGACTGGCTGCCGTGCAGATCGGAGACGATCTTCGGCAGCGCGTTGGTGACGATCGTCGACGACAGGATCGCGACGAACATACCGAGCAGCAGGCCCGACAGGGCCTCCATGATCTGCCGGTGTGTCATCGGCGCACTGCCGTCGGGGGCGGGATTCCCCCCGTGGGAGGCGGGACCGCCCCCGTGCTTGGCGTGGCCGCCCCGCACACCGGCTGGTGTGGTCGTAGCCATGGCATTCCTCTGTCTCTACTTACGCGGTGATACGCGAGTGATACGCAGGTCTGTGGTGATTTATTCGTGGTGTCCGGCCCAGGCCCGGCAGTCGCCGAAGCTGGCGCGCAGGCGTTCCAGGAGCACGTTGAGATGTCCGACCTCGTCGTCGGACCAGTCGCTGAGAGTGCGAGCGAGAGAGTCGATGTACCGCTCGGCGAGGACGCCGAGCATGTCGTTGCCCGCGGGGGTGAGCCGCAGGATGCGGGAGCGCTTGTCGGCGGGGTCCGGAGACCGCTCGATCCAGCCGCGCTCCGCGACGTGGGCCACATGCCGGCTGGTCACCGACATGTCTACGGCGAGCAGTTCGGCGAGTCTGCTCATCCGCATCTCGCCGTGCCGGCCCAGCAGGGACAGCGCGGCGGCCGATCCGGTCGGGCATTCCGGCGGAAGGATGCGGGAGAGGCCGCGCTGGACGGCGCCGATGGCACTCAGCTGCCTGGCCAGTTCTTCGTACTGACTCTGCGCTGCCACGGACACCTCCCTGTGGGCTTCCTGTGAGCACTCTATGTTGTTGCTCCAGGCAACATTAAAGCCGTTGGTTGCTGCAGGCAAGTTAAATGGAACCAGGAAAGGCAAAGGAAAGGCAAAGTGTTTGCAAGTGTGAGGTCAATGAGGTGACGGAAGGGTGTTCGAAAGGTGTCGCCCTTCGCCCGGGGGTTGGGCGGAACCGCAGGGTTCGCTAGGGTCCTGCCTCATGGCACACAACCCCCAAGCGCCCCAAGGCCCCGAGGGCAACCACGACCCCGCGGGCAGCACTCAGATGTTCCGCGCCTTTGTCGACGAGGGCGCACCGCAGGGCGCCGCCCGGCCCGCGGCCGCTCCGCAGCAGCAGTCGGGCCCGAGGATCGGCGTGATCGCCGGGGTCATCGCCGTGATCGTGGTGCTGGCCGCTGTCGCGTTCCTCGCGCTGGGCTGACCCTGGTCCCGTTTCCTGCTCCGCAGCGGGCCCCGGCGCGTCCGGACTCCGGTCCGTACGGGGCCACTTGCCCGGCAGCGGTCCCGTACGGGGCCGCGTGCGCCGCAGTCGGTTCCACCGGGATCACTTCCAGCTGACGGAGACCTTCCGGGTCTCTATGTGCATCCCCAGCGGCACCCGCCAGTCGTCCACGCACACGGTGTACGTCTTCGACCTGTCCGCACCGGCGGCGATCGGCCCCGGCAGCGGCTGGGTCGACGTCCGGGTCGCCCAGTCCACTCCGAGCCCGCCGATGATGTGCGTCGAGAAAGTGACCGTGCCCGAAGCGACCGGTGAACCACCGGTGTTGCTGAAGCGCACGGTCACTTTCTCGCACCAGCGCTTGTCCGTCGCCGCGCGGTCGGGGGCGCCGACCTTGAGTACGGCGGGGCCGTCCGTCGGGGCGGGCGAGGTGCTGCCGGAACCGCCGTCGGATCCCCCCGAAGTGCCGCTTCCGGAGCCGGACCCGGGCGGGGAGGACGTGCTGCCGCCGCCGGTGCGGCCGGGTGCGCCAGGGGTGGCTGATCCGCCCGGTCCGCCAGGTGTTGGCGAGGTGCCTGAAGCTCCCGTGCCGCCTGGGGCCCCTGTGCCGCCTGCCGTATTCGGCGACTGGTGCCCGGAGTTGGCTCCGCCGACCGCGGAGGAGCCCTGTGCGCCCTCTGAGGCCCCGGAGCCGCCGGGTCCGGGTGTCTTCCCCGTACCGTGCCCCGCGGCTGCTCTCGGCCCGTCCAGGGGCGTCAGGGTGACTTTCCCGGAGGGCGGTACGGGTGTGGTGAGCGTCTGCCCGGCGCCCGCGGCGCCGACGGCGGCGTAGCCGTGGTGTGCGGTGCCGCCCGCGCAGGCGGCCACCAGGCCGCCCAGGCAGAGGGCCGTTGCGGTGGCGGCGATGGCCGCGTGCTGGCGTCGCATCGCGCCAGTGTGTCTGACGGACCGTCAATTAGGAACCCGGCGGGCGTGGAAGAACCGGAGGAGCCCGTGGACGCCGGGCCCCGCCCGTCCTGTCTGTTCCCGCCGGCTTCCGCCTACTCCCCGATCAAGCCCTCGCGCAGCTGCGCCAGCGTCCGCGTGAGCAGCCGGGAGACATGCATCTGAGAGATGCCGACCTCCTCGCCGATCTGTGACTGGGTCATGTTGGCGAAGAACCGCAGCATGATGATCTGCCGTTCCCGCGGGGGCAGTTTGGCCAGCAGGGGCTTCAGGGACTCCCGGTACTCGACTCCCTCAAGTGCCGTGTCGTCGTAGCCGAGACGGTCCGCGAGCGACCCCTCGCCGCCGTCGTCCTCGGGCGAGGGCGAGTCGAGCGAGGACGCGGTGTACGCGTTGCCCACCGCGAGCCCGTCGACCACGTCCTCCTCCGATACGCCCAGCGCCAGGGCGAGTTCGGGAACGGTCGGTGAGCGGTCGAGCTTCTGGGCCAGCTCGTCACTGGCCTTGGTCAGCGCGAGCCGCAGCTCCTGGAGGCGGCGCGGTACCCGTACCGACCAGGAGGTGTCACGGAAGAAGCGCTTGATCTCACCGACGATGGTCGGCATCGCGAACGTCGGGAATTCGACGCCGCGTTCGCAGTCGAACCGGTCGATCGCCTTGATCAGGCCGATCGTGCCGACCTGGACGATGTCCTCCATCGGCTCGTTGCGGCTGCGGAACCTGGCCGCCGCGTAACGCACCAGCGGCAGGTTGAGCTCGATCAGTGTGTCGCGTACGTACGTGCGCTCCGGGCTGTCCGGTTCCTGGGAGGCCAGCACGGCGAGCCGCAGGAAGAGGGAGCGGGACAGAGTGCGGGTGTCGATGGCGCCTGAGCTCGGCAATTCGGAGCTGAGTGTCTCCGGTGCGTCTTTCGTGAGCACCTTCGAGCTGCCCTGTTCTGCGGACATGCCACCCCCTTGAGGTCGCGGACGGTCACGGCGGACGCTCCCGTCGGAGGAACGCAGCCTCCACCTGAATACCGGAGGGCGGACTGCGGCAAACGCGGTTCCAGCAGAATGTCACATGTCGGCAACGCGCTGTAGCGCCAAGTCGACAAATGTGCGCCGGAAAGAGGGGGTGTGGGGCATTTCTTCTTCGGGCGAGGGTCACCCGTACCGGTTACGCCTCGATCCGGTTTGCGGATCGGAGCCGGGCGAAGCTTCTGGCCAGCAGTCTTGATACGTGCATCTGGGAGACGCCCAGCTCCTGGCTGATCTGTGACTGCGTCAGATTGCTGTAGTAGCGCAGCATCAGGATCCGCTGCTCCCGCTCGGGCAGCTGGACGAGCAGATGCCGGACCAGGTCGCGGTGTTCGACTCCGGCCAGTGCCGGGTCCTCGTAACCGAGGCGGTCGAGCAGTCCCGGCAGCCCGTCGCCCTCCTGGGCGGCCTCCAGCGACTGTGCGTGGTACGAGCGGCCCGCCTCGATGCAGGACAGGACGTCCTCCTCGCTGATGCGCAGCCGCTCGGCGATCTCCGCCGTCGTGGGGGACCGGCCGTGCATCGTCGTGAGGTCCTCGGTGGCCCCGGTGACCTGCACCCAGAGCTCGTGCAGCCGCCGGGGGACGTGGACGGTCCGTACGTTGTCGCGGAAGTAGCGCTTGATCTCGCCGACGACGGTCGGCATCGCGAAGGTCGGGAACTGCACCCCGCGCTCCGGATCGAACCGGTCGATGGCGTTGATGAGCCCGATCGTGCCGACCTGGACGACGTCCTCCATCGGCTCGTTGCGGCTGCGGAACCGGGCGGCGGCGTACCGGACCAGCGGCAGATTCGCCTCGATCAGTGCCGCGCGCACCCTGGTGTGCTCGGCGCTGCCCGGCTCGACCCCCTTGAGCTGGGCGAACAGTACCTGGGTCAGCGCCCGGGTGTCCGCACCGCGGGTCTTGGCGGGCGGCGGACTCTCCTCGACCGGCGCCTGGCCGGCCTGGGGCTGACTGGTCTGGGCTTGACTGGTCCGGGCTTGGCCGTTCTGGGCTTGATCGCTCTGGGCTTGACCGTTCTGGGGCTGGCTGGTCTGCGTCTGGCTGGTCTGGGACAGGGCGGTCTGGGGCGGTACTTCAGGCGCAGTACTGGCCGGCACGGTCACGCCACCCCTTTGTCGTCGACTTTTTGGTCAACTCATCCGTCAAAAGCGGTCATAGCATCACAAGACATGTGCACTGTGTGCAAGCACCTCATAACGTCGTGTTGACGTTAAAATGGGCTCTAAACCGGTCTAAACGACAGAAAGCCCCCCATCAGAAATGATGGAGGGCCGTACGCCCGAACGGCTCGGGCGGGGGCTCAGGGGTGGTGCGGGGATTGGTTCAGAAGGGGTAGTCGGCGATCACCCAGGTGGCGAACTCGCTCCACTGCCCGACGGCCGCCTGGTGGGCGGGGTGCTCAAGGTAGCGCTTCAGTGCGTCGGCGTCCTGGACGGCCGAGTTGATCGCGAAGTCGTAGGCGATGGGCCGGTCGCTGATGTTCCAGGCGCACTCCCAGAACTCCGTCTCCGGGATCAGCCCGCCGAGCTCCGCGAACGCTTCGGCGCCGGCGACGACCCGGGGCTCGTCACGTGAGACGCCCTCGTTGAGCTTGAAGAGGACCAGGTGGCGGATCAAGGGACACTCCTTATGGAACGAATGTACGGGCTCAGCTCACCAGTTCGGTCATGAACTTACCGACACTTTTCGCGGCGTTGGAGACCCCTTCGAACCCTACCTGTACGAGGTCGGCGGACCTGGCCGGCGAAGTAATGATCGTGTACAGCACAAAAACGACTGCTATATAGAGAATGATCTTCTTCACTGGCACCGTTCGGCCCTGCTTCCCCTGAGGTCCCTGAGCAGTCGCGAGAGTCTAACCGGACGGGGCGCCCAGGGATCAAGGGCCGATGGGCGGAGCGCTGTTGGCCGGAGCGTCTGTCATGGCAGCATCCACTCGCGGCATACCGGCCGCACCCGCCCGTGACATACGAGCCGCACCCACTCACGGCATGCGGGAGGGACCCGCCCGCGGCATACGGCTCCCCACCAGGTGTGTGCGGTTCCGTCCGCCCGGGGATGTGCGCGGTGGGGCCGTACGCGATGGGGCCGCGCCGCGCCGCGGGGGAGCCGAGTCCGGGCGGCGGCGGTTATTTTCCCGAACCGACAGGGTTGACGGTGATGGCGGGGGCGGACTGGCTGGCGGGGATGTTGATGTTCTGGGCGATGGTGTGCGAGTGGGTCTCGTTGGGCGGCGTGACCACCAGGCGGGTGAACGTGACGCCGGAGCCGCCGGAGTTGTTCGGCGGGTAGTTCAGGGTGAAGCGGGTCTCCTGGCCGGGCGCCACACTGACCGTGTGCGCGGTGAGATCGGTGCGGGTGGCGCTGATGGTGCCGTCGCGGCCCTTGAGGTCCACACCCGGGAAGCCGTGCATCGTGCAGACGGCGGCGCCGGTGTTCTTGAGGTTGACGATCAGCTGGCCCTCCGCCATGCCACCCGAGACGGTGAACCCCAGGTTCGCGGTCCGGCAGGCGCTCGGGATGTGCGCGGTTCCCGGCTGCGCGCCGGAGCCGGCCTTGCTGGAGACGTTGGTCCCCGTCCCGCTGGCGGCGGAGTCGGTCTTGGTCGAGCCGGCCTGGCTGCCGGAGCTGGTGGAACTCGAACCGGCGGGAGCGCCGGCGCTGTCGCTGCCCTTGTCGCAGGCCGTGAGCGAGAGCCCGGCGGCCACGGCGACGAGGGTGAGGACCGAGATCTTCTGAATGCGCATCTGCTGCTCCGTAGGTTGGAAGGCTCGAAGTTCCCTGCCAGGCAGGCCGTTCTTCCTACTCCGATACGGATGGCACCGACCGGGTTCAGGGGATGGGCCGACCAAGACACTCCTGTGACACGGGAGTGCGCGGCCCGTGACACACGACGGAGATATGACGGGACATTTCCTGCTGTGCGGTCACCGGGCGAGCGGGGCGCCGATCCCGGAAGGCGCCGCCGGCCGCCGGTATCCGTGGTTCAGGGTGAGGCCTCCCCCCGGTGTCCACCGGGCGCCGGGGACGAGGGCGGCTCGTGGCCCGGGGGTGTGGCGCGGGGTGCGGACAGGTGGGGTTCGCCCGCCGCATCGAGGTGTCGCCAGCGCACCGGGTCATGGGCATCGGCGCCGGGCCTGGCCGTGGGCAACGGGCAGTGATCGGCGCAGTCGAGGACGAGGCTCTCGTTGCCGCCCGGCTGGAACTCGTAATCGACCCGGCTGAGCCGCGACGGCACCCCCCGGTCGTCGAGCGCGCCGCGCAGCCGGTCCAACGCCGCATAGCGGCGGTCGCTGGTGTGCAGCACCACGGGGAAGAGCCGCACCTCCCGGCGGGCCACCCGGACCAGTTCGAGCAGCGCGCTCAGGTGGAATTCCTCGCTCAGCTGCGCCCCGTAGGAGAACAGCAGGTGCGAGCTGAGTACGAGGTCGAAGGAGCGGTCGGGGAAGGGAAGCCGGGGCAGTGCGCCTTCGACGTAGCGGTCCGGACGGGCCGCGATATCGGTGGCGAAGGCGCGTGCCGACCGGGTCCGCAGCTGTGTGTACCGCTCGGCGTCGCCGAACCAGTCCCACACGAAACCCGACGCGTGGTCCGTCACGTACTGATGCTTGTGCTCGATCTCCCGCTGGGCCAGTTTCCCCAGCTGGTGACGGAGCGGACCGTACTGCGGGTCGACCGCGACGACGTCGGCGCCCCGCTCCCCCGCCTCGGCCGTGAAGCTCGCCGCCCCGCCCGGGCAGTCCAGGATGCGCAGGGCGAGGTCGTCGTCCGAGAGCGCGAACATCGCCCGGTACTCGTCGAAGGAACGTGCGCTGATCAGCATCGCGTCACCCCCGGCCGATGTAGGGCATCGTCGTGGGCAGGACCGTGAGGAACTGCACATTGGTGTCCAGCGGCATCGATGCCATCAGCAGCAGCGCCTCGGTGAAGCGCGCCACGGGGACGGTGGCCTCCACCGCCATCGTTCCGTCGGCCTGCATCGCGGGCGGCTGTGGACTGCCGTCCACCGGGGCCACGTTGCCCACGTCGATCTGCCCGCAGGAGATGGTGTAGGGGCGGCCGTCCAGCGACAGGGCTCTGGTCAGACCGAGCACCGCGTGCTTGGCAGTGGTGTAGGCGATGGCGTTGGGGCGGGGTGAATGGGCGGACGGCGCACCGTTGTTGATGATGCGACCGCCTTGTGGGGTCTGGTCGCGCATGACGCGGAACGCCTCCTGCGCGCACAGGAACGTTCCGGTGACGGTGGTGTCCATCACCCGGCTCCAGTCCTCGAACGGCACCTCCGTGACCGGCCTGCGCGGTACGGCCGCGCCCGCGTTGTTGAACAGCAGGTCCAGTCGGCCGAAGTGGCTGCGTACCGTCCCGAAGAGCGCCGCGACAGCGGTCGGGCTGCTGATGTCGGTGGGCACGGAGATCACCCGGTCCGGGCCGGCGCCCGACAGTTCGACGGTCTCTTCGAGCGCTTCCTCACGCCGGCCGGCCAGCGCGAGCGACCACCCCTGGTCCAGCAGAGCCAGCGCGGCGGCCCGTCCGAGGCCGCTGCCGCCACCGGTGACGACACCGATCTTGCCGTGGCCGGTCACCGCTCGTTCATCCAGGCGCGCAGGATCCGGCGGGCCGGCGGGCCCGGTACGTCGATGTAGGGCGAACGGCCGTGCAGCACGCGGCTGTTGCGGATCATCAGCAGATCGCCCGCGGCCAGCCGCAGCCCGAAGGCGATCTCCGGGCGGTAGAGCACCTCGTCCAGGTAGTCGAGGGCTTCGAGCCGGCGGGCGTCGAGGTTCGCGGACGCCCGTACCGTCCGGGTCTGGTAGTAGCAGCCGACGGTCCCGTCGTCCTGCGTGAACAGGATGGGGGTGACGAGGATCTGCCGGCCCGCGCGCCCGGTCCGGTCGAACGTCCACTCCTCCTTGAGCAGGGCCAGTACGTCCGGCCTTTCCCGCTGGATGATGTCGTGGACGAGCCGCGCACTGGCCAGCTTGGTGTTGCCGCCGCCGTCAGCGGCCGGCTGGAGGCACAGCAGGACGAGCACGTCGCAGGTGTCGCAGTGGAAGCCGAGCTCAGTGGCACCGTCGCCGTCGCGGTCACGCAGAATCGTCCACAGGTCGCCATCGGCGTTCTGCGGTACGGCCCCGCCCACCTCGTCCAGGACGAACGACAGGCCGGTGATGAGGTCGGCGTCGTTCGCGTCCGGGGACATGAGGTTCTGGATCCGTGCGAAGCCCACGGCGTCCAGGCTCTCCCGGATGAACGAGCGCGTCGTCGCGCAGGCCGCCTCGCCCTCACCCCAGCGCCGGGCCAGCGAGTCGGTCCACAGCAGCCGGCGGTCCTCGTCGCTGATCGACAAGGACCACACGTCGCGTGCGGACTCCAGGTACTCGCTGGTCCAGCCGGTGCTGCCGGTCGCGGTGTTGGTCATGACGTGATCAGTCCTTCCGGGAGTCGTGGGGGCGTTCACCGGGTGGCCGTGGCGACGGCCTTGTCCCACAGCCCGAGCGCCTCGCCGATCTGCGCGCCCGTGACGACCAGCGCCGGAAGCATCCGTACGACATTGCTGTGGACCCCGCAGGTGAGCAGCAGCAGTCCGAGATCGGCGGCGGCACGCTGGACGCGCTGGGCCGTCGCGGCGTCGGGGGAGCCGTCGGGCCGGCAGAACTCGTTGCCCAGCATCAGGCCCGCGCCCCGGACATCGGCGATGGCGGGGACATCGGCGGCGGTCCTGCGCAGGCCGTCCGCCAGCAGGCGTCCCTGTTCGGCGGCGTTCGCCACCAGGCCCTCGTCGCGGATGACATCGAGAGTGGCGAGCGCGGCGGCACAGGCCACGGCGTTTCCGCCGTAGGTACCGCCCTGCGATCCCGGCCAGGCCCGGCTCATCAGCTCGGTGGACGCGGCGATCGCGGACAACGGGAAGCCGCTGGCCAGGCCCTTGGCGGTGATCACCACATCCGGTACGAGACCGGGGGAGTGCTGGTGGGCCCAGAACGCTCCGGTCCGCCCGAAGCCGGACTGGATCTCGTCGGCCACCAGCAGGATCCCGTGCCGGTCCGCACGCTCCCGGAGCCCGGCCAGGAAGCTCGGTGGGGCAGGCACGAAACCGCCCTCGCCCAGGACCGGTTCGATGAACATCGCGGCGGTTTCGGCGGGTGCGCTGACCGTGGCCAGCACATGGTCGAGACCGCGCAGCGCGTGCTCGACGGCCTCCTCATCACTCATCGAGAGCCGGAAGGCGTACGGGAAGGGCGCCACCGCGACCCCCGGCATCAGCGGTCCGATTCCGGCGCGGAAGCGGGTGCCCGCGGTACTCATCGCCGCCGCGCCCATGGTGCGCCCGTGGAAGGACCCGTCGAACACGATCACGTTCTGCCTGCCGGTGGCCTGCCGGGCGAGCCGCAGTGCTGCCTCCACCGCCTCGCTGCCCGAGTTCAGATAGAACAGCGAGTCCAGGCCGGCGGGCAGCACCTCGCCCAGCCGCTCCGTCAGCGTGAGCAACTGGTCGTGCAGCACGGTCGTGTACTGCCCGTGGATCAGTTGGCCCGCCTGTCGTCGCACGGCTTCGACGACCCGGGGGTGGCAGTGCCCGGTGCTGGTCACGCCGACCCCGGCCGTGAAGTCGAGGTAGCGCCGGTCGTCGGCGTCGTAGAGGTACATCCCCTCCCCACGGGTGGCGATCACGGGGGTGGCCTGCTTCAGGACCGGGGAGAGCTGGGTCATGGCTTCACTTCCTGGGGTGGGTCGGTGGGCAGGGTGGTGGTGCGGGCCGGCGGTCAGGGCCGGCCGGGGGAGGAACAGGGTGCTCCGGCGAGCGGCCCGGTTCCGTCGGGGGAGGCGGCGGCCGCCGGGAGGAAGCCGACGCCGGCCGCCCAGGACAGTGCGGCCGACCACCAGCGGGCGGTCGGCTCGGCGAAGCGCACCCCGAGCCGGTCGAGCACCGCGTTGGTCCACGCGCTGTCGACGACGACGTTCCGGTCGGCGAGCTGTGACCAGGCCGAGGCGATACCGGCCATGTCCGCATGGTGCCGCTCGGCGCGGGCCAGCGCCGTGGCGAACGTGGCGTCGTCCGTCAGCCGGACGGGATAGCCGTGGCGGGTCATCCACGTCACCAGGTCGTCGTGCGTGACGGTGTGCGGCGACTCGACGTGGTAGACGCCCGGTGCCGCGTACGGGTAGGTCGCGATCGCCGCGATCCCCTCCGCCACGGTGTCCACGTGGGAGAACTCGAACGTCGTCGACGGCCGGCTCGGCGCCGCACCGGCCAGTACGTAGCCGCGGACGGTCTGATAGATCCGGTTGGCGGCGATGTTGTCCTGGAAGGCCCCGGTCCCGCTGTGCGCCGCGATGTGGCCGCTGCGGTGGATGTAGGCCTGGCGGCCGGACGCGGCCCAGGCACGCACGGTCTCCTCCGCCCCGAACTTCACCTTCTCGTACGGGGTCCGGAAGCTCTGGCCGATGTGGAGATCCGCCTCGCTGAACCGGCGTACGGGACCCTCCACGCTGCCCGCGACGGCCAGCGTGGAGATGTGGTGCAGCCGGGCCCCGGGAGCGTGGGCGTCGACCCAGTCGAGCAGCCGCCGCACCGCGCCGTTGTTGGTCCGCTCCAGTTCGGCGGGTGCCGCGACCAGCCGGACGTCCGCGGCGGCGTGCACGACGACACGGGCCGTACGGGCCTGTGCGAGACCGGCGGGAGAGAGGCCGAGGCCCTCCTGGGTGATGTCGCCGGCGACCACGTCGGCGCCGCCGAGCCGCCGGGCCGCATCGGCGTCGCTGCTCCCGCGCACCAGACAGGTCACCCGGGCGCCGCGCCCGGCCAGTTCGGTGAGCAGGTGCCGGCCCAGATAGCCGGTCGCCCCGGTCAGCAGCACGGGCGCCGGCTCGCGCACCACTCGCCAGCCGCCCCGGGACGGTTCGGCGCCCCGGTGCAGCAGTTGGCCGGAGGGGGACACCGTCGCTCTGACGTGAGGGGGAGCGCCGGTGCCCGCCGCACCGGCCACCGCGTGGGAGAAGGCGGTGAAGATCCGCTCCGCGCTGTCGTGGGCCAACTGCGGCCAGGCGTACACCAGATCGGTCACCAGCCTGCCGTCGGTGATCCGGGCGGTGAGGCGGAGCCGGTAGAGCGAGTCGCCGCTGGGACAGCGGGCCGCGCCGGCCTGCTCGTCCGCCACCGACCAGCCCAGGGACGGGTCTTCGGGCAGCCGGAACGTGCCCAGGAAGTTGAACCCGGCCTCGGGGCGTACCCCTTCGACGTCCATCGGCAGCTGGGGTGCCCGCCGGACGAGGTCCTCGACATCGGGCACCCGCCGTGCGCCGTGCGCCGCGTCGATGGCCAGCCACTTGACGGCCGTGAACCAGCCCACCGTCTCCAGGTACTGCCCGTCGTCACTGCCGGTCTCCCGGCCGTGGGTCTCCACCTCCACCCCGAGCCTCCGCTGACCGCTCCAGGCCAGCGTGGCGTCGGCGAACGCCGAGAGCAGCACCGCTTCGAGATGCTGGGCCCGCCCGTGGCGCTCGACGAGGCGTCCGGTCGCCCGCTCGTCGAGACACCAGGTGAGGGCTGCCGGTTCGGTACCACCGGTGGCCTCGTCCACGGGAAGCCGGGGCGCGACGGGCGGGTGCACGGCGGTGGTCGGGGGCGTGGCGGCGGCCCACGCGTAGAAGTCGGCGGTCGGCGGGAGGGCGGCCGGCCGGCCGGACAGCGCGGCCCGGTAGGCGGTGGCGAGGTCGTCGAGCAGGATGCGCCACGACAGCCCGTCGACGACGAGGTGGTGGGCGAGCAGCGCGAGCCGGTCGTCCATGCCGGGCCCGCCGGAGAACAGATGCACCCTCAGCAGCCGTCCGGCTTCGGGGTCGAGGCTGCGGTGCAGCTCGGTGCAGACCGCGCCGACCGTCTCGGGCACGGAGTCGGTGGCCCGCAGCCGGGAGTGGCTCACCGCGTCCACGTCGTCCCCGGGCCTGGTGCGCCCGGGACCGCCGGGGCCGAGCGTCCGGCGCAGCGCCGCATGGCGGTGCAGTACGGCCCGGACCGCCGCCGACAGGGCTCCGGCGTCCACACGTACCCGGCACCGCAGCAGCACGGACTGGTTCCAGTGCCGTGGTGCGTCGATGGGCTGTCGGAAGAACCAGTTCTGCGCGGGAGCGAGCCGGCCCCGCTCGGCGGTCGCGTCGGAACGCGGCCGCGGAAGACACCGTGCGGACCCGGCCGCCGCCGCTGCCAGCCGGGCGGGGGTCGGGTTCTCGTAGAAATCCTCGAAAGCGACGCGGTGGCCGCGGCGGCGCAGAGCCGCGATGGTGCGCATCGCGAGGATCGAGTCGCCGCCCAGGTCCAGTACGTCGGCGTGCTGGTCGACCAGGGGCAGGCCCAGCGCGTCCGCCCACAGCTTCGCGATGGTGTGCGCCAGCGACGCCGTGGCCCGGTCGGTGTCTCCTGCCGGGGTGGCCGGTCCGGGGTGTGCCGTGCGCGCCCGGGACTGGATGAGGCCGGACACGAGACTGCTCAGGCGGTCGCGGTCGAGCTTTCCGTTCGCCCCGAACGGAAGGTCAGGGACGGCGAGGATCGGCTGCGGGACGGAGTGGTCGGGCAACCGGTCGCACAGGTGCGAGCGGAGCGCGGCGAGCGCCTCGTCCTCGTCGCGATGGCCGGTCAGCCGTACGGCGGCCACCAGTTGGCTGCCCGCGGGGTTGGCGCGCACGATCACCGCGCACTGGCGGACACCGGGGAACTCCTCGATGGCGTGCTCGATCTCGGCGGGGTCGACACGGAAGCCCCGGACCTTGGTCTGACGGTCGGACCGGCCGACGAAGACGAGGTTCCCGTCCGGCCGGCGGCGGCACACATCGCCCGTCCGGTACTCCCGCAGCCCCCGGTACGTGACGAAGCTCTGCGCGGTCTCCGCCGGCCGCCCGAAGTACCCGGCACTCACACCCTTTCCGCCGATGTGGAGTTCGCCCTCGGCCGGGTCGGGCGCCAGCCGCAGTCCGACCTCGCCGATGGCGGTGCCGATGGGCACGGTGGCTTCGTCCGCGGGCAGTTCGGCCACGCTGGACGCGAGGAAGCAGGTGGCGCCGACGGTCGTCTCGGTCGGCCCGTAGTGGTTGGCGACCCGCGCGGTGACGCCGTCCTGGAGGAGACTCGCGGCGAGGGACCGGGGCAGTGCCTCGCCGCCGAGGACGAGGGTGTCCAGGGCGGGGCCGTGCGACGGCCGGCCGGCCAGCAGCGCTGTCAGGTGCGAGGGGGTGGTCTTGAGCACCGACACCCCGGCGTCCCGCAGCGAGCGCCAGAACGCCTCCGGGTCGCGTGTCCGGTCGTCGGGGACGACATGCACCGATCCGGCGGTCGCCAGCGCGAGCAGCCAGGAGGTGTGACCGAGGTCGGCGGCGAGAGTGGTGACGTGGGCGAAGCAGGGCGCGTCGGCAGCGGTGAGCCCCAGCCGGTCGCGCAGGGACCGCGCGTAGTGCACGGCGTTGGCGTGGGTGACCGCGACGGCCTTCGGCTCCCCGCTCGACCCCGAGGTGAAGGACAGGTAGGCGAGGTCGTCGGGTGTCAGAGGGAGGACGACGGGCGGGTCGGCGGGATCGGTCTTGGCGAGAGTGTCGACGTCGACGAACTCGGTGCGGTACGGCTCGGGGGCACGCAGCCGTGGGGTCGAGGTGAGGACCTGGCGCACCTCGACGGCGTCCAGCCTCCGGCGTACATCGTCCGGGCTCCACCCCGGATCGACCAGTACGGCGGCGGCTCCCGAGCGCAGGATGCCGTGCAACAGCGCACACACCCGGGTGTCCCGGGCACCCAGCAGCGCCACCCGGTCGCCGCGGCCGGTCCCCAGATCGGTGAGGCGGGCCGCGACATGTCCGGCCACGGTGTCGAGGCGGCGGTGGTCGAAGGTGCGCGTGCCGTCGCTGAGGGCGGGCCGGTCCGGATAGGTCAGGGCGTTGTGCATGAGCAGTTCGGGCAGGGAGCTCGGAGAACTCAGAGGATTCAGAGGACTCGGGGAACTCAGAGGGCCCGGGGAACTCGGGGAGCGCGTCGCGTCTGTCATGTTCGTCGACCTCCGGGTGTGGCGTTCGGTGTGCTGCCGCTCACGGAGTCCGGGGCGCCCGGGGCGGGATCACCGGCGATGTAGACGGTCAGCCCTTCCGTCAGTGACAGCCGCCCGGACAGTTCCCAGGCGAGCAGACGGTGCAGCCCGTCGAGGTGGACGAGGCCTCCGTCGGTGGGGAGGTCCGCGTAGTGGTCGTGCGTCACCGGGCTGGTGCTCAGGTAGACGGAGGTGAAGGGGGAGTCGCGGAACTGGGTGATCTTCGCCGTGCAGTCGGGGTTGGCGGCGGCCAGCTCCGCCGCACGCGAGCGCAGCAGGTCCGCGGCCCGGCCGACCGTCCGCCCGGTGCGGGGTACGAGTTCGAACCCACCGCCCTCACTCAGGTGCCAGGGCAGCATCACTTCGCGGAATTCGGCGCGGGACAGCCGTGCCTTCGACCAGGTGCTGAAGAGCTTGTCGGCCAGGAACAGGACATTTTCGGCGTCCTGATTGGTGTTGTTCCCGTGGTCGCGCGCCACGGGATGGTCCTGGCGGAAGGCGGTGAGTACCGCGTCGAAGGTGACCGGGCTCATGATCTCCATCAGTGCCACTCCTTCTCACGCGGACCGGGCGTATTCGGTGAAATGCCGTTCCGCGAACAGCTCGGGCCACCGCCCGCCGTCGAGGCCGAGGGCCCGGGCCGTGGCGAGCATGTGCCGCCAGTACGGCTTCACCGGCCGCCAGCGCGCCCCGGTCTGGCAGTAACACGCGTCGACGAAGTAGCGGGGCGCGGTGCCGGGCGGGCTGGGTGCGGGTCTGCGGGCATGTACCAGGGCGGAGTTGACCAGTACGGTCGAGCCGGGCGGCAAGGAGTCGATCACCACCTCGCCGGGCAGTTCGGCAGTGCCGAGGTGGGCGAGCGCGGACTTGCTCCAGGGCTCGCGATGGGAGCCGGGCATGATCGTGAGGCTGCCGATCGTGCCGTCGAGGCCCCCGAGGTAGTGCAGCGCGTGCACCATCAACAGCTTGGGGTCGTCCAGGTCGTTCGACTCGCAGTCGTGGTGCCACGGTTTGCCGGGGATACCGGGACCGTGCCGGTCGCTGTGCAGATGGTGAAAGGCGAACGGCGTGTCCATGAGTTCCGCGATCAACTGCAACAGCGGCTCGTGGGTGAGGAGTTCACCGTGTGCGGGCAGCTCCAGTTCCATCACGGGCGGCGGGAGGCCGGGGCCGGGGTCGCTACAGGCCGCTATGGAACGTGAACGCAGTCCGTCGTCCACCCAGCGGTCCACTTCGGGCGTGAGCCGGTCCTGTAACGATGGGGGTATGAGGCCGGGTAGGACGATGTACCCCGAGTCTGCAAATTGCTCGCGCTGTGCCGACAGCTTCCCGTTGCCTTCGAAAGAGAGCGGCATCTGGACTCTTATTCCTTTCATGACCCTTATTGACAACTCGAACGTAAATGCATTTACCGTCAAGTTGGTTCGAACGGACCGCAGTCGACTCCATGGCGGGGGAGTCGGTTCTGCGGGAATGCGGAATTCCCGGCTCCCTTCCATGGCGTAGCCCGACGAATGGGGACCTGTCGAGTGGTGAAGAAGGAGGGGCGAAGAAGCCGCGGCCGTGGTCTGCGCCGCAGGGCACCCTTGGCTTGAACGCTCAGCGCCGGGGGGCGGGATCAGCAGCACGGGCTGCGCAGGCGATGGGCGGCAGGGCTTGAACGAACCTCCGTGACCAGCACGTTCGCGGAGCGGTGCATGTGCCGTCGGCGGCCGTTGCGTGTCCGGGCTTCACTCCGCCGAGGACGTCACGGAGATTCCCCCGGCGTTCCTCAGCCGTCGTCGGCGGCGCAGGCACAGCGAACCACACCCTTCCCGGGCTCGTACGGTCGGAACAGCCCCACGAACGCAGCGTAATCAGGCCCATTCCTTGGGTAGTTGCGATCGCAAGAAACGGCCGAAATCCCTTGAGTGAGTCCGAAATCAGCCGGTTTAATGCAGGTGCAGGCGGGAGAGCCCGCACGGCTGCGGCATGAGTGACGCCTTATCCGGGCCCGCCGAATACGTGACCGCAGGCCCCGGGGCGGGAAGCGCGGGGCTGAGCCGGCCCGGCGCCCTGCCCGAACAGGAGTGGTGCGATCCGGTGCCGCACAGCGGTGCGGGACGTGCCGCACGCAAAACACCCCCCTGACTACGTTTCCGCAGATCAGGAGGGTGTGAGAGCGGTAGCGGAGGGATTTGAACCCTCGGTGAGTTTCCCCACACTCGCTTTCGAGGCGAGCTCCTTCGGCCGCTCGGACACGCTACCGAGAGAGAGCTTAGCCCAAGGTCGGCCGTGGTCAGAAATCGGCCTTCGGGAAGGGGGCCGGCGGGGCCGTCATCGGTCGCGGAAGAAGGACGTCAGCTGGTCCGCGCACTCCTCCGCGAGCACCCCGACGATCACTTCGGGGCGGTGGTTGAGCCTGCGGTCCCGTACGACGTCCCAGAGCGAGCCCGCCGCTCCCGCCTTCTCGTCGGGCGCGCCGAAGACGACCCGGTCCACCCGGGACTGGACGATCGCGCCCGCGCACATCGTGCAGGGCTCCAGTGTCACGACGAGCGTGCAGCCGGTCAGCCGCCACTCGCCGAGCGACGCTGCGGCCCGGCGGACCGCCAGGATCTCGGCGTGTGCCGTCGGGTCGCCCGTCGCCTCACGTTCGTTGTGGCCCGCCGCGAGCGGCGTGCCGTCCGGGGCCAGCACGACGGCGCCGACCGGCACATCGCCGGCCACCGCCGCCTGCGCGGCCTCGGCCAGGGCCAGCCGCATCGGCGCGGCCCAGGGATCACGTAGGGGATCGGTCATCTGCTCGTCTGTTCGGTGGTGTGCCCGATGCCGTGTACCGGCAGCGGTGTGTCCGGCCGTCGGGCACCTGGGGTAGGTCAGCGGACGGTTTCCAGGACCTCGGCGGCGCCCAGTGCGTCGGCGATGTCTGCCAGTGCGTCGGTGCCGAGTGTCAGGAGCTCCTTCTCCGTCACGCCGAGGTCGGCGAGGATCGTGATGTCCCCGAGCGGTCCCGGCGGTACGGCTTCGCTCTCGTCGGCCGGGTCGTCCCCGTCCTCCTCCAGCTCACCGTCCTCCGTACCGTCGAGATCGACAAGTTCTTCCAGGGCGTCCGGGTCCTGCGGGTCCCGGCCCATCAGCTCGTCGGTGAGCAGGATCTCTCCGTACGAGGAACGGCTTGCGGCTGCGGCGTCCGAGACGTAGATCCGTGGATCGTCCTCGCCGTCGACCCGGACGACGCCGAACCAGGCGCCCTCCTGTTCGATGAAGACGAGGACGGTGTCCTCGTCCCCGGAGGCTTCCCGGGCGAGATCGGTCAGATCACTGAGGGTTTCCACATCGTCGAGCTCCGTGTCGCTCGCTTCCCACCCGTCTTCGGTGCGCGCGAGCAGTGCGGCGAAGTACACCGTGACTCTCCCACTGGTCTTAGGGGTGCCTGTCGAAGGGGGCGCTGTGCGCCGCCCAGTGGGAATCGTGGCAGAAACATGGCGTTCGCGAGAGGTCTTCGGGCTCAGGTCTGCGTGTTGCTTCCCGCAGCCGGTAAAACCTTGGTAGCCCGCTACCAGCGGAACGTACGCATACGCATGGCCTGTCGCAGCCTGGCGACCTTGGCGCGCCTGGGCTGCACACGGTCGCGCAGTTCCTTGGCCTCGTTCAGCTCACGGAGAAACTGCGCCCGGCGCCTCCGCCGGTCGGCGGCACTCTCCTGGTCGTCGGTGTCGCCCGCGCCGCCGGGCCCGCTCGCGGCGCCCGGCTCGTACGCGGGCGCGTGCTCCGGCTCGTACGCGGGCGTGTACTCCGGCCGGTTCTCCGCCTCGTACGCGGACCGGCTCGCCGGCTCGTCGCCGGCCTTGCTGCGGGCCGCGTTCGCCGGCTCGGACTCCCGCTCGGACTCGGGCATCGGCCACACCACCTCCGTACCGGCCCACCTTCCCCCCGACCGGCGTGTTGATGCCAGCGCGGGCCGGTCCGGGGCCCGGTTACGGTTGTCGTATGCGTATCCACGTCGTCGACCACCCGCTGGTGGCGCACAAACTCACCACGCTGCGCGACAAGCGCACCGACTCCGCCACCTTCCGGCGCCTCGCCGACGAGCTGGTCACCCTGCTCGCGTACGAAGCCACGCGCGATGTGCGCACCGAGCAGGTCGGCATCGACACCCCGGTGACGGCGACCACCGGCGTGAAGCTGTCGTACCCGCGCCCCCTGGTCGTGCCGATCCTGCGGGCGGGGCTCGGCATGCTCGAAGGAATGGTGCGGCTGCTGCCGACCGCCGAAGTGGGCTTCCTGGGCATGGTCCGTGACGAGGAGACGCTGAAGGCGTCCACCTACGCGTCGCGGATGCCCGACGACCTCTCGGGGCGTCAGGTGTACGTCCTGGACCCGATGCTGGCCACCGGCGGCACGCTGGTCGCCGCGATCCGCGAGCTGATCGCGCGCGGCGCCGACGACGTCACGGCCGTCGTGCTCCTCGCCGCGCCCGAGGGCGTCGAGGTCATGGAGAGCGAGCTGGCGGGCACCCCGGTCACGGTGGTCACCGCCTCCGTCGACGAGCGGCTCAACGAGCAGGGCTACATCGTGCCGGGGCTCGGCGACGCGGGTGACCGGATGTACGGGTCGGCCGAGTAGCCGAGCGGGGAGGACGCCGGGGCTCCGGCCCCGGCCCCGGCTTCGGCTCCGTCCCCGGCTCGGGGGCGGGCCGGCGGTGCTGCTCCGCGAACGTCAGCACTTCCCGGTGGGTGCCGGCTGGGGATGGGCCAGTACGGTCAGCGCCTTGGCGGCGTCCTGCTTCGTGTCCAGGGCCTTGAAGCCGGTGCCGATGATCAGGTCGACGTCGTTGGTCTTCCGGGTGTCGGTCTTCTGCGTGGCGCCCTTGACCTGCGTACCGAGTACGGAGAACGACGCGTCCGGGGTCTTGGCCGAGCCCAGCAGCAGCGCGGTGCCGGGGATCTTCTTGTCGAAGGCCGCCGGGGCGTTGCCCACCTTGCCGATGGTGAAGCCGCGCTTCTTGAGCTCGTCGGCTGTGGACTTGGCGAGTCCGCCGCGCGGGGTCGCGTTGTAGACGTTGACCTTGATCTTCGCGGGCTTCGGCAGTGCCTTCGGCGCGGTGGCGGCGGGCGAGGAACCGGCTTTGCAATCGTGCTGCTGGCCCGCGGCCGACACCTTGTGGGAGCCGCCGGTGAAGAGGTGGATGAGCTGCAGGGATCCCCAGCCGACCAGGCCGAGGGCGACGACTGCGGCCACGATCCCGAAGACGAGTCGGCCACGCCGTCGGGGGCGGTGCATCCTCGGGTACTTGTCGCCCGTGATGCGGTACTTTCCGCCCATGCCGGGGGGTGTGAGCATGCTCATGAGCGCAGCGTAGTGCGGTGGGGCAGCGATGCGAACTGAACGATCATCTGATGACCGCCGGATGGGCGAAAATGGCCCCAAAAGGACCAGTAAACGGCTCTGGCCAGGGTGGATTCCCTACCCCCGCGCGAGCTGTGAGCCGGTGAGTCGTCAGCCTGCGTTGAGTCGTCAGCCCATGTCGAGGCGTCAGTCCGCGTCGATGCGTCAGCCCATGTCGAGGACGCGGGCGTGCAGGACCTGCCGCTGCTGAAGTGCGGCTCGCACGGCCCGGTGCAGCCCGTCCTCCAGATAGAGGTCGCCCTGCCACTTCACGACGTGCGCGAAGAGATCCCCGTAGAACGTGGAGTCCTCCGCGAGCAGCGTTTCGAGGTCCAGCTGGCCCTTGGTGGTCACGAGCTGGTCCAGCCGGACCGGGCGCGGCGCTACATCCGCCCACTGGCGGGTGGATTCCCTGCCGTGGTCGGGGTACGGGCGTCCGCTTCCGATGCGCTTGAAGATCACACGGAAAGCCTACCGGGGAAGCGCCTCCGGGCGCAGCCACGGTGTGGCGGTGGCACCGCGGCCCAAAGCCCTTATCTGGTGACATATCGGGAGTGAATCGGGAGTGAACCAGGATCGGAACCACCCCCTCCGGTGACCCTGTGGCCAAGATTGCGGATGGGCACCCGGCCTTCACTGTTCCTGCACGCGATGTACTCGTTCCTGACGGGGCCGGTCGGACGTTCGGTAACGGCTCTCAGGAGCGCGGTGCCCGGTGCCGATCCCCGACGCCCGGTGCCTGGTGCTCGACGCCCGGTGCCGGTGTCCGGTGCTCGGTGTCAGTGAGCGCACGTCGGATGCGTACGTCCCCACGGCGTCGGCCATGACGGCGATGTTGATGCCGAACGCCTTCATGTTGATGTTCTTCAGGGTGTCGCACGCCAGGTGATAGCAGGCATCGAGCGCGACCCCCGCCTTCCCGCCGAACTTCTTGGCCTGTGCGGCGGTCTTGATCTCCTCCGCGCCGGTGAAGGTGCCGCCCGACGGGATGCCCGCGGCGATGAACGGGCCGTAGTCGGAGCGGCCGTCGAAGTCCGTGCCCTCGTGCGGCACATGTCTGCGGTCCAGGAAGGCGGTGATCCCCTTCTCCAGCCGGCCGGACCCCGCCGGGCCCGCGCCGGCGCCCTTGGCGTCCGAGTTGTCGCCGTCGTAGACGAGCTGGGCGTAGTTCGGGGAGGCGATCATGTCGAAGTTCAGATAGAGCGCGAGCTGTTTCCGCTGCGGGGCGGTGAGGTTCCTGACGTACGCCTCGGAGCCGCGCAGCCCCAGCTCCTCCGCCGACCACCAGGCGAACCGGACCTTGTTGGCGGGCTGTTGGCGGGCTCGGGCGAGCTGCTGGGCGACCTCGATGAGGCCGGCCGAGCCCGAGCCGTCGTCGTTGATGCCGGGTCCCGCCGTGACCGAGTCCAGATGGGCGCCGAGCATCACGGTGTGGGCCGGGTCGCCGCCCCTGGTCTCGGCGATGACGTTGCGTGTGGTGCGCCGCTCCTGGAGCTGGCGGATCTCCAGCCTGACGGTCACGGCGGGGGTGTGGGGGGTGCGGGCCGGGGCGGGGCCGGGACCGGCCTTGGTGCGTGGGTTGGTCTGCGGGCGTGCGGTGGCCCGTTGGGCTCGGGCGGCCAGTGCTGCGCCGTCGGCCTGCGAGATGCCGCCGGTGGGGATCTTCACGCCCTTGGGGGATTCGAGGGTGCCCGACAGCGTGCCGGGCGTGTTGTTGGCGATGAGCGCGGCCACCGCACCCGCACCGGCCGCCGTCTTCTGTTTCTGGGCGAACGTGCAGCCGCCGCGGCGGATCAGCGCGATCCTGCCGGTGAACGCCCCCGCTGCGTAGTCGGCCGGCTCGCACCCCGTGGTGGCGTCCACCGGTACGGCGGCGAGTGCGGCCGTGATCCCGCCCACCGGGGTGGACCTGGTGTACGTGAGCGCCGAGACCGCCAGTTCGCGCGGGGCGGGCGCGACGACGGCCAGCTTCTCGGCCCGGGTCTCGGTGTAGGTGATGGGGAAGGGCTGGTACGAGACCCGGAAGCCGGCCTTCCGCAGGGTGTCGTGGACGTACTCGGCCGACGCCTCGTGGCCGGGCGTCCCGGCGGCGCGCGTGGAGTGGTGTGCGTCGGCGAGCGACTGGAACTTTTGCAGTTGCCGGTAGGCGCCCCGCGCGGACGAGGCCCGTACCAGCTCCCGGGACAACTGCGCGGCCTGCGCGGCCGGATCGGGGCGTACGGGGTACGGCGCCGCGGTGGCGGGTGCGGCTGCCGGGACCAGGGCCAGGGAGACCACGGCCGCCAGGGCCGCCAGAGAACCGCGGGCCGCCCGAGAGACGGCGGTGGCGGTGGCGCCGGCGGTGCGGGGTGTCGTGCTGCTGCGTGTCGTGCTGCTGCGTGTCGGGGTCATCCGGGATCTTTCCCGCGTGACCACGCGCAACGAACGCCGGTGTGGCGTTCGGGTGCAGGCGGCGGCTGTCAGCGCACGGCGGGCAGTCCGGCGGCCAGTGCGGACAGGGTGCGCCGCAGCGTCGGGAGCAGTGCGGGCCGGACGGCCGCGAGTTGTGGGTCCTGGGCGTACAGCTCGGCCAGTACGGGCGGCGGGGTGGCCATCGGGTAGAGCGTGCCGGCGAGGGCCCCGGCGGTCGACACCAGATCGGTGCACTCGCGTGCGGTCAGCCCGGGGCGGGCCCGCGCCACGTGGGCGCTCAGCGAGGAGATGGCGGCGAGCACGGTGTGCTTGTAGATGCGGGCCGCTTCCAGCGAGATGTTGTGTTCCAGGATCGTCGCGGTCTGGCTGAGCAGATCGCAGAAGAGCGGCCGTTCGGCGAGGGTCTCGGCGAGCGCGCCGACGGCTTCCTCGCCCGCGTCCAGCCGCGCGGCCACCTCACTCCGCCACTCCTGCCAGTCCTCTGCCGCGAGCACCAGGAAGATCTCTTCGCGGGTGCCGAAATACCGGATGACATTGGACTTGGCGAGCCCCACGGCATCGGCGACGCTGCCGAGCGTTACGCGCCGTACTCCGTGTTCCAGTGCAAGACGGCGGGCGGCCGCGAGAATGGTCTCGCGCCGCTGCTGCTTCTGCTCCGGTCTGCGCGCCCGGAGGAAACTCTCTGGTGACATGACTCGGTCAGCATACGAGAGCGGGAAAGCGGTCGCCTTCCCGCTCATAGTGAAACGGCGGTCTGTTAGTGCTGCCACTTCTGTTAGCGTCGCGACCGTGAAGGTAATTCTCTTCGGTGCATCCGGAATGGTCGGTCAGGGCGTTTTGCGTGAGTGTCTGCTCGACGCGCGGGTGGAGAGCGTTCTCGCGGTCGTACGTAACCCACTCGGGGTGCAGCATCCGAAACTCCGGGAGGTCGTCCACCAGGACTTCGCGGATTTCTCGTCGCTCGCCGCGGATTTCGAGGATGCCGATGCCTGCTTCTTCTGTCTGGGTATTTCCTCGCTCGGCAGGCGCGAGGAGGAGTACCGGCGCGTCACCTACGACTACACGCTCGCTGCGGCGCGGGCGCTGCCCGACAACCCAGGGCTGACCTTCGTCTATGTCTCGGGCGCTGGCACCGACAGCACGGAACGCGGCCGCTCGATGTGGGCTCGGGTGAAGGGGCGTACGGAGAACGAACTCCGGGCGATGCCCTTTCACGCATATATGTTCCGGCCCGGGTATATCCAGTCATCGCGCGGCGGGGTATCGAAAACGCCGGCCTATCGATGGATGTATGCGGCTATTTCCTGGCTCTATCCGCTGCTGCGGCGGGTGATCCCCCATCACGTGACCACGACCGAGAGCGTGGCGCGCGCGATGATTGCGGTCGCCGGGCAACAGGGAGCGGGCGAACCTGTCCTGGACAGCGCGGAGATCAATCGCGTTGCGCGGAACGGTCACTGATCCTCCTGCCTGACGCGCGTTACGTTGAGTGGAATTTGGGTGGAATGGGGGTGCGCTCCGGGCGGGACGGAGTTCATGAGATGCAGTTCATGGGGCAGTTCAGGAGGCGAGCCATGAGGGTGAGCCATGAGAGGGAGTTTCCATGCGGGTGACCGGCTTCGACCACCTTGTCCTCAACGTCGCCGATATCGAGCGCTCTCTTGAGTTCTACTCCGGCCTGCTCGGTCTCGAACCGGTCCGGGTGAAGGAGTGGCGTGCGGGTGAAGCGCCCTTTCCGTCCGTGCGGGTCAGTCCTGTGACGATCATCGATATCGTCCGTGCGCCGGAGAGCCCTGGGGCCGGGCAGGCAGCCCAGGGCGGGCAGGGTCCGGCGGCCGGTGGTGCCAATGTCGACCACATCTGTCTGGTGGTCGAGCCGCTCGACTGGCAACAGGCGATCGACGCGGGTGAGTTGGCCGAATTCACCGTGGTGGACGGTCCTGGTGCGCGGTTCGGCGCCCGGGGGCGCGCCCAGTCGGTGTACGTGCGGGACCCGGACGGGAACACCGTCGAACTGCGCTGGTACCCACAGGACGCGTGACAGCTGTGAGGGAACAGGGGTGTTGGTAGGGCCACTTGGCGAGGAGCATCACATGCCGAGGCGTGTCACTTGCTGAGCAGCGTTACCTGCCGAGGCGCGTTACTTGCCGAGCAGGCCACGGACTGCCGCGCGGTCGACGTTCGTCAGGGCGCGTACGAGCTGCGGGGTGAGGAAGACGATCACCAGGCCCAGCAGGGAGGACGCGCCGATCTGGAGCGGTGACGTGAGGTAGTAGTGGTGGTGCACACCGTTGGACGTGTAGTCGTACAACGGATAGCCGGGCCAGCCCACGTAGCGCGGAAAGACCCACCGGTAGGCCGGATAGAGCGCGACTGCCCAGCCGGTGACCAGGAAGGTCAGCGAGAGGACGAAGCTCGCCACCCGCCACGGGAACATGAGGATCTGGAACAGCAGCGCCTTCCATCCCGCGGCGTCCGTCAGGCGGGCCGTCAGCGCGGACCACCGGCCGGAGTGCGGCGAGCGCCGGACAGGGGCGGGAGCAGCGACATCGAGGCCGAGTTGTCTACGGGCCCGGCCCCGCTCGGCGGTTCCGAGCCCCCGTGCCCCGGCCAGCATGGCGGCGGCCACCGGCAGCCCGATCACCGTCACCGCCAGTCCCGCGCTCAGCGAGAACATCGCCACCGCGAAAGTGAATCCGACGATGGCGACCAGCAGCGAGGTGAAGGTGTACCCGACCTCCCGGAACGTCCTGGAGGAGAAGGGCGCCCGCCAGAATCCGGTGCTGGCTGTGCCCGGAGTGACGGCTGGGGTCTGCGCCGTGTGCGGAAGGGTGCTGGTGCTCATCATGGGCCTCGGATCATCGCGGTGGGACGTGCCGTCCTGATGACCTCGACGATCCCGGATTCGCGTGCCGGGCGGGATGGTGTGGCCCGGCCTCTTCGAGGTGGGGCCAGCCCCCCATCCGGTTGCGGTTGTTCGCCTCAGGTGCAGGTGCCGCCGAATCGCTCCGAGAGGGCCTGCGCCGCAGCGTACGAAGGGATGCCGGACGTCCCGGCGGGGAGCGCCGTGCTGTCGGCAACGGCCCTGGCCGTGCTGACCGCTGCGTGCAGGGCCGCCCGGAACAGCAGGGAACCACAGCTGATCCGGCGTACCCCCAGCGCGGCGAGCCCTTCGGCGGAGGGCCCGCCGGGCGACACCAGGATGTTGAGCGGTACGGCGAGGTCCCGGATCAGTGCGCTGATGGCATGTCCGTCCTGGAGGCCCGGGACGAACAGGCCGTCGGCGCCCGCGCGTTGGTAGGCATCCGCCCGGCGCGCGGTCTCTTCCGTGTGCCCGGGGAGCCAGTAGGTGTCCGTACGGGCGTTCACGAAGAGCTCGGGTGCCGCGTCCTTCACAGCCCGGATGATCTCGCACTGCCGGTCCTGATCGGCGAGGGTGCCGTCGGTCCGTCCGTCCTCGATGTTGACTCCGGCGACGCCCGCGTCCGCCAATTCGGCGGCGAGCTGCCCGACTTCGTCCGGGTCGGTGCTGAAGCCGCCTTCGATGTCCACGCTGATCAGGGCGTCCATCCGGACGAGCCCCAGTGCGAGCTGCACGGTCTCCGCGCGGGCGTCACCGGTCGCGTCCGGCTTTCCCGCCGCTGCCGCGACCCCGAGACTGGTCGTCCCGATGGCGCGGAACCCGGCCTCGGCGAGTGCGGCAGCCGAGGCGTGGTCCCAGGCGTTGGGCAGGACGAGCGGCCCCTCGGCGGTGGGCAGGTGCAGGGCGCGGAACTCTTCGAAGGGGCTCAAGGGGTTCATCGGACGCTTCCTTACGCCGGGTGCGGGTGCGGGTGCGGGTGCGGGTGAGGCGCGGTACGGGTTGTTTCCACCGTAGGCCCCTGGCTGTTCAGCGCCCGTCGAACCGTCGAACCGGTGGGTCAGGGCCTGATCGCCTCGTCGTAGGCGCCGACGATCCGTTGCAGGAAGGCCGCCACGACGGCCTGCTCCTCGGGTGCCAGTGCTTCGGCGGCGGCGGTGACGCCCTGCACGAGCGGCGCGACGTGCTCGTAGGCCGTCGCCTCCCAGTGGTCGGCGGGCGTGATGATCACCTTGCGGCGGTCGGTGGGGTGGGGCTGCCGGGTGACATGCCCACCGGCCGCGAGCCGGTCGATCACGAGCGTCGTCGCGGCGGTCGAGGCGTCCAGGCGGCGGGCGAGGTCGGTGGGGGTGGTCGGACCGGTATGGACGAGATGGTCCATCACCGCGAGTCCGGCCGGGTCCACCTGGAGCCGACGGCTCAGGTACCGCTCGAATCGCTGCTGGGTCAGCGTCAGGAGCCGCAGCTGATCACGGATGGCACCGCTGCGTTCCGCGCCGGCTGTTGAGCCGGCTGCGGGACCGGCTGCGGGACTGGTCAAGGGTCCGGCTTCCGGGGTGGCGGGGCCCGGCGATGTGACATCCATGGAGGACAGGATACTCTCGATATTGCTAATAAAATTGGTAATCAAGAGTCTGAGGCATAATGAGCGCTTCCCCGGCCCCGGCCGACCGCCCGCTGTCACCGACACCGACACCGACACCGACACCGACACCGACATCCACACCGCTCCCGACGACACGGGCAGAGCCCCCGCCCCCACCGGCTCCCTACCGTTGGCGGTGGCTGATCCTGGTGGTGATGCTCGTCGCGGAGATCATGGATCTGCTGGACGCGTCGATCGTCAATGTGGCCGGGCCGGACCTGGAGAGGTCGCTCGGTGCGACATCCGTGGGCCTCCAGTGGGTGATCGGCGGCTACGCGCTCACGCTGGGTGCAGGGCTGGTGCTGGGCGGCCGGCTGGGTGACCGGTACGGGCGGCGCAGGATGTTCCTGATCGGCCTGGGATCGTTCACCGCGTCCTCACTGCTCTGCGCGACCGCGCCGAACATCGGGACCCTGATCGCGTTCCGGCTCGTCCAGGGGGCGGCCGGGGCGATGCTGCTGCCCCAGGGGCTCGGCCTGCTGCGTGAGAACTTCACCGGGGCAGAACTGACCAAGGTGTTCGGGGTCTTCGGCCCGGTGCTCGGACTCGGCGGCATCGTCGGCCCGGTGCTGGGCGGTGGCCTCATCCAGGGAGACTTCTTCGGTCTCGGCTGGCGGCTGGTGTTCCTGGTGAACGTGCCGATCGGCCTCGTGGCCCTGGTCGTTGCCGCGAAGTTCGTTCCCAGGAAACCGGGCGACCGCGCCGTGCTCGTCGACAGTACGGGCGCGGCTCTGGTGGCCCTCGCCTGCGCCCTGCTCGTCCTGCCCCTGAACCAGGGCCAGGACGCGGGCTGGCCCCTGTGGACATGGCTCTGCATGGCCGCTTCGGTGGCAGGGTTCGCGCTCTTCGCCGTACAGCAGCGACGCACGGCGGCGCAGGGACGCGAGCCGCTCGTCGCCTTTGCCCTGCTGCGCAAGCCGGCCTTCACGGTCGGGCTGGGCGGGATCGCGCTGTTCCTCGGCGGGTTGATCGGAGTGCAGCTGGTCCTGACCCTCTTCCTCCAGATCGGCCACCGCTTCACGGCCGGAGAGGCAGGTCTGGGCAACCTGCCGCTGGCGCTGGGTACGGCGATCGGCGGCGCGGTCAGCGGAGCCGTACTCGCCGACCGGATCGGCCGGGCGGTCCTACAGATCGGCCCGCTGGTGCAGCTGGGCGGCGCGGCGCTGCTCTGGTACGAACTCGGGCACATCGGCGGCACGTTCTCCATCTGGGACATCGCGCCGGGCGTGGTCGTCTGCGGCATCGGTGCCGGTCTGGTCATTGCCGCACTGTTCAGCTTCATTCTTGCCGCGGTCGACGACGACGAGATCGGTTCGGCGTCCGGGGTGCTGTCGGCGGTGCAGTCGATCGGTGGCTCGATCGGTGTGGCCGTGTTCGGCTCGGTGTTCTTCGCCCGCGCCACATCGGGCGACTTCACCACCGGCTTTCACCACGCCCTCCTGGTCCAGGGGTGCCTGCTGGTCGCGTTTCTGGCGATCACGCTCCTGCTGCCGAAGAAGGGCAGGCCCGAGGAGTTCGCGGCGCCGGCGGGGGAGGCGGAGGGGAGCACGGGGGCGTGAGGGATACGGGAGATCTGGGGGCGCGGAGGTCCTCCACTTCACGGCAGAGGCGGCGGCCCGGGGGTGATGGCGTACGGACGGCTAACCCGCACGCAGCCACTCATCGAGAGCGGCGAAGTCCGCATCGGTGAGACCGTGACGGTGGTCGACGCGGTGGAGGAGGGCGCGGGCGGGGTGGTGTTCCGCCACCCAGGCCCGGTCGGTGTCGGTGATCTCGTCGTCGAGCCAGGCGAAGGGGCGGCCTTCGGACCAGTCGAGAAGGGTGCGGGTCTTCCAGTGGAGGCCGCGGCGCACGTCCTCGTAGGACGCCTCCCGCCAGGCGACTACGGGGAGTTGCTCCAGGCCGAGCAGCGGCGCAAGGCACTCGTTGGCCTCGGCCTCCCAGGTGGTGGCCCACACCAGCTCGCACGGCAGCCCCATCAGCCGGGGCCCGAGCGCGGGATCGACCCTGGCCAGCAGGGGATGCGCGCCGACTTCACGCTGCTTGTACGGGTACGTCGGGTAGCCGTCCGGGTACTGCTCCGGCGTCGCGCCGAAGGGGATGAGCGTCCCGTCGATGTCCAGGAAGAGAAGGGGGCGCAGCGGGGAACGGGTCACAGCTGCACCGTAACGGTCGTACAGGACAATTCGAAAAACCCGGACCAGAACCAGAACCGGGTCGTTCCGCCCGCCCGGCTTCTGGCCCGGCTTCAGGTGAAGTCGGTGGCCGGCCTGGTGGCGTAGCGGCTCATCATGGCGATGCCGGCCTGTGGCGTCAGCGGCCGGCCGGCGGCGAGTACGCCCTGCAGGTCCCGGAAGTACTGCACGTACAGGTCCGGGGTGAACATGCTGAGCATGACTGCGGGTTGGTCGCCCGGGTTGGCGAAGGTGTGCGGGGCGCCGGGCGGAACCATCACGAATGTGCCCGCGGTGGCGTCGTGGGTCTCGTCCCCGACGGTGAACTGCACGGTGCCGGAAAGGACGTAGAAGCCCTCGTCGTGTCGGGCGTGGCGGTGCTGCGGCGGCCCCTGGGTGTGCGGGGCGAGGACGGACTCGGCGATCGCGAGGCGGTGTTCGGTGCGGCTGCCGTCCTCAAGGACGCGCATGCGCGTGGTGCCCAGGACGATCGTCTCGCCGTCGCCGGGGCTCACCACTGATACGGAAGGGCCGTCCTGCGGCTCGCTGGTCTTCGCTGCTTCGGTCATGTCCGCAAGTGCACCTCCGGGGCTCCCAGCTGTCCAAGACCCATCCCCCAACGCCCATACCTCGTGGGTATCGTTGCAGCGTGGAGCTACGGACCCTGCGCTACTTCGTGGCCGTCGCCGAGGAACTCCACTTCGGCCGGGCCGCCACCCGACTGCATATGAGTCAGCCGCCGCTGAGCAGAGCGATCAAGCAGTTGGAGGCCGAAGTCGGAGCCCTGCTGTTCGCCCGCTCGCCCGCCGGCGTCGATCTCACCCCGGTCGGCACGGTGCTGCTCGACGAGGCGCGGGCCCTGCTCGGCCATGCCGACCGCGTACGCGTACGCGTCAGTGCGGCAGCCGGCGTCGCGGCCATCACCGTCGGCATCCTGGGGGACGGCACCGACCCGGGAGTGACGGCGCTGGCGGCCGCCTACCGCCGGCGCCACCCCGGCATCGACATCCGCATCCGCGACACCGACCTGACCGACCCGACCTGCGGGCTGCGGGCCGGGCTGGTCGATGTCGCCCTGACCAGGGCGCCGTTCGACGAGACTGCCCTGACGGTGGGTGCGCTGCGGACCGATCCGGTCGGCGCGGTCCTGCGCGCCGACGATCCGCTGGCCCACCGCGACCGGCTACGGCTGGCCGACCTGAACGACCGCCGCTGGTTCCAGTTCCCGCAGGGGACCGACGCCGTCTGGCAGTCCTACTGGAACGGCGGCACGGTGCGCGAGGGCCCGGTGGTGCGCACCGTCCAGGAATGCGTGCAGGCCGTGCTGTGGAACGGCACGGTCGGCCTGGCCCCGCTCGGCCACGACCTGTCCGCGGAGCTGGCGGTGGTGCCGCTGATCGACATGACGCCGAGCCGAGTGGTGGTGGCGTGGAACAAAGGTGACGCCAACCCGTTGATCCGGTCCTTCACCGAGACGGCGACAGCCGCGTACCGCCGCTGAGCCTCAGTGCACCGGGAAGCCGAAGGAGTAGCCCTGCTCCTTGAGGTGGGGGAGGAGGCGGCGCAGGGCCTCGACGGTCTGGGAACGGTCACCGCCCGCGTCGTGGAAGAGGAGCGTCGGTCCGTTGGGCAGTTCCTGCTCGACCGTGGCGACGATGGCGTCCGTACCCGGACGCTCGAAGTCCTTGCTGTCCACGTTCCAGCCCAGCGGGCGCATGCCCCGGGAAGCGGCGAGCTTGCGGCTGTAAGGGGTGAAGGCCCCGCCGGGCGCCCGGTAGTACATCGGCCGTACGCCCCCGGAGGCCTTGGTGATCATGCGCTCGGCGTCGAGTATCTGCTGGGACTGGTAGGCCTCGGACTTCTTGTCCATGGTGGTGTCGTGCGACACCGTGTGGTCGCACAGCCGGTGCCCGGCCGCGACCACCTTCTTCACGAGGTCCGGGTGGGCCTGCGCCTCCGGCCCGATCATGCAGAACGTGGCTTTCACCCCGTACTCCCGCAGAAGGTCCAGCACTTGAGGGGTCCACGTGGGGTCGGGGCCGTCGTCGATGGTGATGTTGACGCCGTGCGTTCCCGCGTCCGAGGAGTGCGCGATGGACGTTTCGACCTGCTTGACATCACTGCCCGGCATGGCCGGAGCGGTCGCCTTCGGTGACGAGATGCCCGCGGAACCGGCCTGCGCGGTCCACACCGAGGCACCGGCGGCGAGCATCGTCACCCCGAGAGCCGCCCCGAACACCTTGCCGTACCAGCCCCGCCCGCCGCCGTGCAGTGCCATGTCCGCCCCTTAATCCCAGTCCCTCGCCGATCCCGGCCACCTTGCGACCACTTGGAGGGACGAGGAGCGGGGGCCGACGGATGCGTCCGTTACCGATCACGGACAATTCCGGGGGAGTTCGCGGACAACTGTTCGCGGACAACTCCCCGCGAACAGCGTCCGGAACCGCTCGGGGTGGCCTGAACTCGCCCCGGGTGCCGACTGCCGACTGCCGCCCGCCGGCTGCCTCTGCCGCACTGGGGGGTGTCGCCCTGCGGTCAGCTGTCATCGACACCGGTCTCATCGACACCGGTCTCATCGGCACCCGTGCCCGCCGTGGAGTCCGTGCCGTCCGCTGCCGTGTCTCCGGTGCGCTCCGGCGTGGCCAGGTCGCCGCCCGGCCGCAAGGTGAGCAGCGTGATCTCGCTCGGTGCGAAGACCCGGAAGGGCGGCCCCCAGAAGCCGGCGCCCCGGCTGGTGTAGAGCTGCGTGCGCTCGCCGTGCCGGCTCAGACCCTGCACCACCGGCTGATCGATCCGGACGAGGAAGTTGAACGGCCAGATCTGGCCGCCGTGCGTGTGCCCGGAGACCTGGAGGTCGACACCGGCCGCAGCGGCCTGGCCGACGTACTTGGGCTGGTGGGCGACGAGCAGGACCGGCCGTTCCGGGTCTGCCCCGGCCAGCGCACCGAGCAGGTTCGCACGGTGTCCGGCCAGCCCGGAGGACTCCGCGGTCACGTCGTCCACACCGGCCAGGACGAGGAGGTCACCGCCGCGCTCCACCACGACATGGCGGTTGTGCAGCGGTTCCCAGCCCAGTTCCGCCATGCGGTCCAGCCAGCCTTGAGCTTCCCCGAAGTACTCGTGGTTCCCCGTCACGTAGACCTTCGCCAGCCGTGACCGGATCATCCCGAGCGGCGCTGACTGCTCCCGGCGCTTGGCGGGGGTGCCGTCGGCGATGTCACCGGCGTGGACCACGATGTCCGCGTCGAGCGCGTTGACAGCCTCGGCGACCCGCGCCGACCAGCGGGCCCGGTCGATCGGCCCGAAGTGGGTGTCGGCCAGCACCACGACACGTGTTCCGTCCAGACCGCCGCCGAGCCGGGGGACGTGGACGTCCAGCCGCTTCACCCGGGGCACGCGCATGGCTTCGTGGTGTCCCCACGCCAGCAGTCCGGCGGAGACCACGGCGACGGCCACGGCAATGCTCCTGGCCCGCTCGGCGCCGCCGACGCCCAGCCCCATCAGCACGAGGTGCACCAGACCGCCCAGCGCCGACCAGGTGAACAGCACCCAGATCACCCCGAGGGTGCTGTCCGCGATGCGGGCCGCCCGGTCGGAGCCTCGCCGCCCGTGGCCCGCGGCCATGAGGAAGGGGAAGGAGACCAGCCAGGCGGCGAAGACGACCGTGCCGACGAGGAAGACCGGGAACGGCCAGTCGACACCGGACGCGAACAGCGTCCACCAGGGCAGGAAGAACAGCATCACGAGGACGAGGAGAACCACGGCCCCGCCCAGCCGCCGACGCAGGGACCGCGGAGGACGCGGGCTGCCGTCCCCGGACGCGGGCTCCGCCCCGTCCCCGGGCCGCGTCGCGCCTGCCGCGCCGCTCTCCGGCCCTCCACCGGACGACCGGAGGTCCGATTCCGCCGGGATGGATTCGCTGTCTGTCACTGCGCCGCTCCTCATGTCCGCCCCCACCGTCAGTACCCATCGTCCGTCACACGGCGCCCCACGGAACCGCCCGGACCCTGTTGGGACGTCATCCGGCAGGGCTGCCGTGACGTCAGCGATCAACGAAACGCAGCAGAAATGATCACCGCTGAGATGGTCACACCCAACTCCCTTTGCTCACCGCGTACTTGTGGCACCTGCTGATGACGTGGTGCCCTTGTGGCTCACGGGCAACAGACGTCAGGGAGGGGAACGAGTCTCATGATCAAGCGAATGGCAGCCGTGGCGGCACTGGTCCCGGTCGCGCTGGGCGTTACATCCGGTGCCGCTTCGGCGCACCCCGCGCCGAGGGCGACCGCGGCGGTGGTCACTCTGACCTACGACGCCAGTGGAGCAGGACAGTGGGCGGACGCGATCACGCAGGGCGTGAACAACTGGAACGCGGCGGACCACAACGTCCACCTGCAACCGGCAACCTCGCGCGGCTCGGCCAACTTCGTCTACGTGGCGACCAGCGGCTGGCCCCAGACGACACTCGGTCCGATTGTCCCGGGCGGCAGCAGAGGCCAGGTGCAACTGGGCCAGGAGGCGGTCGATGAGGGCTACGACATGACCCGGATCGCGGCGCACGAAACCGGGCACATCCTCGGGCTGCCGGACGACTACAGCGGACCGTGCTCGGAGCTGATGTCCGGCCACGGCCCCGGTACGTCGTGCACCAATGCCAAACCGAACGCGGCAGAGGCGGCACAGGTCGACCGGAACTACGCGAGCGGCGCGGCGAAGGTGAGCCCGAAGCGGCACCAGATCGTGATCGACGCCTGGCACGAACCGGTCCTCGCCGGCGCGCACTGACGGGCAGCCGGAACGCAGGCAGGACGGCCGCACAGGGCCCCCTGGGCACACGCGCAGAAGGCCCCCGCCACCATGGCGAATTCCAGGGGCCTTCTGCGTACTGCCCGGTGAGGGCAACCGCGTGCGGAGGACGCGAGATCCGAACTCGCCGTGGAAACCCGACTCCTGTGGCCGGTGCCGCAACGACTCGTCACCGCCGCGGGAGCCCGGCCGCCGACCCGCTCGTCACACCTCCGCACTCACCGCACCCACTGCATCTGACGCATCTGACGCATCTGACGCAGCGGGCCGGCTGTGCGCCACGGCCGCTGCGTCGGTCAGCCGGTCCTGTCGGTCAGCCGATCTTGTCCGTCAGGCCGGCGGACAGGTAGATCGCCTGGTGCTCGTCCTTCTCGCTTCGCCACGGCTCGATGAGTTCCAGGAGCGTGCTGGTCTTCGGGTCGATGATCACCTTGGTGACGCCGACACCCCCCTGGAAGGCCAGCTCCGTCCCGCTGCGCCCGGCGCTGTCCTTGACGGTGCCGACGACGCTCACGCCCTTCAGCTGGGCGAGTGCCTTGAACAGCCCGCTGCGCAGTGCGGGGCTGGCGGGGGCGTTGGCGAGCATGGTGCTCGCCTGCACGAAGCCGAGCGTGCCCGGGTCCTCAGTCCCGTCCGCGGAGGCCTTCGTCGTGTGCTCGATCTCCCGGAGCAGCGGCGTCGGGTTCGTGGTGAGGTGGTCCAGGGCGTTCCAGTCGAGGACCTTCGAGCCGAGCCTCCAGCCTGGGTCCTGCCCCTTGCGCACGGTCTTGCCGGCGACGACGTAGCTGACTTCCATGGACCGCGTGGTGTACACGTCGATGGTCTTGAAGTGGGTCTTCCAGTACTTCCCCGAGCCGGTCGACCGAGTGGCGGCGACCTCGGCGACGTTGTTCAGGAAGCCCGCAGCGGACTGCGCCTGCGCCCCGTGCTGCGTACCCGAAGGCGCCCCGCCCATGTTCGCGGACGTCACCACGACGCCGGCCGCGACCGCGGCGGCAGCAAGGACGGCGATGACGCGGCGGCGCTTCCGGAACGGCGTCACCACGGAGTCCTTCCGCGCGTCCTGGAGCGGAGCCCGGCCCGCGTCCTCCCGCACGGCTCCTTCGACCGCCGCCAGCGCCCGGGCCAGCGCCGGAGCCGACGGCGGCTCGACCCTGCCCGCCGCTTGCAGCGCCTCGGCGCCCGGGAAGTCCAGCAGTGCCTGTCGCTCCGTCATGCCCGTCTCCTCCATGTCGTACGTACTCATGCCAGGTCTCCCGTCACGGCCAGATTCCGTCCCGCGGGACGGGCCTGCGTGATCCGCTCGCGCAATCTGCCCCGTGCCCGGTGCAGCCGCGAACGGGCCGTTCCGGCGGGGATGCCCACGGCGGCGGCCGCCTCGGCCGGCGTCAACTGCTCCCAGCTGACGAGGAGCATCACCTCCCGCTCCGCCGCAGGCAGTTCGGCCAGTGCGCTGCGCAGTGCGGGCGCCAGCGTCGCAGCGTCCAGCCGCTGATCCACGGCCTGCCACGGGTCGGTGACCTCTGTCTGCGACAGGACCTCCGCCCGCGCCGCCCGCCGCACATGGCCCGCGAGGACGTTGCGGGCCACCCCGAACAGCCAGCCGCGTGCGGATCCGCGCGAAGGGTCGAACGTTCGCCGCGCGGCAAACGCCTGCAGCCATGCCTCGGCGAGCAGATCGTCCGCCGCGCCCGGCATCCGCCGCGCGAAGTAGCCGTGCAGGGCCGCCGAGTGCTTCTCGACCAGCGGCGTGAACGCCGCCGGATCGTCGGCGGCCATGGACAGTTGGGCATCACTGCGGCGGTCGCCGTGTTCGTCGCGTTCCGATTCCACGGAATCTCCGTCTCCGACCGCCGGGTGACGGTCTCACCCTCTACTTGTCTCGCGGCCCTCGTTGCGTTCGCGCTCCGCGTGGATGGTGCCAACATCGGTCCCGGCTGTTGCAGGCCGAGAGGAGATCGATCGCGCTGCGGTGTCCGGGATGCCGGACGGTCCGCACAACGGCAACCACGGAACGACGAAGGCCCCGACCGCGGGAATTCGCCAATCGGTCGGGGCCTCGCCCATCACTTCGCGGTGGCCCGCTCGATCCATGCGCGGTGGGCCGTCAGGTCGGTGTAGATGCCGGGACCGGTGGCACACTCCGGGTCGGCGTCGCCGTCGCGGCTGGTTGCCCCGATCAGTTCCCACCGCCCGGGACGGCCCTTGATCTGCGGCCCGCCGGAGTCGAGGATGCACGCCTGCGCGTTCTTGGTGGGGCTGTCGGTGCACAGCTCGTTGGCCGGGTTGTAGTTCTCGCTGCACCGGTCGTCGGGGACGAGCGTGGTGTCCAGTTCCTGCAGACGGATCGGGGGGTTCGGGCAGTCGTGGCCGTCCTCGCAGGTCATTCCCCAGCCGAGGATCCGAGTGCTGGTGCCCACCGGCCCGGATTTCGCGGCCAGTTTGATGGGCTTGGCGTCCACGGGGTGGTCCAGCTTCATGACGGCCACGTCGTTGCGGAACGGCTCGTAGGAGAAGTCCGGGTGTGCGATGACCTTGATGACCTTCGCTTTGGCACCCTTCGTCCGATCGTGGTCGCCGACCCGCACGGAAAGCTGCTGGGGCTTGACGTTCACCGTGCAGTGCCCGGCGGTGACGATCCAGTCCGGTTTGATCAGGGAGGCTCCGCAGTAGTGGTGGCCGTCCTTCTGGATGCTCACCATGAACGGGTACGGCGCGGTGGAATCGTGTCCCCCGATGATCGCTGAAGCCGACGGTGCCGCTGCCATGGTGAGCGTGATCGCCCCCGCCACTGCACACAGTGCCGCCCTGCCGCGCTTGGTCATCTGTCCTCCTGCGTCTTGTCGAAGTCGGCATGAAGTCAGTTGAAGTCCCCTTGGGGCCCGCCCGAACTTCTGGATCCGAACCTTCACGTCGGACCCGGCCGGATCCGACGGGGTCCAGCCTGTCCCGGTCGGCACCCTCGGCGCGTCACCCTTCCCGGCCGGGCGGACCTGCCCGAAAGTCTTACGGCACGCCCGCTGGATCGTGCTGCGGGACGACCGACGGGATGCGGGTACGCGTGATGCGGGCAGGCAGATCACTGCGTGCGGGCAGCACCGGCGACGGCGGATACCGTGTGCAGGCGAAGTTGCCCGTACGCGGACGAGGTGGTGGCGTGAGTGACCGTCAAGGTAGTCCTCCTCGACGACGAAAAGCTGGTGCGCAAGGGCATCCGGATGATCCTCCACGCCGAGCCGGACATCGAGGTGGTCGCCGAGGGCGATGACGGCTCGGTGGCAGTGGACCTGGTTGCCAGGCACCGCCCGGACGTGGTGCTCACCGACATTCAGATGCCCCGCGTCGGCGGCCTGGAGGTCGCCCGGCAGCTCACCGCGCTGCCCGATCCTCCAGTGGTCGCGGTGCTCACCACCTTCGACGTCGACGAATACGTCTACGCCGCACTCCGGCACGGCGCGGCGGGGTTCCTGCTCAAAGACACCTCGCCGCGCGAACTGGCCGAAGCGGTACGGGTCCTCGCGCGCGGCGAGGCGATGCTCTCACCGCGCATCACCACCAAGCTGCTGTCCGTCTTCGCCACGAGTGCGGCCGCCCCGCGGGCGCGGTCGCGGATGGCGGAGCTGACCGCACGCGAGCGCGAGGTCGCCGTGGCAGTCGCCCAGGGCCACAGCAACTCCCGGATCGCCACCGACTTGTCCGTGAGCCAGTCCACGGTCAAGGTCCATCTCAGCCGGATCATGACCAAGCTCGACGCAGCCAACCGCACCCAGGTCGCGCTCATCACCCACGACGCCGGACCGATCTGAACGCCTGACTTGCCGGTGACATCACCGAGTGCTGCCGCTCGTCGGACACGGCGTGCGGCGTATCGGCGAGGCGGGTGCCCGGCGGAACGCCACGATCTCCGGCAGACTCAAACTCCGGTTGTGGATGCCCCGGTTGTGGATGCTCCGGACACCGAGGTGGGCAGCGCGGCATCGATCCGGAAGCCGCCGTCACCGGTGGGCCCGGACCCCATGGTGCCTCCGGCCAGGCGGACCCGCTCCATCAGACCGATCAGCCCGTGTCCCCCGCTGGGCAGCAGAGGCTCACCGTCGGCAGCCGGCTCGGGGCGCTTTCCTGGCGGGCCGTTGACGATCTGTACCCGTACGGTTCGCGGGCCGAAGGCGAGGCGAATCTGCGTCGTGGCGCCCGGGGCGTGCTTGTGCACGTTGGTCAGAGCCTCCTGCACGACCCGGTGTGCGGCACGCTCGACGGGCTCTCCCAGCGGCTGCGGCGCGCCCTCGACGAGCACGGTGACGGGCAGCCCGGCGGTCCGGGAGCCCTCGGCCAGCTCGGCGATCCTGTCGACGGCCGCCCCGGGGACAGGCCGCCGCTCGGCCGATGCGGCAGGATCGTGTGGGGCGGCCCCTGGCCCACCCTCCGCGGCGTCGCTTCCCGTGGTTGCCGGTGGCTCCCCCGCCCCGGTGGCCGGGCCGTTTCTGAGCAGCCCGAGCATCTCGCGGAGTTCGGTGAGCGCGCGCCGGCCGGCCGTCTGAATGATCTGCGCGGTCTCGCCCGTAACCTCCGGGTCGTGGGCGACGGCGCTGAGCGCGTTGGCGTGTACGACGATCAGACTCACCTGGTGGGAGACCACGTCGTGCATCTCTCCGGCGATGCGCCGGCGCTCCTGCTCCCGCGCGGCCTCGGCGACGAGCCGCTGTTCCCGCTCGGCGCGCTCCGCCCGTTCGACGAGACCGGCGACGACGGCTCGCCGTTGGCCCACGTAGAGCCCCAGCAGCAGCGGCACCAGGCAGGAGAAGACAAAGTTCACCGCGAACCAGGTCACCACAGTCCGGTAGCTGGACCACGCTGCCGCATTCCAGGGCGCGAGGGCCACCAGCCCGATACCGGCCGATGCCCAGACGATCCGGCGGCTGTGCGGGCCGCGATAGGCACCCTCCGCGTAGTAGGCGAGCGGCGTCGCGAAAGCCGAGACCTGGAGGATCTTGGCGAGCATCCCGATGGCGAGTACCAGTTCGGGCGCCCGGCGCCGTGCGAGCAGCGGCAGTGCGCTCACCGCGGCGATCAGCAGATTCGCCCAGGGAGCGGCCGGTCCCATGGAGGGGTTCTGGGCGCTGATCCATACTGCGAGCAACAACGCGGCGGCCGTCAGCAACAGATCCATGGCACGCGCGGGCAGGAGGGGCGAGCGGGGTACGGGCCGCGCCACGGGGCTCTGCGCCGCGCTTCCGTCGCCGGCGGGCAGGAGCGCCCAGCTGCGCAGCGTGTTCCCGAGCTGACGAGTGCGACTGGTGGTTCTCACCCGGCGAGGATAGGGGGTGCCGGATCATGGCAAGTGACCCGAACTGCAACCCCGTAACGATATCGGCCCCGTGCTGCCGCCTCCTCCGCCTCCGCCGCCTCCTCCGGCCTCGCGTGCTCCGTGCCGACGCTCTCCCGGTCCTCCGGCGCCATCCCCACGGGAGCACCGCGTCCCTCTCCGCAGTCGTCGCCATGCCGCCCCACGGGCCGCGCCGAAAGATGGGCGTGCCGGCCATCTTGCCGAACACCTGGCCCCTCGACACGCTGTGTGCATGACATGCCTGGGTGTCCGCCCCTGCCGGGACGGGCCGACGTACCTCGGCACCGCGCCCCGGTGATGTCCCGTCAGAGGCGGTGTGGACGCGACGAAAGCGCGCCTATCCCCTCCCATCTCCCACGGAGGTCGGACGCATGCGCTTGAGCCGGGAAAGACGGCGGGGCAGCGGGTGGAAGAGAACGCTCGGGTTGCTCCCTGTCGTCGCCGTCATGGTGGCGACCACCCTCGTCGGTTCGTCGAACGCCGAGGCGACGGTGCCCTCGCCGCCGTCGGGATTCACCCTCACCTGGAGCGATGACTTCAACGGTGCCTCCGGCACCGGCATCGACCAGAGCCTGTGGAAGTACGACACCGGTGCGGGCAGCACGTTCGGCACCGGTGAGATCGAGACCATGACCAGCAGTACGTCCAACGTCCACTACGACGGCCAGGGCCATCTGGTGCTCCAGGCCCTGCACTCCGGTTCCGACCCGGCGAGCGGCTGGACGTCCGGACGCGTGGAGACCCAGTCGGCGGCCTTCGGCGCTCCGGCCGGCGGCGTCGTACGCATCGAGTCCGTCCTCCAGCAGCCCAACGTCACCACCGCCAACGGCGCGGGCTACTGGCCGGCGTTCTGGATGCTCGGCTCGACGCTGCGGTCCGGCGTGACCTGGCCGAAGTCCGGTGAGGTCGACATCATGGAGGACATCAACGGCCGCAGCTCCGATTTCAGCACCATTCACTGCGGCGTGAACCCGGGCGGCCCGTGCAACGAGTCGACCGGCATCGGCTCAGGCGAGCGTGCTTGTGCGGGCTGCCAGACCGGCTTCCACGACTACGCGGTGGAGATCGACCGCTCGGTTTCGCCGGAGCAGGTCCGGTTCTACCTCGACGGGACCAATTTCTTCACCGTCAAGGCCAACCAGGTCGATGCGGCCACCTGGGCCGACGCGATCGACCACCCCTTCTTCATCATCTACGACCTGGCTATCGGTGGCGGCTTCCCGGCCGCGTACGGCGGCGGTCCGAACGCGGCCACGGTCTCCGGCGGCAAGCTGGTGGTCGACTCGGTGGCCGTGTACAACAAGGCGGCCGGAGGCGGTTCGGGGACCGGCCGGACGATCATCGGTCCGGGCGGCAAGTGCGTGGACGTGGCGGGCGACGACACCGGCGTCGACGGCACAGCCGTCCAGCTCTGGGACTGCCAGACGGCGGCGAAGGACCAGCACTGGACCTGGAGCGGCCAGACCCTGCGGACCCTCGGCAGGTGCCTGGACATCGCCGGCGGCGTCAACGCGAACGGCACCAAGCTCCAACTGGCCAACTGCAACGGCGGCGGCTACCAGAACTGGGTCGCCAACGCCGACGGTTCGCTCTCCAACCCGCTCACAGGCCGCTGCATCGACTCCCCGTCCGGCGCCACCGCCAACGGCACCCGACTCCAGATCTACGACTGCAACGGCTCGACCGCCCAGAAGTTCGCCCTGGCCTGAGCCCCAGCCTCTCTCCCGGTACGCCGAAGGGCCCCACCGCGAACGGTGGGGCCCTTCGAGATCGTGCCCGCTGAGGGCAAGTGCGGAGGATACGAGATTCGAACTCGTGAGGGGTTGCCCCCAACACGCTTTCCAAATGTTCGCCCGGGGGTTCGGGGGTGTACGGGGGCGCCCTGACCTGCGGCGCGGCCAGCGGCTACATGACTGCCGAACCGTGGTGTACGCCTGCGAATGAGACCAGAACTGGGGCCGTGCGGGCGTTCATTTTCCGGTCACCGGGCCGCACCACTGCATGGCCCGGCCGGTGACGGAGGCGATGCATTCGAAGTCGTGGTCGCGGTGCAGGAGCGTCAGGTACGTGAGCGGCGGGGCGTACGGGTCGGGGCGTACGGGGCGGAAAGTCATCCCCGTGGCATTGGCCGAGAGCGTCGCGTACACCACTCCCGTGCCCAGCGCCACCGCCGGCAGCGTCTCCTCGCGCAGTATCGCCCGCAGCTGTCGGCCGGTCGTGCCGATCCAGCGCAGCAGCAGGAACTCGTTGCGGCGGTCGGCTGTCGCCCTCACTGGCTCCTCAGGCTGTCTGGCCTGCGGCGAAGGCCCGGACCAGGTTGTGCAGGAAGTAACGGCCGGGGACCGGCTCCTGGAGGAGGTTGGCGTCGGCGAGGCTCTCCATGTAGGTCTCGGCCTCGCGGGGTGTGACGCCGGCGAGGGTCGCTGCGGTCTGAACGTCGATGTCGGGTACCTGGCGCAGCCCGAGGACGCGCAGCATGCGCCGCTGCGGGACGGACAGGCGCAGATAGGAGAGCTGGAGGGACGGGGCGACTCCGTAGGCGTCGATGGAATGGCCCGAGGAGAGGCGCTCCGCCAGCTGGTTCAGGCTCCGGCCCGGGTGGCCCCGCAGCCAGGCACCGGCGAGTTTGACAGCCAGAGGCAGGTGTCCGCAGTGATGGACGACCGATTCGACCAGCTGGACGGGCTCGGCTTCGATGCGGTGCGGACCGACGACGGCAGTCAGCAGTTGGGCGGCCTCGGCCTGGTCCAGTACGTCCAGGGTCAGCAGCCGCGCCTGGTCCAGGCGGGCCAGTCGTCGGCGGCTGGTGACGATGACCCGGCAGCCGGGCGCGGTCGGCAGCAGCGGCTGGACCTGCGCCTCGTCCGCCGCGTCATCCAGTACCAGCAGCATCCGCCGGTCCCGCGTCAGACTGCGGAAGAGCGCCGCGCGTGCGCCCTCGTGCGGCGGTATCTCAGAGCCCGGCACACTCAGTGAACGCAGTACGAGTTCCAACGCGGTGGCCGGTTCGACAGGGCGCTTGGGCTGCGCGAAACCCCGGAGGTCGACGAAGAGCTGGCCGTCCGGAAAGCGGGGGGCCAGCTGATGGGCGAGGTGCACCGCGAAGGCGGTCTTGCCTATGCCCGCCAGACCGTCCACCACGCAGACCGTCGTCCGGGACACCCGCTGCGACAGCAGGTCGCGCAGTTGGCTCAGCTCCTCCTGACGCCCGATGAAGTCTCCTGTATCCGGGGGCAGTTCGTCGGGGACAGCGACACGAGCCTTCGCCGCGAGTGTTGTCGAGGTGGAGCGGAGGGGCAGGTTCAGCGTCGGGTCGTTGGTGAGGATCTGCTGGTGCAGAAGCCTGAGTTCCGAACCGACGGCGATTCCGAGCTCACCCCGCAGCCGTTCGCTGACCTGCCGGAACGCGTCGAGTGCTTCGGCCTGGCGGCCCTGCCGGTAGAGCGCCAGCATCAGCTGTGCCCAGAAGTGCTCCCGCCACGGGCACGTGCGCACCTCGTCGCGGAGTTCGACGACGACCTCGCGATGCGCCCCGCGTTCCAGATCGAGGTCGATGCGCTGCTCCAGCGCGCAGTAGCGGCGTTCGGTGAGCCCCGGGACGAAATCGCGGTGCAGGACGTCCGAGGGCACATTCGACAGTGCGGGCCCGCGCCACAGGCCCAGCGCCTCGCGCAGCAGTGCGCTTTCCCTTCGGTGGTCCCGGTCGGCAGCCATGCGCTGGGCCATTGTCAGCGTGCTGCGGAAACGCAGCAGGTCCAGCTGGGAGTCGTCCGCGGTCATGAGATAGCCGCCCGGAAGGGTACGGATCGGCTCCAGCCGCTCGTCGGAGGATGGGCTCAGTATCCGGCGCAATCTCATGACATAGGAGCGCAGCGTCGTATGGGCGCCTTCGGGTGGATTTTCACCCCATAGATATGCGGCCAATTCATCCATGGAAACCGTTTGATTGGCACGCAGCAGCATCGACGCCAGTAAGATTCTTAACTTCGCCGCCGGTACGGGCACTTCTCGCTCCCCGCGCAGCACACGCAATGGCCCAAGTAATTGGAAGCTTAGGTTGCTTTGCGTCACCATCTCGCGTCCCATCTACGGGCCCCTGTGCCGCTGTGCGGCGCGGAGCGGGCATTTTATTGGCGCATAGGAGGCCGGCAAATTCATGCTGCCAGGCGCCGGCGCCACCGTCCAGCCACTGAGACGCCACAGTTGCCTGAGATTCTTTAGACGGACGAGGTCCGCGTTCGATGCAAGTTGTTTCTCGGTCATTCTGTAACGGCAACGGCCGAGTGGCCGAGAATTGCCGCAAGTGCCCTCAGGAACCTCACGCAGGAAAACGAAGGAGTGGGCGTGTACGACTCATCCATGCTGGTCAAGGAGATCTCCGACTGGTTGTCAAGGCCCGCCGACGAGGTGGATCGACAATTCACAGGATCGGAACGTGACAGGATAAGGACGGCAGTTGCCGAGCTGAACGAAAATGCCTTGTCCGGAGATCCGGAGAGCTTTTATCACCAACAGCTCCTGTTGTCCCGTATCTACCACCTGATCACGCGTATCCCGGATGCGGAGACAGCAGAGGGCTCGCTCGCGGTCCATGAGGTGACCCGGCTGCTGGAGCAGGCGACGCTGCTCGGCGAGGACCGGCAGCTGGACGCCGCGCTCCTGGAGGGACTGCCCTCCGACCCCGGTGAGTTCCTTTCCTGGCTCAAGGGACAGGCCAGGCAGCACCGCGTTTTCAAGCACCCGTACTACACGGACTTCATCCGCAACCACGCCACCGCGGCGGACGTGCGCACGTACATGATCCAGGAGTCCGTGGTCGACGGTCGGTTCGACGACCTGCTGGCTCTGATGCAGGTGGGCACCAGCGGTGCCGCGAAGATGGAGATCGCGTCCAACTTCTGGGACGAGATGGGGAATGGAAAGCCCGAAGAGGTCCACACCACTCTCTTCAACCAGATATTCGACGTGTTCGAGGTGTCCGAGACGGAGCTGGAGGAGACGCTGACCGCCACCGCACTCCTGAGCGGAAATCTCGCAGTGCTCCTCAGCCGGTACCGGCACCGGTATCCGGAGGCCGTCGGTTTCCTGGGCATGACGGAATGGCTGGTGCCGGACCGCTTCGTGCAGGTGGTGAGCGCGTGGGAACGACTCGGCCTGCCGGACGTGGGAATCGTCTACCACCGTCTGCACATCACCATCGACTCCCAGCACGCCGCGGGCTGGTTCCACAACATCGTGAAACCGGCCGCGCCGTCGGAGTACATGCGACTGGGAATCGCCCGCGGGGCGTTGTGGCGGCTCAACTCCTCGGCGCGCTATCTGGACGAACGGCTGGCCGAGGTGCCCGGACGGGTGGCCGGTGAGAAGGCGGAGGACCGCGTCGCCGCGGAGACCACCGCGCTCGTCACCGGATGACGTGGCGCGGAGCCCCGTCCGACGGACCCGGGCCTGCACCCGGACCCGTACCCGGCCGGAAGCACCTCGTGGAACAAGCCTCACGGAATGAAAGGCGAGTCATATGCCACTGACCGACCAGCGTTTCTCGATCATCGACATCCCGGCGGTCCAGCCGAATGTGCTGGCCAGCTATGACAACTGCCCGGTAGACGAGTACATGGGCAACGGCACCCGGTACAAACGGTTCTCGCAGTACCGCATGAGCTTCACGGAGAGTGCCGGTTGGGGTTTTGAACTCCTGCCGCACCGGGACTACACCACGTTCAAGAAGTTCAATAACGTCGCCGGTGGTATCCGCCGGGGATATCTGCCGATCGAGGTGGATTTCACGCCGCTCATCCGGGCCGGGGCCGAGGGGTTCCCCCTTGACACCAAGGACGAATGGCAGATCAACGTCCATCAGAACCGCACCCGGGCCACCGGTGAGAAGCCCGGCCCGCTGACGCCGGAGGGCGTGCACCACGACGGGCACGAATTCGTCATGATCGCCGTCCTGCGGCGCAACAACGTCGGGGGCGGTCTGACCCGGCTGTGGGAGCCCGGCGCGGAGGAGCCGTTCTGGGCCGGCACCCTGGATGCCGGTCAGGCTGTGCTGCTCGACGACCGGGCGCTCGCACACGACGTCACGGACGTGCTCTCCGCCGACGGCGGTCCCGGGCACCGCGACATCCTCATCGTCGCCTTCTCCCGCTGGAGCGAGAAGTGGTACGGCGACCAGCACGACGAGGCGGCCCTGGACGACGTGCCGGAGCCGTCGGGGATGTAGGGGCGCGGTTCTGGGTCCGGACCGCCGGGGGCCGCACACCGTACGAGCATCTCTCGTCGGTGTACGACCCCCGAGCGGTCGGGCGACCGGTCGGGCACCGTCACGACTCCCGGAAGCAGGTGGCACATGTACGACTTCGTGAAGTACCAGGCACTGGGCAACGACTACTTGGTCATCGATCCGCAGCGGATCGACCTGCTGGGGCTGCCGTCCACCGCGCAGGCCGCCCGCCTGCTGTGCGACCGGCACTTCGGCATCGGTGCTGACGGGGTCCTGCTGGGACCGGTCGGCGCGGTGAGAGACGGCGAGCCGGTCGTCCTGCGCGCCTTCAACTCCGACGGCAGCGTCTGTGGCAGGAGCGCCAACGGACTGCGGATATTCGCCCTCCACCTTTACCAGTACCACCAGGGAGCGCGGGACGTCGTCATCCGTACGCTCGCGGGCGACACCGCGGTGCGGATCGAGGACCTCGACGAGGGCATCGCCCGGGTGGAGATGGGCCGCCCCACCTTCGAGGCGGCGGACATTCCGGCGCAGGACCTGCCCGGCCCCGTCGTGGCCCGGCCGCTGGACGTGGCAGGGCGACAGCTCCAGGTGACCTGTCTGAACAACGGCAACCCGCACACCGTCGTCCCGCTCCCCGAGGTGTCCGCCGCGCTGGCACATGAGGTGGGGCCGCTGATCGCGGGCCATCCGGCCTTCCCCGAGCGGACCAACGTGCAGTTCATGCGCGTGCTCGACCGCGAGACGGTGGAGATCGAGATCTGGGAGCGCGGCGCGGGCTACGCCCTGGCCTCCGGCAGCAGCGCCTGCGCCGCGGCCAGCGCCGCTCATGCCCTGGGCCTGGTGGACCACGCGGTACGGGTGCGGATGCCCGGCGGTGCCTTCGAGACGGCCATCGACGCGCAGGGCGCGGTCACCCTGTCCGGCGCTTCGGAGCAGGTCGCGGCCGGATTCCTGGCACCGCGACTCCGCGCCCGTCTCGGACTGCCCGCCGCACTGGACACGGCCGCACCGGACACGCCGGTAACAGGCCCGCCCGCACCGGAAACGGACACCAGCAGGCCGACCGCCGGTGCCCCGGCCGGGCAGGGGACTGCCGCATGACGCCCCTCGACGCCGGCATCGCCGCGAAGCCGTTCTACTCCATCGCCCGTTGGACGTTCGTCGACTCCGCCGGGCGCTACGACATCGACCTCGGCAACAGCTACGTACCGAGCCGCAGACTGTCCGACCTGAGCGTCCCCGCGGACCTTGAGCTCGGCTACGGGACCGACCGGGGCACCACGGAACTGCGCGACCGGATCGCCGGACTGTACGGCGGCCGGCCGGAGTCGGTCACCGTCGCGCACGGCGCGCAGGAGGCGCTGTTCCTGTTGTTCGACGTGCTGCTGCGGCCCGGCGACCAGGTGATCGCGTTCAACCCCGGATGGCAGCCGCTGCTGGACCTGCCGCCCCGGCTCGGCGCGAGCGTGACGGTCCTGCCGTACGGACCGGATCTGTCCGCGGACGCCGCCGCCGTGACCGCGGCGGCCGGTGAGAACCTGCGGCTGATCGCGCTGAACTCGCCCTGCAACCCCACAGGCCGCCGGGTCGAGGAGGAGGAACTTCGGGCGCTGGTGGCGCTGGTGGCTGAGCGGGACGCCTATCTGCTGGTCGACGAGGAGTACGCGATCGATCTGTCGCGCTCCCCGGCCGTGGGCCAGGACCGGGTGATCTCGGTCTCCGGTCTGTCCAAGACCTACGGCCTGCCGGGTCTGCGCACAGGCTGGGTGTACGGCGCGCCGCAGGTGGCGGAAGCCTGCGCGGAGCGCAAGTTCCTCACCTCGATCGCCAACTCCGTGCTGTGCGAGGCCCTGGCCTGCTCGGCGCTGGACCGGCACGAGGACTACGCGCGGGAGTACCACCGGCTGTGCGCCCCGGGCCTGCGGCTCGTCGAGGAGTGGGCGGCCCGCCACCCGGATGCCGTCCGGCTGGCGCCGCCACAGGGCACGCCCTTCGCCTGGATACAACTGCGTACCGGCGAGACCTCCTTGGCGCTGTGCCGCCGGGCGCTGGAGGCCGGTCTGTTGCTGACCCCCGGGGAGACCATGGGCTCAGACGAAGGCTTCCGGCTCGGCTTCGCCCGCGAGATCGACACGGTGACCGAGGGCCTGCGGCGGCTGGACACCGTACTGCTGCCGGACGGGCCGTCCGGCGGTTGAGGGCGTACCGGCCTCCCTCAGGATCGCGCCGGTTGGCCGGTCTCCTCTTCCTTCTCCTCCTCGGGTGGCCGGGGTACGGCTTCGGCCTCGTCTGCGGTCCCGGCTCCGGCCCCGGCCACCGGACGTGACGGCGCGGTGCGGGTCAGCAGTACGCCACTGACGATCAGCACCGCGCCCACCACGGTGTTCCAGCCCAGCGACTCGTTCAGGAAGAACACCCCGACGATCGCCGCCCACAGCGGGGTCAGATACGCAACCGTGGAGGCGACCGTCGAGCCGACGGCGCGGATCACCGACAGGTTCCACATGTACGCGAGCCCGGTGCCCACGGCGCCGAGCACCACCATGCCGGCCATCGGCCCCGTCCCGGCCCAGTGTGGTGTGCCGCTCAACATCGGTGCGCACAAAGCGAGTTCGAGGGCCGCCCAGCTGACCTGGATGGCGGTCAGGGTGATCGCGGGGATGTCTCCGCCGGACAGGAACCGGCGGGTGTAGGTGTAGCCCAGCCCGTACGAGGCGGTGGCGACCAGGCAGATCACACTCCCCTTCATCAGCGAGGACTGCCCGCCCGACCACACGCCGAGCACCACCAGGGCGCCGACCAGGCCGGTGGCGATGCCGAGCAGCCGCCGCAGGGTCGGTTTCTCGTCCGGCAGCATGACCACTACCCAGACCAGGGTGAACAGGGGAATGGTGGAGTTCCACACCCCGGCCGTGACGGAGGTGATGTACTTCTCGCCCCAGGCGAACAGGGTGAAGGGGAAGGCATTGAGCACCGTCCCCACCACCAGGGCGTGCCCCCACACTCGCAGGTCACGCGGCACCCCCAGCCGCCGCACCAGTACCAGGCCCCACAGCACCAGTGCTCCGAAGAAGCACCGCCAGAAGGCGACCCAACCCGGTTCGATGCCGGCTTCGACACCGATCTTGATGAGCGCGAACCCAGACCCCCAGATCATCGAGCAGATGACGAACTGAGGTACCCACGACTTGGCCGGTACAGCGGATAAGGCGTCTACGGAGCTTGCCACTTCGGGTCCTTTCGATTTTCCGTGCGTTTCTTGTCGCGCGTTTCTTGTCGTGCGTTTCACGGGGGCGGACCTGTGCCCCTCGATTACGTCTCCGTGCTGCGCCCGACCGCCGCCGAGGCGAAGGCGCGCACCAGGGGATGGGGCCGGGAGGTGTCGTCGGCCAGTTCGGGCTGGAACAGGGTGGACAGGAAGAACGGGTGCCCCGGCAGTTCGGCGATGCGGGGGTGGCCGTCGTCGTCGTGGCCGGTGAAGCGCAACCCGTGGTCGCGCAGGGTGCCGGCGTACCGGGGGTCCAGAGCGTGCGTGCACTGGTAGCGCTCCACGGTCGTACGCGCGCCGAGCGCTTCCTCGGCCAGTGAGCCGGGCTCGATGCGGACAGTCCCCTCATGGCCCGCGAGGTCGCGCGACAGCGGCACGATCAGCGGAAGCGGGCTGCCGGGGGAGTTCTCGGCGTGTGCGGCACCGTCCAGCGCGCAGACGTGGCGGGCGAATTCCAGGAGGACGTGCAGGAAGCCGCCGCAGGTCGCCAGCAAGGGGATGTCCCGCTCGCGCGCCGTGCGCACAGCGCTCACCGCTCCGGCCTCGCTCAGGTACGGGCTGCCCGGCACCAGCCAGATGCCGTCGAACCCGGCCAGGTCCCGGGGGCCGTCGAGCTGCGCGGTCGACACCCAGTAGGCGTCCACCAACAGCCGTTCGCGGCGCCATAGCGTCTCCAGCATCGGCGCATAGCGGGTGTGCGCGGGCACGCCCGCCGACCGCTCGCCGACGAGCGCGATCCGGGCGGGCCGGGTGCGCGAAAGGTCCGGGTCGGCCTGGGGGTGTGGTGCGACGGTGGTGGGCACGCCGGAATCATCCAGTAGCCATGGCAAAAGGACAAACGATAGCTTCTGATTCCTCGATAAGTGATGCTGATCCGGTGGACCCACGCCTGCTCAAGACCTTCTCGGCCGTCATCACGCACGGCTCCTTCTCCGACGCCGCCAGGGAGCTGGGCTACACCCAGTCCGCGGTGTCCCAGCAGATCGCCTCACTGGAAGGGGAGTTGGGCGTCGAGTTGGTCCGTCGACGGCCGGTCGGCCCGACGGAGGCCGGTACCCGGCTGATGGACCACGTGGCCTCGATCCTCCTGCGTATCGACGCCGCACGCGCGGAAGTCCAGAGGGTGAAGGGCGGAACCACCGGGCGGCTGACCGTCGGCATCTGTCCACTGGCGGCCACGGCACACGCACTGCGCATCATCGGTGAGGTGGCCCGGCGGGCCGGCGTGCACGAGCTGACGGTACGTACGCTGCCGCGCCAGGCCGTCGCCGAGGGCGTCGCCACCGGCGAACTGGACCTCGGCCTGGTCGACGGCTTCGCCCTGTCCGATGACCCCCTGCGCCCGCCCCGGGTGGCCGGGCTGCACGGCGTACCGGTCTGCCGGGAGCCGGTGGTGGTGGCCCTGCCGCCCCACCACCCCCTGGCACACCGCACGGGTCTGCGGCTGGCGGACCTGATCGACGCCCGGTGGATCGACGCACCGGGCGTGAGCGCCCCCCTGGCGGACCTGTCCGCCGTGGTCGGAGACAGTCCCCATCTGCGGGTGGCCCTGCGGTACGACGGCCACGACGTGCGTACGTACACCGAGCTGCTTGCCGGAGGACAGGGCCTGGGCCTCCTCCCACGCTTCGCGCTCGCCGGGCGGCAGGACCTGGTCGGCATCCCACTGACACAGCCGGAGCTGTCCCACCGCGTCGAGGCCCTGCGCGTCACGGGCGGCCCACCGGTGGTGGACGACCTGGTCGCATCGCTCACCGAGCCCGTCGAGCCCGTCGAGCCCGTCGGCACCGAGATCCAGCCGCGAAGCTGAAGGAGGACAGGAAAAGAAGCTGAAGGGGGACAGGAAAAGACGAAGGCCCGAACCGTTTGCACGGTCCGGGCCTTCTGCCTGCGGAGGATACGAGATCCGAACTCGTGAGGGGTTGCCCCCCAACACGCTTTCCAGAGGACCGACGCCATGTCATGAGCAAGCTCGATGAAGGGGAGGTCATCAAGAAGGTTCGCGAGCTGGAGAAGCAGGGAGACGCGGGAAAGGTCCGGAAGCCGGGACGGGTGTGGACCGTCAAGACATGGCTTCAGCACTGGGTGGAGGAGATCGCCGAACCGTCGGTGCGGGAGAACACCTGTGCCGGGTACGAGGTTGCCGTCAGAGTCCACCTGACTCCCGGTCCCGGCGCTCACCGCCTCGACAAGCTGGAGCCGGAACACCTGGAGCGCTTCTCCACGAAGATGCTGGCCAACGGCAGTAAGCCCGCCACCGCCCACCAGGCTCACCGCACCATCCGAACGGCGCTCAACCACGCCATGCGTCGCGGCCACGTCCCCCGGAACGTCGCCACGCTCGCTGTTCCGCCCCGGATCGAAGACGAAGAGGTCGAGCCGTACGACATCGAAGGGGTGCAGCGACTCCTCTCCGAAGCGGCCAAGATCCGGAACAGCGCACGCTGGTCCATCGCGCTCGCCCTCGGCCTCCGTCAGGGCGAAGCGTTGGGGCTGCGCTGGTCGGACGTGGACCTCCCGGCAGGCATCCTGCGGGTCCGCAAGAACCGTCTGCGGCCCAAGTACCTGCACGGCTGCGGTGGAGAGTGCGGGAGCAAGCCCGGCTACTGCAAGCAGCGAGTCAGGAAGAACGAGGACACGGCCAACGCGAAGTCCCGTGCCGGCCGCCGGGCCATCGGTGTACCGGACGGACTGGTTCGTCTCCTGGAGCTGCATCGTAAGGAGCAGGACCAGGAACGATGTCGGGCCGCTCAGGAGTGGCGAGAGACGGGGTTCGTCTTCCCCTCACCCGTCGGCGCCCCCTTGGTGCCGAGTACCGACTACGACGCGTGGAAGCAGTTGCTCATCGACGCCAAGGTGCGCGACGGGCGCTTGCACGATGCCCGGCACACGGCGGCCACGGTGTTGCTCATCCTGGGAGTGCCTGAGCGGGTTGTGATGCAGATCACGGGCTGGTCGTCCACGGCGATGGCCGCCCGGTACCAGCACGTGACCGGCGGCATCCTGCAAGACGTGGCCAAGCAAGTCGGTGGACTCATCTGGGAGGTCGCGAAGAGCGACGAGGGAACATCGAAGGAAGCCCCCGAACAGCCTCGTTGAGACTGTGGTTGAGACTGCACAAGCAGAAGGCCCGAACCGTGTGAACGGTCCGGGCCTTCTAGCTGCGGAGGATACGAGATTCGAACTCGTGAGGGGTTGCCCCCAACACGCTTTCCAAATGTTCGTATGGGGGTCCGGCGGGGTTCGTAGGCGTTCTGACCGGCAGCGGAGTATCCGAGGCGAACCCGTCCGGACGGGTCCGGACGTGGGTGAATGCAACCCCAACTGCAACCCTTCGCCTGCCAGAAGTCACCCCTTATGACACTGGTGTGTTCACCGGCTTCCACTCGGATTCCGTCCGGCCACTCGGTTCGAGCCCGAAGCGGCGGACGCGATCCGCTTCGTCCTCATTGCCCAGCCCTTCCAGGACCTCCGCCAACTCGGCGATACAGAAGGATTCGCCCGCCAGCGCTCCACGTCGGTAGCAGTCGTCGGCCTCCTCCGCCCGTCCTGCCTGGGTGGCGAGGAAACCTGCGAGTTGGTGGGCGGTCGGTACCCCACGGCTCGCCGCTTCCCTAGCGCTTTGCAGCGCCTCTTCGAGTCGACCGTTCTCCGTACGAATGAAGGCCGATCGCCACAGGGCGCCGGCGTTCCCAGATTCGGCGAGTTCGGCCAGCCAGTCGATCGTTGCCTCGTACCCGTCCACAGCGAGCGAGAGGTCGCACGCTAGAAGGAACGCTGGCATGTTCAGCCGCGGAAGATTTTCGCGGCACCAGCGCAGCGCTTCTTCGGTCCGTCCGCCGTTCAGCAGGATCCGCACCAAGGAAGCCGACGCCACGATCGATCCGGCGGCCACGTGAGCCTCCAACCACTCGATAGTCCTTTCCATGCCCTCGCATTCGACCGCCAGGTCAGCCGCGGCGTCGAAAACCATGCGGCCACCTTCGGCTACGACCTCCCGGTAGCAGGCGAGCGCTTCGACCGGCCGGTCCGTTTCGATCAGGGCCTCGGCCTTCGCACGCGACACCCTGACGCCTCGCCGTTCCAACTCCTGAAGCCAGTCGAGGGCTTCCTCCGCATCGCTTTCCGTTGCCACGAGACGGGCACATCGAAGCACCGAAACTGCGTCGCCCGCCTCCGCTGCCCGCCTATACCAGTCGATCGCCTCACCCTGACGGCCGTTCTCTTCGGCATTCTGCGCGACCGAAAAAAGTGCGACGGCGTTTCTTTGATCGATGAACTGCTGGAGCCAGCCCATCGCCTCACCCTGGCCACGGTTCGCGAGAGCGTCTTCGGCGGCGTACTCCAGGGCTAGGTCGTCGCCTGCTTCGGCACGGGCTCTCAGCCAGTCCATGACCTCGCGTTCTCTGCCGAGTGCGCCGGAGAGCGAGATCAGGGAGGCGTGCGTCCCGTGATCACCTGCTTCGATCGCGCAGCGGTACCAGTGCAGCGCCTGATCGTGCCAGCCGGCCCTCTCCATCAGCTCGCCGGCCAAATCCAAGGTCTCCCCGCTCCCGCTCTTCAACGCGCGGAGGTGGAGCCGGAAGGAATGCCGGAAAAGACCCCGGTTTCGAGCTTCCCAGGCGAGGCCACTGTAATCACCTGGGTTCGAGAATTCGGCGACTGCCTCCCACAATGAGTTCGGAGCACCGATGGTCGATCTGCTGACCCGCCCGAACTGATCTAAGAAATCCGCCAGCCGATAGCGCGGTTCCACCTCGGCCGGGGCGCTGGGTCGCGGGCGCATCTTCACGAGTGGGCTTGTGGCACCCCGGCACCGCCTCCCGAGGAACGCCAGCGTGTCATCGAACCATCCGTCCGGCAGATCGTCCCATTCGTCGTCGGCCATGTAATCAGCGGTGGCCCTCTCTAGCAGCGCGGGCGGGAGTTCCTTCCGGCATCCGAGTCGACGGGCGTCCATCGCTGCGTGTAGGACCGCTCTGGCAGCCGCCGGAGCGGTGGCATAGCGTTCCATCAGGGCGAAGGCGGCGGAGAGATACTGCGTGATGCGACCGTCATGGGCGCATTCGACCGCCTCAGCGAACCTCGTGTCGGTACGTGCGTGCTCCCGCGCCTCGCTCAGCGCCGACGCGTCGAACTCCGAGGGGACGCGAATGCTGCGGCCAGTGAGGAGGACCCTGGCTTCCCTGTGTCGGTCGGGTTCCCCCGGGTCGGGCCGGGTGGTGAATTTCTCCCACTCCGTGGGCCACAGCGTGCCCAGGACCAGGACGGGCCGGCGGGCCGCATCGTTCAGAAGGTCCCGCAAACCAGCGGCTACGGCAGCCCCCTGTTCGCTGCCCGGGGCTGACAGGAAAGCAGCGAGATCGTCGAGCCACAGCACTGTCCGCGGACCCACGGAAGCCATGCCCCTGAGAAGTGCTTCACCCGGGCCGGGGGCGATCGGCTGCCAGAGTCGCCAGTCTGCGGGCAGGGTCTGCACTGCCTCCCAGCAGGCGCGGGTCTTCCCCGACGACGATTCACCGACGAGGACGACGAGCTCGCTGTTGCCGTTGATGGCGCTACTCATGGCCTTCGCCAGTAGGCAGTCGTGGCCGCGTCCGACGTAGACGGGAAGCATTGCGGGACGGCCGTCGGTGGCCGCGCCTTCGGTCTGGATCACCCGGTGGACATCCAGTGCGTACGGATCGGTGAACATGCCGATCGCCGCGCCGGGACGGTCCGGAGCGAGGTCGGTCTCGTGCCTGCAGAAAGCCTCCGCAGTGGCCCTCCCGAAGAAACGGACTACCAGGTCAGGAAAGCCCCTTAGAATGTTCGATAGTTGCCCCTGGTCCCACAGTTCGATCTTCAGGTTGTGGTGGGATTTGCGAAGTTCCGCCAATGTCTCGACGACCTTCACGTCCGAGGCGTCCGCAGTCGTGATCACGACCAGGCGCTGGGCCGCGAAGGGGCGTGTACCTTCCATATAGCGCTTTACCGCGTCCCTCAGATCGGCTGCGGTAAAGCGCTCGTAGCGCTTGGCCTGATACACCGAAGTCGGCCCCGAATCAAGGAACGCGACGACGTCGATACCCTGCTGTGGCTGCCCACGGCGTCCGAACAGCCGGGCTTCGCGGGCTTGGTCGACCTTCAAGGTGAGAGCAGCCACCAGGTGCTCGACGGCTTCCCACGTGAGGTCGCCGGTGTTAAGCAGGAGTGGGGCCGTGTATGTCAGTGGCGGTGCGTGGGGGAACTCAGAGCACACCAACGGATGATCCGGCCCGAGGACCTCTCCGTGCGGCTCACTTCCGGTAGCGACTTCGCTCACGGCGCCCTCCCCGCCGGTGATTGTAGACGCACGAGCTACGGCCGCTGTCCTCGGTGAGTTGGTCGTCCAAGTGGCATCGCGCTCTCCTCTCCTTGTGCGGTTCTCTGCACGGCCTAGATGGCTAGCTGCTCCGCAGTATGGTCCCTCGCGATCAAGGATCGAACCATGGGATTTGCAACCCTCAACGTCGAAGGCCCCCGCAGCGAGCTGCGGGGGCCTTCGACATATTGCCCGGTGAGAGCAATGGCGGAGGATACGAGATTCGAACTCGTGAGGGGTTGCCCCCAACACGCTTTCTAACTGTTCGTCCGGGGGTTCAGGCAGATCCGTCAGTGTCCTGACCAGCAGCGTAATCCTCAGGTGGAAGCAGGCTGATCGTACCGGCACAGTGTGAATGCAACGCATACTGCAACCCGCGGGTGGGCTCACCGACGCGTGTTTCGCCCTCAGCTTTCCAAAGCTCTATACCCCTCTTACCAGCATGAATAGATCGGGATGCGGCTACTGATGGTTCTCCGGCCGGGAGGCAGGCCGGTTCTTCCGGGCCTGCCTCCCAAAGTGCCTCCGTGTCGGCCGTGTAGCTCGGCAAGGTCGCTGTGCCGCCTCGGGACCTACTCGAGGTCGGAGAACAGCTCGGCCTCGTAGATCCGTTGGGCCGTCGGACGGACCGGTCGGCGAAGAGCGGCGCGGTGTGCAGCTGAGGGCGGCTGCGGCGCGGGCGGGCGGGGCCTACGCCGACGCCTGGGGGGCACCGTGGCCTTGGGCCGTCGGTACCGTGCCGGTCGGCTTGCGTCACGCCGAAGGTTCTTACGTTGTACGGGTTTCATGAATCCCTCCCTGTTCAAGTGACCTGTTTCCCACCATCCGAATTCGTACCTTCGGTCTCTGTGGCGTGGTGTGCCCCCTTCGCCATGGCGGGGCATCCGTATGCCCTTCTCCGATGATCCGCTGGAGCGGTCGGGGTGGGATGTTCGAAGCGTTGCAGATCAGCATAGGAAGTTCAAAACTGCTTTCGTTAGGCGAACGTTAATGGGTGCCCCGCTCGCCATGCCATGCTTCTCCAGTGCCTGCCGGTAAAGCCAACGCGGTGCGAGGCCGCATGCGACTAGAGGTGATGATCATGGAATTTCGCATCCTGGGCCCAGTGCTTGCTGTGGCAAATGAACAGTCGGCCCCGATGAAGCCGACGAAGACCCTCGAACTTCTCGCTGTTCTGCTAATGGCGCCTGGGTATCGTGCCTCGCACGCCACTATCGCCAACTTCTTATGGCCGGGCGAGGAGTCGAACGCGAATCGAATTCGCCAATATTCTCATCAGTTACGGATGGAAATCCCGGGCATCGTCCAGCCGAACGATCGGGGATTCTGCCGGATCCAGGTGGACCCACAGAGTGTCGACTACGTGCGCTTCCAAACCTTCCAGCGCCTCGCGAACGTCGCCGATGATCCCCGGCGCCGGCTCAGCGCGCTCCGGTCCGCACTCGGCGAGTGGCGGGGAACGGCTCTGGAGGGCATGGCTGGCGCGGGCTTCTCTCGGAAGAGAATCGAACTCACCACCGAATTACGGAACGTGACAATTGCCTGTGCACTGACCGAGCTCAAGTGCGGGGAAGCGCACGCCGCGTTGCAGCGGGCTGACTCGGCGATGGCCCATTGGCCGGACGACGAGATGTTGCTGGAAGCGCAGATGCGTGCCCTGCGCGCTCTCGGCAGGTCGGAACGAATCGAGCCGTTGCTTGCTCGCTGGGGGCGTCAGTTCGCTCGGCCCACCATGCACCTGTTGCTGGCAGGAGAGACGGACACTTCTGCTCCTACCGCTGACAGTGCCGAACCTGTCCGAGTCCGCCAGATCCCCAGGCAGCTGCCCTCCCCACCCATCGGTTTGGTCGGCAGACAAGCTCAGCTCGACCGGATAGCGGAGACCCTTGCCGGCCGGACACCTGGCAGGAGCCGAGTCGCGGCGCTCACAGGCATGCCTGGTGTAGGAAAAACCTTCATCGCCATGGAGGCGGCCGCCCTGGCCGAACGGAGCTTCTCGGACGGAATTCTCTACGTCGACCTCGGTGGCTTTTCGTCAGGTGAACCGGAACGGCACGGCGCTGTCCTGGCCAGGTTCCTGAACGATCTCGGAGTACGTCCAGCGACTCCGACGATGGACGGCATGGTCTCCGCTTACCGAACTGCTCTCGCAGATCGCTCGCTGCTGCTGGTCCTGGACAACGCGCGCGACGAGGACCATGTCCGCCCGTTGCTTCCTGGCCCGGGGGCAAGCGCGGCGATCGTTACGAGCCGTCGTCAGTTGCACGGGCTGGCGATTCGTGAGGGTGCCGAGCTTGTCGACCTCGCTCCGCTGAACTCGCACGATGCCGTTGAGCTGCTGCGAATCCGGTTGGGCGAGGATCGGATGGGTGCGGCCGTCCCCTTCGTTGACGACTTGGTTGAACACTGTGGAGGCTTGCCCTTGGCGCTGGGGATCATGGCCGCGCGGATCAAAGAACGCCCGTCCCAGGCGCTGGCAGGCATGGTTCGCCAACTGCGGCAGGAGAGAACCCGGCTGCGTTCTCTCGACCTGGGCTCGGAGAGCCTGAGCGTCCGCCTGCAGCTGGAAACTTCCTACAAGTTGCTGCCGATACCGGCGGCGAACCTCCTCTGGCAGTTGACGGTCCATCCGGGGCCGACGATCAGCTGGGTGGCACTGCGCGCACTCGAAACTCACGGTATCGACAGCGTCAGCGACGCAGTCGACGAGCTGATGCGGATGAGCCTGGTGACTGAGCCGGTATTCGAGCGCTACTCCCTGCATGATCTCGTCCGCGTTTACACCGCTGAACTGTCGGACCGGCAGGACGAAGACGAGCGAGAGCGGGTCGTGGAGCGGGTGCTCCGCTTCCTGTTGCACAACGCCTGGGCGTGCGACCGGAGGCTGGATCCGGCCCGGCGACTGCCTATCGGCGAAGCCCCCGATGTCGAGGTGGTTACACCGACCCATGCGGCGGACGCGATGTCCTGGTTCGAGGCCGAGTACTCAACCCTCACGGCTGCCGTCGGTCTGGCGGAGAAGCGTGGGCTCGACCACTACACGTGGCTGCTCCCGATGGTCCTGGTGACTTTCCAATGGAGATCCGGGCGCCACCTGGACGCGCTCAAGTACCTGAACAGTGCGCTTGAGGCCGCGGGTCGGGAGGCCGGTCCGGCCGACGTGGCCATGGTGCACCGGATGCTTGCCGGCACCTACCGGAGCCTCGCGGACCTTCCGCGTGCCACGGGTGAACTACGACGCGCAGTGCGAGTGAGCGAGGACGACGGGGATGTCCTAGGCGCTGCCCTCGGGAGGCACATCCTGGGCGTTCTACTCCGTGAGAGCGGAGCCCCGGGTGAAGCGTTGGAGCATTTCATCGCTGCTCTGTCCGCCTTCGAGCAACTTGGTGACCTCCTCGGCCAAGGAGCCGCGCTGAACGGCATCGGAAGTGCCCGCTACGACCTCGGTCATTACGACGCGGCTCTGGAGTACTGCCGGCGTTCGCTGACGCTGTTGGAAGGAACGGACGATCTCAACGGCCTGGCGCATCTGCTGTTCAGCATGGGCCGAGTTCGGCTCGTATTGAGAGATCACGAGGCCGCCATTGCCGACTTCGAGCGCGCTCGTAATCTGTACCGCTCCTTGACCTACGGCAGTAGAGAGGCCCGGACGCTGGTCTGGATTGCGGCCGCCCTCCGCGGAGCCGGTCGGCCTCTGGAAGCCGAGGAGGCGATTCAGCAAGCCCAGGCACTATTACGAGAACTGGGTGAGAGCGACCTGGACGCGGCTGTCGAGCGTATGAGGTGCCTCCCGTGACGGCCGTTCGACAGGGTGCTGGCTCCGTCCCGGTTACGGCAACGATAAGCCAAGCCGGTAAGGGGTGGTCGGGTCCGGCCGGGTGGCCTTCGGGGAGGCGGGGCAGCGGGGGGTGGGCAGCATTGGCCGCAGGTAGTTCCGCAGCGCAGCCAGATCCGGGCGTTCACCCGGGTCGATGGAGACCATGGCGAGCGCGAGGCTCTGAAGCGTATTGGACATATGGGCACGAAACCCGTTCGGGAAGGCTGGGGTGGTGGCATCTGGTGGGCCTTCCAGGCCGCTGTAAGGCAACTCGGCGCCGACCATGGCGAACAGCATGGTGCCGAGGGAGAAGACATCGACCTGCGGAGTCAGTAGTGCTTTATTGTCGTACTGCTCCGGAGGCGCATAACCCGGAGTGCCGCGAGGATCTGAGTTGATTTCCCCGATCGGCCCGGAAATGCCTACGTCTAGCAGTCTGACCTTCCCATTTGGCTGCATCATGGCATTCTTCGCGGAGACATCCCGATGTACGTAGCCCTCCTTATGTACGCCGTGCAGAATATCGCAGAGCTGCGCGACAACTGATACCGCCGCAGCCGCTGGAACTGGATGGTGGTCGCTGATCCAGGACGCAATCGTATCGCCTTGGACCAGTTCCATCACAATGTACCGGCCCCGGTGCCGCCCATAATAACCGTCTCCCAGTACCTCAGGAATTCCTGGTACATGCCGCATGAATGTGAGCCGTTCAAGCTCGTCTTCCAAAGCGAAGGCGGCAGAGGCATAGGTCTTCGTTGATTCGAAGGTGCGGGGGAATTGAGCTTTGACCGCCACTTCGCAACGGTCCAACTCGTCCCGGGCGACGAAGAGCTCACCCTCGCCGCCGTGGCCGAGCTTCCGCAGCACCCGGTAACGCCCATCGAGAAAAGTCCCGGGAAGCACTTCATTCGCTCCGTAGTCAAAAGAGGATCACCCAGCAGGTTCGACAACCTGTTCCGGGGCCTAGAGAAACGAGAGGATTATGACAGAGACCTGGCCACCCGACGGACTGATCGGGGGATCCACCACCGTCACCCTGCGGCTAAGCATGTTCGGCCCGGAGCGGTACCGGTGCCCGGCGTCCGACGTGCTGAAGGCACGCGGGATGCGGCCTCGCGTACGGACCGCCTGGAAACCTGAGGTGCTGGATCCGTTCCCCAACGGCCCGTTCATGGCTGCGGCCGACGAGCTCGATCGGCCAGCGGACGAATCGTCGTCGAACCCGCCGAGCGGAGGTCGACAGCGTCCGCTGCACGATGGGGTGCGCCAATGGACCGAGCATGCGCTACTGATGTACCGGAAGGCTTTTCCCACCGACTCGGAACCGAATTCGGCCCTGCGCCTCGCTCCCAGCCCCTGGGTCTACAAGCATCGGCGAGCGGCCGGCGACGGTCAGGCCGCCGTGGAATACCGGATCACGGCTTGGGGTCGCTGCTTGGAATCCCCCGACGGTCGCCGGCGAGAGCTGCGCCTGCCGGTGGTCAAGCGCCTCCGTACGCGCAGCGACACAGAGCGCGCGATAGCCGCCCTTGTCGCGGCCGAAGGGAACCCTGATCCACGACTGGAAGAAGTCAGGGTCGTTCAGTTCGCCCTGTCCGACGGTCACACGGCTCCGATCTTCGAAGGCAGCCGGGCCGAGGCACTGACCTTGTACCGGAAGGACGGGGCGCCCGCTGTCCGCGCTCTGCTCGGCAGCCAGGAATACCGCCCTGGTACCGCCTGCGCCTCGTGTGCTATCGCGCCAGTGTGCCCGACGCTTCCGAAGACCGCGGGCTTACTGGGGACGGCCGACCGAAGTCAGCCGCGGCGCAGTTGGTCCTCGACCACCGGGCGTGGCCACCAGAGTTGCCCGGCCCGCGGCTACCTGCGCGGTCTGCGGCTCCCGGCTGATGACACCGTGGAGCGGGGCGCCGCTGCCGAGCGTGGGCGGGCGTTGCACGCCTTCCTCGCCGAGCGGCACGACCGGCAGTCGCGCACGCCCTGCACACCTGAGATCCCGACGGACTGGGTGCCCGAGGGGTACCGGCTCCCCGATGAGGAGCGGCAGCTTGGTGCCGATCTGCTGCGGCACCATGCCGAGGTCTGCCCGCTGCACACGGCCGAACCGAAGTCGGAGATCCGGATCGAGCCCAGGATGGCCTTCGACGACACCGCAGCCGACCTGCTCGTCCTGGCGGAACCCGACCTGCTCTACAGAAGCGAGGGTTCATGGGTCTGGCGGGAGACTAAAACTTCTGCCAGTGACCGGCCTCGCCGCGACCTCATGGCTGCCTACCCTCAGCTGGCCCTGGCCGTGAAGATCATTGGCAGCGGCGTACTTTCCGGCCCGCAGGCCCGGGGGCGGGTCGAACTGGAGCTGCTGCGCCCCGCCGGAGCCGATCTGCGCACCATCGATCCCTTCGCACCCGCGACCCTTGCCGTCGCCGAAGCGGTGCTGCGCGAACAGGTCGAAGGCTGGCATACGGAGACGCTGTTCGAGGCAGTGCCCGGCCCGGAGTGTGCCCACTGCGAGGTGGCGAGGTGGTGCTCGGTGCGGCAGTCGCAGCAAGTGGGCTCAGAGGAGGGCCAGTGACCGAGGACAGACAGGCCATTGCTCTGCTGGCCGCAGTGGCCCGTGGCGTGCTCGAACTGACCTCGATCAACCGGGCCGCGGCACTCCGGCTCCCTTACCCACCAGGAGTTCAACTTGTCTTGGATCAAATGGTGTTGTCGGGAATGACCCGCAGTCATCCGATTCCCGCCGGAGTACCGGACCTGATGCGTTGGTGTCGAGAACGAGGGCCGGAAGAATGGGTGCCAGGGTTACCGGACGAATTCCTGACCGTTGGCACCCGCCTGATTCACCCCGAGGCGGGTGAGCCTACGCGGACCTGCGTCGAGCTGGCCTCCCTCGGCCCGTACGGTGTGCCGGAGCGGGAAACCGAAACACTGCTCGCCGAACTCGCCGCTGCCTGCGGCACCGTGGAGCGATTCGTGGTGTGCCGAGACTTCCTCATCGACCGGCCGGTCATGCTCCGTCCTGATCCGATGCAGCTGATGCAGCCGGCCGTGGCTCAGGTCTGGAATCTGGTCAAGGGACTCTACGGTCCTGTGCCCGACCGCTTCTCGGACGCCGGGCTGGTGCACTGCTGTCGCGATTGTGGGCTGCTCGCCAAGTACGCCACGGCCGGGCGCCCTTGGTGTGAGGGTGGCTGTTCATCCGGAGACCGTGAACTCGAAACGTCCCAGGATTCCCAGTCGGCCCTTGCTCTTCCCTTCGCGCTCCGGCTTTTCCTGGCACTTCCCGGGCGCACCGAGCAGACAGTCCGCTCCCGGCTCACAGATCAGGTCCAGCTGCTCCCACTGGGTCTGGGCGTCCATCGCGTCATCAGCCCGGACGGAACTCTCCGGGTCTTCCAGGTCTATGACCGAGAACAGCCGGGCCTGGCCGCTCTGCGGGCGGCGGAGGTCGCCACGCTGCTCGACGGACCCCTGGACATCGTGATGCCGGACGCCATGGCAGGGCGCCCCGGATGTCGCCGACGCTTCAACCTTGCCCTACCGGTGGGAGCTCAGGTGCGCCTTGTGGCCGCGAGCGATTTCACAACACCGGGACCAGCCCATCGATCGAGGGGGAACCGTGCGTAGTACTTCCCAGTCCCTGCGCGAGGTGGTCGTCCCACTGTCGGATGCCGCCCCGAAGATGAAGACTGCCCGGCTCGTCTCCTTGTGCGAGATCGAGGTGGGGCTCCTCCTCCAAGAGACATTCGCGGCAGAAGCGCCGGCAGAAGACGCCTGGACACTGTTCAGCGGGTACCCGTTCGCACGGGCTTGGCGAGCCGTCGATGCTGTTGGCGAGCGGACTCTCCGCACAGCCCGGCACACGGTGTGGACCTGGGGTCGGCGTAGGGCGTGGACCGAGGCACTCCAGGATTACCAACTGCTCGACCGGCAGCTCAGAGGCTATGAGGTCGCCGACCTGAGTCTTCCAGCCGTCCGTCGGCGTTCGCTATCGGTGGCGCCGGACCGCTGGGACGCCTACGAACGGCTGCTGCGCGAGGCACCTGCTTTCGCCGGACGGCCCATGGTGATCGCGGCGGCCGGGCGGCACACCTTCCCGATCGGACGGCATCAGGCCACCGTTCAGCTGCCCGAGTCAGCCCTTCCCTCACCGGTCGAACATGATTTCGCGACACTGCCGGCGAACGGCGGTAAGCCACTGTCCTTCCTGTGGGGCGACCTGCTGGAGACAGCGGCGTTCATGGATTCCGTGAAGTCCGAGAACTGGGCAGGGCGGCTTGGGGCGGTCCACCTCTTCACCCGCCAGGCGGACGAGTTCCGGTGCGCGGACCGCTTTGAGGTGCGACGGATCCAGCACCTGCTGGGCATCGTCGGCGCCGGTAAGAGCACCCTGCGAGACGTGCTGGCGGTGCACATGGCCCAGCAGGGCATGCGGGCGACCATCGTCGTCGGGGACGTCGCGGAACAACTCAAGATGGTGGAGCGGTACAACACATACGTGCCCCGGTCTGCCGCGCCGGTTCTTGGTGCTTCGGGCCGCCAGCGGCACGCTGAGCGACTGCACCGGCGGTTGGCTGGCCGTGGCAGACGCAACCTGCTCGCGCACGACGATCCGGCGTTCGCATACCTGAGCACGTCCTGCGCTCTGAATGCACTCCGATACGCAGAGGGGCAGCTCGCCGACGATCTGCTGGGATTCGGGGAGGCGCCTTGCGCCCGATTGCAGAAGCCCAGCCGCCGCGATCCCGCCGGTGACCTCTGGGAACGGCGGCAGTTGGCCTGTCCTTTCTGGTCCGCCTGTCCCCGCCACCACGGAGCCCGAGAGCTGGTCGGCGCGGCCCTATGGGTTGCCACACCGTCCAGCCTGGTGGATTCCAAGGTGCCGCACCCGCAGAACCCGGAACGCGTCCGGTACCTCGAACTCGCCTGTCGGCGCAGTGACCTGGTGATCATCGATGAGGCGGACCGGGTCCAGATGCAGTTGGACCGGATGTTCGCGCCGGCCATCCCGCTGATCGGCGGTGGCTCCGACACACGGTCCTTCCTGCACGATGTCAACCAGCACCGTATCCGTGAGTTGGCCGGTGCCGGCGGGATCCAGTTGTCCGACCGCGACGTGGAGAACTGGTCGGCGGCCGTCAACACCACGCAGACCGCCGCCGACCGCCTGGTGGCCATGCTCGTCCGCGATGTGGAACTGCGGAACTGGGTCAGAACTGGGTACTTCAGCGCGTGGACGCTCCAACTCCGCCTGATGGAGGAGCGGTATCCGCTCCCGGAAGATCGTGAGGGGACGCCGGCCGAGGCATTGGGACCCGCGGTCGGACATCGGCACCGGGCTCCGCGGCTTCGACTCACCGAGATCCTCGACGCCTTCCGGGAGAACCCGTTCGGCGACCGGCAGCGATACACCGAGGATGGCGTGGAACTCACCGCCTTGCTGGGCGAACTCCTGCACACCAACCGGCGCGAAACAACCCGCGAGCGGCTGGAGGGGATGGTATGCCGCCTTTTCGCCCTCGATCCGCTGCTGGAGCCCACGGCCGAAGCCTCCGAGCAGTACGAGGAGCTGCGCCACCTCGCGGCCGCCGAGCGGCCCCGGCCGCCGCAGCCTCCTGGAAAGAGCCGCAAGAAGGCCAGGCGGCTGAAGAAGGAACCCCTTCCGGAGAACTCTGACGACTGGCTCAAGCTGCTCGTGACCCGCTTCGAGTTCACCATGCTCCTCAGCGCCCTGGAGCCCAGACTTGCCCTGATCAACGCCATGTGGCCGCGTGTCGCGTCAGCGCTCAACCTGGGTTTCAACGAGATGTACCGCAGGCCGCTCGACTACGGACCCATGGTGCCCGAGGCACCGATGGGCAATGTGATCGGCTTCCAGTTCCTGATGGACAGCCCGGATCACGGTGGAGTGCGCACCGGGGAACTGAGGTTCTTCCGGTGCAGCGGGGTCGGCCGGGAACTACTTCGGGAGATGCCCGACCTGCCGACGGTGGATGGTCGCCCCGGTACCAACGTCCTGTTGATGTCGGGTAGCAGTTGGGCAGGCAAGTCCAGCCGCTATCACATTCCGGTGGACATAGGCGTGATCATCGAGCCAGGCCCGGAGGACCTGGACCGGATCGCCGAACAGAGTCAGTTCCGCTTCGAGTTCATCCGCAGCGGCTGCGGATGCCGCGCGGGCTGCACCTGCGATGGACAGTACGAGGCGCAGCGACTCTCCGGCGAGCCACTCGATCAACGGCAGGAGATCCTGCGCCGGATGGCCGTTGCCCTCGGCGACGAAGACGCCGGAATCAGCCGTCTTCGGGAGGAGTTACAGCGCCTTCCGGAGAGCCGCCGCCACATCCTGCTGCTCGTCGGCAGCTATGAGGAATCCAAAGTCGTGGCGGACACCCTGCACACCCTCAATAGGCGGTGGAAGGACAGGGTCCGCCGGCTGGTGTCGGACGACGATCTCGAGGCCGGCGTTTTGGGGGAGGGCGACGAGCACCACGCGCCCATCCTGCGCCGTGGCGACGTCGAGACGCTGGCCAGTACCCGCGCCGAGATCCTGGTGGCGCCGCTACTAGCTGTCGAGCGCGGACACAACATCCTCGACCTAGACCGCGAGCACGCCGCGATCGGGTCGATCTACTTCCTCGCCCGACCCAACCCGCGCCCCGACGACCTCGGCCTCGCGGTACACGCGATCAACGACTGGATTGTGCGAGCCATGAGGGGCGGGGCGTTCGACGAATGGGTACGAAGTGAGCCCAGCCTCGGTCTCGGTGCCCGCAAGGTCAGGGATCTCGCTCGATCTCAGTGGTACCGGGTGCTCGCCCGGAGCATGGCATGGAGTTCCCTCGGAGATGACCGGGAAGCGATCACCTGGGACCTGCTCGTACTGATCTGGCAGGTGATCGGCCGTTCCGTGCGTGGTGCGGTGCCTACCAGGGTCGCCTTTGTCGACGCCGCATTCTCCCCTCATCTGGCCGCTGGAGGGGCGTCCCAGGAACCGGACACTCCCAAGAGCAGCCTCCTGCACAGCATCCACTCCGTCCTTGAGCCCTACTTCACCCCCGGGGCCGACGTGCCTGCCGACGATCGTCACATCGTCCGGGCGCTCTACCGCCCGATGTGGACAGCCCTCGACCGCTGCCTCCATCCATCCCTCAATGAAAGGAACACCGCGTGTATCACCTGATCAGTACCACAGCCTATGAACCGGATGTGGACAGGAAACCCTGGGCTGAGCAGTACCGGGTCATCAGCTTCCCCGAAGAGTGGCGGGCCGAGTTCATGGATCTCTACCGGCGACGATGGCGCCGCCGGGAACAGCCGGCGGCCTTGCCGATCAGCAAGCTCAACGACCTACTCCGAGCCACCGCTCCGGGCCTGGTGGCCACGGGCAGGGGGGCCGGCAGCAACGCCGAGGTCCCGTGGTTCTATGCGTCCGAGGAGATGCCCGCGGAGCTGATCTCTCCGCTGCTGGCCTCCTGGGTGATTTCCCTGCCGCCCGGCACCGATCCCGACCCTGAGCGCATGGCCGACCACCGGGCAGCCCTCGACCGGGCCCTTGCACTGATCGACGACCACACCCCGCAGTGGCGCACTGAGTCGGTGGACCTCACGGCTGCGGATCACTCTCCGGGCGGCACCGCCCAACCCGACCGCAGGCTCTATCAACTGCTGCCCGAGCGGATCGGTGCCAGGCTTGCCTCCTCCCCACTTCGCCTCAACGGCGTCGACCTGTCCTTCCGGCTGGTCACCCGCGACCAAGGAGTTGAGCTGGTCAGCTGGCCACCACGGTCGTACGCGAAGGGAAAACGCACATGGTTCTACTCAGGACTGGTGACCGTCACCGTTCAGACGGTGCCCTTCGCCCCACGGTTCCGCGTGCATGTCTCATACGGGATCCGTCGCTGGGCCACAGGATCGCCCGTATGGCTGCCGGAAGGGCATGGTGCGACCGTACTGCTCGACGCGCCGCTGCCGTGGCCAGGTGTCCACGGCCCGCGCCGCCGGCTCACAGCCAATTCCCTTGCCTACGACCGCAGCCTCGGGATGCTCGCCTGGAGTCGGCAGAGTCTGGTCGGCCTGCTGCCCGAACTGGACGTGACGCGCGCCTACCCCAAGCCGTCTGATCTGGTTGCCGAACCGGTCGGGTGGATCGAAGGACAGAACGGGGTTGCGGCCGGCATCCTGCACAGCACCGCGATGGGGCGGCATGGTGTCGGCGCCGGGCTCATGCCGTTGGAACGCTCGCTGCTCGACCACTGGGTCGAGGAAGGCATCAGCCCCTTCCTGCGCCGGGTACCCGAGCTTGAACGCGTGCACCGGAAGTCCAAGCCCGTCCTGCTGCCCACCTCCCCGACGAAAGACCAGGCGGAGCAGGAGAAGCGGACCCGGAACCGAATCCAAGCCCGCCGGGACGCGGTGCGCGCGACCCTCGACGGGCGGCCGCTGTTGGTGGACGTGCTCTGGCAGACCGAGGAGACCCGGGACGCTTTGGTCGCGGCACTTCGTGAGTGGCTGGGCCTCTCTGCCGGATCCTGCGGAGTTGATGGTGAACACGACTGGCAGGACGGCGAGCTGCGAGTCAGATTGCGTACCCGTCCGCTCGGGACCCTGGGCGCCCCACTCGAGGTCATCCGGAAGTCCGGCCACAAACGAGCGCAGGCGCTCGCTCAGGCCGTACGGGAGCGCGCTGCACGGACGGCTGGCCACTTCGTCCCCCCATCGGCCTCGGAAGGGCTGGTCATCGTGGAGACGCTCGGTCCCGAGCGCTTCCCAGTCCGGGACTCCGATCCCAAGTCTGCACTCCGGCTCGGTTGCGCCGTGGCCCGTCGAGTCAGCCAGTTCATCGTGGTTCCGGAAGACTCTGACGGGGCCGTGGCCCATCGCGCCAAGTCCGCCGTAGCCGACGGGATGCGCCAACTCGGTGCTGTGGTACCACCGGACCAGCGGCTGGACGACAAGCTGGCGGATGGCCTTCAGTACCTGGCGCTCTGGTACGTCCGGTGCCAGGCAGACGGTCCGACCCGACAGGCGGGACAGCGCTTGGTTGCTCTCCGCATCCGGCCACGCGATCCTGTACATCCGGTGTGTGGCTGGGACGACACCCGCAAAAAGTGGCTCCCATACGCCCGCCTATTGCTTGTCCTCGCTGCTGACGAGTTCACGTCGGACCACCCGACGCAGACCCGATCAGCCCGGGCCTTCTACACCCAGGATGAGCGGCGTGACGAGGTCGAGCGCCAGGTCAGGTCACTGCTCTACCAAGTACGCGATCGACCGACCCTGCTCCTGGTAAACAGCGGCAACCTACGCGGGGTATGGCCCGGCCTGAACAACGGACAACTGGTCAGGGACATTGTGACTTTGCACGGGGAACAGCTGACGCGGCTCGCGCTCTATGGAGGCGGCTTGCGAGCGGTGTTGATTCGGGACGCCAACAGTCGCGGCGAGACGCCCGAGTGGTATGCGCCCGGCGAGACCGACGAGGAGCCGCCAGGGTTCTCCGCTGGCCTCTGGGCCGCCCGAGAGGCGAGCCCGGACAACCGTGTGTTCGTCAGCACCGTCGGTAAACCGCCGACGGCAGGCACGGTGCGGCGCGACCTACGCAAACTGGTACCCGACAAGGACTGGCCCCACGGCCCTGCGGCTACGGCCTGGAATCCACAGGCATTGGAACTCACCGTGCTGGGATGTCTGTCGGAGGCAGCTCTGGCTGCGGGGGGGGGAGCCCCGGCGCGACGCCAGAACGACCCGCAGTAATTGCGGCAGCCGTCCACCAGCTGCGCTTCCACGACGAGTACCACCCGCTTGCCCGGCCGCTCCCGCTGCACCTGGCGAAACTCGCCGAGGAGTACTTCCTACCACTGGCTCCAGCCGCGGCAACCGAGCAGGTCGACGAATAGACGTTGCTGAACCGGAGGTGCCGTGCTAGCCCTCCTTGTGCCCATTGCCGCACAGAATCGCTGCTCTGGCTGCCCAAGCCAGAATGCTCTGCCCTCGCATTGATAGCCCGAGTCGATTCCAGTGAAAGATCACGTGGTAGCTGAGCACCTGTCGCAGCCCGCGGTCGAGTGTTCCGTCTCGAACGCCGTCGGCGAGGGCTTGGCCGGCGTTGTGAAATGCGGCGACCCACTCGGCGACAGGTTCCAGTGGGCCCCCGGGGCGCAGCAGGACGTCACTGTCGGCGAGAAGCAGAGGACGGATCTCCTGGACTCGGGCGTCGAGCTGTTCCGGCGGAACGTCGCTGACGGCCGAGCGGTGCTCCGTCGTAATGACGCGGTCCCAGACATCGCCCTGCTCGTACCACTCCAGTCGGGCGGCGCGCATCATGATCGTGCACAGGAGGACGGACAGTTCCCTGGGCCCGACGGTGAGATCGTCGTGCTGGCGCAACAGCTGGATCTCTCGGCTATCGGTGACGAACAGGGCGTGCGCGGCCGTCATGCTGGCCTTCCCGCCGAACGCTGGAGTCTCCGGTTCGTAGATGCCGGGCCACCAGCGCTGAAGGTGTCCGTCGGAGACGAGGCGGTCGAAGCCGTCCCCGATCGTCAGCTTGGCGCCGCCCGCAGGCTGGACCCGGAGGCGCAGCCGCCAGCAGGGGTGCTTTCTGGTGTACCACCAGCCGTCGATCGCGTCGGCGGCTTCCGCCTCGCGCAGGATGGGCAGGACATGCGTGGCGAAAGTGCTGTCGGCGTACGACCAGTCCGTGAAGTGAAGGTACGTCTGCCACCAGTCAGTGGTGGCCGCGTGGCGGACTAGGGCTTCCCGGCCGGCCTGGTCGTAGACCGCGACTGCGTCGGAGAGGACCACGGGGTCCATCCGGTACTGGCGCGCTGCGTCGCGGAGCGGCAGGCCGGTCAGGACGGCGAGGACGGCGTGCTGTGTCGGGCTCGGCTCACTTGCCTGAATCAGTTGATCAAGAGACATGCGTCCCATCCAGTGCTCGGTGCCTGCTTCGAGGCGAACGTGGTGAGGGCGAGTGCGGTGCCGGCCGCACCGTTGATCAGGCCGGGAGTCGAGGAGGTGCTGGGCTGACCGGAGGCGGTGAGGGCGTGACCAAGACGGTCCGGGAGGATACGCAGCCGTGGGTCGAGCGCGTCTGCGGCTGCGCGGTGAGCGGTCTGGTAGATGCCCGCCCATCGCCCATCCGTGGCAGAGACCACTGTCGGTGACCAGGGTGAGTTGCGCGGGATCGGACAAGGCCCGGTACAGGGCGTCCTCGTAGAAGTTCTGGAGTGTGGGTGAGCGCAGGGCGATCCCCGCGAGTTGCCCTGCCCGTGCGATGCCCGTTGTGCCGTAACACCAGCTCGGACGGGCGGGGGCGTCGTGATGAGGTTGGCCGCGGTCGTGGTCGCGCCGGGAGATGTGCTCTGGCCACCAGGGGCCGTAATTGCCGTGCTGGCACCAGGCGTCGAGGTGAGCGCAGATTGTGAACATGGCGTCCTGGTGACCACGGACGGTGATGCCTCGGCGCATGGCCTGGGCCAGGAGGAGAAGTGGGCCAGTAATGCCGTGGGCCGCGCCGAAGTTGCCGTGCCCGCCCGGGAAGTGGGGCGACTCGCCGCGCGCCGGGTCATGGCGGACCCACCAGCCGGGCAGTCCGCGCCCGTCAGCGGCGAGCGGCCGGGTAAGGACGACGAGGTACTGCAAGATCCTCTCCAGGGCTGGGCCCTCGGGCTCGGTGCGCAGGAGGTAGGCGCCGATCCCGGTGAGGCCGTAGAAGAGGTCGTATTCCGCGAAGCTCGGCACGTCTCCCCTGCCGATGCGGGCGAGCGCGGCGTCCACGCGGCGGTGGGCGAGGCCGGTGATGTGCTGGTGCAGGGTCGTGCGCGCCGAGGCATACAGATACCGGTACGCCGGGGGAACGGCGGTGAGGACGAAGCCGACGGCCGGGGCGCCGAGGAACAGGCCGCCTGGTCGGCCGCGCTGATGGGGCCGGAGGCCGCACTCGTGATCCACCGGTGGGCGGAACGCCAGGAGCCGCCGTACCTGCTGGCGATCTCCATGTGTAGCAGGCTGATTCCGGCAGCGCCGTCGGCGAGCGACTGCACCGCCCAGGGCTCCTCCGGGGGCGGGGGAGGAGGCTCAGCCAAATCAGCTGTGTACTGCTCCAAGATTGTTGCGGCGGTGGTTGCCAGCGTGGTCATCGGTCCGCCATCCGGTGCTGGAGGGCGGCTGTTCGCGCGAGTCGAATCGTCGTCTCCTCGGTGCGCGGATCGACGCCAAGAGCTCGGACATGGTGCAGGTGCAACAGCGACCGGGCGACGTCGAGCGGATTACGTTCACTGACCAATGCGGTCCGGTAGAAGTCCACGGCGGAGGCGCGGGCTCGCCACGCTTCGGTGACCTGCCTGCCCCCGGGGAGGGACGCGAGCGCAGAGACACCGTTCGGCCCGGTGAGTTCGAGCACCTGGCCGCGCAGGGTCCGGTCCAACCGTCCTGTGCCCTGGGGGAGGTTGCCCACCAGCCACTCTTCGGCCGCCGCAGCGTTCGGTGCCAGGGGAGTGACGAGGTACAGGGCGCTGGCGGCGGCGAGGGCCTGTGGGGCGAAGGCATCGGTGCGCTCGGCGAGCTGGATCTGCGCAAGGGCGGCGGCGGAGTCCGCAGCGAACGCCTGGTGCGCGGCGTCCATGGCTGGCCCAAGGCCGAAGCGTCCGGTCTGCGGCTGGTATGGGGCTAGGGCGAGTCCGGACGCGAGCCCCATCGCGTGCAGGCCGTCGGCCCAGGCGCGGACGTGCTGTGCGCCGACTCCGTACGAGTCCGGCGACAGGAGCAGGATGAGGTCGAGGTGTTGGTCGGCGTCCGGCCGGGCCATCTCCCGGTGCCGGGTGAACCACCAAGTCGGTGGCTCCTCCCCGAACGCGGTGAGCAGGCGGGGGAGCTGGTGGCTCAGGATCTCGTCGTAGCGGCGCGGATGGGCGTGGAGCTGTGCGTGAAGAACGTCGCTGCCGCCCGGCAGATGCCGCTGGGCGCCCGGCGACGTAGTGGAGCGCGGCCGGGGCACGTACGCGGTGTCCGGCTCGGAACGGCCCAGCGAGAGCCAGATCTCGTGTGCCCGTCCGATCCAGCCGTGGGCGTCTGCGTCCGGTACCTCGCGCAGCTCCACGCGCCGGGCGTTGTCGAGGTGGGCGCGCAGGACCCGGAGGTGGACCGGGTGGGACAGGTCGAGCGGGAGGCGCTGGTCGTACTCGATGACGGCGACCTGCGTCGGGACCCGCAGCCGGTCCCGCCACGCGGTGAAGGCGTCCGCCCACTCCTGCCTCGGGGCTTTCCGGCCGGGCAGGTCTTCCGCCATCAGTAGCCATCGCGCCTGCGTGAGGATGGTGCGGCGGTAGCGCACCCGAGGGAGGAACGGGAGCCGGGAACCGGCGCCGAAGTCGAACGGTTTGTAGGCGGCGTACCGTCCGGTGGCCACCTCTGCCAGGAACCGGGCCAGCGGCGGGGTCTGGGTTCCGCCTTCCAGAGCATGCAACACCCGTACGTCGATGCGCCGGCCGGTAGAGAGCTGCACGAGATGGAAACTGCGCGGGTCGGCGGTGACGGCGATGTCGGCGAGTTGGATCGTCGTCTCGTCGCGCTCCTGGTGGCCGGAGAGCTCGATGATGTGCGGCAGCAGTCGCGATGTGCGGGTGACGTTCTCGTTGCGGTGCCGACGCGGTGGGAACACGAGCTGCGCCGCGAGGCGGTCCGGTGCCCCGCGATAGCTGGTGGCGAGGGCGTCTTGGTGCTCGGGCGGCAGGACGTGGGCGAACCGGCCCGCCATGCTGCTGCCGGGGCGGGGCACCGCCGTGAGCAGGAGGTCGAACGTGCCGCTGGACAGCGCCCGGGTGCTGGGGGCGTGGATCTCGAAGGCGGCCTCCACTCGGGGCACGAACAGCCGCTCGTCCGTTCCGGCGGCCTTCTCCAGGGCATGGACCATGTCGTCGGTCAGCCGCAGTTCGTCGCGGCCGTCGAGGAGGACTTGCTGCATCAGCGAGAGCAGCAGTTCGTCGCGGTCGGTGCGCACCTTCAGGGAGGCTCCGCGTTCGGAGCCGATGTATCCGGCGGGCAGCCCGAGGCCGCTGTCGGCAACCAGCTCCATCACCGGCACCAGGGCGCCGACGCCGTACCGGGCCCGAAACCGGCGGTGGTAGTCGCGCCAGTGCTGATAGCCGTAGGGCTGCGGGGTGGTCCGGTAGAGGGCTGACACGGCTGCCTGCGCTTCCGCGATCACGGTCTGCGGGAGCTGGGTCTCGCAGTCGAGGGCGGTGTCAATGAGCAACGGTGTCGGGGTGACGGCGGTGAGGGCGCGCATCCGTGTGGCGAGGGCGCTCACGCTGATGTCGGAGAGTGTCGGCTGGTGGGCGGATACCTCGTCGCGCAGCGCGTACAGCTCGTGGACCAGGTCCCGCACGTCGGGGATGCTGTCCGCGTCGTGCTGTTCCAGTTCGTGGCACAGGTGCTGGAGGGGGTCCACGGTGGTCATGGGTGCCCACAGGCTGGTGATGAGGAACTGCTGCTCGACCAGGCCGGTGAGAAGCGCGTCGATCTGCTCCGGTGTGGCCTGCGGGAAGCTGTCGCGCAGGTGGCCGTACAAGGCGCCGTAAGGGATGGGCGAGCGGGCGGCGCCCATGACGGCGGCCACCGGCCGGGTATTGCGGACGGATATCTCGACCGGGGCCAGCAGGACGGCATGCCCATCGGAGGGCGGGCCCGGAGCCACGAGCCGATCGCCCCGCGTGCGGGCTGCGTTGTTGGCGACGAGCGGGAGTCGCGCCAGTAACGCGGGGATGCGCTGGAGCCGGAGGACCATGTCGGTGACCCATTCAGAGTCCGGCCGGATCAGCACGCGGTGCTTGTCGCGCCACCGCGCGCTTGCCCTGGGCCCGATCGTCACCGGAGCGGTGCCGGCGAACAGGCCCAGCGGGGTCGGCCGGTGTTGCCACCGCAAGAGGTAGGAGACCGTCGACACCGCGGTGCGGCGGACGTGACGGGGCTCGGACTGCCGGCCTTGGACGACTGCTTCGACGGCGTCGGACAGGACGGGGGTGGCCAGCTCCACCGCGTTGCGGAAGTCATCGCACTCCCAGATGCGGTTCAGCCACCCGCGAGTGACGGCCACGTTGTCCAGGTCGAGGGTACGGGGGATGTCTGCCTGCCCGGGGCTGGTGGTGGCGCGCAGCATGGCAGCGCCCTGCCATCGGTAGTCGGCGACTGCTCGGGAAACCATGGGCCCTCCGTCTCACGGGGCGGGTGAGGAGCCGGTGGGCCGAGCGGAGCACTTCTCTCGGCCCACCGGCAGGGAACGGCCTGGATCAGGCCGGGTCCTCCGTGAAGGAGCCGCAGGCGGAGGCGCCGGTCGCGCAGGTCGTGCCGCAGCCGTCGCCCGTGGAGCACATGAGCTTGCCGTACGCGTGCTCGGCGATGACGACCTTCACGTCCAGGGGGGGGCGAAGTCGTCGTCCAGGCCCGCCAGCGGGGCGGGAGGGGCCAGAGTGGCGCTCGTCATGTTCGTGCCTTTCTTCTTGGTGTCCGGATGGTGTGGAACAACCTGGCTTCCGGCGTTACGCCGAGGGCCAGGAGAGCGAGACCCGGCTGTGCACCTTGTCGATGACCCGGTCGGCCGGGATCTGGTCATCAAAGGTGTTGGCCGGATAGACCCGGATGACCGGGCTGGGGCCCCCGCGCCGGCTGGCCTCCCAGTCGCGAAGCACGTCGGCGACCTGGTCGGCGAACTGCTTCGCGTTCGGGCCGAGGGTGTGCACGCCGTATTCGATGTGCTTGTTGTCATCGGTTCGGCGGGTGACGAGGTAGGCGAAGGTGTCGTCCTCGACGGCGGCGAGGGCGAACCGCTTGTTCACGGGGGTGACCAGGCCCGTGTCCAGGTCCTCGTCGACGGCCATCGTGCAGAAGCCGGGCAGGCTGATGGCCATGGCCATCTGGAGGGTGTCGATGAGTTCCGAGAGGCCGATGACGACGCCTGTCCACAGCTCGTGGCGCGGATACGTGACCGCGTTGTCCAGTCGGTGTGGGGCGGCCGGTAGCCCGTCATCGAACTTCAGTCCGATCTCCGGTGTGCCGTTGACGAGAAGAAGTTCTTCCCGGTGGGCTGTCGAGCCCTGCATCGGGACGAAGCCGCAGATGAGCGCCGACACGCTCTCCAGGTACGGGCCGTGTTCGCCCGTGATCTGGGTAAAGGCGACCGACCGGGTCAGGCCACGCATCCGCAGCGGCACCACAAGTCGACCGCCCTGCTTGAGCTGCGCGGTCCACGCCGGAGCGATGTCCCAGGCCCCGGCAGTCACCATGACGACGTCGACCTCGCCGAGCTCCGGAATGGGCTCGGTGGCGTCGGCGGTAAGGACGCGTACCCGGTCGTAGCCGTGCTCGTTCAGGAGCCGGTGCGCCCGCTCGGTGACTACGGGGTCGATGTCCACGGTGACGACCTCGCCGTGCTCGCCCACGAGCTCGGCGAGGTAGGCGGCGTTCAGCCCGCCCGAACCGATCTCCAACACGCGCATGCCGGGCTTCACCTGGGCCTGCTCCAGCATCATCGCCTGGATCTGCGGGGCGGAGACGGAGCTGAGCTGCACACCGTGCTCGTCCGTCTTGGTGATCACTGCCGCGTACGTGTCGTACGCCTTGTCCAGCGGGGTGTCGGGAATGAACGCGTGCCGAGGCACCTTGCGCATGACGGCTTCGATCTCCGAGGAGGAGATGTCGCCGCCTGCGCGCAACTCGTCCACCACCTTGTTCCGGAGACGGGTCGCTTCGTCGGGCTCGACGGTCGTGTTCGTCATGGACTTCCTTCAGTCGTGCGTATGGGGGATGCAGGCCGGCGGTCGCGTGCCGGATGGGTCGGGTAATCCAGGGGAGAGCGCGCTCGGTTCTCGTCGGCTGACCGACAGGGCCGCGCTGGACGGAGAGCTGGGAGGTCCACGCCCGCGGAGGGCTGCCCAGCGGGCCGGTTCGTGTCGACCAGCCCGCTGGGTGGCTCGCGGGTGGCAAGGGGCGTGCGTCACTCGATCTCCTTGATGTAGCGAGCCTCGATCAACACTTCGATCAGGTCAGCGGTCACGAAGGCGAGACGGCGGGCGAGTCCGACGGCCTGCCGATAGCCAGCCGGAGTGGGCTCCTCCAGCAGAGGAACTCCTCGCTCGACAAGGCGGGTCATCTCAGCACTGGGCGGGAAGCTGTCGTCAGCCACCGTGATGTCGCTGAGCTGCTTCAGGTGTCTGCGGAGGCGGCCGAGCAGGGCGACAGCCGTTGCAACAGGTGGCGGCTGACTGCCGATCGCCGCGTCGAGGTCGTCGAAGACCTCCTCGATGTCGAGGGGTTCCCACGCCCGGAACCGCTCCAGCACGAGCCGTAAACCGTCCGCGTCGAGCGGTGGCGTCCACTCCTGGGCTGGAGGTTTCGGAGCCACTGCCGTGCTCACTGCTCCCTCCCCGCCGGCGTCTCGACCACAGCCCAGGTGACCTTGCCCCACGGGTGCGTGTCGTAGCCCCACCGGGCGCTCATCGCCGCGACCAGACTCAGACCCCGGCCGCTCTCAGCGTTCAGGTCGGCCGTTTTCAGATGGGGAGCGTCGTGCGAGCGGTCGGAGACTCCGATGCGGACGGCACCGTTGCTCGGTCGCTCGATGTGGATTCGCGACACCGGGGTCTCGGTGTGCTCGACGGCGTTGGCCAGCAGTTCAGTGACGATGATCTTTCCCCAGCCGGTCACGTCGTCGTCCATGCCCCAGACCGCCAGCACCTGGGAGATGAAAGCGCGGGCGAGGCTCACGGACTCACGTACGCAGGGCACCTCTGCGGCGTAACCCGGGGAGCCGATCGCATTCGGTTGAGCGACGGTCATGGTCACGAGGTCTTTCCCTCCGGCTGGGGTTCCCGGTGCGGACAAGCAAGGCAGGACCGGGCTTTCCTCCGTGCCGCCGCACCGAACTCGGCTTGGCGACCGATGACCAGTCAACGAGCGACGAGCGCAGCGCAACAGGAAGAGTCCCGGATCCGTACACGCCACCAACCGGAAGACTTTGCGTTTCCATTACCCGAGCTCTAGGTGTCAGCGTGACGGTGGAGCTACGTTCGGTGCATGGGAGGAAATCTCGTTCTTCAGGACCGACTTGATCAACTCGGTCTGACGCAGGAGGAGTTGGCGGCACGCCTGAACGCCGCGCTACAGGAGATCACCGGTCGGCCTGGCGACATCTCCTCCCGGACGGTGCGCAACCTGCTCAACGGATCAAGCCGACGCCCAATCGGACGCACTTGCGCTGCACTTGAGCGTGTGTTCGGCTGCCCCGTGGCGGACTTAGGGTTCAGCGCACCCAGCTCCATGCAACATCCCCCGGAGGGCCCCGTGCGGCGTCGCGACTTCATCGCTTCCACTACCGGGACGGCAGCCGCAGTCGTTCCCGTGGTCAAGCAACGTCGGTCGGTGGGCATGTCGGACGTGGCCCGAGCATCGGCCGGCATGAACCAGCTCGTGGAGGCCGACGACCGTCAAGGCGGGCACGCCTCCCTGGCGACCGCAGCCCTCGAAGCTCGCGCAAAGGTGCTGGAGCTTCAGCAGCGGAATGCCAGCGAACGTGTACGCCGTGCCCTGTACGCGCTCGCGGCCGAGTTCACCACCGTCGCTGCCTGGTCATGCATCGACCTACGTGACCTGGACAAGGCCCGGACGTACCTGCACGAGTCGTCCACGTTCGCCGGCCTCTCCCAGGACCCGCCCACGGCCATGCGCGTGTGGGTCAACATGGCCATGCTCGCCTACCAGCGGAAGAACTGGCCGGAACAGCTCGCGGCAGCTCAGGCGGCCAACGCCTCCCCAGCCGCCCGCCGAGACCCGTTCTTCGGCTCCATGGGCCGCGTCCGCCTCGCGCTCGCCCACTCGTCGCTGGGAGACCTGCGAGCCGCTCGCCGGTCCCTGGGCGCAGCGCAGGAGAACTACCGGAAGGCGGCCGAGGACGAGCGTCCTCGATGGACCGCGTTCTACGGGCCGGCGGAACTCAACCACCTCGCGGCGATCATCCTCAACCACAACGGGGAGCCCGCCGAAGCCGAGGTGATGGCTCACCGGTCCCTGGCCAAGATCCCGGCGGAGTTCCAGCGCAACCGCGCGCTGGCCACCTGCCAGCTCGCCCTGGCGCAACTCCGCCAGGGCGAGCCCGAGCAGGCTACGGCGACCGCGGGCACCGTCTTCACGATCATGGAGGGCGCTCCACTGCCGGGGCGCATGCGCACCCTGATCGGAGACTTCCACCGAGACCTGTTCCGGCTGGCGCCGTCGACGACGTACGCCCGCGACTGGGCAGACCGCATGCGAGATGAATGGAGCCGAACGTGACCAGGGTGATCGACCTGCGGCACTACGGACAGGGAAGCCTCCCCGAGGGCTTCAAGCAGATGCTGATCGACGTGCACGCCGACGCCTACGCCGACGCGATGGACAACGAGTTCAACCAGCGGTTCCCGTGGTTCGTCGATCACTGGTCAGGAATGGACGGCTTCACCTGCGTCGTCGCCTTCGACGGTGACGACCCGACCGGCTTCGCGTACGGCGCCCCGCTCCAGCCGGGCCGTGAGTGGTGGCGTTCCACGGCGTTCGCGCCGAACAACGGCTACACCGCGACCTACGCAGTCTCCGAGGTCATGGTGCGCCCGCAGTGGCGGAGGCAAGGGATCTCGGAGCGGCTCCACGAAGCCCTGCTGAAGGAACGCGGCGAAGACCTTGCGGTGCTCTTGGTCGACGTGACGCACCCGAAGGTTCAGGACCTGTACGAGACGTGGGGCTACGAGAAGGCGGGTGAGCAGCAGCCCTTCGCTGACTCCCCGGTGTACGCGGTCATGGTGAAGAGGTTGCACCCGTGAGCCGCCCCGATCCGAGTCACCCACTTCCGGCCTTGCGTGCAGGTCCGGCTCGTGATCATGTCGGCCGCGGGCCGTGCCTGCACCCTCCTTATGCAGCGGCGGTCACCATCACGGGCGACGATCAGCACGGTTAGCCACTCGACCAGGGTATGAGGCAGGCCGAGTGAGGCAGGATAGGAAACCGACGAGGCTTCTAAGCTATTGGGGCGGTCGTCGAATACTTCTCTCAGTGGAACGGGAGCCTCATGCCTTTCGGTACCCTGACCGGTCCCCCGAGCAGTGGCCACTCTGAAAGAGAACGAAGGCCCTGCCCCGGCCCCCTACTGTTGTTCGCCGTGCAAATACGGGAAAAATAGCTAGCGACGCGTGCGCATCTACGTCACTCTGCCACTAGCAGGCATCGAGCCTTTTGGAGTCTACGTGGGCAAGGCAAGCAAGCGCAGGGCTGAATTGCGTCAGCCGCCGGTGTCAGAGCAGGAACAAGCGCGCAGGGAGAGGCGTCGCGCAAATAGGGCCGAACGACGTGGGGGTCGCCGGGGTTCCTCACTCTCCGAGTACGAGCGAATTGCGCAACAGGAGACTAGGCATGTGACCGAGTCCCTGATTGCTCGCCATAACAAGCGCATGATGAATCTTCCCGGGATCCCATCCAGCGCCATCCAACCTGTGATGTCAGCGTTGCTGTCTTTTGGTCTAATCGACATGATGCTGCGAAAATTTGGGGCGACTCAAGATCGGCATCCAGCCGATTACGGAGCATCATGGGTGGATCATTTGGCCTGGGGTGCTGATAGTGCATTTGTTGCCGCACGGCTCATTTTCAGTGGGCAGTTCGTGGGAGCGTCTGCTGTCTTGCGCTCACAGATGGAGAGATGGACCGAAAACGTAGCGTACAACTACGGCGTTAAACACATCTCTGGCGAGAGTTCGGCAGAATTCACCGCCCGTGCCTGGTCGCGTGGCCACGAAAAGTATCCGTCTGCGATAAAGCAAGAGTCTGACACGAATGTTGGATCCGAGATTTCCGAACTCGATTTCTGGGAGGATGAGCGGAGGTCCCTGGGATTTCAGGGGCCCTCGGTGATTGTCGGTAAGGACTATCAGGTATATCCGGGCACCCTAATGGAGCTGCTTTCAGAGCTCTTGCATGGTAGAGGTGACTTTATCAAGGTGTTGCGGTGGGACGCATGCGATCTTCTCGCCGATGAGCCGACGGAACTTGTTGAAGCTTCGCAATGGCTATCCGACGTCCTCATGTTGTACCTGCGGCAGATTCGGGTGTGCCTAGCGACCCTGGCAATGGAACAGGGGAAACCTGAGCTCGCTCCGGCTCTTTTCGCGCTTCCGGAACGTATTTACGCGGGAGGGGATGCCCCCATCCCGTCAAGCCTGTTTCCGCTGCTTCCGCAAACTGGACTCTCCCCGGACATTCTTGAGCGGATGCGGAGTGCGTCGTACGCCTACGAGGAAGTAATGAGGGGAAGGCGCCCGGCTGGACGGCTCTTCCGCGACGGCGAAATGGTTCACCTGCACTTCTATGAGCGTCGTGCGCGTGCGGGACGCTGGGCGTTGAAGGCGCTGGAAGAAGAAAAGGAGAAGCTGGGCGACGGCTTCAATATTGATGGTTTGGGTGGTCGCGACTCGACGAATGTGATGGCCACCGAGATGGCTGGTGTCTTGTCCTTGTGGCTTGGGGATTCACCCGAAGGGAATGCTGCGGCGATGTGTGCGTCGGCGCTTCGGACCGCCCACTGGCTGTGGCTTGAGGACGATGATCGATCGATGGCTGCCTTGCGGGTGGTTTTGGAGCAATGCGCTAGGCTTCGGGTGTGGGCCACTAAGCCGGAAAAGGCAGCTAAACTCGAACAATCTCTTTCATCCACACCCAAGGATTGGGTCAATGCGGCAGGGTGGCGCCGACTCGCTCCCCTCAATAGGGCGTTGGGGGAGTTTGCACACTTTCATGCGCGTATTCGCAGACAAGGTGCCTGGGAAATCCTTGTGGGCGTCCAATCGAATGGGGGATCGCCGGATTCGATTTACACGGCCCGGGGTCACATTCTCGAAACTATGACTGCCATGGTGATGGTGGAGTCAACCAGAAGCGTTGCCCGAATTTCGCCGGTGATGGAGAATGCCTTTCGTGAAATTACCGCAGACACCTTCACGGATCCCGATGAACTGCAAGCAAGGCTAGAGGAATTTCTTGATCGGGCAATGAGCCTGAAGGATGTTCCACGGGGTCCGTATGCCTTCCATGGCCCGGCGCAGGAGTCTGCCGAATAGATGGAATAGAGTTATCCGTGCTTCTGTAGGGCCTCTAATAAGTGAGTTCTTCCATGGTGGCCACTGATTGCGGGACTGGCCGACGTACCGCAACGCACGAGGCTTATGTGCCGTTGAGAGATATAGTCGACGATTCAACTCGGCCGCGTAGAAGCCTCGCGCAGAGCTCGTTATATTCCCAACCGCATGTCCGTTATTGCCGCCGCTGTCCCTGCCCCGGAGAGGAAACGCTGAAATAGCTCAGCGGAAGAGGGTTGAAGGTGCCGCTGTCGCGCCTCCTTACTGAAGCGCGGCAGCAAGTTCCCAGACTGAGGAAGGGCGATATCAGCGGCTTGGACGCTGGCGGCTCGCGACCGCTGGCTGCGGCTGTACGGCTGGAACGGTGGGTGCGTCCTTGTTCGTCGTCAGGTGGGTGCTGCGAGCACTGCGGCTTGCCGCGCTCCGAGCCCGCTGGCTGACTCGCTCGGCGGTGGCAGTCCGCAGGCGCCAGACCAGGACTTCGGCTGGCCGGTCCGCAGTGTCGAGTTCCCGTTGCCCGGACAAGTCGGCCAAGGTCTGGCGGGGCGGGGTGCCGGCGGACTCGGCTTGGGCGAGGGCAGTGGACAGCGCGGGCCAAGCCGGGTCGGCGAGGATGCGATGCGCGTGGTCGGGGATTGTGGCTCGGACGGCTGCGGCGAGCCGATCCTGTGCCTGGGGACTCGGGGCACGCGCGGCGAGCTGGGCGAGGGCCGGTCGGGCGGCATGCTGTTGGGCGGCTCGGAGGTGGACGAGGGACTGCTGGGCCGCTGCCGCCTGCTGCGCGTGACCACGCTGGGCGTGCCACTCGACGAGGGCGATGAGCAGGAATACGGCAGAGGTGAGCGCGGCGGCGACGAAGTCGCCGTCCCTGCCGGTCGACGAGGTCAGCAGCGTCCTTCCGGCCTGACGCAGAGCGTCGGCGGCTCGATGGTCGGCTCGGATGGCGGAGCGGTTGGCGCGGTTGAAGGCGATGGCTGCCGCTTGAATTTCTGCCCGGAGCTGGCGCGGCGCAGAGACTGCGGTGTTGTGCAACAGCTCGGCGAATGCCGCAGCCTGAGCCTGCACTTTGGCGTCGGCCTTATCGACTGCCGTTCCCTCGGTGGTCCCGGTGACGAGCATGTAGGCGGCGCACAGCTCCCCATCGGCTTGTCGCCAGGAGGCGCCTGCGTCCGTACGGCTTGTGTGCAACGCCGTGGCCTGCCCTGCAGCCTTGCCATCGGCCAAGCCGAAGCGCTCACGGAGCCGGTTTAGGGACAGGTCCGGAGCGAGTGCCGAGCCGCTGTAGAAGATGGGCTCGCCCTTGGCATCGGTGTCGTCAGCGGTGGAGAGGCTGTAGCCGGTGACCTCTCCGGTGACGGGACCGAGACGGGGGCGGACCTTGATCCCGAGAGACGTCAGTACGGCGAAGAACTCGTCCTCGTCGCGGGCTGCCGCCGCGGCGGCGTAGGCGTGCTCGCGAAGCCAGACCCGGGCTGTGTTCTTGCGGCCCTGTCGTTCGGCCTTGGCGACTTCCGGCCCGGACGGCGTCTTCGGCGCGGTCGCGTCTCCTGGCTTCAACCGACGCAGACCGAGTTCGGTCTCGATCCTGCGGCATTAGGCCTGGGCCCGTCGGCCGTCTCCCTTGTTGCGGGGGCGACGGCCGTCTTCGCGGACGCTGGTCGCCATGATGTGAATGTGGTCCTCGGCGTGCCGCACGGCGATCCACCTGCACGCGGCGTCGTCGCCGTGTTCGGCGATGCCCGTGGAGTGGACGATGCGGCGGGCGACCTCCGCCCACTCTTCGTCGGTGAGGTAACGGTCGCCAGGTGCGGTACGGACGGGGCAGTGCCACACGTGCTGCGGCACCTTCTTCCCCAGCCGCTGTTCGCGCAGCTTTACGGGTTGGTCGAGGTAGTCAGCCAGCTCGCTGAGGGCTCCGTGGTGCTGGTCGAGGGGAACACGGCCGGGGTCGTTGATGCCGAGCATCGCAAACGCGGCGACGATGTGCGGGTCAGTGTGCTCGTTACGGCGGCCGGGGCCGAAAAGGTAGGACAGGAGGCCACGGCTGCGGTCACCCGTGGAGACGTCAGGCACCACGGCGACCACCCCCAGCGAGGGCTTGGTCCAGCAGCAGGCGAGCGCGTTGGGCGACCTGGTGCAACTCGCTGAGGGTGTCTTCGGCTCGATCGGGCAGCTCGCCTTGGTGGACGGTGCGGACGAGCTGATTGAGGTTGTTCCCCACGCGTCCGAATTCCCTGACCAGCTTGCCGAACAGAACCATCAGGTCCTGGGTGGCATGCGGAGACGGGAGCGGAGCGACGCCTTCAGGACGGCGGTCGGACAGGTAGGCATGGGCGAAGGTGAGGGCGCAGTCCATGAGGTACGCCGAACGGGAACGCTTCGCCTTACGGGCGGCGAGGTCGATGAACGCACGCTCCGCCGGTTCGGCCGAGCAGGTCAGTTGCAGAGTGCGCTTGGTCCCGGAGCGGGGCCGGTAGAGCACCTCACTCAGGTGCCGGCGGCGCTCGGCGCCGGGCGCGATGTCGGCATGAACAGGGGCAGGGACATCGTTGGCGGCGACACCGTGCTGCATGAACACGTCGGCGTTCACGGTCGGCGCTTGATGTACGACAGGGGCGGCGGTTGGCTCGCTCGGCTCGGCGAGCGGCTGCTTGTCCTGGTGGAGGCCGCGCTCGGCCTCCTTGCCATCCTCGGTCCCGGCCCCTCGGGCCGGGGCCGGATCCGCCCCCGATGGGGCGGATCCGAGCGCGAAGTCCGCATCGCCCCCAGGCGATGTGGACTTCGCCCCAGCTCGCTCCGCTGTCCGTTGGAGGGTGTCTCCGTCAAAGCCTTGGTCGGACGTGGGCGGGTGCGCTGAGTGGTGACTACGGGGCGGCGAGGATTGGGAAGACGTGGCCTTGCGGGAGAACGGATTGCGACGCACGGGAGTCTGGAGGCTCCTCTCTGAGTGTGGTCTGGGGTGGATGGGGCGAGTGTCCGGGGACTCGACGGCTTGGCCCGGCCGGGCACCTCGTGTAGTGGACCGGGAAGCAGGCGCTGTCCGGAATCGGTTCGGTCCCGGACAGCGCCCTGCGATGCCGGTCAGCTGTCCGGGTGCGGACGGGCGTCGGCACTGTCCCGTACCAGCGCCATCGCTTCTGCAAGCCGACCGGTGCCGGCGCCGAGTCCGGCTTCGGTGATTGCCTTACGGGCGCTGTCGCGGGTCAGTCCGGAACTCCCTGGATGAGCGGCCCTGATGACGCGTGCCAGCTCGGTGATGGAAGCCATCGCGGGACGTCCGCCAAGGCTCGTCGCCCGAGGGCGACCGGAATCCCCCCGGGAGCTCTGGCCTGTGGCTTCTCGTCCCCGTCCGAGTTCGTCGTCGGCTTCGTCGCGATCGGCATCCTCGTCGAATCCGGTTTCGGACGAGCTTTCGTCGGCCGCGGCCAAGGGGGCGGTCTCCGTGGCCATGCGAGTGGACTGCTGCTGCCTGGGCCGAGCTGCCGTGGGCAGGTCCGCGCGGGCGGTGTACGGAACCCCGGCCGGTCGCTCTGGTACCGGTTGCGTACCGTCCTGATACTCAAGGGCGTTGGCGTCCAACGACGTTCGGACGGTGGAGGTACCGCTGTAGCGGGTGATCAGGATGTGCAGGTGGGTCGCTCCGGCAAGGGCGAGCGGTGCGATGGCAGATAGCACCGTGACGGTGCCGTCGCCCAGGCGGAGGGTGACTGCGCCGGGCCTGTTCAGGGCGAGGGCGTGCAGACCGTTGGCCCAGATGCTGGCGGCGGTCGCCGTGCTGAACAGTGTCCACGCATACAGCCGTGCGGGCATCGGCGCTTCGCGCAGGACCAGCAGGGCGCGGACGCCGTAAGCGATGAAGCCGTCGATCACTACAGGGAAGAGGTAGGCCAGTTGGTCGCGGATGTGCACGGCCGTGGCCATCTGTCGCAGCGCGTCGTAGGAGAGAGCGCATCCGGCGATGCCGAGCAGGATGATGGCGAGCCGGTCCCACCACGTGGCGCGGTGACGGCTGGCCGGTGCGGTGGGTATGGCGGAGTCGGGCATGGGCGTGGGGTTCCCCTCGGGGCATGGTGTGAAAGGTGGTGCGTGGTGATCCGTCTTGGCCGTCTTGCCGTTGAAGCAGCAGGTCAGAGGCAGTACGGCAGCCGGTGGCATGACGTCTCAGCGCCGTGCGCGACGTGTCCCTCCGATTGGTCACGATCGGCAGGCGGACACGTCGGTGGGCGGGCGCACCGGTAGTGCCGTGTTGTCGCTTCGAGTCCCAAGACGGATGGCAATCCGTCTTGGGACGCTGTGCCGTCTTGGCGAGACCGCCTCTGACCTGCGTTTATCTGGCTGGGACGGCAAGGACGCCACGAGACGGATATGGACGGGGCCGCCCGCAGAATGCGCGATGGCAGGTCGGCGCTTCACGGCGGTCGGCCCGGTGTGGGTGCCGTCGACGAGCGGCTGACGGCACCCGTGAAGGTCACTTGGTCGGTGTGTCTCTGCTGCCGTCCGAGCCGGTCGCCGGGTGGACGGTGGGGCAGTAGCGCCTCCAGGCATCGGTGAACTTCGTCCGCGTATAGCCCTTGAGTTGGTTGCCGTCGGGCATGCGGACGTTGCCGGAGCGGATGCCGTACTCCCGCAGCAGCCCGGCCAGGGCGCGCGGGCTCAGGCCACCGCGTCCGGCTTCGGCCCACGGAGCTTCGGGATCGGAGTTGAGGCGGTAGAGCAGGGCGTCGGTGGACACGCTCTCGGGGTCACCTGCGGCGGCGAAGGCGCGGCGGATGTCGGCGAGGATCCGGGCGTTGGAGGGGTTGTCCTCCTCTGCCTGGGCCTCGGCGGTGACCATCTGTTCGCACGCGATGCGGGCGCGCTCTGGCCAGGTTCCGCCCGCGAGGTCCGCGACGATCACCAAAGGCTCCCATGTGTCGGCGGCCCGGTCCTCGACCGGCATTTTTGGCTCCAGGTGGAGGGCCTGTTCGGCTACTGAGGCGGTCCAGCGCGCCAGGTGAGCCCGCAGGGAGCGCAGGGCGGGGCTGTCGCGGCGTGTGCGGTACGGGCTCACCTGTTCGCCCTCCGCGCGGCGCCTCATCCGGATCACGACGGACCGGTCCATGATCGTGTCGGGCAGGTCGCCGATGCCGGCAAGCGCTGCCATGGCGAAGGTCGCGAAGGAGTGGGGCGTGTGCTCCTTGCCGACGACCCGCAGTACCGGTCGGCCGCGCTGGTGCCCGGCGTTGAGCAGGCCGCGCATTTCCTCGTTCTTCTCGGCGACCTTGGGGCTGCCGAAGATGGTGTCGGCTTCGTCCACGAGGAGGGTCGGCGGCTCGTCCGAGATCGAGCGGAAGATGGCCGCTGCCGTGGAATTCACGGTGATCACGGGCCTGTGGACCGTCTCGGTGAGCAGATCGAGCAGACGGGACTTGCCGCACCGCTTCGCCGGGCCGACCACAGCGAGACGCGGGGCGTGCTGCCACACCTGCTGGAGGTGGGTGGCCGCGATCCACAGCACGGTTGCGTCCAGTGCCTGCTCGGTCGGGAGGACCACGAAGCGGGCCAAGGCGGTGCGCAGCTCGTCCAGTGGCGCGGCGGCGGCGTCCGGCTGGCCACGGTGCGGCGATGGGGTGCCGCTCGGACGGGGTGCCGCAGGGGCGGCGGGGGCGGTACTCTCGTTCACGGAGATCCTCACTCGGCGGCTCCGGGGGGCAACCCGGTCCGCCGCGGTCGACTGTCCTGGGATGGGCGGTGGCGAGGTTTCCTGCAGCCCCCGGTGTTCGTAGCGCCGGGGGTTTTCGCGTTCCTCGGGGCACCTACGCGGTTAAACCTTCTGGCGGTTCGTTGGTTGATGCCCTTATGGCATAAGTGTGCACGAGTGTCTACCTCGAGTCAAGCGTTCGGGGCATTAAATAAGTAACCTCTTCCAGTATGATCGCTGTTCAGGCCAATGGTGACGTGTGTCACATTTGCGTGCATTCCCTTGCGGGTTGGGGTATCCATGCTGGTAGGGTTTAAGGGTGGAGGTGTGGCGACCTCCGTTTGTCGAGAAGAGGAGGGAGGTGAAAGAAGTGGACGATGCCAAGCCGCAGCGCTGGGCTCCGCCGGAGGGCGAAGCCCTGGTGGCGCACAACCTGAAGGTCCTGCGGATGACGGCCCGCCTGTCCCAGGAGGACATGGCAGAGCGCATGCGTCGCCTGGGCTTCAAGATGCACCAGACCCAGATCGCCAAGATCGAGAATGGTGCCCGGGGCATCAGTTTCAACGAGGCCCTCGGCTTCGCCAAGGCTCTCGGCGTCCCTGCTAGCAACTTCCTGCTCGAAGCCGTCGCGAGCCGCGACGATCCTCACTGGGAGTTGCAGGAGGCGGCCTTCGACATTCAGAAGGCCGAACAGGAGCACCAAGTCGCCCGAGACCTCGCCGACGCCGCGAAGGCCAGACTTGAGGCGGCCGAGGCCCGATACGACGAGATCGCCGAGCGCCTCGGCATCGAGCCCGACCCGGGGAGCCTCTCCTTCTATCCGGCTCCGAACTCACCCGAGGATCCGCTCCGCAGCGGTTCCGCCGACGAGTAACCGTTCGGCGGAGATCTCTCCCGGCGCCTGAACACGGCTTTCGAAGCCCATCCACCGCAGGCCCTCGGTGCTACGAACACCGAGGGCCACCAACGCGGCCACCGATCTAAGCCCACCGCCCATCCCGGACAGTCCAGCGGTCACGTTGCCCCGTGACCGCCGAAAGGCGATCCTTCATGCCCACCGCTCCGCCCCCGCTCACCCTTATCGCCGACGCGCTCGGGGTCCCCGAGCAGCGGCTCCGCACACTCGTGCTGGAACACACAACACCCTCTGACGCACCCCTCATCGCGCTCACCGTCGAGGAGGCCACCCGCCGGCTTGGCGTCGGCCGCACCACCATGTACGCACTCATCGCTTCCGGCGAGGTCGGGTCCGTCCTCATAGGCCGCCTGCGACGAGTGCCGGTCGAGGCCCTGGACACTTATCTGGCTGACCGCTCCCAGGTGGCCGCCCCGACCGCCGCCCACGCGGCCTGAAGGGGGCGGACATGGCCAAAACTCGCCAGCCCAACGGTGCCTCCTCGATCTTCCTCGGCAAGGACGGCAAGTGGCACGGCTACGTGACCGTCGGCGTCAAGGACGACGGCAAGCCCGACCGGCGCCACGTCAAGCGCAAGACCCGCGCCGACGCCACCAAGGCGGTCCGCGAACTGGAACGCAAACGCGACTCCGGCACCGTCGGCAAGGCCGGGCAGACCTGGACCGTCACAACCTGGCTGACCCATTGGGTCGAGAACATCGCCGCACCACACGTGGGCGAGAACACCATCGACGGCTACCGCGTCGCCGTCTACCACCACCTCATCCCCGGTCTCGGCGCGCACCGCCTGCCCAAGCTGGAGCCCGAGCACTTGGAGCGCTTCTACGCCAAGATGCAGAAGGCTGGCAGCGCCGCCGGCACCGCGCACCAGGTCCACCGGACCGTGCGCACGGCTCTGAACGAAGCAGTGCGCCGAGGCCATCTCACCGTCAACCCCGCCTCCGTCGCCAAGGCGCCGCGACTGGAAGAGGAAGAGGTCGAGCCCTACACGGTCGAGGAAGTGCACAAGCTTCTGGACCTGGCCAACAAGACTCGGCACCCGGCGCGCTGGGTCGTATCTCTTGCCCTGGGGCTGCGTCAGGGTGAGGTCCTCGGTCTCAAGTGGACGGACGTCGACTTCGAACTGCGGGTCATGACGGTCCACCGCAACCGGCTACGGCCCCGGTACGAGCACGGCTGCGGCAACCGCTGCGGGCGCAAGCCCGGCTACTGCCCTCAGAAGGTCAACATTCGCCGTGAGACGAAGGACACCAAGTCCCGCGCCGGACGTCGGCCCATCGGCATTCCCGAGCCCTTGGTGCAGCTTCTGCTTCAGCACCGACGCGCGCAGGAGCGAGACCGCCGACTGGCCGGCGACCTCTGGACGGAGAAGGGGTACGTCTTCGTCTCCCCAACCGGCGAGCCCCTCAACCCGAACACCGACCACCACGAGTGGAAGGACCTCCTCAAGGCGGCCGGTCTGCGCGCGGGCCGCCTCCACGACGCCCGCCACACGGCTGCGACCGTCCTGCTGATCCTTGGCGTTCCCGACACAGTCGTTGACGCGATCATGGGCTGGGAGCCCGGCAAGTCCGCCCGGATGCGCCGCCGCTACCAGCACCTCACCAACCGGGTACTCACGGACACCGCCGACAAGATCGGCGGGCTCCTTTGGCCGCTGCCTGAGGAGCCGCCTGTTGCTTGACCGGCCCTGGTCTCAGCCGGGCAAGGGGTTGGCCCGAACGCATCTGAGTTCGGGCCGGCCCCTTCGAGCTGGCTGTAGACACCCCCCCGGAATCCTACCTTTCGGCGGGCTGCTCTTCGCCTTGCTCGGTGGTGTAGGGCCGACCGGCCTGATCCGTGACGACGGCGACTGACGTGGGCAGAACCTCGACCCGGAGCATGGGCCATGCCAGGGGATCGCCACGACCATCAACGTAGATCAGGTGACGTACGTAGGCGCCCACGAGGAAATCCTGTTCGGCAAGCTCGCGGACGTAACCCTCAAGTGTCTTCTCCGCGTCTCGGTTGTCGCGCACACTGTGAAGCTCCGGGGCGATGTCGAGGTAGTCCCGGAGCAGGTCCAGGAACTCCACGATCAACGACTCTTCGTCGTCAGGAAGATCGTCCGGCAGGGCGTACTCGAACGCCAGACTCGCCTTGATCATGTTCCATAGAGGGTTGCCCCGCGTGATCAGCGCCAACGCCCTGGGCTGAGGGAAAGCCGGGTCGGGAACGAGCCTCACGCCGCCTGAGGTGTTGTCGTCCAGTGAGCGCCGGACCCAAGCGGCATGCCGCTCCTTGATCTCCCGGAGTCGCTCAACCGTGAAATGGGTGGGTTGGTCATCTATCTGCTTGTGGTGCCTACTGCACAGCAGCAGCAGATTGGTATGGCTGTCTCTGGAGGCGTCGTCCAGGTCCTCCGCCCTCGGGCCGCCTTTGGAACGAGCCACGATGTGTGCCTCCTCGCCGAAGACCGACGGATCATCACAGTCCGTCCCTGGGGTGATCACCTCCCCACGGCAGATTGCACACCTCCCGCCGGCTTCAGCCCACACGATCTTGCGCGTCTTCTCGGAGACCCCCATGGGTGGCACCTTGTCAGAAGAGCTCAGGTGGTCGCAGAAGAACCAGACCGGGCTCTTGCGCGTGCAGTGAGCCGTCGCGGCCTGGTCGAAGCAACTGCAACCCAAACTGCAACCCTCAACGCCGAAGGGCCCCACCGCGAACGGTGGGGCCCTTCAACGTATGCCCGGTGAGAGCAATGGCGGAGGATACGAGATTCGAACTCGTGAGGGGTTGCCCCCAACACGCTTTCCAAGCGTGCGCCCTAGGCCACTAGGCGAATCCTCCGCGGCAAACAATACAAGACGTTGAGGAGTGCTAGCGAACTCGATTCCACCCGGGTGGATCAGCTAGGGTGTGGGTCAGCCCCTCACGTGGCGCTATCTGACTGAACTCCCCCAGGGCCGGAAGGCAGCAAGGGTAGGTTGGCTCTGGCGGGTGCGTGGGGGGCCCTTTGCGTTCCAGGGGCGTTCCCCGGGGTGTGGGTCGCTCGGGGCATGGATCGTTCGCGGGCGTGGGTCGCTCGGGGCGTTGGTTGTCAGTGGGCCCCGATAACCTCGTACATGTGTCGTCCCTTGCGCTGTACCGCCGCTACCGTCCCGAATCGTTCGCCGAGGTCATCGGGCAGGAGCACGTCACTGCCCCGTTGCAGCAGGCTCTGCGGAACAACCGGGTCAACCACGCGTATCTGTTCAGCGGGCCGCGCGGCTGTGGCAAGACCACCAGTGCGCGGATCCTGGCCCGCTGTCTGAACTGTGAGCAGGGGCCCACTCCCACGCCGTGCGGTGAATGCCAGTCCTGCCAGGACCTCGCGCGTAACGGTCCGGGGTCGATCGACGTCATCGAGATCGACGCAGCTTCGCACGGTGGCGTGGACGACGCCCGTGACCTGCGCGAGAAGGCGTTCTTCGGGCCGGCGAGCAGCCGGTACAAGATCTACATCATCGACGAGGCGCACATGGTCACTTCGGCGGGGTTCAACGCCCTGCTGAAGGTGGTCGAGGAGCCCCCGGAGCATCTCAAGTTCATCTTCGCGACCACCGAGCCCGAGAAGGTCATCGGCACCATCCGGTCGCGTACGCACCACTACCCCTTCCGGCTGGTGCCGCCCAGCACCCTGCGCGACTACCTCGGCGAGGTGTGCGGGCAGGAGGGCGCCCAAGTCGCCGACGGCGTGCTGCCCCTCGTCGTGCGGGCCGGGGCGGGATCCGTTCGGGACTCCATGTCCGTCATGGACCAGTTGCTGGCAGGTGCGGGCGAGGAAGGTGTGACGTATGCCATGGCCACCGCCCTCCTCGGCTATACGGACGGGACGCTCCTCGACTCCGTCATCGACGCCTTCGCCTCCTCGGACGGAGCCGCCGCCTTCGAGCTCGTCGACCAGGTCATCGAACGCGGCAACGACCCACGCCGGTTCGTGGCCGACCTTCTGGAGCGGCTGCGCGACCTGGTGATCCTGGCCGCCGTGCCGGATGCGGGGGAGAAGGGGCTGATCGATGCTCCGGCGGATGTCGTCACGCGGATGCAGGCGCAGGCCTCCGTCTTCGGCGCCGCCGAGCTGAGCCGCGCGGCGGACCTGGTCAACACCGGGCTCACCGAGATGCGCGGTGCCACCTCCCCGCGGCTCCAGCTCGAATTGATCTGTGCGCGAGTGCTGCTCCCGGCCGCCTTCGACGACGAGCGCTCCCTGCAGGCGCGGCTGGACCGTCTGGAGCGCGGCGGCGCCTTTGTGCCCGGTGGGCAGGGGCCCGCCATGGGGTACGTACCGGGCGCCGAGGCGCATCCCACGATGGCTGCGCCGACTGCACCGGCTGGTGGGCCTGTTGGGGCCGGTGGACCTGTGGGGGCCGGTGGGTCTGCGGGTCCTTCCGGGCCCGGTATGACGGTTGCGCCCGGCACGGGACCCGCCGCCGCTCGCGCCGCGGCCCGGGGGGACAGCCCGGGTGCGGTGCCCGGCGCCGGTCCTGCGGGTGCCCCTGCCCCCGCTCCGGCTGCGCCTTCTGCTGACGCTGCGAACGCGCCCTCGGCCGCTCCGTCCGATCGGCCCGCCGGTCCCGCGCAGCCCCCCGCCTCGGCCCCCGCCACCCGGCAGCCCGGCGCTTGGCCCGGTGCTGCCGCCGCTGCCCCCGCCGCCCAGCCCCAGCACCAGCACCAGTCCCAGCGCCCTGCGGGCAGCTGGCCGTCCGCCACGGCTCCGGGGCAGGGGCAGTCCGCGCAGGCGGTCCCGCCGGCTGCGTCTGCCGGCCCGTCGTCCGCGCCCCCCGCCGCGCCCGCGCCCGGTATGGCCCAGGGGGCGGCCCAGGTGCGGAACATGTGGCCCGACATCCTCGAAGCCGTCAAGAACCGGCGTCGCTTCACCTGGATCCTGCTCAGTCAGAACGCCCAGGTGGCCGGTTTCGACGGGACCACCCTCCAGCTCGGCTTCCCCAATTCGGGGGCCCGGGACAACTTCGCGTCCAGCGGCAGCGAGGACGTCCTGAAGCAGGTCCTCGCCGACCAGTTCCACGTCCAGTGGAGAGTCGACGCGATTGTCGACCCCTCCGGCGGTACGCAGCCCCCGGGCGGCAGCAACCACCCCGGCCCCGGTGGTTCCTCCCCTGCTCCGCAGCGCCCGGCACCCCAGACCGGAGGCGGTTCCGCGGCGCCCGGACCGGTCCAGCAGCCGCCCGCTCCTGAGCCGCCGCAGCGCCAGCGGCCGCAGGCCTTCCGGGAGCCCGAGCCGCCGCCGGTGCCGGACGGTCCGCCGCCCGTCTCGCTGGAGGACGACACCCCTGAGGACGACGACCCCGACCTGGTCGACTCGGCGCTCTCCGGCCACGATCTGATCGTGCGCGAGCTGGGGGCGACGGTGGTCGAGGAGTACACGAACGAGTAGAACGACGGGCAGCGAGGGCAGCGAGGGCAGCGAGGGCAGCGAGGGCAGCGAGGGCAGCGCGGGCGGCACGGGCGGCACGGGCAGCCCGGGCGGCACGAGCAGCGCGGGCGGCACGAGCAGAGTGGGCAGCGCGGGCAGCCGGCCGCGTCCCGTGCGTGGAGGAATCTACGAACGCGCGTGGACACCGCTTTCGGTGGCCCGCACAAGGCCCGCGCCGGGCCGGCCCCGGTGCGCGGGCTAGGCTTCGCACCGTGAAGGTCCTTGTCATCGGCGGCGGCGCCCGCGAACACGCCCTGTGCCGCTCTCTTTCCCTCGACCCCGAGGTCACCTCCCTGCACTGCGCCCCCGGAAACGCGGGCATCGCGGAAGTGGCCGAGCTGCACGCGGTGGACGCGCTGGACGGCGCGGACGTCGCCCGGCTCGCGGTCCGCCTCGGTGCCGGGCTCGTCGTCGTCGGCCCCGAGGCGCCCCTGGTCGCCGGTGTCGCCGACGCCGTACGGGGCGCGGGCATCCCGTGCTTCGGTCCGAGCCGGGAGGCCGCGCAGCTGGAAGGCTCCAAGGCCTTCGCGAAGGACGTGATGGCGGGGGCGAACGTCCCCACCGCCCGTGCCTATGTCTGCACCACCCCGGCGGAGATCGACGCGGCGCTCGACGCCTTCGGCGCCCCGTACGTGGTGAAGGACGACGGCCTGGCCGCGGGCAAGGGTGTCGTCGTGACCGAGGACATCGCAGCCGCCCGCGCCCATGCGCTTGCCTGCGGCCGGGTGGTCATCGAGGAGTTCCTGGACGGCCCGGAGGTCTCGCTCTTCGCGATCTCGGACGGCGTGACCGTCCTCCCGCTCCAGCCCGCGCAGGACTTCAAGCGCGCGCTCGACGGCGACGAGGGTCCCAACACCGGCGGTATGGGCGCGTACTCCCCGCTGCCCTGGGCCGACCCCAAGCTGGTCGACGAGGTCATGCAGACCGTGCTCCAGCCGACCGTCGACGAGCTGCGCCGCCGGGGTACGCCCTTCGCGGGGCTGCTGTACGCGGGCCTCGCGATCACCTCACGCGGGGTACGGGTCATCGAGTTCAACGCCCGGTTCGGCGACCCCGAGACCCAGGTGGTGCTGGCCAGGCTGAAGACCCCGCTCGCCGGTGTCCTGCTGAACGCGGCCAACGGCACCCTCGACACGGTCCCCGCGCTGAACTGGCGCGACGAGGCCGCTGTGACCGTCGTCATCGCCTCGCACAACTACCCGGACACCCCCCGCACCGGTGACCCCATCGACGGGCTCGACGAGGTGGCGGCCCAGGATGCGCCCCATGCGTACGTTCTGCACGCCGGCACCAGGCAGGTAGGCGACGCGGTGGTGAGCGCGGGCGGCCGGGTGCTCTCGGTGACCGCTACCGGTGCCGACCTGGGCGAGGCCCGTGAGCGCGCGTACACCGCGCTGGGCAGGGTGCGGCTCGACGGGGCGCAGCATCGTACGGACATCGCTGCGAAAGCCGCAGCCATCTGACGGCTTCGCGTCAGCACCTTTACCCAAAGCCATTCCATCGAGTGACGGCTGCCCCATCCGGATGACGCTTGCCGGGACCCCAACTAGTCTGCGGCGCAGGCGTTCCGGCACTTGGCCCACCGGCATTGCGATGTCAGTGGCGGGTGCCACAGTGGGGGAGTGAGCAAAGCCGTCGCAGGGCAGAGGGGGGTGACGTCCAGCCGTGTCCGAGAACCGTACGAGTGATGCGCGCGTGAATCCGCGTGGCAAGCGGGGTGCGCAGGGCGCACGCGCCCATGCGCTGGCCGTTCTGGCGGTCCGGGGCAGAGCCCTGGCTGTCGCGCTGCTGCCGGCCGCGGTCGCGGTCGTGCTGCTGGCGGGCGGTGCCATGGGCCGCCTCAGCGGCGGGAGCTGGGACGTGGCGCGGTGGGTGGTGACGGGGTTCGCGGTGGTGGTGGCCGGGGTGGCCGCTGTCGTGGGAGCCGTGATCGCCAGGGCCGGGCCCGCCGTCAGTCCGACGGTGGCGCTCACCGAGGCATCCGCGCCCGACCTGCACCGGATGGTGCGGGACCTCGCGGACCGGCTCGAAGTGCCTGTCCCGTCGGCGATAGCGCTGACGCCCGACTGCGACAGCTGGCTGGAGGACCGTTCGCACCCCGCCGCGCAGTCCATATCCGGCGGACCGCTGGGCGCCGTGCGCGGAATGCGCGGAATACGGTCGGTGCGTTCCGGCCGGGTGGCGGACGCCCCCGTGCTGGTCATCGGCTCGCCCTTCCTGTGGTGGATGCGGGTGGCCGAGCTGCGGGCCCTCCTCGCGCCGGTCATCGCGGGTACGGGACCCTCGGCGCACCCCGACATCGCGGCCTCGCGCCGGTTCGTACGGGGGCTGGACGCGGCGGTCGCCGTCTCGTCCCGGGCCGGGCTCGGCCCGGTGCGGCGGATCGCGTACGGCTTCATCGGCTGGACCGCGCGGCTGATGCTGCGCAGTTGCCGCGGCCATGCGGCCGAGATGGAGCGCGGCGTCGCGGCTGCCGCTTCGGACCGTGCACAGGCTGTGGACTACGGGCTGCGGATCGTCGCCCAGGAGCAGGTGGGCCTGGCCTACGCGGGCTGGGACAGGCTGCTGACCCGGGTAGCGCTGCCCGCCTGGCGGATGGGGCGCTGGCCCTCCCGGCTCGACGCCGGGGTGGTCTCCGCGCTCACCGAGCTGTCGCGCAGGGACCGCCTGGCCGACGGCTTCACCTCCCGGCTGGGCGAGCGCCCTGCCTGCGACCTGCTGGAGGAGCCGGGCGCGATCGACGCCGCCACCTCCCTCCTCGCGGCCAGGCTCTTCCACGGCGGCCCGGCCGACACCGGCCCCGACTGGTCCCCGGTGGACTGGCAGCAGTACCCGGAAGAGGTCGTCGACCGGAAATGGCGTACGGAAGCGGCCAGGCTGCACCGCGTCCTGGACCAGCTGGGCGTGCGCCGCACGGCCGAAGCGGGTCCGGCCGCGGAGGAGGATCCGGGCGGCCCGACGCTGGCCCGCGTCCTGGACCATCTCGCAGCCGACGACACGGAGGCGCTGGCGGCTGCCGTCACCGCCGAGGTCGCCCGCGAGGAGGCCGCAGCGCCGGCACCCGTGCCGGGCGGCATCCTGGAGGGCGAGGAGCTCTGGGACACCGGGGCGATCCCGCTCTTCCCGCTCCAGCCGCCCCGTATCGGGCGTGATCTGCTGGCCGACCATGTCACCGCGATGGTCTGCTGCGCCGCGGTGGACACGGCCGGCGCGGCACCCGGCCTGGACTGGCTGGACGGTCCCGCGCTGCTGGTGGGCGGTGAGCGCAGGGCGGACCTGGGCGGGCACGTGATGAGCCTGGTGGAGGACGGCGACGGGGAGCCGTTGCAGGGGTGGCTGACGGCGGTGGGGGTGCGCGCGGAGAAGCCGGTACGGCTGGTGTGAGCCGGGCGGGTGGCGTCGTGCGGCGGCCGATGTGGCGCCGCACCCGGGCCGGTCGCGCGGTGTGGCTCAGGTGGATTGACGGCTGTCGTGTGGAAACCGCCGGGCGACACCGTTCGTGTGACAGCTGCGCTGCGCCTGGTGCACCTGGTTCGCCTCGTGCACCTGGTTCGCCTCGTGCGACAAGAGGGACGGGCAGAGACAGCGGAGAGACAGGCAGCCGGAGAGCCGGAGAGCCGGAGAGACACGGAAAACCGCGCCCGGAACTTCCCGGCATCTTCCCTGGATCATTCCACGATTTCGGCACTCTCCTCGCCAATTCGCGACGAACAGTGACGGAGTGAGTGCCTTATGTGATGTGCTGGGGCCGGTCGCTGACAGTCGGTGCATCACTGTTGTGCCTGAGTGGCCGAGGGAAGGGGAGCCGCATGGGGGCGGAGCAGATCCGGCGCTGGGAATCGGGGGCCCTCGCGCACGCCGTCTCGGATCCGTTCGGACAGGGCCCGCTGCCCTGGCTTCGCGGGAGCGAGCACTACTTCGACGACACCGGTCATGTCGTCCCCTGGTACGCCCCGGACGCTCCGCACCACCGCTCCGGCGGTCCGCGCACCGCCGACGACGTGAAGAAGCAGATCAAGGGGTTCGCGTCGAACGGCGCGGCCGCCCCGGGCGAGGCCATCGACTTCCATGTCACGGTCGACCCGCCCCAGCAGTTCTCCGTCGACATCTACCGCATCGGTCACTACGGCGGCGACGGCGCGGCGAAGATCACCACAAGCCCGCGGATCTCCGGCATCGTGCAGCCGCCCCCGCTCACCGCCGACCGCACGGTCTCCTGCCATCACTGGTGGCTCTCCTGGCGGCTGCAGATCCCTTCGTACTGGTCGATCGGGGCCTATGTCGCGGTGCTCACCACCGTCGACGGCTACCGCTCCCACATCCCCTTCACGGTCCGGGACAGCCATCCGGCGGATCTGCTGCTCCTCCTGCCCGACGTGACCTGGCAGGCCTACAACCTCTACCCGGAGGACGGGCACACCGGCGCCAGCCTCTACCACGCGTGGGACGGCGTGGGCCGTCTCCTCGGCGAGGAGGACGCCGCCACCACGGTCTCCTTCGACCGGCCCTACGCGGGCGCCGGCCTGCCTCTGCACGTGGGCCACGCCTACGACTTCATCCGCTGGGCCGAGCGCTACGGATACGACCTCGCCTATGCCGACGCCCGCGATCTGCACGCCGGGCGCATCGACCCCACCCGCTACCGCGGCCTGGTCTTCCCCGGCCATGACGAGTACTGGTCGGTCCCCATGCGGCGCACGACGGAGGCCGCCCGCGAGCACGGCACCTCCCTCGTCTTCCTCTCGGCCAACACCATGTACTGGCAGGTCGATCTCGGCCCGTCCCCGTCCGGTGTCCCGGACCGGCTCCTCACCTGCCGCAAACGCCGCGGTCCCGGAAAGCCCACGCTGTGGCGCGAGATCGACCGTCCGGAACAGCAGCTCCTCGGCATCCAGTACGCCGGGCGGGTCCCCGACCCGAGCCCGCTGGTCGTACGGAACGCCGAGCACTGGCTCTGGGACGCGACCGGCGCGGGTGAGGGCGACGAACTCGCCGGTCTGGTCGCGGGCGAGGCCGACCGCTACTTCCCGCGCACGGCTCTCCCGCAGCACGAGAGCCGGATCCTGCTCGCCCACTCGCCGTACGAGGACAGCGAGGGGACCATGCGGCACCAGGAGACGTCCCTGTACCGCGCCCCTTCCGGCTCGCTCGTCTTCGCCTCGGGCACCTTCGCCTGGTCGCCCGCGCTGGACCGCCCGGGCCACGTGGATTCCCGGATCCAGCGCGCGACGGCCAACCTCCTCGACCGCATCTGCAAGCGCGACTGATCAGGCGACCGGCCCACCACCGGAGGCTGTCCAACCCTCTCCGGCAACACCGTCGGGCCGGGGGCCGACCCTGGCGGGGCCCGCACGCGGCGTATACGGGAGAATCGACTCCGACCCCACCGCTTGGACAGAACCACGGGGAGGAACCGTGTCCGGATTCGTAGAAAAGCCCGAGCCTCTTGAGGTGCCGGGCCTGGTACACCTGCACACCGGCAAGGTGCGCGACCTGTACCAGAACGAGGCGGGCGACCTCGTGATGGTCGCCAGCGACCGTTTGTCCGCGTACGACTGGGTGCTGCCCACCGAGATCCCCGACAAGGGCCGGGTGCTCACTCAGCTGTCGCTGTGGTGGTTCGACCAGCTCGCCGATCTCGTACCGCACCACGTCATCTCCACCGACCTGCCGGCCGGCGCCCCCGCCGACTGGGCGGGCCGCACCCTGGTCTGCAGGTCGCTGCGGATGGTCCCGGTGGAGTGCGTGGCCCGTGGCTACCTCACCGGTTCGGGTCTGCTGGAGTACGAGGCACACCGCACCGTCTGCGGTCTCGCGCTGCCGGAGGGGCTGACCGACGGTTCCGAACTCCCGGCGCCGATCTTCACGCCGGCCACCAAGGCGGCTGTCGGTGACCACGACGAGAACGTGAGCTACGAGGAAGTCGCCCGCCAGACCGGCGCGGAGACCGCCTTCGATCTGCGCCGTACGACCCTCGACGTGTATGAGCGGGCCCGCGGCATCGCGCGCGAGCGGGGCATCATCCTCGCCGACACGAAGTTCGAGTTCGGTTATGACGGCGATCAACTCGTCATCGCCGACGAGGTGCTGACTCCGGACTCGTCCCGCTTCTGGCCCGCCGCCGACTGGGAGCCGGGCCATGCGCAGCCCTCGTACGACAAGCAGTTCGTGCGCGACTGGCTGACGTCGGACGCTTCCGGCTGGGACCGCAAGGGCGAACTGCCGCCGCCCGCACTCCCGCAGGAGATCGTGGATGCGACCCGGGCGAAGTATGTGGAGGCCTACGAGCTGCTGACCGGGACCCCCTGGTCGTAGCCGCGTCGCAGCAGCGTCCTAACCGTCACCCGGGCCCTCCGGCTCGGGTGACACCGCTGGTTGGCGTCAGCGCGAAGGGCCCGTAGCCCGTTGGTCAGAGCTCGGGGCCCTTCGTGCGCTCCCGGCTGGGAGGGCCCCACGCGCGGAGAAGCCCCCGGCCGGAATCCGGCCGGGGGCTTCTCGTTCCTGCTGCTGAGCGGACGACCAGGTTCGAACTGGCGACCTCAACCTTGGCAAGGTTGCGCTCTACCAACTGAGCTACGTCCGCATGCGCTGTGCGCGAAGACCACTATACCCAACCGCGCTCCCGTGCGAGACGCACCGCGGTATGACGGTTCTCCGCTCCCAGCTTCGACGCGGCCGACGACAGATAGTTCCGCACCGTCCCCTGCGACAGCGAGGCCCGTTCGGCGATCTCCGCGATCGGTGCGCCGTCCGCTGCCAGCTCAAGCACCTCGACCTCCCGGGCCGTGAGGGGTGAGTCCCCGGCGGAGATCGCATCGGCTGCCAACTCCGGGTCCACATAACGCCCTCCGGCCCGCACCGTACGGATGATCTCGGCCAGCCATTGTGCGGAAACGGTCTTCGGAACGAACCCCTTCACTCCGGCGGAGAGCGCCCGTTTGAGATGGCCGGGCCGCCCATGGCTGGTGACGATCATGCAGCGGCACTCGGGGAGCGCGGTGCGCAGGGATGTGGCCACACTCACACCGTCGGCCCCCGGCATCTGAAGGTCGAGCACCGCCACATCGGGCCGGTGCGCCCGCGCCATGGCGAGCGCTTCGGGGCCGGACGCGGCCTCGGCCACGACCACCAGGTCGTCCTCCAGCCCGAGCAGCGCGGCGAGCGCTCCCCGGATGAGGTGCTCGTCGTCCGCGAGCAGCACGCGTATGGGCGCGGCAACGGGTGCGGGAACCGGCGGAGGGACGGACGCCCGTACGGATGCGGGGACGGACGCCGGTACGGACGCCGGTACGGACGCGGGGACGGGCGCCGGTACGGGCGCCGGTACGGACGCGGCCCCAGGCGCGGGTACCGGTGACGGGTCGGTCATGCGGTTGCCTCTTCTGTTGTTTCTGCTGACTCTTCTGCTGCCTCTGCGGCTGTCCCTGGGGCGGAGGTGCGCATGGCCGAGGTGGGGTCCGCCCTGGCGGTGTCGGGCAGCGGTACGTCCGCGGTGAGGCGGAATCTTCCGCCGGGGGTCGGGCCGGCCGTCAGTGTGCCGTCCACGGCGGTCAGCCGCTCCCGCAGCCCGGCGAGCCCGGTGCCCGGGGAGGCGCCGCTGCCGCTCCCGCCGACCGCTCCGTCGTTCTCGACGGTCAGAGTCGCACCGGATGCCGATCTGGCCACCGCGACGGTGCAGCGCCGGGCGTCCCCGTGGCGCAGGACATTGGTGGCGGCTTCCCGGACGACCCAGCCGAGCGCCGACTGAACGTCTGCCGGAAGCCCGTCCGGCGGCCCGCTGACGGTGCACTCGATACCGGCCGCCTCCAACACGCCCTGGGCTCCGCCCAGTTCCGTGGCGAGGTCCACTCCCCGGTATCCCCGCACCACGTCACGTACCTCCCGATGCGCTTCGTGTGCCATGCGCTGCACCTCGGTCATCTGGTCCACTGCCTCCGGCCGCCCCCGCCGGGCCAACTGCACCGCCAGCTCGCTCTTCAGCGCGATCACGGCGAGATTGCGCCCCATCACATCGTGCAGATCCCGGCCGAACCGCAGGCGCTCCTCCGCGACGGCCAGCCGCGCCTCCACGTCCTTGGCCTCGTGCAGCTTCCACATCACGCCCAGATGCCAGGCCGAGCAGCGGGTGGTGATGGCGTACCACGCGGGCCCGCACACCATGCCGGCAATGCAGGCACCGACGAGCTGCCGGTCGCCGCCGAGCAGCAGGACCGCCCCGCACACCGCGACCAGGGCGCCCAGCTGCACCAGGGCCGACACCCGCTTCCGAACAATCAGGCTGTGCGTCATCGTGAACGGCATCACAGCGGCACACAGCATCACCGCCGCGTCGGGGAAGTCCCGCAGCCCGACGGCCGAGGCGAGCACCAGAACAGCCACCAGACTCATCACCATCAGACCCGCCCCGAAGGCCACCAGCCGCCGGGAGAGCGTGGTTTGGCCCAGATACTCGGCCAGACCACCGGAGGCCAGCGAGGTGCAGTACACCCCCTGTGCGACCGCGAGCAGGCAGGACGCGGCGATCAGCGCGGTGGGCGCCCCGGAGTGACGGACCGGGCGCGTCACGCTGAACATCACCTGCAGGGCGACGGCCAGCCACAGCAGGGCGTATATCGTCGCGCGTGCGTAGAGGTCGGCCTGTGCGAACCCGCCCCGCTTCCGCCATCCCCGTAGCCACCGCATCACGCACTCCTTGTCTCCGAACGTCCCCGGCTGCCGCCCCCGGACGGGTCGTTCCCTGCCCTGCCCGAGCCAACTCGACCCCCGGTCAGCCCCCGGCGCCTCGGCCCGAGACAGGCCCCCCACGTGAGGTCCCCGGCCGCCTGAGGCCATCGTCAGCGGCGTGGCTCCCAGCGGAACCACCGGCGTACAGCAAACACCGAGAGCAGCGTCCAGGCCACGGCAGTCAGGACATGTCCGAAGGCGTCGTGCGCGGACATCGACCCGGTCCAGGCGCCCCGTACCAGCTCGACCACCGGTGTCAGGGGCAGCAGCTCGCACACCGACGCCAGCCGGTCGGGGAATATCTCCAGCGGGACGAACACGCCCGACCCTGCCATCGACACCAGCATCAGCGGGATGACCGTCAGCTGGGCGGCCTCGGCGGACTTGGTGATGCCCGCCGTCGCCGCTCCCAGCGCGGTCAGCATCACGACCCCCAGCGCGACACCCACGAGCAGCAGTTGCGGAGCGGGCGGCAGGCCCATGTCGAAGACCACCGCACAGCCTGCGGAGAGAACCACGCACTGCACCAGCGCGATGATCACCGAGGGCAGGGAGGCCCCGGCGAGTATCTCCGTGTCCCGGGCCTCTCCCGTACGCAGCCGTTTGAGCACCAGCTGCTCACGGCGGACCACCAGCACCCCGACCACGCCGTTGTACAGAGCGAAGAGCAGGCCGAACGCGATGCCCCCGGGCAGCAGCACCGCGCCGGCGGACAGCCCCGCCTTGTCCAGGGTCTTCTGGTCGGTCGCCGACGAGATCACGAAGGTCATCGCGATGGGCAGCACCAGCATGGTGAAGAGCGAGGCCTTGCTGCGTCCCAGCAGGGTCAGCTCGGCGCGGGCGAGGGCGAGCATCCGGCCCGTGCTGAGCGTCTGCACCCGCTCTCCGTCCCCGGTCCTGGTCCAGCCCGCCCCGATCCTGGACCTGGCCCAGCCGGCCCCAGCCCCAGTCCCAGACGCGGCCCCGGCCTCAGCCCCGGCCTCAGCCCCGGCCTCAGCCCCGGCCTCAGCCCCGGCCTCAGCCCCGGCCTCAGCCCCGGCCTCAGCCCCGGCCTCAGCCCCGGCCTCAGCCTCAGCCCCGGTCTCTGTCGTGTGTTTCCCTGCGGCCTGCTGGGCCGCCGTCCGTTCCCCCGTGGTGCTCACCGTGTGACCTCCTGCTTCTGTGCGATACCGAGAAATGCCTCTTCCAGCGAGGCCGACCGGACATCGAGCCCCCGCAGCTCGACTTCCTTGTCCCTGGCCCACAGCAGGAGTTCGGTGGCGGACCGCTGCAGCTCGTCGGTCCGCAGCTGGACGGCCCCGCCCGTGCGGACGTAACTCCCCAGTGGCGGCAGATCGCCGACCGCGATCCCCTCGGGGAGGGAGAAGGAGATGTGCGAGGGCTGCGCGGCCACCACCTCGTCCACCCGGCCCTCCGCCGCTATCCGGCCCTCGTGCAGGATCGCCAGCCGGTCGGCCAGGACTTCGGCCTCCTCCAGGTAGTGCGTGGTCAGCAGGACCGTCGTACCGCTGTCGCGCAGCTCCCGGACCAACTCCCAGGTCTCCCGGCGCCCTTCGGCGTCGAGGCCCGTCGTCGGCTCGTCGAGGAAGAGCACCTCGGGGCGGCCCAGGAGCGCCATCGCCAGGTCCAGCCGCCGCTTCTCGCCGCCGGACAGCTGCTTCACCCGTATGGCAGACCGCCCGCCGAGCCCCACCATCTCCATGGCCTCACCGACCGGCCGCGCCTTGCTCGTGCAGCCCGCCCACATCCGGACCGTCTCGGCCACGGTCAGCTCGGGGGAGAAACCACCCTCCTGGAGCATGGCGCCGGTCCTCGGCCGGATGGCGGCCCGCTCGCGGTACGGATCGTGCCCCAGCACCCGCACCCGGCCCCCGCTCGGCGGAGCCAGTCCCTCCAGGAGCTCCACCGTGGAGGTCTTCCCCGCGCCGTTCGTCCCCAGCAGGGCGAAGAGCTCCCCGGCGGCCACGGAGAAGGAGACGCCGGCCACCGCCTCGTACCCACCGGCATAGGTGCGCCGCAGGTCTGCGACCTCAATCACATCTGTCATGCATCCAGGCTGCCCCCGCCACAGGCCCCCGCCCGATGACATATGTCATCAGAGCCGAGCCACGGAGAAGCCCGGACCACCGGCCAAGGAGCCAGCCACGGAGAAGCCCGGCCCACCTGCCAAGGAACCGGCCACGAAACAGCCCGGGTCAGCCACGAAGAAAGCCGGAACCACGAAGAAGCCCCCGGTCGGATTCCGACCGGGGGCTTCTCGTTCCTGCTGCTGAGCGGACGACCAGGTTCGAACTGGCGACCTCAACCTTGGCAAGGTTGCGCTCTACCAACTGAGCTACGTCCGCAGATTGCACCCGACCGGCTTTCACCGGGCGGTGCGAACACCACTCTACCCGACAGTCCGAGTGGACCGGTCCGGAGAGCAATGCAGAGCGGGTGACAGGAATTGCACACTGCGCCTTCCCCCTGGAAGGGGGATGTTCTACTACTGAACTACACCCGCACGCTGCTTTGAACGGGGCCTTTCGGCCTCGCCCTTCGGCGTGCTCCAGACTCTAGCTGACCAGCAGGGGTGGAATGCAAGTCGGGCACTCCGAGGGGGAGTCGGCGACCAGTCGGCCATGAGTCAGCCATGAGCCGGCGATGAGTCGCCCACGCCTGCACCCACGCCCGCCGGCCGGCCCGGGGCGGGTCAGCCGGCCGCGTTGAACGCCTCGTAGACCTTCTTCGGGATGCGGCCCCTGGCAGGTACTTCCATCTTGTTGGACCGGGCCCAGGCGCGGACCGCCGCCGGGTCGGGTGCCACCGAGGTGTGCCGGTAGGCCTTGCCCGACTTCGACTGCTTTCGAGCCGCCTCCAGGAACGGGGCCAGCGACTTGCGTAGTTTCTTTGCATTGGCGGTATTCAGGTCGATCTCGTACGACTTTCCGTCGAGACCGAAGGTGACCGTTTCCGCCGCTTCTCCGCCGTCGATGTCGTCGGAGAGCGTGACCACTACTCGCTGAGCCACGGACTTCGGTCCTTTCCTTCGACATCACCGTGCCTGTGCGGTGTCACGCAGGGCGTGCCGCCGTGTTGACGTGCTGTGATGTCGGCCTTACGGCTGATTTTGAGTTACGCCAATTCCTTTGTACAGCGGAAGGCGCCGCATTGTGAAGCCCACCCAATTACATGCGCGTGTCCGAGTGCAATCCGGTAGGCGGATTTTTTCGAGGATTTTTCATCGGTGTTGTCGGTTCGTTGTCGGTCGGTTGTCGGGGCCGATATCTGAACGTGATCGGGCCGCTCCGATATCTACCCGCGTAGATTCTGTGGGCAGGTAGTGTGATGGGACCGCCTTCGCACCACACACCGGGAGTGCCAGTGGCACGCGTCGTAGTCGACGTCATGCTCAAGCCGGAGATCCTCGACCCGCAGGGACAGGCGGTGCAGCGTGCACTGCCCCGTCTCGGTTTCGATGGAATCGCCGACGTCCGTCAGGGAAAGCGTTTCGAGCTGGAGGTCGATGGGCCGGTTGATGACGCCGCCCTCGCCCGCATCAACGAGCTCGCCGAAACGTTCCTCGCCAACACCGTCATCGAGAACTTCACCGTGAAGGTGGAGGCAGAGAAGTGACAGCTCGTATCGGAGTCGTCACTTTCCCGGGCACGCTCGACGACCGGGACGCCTTGCGTGCCGTGCGGATCGCGGGCGCCGAACCCGTTTCGCTCTGGCATCGCGACAAGGGCATCCAGCAGGTCGACGCGGTCGTCCTCGCGGGTGGTTTCTCGTACGGCGATTATTTGCGGGCCGGCGCCATCTCCCGCTTCTCGCCGGTGATGGGGACGATCATCGAGCAGGCGAAGGCCGGTCTCCCGGTCCTGGGTATCTGCAACGGTTTCCAGATCCTCACCGAGTCGCATTTGCTGCCCGGCGCGATGCTCCGGAACAACCATCTCCACTTCATCTGCCGCGATCAGAAGCTGCGCGTCGAGAACGCGGAGACCGCCTGGACCGCCGACTACACCGCTGGCCAGGAGATCTCCGTACCCCTCAAGAACATCGACGGCCGCTACGTGGCCGACGAGCGGGTGCTCGACGAGCTGGAGGCCGAGGGGCGGGTCGCTTTCCGGTATCTCGACGGCAACCCGAACGGTTCGCTCCGCGACATCGCAGGCGTCACCAACGCCGCGGGCAATGTGGTCGGTCTGATGCCGCACCCCGAGCACGCCGTGGAGCCGCTGATCGGTACGGGGCGTACCGACGGCATCGGATTCTTCTCCTCGATCCTGAAGAAGCTGGTCAACGCATGACGACTGAACGAAACGAGAGCGCCGCCAAGGGCCGCCTCGACACCGTCAAGCACGCCGCCGAGACCCCCGAAGCCGAGCAGCCCTGGAAGGAACTCGGCCTCAAGGAGGACGAGTACGCGCGGATCCGCGAGATCCTCGGCCGCCGTCCGACCGGCGCCGAGCTCGCCATGTACTCCGTGATGTGGTCCGAGCACTGCTCGTACAAGAGCAGCAAGGTCCACCTCAAGCAGTTCGGCGAGAAGGTCCCGGTCAACGACGCGATGCTCGTCGGCATCGGGGAGAACGCCGGCGTCGTGGACGTGGGCCAGGGTTACGCCGTCACCTTCAAGGTCGAGTCGCACAACCACCCCTCGTACATCGAGCCCTACCAGGGCGCGGCGACCGGCGTCGGCGGCATCGTCCGCGACATCCTCGCCATGGGGGCCCGCCCGGTCGCCGTCGTCGACCCGCTGCGGTTCGGCGCGGCCGACCACCCCGACACCCGGCGCGTACTGCCGGGCGTGGTCGCCGGGATCGGCGGCTACGGCAACTGCCTGGGCCTGCCGAACATCGGCGGCGAGGTCGTTTTCGACCCTTGCTACCAGGGCAATCCGCTGGTCAACGCGGGCTGTATCGGTGTGATGAAGCACGAGGACATCCACCTCGCGAAGGCGTCCGGCACCGGCAACAAGGTCATCCTGTACGGCGCCCGTACCGGTGGCGACGGCATCGGCGGCGTCTCGGTCCTGGCGTCCGAGACCTTCGAGTCGACCGGTCCCGCGAAGCGTCCGGCCGTCCAGGTCGGCGACCCCTTCCAGGAGAAGCTCCTCATCGAGTGCACCCTGGAGATCTTCAAGGAGAAGCTGGTCGCGGGCATCCAGGACCTCGGCGGCGCCGGGCTCTCCTGTGCCACGTCCGAGCTGGCGAGCGCCGGTTCGGGCGGGATGCGCGTCGAGCTGGACACCGTTCCGCTGCGCGACTCCTCGCTCTCGCCCGAGGAGATCCTCATGAGCGAGTCGCAGGAGCGCATGTGCGCGATCGTCGAGCCGCAGCACGTCGAGCGGTTCATGGAGATCTGCGAGAAGTGGGACGTCATCGCCACCGACATCGGTGAGGTGACCGAGGGCTCTCAGCTGGAGATCTTCTGGCACGGCGAGCAGATCGTGGATGTGCCGCCGCGTTCGGTCGCCCACGAGGGCCCCACGTACAACCGGCCCTACGCCCGGCCCGACTGGCAGGACGCCCTCCAGGCGGACGACGCCAACAAGCTTCCCCGGCCGGCCACTTCGGCCGAGCTGAGGGAGCAGGTCCTGAAGCTCGTCGCGTCGCCGAACCAGGCGTCGAAGGCGTGGATCACCGACCAGTACGACCGTTTCGTACAGGGCAACACGGTGCTCGCGATGCCCGAGGACGCGGGCATGGTCCGGATCGACGAGGAGTCGAATCTGGGCGTGACCATGGCGACCGACGGCAACGGCCGGTTCGCGAAGCTCGACCCGTACACGGGTGCGCAGCTGGCGCTGGCCGAGGCGTACCGCAATGTCGCCACCACCGGTGCGAAGCCGCTCGCCATCTCCGACTGTCTGAACTTCGGTTCGCCCGAGGACCCGGCCGTCATGTGGCAGTTCGCCGAGGCCACCCGCGGTCTCGCGGACGGCTGCCTGGAGCTGGGGACGCCGGTCACCGGCGGCAATGTGTCGCTCTACAACCAGACGGGCGACGCGGCCATCCACCCGACGCCGGTCGTCGCGGTGCTCGGTGTGATCGACGACGTCAACCGCCGTACGCCGATGGCGTTCGCGGAGGAGGGCCAGCTGCTCTACCTCCTCGGGGACACCCATGAGGAGCTGGGCGGTTCGGCCTGGTCCCAGGTGGTCCACGACCACCTCGGCGGGGTGCCGCCCCGGGTCGACCTGGGGCGCGAGAAGCTCCTCGCGGAGATCCTGATCTCGGCGTCGCGCGACGGCATGATCGACGCCGCGCACGACCTGTCCGACGGCGGTCTGATCCAGGCGGTCACCGAGTCCTGCCTGCGTGGCGGGAAGGGTGCGCGGCTGATCGTCCCGGACGGCCTGTCCGCGTTCACCTTCCTGTTCTCGGAGTCGGCGGGGCGCGCGGTCGTCTCGATCCCGCGCAGCGAGGAGCTCCGCTTCAACGACATGTGCGGGGCGCGGGGTCTGCCCGTCACCCGTATCGGTGTGGTGGACGGCGAGGAGATCGAGGTCCAGGGCGAGTTCAGCATCGCGCTGAGCGAGCTGAGGAGCGCACACGAGGCCACGGTTCCAGGGCTGTTCGCCTGAGGCGTGGTGTTTCGCCTGAGGCCAGTGGTGTGATGGCGGGCCCGCGTGACAGCAGGCTCGCGTGACAGGTCGGCCCCCGGGACCCGTTGTGGTCCTGGGGGCCGACGTCGTTCCGCTGCTGGTCACGGTGCCGGTCGCCCGGCCGTGATGCCCCGGGCGACCGCGGTGGGCGCCGGTCGGCCGGATCAGTAGCCGGCGACCGCCTTCGGGTCGGGACCGTGGGAGTTGCTCTGCCGCTCGCCCTCGGATGCGAGGAAGACGAGCAGGATGATCCAGCCCACGAGCGGGACGAGCCCGATGAAGATCCAGCCGCCCGACCTGCCGGTGTCGTGCAGGCGGCGTACGGTCACGGCGAGCGTCGGCAGCAGTACGGCGAGGCTGTAAAGGCCGCTGAGCCAGCTGCTGTTGTCGAGCAGAGCGGCGGAAATGATCACCAGCACGATGCTGATGATGATGCTGAACAGCGTGAACATCCAGTACTCCTGGCGCCGTGCGCGCCCGCTGAAGCCCACGTAGTTCTTGAGCACATCGAGATACCAGTTCACTTCGGTCCCCCCAAAGTCATGCCCAAAGTCACGCCGAGCGGCCCGTTTTGGTTGACGAGCCGGACCGTAGAACATATGTGGCTTGATGTGGACGGGTCAAGGTTCGGTGCGTGGCGCACAGATGACCGAGCGGGGACGGGTCACTGTCGGACCCTCCCTCTAGGCTCATCCGTATGCCGCCGTCCCAGAAGCGCGCCCGCCGCTACGACTTCGTCAGAACCCGCACCGCCGTGCTGGCCCAGTTCGAGCATGTGAGGGGCGCGGTGACCGCCCTCACGCCCGACCAGCTGGCGCTGCCCACCCGGCTCGGTGACTGGACCGTGCGCGAGCTGGCCGCGCATCTCACCATGGCCGTCGAGAGCATCAGCAGATGCCTCGACCAGGAGCCTCCGGCAGCCCAGGAACTGACCTTGCTGGAATGGCCGTTCGCCACCGCCCCGGTCGCCGGCCAGATCTCCGACGACGTCCGGGCGCTCGCCGCCGCCTCCACTCCGGAAGAGCTGTTCGGCCGCACCGCCGCCCGGATCGCCGAGCGGCTGCCCGGCGCCGACGGCGAGCGGCTGCTCGCCACCCGCGTCGGCGCGATGCGGCTCTGCGACTACCTGGTCTCGCGCTGTGTGGAGCTGGTCGTCCACACCGACGACCTGAACGCCGCCGCCGGGCTGGAGATCCCGTACGACCGACAGGCCCTGGCCGCCTGCACCCGGCTCCTCGCGGACGCCCTCGCCGTCAAGGCCCCGGGTGCGTCGACGGAGGTGCGGGTCCCGCCGTACGCCGTCGTCCAGTGCATCGAGGGCCCCCGCCACACCCGCGGCACCCCGCCCAACGTCGTCGAGACCGACCCGCTCAGCTGGATCCGGCTGGCCACCGGGCGTACGGAGTGGCAGACGGCGGTCGACGGCGCGAAGGTCGCGGCGAGCGGCGAGCGCGCCGACCTCTCGGCTCTGCTTCCGGTCATGAGCTGAACGGAAGCGGAGGAGGAACCGAAGCAGAGGGAGGGGAGCGGAAGCAGAGGAGGAACCGAAGCAGAGGGGGAACCGAAGCAGAGGGGGAACCGGACACCCCACCCGTTCCGTCCAATCGCCATGCACACGCAACGTACAGCCGTCGCCGCCCTGGCCCTCGTCGCGCTGGCCGCCTGTGGCACGGAAAAAGGAGCAGCGGGTTCGAGCACCCCGGCCGAGCCGGATGTCCCCCTCACCGGGACCGGCTGGACCGTCGACAGCGTGACAGCGGGCGGCCAGGTGCGGAAGGCCCCGGCCGATGCCGGCATCGCATTCGAGAAGGGACGGGTGAACGGCTCGTCCGGCTGTAACCACCTCAGCGCGCCGGTCACGGTGAGGGGCGCCACCCTCACCGTCGGCGCCGCCACCAGCACGCTCATCGGCTGTCCGAAGAACCTGCAGAGCTACGAGACCGCTCTCCGCAAAACCCTCACCGGCAAGCTCGCCGTCCACCTCAGCGGCGGGAAGCTCACTCTGCGTACACAGAAGGGCGACTCCGTGACCCTCACGCGGAAGCCTGCGGAGCGGACCCCTCCGCTCGTCGGGACGGCGTGGAAGGTGGACGCGCTGACCGACGGCGCGAGCATGTCCACCCTCCCGCCGGGCACGGCTGGGAAGGCCCGGCTGACCTTCGTCAAGGACGGTTCCGTCCGCGGGAACCTGGGCTGCAACAAGGTCAGCGGTATGGCAAAGGTCACGGGGAGCACCGTCACCTTCGGGCCTCTCACCACCACCCGCATGATGTGCAAGGGGCCCGCCATGACCCTGGAGAGGCAGCTGCTCAAGGTCCTGCACGGGCCTGTGCGCTACGGAATCCAGCACCATGTGCTCACGCTCACGGCCCACGGCGGGACCGGAATCCGCGCCACCGCATAGCGCCGCTTATCGGTCAGAAGGGGCGTCGCGACGGATCCCCAATTCGGACCAGTGGTCGATCTCGCCTACACTCGGTGGCGTGCCTCGTGGTGATGGACGACTCAACCACGACCTGCTCCCCGGAGAGAAAGGCCCCCAGGACGCTTGTGGCGTCTTCGGTGTCTGGGCTCCGGGCGAAGAGGTCGCCAAGCTCACCTATTTCGGACTGTATGCCCTGCAGCACCGTGGACAGGAGTCCGCGGGCATCGCAGTGAGCAATGGGTCCCAGATCCTGGTCTTCAAGGACATGGGTCTGGTCTCACAAGTCTTCGACGAAACCTCTCTCAGCTCTCTTCAGGGCCATATCGCGGTGGGCCATGCCCGCTACTCCACCACCGGAGCATCGGTGTGGGAGAACGCGCAGCCCACCTTCCGTGCCACCGCGCACGGATCGATCGCGCTCGGTCACAACGGCAACCTGGTCAACACGGCCGAGCTGTCCGCACTCGTCGCCGAGCTGCCCAAGGAGCAGGGCCGCTCCACGCAGCTGGCCGCGACCAACGACACCGATCTGATCACCGCGCTCCTCGCGGGCCAGACCGATGACGACGGCAAGCCGCTGACGATCGAGGAAGCAGCCCCCAAGGTGCTGCCCGAGGTCAAGGGCGCCTTCTCGCTCGTCTTCATGGACGAGAACACCCTGTATGCGGCCCGCGACCCGCAGGGCATCCGCCCGCTGGTCCTCGGCCGTCTGGAGCGTGGCTGGGTGGTGGCATCCGAGTCCGCCGCCCTCGACATCTGCGGCGCCGCCTTCGTCCGCGAGGTCGAGCCCGGCGAGATGATCACGATCGACGAGAACGGTCTGCGCAGCGTCCGATTCGCAGAAGCGAAGCCCAAGGGCTGTGTCTTCGAGTACGTCTATCTGGCGCGCCCCGACACGGACATCGCCGGCCGGAACGTCTACCTCTCGCGGGTCGAGATGGGCCGGAAGCTGGCCGCCGAAGCTCCGGCGGACGCCGATCTGGTGATAGCGACGCCCGAGTCGGGCACGCCCGCCGCGATCGGTTACGCCGAGGCCAGCGGGATTCCGTACGGCTCGGGCCTGGTCAAGAACGCCTATGTCGGCCGGACCTTCATCCAGCCGTCCCAGACGATCCGCCAGCTCGGCATCCGCCTCAAGCTCAACCCGCTCAAGGAAGTCATCCGCGGGAAGCGCCTGGTGGTCGTCGACGACTCGATCGTCCGCGGCAACACCCAGCGCGCCCTGGTCAAGATGCTCCGTGAGGCGGGCGCCGCCGAGATCCACATCCGGATCTCCTCCCCGCCCGTGAAGTGGCCCTGCTTCTTCGGAATCGACTTCGCCACCCGGGCCGAGCTCATCGCCAACGGCATGTCCGTGGACGAGATCGCGACCTCGATGGGCGCCGACTCCCTCTCGTACATCTCCATCGACGGCATGATCGAGGCGACGACCATCGACAAGCCGAACCTCTGCCGCGCCTGCTTCGACGGCGTGTACCCGATGGAGCTGCCCGATCCCGAGCTGCTCGGCAAACAGCTGCTGGAGACCGAGCTCGCGGCCGGACCGGCGAGCACCGCCGCCGCCGAAGCGCTCCGTCGCCCGTAAGCCCCGCAGGACGACACGAAAGTCCCAGAACCATGTCTGCTGAATCTTCCGAGCGCGCTCCGCACCAGGCCGCCGGTGCCAGCTACGCGGCTGCCGGCGTCGACATCGAAGCCGGTGACCGCGCCGTCGAGCTGATGAAGGAGTGGGTGAAGAAGACGCAGCGCGCGGAGGTCGCGGGCCTCGGCGGCCTCGGCGGATTCGCCGGCCTCTTCGACGCCTCGGCCCTGAAGCGGTACGAGCGGCCGCTCCTCGCCTCCGCCACCGACGGTGTCGGTACGAAGGTCGACCTCGCCCGGAAGATGGGCGTGTACGACACCATCGGCCACGACCTCGTGGGCATGGTCGTCGACGACCTGGTCGTCTGTGGCGCCGAGCCGCTCTTCATGACCGACTACATCTGCGTCGGCAAGGTCTTCCCCGAGCGTGTCGCCGCGATCGTGAAGGGCATCGCCGAAGGCTGTGTGCTGGCCGGCTGCGCGCTGGTCGGCGGCGAGACCGCCGAACACCCCGGCCTGCTCGGCGAGGACGACTTCGACGTCGCGGGCGCCGGTACGGGTGTGGTCGAGGCGGACCGGCTGCTGGGTCCCGAGCGGATCCGCGAGGGTGACGTCGTCATCGCGATGGCCTCGTCCGGACTTCACTCGAACGGGTACTCGCTGGTGCGCCATGTCGTCTTCGACCGGGCCGGCTGGACGCTGGACCGGGAGATCGCGGAGTTCGGCAGGACGCTCGGCGAGGAGCTGCTGGAGCCGACCAGGATCTACTCGCTGGACTGCCTGGCGCTGACCCGTACGACCGAGGTGCATGGCTTCAGCCACATCACCGGCGGCGGCCTCGCCAACAACCTGGCCCGGGTGATCCCGGACCATCTGCACGCCACGGTCGACCGTTCGACCTGGACCCCCGGCGCGGTCTTCGACGTCGTCGGCAGGGCCGGACAGGTCGAGCGCCTGGAGCTGGAGAAGACCCTGAACATGGGGGTCGGCATGATGGCCGTCGTCCCCGCGGAGTCGGTGGACGCGGCGCTGGCGACCTTCGAGGACCGGGGCCTGGACGCCTGGGTCGCGGGAGAGATCACCGGCCGCGGCGATCACGCCACGGGCGCCGAGCTGACCGGGGACTACGCCAAGTAGGCGGCCGGGAACAGGTCAGGACAGGGACGGACCGGGACCGGTCGCCCGGAGTGCGTACCGGGTCACACACCGGTTCGGTGCGGACGCGGCGGACCGCCCGGGTCCGCACCGGCGGTGCACCCGGTGTCCGCACAGGGTGGACAGCACTGAACCCGGTCCGTGGCGCAGGCCCTGGACCGGGTCAGTGTGACGGCGCAGCCACAGGCCGCGCCGGGAAATGCTCTGAGGTGTTGTACGTCAAGCGCCGCGGCGCTGAGACGAAGGACCGGACTCGTCGTCCTCGTCCTGATCCTCGTTATAACGATCCGCGTACTGTGCGTACGGGTCATCTTCCTCTTCGTCGTCCTCGAACGGCTCCGCGTTCGGTGGCTGACTCGTAGGAGATGCGCCCAGCTCATTGGCCAGACGTGACAGGTCCGTTCCGCCGCTGCTGTACTTCAGCTGGCGGGCGACCTTCGTCTGCTTGGCCTTTGCCCGGCCGCGCCCCATGGCTCGACCCCCTCGGTGACGGGGCTCGACGGCCCCAGAGTCTTGACACCCGTTCATGATTCGGAACGGACTCTCCGTGAAGAGTCCGGTCCGTAGGGCTTCAACGGTACCTGCTTCCGCGGCCATACGGTACGCCGTCCGCAGGTAGCGCCGCTTCACAGAACCGGCGAGGAGCCCCGTCCTCGCTGGTCAACTGCGATTTTAACCTCTTCTCGGCGGCCGACCCGCCGACGGGGGTGAGTCACGTCTCCCCGACAGCGGGTCAGTGGGCCCGTACGGTCAGTGACTGCGGGAACGGGCCGCCGCCATGCGCTGCTCGGCGATCCGGTCGGCCGCCGCGGCCGGCGGAATACCGTCTTCCTTTGCACGTGCGAATATTGCCAACGTGGTGTCGAAGATCTTCGCTGCCTTCTTCTCGCACCGGCCGAAGTCGAAGCCGTGCAGCTCGTCGGCGACCTGGATCACCCCGCCGGCGTTCACCACGTAGTCGGGGGCGTAGAGGATGCCCCGGTCCGCGAGGTCCTTCTCGACGCCGGGGTGCGCGAGCTGGTTGTTGGCCGCGCCGCACACCACCTTCGCGGTGAGCGCGGGCACCGAGGCGTCGTTGAGCGCGCCGCCCAGCGCGCACGGGGCGTAGATGTCGAGCCCCTCGGTGCGGATCAGCGCCTCGGTGTCGCCGACCGAGCTGACCCGGCCCGGGTGGCTGCCGGTGACGCGGCGCACGGAGTCCTCCCGTACGTCCGTGACCACCACATCGGCGCCCTCGGCCAGCAGATGCCCGACCAGATGGTGGCCGACCTTGCCGACGCCCGCGACGCCGACCTTGCGGCCGCGCAGCGCGGGGTCGCCCCACAGGTGCTGGGCGCTGGCCCGCATCCCCTGGTAGACGCCGAAGGCGGTCAGCACCGACGAGTCGCCCGCACCGCCGTTCTCGGGGGAGCGGCCGGTGGTCCAGGCGCACTCGCGCGCCACCACGTCCATGTCCGCGACATAGGTGCCGACGTCGCAGGCCGTCACGTACCGCCCGCCGAGCGAGGCGACGAACCGGCCGTAGGCCAGGAGGAGTTCCTCCGTCTTGATCAGCTCGGGATCGCCGATGATCACGGCCTTGCCGCCGCCGTGGTCCAGGCCGGCCATGGCGTTCTTGTAGGACATTCCGCGGGCGAGGTTCAGCGCGTCGGCGACGGCTGCCTCCTCGTTCGCGTACGGGTAGAAGCGCGTGCCGCCGAGGGCCGGGCCCAGGGCGGTGGAGTGGATGGCGATCACGGCCTTGAGGCCGGAGGCGCGGTCCTGGCAGAGGACGACCTGCTCGTGCCCACCCTGATCGGAGTGGAACAGGGTGTTCAGCACGTCCACACGGGCGCCCGGGGCGCCCGGGGCGTCGGGGACGAGTACGCCGGTCATATCGGTCACGGTGGTGACTCCCAAGTACGAGGCGGCGGCCCTCTTACGGGTGGAGAGGGCCGGATGGCAGCAGATTAGGCCCTGCGCGTCCACGGATCAGGCGCAGTGCCGAGGATCACCCCCTCGTGGCGCAACGACATGGGACGATTCACCTTATGGCGGTGGTGTCCTCAGTGATCGTCCCCTATACGTCCTACCTGCGGGTGTACGAGCCCTTGGCGGCCTTCCCGGAGGCCGAGCGCGACCACTGGGCCCGCTATGCGCGGCGCAGCGACCTGCCGACGGCGCAGGACGAACTCCGGCGCTCGCTGGCCGATCTGCTGCCGACGCCTCCCGTCGCCGTTCCGGTGCACGAGAGCGCCGACGCGTTCGTGGCCGAGCTGGACGGAGTGGTCTGCGTCTGCCCCTGGCGGACCAGGCTGCGCGGCTGGCAGGCCCTGGAGGCGATGGCGGGGCAGTACCCGGAGCCGGTGCTCGACGTGGTGCTCCCGCCGGTGGTGCGCCTCCAGGCGGTCGCCGACTACGGGCGCTGGCTGGAGCGGAATCCGGACGCGAGGCCGTGGATCCGCACCACGGTCTGGCATGTCCCGGTGCGCTGGTTCACGCTCTTCGACGACGAGGAACGCGAGTACGAGAAGGCCGGTCCCGGCGAAGGGACGGCCGCCGGGGCGCCGCCGGTCCTGCGCTACCGGACGCCGATGGTGCAGGCGAGGCGCCGGCTGGCCCGGTCGCTCAAGACGCTCAGGGAGCACTTCGAGGAGGGGCCGCTCACCGAGGGGCTGGTCGACGTCGGGAAGTGGCTGGAGGACTTCCACCCCAGGTCGCTGGTCGAGCTCGACTACGGCGGCCTGGTGCACGCCCTGTCCGACGAGCAGCTGGAGGAGGACCGGTCGGCCGCCGATGTGGCGGCGGCGGTGGCCGCGCTGCGCGCGGGCGACGAGGAGACCGCGGACGCGGCGTACGAGCGTCTCGCGGACCGCTGGCGGGCCGTCCGGGCGCGGCAGACGGCGAACTGACGGGGTCGCTCGTCCGGGGGACCGCCCGGGTCGGGGACCTAGGTCCTGATCCGGGCCTTTGCGTCAAGCGTGACGGACCGCACTAACTGGGGTCTTGCGCCCATCCCCCACCCTCGTGTCAAAATAGGACAAGGAGTCCGGGGAGGACTCCGTCCGTCCAAGTAAGGGCGGATTCCTCGGCATTGCACTCTATGGGGGGGTCTGATGACTCCTGATGACCATGTGACTGATCGTCACTGGGGCGTGACTGTCCGCTATGACATGGTCCATCGGGCTTCGGCCGCTGATGAGCACCTGAGAGGGCAATTCCATCGGTTTGGCCGACGTGGCTGGACGGATGGTGTAGTTGTAGTGCCGAAGACAAGCCGTTCGTCCTATAACCGACTCGGCCCGTGTCCGCCATTTCGGGCAACGCGGGTCAAGGTGCAGAATTTAGAGGAAAGAACCGAGATGGTTCGGTTCTCCCGAGGAGGCCGCTCATGACCGCTCGCACCCCTGATGCCGAGCCGCTGCTGACCCCGGCTGAGGTTGCCACGATGTTCCGCGTGGACCCGAAGACGGTCACTCGCTGGGCGAAGGCGGGCAAGCTCACGTCCATCCGAACGCTGGGTGGGCATCGCCGGTACCGCGAGGCTGAGGTCCGTGCTCTGCTCGCGGGCATTCCGCAGCAGCGCAGCGAGGCCTGAACACCCTAATAAATCGGGCGTTTTCGGGTCTCCCAACCTGATTCGCCCCGTTATAGCTCCACTTGACGGCCGTCCGCCCCAACGGACTTCCGTTTTTGATCGCGCTGGACTCCGCCGGGTCCAGCGCGATCTTTTTTGTGTCGAGCCCCACTCGGCGCCGTACGGGACTGTGGCGGTCCGCCCGCCGGCCGCCCGCAAGGTGCTCGTACGGGGCCGTCTGCCGGGCTCTCAGGGCCTGTTGGGGACCGCCCGATTCCGCCCTGTCGTCCCGTTGTCGGTGCAGCGCCGGAGGCTCAGCGTGTGCCGCCGGTTACGTCTCGCACAGAAGTGCAATTGCACATATTAAATTGGGCTGTTGTAGGGAGGGGTTAAGTTCACTACTTTTCAAAATTGTTTGCGTGACACCCGTCACATAGCAGAGCACTTGCCAAACCTGAGCCTGTCACGGAAAGACCCGGCGGGCGGCATGGTTCACCGGCGTGCCGGTGGACGTTCCTCTGGGTTCGCGGCGTTGGCAGCGTTCGCAGCGTTCTTATCGTTCCTGTCGGGCGCAGATGGCTCCATGGCGAGCCGCAGCAGCCGGTGGCAGACCGCGCAGTGCCGGGTGAGGTGGCGGTAGCCCACAGCGGCCGCCAGATGGGCCCGTAGCAGTGCCCGCGTCTCGTGCCGCGTCGCCGTCGTCATACGCCGACCTCCTGCCGCCGTCCGGGGCCCCGCCGCTCCGAATCCCGGCTGCCCTGCGGACCTCTGCTGTCTGAGTACCCGCGTGCGGGACGCGCCGTCAAGACGCGTGCGCGGGCGGCAGTGGTCCGGAACGGCAGCCGGAACAGCAGAAGGGCCCGCATCCGGTGAGGATGCGGGCCCTTCTGCTGTGTTGTTCTACTGCGGTCCTGACGGGATTTGAACCCGCGGCCTCCACCTTGACAGGGTGGCGAGCACTCCAAACTGCTCCACAGGACCAGGTTTCGCAGCCCCTCCGTACGAGAATCTCGCACGGTGTTGCTTCCGTTCGGCTGCGAGACAGACTGTACAGGAGGTCGGGCCCCCCGGTCGAACTGGCTGCGGGCCGACTGCGGACCGCACTGAGGACCGGCTGCGGATGCGCTGCGGGCCGGCTGCGGATGCGCTGCGGGCCGGCTGCGGACAGCTCAGCGGACCCCGGCGACCACCGCGTCGATCGCCTTCACGATGCGCTTGTCGGAGACCGTCTGCGCCGTGCCGAGGGCGTGCGCGAAGTAGCTCACCCGCAGCTCCTCGATCATCCAGCGGATGTCGAGCGCCTCCTTGGGCACCGGCCGCCCCTGCGGCAGCTGCTCAAGCAGCCATGCGTACTCGTCCTGCATCTCGTGGACCTTCTCCATCCGCGTGGTGTCGCGCTGGACGGCCGTCGGCATCTGCTGGAGGCGGCGGTCGGCCGCGACCAGATAGCGCATCAGGTCCGGCAGCCTGCGCAGTCCGGTCGCGGTGACGAAGCCCGGCTTGATGAGCGTCGCCAACTGGGTCCGTACGTCCGCCAGGTTGGCGACGAGCACCAGGCTGGTGGTGGACTTCAGCCGGCGCTCGGCCGCCTGCCAGGCCGCCAGGATCTGCTGGACCTGGTCGACCGTCCTGATGGTCGTCTCGACGAGGTCGGCGCGCACCTTCTCGTACAGCTTGCGGTACGACTCCTCGTCCCAGGCGGGCCCGCCGTGGTCGGCGATCAGCTGGTCCGCCGCCGCCATGGCGCAGTCCTCGAAGAGCGCCTGGACCGAGCCGTGCGGATTGCGGGACAGGGCCAGTTTCGCCTGGTTGCTGAGCCGGTCGGACGCGAACTTGGCCGGGTTCACCGGGATGTTGAGCAGGATGAGCCTGCGGGTGCCCCGCCACATCGCCTGCTGCTGTTCGGCCTGGGTGTCGAAGAGCCGTACGGACACGCTGTCGCCCGCGTCGACCAGGGCCGGGAAGGCGCGGACCGGCTGGCCGGCCCGCCTGGTCTCGAAGACACGGGAGAGCGTGCCGACCGTCCAGTCGGTGAGCCCGGTCCGCTCGACCGACTCGCCGGCCGGGCCCGCCGTCGCCGCTGCCGCCTTGGAGATCGCCTGGCGGGCCTTGGGGCGCAGCCGGAGCTTGAGCGCTTCGAGGTCCTTGTCCTCGGCCACGTTGCGGCGCCGCTCGTCGACGATGCGGAAGGTGATCTTGAGGTGGTCCGGCACCCGGGAGAGGTCGAAGTCCTCGGCGGTGACCGGGACGCCGACCATGCGCTGGAGCTCCCGGGCGAGCGTCAGCGGCAGCGGCTCCTGGAGGGGCACCGCGCGGTCCAGGAAGGCTCCCGCGTAGTTCGGCGCGGGCACGTAGTGGCGGCGGATCGGCTTGGGCAGCGAGCGGATCAGCTCGGTGACCACTTCCTCGCGCAGCCCCGGGATCTGCCAGTCGAAGCCGTCGGGTGTGACCTGGTTGAGCACCTGGAGCGGGATGTGGACCGTGACGCCGTCCGCGTCCGCGCCCGGCTCGAACTGGTACGTCACCCGGAACTTCAGCTTCCCCTGCCGCCAGGAGTCCGGGTAGTCGTCCTTGGTGACGGCCCCGGCCTTCTCGGTGATCAGCATCGAGCGCTCGAAGTCGAGCGCCTCGGGCTCGTCCCGCTGCTTGTGCTTCCACCAGGAGTCGAAGTGGGCGCCGGAGACGACGTGTTCGGGGATCCGCCCGTCGTAGAAGTCGAAGAGCGTCTCGTCGTCCACCAGGATGTCGCGGCGCCGTGCGCGGTGCTCCAACTCCTCGACCTCGGCCAGGAGCTTGCGGTTCGCGGCGAAGAACTTGTGGTGGGTGCGCCAGTCGCCCTCGACCAGGGCGTTGCGAATGAAAAGTTCCCGGCTGGTCTCCGGGTCGATCCGGCCGTAATTGATCTTGCGCTGGGCGACGATCGGTACGCCGTACAACGTGACCCGCTCGTACGCCATCACCGCCGCCTGGTCCTTCTCCCAGTGCGGCTCGCTGTAGGTGCGTTTCAGCAGATGCTGGGCGAGCGGTTCGATCCACTCCGGCTCGACCTTGGCATTGACCCTGGCCCACAGCCGTGAGGTCTCCACCAGCTCGGCGGACATGATGAAACGCGGCTGCTTCTTGAAGAGCGCCGAGCCGGGGAAGATCGCGAACTTCGCGTTCCGGGCGCCCAGATACTCGTTCTTCTCGGTGTCCTTGAGCCCGATGTGCGAGAGCAGCCCGGCGAGCAGCGAGGTGTGCACCGCCTGCTCGGGCGCGTCCTCCTCGTTCAGCCGGATGCCCATGGTCCTGGCGACCGAGCGCAGCTGCGCGTAGATGTCCTGCCACTCGCGGATCCGCAGGAAGTTCAGATACTCCTGCTTGCACATCCGGCGGAAGCTGGAGGAGCCGCGCTCCTTCTGCTGGTCGCGTACGTAGCGCCAGAGGTTGAGGAAGGCCAGGAAGTCGGAGGTCTCGTCCTTGAAGCGGGCGTGCTGCTGGTCGGCCTGGGTCTGCTTCTCCGCCGGGCGCTCGCGCGGGTCCTGGATGGAGAGCGCGGCGGCGATGACCATCACCTCGCTCACACAGCCGTTCCGGTCGGCCTCCAGGACCATCCGGGCCAGCCGCGGGTCGACGGGCAGCTGGCTGAGCTTGCGCCCTTCCTGGGTGAGCCGCCGCTTGGGGTCCTTCTCCTTGGGGTCCAGCGCGCCGAGTTCCTGGAGCAGCTGCACGCCGTCGCGGATGTTGCGGTGGTCCGGCGGGTCGATGAAGGGGAACTTCTCGATGTCGCCGAGGCCGGCCGCGGTCATCTGGAGGATGACGGACGCCAGGTTCGTACGGAGGATCTCGGGGTCGGTGAACTCCGGGCGGGCGAGGAAGTCGTCCTCGGTGTACAGCCGGATGCAGATGCCGTCCGACGTACGGCCGCAGCGGCCCTTGCGCTGGTTGGCGCTGGCCTGCGAGATCCGCTCGATGGGCAGCCGCTGGACCTTGGTGCGGTGGCTGTAGCGGGAGATACGGGCGGTGCCCGGGTCGATCACGTACTTGATGCCGGGGACGGTCAGCGAGGTCTCGGCGACGTTGGTGGCGAGCACCACCCGTCTGCCGCCGCCTGACGGGCGCTGGAACACCCGGTGCTGCTCGGCGTGCGACAGCCGCGCGTACAGCGGCAGCACCTCGGTGCGCCGCAGGTTCCGCTTGTTCAGCGCGTCGGCGGTGTCCCGGATCTCGCGCTCGCCGGAGAGGAAGACGAGCACATCGCCGGAGCCCGGGCCCTCGTCCTGGAGCTCGTCGACCGCTTCGCAGATCGCGGTGATCTGGTCCCGGTCGCCCTCGTCGCCCTCCTCCTCCAGGAGCGGGCGGTAGCGCACCTCGACCGGGTATGTACGGCCGCTGACCTCGACCACCGGGGCGTCGCCGAAGTGCCGGGCGAAGCGCTGCGGGTCGATGGTGGCCGAGGTGATGACGACCTTCAGGTCCGGCCGCTTCGGCAGCAGCTGGGCCAGATACCCCAGCAGGAAGTCGATGTTGAGCGACCGCTCGTGTGCCTCGTCGATGATGATCGTGTCGTACGCGCGCAGTTCGCGGTCCGTCTGGATCTCGGCGAGGAGGATGCCGTCCGTCATCAGCTTGATGAAGGTGGCTTCCTGGTCGACCTGGTCGGTGAAGCGGACCTTCCAGCCGACGGCCTCGCCCAGCGGGGTGCTCATCTCGTCCGCGATGCGCTCGGCGACCGTGCGCGCGGCGATCCGGCGGGGCTGGGTGTGGCCGATCATGCCCCGGACGCCGCGTCCCAGCTCCAGACAGATCTTCGGGATCTGGGTCGTCTTGCCGGACCCGGTCTCACCGGCGACGATCACCACCTGGTGATCCCGTATCGCCTCGGCGATCTCGTCCTTCTTCCGGCTGACCGGAAGCTGCTCGGGGTAGCTGACGGTGGGCACCCGGGCAGCCCGGCGCGCCATGCGGGCGGTGGACTTCTCCGCCTCGGCGGAGATCTGGTCCAGCGCGGCCTGCCGGGCCTCTGGTTTACGGATACGGCGGGCGCCCTCCAGGCGTCGGCCGAGCCGGTGCGCGTCGCGCAGCGACAGCTCGTTGAGCGTGGCCTGGATATCAGCGAAGGAAGTAGACATACCTGATCCAGGATCTCACCCTGCGCAACCCGCTGGCGAATGGATTTGAGTGCCCTGATGTGGGCGTGTATGTCCCTAATACGTGGTTTAGCTTGGTTCCATGCCCGACGAGACGGAACACCACGGCGACCGCGGCGCCCACGGCAGGCACCCGACCGGGGCCGAGCGGTGGGAGGAGTTCCGGAAGTCGCCCTTCGTGCCGGCGACCGTGCTGCTGTTCATCCTGGCGGCCGCCGCCGGGCTCTTCGCGGGTTCGTACACGTACTTCATGGCCAACCCGACCCCGCACCGGGTGCCGACCGCCGTCGTCGGCTCGTACGAATCGCCCACCGGGAAGCGGTTCATCGACGGGATGGAGCAGGCGCTCGACGCCTCGCTCGAACTGCATGTGTACCCGACGGACGCCCAGGCGCGGCGGGCCGTGGACCAGCAGAAGGTCTTCGCGATCGTGCATGTGCGGAGCAGTGCGGTGCGGCTCGACGTGTCCGGGGCGTCCGGCGCCTCGGTCGCGCAGGTGCTCGTGGAGTCCGCGCCCGCGGTGGCGAAGGCGACCGGTGTCCCGGTCCGGGTGACGGACGTCAACCCGCTCCAGAAGGGCGATCCGCGGGGGCTCGCGCTCTTCTACATCTCGCTGGCCGCGGTGATCGTCGGCTTCGTCGGCGCCATCCAGCTCTCCGTGCACGCCCGCGGTCTCAACCCGGCGGAGCGCATCGCGTACATCATCGCCAACGCACTGCTCGGCGGCTTCGCCATCGCGGCCGTCGTCGACTGGTGGCTGGGCGCGCTGGATCTGCCGTTCACGGAGTCGTGGCTGATCCTGGCCTTCACGATGTTCACGTCCGGCATGGTCTTCACGATGTTCAACACCCTCATCGGCCGCTGGGCGATGCTCCCCACCTGGGGGCTGATGGTGCTGCTCGGAAACCCGTCGTCGGGCGGTGCGGTGTCCTGGCCGCTGCTTCCGTCGACGCTGGGTCATATCGGGCAGTGGCTGCCGCCGGGCGCCTCGGTCAACGCCCAGCACACCGCCGTCTACTTCGGCGGCTACCAGCACGCTTTCCCGTTCCTGGTGCTCGCGGGATGGTCGCTGGTGTCGTGTGCCGTCTTCTGGACCTGGCGCCACCGGCACCCGGGCGGGCGTACGGTGCTGGGCGGCCGGCGGGCTTAGGGAAGCACCCGGGTACGCGAAAAGCCCCGACGCGTGGTCGGGGCTCTCGAAGCGGTGGCTGGGGCCGGGATCGAACCGGCGACCTATCGCTTTTCAGGCGATCGCTCGTACTAACTGAGCTACCCAGCCTTGGGGTATCCCCTGCTCGGAGAGCTTGGGGAAGCAGCCTAGGCTGCAGCGGTCCTGACGGGATTTGAACCCGCGGCCTCCACCTTGACAGGGTGGCGAGCACTCCAAACTGCTCCACAGGACAATATTTGCATATGCGAATGAATCCGCATATGCAAGGTTGTGCGTGCCCCCAACGGGATTCGAACCCGAAGGCGTTACCTTGCTGGCCTGGGGAGATGTGTGAAAGCCCAGCCACCACGCCCGTTTGCGTCCTTCTGAGTCTGGCTCGATCCTGCCCCCGTGCTGACATATCAGCACGGGGCGGCGTGACGTTGTGACTGCAAATCTCAGGTCGCTGCGGTGGCCTCCGGCGCCTCTGATGCTCGCCCCTGTCGACCGTGATCCTCTTGCCGGAGCCGTGCGCTACGGCCGGGCTGCAGCCGACGCTGCCCGCGATGAGCGGCTCGGCCGGGCTATTGAGCTGACCTGACAGTCGAGACTGTTTGAGCCCGAGGACTCTCGGTACGCGTCGTGGAGGATGCAGAGGACGATCAAGAAGGCCACGGCGCGTCGTGAGAATCGCTCATCCTTCTGGGACAGAGACACCTTCCGCCACGGCACGGAGTTCCTGGAGGGGGTCGGGCAGTTCTCCTGGGTGGCGCGAATCGACGTCAACAGCTGGCGCTGGTGGCACTGGCCCATGGCGCTGACCCCGCCGCTCAAGAGGTGGCAGCTGGAGCGCTGAGCTCCGGTCCCGCTCACCGACTGCTGTCCATTTCCCACCCCGAGGACTGGAGCGAGGCGTCGGAGGAGTTCAGACGGGGCGACTACTTCAAGGGTGCAGAGGCCTGAGCGGCACCGAACGCACGTCGGCGGAAGGGAGGTCGCTCAGGAGTCGGGCTGCGGGGCCGCCAGCCACTCGCCCGCAGTCTGTGCCGTCGCCCTCAGCTGCGGGTGCTCCTGCACGATCTCTCGCTGCCGCTCGGCCGGCAGCCCGAGCTCGTGCAGCACGTTGAGGATCACGACCGCCGTGGTCACCCTGACGATGGCGATCAGTTCCTCGAACGAGTGGCTCGGCGTCCTGCCCTCGTGCGCGAGGTCGTTGCGCGCCCGCGTCGTCCTCCTCGCCCAATGGCCAATGTCCGGCATAAGGAGCGCGATCGCTTCTTGGCCGGGGCGCTCGGCGAGCGCTTGGAGCCGGTCCCGGAGTGTCGGGTCGTTACGGATCGCACCCCGGAACCGGTCGCGATGCTCTTCTGGCACCTGCGCGAGCATCGCCTCGCGCATCTCCTTGAATTCCGCTTTGGGGAACGGCTTCTCGTCGATGAGCAGGCCGCGGTGCAGCACCTCGGCAGCGCCCACCGCCGTCAGGAGGTTGTTCTCAACGAAGCTGGCCGACGCGTAGCGCAGGCCCAGGATCATGTTGGTCGCCGCCTTCAGGCGGCCGTGCGCCTCGCACCAGCGGGGCACGACCTCCTCGAACGGGAGCGACGCACAGGTGAAGAACGCGCGGTTGGGGTCGACGGCCTTGGCATCACGCTTGCCGAGCACGGCGGGCGAGTAGAGCACGTCCGCGTGCTGACGCGGCGCGAGGCGACCGTTCGGCCGGGCCGACTCGGTCCCGGCCACCTGCAGCCGGAGCCAGATCACGCCAGCTGCACGGTGCGTCGCCAGGGCGATCAAGTCCTGTACGAGGCTCGACGTCGCCCACGCCGCACTCACGGAGAACGGAGCTGCCGGGACAGCTCGCACGAACGCCGTGTCCCGCATGCGCCCCACGGTCCCGCCCTTGCGCTGGTCGAAGAACGGCAGAGTATGGCGGTGCTCAAGGCGGAACTCGGTCCCATCGACCACGACCGACTGCGTCTCGACCGGCTCCACGGAGAAGCTCCCGGTCCCGTCGATCTTGCCGTCTGGAGCGCCGAGGAAGCCTTTGAACACGGACGATGACGCCCAGAGCCCGAGGTCCTCGACCGAGACCTCGGCCGCGGAGAATGCAGCGTCCTCCTCGCCGCTGACATGCGCGCCGATGATCGCGGTCATCGCCGCCATGGTCTGCTTGTCCGGGCTCTTCACTCGCGCGAACAGGGTCCGCTTCCCGCCCTTGGGGACGCAGCCGATGAGGGTGATCTCGCGCTGCTCGGCCGCGCCGTGGATGACGTCCCACGTCCTGGTGCCCTCGTGGTACGCGGTCACCCCAGGAGCAGGGTTCGACGTGATGCGATCCTCGAACGCGCCGATCAACGAGAGCGAGAGGCCGCTCTCGGGGTCGTACCGGAGCACGCCCGGGACCTGTTCGTCAGGGTCGTCCGGCAGCCACCAGGATCCAGCCCATTCGCCGGGCTCGTCAAGGTTCAGGGGGTCGTTGGCCATGGTGCTCAGCGTTGCATCTTGGGCCAGCTACTTCTTGCCGCTCCCAGATGTTCCCCGTAACGGAACTCCGCTCTGTCGCCGCCATTTCTAAGCGTAGGGACCGAGGAACCGCTTGCCGTTGAGGTGGATCATGTGCGTCGGGTCAGACGCGCACCACGCCTCCGTCTCCCAGGCGAGTTCGGCGAGGAATTTGCGCATTGTCGGGCGGTCCGGGAAGCAGGACACGTAGACCAGGCCGGCGGTCGACCCAGCGAACAGCGCCTGGAGCTCACCGTGGCGCTTGCCGTCGACCGGTCCGTGCGTCGAGGCCGCCTCCATCAAGAAGAGCCAGTCCTTCTCCTCCTGGTAGACCACCAGGTCGGGCAGCTTGCCGTGGGTGTCGACAGTGACCCCGAGCGATGCGAGCTTCTGCTCGTCGAAGTGCATGAGCTTCTCGTCGGCGTCACCGATGTAGAGCACCTCGCCACCGGGCACGAAGAACCCGCAGAAGTCGTCGATCATCTGCTTGATCAGGACGTTCTGACCACCGCCTCCGAGCGAGAGTTCCATTCCGCCGGGGAGCGTCACGGGGATGCGGGTCAGGGTCCGTGCGGCCTGATACATCGACAGCAGGCCCGGAGCCGCAGCGAGATACTCCTGGAGCGCATCGGCGAACGCAGGCGTGCCGTGGAGCCTGATGACCTCGAGCGCCTTGGGATTGAGGCGGTAGTTGTTGGCACTTGAGTTCGTCGGCCGGCCAGGGTCGTCATCGTTGTAGATGACAAATCCGGCGTCGCGGAACTGGTGCAGCGTCTGTCGTCGGTAGGTCTCGCGCGTGTTCTCGGCGATCTCGTGCCCGAGCTGGTCACGAATCCAGTCGAGGATCGCGCGGACACCGAGCATCTCGTTCGTTGCGTCGGCCCATGAGGAGTCTTGCTTCATCTGAGCAAGGGCAAGCAGCGTGCGTCCGCTGCGGTCGTTGGAGCGTCCCTTGTCAAAGCCGAAGGCCTTGAGGATCTTCTTGGCTTCGTCGAGCCGTGTCATGCCTTTACCTCCGTCGGCGCGAGAACGGCTTCTACCGCAGCGTCGATCTCCAGTTGGTCGCGCGAGGTCACCGCCGACAGCTGCCGCAGCTGGTCGAGCGAGGGGAAGCGCATCTGCCGCAGATCGGTCGCATTCACCTGCGTGTGGCCGGAGAAGACGCGGAAGTAGCTGTCGAGTTGTGTCGAGTTCAGGAAGACCGACAGACCGTTGGCGACTTCGGCTTCCAGACCGTGGCCGTCTTGGTGGACGTAGTTGAGCTTGTTGTCGAAGGCGACCTCGCCCTCTGATCGCCAGACGGCGCTAACGACGCGCCGGCGCTCCTCCTTGGCAGAGAAGCGCTTGATCAGCACATAGTCGCCCCCAGGCACTAGCAGCTTGGCCGCGTCGGCTGGCTCGGCGTGGAACCATTCCGGCTTCTTCGCACCGACGGGGTGCTGCGTGACCCCACCACGGATGTGCGTGGCATTGACCATGGGCACTGCACCGTCGATGTGTTCGTGGTGCAGCATCTCGCGGGAGCGGAAGTCGACGACCCGGCCGGTCGAGACCGTCAGTCCGAGATCGGCCAACGTGTGGCGGGCGTGGGTGCTCATCCACGCGACGGCCTGCGCGTCGCTCTCGGTCGCAGGAACGTGAATGAAGTCGGGGGTCACGATGTCCCCGTAGGCGACCGTGCGAGAGGATGGCGTGCTGTTGTGATCGTGCGAGGTATGGACGACGACCTTGTCCGGGGTGCGGCCGCGCGTCGCCGAGACCACGATGGACTCCTGGAGCACGCCGGTATCCCCGAAGACCTTTGAACGGCTCTCGAAGGTATGGATCGCGTCGATGCCTGCCGCGCCCACGAAGCCCCGGCGGAACGCCGCGTAGTAGGGGCCGTTCATCCAGGAGCGCGGGGTGATGGCGACTTGCTGGCCACCGTCGACGAGCAGCCGCAAGCCAAGGTCAAGGAATGCCGCGTAGATGTTCGGCACGATGATCTTCGCGCTGCGCAGAAGGTTCTGGGGCTCGCTCCCAGTGCGGAGCTTCGCGTAGGGCGGGTTCTGGATGACCAGGTCGAAGCGCTGGTCGGTGGTTAGCGCCCAGGCCAGGAAGTCTGCGTCGACGAGCTCCGTGGTGACGCCTTCGACCGTCTCGAGGTCGCCCAGAGTCTCCACCAGTGCAGCGTGGAGGACGGCGTCGTTCTCGACAGCGACGAGGTGGACGGGCAGGCCAGGGCGCTCAACGCGGAGCCGGTCGACGAGAGCTGCTGACAAGATCCCGCTGCCGGCCCCGGGGTCGAGCACTCTGATGCTCTCGATCTCGACGACGCGCGGCAGCCCAGCGATGATCTGAGCCGCGAGGTGCGGCGTGAAGTACTGGCCGCGCTGCGCCTGTTCTTCAACATCGAGTCCGACCAAGGCAGTCCTGCGGCGCTCTTCGGCCCGCTTGAGGAGCTCCACGCTCATACGACGACATCCTGTCTCTCGGATGTGTCAATCATGCCGGAGGGCTCCGACACCTCAGCACACTGAGGCATCACTTCTTGCCCCCTCCAGAGGTTCCTCCGTGCTTGATTCACGCCGTCCCCGTGAAACCCCAGCTTGATTTACGCCGTCCCCGTGAAACCCCAGGCAGACATTTTCGCGGGGGCGACGTGCTCCGTCACGGGTCCCAGTGGTCACCCAGCAGCTCTCTTGTGCCTTCCTGAGGCTTCCCGTGGCGCTGCTGCCCGAAATGTAACCGGAGCCCGGGGGCGAAGGTGAGCAGCGAGGTGCCGCTCTTCTCTGGCCGGGTCGGCCCTCCCCGCCTGAGTGCCGGCTGCTCGGCGTGAGTGAGCGTGTCCCGTGCGGCGTCCCGCTGATAGCGTAGGTAGATGCCGACCGTGTTGGTCTCCGCAATCTGTCTGTCCAGGTACGCGAGGATCGCGCGGAGGCGCTGTGCGCGCTGACCCCCTGGCCGAGGGCCTTGCCCGGCAGGCCACGGCCATCCTCGTCTTCGGCACTAGTCCGCGGGCCGCCTTCTCAGAGCAGACCACCCGTGCCCCGGCCTACCGTCACCCTGCTCTGGTCTGACAGGGCGGCATGTGTCGCACTTGAAGTAGCACGGGTGCTGCGCGGGAGAGGGAGGGTTCGGCAGCCCGGAACCTCGGCAGTCCGGTGCTGACATGTCAGCACACGAAGCCTCTGGGGGCGATTGCGGCCAAGGGTGGTCTTTGCTCAGGCAAGCAACGAGAACGTCCCGGACGGCATGCTGTCCCGGGACGTTCTCAAGGTGGTGGCTGGGGCCGGGATCGAACCGGCGACCTATCGCTTTTCAGGCGATCGCTCGTACCAACTGAGCTACCCAGCCACGCAGTTCACAAAGGTGAGCTGCAAGCGGTCCTGACGGGATTTGAACCCGCGGCCTCCACCTTGACAGGGTGGCGAGCACTCCAAACTGCTCCACAGGACCAAGCAATGTGCGAGAAATATTCTCGCACACAGTTGTGCGTGCCCCCAACGGGATTCGAACCCGTGCTACCGCCTTGAAAGGGCGGCGTCCTGGGCCACTAGACGATGAGGGCTAAGGGCCCGCCTGGGCGCTTTGCAGCGCGTCGGGGACGTCCGAAGCATATGGGATGGCGGCGCGGTTCGCCAAAACGGTTTGGACGGGCCGGCAAATGGGGGGCGGCGTCGCGGGGTCTGGCACGCTCATCTGCGGCGTTGTCGTCAATCAACAACTCCCCCAGCCTCCGGCCGGGGGGACCCCCCACCGCGTTGCCTCAATCCTCCGCCTTGCAGCTGGGCTCGGCATCCAAAGATCAATTAAAGAGCCGAGACGGAGTGAGCGAAGCGAACACAGTGCACCAGACCCCGCTCGTCCACCCACCCCCATTTGCCGGCCCGTCTTAGCGCGACGTGGGCGACGGCTTCGCCCCCGGCAGGTTGTCGTCCGGCAGATGCCTGCTGACCTCGGCCGTCGTCAGGCCCAGGCCGCCCAGCGTGATCTCGTCCCAGGCCTGCAGACGCCGGGTCGACCGGTCCAGGTAGAGCACCGACGCGAGCACCTTCTCCGGGTGCTTGTTCTGTACGGCGCGCAGCCCGCCGCCGCCCGTCGAACCCTCCACCTTCAGCCGGGTGCCGAGGGGGAGCAGCTGGTTCTCGCGGTGGTGCACATGCCCGGCGAGCACCAGCGGGACCGTGCCGTCCGTCTCGCGGGCCGCCTGGGGCTCGTGGGCGACCGCGATGTCGACGGGGGTGCCGGCCCGTTTCTGGTCCTCGATGGCGGAGGCGAGCCGGATTCCGGCCAGCCGTTCCGCCGCGTCACCGCCGGGTACGACCGAGCGGTCCGGGGTGAACTGCGGGTCACCGGTCCCCGCGATCCGCAGGCCGCCGACCGTCACGGCGCTGCCGTTGTCGAGCACATGCACATTCCGGAGGTGCTTCAGATACTTCTGCGTGGTGGCCGAATCGTGGTTGCCGCGTACCCACACGTACGGCGCTCCGAGGTCCGGCACCGGGTCGAGGAAGGTGTTCTCGGCGGCGCTCCCGTGGTCCATCGTGTCGCCGGAGTCGATGATCACGTCGATCTTGTACTGCTTCACGAGCGAGCCGATGATCTGCCACGAGGCCGGGTTGAGATGGATGTCGGAGACGTGCAGCACGCGGATCGTGCCGGGATCCGGCTGGTAGGCGGGGAGGGTCGACGTGGCGTCGTACAGCTTCGTCACGTTGGTGACGAGGCGCGCCAACTCGTCCTGGTAGACGTTGAAGTCGGTGACGATCGAGCGTGCGTTGCCGACCACCTGCGGTGCGGACGAGAGCAGCCCGGAGAACTTCGGCTCAAGCAGCGACCTGGGGTTCCAGGTCGCGTACGCCGTGGCGCCCGAAGCCGCGAGCAGGACGAGCGCGAGACCGCCGGCCGCCAGGGCGCGGCGCGGCCTGCGGTAGACGACCAGGCCGAGCGTGGTGGCGCCGATCACCACGGCGGCGCAGGAGCGTACGGCCAGGTCGAGGGTGCTGTGCTCGACGTCGTGGGCGATCTCGCCCTGGAGGCCGGAGATCCGTTCGGGGTGTTCCACCAGGGCCCGGGAGCGGACCGGGTCGAGGCGGTCCACGTCGACGTCGAGCCGGATGGGTGCCGTGTGCGAGTCGAGTGCGAGTGCGCCCAGCGGCGAGACGTTGATCTTGGTGCCGCCGGTGAGGGAGGGCCGCAGCGTCATGGTGGTGTCCACCGGGCCGACCTGCGACCGGACATTGCCCACGACGAGCAGCCCCAGCCAGGCGCCGAGCAGCACGACGGTCACCATGACGGGGCCCCGGAGCCAGGGGTGCGGGCGGGGGGCGAGAGAGAGTTCGCGCGGTGCGGAACGGGGCCGGGTGGCCGGACGGGTGGTCCAGGTGCGTGGCCGTCGGGCGCGTGGCCCCCCGCTGCGGGGACGGCGCGCGCGCAGTGCCCGGACGGTACGCAGCGCCCGGAGTTGCCGTAGACGGTCGGCGGCGGCCATTCCTGCGGTATGCCCAGGAGGCGGAAGTCCCATGCGGACCCGGCGCATACGGGGGAACTACGGGACAATGGGCGGGTGCTGGAGATGACGCGTGAGGAGTTCGAGGAACTGGTCGCCGAGGCGCTGGACCGCATCCCGCCGGAGCTGACCCGGCTGATGGACAACGTCGCGGTGTTCGTCGACGACGAGCCCGGGTCCGACGACCCGGAACTGCTCGGTCTCTACGAGGGGACACCGCTGACGGAGCGCGGCGAGTGGTACGCGGGTGTCCTGCCGGACCGGATCACCGTCTACCGGGGGCCGACGCTGCGGATGTGCTCCTCGCGGGAGGCAGCGGTGGCCGAGACGGAGATCACCGTGGTGCACGAGGTCGCACACCACTTCGGGATCGACGACGAGCGGCTGCACGCGCTGGGGTACGGCTGAGCCACGAGCGGCTGCACGCACCGGGTGCGGCTCAGCGGGGGCGGAGGTGACCGTGCGTAGGGACCGGCCGCCGGGCGTGTCCCTTCCGGGGGCCGGGGAGTTGGGCAGGGCGGTCCCACCCGGTCCGTTCCCGTCAGCCCGCTCCCTCCGGAGGTGCGCCCCGTGCGCCAGTTGCCTGTCCCCGCCCGGTTGATCGCCGCCGTGATGACGGTGGCGGCGTCGGCGGGCTGTATGAGCGTCACCGACCACCCCGGCAGGCCCGCGCCGTCCGCCACGAAGGGGACGCAGCGCACGGACGCCCGGCCGGACGGCGCGGCCGCCGCCCCCGACGGCGGTGGGCGCGCCCGGGTGCACGGCGGTGTGGCCGGCGGGAGTGACGAGGGTCCTGACGGGCAGCCTGCGCAGGGGGAGTCCGCCCGGAAGGCCGCGGGCGGGAGCAGGACCGGGACCGTGGGGAAGGGCGGCGGCGCGGAGCCGTCGGCGGATCCGTCGGGGCCCGGTGCTCCGCGGCCGGCCCGGCCCGGACACCCGCGGCCCGGGCGTCCGCCGGGGCACGGCGGCGGGCCGTCCGGCCGTCCCGCGCCCCCCGCCGGCAGCCCCACACCGCCCGGGCAGCCGTCGGACCCGCCGCGGACGAGCCCGACGCCCGGTCCCGGCAGCTCGCCGCCCGGGGCCACGACGGCCCCGTCGGTCGGGCCCGCCAAGCGGTCCGAAGCGATGCTGATTCCGCTGGCATCGCCGCAGGCCGAGCCGGTGCAGCAGGCCGGGTTTGCCAGGAAGGGGGAAGGGTGAGTATGGTAGTAGATCGTTTGATCCCATTGCCCGGCGCCACTGTGTTTCTTGATCAGCAAGAGACGAAGAGCGCCCCGAGGCGCGTACTCTCCCTTACCGTGACTGGTCCGCATTGAGGCGGTCGAAATAGCGATTCACGGAGTTATGGGCGCGTGCCGAAACTCCGGAAGGTTTCGCATTTCGCATGTCCAATTTCAGTTCTGACCACGCCGTCATGCCCGAGAACGACGAGATCGTCGCCGACGCCGAGGCTGTCGTGGTCGAGGTCGAAGAGGCCGTCGCCGAGGCCGTAGCCGCCGAGGACACCGCCACTGAGGCCGCAGTCACCGACGAGACCGCCACCGGCGAGTCCGTCACCGACGAAGAGCCCGCCGAGCCGACCGTGACCTTCGGGTCGCTCGGTCTGCCGGACGGCATCGTCCGCAAGCTCGCCCAGAACGGTGTCACCGCGCCCTTCCCGATCCAGGCGGCGACCATCCCGGACGCCCTGGCCGGCAAGGACATCCTCGGCCGTGGCCGTACCGGCTCCGGCAAGACCCTCTCCTTCGGCCTCCCGCTGCTGGCGACGCTCGCCGGTGGGCACACCGAGAAGAAGAAGCCGCGCGGCATCATCCTCACCCCGACCCGTGAGCTCGCGATGCAGGTCGCGGACGCTCTCCAGCCGTACGGCGACGTGCTCGGCCTGAAGATGAAGGTCGTCTGCGGCGGTACGTCGATGTCCAACCAGATCTACGCCCTGGAGCGCGGCGTCGACGTCCTCGTCGCCACCCCGGGCCGGCTGCGCGACATCATCAACCGCGGCGCCTGCTCGCTGGCGAGCGTCCAGGTCGCCGTCCTCGACGAGGCCGACCAGATGTCCGACCTGGGCTTCCTGCCCGAGGTCACCGAGCTGCTCGACCAGATCCCCGGCGGCGGCCAGCGCATGCTCTTCTCCGCCACCATGGAGAACGAGATCGGCACGCTGGTCAAGCGCTACCTGACCAACCCGGTCAGCCACGAGGTGGACAGCGCGCAGGGCAACGTCTCGACCATGTCGCACCACGTCCTCGTCGTGAAGCCGAAGGACAAGGCGCCGGTCACGGCCGCCATCGCCGCCCGCAAGGGCCGCACGATCATCTTCGTACGGACCCAGCTGGGCGCCGACCGTATCGCCGAGCAGCTCGTCGAATCGGGCGTCAAGGCGGACGCGCTGCACGGCGGTATGACCCAGGGCGCCCGTACCCGCGTGCTCGCCGACTTCAAGGACGGTTACGTCAACGCGCTCGTCGCGACCGACGTCGCCGCCCGCGGTATCCACGTCGACGGCATCGACCTGGTCCTGAATGTGGACCCGGCCGGGGACCACAAGGACTACCTGCACCGTTCGGGCCGTACCGCCCGCGCCGGCAAGTCCGGCACGGTCGTCTCGCTGTCGCTGCCGCACCAGCGCCGCCAGATCTTCCGGCTGATGGAGGACGCGGGCGTCGACGCCACGCGCCACATCGTCCAGGGGGCCGGGGCCTTCGAGCCCGAGGTCGCCGAGATCACCGGCGCCCGTTCGCTGACCGAGGTCCAGGCCGACTCCGCGAACAACGCCGCCAAGCAGGCGGAGCGCGAGGCCAAGGACCTCACCCGTGAGCTGGAGCGCGTCCAGCGCCGTGCGACCGAGCTGCGCGAGGAGGCCGACCGTCTGGTGGCGCGTGCCGCCCGCGAGCGCGGTGACGACCCCGAGGCCGCTGTCGCCGAGGTGCTGCAGGCAGCCGAGGCCGAGATCGCGGCCGCCGTGCCGGAGCAGCCGAGGGCGGAGCAGCGCGAGGAGCGCCGCGACGACCGTGGCAACTTCGGACGCCGTGACGACCGGGGTGGCGACCGTGGTGGATACCGCGGCGGCGACCGTGGTGGTGACCGCGGTGGCTTCCAGCGCCGTGACGACCGCGGTGGCGACCGTGGTGGTTTCCAGCGCCGTGACGACCGGGGTGGCAACGGTGGCGGTTTCCGCCGCGATGACCGTCCGTCGGGTGGTTCCGGTGGTGGGTTCCGTGGTGGCGAGCGTCGTGACAACGACCGTCCGTCCGGTGGCTTCCAGCGCCGTGACGACCGGGGTGGCAACGGTGGCGGTTTCCGCCGTGACGACCGTCCGTCGGGTGGTTCCGGTGGTGGGTTCCGTGGCGGCGAGCGTCGTGACAACGACCGTCCGTCCGGCGACCGCCGTGACGACCGCGGTGGTGACCGTGGTGGTTTCCAGCGCCGTGACGACCGCCCCACCGGCGGCCACCGCGGCAGCGACCGTCCGTTCAACCGCGACCGCCGTGACGACCGCCCCACCGGCGGCTTCCGCTCCGGCAGCAGCGACCGTCCGACCGGCCGCCGCGACGACCACCGCACGACCGGTACGGGCACCGGCACCGGTTCGTTCGGCCGCCGCGACGACAAGCCGCGCTGGAAGCGCAACGGCTGACCCACCTGCCCGGCGTGAGCCGGAACCGGTGAGCCGCTGAACCCGGCTGGACCAGAGAAGCGGGCCCCTCCTTCGCGGAGGGGCCCGCTTCTCTGCGTCCGGCGCCGGCCGATGACGTTCGCCGATGGCTGCGCCGGTGGGTTTCCGCCGATGAGTTCTGCTGCCGCGGGCGGTCATGACCATGTGGGCGCAGCACGCGCCCTGCACAAGCGAGCACGATCGAAGACGAGAGGGAGGCACACCTCATGGCAGCCCCGGGCAACATCAACGGACTGGGCGTCATCCTCGGCAGTACGGATCCCGAACCGCTCATCGAGTGGTACCGCGCCGCGCTGGAGCCGCTGGGGGCCCGCTGGGAGGGCCACATGCTCGTTGTCGGGCAGCAGGCGGTCATCGGGTTCGACCGCCGCGACGACGTGGCGGACAAGGCCGCGGAACCCGGCAGGCACCTGGTCAACATCATGGTGCGCGACATCCGTGCGGCCGAGAAGCACTTCAACACGATCGGCGTGACCTGGGTCAGGCCGGTCGAGGACACCGGGGGCGGATGGTTCTTCTCCACCCTGCTGGACCCGGACGGCAACTACCTCCAGGTACTTCAGGGCCCCGTGGCGCCCTGAGCGGGGCGACCCCTGTCCCACGACTCCGCCGACGGCCCGCACGGGCCGCCGGCGGGGTCCGACGTGCCCGGCGGGGGATACCCGATCGGCTGCTGGGCACGCTCCCGCTATGCTCGGGGGGTGCGTCAGCACGGACCGTTAGCTCAATTGGCAGAGCAGTGGACTTTTAATCCATTGGTTGTGGGTTCGAGTCCCACACGGTCTACCAAGAGCAGGAGGGGGAAACCCTCTCTGACCTGCTAGGAAGCGCCTCGATCGGATTCACCCGGTCGAGGCGCTTCTGCGTTTCCCGGCTCGTGCGTGAGTGGATGTGCCCGCATCCTCTTCTCCGCCCGGCTCCTGGGCCAGTGTGCGGAATCGCTGGTGCCTTCACGGTCCTGGACGACCTCGCCATGTTCCTTCGCTGCATGCTCGACACCCCGGCCGCTCCGGCAGGGGCCGGGTCCGGCCCGGCCTGGACCACTGAGTCACTGACCGTCCGGACCGGCGAACTGGAGCCCGCACGCGGGCTGTTCTGGCATCCCGCCCCATGCGAGGTTCATCGGCTGGCAGAAGCCGTCACATCGAAACGCTCCGCGTCTCGTCTCCGCGGGCCAGGAGCGGCAGGGGAACGGTGCGGCAGCCACAGCTGAGTGTGGTGCTCAGCGCGTGGTGGGGGTACTGGGGCCGAACCAGTCGAGGCAGACGACCAGTTCGTCGTCGGTTGCGGTGTCGCCCCGATGTTCGGCCAGTTCGCGCAGGACAGCGCGCGGGACTGCTGCGGCCGGCAACAAGCTGGCTGCCTGAATGGCGCGGGCCAGTGACCGTTCGCCGTACGCCTCGGCGTCCCGTCCAGCAGTGGCGTACACGCCGTCGCTCACGATGATCAGGCGGTCCCCGGGGAGCACCTCGAAGTCCTGGGGTACATAGGGGGTGTCCTCGAACATGCCGAGCGGGAACTGCGCCTCGAAAGGGACACGCTCCACGGCTTTGTCACGCTGACGCCACAGTTGCGGTGAGCCGGCGTCGACCACCTGGGCCCTGCCGGTGGCGAGGTCGAAAGAGAGCAGCAGGGTCGAGACGTGCTGTTCGCCGTGGTGCTGAGCGTAGAGGGCCTGGTCGGCGAGGGCGGCCTGGTCGGCTATGTCGATGCCGGCACGGCGTGCGTTGCGCAGGGCGTTCACCGCGAGGTTGGTCAGGAGGGATGCCTGGATGCCCTCGCCCATGCCGTTGGTGACGGACAGGGTGAGGGTGTCCGCTGTGGTGGCCCAGTCGAAGTTGTCGCCGTAGATGGCATAAGCCGGCTCCAGCTGGGCGCCGATGGCGTACTCGTCGCGGGAGCAGGAGCGGCCAGGGAGGAGCTGCCACTGCATCTCGGCGGCGAGGGTGAGCCGGTTGGCCCGGCGGGCCTGGAGGTAAAGGTCGGTGTCGCGTTCGGCCACGACGATCTCGTGCCCCAGGAATGCGGCGAGATCGGTGAGCTCGTCGACGGCCTGGGGCGTGCATCTGCGCTTGGGGAGGCGGACGGTGAGGATACCGAGTCTGTCTCCGCGCACGGTCACGGGCAGATGGAGGTCCACGGCGCCGTCCAGGGCTGCGTACTGCCCGTACGGTTCCTGGCTGCCGAAGGCGCGGCCTTCCGGGCTGGCATGCAGGGACAGCGGGGGCTGGGCAGTGTGGGGCAAGGCGGTCACCGGTTGCAGGACCGTGAGGCCGTAGTCGGCCATGAGCAGGTCCACCGAAGCAGCCTCGTAGTGCGTGATCAGTGCGGCGCGGGCCGCGTCGAGGAGAGCATGCGGCGCCGCGCTGCGTACGGCGCGCTCCACGGCCAGGAAGCCGTTCATCGGCGGCCCGCTTTCGTCATCAGGGGGATATGTCGGACGCCGCAGCGTAGCGGGGCAGCCCGTCCCCCTCCGCAGCGAGTACCACAATCATTGAGCAATGGTAAGTGTTGCCGTACGGCAACTATCGACCCTATGGTGGTGCAGGTCGCACGATGGGGAGAGTCTGTCGGCTTTCGCTTCCACGATCCGAAGGGCCAGTTGTGGATACCCGAAGCACCGTTCAGCACCTGCACCTGGTCACGCATCCCCTTCCGACTGCCGTGCTCCTGGAACTGTCCGGGGAGGTCGACCTCGACTCGGTCGAGCCGCTGCGTCTGGCACTCCACGAGGCGGTCGGCCGCGGCGAGGGGCCGGTCGTGGTGGACCTCTCAGCGGTCGGGTTCGCCGACACCGCGCTCATCAATACGCTCCTGCACGCCCGACTGCGGCTCGGCGACAGGCTTCGTCTCGCCGCGCCCTCGCGGGCCGTCCTGCGACTGCTGCGGATCCTCCGCCTGGGTGGCGTCTTCGCCATCCACGCCGACCAGGTCGCCGCCATCCACGCCGACCAGGTCGCCGCCATCCACGCCGACCAGGTCGCCGCCATCCACGCCGACCAGGTCGCCGCCCTCCGCGACGGCCCGGTGCCAAGTGGCAACCAGGTCGCTGCCCCGGCCGCCTCGCCACGGTGACGCAGAAACCGTCCATCTGACGGGCCTGCAGGAGGAACTCCCCGGGGTTCACCAGCCCGCCGACGTTGGCGTGGAACGTAGGCACGCAGGCAGGCACTCCGGTCAGGAGCTCAGGCCGGGCGTACGATCCGCAGCCTGGAGTCGTCGAGGGATTCGTCCCGTGGCTCGCCCGGCTCGTCGCCCGCGAGGCTGTTCCCGTCCACGGCGGAGGCGGCAGCGTCCCGGAATGCGGTCAGTCCCGCTGTGAGCTGGCGGAGCGCTTCGGGGGGCATGGCTTCCAGTACGGGGCGCAGCTCGTCCGCCTCGCGCTCCTTGACCTCATCGAGCAGGGCCCGCCCGTGCCTGCTCAGATACAGTTCGAGTTCCCGGCGGCTCGCGGTGCTCAGTCGCCGCTCGACCAGGCCGGCGGCCTCCAGCCGGTCGCACAGTCGGCTCGTCGCGGGCGCACTGGATCCCAGAGCTTCGCCGAGGGCCCGCAGATTGCCGCCCTCCAGCCGTCCGATCGCCAGCAGCGCCCGCATCTGTGATGCCGAAACGGGTCCGGCCGGGGCGTTGCCGTGGGCCCTGCCCCGAAGAACGCCGAGCAGCCCTGTGACCTCGGTGGCGATATCCGCCAGTTCCGGGGCCTGCGTCGTAGAGCTTGGGCGCATCGTCCTACTGTGCCACTTTCGAGGCGGCCTTGTCAGTACGCGGCCGGGGGCACAGCACCGGTTCCTACGCCCCGCACGGGTCCCTTGTGGCGGAGTTAGACCCCGGCCGATGGGGGCAGAAGCACGGTTCACGAGACCAGGACTTCTCCTCGATGGGAGTTCAGTATGGGTCAGTCAAATGTCATGGAGCGGCGCACCGGCCACGCGCAGCGGACGACGTGCCCGGCCACGGTGGCCCGGGCACGCGACGACATGCGTGAGTTCGTCTCGGAGCTGTCGCCCGCCCCCACCCCCGAGTGCACGGACAACGCCGTTCTGGTGGTCTCCGAGCTGGTCACGAACGCACTGCGGCACGCGGGAGGGCTTACCGCTCTGCGACTGGCCGCGGACCGCACCACACTGGAGGTCACCGTGGAGGACCCCAGCCGCGCCATGCCGCGGGAGCGCGCGCCGGACCTCAACGGGGCCGGGGGCGGATTCGGCTGGCCTCTGGTCCGTTTCCTCGCGCGTACGGTCGTTGTCAGCCACTGTCCCCAGGGCGGTAAGAACGTACGCGCCGTCCTCTCCCGTTGACCCGTAGTCCCACACGGTCTACCGCTCCACAGGCCCCTGTCCTGCGCGTGAATGCGCAGGACAGGGGCCTGTTCGCGTGGGGGAGGGGCGTACGTCAGGTGGGTGGGCCCGAACTGCCTTCAGCCGCCGCGCAGTTGCCGTCGCCACCCTGGCCGGCCGGCTGCCGTGGGCGCGGGGTGCCGGGTCATGGTCAGAACCACCCCCGCGCATGGCGTAGAGTTGGGTTTACCGACGCGGGGTGGAGCAGCTCGGTAGCTCGCTGGGCTCATAACCCAGAGGTCGCAGGTTCAAATCCTGTCCCCGCTACTCAGATCGAAGGCCCAGCACTCACGTGCTGGGCCTTCAGTCGTTTCTCACCACCACCCCGCCCCGCTCTCCCCCACTTGGCCGACGCCGAATCGCACACCGGCGTCGGTGCGGTCAGCCTGGTGGGGCGCGGTACCGTCCGCCGCTTTACGGACCGGGCAGGAGGGTACTGGTGGGGCAGCGAGAGGACTCGGGCTGGGCGCGCAGGTTCGTCCGGGCGCTGCCTGCCGTGCTGATCGCGGGCGGGGTGGCCTTCGACCAGCTGACGCCGTCCGCGTTCACGGCTGCCCCGTTCTTCGTCGCCGCGCCGGTGATCGCGGCCCCGCTCTTCTCGTACCGGGCCACGCTGATCACGGGGATCATCGCGGTGCTGGCGGTCGTGGGGCTGCACGGCTACGACGACACCTCGGCCAAGGCCTCGGCGGTCACGGAGCTGATCACCGTCGTCACGGTGTCCGTCGTCGCCCTCATCATCAACCGCGTCATCCGGGTCAGCGGCGAAGAGCTCGCGTCGGCGCGCGTGGTGGCGGAGACCGCGCAGCGCGCTGTGCTGCCGGTGCCTTCCGAGCGGATCGCCGGGCTGCACATCGCGGCGCGGTACGAGGCGGCGCAGGCCGGCACCTTCATCGGCGGCGATCTCTTCGCCGTGCAGGACACCCCGTACGGGGTCCGGCTGGTGATCGGTGACGTACGGGGCAAGGGGCTCGGCGCCGTCGAGGCTGTGGCTGTGGTGATCGGGGCCTTCCGGGAGGCCGCCGAGCAGGAGGTGACGATCGAGCGGGTCGCTCAGCGGCTGGAGCGTGCGCTGACCCGTGAGGGCGTGCGGCGGGAGGGACTTGACGCCTTCGAGGGGTTCACCACGGCGGCGCTCGCCGAGATCCCGCGCAGCGATCAGGGCTTGATCCGGCTGCTCAACCGGGGCCACCCCGAGCCGCTGCTGCTGTACGCGGACGGGGGCATCCACCTCCTCACGCCCGCCGATCCCGCCCTGCCGCTGGGGCTGGCCGATCTGGCGGCCTGGCCGGACCAGGCGGACGAGACGGAGTTCCCGCCGGGGGCCACGCTGCTGCTCTACACCGACGGCCTGTCCGAGGCGAGGAACGCGCAGGGGGCCTTCTACGAGCCGCAGGAGCGGCTGCGCGGCCGGATCTTCCCGGGGCCCGATGAGCTGCTGACGGCGGTGACCGACGACGTGCGGCTGCACACGGGCGGGCGCTCCACGGACGACATGGCGCTGCTCGCGGTGGGCCGTCCGGGCCAGGGGCAGCCGGACCGGCGCAGGACGGTGGAGATCATCCACCGCGAACAACACGATCCGTAATCGAAGAGCACCCCTCTGCACAACACCGCATAACATTTGACGCACTATCAGAATCTCGATGTTTCCCGGTGGCTTCTGAAGGGTGATCAAGTCGCCCGAATCCGCCCCTTTATGCCCCGGTAAGTACAGGCCAAAGCCGTTAACGATCAGTCGGAACAGCTTGGAATCCGGCCCTCGCGTCTATTAACGTTCGATAACGCAGCGCGGTTGTCCCAGTCGTCGCAAGAGGCGGCACCGTGCGCACGCGCCGAATCCCGCAAGGGAACCGGGGAACCACCAATTGGGGTGAATCGGGCTTCTCCGTAAGGGCTGCCCGTAGGAGACCTTCCTGCTCCGAACCCGTCAGCTAACCCGGTAGGCGGTAAGGAAGGAAAGGAGTGCGCCTCCGTGGCGTCCAACAACCCTGCCCCCGAAACGCTTTACTTCCCGAACGACGATGCTCCCGGTTTCGGCGGTGAGGACGGCGGCACATTCGACGAGTGGAACCCCACTGAGGATTCCCTCCGTTCGGTCCGCGGTAAACACCGGGTCGCCAAGCAGCGCGGCGGACTCGCCCGCAGCTCGACGGTGCTCGGCGTCGGCGTGATCGCAGCCGTCGGTGCGGGCGGCATGGCCAGCGCCCAGAGCAAGCCGCCGGTCGCGATCTCCCTCCCCGACCTTCCGCAGTCCGTCAAGGACAAGCTGCCGGATGCCGAGTCGCTGCCCGGCGTGGGGACGCTGATCTCCGACCTCGACGGCGGTTCGTCGGACCACAGCGGTACGGAGACGGGCGCCGCCGACGCGGCGCTCAGCACCGCTGCGGCCACCGGCAAGGGCAGTGCGGACGCGGGCGAGGCCCTCCGCGCCCGGATCCTCCAGCAGGCCGAGCAGCAGCAGGGCGCTGTCGACGACGAGGCCAAGGCGGCAGCCGAGAAGGCAGCCGCGGACAAGGCGTCGGCGGAGGCCGCGAAGAAGCAGGACGAGGCGGCGGCCAAGGAGAAGGCGGCCAAGAAGAAGGCCGAGGCGGAGGCCAAGGCCAAGGCGGAGAAGGAGCGGCTCGCCAAGCTGGCGGCCAGCTACTCGCTCCCCGTCTCCTCGTACACCCTCACCTCGCGGTTCAACGACGGCGGTTCGATGTGGTCGTCGGGCCACCACACCGGCCTCGACTTCGCCGCCCCGACCGGTACCCCGATCAAGGCCGTGCACAGCGGGACGGTCAAGTCGGCCGGCTGGGCCGGGGCGTACGGCTACCGCACGGTCATCACGCTCGACGACGGTACGGAGTTGTGGTTCTGCCACCAGTCCTCGCTGGGGGTCAGCGCCGGCCAGAAGGTCAGCACCGGCGAGGTCATCGGCAGGGTCGGAGCCACCGGCAACGTCACCGGCCCGCATGTCCACGTGGAGGTCCGTCCGGGTGGCGGCGACCCGATCGACCCGATGACCTGGCTCCAGGGCAAGGGCCTCAACCCGTAACTCTCAGCCTGTAACCGCGGCCCCACCCCTGCGCGTACCGCCGCTGCACGGCGCCCCGCACCCCGGCAGTCCTGACGGCATCCCCCCGGCGTCAGGGCTGCCGGTCCGCTGTGTGCGGGCACCCGGCCGGTCCGGCCCCCGCGTACGGCCGGTCCTGCGGAACACCGGCGGATCAGCGGGACAGTGCCGGACCAGCGGAATAGTGCCGGGCCGCCGCGGGGTTGACCGACATATGACTTCTCTCCGCTCACTCGGCTCCTCCGACCTCAAGGTCTTCCCGCTCTCCCTCGGTGGCAATGTCTTCGGGTGGAGCGCCGACGAAAAGCAGTCCTTCGACGTGCTCGACGCCTACACGGCCGCCGGCGGCAACTTCATCGACACCGCGGACACGTACTCGGCCTGGGTGCCCGGCAACAAGGGCGGTGAGTCCGAGACCGTCATCGGCAACTGGCTGGCCGCACGGGGTAACCGGGCCGACGTGGTGGTCGCGACCAAGGTCGGCGCGCATCCGCAGTACAAGGGGCTGTCCCCGGCGAACATCAGGGCCGCAGCCGACGAGTCGCTGCGTCGGCTGCGCACCGACTACATCGACCTCTACTACACGCACTTCGACGACCCGTCCGTGCCGGTCGAGGAGATCATCTCCACCCTCGACGAGCTGGTGAAGGCGGGCAAGGTGCGCGCCATCGCCGCGTCCAATGTGTCTCCCGAGCGGCTCGACGCCTCCATGGCGTTCTCCGAGAAGGAGGGGCTGGCCAGGTACGTCGCTCTCCAGCCGCACTACAACCTGGTCTCCCGTGACACCTATGAGGGCGGGCTCCAGGACGCGGCGGCCCGGCACGGTCTGGCGGCCGTGCCGTACTACGCGCTGGCCTCCGGCTTCCTCACCGGCAAGTACCGGCCCGGTGCGGACGTCGACAGTGTGCGTGCCGGTAGTGCGGCCCAGCACCTGGGGACCGAGCGGGGACCGAAGGTCCTGGCCGCGCTCGACAAGGTCGCCGCGGCGCACGGCGCCGAGGTGGCGACCGTCGCCCTGGCGTGGCTGGCCGCTCAGCCGACCGTCGTCGCGCCGATCGCTTCGGCGCGTACGGTCGGGCAGCTGCCCGCGCTGACGGCCGTGGCCGAGCTGAAGCTCACCGACGCCGAGGTGGCGGAGCTGACCGCGGCCTCCGCCTGAGAAACCGGATCCGGCCACGAACCGGATCCGGCACGGAAGCGGATCGGCCACGAACCGGATCCGGCCGGGGTGCCGTGGGGGTCAGTGCTGGTACGGGTTGTAGCCGCCGTAGTGCAGATGCGGTGGCGGCACCCGTATCCGCCCGGTCGCCTCCGCCGCGTAGAGCAGCGCGGGACCCGCGATCTCCTTGCGCTGCCAGAGGTGGTGCAGCAGCTCCTGCTCGCGCGCTTCGAAGTCCGGGCCCACCACGCCCCGGTGGGCCCTGTGCCGCAGAAAGGCGAGGGCCGTCGCGAAGGCCTCGTACTCGGAGACCGCACGGGACGCGGCCTTGGCCCGTGACTTCGCGTCGGCGTGCGCCGGCGGCCGGTGGTACGGGCTCCGGCCGTACGGACTGGAGGCGTACGGACCGGATGCGTGCGGACCGGAGGGGTACGGGGCTGAGCTGTTCGGGCCTGGACCGTACGGGGCCGGGTGGGGGCCCAGATGCGGGCTGGTCGCGCCGAACCCTCCGCCGAACGTACGCGCCGCGAAGCTGCGTGCCATGGCGCGCGCCCGCATCGACGACAGCGCCAGCGGCTCTGCGGGGGCCAGCCAGCCCGCCGCCGCGTACGCGGGCAGTTCGGCCGATATTGTGCGCAGCTCCCGTTGGCGGGTCCAGATCGCCAGCCATGTGATCATCCCGAAGACCGGGAGCATGAAAGCGCCGTAGACCAGATAGAAGCCATAGGTGCCGAAGGCCGACGAACTGTTCCACAGGGCGTGCATGCCCATGGCGCAGAGGAGACCGAGCAGCGGCGGTCCGGTCCTGCGCAGCCGCTGGTGCTCGGCGGCCAGCGCCGCGATGCCGAAGCCGATGCCGGTCAGCACGGTGAACAGCGGGTGGGCGAACGGCGAGAGGACCACCCGGACGAAGAAGGTCGCCGCCGTCACGGACGGAACGCCCGAGAACCCCAGCGACTTGTCCTCGCCGAAGGCACTGCCCAGATACAGGATGTTCTCGGTGAAGGCGAAGCCGGTCGCGGTGAAGCCCGCGAAGACCACACCGTCCACGACCCCGGTGAAGTGGCGCCTGCGGAAGAGGAAGATCAGCAGGATCGCGGTGGCCTTCGCGCTCTCCTCGACGATCGGCGCCACCACTCTCGCCCCGAGGGTGTCCGCGCTCGTCGGATCCGCTGTGGCGGTCGCTATCCAGTGCGTGGCGAAGGAGTTGGCGATGATCGCGACGAGCGCGGCGGCGCACGCTCCCCAGGCGAAGGCGAAGATCAGGTTCCGCCAGGGCCCCGGATCGACCCGGTCCAGCCAGCGGAAGGCCGCCATGAGCAGCGGCACCGGCAGCACGGCCAGACCCATCCCGACGAGGAAGCCCTCGGTCCCGGTCTGTTCGCGGACGAGCGAGAGGATCAGCAGGCCGCAGATGGCGAGGACGATGATCACCGCTGTGGCGCGCAGCGCCTTGCTCCGCCAGAAGTCCCTGCGGGGTGCGTAGCGCCAGTGTGCACGCGGTGGAACGGCGTCGAAGCGCGGCTGCTCCTCGTACACCGGGACCACCGGATGGGCCGCCCCGGGCGGCACGCTCGACTCGTACACCCGATTGAGCCTAACGAGCGGCACTGACAACCGCGACGCCGTACTGGGTTTCCGTGCCGGGACCGGCCGCGGTCGGCCCGGACTGATCCAAACGAAAGGCCCTAGTCGGTGCTGTGGCCGCTCGGGCGGTCGTTGCGGCGGAACAGCAGGTCGTGGACCGCGTGGCCCTTGTCGAGTCCCTGGCCCTCGAATCTGGTCAGCGGCCGGAAGCCGGGCCTCGGTGCGTAGCCGCCGCCCGCCGTGGTGTTCTCGAAGCAGGGGTGCTCGGTGAGCACCTCCAGCATCTGCTCGGCGTACGGGACCCAGTCGGTCGCGCAGTGCAGGACGGCGTCCGGTGCGAGCCGGGCCGCGGCCAGGTCGAGGAACTCGGGCTGGATCAGCCGCCTCTTGTGGTGGCGGCTCTTGGGCCACGGGTCGGGGAAGTACACGCGCAGTCCGGCGAGCGAGTCCGGTTTCAGCATCTCGCGGAGCAGGATGATCGCGTCGCCGTTGGCCACCCGGATGTTGGACAGGCCGTTCCGCTCCGCGAGACGCAGCAGGTTTCCCTGGCCGGGGGTGTGCACATCGGATGCGAGGATCCCGGTCGACGGGTCGGCCGCGGCCATCTGAGCGGTGGCCTCGCCCATGCCGAAGCCGATCTCCAGGACGACGGGGAGACCGTCGAACAGGGTGGGCAGATCGAGGACCCGCTGTCCGTCGATGTCCAGGCCCCAGCGCGGCCACAGCCGTTCCAGGGCGTCGGCCTGGCCGGTCGTGACGCGGCTGCGGCGCGGCTGGAAGCTGCGGATCCGGCGCTCGTGGTGCGAGCCCGCGGGGTCGGCCGCGGGTCCGCCGGGGAAGCGCGGCTCGCCCTTGGCGCGCTGGGGCGGCGAGGGCTCTGGTGGGGGGTTCAGAAGATCGGACACAGTGCCCCCGATTCTACGGTCCCGCGATTCCACGGTCCCGGCGCTCCACGCTCTGGCCGCTCTGTGACCCCGGGGGCTCTGTGACCCCGGCGCTGCGCTGTCGGGGCCTGGAGCTCTACGGCCCCCGGCCGCAGTACGGCCCCGGCGTAGCTTCCGCCCCGGGTGCCGCTCCATACCCCCGCCGCCCGGTCAGGTCCGTACCCCCACCGAGGCCAGCGCCCTGCGGGCGATCTCGCGGCCGATCGGCAGGGATGCCGTCGCGGCCGGTGAGGGGGCGTTCAGCACATGGACCGTGCGCGGTGCCTCCCGGATCAGGAAGTCGTCGACCAGCGTGCCGTCCCTGAGGACCGCCTGGGCCCGCACCCCGGCCGGTGCCCGGCGCAGATCCGCCTCCTCCACGGCCGGCAGCAGCCGCCGCACCGCCTCCGTGAAGGCGCGCTTCGACAGCGAGCGGTGCAGCTCGCCCGCCCCGTACCGCCAGTGGCGGCCCGCTATCCGCCAGGTGCCGGGCCAGGCCAGCGTCGTACTCAGCTCGGTGGGGCGCACGGTGCCCCAGTCGTACCCCTCGCGGGCCAGCGCCGGTACCGCGTTCGGTCCGACGTGGACCGTGCCGTCGGTGCCCCGGGTCAGATGGACACCGAGGAAGGGGAAGGCGGGGTCGGGCACGGGATAGACGAGGCCACGCACCAGGCCGGGGCGGGTCAGTGTGTAGTACTCCCCCCGGAAGGGCACGATCCGCATCCCCGGGTCGTCGCCCGCCAGCCGTGCGACCCGGTCGCAGTGCAGCCCCGCGCAGTTGACCAGGGCCCGGGCCCGTATCACCGCCCCGTCGGACGTGGCGACCGCGACGCCTTCCGGGCGCCGCGCTATCCGGACGGCCTCGGCCCCGCACCGGACCTCGGCCCCCGCCGCCTCCGAAAGCTCCGCGAGGCGCGCGGCCACCGCGCCGTAGTCGGCGATCCCGGTGGTGGCGACCCGGATCGCGGCCAGTCCCCGGACCCCGGGCTCGTCCTCGGCGATCTGGGCGGGGCCCAGCTCCCGCACCGGAATCCCGTTCTCCCGGCCGCGCTGGGCCAGGGCGTGCAGCCGGGGCAGCTCGTCCCGCTCCGTCGCGACGATCAGCTTGCCCGTCACCTCGTACGGCAGGGAGTGCTCCGCGCAGAACTCGGTCATCTCAGCCGCGCCGCGCACCGCGAACCGCGCCTTCAGGGAGCCGGGCCGGTAGTAGATCCCGCTGTGGATGACCCCGCTGTTGCGGCCCGTCTGATGGCGGGCGGTGCGCTGCTCCTTCTCCAGCACCACGACCCGCGTGCCCGGCGCGGACCGCGTCAGGGCGTACGCCGTCGACAGCCCGACGATCCCGCCGCCGATGATCAGCACGTCGCAGTCGAAGCCACCGCTGTAGCCACGCGTGCTGCCGTTCCCGAAAGACATCGCACCTCCTCCCACCCCGATAGTGCACTGGCCCACTGACAATGCCCTCAAACCAGGGGGGAGGACCGTTCTACGCGGGCGCCACCAGGAGTGGTCTGGCCCGCTCGCGTAACTCCACCACTCTCGGCTCGTCGCCGTACGGCTCAAGACGGTGCAGCAGATCCCGTACGTACTCCGTGGTGCGCGCCGACGAGATCCGCCCCGCGACCTCCACCGCCCGGGTACCCGCGGCGCACGCCGCGTCGAGGTTGCCGGACTCCAGCTCCGCCACCGCGCTCACCACCAGCCGCAGCCCGTGCGAGCGGACGAACTCCTCCGTCGGCTTCGACAGCGCCTGCTCGGTGAAGCGCCGCACCTGACGCGGGGCCTTGAGGTCGTGGTAGCACTCGGCGGCGTCGGCGGCGAAGCGGTCGTACGAGTAGAAGCCGAGCCAGGACGGATCGGCGTCGCCTTCGCGCGAGCGCTCCAGCCAGCCCTCCGCCGCCTTCAGTGCCGCGCCGGCCGCCGCGGAGTCACCGGCGCGCGCGTGGGCCCGTGCTTCCACCAGTCGGAAGAAACTCATCGTGCGGGCTGTCGCGAGGCCCCTGTTGCGCTCGACCGCCGCCTGCGCGAGGTCCACACCCTCGTCCCCGAAGCCGCGGTAGACCGCCTGGAGCGACATCGAAGCCAGGACATATCCCCCCAGCGGGACATCGGCGGCCGCGCGGGCGAGCCGCAGTGCCTGGATGTAGTAGCGCTGGGCGGCCTCCTGCTGGCCGGTGTCGAACGCCATCCACCCGGCGAGCCTGGTCAGTTCGGCGGTCGCGCCGAAGAGTCCGCGGCCCACCTCGTCGGAGTACGAGCCGAGGAGCAGCGGAGCCGCGTCCACCCGCAGGCACTCCGGCACCATGGACGAACGCCAGTCCCCGCCGCCGTACTTGGAGTCCCAGCGCCTGGCATCCTCGGCGGCCTCCCGCAGTTTGGTCACATCGCTGTGCCCGACGCGCAGCGCGGCCGGGTCCGCCACCTCGTCGGCGCCCCGCTCCACCGAGGAGTCGGCGGGTGTTATCAGCCACCGCGAAGCGGGTGTCGCATATGCCGTGACCGCGAACGATCCGGCGAGCGACTGCCATATCCCGCCACTCCCGGCCCGGCGCCCCGCGAGGTCCAGCCGGTACAGATCGGTCGCCGACACCACGGCCGAGCTGACGTCGCGGTGGAAGGCGAGCCCGACCTCGGGGGCCGGATCCGCGTCCGCGAGTCCTATCTCGTGCAGCGGTACGGGCCGGCCCAGCTTGGCGCCGATCGCCGCCGCGATCAGATGGGGCGCGGCGCCCTGGGGCACCATGCCCTTGGAGACCCACCTGGCCACGGACGTCTTGTCGTACCGAAGCGTCAGGCCGCGCTGGGCGCCGAGGTCGTTGACCCGTCGCGCCAGTCCGGCGTTGCTGATTCCCGCGACGGCGAGAACGGTGCCGAGTTTGTCGTTCGGCCCGCGTAGCTCCCTGGACATGCGCCACCCCTCGACACACAGACGGCCGCCGTGTCGAGGCAACTCCTCTTGTCCGAGAAGCCGTGCACGGCATTCGTGAACCCAGCGTAGTTCGCCGCATCCCTACCGTTAAGGGGTGATGTTCCGGATGGCGGGATTATTGCCCGCGCGGAGCGCTCTCAACCGCGGCCCGTGCTCCCGGTGTGTGGCCGTGCGCCCGGCCGTGCGCTCTGGTCCGGCCGTTCGGCGAGGTCTTCCATGTGGAGTGCGTGGGTCGGTCCACTGCACAGGATCCAGTGGGCTGGGGGATACGGCCGCCTCAATCCCCGCGGGCGGCCGACCGGTCCGGGAGGCGCGCGGCGTCTCCCGGACCGAAGCGCTGTACGGCCTCCGGTCACCGTTCCCGCACAGATGCCACTCCGCCAGAATGGCCGGATGACGACCCTCGTTGTGCAAGACCGAATGGCCTTTGCCGGGGGCGCATTCGCATCTGGGTGCGCGCTTCTGTACCCCCTCCGGTACGCCGTTGTCATGGCAGCATGGTGCTGAACGCCCTCGGCGTTCAGTTGTCCACAGCCTGTGGAGGCGGCGATGCGGTGGTTGGTGGGGTGGAGCAGTACTGCCGCGAGCTTCGGCACGGCCGGTTCGGTGGGCGGCGCGGACGAGGGGCGCACGGTCCACCCCGTGGGCTCGCAGCTGCTGTGGGGCGATCCCGACCCCCTCTGGGCGGTCGGTGACTGGCGGCCGGACGAGGTGCGGGTCATCACGGTCGACCCCTTCACCCGCCTTGCGGTACTGGGCTGTTGTGCCGCGACGGACGAGGAACTGCGGGTCGGCCTGTTCGCCGCGCGCGGGGGAGCGCTGCGTCATCTCACCGCCTGGGCGGGCAGTTACACGGTCGTCGTGCAGTCCGGGCGCCGGGTCACCGTCATCGGCGACCTGGCCGGTGCGCGGCCCGTCTTCCACACCCCCTGGGCCAACGGCACCGCGTACGCCACCGCGGCCCTCCCCCTCGCCGACCTGGTCGAAGCCCAGCTGGACATCGGCCACTTGGCCGCGCTGCTCGCCTGCCCCGACGTGCCGGAGGCACTGCGCGACTCGACGCCCTATGCCGGGGTGCGGCGCATCCCGCCGGGCCACGCCCTCATCCTGCGCGACGGCTCCCGGGAGATCACCGGGTACGAACAGGTGGCCTCGCTCGCCGTGGCCGCCGCCCAGGTCGACCCGGACCGGGCCGTGGACGGCGTACGGGACGCCCTCGTCGAAGCCGTACGCGCCCGGCTCACCGCGCCGCGCCACGCCCCCGAGACGCTGCCGCCCGACCCGGGACCGGTACCGGGGATGGGCCCGGCCGAACGGCGCGCCGCGCGCGGGGTCCCGGCGCCCGCCGCGGGAATCGGCGCCGACCTCTCCGGAGGCAGCGCATCAGCCACCCTCACACTTCTCGCGGCCGGACTGCCCGGGGTGCCGGGCACGATCCTCGGCCATGGCACGGGCGCCGGCGAACGCCTCCTCGCCGTCACCTTCAACGACCTCTCCGCACGGGGCCACGCACCCGAGCTGGAACGGGCGGGCGCCATCGCGGCGAATCCGAGACTGCACCACGTGGTCGTAGCGGGCGGCGAAGAGGCCCTGCCGTACGCCGATCTGGAGTCGGGCCCGCTGACCGACGAGCCGGGCCCCTCGCTGATCACATCGGAGCGCCACCGCCTGCGGCTCACCGCCGGCAGTGCGGACCACCTGGTGGGTGACGGCGCACGGCAGGTACTCGACGCGCACCCCGCGCGCCTGGCCGACCTGCTGATGGACCGCCGCAGACGTCATCTGGTCAAGCCGGTCGCGGCGTTGGCCAAGGCGGACGGCTCGGTCCTCATTCCTCTCACCGTCTACCGCGCCGCCCGCAGACTGGCCCGTACTCCGTACCGCGCGGGCATCGAGGCGGCGGCCGTCCGGCTGCGCGACCGTGATGTCCTGTATGCCGCCGAGGGCTCGACGCTGGACGCCTCACTGTCGGCCCTCACCTGGTCACGGCCGGGGCCGGCGGCCCGCTGGCTGACCGGTGAGGCGCTCGCCGAAGTCTCCGTACGCCTCCAGGAGTCGGCGCTGCGGCCCACCTCGGTGCAGCGCCCCGGCGAGGCCCGCGCCCGCGCCGCGCTCGCCCGGTACGCGGCGGACCACCGGGTCTTCGAACAGGCGGCGGAGGTACGGAGCCAGCGGCTGCACGCGCCGTTCCTCGACAACCAGGTGGTACGGGCGGCCCGGCTGCTCCCCGAATCGCTGCGGGTCCAGCCCGGCGCCCGGGCCGAGATCCTCCGTACGGTGCTGTCGGGCGCGGGCATCCACGAGCTGCCGGACGGCTGGGGCGCCCCGTCCCACACCACCGCGAGGGCCGCGTTCCAGCAGGGGCTGCGCGCCTCGCTCCCCTCGCTGATCGCCCTGTTCGACGCCCCGCTGCTCGCGGACGCCGGCCTGATCGAGGCGCGCGTGGTCCGCAAGGCGCTGCGCGCGGCCGCCGAGGGGGAGCGACTGCCGCTCGACGGGCTGGCCGACCTGGTCTCCACGGAACTGTGGCTGCGCAGACTGCTGGCCCGACGCGGCAGCTGCTGGACCGGGACAGCGGCACCGAAACAGCGGGCGGTGGCGGGCGGGGTCGTACCGCGGCGGAGCCTTTAGGGGCCGGCAGTCGGGGGCGGTTGTTGAGGGCTGGTGGTCGGGGCCGGCAGTTGGAGGCTGGTTGTTGAGGGCCGGTGGCCGGGGTCTGGTGGTCGGGGTCTGGCTGTTGAGGGCTGGGGGGCTCCCGTTCCTGTTCGGGCCCGTTGTCCGGATCAGGCCCTGGGTCTGTCGGCGGCCCCGGGCGCTGCGGGCGACAATGGCCCCGTGCGCTATCTCATCCTGGGCGCCACCGCGGCCCAAGACCCCCGGGGCACCGCCGTCGCCATCAGCGGCGCCCGGCTCCGTGCCCTCACGGCGGCCCTCGCGCTGCGTCCGGGCGGCGCGGTGGGGGCCTCCGTGCTCATCGACGACGTCTGGGGTGCGGACCCGCCCCAGGACGCGCCTGCCGCGCTCCAGGCCCTCGTTGCCCGGCTGCGCCGCGCGCTCGGCCGGGAGGCGATCACCTCGGTCCCCGACGGCTACCGCCTCGAAGCAGCCGCCGACGACGTCGACCTGTACGTCTTCGAGCGCACCACCAGGACCGGCACCGCCCAGCTGGCATCGGGCGACCCCGCACAGGCCGCCCGGACCCTCCGCGCGGCCCTGGCGCTGTGGCGCGGCCCGGCGCTCGCCGATCTGCCCGAGCGTGCACACGCCGTACGCCCGGAGGCGCTGCGGCTCTCCGCGCACCGGCACCGTATCGAGGCCGACCTGCGGTGCGTCGAGGCCGCCCCGCGGTCCGGCGCCACGGACGGTCTCGTCCCCGAACTGAGCGGTCTGACCGCTGCCCATCCGTACGACGAGGCGTTCCACGCCCAGCTCATCCGCGCACTGCGCGTGGCGGGGCGGTCCGCCGACGCCCTGATCGCGTACGAAACGGCCCGCCGCACGCTCGCGGACGGCCTGGGCGCCGACCCGGGTCCGGAACTGCGCGCTCTGCACGTGGAGTTGCTGAGCGGATCCCGCAACCTCCCGCAGACGCAGACGCAGACGCAGACGCAGACGCAGACGCAGACGCAAACGGAGACGCCGACGCCAACACCCCTGCCGGGCACGCCCACCCCTCCACCAGTGCCGACTCCGGCACCCGCCCCCACACCGGCACCCGCACCCGCCGACACCCCCGCACCGGGACCCACCCCGCCCCCCGGCAACCTCCGCCCCCGGCTCACCTCCTTCGTCGGCCGTGAGTCCGAACTCGCCGCAGTCCGGGACGATCTGGCCCGTCACCGCCTCGTCACCCTCACCGGGCCCGGCGGCTCGGGGAAGACCCGGCTCGCCGAGGAAGCCGCCCCGGCCGCCGCCGTACCCGCCTGGCTGGTCGAACTCGCCCCGCTCGACGACCCCGGTGGAGTCCCCGGCGCCGCCGTCACCGCCCTCGGGCTGCGCGAGACCGTACTGATCACCCACGAGAAGCAGACGCTGCCCGGCGACCCGGTGGCCAGGCTGGTCGAGTACTGCTCGCTGCGCCCGCTCCTCCTCGTACTGGACAACTGCGAACACCTCGTCGAGGCCGCGGCCCGGCTCGCCGAGACGCTCCTCACCCACTGCCCGGACCTTCGGATTCTCGCCACCAGCCGCGAACCTCTCGGGGTACCGGGAGAAGCGGTACGGCCCGTGGAACCACTGCTACCCGACCCCGCCCACCTGCTCTTCACCGAGCGCGCCCGCGCTGTGCGCCCCTCCTACGACCCGGAAGGCGACCCCGCCGCGGTGGCCGAGATCTGCCGGCGGCTGGACGGCCTCCCGCTGGCGATCGAGCTCGCGGCGGCCCGGGTCCCGCTGCTCACGGCGCGCCAGATCGCGGACCGGCTCGACCACCGTTTCCGGCTGCTGACCAGCGGAAGCCGTACCGCACTGCCCCGCCAGCAGACCCTGCGGGCCGTGGTCGACTGGTCCTGGGAGCTGCTGGACGCGCGGGAGCGTACGGCCCTGTGCCGGGCATCCGTCTTCGCGGGCGGCTGGGACCTGTCCGCGGCCGAAGCGGTCTGCGGCGGCCCGGACGCCATGGCGGCGCTCGTCGACAAGTCCCTGATCGTCGCCACCCCCGCTGACGGCGGGATGCGCTACCGGATGCTGGAGACCATCCACGAGTACGCGGTCGAGCGCGCCGCGGAGGACCCGGAGTCCCTGGTCACGGCCCTGCGCGAGCACACGGCGCATTATCTGGCCCTCGCCGAGGAGGCCGAACCGCTCATCAGATCCGGTGACCAGCTGCCCTGGATCCGCCGGATCGAGACCGAACTCGACAACATCCGGGCCGCGCTGCGCCACACCGTCGAGACCGGCGACGAACCGTCCGCACTCCGCTTCGTACAGGCGATGGGCTGGTTCTGGTGGCTGCGCAACTACCGCGCGGAGGGCGCCGACTGGACCCGGCAGGTCGCCTCGCTCGGCGAGGACCCGGACGCGCGGACCGATCCCCGGTACTGGCCGCGGATGCGGCTGCGCCTTTTCCAGCTCTTCATGGCGATGGAGACCCAGCTGCGGGAGGAGCTGCGCGATCCGCTGACCCAGGAACTGGTGGGACGCGTGTATGAGGCGTTCAGCGGGGGCGGCCCCGAGTCGGCCCGGATGCCTGGGCTGCTCTGGCCGTTCACGGCGTTCTTCAGGGACGAGCACGCCGACCCGTCGGATGGGCTGAACGCCGCGGTCGCCAACTGCCGCACGTACGGCGGGGAGTGGGAGATCGGGGTGGTGCTGATGTTCCGCACCCACATGCGGGTCGACACGCCCGGCGGCATGGGCGGCGTCGACGCGGACCTGGCCGAACTGCGCGAACTGAGCGGCCGCGTCGGCGACCGCTGGATGCGCGCACAGGTCGCGAGTGCGGCGGGCGAGGCCGGTATGGCGCGCGGCAACTGGCAGGCGACCCGGCAGGCCTTCGAGGAGGCGCTGCGGCTGGCCCGTGAGGTCGGCGCGCACATGGAGGCGCCGTTCCTGCTGGCCCGGCTCGCCGAACTCCGGTACCGCAGCGGAGACATGACGGGGGCCGAGGCAATCGTCGAGCAGGCGTCCCTGGAGTCCGAGCGGTACGGAGCCCAGGACGCACAGGCGTACGTCCGCTATCTGCGGGCCGACCTCGCGCTGGCCCGGGGCGAGCACGCCCGGTCCCGGGAGATCCTCGACGGCGTCAGGAAGGATCTCGGGCACAGCGCGCCGCCGCCGCAGTTCACGGTGCTGCTGGACAGCACCGAGGGCCGGCTGGTGGCGTACGAGCAGGGCCCGGCGGCGGGTCTGCGGCTGCTGCTCGGCGCACTGCGCACCGCTCGCGCACAGCAGTGCTCGGATCTCGTCGTCGCGCATGTCGCCGATGCGGCGGCGGGCGAACTGTCGGCACTGGGCGAACACGCCACCGCCGTACGCCTGCTGGCCGCCGCCACCGGCTGGCTCGGCGACAGCATCCGTCCGGTCCCCGAGGCGGCCGATGCGGCGGAGTACGGGGAACGGGCCCGAGCGGTGCTCGGCGTTCAGCGGTACGAGGCGGAGCGGGTGGCGGGAGAGCGGCTGGGGCCGGACGAGGCCATCGCCCTGCTCGACTCCGTACTGTCTCCGCTGTTTCCACGGTCTCCGATGTCCCCACGGCCTCCGGACCTGTCGCCGAAGCAGTCGCTGGAACTGCCGGCGGAGCAATCCCCTGGGGCGGGCGCGGGGCCGGGTCCGGTCAGCGGCAGCTGATCTGTGACTGCGCCCAGTCGGCCACCGCCACCGAGCCGAACGGTCCACTCCGTTCGACCACGAGCCGGAGCGTCCGGTGACCGGCGATCCCGACCCGCACCGGCACGGCCGGATCCCTGCCGTGCACCACGGGCGAACTCCACAGCCGGGTCGCGTCCCCGTACACCGAGAAGCGCACCGCACCGAGCCCGAGCGACATGTCGTCAAGACCGGCCAGTGCTTCGTAAGTGGAGCACTGGCGGTTGAGCTGGACGGTCACGCTGGACGGGGCGTGCACGCTGATGCCGCGGTTGTACTGGGTCCCTCGCATGGACAACTGATGCCGCTGCCACACCGGGCCGCTGTCCTTGAGGCTGAGCTCGGGCTCGGTGTGGTCGCCGGCGAGCGAGTACGCGAGGGCGGCGACCTGGTAGACGGCCGGTGCGGGCGGCGGCGGTGGCGGGGTCGGGGTCGGGGTGGGCTTCGGCGGTGGTGTGGGTTCGGGCGTCGGCGTCGGTGTCGGTTTGGGGGGCTTGGGCGCGGCCTTGGGGGGTTTCGGCGTGGGCTTCGGCTTCGGGGTGGGCTTGGGCGCCGGCGCCGGGGGAGCGGGCGGTGCCTTCGGGTGCGGGGGCGGCGGCGTGGGCTTGGGCGGTACGACGGGCTGCGCGACCGGGGGCGCGGCGTGCGGTGCCGGTTTGGGAGCGTCGCTGCCCGACAGTGCGAACGCCAGGCCGGCGGCCGCCGCGACGACGACACCGGCGGCGATCCCGGCCTTGGCGGGCACGCCGAGCCCTTCGGAGGCGGCAGCCGCGCCGCCGCTCGCCGAACTCCCGCCCGACGCCGCGGCGGCACCTGCCCCCGCGGCTCCGGCGGCCCCGGCCGCGCCGCCCGCGACGAGCCCGGCGGCCTTGAGGGCGGACCCTCCGGCGAACCAGCCGATGACCGCGATCGGAACGAGCCCGGGAATCCCGGCGTTGACGTCCTTGAGTTCGCCCGCCGCGAGCCGGCACTTGGCGCACTCCTCCAGATGCTTCCGCAGCCCCCGCTCGGCCCGCATCCGCAGGCCGCCGCGGGCGTACGCGCCGAGCCGGTCGGCGTACTGCGCGCAGTCGCCGCCCGCGGTGAGCGTCTGGCTCACATGGGCCTGGAGATAGGCCTGCTTGAGCCCTTCACGGGCCCGGCTGGCCAGGACCGCGGTGGCATTGGCCGTCAGCCCGAACAGCGGGGCGACGTCGCTCGGGGACTCCTCTTCCACGGTGGTGTGCCAGAGGACCGCCTGCCAGCGCTCCGGCAGCGACCGGAACGCCTCCATGGCCAGTGACTTCTCGGCTATCCGCATGGCCTGGACATCGGCGCCCAGGTCCAGCGTGTCCTGGTCGGACACCTCGGACGACGAGGACCTGGCGGCCTGGTCGGCGAAGACGGCGAAGTCCTCGACCAGTTGTTCGCGCTTGGCGGTCTTCGTCCACGCCGCGGCGACCCGGCGCACGGTGGTCAGCAGATACGCCCGCACCGCCTGCTCGGGTCCTGCCCCGCCCCGTACCGCCTGCAGGGTGCGCGCGAACACCTCGGCCGTCAGGTCGTCGGCGGTGTGCGCATCGCGGCAGCAGGTACGGGCATAGCGGCGCACCGCGTCGGAGTGCCTGCGGAACAGCTCCTCGTAGGCACTGTCGACGCTGTCCGAGCCGCCGGTGCCCTCTGCGCCCTCTGCGTCCTCTGTGCCGAGCCGCATCTGCGCGATCAGCTCGGCGTCCGACGGCGGCAGGTCCAGGGAGCGCGGCGGCGGAAGCACCCCGTTGCCGCCGCCCTCACGCTGCTGGGGCACGCTGGCCGACCGTTCGCCGCCCGGAGGCGGCCCGCCCTGCCCGGATGCCTTCCCGGCCGACTGTGCCGGGCCCTGCCCGGGCAGCCGATGCGCCCCGCCGGCCTCGCCGAGCGGCTCGTCCCGCCCTTCAACGCTCATCGCGGAAAGCCCCCGTACATACCTCGGACCAGAACACCGGCCAAGACTGACACAAGGAGGACTACAACCGGCCACTCGCATCCGGCAACCACTCATCCGGGGAGTCTTCCCGAATCGGAGCACTAACCGTCACCCATTAGGGGAAGGCTCAACTAATTGTCCCCAGAGCCCGGATGGGCGGCGCCGGGGCGGCCGACGGCGAGAGAGCGACTGCGAGGACTGCCGCTCGACTGCGAGGACAGCCGATCGCGAGGACTGCTGACTACGAGCTGCCGACTACGAGCTGCCGACCGTGAGACAGCCGACGGCGAGGCCGACCGACTACGACGCAGGCGTCCCCGCCCCGGATGCCGCCGCCCGAGTGCTGCCGACGCGGGCACGCCGCAGCCCGCCGGCCTTCATCCGCCATCCGTCCAACCGCCAACGGGCAACCGTCAAACCGCCAACGGTCAGCCCCCGCTCACACTCACCCTCACACCGGACGCGACCGCAGGCCCTCCAGCAGGATGTCCAGCAGCCGTGAGGACGCGGCCGCCTGCTGTGCCGAGTCGGGCAGCGTCGGCGCCGCCGTGGCTATCACCAGCAGCACGTCCGCCACGGTGACATCGCCCCGCAACTCACCTGCTGTGTGCGCCCGGTCCACCAGCCGGCCCACGACCTCCAGCAGCTCAACGGCCCCCGCGCTCTCGGCCGAGAGACCGGGCAGCGCGCCGGTCGCCGACGGCCCGTCGGCGACCCGGGGGGCCGACCGCTGATGCGGTACGCGCGTCTCGTCCGGGGCGGTGCCCGGTCCGCCCGGCACCGGGCCCCCGAGCGCCGCGTCGTCGATTTCGGCCGCTTCGGCCACCCCCACGCGCAGCACCTGGGGCGGCAGCAGCCGTCCCGCACCCGAAGCCACCGACGTCCGCAGGAACCGCGAGAGCGCGGACCACGGTTCGTCCTCCTGCCCAAGTGCCGTACGGGCCTGCTCCGTCAGCCGAGCGGTCTCCTCCTCGGCTATCCGGCTGACCAGGACGTCCTTGCTCGGGAACCGCCGGTACACCGTGCCCACGCCGACTCTCGCCCGGCGCGCCACGTCCTCCATCGGCGCGCCGTACCCCAGCTCGCCGAACACCTCGCGGGCGGCCCTCAGTACGTGTTCCAGATTGCGCTGTGCGTCCACGCGAAGGGGCGCCGAGCGTGTGCCCGCCCGTCCGCTGCTCTCAGCCGGGACAGCGGCCTGCCAACGAGCGTCCTGAATGTGCATATGCGATCCCCCGGTAATGATGTCTCCCCCCGGAGACTCCCCGCCTGGTCCCGCCGGGGCCCAGACCCGACACCCCGGCGAACTACGAACATAGTTGAGCAAGGGGCGATTCAGAAGGGGGTAGTTCCGCACGGAGCGCCCCCCGATCGGAGTATGGGCCTGGACTCTCCCTATTCCACCCCGGTGTCTGCTCACCCTCCCACCCGCTGACCTGCGGCCCTTCCCTTCACGAGGGGAAACACTCCGCTGCGGCACACCGGTGTTCTCCGGTCACACAATTTGTCGGGCCTGTGGACAAAGTCGATCGCCCGTTGCCTCATGGGACAGTGACTGCTCCCTTCTCCCACGAGACGAACCCCGGGCCCGGCCAGGGACACCGGACCGGCACGCGCATTCTCGTCGTCGGCGGCGGCTATGTGGGTCTGTACACGGCGCTGCGTCTCCAGCGGAAGCTGAAGGACGGCGAAGCAGAGATCACCGTGGTCACTCCCGACCCCTATATGACGTATCAGCCGTTCCTCCCCGAGGCCGCCGCCGGTTCCCTCTCGCCCCGCCATGTCGTCGTGCCGCTCAGACGGCTCCTCGACAAGTGCCGGATCGTCATCGGCGAAGCCACGGCCGTCAACCACGCCGAGCGCATCGCGACGGTGACGACCCTCGCGGGCTCCGAGGCCGGCACCGGGGCGACAGAGATCGCCTACGACGAACTCGTGCTGGCGCCGGGCTCCGTGTCCCGCACGCTGCCGATCCCGGGCCTCGCCGAGCACGGCATCGGTTTCAAGAGCATCGAAGAGGCCATCGGACTGCGCAACCACGTCATCGAGCAGATGGACATCGCCTCGTCGACCCGCGACCCCGCGATCCGCGACGCCGCGCTCACCTTCGTCTTCGTCGGCGGCGGCTACGCGGGGGTCGAGGCGCTCGCCGAGCTGGAGGACATGGCGCGCTACGCGTCCCGCTACTACCACAACGTCGACCGCGACGATATGAGCTGGATCCTGGTGGAGGCCGCCGACCGCATCCTCCCCGAAGTCGGCCATGAGATGGGCGAGTACGCGATCCGCGAGCTGCGCAACCGAAACATCGACGTACGCCTGGAAACCCGTCTGGACAGCTGCGACCACCGGGTCGCCGTGCTGAGCGACGGCGCCCGCTTCCCCAACCGGACCCTCGTCTGGACCGCGGGCGTCAGACCGAACCCGGTCCTCGCCGCCAGCGACCTCCCGCTCAACGACCGCGGCCGACTGCGCTGCACGGCGCAGCTCACCGTCGAAGGGACCGCCCACGCCTGGGCGGCGGGCGACGCGGCAGCGGTCCCCGATCTCACGTCGGACGAGCCCGGCAGCGAGACCGCCCCCAACGCACAGCACGCCGTGCGCCAGGCGAAGGTCCTCGCGGAGAACATCGTCGCCTCACTGCACGGCAGGCCCCTCAGCAACTACGAGCACGCGTACGCGGGTTCGGTCGCCTCGCTCGGCCTCCACAAAGGGGTCGCCCACGTCTACGGGCGGAAGGTGAAGGGCTACCCTGCCTGGTTCATGCACCGCGCGTACCACCTCAGCCGTATACCCACCTTCAACCGGAAGGCCAAGGTTCTCGCCGAGTGGACGCTCGCCGGACTCTTCAAGCGCGAGATCGTCTCGCTCGGTTCGCTGGAACACCCGCGGGCCGAATTCGAATGGGCCGCCGGCGGCGACCGCCCGAAGCGGGACTGACGCCGACAGTGTCACCGGTCACACTGGGCGTGTGACCATAGGTGGGCACAGACCCGCACAGAACACCCCGTACGACCCGGATTCCCCGCCGGGTGAGCAGCAGGTCCCAGCCGTCCCGTCACGACAAACGAGGCTTGAAAAGCAGTGAACTTCACGCGCTGGAGCGCCCGGCTCCCCGGAACACAGCGCCGCGCCGCCGCGCGGACCGACCACAGTTCCGTGCCAGCAGCCCGCGGTGAGTCCGGCCGTCCCCCGGGCCGGGAAGCCGAGTTGGCCGCTGACGCCGACCGGTTCCCGGCGCTGGACGAGCTGTCCGTACGGGAGATCCTCGGCAGCCTGCCCGCACTGGTCGCCCTGGTGTACGGAACCGAGCACCGCGTGGCCTACGTCAACGACGCCTACACCGCGGCCTTCGGCCCCCGCTCCACCGGCGAGTGCGCGGCCGACGAACTGCCCGAACTCGCCGAGCTGGGGCTCCTCCCGCTGATGGACCAGGTGCTCCGCAGCGGAACCCCTCGTACCGTCAAGTCCCGCCGGGTGCAGGCCGGTCCGGGCGCCGGTTCGTACACAGTGACCTGCACTCCGGTCCCCAACCTCCCGGAGAACGGCGGGGTCCTCGTCTTCGCCGCCGATGTCTCGGACCACGCCGACGCAGCCGAACGACTGCGGACCAGCGAGCGCAGACAGCGCGAGACGGCAGTCACCCTCCAGCGCTCGCTCCTCCCCCAGGAGCTGGAACAGCCCGATGACCTGCGCATCGCGGCCACCTACCAGCCGGGCGGCACGGACGCGGCCGTCGGCGGCGACTGGTACGACGTGATCACCCTCGGCGCCGGGCGTACGGCCCTGGTCATCGGTGATGTCATGGGCCGCGGGGTCCGGGCCGCCGCGGTCATGGGCCAGCTCCGCACGGCCGTCCGTGCCTACGCCCGGCTGGACCTGCCGCCGCACGAGATCCTCCAGCTGCTGGACGGCCTCGCCTCCGAGATCGACGCCAACCAGATCGCCACCTGCCTCTACGCGGTCCACGACCCCAACGAGGGACGCCTGGTCTACGCATCGGCAGGCCACCTGCCGGTGCTGGTCAGGGACGAGGACGGCACGGTACGCCGCGCCGCCGACCCGACAGGTCCACCGCTCGGGACGGGCGGCTGGCAGCACACGTCGGACTCGATCGCGCTGCCGCCCGGCTCCGCCGCCGTGCTCTACACCGACGGCCTGGTGGAGCGCCGGGGTGAGGACATCGACGAGGGCGTGGCCGCTCTGGAGCGCGCGCTGTCCGGTGCGTCCGGTGCCCCGCAGGTCGTCTGCGACCGGCTGATCCGCTCGCTCGGTGTCACGGCCGAGCACGACGACGACGTCGCGGTCCTGGTCGTCCAGCACCCCGCGCGTACGGGCGCGGCGGCCGAGCTGTTCCACAACGCGGCGCTGGACCTGCTGGGCGGGGTGGAGGCGGCTCCCCGCGCGCGGGCCTTCGCCTCCGGCGTGCTGACGTCCTGGAGGTTTCACGTGGAACTTCACGACCTGGGCGTCCTGGCCGCCAGCGAACTCGTCGCCAACTCTCTCCAGCACGGCACCCCGCCGATGCGGCTGCGGCTGCGCAGGACCGATCGCCGGCTGATCATCGAGGTGACGGACGGCGATGACCATCTGCCGCGCCGCCGTCGCGCGGAACCCGCTGACGAGGCGGGCCGCGGTATCTCGATCATCGCGACGATCGCCTCGTCCTGGGGCTCCCGCCGTACACCGGGCGGTGGGAAGGCGGTCTGGTGCGAGTTCGCGCTCCCCGAGAACACCGCGGACCGGCCGGGCCCACGCCCGTAGCCCCGCCCCTCTGCGGGCTGCGAGGTGCGGGGGGCCGGGTGCCGGCTGTCAGTGCGGTGCCGCCGCGGGCTCCGGCAGATGCGTCGCCACGACCCGCGAACCGTGTCCGAGCGACGGATTGTTCTGTACGGGGGTGAGCCGCCGCCCCAGCCGCAGCGCCAGCGTGGTGATCCCGAGGGAGAACACCACGAAGGTCGCGATGTACAGCAGATGCGCCGAAGCCCCCATCGGCCCGCCGACCGCGGGCCCGATGGCCAGCGCCAGCTGCTTGACCAGCGCGAAGGCCGAGTTGTACTGACCGACCATGGAATCGGGCGCCAGATCGGCGACCAGCGGTGCGACGGTCGGGGACAGCATGGACTCACCGAGCCCGAACAGCGCGTACGTCGAGATGAACGCGGCAGTCGCCATCGCCTGGCTGCCGTGACCCAGCCCCGCGTACCCCGCGATGACCCAGGCGAAGGCCCAGATGAGACCCACAGCGGCGATCACCCGTGAGCGCCGCCGCTTCTCCACGACCTTCAGCACCACGAACTGCGCGATGACAATCACGGCCGTATTGGCGGCCAGCGCGATTCCGAGCGTCGAGGGCTGAATTCCGGCAGCCTCGGTCCCGTAAGCGGCAAGCCCGGACTCGAATTGTCCGTAACAAGCGAAGAAGACAACGAAGCCGAGCACGCAGAGCTGCACCATGGCGCGGTGCCGCAGCAGCGCGCGCACTCCGCCTCCCTTGGGCTGCGGGGCCAGTTCCAGCCCCGGAGCGCGCGGCAGCCGGACGGACGCGGCGATTCCGGCGAGCGCCAGGAACATCGCGGCCTCGATGGTGAAGAGCAGCGTGAAGCTGCTGGGCCGGCTCGCGTCGACGATCTGGCCGCCGACGAGTCCGCCGATACCGAGCGTCAGGTTCTGCAGAAAGAACTGCATGGTGAAGGCGCGGGTCCGGGTGGACGGGGTGGAGCACCAGACGATCATCGTGGCGAGGGCCGGCTGCATGACAGCAGTCCCCGCGCCGAGCAGGGCGGCCGACAGCACAACCGTCGCCACGCCGGCCGAGAGGCCCATGCTCATCGCACCGACGGCGGCCAGCGCGGCGGCCCCCACCAGGACGGGCAGCGGCCCCCGGCGGTCGATGAGACGGCCGGTGA